>NZ_CP054705.1:0-2400000 GCF_016495725.1 Salicibibacter cibarius | reverse complement strand
CGTTAGATGAGAACAATCATCTTCTTATTTCAAAACTCGGATCAGTCTATGTAAACTTTCACCGCCCAATAGAAGGAAAGGTGAAACAAGTCTCGATCAAACGCCAAGGTCATCGTTGGTTTGCGATCTTCAGCGTCGAAAGACACGTAAACGAAACGGTTGATTTTCCCGTTCAATCCACAGGCGTTGATGTTGGGATTCATAAGTTTGCCGTGCTATCGGATGGGACCAACGTCGAAAATCCGAGATTCCTTTTGAAAGCAGAAAAGAAACTGAAACGAGCACAAAAGAAACTTTCCCGAATGACGCAAGGTTCAAATAACTGGAAGAAACAACGTCAAAACGTGCAGCAACTGCACATAAAAATTGCGAACCAACGGCGTGATTTTCTCCATAAACGAAGTTATCACCTTTCGAAAATGTATAAAGTCGTTTTTGTAGAAGACTTAAAGATTCAAAATATGGTGAAAAACCGCCATTTGGCAAAGTCGATTCATGACGCTGGTTGGGGTGCTTTTTGTCGTAAGCTCGAGTACAAGTGTAACAATAATGGTGGAACACTCGTCAAAATTAAAGCCCATTATACGAGTCAAGACTGTTCCAGCTGTGGGAAGCGTGTGAAAAAGGCCCTGTCCGTTCGCACGCATGTATGCAAGTCATGTGGAACAGTTTTAGACCGCGACCACAATGCGGCCATCAATATTGAAAAAGTTGGACGGGACCTTTTGGGTTTGTGTCCAACTGTATAAATACATGGTTTCGACTGTAGGGCAAGGTCCTGTCCGATCAGTATAAAACAAAGCCCTGGGAGATGATGTAAGACTCGGTTCACATAGAACAAAGCCATCGTCTGTGAATAGGGAAGCTCCATCAAAATCTTTGATTTAGGTGGAGAGGTTCACTCGCCTTTATGTCACTTATGGAATACACACATCCCACCACATTCACTATTCAAGAAAAGAGCGCGCGCGACAAGTTCTATTATAAACGCTTTGAAGCGTGAACATGCAGGGAATTTTAACGTAATTCCAACTTTACAATGAAAGATGGGAATGACGGAACCATGTTTCCCGAAACCATCCTTCAACAAATCCTACATGCCGTTAACAGGTCTGAGGGTATGAAGCACAGGTGATTCGGCAGAACGAAGCTGGAGCCACTTATAGGGAGAAGGTATGCCAACGGATAAGCCGTACGGCTGAAAAATTGGATATTACGGGACATATTGAAAAAACAGCTGTACAGCGCGATTGATTTGCACGCGAAAAGTCTTTCATTTCATGCACGAAAGAAGTGATTATCCAGCTTATGATTTGGAAGAGTTGTTGGAAAACGATGTGGAAAAATGCAACGCGCGAACTTTCCATGTGAAAAAACTGCAATTCGAAGAATATCGGCACCGTAGCCTTTCCCCTGAAAATCACCCTTGCCCTCTCATACAAAAAGCAAATGTTTGGATAACGGTGACTAATCGTGAAACACCAAAACTGATGGTTTTTCTTCGTTATTGGCAGTGATGAACGCTGCTAAGAAGCAGGTGCTCAAGGCATAACGGAAAATCTCAATTATCGTTATACACACCGATAATTAAGTTTTGTAATTTTTCTTGACGTATCTTATTATAGATTATTGACCTTTATCTATTAATCTTCATTAGTCAGGTTTACCATGGTGAACGGATGAGGGATCAACCAACCTTTTTTGATTCAAGTTCAAAAACTTATCGCCTATAAAATCAAACTACTAAATATGACATTTTTCCTATTATTGTTACTTTAACTGATCTACCGGAGATTGAATTCTTGACTGGCTTGAGAGATAGTCTTAATGTTGCTCAAATAAGCTAGAGAAAAATTGATAATGTATTTGTATTCATAGAAGCTCGTCGACGTAAAAAAGAGTAGCCAGCGCTACTCTTTTCATCTAAATGGAACAAAACCTAATACACCTTTCGACTCCAGAAACGTTGTTGGGCGATGGCAGAGACAAATTCATGCCCGAAATCAGGATTATGGGAAGCAAAGACAACACCAGGATAAGCTTTGGGATCTTGGGCATAAAAATAAGATTGTCCGGTTGTTGCAATGCCGATCGGTTTAAAGTGTTTGAATGTTTCTCTGATAAATGTAACAATGTCGTCATCAAATTTTGCCTGGTTGTTCGCTTTTCCCCCCACAACATAAAGGGCATCTAAAAGGACGGCGTTCGTTGTATCAAAGGTTTTATCAACCTTGATTTGTGTGCCATCATCCCCAGTCACAGTCCCAAGCGATTCACTTACGATATCGACAAAAACCCCGTACTCTTGTAACACGTTCATCGTATGAGTGACCTCATTCCCGTTAAAACCATCCCCTATAAGAACCCCAACTTTCTGCGTATAAGCGTAATGGGGGGTATTCGCTTGGCTCAAAGAAGGGTAACTCGTGGAAACATCAACATGGGATCCGCTTGGATGATCGACACCCACTTTGTCAGCAATAATACATGCCAAATCCCTATCCACGTTGACAAGTAAGTCAACCACTTGTTGACGAACAGACTCGCTATTGACACTTCCAACCTGATAACCGAATGCTTCGATCGTGTGTTGTTTTTCAACGGGGGTTAAACTATTCCAAAAGATCCTCGGTTGCGAAAAATAATCTTTGAACGTTTCGCTCCGTTTTCGCGTGAGATGTCCTTCCACCCATTTTGGATAACTTTCATAGCCGCCTTCTTCCGGGGGCGTCTCATGTGGCGTGTTATCTGCCAGCGAATTTCTATGATAGCTTACCTGATCAACATCGATGGGATACCTCATGGAACCTCGTCGAATATTGTTCGTTACCGGGCAAATCGGCTGATTGATCGGTAAGTGTTGGAAGTTCGCCCCAAGCCGGTAGTACTGGGCACTTTGATAAGCAATTAACCTGCCCTGAAGGACGGGATCATTGGAAAAATCTATGCCCGGAACGACATTCGCTGGGTTAAAGGCGACTTGTTCCGATTCCGCAAATTCATTATCAACATTTCTGTTCAAGGTCATCTTACCGATAATGTGAACAGGGACGATCTCTTCCGGCCAAAACTTTGTTGAATCGATCACATCAAAATCGTAATTGAATTCATCTTCTTCCGGTATCATTTGGACGCCCAATTCATATTCCGCAAAAGCCCCGCGGTTAATCGCTTCCCGTAGATCCCGACGATGGTAATCCGGATCAATCCCCCCAATTTTTTGCGCCTCATCCATTGTCAGGGAATGGGTGCCGAGTACAGGTTTCCAAGTAAACCTCACAAAAGTTGCTTGCTCTTGGTCATTGACAAATAGGTACGTATTAATCGAAAACGATTCCATCATGCGATAACTTCTTACAATGCCTCGATCAGACATGATCCACATAATCATGTGAAGGGAATCCGCATTGTTGGCAACATAATCCCAAAAAGTGTCATGAGCACCGGAAGCTGTTGGATAACCAGTACGTGGCTCGGGGAAGTATGCATGCATCAAATCCGGAAACTGCATCGGATCCTGATTTTCCTTTACAGGCATATTAATCATTGTAAGATCATAATTTCCTTCTTCCGTATAAAACTTTGTCCCCCAGCAGCGTAAATCCCTTGCTGTATCCTTGGATCCCCTGTCCCCCTGAACGGTAGAGAATCGGGCAAATAATGGCGTCTTTTTTCCGGCCTTCTGCAAAAATCCTGCTTTAGTAAATTGTTTCATCGACTCATAACATTCAAATTCACCATGGGCTGCGTAACCTCTGGCATGAACGACTCTTTCTGGTATCTCTTCGTGAACAAAGCGTGTCATTTTTTCAAAATACTCATAATCCTGACGTGCGGAAGGACCGCGCTCACCGGCTTTTAATTGATCCGTATCATTTGATATTAATCTCCCTTGTTCAGTCGTTAATGGATGTCCGGTATTTCTTTTGCGGTATTTATCCAGTTGCTGATTTTTTAGATTTTCCTCGTCTTTATTGTATCTTGACTCATCAGTCATGTTATCACCTTTCCTCACCGATGGATTTTTAACCCCACTTGGATAAATATTGCGTTATACCATTTTATATTCGAGGTTTATTATTAAATGCTTCCCCGATCGGGTTCAAATGGGTTAATTCCAACGAAGCTGTGCCCAGGTTGGAGGTATGGGTATATACATTCTGGTGGTCATTTATCCATCCATCAACAACGGAAACTGAAGTTTGTCGACGGTATTTTACAATCCTCTGAGCAATGGTATTAACGATGATTTCAGTAAATAACAACTTTCCAATGACAACAAATCTTAATACATGCTTTAACCACCTTCAGAATATATATTCTCATAATGATAAACGATCAATCTTTCCTTTTCAAAACTAAGTTTGTAACATTTATATAGGAATTGAATAACGGGCAAAAGAATTTAAACTATGACTTTTTAACAAGAAAATTATAAAAAAAGTGGATTATAGGGATTATAGGCGAAATAATACGAATAAAAGTACCCTTTTTGGGACATTAATTATCAATATTGATTAGAAAGGTATGAAAAACATACCTGATATATGGACGGCATGATGTAAGCTTGCTTACAAATCCTTGAAACGCCTATATTTATAGACTTCTTTAAAAAATAACATCTACAGAGAAATGATTTTATGAATGTTCCCGTAAAGGCTAGATAATTTTTGCGGAGCATTTTTTATCAGTAGAATATGGAATGCCAAACACTCAATGTTGTATAAAGTGTTTGGTTTTTTGTTCATCACAGTGTTGTACACTCCATTATCAGAGAATCTGTGATGAACGTATGAACAAAAATAGAAATGTGGGTGTTATTATATATAAACAAGTTTAACCTAATTTGGACCATAATTCATAGAAATAATAGAGTTCGGGGGAAATCGTGCTTGAATCTTCTTCCTCAATTCCGCCTTCCATTTTAGAAATCGTCTCACTGACAGCGAGCATGTCCTCCCGTTCTACACTATACTGAATACGTTTCGATATCGTTTCCCACGCCTGTTCAGCATTCTGATGTTGAGCCGATGCTTCCTCCCAATTTTCTTCCTCCATGGCCTGTTCAATGTTCTGGATGTAAGCCAATAGATCATCTTGTCCGGTTATAGGCTCCTTAAGCCAACCCCCGCCTGTCATTAGCCCTATGACGAAAATAAGAAATAACGCTGGAATGAAATAAAGCAAAAATTTATTCATGAATGAATTCCCCCATTCCGTTTGGCTTAGTAAGGACCAGGATAATCACTAATATTCATTTCGTCCCCAACCTGATCGTCAAACTTGTCCACGTAAAGCGTGTCATTTGGCAGGATAGCCGCATAAGATACCTCACGAAGATTGGTGATTTCTTGGTTGTTGAGTTGTTCCGTAAGCCAATCTTGATCTTTATTTCGCTGAGTGAGGTTTTGGTTAATAACTTTTCCGTCTATGACCACTTCAGTTGTGAGTTTTGCTGCTTGAGGAGGAATGTTTAAATCCTTTTTTTGGACGACCTGATAGGAGGAACTCGGTAACACAGAAATGGCACCATCGGGTTCCAACAAAGCAACCTCAACCTCTAGCGGAGAAAAAATATTTTTGGCTCGTAATTGCGCCATGAGTTGATCCTTGGTAATACGTACCTTTTGTAAATTTTTCTCCAGGATCTTGCCTGCCTGCATCAGAACAACGGGTTCTGAATCTTGGACCTTAGACAGAAATCGATTTTTGATTCCAATCAATTGCAAAACGATGGTTAAGATAATAAATACAGTCAAAGCAAGAAAGTGAACCAGGGCCTTAGAAGAAAGATCTGTGGCTAGCGTACCTGCGATGGAACCGATGGTAATCCCATTGATGTAATCGAACATCGTAAAATTTCCAATTTGTTGCTTCCCAATAATCCTGGCATACAGCAGGATAATAAAAAAAGTAATCAGGGCCCGTACAATGACGACCAGGGATTCTTGCATAACCTTACCACCTTTTTAACCTGGATATCGATAGGGTTTCTCAGGTTTCGGTTCTTATGTATGTTACGGTAAGTTTTTTGGACCAAAAAATGGCTTCGATTTCCAGTTGTGCTGGACATCGGTAGTTATATTTTCGCCCTTCTGATTCAAACTATATACAGCACGGTATTTTGAAACAAGGAGTTGTTCATGTGGCCCGAAACCGGGGTATTATGTCCGATGCCTTAAAAGAGGAAATTTCAAAAGAGCTGGGTTTTTATGACACTGTACAGCAAGAAGGTTGGGGCGGTATTACGACTCGTGATGCTGGAAATATGGTTAAGCAGGCCGTGAAAATGGCCGAAGAAAACATGGATAAAAAAGAGCATTAATGATCAGGAAGGCCGTGCATCATCCGGAGGGAAGCCTCCGGATTTTTAGTTTTGAACATATTCTTATTGGATGCATAAATTAGTGAAAAGTCGGAAATGGTTGGTATCCATTTGGATTCGTTGGTTCGTTAGGGAACTTTCATTATGAGGAGATTGGGCGATCTCCTCTTTTTTTTGTAGTCGATTCTTATTAGATTTGAGGTCATAAAATTAATTACCTTGAATAACCGTTAGGTATAAGACGATCCATCCGTCCCATACATATGGTAAGAAGCACATTTCGGAGGTGACACCGTGGCACAAACTCATTGGGAACTTTACCTAACCGACGTGAACCGCTGGATGAATCAAATGGAAGAAATGATTAATGAGCATTCTCCCTCTGATCAGGCGAACATTCTTCACCGAAACATCTCAATCCTACGTAAAGAAATTGGTGAGAATGGTAACCAGGATGGATCAGTTATTACCCAACTAATGGATGAGTTGTATCAGGGGTATGAGGACTTTCGCTCGAAAGGGGAACCAAAGGAGCGCAAGGAAAAATCTCTTTGCCATGAATTTGCCAGTATCGTTCATGGTAAGGGGAAAGAGCAAGTGGAAAAAGGAACTTGTTCTGTTGATCTGACTAGAGATTTTCATGTCACCATTGAAGGGAAGGATGCTTCATCTGTATTGGTGGCACATTTATCTTTTGGGGAATTAGACAATAAAGGAAATGCACTAAACCTATCAGAAGTAACCGTTTTGGAAACGGAAGTTTTTCCGTTTTCAAAGGCACTGTTACAACAAGAGTTAACGGTGAGTGCTATTCACAATCATTGGATATACACGGACCCAACGATTCTTTATATACATGTTCAATCCGTAGAGCCTCCCATAAATTTTGCAAAAAAAATGGCGAAGGCTTTCTCAGCATTAAAAAGTTTTCCCGTTTCTAGTGGGTGATTAGACATCAAAGAAAGGCCCCGGTAAAGTGTATGTGTTCGCTTATTGTTACTCATCTATATACCTTCTTTGCTTAACAGCCTTTTGTCGCCCAAAAAGGTTGTTTTTTTGATCATAGAAATATGACAATCGTTCGTTTGAATAGAAGAAAAGAAAAACGTACAGGTTAGTTAAGACGAGGAGGTGATAAAAATGAATCATCAACAAAACCAAAATAATCCATCGAAAACGGATGTCGAAAAGGTAAAGAAACAAAATGAGGCTGCTGAAAAAGGAAAAAGCAACCAAACAGAATTTGCAAGTGAAACAGATGCACAGAAGGTAAAAAAACAAAATCAACAGGCTTCACGTAAAGGCCAATAATACGGTTAAATTTAAATGTAAAAATGACTCCTATTTAAAAGATAATAGGAGTCATTTTCTTTAGAAATGGCATGTTTACTCGTCCATAGATCTCTGCTTATGTTTATCTTTGGCATCAACAATAGCCGGTCGCCAATGCTCGGAAGGAATCGCTGTTCGAACGAGAATTTCATACATCCCATACGGGTCAAAGGGAAGGAATGGCCACAAATACGGTTTTCCGTAAGGGCGCATTGAAACGATCCATATAAAGGATAAAAACAAGGCAAAAACAAAACCCATCGGGCCAAAGGCAACGATCGCTATAATGAGCATGTATCTCAAGATTCTAAGTGTCAATCCAAACTCATAGCTAGGCGTCATGTACATGCCGATGGCCCCAACCGCTACGTAAAAGAGCACTTCTCGTGTAAAAAAGCCAATATCGATGGCCATATCTCCAATGATTAAAGCAGCGACGACACCCAAGGCTGATTCCAGCGGCCCCGGAGTGTGAATGGCGGCCATTCTAAGAGCTTCAACTCCAGCTTCAGCAATGAGGTATTTGTACAAATACAGGGAAATCTTCAAGTTCTTCTTCCAAGCCGATGAAATCCAAAACAGGGGGAACCAAATTTTGATGCTCCACCAGCAGTAGCCAAAAGGGGACGATTAAAAAGGAAATGAGAATCCCGAAAAATCTCATCCAACGAAGGAGGGTCCCAACCCCCGGTGGTTGACGATATTCTTCCGGGTGCTGCACATGATTAAATAATGTCGTTGGCGTAATGATGACAGAGGGGGATGTATCGACAATAATCACTAAATACCCTTCTAATATGTGCACGGCCGCAACGTCTGGTCTTTCCGTATAACGAACAAAGGGAAAAGGGTTGTACCCTTGCCCCGTGATATATTCCACTAGCCCTTGATCTGCTGCCGTTATACTGTCGGCATCGATAGCCTCAATCTCTTTTTTAACAATATTGAGTAAATCCGGGTCCAAAATGTCCTCTATGTAGCAAAGGCATACGCCAGTTTTTGAACGGGTTCCAGCTTTCATAATCTCCATTCTCAATTTTTCATCACGAATGCGACGGCGTGTCAGCCCAACCGAAGCAACGAATCGATGTGGCCGCAAAGGCAACAGGAGGAGTGAAGTACCTTGGCTGTTATCCATGACCCGAAGAGTATAGTTGAGCGGGCACCCAATTACACTCTGCAAATCATAATTATAAAGAACTTTCTTTTAACCCAAAGGGCAGTCCCTGTCTGTTGGGCTAATGCCTTTTTTCAAAGGACATCTTTCAATGTTGATACGGATACATACCTTACAGGGAAACCACTTATATCCAATGAATGTCACCCCTTTTCATCATGGATCTTTGGGAATGGGAATGTTTGAGGTCACCTTCGTCGTCACTGGCACACCTGTATAGATTTGCGTTATGGGTTATATGCGGGTTGCGGGCAAACATGCGAAAAAGAAGAAGTTTGGCATACGGTGGGGATATAGTCAAATCGCATGAAAACAGTACACTTCACTATAACCCTTTCAGCGATCTGATCTCCTTTCTGGTAGTTTGGGTGTATACCTTCGCCAGAAAGGGTTATTTTTCTTGTTAGATTTTTCACTGCCCAAAATATACTAAATGAGTATCTTTAACTTTATCTGAACCTTTTACATGACTAAAACATATTATACCCATGATGATAAATGCCTATATTTTCAAATAGGGAGGATCGTTTTCATGTTTAGACAAAGGTTAACGATGCAACAAGCACAAGATATTGCTCTTCAAAGGATTCCTGGCCAGGTTATTCATGTGGATATGGATTTAGAACATGGGGTTTTTGTTTATGAAATCTTTATTTTAACACCAGATAACAGAATTTATGAAGTAGAGGTAAACGGAAATACAGGAAATATATTAAAAATTGAGGAAGAAGACTTTGATTAAAATCAATTTACATGTAAATAAAGGAATAGGGGTGTTTTAATGATAAAAAGTTTCTGAAGTGAGAAATCCTGCCATCGGACGCAAGAAACGAATAAGACTTGCGTCCTTTCTTGTTTAGGCCAGTATACCAACATTTCATCCAAAGAGCGTAACTTTACGCTAATTTGCGCTCGATCCAATTCATTCGGTATTACCAATACCAATATTGTGGTGTCCCCAGTGTTGCGGTGTATCCATCTTCCAATAGTTGTTTGCGGCAACTATTGTTTGAAAATGAATCGCGACGACTTATGATACCGCTATTAAGCTATCCGCATTTCTCGAATATACCGGTCGTAACATTTGCCTGATCTCTTCATAAGGCTGTGTAACCTCAACCCCTTGTTGGGAGAGCTTAACCGCTAATTCAAACCCTTCTTCCGGGGTTTGTGTTTGTAGCGATTTCAGCTGGTCATTCGATATGCAGTTCACTTCCTTCGCATATTTTACCTCACTATATGTACATATAACCGAGTTGATGCAGCTTGTTAATCATGTCCGAAAGTTGAGTTATTAAGTTAATGGTCATGGGAGCTCAATAACGATTTGTTACTAAAAAGGACAGTACGATAAATAATCGGCAACTGTCCCTTCCCTAGTTTAATTATACCATAGTTACCTGAAAATTTTTAGACTGTTTTTTATCTTTTAAAATCGTTAGCATAAATCATGTAATGTCGCTACATTGACGAAATCAGTAGCTATTAAATGGGAGGGAAAGAAATGAAACAATATGTTTTAGAGCTTCAAGAAGTTGATAAAACAAGACAAATGGTAGTTGGAGGAAAGGGAATTAATTTAGGGGAACTATCGAAGATTTATGGAATACAAGTACCAGAAGGATTTTGTGTTACGACAGAAGCTTACCAAAAAGCCCTCGAACAAAACGAAGCCTTCCATGCATTGTTGGATCAACTAGCACTGTTGAAAGTAGAGGATCAAGATCAAATTGGTAAAATCAGCAGGAAGATTCGGAAAATCATTATGGAAGTTGAGATCCCTTCCGACGTTGTGAAAGCTGTTGCTCACTATCTCTCCCAGTTTGGCGAGAACCAAGCTTATGCTGTGCGCTCCAGTGCAACTGCTGAAGATTTACAACACGCCTCTTTTGCCGGTCAGCAAGGCACCTATTTAAATATCATCGGAAAAGAAGCCATTTTGTGGCACATCAGCAAATGTTGGGCTTCTCTATTTACGGATCGTGCCGTGATTTACCGTATGCAAAACGGATTTGATCACAGCCGAGTGTATTTATCCGTTATCGTCCAACAGATGGTATTCCCAAAGGCTTCTGGGATTTTATTTACTGCTGACCCCATTACCTCCAATCGAAAACTGCTATCCATCGATGCTAGTTTTGGACTGGGTGTGGCGCTTGTCTCTGGCTTAGTGACTGCGGACAATTATAAGGTACAGGCTGATGAAATCGTCGATAAGATGATAGCAACCAAAAAATTAGCTATCTATGGACGAAAAGAAGGTGGAACGGAGACAAAGCAGATCGATCAGGATCAGCAAAAAACGCAAACACTTTCTGAACAACAAATTTTGCAATTGGCACGCATCGGAAGACAGATTGAAGCTCATTTTGGTTGTCCTCAAGACATCGAATGGTGTCTGGTTGATGATACATTTTATATTGTTCAGAGTCGTCCAATCACGACCTTATTTCCGATACCTGAAGTGAATGATAAAGAAAACCACGTCTATGTATCGGTCGGTCATCAACAAATGATGACCGACCCCATGAAGCCATTGGGATTGTCGTTTTTCCTGTTAACGACTCCTGCCCCCATGCGTCAAGCTGGTGGAAGGTTGTTTGTTGATGTTACACATGATCTGGCTTCACCTGTTAGCAGAAAGAAATATATAGATGCCTTGGGACAATCCGATCCGCTCATAAAAGACGCACTTATGACCATCGTAGAGCGAGAAGATTTTATAAAATTGTCACCAAATGCTGAAAAAGTATCGAGTCCTGGTAAAGGCAATAAAGGTATGTCGTCTTCGGGTTTTCAAACACAAAACGAAACCAATTTTAAAATTGTTTCTGATGCGATTAAGGGTAGTCAAACATCAATAGAAGTGTTAAAACAAAACATCCAAATGAAATCAGGAGCAGATTTATTTGATTTTATCCTGGAAGATATCCCGCAATTAAAGAAGATTTTATTTGACCCACGTATGGGTGTGATCATGGATGCTATGGATGCTTCATCATGGATCAATGAAAAAATGAATAAGTGGTTAGGTGAAAAAAGCGTAGCAGACACGTTTTCCCAATCTGTACAAAACAATATTACTTCGGAAATGGGTCTTGAACTTTTGGATGTCGCAGATGTGATTCGTCCTTATCCGGAAGTAATACATTACCTACAACATGTAAAAGATGATCACTTTTTGGATAAACTGGTTACGTTTGAGGGTGGACAGGAAACCCGGGATGCTATTGATGCTTATCTCAAGAAATACGGAATGCGATGTGTCGGGGAAATCGATATTACAAAAACCCGTTGGAGTGAAAAACCAATTACACTTATCCCCATGATTCTTAGCAATATCAAAAACTTCAAGCCTAATGCCAGCAGTCGGAAATTTGAGCAAGGGCGGCGTGTTGCTTTAGAAAAAGAACAAGAGTTATTAGATCGATTGAAGCAATTACCCGATGGTGAACAAAAAGCCAAAGAAACAAAACGAATGATCGATCTAATCCGGAATTTCAGCGGGTATAGGGAATATCCAAAATATGGAATGGTTAATCGTTACTTCGTTTATAAGCAGGCCTTACTGAAAGAAGCCGAACAACTCGTACAAGAGGGCGTGATTCATGAAAAAGAAGATATATACTATCTCACTTTTGAAGAACTTCACGAAGTCGTACGCACAAATAAACTGGATTATCAGATCATCAGAAAACGAAAAGACGAGTACAAATTATATGAAAAACTAACTCCTCCACGTGTGGTCACGTCTGATGGTGAAAACATTGCAGGTGAATACAAACGGGAAAATCACCCAGCAGGTGCTATTGTAGGTCTACCGGTTTCTACCGGAGTTATAGAGGGCAGGGCACGCGTTATCTTAAACATGAAAGATGCAAATCTGGAAGATGGAGATATTCTAGTCACTGCCTTTACTGATCCTAGTTGGACGCCATTGTTTGTATCCATAAAAGGTCTCGTTACCGAAGTTGGTGGACTGATGACCCATGGAGCAGTAATCGCACGTGAGTATGGTTTACCAGCAGTTGTCGGAGTGGAGAATGTTACGAAGTTAATCAAGGATGGACAAAGGATAAGGGTGAACGGAGCAGATGGGTATATAGAAATACTATAATTGATTACAATAAAATCATAAAAGAAGAGCGTTGGAATTAGGAGAATCATTAACAATGTGGTGCTTTGCTGTCTAGAGTAAGAACTTTGTCACTGGGACATATAAGGAAACAGTAACCAAAGATTGATATTAATGTTTATTAAGATTATCCTTTATGGAAACGAAAGATATAAAAACTTGTTTCCCCATCTGTTCACACAATCAAGGCGGAGCAGTTATTAATTGCTCCGCCTTGATTGCTTTCTGTGCATACTTATTCTCCATTCTAGCGTACACGAGTAAACTCCGACGATATGATCAAGGTATGCCCAAAGTATCATCATTCCAACGATACACAATAGGAAGATAGATGTCCTTTAAAAAGAGGCAGTAGCCCAACAGGGACTGCCCCTTTTGGACGAAAAAGGAGTAAAGGATTCGCTGGGTCACAAAGAACGTTCTTTTCTATGATATTCAGGCACATGAAATTGGGTGCCTGCCTAACCATCCATTCTGTGGATCATGGGCCAAATAACCTTTCACGATATCAATGGTTTTTCATGCTTTTATCCTCGACAATATTCAGTTGTGGACTGTAGAAAGGCAAAAACATAAATGTCAATCTTTCTTTCAATGCTTGTAGAAAGGGGGCAAGTAACTTGGCATGATGAATCCGTGCATTGTCCAGAATCATGACGATGTTTCCGGTTGGATAGGCTTCCATCACTTTTTTTAGGAAGGAGAGAAACCCTACGACCGTATATTGCTCTTCCTCTTGCCATACGATGTCTCCGGTGACGTAATCGACCGTAGCCAAAAGCTTCACACCACGATGTTTACCGGTCGTATGAATGATTCGTTGCTTTCCTGTGGCAAACCATGTATGCTGAAGCGCTTGGTAATCTCGGATCATGCTTTTATCTTCAAACAAAATGTGATCAATTTCACCATTGTTCCATTTTTGTTTTAATTGATCCTGTTATTCTTCATTTAACCTCGGCAGCCTTCCAGTTGAAAACTTCATAGCCAAACCATCTCATCCATCTTCTTGATAGGATTTGAATGGTTCAGCCGTTTAATGACGTTCTGTGCCTCAACGAATACGATCACTCATTCTGAACGAGTGGGATAATCATAATATCTAATATTATTTCAATACAAAAGTGGAAACAACTTTTAACAATAGCTAACTA
The DNA here is from genome assembly GCF_016495725.1 of Salicibibacter cibarius. Taxonomy (NCBI): domain Bacteria; kingdom Bacillati; phylum Bacillota; class Bacilli; order Caryophanales; family Bacillaceae; genus Salicibibacter; species Salicibibacter cibarius. The sequence goes on along the minus strand of NZ_CP054705.1, from coordinate 2,385,877 downwards.
TTCAAAGTCATTTTTCTTTGCTCTTTTTACTGTAGATTGTAGAAATTGATTAAGGTACTCCCGTTCTTCTGATGATAGTTTTTTGGCTGTTTCAATTAATTGAAGAATGTCTGTGGGGAGGTGATCGTCTTCATCTGCAAAAAATTCGGCTAACGGAATATCAATAGCTTTGCAAATATTGACGATAACGTCTATTGGCGGTTGCTTTCCACCAAGTTCTATTTGTGAAAGGTAGGGCTGAGATATTTGGATTTTTTCAGCCAGTTCAGTTAGCGTCAACCCAGTATTTTTTCTAATTTCTCGGATCCTTTGACCAATTTCCATGATAAACCCCCATTTTATTACAATCAGTAATAGTACCCTAAGGAAAGCATATGTTTATCAAGGTATAACAGCAATAGAAATAGGTATAGTTTACTAATAGCAATAAAAATGTTGACAAAATATTTCTATTTGTTATAATTAAAACAAGCTTAAATCCTAGGGTTATCAATAAGCTGGATCAATTGTTATCACAGTGTTTTAAAAGGGGGGATGAACAACACCCGAAAGAAATATATGGATGGGTTTTAAATCCATATCTCAAGGGGGAATCATAGGCTAGATATAAGCATGAAGAATTTTACCAATGATGTCGGGGATAGTACAGATATCTCTTAGGTATGACTATGGGCTTTATAGGAATATCTCATAATGCTTAGCATCATATTGGAGCTTTCAGTAAATATATATACTATGGCATCAAGGTAGGTTCTTTTTGCAATCCTTTCCACCGTTGGTCTGAAGTACAAATGAACCCGTGAAATTGATAAGTGATTTAGAGAATTCACAGACCCAACCATTATTCTAAAACAACAAGAATTTCTCTATAATGAAAGATTTAGAAAAAACCAACAAGTTATTTACTTTGTGAAAAGTGTGAGGTGATAACCTAAGCAAACGTTTTTTTGAAAAGGGCATAATATTAAATGCATGAGTCTATTTGATGAAAGGATGTCATATTTTTAATAGTTATGATCTCGTTAATGTCGTTGATGTCCAATGCCTCAGCAATTTTTTCAATGTGTTCAAGTTGCATACGTTCTCATTTATCACTAGTAAGTTCACTAAGTGAAGCTCGGCGTATGCTTGATTTAAATGCAGTGCGTGGATGGTGAGGTCATGCTTGTTGAGGAGTGTATTAATCTTAACTTCGATTTTTTTCATCTTGTTCACTTCTTTTCACAAAAAGGTTTTCTGTACTTATAAAGGTACAAGATAAGGATAGAAAGTATTGTGCGTATAAACGTACGGACAGAAAAGATAAATATAAAAAGCAGTGCTAAACTATTTTCTACCGTAGTTGGTAATGGTTCTATTAAATTAAAAGCGGATACAAATCGCTAAAAAGAAGAAGGAGGAATTAAAATGATTGAACCTAAAGACCCGGGTTGGAAACAAATCTATCCTGAGATTGGACTTAAAATCAATTTGGATTTTGAAAGGCCTTCAAAGGAAAAAGTAGAAAGGTTTCGAGATTTTTTTGTACCTGATATCTCAGATTGGGTCGGGCAACTTTATTCAATGGACAGTTCTATTAAGCCGGGGTACAAACCAATGAAAAAAGTAGTAGGAACAGCGTTTACAGTTAAAATTCCACCTGGTGATAACCTCATGGTAAAAAAAGCGTTAACCTTGGCTGAACCAGGGGATGTGATAGTCGTTGACGCTAGGGGACAATCCTCATATTGTTGCGGAGGCGGGGGAATGCTACTAATCGCTAAAAGGCGAGGGATTTCGGGTTTAGTCGTTGATGGGCCTTATCGTGATATGAGCCAAATTCAATCCTTTGATTTTCCAGTATTTAGCAAGGGCGTTCAACCAGCTACGGGACCGAAACGAGGACCTGGCGAAATAGGTGTACCAGTGAACTGTGGAGGTGTCATTGTTCATCCAGGTGATATTATAGTGGGTGATGAGGATGGTCTTTGTTGTGTTCCTCAACAATATGCTGATCGAATTATTGCCAAATGTGAGAATATACCAATTAAAGAAAACGAAGACGATTGGCCTGATGTTGTAGAGAAAAACAAAGAAAAAGACGCTTATTATGATCGTGTATTAGAAAATCGTGGTGTGGAGATTATTAGGAAGAAATAGGATAAAATATTATGACCATTTAACTCTATGATAAATGAAATGCTCTCTCATTCGGGATGAGGATTTACCTTTTAAAAACAGGTAATAATCCCAAAAATTATTATATAATTACTAATATATTTACCTCTATCCCGTTTGAGATTTTATTAGCAATGAATGTGCCAATCTAAACTACGTCTTAAGAAACGAAAAAAGGACTAGGAACTATCTTTTCAATCAATTCGACGGAGGTATATTTATGAAAAAAGCAGTTATTATAACAGGTACATCAAGTGGGTTGGGAAAAGAAATGTTTGACTTATTAACTGACCTATCTTCTATTTTAATCATTAGTTTATCAAGGCGATTTTTGGATTCACAATTAGAGCTAGCTAAGTCAAATAAACATATTCGGTTAATCGAACAGGATTTCAATCAGCCCGAGCAGTTACTAAAGAAGATGGAAATTTCTCAAGAACTATCTGCTTTTAACGTTGAAGAGATTATCTTTATAAATAATGCAGGAATAGTGGAACCTATTGGTAGTATAGAAGAGTTTGAACCAGATAAAATTCGAAAATCTATTGATGTTAACTTTACTTCGCCATTGTACATGACGCAAATGTTATACAAAGAAAGTTTAAAGTTAAAGACAAAATTTAGCATACTCAACATTTCATCGAAAGCAGCGACTCAGACTTATGATGGATGGGGTCTCTATTGTGCCACTAAGGCAGGAGCTAAAATGTTCTACGACGTTATTGATGAACAGCACAAAGATAATCGAAAAGTAGAGGTAACGACTATCGATCCAGGTGTGATGGACACCCAATTGCAAGAAAATATACGCCAAGCTGAGAATGTATACTTTCCAAACAGAGGTCACTTTGTAAATTTAAAAGAAGAGAATCGTTTGCCAGCACCAGAGATGGTTGCTCGAGATATTTTGAGTAAACATGTTTTTGATAAATAAAATTGCCGTATATTATGTGATGACTATGCCTTTTGATATATCTATGTCTAGTTATAAAATGACTATTCTGGGGGATATAGCTTTTGATTTCATAATTATATGATTAAGTCTAATATTGGATGAATTATAAAAAAATGCTCAAAAGATGAAAAGTAAGTGAGCTTAATTGAAGGGGCTGAAATCATGAAGAGTAAGAAATACTGTATTCTATTAACGAGTATTTTAATGGTTTTTGCTACAGGATGCGGTTCAGGGTCGGAGGGTTCAACAGAAGATTCGTCAGCGTCTACAGACGAAGAAGCTGACGAATTTTATGAGAGTGGAGATGTCATTGAGCTAGTTATACCCTTCTCAACAGGAGGAGGATCTGATACTGCTAATCGGTATATGGCTCCATTTATAGAAGAATACACAGAAGGATCTCCTTCCATTCAACCTGTTAATATTCCGGGAGGCTCATCTATGACCGGAAGTAATGATTTTGCCATGCGCGAACCTGATGGTTACAGCCTGCTAGGGGCTAATCCTGCTGTGGTAATTCAAGATTTGATTGGGAGACCAGAGGCTGAGTACGATGTAACTGATATGGATGTGATTATGAGTGTGCCGGGAGTCAGTGTGGTAGCTATTAGCACCGCAACCGGTTATGAAGAACCTGAAGACTTGCTAGCGTTCGGGGATGAAGATATCCCATATGGACTTGCCGATCCAATTGCAGACCTCCGTCATATCCTCGCGTTTGAATTGTTGGATATAGCTGATAAAATGGATTTCGTTTCTGGTTATGATGGTGGTGGTGCTACATTGATGGCCTTGGAGCAGGGTGAACTAGGTCTTACTCTACAAGGGAATAACACTTATTTTAATGATATGATGCCCATGGTAGAGGAAGGGACTATTATCCCGCTTTTTCAAACAGGAATATTGAATGAAGAGGGTGATTTTGAAAGGGATCCTGAGGTAGATCTTCCAACAATCCAAGAGTTTTATGAGGAATTACATGGTGAGGAACCTTCCGGTGAATTATGGGAAGCCTATAAGCTTTTTCAAGGCTCGTTAGGCCAAATGTCCAGAAGGGTTTACATTCCAAACGATGCTCCTGAAGAGGCTACTAGAGCTTTGAAGGACGCGGCAGAGGATGTTGCTGAAGATCCAGAATTTTTAGAAGGAGCAGAGGATGCTTTGGGCACTACAAATGTTTTGGTGGGAGAAGAACTTGAGGCAGCTTATGAAAGAGAACAAGAATATATAGATCCTGAAACTATAGATTTTGTAAAGAATTTGTTAATTGAAGAATACGATGTGGAAGGATTAAACTAAAAACTGTTTACGATAAAGTCCAGGAGCGGATGCGCCCTTTTGTGGAAGAACGGGCGCTTCTCGATACCATCCTCGGCATAGGACTGCGAACCGCAGAGGCTATCATCGCCGAAAGATGATGTCTAAATTTATTTTAGTAAGAGGGGAATTAGAATGATCGAGGCAGCTATCCAAGCTTTAGCTACTGTATTAGATCCTATCAATTTATTATTCATGCTTCTAGGTGTGTTGATAGGTATACTCATTGGAATTCTACCGGGACTCGGCGGGACTGTTGGAATAGCTCTTTTACTTCCTTTCGTATTTGGGATGGATCCAGACTCTGCCATAGCACTTATGATCGGTGTCCTCGCGGTCACTCAAACGTCAGATACATTCCCCTCGGTTTTGTTTGGAATACCCGGAACAGCTGGATCTCAAGCCACGATTGTGGATGGTTATCCTTTGGCTCAACAAGGACACGCCAGAAGAGCTTTATCAGCTGCTTTTATTTCATCGATGTTTGGAGGTATTATTGGAGCCATAGTCTTATTTCTAGTTATTCCAATTATTAGACCGGTGATTTTGAGTTTCGGTTCCCCAGAACTTTTCATGCTAACTTTATTAGGGATCTGTATCATGGGTATGTTATTAGGAAAAAAACCTATACAAGGAATCTTAATAGGGCTTGTAGGGCTATTATTAGGGACTATTGGAGCAGCGCCAGCTGCGCCTGAATATCGTTTTACATTTGATTGGTTATATTTGTACGATGGAATACCATTGGTTGTTCTCGTGTTGAGTTTTTTCGCCATACCGGAACTCATTCAACTTGTATCCTCGGAAAAGAAAATATCAAGTACAGGAAAACTTGAAGGAAGCAACTTGCAGGGTCTTTTAGATGTGTTCAGAAATAAGTGGTTAGTTGTTAGAAGTGCTGGTATTGGTACATTAATGGGGGCAATCCCTGGAGTCGGATCTAGTATCATAGACTGGATTGCTTATTTTTTTGCTAAAAAAACAGTAAAAAATAATGAAAAATTCGGAACGGGAGATATACGAGGAGTAATTGCTCCTGAAAGTGCCAATAATGCGAAGGATGGTGGAATATTAATTCCTACATTACTATTCTCCATTCCTGGAAGCGGTACCGCAGCCGTTCTTATGGCAGGGCTTATTCTTATGGGCGTACAGACTGGGCCAAGCATGGTTGATGAAAATATGCCAATAACCCTTTCCATCATATGGACACTCGTTATTGCCAATATTTTTGCCACGGGTTTGTGCTTTTTTATAGCAAAGCCAGTAAGTTTATTAACCACGATTGACCCTAATAAATTTGTTCCCTTTCTATTAATAATCATAAGTGTCGGTGCATACCAAGCTTCTCGAGATTGGGGAGATCTTTTGTTGCTTTTAACATTGGGTTTCCTTGCATGGATTTTAAGGGAATTGGATTGGCCTAGAATACCCTTGATTATTGGAGTCGTTTTGGCAATTCCATCTGAACAATATTTATTCATTTCAATAGGTCGTTATGAATTTGATTGGTTGACACGTCCAGGTGTTACCATCATTGGGGTTATTATATTTTTAGTATTTTTGTACGGTCCCTTAGTCAACTTTATTAAATCTTTTAAAAAGTAAGAGGGCTAAAAAAATGATAAAGCTTAAACTATCGATTGTTTTCAGCGTGATTCTATTTTTTATATTTGCTAGTGTAACTTGGAGATCTTTGGATTTCTCACCAACAGCTATGTACTTTCCATTAGTTGTTGGCGTTGCAGGTATTTTATTATCAGCAATTAATATTTTGTCACAATCACGATCTTTTTTTCGCCACAAAAGGCAAGGGACGACACCGAATGATCAAGAAAACACGAATGAATATGAGATTCCCATGACCCACAAATTCAAGGTGGCCGCTGTCAACTTTCTTTGGGTAGCTAGTTTCTTTCTGTTAATTTTTTTATTAGGCTTTAAAATCGCTGCTGCAAGTTTCATTACTGCTTTTTTGAAAAAAAGAACCGATTTTAATTGGTTAGCCATTGTGTTAAGTGTCGTTCTGATTATTGGGTTGTTAATTACTTTCGAGGAAGTAATGACACTACAATTTCCACAAGGAATTTTAATATAAGCAATGTTTAGTTAATTTTGAAATTTTTCACACTGTCAAGAATCTTCCAGATATTACCATACTAAAGGAGTTGAGTATAATGAGTATTTATCATAAACGAATCGATGAAGTGAGAAGCTACATGACAGAGGAAAGCATAGGTTTAAGTATAGTAACAAACCCAGATCATCAGTACTTTTTAACAGGTTTTAAAGCATTAACTTACTCTCGTCCTATTACACTTTTAATTGATGAAAAGCATACACAGTTTATAATTCCAAGTCTTGAAGAGAATCATGCTCAAAAAGCTGCCGTTGATGTCTTACATGTTTATTTTGAGTATGAAGTAAATAAAGGAAGCATCTCATATTTTACGACCCTTCAAAATGCTATTGAAAGTGTTAGGTCGCAAACGGTCGCTCTCGATATTGACAGTGCACCGGTTATACTCACTCAGTATGTTATTCCTCAAGGCGCTACGATAAAAGATATCGGCCAAAGAATCGTGGAAATGCGTTATATTAAAGAGGATGAAGAAATTGAACATATCCATGAAGCAAGTCGTTGGATCAATCAAGCTATGCACGTTTCGTTGCAATATAGTACACCAGGTGTTAGTGAACTCGAAATCGATGATCATGGAAATTCGTTTTTGTATACCGAAATCCCAAAGACCCATCCAAACTCCACTATTCAAATTATTGGTATGTCACCATCCGGCACTAAACGTAGCATAATGCCACATGTTTTTTCTAACTCAAGAAAATTGCAAAAAGGAGACGTCATGATCCATACGCGTCAGGTGGGTATTGATGGTTATCGAACAGAACTCGAACGCACTGTTTTTATCGGTGAGCCAACCAATAAACAAAAGAAGGCTTTTAAAATAATGGTTGAGGCACAGAGTGCTGCTATTGAAGCTCTCAAACCAGGGGCACGTGCCGGCGACATTGACAATATTGCTCGTAACATTTTCATTAGGGAAGGATACAAAGACTATGCAGTGCATAGAACTGGACATGGCATTGGTTTGAGCCCTCATGAAGAACCATATATACGTTTTGATAATGATCTTATCATTGAAGAAAGGATGGTATTCACAATAGAGCCAGGCATTTATATCCCCAATGTTGGTGGTTTTCGACATTCTGATACACTTGTTGTGTCCAGAAATGGTTGCGAATGGTTAACAGATTATCCACGTGATTTAGAGTCATTGACACTTTAATTTCTTGATCAAGAATAAAAAGCAAAATATTGGAGGGAAAAATGATACGGAATTATTCATACTTTTAGGTGAGAACAAGAAATGATATCAAATCCAAATCTTTTGTTTTCATGACAAAACTGTACAGTAAAGATCGCTAAGAAATCAGTAAAACATCCTAAAAAACATTAATAAAAAAACGTGTGCAGAGCTTCTGGTTATTGTCCAGACCCCGTTTGGAGAGGATTTGTATTAAAAACATTTCTACTGTAATCAAACACTAATAACCCTTGAGACATTGTTACTAAAAGGAACATTATTGTTTTCGTATAGAAGCCTGCAGTTATTACTGCAGGCTTTTCGAATTATTTTACATATTTTCTTAGTTTCGCAAGTGCTCCTTTCCGCCAACCTTTCACCGTTTCGACGGAAACGTTGTAATTGGCCGCGATCATGCGTGGGGGTTGGTCGTGCACGGCATGCGCGATGACCCAGCGTTGTTCACGGTCGGATAATTTGTTCAAGTAAGGGGCTAATGTGTCTACGTCTGGCATCCAGGATTCTGTCTCTATGCGCACTTGAGCAGGTTCCTGATCATTGGAACTGAAGGAATGCCGGTCGTAATAATTGGCATCCTTCTGCAGCATCGTCAACATTTCTCCTCTGACACGAAGAAAGGCATAAGCGGGAAATGGTCCCTTTTCACTATCGTGGTGTTGGTATGCAAGCCATAATCCTATATAACCTGCCTGCAGAAAATCCTCATGGTTGCTATGGATATGGAGACGTTTAAGCATCCCATGCACTAACGGTGTGTACTGCTGATAGATGTCCTCGAATGAATACTGCTGACGGGCCGATTGATAATTGTTCACGGAAATTCCTTCCCGGAACGGCGCCGTCCCCTAGATTATTCCCCAGGATACTGCAACTATAGCACTAAATAATTCAGAAATCAGTATAATTTGAAATGAAAATAAATTCTTATGAACTATATATGCAAATTTGATATGAGGAGTTTAAACCATTATCCTTTGCCATTAAAAGAGAAAAACTAACAAAAAACTAACATTTTGCGCTGAAAATGATTTTTCTTGGTTAGCCGCATTCTTTTAAAGGGTGCGGCTAGCTTTTCATGTTAAAATAAAGTTTGATGGTTCGATCATTATTGTTTGTTCCGTTAAAGGGCCATTTAACGGAATAATTACAGGAGGTGTATCATGGCCAAACATAAAATCTATACAATGAGTGTTGCAAGTGTCTATCCCCATTATGTTACAAAGGCGGAGAAAAAAGAACGTACGAAAACAGAAGTCGATGAAATCTTACGGTGGTTAACAGGGTATAGCCAGGAAGAATTAGAAACACAACTAGAAAAACAAACAGACTTTGAGACCTTCTTTGCGGAAGCTCCCCAACTGAATCCCTTACGGATCTTGATCAAAGGTATGATCTGCGGCGTCCGAGTGGAAGAAATCGAGGAACCAACCATGCAGGAAATTCGCTATTTAGATAAACTAATCGATGAGTTGGCAAAGGGAAAAGCGATGGAGAAGATTTTGCGAAAATAATAGTCAAAACAAAGAAACGGGAAAGGATTGATTTGCAGTGGAAAAAGTAACGCCATTTTTAATGTTTCAAGATGGTAAAGCAGAAGAAGCAATGGAGTATTACATATCCCTTATTGAGGATTCGGGCATCAAAAGCATAACGCGTTACGGAGCAAATGAATCTGGAGAAGAAGGAACAGTGATGCATGCGACGTTTTCTTTGAAGGGGCAAGAATTCATGTGTATTGACAGTAATGTGAAGCATGAGTTTACCTTTACACCTTCGTTTTCCATATATATCACTTGTGATTCCGAAGAAGAGATTAACACTCTTTATGAAAAACTAACTTTGAATGGACAGGAACTTATGCCCTTAGATGACTATGGATTCAGTAAGAAATTTGGCTGGATAAATGATCAGTTTGGAGTATCTTGGCAACTTAACCTTCCAATCATGTGATTTAAATGAATCATAAAAGTTCCACAATAGAAGCGCTTTAATTGAATAAAAGTTGTACCACGAAGGGCCAGATTAATGAGTTAGGAGTTGTGTATATGAATTTTATTATTAGACAAGAACAAAAAAGTGACTATGAATCAACTGAGAAGGTCGTAGAAATTGCATTTGCTTCTGCAGATCAAAGTGATCAGAATGAGCATAAGTTAGTTTCGCGAATCAGGCGATCAGATGCATTCATTCCCGAGTTATCTTTAATGGCTGTTGGTGAAGATAATGAGATACTAGGATATATACTTTTATCTAAAGTGTTAATTAATGATGGCAATCAAAAGGCAGAGTCACTAGCGCTTGCACCCGTTTCTGTTTTACCTGATTATCAAAATAAAGGTATAGGAAGGATTTTAATACAAAAGGCATTAGAAAAGGCAAAGGAGCTTGAATTTCAGTCAGTTGTTGTATTAGGCCATCCAGAATATTATCCGAAATTTGGTTTTAAGAAGGCATCACTATGGCAAATTAAAGCACCATTTGAAGTACCTGAAGAAGCATTAATGGCTATTGAATTACAAGAAGGGTCCCTTGATAATGTTTCTGGTGTAATTGAGTATCCAAGTGTCTTTTTTGAATAAGGTGTTCAATTATCGGGCCATTTAACGGGATAAAGGAAGCTATCGAAATAAACAATGGGACGCACCTTATGAAGAAAATAAAAATTGTCAGCAGTAGCAGTTTATATAGCGATATTTTGCTTACAAATACGAGGGGAAGATAAATGAAACATCAAAGAGCACTGGTTCAAAAGGGAATAAACTATGATACGGGAACCAATTTCAGTCCGGATTCTCTGAGTCGTGAATGGCGAAAGAGGTTAATGGAACAAGAAATCCGCTTGATATGTGAACAGTTGCATTGTACTTCAATCCAAATTTATGGCACGAATGTGGATAGATTGATAGCATGTGCAAAGATTGCCTTAGAGAACGGTCTTCACGTATGGCTTCAACCTCGATTGTTGGAGGGGAATCAAGAAGAAACATTAGCACATTTGTCGGAAGTAGCACTAGCTGCCGAACAATTGCGAAAGAAATACCAGAGAATCGATCTAAGCCTAGGCTGTGAACTTTCGATCTTTTCATCGGGTTTGATGCCAGGAAATAATTATGCCGAGAGAGCAGAGAAGTTGCGTACGATGTGGTGGCTGCTTCCATGGTTCAATAAAAAATTGAACGGTTATCTTAGTAAAGCAAGTAAGATAGTGCGCGAAAAATTCAAAGGTAAGATAAGTTACGGGGCAGCCCTTTGGGAAAGAGTTGATTGGAAAGCGTTCGATGTAGTTGGTTTGAATCTTTACAAAGTACCTTACAATGAATCAAGATATGTTAAAACCCTCAGGAAGTTCCATCGCAAAAATAAGCCCATTGTTATTTTTGAATTTGGTTGCGGAACCTTCGAGAACGCAGATAAAAAAGGACCGGAAAGCCATGAAATCATAGATTGGAACACCACTGTTCCCGAAATTAAAGACGGTATTAAAAGAAACGAGAGTTCACAAGCAAATTATATTATTGAGTTACTCAATATATATCAATCAGAAAATATCTATGGCGCATTCGTATATGATTTTATTCAGCCGTATCATCCCCACTCTTCGAATACACGACATGATTTAGACATGGCAAGCTATGGTATTGTCAAGGTTTATTCGGAGGATTCTGAGAAACCCTATTCGAGTGGATACTGGGAGCCTAAAGAGGCATTTCATGAAATAGCTAAGTTTTACAGAACCAATGAATAAGTCAAATAAGTAGATAAATAAGTTTGGGAATAAGATATCTGTTTATTCTTGATATCTTTATGATCTTCAATAAAAGAGCACTTTAATGGAATGAAAATTGTACCAGAATAAGGCCATATTGCTTAATAACTATTGTCGGAGTTCGTAAAGTAGCAAAAGGCTATAGTTGAGTTAATCGAGTTATCCATGGAAAGGATTCAAACTAATGAAAGAGCTATTAATAGAAGTAAAAGGAATTGAAACAGTTTATTACAGGGTGGAAGGTAGGAAAACACCGATTATTTTTATTCACGGGGCTGGCGCAGATTCATCAAAATTGTCCTGGAAGGAAGTAACCCAAAGATTGGCGAGTCAAATCGAGCATGAACTGATTCTAGTAGATCTTCCGGGACATGGTCAAACAGGCTACATAGACGGGATTGAGTATTCGCAAGATTTCTATGTTCAGTTCGTTGCTTCCTTTATTGAGGCACTCAATCTTAAAGAAGTGATACTCGCAGGCATTTCTCTTGGCGCTGGAATTGCACTTGGTTACTGTATCGCACACGAAGACAGGGTGAAACAGCTCTGCCTAATTGCTCCAAATGGGCTAGCGAAAAAATGGAATTATCACATGCTCAGTTATCATCTCTTTGTAAACACACCGTTGAACCTATGGTCTTATCGACTTATGGCAAAAAGTAAGGGGTTGACGAAGCAAATAATCAAGGCAGGACTGTTTTTTGATGAGAAAAACATCACAAATGATGTTTTAAATGATGTCTTTCAAAGTGTTCAATATAAACACGCTGGGAAAGCATTTGAGTCATATCAACAAAGTGAATTTCAAGGAAGAGACGGTGTAAAAACTTACTATACCCCCAAACTAAATGAAATAAAAACGCCAACACTCTTTGTTCATGGTAAACAAGATCGCTCAGTTTCCTTAAAAGATGTCAAACTTGCCCACCATGAGTTAAAAGATTCTCAATTGTATATTATTGAAAATGCGCGCCACTGGCCGCAAAAGGAACATTCGATGGAGTTTTGCCAAGTTTTTGTGGATTTTTTGGTAGAGTAGAATAAAAATGCAAGAAATAGTACGATTTAATCTACCGCAATCGAGCGCAATCCTGGAATAACAGGGAATACGCTCTCCATAATAAATCAATGGTAATTCAGGGTGATTAACTTTGTACAAATCGCAGTGATTGCGGGATGATAGAACATTTGATCTTTAAAATTTGGAGGGAGGTTAATCAATCATGAACATTCGAGAAGCAAAAGTAAGTGATGCGGATAAAATTGCGCCACTATTTGAGTTGATTTTATCCCCGCATATAAACCATTGGATAGGAGATGTAGAGAAAAAACAAAGATTGGAGTTCATTAATCACTTTGTACGGGAAGACAATAATGCTTTTAGTTATAAATATTGTCATGTATATGGAGATGATTCTTCAGTAGCTGGGGTTATTTCACACTACCCTGGTTATAAAGATGATCAGTTATTTGAACCGATATTTGACTTTTTAAAGAAGCACTATCCAAATTTAAACTACGATTCAGTTGAAGATGACGTAGATCCGGATGATTACTATATTAATTTGATATCAGTCTCATCAAAGTTTAGAGGGGAAGGTATTGGGAATCAGTTAATAGGCTACGCTGAAAACCGAGCTAAAGCTAGAGGATACAAAACTGTCTCTTTAAATGTGGAATTTGACAATTCAAGGGCACAAAAGCTATATGAACGGTTAGGGTATCATTTTCAAAGAACGAATACATCAGATGGGTTGAAATATCGATATTTAGTGAAAGAACAATTTCAATAAAAGATCGTTTTATTTTGGTAAGGTTGCTAAACAATACCAGCTAATAGTTGTCAACATTTAAAGGTGAAAAAGAACAAATAAAACATGTTACACTAAAATTGCACACACTAAAGAACCTTACCGTTGAATCGATAAGGTGTCGAAATATTGTAAAATTAAATCCTTGCTTATGATTGATCGACAAAGATTTCTTGGCGTTTTAACAAGGAAAAATAGGTTAACCCCATTAACGCTAATGAAGGTTCATTTAACCATGCAAGGCATTTCTTTATCGGTTAATAAGGTTCTTGTAAAACTAATAGAGGTTCACCTCCCAAGGGGAGGCACCGACTTATTGAAACGGAAGAAATGAAACACTGGCGTTGTCATAAACGAAAAAGTGTTATGGTCAAATCGAATTGGATTAGTTGGACGCCGTATGCGGTGAAAGTCGCACGTGCGGGGGAAAAGGGGACGATAACTTCAAACCCTTACCTATCTGTATTAATAATTCCTCGGTGTTGTTCTGTTCATGTACCCTCTTTGTAATTAAATATTCTTCCATATGCTCTTGATTTCTTAGAATTTCATGCCCTTAGGATTTAGTAACACCAGAGCGTGCCCTTCACTTCATGAATATTCTTGAATGGAAGGAATGATATTCCATCCCGGAGTCTATCCTCTCACCCAACCCCTAGGGGTTGGGAAAAATTAGGTGACCGTGCGCTTGATATTCGCCCACTTCATACATGGTCGCTTAACCTCCCATATATCGCTGGATGGTGATGATCCACACATTCCTTCGTCCGGCGTATCCATGTGGTGGGGGCGGCTATGCTCCTTTGCTGGGTCTAGGCCCGAATGGATAAAATGAATGCCGCCTCGGCACTGTTGGTGTTTGTTCCATAGACAAGAAAATGGCTGGTTTTTACAAGAAAACATGGTTCCTGCTGCTTGCTTTACGCGGCTTGTGTCTGGGAACACTTCCGATCTTGAAGGAGCTTCGCTCCATCAAAGGGGCATTCGCGTTGCCCGATGACAAACAAGACTTTCAGAAGTTTACCGCACAGGGCGATCAACGACTGCATCTTTGTCAGAGGGCGGTCTGAACGCTGCGTGAGCTCATGATGAAGGGCGCGAAACGTGTCATTATGATTGACGAGCGGCCGAATCGCTAAAAATAGAATGCGGCGTAATCGACTCCGTCCTCGTTTACTAATGGTGGTTTGGCCCTTGTAAACCCCTGAGCTGTTCTCTTTTAAATCTAGGCCGGCCAGACTGATCAGCTGTTTGGGATGACGGTACTGGTGAATATCCCCAACTTCGGCAAAGAAAGCGGCAATGGTCATGTCGCCTAAGCCTTTGATATCCCTCATTTGTTCGGCGCCAGGGAGATGCTCAAGCTGTTCAGTCAATTGCGCTTCCAATGTCTCGAGTTGCCGAGTGTAAAGCTCATACTGATCCAGTAACGCCTCCAACTCTTGATGGGCAAAGCGAAGCCCTGCGGTGATGCCTACACTTTTTTCAGCGGCCTCATGAAGCTTTTGGGCTCGAGCGAATCCGGCGTGTCGCTTAGCATAGGCTTTCCATGTGTCTACGATGGCTTCCGGTGTCGTCTCCGCAATCGCTTGGGGAAGAGGAAACGTTCGCAAAGTGGCCAAAGCACTGACGCCATCCCAGTCTTTAAACACCTGCTCAAATTCCGGGAAGTAACGGTGCAGCCAATTTTGAACCCGGCCTTCGGTCTGGTTTTTTAATTGCACGAGCTGATCTCTTAATTTGATGCCTTCCCGCAATTCGGCGTAAATACCTTCGAGAAGGTTCGGAACGGAGTATCGCCCGTCCTTCACCTGTTTGGCAATGACCATCGCATCTTTGGTGTCGTTTTTACTTGGCGAATGATCATCGATTTCCTTGAGCCGTTTAACGTGCGAGGGGTTGACCAACACGAGCTGATGGCCGCACGAGTCAAGGTAATCCGCCAAGCTAAACCAGTAGTGGCCGGTGGGCTCCATACCGACCATCACGTGTGT
Organism: Salicibibacter cibarius; assembly: GCF_016495725.1. Lineage (NCBI taxonomy): Bacteria > Bacillati > Bacillota > Bacilli > Caryophanales > Bacillaceae > Salicibibacter > Salicibibacter cibarius. The sequence goes on along the minus strand of NZ_CP054705.1, from coordinate 2,370,533 downwards.
TTTTTGATGATCCGCTTGGTGTTCTTCAACCCAGCGTAGAAGCTTTTCAAAGCCTTCACGATCGTTTGTGAACGTGATGCGTTTCCCAAATTCGAAGCCGCGATCATCAATGGCTCGAGCAACATGTTTGTTCTTAGCGATGTCGATACCGATGACGAGTGTTTCCGGGGTGATTTGAGCGAGCTTTTCATTTTGTGTATCATTCATGGTGAGTCCTCCTTGGTAGTTATCAATTTAGAGGTCGATGAGTTATCATCGGACACTCCGTACTATACCAAGGGGACTCTTTTGTGTTCAAAGCTCAATATTTCCCCTAACAGGAATGCTCCTTTTAGTGGGCATTATTTGTGTAAAAACATATATGATCGGACTATTCCGCTCGAAAATGGTTAACGGTCGTTTTATAGCTTCTGCTGTATAAGATGGCTGAATGTACAAACTATAAGAAGAGGGAAACGAAAGAAATCGTATTGTGTTCGAGGTGGCCTTAGTGTTTATCGTTGAAATTATTGTCCTATTCCTTTTAACCTTATTCATTATTCGCATGTTTGGGCACTCCGCCTTTTCACAAATCACCCCTCATGACTTAGTGGCTGTCTTTTTTTTGGTTATCATTGCCACAGCACCTATTGAAATAAATACGCTCCTTCAGTCAATTTTGGGGGTTATCACCGTAGGGGTTTTGCACTATTCCATGGCGAGGTTAAGCCTTCTTCGGAAATTTCACCATTTAGTGGTAGGCGAACCTGTGATTTTCATCAAGCATGGGAAAATCATTAAATCAAATTTGAAGAAAAATCGTTATTCCTTAATTGAGTTGCTTTCTAGTCTGAGGAGTAAGGGATATCTAGACATAAAAAACATTCAATATGCCATTCTTGAACCTTTTGGAGACCTTAGTGTTGTGCTGAAAGAAGATGTTCATCCTGTTACACGCAAAGATTTAAATGTGGATGTTGAAAAAGCTGGATTCCCTATTACTGTAGTGGTTGAAGGGATCATCCAACATGAAAATTTAAAGCTCCTTTATCGAGATGAACGATGGTTAAGATCCCAATTGAATGAAAAAGGGTATAAAAAACTGGAAGATGTCTTTTTTGCGACCGTTTGGGATAAAAACCATCAAGTTATGGTTGATGATGGAAAGGGGTACAACGCTTAAGCGGTTGGGGATACTACTTCATGAAGAATACTTTTACCAATTTGGATAACGATCTTTAATGAAAGGGTAAGATTAGTGCATAAAAAATACTGCGGTGTTTATAAACCGCGGCGTTTAATTTCTTTTTCAAGCAGTTTAATAAAAGCTGGATCTAAGTTCAACATTTTAGCGTAATCGTAGGCTTCAAGGAGAAGTTCATCAGATATATAATTCATGTTCACCCGTTTTATAATTTGTCATTACTCTTTCTTACCCTTTTATCTGTTTTTATCCTTCCATTTTTTACCTATGTAATAACCTATATCCTCTATCGCTCGGAATTTGACTATTGGAATGGATTTTGAAGCCGGGGTGCCGCTCCCATGGTTTCGTTTTCTGCGGACGAACGGTCAAGCCTCCTCGCGCAAAACCGGCGCTGCGGGGTCTTGTCGCGTCCGTTTTGATGTCTACGCCATTGCAGCGTCATTCTTGTGTACATTGCCAGAAGAGCAAGGGTTGTTCTGCTTATAGGATGGATTTTCTTGCATCTAGATTTGACAGCATTAACGGAAAATGCTGATATTCTATTATTTTCCTTTGTGAAGCAGTCCCTAAATAAGAAAGACAATTTGATTTCAAAATGGAGATGTATATGAAATACATAGAATCGTTTTCACAAAACTGAGAGTCTAATGATATGAACTGTTCACATCCATCAAAAACAGGGAATTATTCCTTTTCAATTAACGTTTGAAGCTTTTGACCGAATTTTATCGAATGATAATTGAAAAAGAGCAAACGGAATCATCCATTCAGAGGATTGATATCAAAAAGGTGATCAGTTAAGCTTTTGGAATATACGCGACAACCGAGGGGAATCAAAGGATGCGGTTTTTAAACGTTTATTGTATTGAATTCGGAAAAACAGGTGGTGAAAGCCTTGATAATTTCGTGGGAAAGAACTTATGAAACGTTGAAATCGTTATATCCCGAGCTTTTGGCCGAAGGGCGCAGCAATGAGAAAAAGGCATAGGCTTTTCAACATTTGACAAAAATCAGCAAGCGAATATGTTTTAATAGAAAAAGAGTCGTATTATCATAAAAGTTATGGGGAAGAAGAGTATGTATATTCTACTAAATTCATCGGTTTGTAATTGGAGGAATAGTTGAATGGCGGAACACCGTTCGCGAACGGAGAAACGTCGTGCTGGAGAGAAGAAAAGACGGTCCACGCTTAAAAAAGTGTTATTCATTATCTTAGGGACCATGGTCGTTGGTATGGCAGCGATAATAGCGGTAGGGGCTTCAATGATTTCGGATGCTCCTGCGCTTAATGCAGAGGAACTGGTTTTTGCCGAAGGGGCAACGATTTATGATATGAATGATAATGAACTCGGGCGATTGCTGGGAACGGAAAATCGTACCTATCGGGAAATTGATGAAATGCCCGAACATCTCAAGGATGCTTTCATCGCGGTGGAAGACTATCGTTTTTATGAACACAGTGGCATTGACATCCGCCGGATTGGCGGTGCGATTGTCTCGAATATTACCGATGGGTTTGGGTCTGAGGGCGCAAGTACCATCACCCAGCAGCTTATAAAACAAGCCTTCCTATCCCCCGAGCAAACAATGGATCGAAAAGTGCAGGAACAATGGCTCGCTTTGCAAATGGAGCGGGAATACACGAAAGATGAGATCCTGGAAATGTATTTGAATAGCAGTTACTTCGACAGTTCTGCATGGGGGGTTGGAGAAGCCGCGATTCGTTATTTTAATAAAGAAGATCTGGACGAACTTACGGTCGCCGATGCTGCCGTCTTGGCAGCTATCCCGCGACGGCCTTCCTATTACAATCCACAAAATAACCCTGGGGAGGCGGAAGAACGCAGAGATTTAATCCTTTCCCTGATGGAGGAGCATGACTTCATTAGCGAAGAGGAAGCAACAGACGCCATGTCTGTGGACATCGAAGATCAGTTGGATTATACGCCACCGGAAAATGTCGCTTATCAATCGATTATTGACCAGGTAATGGCAGAGGTGGAAAATATTGATGGGATTGAGAGTGCGGATCTGTATGCCGCCGGCTTTGACATATATACGACGATTGATCCGGACGCGCAGGAAATCGCACAGGATGTTATTCAAAGCGATGAATATATTTCGCAGTATCCCGATAATGACGAGTTCCAAGTAGGTTTTTCCCTTCTTGACACGGAAACCGGCGCGATACGTGCAATGGTGGGTAATCGCGAGGAAATAGAAGAGGAAAGGGGCTTGAATTACGCGACTGCCGCTAGCGGCTCACCGGGATCAACGGTCAAGCCTATCCTTGGTTACGGTCCGGTGATTGAAGAATTGGGTTGGCATACCGGAGAAACCATTGTCGATGAACCGCATGAGTATTCGGATGGGACTTCCTTTGGCAATTATGGGGACAGTTATAGTGGCGAAGTCTCCATGCGAGAAGCGCTTGTGCGCTCGATCAATGTTCCGGCTGTAAAGGCGATTCAGGCTGTGGGCTTGGACGATGCCCAGTCGTTTGCCGAAAGTCTCGGCTTCGACTTTGATCAGGATATTACCGAGAGTTCTGTCCTGGGGGGCTTTTCCGATGGCATATCCAGTTTGGACATGGCCGGCGCCTATGCCGCGTTTGGAAATGAAGGAACCTATAATGAACCTCATAGCGTACGAAAAGTAGAATTTCAAGACGGAGATGAAATAGAAGGTTCGCCTGAATCGGACCAAGTGATGTATGAATCGACCGCTTATATGATGTCGGATATGCTTAAAGGTGTTGTGGACACTTCTTCCGGAACCGGGCAACGTGCGAATATTGAAGGACTGCCGCTAGCCGGAAAGACAGGAACTTCGAATTTCACCCAGGAAGAACTAGGGGATTTTGATGTTCCTGACGGGGGTGTGCCGGATGTTTGGTTTAACGGTTACACGACTAATTATACGGCAGCTGTTTGGACTGGGTTCGGCGGCGGACGAGACAGCGGCTATTTAAGCGATGAAGAACGGAATATTGCTCAGGACATTTTTCGTATCATAATGGCAAATGTTCACGAAGGCGAGGAAACGGAAGATTTCTCACGACCGAATTCCGTTTGTGAGACTGACGGTGAACTTTATCGATGTGAAGATCCCCCGGCACAAGTAACCGAGGAAGCGGATGAGGAAGGAACGGAAGAAGAGACACCGGAAACACCGGAGGAAGAAGGAATAGAAGAAGAAGAACCGGAAGAAGAGGAAGACGAAGAAGATGAAGAAGACGAAGAGGAGGAAGAGGAAGACGAAGAAGAGGAGGAAGACGAAGAAGAAGAGGAAGACGAAGAAGAAGAGGAAGACGAAGAAGAGGAGGAAGACGAAGAAGAGGAGGAAGACGAAGAAGAGGAGGAAGACGAAGAAGAGGAGGAAGACGAAGAAGAGGAGGAAGACGAAGAAGAAGAGGAAGACGAAGAAGAAGAGGAAGACGAAGAAGAGGAGGACGAAGAAGAAGAGGAAGACGAAGATGATGAGGATGAGGAAAATAATGAGGATGCAGAGGACGAAGAATCCGATGATTAAACGGACAGATCGGTCGGGGTAACCCGGCCTTTTCGTGTTACATGGGTTCCGGCACACCTCTGCATTTTGTGAAAAATCATATCGTGAAGCAATTTGCATAATCTCTAATGAGGATCAAAAAAGGGGGTATGGCTCATGAGTGATGAAAGAAATGGCAAAAATGAAGAGCAAGACGATAACTTTGTCAAAAAGACATCAAAAGAAGCGACCGATCTTTTTGGCAATACGGTTGATTCCGCAGGCCGCGTGATCAAATCGGTTTCAGGAGAAGGAGGGTTGGTAGGCAAAGCAACGGATTCTTCAGGAAAAATTCTCAAAGGCACAGCCAATAAAGCGAATGATGCTATTGGCAAAACATCTGAAGCACCCGGAAAATTATATAGAAAAGCGAGAGAACGTACCGGTAAAAATTCGAAACACCGTGATGATGAATAACACTCTTCAGAAAGTAAATGATTTCAAAAAAGAAAAAAGAAGAATGAGCTTTTAGCTCATTCTTCTTCCCATTTATTCAGCCTTTTTTTGTTTTTGACCTTCGTTTGTCTCTGTGTCATTCAAGGGTGGCACAGAATTTTTTTTAAGCTCGTTCTTCAATTGGCTGGCTGCATGTTGCATTTGGCTTTTAACTTGACTTGACTGTTCAGTCACTATATTGGCGAACGTTGACGTCTTCTCCTTTGCTCTTGTTGATTTTTCCCCGATATCATTCCGCAGTTCTTTTCCTGATTTTGGCGTGGAAAGCAATGTTGTCGTTACACCTACGGCAACACCAATCCCCATTCCAATGAGAACATCTTTCGTGTTCATAAGTGGTGGTCCCTCCATCGATTCAAAGTTTTGCACTACTCCATCTTTCACGGATTTGTCCAACTGTATACGTCTGTTATATGTTTGAAGCAATATGTTAAGTACTCTATTACAGAAATTTTTCCCCTTGGCCGATCGCAGTGTGTGAAACGCCCTTGCATCAACACCTTCTATGAAAGTGTCTGTCAGATACAACCGTAACATCGGGGGAACTGTGGATTTCTCGCCTGAAGTTGATAAAAATCAAGGAGAAGTTTCATACAGCTTGTTGCCAATTATGTCATTTGCCATTCATTTTAAAAAGGGCTAGACACCTCCCCGCATATGGTGTAGGATGTTTTCTTGTGATTTCAAAAACAGAGGAAACAAAGGGGTGTTGGACCATGATGGGCGTAACCTTTTCCAGGAAAACGATTTTAACCATTTTTATGCTTGGCACATTCGGCGTTGGCATGACCGAATATGTCGTGACAGGCTTGCTCACGCAATTTGCGGAAGATCTGAACGTTGACGTATCAACGACAGGATTGCTGTTAACGGTTTATGCGATTAGTGTGGCGATCTTCGGTCCGCTCCTTCGCATCATAACGATTAAATTCCCGCCAAAACCATTGCTTGTTGGTCTTATGGCTATATTTGTCGCCAGTAACATTATGGCGGCAACCGCTCCAAACTTTGACGTTTTATTGCTGTCTAGATTGACCTCGGCTGCCATGCATGCTCCATTCTTTGGCTTATGTATGTCTCTGGCCATGAATATGTCCCCTCCGGAAAAACGGACAGGGGCAATCGCTATGGTTCAGGGCGGCCTTACCATTGCCGTGATGCTCGGAGTGCCGTTCGGCTCTTTTCTCGGCGGCATGTTTGACTGGAGATTCGTATTCTGGTTCATGGCTATTCTTGGTTTTATAACGTTGATCGGTCTTGCGACGGTCACTCCAAACACGAAACAGTCCGAGGCTCCGAACTTGAAAAAGGAACTTGGTATTTTTAAAAATAAAAATGTCCTTATGGTCATTGCCATAATCATCTTTGGATTTTCCGGTGTATTCACGGCTTATACGTTTAAAGAGCCGATGCTCCGGGAGTTTGCCGATTTTGGCGTGACAGGGGTGACAGCGGGGTTATTTTTCTTTGGTCTTGGGGCAGTTATCGGCAATTTTGCTTCCGGAAACATTCATCCCAATCGTTTAACCGAGAGACTTATCACTGTTTTGGGTTTGTTGGCTATTGTGCTTGCAATGTTCACATCCATCTTGCAATTTTCGGTCCTCGCCTTCGTTATGGCCTTTTTGTTTGGCGCGGGAACGTTTGGCACGACGCCAATTTTAAATACTAAGATAATTCTTGCGGCAAAAGAAGCACCTTCGCTCTCCGGCACCATCGCGGCTTCTGTGTTCAATCTCGCGAATGCCATTGGCGCAGCACTCGGATCGTTGTTGTTGAGTGCCGGGTTAACGTATACGATGATTACTTTCGTGGCGGCAGGAATGATTGCATTTGGCATGTTCCTCACGATCCTAACGCACAAGGTGGAAGATAAGTCATTGTTTCAGGGTGAGGAAGTAAGAGGGTGAATAGGGAGAGGGTCACCGCTTAAAAATTTCTTCGGCGATCAACTCATACGAGCGTACACGATCTTCCGGGGAGTATGTGGTCGTCATGATCATGAGTTCATCAGCTTGATATTTCGATTGAATGTCTTGAATCTGCGCCTTTATTTCTTGCGGATCGCCGATGATCATGCGCTGTTTCATGTCTTCTAATCGTTCTTTTTCCTTATCTGTCAGCGGAGTTTTTTGCTTCCCGGATCGAGGGGACGCCATGCCCTTCGTCTCCTTTTTCCTTCTGTATCTGCCAAATGAGAGAGCTTAGAGCGATTTCTTCCGCTTTTGCAGTCGTTTCTGCGCAGGTGGCGGAAATGGTTACGATGATTCGCGGTGTATGTCCTTGTTTTCTAGGGGTGAAGGTATCCAAATATTTCCGGGTGACTTGAGGTCCATCCTCATCGCTCATGAACTGGCCGAACACATAGTTTATCCCGTATTCTCCTGCAAACAAGGCACTTTTTGCACTCGTGCCAAGCATCCAAGGAGTAGGGGAGGCGTCCGGAATTGGAGAAGCAGATACTTTTGGGACCTTGTCATTTAAATAAGCGAGAAGTTCCTCGACCAACTCAGGCATCTTATAGACATTTTGCAAAAAGTTATCATTTAAAGCATTCGTCACTTCAGCGGACCCGCCCGGGGCTCGTCCGATTCCCAAATCAATCCGATTCGGAAAGAGCGTAGCTAACTGATGGTGGACTTCTGCTACTTTGTAGGGTTTGTAGTGGGGGAGCAAAACCGCGCCGGTGCCGAGGCGTATCGTATTGGTTTTCGCTCCGATGTAACTTAACACGACTTCGGGCGCTGAACACGCCAGCCCCGGCAAATCATGATGTTCGGTCATCCAAAAACGTTCATATCCAAGCTGCTCGCCCGTCTGTGCCAGCTCCATTGATTTATTCAATGCCTCTTCAGCCGTTTGATTTGACGAAATCGGAGACTGATCCAAGATGCTTAGCTTCATGTAACATGCCTTCTTTCTAGTGATTTATCCCAGAAATTGTTTTTCTTATCAGTAGATCTAGAGTGATATTGCCACATATATAGGGACGGTAGCGCGATTGTAATCCCTCGGACGGAGGTCGAGCTGCGCCGGGAGGAACAAGAATAGCAAAGTAATTCCTCAAACGGGTGACGAGTTACTCCGAGAGGAACAAAGGAAGGCAAAATTTCTGATCCAGACCAACTATCCCTTATTTTCGATTAATTTTAATGTGTAATCGCCTACTTGCCCTTCGATATACAGATTCGTAATAGAGGTGAAATATTGCTGAATCGTCCCGCGAAACGTTAACTCTCTCTCCGGCACCTTCACATCAAACGTTCCTTCATACAGCAAAGTCGTAATCGCGTGATACTCCTCGCTTGTCACTTTAAATCCAACGTTGATGGTATATAAACCATCGATTTTTTCTTCTTCGTAGCTTTCAACTTTAATGGTGTAATCATTCAACAGAATTTCGTTAACCAAAAGAACCATCCTCACTTTCTCAAAGAAAAGGATAGCATTCAGGAAAGCGCGGGGCAAAGTATGTGCCCAAAAATGAAAAGCTGGAGGCCAAAAATAGTCTCTGCTAACATTTTTCCATAAAAGAATTTACTATAATCAATATTGGCTCTTCACTAAAATCTATCGTTGATATCAGTGAATAGTTATGGTACTAACACGAGCTAGTGGTCTATATCAGAAATCCTTTCCAAAACACCTGTTCACGTCTCCCCAGATAGATTGATAGAATGAAATTCATATCCATTTATATCAATTGTTTACTTGGAGGGAATGATATGGCTTCTCTAACCAAGAAAGAGAAACGCTTATTACAAGAGAAGAAAAATGGTCAAAGCGTTGAGTACCGTCAAAAATTTCGCGCGCATTTGGTTTATGAAACGATTTATCGAAAGAAGCCCGATCGGCAAGTTGCCGAGGAACAGAACACCACTGAAAAAACCGTGAAGAAGTGGCGCAAGCGCTTTAAGGAACAAGGGATGAAAGGGATTCATGATTCACCTCGTTCCGGAGCTCCCAGAAAGTTCACCATCGAACAACGTTGCGAAGTGATTGCCATTGCCTGTGACAAACCGAAAGCGTATGCCTTTCCCATTCGGCCATATTGGAGCCTGGATAGTCTTGCCGAAGCTGCAGCACAACATGCTCAAGGTCCGGCAATGAGTCGTTCAAGTGTTCAGCGTACGCTCCAACGCAATGATCTCCGTCCCCATCGTCACGACATGTGGCTCCACAGCAAAGATCCGAGGTTTCGGGAAAAGGTGAATGATATTGTCTCTCTCTACCTTGAACCGCCCAAAGACGCGGTGGTCATTTGCGTGGATGAAAAAACCGGCATGCAGGCATTGGAACGAAAATTTGAACCGAAGTCCGCGTTGCCAGGCCAGCCGGGTCGCTACGAACATGAATACATTCGTCATGGCACCATGTCGCTGATTGCCGGGTTTGAAATCACGACCGGAGACGTTGTTGCTCAATGCCGCCCAACCCGAAAAGCCGATGATTTAATGGCGTTTATGGAAAAACTGGCCGCAGCGTATCCACACCAAGAAGTCATTATTGTTTGGGATAACTTAAACATTCACCATGACGGGCCGTCCGAGAGATGGAGCAAGTTCAACGAAAGGAACGGAAACCGATTTTCCTTTTATTATACACCGAAGCATGCCTCTTGGATGAACCAGATCGAGATCTTTTTCTCCATCTTACACCGCCGCTGCTTGAAATGGGGTAGCTTTCATTCCCAGGAGGCATTAAAAGCGAACGTTATGGCGTTCATTCAGCACTGGAATTATGAGGAAGGCCACCCGTTTAACTGGACATTTGGCGGTTATCCAATGCAACATGAACCCAAGGAGGCCGCTTAACATGTCAAAACCCGATGAACTGGATCAACATGCATTAGAAGAAGCGTTGGAACAACAGGGATTGACCCATCTCAACGTTCGCAAACATGGCAATCATTTGGTTATTTACTCGGTAGAAGACGGTGAACGAGTCAATCGAGCTCGGTTAACAAAGGTCAGTACCCAGTATTACCAACTCGGCATGGCGAATCACCGTGGCAAATGGGAATCCACCCCGTTCAAAGGGATAATGGAAGAGATCATTGATTTATTGATCAATGATTTTGCCTTTGCGATTGCGCCTTGGTAACTGATGGGGACAATCCAAATTTTAAAACTTTTGACCCCTATTTGGAGTGACTTGTGTCTTTTTTAAGAACAAAAACGAATGATAATCCCGAGAATAGCTTTATTTGTTCGGTAAAAAGGAAATGACTTACATTGACAGGGCATCCATATGGTTTCATTTCAGGAAAAGACGAAATAAAGTCGATTTTGGGAACTTATACACTGAAAGGACTTTTGAAACGTTCCACTAGTGCAACGTTTCAAAAATGCTTTCCTGCACAAAAATCCAGCCAAACGATGATCAACCACAACAACTGAGGACTCATAATGCAGTTTTTATCCCCGATCGGTCCTCAGATCGGGCTACTGAGGACTCATAATGCAGTTTTTGATCCCGATCAGTCCTCAGATCGAGCTACTGAGAACTCATAATGCAGTTTTTGACCCCGATCAGTCCTCAAAGAATCGGGAGATATGTGAATAGGCGTTTTGAAAAGAACGTCTGATATAGACCACTAGCGGAGGAAAAACGCGGAGACAGTGGGAAAGCGCAGTGGGAAGACCCCGCAGAAAAAGCGAACTTCTTTTTTGCAGGTAAGAAAGTAAAAATCAACTTTCTTACCTGCATAAGCGCAACTAAGGCTTTCGCCATAAAAGCTTGTCGAAAAGCCAAGTTTTCTAACGAGGAGACTGAGCGCAAGTCCACGGAAAACGTCGTGTTTTTCCGTAACGGTTACCATAGCCCATACTTAAACCTATTTGTCAGCCATAGATTTTAGTGTTGACCCATCAATATTTTCGATGAATTATGTTGATTAATAACTGGAATTGTCAAAATTCATCGGTATAAGTTTGGACCCTGACGATTCTTTCTTCCCATCCCAGCCGCTAACGGTCACTGCGAACATCATTTGCAGAAAGAGATGATGAATTTGTTGCGTTTTTGGAAGAATATGAGACAAACAGTGATATCACCGGGGAAGCACTGCACTATACGGAAGATAACGATGCCGGTGAGCAGGAAGCTACGGAATGGTTTTTAGAGGAGTACGAAGATTTTTGGAGCTGATCATGTATTAGCATCTTTATAAACAAAAAGAAAGACAAACAGTTGACCGCATCAATTAGCGCTAAGGTCTCTGTTTGCTCTTTCCTTTCAACAACCGACGGAAATGACCATCGAACATTGCTTGATAGCTGTGGCGTGCATTTTGACGAGCGCTGCTTTAATCCCCCCACCTGAACAGTTACAATTCTTTTGAAAAATGAATGATATTCTGCGCAACTTCTTTTGGTTTTTCCTCTGGCACAAAATGTCCACATCCTTTTATTTTCAAACCTATGGCATTGGGAACAGTACGACGCCATGCATCAAGAACAGGAAAATGAGCCACGTTTCCTTCATCTCCCCATAATAAAAGCGTATTTACTCTTAATTCGGTATTTTTTTCTTCTCGGTATCGAGGCAAGTCTATGTGATATGAAGCTCGATAGTCATTAAGAGCTGCTGAAACAGCACCCGGTTGTTGCCAATCTGCCAAGTATTTCTCCCAAGACCCATCTGACCTTAACAAATTGAAAAAATCATTTCCTTGGTTTAATGTGAATTTTAGATATTCTTCTTCTTTTCCTTTGATGAAAGCTTCTGGCAGATCATGAATGACTGGGAAAACCCATTGCCAATAGTTAATGGCTGCTTCCGAAACCGACAACGAATCATAGATGTATTCTGTTGGCAAGATGTCAATAAGCACAAGTTTATCTACAAGTTCAGGAAAATCTATTGCCAGACGTCTCGCTACTCTAGCTCCCCGATCGTGACCTACGATGATGGCTTTTTGTACACCCAAATGACGGAGCAGCCCTTGTATATCACTTGCCATCACTTGTTTATCATAACTTTTTATTTCCTCTGGTTTATCCGAATCTCCATACCCTCTTAAATCTACAGCTATAACTTTATAGCTATGTCTAAGTTCAGGAATGACATAACGCCAAGAAAACCAATTTTGCGGAAACCCGTGTAAGAGAACACAAACCGGTGCGCCATCCTGACCGCTAGTGACATAATGGAGATAGATCCCATTAACCTCCAGGTATCCATGCTCAACTTCTTTATCAACATCCATTTTACATGACCCTCCAGAAATTTCTTAATCTTTGATTACATAGTAAAATAGTAACTTGTTATAGAAATTACGTCAATCATAAGATTGAATGATTATAATGTTGTTGACAATATAATAATTAATGTTATTCTTTTGTAAAGAGTTGCTGAACTTTTCGTTGGATCCAAAATCAAGGCTCGTCAAAAAAGGAGTGAAGAAATGTGAGTATCAATGATGAGCAAAAAGAACGTATAAAAGGTAACGATGTTCAAGACTACTTACAACCCCCTTCGTTTGAGAGTGTTAGTGAAGAGCGTGAACATGGCAAGCAACGTTTGGCAGGGGCTTTTCGTTTATTTGGGCGCTTCGGATTTTCCGAGGGAGCAGCCGGTCACATTACATATCGAGATCCGGAATATAAAGATCATTTATGGGTGAACCCCTATGGCAAGCCTTTTACTGAGATTAAGACAACGGATCTTGTCTTAGTCAATGATCGTGGAGAAGTCGTTGAGGGAGACTATTCGATTCATAAGTCGGCCTTCTCTATACATTCTGCTGTGCACAAAGCAAGGCCGGATGTCATTGCTTCTGCTCATGCCCATCCTGTTTATGGAAAAACTTGGTCTACTAGTGGTCGATTGATTGATCCACTTACCCAGGATGCTTGCGCTTTTTATAATGATCATTCTGTGTTGGATGAATTTTCAGGCGTTGTATACGAAGACAAGGAGGGAGAAAAAGTTGCTAAGGCATTAGGAAACAATAAAGCAGTTTTATTGAGGAGTCATGGTCCTTTAACCGTCGGGCAATCCGTAGACGCGGCAGCTTTTTGGTTTATTACAATGGAGCGTTCCTGTCAATCACAATTGCTAGCGGAAGCTGCAGGTATCGTCCATCCGATCGATCCAAAAAATGCTGAATTAACAGCCCGGCAAGTCGGAAGAGAAAAAGATGGTTGGGAAAATTTCCAACCCTTGTGGGAACGTATTGTCAATGAGCAGCCAGATTTACTGAATTAATATTTGAGGAGGTCTAATCAATGCAAAAAGTAGTCAATTTTAGAGAGATGAATGAGGGAACTGAGGAAGATTTCATTTATTTAGAGGAGTTAGAAGATGGCTTTAATACAGGTCTTCCCGATCGGTTATTGGAAACAGTTAAAGCACTTCAACATAGCTTTAGTGGTTACAGAATCTCTCGTTATGAGCATTCTTTACAATCGGCGACAAGAGCTTATAGAAATGGCGAAGATGAGGATATGATTGTAGGCGGACTTTTACATGATATCGGTGACGAATTAGCGCCTCATACGCACGGAGAAATGGTAGCTGCCATCGTTAAACCTTTTCTATCCAAAAAAGTCACATGGATCATAAAAATGCATCCGGTATTTCAACAACACTACATGAGCCATCTATCTGAGGAAGACAGAAATGCTCGTGACCACTTTAAAGATCACCCTTATTATGATGATTGTGTGAAGTTTTGCAGGGATTACGATCAAAATTGTTTTGATCCGGATTATGAATATTTGCCGATTGAGTTTTTTGAACCTATGGTAAGAAGAGTCTTTTCACGCGAGCCTCAATTCGACTAGGAAACAGCACAGGCATATGACCACTTGATTGCGACAAGGGCATTGATAAATAAATACAAAGGAGAGGTGGAAAATGGCTGAAAGCAAGAAAAAACGTCCAATTATTGACATGGATATTCACGAAAGGGTTACTTACGATGAACTGCTTCCCTATTTGGATAATCCTTGGCAAAGATATATAAAAGATACGAATTGGGTGCAGGAAAAACATCTTCCTTATCCTATATTAGGAGCAGCGGGCCTTGATCGGGCGGATGCTAAAGTTCCCGACGGTCGTCCGGCAGGAAACGATCTCTCATTTATGCAGCAACAATTACTCGATGATGTTGGCCATGAGGCGGGGATTTTAACAGGAGCGGGTGATCCGTCTCCATCATCGATGAATGGTTGGTATGAGATGGCTGTAGCTTTAGCTACTGCTTATAATGATTGGCAAATTGAAAATTGGCTGGAAAAAGATGACCGCTTATATGGATCTGTACACATTGCGGCTCAGGATCCTGCATCTGCGGTCAGAGAGATTGAACGGGTTGGCTCTCATCCGAAAATGGTGCAAGTGCTGTTGCCGATTGATGATCGCCCGTGGGGAGATCCGTATTACCACCCGATTTTTGAGGCAGCTGAACGCCATAATTTGATGATCGGTATGCATCATCAAGAACCGCCGAATTATTACGGCAAATTTCCGCGTTACTTTGTTGAATGGCATTCCGTCATGCCGAATACGCATATGATTCAGATTAGCAGCATGATCTTTAACGGCGTTTTTGAAAAATACCCGAATCTGAAGTTGGCGATGATTGAAGCCGGTTTCACATATATCCCTGCGTTTATGAAAAAAATGGATCAACAATACAAAGTACTTCGTCATGAGGTCCCTTGGGTCAAGCGGATGCCAAGTGATACCGTTAAGGATCATGTTCGCGTTACGACTCAGCCTGTCGATGAGCTAACAAAGGACGAATTTCTAAAGTTTATTGAACTTATGGATTCTGACGAAATCGTTTGTTTTTCCACGGATTATCCCCATTGGGATTATGATTCCCCGTTCCGGGCACTCCCCCCCCTCGGAGAAGAGCTGGAACAAAAGATTTTTGCAGAAAATGCCAGAAATTTATATCCAAAGTTACCAACAAAGGTGGGGAAAGTTACACAATGAAAGAAGTGGTGTGCAAGAAAGAAGAATTATCCCCCGGAAATATCATGAGTACTAATTTAGGTCCGATACCGATCGTTTTGTGCCGTACACCTGACGGTGAATTTTATGCCTTTACAGATAAATGTGTCCATCAAGGGGCTGCCATGTCGGAAGGCGTGGTATGTGGGGCTCCTGCTCCTACGGATACGCCCGGAGAATACCATTATGTGAAAGAAGGCGAGATTCTTCGCTGTCCTTGGCATGGAATCGAATATGACATCAAAAACGAAGGACGCATGCTTGTCGATCCCAATCGCAAGCTAGGGAATTTCAACGTATCATTCGAAGGGGACGATGTTATCGTTTCTACCAGGAAATAAGATAAAGCAAAGCATACCATACCATACCATACCACGCGAGACCTGCCCCGGTGTGGAAGTGGCAAGAGAGGAGGCAAAAATTGTTGCCTAAAGAGGATATTTATGATGTAATCATTATCGGAGGCGGTCCGGCAGGATTATTTTCTGCCTTTTATGCCGGGATGCGTCAATTAAATGTGAAGGTAATCGAAAGCATGCCCCAGCTCGGAGGGCAGCTTTCTGCATTGTATCCCGAAAAATATATTTATGATGTGGCAGG
This sequence comes from Salicibibacter cibarius, assembly GCF_016495725.1. Lineage (NCBI taxonomy): Bacteria > Bacillati > Bacillota > Bacilli > Caryophanales > Bacillaceae > Salicibibacter > Salicibibacter cibarius. The sequence continues at coordinate 2,354,776 of NZ_CP054705.1, read as the reverse complement.
TTTTCCGGAGATAACTGGACAAGGGCTTGTTGATCATTTAAAAACGCAGGCTTTTCAGTTTGATCCAGCTATAATATTAAATGAGACGTTACAAACGATAGAGAAGGATGAAGAAGGAATATTTACCCTTCAAACCGAGGAAAATGTTCATTATTCCAAAACGATTTTAATTACAGCTGGTGTCGGTGCGTTTCAACCACGTAAATTAAAATTAGACAATGCTCAATGGTACGAAGACAAAAATCTTCATTATTTTATCGATGACCTTAACCATTTTGAAGGAAAAGAAGTATTTGTTTGTGGCGGAGGAGACTCGGCTGTGGACTGGGCTTTAATGCTTGAACCCATTGCCAAAAGCGTAAAACTATGTCATAGGCGGAGCAAATTTCGAGCCCATGAGCACAGCGTGGAAAAACTCCAACAATCAAGCATCAATGTGTTAACCCCCTTTACACCTGAAGAAATTATAGGAGACGAACAGACAGTGAATAAGATTGTGGTTCAAGAAACGAATGGGGATAGAAAAGAGGGGTATGACATTGACGACCTGATTGTTAATTACGGGTTTATATCTTCCCTGGGGCCTATTAAAGATTGGGGTTTGGATATTGAGAAAAACTCGATTGTCGTCAATTCTAAAATGGAAACGAATATCGAAGGCATTTTTGCGGCAGGAGATATAACAACGTATGAGGGAAAAATAAAGCTCATTGCCACCGGATTTGGAGAAGCACCTACAGGCATAAGTAATGTGAAAGCATACCTTGATCCGGAGAGCCGCCTGCAACCACAACACAGTACACATTTGTTCCCGAAAATGGGTCAAGTTTAGATGAAGCAGAAGACCATGCCGCACATCATATCAACTGGTTGTTTAACCCTTGTATCCCTCGGTGTCTGATACCGAGGGTTTTCAAGGGCACACTCCCATTGGGAATGACAACGAGTCTCTAGTGGATGCCGTTATTTGGCTCGCTTCCATAAAAAGTGTATATTGTCATAGATGCTACGATAGAATCGAGAGACTATCGTATTTAATTAAGGTGATATCATGAATAACCTAAAAAAAACTTCGTTAAAACATCAAATTGCCGGGGAAATCAGAAAGGCCATTTTTATGGGCCAGCTTAGCCCTGGCGAAAAAGTGACAGAAACAAAAATTTCCGAGGATTTGGAAGTGAGTAGAGGTCCCATACGTGAAGCTATGCAACTATTAGTTATGGAAGGGTTACTGATTTCTACAGCATATAAAGAAACCAAAGTAAGTCATATTACAACGGAAGAAGTTACAGAGTTGTTAGTTCCTATGAGGGTTAATATTGAAACATTTGCTTTAAAAAACACTTTGCCACTTTGGGAGCAGAAAGATTTTGATAAATTCGAGCGTATCGTAGAGCAAATGAGACGTGCCGCCATATTTAATGATCATCTCCTTTTTAGCGACTTGGATATGCAATTTCACGAATTGATCATCTCTTCCTCTAACATGAGTAATGTTGAATCTTTATGGGATGGGATATTTAACCGGATTCGTCTGCTTTTTTCATATCAAAAAGAACAGTCTTTAGATTTACAAAAACATACGGAAGACCACCGTTTTGTATTGGATGCTTTCAAAACGAGAGATGTGGATGAGGCTATCCAAAGTTTAAAAAAGCACATTATCGAAACAAACACACCGGTGAATATGACGAACTCTCATTTTAGAAAGCACTGATGACTATCAATGGTTTCGAAGGAAGAAGACGATTGATGAACCGTGTCACGCGGTAAACTAGCAAGTTAAATATGTGGATAATCGTCGATAAATAGGGATTGCTGAACAACTGCATATATCAGCTGAAGCCGGGATGCCGCTTCCATGGCTTCGCTTTTCGCGGACGAACGGTCAAGCCTCCTCGCGCAAAACCGGCGCTGCGGAGTCTTGACGCGTCCGTTTTTCCGCTGGCGTCTCGCCATTGCAGCGTCACCCCTTCGTATGTTTCCAGAAGTGCAAGGGTTTTCTGCTTTTAGGATAGAATTCCTTGCATCCAGTTTTGATAACATCAACGAAAAATACTTATGTGCCAATCTTTTTCCGTTATTCAGCAGTCCCTAAATAGGTGAATGTACTGATATTTCACGATGAAGGTGTTCCTTTTGGCTTGAAGTATCAAGTTTTTTTAATTAATGGAATATCAGGGAAGCGCGGGGCAAAAAATGTGTCCAAAAAGCAGAAAAAAGCGTCAAATGGTAGCTTCTGTTTTCATTTTCCATAAAAGAATTCAATTCAATCAGTGTTTTTGTCGAATTATAATGAATTATAACCGAAATTGCTAAAATTCATCGGTATAAGTTTTCTTTGCCAGCAAATGATAACGATAACGACAAATATGTAAGAATAACGACTGATTACTATTTTGACTTCTTACATGAAGTTTGGTGTAATGAGCAAGTAAATTAGATAAACATCATACATAGAAAATTTGGAGGGGTTTTGTTAAATGAAGAATGGATTTCGAAAAAAAAGAAATAAATTATGGTGCACAGGTGGTCTGCTTTCCGTTGCAGCCTTTAGCTTAGCGGCTTGTGGTGGAGCGGAAGAAGACAACGAAACGATCGTCTTTGCCGAACCTGAATGGGAAAGCATATGGTTTCATAATTCTGTTGCGCAAATCATTGCTGAAGAAGGATACGGGTATGCTACGGAGACGCAGACAGGGAGCTCTCCGGCTACATTGCAAGGGTTGAGAGACGGAGATATCGATGTTTATTTGGAAACATGGATCGAGAATATGCAAGAGCCGTATCAAGAAGGGATGGATGCAGGCGAAATTGTTGAGCTTTCCACGAACTTTGATGATAATGAACAAGGGTTGTATGTTCCAACATTTGTCATTGAAGGAGACGAAGAGGAAGGTATAGAACCGATGGCGCCTGATCTGGAATCTGTAGGGGACTTGGAAGAATACTGGGAAGTGTTCGAGGACCCGGATGAAGATGGAATTGGGCGAATATATGGTTCTCCCCCCGGATACGAAGCGGAAACGATTGTAGATGATATGTATGAAGAGGCCGGATTGAATGAGAACTATAATTTGTTCAGCCCGGGATCGGAGGCTGCCCTTAACACTTCTTTGTTAACTGCATATGAAGATGGAGAGCCGTGGATCGGTTATAATTGGGAGCCTACTTGGATTATCGGTTTGCTTGATATGACATTATTAGAAGAAGAAGACCCTGACGATCCGTTTTTCCCATCCCAGCCCGTAACCGTGACAGCCAACACAGAGTTTGCAGAAAATGATGAGGAATTTGTTGCGTTTCTGGAACAATATGAGACGAGCAGTGACATTACCGGAGAAGCACTTCACTATATGGAAGAAAATGATGCGGATGAATGGGAAGCTGCCGAATGGTTCTTAGAGGAGTACGAAGATCTTTGGACCGAATGGGTGCCCGAAGATGTAGCTGAAGATGTACTGGCGTCTTTATAAACAACGTTTGAAGAAAGACAAACAGTGGACAAAATGATAAAGTCTCTGTTTGCTCTTTCCTCTTTGTTTTAAAGAAAAAGTTACCAAGAGAATGGAGTGAAGTGGGAATGGCTACTATCCGGTTCCCCGGGAAGCGATGAATACGTTTCCAGACATTGATTTTGATCTTGGACAATATATAGATGATTTTGTCAACTGGCTTACCGACAACCTTGGCGTTGTTTTTGATGTGCTTTCAGATGCTATTATATGGAGCTTTCAGTTATCGTCTTCCTTCCTCTTGTGGTTGCCTTGGTGGGTGATCATCGCGGTTGTTTTTCTGCTGGGCTGGCGGTTGATTCGTTTGTGGACAGGTTTGATTTTTGCGATTTTCATTTTTATGATCGGTGCTTTCGGCTATTGGGAGCTCATGATGGATACAGTATCGATTATTTTGGCATCTGTCATCATTTCCCTTATCGTAGGTATCCCTATCGGTATTTTTATGGCCTATAAAGATCGATTCGAAAGGTTCATGAAACCGATTCTGGATGCCATGCAAACGATGCCTACTTTTGTTTATCTCATTCCGGCGATGATGCTTTTCGGATTGGGCGTTGTTCCGGGCATGTTTGCCACTATCATCTACGCGATTCCTCCTGTCATTCGTTTAACGAACTTGGCGATTCGCAACGTTTCAAAAGAAATGGTGGAAGCTGCTGACTCTTTCGGTTCATCCACTTCACAGATACTGTTAAAAGTCCAATTGCCTCAAGCTTTACCGACCATTATGACCGGGATTAACCAAACGACGATGATGGCGCTCGCGATGGTCGTCGTTGCTTCCATGGTTGGTGCACAAGGCTTGGGACTGGAAGTCCTCTCTGCATTGCAACAAATTGATATCGCTACAGGGTTTGAAGCCGGGATCAGCATCGTTTTTCTGGCCATTATTCTGGATCGCTTATCTCAAAGCGTGGCTGAAAAGTACAAATACAGTGATTGATCAAATTGTGAAAGTAGGAATGGAAGATGTCCACAAAGATCAAAGTTGAGCATTTAACCAAAATCTTTGGTCAAGACCCTGAGAAGGCTCTTGACCTAGTGGAAAAAGGAGACTCCAAGGACGCCATATTGGAACAAACGGGACATACCGTCGGTGTATACGACGTCTCCTTTGACGTGTCCGAAAGTGAATTTTTCGTTATTATGGGTTTGTCTGGAAGTGGAAAATCGACCTTGATCCGCTGTTTAAATATGTTGAATCGACCGACCGCGGGAAAAGTGATTGTGAACGGGGAAGATATTGTTCCCTACTCGAAAAAAACATTAAGTGAATTTAGGCAAAACAATATGGCTATGGTCTTTCAACACTTTGGCTTGTTTAGCCATCGATCGATTTTAACGAATGTCGCTTATGGTCTGGAAGTCAAAGGGATCAGTCAAGAAGAAAGAGAAGAAACGGCTAAGCAAGTTTTAAAAACCGTCGGGCTTGAAGGTTGGGAACAAAAAAGACCCGGCGAGCTAAGTGGTGGCATGCAACAAAGGGTTGGCTTGGCAAGGGCTTTAGCTACTGATCCGGATATTCTGCTGATGGACGAACCATTCAGTGCATTGGACCCATTGATTCGACGAGAGATGCAATTGGAATTACTGGACATTCAAGCCAAACTGAAAAAAACAATTATTTTTATTACGCACGATGTGAACGAAGCTTTTCAACTCGGTGACAGGGTTGCCGTTATGAAAGATGGCGTTATGGAGCAAATCGGCACACCGGAAGAAGTTTTGGAAACCCCGAAAAGCGACTATATTAAAGAATTTGTGAAAGACATTGATAAAACGAAAGTATTGCAGGCGCAAAATGTCATGTTAAAACCCTCCGCCATTGTCCCTGTTGGGGGAGGCCCTAAACTGGCGATTGAGGAAATGAGAAATCACGGGATTTCGAGCGTGTTTGTGATCGGTGAAAACAAAAAACTTGAAGGACTCGTCACCATCGACGATGCGATGAAAGCAAACAAGGAAAATCAATCACTGAAAAATATTGTAAAATCCGATTATCCTACGACCGACCCTGAAACGTATATTGAGAAACTAATTCCAATCGCCACGGAAGCTAAGTATCCAATTGCCGTGGTAGACAATGACGAGCGATTAGTGGGCTATATTTCTCGCGTTTCGGTGTTGGCATCGCTCGTTTGATAGGGGCAAAATATGTGCATGAATGATAGAAAAAGGGACAGCTACAACTGGTAAGCTGCCCCTTTTGATTCAGTCATTTTTCTTGTGCTTCATGGTGAAAAACAGGAAAGTTACCCCTAATGATACCACCAAAATCAACAGCAACGGCCAAGACTCAAGCAACAATCCCGGTTCGCCCATCATGATCGTCGCCCGCAGTCCTTCCACGGAATACGTCATCGGCAGCAAGTTGTGCACGTATTGGAAAAAAACAGGGGTTAGTTCCACGGGGAAAGAACCTCCACTTCCTCCGAGCTGTACGATTAATAAAATAATCGCGATGAAGCGTCCGGGATTATCCAATATGGCAACGAGCATGAAAATCAGTGTCATAAAGGAAAGGCCGGAGAAGACCATGAAAAATGAAAACCAACCAGGGCTGGCGATATCCAGATCAAGCCCGAAGAAGGTGACTCCGATGAGAGCGATCGCTTGAAGTATGCCTACTGTCCAGATGACACCCAACTTACCGGAGAACCAACTCCATGCCGTTTCGTGTTTCGTCAACGGTTGGTAAAAAGGATAGATAATCGAGAGCGTCAAGCCTCCGACGAACAATCCCAACGATAAGAAATAAGGAGAGAGCCCTTCTCCGTACGTGTAATCCATTGTTTCACTTTCCGACACGGATTCAACGGGGGAAGTGAAAAGCGCTTGTTGCTCTTCGGTTAATTCATTTTCCAATAATGTTTCGGCCAATGTCTCCAGATTTTCGTGCAGTTCCCGGGAACCTTCATCGAGTTCTTCGAGGCCATCTTCAATCTCAATGCCTCCTTCGAATGCCTCTTGCATTTCCGATGACAATTCGTCTGCGCCTTCGTTCAGATCTTGCACCCCTTCATCTAGGGTTTGCACCGCTTGTTCCGCTTCATCGATCGTAGCGTCTGCCGATGAAAATACTTCATCTGCCCGGGAAAGGGATTCATCCAGATCTGCCAATGTAGATCTTGCTTGCGGAAACACGTCCAATAGCTCGATGTCTCCATCACCGATGCCCTCAGGTGCGGCAGCACGAACATTTTCCAACTCCTGACTTACGTCATTTATCCAATTGGAGACATCTTCCTGTCCATCTGAAATCGTATCTGCGGTTTCATTGAATGCGGCATCGATCGCTTCCAGTTGCTCTGAAAGCTCCGGCGTTGCCTCTTCCATATCATCATACGTCTCATTTAAAGTATTTACGGTTTCATCGACTTGTTGACATGGTTGAATATCATCAGCGTCAATCTCGTCTATTACTTCTGACAATGTATCCGCATAGCTTTGTAATGCTTCATCTTCCGGGTAGTGTTCAGCAATATAATCAGACAAGGCATGAGCTTCTTCATCGGCGTCATCAAAATCGCCAAGCCGCTCTTCCCATTCGTAACAGACGCCTGCAAGCGATTCTAAATCATTCAAGCTTTCATTTGCCCGGTTTTGCCATTGATCCAGGCGATCATTCATCTCGCGGATGTCATCGAGTGTACCTTGTGCGTCTTGCACGGGTTGATCAACGTCTTCAAGGCGATCGTCCAGTTGACTCAACGATTCTTCAGCGGATTGCAGGGAAGAACGTGCAGCCGACCAGTTTTCATCAAGGGAACGAAGGGATTGTTCCAGCTGGGCGGCATCGTCGCTTTCCAAATAAGCGCGGGCGTTTGTTACATCCGTTTGCATCTCGTGCAATGTATCTTCCAATTGATCGACTTCTTCACTGTTATGGAAAAGCTCCGCGAAAGCTTCGACTTCCGTTCGCAATTCTTGGGTGCCTTCAGCAGCTTCGTTCGCCCCTTCATGTAAGGAGTCGGCGCCCTCATGCAAGTCTGCTAAGCCGTCCGTGAGGGAGCCCATGTTTTCAAGCGCTGAATCGACACCGTCCGCAAGCGTTTCAGCTCCTTCCTCAAGTTCAACAGCCGCGTCTGTCAACTCGGTATATACATCATCGACAACTTCCACATAGGTTTCCGTTAATGTTTGGGACAGTTCCTCTTCAATCGTGTCCACTGCCTGCGTGCCCATTTGCGAGGCAGCAAAGTTAACGTCCTCATTGATATCATAATAAATCATTCCACTTGCAGGATCCTCGTCCTGTAATGAAGAAACATCTTCAGAAAAAGAAGAAGGGATTAACACGTATAAATAATAATCGAATGCATCGAAGCCTCGTTGCGCTTCATCGGCATCCGTCACGTTCCAATTGAAATCCTCGCTTTCCAGCAGCTCGTCTACGAATTCATCCCCGACGTTCATTTCTTCTCCGTCCAATTCAGCTCCTTCATCTTCATTTACAATAGCAACGGGAAGTTCTTCAAGCTGCCCGTACGGGTCCCAGAAAGCCGAAAGCAGAATACCTCCATACAAAACGGGAATCAATAGAATGCCGATGATCGATATGAGCATTTTTTTGTCTGCGAAAATTGCCTTCCATTCGGCAATAAAACCTTTCAATGTAAAACCTCCCTGATTCGGCCAAATGACCATAATAATAAGATGGTCATTTTTTATTCAAAAAAAACATCGCTCACGTGTATCATCGAACGACGATTCCTTTAAAAATGTGATTTTCAAAGACCTGAAATAATTCTTCCTCCGTCAACGGACGTTTTTTTGCTTCCCAATCAACAATGAACGCAATGTATAGTTTATAGATGGTGAAGGCTGTGATCTCCGTGTCCATCACTTGCAGACGACCTTTTTCCACCCCTTGCGCAACGGCTTGTTCCAAAGCGGTAATAATGAAATCCTCGACCTTTTGCATCGCGGACACCGCTTCTTTCGTGCCATGGACGTTGACTTCTTCGGCCAGATGCATCAGAAGTTGATGCTCTTTTCGATATTGCAACGTATCATATAAGGCACGGTGCAGTTTCAGTATGGATCGTTCATCGTTGTGTTTCACCCGTTCAAAAATGGTCCCGAGATCATGTAAAATGCCATCCATGACCGCTTCCAACATTTCTTCCTTATTTTTAAATTCGGTATAAATCGTGCCTTTGCCGATACCGGCGAGCTTGGCAACGTGGGCGACCGATGTGCCTTTATAGCCAAACAAGGAGAACGCCCGTTTTGCAGCTTCTAAAATCGTTGCGCGTTTGTTAGTGATCATTTTTTGGTCCCTCTTTTCGAGAAAATGACCAAATGAACAAATTGGTCATTATTATGATAACATGTGTGATTGATAAGTCAATGAAAAATAATAGGCACGAGCGAATTGTTCGCTCGTGCACAGATCTTAAGAGGGAAGTGGGGTTGTTTTTTTCATGTGAAAAAAATCAGGCTGTGCCCTGGAGAGGATGTAGACGACAACAAGCGTGATCAAAATTTCCGGCAATAAATAGGAAATATTGTAACCGATCGAATAGAGATAGACATTCATACCTTCCGGAGTGAAGCTCCCAAACCAAACGACACCGGAGACGATGTGAGATAACAATCGTAAAAACCCGGCGAACAACAAACCGAAAAGCGCCCAGGGCACGGACAATTTCCCCTCGCTATTTCGAAATGCAAACAATGCGGCAAGTCCGAGAACCGCGTATGGCACCGGATAATCCAACAACATCTGGATCGGATGAATGATTGAAGCGTTGTACATCAAATTCACGATCCCGACGAGCAATCCCGTGAGCACCCCAACTCGCCACCCGCGCCTAAAAGCCATAATGAAAATCGGCACCATGATAAGAGAAATCGAGCCGCCTTGCACCCAAGGCCCGGGAAACTTCACGAAGCTCAGAATAAACGCGAGTGCCGTCATTAAAGCGATTTCAACCATAACAAGCGTCCGTTGTTGCATAAAAAAATCCCCTTTCTGTTTGTCCACAGGGGGAAGCCAGGCGTCTACAAGCCTATTGGGCCCGTAAATCCATGCCTTCCACTTCCCTACGCCGGTATGAACCGGGTCAGGTTCCAAGAGTTAGGACGCGCGTCCCTCTCAGTCTTTCGACACCTCTAGTGGAAAAATATTTTAATGATCATTCTTTATTATACGCCTATTAGGAAAACTTGCAAGTAGGAGGAAAACGGCTGAAAAGTGATGGTGAGAAAACCTAATCATTTTGTTCTAAATGACGAATATTTTCCTGCACGAATGCTGTAAATGCCGTGATTTCCGTTTCAACAAGGGCTTCGGCAAGGATTCCCCTTCAAAATCTGTGATTTAGTGGGGGAGGAATTACCAATTGTTTGTGTGTTTGATAAACGTGAGTGCTTTTAGTGGAACTTGTTTGTAACTTTTATCTGGGTTTGTGAGATATTGGTCTTCGATGTTTTTGACAAAGGCCATGCTTGTACCATTGAAACCCGAGATCCATCCCACCTTTCCTTGAAACAGCACTTTGTCATTGAGATAAAATCCCTTTAAGTTATAGAAGCGTGGTCTAACTCCACCGTCTTTAGACGGTATAAGCTTTTAGCCTTGCCTTTGAATGTCCATACTTAAACCGAGGTGAGAGTATGGATGAATACAAAAGAAGTAGCCACGCGGTCTATGACATCAAATACCACATTATATGGGTTACAAAGTATAGATATCATGTGTTACGTGGCGACATTGCCCACCGAGTAAGGGAACTAATCAGACAAGGATGTGAAGCGAGAGGGATCACGATAGTACAAGGAAGTGTAGGGAAAGACCATATTCACTTATTATTGTCCTGTCCGCCGAGCATAGCACCGAGTAAGATATTGCAATATCTCAAAGGGAGATCATCAAGGTTAATCCAAGACGAATTCCCCGCCCTGAAGAAAAGATATTGGGGTCAGCACTTATGGGCGAGAGGATATTTTTGTGCAACAGTAGGAAATGTGACGGAAGAAATCATTAGAAATTATATCGAAAACCAGACCAGCGAGAAGAGGAACGATATATTCAGGATTGATGATTGAGTTCCAGTCAAAATCAGTATGCTTGAGCTTAAGGTCTTTCAGCAGACTTCAGTCTGAAATGCGACTTTCAGTCGCGGACAATTTATGTCCAAATCCACCTGCTAAAGCAGGTGGGTCGTTTAAGAACGGCTTATTCTTTATATTTCGCTGGCTGATTGTATTTTTACACTTTCTTCCTTTTCGTGCTGTTGCTTCATGTAAAGATCGTTTCTTTTTGCGAAACTGCTTGATCTTGAAGATGGAATAGGTGTCATAATCAATCTTATCTATCCCACTGATCGCTATCGCGTCGTTATAATGGGTTTTATCTAACCCTAATGCTTTACGTTTAGGTGTCGTAACGGAACCATAGGTGATATTTACATCCGAATATTTATCAAACACTCTCCTGCGAAACACATTCATGAACGTACCTTCTTTATAGCTAGGTAGCTTTTTGCCCTCCATCATCCACTCCCAAAGGATTTTCCCTTTTTTATGATTCTCATGCGTATGACAATCGGTACAAACAGTAATGAGATTATCCGCACGATCACTACCACCATGAGAACGATAGACAATATGATGGGTATTCAGTATCTTGCTTTGTTTCTTGCAAACTTGGCACGTATAGTTGTCTCTTGCAAACACAAAATACCGGACATCATAATAGCCATAGGTTTGTCCTTTTTGATAATCGATCCCTTGAATGTCAGGATTGATCATCTTGTGAGGATCAAATTTGCCAACTTCGATTGTTAATGTTGGATTCGGCACAAGGGAATAGAATTTATCGATCCATCTGAATGTGTTTTGAATCCGACTTTCGATACTCGGTGGTAGCCATCCGTCGGGGCGTTTTCGATTGTCAAAGCGTGGTTTTCGATAGCGTGTCTTACGATGACGCCTTGATTGTCTATACGCTCGTCTTGTATTCAACAAATTTTTCACGTCTTGGCGGGTTTCGATGTCACCTTTTGCAAGCACTTTATCCTCGCTAGTGATCGCAACGCCTGTATCCTTCGCGCCCAAATCAACGCCTATATTCACATTTTGCTTGTAGCCACTTGATCCATATAATAGCTGGATCGTAAAGGGTTCATAAGATACGATTTTAGCTTTCTTTTGTTTCAGTAATCGCCTTGCTTTTTGCGGTTTGCACGGCATTAGTGACTCGCCATGCTTGTTTTTTACGAACACTAACATGAAGTGTTCCTCCTTTCTAGGAGTGGTTTCCCTTCGCCAATGTTATCGACCCTTCGCGATGTGGTTGATGTCTCCTACCCCCTCAGAGATGTTTACAGAGCCACGAAAGAGCTACGGACTAGGGAATCATCCATAGGTTTCTTCATGGTCGATAACGTAGTCAGTTAAGACTTAGGCTAGTCAATAAAGGCTTTTCAAGCCCCTTCCAATTCTACGAATTGGTGGGAGTTATTGACAATAGGTTTTCCATTCCATGGATATCACCCGATTTTTAATTTAGAATACCGTTAATTTAAGTATACCAATTAAATCCGAATGTTGCTAACTAATGTGCAAGGGCGCTTCGGTTTTCTGTTCCCAAAGATACCAATGAATTAGCAATAATCGAGAAATCAAAAAATTCTTTACTGATCATTCTAGAAATGATAGGATAGGGTTTGTAAGGGAGGACAGAGCATGGCTCGAAGCAAAGAGTATGATGAGGATGCTGTCTTGCATAAAGCCATGAAACTTTTTTGGCATCAGGGCTATGAAAAAACATCCATGCAAGATTTGGTCACGCAGATGGGCATCCATCGCCGCAGCATCTACGACACGTTTGGCAGCAAACATGCGTTGTATATGAAAGCATTGAAACGCTACGTGGAGACAGTGGAAGCGAATATCAAGAAACAATTAACATCGATGGATTCAGCCATGCAAGGGATCAGGCGATTATTTGAGATGACGATCCATCGAAAAGAAACATTACCGAGCGGCTGCCTGACGGTCAATACTGCGATTGAGTTGGCCGAACATGACCAAGAAGCAATGGATATGGTAATGGACAGTTTCTCAAGTACAGAAAACATGCTATATGAGCTAGTGTTGCGCGGCCAAAAATCGGGGGAAATACCGGAACGTCATGATGCGAAAAAGTTAGCAAGGTTTCTCAATAACTCGTTTGTGGGGTTACGTGTGTTGGCGAAAACGCGCAAAGACACACAAAAAATGGAAGAGATCATTGAAATGACACTGATTGCCTTGGATTAAATTTTTTTGATCGATCTAGAATGAACATTCTCAAAAAACAGAAGGAGCGGATTGGAATGATCGTTTCTCAAGATGTGTTGGATTTGTACGGTGTGGAGGATAAGGAAGTTTTTGCCGAGGAAATGCGAACACGAGGGAAAGATTCCCTTGTTGGAGAACTAGAAATGGAGTATGTGGAACTCAGTTCCAACCGTCTGATTATGACGATGCCCGTAGGACCTAAAACAAGACAACCGGCCGGTATTCTCCACGGCGGGGCATCGGTTGCTTTGGCGGAAACAGCTGCGACGATGGCTACGGCTATGAATATCGATCCGCAAAAATTCAATCCGGTAGGAATGGAAATTAATGCAAACCATATTCGCAGTAAAACCGACGGCGTTGTTACGGCAACCGCTACGCCTTTTCACAAAGGACGCACGACCATGGTTTGGGATATTCAATTGACGGATGAAAATGAAAAGTTAATTTGTGTCTCACGTTGTACGATGGCGGTTGTTCCAAAAAAATAACAACAGAAAAGGGGTGAAACTGCGTTGCAAGTATATGAAAAGGAAAATGTGACTTGTGTAAAAATGGACGTTGTCCTCGGAGGGAAAAAGACAAATACCGTCTATTCCTTTTTGGTTGACGGTATGTTAGTCGACACTGGGCCACCGCGCATGGAGCCGGACCTTATTCCTTTTTATGAAGCACATGCGATTGATTTTGTCGTCCTGACCCATAGCCATGAAGACCATTCCGGAACAGCGCCGTGGCTTCAGCAAAACCATGGAGTGCCTATTTATGTTCATCCAAAGGGGGTTGATATATGCGCCCAAGACTCACCCTACCCGAAGTATCGTCAGATGACTTGGGGGAAACGGAAAGGGTTTCAGACGACGCCACTTGAAAGTGCGATCCGATCTCAAAACAGGGAATGGAAAGTCATTTACACGCCGGGGCATGCAGATGATCATGTCGCTTTTTTCGATGAAGAAAATAGAACGCTATTTGCTGGGGATTTATTTGTTGCTCCGAAACCGAAGGTCATTATGAGCAGCGAGTCCATCCCGCAGACGATGGATTCCATTCGAACATTGCTCGCTTATGATTTTGAATCGCTATTTTGTTGCCATGCCGGATATGTAGAAAACGGGAAAGAGATGCTAAAGCAAAAACTAGATCACCTTGAGAACCTTTCCCAAGAGGTGAAACACCTACATAAAGAAGGGCTTTCCGTTGAGGAGATTAGAGACAATTTTTATCCGAAAAAGTACCCGATTATAAGCGTCTCCGGGGGAGAATGGGACTCTTTGCACATTGTTTCTTCGATTCTGGAGAATGAATACTAAAACAAGCATGTTGTGCGCGTAAGTGCCCTCGAGCCAAATGAGCTCGGGGGGTTTTTCATGGAAAAGGATCGTTGATCAAATGGGTGTATGCTCGATTTCGGGTATCATGGACATCTCGTAATACGATGCAGGTGAGGCCTTCAGGTTCCATGACCGATTCATGACGCTCCAAACGAAGTCTCGAACGTCGTTTCGGTCTCCATGGACGCTTCATAGCGCCCGAAATCCCGGGTAAAAGCGATTTACAGGTGTCATGACTGCTTCATGACACCTGAATTTTAGACTTGATCGTCGTTATGGGCGCCATGAGCACATCATGGCGCCTTTATTAGTGTTTCGATCATCATTTCGGTCTTCATGGCCCCTTCGTGCCAATCATTTACCGCTCACCTCGCGCTCGTTTATACATACCATATTGGCAATGATCGCGAGGTGATGGGTGTGTTGGAAATTGGTCTTTTTTTACACTTTAAAAATGTTTAACTTTGTTAAAGGATTAAAGTATAAGATGAACTAAGGCTTCCACCATAAAGATTTGGTGGAAGCCAAGTTTTTCTAAACAATCGCGGTTTCCATGCCTGGATTGTTGATTCTCGCTGTAAAAAGAAAAACGGGAAGAAAAAATAACCCAGGCTGTTCTAAACAGATACGCGCTGTGCATACAGTAAAACAGAAACGGAATTAGGTTGATGTAATATTATTATGTTAACTTAATTGTCAAAAAGATGAAGAAGGAAAGACTCACTCTTTCCATTCTCCTTTATCGGCATTTTGTTTTACGAAATCGTACGGAAGACACCGCTTACTTTTCCGAGCACTTGGCAATTGTCAAGAATGATCGGTTCCAATGTTTGGTTTTCGGGCTGTAATCGGATGTGGTCCCCTTCATTATAAAAGCGTTTGACGGTTGCTTCTTGTTCGTCTGTCATCGCTACGATAATATCACCGTTATCTGCGGTCGGTTGTTGGCGTACAATCACTTGATCTCCATCAAGAATCCCCGCGTCAATCATACTGTCTCCTTCAATGGTGAGCATGAACACCTGGTCACTTCCGACAAAATCGTCGGGCAACGGCATATAGCTCTCTACATTTTCGACAGCTGTAATGGGAACGCCCGCGGTTACTTTACCGATCAAAGGAACATAAGCACTTGCCGGCTTGTCTGCTTCGGCTATTTCGTTTCCATCTTCATCGAGATGAAGAACTTCAATTGCCCTTGGTTTGGTCGGGTCTCTGCGGATATACCCCTTCTTTTCCAATCGAGCCAAATGGCCGTGCACGGTTGAGCTTGAGGCAAGGTTGACTGCTTCGCCGATTTCTCTTACAGAGGGTGGATATCCTTTCTTTTTCACGTTGTCTTTAATAAACTCAAGGATCGTTTCTTGTCGTTGCGAAAGCTTTTTCATTTTATTCACCTCGTTAATTTATATTTGTCTAAAGCTTACCATATAAAACAAACGTTTGCAAACATTAGTTCCTTGAAATGCTTGACACGAACGATCGTTCTGATACACTAATAATAGAACAATTGTTTCGGAGGTTTTCTTATGACGAATCAAAAAGTTGAAAAAGAACGCGGAAAAGGACAAGAACGTTTATTATTATTTTTATTCGCTCTTTCTATCATCATTATGACGATGGTTGCCGATCAATCGATTGGGACAAGTGCGCCGGAAGCGGAAGGAGATCCGCAAACAGTAACACTTGTGCCAACACCGATCGAACATACGGATTGGTAGAGAGAATAAAAGAATGGGGAAGAAAAAGAAAGAATATCAAGGACTATTAATATTCAGCCATTCATTTAGGTTATAATATGAACTGTTGCCTGTTGATTTCACGCGGGGATGAACGTTATAGTGACGATAAGCATCATTTATGATTCTATAAGGGGGAGCTTCATTGATATCCGATGAAAAGCTTGACCGTATTAATGAACTAGCCAAACGACAGAAAACGACGGGGTTGACTGCAGATGAGCAAGACGAACAAAAAGACTTGCGGGAAGAATATCTACAGAACTTCAGAACCTCTTTTAAACAGCAGATTCAAAATGTATCTGTCGTCGATGAGAACGGAAACGAAGTAACCCCGGAAAAATTACGTAATGCAAAAGGCAACCGCCGTTCTTATTAACGATAAAAAGCGGTGCATCGCTCGTCAAAGTGGTGCGCCGCTTTTTTCTTGTTTTAGTTTTAAAAACCATATATCATACCAATAGAGACAATTCACAAAAGAAAGGATGGAAACATTGACTTCAAACATAGAACAACGCGCCATTAATACGATACGGACATTGTCCATCGACAGTGTCAATCGAGCAAATGCAGGCCACCCGGGATTGCCCATGGGTGCGGCGCCGATGGCTTTTGCATTATGGTCGAGGCATCTCAAACATAACCCGGCAAAACCGGGATGGTGGGATCGGGACCGTTTTGTTTTATCCGCAGGCCACGGCTCCATGTTGCTGTACAGTATGCTCCATTTAAGCGGATACGACTTGAGCCTCGAGGAGTTGAAAAACTTCCGGCAAATGGGGAGCAAAACGCCCGGCCATCCCGAGTACGGACATACGGCAGGGGTAGATGCGACGACCGGCCCTCTCGGACAAGGCATTGCCATGTCGGTAGGGATGGCTATGGCAGAGGCCCATTTGGCCGCTACGTACAACCGTGAAGGGTATGAATTATTTAACCATTTTACGTATGTGATTTGCAGTGATGGGGATGTCATGGAAGGAGTCGCTTCGGAATCCGCTTCTTTAGCCGGCCACCAGCAATTGGGACGGTTGATTGTGCTTTACGATTCCAATGATATTTCGCTCGACGGCGATTTGAATCGCGCGTTTTCGGAGGATGTTTGCAAGCGATATGAAGCGTATGGTTGGCACACGATCTTTATCGAAGACGGTAATGATGTTGAGGCTATTGACCGCGCGATTAAAGAGGCGAAAGAAGATCCCCGTCCGAGTTTTATCGAAGTAAAAACCGTGATCGGTTTCGGTTCGCCAAACCGTGCAGGCACAAATGAAGCACATGGGAAGCCGCTTGGAGATGAAGAAGCCACGCTCGTAAAAGAAGCATACGAATGGGATCACGAACCGTTCCATATTCCCGATGATGTTCTCAGCTTTTTTGAAAAGAAACAAGACGAAGCCGTCGATGGGTATCAACAATGGATGAAAACATTTGAGGGGTACAGCAAGGCATTTCCGGAAAAAGCTGAAGAACTCAGGCGCGCGTTTGACCGTGATTGGCAAACGGATCAGCTCGAAGCGTTGCCGAGTTATGTTGCCGGAGAAGATACACTTGCCACCCGAAAAGCCTCAGGGGCAACGATTCAGGCGATTTCGTCTCAAGTGGACGGGCTGTTCGGTGGTTCTGCTGACCTCGCCTCTTCCAATAATACATTGATGGACGCGTATGAAGATTTTACGAAGGACAACCGTGAAGGCCGTAATGTCTGGTTTGGGGTGAGGGAATTTGCCACCGCGGCCGCTTTAAACGGCATTGCCCTTCACGGAGGGTTGCATGCGTATGGAGCAACCTTTCTCGTCTTTTCCGATTATATGCGACCGGCCATTCGCTTGTCGGCGTTAATGGGCGTGCCCGTTACGTATGTTTTTACTCATGACAGCATCGCGGTCGGAGAAGACGGGCCTACGCATGAACCGATTGAGCAGGTGCCATCCTTGCGCGCGGTGCCGAACCTTTCCGTCATCCGACCGGCGGATGGGAACGAAACTGTTGCAGCTTGGCGGCTTTCGCTGGAAGCGAAGGATCACCCGACTGCTTTGGTATTAACGCGGCAAGGGCTGCCGACAATGACGGATGCGGAGAGTACGTATGAAAACGTGAAAAAAGGCGCGTATATTTTGGCGGACGCCGACCGGCCGGCGGCGGCGATTGTCGCGACAGGATCGGAAGTTGCGCTCGCCATGGGCGTAAAGGAGAGACTTTCTGAACAAGGGATTGCCATTCGCGTCATCAGTATGCCGTGCCGGGATTTATTTGAAAAACAACCGGAAGCTTACCGGCAATCGGTCATCGACAACGCCATTCCGACGGTCACGTTGGAAGCGGCGGCTACGTTCGGATGGGAGCGTTATGCCGGAGCGAACGGCAAGGCGATCGGCATCGATCAATTCGGCGCTTCAGCCCCCGGCAACGTTGTTATGGAAGCCTTCGGATTTCACGAAGAAAATATCGCAAATGAAGTGAAAGCCTTAACAGAACAGTAAGCATCGCCCTGGGGAGGTGTCCTGGACAAACGTCAGGACACCTCTTTTGTATGCTTATCACCGGGATAAAAAATTTGTCGACCATTACCGGGTTTTATCAAACAAATATTGACATATTATTTTGTGGCCAGGCATTACAATAATGGGAAGACATAAAAGGAGGGCGAGCTTTTGCATCGATATGACATCTATCTTTTGAAGCCCGGAATCGCTCGGCAATTTATCCAATTGGAAAACAAACTCTTCCAACTTTTTAAAGAGTATGAGACAGTCCCCTCCCTTCACCATGAGGTTCAAAAACAAGTCGATTATATTTGTCAGCCGATTTCCATTCATCATTTGGGGGAATGGCTTTCTTCCGCGCAAATAACTCCCTTTCCACAGGGGAGGGACGATGGTCTCGTCTATTATTTGGAAGAGAGCGAAAGCGTAAAATTAATGCTCTCTGAAAGAAGAGTGCAAATTTGGAGCACCCTCCATATGGAGGATGAATGGCCATGGTTCGATCAATTGCAGGCGTATGACCCTTACTTTTTTGCTTGTGATGTCGAACGGGGAAGATACGGGTGGTTGAAACCGATCAAAATGCATACCCATCTTTTCGGTTAATTGAGAGGCAATCCCTTTTCATCGTTCGATCGATACGGTATAATGAATGATGTTTGCTTAAGCGAAACCTATCCGGTGCCGAACGATCGACGTAAGGAGGAGTAACCGCATGAGTACGATTTGGGTTGTTTTGATCGCGATGGCAGCCTTGCTCGTAGGTCTTGTGGGAGGGTTTTTCATTGCCCGGAAAACAATGGTCAATTATATGAAGAAAAACCCGCCTATCAATGAACAAATGCTACGTGTGATGATGATGCAAATGGGCCAAAATCCATCCCAAAAGAAGATCAATCAAATGATGAAAGCCATGCAAAAAGAACAGGGAAAAAAATAACCGAACGGAACACCTCTTTAGGATTTGGGGGTGTTTTTTGTTTTTAAGGTGGAACGTGCTATGCTGAATACAAGCGGGGTATCTATGAACTATGATCCAAAAAGAGTGGTTTGATATAATGGAAATCTATTGGGAAGAGCACCTCCCATCTGATTAAGAGGCGAAGTCAGGTTTTTCGTACCATATGGAGTCACTTTCCTTCCGTTTGTGGTATGAAATCGAGTTTATTGTACCATTTAGAGTCGTATTCCCTCCGTTTGTGGAACAAAATCGATTTAAATTGTCCCATTGGGGGCCCGTTCTCCTTCCGAAAGTGGTACGAAAACGGGTTTATAGTAGCAATGGGAGTCGTTCACCCTCTCGCTTTGGGGTATACGCCACTAGTGCAAGGTGGCTCAATTAGCCAATCACGGAGGAAGTTAGGGCGCCAACGCTTCTGACTCCCTAACGGACAATTTACCGCGTCATGGCGACCGTAATGGCCTGAATCGAAAGCGTTCGGGCGTCATAGCCGCTTCATGGTGACCGAAAAGGCTTGTATCAAAGATATTCGGTCGGCATGGCTGCCTCATGGCGCCCGAACGAGCGATTGGCTTTTGTTTTCGGTCGCCATGACCGTTTCATGAAAACCGGGAGTCCTGTTTCGAGGGAAGATATTCGGTCATTGACGAGAGTAATTGATCCCTTGACTAGGGCAGTGACCGTTTACCCTGGTTTGAAGTCCCAATCCAGACTTCCGATAGTCGGTGTGATCACTTATTTCAGCCTTTTTGCACTAGCTCCTGCTATACATCGGGCAGTCGTACAAGCCGGACGTGAATCAAAAAAGGCAGCCGGCGTATCATAAAAGCCGGTTTTGGCTCGCCCAGTCTCCAACGATTTGATCAGAGAAAGGGAAAAAATTGATCCTTCGACATGAAACAGGTATGATAGGTTGTACGGAGGAGGTGGGCAACATAACAGAGACAACATTCATCTTTATACTTACAACAATCGGCGCGGCGGTGATGGGGACGTTCGCCATCATTGTGCGTATGAAAGCTATAAAAAAACCGGCGACTGTGAAAAAAATCATTATCCCGCCACTCATGATGAGCACGGGTTTTTTGATGTTTTTATACGAACCTACGCACCTTCCCATTGAACGTATTGTTGCGCCACTAGTGGTCGGTGCCGCCGCTTCTTATTTGCTGATTCGCACGTCGCGCTTTGAAATACACAATGGCGATATCTATATGAAAAGATCCAAATTGTTTATTTTTTTATTGATGGGATTGCTCCTCGTGCGGGTGATCATCAAACTCATCATCGGGGAACAAATTATTCTCCCTCAACTGGCAGGCATGTTTTTCCTGCTTGCATACGGGATGATCCTGCCGTGGCGCATCGCGATGCTTTTTATGTTCAAAAAGAAACAACAAGAAATCAATGACCCGATCATGGACATGCCCATGAGAGAAAGAACGTGAAAAAACCGGGATTTCCCTTTTTTGGGTGGCCCGGTTTTTTCATTAGAATAGCTGTTCATATTGGCTGTAATCCATCTCTTTTTCATCCAGTTTTTTTCGCAAAAATTTATGGTCACGTTTCGGGGTTGCCAAAATATAACCGCGGATAATCAAGTCTTCGTTCATTTGTTTTGCGTGTTCATTTAACGCAAGCTCTCCGATCTTTCCCGCGATTTTTTCACGGGCAATGTCCCTGAACAATTCAGGAACGGGCGAGACGAGTTCTTCCAGTAAATCGCTTTGCTCGCGTGTCCAAAGATGGCGGGTTTTTTCAAGGTAGTAGTCTTGCCAATCGAGGATGGAGTGCCCATCTTCTTTCGGAAGACGCTTTAGGAATTTCCGAAACATAAAAAAACCGCCGATAAACATGAACACAATCATGAACACAGACCAAAGGACAATCAACCACATAAAAATATCTGAACCCACGTTGCTCACCACCACCACGTCCTAAATCTCTTACGAATAGTTTAGCACATCTCGCTCCTTTTTTTATACTGTTAGTTTTGCTTCGACATTTTTAACAGATTGTTATATGATAGAGACAGAGGAGGGGTATACATGGGAGAAACCAAAGACATGTATCAGGCGAAGAAAACGCTGAATGTAGGAAATGAAACCTACTATTATTATGACCTCGCCGCTTTGGAAAAAGCGGGTATCGGCGACATTAACAAGTTGCCTTATTCAATTAAAGTATTATTGGAATCGTTACTGAGACAACAAGACGGCAAAGTGATTGCTTCGGAGCACGTGGAAAGCCTTGCCAACTGGGGAACAAAGGATGGCGGAACCGAAGATGTGCCGTTTAAACCATCCCGCGTTATTCTACAGGATTTCACAGGAGTTCCCGCGGTTGTGGACCTTGCTTCGCTTCGAAAAGCGATGGAGGACGTTGGCGGCGACCCGTCTTCGATCGATCCGGCGATACCGGCAGATCTCGTCGTCGACCACTCCGTGCAAGTGGATCAGTTCGGGACAAGCGATTCACTGATGCGGAATATGAACCTCGAATTTGAGCGGAATGAAGAACGTTACAAGCTTTTGAGCTGGGCAACGCAAGCGTTTGACAATTACAGCGCTGTACCGCCGGCAACCGGCATCGTTCACCAAGTGAACTTGGAATACTTGGCGAATGTTGTGCATGCAAAAGAAAATGATCAAGGGGAGAAGATTGCCTATCCGGATACGCTCGTCGGCACGGACTCCCATACGACAATGATTAACGGCCTCGGTGTCCTTGGCTGGGGTGTTGGCGGAATCGAAGCGGAAGCAGGCATGTTGGAACAACCGTCTTACTTCCCGGCGCCCGAAGTGGTCGGCGTGAAGCTTGAAGGCAGCCTTCCGGATGGCGCGACCGCAACGGATTTGGCCCTGAAAGTCACTCAGCTGTTGCGTTCGAAAAACGTCGTCGGCAAGTTCGTCGAATTTTTTGGTCCCGGGTTGAAGACCATGTCCCTCGCTGACCGTGCCACGATCTCCAACATGGCACCGGAATACGGCGCAACGTGCGGATTTTTCCCGGTTGATGAGGAAGCTTTGAACTACATGCGTCTGACCGGACGAAGCGAAGAGCAAATTGCGCTCGTGAGAGCTTATTGCCAGGCGAATGGACTGTTTTACAGCGAGGATGCCATTGAGCCGAACTATTCGGAAGTTGTTCCTTTGAATTTGGACAGCATTGAACCGGCATTGGCCGGTCCGAAACGGCCGCAGGATTTGATTGAACTTAATGATATGCAGCAATCGTTCAAAGAAGCCGTCACCGGTCCGGAAGGCAATCAAGGTTTTGGACTTGACGCGGCTGAATTGGACAAAGAAGTGGAAGTTACGCATCCGAATGGCGAAACGTCCACGATTCCGACCGGAGCCGTAACAATCGCGGCGATCACGAGCTGTACGAACACGTCCAATCCTTCCGTCATGATCGGTGCAGGATTAATGGCCAAAAAAGCGGTTGAGAAAGGACTGGATGTTCCGGCATATGTGAAAACATCCCTCGCTCCCGGATCGAAAGTTGTCACCCGCTATCTTGAAGACTCAGGGTTAATGCCGTTTTTGGACGAACTCGGTTTCAACCTCGTCGGATATGGGTGTACGACGTGCATCGGCAATACCGGACCGCTGCCGGATGAAGTGGAGCAAGCGATCGCGGACAATGATTTGCTCGTTTCCTCGGTGCTGAGCGGTAACCGTAACTTTGAAGGCAGAATTCACCCGCTCGTGCGTGCGAATTACTTGGCTTCCCCGCCGCTCGTCGTTGCCTATGCGCTCGCGGGAACCGTTAATGTCGATCTTCGCAAAGATTCGTTCGGGAAAGACAAAGACGGAAATGACGTCTTTTTCAAAGACTTATGGCCAAGCACGTCTGAAGTGCAAACGTTCATTCAGGAGAACGTTTCCCCTGAACTCTTTAAAGAGGAGTACAGCAGTGTATTTGACAATAATGAACGCTGGAACGCGTTACAATCATCGGATGATGCTACCCTGTATGATTGGGATGAGGCGTCCACCTACATCCAGAATCCTCCGTTCTTTGAAAATATGTCCAAAGATCCGCAGGCGATTGAAACGTTAAGCGGCATGCGGGCCATTGGCAAGTTCGGCGATTCGGTAACAACCGACCATATTTCTCCGGCAGGTTCGATTGCAAAAGACAGCCCGGCAGGACAGTATTTGCAATCAAAAGGATTAAAGCCGGCGCAGTTTAACTCTTACGGCTCCCGTCGTGGAAATCATGAAGTGATGATGCGGGGAACGTTCGCGAACATTCGCATTCGCAACAAGTTAGCACCCGGAACAGAAGGCGGCTTTACGACGCACTGGCCGAGCGGTGAAGTTATGCCCATCTATGATGCGGCGATGGAATATAAAAAAGATAACACCGGACTCGTCGTGCTTGCAGGTGACGATTACGGGATGGGAAGTTCCCGTGACTGGGCAGCCAAAGGAACGACGCTTCTGGGCATTCAAACGGTCATCGCTAAAAGCTTTGAACGGATTCACCGTAGCAACCTTGCGCTTATGGGCGTTTTGCCCCTTCAATTTAAAGAGGGCGAAGGCGCCGACGAGTTAGGTTTAACAGGTGAAGAAACGTTCCGGGTAGACATCGACGAAAATGTCAACCCGCGGCAACTCGTCACCGTTACAGCAGAAGACAACGATGGAAACATAAAAACATTCGAAGCCGTCGTTCGCTTCGACAGCGACGTGGAAGTTGACTATTATCGTCACGGCGGAATCTTGCCAATGGTTCTTCGCGATAAACTGGCGGCAGAAACAAAAGCATAAACGCAAAAAAACCTAGCCAAAGCGGCTAGGTTTTTTCGTTTGAGTGGAGATGGACGGGTACACTAGATGCATGGCACCTCAAAATGCGAAATTTTGCCTTTTTAAGGTGTCATATGATCGTTTATGGAACCTCAGATTGGTTGATTTTACATTTTTGAGGTGCCATGAGTGCCATGAGCCAACCAAGATCACCTATCGATGGTTCTCAAATTAAAATTTCACGTACCGTAATTATACAATGAATATTTCCATGCAATCTGCAAAAGATGAAAGGTGACATCATCAGGTGGGATGGGATAAGAATGGAAAATATTACAGACGTATGGACAGGGGCGCAAGATTTACCGTTTTATGGTTTTATCGTTCGCGCGCTGTTTGTTTATATATACATATTTTTGATGGTGAAGGTGATCGGGCAACGTTCGATGGCCAATATTGACCCGTTGGACTTTATTTTCGGTGTGGTGATTGGGGATATTTTAGGAGAATCAATTTCTAGCGGTGATGAAGATCTAACCGGTCCTTTTGCCGGAGCTGCCATGATTGCTTTTTTGCATTGGCTTCTTTCATATGCCGGGCTTAAATTTCCCCGTTTCAGAAGAGTGATTGAAGATGAACCGTTCATTATTATTGAAAAAGGGCAGATCCTTGACCATATGCTCAAAAAGTGCAGCATCACCATGGAACAATTATTAATGGAACTCAGGTTGAATGATGCTGCTGATTTGAAGGAAATTGATTACGCGGTGTTGGAACCGAACGGCCAAATTAGCGTGATTAAAAGAAGTCCGTTTCATGCGGCAACTGCGAAAGACGTGGGATTGAGCCCGCAAAACAAAGGATATCCAAAAGTCATTATTAGCGATGGAAGAGTGATTACGCATAACATGAAGAAAATCATGACCCGACAAGAGCTCGAAAACGGGTTGATTGACCATGGCTATAATGCCGTCGAGGATGTTTTCCTGATGACGGTGAATGAGGCTGGTGAATGGTATGTGACCCCTCGGTTACGCGTATAAAAATGTAAAAATTCACCGATAATAGAAGAAAAAAAGGAGGCGTTCCTATGCGAAGAGTCAAAAATGTTCGCTTTATCGATTTGTTAAGGGACAATCGCGAAGCGATTCTTAATGATCGGGAAGCGATGAATCGAATTGAAGAACGCTTGGATGCCAAAAGAAAATAATCCGTATGTGACCATCGGCTGTCGTTATCTTGTTACAAGGTGAGGCGGCCATTTTTATTTTTTAAGACCCCTTTTTCTTGATTGAACGGCAATTGTTTATTATTCTAAAGAGAAAGCGGTTCTGTAACTCAAGCTTAATAAACGAATGGAAAGTAGGCGTATATGCTTGAAAATAGCGTCCACCCACATACAAGTTCGGTATGCGGAAACAGATCAAATGGGGATTGTACACCATTCCCAGTATTTAATATGGTGCGAGATAGGCCGAACCGAACTTATCAACGATTTGGGTTTTTCCTATGCAAAACTGGAAGAGAGCGGTGTACTTGCTCCGGTAACAGAAGCAAACTTGTCTTATAAAACAGCGGTACGATATGGGGAAACCGTCCGTGTAGAGACATGGATTGAGGATTACGATGGAATACGGGCGGTGTACGGTTACGCCATTTATAATGAAGATAACGAATTATGCGTAAGTGGGACGACGACCCATGTGATCGTCGACCGTGAGCGTTTTCGCCCCCGTTCCATGAAAAAACACTTGCCGGAATGGCACGACGTATATGAACGTGAAAAGAAACAAAAAAAAGAAAGTGAATAATGCTGCTATGGCCTTTGGGATTGATAAACACGAACTAAAAAAATGGAAAGCGCGAGCGAAGGCAGGTGAAATTTCTGTTATTACCCATTATTGGGTGGATGACCGGTTTCCCGACTGTGATTCTGTGACGAAAGTAGCCTGTGGGGATTACCCGAAACTGGTACAATGGGGAAAAGCATACGGGTTGAAGGAAAAATGGATTCATGAGCGAGGGGAATTGTCCCATTTTGACCTCTTCGGAAATCACCAAAGACGTGTGCTGTTGGCAGAAGGATTATATGACCAATGGAAAAGATTTAGAAATGATGCTGAATAGGGGGAAATATCCAATGCAACAGGAAGCGATTATTCGTGCTTTAGGTGTCCAACCAACAATTGTCCCCGAAGAAGAATACCGAAGACGGAAAGGGTTTTTAAAGTCCTACGCCAAACACGCACGGGCAAATGGTTTCGTGCTTGGCATATCCGGTGGGCAAGATTCTACATTACTGGGAAAGATGGCACAGGAAGCAGTCGAAGAACTTCGCGAAGAAGAAAACGAACATTATCAGTTTATTGCCCTGCGCCTCCCCCACGGGGCACAACAAGATGAAGATGATGCAAACAAAGCGCTCGCGTTTATTCAACCGGATCGCGCGGAAACGATTAATATCCAACCGGCGGTTGACGCCTCCGCAAATAGCTTTGCGCAAGCGTTTGACGAGGAGCTTAGCGATTTTCACAAAGGGAATACAAAAGCCCGGGAGCGTATGAAGGTCCAATATGATGTGGCAGCCGCATTCGGGCTGCTCGTCATCGGAACAGATCATGCCGCGGAAGCGATTACCGGTTATTTTACCAAGCATGGGGATGGCGCTTGTGATATCGTCCCTTTATCCGGATTGAATAAACGACAAGGCAAAGCGCTGTTACGAATGTTGGACGCGCCGGCATCCACCTATATGAAAACTCCGACGGCCGACTTGTTAGATGATCAGCCCGGACTTTCAGACGAAGAAGCCTTAGGATTGACATATAATGAAATTGATGATTTTCTGGAAGGAAAAACCGTTAACAAAAAGATAGAGAATGAACTGATTCATTATTATCGGGTAACCGAACATAAACGACGCACACCTGTAAGCCCTCAAGATGAGTGGTGGGAAATTATATAAAAATAACCGAACAAAGGAGCATGGGGGAAATACGATGCCAATTAAAATTCCGAATGAATTGCCGGCAAAAGATGTACTGCAACAAGAGAATATATTTGTCATGAATGAGAGACGGGCGTATACGCAAGACATCCGTCCGTTGCATATCGTTATCTTGAATTTAATGCCGTTGAAAGAAACGACGGAAACCCAACTTTTACGATTGTTGGGAAATTCCCCCTTGCAAGTGGAGATTACGTTTCTGCATCCGAGCACACACCGGTCAAAAAATACGTCCTCGGAGCATTTGGAAGCTTTTTATAAAAGGTTTGCAGACGTTAAAGATCAGTATTTTGACGGGATGATTATCACCGGAGCGCCGATTGAACGATTATCCTTCGAGGATGTGGACTACTGGAATGAATTAGTTGAAATGTTGGAATGGAGCAAAACCAACGTCACTTCCACATTGCATATCTGTTGGGGAGCACAAGCGGCCCTGTACTACCATTATCAAATACCGAAGGTTGAATTGCCCCATAAACAATTCGGCGTTTACAAACATGAGATTAAAACGATGAACAGTCCGCTTTTGCGAGGATTTGACGATCAATTTTACGTTCCGCATTCACGATATACGACGACGAAAAATGAGGATATTGAAGCGGAAGATGAATTGGTTGTCCTTGCTGAGTCTGAAGACGCGGGCGTATACTTGATCGCCGATTTGAAAGGGAGCAAGGTGTTTGTCACCGGGCACGCGGAATATGAGGCGACAACATTGCGGGATGAGTATCAACGTGACCGAGAACGGGGACTCGATACACAGGCACCGACCGGTTATTTTCCGAGCGAGAATCCGGACAACGATCCGTTACTCCTTTGGAGAGCCCATTCCCATTTGCTCTTTTCCAATTGGTTAAACTATTACGTCTATCAAGAAACACCTTATGAACTACGTTGACCGCTATCCGGTTCGCCCGGAAGATATGAACGTTCAACATTATCCTGAGGCCGGAAACGCCTCACCCCCGCGATTGTTCGTATTGATTCATGGATTCATGTCATCCGCATATAGCTATCAGGCCCTCATTCCCGAATTGCGCCTTTACGGCGAGGTTGTCACCTTCGACCTTCCCGGTTTTGGAAAAAGCAAGAAAACATTGCGATACCGCTATTCGTACGCACAATATGCATTAACGGTAAATGCCATTATAAAGCTCTATGTGACCGAACAAACCGAAGTGATTCCGGTCGGCCACTCGATGGGAGGACAAATCGCCCTCCGTTTGCCAAAAATAATGCCCCGTCTGCCGAAAAAGATTGTGTTGCTCGCAAGCTCCGGAGGCATCGCCCGTCTCCCTTTTTGGTTGCGGGCAGCAACATACCTCCCGTTCTTTTCAACTTGGCTGAGGCGCTATATACGCAAACACGACGTAAGCAATATTTTGCATGAAGTCATCTTTGATTCGTCCATCGTCACAGACAAACACGTATCCGCTTATGAAGAACCATTACGGGAAAAAGCGATGTATCAAGCGTTAACTAAATTTATCCGCCACCGCGAAGGTGATTTAACAAAAACGGAGCTTGCGGAAATTCACGTGCCGGTTCTTTTGCTGTGGGGAGAAGCGGACAGCATCGTACCTTTGAAAGTGGGAGAAAAGCTCGTGGGTGCTTTGCCATGCGCGACACTTTCTACTTATCCGGAAATTGGCCATCTTCTTCCGGAAGAAATGCCGAAGGAAACAGCAAAAGCGATTCGATCGTTCGCAGAATCTTAAATCGAGAAAATTAAACCCGGCCGCGCGGGCCGGGTTTAATTTCGGTATAGGAAAATGGACGAGAGCTGTTTAATCATCGGTGAAACTTGTTGGTACGTTTTTACTGCCGTATCGATTGTTGCCATTGTTTTCTGAACATCTAATTGGCCATTTTCATTCGTAAATCCGGTCATAATTCCGGAGACAGCCGGCGGTCTCGGTTTTTTCCCCGCATTTCCATAGGCGGGCGCCCCGGGACTGCCATAAGGTTGCCCGGAAATCGGCGGCAACGAAGGCGGATAAGGGCGTGGTGGATACATGTAAGGCTCTTCATAATGAGGCGGCCGTGGCCGCTGCTGAGAATGATGGATCATCAATACTCATCTCCTTTCAGAATATTGAAGTAAAGGTCCACATGATCGCTGCAACAAATAACGGAATAACTGCCCGTGTCTACGTATACTGGGAGCGATGTAAGGGTCTCGCATTCTGTCAAAGCTTGATAAGCGGAAACAATGCCCGTTGTTTCATTCACTTGTTTTTCTTCCGTCATTTGTTGAAAGCGGATATGCAAATTGTGATTGTCAATGTAAGTGATTACGTTCTCTGCACGCATCCCTTGGATTGGAAAGCGTAGGATCCAATGCGTTTCTGTTTTAGTTTGCACCGGTGTAAGTGACGATCCAAAAAAACCGGCGTCATTCGTGTACCAACGGCTAAATACCTTTATCGGGAATAGCGAATGTTGCATAGTGTCCCTACTTTCCGTTTTTTTCATTACACTTTAAGAATGTTTAACTTTGTTAAAGGATTAAAGTATAAGTAAAACTAAGGCTTCCGCTATAAGGACTTGGCGGAAGCCAAGTTTTTCTAAAGGTTTTATTAGCGTTACGGTAGCCTATGAAAAACATGTCGGGAATGTTTGGGCGCCTCTCACATAAGTTGAACGACATTGTGATATAACTGTCACAAATCGGTCACAATGATGAAACAAGTTATAAATGTGATGACGTTTGCTGAGTACACCTGCTTTTGTGTTATAATGCCTTCAGCCTGTGGAAGGAAGGAGCTTTTATGTGAAAAGAGTATTAGTAACTGGTGGATTGTCGTTTCTTCTCGCGATTGGACTGGCTGCATGCAACGGCGATGACGAAGAAAACGGAGAAGCAGAAGATACAGAGAACGGAGAAGAGGAGGGCGAGGAACAAGCCAGTGACGCGCTTCCGGAGGAAGAAATGGAAATGCCGGAGCCGGACATTGACTTGGATGACGTCCCTGACCCCGTTGCTGAAGTAAATGAAGAAAGCATCGACAGAGATGAATTTGAAGAGATCTATACGATGCAAGTGGAACAGATCGCGCAAACCCAGATGATGGATATTACCGAGGATGAGGAACAAGACCAAGAATTTCGCGAGGAAATTGCTAATGAACTTGCAAGACAGGAACTGCTTCTTCAAGAAGCGGGTGAGCGCGGAATCGAAGTAAGCGACGAGGACTTGGATGAAGCGATCGAAGAAATGGCCGAAGAAATGGGCCAAGACACAGAAGAATTCTTTGAAGTGATGGAAGAACAGGGCATGTCGGAAGACGAAGTTCATAACATTTTGGAGGAAGATCTTCGCATCGAACAATTAATTGAAGATGAGTTCGGAGAAGTTGAAGTTAGCGATGAAGAATTAGAAGAACTTTATGAAGAGCAAATCGCTATGATGGAAGAACAAATGGGCGATGAAATGGAAGAAGATCCGCCGGAGCTCGATGAAATGGAAGATCAACTCCGGGATCAGGCAGAACAAATGGAAAATCAAGAAAATCGTGAAGCGCTAACGAATGACTTGGAAGAAGACGCGAACATTGAAATACACGTCTAGGAACTTGATGTACACAAAAGGCTTGCCTTCCGGCAAGCCTTTTTATATAATAAATGAAAATAAATTGTTTTCAAATCATTAGCAAATCAAGGACACGTATTTTGTCGATATTAGAAGATATGAATAGATAAAACAAAAATAGACATGTTTATGATGAATAACGCATTATATTATGAGAATACGGGCAATAAACCTTAATTGCTCGATTTGTTTTCATCTTTCGAAAGGAGTATAGTATTTAAAGTATGATGCTGTGCGGGTGAATGATCGTCAAAATCAACAGGACATTCGTAGGGTTTAAACAATGGCCTATTCCAAAGATGAATCGGACGAACATCATAGTTGAATGAGTGAAAAATTTTGATCAAAGCTAACGAAAGTATGATGAAGTTACCATAAGATGAATATGTCCTTGCTGTGAATTTGACCCCTAGCATATTGAGCACCTTATTAAAAAAACAGATCGCCCAAGGAGTGAATTCATTGGCGAAAATCAAGGTTGAGAATTTGACCAAGGTATTTGGGAAAAGGCCGGAACGGGCCATCTCTCTTTTGAAAGAAAACAAGTCGAAAGGAGAAATTCTCGAAGAAACAGGCCTTACCGTCGGTGTAAACAAAGCATCATTTGACGTTCAAGATGGTGAAGTGTTTGTGATTATGGGCTTGTCGGGGAGCGGAAAATCAACGCTCGTGCGTTTGCTCAACCGTTTGATCGAACCGACATCAGGTGCTGTCTACTTAAATGATGACAACTTGGCGGAAATGAACGAAAAAAAATTGCGGACGATTCGCCGCCGGGACATGAGCATGGTGTTTCAGAAATTTGGCCTCTTCCCTTTTCGAACGATTCAAAGCAATGTGGAGTATGGGTTGGAAGTACAGGGATTTGAACGGGAGGAAAGAAGTAAAAAAGCGGGTGATGCCCTGAGGCTCGTTGGCTTGGAAGGGTATGAAAACATGTATCCCGAAGAATTATCGGGCGGGATGCAACAACGTGTAGGACTTGCCCGCGCCCTGGCCAATGATCCGGAAATTCTTCTTATGGATGAAGCATTTTCGGCACTCGATCCTTTAATCCGAAAAGACATGCAAGATGAACTGATGGATTTGCAGGAAAACATGAAGAAAACGATTATATTTATCACGCACGATTTGGATGAAGCACTCAGGATTGGAGATCGGATTACGATTATGAAAGACGGAGCCATCGTACAAATCGGAACTCCGGAAGAAATTCTTACGAATCCGGCCGATGAGTACGTTGAGAAATTCGTAGAAGATGTAGACCGTTCAAAAGTATTCACGGCACAAAATGTCATGACGAGACCTGAAACCGTCCAGCCGGAACGGGAAGGCCCGCGCGTCGCTTTGCAGCGCATGCGCAATTCAGGCATCTCAAGCATTTATGCCATTAAACGCGACCGGGAACTGATAGGGATTGTCCACGCGGACGAATTATCCCAACTCGTGGATAAAGGAGTCGATGATTTCAAGGGTGTTATCCACAATGATGTGCTGAGAGTAGAACTTGAAACGCCCGTTACCGAAGTGATCGATCTTATCAAAAACAGCAAAGTGCCCGCGGCCGTTGTCCAAGACGGAAAACTTCGCGGTATTATCGTGCGAAGCTCAGTGCTCGGTGCGCTAGCAGGAGGAGAGGTGAATGTCAATGGATCTATTTCCGAGCCTTCCTCTAGCTGATTGGATTGAGCGTTTCGTTGATTGGTTGACGAACGCGGATGTGATATTTGATTCAATTGATGCTTTAATCGCTTGGATACTGAGCGCTTTAACGACGATTATGGACATTGTGCCTATTCCGGTTGTGATTATTGGGATTCCCCTTCTTACCTTTTTCTTTGCCGGCAGGAAGATTGGTTTAAGTCTGTTCGTCTTTTTCGGCTTATTGCTTATCGATAATCTCCAATTTTGGAATGACATGATTCTTATGCTTTCCATCGTGCTGGCAGCGACATTTATTTCCGTTTTGG
Organism: Salicibibacter cibarius; assembly: GCF_016495725.1. Classification (NCBI taxonomy): domain Bacteria; kingdom Bacillati; phylum Bacillota; class Bacilli; order Caryophanales; family Bacillaceae; genus Salicibibacter; species Salicibibacter cibarius. The sequence goes on along the minus strand of NZ_CP054705.1, from coordinate 2,322,118 downwards.
TCGGGATACCGATTGGCATTTGGATGTCAAAAAGCAGGACGGTTGAAGCAATCATTAAACCGATCCTGGACTTCATGCAGACATTGCCGCAGTTCGTTTATTTGATCCCGGCGGTTGCCTTTTTCGGGATCGGCATGGTGCCGGGGTTATTGCATCTGTCATCTTTGGAATGCCTCCAACGATACGTTTAACGAATTTAGGCATTCGGGAAGTATCTTCAGAGGTTACTGAAGCCGCGGACGCGTTTGGTTCCACACCGTCGCAAAAACTATATAAAGTGCAATTGCCCATGGCCAAGACAACGATTATGGCCGGGGTCAACCAAACGATTATGTTATCCTTATCGATGGTTGTCATTGCCTCGATGATCGGTGCTGACGGCCTCGGGGATGTTGTCTATACAGCGGTCGGACGAAATGATGTGGGCAGTGGTTTCGAAGCCGGTATCGCGATCGTTGTCGTGGCGATCATTCTTGACCGCTTAACCGCCGGTTTTCAACTCAAAAAGAAAAAATAGAACATTTCTTCCCTGCCGCTGGCAGCGCGCAGGGGGGTTAATTAACATAATAGAAAGGGAGAGGTGTTAGTCGATGATTAAGCACTGGAAACGTCTCGGTATTGCCACCGGACTTTCGCTTACACTTGTTGCCGCCGGTTGCGGTGCAGATGATGAAGGGGATGACGCAGGCGCCGAAGACGACAATGGGGACGCTGAAGAAACAGAAGCGGACGACGATGATGACGATGATGCGAACGGTGAAGCAGGCGCGGATTACGGAGAAGAAGTTGATCATACAATCGTCGGCATTGACGGAGGTTCAGGCGTTGTACAATCAACGGAACAAGCTATTGAAGATTACGGGCTGGACGAGTGGAACGTACAGACAAGCTCTGATCCCGCGATGATTCAGGAGTTGGATAACGCTTATCAAAATGAAGACCCTGTTTTCATCACCGGATGGACGCCGCACTGGAAATTTCAAGAGTATGACCTAGAGATCCTTGATGATCCGGAAGGCTCGTATGGGGATGCCGAAAGCATCCATACGATCGCGCGTGAAGGACTCGAAGACGAGCACCCGGATGCATATCAAATTCTGGATAGCTTTGAATGGGTAGAAGAGGACATGGAAGAAGTCATGCTTGAAATTCAAGATGACGTAGATGAAGCCGAGGCTGCCCAAAACTGGGTGGATGCCAATGAAGATATGGTATCCGAATGGACAGACGGCGTAGATGAAGATGCAGGAGAAGGCGAAACCCTCACCCTTTCCCTCGTTGCTTGGGATACGGAAATTGCTTCCACCAATGTAATTGCAAACGTCCTTGAAAGTGTTGGTTACGAAGTTGAGATGAACCAGATGGAAGCAAACCCTGTGTTTCAATCTGTGGCTGACGGTGATGCTGATGCATCCGTTGCTGTATGGTTGCCACATACACACGAAGATTATCATGAGGATTATCAGGATGAATACGAAGATCTTGGACCAAACATGCCAGATGGCGCGCAACTTGGTTTGACCGTTCCGGCTTATATGGATATTGAATCGATTGAAGATCTGCAAGAATAAAATAAGCCGGTCAGCCCAAAGATGAATGTCTTTGGGCTGATTACATAACATAAGCGAAAAGGAGTTTGGCTATGAGTAAGTATTTAACACGTTTGGGTTTACTGACAAGTCTATCCGTCATCCTTGTAGCCGCCGGTTGCGGCGCGGATGATGATGGAGAGGACACGGGCGACGGCGAAGCAGCCTCGGAATATGCCGAAGAAATGGATTACACGGTTACCGGCATAGACCCGGGAGCCGGAATCATGGAGGCCGCTGAACAAGCGCTCGAGGATTATGATAACCTTGATGACTGGACGCTACAATCAAGTTCGGAAACCGCGATGATCGCTGAGATGGAAGAAGCCCTTGAAAATGAAGAACCAATCGTTATCACTGGATGGGATCCTCACTGGAAATTTGTTGATCACGACCTTAAATATCTTGACGATCCGGAAGGGTCATTTGGGGAACCGGAGGATATTGATACACTCGCCCGTGAAGGATTGCAAGATGACCATCCGGAAGCCTATGAAATCTTGGAGAATTTTGAATGGACAGCTGATGACATGGCGGAAATCATGTATGACTTAGTTGTTGAAGGAACCGATGAATTCGAGGCAGGGCAAGACTGGATTGACGAAAACGAAGATACCGTTAACAGTTGGACCGAAGGCGTGGACGAAGTGGATGGTGAAACGTTCGAAATCGTTCACGGTCCGTGGGAAACGGATTTGTCCACGGTGGGCATGATGGTCCCTGTATTGGAAGACATGGGCTATGACGTGGAATTGACCAATGTGGAAGCGAACTATATGTATTCAGCGGTCGCAGATGGCGATGTCGATGCCATGATTAGTGCATGGTTACCCAACACACATGGCGCATACTATGACCCTATCGAAGATGACGTAGAGAATTTAGGTGCGAATATGGATGGGGAAGCCGCGCTAGGATTGGTTGTACCCGAATATATGGATATTGACTCCATTGAAGATTTATAAGCAATAAACCCGAGGGATCGCGGATAACGTCCCTCGGGTTTTTCTTTTTATAGATGATGTGCTAGGATAAAAATAGGAAAAAAGAATCAAAATAAGGGAAAGGGGGAAGTGCCAAGTATGCAGCTTGCGCCACAATAGATATGAAAGAACAAACGTCCGTTTTTTCCGAAACAACGGAGTCACAAGAGGCCGATCAGCTTGAAGTGATTCTTTACGAGGTGGGTGACGTTTTATTCGCGATTGATATTCTCAATGTGAGGGAAATTATTCAAACGTCGGAAGTCGCGGAATCACCAAACCGGCATCCTTATGTTGATGGAGTCGTCCAATTGCGGGATGAATGGATCCCGGTTGTCAACCTTGCCACTGTTCTTAATGTAAAGACCCATGAAGCAAGCAAAGAAAACAAATTTATGATTTTGGAAGAAAGCCGGAACAAAATGGCTTTTCACGTGCAAAGGGTCACGAAAATTTGGCGTCTCCGGTGGTCAGACATCGAGGCCCCCGATGAGTTAGCAAAAGGATTGGAATCCAACGTATCAGGCGTGCTCCGTATTGACGGCCGTATCGCGTTCATGTTGGATGAAGAGAAAATCATGATGGATATTATTTCTGAAACTGTTATCAAACAGGATTATAGGAAACGATTCCGTTAACACAGACACCCCCCAAAACCTCAATGAAACCTCGGAATCATCACGGCGCTCTGATTACAGAGTGCTTTTTTAGTTTTGGGCTAAAGCACATTGTTATATAAAATTATAAATTTATCTTGACTGTATTATAACAATGCCTTACAATAAACTTAACAAAACAAAGGGGATGATCCATATGGCAAACACAGAGGAAAGAAGAGAGCAAAATCATGAGCCTGTATCAGAACAGAAAACAGTTATTGAATTGATCAATGACTATCATGGTTAATCACACGTTGGAAAAATAGCAATCTTCATTTTCATTGTTTCTCAGTCAAATAAATGTGTGTTGCTCTCCCATGTATGCTAAAATGATGAAAGCCCAATGATTTTAGGGAGAGATGCACAATGGAAGAGAAAGAAAATTTATTTGAAATCGGAGAAACCGTAAAATATGAAGGAGAACTGTTGAAAGTGATCGCCGAGCATGAACGGACGATTGTAGCCGAGTTTAATCGCTTTCCGATCCCGGAACGATCGGAAGAATTTCCTTTTCAACGAATCGTCATTCGAAAAGAGAAAGCAAAGCGAGAAGGCTGATAAGCGATAAGAAAAGACCTCCCATAAAAATGGGGGGTCTAACTTTTGTGATGTTGCTAATGAAGGTCGCTTTTGAACTTTCCCCCGTGCACCTCTTGCGCATTCATGACCGTAATAAATGCTTCTTTATCGATTTCAAAAACGATGGATTTTAATTTCATCACTTCCAAACGGGTGACAACGATGTACAACACTTCTTTGTCGCTATGGGTGAAGGCGCCTTGCCCGTCCATGACCGTTAACGATCGCCCCAAGCGATGCACGACCGCGGAACTGAGCTGCGCATACTTATTGGAAACGACGACGACCGCTTTTGTCTCGTCGATACCCTGTATGACTGCATCAATCGTTTTCGATGCCACGAAATAAGTGATGACCGACAGCATCGCTTGTTCCCACCCGAACACAAACCCGGCCCATGTGAAAATAAAAATGTTGATAAACATGATAAATTCCCCGACGGAAAAAGGGACATTTTTTGTCAGTAAAATGCCGAGAATTTCCGTTCCATCCAACGCCCCGCCGTAGCGGATTACGATCCCTATCCCGGCTCCGAGAATAAAACCCCCAAACAGTGTCGTGATCATTGGTTCATGGATGAAAGTCGTAAATTGATGAAGCTGTTGCTCCGTAATCGCCAGGATGACAATCCCATACAAAGACGTTAGGAAAAAAGTCGTTCCTACTTGTTTTAATCCAAATAACAAAAAGGGTATATTAATAACGAGCACGAGAATGCCGAAGCCCAAACCGGTTAATTCATTCAATATTAACGAGACGCCGATAACCCCGCCGTCAATGACAGAATTCGGGATCAAAAAAAGTTGAATCGCGACGGCTGTTAAAATAGCGCCGCATGTAACCATAAAACACCGGTATATAAAACGTGCAATGCTTTCCTTTCGTTTTGTTGAAAACATGACAGATGACCTCACAAACAATTATGATGTAGACAAGCACTAATACCAAATATATCGCCGGTGCCCTGAAAACATGCTTATTTTTTCTATAAAGCGGCACACGAAGGAGTTTTTTCATGGATAAGCAAAACATCCACGGGCAGACGTTGGAAGCGTGGATCGAGCGCCATCCTGCTCTTGAAAGAATCATACGGGCGGAAGAAGTCGTCTGGTTAAATCCAAAATACCGATCGTTTAACGATTATAAAGCGTCTCTTTCGCTATCCCTGGAGGATATAAAAGAAGCGGCAGCAAGATTCAGGCGTTTCCAACCGCTGATTGCAACATTGTTCCCGGAAACAGCAGACGATGATGGTTTAATTGAATCAAGCATTATCCAAATCCCGAAGATGCAATCCGATTTATCGAAGCATTACGGTGTGGATTTACCCGGAAAACTATGGGTGAAAGCCGATCACGAACTGCCAATTGCCGGATCCATAAAAGCGCGCGGAGGGATTTATGAAGTATTAAAGTTCGCGGAACACTTGGCGTTGGAGCATGGCTTGCTGCAAACAAGCGATGATTACAGCTTGCTTGCCGGCGCGGGTCCCTGCGCGTTGTTTCAACAATATGGCATCATGGTTGGCTCGACCGGAAATCTCGGCTTAAGCATTGGAATCATGAGTGCGAAACTCGGGTTTAACGTGGACGTCCATATGTCCGCGGATGCGAAAGAGTGGAAGAAGGAAACGTTACGGAGCGTTGGAGCCACCGTCGTTCAGCATACAGATGATTTTTCCGGGGCGGTTGCGGAAGGGCGAAAAGCCGCTGAAGCGGATTCCCATGTTTATTTTGTTGATGATGAATGGTCCCGGGACTTGTTCATGGGGTACGCGGTCGCTGCGCTTCGAATAAAAAAACAGTTGGAAACCGCGCGCATTCAAGTCGATGAAGCCCATCCATTGTTCGTCTATTTGCCATGCGGGGTCGGTGGTGGGCCGGGAGGTGTCACCTTTGGCTTGAAACAAGTCTTTGAGGATGCCGTCCATTGTTTTTTTGCAGAGCCGACGGAATCACCGGCGATGTTTCTCGGTTTATTGACAGGCATGCATGAAAAAGTGAGTGTAGGAGATTTCGGATTGAGCAACCATACCGTTGCCGATGGGCTGGCGGTAGGGAGACCTTCAGGTGCTGTCGGAAAAATAATCGAGAAGATGGTCAGTGGCATGTATACAGTTCGGGACGAACATCTTTACCAACTTTTGCGGCAGTTAATGGATGCTGAAGAAATGTATCTGGAGCCGTCCGCGCTCGCCGGGTTTCCTGGTCCTTACAACTTGATTGGAACGGCGGCGGGAAAAGAATACTTGAAGCAACAAGGACTCGATGAAGAAAAATTCGCCAATGCCACGCATTTGCTCTGGGGTACCGGCGGCAGTATGGTTCCGGATGACGTGAGACAAGCGGATGACCAAATTGCACGGAAAAAATAATCATGGAAAGGCAAAACCATCGAGAAACGTTTTGTCTTTCTTTTTTTGTTCAATATAGTGTGCTATTATTTACTATAAGGAATAATAGGGGGGTGAGGTTCATCGACATACACGAACGGGTAGGGCAAAACTTGCAACGAATCAGAAAAAGAAAAGGGTGGACGTTTGACAAAATTGCCGAATGCACCGGTGTCAGCAAGGGCATGCTTTATCGCATCGAAAAAGGGGAGACCCAGCCGACGATCACGATCGTGTGGCGAATTGCCACCGGTCTAAATGTGTCGTTCTCTTCCTTGATTAAACAAGAAGCCGAAGTTGTCAATATTGTGGAACAAAAACAAACACCCGATTTGGAGGAAGACAATGGTCGTTGCCGTCTATACCTTATTTTTCCCTTTGATCCCGAAACGCAATTCGAAGTGTATACGATGATTTTACGGCCGGGCGCCAATTATCACTCTTTGCCGCATCTTGATGGGGTGCGCGAATACATTACCGTGAAGGCCGGAGAATTTGAAATCACCCTTCATGACAAGACATACATGTTGGATGAAAAGAAAAGTATTCAATTTTCGGCAAATGTTCCCCACCAATATGAAAATAAAGCCGATACGGAAACGGTTTTGCAAGTGATTATGTACTATGCGGACGAAGGATGACAGCGATGAGAGAAGAACATCTAGAAGAAATGCACAGCACTACATATTCAGAGGATTATTGGCATGGGTTAAAGCTTGCTGTCCCGGTCATTCTCGGGTACTTGCCAATCGCTATTTCATTTGGGGTACTCGCTGTGCAAACGGGGCTTTCGTTTTTTCATGCATTATTGATGTCCATGACCGTTTATGCCGGAGCCAGTCAATTTATGGCGCTGAACATGTTAGCGATTGGAACGGTCGGCCTCGAGATCATACTGGCAACATTTATTTTAAACGTGCGCCATTTTGTCATGAGCATTTCTTTGTTCAGCAACTTGCAGCACATTCCGAAACGATGGCAAGCCATACTTGCCCAAGGGATTACGGACGAGAGTTTCGCACTCGCCTCTCTTAAACAAAAAGAACTCGGCACTCATCCGTCTGCTGCCATTTACTTAGGCATTTTTTCCGGTGCATTTGGGATGTGGGTCATTGGCACGGGGATTGGCGCTTTGATCGGTAATGTCGTCCCCGATGCGTTAAGCGATAGCATGGGGATCGCCCTCTACGCGTTATTTATCGGCTTGCTCGTGCCGGCGATTCGCGCTTACCGGAAAATAGGGCTCATCGCGGCCGGAAGCGCCGGGCTTTGTTGGATTTTTTCGCTTTATTTGTCGGAAGGGTGGGCGATTGTGCTAGCAACCGTGTTCGGAAGTTTGATCGGTGTGTGGATGCTTGAGGAGGATAAAGAATGACGTTAACGCTTATCATTATTGCGATGGCACTTGTTACTTATCTGCCGAGAGTGTTGCCAGTATTTATTATGGATCACCTGCAATTTCCCGGGTGGGTGAACAAGTGGTTAAAAGCAATCCCTTACGCGGCGCTCGGCGCCTTGATCGTACCGGGAATATTTACGGTGGAACCGGGAGCGCCGGTTGTCGGGGTCATCGGCGGGCTTGTGGCAGCTGTGATTGCTTATTTCAGAGGACATATCATGATCGTTATTATTGCAGCGATCGCGGCGGCATTTATTATTCAGAGGTTTTGATGGGGAGGGGGGTGAATTAGTCGCGCCTCTCCTTTTGTGTTGAATGGGCATTTTGATTTCCATTATATTAATTTTCATAATCATTCAATATAACCGCCGTATTTCAATTGCAGTTATGTTATAATTAGGAGCGTAATATATCTAAAAAATTAAAAAAAACTAAACAATGAATAAAGATGTAACGTCTGAGATGGGGTTAAAGCGTGTCAACTATTGGACATGACAAGGAATGGTTGTCCACAATGATATAATAGATGAAAGGATAACAACATAAGGAGCTAAACTGAGCATGAACTTGCAAATGCTGTATTATTTTATTCAGGTCGCAAAAGAACAGAGCATTACAAAAGCCGCGACGAAGTTATTTATTTCTCAGCCTGCCCTGAGTAAGCAAATCAAAAAGTTGGAAGGGGTTTTAGGATTTCTCGTCTTACGGCGTTCCTCCAAAGGTATTGAGTTAACGGAAAGAGGGGAGGCATTATTTCAGGATCTTGAGCCACTATTTTCGGATGTCCATCGTGCCATTGAAAAACATATGGACCATGAAACGATTCATTTAGGTTGTGCGCCAACGGAAAGTTCTTATTATTTACCCGCTCATTACCGGAGGCTACACAGTGCGAATGTTATCATACCAGACGTTTTGGATAACGATAAAGATTTAATCCCCCTGTTGTTCGACACAAAACTGGATGCCGCGATCATCCAAGATGTGCCCTCATACAAAGGGCTGTTTTCACATTTTTTATTTGAGGATCAATTCGAGATCGCTGTTCCCATCGATCATCAGTTAGCCAAACAATCGAAAGTATCCATTGACGAATGTTTAGCTGAAACACTCATTCTCCCGCTCTCGAGCACACCTTTGCATCAACGTGTCATGACGTTGATTGAGCAGCGAAAAGTGACGCCAAAAAAAGTGATGGAAACATCTTGGCACAACGTTGTGGCTTTCACGGCCGGCGGTTACGGCATTTCCTTTATACCCGGCATTATGGCAAATTATATCGAACTTCGAGGCGTTCGTTTCCTGCCGATTGTGGATTATACGCCCACACGAAATCTTTACTTATTTAGTGTTAATCGTTCAATCCTTGATGTGCTGGTATATGCTCTTTCGGCATAGCAGATGTTTTCCTTGTGCTCTCAGCAACAGGTTTTAGCACGAGTAAAGTCGCAAGTAATAGGCCCGATGCCACAAAAATGGTGGATAACGAAACAAATGAAAGAAAATAACCGGTAAAAATAGGGGCTAAAAACTGGCCGAGGGAAATGAGCAACAACATGATGCCATTCGCTTCTGATGCTTGCTCCTTAAATCGTCGCAATCCCCATAAAACCAACAAGGCGAAATAGGTGAAAAATGTAAGCCCGAACATGATAGCGGAAAGGACTAGAATCGACCAGTGAAAAGCCAATGGCAATAATAAGACTGAAAAAGCCAATGTCGATGTTGTCAGTAAGTAAAAGGTTTGAAAGGGCACCTTTTTTAATGCTAAGCCCGTCAAGACGGAGGCCAAACTAATCAGTCCAAGAAAAGACATAAAGAACTGCGGATATTGGCTTAAAACGGATATGGAAAGCGGCATGTCGTAGATTAGGTTTACCGCATAAGTGACATAAACGCCGGTGCCGATCCCACAAATAACGCTGGCTGCAAAAAAGACTTTCCCTTGATTAAGAAGGGTTTTTTTCTTTACATAACCTTTAAGGGCGTTCCGATCTATCGTTAGCTGGTCTGAAGGCAGCACCTTATAAGTCCATACCAATGTGATCAAAGCTAAAATACTGAAAACGCCCCATATCAGACGCCACTCAGAACCGAATGTAAAAGCCAAAGGACCTGTTAAAAAGATGGCCAAAGCAGGTCCGGCATTAACAAAGGCGATGACCACACTTTGTTTCGATGAATCGATGAGTCGAGTGACCGCTATCGGCATAGCGGTCCATACAAAACCACCGCTTGAACCGCCAATAATAATCCCGGCCATTAAAAGCCATAAAGAAAATGAGGACATGACCAGAAAAAGACCAATCGTTGCCAGCATTCCTCCAATGATAATCGGTTTTTTTAATCCAATGCGTTTGACGCACCAAATCGCAAGTATTGTCCCGATGATATAACCGAAGTAAGGCAGGCCGCCAATAAAGCCTGTCATTTGATGGTCCAGATTAAAGTCATTTTGAATCATGGCAAGAAAGGGACCATACGTATACCTTGCAAAACCATATGTTGCTGCAACGATTAAAAATCCGGGAAGCATTAACTTGATCGGTTTCATCTTATCTAGCTCCTTCACAGAATGAATGCCTATTCCATACAAATTATAATGGAGGTCATCTGATCCCCGGAAATACCGAAAGGTGATCTTGGCATAACCTAAGGTTATACCTCGAAAATTTGTTTCCACTTTGGGAAGGAGTCAAGAAGTATATGGAAATGTGTACCGGAACAATAATATCAGACATGTTAATCTAACTTTATGAGTGGCTGTAAAAAATACTCGAATTGGTCTTTGTTTGATGATAAACGAGAAAGTTCCGAAGGAGAGGTGAACTTTGAGAAATCAGGAAAATTATGAATCGAAGAAACAATGAAGGATTCAATGCATCTGAGACAGGTATGAACGCGTATTCGAGGTGAATGGAAAGATCCAATTGCACCACCGAAAAGAAGAAGATCTTCCAATCAGTGGTGTATGGATATGGATAAGGAGAAAGCTTTAATAATCACGTTCTCCCAGTAATGGGAAGGAAAAAGTGAGCATGAGGGATCTTCAAAGCAGTTAAAACACTTTATGAATCCTTCACTTCCTGATACTGATCGCGAAGGTCGCGCTTGAGAATTTTGCCGCTAGGGTTTTTCGGCAATTCATCGGTTACCTCCACAAATTTAGGAACTTTGTATTTGGCTAACGTGCCTCGGCAAAATTCGATTACTTCCTCTTTTTCCAATGGAACATCCGGTTTTGGAACGACAATGGCCATCACTGCTTCGATCCAATAGGGATCCGGAACACTTACAACAGCAACTTCCGATACGTGTTCCATTTGATAGATCGCTTCTTCAATTTCACGGCTGGATACGTTCACACCACCTGTATTGATCATATCTTTTTTGCGGTCAACGATCGTGACGTAACCTTCCCCGTCCATAACGCCCAAATCACCGCTGTGGAACCAGCCATTACGAAAAGCTTCAGCTGTTTTCCCGGGATCGTGCAGGTAGCCTTTCATGGCATGAGGCGTACGATGAACAATTTCGCCGATTTCTCCGTGGGGGACCTCTTTATCCTTATCATCGACGATTTTCGTCTGTACGTTTAACGCGGGCACACCTGCAGAGCCAAGTTTTCGCAATTGATCTTCGGGTTGCAAAGCGGTGGCGAGAGGCGCAACTTCCGTTTGGCCATAAAAGTTCCAAAAGCGGGCGTTCGGTAAACGTTCGGAAAGTTCTTTTAAAACTTCACGGGGCATAATTGCCGCGCCATAATAGCATTTTTCCAAAGAGGACAAATCGCGGTGATCAAAATCAGGCGATCTGAGCAATCCGATCCATACCGTTGGCGGGCAAAACAGTTGATTCGCTTTTTTGTTTTCAATCGTTTCTAAGATGAGGTCCGGTTTTGCTGCTTCCAGAATGATGCAGGTCGCCCCTACATATATGCTTGGGCCGAGGAAGACGTGGAGCTGGGCACAGTGGTAGAGCGGCATCGCTTGAATCGCTACGTCCGTTGGTTCGATATTTCCATCAACAATACAACTCACATATTCACTAATAATGCTTTTATGGGAAAGCATGACCCCTTTTGGTTTAGACTCGGTTCCGCTTGTATAAAGCACATGGGCAAGGTCATCATCATCGATCTCAGCCTCAACAAAATCTTTCGGCTTGCCGTCACGCGCGTGTGCTAACGGTACCCATCCGTCGTTTAAGCCCTCCATTTCATCTGTATCCATTAAATAACGATGGTTGATCTCCAGTCTTTCGGCAGATGGATCCAAGACATGGGTATATTCGGCAGAAGCAATCATTCCATTCACTTCGGCGTGTTCCAAAATATACTGCACATCATCGGTGGAGAGCATATAATTGATGGGGATCATCACCGCTCCGATACGGGCCAGGGCAAATGTTACGATAACAAAATCAAGGCTGTTTTTGGACATGACGCTAATCATATCACCTTTGCGCATGCCGTCAGTAATGAATGCTCGAGCCGTCTGGTTCACGGCATCATCCAATTCACCGTAATTTAGTTCTTGTGCTCCATAAATGATTGCGAGTTTGTCCGGCATTCGTTCTCGAGTTCCGGCCAACAAATCCCCGAGCGTTTGGCGTCTAGCCCGAGCCAATGTTTTGTCCAATTCTTGATTTGTATCTGTGTTCATGTAAGCCCTCCTTTAGATAAAAATCTATCATTAGTTTAATTTAGAAAAGTAAGATGAGCAATAGTTTTGATTAGTTAGCTAATTGCGCTGCCACATCTTTTCCGCAAAGGATAAGAGTAAGTCGAAAGTAAATTTCCTCGCTAAATTCCAACAAAATATTATAGGCATAGCGGCGTTCAACAGTATCATTCATGAAACATCGACTCCAAAGCATAAAAAGCTCTGGCATGAAATGAGAACACTAATGCTCAATACTAGATTAGCCCTCGGGTAGGGTTTTGAGGACTCTTTATGCTGTCCGAGCCCCATATGAGTCTTCAGAATTGGGTTTGGCGGACTCAAAGTGCTGCATGGGACCCAAATGAGTCCTCAGGACGGGGGTTTGGGGACTTATTGTGTTGCGCGTGATTAATATGAGTCCTCAGGATAGGGTTTTGAGGACTCAATATGTAGCGCGGGAAGTCAAATGAGTCCGCAAATGCGACAAACACGATATGATCAACACCTCCTTCATCTTTCCTTGGAGTGTCGCAACGCGTCTTGTTTGTTTTGGGCGCCATGAAAACGAATGATCACGAATACTTCGTTCATAAATGTTTTCTTCCGGCATAAGAAACGCTAGAATAATGAGTAGGCTGTGATTCGAGGTGAGGCACATGGAAGAAACGGAAACGATTATTCAAATGGAAGATGTACATACTCCTATCCTAAAAAATATTTCCTTACAAGTGAAGAAAGGCGAAATCATTACTTTAATCGGGGGATCCGGGGCCGGGAAAAGCAGCTTGCTTATGCTTCTGAATCGTTTGGTTGATCCGGATAAAGGAACGATTCACTTTAGGGGAAGGGATGTAAGAGATTACGAAATCCCAAAACTAAGGAAATCAATAGGGATGGTATTGCAATCCTCCTCCCTTTTTGAAGGGACCGTTGCCGATAATCTGGCTTTTGGGCCGAAACTGTTTCAAGAATGGGAAGAAAACATGGGAGAAGAACTATTGGCGCATGTGCAACTTCCCGCTTCTTATCTGCATCGTGAGGTGGAAACACTCTCCGGCGGTGAACAACAGCGCGTCGCGTTTGCTCGAACGCTGGCCAACCGCCCGGATGTTTTGCTCCTCGATGAAGTGACAAGTGCGGTGGATCTAAAAAACGTGGATCTTATTGAAGCTTTTCTATTGGAGATTGTGCCCAAAAATGTTAAGGCGATTATGATGGTAACCCATGATGTGAAGCAGGCACGACGACTTGGAGACCGAACGATCTTTATGGAAAATGGAAAAATCGTTGAAATGGGACCAACGGAGAAGCTATTCACAAATCCACAAACCGAACGTCTTCAATATTTTCTGAAGGAGTAACCAATGGCCCCTGAAATTTCGAATGTATCCATGTTTTTTCTCATCTTTTTCGTTCTCATTCCGGTGTCTTTGTCTTATTTTTATGCCCTTGGCTTAAGCAAATCCATCATTTGGTCATCTTTTCGCGGCATCGTGCAATTATTTATCATCGGCTATGTGTTAACGTATTTATTTTCGTTGCCGCCGGCGATCGGGATTACGATCATGCTCTCGATTATGATTGCCGTGGCTTCCTTTCACGCGAGTAAAAAAGGGGCGGGACTGCCTTTTGTTCGCTTAATTATTTTCACGATCATTGTCGGTGTGGCCCTGCTTATCCTTGCCATGTGGCTCGGCTTTGATATGATTTCTTTTGAGCCTGATCAGGTCATCCCAATGAGCGGGATGGTGATCGGCAATAGCATGGTGGCCATAGGTCTGGCGCTCGAACGCATGCAAAGCGAGTTTCAACAGTCAAAAGGGAAGCTTGTCGCTGCTTTGGCGTTGGGGGCTAGTCCGAAACAAGCCTCTACAATTCTCATCCGAAAAATCGTTAAGGCCGCAATGATCCCGAATGTCGATGGGTTAAAAACCGTCGGACTCGTACAATTGCCCGGGATGATGACTGGGCTTATTTTAGGCGGTGTACCGCCCATTGAAGCGATTCGTTATCAGATTGTCATTTCCCTGAGCATTTTTACATCCGTGTCATTGGCTGCGATGATTACGACCATCGTTTTTTATCGTTTCTTTTTTAACAAACATATGCAGTTGGTTGAAATGAAAAAATAAGCAGGCATAAGACGAGGCGCTCGGCTTATGCCTTTTTCATGCATACGGATCAACGTTTCGGGAGACACTACGGGGGAATTATGGCATTTTGAAAGGAGAGAAGGCGATCGTGCAAGACGAATATAAAAAACCTTCCTATGGAGTAAATGTATCCGGGGAGGGGGATGCGTTGGACAACCGTAAAGCGGAAAATGAGAAAGAAGATACGCTCACGGACCGACAGGGCCATCCGATCACGGATAATCAAAATATGACAACGGTCGGCAATCGTGGTCCTACAACACTTGAAAACTATGAGTTTCTTGAAAAAATGAGCCATTTTGACCGCGAGCGGATCCCTGAACGGGTCGTTCATGCTCGCGGTGCCGGCGCCCATGGTTATTTTCAATCCTATGGAAAAGTGGGCGATGACCCGATTTCCAAATTTACGAGAGCGAAGGTGTTTACGAATACAGAGGTTGAAACACCGGTTTTTGTTCGCTTCTCTACCGTTATACATGGCAACCATTCCCCGGAAACACAGCGGGATCCGCGAGGGTTTGCCGTTAAATTTTACACGGAAGACGGAAATTGGGATTTGGTCGGCAACAATTTAAAAATTTTTTTCATTCGTGACGCGATCAAGTTTCCGGATGTCATTCACGCGTTGAAACCGGATCCGGTCACCAATCGCCAGGATCCAAGAAGAATCTTTGATTTCATGGCAAGCTCTCCCGAGGCCACCCATATGATCACGTTTTTGTTTTCGCCATGGGGTATTCCGGCCAATTACCGGTATATGCAAGGTTCCGGTGTAAACACGTATAAATGGGTCAATGATGAAGGGAAAGCGGTGTTGGTCAAATACCATTGGGAGCCGGTGCAAGGCATCAAAAACTTGACGCAAGAAGAAGCGGACCATATTCAAGGGTTAAACTTTAATCACGCGACACAAGATTTATATGAAGCGATTGAAAATGGCGATTATCCGGAATGGGAACTGTACGTCCAAATTATGGAGGATGGGGAACATACAGAGCTTGATTTTGATCCTCTCGATGACACGAAACTTTGGTACAAAGATCAATTCCCCTGGCATAAAGTAGGGAAAATGACGTTAAATAAAAATCCGGAAAATTATTTTGCCGAGGTAGAGCAGTCGTCTTTCGGGACGGGTGTCCTTGTTGACGGGCTTGATTTTTCCGACGACAAGATGCTCCAAGGCCGTACGTTTTCTTATTCGGACACCCAGCGTTACCGGGTTGGCCCCAACTATTTGCAACTGCCGATCAATGCGCCGAAAAAGCGTCTCGGTACGAATCAACGGGATGGTCAAATGACGTATCACGTCGATAACCCTCCTGGAAGTGATCCTCATGTTAATTATGAACCTTCGTTGACAGGGGGATTAAAAGAAGCAGAACAAAAAAGAAAACCGCACGAACCGCATGTGAGCGGAGAAGTGAAAAAAGAGGCAATTGATCGGAAAAATCATTTCGGACAAGCCGGCGAAACATGGCGGCGATTTAATGAACGGGAAAAGGCCGATTTAATTTCAAACCTCTCAAATGCGCTCTCCGACGCGGATGAAGCTATCCAAAGGCAAATGATCCACCATATGTCAGAAGCGGATCCGGAATATGGTCGGCGCCTAAAAGAAGGCATTGAAAAAGTACAAACATCGGAGAATGAAAAACAAGAAGAAGCAGTACTGGACGCCGAACGCATGGGTGATGTGTCCGATCCGTATTAAGCATTGAGCCGCCGTCCTTCGGGGCGGCTTTTCACGGAAAAAGATCATAAAATTTCACGTACCGTATTTATTTATATAAAAATTATATTAAAAAACTAAAAAAGATAAGACAAGATTTTACTATCGTCAAGCATTATATCCTGCATTCGCTCTTTTTAAGACAAAACGCCCACCAAATTGCCATTTTTGTCTTCCTTCAACGTTTTTCAAGACAAAAAACTTAGATAATCCGCATTTTTGTCCTTATTCAAACGTCTTGAAAACAAAAAAGGGAGGCCTTTTATCGACCGCCCCTTTGGTTTTACAATTACCGATATGCACTTTCCCCCAGCAATTCATCCACGGTAACAAAATCTACATTATCGTCCTGCAGTTCCGGAATCACTTTGTCGAGAGCGTCTACCGTTCTGATTAATCCTTCGTCGCCCTCCATACCGGCGCTATGTTGTAAAACAATGGCACCATAATCAATATCGCTTAGTATATTGTCAGCCACCTCTTCAACTTCTAAGTCCTTCCAATCCAAAGAATCTTGTGTCCAAATGATATTGGAATAATTTAAATCCCCTATGGTACGAACATTATCCTCGTTTTGTGCGCCGTAAGGAGGGCGGAACATACGAACTTCTTGCCCGGTGATATCATTAAGAACTGTTTCGGTACGGTCTATTTGCTCTTCGACTTCTTCATTGCTGATCTCTGTAAACTCGGGATGATTCCAGCTATGGTTGGCGATAACATGCCCTTCGTCTATGATGCACTCAACAATGTCCGGATGAGCTTCCGCGCGTTCCCCAATAAGAAAAAAGGTTGCTTCAACATCGTATTCATCCAACTTATCTAAAACGGCCGGAGTGATCAATTCATCAGGACCGTCATCAAAGGTTAACGCTACTTGTTTTTCTTCAGCGGGGCCTTGTAATGTGACAATGTCCGGAAAAGCATTTTGCAACTCCACATTACTGACCGGATTGGGATCACGAACGTCTCTCTCCGAGCCCCCGTCCATCGCGGGTGTTGTTTCGTATTGAACGGTGGTCACTTGATCCTCATCTAAAAGTTCTTCCTCAGGTTGTCGTTCATTCATATTTTGAAAAGGACGCGCATCATCATTTATGGCTCCGGGATCTCCCGTGAAGGGATTACAACCGATGAGCGCCCCCGTTAACATTAATAGCAGCAGGAATAACAACATTGTTTTATTTCGCATGGATGAGTCCTCCAAAAGCAATTGTTTTATATTACTGTTTGCATGGGGAATAACATTTATTCTTGAATTTAATTGTAAACCAATATAAAAAATATGTTGACAATAATGTTTGTATTTTTTACAATTTATGTTGGAAAAGAAATGAGGTGTGCCATGAATACAAAAGATATAACAATGATGGCGATGTTTGCAGCAATTATCGGTATTTTAGGTCTTTTTCCGCCACTTATTTTACCTTTCAGCCCTGTGCCCATTACTGCGCAAACATTGGGCGTAATGTTGGCAGGCTCTATTCTTGGTGCAAAACGTGGAGGAGGAAGTGCTCTTCTGGTTGTGGCTTTGATAGCTGTAGGAGCACCTTTATTGTCAGGCGGACGGGGAGGTTTGGGCATACTGCTCGCTCCCGGCGGAGGATACATATTAGCTTGGCCGATTGCCGCGTTCGTCATTGGTTTTATCATTAATCATGCAAAAAATGTGACAGTAATAAACACTGTAATGGCTAATCTGGCAGGAGGGGTTATCGTGATCCATTTATCTGGCATCCTATATTTTTCCTGGATTGCAGGTCTGCCCTTAACTGCCGCGGCTCTTTCCTCTCTCACTTTTTTACCCGGCGATTTGGCTAAAGCGATTATAGCTGCCATTCTATCTGCAAAAATTCTGCAACATAGTCCTTTTCTTTTTCAAAATAGCGCGGGGGTGAGATGATGAACGTTGCTAAAGGTTTATCAAATTATGCGAAGCATCACCCGGCAGATGTGGCAATCGTAGCAAGAGATGAAAAGCGGACGTATAAAGCCTTTGATAAAACAACAGATAAGATTGCCCGTAGGTTGATCGCGTATTCCAATTACGAAAATTTCCGGGCCGCTTTTTTGATTCCGAACAACATTCGCTTTCTGGAATTGTTTATAGGGGCGGCGAAGGCTGGCTGGACGGCAGTTACATTGGATCCGAAATGGACGACGGAAGAGTTGGAAAAATGCTTAAAGAATACGTCTTTGCATTTGCTGTTTGTTGACTCAACTTTAGAACATAAAATAGCTTCCCTTTCGTTCGATAGAGAACGAATCATTTGTAGCAATAATGACCGATGGTTGAACGAAGGTCCCGAACAGATACCTTTGCCCGACCTTACCGGGGAGGAACCTTTTTATATCGGCTTCACTTCAGGTTCTACCGGCACACCAAAAGGGTATATTCGCTCTCATCACTCTTGGGTGGAAAGCTTTGCGGAAGGAAAAAAAGAATTACCGATTAAAAAGGGGGATCGAGTATTGGTATCCGGTTCTCTCGTTCACTCCCTTTTTTTATATGCCGCATTGCATACGTTAGATGTTGGGGCTACTTGTTATTTATCAGCATCGCCCAAGCCGGAGCGTTTGGCAGATGAGATACAAAAACATGAAATTACCGTTATGTATGGGGTTCCTACAATGTATTTTCGTATGGCAAAGAACGAATCCCGAACGTTCCAGTGCTTGCACACACTGATTACGTCCGGGGCCAAGATGTCTTCCATTGTAACGAAATCATGGCGGAAAATAGCGCCAAATGCAAATTGGATTGATTTCTACGGTTCTTCCGAACATAGTTTTATCGCGATTCTCCATCACGCGGAGGAGGCGAATCCTTCCGCTATCGGCCGTCCCTTTTCTTCCGTATCCATTGATATAAAAAAAGAAGAAGGAGACGTTGGGGAATTGTTTGTATCCAGCCCCATGGTATTCTCCGGCTACGATGGAGGTGAGACAGTCTCTCCAGCCTCTTGGATTCCAACCGGGGATTATGTTTGGAAAGATCGTGAGGGTATCCTTCATTTGGCAGGTCGAAAGCAAAATAAAATTGTAACCGGTGGGCTCAATGTTTATTCTGAAGAAGTGGAAGAGGTGCTTCGTTCCCATGTTGATGTTCAGGATGTTGTTGTCACAGGCATTCATCATCACGAGTGGGGCGAACAGGTCACTGCTGTTCTTGAGATAAAGAATCATCGGCCGCTGACCGATCACTTGATTACACTGTTAATCGAAACGTGCAAAATGTCTCTGGCATCGTACAAATGTCCAAAACATTGGCTGCATATGGACCCAATTCCACTGACAACTAGCGGAAAACCGAAAAGATCTACCGTGAAAGCGTGGGCGGTAAAACGGGAGGAGAAAAATGAGTAATGTTGTGATCGGCTGGGCAAAACGGACACCAATCGGAAAAGTAGGCGGCACATTAAAAAGCTACAGACCGGAAAAAATGGCTGCCGCGCTGATCCGTCAAATGCAGGAAGAAACCGGTATACAAGGGGAAAAGATACAAGATGTGATGCTCGGAAATGTTGTCGGCCCGGGAGGGAATATCGCTCGTTTAAGTGCATTAAATGCAGGAATTCCTGTAAACGTCCCTGGCGTGACGATTGATCGCCAATGCGGATCCGGGCTTGCTGCCATAGAATTGGCTTTTGAACGGGCAAAATGGAACGAAAAAGCGCTTTTTCTATGCGGGGGAACTGAAAGTGTCAGCCAAGCCCCGTGGAAAATGGAAAAGCCATCACGACCTGCACAAGAACTGCCTGTATTATTCGAGCGTGCAAGATTTTCGCCGGATGAAATCGGAGACCCGGAAATGGGGGAGGCAGCAGAAAATGTCGCTCGTACATATCAAGTATCCAGAGAAATACAGGATGAATTTGCTTATAAAAGCCAGCAAAAAGCTGTACGCGCCCAAAAAGAAGGAAGGTTTGAAGAAGAAATCGTTCCTTTAGGGCAAATAAACGAGGATGAATGCCCAAGAGCGAACATATCCATGCGAAAACTGAAGCGAATGCCCGCTGTTTTTCAAAAAAATGGAACCGTTACCGCCGGAAACGCGTGCCCCATTAATGACGGAGCAGCTTTGGCCGTTGTGACAAACCAACAGCAAGCCAACAACCTCGGCCTGGATACGCGGTTTTCCATCGTCGATAGTTGCACGGTAGGGGTCGATCCTAACTTGCTCGGTATCGGTCCAGTGCCGGCGGTACGCGCATTATTAGAGCGTAATAACCTTCATATCAGCGATATTGAAATAATGGAATTTAATGAAGCATTTGCCTCCCAAGTCGTCGCGTCCATTCAAGAGATGGGTATCTCTTGGGACCGGGTAAACCTTGGGGGTGGCGCAATTGCTTTAGGCCATCCGTATGGGGCGTCGGGAGCCGTCTTGATCGTCCGTTTGCTAAAAGAAATGGAAGTAGCTAATGCGACATTAGGAATTGCCACGTTGGGAATAGGCGGTGGAATGGGGACAGCAATGTTGGTGGAGCAACAAAAATGAGCGGCGTGAAGAGTGCGCCGCTCATTTTTTTATGATCGTTGATCGTCTTGATTATTTTGCCCGTTTCTTTCTTCCTCCATTTCCTCTTGCACTTGTTGATGCACGTCTTCTTTTATTTTATCGTACACTTCATCTCTCATCTCATCGTACATTTCTTCACGGATATTTTCTGTGAGTTCCGCTGTTTCTTTTTCTTTCTGCTTTCTTTTTGCGATCTTATGATCTTTCATCATCATGAGAAGAACGACGATCACCATAGAAACCATGATCACCCCAAAGGGGAGCGCAGATACGATAGCAGCGGTTTGTAATCCTTCCAAACCTCCGGTTAATAGCAGAACGCTTGCCGTGCCGGCAATCAAAAATCCCCATATAATTTTAATGGAGAGCATTGGTTTAAGCCCGCCTTGCGAGGTCATGACCCCAAGCACGTAAGATGCGGAATCAGCCGAAGTAATGAAGAAAATGCCGATTAACACAAAGGCCAAGATGCTCATAATCAGTGCCATAGGCATACTGGAAAGCATTTCAAACAGCGCGATTTCTTCATTCGCGGTCACTAATTCGGAAATGCCGGTGCCCATCACAATTTCCTGGTACAGCCCAGTACCGCCAAACGCCGTGAACCAAACAACACCGACTAAAGATGGCAAAAGCAGTACCCCCATCATATATTCCCGAACGGTTCGCCCCCGCGATACCCTCGCGATAAATAAACCGATAAAGGGGGCCCAAGACATGTGCCACGCCCAGAAGAAGATCGTGTTGGCACCGAGCCATTCGCTCTCTTCCGCCGAATGTGGGGCTAATTCCAAACTCATCGGCACAATGTTGGACATGTATCCGCCAAGTGTCGTCAAGAAGCTCTCGGCAATTTGGATCGTTGGTCCGGCAGCGATGACGAACAAAAGCAAGACGGCCGCGAGGACCAAATTGATGTTACTTAAATACTTGATCCCCCGGTTTACGCCGGAAGCTGCCGAAATGATAAATAAAACGGTAACGATGGCGATAATTGTAAATTGGGTAACGAAATTATTGGGGATGCCCGTAATATAAGAGAGCCCCCCGGACATTTGCAACGCGCTCAAACCAAACGTTGTCGCAACCCCCATCGCGGTCGACATCACAGCAAATGTGTCAATTGCTTTTCCCGGCCATCTTTCCATTTGGTTTCCAAAATAAGAGGCGAAAGCGGAACTGATTAACGCCGGTTTATCTTTTCTAAACTGTACATAAGCAAGCGTTAACCCGACTACGCCAAAGATTGCCCATACGTGCAGAGACCAATGAAAGGATCCATAGCGAATACCTGCGTCAGCAGCCGCTGCCGTTTCCGGGGTAATGCCTTCGGGCGGATCCAAGTAATACATGACCGGCTCGGCTACTCCCCAAAAAACAAAGCCTACGCCGATCCCGGCGGCAAAAATCATGCCGATCCACGTATAAAAAGGGTATTCGGGCCGATCATCTTCTTTACCGAGCCGAATTTTTCCAAAAGGGCTGAAGACGACAAAAATAGAAAAAGCAACAAAGAAGGCCGTTGCAATCATGTAAAACCAGCCAAAGTTCTCAATGGTAAAGTCCAGTGCAACATTCGCGACGTGTTCCAGCGACGGGGTGTTCAGCGCCCCCCATAAGACGAATGCCAGCACTAAAATAGCTGAAATCGCGAAAACAATGTTTGGACGCTTCATTTCGTATGTATAATGCTTTGACATGTCAACGTAAAGGCTCCGTAATTTAGAACCTTTACATTCCCCCTTTCAAATGAATAACAGTATATGTGTAATGTTACCCTACTCTTTTCATTCGCAAACAAAAAAACAATTCGAGACAGACTTATAGCCCGAATTGTTTGGCAGTTGTTTCATTATTTTCCAGTTGGTTAATAAATTCTTTCAATACATGCACATCCAACGTAATATTCACGCCTTGGGGGGACGTAATAAATACTTGGTTATAGCTACGAGCTTTTTTAAATTGGTAGCCATCGATTGTCATTAATACTCGTTCGTCCGGTCTTGCCATTTTTCGTCACCTCTCTTTCATATTTTTTATTGTAACGAAGAAACAGCATAGATGCTATGCCTTAATTCCATTTTTTTTACCAGGGAGGTGTGATAATCTTGATAAGAAGGGGAGGGCATAAACAATGGAACATTTGGATCGGAACATAAATGAAAACGTATTGCATATTCAACGATCGGGCATCCGGCAATTTTTTGATAAAGTGGCGACTGTAGAAGGAGCGGTGCAACTCACTCTCGGCCAACCGGATTTTCACACCCCCGGTCATGTGAAAGAAGCCGCCAAACAGGCGATTGATCATAATCACACCACTTATACGGCAAACGGAGGCATTCCGGAACTGAAAGAAGCCGCCACGGATTTTTTACGGGAAAAATACGGATTGACGTATGATGCGAAAAGAGAAGCAATCACCACCGTTGGAGCAAGCCAGGCGCTGGACATTGCCTTGCGCACAATGCTTTCTAGCGGGGATGAGGTGCTTTTGCCTGTACCGGCGTATCCGGCATATGAACCGCTTATTCGGCTAAACGGCGCGAAGCCAACGTATATCGATACGAGCAAGACGAATTTTAAGCTGACAAAAGAGGCAATTCAAGCAGCGATAACGCCGCAAACACGCGCAATTATCCTATCCTATCCTTCCAACCCGACCGGGGTGGTGCTCACCGAAGAGGAATTAAAGGCGATTGCCGCTGTTCTTCGGGATACAAATATTTTTGTTGTCAGTGATGAAATCTATAGCGAACTCGTTTATGCGCGGCCTCATTCCTCCATTGCTTTCCAACCCGGCATGAAAGAACGTACCGTTGTCATTAACGGCTTGTCGAAATCACACAGCATGACGGGATGGAGAATCGGTTTCGCGTTCGCACCGGCAGCACTTACGGAACAACTGTTGAAAGTGCATAGCTACAACATTTCTTGTCCAAGTTCCATTTCCCAACATGCCGCGCTTTCGGCATTGACCGTAGGAAAAGACGATGCGGATCGCATGCGGACGGAATATGAAAAACGACGGGATTACATGCTTCGTCGTTTACGTGACATGGAAATGGCCGTCGAAAAACCTGAAGGCGCCTTCTACTTGTTCCCGTCGATCCAAACGACCGGACTTGATTCCTATACATTTGCTGAGCGTTTATTGGAAGAAGAAAAACTTGCCGTCGTTCCAGGCACAGCCTTTTCTTCATATGGCGAAGGGTTTGTGCGCCTTTCCTATGCTTATGACATGGAAAATCTCACGGAAGCATGCCATCGCTTGGAACGGTTCATCCGTCGGCACGGGGCTTAGGGCGTTTGGACACATAGGGTTGTCCTTTTTCAAAAAAACGCCACGGATAGTCTCTCGCTTCGCCGCTCGAATCAATGCCGACTCGCGGAGAAGTTTCGACAACAATGTCTTCTCCGGATCCCTCTGCAATGAAAAGAGAGTCGCTTTGAAGATCGTATCCGTTGTATCGTTCCTTCGTGATGCCAAATGCTTGCCCGAGTTTACCCGGACCGTTCGTTAATTGTCGCTGCTGGGGCAGTGTCAACGTGTTGTATGGGCGTTGGAATCGGTTTTTTGCCATCGTTTCCAGCCCTTCTAACGGTTCTGCCGCGCGGAGCAGTACCCCTTCGGGATACTCGGGACCCACGGTGACACAATTTATACAGTGATGAATGCCATAGATGAGGTAAACATACGCGTGACCCGCTTCCCCGAACATTGTTTCATTTCTGGGCGTGCGGCGGCCGCCGTATGTATGGGCGGCACGGTCGTCCGGTCCTTTATATGCCTCGACTTCAACGATTTTGGCCACGAGTGTTTCGCCTTCTTGCTGATGAACGAGACGTTTTCCAATAAGTGCATTTGCAACTTCCAACGTAGGCTGTTGAAAAAAAGCACGTGGGAGTTTTTGCATTGGGATCTGATCCTCCTGATTGTCTAACAAGCTGAAATCAAGTACAATGAATCAATAAAAGGGGTGATGGATATGGCAGATGAACAAGATATCCAAGAAACAGAAGAACGGGTATGGGCAGAACTGGAAAATGTCATTGACCCTGAGCTCGGCGTGGATATTGTGAATCTTGGTCTAGTATACGAGGTCGACTTGGATCCTGACAAGAATGTAGTGATTACCATGACGTTGACGAGCATGGGCTGCCCGCTTGCAGGCATGATCCAATCGGAAATAAAAAATGCTTTATCAGGATTGCAAGACGTAAATGAAATCGGGGGCGTCGAAGCAAACATCGTTTGGAGCCCACCGTGGGATAAGGACAAAATGTCCCGCTATGCAAAAATCGCGCTCGGCGTTGCCGATTGATTTCAGAAAGGACGTTGACTTCACGACCAATATTGGTGGCGAAAGTCAACGTCTTTTTTACACTATCATCCGATATGTGGATGTTTGGGTTTGATCTGAAGGAATAAATAAAATAACTATATATTTTACAATAAACATACTGCCGATGTCAACAGATAACTTGCATTATTTCAGATTATATGATAAGCTATAATTACAATAATATGGAGAGGACATTCGATCATTGTGCGCAACTTATTCTAGACAGAATTTGGGTGCGGTTTTTTAATTCGTGGCGGACTGATCAGAAAATACGCGTCTAACTATAATGAACATGGAGAGTGTATGAATGAATTTAATTAATGAAGAAATAACTCATAAAACCTTTGGTGAAGGAGATATTGTGGATCAGGACGAATCTAGCATCACGATTGATTTCAATGAGGAGACAAAAAAATTCGTTTACCCTGATGCTTTTGGAACATTTATAACATTAAAGAATCGGGATACTGCGAAGTATCTGCAGAAAATCATTTCTGAACGGGAGACGGAAAAGAAAGAGCTTGAAAAGAAACGGGAAGAGGACAAAGAGCGGCAGGCGCTTGAACAGCAGCTTAGAAAAAAACTGAAGAACAATAAAATTCATAAAAGCTCTCAAATTGTTTTCTGGTTAGACGAAGAAGTGCAACAAAATGTATTTACCGACTGGCAAATGCCTAGCGGTAAAGTCAAAAGCGGAAAAAATAAAGGCGAGCTTAACAGGCCATCACGATTGCGTCCGAACAGTCTATGTCTTTTGACTGCAAAAAAGTCGGACAAACCAGAAACAGAAAGACAAATTCTCGGTCTCTATATGGTAAGTGAAACATTTATCGGCAATCTTAGCGATGATGGAATCGTCCCGGCTCATGAGGAATTTAGAATCAAGCTCACAGACCATGAAACTGAGAACATGCTTTTCTGGAATTATTATGTCAATAAGAAATATCCTCATCGAATGACATGGAATTCCGGTAAATATCGATATTTCGAAAATGCTTGGGCCGCTCAAATCTTAAAGGATATTATTGCATTAAAAACGGATGAAGAGGAAATAAAAGTGGCTGAAAATTTCCTGAAATACTTCTGTGAAATGAATGCCCTTGACGTCGATAACATTCCAGAGGCGAACGGAGCTTTAAAGCAATAGTCATCAGATTTTTATAAAGCCGCATTCTTCAATGGAAGAATGCGGCTTTATAACGTCAACAGTCAACGGGATCGGCTTCCGTCTTCCGGCTTCTGAACCCTAACTTCCGGGTGATCATGCTTTTCTGAACGCTTCCACGGTGTCGCTAAACATTTTCATGGCATTCTCCACCGGTTCCGGCGTTGTTAAGTCAACTCCCGCTTTTTTCAATAATTCGAGTGGAAAATCCTCACTGCCGCTACGCAAAAACTGCAAATAATTGTCGAGTGTCTCCTTATTGCCATCAAGAATTCGCATGGCGATATCAATGGCCGAGACAAAACCTGTCGCGTATTGATACACATAAAAAGCCCGGTAGAAGTGGGGGATGCGTGACCATCCATACTTCACTTCATCGTTGAAAACGAGCGTTGGCCCATGATAGGTGCGAAAGAGCGATTCATATAATTCATTTAAACTGTTCGCATCCAACGGCTCTTCCGCTTCCGCCCGTTCATGGGTTTGTTTTTCAAAATCCGCGAACATAACTTGAGTAAAGAACGTGCCTTTGAACTGTTCAATGAAGTGATTGAGCAGATATTTCCGCATTTTCGGGTCCTCGGTTTCTTTGAGCAAGTGTTGGATCAGCAAGACCTCGTTGACGGTAGACGCAACTTCCGCAACGAAAATACGATAGTTGGCTGTAATTTGCGGCTGGTGTTTGTTTGAAAAGTAGCTATGCATCGCGTGGCCCATTTCATGGACGAGCGTGAACTGGCTGTTTAAATCATCATGGTGATTAAGCAAAACGAATGGGTGAACGCCATACACGCCCATATTATACGCGCCTGATTTTTTTCCCCGTGTTTCCCGCACATCAATGTAGCGTTTATCTCTGAACTCCCGGAGAACTTCAATATATTCATCACCAAGAGGCGCGAGCGCTTTCAGCATCGTATCGTAAGCGTCATCATAAGAAATGTCCACTTTCATATCAGGAACGAGTGCCACGTTCAAGTCATACTGGCGCAGCTCATCGACACCTAGTTTTTCTTTTCGTATGGCCGTGTAATCATGCAAGGGTTGAATGTTATTTTTTGCTGTTGTAAGCAAATTTTCATACACGTCCACGGGAATATTATCTCCGAAAAGGGATTGGCTGAGCGCAGAGTCATGACCACGCAATTTTGCGATCGTCGTGTTTGTTTTCACTTCTGCGGCAAGGTTCGTCGCGATCGTGTTGTTTAATTCCACATAAGGCTTGTAATAGGCCTTATAAGCTTCTTTTCGAACGTTCCGGTCTTCATCTTCGATGCGCTTCGCGTACATGCCGCGGCTCAACTGCACCTCGTTCCCATCTTCGTCGGTCACATTGCCAAACGGGATATCGGCATTATTGAGCATATTGTACGTATCCGCAGGCGCTGATAACGACTCGCCTAATTGTGAAAGCAGTTCTTCTTTTTCTTTCGAAAGAACATAAGGTTTATATCGAAACGACTTCCATAGATTGTCTTCAAAATAAGCAAGTTGCTCTTCTTCCTGAATATATTGCTCCAAAGTTGCTTCATCGAGGCTTAATAAAAAAGGCATGAAAAAAGCTGTTGCTTCACTCACTTTTACACCTGTCTGGGAAGCTTTTGCTTTCAGTTGCTGCGCATGGGAATCCCGGGTGTCGATGTCGGAAGAAAACATCGTGTAGGCGAAAACATGTTGGAGCTTATAAATCATTTCTTCTTGTTTTTTTAAGTAGGCGAAAAGAGAAGCGCCGTCGTTGATGTTTCCATCGTACGTTTTCAGGTCACCTGCCATTTTCAACACATCATCGACGTCTTTTTGCCAATCATCTTCGGATGTGTAAAGGTCGGTCAAATCCCATTTTTCTTTTTCAGGAACATCCTGCCGTTTTTCATACGTCGTTGTCATTTTTATACACCCGCTTTTTATTCTTTTCTTTATTTGTTTCACATATCTTTGATTTTACCCAAAACTTTTTTCCAATTCATCAACCAATGATCCGACATAGCTAACCGCTTGCGAAATGGGTGCGGAGGTCGACATATCAACGCCGCCTTTTTTGAGCAAGTCAATCGGTTCCATTGTGCCTCCCGCTTTAAGCATGGAAAGCCATTGATCGACGGCCGGTTGTCCCTCGGTCGCAATTTTTTCGGAAACAGCCGTGGCTGCCGTTAAGCCAGCAGAATACGTGTAAGGGTAGAGGCCCATGTAATAGTGCGGTTGCCGCATCCAAGTAAGGGCCGCGCCGTCGTCAAGGGTGAGCGCGTCTCCCCAAAAACCGGAAAGAACATCATATTTCAGTTCGTTCAACATTTGGGCGGTGAGGGTTTCTCCTTTCTCAGCGACCTTGTAAACCTCGCGTTGAAAAGCCCCTTCCAACAAGTGTGTGACGAAATTATGATAGTAAGTGCCGAGTAATGACAAAATCACCCAACGTTTCATTTTCACATCCTCTGATTTGTTAAGCAAATGGCGGGCCAGCAGCATCTCATTCAACGTTGACGGCGCTTCAATCATATAAGTGGACGGGCGTACGCTCCCAACCCTTTGCTGTTGATTCGCCAAATAAAAATGGCCGGCATGCCCAAGTTCATGGGCCAAAACGAACGTCCCGCGCGCCATGTTCGTCCAGGTGAGAAGGATAAAGGGGTGGGTGCCATAAGGGCTGGAACAAAAAGCGCCGGTTTGCTTGCCAATATTATCGGCCCGGTCCACCCAACCTTCGTATAATCCTTTTTCCATGATCGATACGTATTCGCTTCCCATCACGTTCAGAGCTGCCAAAATCGTCTCTGCCGCATCATCATAACTGATTTCCGGTTCGTAATCAGGGTCGAGCGGCGCTTTTATATCCGCGAGCGTCATTTTGTCCAAACCGAGCACCCGTTGCTTTAGTTTGGCATAGCGCTGCATATGCGGCGCCAATTCCTCATAGATGGTGTCAATTTGCCGATGATAGATGGCTTGAGAAACCTGCTGGGGGTGCAAAAGCATATCGGTCACAGATGCATAGCCGCGCAACCTGGCGGTCGCCACCTGTTTTTTAACTTCAGTGTCGTACGTGCCGGCATAAGTATTTTGGTAGCGACGCAACCCGTCGACAAATGCATCGTAAGCCTTTCGGCGAATGTTCGTTTGGGAGGAGAATTCGTATTTATCCTCGTAAAGGGCGAATGACAAAGGGTATTCTACCCCTGAATCATCTTGAAAAGGGGAGAAGGTTAAATCGGCTGATTTGCTTTGCTCATAAATCTTCAAAGGGGCGTTATGTACTTCCCCTAATGCCGCGAGGATTTCCTCGGATTCTTTCGAGAAGGCATACGGTTGATCCCGTAAAATATCTTGAATAGGTGTGTCATATTTGTGCAAATCAGGAACGTCCTTAAAAAATGCCCCGATTGTTCCTTCAGACAAAGCAATGATTTCAGAAGAAATAAAGGCAACCGCTTGGTTGTACTCGCTCATTAAGGCTCGGGCTTTTCCTTGGCGGGCTTGGTTTTTCGGATCGGTGCCGTTTGTTGCCATTCGTAATTGCGCATAGGTGGTGATGGGGATCAGATTTTCCTGTAACTTTTCATCCGTCTCGAAGCATGCGAGTAATACGTTCCCACTTTCATGCAATCGTCCTTTATACTGACATACTTCCGGTATTTGCGCTTGTAACTCCCCATAAGCCTTTTCCCACGCTGCCTCGCTGGGGAAAAGGTCTTCGATGTGCCATTTTTGGTTTTCGGGGACTTCTTGCCGCTGTTTTAGCGTATGTTCCGTCATCAATCAACATCCCTTCTGAATTGTTCATAGACCTTCAAATTCGCATAGACCGCTTGTAAATAAGGGGCAGAACACTTATGTTTTTCCGCAAGCCGAAGCAGATAGCCTTGGATATGGTCAGCTTCAACCGGCAATCCTTTTTCCTTATCTTTTTGCATCGAGGCTTTCGTTTCATCGGAGAGTTTCAAGAACTGGCTCCATGCCTTATCAGCAAAATCATTGTTGATGGGTTCATCTGTATGCCGCATGACCGTGACGATTTCGTCAATGAGCTTATGTGTAAATGCTCGCCCTTCATCGCTCTTGCGAATCGGTCCGACCGGGCTGTTAAACAGTGTGGTAATCCCGGACAGCGTGGTGATAAATAAATATTTTCGCCACATCGCCTCGGAAATATGTATGCTCGTTTGCACGTCGGCATTCGATTTTTCGAAGCTCGCGGCAATCCGTTTGACGCGTTCGCTCATATCTCCGTTTCGTTCCCCGAACGTGAGGCGATGACCGCTGCTCGTATGGGAAATGTGACCTTCCTCTGTGAGCGTTGATTCAATGTGGCAAAGCCCGCCTAACACCGCACCTTTGTTAAAATAATCATCAAGCGTATCAAGATGGCCAATACCGTTCAAGAGCGGGATGATTGCCGTCTCCTCGTTAATAAAAGAAGAAAGGTCTTGAAGAACATTGTCTAGCTGGTAGGCTTTCGTGCTCAATAAAACGACATCGAATGTTCCCGCTTCTCCCTTTTCGATGAGCGGGGGATCAAGTTTCGCATCTCCTTTTACACTTTCCAAGACAAGCCCGGTTTGCTCCAACTGCTTTCGGCGTTTGGACCGCACGAGAAACGTGACATCTTCACCGGCTTCCAGTAAGCGTCCGCCGAAATAACCGCCAACCGCGCCGGCACCAACAACAAGAAATTTTAATCCCATAACGATTCCTCCTTATGAAAGGTAACTATATCACCAGTATAACGAATTGGAAAAACTGTGAAAATAATTTCGTCTTTTATTATAATTAGTCGATAAGTGAGAAAAGATGTTAAACTGATGGAAACGCTAGAAAAAAGGATGTCTCCGATATGAAAACATTTCAAGCCTCAAAAGCGATTCAACGATTGCCGGATCAGTATTTTGCGAAGCTGGAAAAGAGCATTCTCGCCCTCAAAGATCAAGGGCACGATGTTATTAACCTGGCGCAAGGGAGTCCGGACCAACCGACACCTAAACATATTATTGAATCGCTGCAAGAAGCAGCGGAAGAACCGCGGTATCATAAATATTCACCATTCCAAGGGTTTCGTTTTTTAAAAGAAGCAGCGGCCGACTATTATAACCATCATTATAACGTCGACTTGGACCCGGACGAGGAAGTTTGTGTTTTGTTCGGCGGGAAAGGCGGGCTCGTGGAAGTGAGCGAGTGCATGCTCGATAAAGGCGACGTCGCGCTCGTTCCCGACCCGGGTTATCCCGATTATTGGTCAGGCGTTGCGCTCGCGGATGCGCAAATGGAAATGATGCCATTGCGCGAGGAGCATCACTTTTTGCCACAGTACGAAGCGATTTCGGAAGCAGCAAAGGAAAAAGCTAAGCTCCTATTTATTAATTATCCCAACAATCCGACCGGGGCCGTCGCTGATCGCGCGTTTTTTGAAGAAAGCGTCGATTTCGCCAGCGCCAACGATATTTGTGTCGTACATGATTTTGCTTATGGTGCACTAAGCTTTGACGGCAAACGCCATGAAAGTTTTTTGGAAGTTCCAGGGGCAAAAGAAACGGGCATCGAGATTTACACCTTGTCGAAAACCTATAATATGGCGGGTTGGCGTATCGCTTTCGCGGTAGGGAACCGTTCGGTGATCCAAATGCTCAACAAGATTCAAGACCATATGTACGTCAGTCTCTTCGGGGGTATCCAAAAAGCGGCCGCAGATGCTTTGAAAGGTCCGCAAGATAATGTCGATGAGCTGATTGACATGTACCAAAGCCGCAGGGATGTCTTAATGGAAAAAGCACGTGAAATGGGGTGGAAAGGCGAAGCGCCCAAAGGTTCTTTTTTTGCCTGGTTTCCGTGCCCCGACGGCATGACTTCTGATGCATTCGCAAGCAAACTCCTGAAAGAAGCCCATGTCGCTGTTGCACCGGGACGTGGTTTTGGCGAACATGGCGAAGGGTATGTGAGATTAGGACTCGTCAATGATGAAAAGACAATCGAAGAAGCGTTGGACCGCATTGCAAAATTGAACGTTTTTTAGTAGGAGGGGAGATGGACATGAAGATCGCGCTTTATCAAATGAATGTTCAAGCCGGAAAACCGGAAACAAATCGAGCTAAGGTGCAACAGTGGCTGAAGGACGTCGCGGAGCGTCACCAACCAGATGTGGCTGTACTGCCGGAAATGTGGACGACCGGATACACGCTTTCCGAAATTGCCCAACTTGCAGATGAGGAAAACGGGCAAACACAGCAAATGCTAAAAAGTCTGGCAAAAGAACACAAGATCGATCTCGTTGCCGGATCCATCGCCGTGAAGACGGCTGACGGGGTTGTCAATCGCGCGCTGACCATCTCCGGAAACGGGGAGGTCATTAGCGAATACGACAAGATCCATTTAGTGCCCATGCTTGATGAACCCCGTTATTTAGCGGCGGGGAAAGACAAGGTACGCCCTTATGAGCTCCAAGAAACAACGATGGGGTCATTCATTTGTTATGATTTGCGCTTTCCGGAAATCGCTCGCTCATTAGCAGTGAATGGAGCAAAAGTGATCTACGTTTTCGGCGAATGGCCGGAAGCGCGACGTGATCATTGGGATGCCTTATTGCGGGCAAGAGCGATTGAAAATCAATGTTTTATCGTGGCCGCAGGCGCTGTCGGCAGTCACGACGGCCCGAACTTTTCCGGTCATTCCACCGTGATTTCACCTTGGGGAAATGTGCTCGCGCTTGCAAGCCCCGATGAGGAAGAGACACTCGTCGCCACTATTGATCTTTCCGAAGTGGATGAATTCCGAGAAGCTGTGCCGGTCCTAAAGAACCGACTTCCGGCCCGTTATTGAAAGGAAGCGTGTTTATGAAACTTGTCAGCTATCGAGAAGAGAATGAAGAAACCGCCGGGATATTGACAGGGGATCAGGTCATCCAGGTGGCGAACGTGAATCAATCGGTTGAGAAAGATTTCCCGACTACAGTGCAGGGGTTGATTGAAACGGGGCGTATCCGGGAATTGCAAACATGGATGGAAGCGCATGATACACTTCCGGAGGCTGTCGACATAAATGAATTTTCATTCGCCCCTTTATACCGACAGCCTCCTAAAATATGGGGAATTGGCTTGAACTATGTGGATCACGCAGCCGATTTACATGAACAAGCGCCAAATACGGAACCTGCAAGCTTCATGAAACCGGCGACGACAATCATCGGATCGGGGGATGAGATCCAATTGCCCCCGCAATCGGAACGTACGACCGGAGAGGCGGAGCTCGGCATTGTGATCGGCAAACGTTGTAAGAATGTGTCCGAAACCGATGCGCTTTCCGTCGTTGCCGGATACACGACAGTCATCGACATGACAGCAGAAGATATTTTGGCTAAAAATCCAAGGTACTTAACGCGCTCGAAAAGTTTTGATACTTTTTTCAGCTTCGGTCCGGCGTTGCTGACGCCCGATGAAATCGATCACCTACACGATTTAGAAGTAGCCACATACGTCAACGGCTCCCTTCATCGCAAAAATGTCGTTGCCAATATGACGTTTACACCGGAGATGCTTATTTCTTTTCACTCGAATGTCATGACGTTGGAACCAGGAGATATTATATCCACGGGAACGCCGGGAGCAGTTCCGTTAAAAGATGGTGACATGATCAGCTGTGAGATCACCGGCTTTCCATCATTGGAAAACCCGGTGAAAGGTCTGAAAAAATAGGGAGGAATTTGATTTGGATTTACACATTTACAATAAGGCAGCACTCGTCCTCGCGGGGAGCAAAGGGCTGGGGAAAGCGATTGCTGCCGAGTTGGCACGCGAAGGCGCGAACGTTATCATTGCAAGCCGTGACGAAGAACAATTGGAACAAACCGCAGGGGAGATACGGCAGGAAACCGGAAGTGATGTGCAGTACGCGATTTGTGATTTAACGAAGGAAGATGACATTAAGGCTGCCATTAACAAGACGGTTGATCAATACGGCACCGTGGATATTTTGATTAACAACAGTGGGGGGCCGAAAGCAGGCGGTTTTGATGATGTTAACGCGGCAGATTGGCAAAACGCTTATGAGTTAAACTTGTTGAGCTACGTTCGGGCCACTGAAGCTGTGCTTCCCCATATGAAAAAACAACAAAACGGCCGGATCGTAAACATTACGTCGTCATCGATCAAAGAGTCTCTTGACGGGATGGTATTATCCAATACATTTCGAGCCGGAGTGCTCGGATTAACGAAAAGCCTGGCTTCCGAATACGCGGGCGATAATATCTTCGTCAACACCGTCGGACCGGGGAGAATCGCCACGGACCGCGTAGCTTCTCTGGACGAATTAAAGGCATCGAAACAAAATAAAGATAGGGAAACCGTACGCAAAGAATCCGAAGCACGTATCCCTGCCGGACGTTACGGTGAACCCGGGGAATTCGCAAAAACAGTCGTATTCCTGGCCTCACAGGCGAACAGTTACGTGACCGGAGAAGCGATGTTAGTTGACGGGGGATTGGTAAAGGCGTTGTAACGCCTTCTTGACCATGAATTACCGAGCATCCAGAAAAAAAGAATGCCCTTTCCGGCATTCTTTTTAATCCATATTAATAAAGAATGTATTTCTGCATTATTCCTTCCAAATAATGCTTGTTATGCAACACATTTGGATCCGTTGGACGATACTTACGTGCTTTTTCATTATGATGATAGGCTGATTCATGATCGCCCAAACGGCTATGGCAAACGCACAGCTGCAAATGAGGCAACCAAGTGGAGCATGCCTTATTGACAAACCCCATTGTTGTTTCAGTTTGTTGAGTGGCTAGCGTATACCAAAATACGGCTGTCTCCAATGCGTTTCTGTTTAAAAAGTAATAGCCTAGCCTACAACAAAATTCAGGGCGCGGGCGGTCATATATGAAGGATCTGAATGTAGCTTGCAGTTCCTTTTCCGGTTGCCCCAATTGAAAATAGCAATCGGCCAATTTACTGCACGCTGTGATATTGTCCTCTATCCACCCTTTATTGGTTGCAAGAAATTTTTCGTAATATGAAATAGCCCGTTCATATAGAAGGTGGTCGGCGAGTTCATTTGCAAAGTAAAAAAAGTCTCTCGGGGTAAATGCTTCTCCACGTTCCAAGCGTTTTTCGTAAATCCGTAGATTGCGGTCAGAATCATGGTGCAATGGAAGATGAGTCACGGCTATATCACTCTGGACGATGGTTCCCCCCACTTCCAGATATTCATGAACAGCCCCGATCCAGCGAAATTGTCTTTTCCTTTTAACGAGGCGATTTCGCTTGATATAAAAGGTCACATTTCCATACTCGTCAAACGCTAAGTGATAATCCATAGCGACAGCATCGACGGATGGTTGAAGGGTTTGCTTTAGGGCCGAGAATTTTTCCGTATCTTTTTCAGCTAATACATCATCGGCGTCCAACCAAAGAATGTATTCTTGTGTAGCCTTTTCGAATGAAAAATTTCTTGCCGCCGCAAAGTCATCCACCCATTCGAAATCATAAATGCGATCGGTATAATCCCGGGCGATTTCTTTCGTGCGATCCGTTGAACCGGTGTCAACGATATTGATTTCTTCAACAACATTTTTTATCGAATCCAAGCACCGGCCGATGACGGCTTCTTCATTCTTCACAATCATACAGAGGCTTATCATCAAACCGTTTCTCCTTTTTGATATGATAATCGATACAGAGGCTTCTTACATCTTATTAAGCGCAATCAAAAAAGGTATCGGCATGTACCCACTCACGTATCAAACATAGGAAATTCTAAGTATAATGGCATTTCCCCATACCTCGCGAAAGTTTCTTACATATGCTAATCAAAATGTGAAAATGAGGGGAAATCTATGCCTTTTGATAAAAATATACATTTAGGAGGTCATCGATATCGTGGTCATCATCCCAAAGAACTCCCGAAAAAGAAAGATGACCATTGTTGTTCCGAAATACCACAGAAGGATTGTTGTGTTATAACTGGACCGACAGGGCCTACAGGTCCAACCGGGGCCACAGGATCCATCGGTCCCACTGGTGCCACGGGATCAACCGGCGCTACGGGTGCCACCGGAGAGAGCGGAGCCATTGGACCGACAGGTCCTACGGGTCCGACTGGTGAAAGTGGACCAACCGGACCGACAGGAGCCACAGGCGACATTGGACCTACCGGACCGACGGGTCCGACAGGTGAAGACGGTCCAATTGGCCCTACGGGCCCCACAGGTGATGTTGGTCCGACAGGTCCCACGGGATCAACCGGGCCGACAGGCCCCACAGGCGACATTGGGCCTACAGGTCCCACGGGACCAACCGGAGCCACCGGAGAAGTTGTTTTGGCTTATGGATCTTTAAGGGGAAGTAGTGTAGAAACACCCGGTGAAGATTTTGAGCCTGTACCATTTAATATAGTAGGGCCTCTATCAGATACAATTACAGTTAGCGGGACGGGCAATGAACTAGTCGTTGGAGAAAGCGGCATTTATCAAATAACGGTATCGATTAATGCAGAAGCAACAACTGATCCGGATCCGGATCAACCATTTTTGGATGCGATTATTACGGTCAACGGCACACCTATTTTTG
Organism: Salicibibacter cibarius; assembly: GCF_016495725.1. NCBI lineage: Bacteria > Bacillati > Bacillota > Bacilli > Caryophanales > Bacillaceae > Salicibibacter > Salicibibacter cibarius. The sequence continues at coordinate 2,285,385 of NZ_CP054705.1, read as the reverse complement.
GCGATACGACAACCTTTTTTAAAATAGCCAATAGAAGTAGTTCAACATTTGTGGTTCAAGCCGCCTTAAACGCAGGAGATGAAGTAGGAGTAAGTATCCGTACGGATTTTCCTGATATTTTAGGTTATATGAATCGCTCTTTAACGATTGTTCAATTAAGTGATTAACGATTACACTAAAGTATGTTAGATTATTTTATGAAGCATCGCTTCTTTGATGGATTTTACTTTTACGGTACAGCGGTGCTTTCATTTTTCAAGTCATTGAGTAGGTGGTCTAATGGAAAGTAAAATAGTTATTGATAAAATGCACCCGGAAGACTGGGATAAAGTTAAAGACATCTATCTTGAAGGAATTGCTACCGGAAATGCAACCTTTCAAAAAGAAGCTCCTTCCTGGGAAGAATGGGATAATAACCATCTAGCTACATGCCGAATGGTTGCACGTTTAAAGGATGAAATTTTAGGTTGGGTTGCTTTAACGCCGGTTTCAAACCGATATGTCTACGCAGGCGTTGCGGAAGTAAGCGTTTATGTAAGCCAAAGGAGCAAAGGAAAAGGGATTGGCGATTTACTTTTAAAAACATTAATCGAACAAAGTGAACAAAATGGGTTCTGGACCTTACAATCCGGGATTTTCCCCGAAAATGTTGCAAGTCTTAAACTACATAAAAACAATGGCTTTCGGGAGATCGGACGGCGAGAACGTATAGGTGAAATGGATGGAGTTTGGCGTGATATTTTTTTGTTGGAAAGAAGAAGTAATGAAGTGTGAATAAATCAATATTATTAGAGGCGTGTATCGTGCAATAAGATGGCGTGTTGAGGAGGACATATGGAAGTTATTTTAAATTTTTTATTTTCGGTGATCTATATAGCTGTCATAGTAGGGTTATGTTTTTTACCTACAATAATCGCTGTGACGCGAAAAAAGCGTAGCAGCGGTGCCATTTTTATTTGCAACTTAATTGTAGGCGGTCTATATCTCTTTGTAATGGGATTTATAGGCATTATCGGATGGATCATTTTAATCATCTGGTCTCTTTTGTCGGAAAGTGAGTTCTAAGATGAGGTAGTGGTACAATGAAAAGGGGGTTTAAATGAAGAAGATTGTATTTATCATTTTCATGATGATTTTGCCTGTTTTTACCTTTTATGCGTGGCGGTATGCATCACGAAGCCATGAAATTCCTTGTCCATTTTGGTTACGTTGGTTTGTCGAACTGGACAATCCATTTACAAAGACAAATAGGGCGAAAACAATCATTCAACAGTCAAACATTCATCCGGGAATGCATGTCATTGATTTTGGATGTGGCCCTGGCAGACTTACGATTCCATTGGCAGAAAGTGTTGGTTCCGGTGGTAAGGTAACCGCAATTGATATGCAATCTGAAATGCTGCAGAGGGCAAAAAGCAAGGCAATGGACAAGAATTTAAAAAATATTGAATTCATACAGGGCAAAATCGGTGAGGGAAAACTGCAACTTGCTCCCTGTGAACGTGCTGTGCTTGTCACTGTTTTGGGTGAAATCCCGGATCGAGATGCAGCTTTTAAAGAAATCTTTGATAAGCTTAAACCGGGCGGCATTTTGACAGTAACCGAGGTCATATTCGATCCACATTTTCAAAGAAAAGAAACGATTTTGAAACTCGCCAATAAAGTCGGATTTCGTGAAAAAGATTTTTTGGGGAATTGGGCTGCATTTTCGCTATTATTAGAAAAACCTCCCAGGGAATTAGGCATCTCAAAAATGGAATAATTGTGCGTGGCAGTTAATGTAAGAAAATGTGGTATGCTCTAAGCAATACTGCGGTTTCTGGCTTATTAAGAGACGGCATGTTTACCCTAATAAAATTCTTGGAGGGAATATGATGAACAGATTAGAATATGACATTAAAACGCTCCCTGCGTATCGTGCTATGGGGATTAAATGTGACGTTGCATTTACTGAAATTGAAGCCATAAAAGAAGGCATTCAACATTCAATTAAAAGGGCAAAGGAGCTGGAATATGCTATAAACACAGATATGAGATTAGGGTTGTCTTATCATCTTCGACCTGATGGTTTCGTATATTATTCTGCTTATGAAGTTCAGAAAGAACAACCACTTCTAGAAGGCATGGCTGAAGTTAATGTTCCGGAAATGACCTATTTGGTAACAAAACATAAAGGTGGCAGCATTGAAGACACATACGGAAAAATTATGGAATGGTTAGAAGGAAGTGAATACGTCCCTTTTACAGAGCAAGATGTTCAATACTACGATGAGCTTCCAATAAAACATGAAAAATACCCAAGTGATTCAAGCGCAAGCGATCCTCATTTTGAAATCTTCATACCTATAGTTAGACCATGAACGGCCTTTTGTAATGACCAGAGAGAATGGAAGACGGCATCATTCAATTAATCGCATTGCCTCTTTTTTAGGGAATGCGATTTTTTCCGCATTATCCCAATATAAGAGGCGTGCAAAAATCCCAAAATCCATTTTATAATTTTTTCTTGCCCTTAACGTAACGTCAGGGATTATTCTGTTTATATAACCATAATGAATGGAGGAGTTGGGATGATGGTATCGTCCGAAAAAACTTATTCTGTCGGGCAATTTGCTACATTAACCGGTGTGACGGAACGAACACTTCGCTATTATGATTGCAAAGATTTGTTGAAACCCTCGAAATATAGCGAGCAAGGGCACAGGCTATATAAGGAAAAAGATTTATATCGACTTCAAAACATCTTAACGCTCAAGTATCTGGATTTTTCCCTGGAAGATATTATCGACCATCTTGAAAAATCCGGGGAGGATCTTCAGGGATCATTGAGGATACAAGAGAAACTGCTCAAACAAAAGCAGGAGCAAATTTCCAATATCCTTGAAACAATGAAACGGGTGCAGGACCTCATTCATGGTCAGGAACAGATCGATGGCGAGTTAGTGTTATCTCTTATTCATGGCATTCAACATGAGGAAGATATAAAACAACATTTGGCAGACCATGTCTCGCAATCCTTGGTCGACAGAATGTTCATGGAAGGAAAACCGGCGGAAGAACGTTTAACAGCAGAGCAGCAAATGACCTCAATTTTAACAGACATCAATCGGATCTATAATGAAGGGAAACATACGGATAGTCAGGAGGCACAGGAAAAAGCATTGGAACTATTAACATTGCTGGCAACGGTTTTTGAATCAACAGATGAAGTTGAATTACAAAAGGCCGAGAAAGCTTTTGAGGATAAACCAATGATGTTCTCACAAACGATAAAACCGGAAGTCGAAGCTTATATGAACGATGTTTTTGAAAAAATGGATCCGGCTAAGCGCAAGGATGTTTGGCGAAAATAGGGATGTGTAGGGAAATTAGGGATGATGACGGAACCACATTTCCCGAAACCATTTGTTGTGCAATACAACTGAGATTAGTATACTAATTAATAAAGTGGTCTGCGACATATGGTGTAAAATTTCACCTATAAAATCTATTGTTATGGAGGGCTCTACAAATGTCCACCCTTGTTAAATCATTGCAGGAATCACTAAACACGTCACAAGTGACTACAAACAAAACAGCGCGAGAATTACATAGCAAAGATGAATCTTACCATCCACCGGTAACGCCTGAAGTCGTCGTTTACCCTTACGACGCTCAGGACGTCAGTGAAATAATGAAAATCGCGAAACAGTTTGATCGATCTGTTTACCCATTTGGACTTGGATCCAGTCTTGAAGGCCATGTAATTCCAACTGAAGATGGGGTTTCTATCGATTTTTCCGAAATGAATCGCATCATTGCAGTAAAGGAGCAAGATTTGCTTGTCAAAGTCCAACCTGGCGTCACACGCACACAGTTAAACAAAGAACTCAAAAAATATGGGCTCTTTTTTACCGTGGACCCCGGCGCTGACGCAACGATTGGCGGCATGGCCGCGACAAATGCAAGTGGTACAAGTTCTGTACGTTACGGAATTATGCGTGATCAGGTCCGTGATCTTGAAGTTGTCCTCGCCGACGGCTCGGTCATGCATACCGGAAATCTCGCCGCCAAGTCTTCTTCCGGCTATAATTTAAACGGGCTATTCATCGGTTCGGAAGGGACGCTTGGATGCTTCACAGAACTAACATTGAATGTGCATGGTATTCCCGAGCATATCGTCGCCGGACGAGCTGTTTTCCCTACGATTAACAAAGCCGTTGAAGCCGTCGTATCTACATTACACGCCGGTGTGCCGATCGCACGTTGTGAGCTCGTCGATGAACCATCCGTAAAAAAGGCAAATGAGTTTAGCGATACGAATTATCCAATCCAACCTACACTATTCTTAGAATTTCACGGCAATGAAGCTGGCCTTAATCAAGATCTTGAATTTATGAAAGAGATTGTTAAGGAACACGGTTGTGAGAAAATAGAATTCGAACAAGATAATGCAGCAAGAAACAAGCTGTGGGATGCTCGGCACAACCTGGCTTATGCGTACGTTCACGGTGCACCCGGCAAGAAAATGATGGTCACAGATGTCTGTGTTCCTATTTCCGAATTGGCAGGAGCAATCAAGCATGCGCGTGAAGTTGTTGATGCATCCATGTTTGAAGGAGGCATCGCCGGGCACGTCGGTGACGGTAACTATCACATCATTCTAATGTTTGATCCCAGTAGCAATGAGGAAATACACGCTGCTGCCAAATTAAATGAAGAAATCGTTAAATACGCGCTCGCTGTCGGCGGCACATGTACCGGCGAACACGGAGTGGGCCTTGGCAAACAAAAATATCAGGCAAAAGAGCACGGAGAATCACTTTTTGTTATGGAGAAGATCAAACAAGCGTTAGATCCGGAGAGTAGATTAAATCCGTTTAAGCTCGTCCAATTAAAGGAGAAATCATGAAGGCTTTATCAGCGATCAGTACATTTGCCGGAAGGTTTTTTGTTTTTTTTGTCATTGCCGCTGCAATTCTTGCTTTTTCAGTTCCAGAACCATTTATTCCAATTAATGATTATGTGCCTTTCTTACTCGGGATCGTTATGCTCGGAATGGGAATGACGCTCAAACCTGTCGATTTCAAACTCATCGCTAAACACCCGCTTCCGGTTATGCTTGGCTTGATCTTTCAATATACGATTATGCCACTCACAGCCCTTTTGATCGCTTATTTATTAAGTCTTCCGCCTGAGCTTGCAGCAGGCCTCGTTTTGCTCGGATCCGTCCCCGGCGGAACGGCATCAAATGTCATGGTTTTTCTCGCAAAAGGGGACTTACCTTTGTCGATTACGATGACGTCCTTGTCAACGCTCGTGGCACCAATTACGACACCGGCTATCCTTTTCGTTCTAGCCGGTCATTGGATGCCGGTGAACGTTTGGGAAATGGTCACGATGATCGTTCAAGTCATCATCGTTCCTGTTGTACTCGGCCTTGTCTTGCGACGCTTTCTGCCCGTCATTGTCGATAAGGTAATAACGGGCATGCCACTCGTATCGGTTCTAGCCATTCTTGCTATTCTTATGGCATCTGTCGGGGCAAATGCAGATAGCCTTGCAACAGCAGGTCTTATCTAACGCTGCAGGACTCGTACTTGGTTATGCTGCTGCAGCAGTATCCCGACTTACCCCAAGCCAACGAAGAGCCGTATCTATTGAGATTGGCATGCAAAATACCGGTCTCGGCGTTACACTCGCTACTGCCCATTTAACACCGATTGCTGCCATTCCAAGTGTAATCGGAACTGCATGGCATAACATTACAGGACCAATCATGGCAACCTATTGGTCAAAGCGGCCGCTGAACGACGGTGACACACCACCGAAAGACACGAATGACCTTTAACATGCGCGGAAAAAGATTTGATCATTGCAGAGGATAAAAATGATTGATGCGGATGCGTGTCCGAAGCCACCAAAGCAAAAACGATTAATAACGTTCATAATATATCGGTAACAACTGAACTATTTTGAATATCGTAGTTCAATCGCTTCTAAATGGAATTGAATATAGAAGCTGTGCTAGTAATTTTACTCACGGCAGTGATTGGGGTTTCAGCTGATCTATTTGAAATTCGTCCAGTTTATATCATTGGTTCATTTGCATTTTTGACTTTAGGATCAATGATTAATCTGGTTGTATTTGATAATTCGAAAAGTAAATACTATACCCAAAAACAAATGGGTGAAGGAAGTGTAGGATAAAGGTAAGGTTAGACGTCGCATATAATCTGGATACTAGCTTCTATGTGACTTATCTTTCTTTCATTATAATAAAGCTTTTGGAAAAGACTACAAATGGGAGAATAAAATATAACAAAAGGACTGATTAAAGGTTGGTGACCACATGGAATTTAACGACTTTACAGCAGCTCAAGTTAGGATAGCTAGGCCAACAGAAAAATTTGAAGAGGTCATTGATTTTTACGTAAATGGGTTAGGGCTTAAACAAATACAAAACTTTAAAGGGAATAGAGGGCATGAAGGCGTGATTGTTGGCCTACCAGATGTTCATTATCACTTGGAATTCACTCGCCATATTGATGGAAGTCCATGCCCTGCACCTACAAAAGATAATCTTTTAGTCTTCTATATAACGAACAAAGAAGAAATCAGTAAAGTATTTGAGAGATTACAAAAAATGGGGTATGGGGAAGTTAAACCTGATAATGACTACTGGAAAGAACAAGGGATAACTATAGAAGATCCTGATGGTTGGCGAATCGTGTTAATGAATAGGTCGTATGAATAATTAAGTTTTTGGAGATCTTTCTCATTCAACTATCGGAGCGCAAGAGTGGAATAAGGTTTGAAATTGGGTGAATGTAAATGCGTAACGAAAAAGAGATGATAAACCTTTTTGAAAATATTGTTATGAACGATGATGGCGTTAGATTATCAGTTCTTGAGGGTTCTAGAACAAACAAAAACATCCCGAAAGATGATTTTCAGGATTATGATCTTTCTTTTTTTGTAACGGATATAGAATCTTATAAGAAAGATGACTGTTGGCTCAAAGTATTTGGTGACTTAACTTTTCTGCAAAAACCTGAAGACATGAGGCTATTTCCACCAGCTTTAGGAAGTTGGTTCAGCTATATCATGTATTTTAATGATGGCATTAAGATTGATTTGACTTTGATTCCATTAAATGAAGTAGAAGCTTATTTATCTGAGTCGGATGGATTAGTGGAAATATTGATTGATAAAGACAACCGGATCAATAAAAAAATTATTCCAAGTGACAAAAAGTATTGGATTAAAAAGCCGTCTGAGCAAGAGTTTGATGATTGCTGTAATGAGTTTTGGCATGTATCAACTTATGTGGCAAAGGGTTTATTTAGAAAAGAGCTGTTCTTCGCATTGGATCATTTCAATCAAATTCTTCGTCCTGAACTTTTTCGTGTGATATCATGGGCAGTTGGGATTAAGGAAGGCTTTGATTTTAGTGTAGGCAAGAACTATAAATTTATTGGTAATTATCTTTCTGAAGCTGAGTTAGAAAAATTAGTTAATACTTTTTCGCAATCTGGCTACAAGGAATCATGGGAATCTTTCGAGTTATGTTGTGAATTATTTAGGATTTATTCCAAAGAAGTTGCCTCATCATTAAATTATAAATATCCTGAGTACGATGGGAAAATGACGAATTTCGTTCAAAATATTTATACTAAACTAAGTGAAAAATAATCTTATCCAACAAAAACATTTTGGGGAGGTTTAGAATGTTTGTTCCATATTATGAAGGAGCATATTGGTTAAAATAAGTTTGAATGCCAAAAAAGAAAATCGAAAATTTTTACGGTTATTCGTTTCCGACTTTGACATAAGGATCAGTCTGTGTATCTTTACTGCAAAGATCAGTAAATGAAGAGAAGGAAGTGATCGTTTTGAACAAGCAGCAAGTGGCAGAAACAGCACGGAAGTGTGGTTTGGAAATCAATGAGGATTCGATCTCATTCAACGAGTCTGGTTTAGACTTTCTGGTCGCTTACGCAGAAGACGATAAGGGGGCAGAATGGGTACTCAGGCTCCCAAGACGTGACGATGTGATGCCGAGGGCAGTTGTAGAGAAGAGAGCACTGGATTTAATCAATAGATATGTCACGTTTCAAGCCCCCGTATGGTCGATTTATGAAGATGATCTTATTGCTTATAGAAAATTAACCGGCGTACCAGCCGGCACAATTGATCCAGAGATTCATAACTATGTTTGGGAGATGAATCATGAAAACGTGCCTGAACAATTTCATCAGACATTAGCCAAAGCTTTGGCGTCTCTGCACACTCTTCCGAAAGCAGAGGCTCTTAACATCGGCTTATCTGTGCAGTCAGCAGAAGAAGCAAGATTATCCATGATTGAGCGTATGAAAAAGGTCAAAGCGACGTTCGGTGTAGACGAATCTTTATGGAACCGCTGGATGTTATGGGTAAATAATAAGGAATTATGGCCTCTGAGAACAGGTCTGACTCATGGAGATGTTCATGCTGGCCACATGATGATTGATAAAAATACGAACGTAACCGGTTTGATCGACTGGACCGAAGCAAAAATAACAGATGTATCCATTGACTTTGTTTTCCAATACCAAGCATTCGGCGAAACAGCTTTAGAGAAACTGATTAGCTATTACAAACAAGCAGGGGGGATCTACTGGCCTGCCATGAAAGAGCATATCATCGAACTTAAGGCGGCATACCCGGTTGCAATTGCTGAGTTTGCGATAACCTCAGGCTTGGAAGAGTATGAACAGATGGCAAGAGAAACCCTTGGAGTGAATGCACGCTAGCTTTTGGGGATGTTGCAGAGGCTTAAAGTGATGGAGAGATTTTTTATCAAACAGGAGGTCAAACGTTGTATAAAGGAGTGAGTTAATGATGGCTGGATTGATTCCTTTTAACAACAGAAACCTGAGTTTGAGGAAAGACGGCTACGGTAATCTAAAAGCTTAACACATTTTTCAAAAATGAAACCTAATAATCAGGAATTTCCAGCGATTATGAAAGAAATACCCGGATCATCATCTATTCATCCTTTTTGTATGGGGACCTATGATACGAATGCTGACATGCACGCTAGACACTTTTCTTCACCATTCTCAGGAACAATTGAAGATGCAGTTACCGGCACTGCTTCGGGGGTAATGGGAGCATTTTTTGATAAGTACATAAAAAATAACAGCGTTAAAGATTCTCTGGATCTTATAGTTGAGCAAGGACATGAAATTCAAAAAGATGGTCGTGCTGCGGTGCATATATCAAAGAAAAACGACTCATATGATGTTAAAATTACCGGGAATGCAGTTTAGTTGAAGATTTCGATGTTTGTGTAAAGGCGGAACCTAATTTTCAATTAAAAGGAGGGTGACTTCAATGCCAAAGTTTATTGATCTTAGCCATACCTTTAAGGATAGGATGCCCGGATTTAAACTAAAAAATGAAGATGATTCGTATACACAGTACACATCAGAAATTAAACCATTTTTAACACACGAACAATCACTACCTAAATTTGATGGCAAAGCGTCTTTTGAAATTACCGAGATCTCGTTTCAAACCTCAGTTGGCACATATCTAGATTCTCCATACCATCGTTATTCGGATAATAGAGATATAAGTAATATTCGAATAGATGAAGTTATTCTCCCAGGTGAAGTGATTGATGTTCGCTACAAAGAAGCATTTGAACCATTAGGGTGTGAGGCTCTTCCGAAAAATATAAATGTAAATGGAAAAGCAGTGCTATTTAATTTTGGCTGGGATCAATACTGGGGCGAAGAAACGTATTACTCATATCCCTATATTTCCAAAGAATTGGTCAGATATCTTATTAGCCAAGGAGCGAAGCTTGTTGGGGTAGACACGCTAAATATAGACAACGCCAATGACTTATATCGGCCTGCCCATACGTTATTCCTGGAAAAGGATATACTAATCGTCGAAAACTTGACCGGTTTGGAAAAACTATATAACAATGAATTTCGTTTTTTCGCCGTTCCATGGAAAGCGGAAAAAGTGGCAGCTTTACCAATAAGAGCTTTTGCGGAAATTATTGAATAGCATTTATAGTAGGTAGCTCCGATACAGAAAAAGCATATTTTGTTTGCAAAGGGGGAGACGTCATGGATATTATCAGCAAAATAAATGATATTAATTTTGGAGTTACGACCGAATTTAACAGTAAATACCTTGCACCAATGGTCCAAAATTTGTTATTTAAAATGGAAAATGAGTGGGATGACTATAATGAAGTTTATCATTGCTGTAATTTAATTGAGAAGGTAAAACATAATAAGGATATGCATATGGACTTCCATATTATGATGAAGGAAGAAAAATATTTGGGCATTGCTATTATTAATAAAGGAAATATCGATTATAATACTTTTTTTAAAGAACCCATACCTATAAGTGAAAATAATCGTGATGTCTTGATATTTAACTACTTCCATATATCCCAAGAGGGTAGAGGAAATGGGCAAATGTGGTTTAAGGATATTATTATGCCGTTTTATAGATTTAAAAACTTTAAAACAATATACGTAAAATCAAGTCATCAAAAGGTGTTTTCTTTGTACAGCCGTCTTGGTACAGAAATTGGAAATTATACAACTAGTAGTGACAATCAATTATTTGAGAGGAAAGGTAAAATATTTGAAATTACTCTATAAACTTAGCTTAATCATACTAGAAGCATTCATGAATCTATTCACAAATGCTTCTCTATAGCATGATCTTTGCTAATTAAACAGTAGGATTAGCTGTTGTTGCTTTTTTATTTACCGCTCTGTTCACGAAAATGAATATCATTAATGCAACAATGACTAAAATTGAACTTCCCAGTCCTACGTAGTTTACAGAGCTAAAACGAATGACTCCACCGCCTACAATTGCACCTAAGCCTATGCCCATATAAAGCGCTGAAGCACTAAACGATAAAATCATCGATGCTTGGGTAGGATTTAGTGAAATAAGAAATGCATTTAATGCCGGATTCATTCCAAAACCAGGGATTCCCCATAATAGGGAAATCAAGCCTACGAGAACAATGGCCAACGTAGATGGATTTAACACGGGAAGCAAAGAGAGAGCTGCTAATAAAATAGCGAAACCAAAAAGGGATAATTTAAGTGTTGTTGGAGCACCTATACGATCTGTTAAGTACCCGCCGACTAGGTTGCCAAATAATGCTCCAATACCAAGTAACAGTAGGAAAATGCTTATATTTTCGATATTTGTGATCTCCGTAATAATGGGAGCGATGTAGGTATAAGTCATAAATCCGCCTGTTGTTCCGATAACGCTGACACTCAATGTTAATACGATCATTTTATTAAAACTTTTGAGTCTCTCTTTTATGCTCACAGAAGCCTCTCGTTCTATTTTTGGCAAGAATATTAAGATCCCTATGACTGTTACGAAAGATACCACCGCGACAAAAACGAAAGAATAACGCCAGGTCATGGCATTTCCAATCCATGTCCCGATAGGAGCACCTAAAATTAGTCCAACTGTTATACCAGCTATGACAAATGACAAAGCTTTCCCGCGCATAGTATCAGGAACCAAACTAGTTGAAGCAGCCATAGCTAAAGGGGTAAACACAGCTGCAGCTAATGCTGCGATTACTCTTGTGACAAATAATAATTCAAATGAAGTCACAATTGCAGAAAGACCATTAGCACTTGTGAACACAAACATAGATAATACCAGTAGTGTTTTAACGGGCATATTAAACGTTAATGTTCCCAAAACAGGGGCCCCAATTGCGTAAGCAATGGCAAATGCTGTTACCAATTGTCCAGCAACTGCAATCGTTACATTCATATCACTTGCGATGTTCGGCAGTAAACCAGCAATAACAAAATCGTCTGTTCCAATGATAAAAGTTCCTAACACCAATATTAAGAGTCGGTAATTCATTGTTCATGACTCCTTTTTTGGCGATCTTTAACCGTACGCCAGAATTCAATTAATTCTTTTAAATGTCTTTGGGCATTTTCCAATTGTTCCATTTGTTGCCTAGTTTTGAGCAATTGCTCTTCGTATAAAGTTATTGCTGTATCTGCACAATTCCAATCCCCATCCATGGGTTCGATGGCACCACAAGCTATAACAGGCTGTATTTCATCAGTTTTAAGCCCGATATCTAAAAATAATTGGATGGCTTTTACACGTTCAATGTCTTGCTCTTCATAAACCCGATAACCATTGTCTGTGCGTGATGGTTTAATTAACCTTTTCTTCTCATAATAGCGAATGGAACGGGTACTAACACCTGTGTGGTCTGATAACTCACTGATTTTCATCTTAACGCCTCCTTTCTTATCAATATAAAGTATGACATGGTGTCAAAGTAAAGGGATAAATTAATTTTTTTGTCCTTAACTTAAATATCTTACCATTTCGTTCAAGCACACAGTGAATGACCTTTACAATGTGAGTATTACTTCCTTCTTTGGATCATTCTAAAAGTAAAATCGATGTAAAGAAGGTGCACAAAAAATGAACTTACTGTCTACAGCAATCGAGCTTTCCGTGGGTTTTATTGCATTACTGGTTTTGTTAAAAATTTTAGGGAAATCGACGTTTTCCCAGCTGACCCCCTTTGATTTCATTTCGGCGCTTATTCTCGGTGATCTCATTGGAAACGCCATTTACGAAGACGAAGCGAATATTGGCTGGATCCTGTTTGCCATTGCTGTATGGGGGACATTGATCTTATTAATTGAATGGTGCACTCAAAAATTCCGCTGGACACGGGGAGCTCTTGAAGGGAAACCATCTATTCTCATTCGTGATGGTCAAATTGAAAGACAAGAAATGAAAAAGAATAAAATCGATATGAACCAAATGCTTCAATTACTACGAAAAGAAAAGGTATTTTCCTTAAGAGAAGTGGCCTATGCGATTCTTGAATCCGATGGTACAATGAGCGTCCTGAAAAAAACAAAATATGAAATGCCTACGATTTCAGATATGAATCTTCCTTTAAAACCCGTATATCTGCCTGTTACATTAATAAATGATGGACAAGTCGATTGGGAGAATCTATCCAAGTCTGGGCACAGTGAAGAGTGGCTGCTCAATCATCTTCAAAAGCATAATATCGATCGTTATAAAGATATATTTTATTTTGAGTGGAAAAAAGATGAAGGTGTATATCTTGAAAAAATGTAGACGTATGTAACGAATATAACACACGACACGGCAGATGATTTCCTCTTGGCAGAAGCAAAATAAACAGAGGGCTTTCTAGTGATTATCCTAACTTTGCAAAGAATACTTTTAGCTTTTTTGCTAAAAATAAGTGTGATTATCATTGTTAGGAGATGAATCTGTATGAGTGAAGGTCAAGATTTAAACAAAAAGGAAAAGCAATTAGAATCGTCTGTTAGAGATACGCATAATCAAGAGATGAGTTCTAATGAAGGGAAAAAAATCGTGGATGATGAAAATTCACTGACCGCCGGAGATCGTGGACCGACCCTTATTGAAGACTTTCTTGCCAGAGAAAAATTGGCACATTTTGATCGGGAGAGAATACCGGAACGGGTCGTTCATGCACGAGGTTATGGGGCTTACGGAGAATTTGAACTGTATCAATCCATGAGTGACGTAACCATGGCAGATTTCTTACAAGACCCTTCCAAAAAGACACCGCTATTTGTGAGATTTTCACAAGTTATCGGTTCGCGAGGCTGTAATGAAACCGTGCGGGATGTGCGAGGGTTTTCCATTAAGTTTTATACAGATGACGGTAATTTTGATATTGTTGCCATCAACTTTCCTATTTTTTTCATTCAAGATGCGATTAAATTTCCCGATTTGATTCATTCTGTGAAACCAGAACCAGATAATGAATACCCTCAAGGCCAAACAGCGCACGATACCTTTTGGGATTTTATGGGAAGCAACCCGGAGACGACCCATATGGCTATGTGGATTATGTCTGACCGAGCCATTCCAAAGAATTATCGTACAATGGAAGGTTTCGGTGTTCACGCGTATCGTTTTGTAAACAAAGATGGGGTAGCCCATTTCGTAAAGTTTCATGTCAAACCTGTCCTAGGTGTTCATCCATTAATTTGGGATGAAGCTCAGAAGCTTGGAGAAGATGCAGATTTTCACCGAAGAGATCTTTGGACAAATATTAAAATGGGCAATTATCCGGAATATGAATTTGCTGTACAAATTATTCGAGAAGATCAGGAGTTTATGTTTGACTTCGACATTTTAGACCCGACAAAATTTTGGCCGGAAGAGGATGTCCCGCTTCAAAAGATAGGGAAGTTAACATTGAATAAAACGGTTGATAATGCCTTTTCGGAAACAGAGCAAAGCGCGTTTCATCCAGGGAACATTGTTCGCGGCATTGATTACTCCAATGACCCGTTGCTGCAAGGCCGTCTTTTTTCGTATACAGATACGCAACAGGCGCGTGTTGGCGTTAATTATCAACAACTCCCAATCAATAAACCGGTTTGTCCTGTTTTTAACAACCAGCGTGATGGGGCATCGCGTCATGTCATTGATCGCGGAAAAGTTTCTTACCATAAAAACTTATTGGCGAATAATACGCCATCAGAAGTTCCGGCAGATGACGGAGGGTTTGTTACCTATCCTTCCAGCGTAGAAGGATTGAAAAAGCGTCAAACAGCAGAATCGTTCAACGATCATTATTCACAGGCCAAGCTCTTTTGGAACAGTATGACACCAGTGGAACGAGAACATATTATTGGAGCTTATAGTTTTGAACTGGGAAGATGTCTTCATGTGCCTGTTCGCCAGCAGATGGTTGACCGCTTGGCAAGGGTCAGCAAAGAACTCGCCGAGCCTGTCGCGAAAAAAGTTGGCGTTACCGTACCAAATGTGGAAGAAGCGGCTGTTACGAAATCATCACCAGCTGTAAGTTTGCAGAATACAACGTTTGTGGCGGATACACTTAAAGTAGCTGTTTTTCTTGCGGAAGGTTTTCCCGGAAAAGAAGTGGATGCCATTCTGAAGCAATGGACCGAGGCGGGAATGCATCCGGTTATTGTCAGCAATAATCTCGGAGAAGTAAGTGGCAGTGGGGGATATACGTATAAGGTGGACCAAAG
Source organism: Salicibibacter cibarius (assembly GCF_016495725.1). Taxonomy (NCBI): domain Bacteria; kingdom Bacillati; phylum Bacillota; class Bacilli; order Caryophanales; family Bacillaceae; genus Salicibibacter; species Salicibibacter cibarius. The sequence continues at coordinate 2,270,299 of NZ_CP054705.1, read as the reverse complement.
CTTTCTAACAGGATCTCCATTGAGCTATGAAGGCGTATATCTTGTTGGCGGCACCGAAGCGGATGACTATTTTCATTACGAAGCTCGTACCTTTATTACGACTATGTTCAATCATTTCAAGCCGATAAGTGCCAAAGAAGAGAGTCGTCAGTTACTAAAAGAAATGGGCATTGAAGACATGCCGGGAGTTATTATAGACACGGATCCTCAATTCGGCCAAACATTTATAGATGCAATGGCTAAGCAACGCTTTTGGGAGCGGCCTAGTTTTCTTTATAAGGTTTAAGGCAAAATAAGTCTGTCTTTGGTCGATGCTTAACGGAATCACAGATCGTTTTATCCCCTTAGATGTAAGTTGCCTAAGGGGTTTTTTATGGTATAAGCGGTAGAATTTGATAAATAGATAGCTCCAATAGACTTTGATCTGTTATATGAACAAGTCACCAAGCTTGAGCTCGACATTACATGAAAAAGCTGACGACAGAAACTTATTAAACTGATGCTTCTGGAAAGTCTGCATGAGATAAGTGACGCAATGGCAGGTGAAAATCTACAAAAAGAGGTTGACTGTGCATCCATCAGTTGGGCAGAATTTCGCAAAACAAAAGCAGGGCTGATCATATTCATATATGCGACTGGTCATGATGGATAAACATACATGGCATTTGATTGGACCATTTGATCAACAAGTGCTTATTGAGCTAATGAAAAGGCGAGAATGATCAGCATGTCACACAAAAAATTCCATTTATAAACACAGTATTGAAGTAATTACAACCAATTTGGCAAACGTGTAGAAATAAAACAGCCATGAAGAGCACAGTGCCGGAAGCACAGCTTTCATATCAATATTTTGAAAATTCGTCACAATTATGGGCCGTCTATTTTACAAAAGCAGTGGGCGAATCGTTTTCTCAGGAAAAAAATTGTACAGAAGAAGATCAGAGTGACTAAATTCGAAAAATTTGACTTCCAGCCGTTTGTGCTGTATGCTTCTCATGTTGGTATGTTTAATGCCCCGTCATACCAACTCCTTCGAAAATCACCTCAAACTTCCGCTTCCATTCTTATCTTATCATGCATACCCACGATGTAATTGGAAGTACATGCTCAATTCCTATGGCGCGGTCATTGGAGCCGCAATGATGAAAGAGTAGGAAGGGCTTTCGTTGTATTGAGATCGTTGCTCATGTTATCTGAAAATTGTTGTTAATGAACAAGCGTTGGTAGGAAAATAATAGGTGGTAAAGAGAACATGGTCGTGCATTGTGGTGTGCGGCGATGTTTTTTCTTATTCAAAGATCAGATCACGTTTTTAAATTTGAACAAGCAGCAAGTGTGATATCCGGAAAAGCAGTGCGAAGACGACGATCAATAATAAATTGATGAAACTGATTAAAAATGTCGCGAAACCATTAAAAGCAAACAGATGCTACGAACACCTCGAACAGTTTATAGTGAAAGCTCCACGCAGCTTTGTTCACTATATTAAACAACAGTAACTTTGCTAAAAAGAAGAAGATGCACACTGCATAAATATTCATGAGTGAAGCGCAGAATACAGATTATCCACACAACTAAACAAAGCTTCCGATAATATATATTATGTTAACTTAATGAAACGCAGGCGGGGCAGTAACTTAACGATCCGAGTGAGCATAATAATCATTATTGTTCACTCATCAAGCCACGCGTTCTCATAAGGTTTGGTTCGCTGCTGCTAATCGTTGATGTCGGGATTTTAATCAGACATGTCGATACATAAATACCGAAGACGGTCTCTTAACCATTTTTTTGGAGGTCGTTAGCATGGAATGTCAAGCCGCTGTCGATGAATTTCTGTTTTACATGGAGGTTGAAAAAAATTATTCGATCAACACGTTGCGATCTTATACGTACGATTTACATTGCTTCCAGCAATTTTTGATCACCAATAATCGTACGCTCGATGTCGCTGAGCTCTCGACATCCATGTCCCGCCGGTTTGTTCAAGATCAAGTGTTGAATTACGATGTTCAACCACAATTGCAGCAGTTTTTCTCCTACTTGGAGGCGGATACAGGGGCCTTTGCGTTACGTAATGAAGCCATGTTCAAATTAATGGCCACCACCGGTATGCGTCGTCAAGAATTGGTCGATTTAAAATGGAAGCAATTAGATTTGGATGTGAATACCATTCTTGTTATCGGAAAACGGAAAAAAGAACGCATTCTGCCTCTTCACCCTATCGTGGTTCCCTTGTTTAACGAATACAAGGCGTCTTTGCCAAAGTATCGAACCTATCCAACACTATCCAACAGAACCCATGTTTCTTAGTTATCGAGGTACTAAATTGGATCCACGGGGACTGCACAGTGTATTTAAAAAACTATTGGCACCGGCGGGATTGCCCCCCTGAACGGTTCACATTACATCATTTACGTCATACGTTTGCGACACTTTTGATTGATGAACAAGGTGTGGATTTAAAAACCCTACAAGAATTACTTGGGCATGAAAGTTTAAATACGACCGGGATGTATACGCATATCAATCTTTGGCAATCTCCGCTGATGGTGCTACATCTTCTGCTTCAGCGGCAGACTGCTGATTGAGCGTCTCTGTTTCCGCAGAAGAGTTACTCATCAGCTCTTCTTCCAATTGATTGATTTGTCTTGTTAATATATTTAATAACCGACTGTGTTTTCGAACGTAATATTGAAGATTGTCCTGTTGATGATGGCCCAACAAAAATTTAATGGCTGTCATGTCCACCCCTTTAAAAAATCAACCTAGGTGTCATTGGACATCAACGAACGTCATCTTGTATTTTACCAAGCTCTAAACGTGTCTCATGTTACACCTTTAGCCAAAATAATAATCTCTGCTCCTTCATGTTTCAGTCCTCTTATTTTTTTACAGATATAATTAGTGTATTTTTCTTTTCGACCGTATTCTAAGTCTGTGAAGGATTCGCTCGTACTTCTGCCTCAATTTCCAGTAAGTAATGATCATTTTTCTTTTGTACACGCACAGGAGTTCGACAAAAAGCCGACAATGATTCAGAAGTGAGTAATTTATCGGTACGATCTGTCGCAAATACTCCACCATCGCGCAAGAGCAGCGTCTGTTTGAAAGCCGGTAAAATCTCATCTACTTGATGGGTAACATAAATGATGGTTGTGGCTTGTTCAGCAGCAAGTTGTTCAACAGTGCGCAGTAATTGTGCCTTTGCAAAAAAATCAAGCCCGTTGCATGGTTCATCAAGTATAAGAATTTCTGGATTGGCCATAAGCGCGCGACCAATAAGCATTCGCTGCTTCTCCCCTTGCGACATATGCGCATATGGCTGGCGTTCCAAATAAGTAACACCCAAGCTTTTCATAACCCCCTGCGCTTTCTCCATATCAGCGTCACTCGGGAACTCATGCAATCCGATTGAAGCATGTTTTCCGCTTAACACGACTTCGAGGCCGATATTTTGCAACTGATCATGCATCTTTTCAGAAAAAGAAAAGCTGACCCAGCCGATTTTTTTACGGATCTCCTGCCAAGGGTATCGCCCGAACTCTTCTCCAAATACCTCTACCTTTCCTTTCGTCGGAAAAATATATCCGCAAATCACATTTAAAAGTGCGGTTTTCCCAGCGCCGTTCATGCCTAAAATTGCCCAATGCTCGCCCCGTTCCACTTTCCAGTTTATTTGATTAAGAATCGTTTTGTTTTTTGCAACGGTGACATCTTCGAGGTTAATGATCATCAATTCCAGCCTCCTGCACATGACTATAATATAAGAAAAACATTTGCCAAATCACGATTTTTGTCAATTAGATTCACTGATTCATTCACTATCTGTTTCGTTTCTGAAGGACGCCATCCTTTCAAGATAAGTGTCCCGATCCATTAAAAATCATCCGCCGTATTCATGCAGAGAACAGTTTACGGTAATTATTTACGATATTCTTGATAGAAAAAAGCTTTCTTTGACATTCAGGACATCTATCTCTCTTTCAGAGCGATACTGCTGCGGAGATATGCTCTCATTAAAAGTTTTTTATATCTAATATCATCTATTATTTAAGCGATATTGATGTGGTGTTTGTTGATATTTTCTCTTAAATAAGCGAATGAAATGCTCCACATTTTGATAGCCGACAGCAGCTGCAATGTTATCTATTTGTACATAACTACTCTTGAGCATCTCACAGGCTTTTTCCAGTCTTATTTCCTGTAGAATCTCACTAAATGATTTACCAAGGTTACGGGTAATATATTTTGATACGTAGGCTTTTGAAAAATTAAATACGTCCGCCATCTCCTTGATGGTTACATGTTCACAATGCTGCTGAATATATTGAAGCATTTGAATCGCGCGCATATCGTTATGTTGTTTGACTTGATTTATTTTTATATACGTAAATTCGAGTCTCAATAAGAAACATAGTAAAACCTCAAACAAATTATTAATAATCAGCTGATGGCCAGGCAATTGATTATAATTTTCTTGATATAGTTGAAGAAAGCTATCTGATATGTCGTTATCCAAGTGACTATGGAAAATAAGCACATTTTGATTTTCGTTTACATACAAAGCATTTAAAAAGAAATCTGAAATGACATTAGTGCCTTTTAACATCTTAAAAAACACTTTTTGGAACGTACTTTTACGAATCATCATTTGAAATGCGATTGTATCCTCCATTATGATTGGTTTGTGTATTGTATTAGGTGGAATAAAGCCAATATCTCCAGTCTGTAAACAAAAACTCTCATCTTCAACTTCCAGAAACATCTCATTTTCCAAGACATAGATGATCTCGAAGAAATCATGGACAGCCGACAGATGAGGCATAAAACGATTATACTTTCTCACATCGATATCTTTCTCTTCACCTGACCACATCGTATCTTCTTGTTCAAATTCCTTATGCGCTTTTGACAAGAATTCTTCTATATATATTTGTTTACGCTTAAGATCATCTTTATCATAATCCTTCAAAAACACTTGAAGTGTCTTCTTATCCTGTTTTTTCTGCTGATATTTCTGATAAAAGATCTCTTGTTCGTTATATTTTCTTAAATGTTGCATCACTTCACTTTTTTCGATTTTATCCTTTTTCATCTATTTCAAATCCTCCAGTCTATTTACAGCAACTACTAAAGCTTGTATCGATGCTCTCATAATATTATCAATTCCGGCCCCCCAACACATCTGCCCTTTATAAGCAATACCGATCTGTGCACAGGATTCTGCAAAGGAATCTTTGCCCAGTGAATGCTGTTCATAAACTTCCAAAGCGTAATCAATATCAAAATATACTTTTATTGCATTGCTGATAGCATCTAAACTTCCGGTACCTTTGCCTTGTATTTCGATCTCTTGATTATCTTTAAGCAATGTTAAAGTAGCCTCCCGCTTATCCCCCTTGTTAAATTGGTAATCAACAAGCTGGAAATAAGGCTGAAAATCAACATAATGCTCTTTAAACACGTGGTAAATTTCCTCTGATGACAATTCTCTATGTGTCTCATCCGATACTTTTTTCGTGACATATCCCATCGCTTCATTCATTTTATATGGAAGTTTAATTCCATAATTCGTTTCAAGGATATAGCCTATTCCACCTTTTCCAGACTGACTGTTAATTCGAATCACATCGGTCTGATAATTCCTTCCCAAATCGATCGGGTCTACAGGAATATACGGCACTTCCCATTTTTTCACGTTGTTTTCTTTTCTGTATTTCATGCCTTTAGAAATAGCATCTTGATGCGATCCGGAAAATGCAGTAAAAACCAAATCCCCGGAATATGGCTGTCTGTCAGGAACGGTTATTCGTGTCAATCCCTCATATTCTTTGCGGATGGCTTCTAAATTACCAAAATTCAATGCCGGATTATAACCCTGAGAGTACATATTCATCGCCAACGTAATCAAATCTACATTACCTGTGCGTTCGCCAATACCGAATAGCGTCCCTTCTACTCTTTCAGCACCAGCCAAAACACCAAATTCTGCATCACTTACTCCACAGCCACGGTCATTATGCGGGTGGATGGATAGTATAACACTGTCCCGATAAGCTAGGTTTTTATGAATATACTCTATCTGACTCGCATAGATATGAGGCATGGCATACTCAACGGTTGTCGGGATATTGATGATTGCCTTATGCCCAGCTGTCGGCTTCCAAATATCTAAAACACTGTTACAAATATCTAATGCATATTCCACCTCTGTTCCCGGAAAACTTTCCGGGCTGTATTGAAAATGAATATCCCCTTCTACTTCATCGGCAAGCTCTTTCACTAAAACAGCACCATCTAATGCAATTTGTTTAACTTCTTCTTGGGATTTCTTAAATACTTGTCTACGCTGCACTTCTGAGGTCGAATTATATAAATGCACAATCGCTTTTGGCGCTCCCTGAATCGCTTCAAAAGTCCTACGAATAATATGCTCCCTCGCTTGCGTGATGACCATAATTGTTACATCGTCCGGAATCATATGGTGATCAATCAGCGTCCGTAATAGTTTAAACTCTGTATCCGAAGCACCCGGGAAAGCGACTTCTATTTCTTTAAAACCGATATCTACTAATAACTGAAACATCTCCAGTTTTTCTTCTAAATTCATCGGAATCGGTAATGCCTGGTTTCCATCCCGCAAATCCACACTGCACCATATCGGAGTTTTCTCTAATGTTTCTTTCTTGACCCAGTCATAAGAAAGAGTCGGTGGCAAGTAGTATTGCTTGTCGTATTTTTGATGATTAAACATCATCGATTCCTCCTCAAATTGAATATGAAAAAAGCCCTTCTTCTCCAGCAAATTACTTTGCTATGGAGACGAAAGACTTTTTCTTACGCGGTACCACCCCGATTTCATGATAATCACCTATTATCATGCACTTATCCAGATACAGACAGCTTTGTCTTATATCCTTCCCTTGTAACGGCGGGGTTCCCGTCCTTAACTACTTTGAAATTTCGATTTCACCAAGGCTGCTCTAAGGTGAGTTCCCTGCCTTCCTGCTATTGCTTCTCATCAGCCAGCAACTTTCTGAAAACATTCCGGCAAGTACTACTCCTGATCAATGCATTTCAACTTTTATTAATTTCATTATAACGAGCCGATTAAAAAAAGGATAGTGATGGAGAAGTCCTTTTCAATTGATTTTTTTTGCACTATATCCGATGTATACGGCATACGAAAGCATGTACTGATATTCGACAATATTTTTTGAGAAATAATGATGTGCTGTAGCGAATAATGTGATTGTAAAACACAATTCTAAAGAATTTATAAAGCGAATCACTTGAAATGAATTAACATCGCTAACCAACTACCATAAAAACAATACTGCTCATCAAGTCTGTTATACTCTGGCATTCTCGTTTAAAAATGGCTATATAAAAACGCGTTACAGCTTGAGATTCCTGTAACGCATTCCTAAGTATAGTATTTTTAGGTAATCATAACAGATACCGCTTGCCCTTTTAATTGAAATTTTATACTTTCGTAAAAATTCCGTTCATCAACGTGTATTAATCATTTACTCTAGCAAGAACAAAACCATCGGCACTTGGAAGCAACGTTGCTTCCAAGCGATTGTCCGACAAAGCCATGCGATTAAACGTTCGAATAGCTTGCGTCTCTTCTGATTTGTCTGTTTGATCAATGACTTTTCCACGGCTTAGAGTATTGTCTGCAGCAATGATCGTCCCAGGTTTCGATAGCGCAAGTGCTTGTTCTAAAAAGGCAGGATAATTGCTTTTGTTAGCATCAATAAAAATCAAATCGAAAATGATCTGTTGTTCTTCCAATTCACTCATTGTAGTCAACGCATCTCCAACGATGACTTCAATTTTTCCTTCTAGAGTACAACCTCGAATCGTTTCTCTTGCTACTTGTGCATGCTTTTCCTTCGCCTCCAATGAGATCACCTTTCCGTCTTGGCTTAGTCCTCTTGCCAAATAGATGCTGCCAACGCCGCCAAGGCAGCCAAGTTCCAAGATGTTTTTTGCGTTAATCATCTTTGCACACATTGTTAACAGCCTTCCATACAGTGGCGCAATTGAGATTGACGGCATTTCGTTGTGTTTGATTTGTTGTTGAGCAAAAGAAATTTCCTCATCATTTCCGAATAATGATCGGATGTAATCTCTAATGGTTTCTGATTGCAATGTCTATCACTCCTATTCGATCTTTTTCATATACGAGAAGCCCCAGTATCAGTTCTCGTCGTTGCATAGGGAATGCAGAGCGGGTAACCAAGACGAGGATCAGGGATAATGTCTGCTTCAATATCAAAAACGTCTTTGAGTACATTGGGAAGCATTACTTCGCTTGGTGTCCCTTGTTTGACAATCGATCCATCTTTAATGGCAACCATATAGTCAGAAAAGCGGGAGGCATGATTCAAGTCATGAACAACCATTACAATGGTGCATTGTTGTGTACGGTTTAATTTTTCCAATAAGTGGAGCACATCCATTTGATAGGACATGTCAAGAAAGGTTGTCGGTTCGTCCAGTAAAAGAATATCCGTTTGTTGTGCTAGTGCCAGCGCGATCCACACCCGTTGCATTTGTCCGCCGGATAAAGACTCTAATTCTCGGTATGCATAGGCCAATACGCCAGCCTGATCTAAAGCGTTATATATGATTTCTTTGTCTTCTCTTGACAAGTGATTAAACCCGGTTTGGTGAGGGGCTCTCCCATAAGCTACCAATTCATCGACCCGGAGACCACGAGGGGATTGTGGGTTCTGCGGCAAAATGGTCAGACGCTTGGAGATGGCTTTTGTCGCCATCTCCTTTAAGTTTGTGCCGTCCAAAAAGATGTGTCCGCTTTTCACTTTAAGAATGCGACCAATCGCTTTTAAAATAGTGGATTTACCGGAACCATTTGCGCCCACGAGTGCAGTGATTTCTCCACTTGGAATGGTAAGATCCAATTCGGAAACGATAATGTTTCGTTCATAGGCAATGGTTAATGATTCGGTTCGGATCCTTGGGTCAAAATTCATTATTACTCTCCCAGGTGTTCATTTAATGCTTCAAGTTCTAGGTGCCAGCCGGCAAAGAAGTCATCCGCTACAAGAGGATCGAGAATGTACATTTGATCGTTTTGAACAGCATCAATGTTATTCCAGACAGAGTTATCATCCCAAACATCTATGAGCGCCCCGATGTTGTCCGCATCCATTTCTCGTCGGGCCTCCATGATAAAGATGTGGTCAGGATCTGCATCGCTAACCGCTTCGACCCCTACTTGACCTAAATCATCAAATGTCCCAGCCGTTTCTAATCCCATTTCTTCATACAATAAACCGTTTTCTTCAGGTGTTAAAACGGTGAAGTCTCTTCCATTTGCCCGCAAAAATAAAACCGTTTCATCTGCATTGGGAGCAATATTTTCTTTCGTTTCGTCTTTTAGTGTTTCCAAGTCCTCAATGAGCGACTCCGCCAAGTCTTCTTTTCCAAAAATATCCGCGAGTTGCTCCAGGCGAACCGTGCGGTCATTGGAGCCATCGAGCACGATCGTATCAGCGACTTTGGAATTTCGTTCGTAATTCTCAGCCTTGCCTTCAGAATCGATGATTAAGTCTGGTTCCAAACCAATAAGTGTTTCCATATTGATTTGTCCACCAAGGCTGGTAATCGAGCCTTCTGGGTCAGCGGACTCAACAATTTCTTGCAAGGCGGGAGAACGATCGATCGTATCGATTCTTGCCCCAACTGGAAGTTCATCCAGTGCTAAAAAGTAGTCAATAATGTTAACATCACCTAATGCGACTCGCTGGGGTTCTTCCTCAATGACCGTTTCACCTTCTTCATGTTCGACTGTACGTGGAAAGCGTTCGTCTGTTTCTTCTTCGCCTTCTGTATCGCTTGCTTCTTCATTTTCCTCTGGTTCCCGGTCAGATGATGATGCGTCTTCCGTACCACAGCCACCAATCATTAACAAAAATACCGGAAACGTTAACCATGTGGTTGCTTTTTTTAACATTACGATGTTCCTCCTTTTTATTTTTTTTGCTTAATGAGCAAATACAAAAAGTATGGTCCGCCTAAGAGTGAGACAATAATTCCAGCGGGTATCTCCGTTCCGGGAATAATATTTCGCGCGAGCGTGTCAGCAAATAAAACAAGCAATCCACCAATAGCAGCTGTCGCTGGAAGAAGCACTTGATGTTTATTGCCAACCAGTCTCCTTGCTACATGGGGACTCACGAGCCCAACAAATCCAATGGCCCCGCCGGTTGCAACGGCTGAAGCTGCTAAACCGACAGCGACAGCAAGTAAACCAACTCTCTCTCTCTCGATCGCTACGCCAACATTAGTTGCAAGTGTTTCATGGAGCTGCAGCAAATTCAACGTATGCGCCTTATAAAGTGATAAAGGGAACAGAATGACAATCCAAGGCAACAACGCCATGACAAATACCCAGTTTCCTCCCCATAATGTTCCGGCTTGCCATTCAACGACAAATTGAAATTCTTCCGGTTGAAAGCGAAGCGTATAGACGATAGAAACCGCACTTAGCCCCATCCCCACAGCGATTCCTGTTAAAATGAGTCTAGTGGGCGATAAGCCAGTTCCTTTTCGGTACGACAGGACATAAATGAGTACGGCAGTTACACCCGCACCAATGAAGGCTAGAAATGGAAGGATATAGGGAGATGTTCCTCCAGACAATGGATGAAAGGTAATGTACATAACAATCGCTAAACTTGCCCCAGAGCTAATGCCCAAAATGCCTGGATCTGATAAATCGTTGCGAGAAATTCCTTGTAGAATAGCTCCTGAAAGTCCTAATCCCGCCCCAACAAGGACAGCCAGAACAATGCGTGGCATTCGAAATTCAAACAAAACGAGTTCTTGTTGATTTGTCCCATCGCCAATGAGTGTACGTAAGACTTCAAATGGCGTTAAACGCAACTGACCCCAATTGACAGAAAGAATAACGAAGACCACCATGAGTATCAATAAAATCGTTAGAATGATTTTCCGACGTTTTGTAAACAAAACCGCTAATTCTTCAGGTTTCAATACAACTCCCTCCTTTGTCTACGCGCTAAGTAGATAAAGAAAGGGACTCCAACGAGCGAAATGATTGAACCAAGCGGTGTTTCATAGGGAGCATTGACCATTTTGGCGCCAATGTCCGCCCACAAAACAGCGGCGGCTCCAACAAGCGCTGAACAAGGAACAATCCAACGGTAATCGGTTCCGGTTAAGTAACGGACAATATGAGGAACGAGTAAACCGACGAAACTGACGCCGCCAACCGTTGATACCGCTGCTCCAGCAAGCAGAAATACACTGACTGCCGCACCGATTTTAATCAAATTTACCCTTTGCCCAAGCCCTTTTGCCATCTCCTCTCCTAAATTCAGCATGGTGATATAGGAAGAGAGAAGGATAGCGATGACTAGCCCCAAAAGAATCCATGGAATAATCACTCGAACTTGCGTCCATTCTGCACCAGCAACACCGCCAGCTTCCCAAAACGCCATCTCATAGTTTAATTCGAATAGAATGGCGAGCCCTTGACTCACTCCAACGAGAACGGCACTTACAACAGCACCTGCAAGTGCTAACTTTACAGGTGTCATCCCGCCTGCGGATAAAAAGGCAATACCATAGACGAGTAAAGCGCCAAATCCGCCTCCAACGAAACAAAATAAAATGATCGATGAAAAAGGCAAGAATGGAAAAAAAGCGAACACGATCACGAGCATGAATTGTGCCCCCGCATTAACGCCGAGCAATCCTGGATCAGCCAAGGGGTTTTGCGTCACCCCTTGCATGAGTGCACCAGCTACTGCAAAACCCGCTCCAACAAGCAATGCTGCAAGTGCTCGAGGCAATCTCAAATCCATCACGATTAAATGCGTTTCTTTCTCTGCATTGAAATGGGAAAAAGCTTGTCTTACATCTGCTCCGGAAATATCCGCCGCTCCTGATGTGATCGAATAATAGAAACCAAAGACCATAAGTGCGAGACTGATTAAAATGACCGTGGTTCCTGTTATTGCTCTAGAGGATTGTAACTGCTTTTCATGATGGACCATCATCTCCTTCGACCTTTCTTGCAAACTACTAGTGATAATGATTCTCATTATCTATTGAAAGTATATAAGCCCGAAAACAAAAAAAAAATAGACAATCTTCTTTTCTTACTTGCACTTTTCTCCGTAAACAGATAAAAGCAGGCTTGCGGTTTGTTTTAAGGCGGCTTTTTGTCCAAATGCTGACACATCAAACCAAGGACTTTTTTCAAGACAGTACACCTCACCATTAAATTGTTTAATCTCTTTAGAGGAGAGTTGATCCCCCTCGAATAAAAGAACCACATGAGCATTCATCTGATTGATCTCTTCGACTGTTTCCACGTCTTTAAATGTTAAAGAACGGACAGACGAGGGAGGGGTCATTCCTAAATCATGATAAAGCAGTGGCGCAATCTTTCTGCGTCTTGCGCCCATTACTCTAAAAGAATGGGGGAGTACTCGAACACCGATGACCGTTTTTTGTGCCATCAGTGGTTGCAATGTCTCGCGTAAGACCGCAGCTTTTTGTTCATAATCGTGTAGCCAATGTTCAGCTACTTCTCCAACCCCCATCTTTTTGGCAAGATCGAGAAAACCTTCTTTCCAAATGTAAGATTTAGAAGGGTATAAATAAATCGGGTATGTGTATTGGATATTTGTGATCTTCATAAGCTTATCCTTTGTTCGCTCATCAAAAATCGCCCATTCTGCTTTTTGAGAGATCTGTGTTTGAACAGAAAGCTTTTGCTTGTCGTGCTGATAAATGAGCTTCTGATCCTTCGTATTCCAGTTGGGTATAATATTATGGAGAGGGAAGCCAAGGGCCAACAAGTCCCCTAGTATCGCTGGCAATAATAACAACACTTTCTTTGAAAAAGAATCGGCAAAATGCTTTGGGGAAATTCCGATGCTTTTTTTAAAAATTCGGCTAAAATAATGCGCATCTCCATATCCTGAAAGAATTCCTACCTTTTGTACACGAATGTTTTGTTGGACAAGAAGCTGTTTTGCTTTTTCCATCCGTTTTTGCGTCACAAATTGATGAGGCGAGTAACCTGTTTGTTCTCTAAACTTTTGGTAGAAAACGCTTTTACTCATTTGACAATGTTTGATCCATTTTTCGATCTCGAATGGATCTTGAGGGCTGGTTTTAATATAATTGACGACTTGCTGGATGACATGGCTATCCGTATTGGGGGAGGAGATTTCATTTTGGTGATGGAATTTATACAAAAGTTTTTTCAGCAAGTATTGGCCAAAAATAATTTGGTTCTGATTTCCGGCTGTTAACAGTTGTTCAAAGTTCTGAACCATAAAAATATCTATTTTATGGATGTGCCTCGGTGGGAAAACGGCTGTTTCGATCCTCCATTGATCCTTCTCGTAATAAACCTGCGCTGCTTTAAAATCAACGACAATGCCATGCAGGGGAGTAGTAGAAACTGAAAGTAGCGTACCCCACATGTTACGGTTCAAGAGCAGGGCGTCACCCGCCTCTAAAAAGGTTGTTTTTCCCGATAGTTCTGTATATGCTCTCCCTTGAGTGATGACTACAACGGTTTGGTCGTTGGGATCCGTAGAATAATTGTTCTGTAAGTCTGTGCCTATATGGCCAACCTCAATGTAAAGATTTTCGAACATGTCATCATCCTCCATTTTAATGTATATAAATGGCAGGTGGGTCTTTGAGACTGCATGAGCGTGCCACTTTTTGTACAGTGATCTCTTTATTTATTTAACCAATTTTACTGTTAATCGTTAGTAAGCACTTTTTGTGCATAGGAGTCAGGAGAGATCTTTGCCTTATTCCCCACGTGAACGTAGACGTCTGGATAGCGCCGTGTTAATGATGAGTTGACATAACTTGGCAGCGACAACAGTCGTTCATTTAAATGCGCGTACGCGAACGCGCTCCTTTCATCGTGAAATTTTTCCCCTTATCCTTTGATTCATCATGAACACTGGCAATCACAACATCATAAAAACCAACGGGCATGGATTAGCAAGGCCTATATTAATCGTCCGAATACATATCTTCAATGTCCTCAAATTTGTCGTTCATCAACCACACAGTCCTTCTTCTGTAACCTTTGACCTAAAAATACATGCTGCCTCTTAATTTTAAACACTGATCTCATGCACTCGTTTGACACTATAACCGGTCAGAAGCTGAACATACTCGGACATACAGAGATGAACCATTGAAAACTTAAGTTCTCGCAATAATTGATAATGATTATCAATATCATATCATAGAAATTAATGAAGAACGAATAATAATTATAAATCGATATCACCAAAAAACACTACATACATTCTAGCGTATTTTATGTGAATAGCCTGTCTTGTCCGACTACGGCGTAGGTAGATACCAAACAATTCATTAATTTGCTCTATTCCAAGAGCAATTGCCCCGTGATTCGGATAAACATGATCGTTTCACATTTCTCCGACGTCATCAATTCCACAACTTTCGCCTCTCATCGGGATTTAATCCGCAAGCTGTTAACATCATAAAGAGGGGAACATCATTCCACTTTCTTTTTCATAAGCGGTTATCTCGTTCCCTATGGCAACTGGTAAAAATGCAACGCTTCAACTTTCCATGTTTCCTCCGATAAAACCATATCCATGTCCAATATGGAATAGGTGCTCGTATCAACCCCATCCACACGAATGGCATTATCAAAATGAATGACAATGTCCTGCTGATTGTCCGTCGACGGCCCATAATAAACGTCGACATCTTCAACGCTTGATTGCACAGCCCCCATATCGTCATATCCCATCTCCGGTTCTTCAAACTGTAAATCATCCAGTACATGGACATCCGCATAGGGTTCAACATTTTCACGAACAGGATTTCCTTCATACGTGAAATACGCCTCTACAAAACGCTCCGCCGTCACCCCTGCCTGCCCGTGATATTCCTGCTCGCGTTCTTCATCCTGGACTTATTCCAACGCTTGTTGTAAAGCGACACCCATCCAAAAAGCGCATTCGGAAACCTTGCAGATCAAAAAGATATGGAAAATATTATGGGTGATGTGCCTGAAGTGGATATTCTGATCAATAATCTTGGCATTTATGAAATGATGTCGTACGAAGACATTACAAAAGAGACCTGGAACCACTATTTCAATACGAATTTTTTGGTGGCGGATCGATTATCCCGATTTTACCGGAATAAAATGATGGAAAATGACTTTGGACGCATCATTTTCATCAGCAGTGACCAGGCGGTGATGCCATCCGGTGGTATGCCGCAATACACGGTCACAAAGTCGATGATATTATCACTTTCAAAATCTTTATCATTATTAACAAAAGGCAGGGACATTTCTGTAAACACCATTTTACCCGGAACTACTCTATCGGATAATGTCAAACACCTTTTAGAAAACAACAATACTGATCCAAATAAAACCTTCGAAGAAATTGAACGAGAATTTATCGCTGAAAATATACCTGGTGCCACTCTTCAAAAATTCATCCGTCCTATAGAAATCGGCAGAGTGGCCGCATTTTTAGCCAGTCCATACTCCACCGCTATCAGGGGGGCAGCCCTCCGAATGGAAGGCGGCATCATCCCGACCATTGTCTAGTGGCAATGTGGATTAAATTCCACTGTCACATTTAAATGCACAGTCCGTTAATTCCTTTCATAAATATATATTTTTTTATCCAAAAAAATATTGTAAAACCATCATAGAGAAAACCCCTGATAAAACGGTAGCTAATACCACCGCAAACGAGATGTACCCGTCATCTTCATCACTATGAAGGTGAAGCACCGATGGCGATGTCGGATCAATCATAGTATTGGTAATGGCTTCCGTCGACGCATGATCCATTTCTTCTGATACGTCATGATCTAACCGTTCGGGGGGAACTCGATTTTCACCCCGGTTCCATATGCTACGATTTCTGATGCGCTTTTCATAATGGCAGAGTTTTGCATGCGAAAACCAATAATCGCATTGGCTCCCTTCTCTTCCGCTTCCTGAACCATACGGCTTATCGCCATTTGTCTCGCCTGATTTAACATATCGTCATATTCTCTAATTTCTCCGCCAACCAAAGCTTTCAACGAAGCCATAATATCATTGCCGAGGTGTTTCGTTTTAATTGCATTTCCTTTTACATAGCCAATGACCTCCTGTACGTGGTGATTTTCCAGTTGATCAGTAGTCGCGATTAACATACTTATCTTCCTCTCTTTTTTCTATTCTTTTTTCAACAATCAAAATCACAATGAGCAAAAGTAGTGCAATAACATAAACGCCTGCCAACCACCATACTTGAGACAGATCAATGAATGCATATACGAGAGTGCCTGTTTGGGCAAAGATAGAGAGAAACATAAGAGTATACTTTAAAATTATCCGCATACGTTACGTTCGCCTCGCTTATTCTTCATGTTTATGAGTCTCGGGAATTAAGATGGTCGCTAATGTTCGTTTACGTCGATCTGCACGCGGCTCTTGTTTTGCATATTTTTCTAAAATATTTCCAATTTCATTTGTCATCTGTTGGTATTCGTCATCATTAGCATAGACATCGACTTGGTTATAACCGAAACCATCTTTTTCGATATCATAGTCTCCTTCAAAGTAAGCTTCTACTTGGTGAAACAGATTGGCCGTGTATTTCAGAAAATACTGCTTATGGTCTTCGATGCTAATTTTGTTGGCTTCTTTCCCGGAAAGTCGAGCTTGATCTGTTATTAACGTGTATGTTTTCTCAATAGCCCCCCTAATTTTACGTTCTTTTGCCACAGATACAATTTCATGTTCTTTCAAAATGTTTAGATGTCTGTATAAGGTTGCTTGCGGAAGATCAGTGAGTCGTTCTTTTAACTCTTGAACGGTTTGATCACGTCCGATTAACATTTGAATGATCCTCATCCGCACCGGGTGTAAGATAATATCTACTTTTGATTTGCTCATTAAAAGAATCTCCTGCCTTTTTATTATTATCATTATATATAATGATAACATAAACATGTGGGATTGGGGAATTTTTTTAAAATCATCAACTTTTTAAAAATAAAGCTGGTTTTCTTGACTATCAATCGCGGTTAAGATCGCTTCCTTCTATGATATAATAAGCCCATAAGGATACAAATGTAGGTATCGAAACATTTTATGAAATGCGCGAACAAACAGACCGTATATTGGAATACGTTGATGGTATCGTTTTCATGTCACCTTCACCATCAACACGACATCAACAAATTTCTTCCAGACTGCAGGCGAAATTATTTAATTTTCTTGAAGGTGGAAATTGCGAAGTCTTCAGTGCCCCTTATGATATTAAATTGCATCGAGATGAACTTGCTGATATGAAAACTATCAGCAAGCTGACATTCTAAAGAGTGAAGGTATTGCAAAATCAACAGCGCTGAACGGATTTCAAGTTGATTTGCGGGAAATTTTTTAGTGAGGTATAGCGGTGTAAACTATACAATCTTGCTCCCCTGTCTCTTGTAGTGAACAGGGGTTCCGTATCATGCGCAATCCCTATCCCATAATATACTGAGATGTCTCACGATAAAATCGTCGATGGATAAAGCGATGTGTCGTTGCAGAACCTGTTTTACTTGTCTTTTTTGTTTCACCATATTTTGGACATTGACTAATAACTAGTATATTATTGAAGATGGAAATCAAAACCTATCCTTAACTTATCTATGCCCAGACAGACACATGTAAGTGCCGCAGAAAACTTAGACCCTAAGCGAGCCACGAAATCCTCTGGCACCATAGTAAGATTCTGCTCCGTTATGATAAACGAAAACATGTCCGTACCGATAATCACAAAAAATCGCGCCACCGAGTTCTCTAATATCGGAAGGTGTTTGTACCCAACTTGATGTTTTCATATCAAAATTTTGCAGTTTCTGCAACGATCGATATTGGTTTTCTGTTAAAAGTTCAATACCCATGGCAGTTGCCATATCGATAGCGTTGTTTTCCGGTTTATGTTTTTTCCTTGACTCTAATGCTTCACGATCATAGCATACACTTCTGCGACCTTTAGGGCTTTCCTGTGAACAATCGCAAAAAATAATGTCGTTCGTCTCCTCACCATAAGCAACAACATCCGGTTCACCGTCTGTTCTTTCCATTTCACGGAGCGACCATAGCTTGTCAGGCTTAGCTTCCAGTTTTGCTTGGACATTGGCCCATTCAAAACCTTTATGGCGATGCATGTTGTTCTCAAAGCGCTCTTTCAATACCCGAAGTAACGCTTCACATTCTTCCGGTGACAACTCCTTTTTAAGGCTGTCACTATTACTCTTTGCCATGTAGGTATCCTCCTTTTTTAAGACATGAAATCGAATGATAGTATGGAAAGGCATTCCCCAGTTGGTTCACCATTTGTTGTGATATACCCTGTCAAACAATCTTACTCCTCATTCAATGCCACGGCTTCACGAATCAGGGACGTTAAATCTCCCGGTTGGATAACTTCCTTCTTTTTTATTCTAATATGCCTCATTGTTTTTATGGTTAATCCTCCCTTTTTTCCTCCCAAAGGCGCACACGTTCTTCAAAACTCACTTCTTTATGGACTTGATGGAGCATCCACACATAGCCGAAAGGGTCGATAAAAATGGCATTTGACACACCGTAATCAGGCAGGTCAGTTACCGCTTGCATCTCCGTACAGCCGTGGGTGATCGCTTTTGAGAATGTTTCTTTAATGTCGGGAACCATGATGTTAAACGAAATGGTTTTATTGTCATCATCATTTGGTGCATTCAACCCGAATTCAGGGTTTTCATCCAACATGTGAAAACGTACCCCATACAGGCTAAAAATGACTTCATTTTCCCCTTTCGAAAAATCCGTAACCTCAACACGCTCGGTCTCAAATATTTTCTCGTATAACTCCAATGCACGCAAACTGTCTGTTACAATCATATTAATCTCGACTCCAACCATTAGAAACACCTTCTTTTTTATTTTATCTTCATTATACCATCTGCTGCTCTTTTGCGCTGACCATCCTAGCTGATAAAATAAAAAGCTTAATGAAATGTAATACCAATCAAGGAAAAAATATTAAGTGCGCCGTTTATTCCATGGTTAGCTGTTCTTGGTGGCCCATGTCATAAATTATATACCTTACCCCCGTAATATATAATAAATAATTGTTTTCTTGCCAGTAACAAACATTCCCATTCGAATAATCCCATTGCGTCTCTGGGATTATTCCGAAACGCAAGTCATAAACGTTGGGTCTATGGTAAAACCTATATTGACAAGATAAAATAAGTATGTTTTGTTTATACCCATACAGGGTATTAGATTTATAAGGAGGAGATATAATGGCCAATAATAATCATCACGAACATCACGAACAAAACGATCATCATGATCATCATGAACACCATGCGCATGACCATCATGGCGATCATTCCGGTCACGGTCACCACGGACATGGCGATCACGGCGATATGATGGCCGACTTTAAAAAACGCTTTTTCGTTACAGTTATTCTCGCTATCCCGATTATCATATTGTCCGATATGATTCAGCTGTTTTTTAATTACACGGTTGCGTTTCCCGGCGATACAGCCGTTGAACTCATCTTGGCAACCATCGTTTTCGTCTACGGAGGTTGGCCATTTTTAACAGGGCTTGTTAGCGAGATCAAAGATAAAGCCCCAGGAATGATGACCCTCATCGGGTTTGCCATCACCGTTGCGTATGTCTACAGTGCCGCTACGGTCTTTGGGCTTGAAGGGATGGACTTCTTCTGGGAACTGGCCACACTGGTGGCCATCATGCTTCTTGGCCACTGGGTTGAGATGAAATCCGTGATGAAAGCATCCGATTCCCTTGAATCCCTTGTGGAACTTATGCCTCAAGAAGCCAATAAGCTCGATGAGAACGACCAAACCATGACCATCGCTGTGTCTGATCTTAAAAAGGGCGACCGTCTTCTTATTAAACCAGGTGAAAAAATACCGGCAGATGGCCATATTTTACATGGAAAATCCTCGATCAATGAATCGATGCTTACAGGGGAATCCGAGCCTGTTGAAAAAAGTGATGGAGACGAAGTGATTGGCGGGTCTATTAACTCATCCGGTTCTTTAACAATCGAAGTTTCCAAAACAAGCGATGAAGGGTATCTATCGCAAGTGGTGCAACTCGTCAAAGAGGCCCAGGAAAGCAAATCAAAGACCCAGATGCTTTCGGACCGCGCCGCCAGTCTACTGTTCTACGTTGCTGTTGTTGCCGGAATCGTAACCTTCAGCACTTGGATGGCCCTTGGTGTGGATACAAATTTTGCGGTCACCCGAATGGTTACCGTGCTTGTTATTTCTTGCCCGCACGCCCTCGGTCTCGCGATTCCATTAGTGGCCGCCCGTTCCACGGGAATTTCAGCTCAAAAAGGGTTATTCATTCGCAACCGCATTGGATTTGAAAGCGCCCGAAGGGTTGACACGATGATTTTTGACAAAACCGGAACGTTAACGCACGGGGAGTTCGGAGTCACGGACATTATCCCGGAAGAAAACGTATCCGAGGAGACATTGCTAAGGCTCGCGGCCTCGTTGGAGTCGCAATCGGAGCACCCGATTGCTGCCGGCATTGTCGCGAAAGGAAAAGAAGAAAACATCAATATCCCTCAACCGGAAGCATTTGATTCGATGACCGGATCGGGCATTACCGGAAACGTCGACGGCAAGACGATTTCGGTCGTTAGCCCGGGTTATCTGCAAAGGGAGGGCATCAGCCACGATAAGGCGCGCTTTTCCAAACTTGCGGAAGCAGGCAAAACCGTTGTTTTCGTCCTTGAAGGGCAAACCTTACTCGGAGCCATTGCTTTGGCTGATGTTGTAAAGACATCCGCAAAAGAAGCCGTTGATCGTTTGCATCAAATGGGGATCGAAACCGTGATGCTAACCGGAGACAATGAAAAAGTGGCGCAGGAAGTAGCCAAGCAAATTGGCATTGACCAAGTCATCGCTGAAGTACTTCCGCATGAAAAAGCGGAAAAAGTGAAGGAATTAAAGAAAAACGGAAAACGTGTCGGTATGACAGGGGATGGCATTAATGATGCGCCCGCGCTTGCGAATGCCGATCTCGGCGTTGCCGTTGGAGCAGGCACGGACGTTGCCATGGAAACAGCTGATGTTGTGCTCGTCAATAGTGACCCCCTCGATGTTGTATCCATTGTCGATCTATCAAAGGTCACTTATCGCAAGATGATTCAAAACCTATGGTGGGCTGCCGGCTACAACATTGTCGCGATTCCACTCGCGGCAGGCGTGCTAGCTGGATGGGGATTTCTGCTTGATCCTGCCATAGGTGCAGTCCTTATGTCTTTAAGTACGGTTATTGTAGCGATCAATGCACAGATGCTTAAAATGAAATAAATGTTCCGGGCATCTGCCTTGCCAAATATTTAAAACCCCCTTGCTGCTTAGCAACAAGGGGGTTTAGAGTTGTGCTAACATCCACGTGTAGATTAAGACTGCTTAGTGGCTGTGGCACGTTGTTCTAGCAAATCAGGATCTTGACGGACGCGGTCTTTTTCAAGCACACGTTTCCTTTCAACGGCTGTGTTGAGGGATATGGAAATTATTTATAAATATTGCTACATTTTCACCCTAGTTTTTCCGCGATCGCCCGACCCGCCGTTCGACCGGTAAATAGGCATCCGCCAAGAAAAGTTCCTTCCAGTGACCGGTATCCGTGAACGCCGCCGCCTCCGAATCCAGAAACTTCACCCGCGGCATAAAGCCCAGGAATCGCATCCCCTGCCTCGTTTAATACCGCTCCTGATAGATTCGTTTGCAAACCTCCTAACGTTTTGCGACTGAGTAAGTTCAAGCGTACCGCGATCAACGGACCATTTTTCGGATCGAGGATGCTGTGAGGTGCGGCCACACGGCTAATTTTTTCGCCGAAATAGGTCCGGGCGCCACGCAGAGCCATCATTTGCAAGTCTTCCGTAAATTTGTTCTCCAGTTCAAGATCCCGCGCGCGAATTTGTTTTTCAATGTGTTCTGTATTTAATAATTTTTCTTCAACAAGATTATTCATTCCGGAAACGAGTGCTTCCAAGGTATCGGCGACGATAAAATCCTCGCCCTTATCCTTAAAAGCTTGTACAGGAGCGGGTGCTCCGGATTTCACACGGCCTAATACCTGTGTAATGCTTTTATTCGTTAAGTCGGGATTTTGTTCCGATCCCGAGAGGGCAAACTCTTTTTCAATGATTTTTTCCGTTAAAATAAACCAGGAATAATCGTAGCCGCTCTTTTGGATCGCCTCTAATGTGCTCAACGTGTCAAAACCAGGGAAATTGGGCGCCGGAAAACGTTGTCCTCGGGCATCTAGCCAGATCGAGGAAGGTCCCGGCAGAATACGGATGCCGTGCTTGGGCCAAACCGGGTTCCAGTTTTGAATCCCTTCCGTGTAATGCCACATACGGTCGCGATTGACAATACGCCCAGCTGCATTTTCCGTAATGGCAAGCATGCGCCCATCCACATGGGCCGGCACTCCGGCAATCATGCGCTTGGGAGGTTCACCGAGACGACTCGGCCAATTTTGACGAATCAAGTCAAAATTCGCACCAATGCCTCCGCTCGATACGAGCACCACTTCAGATCGGTATTCAAAATCTCCGATTATTTCACGTGAACTTTCCTCTCCTCGGGAAACGTGGCTCGGTGCAAGTTTTGAACCACTCACTCCTACAACCGCACCGTTATGGGTCATAAGTTCGTCAACGCGATGACGCGAATGATAAACAACCCTTCCGTTATTCATATGTTCCCGCACCCTTTTTTCAAAAGGCTCGACCAGTCCCGGACCTGTTCCCCATGTGATGTGAAAGCGAGGGAGACTATTTCCATAGCCTTCGGCAAGGTATCCCCCACGTTCCGCCCAACTAACGACTGGGAAAAAACGAACGCCCAAATTGCGTAGCCATTCACGTTTCTCCCCGGCAGCGAAATCCAAATAGGCTTCTGCCCATTTTTTTCCCCAATAATCTTCATCCTCTTCACGGTCGAAACCCGCCGTCCTCATCCAATCCTTCCATGCCAGTTCTTTAGAATCCTTAATGCCCATGCGGCGTTGCTCCGGTGAATCAATTAAGAATAAACCACCAAACGACCACCACGCTTGACCGCCCATTGAAGCTTCCGGTTCTTGATCCAAAAGTAAAACTTTTTTTCCCGCGTCAGCAATTTCAGCCGTAGCAACCAATCCCGCGAGTCCTGCGCCAACGACAATAACATCGGCATCCATGATATGAAGGCCTCCTCTTTTGGTAGATACATAAATTAGCGTCTTGCAAAACTTTTACGGTAAAGATATTAGAATTAAAAATCAGTATATATTTGCAAAAACTTTTCGTCAATTTAATTGTATGTATTCATGTTAAGAAAAACGGCACGCTTTGTGGCATGCCGAAGAAAAGGTGTTTAACTGGATGGATTCTTATAAAGACCAGCTCATTCTGTCTTTTAAAATTTCTCTTGTCAACTCCCCAGTGTAGTTAAGTATTTGTAAATTAAATTTTGGTTCTTTTTGTGTTGAATATTCCTTCCAGTTTTCAGCAACAAATTTTAAGTCCTCGGATGTAATGATGGCTACGTCAGTATCCGTTTCCGTATAAGCCTTCAATTTCTGTGCCCTGGATACCGCTTCATCAGAAATGAAAGAAGTGATTATTATGAAAGCTGTTACTCGATTATCATTTGCTCTAATGTAGTTGAGAAACTGATCAAAATGATTATCTGGAAAAGTATAGGCTGATTCGACACTCTTATTGTCCCAAAGAATAGATTCTTTGCTGTTAAATTTTATTTTTCCGTCAGCATGCTTATTCCCGGACATGTTGACCAATTCGACCCCTAACTTTTCCTCGAATAAATACCTGGTAGCTTCTTCAAAATACTTTTCAGTGTCGAGGTCTTTTTTAATGACTTTGTTCACTCGTAACGGTTTCAAATTCCTAGCAGCTAATTCTTCAAAATAATCATAGTACAATGATCGTTTATCAGTTGGATCAGATATATTAGAGGTTGAAAGATTTTCATAATAATCGATGATATTGCTGATTCTTTGTTCTTTCTTTCCTGAGATATTGACCCCTTCCAAATTTTTCAGAATATCCGTTAATTCTTTATTAGAAAAAGTATCCAAGGCTTCTGATGGCAGAATATCATGTTTGAGGATTCGGTTGATTATTGTTTCTTTTGACCCGGAAGAATTAAAATTGAATTGTGACACAACATGCTTCAAGTGATTTTTGGTTAGATCACCTAGTAATTCTTCGTAGGTTTTCTTTCTTAACTCTCCACCAAGTTCGTACCGAATAACTCTGGCAATCTCAGATGGGATGATGTAATAGACAGCATTGGATTTAAACCTTAAAATAAGCCCTCTTGATTGTAAGTTACGCAAAGATTTTTCAATTTGCCTATGGCTATGAGGCCTGTTTCCTTTTTGAGGAAAGCGACCTATTCTGCTTTCAACAATGTAATGATTTCTTTTAGATATGTTTAATTCTGTTCTTAATACCCTTAATATATTAGTTTCATGGGCATTTAAAGTCTCGTCTTTCTTCCAGGCAGCTGAGAGAACAGAAGAATAAATTCTATAATATTCTTCCGTCATTAGTCCTTTTATAAATTCTTCATCGTCACTATCTGATACTATCTGGCTTTCTAATTTTTCCACGTCCTGTAGCAATGATGCTTCTTCTAGTACATACCCCTCGTTTTCCATTAATGACATAAGAATCATTTCATTGAGGAGAGCAATATCTCTATCTTCCTCCAGAAAATTTAAATTTCTCTTCACACGATCTTCGTTCTGAAATTCATCTATGTTTTTCAAAATGACTTGTCGCATCTCTTCTTCTTCTTTGATCTTTACATCTTTTAGAAAGCTATCAATGATTCGTGATAGATACATTTTACTCATCTTAGGAAGAACATCTTGTAACTTCATTATATTCACTCCCTATTCATGTAATAAATCCCGATATTTAGTTCTTTTTCCTTACACAATTATTATTTTACTAAACAATCATCGAGAACTCAATCAAAATCATGAGTGTCTTATTTTCCACTTTTAATCTTCTCCACCGACCAAGCCTACAAATACGACCGGCATAATGAATGTAGACGTAATCTCTCCCGTTTCACCCTTCTCGATTAACGTCAAGTCTTGGCTGTGCGGATTACCGATGGGAATGATCATCTTACCCCCATTTTTTAATTGCCCGAGGAGTTGCTCCGGGATGTCGGGAGCAGCCGCTGTCACCATGATTCGGTCAAAGGGAGCGTTTTCTTTCCAACCAAGATTCCCGTCCCCGTGTTTGAAGTGAATGTTCGTAAATTCCGCTTCCTTCAATCTTTCTTTGGCCCGCTCATGCAAGGCTCCAATCCGTTCTACGGTATAGACGGATTCTGAAAATGCCGCCAGTAAAGCGGTTTGAAAACCAGAGCCTGTGCCAACTTCCAATACCCTGGATTCGGGAAACAGATCAAGTTCCAACGTCATCTTCAACACGAGCGTCGGCTGGGAAATCGTTTGACCATACCCAATGGATAAAGCCTGATCCAACGAAGCTAATTCTTTATTTTCATCAATAAAATAACTACGATCCATTTGCTCAAAATAGCGGATGATGTCTTTTTCTTGATCATGCAATTCACTCACCCCTTCTCGAAATAATAAATCCATCCTTCTTCCTTTACCACTTCTTCTGCATGCGCCGGAGGGGATGCGATACTGGGCAAAGGAGCGTCGTCTGCGCCGAAAGCTATGGCATAAAGGGCACAAATACAGGCATCGTAGGCGTCGGTTCCCGGTTTAATATCGGTTGGCAAATACTGTGTGAGGTTTGCATGAGCCACAGCCGTTTTGGACGCCTTAACCAAAGCAGGATACACTTCTATAATCAATTTTTTGTCTGTTTTTTCTCGTTTCGCCATTGGACAAATCTTGAAACCATCGTGTTTTTCCCACATCTTCGCATGGGACATAGCGGCGGTGGCATTATTTCCGATTCGGTCGAAAACTGCGGATAAAGGTTTTTTCCCCCACGTTTCATAGATCACCCGGTCTGTGTAACGATAGGCAAGCGGATTGTAAATTTCTTTTTCCGGCTTATCCACCTGGTTTATTTTACCATTGATCAATTGTATAAACGCCTTTGGATAGCCAAGCGGGGCGTCAACGCCAATAATGATGCGGTGATCATTGATGGTTTCAAGTTTAAAGGGATCTCCTGACGCATCGATTAAGTATTGCAATGATAAATTCTCATTCTCCGGGATGGCTATTTCGGTCGGTGTACCTATCCAATCGATGGTGTTTGTTGCCGGATCCCACTCACAAATCGCGACACCGTGATTATTTCCCATCCAGCCTCCCACGTCCCAGCCGATGCCAATGCTTTTATCCGTCATTAAACCGGTCCCTTCTCAATATGTTATACTCTTCAAAATGAAACAGATTCGAGGTTGTTTACATGGGTATCACGATTTTAACGGCAATCGCCGCCTATGCCGCGACAGCGATCGATTACCTTGTCCTATTAATCATTCTCTTTTCACAAACAATCAAAAAGGGACAACTGAAGCATATCGTTATCGGGCAATATTTAGGCACGACAATTATTATAAGTCTCAGCTTATTAGCGGCTCTGGGTACGATTTTTATTCCCCACCAATGGATCGTCGGGTTGCTCGGGCTTTTGCCGATTTATTTAGGTGTGAAAATTTGGATCAACGGCGGAGAAGAAGCAGAGGAAAGCGATATCTTATCGCTTTTGTCGTCCGGTCGATTTAAACAGTTATTTTTAACAGTAACATTTATCGTATTAGCATCAAGCGCCGATGACTTTGCCGTCTACATCCCTTATTTCACCACTTTACATATGAATGAACTCCCCGTGGTCATCATCGTCTTTTTTATTATGGTCGGCGTGTTATGTTATGTCAGTTACCGTTTGGCAAACCTACGGTTGATCTCGGAAAAAATTAAGAAATATGAACGTTGGCTCGTTCCCGTTGTCTTCATCGGTTTAGGCATCTACATCATGGCAGAAAACGGCGTCTTTCATGTGCTTTTGCCGTTTTAACCATGGGAGTCAATCTCACAGCAATCAAAAAGAAATGAACGTTTAGAAAAACTTGGCTTATCGCCAAAATGGCAAAAGTCAACGTCTTTTTGCATGAAAACCACTATAGTGTCGCGCTTCATTTTTGGGGGCGTTGTAACCTTCAGCGCACCCCATTCTTTATCATCTTTCCTTTTTGAGGGGCGCTAGAATCGCCAGGGACCCCCATTTGAACTTTTTTTCATTTTAGGGGAACAGGGTGCGAAGATTACCTCCGCATCAGGCAGGCAAACACCCAGCTACTCACCCTCAGCCCGAAGATCCTTATGTACATGCTCAAATCCGGCCTTCAATATCTCTTGCGTTTCTTCAAAACGGCCTTCAACAGAATCTGCACGCATGACAACGGCAATTAATCGTTTCCCGTTTTCTTCGGAAGTGCCGATAAATGAGTATCCTGCCCCGCGGGTATACCCGGTTTTTAACCCATCCACTTCTGGAAGATTTAAATGTTGATCAACATCCGGAGGATCGATGTCGGCATCCGCTTCTTCACTCGCCAAGAGTTCATTGGTATTGGGCAATACCTGGTTCCGATATGAAAGGCTTAATGTTGGCTGCTTTGTAAGGTTTATAATATCCGGGTAATCATGGATCAAATGGTAACCGAGCACTGCTGTATCCAGAGCAGTCATTCTGGATTCAAAATCGAGAGTTTCATGAGGTAGACCACTGGCATTGATAAAGTGCGCATCCTGAGACAACCCTAATTCCCCAGCCTTTTCATTCATTCGCTCGATAAAAGCTTCTTCGCTCCCAGCCGCATATTCAGCCAGTGCCACCGAGGCATCATTGGCAGAGACAATCGCCATTGCTTGAAAAAGCTCCGCAACCGACAAAACAGAGCCTTCCCGGAGGTAGATACTGGCTCCTCCGGTTGCCTCGGCAACCTCGCTAATATCTACATCATCTTCAATATCCATCTCCTCGTTTTCAAGCGCTTCCAAAATTAAATACATCGTCATCACTTTTGACATGCTAGCCGGCGGCAAGGGTTCATAGGCATTTTTTTGCCAAAGGACGTTGCCCGTATCGCCGTCTAACAGAACCGCGGCCTCCGCTTCCGTTTGAACGTCTTCGGACCCCATCGGTGTAATAACAGATCTTTCCGCCAATCCTACATTCTTTTCCGATAAATCTTCCATTGCAGTTTTTTGAATCATCTCAGAGGAAAACAATAATAAAGACGCAACAACTAAAATAACGACTAGAATGGTAGAACGAAAAAAATGCCGCATGGAATGCTCCTTCGGAATATCCTCTAAAGTCTTGTAATTGCCACCTTTTATTATAAGACAAAAGGCCCATAAACAATACCTGCTTTAAATTCCGGCCATCGACATCCCATAATACGTAACCCATGCAATACAGAGGACGTTTACACTCCCCTCCCCAAGCCAGGAACCGGTTCGGGTATGGAATGGAAAACGTATTGTCGCGTCGATGGGATAAAAAAGCTGAATGCCCCGGGACGTGAGCATATCGAGGACGTAATGGCTTATCATCCCGATAAAGGCTCCGTATTGGATCATCACCCCAATTGTGCCCGGGATCATGCCTGTGAGTACCGCGATGAGGACAAGGAATATCAAGCTATGGGTAAAGGTGCGGTGCCCAAAAATTCGTTTGATCAACCATGAAAAAAAGGAGACTCGCCTTCCTACTTTCGATTGTGGATGGCAAATATCCGGAAGTAGCCCCCTATGAGAGAGGCGCCGAAAAAAACAGCGGCGTCCCAACCCCCTGCAATAGACGGGAACGTTTCGGGGGCGAGTATATCATAAGTTGCCGCGGCCGCTAGAGCGCCAACGAGATGGGTGCCGCCTTTCATAATTTATGCTCCTTTTCATTCTTCTGTCGATCGTTCGTGATCGATGTAAGCCCACACATCGCGAACGACTCCGGAAGCATCCGTATCAATCACGTAACTCCCCGTCTGATAACGGTCATAGTTGCGGATCCCTGCTGTCGAGACCCCATGGATGCTATTATCCTCGGTTTTTACCATCAACGTCTCGTTTACATTTGCAGGGATGACGGCAACTAACGTATGGGGATTCGTTTTTAACTCTCGCAACATCGTAAGGCCGCGTTTCGCACGGGAACTTCTCGGAAATTGATCCCATGTCATTTTTTTCACGGCTCCGCGGTGGGAGACGGAAAAAAGTGACCCTGCATGCTCCGCGGGCACAGCGAACGCAGACACGGCTTCGTCTTCGTCTTTTAGCGCAATGCCTTTCACGCCGGCGGCCCGTTGCCCGACTATATTAATCTCGGATTCCGAAAACCGAAGGCCATAGCCCTGTTTTGTGGCAAAAAAGATATCGCCTGAACCATCTGTAAGTGCGACATCAAGAAGTGTATCCCCTTCCTTGAGCTTAAGCGCAATCAGCGCATTGGAGAAGCGCTGTGCCTGATAATCGCTTAACACCGACCGTTTGGCCATTCCATTTTTCGTAAGGAAAAGCAAGTAACGATCCTCCTCAAAAGAACGGACCGGGAGTGCGCGTACAATGCCATCATCCGCGGCAAGCGTTACGAGGTTGCCGACGTGTTGCCCGTCATCTTTCCAGCGAATGTCCGGGAGCTGATGAACGGGAATATAGATGTAACGACCTTGTGAAGTGAACAGCAGCAATGTGTCCGTCGTGTTCATCTCCTCGAAAAACAGCAAGTCATCTGTGTCTTTCATCCCCGGACGCTCATCAATCGACGCACTGTAAGAACGCGGGCTCGTGCGCTTGACATACCCGTCCCGGGAGACTGTTACGACCACTTCCTCGGCAGGAATCATCACTTGCATGTCCACTTTCAGTTCTTCAACCATTTCTTCGATGATGGTGCGGCGGTCATCCGCATATTTTTTCTTCATTTGTTTTAATTCTTTTTTTATCGTTTGGACGAGCTTTTTAGAGCTTCCCAAAATTTCATTTAAACGTTGAATCGTTTGTTTTAACTCGTCTGCTTCTTTCTCCAATGTTACAACGTCTGTATTCGTTAAACGGTACAGCTGCAAGTTTACGATCGCTTCCGCTTGCACGTCGGTGAAACCGAAAGCGTCGGCTATGTTTTGCTTCGCATCCGCCTTATCTTTCGATTGGCGAATAAGGGCGATAAGTTCATCCAGTACGCTGACTGCTTTCATTAACCCTTCCACAATATGTTGCCGTCTCAATGCTTGGTCCAGTTCGTATCGGCTGCGATTGATAACGACTTCTTTTTGATGGTTAATATAGGCGGATAATAATTCTTTTAATCCCATTAATTTCGGAGCTTTATCGGCGATCGCGACCATGTTGAAGTGATAAGTGACTTGTAAGTCCGTATGCTTATACAAGTAATGTAAAATGCTTTGCGCATCTGCTTCTTTTTTTAGCTCCACAACGATTTGCAAACCGGTACGATCGGTGTCATCGCGAACTTCCGCGATGCCGTCAATTTTTTTATCAAAGCGAATTTCATCCATGCGTTTAACGAGATTCGCCTTAACCACTTCATATGGAATCTCGCTGATGACAATTTGTTCTTTCCCGCCCCGCACCGTTTCGATGGTGGCTGTGCCCCTTACGACGACTTTCCCTTTGCCCGTTTCATAGGCTTGCTTGAGGTTTTGTGTCCCCTGCACGGTTCCTCCACCCGGAAAATCCGGTCCTTTTATGAAGCTCATAATCTCTTCAAGGGGGCTATCCGGTTGGTCAAGCATATGAATGGCCGCATCGATGACCTCCCCAAGATTGTGGGGAGGTATGTCGGTGGCATAGCCCGAAGAAATGCCGGTGGATCCGTTGACGAGCAAATTCGGAAAATACGCGGGCAAAACGACCGGCTCTTTGTCTGTGTCATCAAAATTCGGAATGAACTCAACCGTCTCTTTTCCAATATCGTTAAGCATTTCTTGTGCCAAAGCGGAAATACGGGCTTCGGTATACCGCATGGCTGCCGGCGGATCCCCATCGATGGAGCCGTTATTCCCTTGCATCTCCACGAGGCCATGACGAATTTTCCAGGCTTGACTCATCCTCACCAATGCTTCGTAGACCGATGAATCACCGTGGGGGTGATAATTCCCTATCACATTCCCGACTGTTTTGGCCGCCTTTCGAAAAGGTTTGTCGGCGGTATTGTTGTCTCTTAACATGGCGTAAAGAATTCGGCGCTGTACAGGTTTCAAACCATCCTTTGCATCCGGGAGGGCCCGTTCCTGAATGATGTATTTGCTGTAGCGGCCGAACCGGTCTCCAATGACCTCTTCCAACGGCAGGTCCAAATATTTTTCAGCTTCAGGCACGGCTTTCCTCTCCTTCTGCAAACAACATTTGCTCATTGTCCATAATATTCGTTTCTTCATCAAGTCCGAAGGCAACGTTTGATTCAATCCACTTACGTCTCGGTTCCACTTTATCGCCCATTAAGGTCGATACGCGCTTATCTGCCCTGGCAAGGTCTTCAACGTTCACGCGTATGAGCGTGCGTCCATCCGGGTTCATTGTCGTCTCCCATAACTGGATCGGGTCCATCTCGCCTAGACCTTTATACCTTTGAACCGTGTACCCTTTTCCTACGTTTTTGATCGCCGCGTTTAAACCTTCTTCATCCCACGCGTATTCCATTTTTCGTTTCGCACCGCTGCCTTTTTCCACTTTGTATAAGGGGGGCAAGGCGATAAATACTTTGCCTGCTTCCACGAGCGGTCGCATGTAGCGGTAAAAAAACGTCAACAACAATACTTGAATGTGTGCGCCATCCGTATCCGCATCCGTCATAATCACAACTTTATCATAGTTGCAATCGTCAATGGAAAAATCCGTCCCCGCGCCTGCTCCGATCGCGTAAATAATCGTGCGGATTTCTTCGTTTTTCATGATGTCGTCGAGCTTTGCTTTTTCGGTATTAATCACTTTGCCGCGCAAGGGAAGAACGGCCTGGAATTTACGGTCTCTCCCTTCTTTCGCGGAACCGCCCGCGGAATCCCCTTCCACGAGATAGAGTTCATTTCGTCGCGGATTTTTGGACTGGGCGGGGGTTAATTTTCCGCTCAGCAAGGCCTCCTTTTTCCTTGACTTTTTGCCGCTTCTCGCCTCTTCTCTCGCTTTTCGAGCCGCTTCCCGGACTTGTTGGGCTTTGATGGCTTTTTGGATCAGCATCGTGCTCAGTTTCGGGTTTTCTTCCAAAAAATACCCAAGCTTATCCGAGAGAAAAGCGTCAACGGCGGAACGGGCATCCGGTGTTCCCAGTTTGCTTTTCGTTTGCCCCTCGAATTGCAAAAGCGCCTCCGGAATATGTACGGATAACACCGCCGTTAATCCTTCGCGGATATCGTTTCCGTCCAAGTTTTTATCTTTTGCCTTAATCATTTGCAATTTCCGGGCATGTTCGTTCAACGCACGCGTGAGGGCGGTTTTCATCCCAAATTCGTGCGTTCCTCCATCTCTTGTTCGAACGTGATTCACGAAGGATAAAATATTCTCGGTATACCCGTCATTGAATTGAAAGGCAAAATTGACATGGATGTCCTGATTGGAACTCTCAAAAGAGATAACCTCATGCAAGGTTTCCTTATCTTCGTTCAAGTAGGAAACAAAAGCTTCCAGTCCCGTTTCATATTGAAATGTTTCGGTTTGTGCCGATTCCCCTCGTTCATCCGTAAAAGTAATCGCTGTTCCGCCCAAAAGAAAAGCGGCTTCCCGCAATCGCTCGGCCAATGTCTCATGGTGGAAGGAAACGGCTTGAAACACTTTCGGATCCGGTTGAAAGCGCACGAGCGTCCCTGTCTTCTTCGTTTTTTCTTTTTTTTCAAGCGTTGTGACGGGTACCCCGCCATTTTCAAATCGTTGTTCGTAACGATGGCCATCCCGATAAATCGTTAAATGCAGCCAGGAAGATAACGCGTTCACAACAGAAGCGCCCACACCATGGAGCCCCCCGCTCGTCGCGTAACCGCCTTGCCCGAATTTTCCGCCGGCGTGCAGCACCGTCATGACCACTTCAGGTGTCGGTCGCCCTGTCCGATGTGTTCCGACGGGCATGCCGCGACCTTCATCGCTCACGGAAACGCTTCCGTCCCGATGCAAGGCGACCTCGATATGTTGGCCGAAACCGGCCATTGCCTCGTCAACGGCATTATCGACGATTTCGTCAACGAGATGGTGCAATCCCCGTGTGTCGGTGCTTCCGATATACATGCCGGGTCTTTTTCGCACAGCTTCCAGACCTTCAAGCACTTGAATGGCGTCGTCGTTATACTCGAGTGTGTGTTTAATGTCGTCCACGAATTTCCGTGACCCCTTTCCAGTGTGTACCAACTTTCGATCTATAGTTATCTCTTATATAGAATAAACAAAAGAACATACGTTGTGAACCTCTCCACCTAAATCGAAGATTTTGATGGAGCATCCCTTATCTTAAATACAGCACAAACAAAAGCGCTTAAGTCGCCTTCGGCGACTCTAATGCTTTCGTGAGGCTAGTTAATGAAGACAAGGTCGTATATGTCCTCTTTGCCACATCAGGAACGTTTGCCTGAAGCGACAACCATTTCGTTTCCGACATGGATTTTTCAATGCCTCGAACAAAGTATCGCGCTCCAATACGAAGCTGATAAATCGGCATGATAGACTTTGCCCGTTGTAAATGTTTGCCATTGCGTCCCGCTTTTCCGGAACCATCATACGCTAATGCGCCATCTCCGTTACCTTGTTTTGAATCCCTTTCTTTCGCCAGTAACGGAGCTTGAAGCGAAGTTTCTTCGCTCACCGAAACCCTTTCGACGTCTTCATCTTATCCAGGTATTCGAAAACAATGACATCACAATCGTTATCGGTTGCAAACGTCACAATTTCTTGTGAAGTGTCATTATCAGAGGAACGTTTGTTTCTATTATACCTTATCCTTTATGCAAAGTCTAATTCTATACTTATCAGAAATAAATAGACGAAGACCTTAGCGCCTAACCCCCATCAAATCGGAGATTTTGAAGAGGATTGCGGCGCTAATTTTTTCATTCAAGTGTTACGTGTGTTTATATGAAAACTTTTTTGCATAGCGGATCGCTGAAACATTCGTTGTTTGTCGATGCGTTCGTCTTACACTGATTTTGACAATGCTTTTCGAAACTGTCAACTCAGCATTTTTTTCAAATCATTAGAAAACTGGCTTTTCGCCAAGCTTTTATGGCGAAAAGCCTTAGTTGCACTTATGTAGGTTAGAAAGTTGATTTATACTTTCCAACCTACCAAAAAAGAACCGTAACAACCAGCTGCACGGTCCTGTTCCAAACGGTTTAAAAAGGGGAACACATCATTTCGCGTTCCCATTATATTTTACTATGCTCCACTTTAATGCACCGGTCCATTACAACGGTTTTACCGCTATTTTTTGCTATTGTATAGCCTTCCTCACTGACGACGCCGAGTTGCGTCCAAAAAACATTTGCATCCGTTTGCGCAGCTTCTTCAGCGATAGCCGGCACAAATTCGCTCCGTCGAAACACATTCACAATATCAATTGGTTCCTCGATTTCGCTAAGCGACGAAACAGCTTTTTCCCCAAGAACTTCATCCACTTTAGGATTGACGGGAATAATTTTATAACCTGCTTCTTGCATCACTTTAGAAACTTCATGAGACGTACGCGCAGGGTTATCGGATAAACCGACAACAGCAATGCGTTTGGCATCCTTTAACAGTTGGCCGATTTCTTCTTGTGATGGATTGGAAATTGTAGTCATAGTTGTTCCTCCTTTATTGTAACAAGCCGTTTTTCTGTAAATAATCTTTTGCAACCTCTTCAGGGTCAGCATCCTCGTAATCCACGAGGTAATTCATTTCCTGCATATCTTCGTCGCTAATTTCCCCGGCGAGTGTGTTTAAAATCCCTTCCAATTCGGGATGCTCATGCAAAACATCCTCCCGCATCAACGGCGCGCCTTGATACGGCGGGAACAGTTCCTCGTCATCCTCCAAAACGATCATCTCATATTCCACGAGATAAGCATCCGTAGAATAGGCATCGATGACTTCCACTTCCCCTTCTTCAATGGCTTGCGAACGAAGCCCGGGATCGAGGCCATTCACATCGGCCAATTCAAAACCATACGTCTCGACAAAAGCATCATAGCCATCATCGGGGCGATCAAGAAATTCAAACGTAAAACCGGCGGTTAACTCGTTTTGATAGAGTTCCAAATCAGATACCGTCTCTAATTCATACTCTTCCCCGATTGCTTCGCTTACCGCTAACGCATAAGTATTATTATAATCCATAGGTTCGAGGTAAGTGACGCTGTATGCTTCTTCTATTCCCTCTTTTGTCGCTTCGTACACGTCTTCTTCATTCATACCCGATGGATCTTCTCCCAGAAGATCCACATAAGCGGTCCCCGTGAATTCCGGATAAATGTCGATATCGCCGACAAGAAGAGCATCGAACACGATGTCTGTACCGCCCAGCCCTGCCTGTACATCGACACTTAAATCTGTATCTTGTTCGATCAAGTGTTTGTACATATTGGCCAATATCTCCGGTTCTGCATCGAGTTTTCCGCCAACAACGATGTCCTCTTGTTGTGTGGACACGATGGCCGGCGTAATCACAATCAAGAAAGCAGCCCCCATAACGATCGAGAACGTCATAAATGAACGCTTTGCCTTTTCCGTCCACCATAAGATAAAATCAAACAGTAAGGCTAATATCGCGGCCGGAATTGCCCCGAGTAGTATATAGGATTGATCCGCCCGCTGGATGCCGGTCATAATCAAATCACCAAGACCGCCTGCACCGATTAAGGCTGCCAATGTGGCTGTGCCGATGATCAGGACCATTGATGTGCGAATCCCTGCCATTACAACCGGCATTGCCATCGGCAATTCCACTTTTCGAAGTCTTCTCGCGGGACTCATCCCCATTCCGGTAGCCGCTTCCTTAATGGACGGATCAATTTCGCTAATGCCCGTGTATGTATTGCGAAGAATCGGAAGAAGCGCGTATACGGTAAGCGCGATAATGGCAGGCACCGTTCCGATTCCGAAAAAAATAATCATAAATCCGAGGAGTGCAAGGCTCGGGATTGTCTGCAGAACAGCCGCGACGCCAATCACGGGTTCGGCCAGCCGTCGTGTGCGTGTAAGGACGATTCCGAGAGGAACGGCTATGAGAATCGCGCATAACAGGGAGATGAAAGACATTTGCACATGCTCCCAGAGCAATTCCAGAAGCATTTCTTGTTGATTGGCGAATAGGGTGAAAAATTCCTGTATCGCTTCTGTCATGATAGACCCTCCGCTTCCGTGCGATGGGCGTGCATGTACGCGACAATGCTTCGATAGGTCAAAACGCCAACAAGTTTATCATCATCAACGACGGGGAGCGCATCATATTCGGATGCTTCCACGGTGGGAACAACTTCATGTAACGGCCGGTCTGGTGAAACCATCAGTTCATGGGTCACGGTCCCCGACGGTTCCAAACGACCGATAAAACGTCTTTGATCGCCAAACACATATAAAGGTGCAGGGTAGGATGGGGCTTGAAGGGTCGTTTCCTTGGCCATATGTTTGCTGTCCTTATCCATCACTTCCGAGACCGGTGTCTCCCACAGATCTCTCCCTCGATCGCCAATGAACCTTTTCACAAACGTATTTGCGGGGGAATACATGAGTTCACGCGGGGACCCGATCTGCACACCCTCTCCTTGTCTCATCAAGCATACGCGATCGGCAAGTTGCATCGCCTCTTCGATGTCATGGGTGACAAAGACGATCGTTTTTTTAATTCTCGCTTGTAATTTGGCGACATCTCTTTGCAAATGTTCGCGGCTGATCGGGTCAAGGGAACTAAAGGGCTCGTCCATAAGCAAGATATCGGGGTCACCCGCGAGCGCCCGCACAACACCCACCCGTTGCTGTTCACCGCCGGATAGTTCTTCAGGCCGACGATTTCGATATGTATCCGGTTCTAAACCGACCATTTCCAGCAATTCGTCGATCCGCTTTTTGGTTTCCTGCTTTCCCCACTTTTTCATCTCCGGGACGACCGCGATATTTTCAGAAACCGTCATCGTCGGGAATAGCCCGATTTGCTGTAACACGTACCCGATATTCCAACGCAATTTCTGCCGGTTAAAGTCGCGAATGTCTTTCCCGGCAATAGAAATGGTTCCCTCTGTCGGTTCCACAAGCCGGTTTATCATTTTTAAACTCGTCGTTTTTCCGCACCCGCTTGGTCCAATAAGGGCAAAGAACTCTCCTTTTTCCACATGGAAATTAAGTTTCCTTACCGCTTCAAATTGGGCGAAAAAAGTTTTTGATACATTGTTGAATGAGATCATTTTAGCAAACGTCACCTGCCTCTCACATTCATTAACTTTCCCGCTTCTTTCCATCACCAAACAAAAAAACTGTCGAAAAAACGACAGTTTATCCGTCATGTACCAGTTCATGATAAAGCGCTCGATCGATATAAAGGTGCGCTTTTTTCAGAGCCGCTTTCACTTTTTCCGCTTCATCGTTTTCGAATTCGGGCGGTATATGATGAAGCTGTTCTTCCGTGTGTTTGACGGCGGATTGAATACGAGCGATTTGTTCGTAAGTATGCGAGCGTTCCTTGAAACACAGCTGTGCGTACAACGATCTTTCCTCCCTTTAAGATGGTGGTAACAAAGCTATTGTACGCACAGGATTGTTAGATTATGCCTCGCGCAATTATTCCTGGTGAAAAAAGGGGCTTTTCTTTTGTTTCTTTTTCCATTACAATTATAACCATCGGTTAGTAACCATTGGTTATGGAGGTGGGAATACATGTCTGCAAAAAAGAGAATTTTGATCGCGGCTGAGAAGTTATTTACAACGAAAGGCTATGAAAATGTTTCGGTTCGTGAGATCGCCAAGGAAGCGGATACTTCGCATACGAGCATCTATGTGTACTACAAAACGAAATGGCAGCTCCTTGTTTCCCTGGCTGCGCCGCCATTGGAACAGTTGCTTCATGAACTTAAACAGGATATGTCGCTGGTGGAAGTGGCGAAACATTACGTGCGCTTCGGTCTCGTGCATCGTCATTTATACGAACTCTATATCACATTTCACGGTTCGCGCGTTGATGAAGAGAGTGAAGATTTTCTGAATCAGATTCGCATTCAATTGTTTGAACAACTCAGAACCATTTTAAGTAGTGAAACAACAAAAGATGCAGACACGTTGCTGCTCACGCGGATTCTATTTTTTCAGTTACACGGAACAATCATGACGTATGTAAATTCAGAGGAAGATTTTGAAACGATTGGAGCCAGAGTGATGCCGCTTGTTGAAGTTGCAGTCGAAAAAATAGTGCGGGGGGAATGAGGATGAAACGTATACAATTATCGAAGCACATCGTGAAATTGGAATACAATTTCGGGCTGAAAATCAGTGTTTGGATCGTGAAGCTTAGAGGCGGAGTCGTACTTGTCGATACGGGAATTGGGATGATGAAAAGATCAATCATGAAACAGATTGGAAAAGAGGGCGCCCTCCAACGGATTGTGCTCACGCATGGGCACCCTGATCATATTGGGGCCTTGGACGCGATTTTGAAAGAAAAACCTGTTCCCGTTTCTCTGCACGAATCGGAAATCCCTTATGTGCTCGGGGAGAAGCCGTATCCCGGCAGGAAGAAACCTCAAAAGCCTTCGGGATCGGGCCATTTAGAGGCCTTTCATGATCGTTTCACGGAAGATACGGGTTTGACCATTCATCAAACACCGGGACACTCCCCCGGGCACACTGCGTTTTATCATGTTGAAGACGATGTTTTCATTGCCGGCGATGCATTCATGTCGAAGAAAGGTACGTTAACAAAACCCATGGCTGCTTTTACTGCAAATATGGATGAAGCTGTGCGTTCGGGGCGGGAAGCGCTAGAAAACGTTAACCCAACGATCGTATCCATATGCCACGGAAAAGATGTCCACTTTTAAGGGGGAGCAGCAAACTAACCCGATTTCGTCCCTCAAGAGGAAAGAAAACGACGCCCAATGGTACAATAACCTCGATCCTTTGTCGCGAAACTGACTATTTCTTCGCCCAAAATTGGTAATAGTCGGTTTTGATATTACCGTTAAACAGCTTTCTTTTTTTTGTGGCTTTTTGTCCGTAAAATTGTTCAAACTGTTCGTTTGCGGTGAGTACATAGACGGACCAACCTTGAAAATATTTCTCGCTCACACGGCCGAGGGTTTCATAAAGGGTTTGAACTTTATCCCGTTCTTCCATCCTCGTTCCGTAAGGGGGGTTGCAAACGAGAACCCCTTTTTCCGCCAGTTGTCCGAGATCTTTAACGTGTTTCGTTCCCCATTCAATTTCGCCCACCCCGGCGAGTGTTGCATTTTCGGTAGCAAGTCTAGTCATCTCCGGATCCCGATCGCTGCCGTGTATAGAGGGTGTCATCGACGCCTGGGCAAGATCCCGGGCTTCTTCCCTCGCCTCCGCCCATGTCTTTTCGTCAATCAGCGGCCATTGTTCGGACTGAAAGCCTCTCTGCAGGCCGGGAGCGATGTTTTTGGCCATCAATGCGGCTTCAATCGGAATCGTTCCGGAACCGCAGAACGGGTCAAGGAAGGCCATCTCGGAATCGGGTTGCCAATTCGTTAATTGAATCATGGCAGCGGCCAACGTTTCTTTCAGCGGTGCTTCGCCGTGCAGACGCCGATACCCCCGCTTATGCAGCCCGTCTCCTGTCGTGTCAATCGTAAGCGTGACTTCATCTTTTAACAGTGCGACTTCAATTTTAAAAAGAGGTCCATCCTCATTGAACCACGATTGGTTATACGTTTGTTTCAAACGCTCCACGACCGCTTTTTTTACAATCCGTTGGCAATCGGGGACGCTATACAGCTGGGATTTTACGGAGCGTCCAACAACGGGGAACGTGCCGTAAACGGGGATGATCGCCTCCCAAGGCAAGGCTTTCGTTCCTTCGAACAATTCCTCAAAAGATGTCGCGGTGAAACCGCCGATTTTAAGTTTCACCCGATCGGCCGTTCGTAGCCAAAGGTTGGCCCGACAAAGGGTTTTCTCGTCCCCTTCAAACATCACTTTTCCGTTTTCAACCGTCGTTTCGTATCCGAGTTTTTGCACTTCTTTGGCAACGAGGCTCTCAAGCCCCATCGTTGCCGTTGCAATGTATGTATATGTTCCCATGAATTGGGTCCTTTCCTGTCCGTAAGTATGAAAAAAACCCCGTATACGGGGTCCTCCCAGAGGCTGAAAACGTTCTGTAAGCCATGTTCTGTATCGCCGTGCTACGGCTGTTCACCTTGCATGGCGATGGCAATCATCTATCTGCGAACCAATCGCCTCTCCCTGTCGTTTCCAACGGGGAGAGTGCCCCTACCATATTTTTGGGTTACTCGCTCGCGGGGTTTACCGCGTTCCACTCTTCGCGTTTCCACGAAGACTTCGTCACTGTGGCACTTTCAGAAGGATAACCGTATTCTTCAAAAAGAACGTAGGTGTTCCTTGCGCCGTCAGCCCGGATATCCGGGCTGCCCTGACTTATGGTTTCGTCAGGCACGATCGTTACAACCCTTTAAGGTTGTGCGAGCATGGACTTTCCTCTCTGTCCTGCATGAACAGAGCGATTGCCCGAACATTTTCAGCGTGTACCAAGCTGTATTATAACGCGCTTTCCCATTTTATGCAACATCATGAATGAAAACAAGCCTTTTTCGCCAAGCGATCAGCTTCTTTGTTTGCACGCGTGGGGATCCAATCCACGATAAACAGGGAAAAGTCAGCGCTTACGAGCAAAATTTCGTCTAGAAAGGACTTGTAACGGGCACGTTTCACCGCTCCCTGATTCACTGCATCAAAAACGAGTTGAGAGTCCGTGAAAAATCGACCTTGATGATAGCCAAAACGTCTCGCCCATTTCAACCCTTCAAAAAGAGCCGCAAATTCCACTTCGTGGATATGCGTTAACTGTGAAACTTCCATCTTTCTTTCCACTTGCCCGCTTGGATGCTTCATAAAAAGGCCGTATCCGCATGCACCGGGGTCCCCGTTACACGCTGCATCGACATAGACATGAACCACTTGGGCGGTCGTCATTCAGATAATTTCTTTCCGAACACTTCTTTTTCCAGATTGGAAATACGCTTTAATATATCATAGTTGCTTGACCCGGCCGCTGATGCATCCGCAGCCGGTGCCCGACTCGTTGCCGTGGCTTCTTCCACCGGCTCCGCTTGCGAACGTTGGGAGCGTTGGGAAAGGCCTGATGATTGCATTTTGCGCAATTGTCCTACTTCCTTCTCCAACTTGTCGACCTGCTCCCGGAATCGCTCATAGTCTTGGATAATCGTATCTAAAAATTGATCAACTTCTTCTTTGTTATAGCCTTTCATACTCGTCTTAAATTCTTTTTCAAGGATCTCTTTTGCTTCTAATTGAACATTTGCTGGCATCGTACACACCCCGCGCTAGTATTCTTAAACTTATCTTTATTTTTTCAGAAGACGCGGGAAATGTCAATTTGCTGCTGATGACATGCATAAATCCCGACAGAAAATCTGTCTGCCGGGGATATGGGGGAATGGAAAGGCAGTTGTCATATCAAGGCTGGCCGACGAACTACCAAGGACGATTACAATGCTTCCCGTGCCCGTGTTGCTGCTCCGGCGGGCAATGATAATGCTCTGACTGTGCACCGGCGACTTGATCCTGGCTGTGCGGATAACTGTGTACATGTTTGTAGACGTCATTGTGAACATGCGTCGTGTGCGATGGATGCACTTCAGGGACAACATATTCCTGCATACTGTGTGTGACATTGCATTTCGGCGGATGGACAACGGCAGGCAAAACAACCGGTTTTTGCGGGCAATGCTGCATCGGTTGCATTTGCGC
Organism: Salicibibacter cibarius; assembly: GCF_016495725.1. Taxonomy (NCBI): domain Bacteria; kingdom Bacillati; phylum Bacillota; class Bacilli; order Caryophanales; family Bacillaceae; genus Salicibibacter; species Salicibibacter cibarius. Next base: position 2,228,208 of record NZ_CP054705.1, on the reverse strand, counting down.
ATGGTTATTGCCGCAATGATTGTTATTGTTGTTCCAATGATTATAACCCATGACACCAATTCCTCCTTTATTTTGGGGCTACTAATAACTTATGAGGAATAGGTAGTTGGAGGAATAATGCAAGTACCTATTTTTTTGTGGGCACTTTCATCGGAAAATCTCCAATACATTGACAGCAGCCGCGATGATTTTACATACAAAACCATTATTTTAGCGAATCTTGCGCTTCCCCGGGAAATAATCACCCCGGAAATGGAGCTTTATTTCCCAATTTCCTTCGCAGCCTCCCCAGCCGATGTTCCCATGCATCGTTTTTTGCATCCCGATCTTGAGATTTTTCCTGCCCGCGCTTACTGTAATAATAGGCGCGGACGTAATCTTTTTGGTGATGTTCATACCAGATCGCGAGCGCCTCTGCCGCGTTAGGAGCCAAGTATCCTTGGATGGCCCAAACCTTTTCAAAATAACCAATACTGTCGGCATGCCTGTTTGTTTTCTTGAGAATATGCCCTCGTTCGTAAAGGGCATATTCATAGCAACCGCTTTGTTCGTTTACTTCGGCGTATGCATCGATTGCCCATGCATAGTGCCCTGTATCCCGCCACCAACGTGCAATTTCATAGGTTTCTTCAGCTGATGTTCCTCCATTCAGAACCCTTTCCGAAAGTTCGATATATAGGCTGATAAGTGATAATAAATCATGCTCGTTATGGCGAAATACACCTTCAATATAAGATGGTTCTCCTTCGGAAAGAAAATCCTGATAAAACATGGGGGCTAGATAACCCGGTATATCGTCATCTCTCACAAACCTGAGAATCGCTTCTTCCACGATGTTTAAGCGACACGAAGCCAATTCATGCTTAAATAAACGCCGAGCAGCGTGCAAGAGATCGAAATGCCCAAAAACAGGCAATGACGGGAGTTCTTCACGCAGTAACGTATGCCGTGTTTTTAGCTGCGGCCAATCGAACGCTTTTCCATTATACGTCACCAGGGCATGCAGAGACGTTTTGTTCATTAAAAAGTGGTGGTAAAACGCGATTTCATGTTCCGGTCCCGGCAAGAAAAATTGATCGACGATGATCTCCTCTTCACTCAGCTGCGCCGTCCCTATCATGAAAATCATATTTCCCGCCCCGTGGCTGAGTCCGGTCGTTTCCGTATCGAGAAAGACGAGATCTTCTGCTTCAATGTCTTTCCCGGGAGCGAGCGGATGACCTTCAATGCCGGCTTCTTTCCAGGCGGCAATTGCCTTTTGCAGTTTTTTGAAAGGGTGAATGCCATGCACGTGGGAAAGTGGGTAGCGCCTACGCCGCCGAACTGCGTAGCCATCTTCAAAAGGTAAAACATCACATTGAAAATCATGCCATTTTTGTGTAGGCACATCTTGCTCCTCCGGGACGGTTTCAGCTGGTTGGGAACGATTGATATGCGGTTTAAGCCGTTGCAATTTTTTTTGAACATCCATAACCTACACGTTCCTCGCTTGTTTTTCCAATAATGATGATAACCATTGTTGGACATCGTTTTTCAGCCCTTCTTGCTCACTCGTGCCGATACAGACCGGGCAACCGTCGCTGCAAGGGCAGTCGTGAATCAATTTGGCACTTCGTTCAATCAGCTCGTCCACGCGCTTATACAACTGGGAAGCAAGGCCAATGCCGCCCGGATAATGGTCATAAATGAAAATCGCCGGCATTTGAGAATGATCGGCTTTGATTTGTACCGCCACATGGAGATCACTCTTGTCGCTCATCGTAAGCACTGCGCCCAGGTGATGAACCACTTGGGAAAAAGACACAAGCATAAGTTCGAAACGTTGCTCGCCAAATCTTTGCAACCATGTTTCGTCAAAGTCCATCCATGTGCCCGCGGTATGGATTTCTTCCTGCGGAAGATGAATCGGCCCTGAACCGATATTTTCATACGTCGATAGTTTTATTTTTTTAAAAATGGAAGGCATAATCGTCACTGCCACATCGCCAAACGCGACGTGATGATGGTCACGGTGTTTGCTTTCGTCTTTTTCAATGACGGTTAATTTCACATTCAGGCTCGCGTCGGTAAAATATTCGACCTCGACGAGTCGGACGTATGCCTTTTTTTCGTCCCAGTCGAGCTCTTCTACTTGGTATTGCTGCCCTTGGTGAAGATAAATCGCCTCTTCATGGAGCAACGTCATGGCACTGAACCGATCCATTTCGCCGATGACCTTTGCGCTTCCCGTCATTGTTGTGTCAATAATGACGATATTTTCTTGGGAAGCGGAGCGCAGGCTCACATTGTGGGCCGGGAAAGCTTGGCTCATCCAGTACCAGGAATCTTTGCGTTTGTGGACGACACGCTCCTCGGCAAGATAGTTCATCATATCGCTGATGTCGATGCCGCCAAACGTGTCACCTACCTTAAATGGCAATTCATAAGCGGCGCATTTCAAGTGATCGATTAAAATAATCAAGTTGTTCGGTTCGATTCTCGCCTCTTCCACGGGCGATGACAAAATATAGTCCGGGTGCTGCATAACGTATTGATCGATCGGCGTTGAGCCCGCGACCATAATGACGAGGGATTCTTCCTGACGGCGTCCGGCACGGCCTGCTTGTTGCCAAAGGCTGGAGACTGAGCCCGGATACCCTGTCAGTAGGCATACTTGGAGTTGTCCGATGTCCATCCCCAATTCAAGCGCATTCGTGCTGACAACCCCACGAATCTCTCCCTCCCGCAAGCCGCGTTCGATGGCGCGTCGTTCGTTCGGGAGGTAACCGCCGCGGTACGCGCGAATGGAGGCAGGGCCGTAATCATCCTTGATTAACGTTTGCAGGTCGCTATAGATCACCTCTACACGCACACGACTGCGGACGAATACGATGATTTGGGCATCCGCTTCAAGAAACTTTTTAGCGAGTGTACGTACTTCTTTGGAGGCGTTGCGGCGTACATTTAACGATTGATTGACGACCGGCGGATTGTATAAAGCGAGATGTTTTTTCCCCTGCGGAGCTCCGTTGTTGTCAATAAGGGAAAAGGAGCGCCCGGTTAACGTTTCGGCCAGTTCTCGCGGGTTGCGGATCGTTGCCGAGGTCGCGATAAATTGTGGATTGCTTCCATAATAATTTGCAAGCCGCAAGAGACGGCGGATGACGTTCGCGACGTGACTCCCGAATACACCCCTATAGGTGTGCAGCTCATCGATGACGATAAAGCGCAGCTTTTCAAACAAAGACACCCATTTCGTGTGATGGGGCAAAATCGAGGTGTGCAGCATATCAGGATTTGTCATGACGATATGGCCGGCATGGCGAATTTTTTGCCTGATGGCCGGCGCCGTATCTCCGTCGTACGTATAGCTCTTAACATCCAGGTCGGCCGCTTCAATCCACTCCGCCATTTCGCTTTTCTGGTCCTGGGCAAGCGCTTTGGTCGGAAATAAATAAATGGCACGTGCCTCGGGATCCCCTGTGATCGCGTTAAGCACGGGCAAGTTGTAACAAAGCGTTTTCCCGGAAGCGGTCGGGGTCACCGTCACGATATTCTCCCCAGCCTCCACTTCATCATAGGCCGAACGTTGATGGGTATATAGTGACTCAATCCCCCGTTTGCCGAGTGTATGGGCCAACGTTTCGTTTAACGTGGAAGGAAACGCCGCGTATTTGGCTTCTTTTTCCGGTTGTTCATGCCAATGGGCGATATGTTCATCTTCTTTAAGTGTCGCGATTAAGCTTTGGAGGTCTTCTTTTTGTCTCATGATCTCCCTCCTTCTTTTTAAGTATAGCACACAAGAACTCACGTTTGTATTATCGCGGGCTCACAAACTTTTTAACGAAACTTCAACCCATCCGCGTACACTGTTAATTAGCCAAACGCGATTAGCTTTTTCCAAATCAGCAATCGAAAGCATTTGCTCTTTGACGACGCCTTGCTCGAAAAGATACTGTCGATAGACACCCGGCAACAAACCGAAGGATACAGGCGGAGTCACATACGCTCCATCGATGTCAAGCACAAGATTGCCGATCGTGAACTCTAAAAGCTCATCGTTATCATTATAGAGCAAAATATCAAAGGCATTACCTGATGCCCGGGAATGAAGCGCATTGAACACGTCTCTGGCCGTCGTTTTGTGAAAGGAAAACGGATCGTTCGTGGCAATCGCCGCCGGGGCTAACTCAACGACGACCGGTTCACTCATTCCTTGAATCTCGGCTCCTTCGATAGAAAACCCTCGCTCCGGATGATAAAGCAAACGAACCTTATAAGCCCCGTTCGGGTGTTCGCGGGCAAATGAAAGCAGAACATCACGCATTTTTTCCACGGAAAATGACCAGTGAAAAACATCCGCAGACGTTTGCATGCGTTGACAATGCCGCGCTAAAAACGGATAATGCCCATCTTCCAAACGCAAACTTTCCAGTAAAGAAAAATCAGTCCTCATGTCGGTCATGATTTTACTTTTCAGAACAGCCTCTTCGTACTCTCCTTGCGGACTTGAGTCCCACGTAACACCACCGCCTGTGCCATAAGTGATCGTTTTTTTCGCAGAATCAACGACGGCGGTACGGATGGCAACGTTGAACACACTGTCCCCTGTTGGGGTTATATAGCCGATTGCCCCACAATAGGCGTCACGGGAATCGAACTCCAACGCCGCAATTTTTTTCATCGTCTCTTTTTTCGGTGCGCCTGTTATGGAGCCGCACGGAAAGAGGGCACGAAATATTTCAACGAAGTCAATCCCTCGCTTTAGCTCAGCGTCAATCGTTGACGTCATTTGCCAAACGGTCGGATACGCTTCGATGGCAAAAAGGTCTGTCGTATGGACACTGCCCGTCTCGGCAATTAGCCCCAAGTCATTTCGGAGCAGGTCGACGATCATGACGTTTTCCGCCTGATCTTTTTTTGAATGCCGCAGTTCGTTATATAGGCGCTCGTCTTCTTGTTTCGTAGTGCCGCGGGCGATTGTGCCTTTCATTGGCTTCGTTCGCAAGTGATTTCCCTTTTTTTCAAAAAAGAGCTCCGGAGACACCGAAAGGATTTGTTGTTGCCCTATGTTCAAAAAAGCACTGTAAATCCCTTGTTGGGATGGCTTTAAATGTTCATACAAGGTGCGAGCATGTCCTTGAAAGCGAGCTTCCATGCGCATCGTATAATTCACTTGATAGGTTTCTCCTCTTGCAATGGCCCGGCGAATGGCCTCGACGTTATTTTTGTAATCCGGCGCGCTCGTCGAAAACGCCCAATCCGAGAGATGATAAGGTTGTGTCATCCTATCAGGTGGCAGGCTCGGTTCTTCAAAAATGCCAAACCAAACGAGAGGCATTTTATGCCCGCTAACGACTGACAAATCCGGCCTCAGACCTTTGGCCGCTTCGTATGATATATACCCCGCGGCATAAAATCCTTCATCGACGGCTGTTTGGACTTTACTGATACATGCTTCTACCTCGTTTGGCTGCTCCGTTTGGATAATGGAAACGGGGTCGCGAAAGTACAGGGGTGCTCCGCGATTAAAGTCAATTTGAATATCTGCCATGCCGTCTACCCCTTTTGATTACATTTGCTTTCTAGCTTAAGCGAAAAGCGAAAAGAACGCCACCCGTAGGCGCGCTCTTTTATGTTCATGCTTCTTTTTCCAGGCTGCCAAGCCGCTCTCCAAACAGTTTTTGAACGGTCTCCGTGTCCATGGTTTCCAGAAATGGTTTGGGAATTCCGCATAGGTCTATCAGCAGGCGTATCATCTCTGCACGTGACAGTCGTGTCATCTGCATCCCCTCCCATATTCTATCATATGCACGGAAGCGGAAAAATATTCAAAATGATTGATAGAGCTTTCTTGTTACTCGGAAAACCAATTGACAGGTTCTACTTGGAGATTAACATTTATTTGTTTAACCTCTTGAAATTCTTCTAACCCATAGGTCCCTAATCCGCGTCCGATTCCACTTTGCTTATACCCGCCCCAAGGTGCTTCGTTATAAGCTGCATGATATGCATTGATCCAAGTAATGCCTGCCCGAACTTTTTTTATGACACGCATTGCTTTTTTATCATCGGTAGTAAATACACTGCCGGCAAGCCCATAATCCGTCCCATTGGCAAGACGGATAGCTTCTTGTTCATCTTTGAATGTTTGCACGACAGCTACCGGACCGAAAATTTCTTCTTGCACAATTTTCATATCCTCTTTTACGTCAGTGAAAATCGTTGGTTCAACAAAAAATCCATTTTCCAAATCCGGAGATAGTAGCCGTTTTCCGCCACACCTTAATGTCGCACCTTCTTGTTGACCTGCTTCGATGTAACTCATGACGTTGTTAAAATGGTCTTCGCTAACGAGCGGACCCATTTCCGCGCCAGTTTGATTTCCGGGTTTCACCTTAATGTTCTTCGCTCGGTTAACCAATCGTTCGATAAATAAGTCGTGAATACTTTCCTCCACCAAAATTCGTGATCCGGCGGTACAAACTTGGCCTGCTCCAAAAAAAGTTCCGTAAAGGGCATAATCAACCGCTGTTTCAAAATCCGCATCGGCAAAAATAATATTCGGTGATTTTCCGCCGAGTTCCAATGAAACATCTTTTATGTTTCCGGCAGCTGCCCGCATAATGTGCCTGCCGGTTTCTGTTCCCCCGGTAAACGAAATTTTATCCACCTCATGATCAGTAGCCAGTTTATTGCCGACAGTATCCCCTGCACCAAGCACCAAATTGGCGACACCATTTGGAAGTCCCACGGCATCAAAGATTTCAAATAGCTTTATAGCAGTAAGAGGGGTGATTTCCGCCGGTTTCAAAATGACCGTATTACCGGCAGCTAAAGCAGGCGCAAGCTTCCATGCACTTATGAGCAAAGGGAAATTCCAAGGAACGATTAAGCCGCATACACCAATAGGTTCATGTGTGATGATGGATTGCATGGGATCGGGGACATCTATGGTTTGATCACTGGATTTTTTGATAAGCTCACCATAATAGCGAAAACAAGCGGCTGCATCACTGACATCGTAACTTGCTTCGGGAAAGGTTTTGCCATTATTCATCGTCTCCAGTTGCGTGAGTGCTTGCTGTTTTTCTTCCATGTTATCCGCTATTTTAAACAAATATTCCGCGCGCTTATCCACGCCCATATCGGGCCACGGACCGCTATCGAAAGCTTTTCTGGCGGCTGTAATGGCTGCTTGTGCATCATCTTCGTTCCCTTCCGCCGCGGTGGCGATCACCTCACCGGTGGCAGGATTGAAAATGTTCCGCGTGTTATCCCCTTTCGCGCTTCTCCATTTCCATTCCCCATCTATATACATGGATACATCCAGCATTTTTTTCACCTCTTTATGCGAGTGGGGAGAACACATGAGATCTGTTGCTCCCTACCCGATCACTTCCTATTTTTTCGGACGGAATGTCTCGATATATTCGTTGGATTCCTCGTAGTTCATGGGTTCCAGTTTATCCATATCCACGACAATCATGTAATGGTTTTGGCTAGCGATCGCTTTTTCCAACCCATGTTTGAATTCGTCTACGGATGTAACTTTTTCTGATTCAAATCCCATCGATTTTGCCATCATAACGAAGTCGGGATTTTTCAGATCAACGGATGTGCACTCTCCGTAAGCTGCATCTTGAAGGTATCGCAAAATCCCGTATCCGGAGTCGTCGAACAAAAGGATGATGATTGGCGCGTCTTCTTGAACGGCAGTAATCATCTCCCCCGCATTTAACATGAATCCGCCGTCACCTGCCATCAAAACGACCGGCTCCGCTTTATGCCCGATTTTTGCACCAATGGCCATAGGCAACCCTTGGCCGATTCCTCCACCGGTAGCCGTTATCGACGTTCTTGGCTTATAAATATCAAACAATTTATTTCCCCAAGTGTAAGCCGGTATGGTTATGTCCCGTACCAAAATCGTATCTTCCGGCAACTGCTCTCGCATGCTATCTGCAATGTCTCCATAAGGGCCAATTGTACCTCGAAGGGTTTCACGTACTGCCTTACGAACGGACTTCACTTCTTCTACATAGGCTGTATCCGGAGATAAATCCTTCCCTTCCAAGGATTTATTCATTTCCAATAAAACAGCTTTTGCATCGCCAATTAAGCCGTATGATGTTTCGAAATTACGGTTAAATGCATTTGGATCTGCATCAATATTGATATGATTTTTCGGAATTGGCAACGTCCAATCATTCGTTTCTTCTCCCCGGAAATGAGTACCAATGCTAATAAGCAGATCCGACTTGCTTAATAAGTCTTCCACTTGTGGGGTAGCTGCGAAATTCCCGATACAAAGCGAATGGTTTTCCGGTATCGAACCTTTTCCGGCTTCACTTGTGAGGACTCCGGGTTGGATCTTTTCTACGAATGTTAAAAGTTCTTCGGAAGCTTCTGAAGCGATAACGCCTTTCCCTGCCCAAAGGACCGGCCGCTTTGCCTCTAACACTTTTTCAATGACTGCCGGGGGAATGTCCACGGTTCTTTTTTGTCTTTCGGTTGTTTCCGCTTCGATCAATTGATAATGGGGAATGATTTGGGTTTGAAAATCAGTCGGTATGGAAACGGTAACCGGTCCAGTCGGAACCGTCAGCGCCTCTTTGATCGCTTCGCGAATAAATGGGGTGATTTGTTTCGGCCGCTTCAATAAATAGGCTTTTTTATTCGCGCCATCCATCATTTTCAACTGATCTTTACATTCATGAATATAACGCTGGTCCGTTCCGATATAATGCGAATCGGCTTCGCCCGTAATGTGTAAAAGAGGGGTACTTGAATTCCATGTCTCTGTTAATGAACCTGCGCCGTTTCCGGCGCCGGCGCCAGTGCTCGTCAGGACAACCCCTAATTTGCCTGTCGTACGTCCATACGCATCAGCCATATTGACGGCAGCACTTTCGCCGCGAGCGGTGACAATGCGAATACTTCCCTGTCGTCGTATCGCTTCATAAATAGGCATATTATGGATGCTGACAATCCCGTAAACGACATCTACGCCTGTCTGTACAAGTTCTTTTACAATTGCTTCCGAAACAGTGAATGGTATGTTGTTATCCATGTCGTCCTCCCAAATTGTTCAAGTCGATCATTGATTTGCAGCTTGAAAATTGCACTCTCTGCAGAAGTTGATGATTGCCTGTGAACCTCTCCACCTAAATCAAAGATTTTGATGGAGCACCCCTTATCTTAAATACAGCACAAACAAAAGCGGTTAAGCCGCCTTCGGCGACTCTAATGCTTTCGTAAGGCTAATGAATGAAGACAAAGTCGTATATGTCCTTTTTGCCAATCCAGGGACTTTTGCCTGGAGTGACGACCATCGCTTTTCAGAGATGGATTTTTGGATTCCCCGAACGAAATATCGCGCTCCAATATTATACGAAGCTGATAAATCGGCATGATAGACCTTTCCACTTGAAAATGTGGCGAGGTCTTTTCTTCTATTCCGTTTCACTTCTCCGGAACCGTCAAATGCCAGGGCACTTGTGTTTCGGGCGTTCACTCTTGACATACGCATACCTAGATAATGCGCCATCTCCGTTACTTTATTCTGAATCCCTTTTTTCCGCCAGTAACGAAGTTTGAAGCGAAGTTTCTTTGCGCCCCAAAACCCTTTTGGGATCTTCATCTTATCCAGATACTCAAAAACAATGACATCGCAATCATTCTCGCTCGCAAATGTCACAATGTCATGCGACGTATCGTTCACAATGTGTTTTTGAAGCCCATTGATTTTTCTCCAAACATTCGGCGCAGCAATCCAACCCGACGTCCGTTGCGCTTTGCGTAGTTTGTTCGTCAACGTATATAACCGGTCTTTTTCTTTTGGCTGGTTAATAAACTTACGAGCCAAGACAGTGCCTTTTATATCCATGACCGAACAAACCGCAGAGTTGTTGATGCCAAGGTCTATCGCACATACTTTTTGGTCATTAATTTTGGTTTTATTTAATGTCACTTTTGCTTGATAACTAACGTTCAGGAAATACTTCTTACCGACTTTCACAAGCGTAGGATTATTTTCTTTCCAATCCCAAACGCCACGTTTATATAAATCTTGGTCTTTGAAGGTAATATCTACCCATACCCAATCATTGTTATAAAAAATTTTGATTTGAGCCGTTGCATCTGATGTTCGCTTGAACATATTATCTCGATAAAACACTGGAAACGCTTTGTGTTTTAATTGTAACCTTGGAGGGTTCTTTTTAAAATGTTTCCCCTCAGTAAGCGCAATTGCCTTCTCTTCTTCCCAGTTACAATGATTAGAACGATAACTTTTCACTTTCCCAAAAGCCGAAGCAATGGCGCTTCTTCGAAAATACGAAGGGAACTTATAAAAACGAGCGTTAAACGCCCGGTATTTTGGAGAAGGGTTTGATTTAGTTGTATGAATGAGCCGTTCCACCGCAGGTACGATAGATGTCGTCGTCATCTCATCGAGATTATCAAATTCTTTGTCTATGACTTCGATAATAAAGGATAAAGCATCGTTGTAGATATCTAGCGTTGCATCAAAGATACGAGAGTGATTCGTAATCTTGTGCGACAACGTTTTGGCTATGTTCATCATCAAACCCTCCTTCCAAGCATTTTCCAAGGTTATCTATTTATAAGAGGAACATTTGTTTGATTTTATTATACTTTATCCTTTATGCAAAGTCTAGTCTTATACTTAGCCAATATGATTTTAAAATTATACAGACCAAGACCTTAGCGCCTAACGCCCACTAAATCAGAGATTTTGAAGGGAAAGCGGCGCTAACTTTTTGTTCAAGCCGCTTCTACATCTGCAGGTCCTTTTTTTGCCGTTTTCACCGGGTTTAAAAGCTTTTCAAGCGTCCCCATGATTAAATCGGCGATGATGGCCATCAATGCAGTGGGAATAGCACCGGCGAGAATAATCGCTGTGCCATCGGTGACGTTTGTCCCCCTAATAATAATGTCTCCCAATCCACCGGCTCCGAAGAATGCGCCGATGGCGACGATCGAGATGGCGATGATAAGGGCGTTTCTCAGCCCGGCCATCATCACCGACAGCGCGAGCGGCAGCTCCACCATTCGTAAGATTTGCCCTTTTGTCATCCCCATGGCTTTGCCGGAATCAAGCAGGACTTGATCGACATTGACAATGCCCGTATACGTATTTTTTAGAATCGGGAGGATGGAATAAAGGAATAAGGCGGCGATGACGGTATTTGCTCCAAGTCCCATGGCAAGCATGAGGATGGAGAGCATCGCCAAGTGCGGGATCGTCTGAATAATGTTCGCGACTTGAATCACCCAGTTGCTCAATCGGCCGTATCTCGCGATCAATACCCCGAGGGGGATCGCTACAATGGCCGCAAATAAGACGCCATACGCCGCCATCAAAAAGTGGCGGAAAAATTCATGCGCAACATACGAAAAGTTTTGGCTGTAATAGTTTACGACATCTCCAATCACTTCAATCATGTGCTCACCTCCTACTTTTCTAATTGTAAATTATTTACTCAAAGTAGTTATTTTCTTCAAGGAAATCTTGCGCAACTGTAGCAGGTTCCCGCAGTTCTGCATCCGCTTCGTAGTTCAACTCTTGCATTTGTTCGGTGCTGATTTGTCCTTCCAATTTGGAAATAGCTTCTTCCAGTTCCGGATTGGCTTCCAACACTTCATTGGTGGCCACGGCCGAAGTGTCGTAAGGAGGGAAAAACTGTTCGTCATCTTCCAACAAAACGAGGTCATAGGCCGCAATTCGTCCGTCCGAAGTATAAGCGAGCACAATGTCCATATGTTCGTTCGCAAGTGCATCATAAACGAGTCCGATCTGCATGGGATTAATATTGTTAAATTCAAACCCGTATTCTTCCTGAAAGGCAGGGTAGCCATCCCCTTCCCTCGTTAACCAGTTGTTATCGACGCCGGTGGCAGCGTTATCGGCGATCGCTTCCAGATCGGAGACAGTTTCAATCCCTTCTTCTTCGGCCAAATCTGCCCGGATTGTGAATGCATAAGAATTATCAAAACCATAGGTAGGAAACCACGTTTGATCAAATCGTTCATCGAATTCCTCAATCACAACATCTAAGGCTTCATCAGGCTCAAGGATCGGATCTTCATTCAACACACCTGCAATGTCTGTTCCGGTGTATCGCGTCGCCGAAACGTTTATGTCACCGTTTTGCATCGCTTGATGCAACACGACATTGGTCGTGAGATTGTTGATCATTTCAACATTTGTATCTGTTTCTCTCTCGATCAAAATTCGTATCATATGCCCCAAAATTTGCGATTCTGATTGAGGCTGCGTGCCGATGATGACTTGCTCATCTCCACCACCGCCGCCAAGACCGGGGAGTGCACACCCGCTCATTAAGCCGGCCGTTAGCGCAAGCGTTAAAAATCCCTGTCTTATTTTCGTTTTCGCCATTGGCTTGTCCCTCCTTATGTGGCAGGATTTCGCAACCCTTTCGGGGTCATGCCTTTTTCCAGTCTTGATAAAACGATTTCGAAAAACAGTGCCATCAATGTCACCGGAATGGCACCGGCAATAATGAATTCCGGCTGATAATGGTTCAAGCCGTTAAAAATAAAATCACCCAATCCCCCGCCACCGATAAATGAGGCAAGCGTCGCCCATCCTACCAAGTAGACAGTTGCGAGGCGAATACCGGCCATGATCACCGGTGTCGCGAGCGGCAATTCTACATATCTGATACGCTCCCACGCACTCATGCCCATGCCCCTGCCGGATTCATTAAGTGCAGGGTCAACGCCGCGAATGCCGACGTAAGTGTTTCGTAAAATAGGCAGCAGTGAATAAATAAAAAGGGCAACAATCGCCGGAAACATCCCTACACCTAAAAACGGGATAACAAAAGCCAGTATGGCAAGGCTCGGGAACGTTTGCAGAATGCTTACGATGCCGATGACAACATTCCCCAGCTTAGATGGCACTTTGTTTAAACCAACACCGAGGGGAACCGCTACGATAATTCCGAGAAAAAGCGCGCTCAAGGTAATGAAAAGATGCTGTGAGGTTAAAAAAAGCATTTCTCCCCCGTTCGCTTGAAAAAAATCGATGATAGCGTTCATAAAATCGACTCCTCAATCGCGGCCGCTTGCTCATCCTCTGCAGGCTCTTCCACACCCCAAATCGAATCGTAAACCAAGTCGACGAGAGATGCTCGTGTCAGAATCCCGACAAGCCGTATGTCTCCATCGACAACCGGGACGAAGCTAACGCCAATTTTTAAAATTCGACTGATGGAGTCGCGTACGCGTGCATCTTTATTCACCGTGTGCAATTTAGACAAGAGGATGTCGGATATGTTTTCCGTATTTTTTCGGTTACTTTCAATCATTTCAATATCCACATAGCCTTTAAGGGTGCCGTTACCATTAGTCACAAGCAAAGAGTCCACCCGTTTTTCGCGCATGATTTGCACTGCTTCCGACGTCGTCGCCCCTTCGGAAATCGTGATTGGATTTGCGTTCATAAGTTGTTCCACGGTTTGCACGGTCGCGCGACTTTGCAACAGACGGTCTTTCCCGATGAATTCCTCAACAAATTCATTGGCGGGCGCCGCCAGGATTTCATCGGGGGTGCCCATTTGCACGAGTTCCCCGTCGCGAAGGATGACCATCCGATCGGCCAATTTTAATGCTTCGTCCATATCATGAGTGACAAAAACAATCGTTTTACCTAGTCGCTGTTGTAGATTTTTGAATTCATCTTGGAGCGTGTCCCTGGTGATCGGATCAAGCGCCCCAAAAGGCTCGTCCATTAAAATTAACGGCGGATCGGCCGCAAGTGCCCGCAATACGCCGATACGTTGCTGTTGTCCCCCGCTTAGTTCATTAGGGTAACGTGATAAATATTCTTCGCCCATATCCACAAGTTCCAACAGTTCTTTCGCCCGTTCCTTCCTTTGTTCTTTGGACCAGTTCATCAGTTTCGGCACGAGCGTTACGTTTTCCTGAATGGTCATGTGCGGAAATAAACCAATCTGTTGGATAACATAACCGATATCCCGGCGTAGCTTTACCGCATCTTTTTCTTGGGCATTTTGGCTATTGATCAAAATAGAGCCTTCGGTAGGATCGATCAAGCGATTGATCATTTTCATCGTCGTCGTTTTACCGCAGCCACTCGGTCCGATGAAAACAATAAATTCGCCTTCATCAAATTCAAAAGAAAGATTTTTAACGGCGTATTGGTTGCCTTTATAAGTCTTTGATACATTTTCAAATTTTAACAACTATGAGCCCCCCTAATCATTCTAATAAATCCGGTTCTTCATTCACGATCGTTTCCCAAAGCGGTTGAAAATTATCCCAGCCATCTTGTTCCCTTCCCACTTGTTTAGCGGTCAATTCAGCATTTTTTTCATCAATGGGGTTAACAATGCCGGCTGCCTCAGCCATTAACTGAGCCTTGCAAGATTGCTCCATCGTAATAAACCAGAAGGCGGCTGAATCAACCGATTGTCCGACCGTCAATGGACCGTGGCTTCTTAATAAAACGGCTTTGTGATTCCCTAACGCTTTCGCGATTTGTTCTCCTTCTGCTTCCTCAAAGACGACACCGGAATATTGATCCAGTACGGCATGGTCGTTGTAAAACGCACATGCGTCCTGTGTTAGTGGGTCAAGCAGCCTTCCGCTTGTTGACCATGTTTTTCCATAAATCGGGTGCGCGTGAGCGGAAGCCACGACATCCGGTCTTGCTTTGTGAACAGCCGAATGGATGGTTAATGCTGATTTGTGAAGAAAATATTTCCCTTCAACGACTTCCCCTTTTTCATTGACAAGCACCAAGTCCGACACTTTCATTTTTCCAAATGGAACTCCATACGGGTTCACCCATAAATGATCGTTATATTCAGGGTCGCGATAAGTAATATGACCGGCAACGCCTTCTGTAAAACCAAAACGTGCAAATAAACGAAAAGCGCCTGCTAACCGTTGTTTGTTATGCAGACGTTCCTCTTCAACGTTATTAAAGGAGGGAACTTGCAAATAATCGACGGCATTTTCGCCGCGTACGCGTTCCTCCTGATTTTTTTCCATAATCCAAGCCTCCTTGGCAGGTAAGAAAAGTATAAATCAACTATTACTTATAGTATACTATCAAAGATTGTCGAATAATCAACGTTCATTCGTGGCTGCATTTATAACTGATTCGCAGTAATCGTTTATGAGCGCGAACTTCCAGGCTTTAGGCTAAAAATCCTTCGAATATGTGTGCTTTTCTGCCTTATGTTCGAATAATCGCGTTTCAATATTTACGAAACCTTCAAGAAACGGTACAATCATCTTATTGCTACATACTGAATCATCATTCAGAATAGGAGGAACAAAACAGATGGACATAGATAAAATCGGGAACTTGGAACTGGTGAAAGGGAGGCGAAACAGTAAAGTGCCCTACTCCACAAGTATTGTTATCAAAGGGAAAAACGGGGAAAAAGACGCACTCGTGGATATCGGTACGGGAAAAGAAGGGTACGCATACATTCATGAAAATCATAATGTCGAAGACATCTTTATCACCCATTATCATATTGACCATATCAAAGGCGTTCCCCATTTCACGGAGGCAACAATATGGGTAAATGCCGTTGACGAATATAAATTAAGCAATTTGGATTCACTTGCCAAGGCAATGGGGATGTATGCTTTAAAAGGGAATAGCGCTGTTGAAGAATGGATCGAAAGCAACAAGGATACGCCACCGTATCAAGGGGTCATAACTAGAGAGAAAAAGCGCTACCCTTATGAAACACCGATGACGATCGCGGGGCAAAATGTACAAATGCTCTATACCCCCGGGCATTGCGAAAGCTATTGTTGCCCTTACTTTCCCGACGAAGGCGTGCTCGTCGTGGGCGACTATGATTTAACCTCTTTCGGTCCGTGGTACAACAACGCTGATTCGGACATTGACGATTTCATCACTTCGGGTGAACGAACGTTGGACATCGACGCCGACTATTATGTGACGTTTCACCATAAAGGAACCTTTTCGCGTTCGGAGTATGAGGAAGCGCTCCGGCAGTATTTAGCGATCATCGAAAAGCGTGAACAGAAAATTATCCGCTTATTAAAGGGAGGGACGTCCATCGAAGATCTCATTTATCGTGAAGTATTTTATTTACAAAGAAATTTGGATATGGCCCCAATGTTGCTCGATTCTGAAATCATGGGCATTGCCAAGCACCTGAAACGCCTTGCCAAACAAAACAATTATTATGAGGATCCTTACCGATCGTTTCTCGATCACCATTTTGCCGTTCCTGAATACAGCGATTATTTTGTTTGGGGGTTGACTGAAAAAGAATAGGGATCTTTTTCGGAGGAGGAATTTCATTGTCACTGAAATCGGGAGACGTTATTACGTTCGAACGTTCGTTCACAAAAGAGGATGTTGAATTGTTTACGAAAATATCGTTGGACGAAGGTTCGCACCACGTAACTCCTGACGAGAAAGGGAGACTTGTCATCCAAGGATTATTGACCGCAACGTTGCCAACAAAAATCGGAGGAGACAATAATGTGCTCGCCCGAACCATGACGTTTGATTTTAGAAAACCTGTTTATACGGAAGACACGATACAGTGCGAGGTCACCATTGATGAATTAAAGAAAAAAGATGAAGCAAAAACCTCCATTTCTGCATCATTTGTTTGTTTAAATCAAAACGAAACCAAAGTATTGACGGGCACTTTCGCAGGCGTAATTTTAGGCTGATTTTTGAAGCGCCGCTTGACCAACAGGATCATGCGGCTGCTCATTTACACTTATTCCTCCCCATGAATCGCTTCCACTTCATATTTATGCTCGCCGACCCCTTTAAGAAATCAGATGCTTGAGCTTAGGGTCTTTCAGAAGGGCTCAGTCTGAAAAGCGGCTTTCAATCGCGGACATTTTATGTCCAAACCCACCTGCTAAAGCAGGTGGGTCGTTTAATGGCAACCATACCTGCTTTATCGCGGGCTTTTTTCCAAACATTTCCCTTATAGTTTGATCGGAAAACACCATATACGGGGCTATTTTATATTTCTTTGCGACGGGTAAATCCGAGATACGTGCAAAATTAGGACATCCCATCGGGAATAATACCATCTGTTAGTCTGCGGCTAGGGGAAAAAGCTCATGGAAGCATCAGTCACATATCTAGCGCAAAACAGCTGAAATAGGGAATCACCCTCGGCAAGGACGCTTTGGGTGATCAAATAAAGGGTATACGCCAGGCGCGTTGATTAGCCAAAATTATCCAAGCAAATGACTTAAAAAAATGAAGGCATCACTATGACCATAAAGGTAAACCCTACCAAAGGAGTGATGCCTTCATGGGACAATCTAACACACTTTTAAAGGTTTTTAAATCCTTCGTGTCGATGGAAGAAATCGAGAACATTCTTCGTTCACATGATTACCAAGAAGTCGGGCGAAAATGGCTGGGAACCGATCAAATTTTCTTTTGGCTATTGGCGTCAAGTGAACAATGGCAAAATTACCGTGAAAGCGAGAACAAACTCAAAATTGATCCGAGCCTCAAAGCCGTTGATCACACGACGTTATCGACAAAAGCTAGCATCCTTCCTTATGAAGCCGTCAAAGAGATACTGGAGCTTTTAGGTTCCCGTTTCAATCGGGAAACTCGTCGTTCCATGGACTTGCCGGTTTCGTTGGCAGCGCTGGATTCAACGACGATGACCGTAGGCGAAAACCGGCTCCCATGGGCGCCTTATCACGGGAAACGTAACGGCGTTAAAATGCATACATTTTTCCGTGTGGATACGCTGCTTCCGATCCAAGTGGAGGCTTCCAAAGGATTGACGCATGATGCGGCTGTTGCTCATTCATTTTCGCACCAATTGATCACATCTGTTCGAGACCGCGCCTATGCTACCATCCGTGATTTCGATAACCTTGAAGACGAGGACAAAGGCTTTGTGATCCGCTTGAAAACGTCCATCTATACCGAAGAGCGGGAGCCTATCCCACGTGTAACGTCTGAACATTCCAGAGTTTTCGATGATTATTCAGCGAAAATAGGGAAAGGGAAGAAGCAGTCCAATCACCGGTTTCGTATCGTTTGTTTTTATGATGATGAAGGGAATACCCTTCGGGTGGCCACAAACCTCAGCACCCTTTTTGCCGAAGATATCGCCGATCTCTATAAGGCACGCTGGCAGATCGAGCTTTTTCACCGCTTTCTCAAACAACACTTGAATCTGAATCACTTCTTTGGAACGACGCCGAATGCGGTCTATGGGCAATTATTTTGCGCCATCATGGTTTATATGGTCCTGCGATTTTTATACAACCAGCTGGCACCTGTATGGCGGATGACCCGGCGTACGTTCATTCAATTTGCACGGGAATTGATCCTTGGTACATCACCATTGGAAGTCAAAGACACCTTAGCTCAATTTCTAGATGACAGGAAGAACATGACACCTACGTAAGTAATTGTATGGAATTTAATGGTAAATCAACGCGCCTGGGTATATGCCTTTTAGAAAAACGTGACCTCTCGCCAATGGTACGTTTATCCTTATAGTGTAAAAAGGTATAACAGAAGAATCATCAAATTTTAACTGGAATGATTTCTCAAACAGGCGTACACTGGCCAGCTCCAGCGTCTTTAAAAAAGTATGATCTTCGATATGGGGGACGTTGAAAGCTCCTGTGTCACTAAGAAAAGAAATATCCTCAATTGTGCGTATCTATATCCCCCGACGGTGGTCATACCAAATATGAGAGGGGGACGGGATGATATTGCTTACTTTGTTCCGCTCGGAGCGGCTCGATCTCCGGCAGAGGGATTACTAGCGCCTGCCCGATGCTGGGTGACCGAGTAATTCAACCACCCTGCACTAGTGTGACACGAACTGATCGATTCACACGATTCATGCCATCCGCAATACGGTATTAATAATACCAACGAAAAAACCGACCACAAAAATAATCGGATAAATCTATAGATCGATATCCATGCAAACTCTCTTTTGACTAGCGTACTAGAGATTGTTAAATTCCTCCACTCGCTTTAAAATACGATGTGGCTGTTGCTTAAAGTCTGTTGTTTGATATTCCGGAAGCCATTGTACCCCAATCGTGTACACTTTAGCGGCGAGCCCAGCTTCAATGTCCGCATCACTATCACCGAGAAACATTGCTTGATCAGTGTCCGTCTTTACGATAGAGAGCGCTTGTTGTATCCCTTCCGGATCGGGCTTCGGACGTTCAACATCATCGCCGGTAATGATGACATCAAAAAAATGTTCCATTCCAAGCGCTTCCAAAGATAGATCCAAACTTCGCCTCGCTTTTCCCGTGACGATCCCCACTTTTATCCCTTGATCGCTTTTCAATGAACGCAATAAATTGTTGATGTCTTCGTTGTTATGTACCAACCTGGCATGGTTCTTTTTATATGCCTCGTAATACGTTTCGATGGCATCATTTTTCGCCTGATTCACAAGGTTTTTTCTAATAATCTCTGTCTCTGACGGACCGAACATAGACATGACCTCTTGCGCCGAGAGATTTTTCCCGTCAAAGGTTGCAAAGGTTGTTTGAAAAGCATGGTGCACCACCGGCAAAGTATTGGCGAGTGTGCCATCAAAATCGAATAGTATCGCTTTCATTTTCATTGTACCCCTCCCGTTACTTAAATTATCATTTTCCTTTTTGATAAATGCAAGGGATGAAGAAAAACCTAGAAAAATAGGCTTATCGTCCCTTGCCGAATCACTGACATTCGATATGCTCAATATAAGATCCTATTTACGTTAGGAGTCATATTGCTGTGGTGAGTATCTACGAATTGAAGCCTAAATTTCAACAATTATTACGCCCACTTGTGAGAGGATTGGCGAAAATAGGAGTAACAGCAAATTTCGTTACAATAACTGCCGCTGTCCTGTCGATCGCGCTCGGGATCCTTTTGCTGCTATATCCCTCTTATAACTGGCTGATTTTATTTGTCCCTGTTTTTTTATTTTTTCGAATGATGTTGAATGCCATTGATGGCATGCTTGCCCGTGAACATGGGATGGAATCTTCCATGGGAGCCATTTTAAACGAATTGGGGGACATTGTTTCCGATGCAGCCCTTTATTTACCTTTTGCCCTCATTCTTGATGTACCTCCCGCTTTGGTCGTATCTCTCGTAGTATTAGCGCTTGTTACGGAAGTCACGGGGATTCTTGGTACAGTGATTGGCGGAAGCAGGCGTTATGATGGCCCTATGGGCAAAAGTGATCGTGCGTTTGTGTTTGGTATGCTGTCTCTGTTGATTTATTTTTTTTCTTTTCCATCGATCCTTTACACCATCGTGATCGCTGTATTATTTCTGCTCTTGGTTTTAACAACATTTAATCGCGCAAACCGTGCTTTAAAGGAGGTTCGTTCATAAATGGCATTTCTATCGGATGTAATGGAGACCATTTTGGACATGAATGTTTGGGCAAATCCTCTAGTGCAAGTGCTGCTCGGGATTTTCGTGCTTTTGATTATCGCGAGTATTGTTAATCATCTTCTGAAACGATCGAGACCTGACAAAAATTTCAGTGAGATCGGCAACCGCATTCGTTCATGGTGGTTTATGGCGATTGTCTTTTCCATCGCGACGTTGATTCACGAGAACATATCACTCGTTTTTTTTGCTTTTCTTACATATCTGGCTTTAAAAGAATACTTTTCGATGATCCCGACACGGCGAGCGGATCGCAGAGTGTTGTTCTTTGCCTATCTTTCCATTCCTATTCAATTTCTGTGGATTTATATGGAATGGTATGGCATGTTTATCATTTTCATTCCCATTTATATGTTCTTGTTTTTGCCTATTGTAATGGTATTGATCGGTCAGACGAAGGGTTTTCTGAAGTCCATCGGGGCCATCCATTGGGGAATCATGCTGATGGTTTTCGGCTTAAGCCACTTGGCTTATTTTCTGGCGCTGCCTGAAGCGATGAACCCGTTAGCAGGCGGTGCCGGTTTTATTATCTACTTGGTCATTCTTACGCAATTGAATGATGTCTCACAATTTTTATTCGGAAAAATGCTCGGCAAGCGAAAAATTGTCCCTGCCGTCAGCCCGAACAAAACGTGGGCCGGGTTTCTTGGTGGTGTCGGATCCACGGTGTTGCTTGCTCTTTTACTTGCTCCCTTGCTCACACCTTTCACATGGGTGGCAGCAATTGGCAGCGGGGTATTGATCAGTGTCTTCGGTTTTATCGGGGATGTGAATGTTTCAGCCTTAAAACGGGACATTGGTGTCAAAGACAGCGGGAAGGCGCTTCCGGGCCACGGGGGAATCCTCGATCGGATCGACAGCTTGACTTACACTGCCCCGTTGTTTTTCCATTTCACAAATTTCTTTTATTAGAAAATCTTTCCTTATCGCCGAAATTGGCGAAAGTCAAAGTCTTTTCTTATACTTTAATCCTTAAACGAAAAACGAAGGTAAATATTCTTAAAGTGTTAAAAAGGGGGTGGCATTATGCCCTGGTTACAAAAGCTCTTCTTTATTTTTATGGTAAAACCGATATTGCTCATTGTGCTCGGCATTAACCTCCATCATCCGGACCGGCTGCCTAAGGACGGACCTGCAGTGTTGATTGCCAATCACAACAGTCATATGGACACACCGCTATTGATGAATCTGTTTCCACTCAGCAAATTGCCCAACGTCCGTCCGATTGCCGCCGCTGATTACTTTTTCAAAACACGCTGGCTTGCTTGGTTCGCCACAAACATTATGAATATCATCCCGATTGCAAGACGTGGCGACAAAAAACAAGGGGATCCGCTTGAACCGTTATCAGATGCTCTTGATCGTGGCGAGGTGCTTATTTTCTTCCCCGAAGGCACACGCGGAGAACCGGAGCAAATGACAGAACTGAAAAGCGGATTGGCTCATTTGATTAAACGTCACCCGCATGTCCCTGTGCATCCCATTTTTACACACGGATTAGGAAAAGCGATGCCGAAAGGAGATCCGTTGATCGTCCCGTTTACCGCTAATATTCATATTGGGGAACCGCTTTTTTGGCAAGGGGACCGCGAGCAATTTATGGCTGCTGCCAGTGACCGCTTTCGGACATTGAAAGAAGAAGGGAACTACGGCGAATGGGAATGAAGCGTTGGTCAGGTGTGTGGGGGTTGGCAGAGGCAACCCTTTTCTTCATCGTTCCCGATGTGCTCATTACCTATGGGGCTCTCTCGAATCGAATCCGGATGGTCGTTCGTTTATGCTTGTGGGCGCTTGGCGGAGCTTTAATAGGGGGATGCCTGATGTACATCATGGGCGTATGGTTTGCTGATCACACGCGCCAACTTCTTGTCATGGTCCCGGCGATTGATGACGCTTTAATTGAAGACGTTCGTACACAATTACGAGAGACAGGATGGCAAGCGATCATCCTGGGCCCTACTCAAGGCATCCCTTATAAAATTTATGCCAGCTACGCCGCTGAAGCAGACATTTCCCTCCTGCTCTTTTTGCTCATTAGTGTCCCGGCGCGTGTGGTACGTTTTCTTCTTGCCGGATTGCTCGTATGGGGACTTAGTCAGTGGTTGTTAAAGCCTATCTGGTTACACTGGAAGATGATCACCTGGTTATTGTTTTGGCTAACCTTTTATAGCTTTTACTTTGTACGGATGGGGGGATGACAATGTTAATGGAGTGCTCTTGTGATAGCCGCCAGAGTTTGAAAAAAATTGATAAAACTGTCCTTCTGAAATACCTATTCAACACGCTTCAGATTCGATATGATCGTTAATACAAATGATTGCCAAATCTATTGATGCCAAATTAAAAGTGTCAGGAATCTATTAATTGGAATTGGATAAAGATTGAACAACCAATCTATATACATAATCACTGATTGGCGGAGCGATCATGACTCCAATTGAAGTCAATATGATATTTTCAACCAAAATAATACGGTTGATATTACGCTTTTGATAACAGGAGTTCTTCCCAAAACAACTGTTCACATTCACCGATAGCTTGATACAGCTGATTAGCACCCATCGCACCTCCGAGCAGTGATCGCCGGTCCTTATAAGGTCCACAACGTCCCCCGAATAGCAGAAACTGTTGTTATAAGGGGCATTGAAAGAGCCAATTGGAAGTACAATAAAACCCTTTATCACAGCTTTTTCGTATATGTGGCTTTTTTAGCCTCTAATGATGGACCCGTTACCGTCTTCCGGCAGGTATTATGAATCTCTCTAGATTCATTAACCAATATTAGCCAAACAAGGGGTGCCTCCATGGGCATCCCTATTGCCACTCCAGTTATTTCCCCCCTGAGTATTGCATTCGGTTTGTACCACCCTTGCAATCTTTTTTACCACCAAGTGCGGAGATATTTACCACTTATTGCGGAAGCCTTTACCAATACACCACCTCCTGTATACTTAATGGGCATGCCAAACGGCATGACATTAGGAATACAGGAGGTTTTTTATGTTCCCATATCGACAGATGCTGGAATTACATGACGAGGAAAGGAGTTTACGAAGTATCGCAGCTATGACCCGCCGTTCAAGGCAAAAAGTAACGGAAGTCATACGCTTGGCGGAGAAAAGAGGGTTGAAGTGTCCGCTCGATGAGGAAATGACAGATGCTTGGATTGAAGATTTTCTATATCCAGAGAAAAAGTTAGAAGCTTCTGGACGGCAAATGATTGATTTTGATTATTTGCATGAGGAGTTGGCCAAGCCCCATGTCACTTTGACATTGCTTCATGAGGAATATGTGAGGAAAGCCCGGGACCAAGCGAAGATTCCCTATGCCTATCGGACTTTTACGGAACACTACCACAATTTTGCCCAGAAGTATAAAGCGACCATGAGAATTAAGCGGAAACCAGGGGAATTGTTAGAAGTCGATTGGGCAGGTTCTACCCTATTTATCATTGATCCCGATACCGGGGAAAAAGTGAAAGTCTATGTATTTGTGGCAGCTTTACCGTGTTCTCAGCTTTCCTATGTGGAGGGCTCTTTATCCATGGATTTAGCTTCTTGGATTAAGCTTCATCAACACGCGTTTGAATACATGGGAGGCACCACCCAAATTATTGTGCCCGATAATTTAAGGACAGGGGTGACCAAGCATACCTCCAAAGAGCTGGTGTTAAACAAGACGTATGAAGAAATGGTCCGCCACTATCACTCCGTGGTCATGCCAGCACGCGTGCGTTCACCCAAAGATAAGCCGAGTGTGGAAAGTTCGGTGAACACGGTGTCGACGTGGATTATCGCTGCGTTAAGGCATGTCCAATGTTTTACGTTGGAGGAAATGAACCAAGAGATCCGAAAGAAGCTAGGGGAGTTTAACCACCGGCCCTTCACAAAAAAAGAAGGCTCTCGCTGGTCAGCGTTTATGGAAGAAGAGAAGTTCGCCCTTACTCCTCTTCCCGTTAAACCCTACGAGATGTCTGAGTGGCGAACCGCCAAGGTGCAGCCTGATTATCACATCTCTGTGAAAAGCATGTTCTACTCCGTTCCCTATGAATACATCGGAAAGCACGTCGATGTGAAAGTCTCAGATCATGTGATCGAAGTCTATTTCGATCACATGAGGATTGCCTCACATCAAACATTATATGGGAAATACGGCCAACATTCTACTGTGAAAGATCATATGCCGGATAACCATAAGCATTACGTGGAACAAACGCCGCAAAATGCATTAGATTGGGCTACAGATGTTGGGGAACATACGCTTTCCGTGGTGAAGTTCTTGTTGGAGAGCTACGGGGTTGAAAAACAAGCGCTGAAGTCTGTTTTTGCCTTAAAGAAATTGGAACGCACCTACACGGTTTATGATATCGAACGTGCGTGTAAAATGGTCCACCAGATCACGAATCGGCCTACAGTAAAAAGTATTCAAACGCTCATCAAGAACAATAAAAAAGCAGACGCAGAGAAAGCTTTCACACAGAAGCAACAGAACGTCAAAAATAAGCATGCGTTTACACGTGGGGCTTCCTATTTTGGAGGGAAAAACAAATGAACCAGCAGAATATTGATAAACTAAAAACATTGAAACTATCAGGGATGGCAGAAGCCTATGAATCTCTTTTCACGAAGGCAGAAAATAAAGAGATGGATTTTGATACATTATTCGGCATCTTAATTGACCATGAAGAATCCCGCCGGAAAAGTAATAAACTCAACCGTCTTCTCAAACAGGCAGCGTTTCCTGAACCGGCTTCAATCGAAGAGATCATGTATTATGATGACCGGAAACTAGACAAAGATTTACTCCAGCGTTTAGCCAGCGGAAGCTATATTCTGGATGGGCGAAATATTATCTTTAAAGGCGTGTCTGGAGCCGGGAAATCGTGGATGGCCGCCGCATTTGGCGTACAGGCGTGCCGACAGTTCTTCAAAGTACATTACACACGGCTTCCTGATCTATTAGAGGAATTTAAACTTGCAAAATATCAACAGGATGACAGCTATGTCAAACTCATGAGAAAGCTTCTAAAGGTAGATCTTCTTATTCTTGATGAATGGCTGCTTCACGCCTTAACCAATGAAGAAGCAGCTCTCCTTCTTGAAATCATAAACGCAAGACGTCAGGCAAAACAATCCAACATCTTTTGTTCTCAATTTGATATTGATGGATGGTACGAGAAACTGGGAGATGGCACCTTGGCAGAAGCCATTCTCGACCGAATTATTCATGATTCCTATGATATTTTCATTGACGGAAAAGTGTCGATGCGCGAACGTCTTGGTGTGCAAAAACAAACGGCAAACGATAAAGAGAACAACAATTTTTTATAAAAAACCTAGAAATGAAAGGGTGTTTAAAATGAGGGAATACATGACACTCGCGGAGACTCTCGATCTCCTACACAATTATGAGATTGACTGCGATGAATTAGATGTTAGAAAATGGATCGCTGAAGGTGAAATCGAAGCAACAGAAAATGGAGAAGATTTCAATATTACAGAGCCAGCAGTATTATCGTTTTTGGTCGATTTAAGTCGTGTTGGAACACCCTATGAAAAAGGAATTAGTGATAAAACCAAAATCGTAAGACTCGAGGAAAAAGTGGAAGAGTTACAAAAAAAGATTGATAAGCTGAAATGTGAGCTTGACTTTGAATTAGGGAGACTCCCATTTTAATGGCTAAAGATATTCCCCGCCCATGGGCGGGGAATATCTTATTTCAAGCCGTTCTTTTCATCTGTGGTAAAGGGATCCGCATTGAGTGGTACATTTTCCTGCAAAAGGTGGTAAAAAAGACCGCACAAGTGGTAAGAATTGTCCGCCGTACTCACCCCCCATGAATCTCGTCCAAAAACGCTTCGCCGTACACTTCATATTTATGCTCGCCGACGCCTTTAATGGCAAGCATACTTGCTTTTGTCGCGGGCTGCTTTCCGGACATTTCCTTTAAGGTTTGATCGGAAAACACCATATACGGGGCTATTTTATGTTTCTTTGCGACGGGTGCTCCGAGATACATGCAAAATTAGGACATCTAATGGGAAATAATCCCATCTGTTAGTCCGAGGCTAGGAGAAAAAAGCTCATGGATGCATCAGCCGAAATATCCAGTGTAACACGAATTGATCGATTTACACGATTCGGCGGTGAACCCCATCCCCATTGGTGAATTTGGGCTTGCTTTAAATAGAATGTTAAACTTCCTTCTTCTAAATTTATAAATGACTTACTCATTGAAATCATTGATATTCAGATCATCAATCTCCTTATGGAATTTTTTGGAGATTATAATCATCGCTTCATCTTCACCTTTTATATCTAATTATTAAATTAGATATTTTTTGCTACAAGTAATCATTATATAGGTTTTTAAACATTTCGTTGTTGGATAAATCACCATCATAAAATTTGTATGCTCCATTTTTTATATAGTAACAAGTATGGATAAGATTTAGTTGCTCCTTTAAATCCACTTCGCGAATTCCAATTCTTTTTATCAATCTATTATTTTGTTCATCATTAGTAATCATTGATAAAAATTGATCAGATGTTATATCGCCCTGATATAAATGTGGATCAAGGTATTTAGTAAAAGTTCTTTTAGTAACAGATTCAATATGGATTGCTTGTGGTCTTCGATTCATATAACAAAAATAATTTATTTCATCTGTTATATAAACTCCTTCTAGGAAAGATAAAACTTGATATACATTTGTAACAAATATCCTATATACTTTTTCTATTTTTTCCATTCCGAGTTCTTTCATAATAAGCTTTTTTTCTGTTTCACTATTCATGAAATAATTGACATTACGATTGAATTTTTTAATATAGGAAAATAATTCTTCTTGATTCCTCTTATAATCCTTGTGTGAAACAGGTTGCTTTTGGGTTTTTGCTTCAACGAAAAATAAATTTCCCTCCAATTGAAAAATTAAGTCTACCTCATAAAGTTCATTCTTTTTAACACTACGCTTTAAATTCGGAATAACTTTGGATATATTTTTCTTTGTAAGCAGCTCTATATGGTTCTCAAAATTCCCGCCTTTTTGGTTAAAACTACCAAATTTATTATTTTCATCCTCTTGAATACCAAGTTGAGACATTAATGCTCTAGAAATATCAATATAAGGTATCATATTGGTTATACAAACAAGTCCATCAGAAAATTTAATTAACGGAGCGTCAAACAGATCTCTAGAACTTTTTGTAAAAGTGAGCTGATTTAATAAATTAGATACATGCACTTCAGAAACACCAGCATTCATTAAAATATATTCCCATTCTGTTATACTATGGTGAATAATATTAGGGTTAGTTCCGAGTCTCAAAGAATACTCATAGAGACACCAATAGGAATTAATCCAATCTTTTAGAGGTATTCCTTTATATTTCTGTAAAAAATCTTGTGTGTAAAAATACTCCTTAATTTTATTTTCTAACACTTTTCTTTTATTAAATATCTCTGAATTATAACCTTTGTTCATATTTACATTCTTAGTTTCTTTTAAGTCTAGAAAAGGTATTTTACTCATTAATACCTTTTTCCCCCAATTACCTACTTCTCTAATCTCGAGCAGGCCATTTTCTCCATTCTCATTTATTTCTATGTCTCCAAACATCCACATCTCAATAATATTATTAATGCATCTCAATTCAGTAGCAACTTCCAGATGTTTGCCTATTAAATAATATTCATTACTTGAAGGATCATTGGTCACTAAGAAAGGTATTTTTCTGCTAGACATGTCTTTTAAAATAATACCTAAGGACATAATAATCTCTTCATTTAAATCAAGTATATCACTGAAATCTGAATTAATATACAATTCAACTTCAGACCTCTCTGCAAAGAATTTATTAATATATTCTATCAAATAATAAGGTTGCTTTTGTTTTGATATGAGTTTATAAGTTTTATTCACTTTTTTTAGAACTGAATCTCTTAACTCTTGTAATGTTTTAACTTCTTTTAATAAAGAATCAACTCTCTCTGGTGAAAGCATATAAAGGTTATCCATTATAAAATTTGTTACTAATTCCACTTGCTTTTCATCTATTGTTGTCTTGGGATCATATGCTATATACACACCAGAACTTTTTATAGCACGGAATAATGCATCATAATTTTCTGTTTTCAGAAGCTCCTCAAGATATTCAATAAAACATTTTTTGTTTCTATTACTTTTAAGCTCGTATACATCCCAATATTCCAATTTATTGCCCCCTTAACTGGATAGTATTATTTTTATTTTATCAAATTAACAGAATAAATTATCATTATGATCATAATTTGATCATAATGTAACTTTAGGTAAACATTACCTCTAATTATGTTCATTTAAACATCACTCTTGTCAGGCATTTTTATTTCTTCTTAACTCAACTTTCGGACATGACTAATACACGAAAACACCTGATATAAAGGGATTTAAGACTAATTCACCCTCAAGAAAGTAACGGTTTTCGCAAAAAATCCGGCAAGTTATCAAACAATCGATCCAAAAACGGCTGAATTTGCTCGTCGGTGAGCAAGTGTTCTTCCGCCAGCATCGAACCTAACACTTCAAGGATCATCAAGATCGCTTCGGAAAATCGAAGATCTTCGACCTCATCACAACACATGAAAAACAGCTGACCAATCGTGCGAGGATCTTCTTCCTCCCGCGAGCTCACAGCGAGCATCATGTAGCGGAGAAAAACAATTGATGTGTGCGCAGTTAACGCATCATAACTGCGGCATTGGAATTCCTTGGCCAATCTCAAGTGAGATTTGGTCACTTTGAAAAAGCATTCAATGGCCCAGCGTTTACCATAAATGCGAACAGCATCTTCTTCGGTATGATCCAGGTTCGTCGTGAGAATGGCTAACCACTGTTTCGAACGGTTACGATCACGAACAAAAATGATGCGAGCTTGAATCTCTTGCCCATTTTCATCCGAACCTAGGCCAACAAGAATGGAAGCAAGGATTTTTGCCCGGCCTCGTTTCTTGCGCACGTTTTGGTAAAGCTGGTTCAACGTATAGGATTCCCCTTCGTAGGTGTAGTGAATCTTGGGGGATCGCTTGATCATACATACGACATCCAGGGGATACTGGGTAACTACGCGTTTGATGATCGAAGGATACGCAAACCAGCTATCGAAAAGGAGCGTTTTAGCGCCAAGCTTCACAGGATTGATGTCATCCAGCAAGGTGAACAACGTTTCCGTCCCTTTCTGCAGCGCTTCTTGTCGGCGGCGGTAACCCACCGTTCGTTTGTCGATGGTCGGATTCACCTCCTGGAAACGGTTTTTTGCCTTTCTTGAACTGAGCAATGAAAAGGCCAAAGGTAGAAACGTTGCACCATCCGACCAACCAAGTGTAAGCATCCGAAAACCTTTGAAATAGGCGCCTGTGCTGTGGTCTTTGACACGTGATAGGAGTTCGACGGCTTTACTGCGATTACGGTCATAGCTCGAGTCATCGACGATCAACACACCATCGCGATCCGTCAACGGTTGGAGATAGGTCTCTATGAGATGCGCGCTCACCAAGACGAGAAATTTCCGCCAGTTATACGTTGCGCGTTTCATCAAGTCGTACACGGCATCCTTTTCCGGCGCATCCGGAAGGCGGCCGGACTCGAGCGTCCGATAAAGATTCTTCCCTTGCAGAACGAGGGAAAAGATAAATTGTACAAGAACGAGGGCAGAAAATCCTTTTTCTTTATGGATATTGGATTGGTGCAAAAACGTACCAATTTTAGCCTGTTTGAAAAAGTGCGTCACGCGAGATTGTTGCTGGTTACCTTGATCAGAATTTGGTATCATTGAAACCACAGAAAACATCCTTTCTTTGGTTTTGGTGTGGTACCTTTATTTTACCAAAGAATAGGGTGTTTTTTGCTTTTTTTGGATAAAAAATCTGCCACAAATCCTGATTTTATAAGGGTTTACCTGTAATTTTTAGCTCCGAAAGTTGAGTTCTTAACTTGTACCCAAATTTCTTTTCTTACCGAAGGATCGTCAACCCCTTCATTCTCCATAAAGAAGATTCCGGGCGCATCATCAATTATTTCGTATTCAGAGGATGGCTGCCATTCTGTATAAATCTTTGCCCATACTTCTTGGAGTTGGAGTTGTTTGTTTTCATCAGAAGTAAAAATCGCCCAGGTGGCTTCAGGAACATAAAGGGCATCTAAATCGAACACATTTTCTTTTGTTGTTAATGTTCCTAAAATAAAATCGCACTGAGCATTTGTTTCATCTTCAAAATCCATAATATTGTACACTGCACTATAGCCGCCGTAAGGCTCCACATTAGATAATTGATTTAATTTATGATACATCTCATCATCTAATGTTTCTTTAATAGTCGTAATGGCTTTGCTTTTCCCCCACTTAACAAAAGGAATTCTTTTTTGGATTCCGACCACGTTAAAAGCGTTTTTCTCTTCAATTCGATAATTCATTTGAGATCCTCCAATCATTGTCAATTGGAAGTAGATTGGAGAATAGGATTTTATTAGCGTCTTCTCTTCATACACATTCGATGGATTCACTTCGTGTACTTTATAAAAAGCCTTTGCAAAAGCATCCGGTGAATCATACCCGTATTTCACCGCTACATCAATCACTTTCATTTTTCTTTCCCTAAGATCATAACCTGCCAAAGCCATCCTTCTTTTACGAATGTACTCTAACAAAGGCATATGCGCTAACAAAAGAAATAGTTTTTTAAACTGAAATAAGGAAATGCCTGTCATATGAGGAATTTCTTTATCTAAATTTAATTCTTCTGCCAAATGATCTTCAATATATGATACGACGTTATTAAGCTCCTTTATCATTGTACCCGCTCCATTACACAAACAATCTATTATCTGCAATCTACATCGATCCGATATTTTTGACATTGAAATTGTCGGATTTATGATATCGGAAAGCTTTAAGATCTTATTATGAAAATACATGAATTCGTTTCAAACTCATATTAAAGGAGTCTTGATATGAATACAATGAAAACCTCGATGGCACCGGGTGAAAGAAAAACAGCATTCGTACTCGTAAGTATTTCATTAATGATTACAATTTGGTTGTTGTTCAGGTATGTTGGAAATCCGCAGCAATTTATTGAGCATCAATTAGGCATCAATTCCAATGCTTTTAACAATCCGATCGTTTGGATACTAACGTTAATCATTGCGATTGGGTATATTATATTTACCGTTAAAGCCATTCCGTTTGTTCGTGAAAACTTATTCACAATCTCGCGTCTTAAACTGATTGGTATATGGGCCGCACTTGTTCTTAGTACGGTAGAAGAAATATTATTCCGGCAGCTATTGATGGATTGGTTACTGCGCTTAGATTATTCACTAACGATCCAAGTGCTAGCGTCAGCTATTTTATTTGGTTTGGCGTGTTACTTAGAGGAGAGCTGAAGATTGCTCTTCCGGCTATTTTGTCTACGACAGTCCTTGGTGGGTTACTGGCCATTTTGTACATTATTGCTGATCGTAATATATTCGCCCCCATAGTTGCTCATGTTTTGATTAATTTATTTATTGAGCCTTGGCTGATCCTTGCGGCCATTACTGGGAAGTGGGATAAGTAAATATCGACAGACAAATATGTTAATAAATCCAAATAAATGAATAGTATCCGCCACCCTTGCTATGATGAATGTGCAACCAAAATCATAGTGGGGTGATCAGGTGGACAATCATTGTACCAAGCAATTGCTCGAACTTCCAGACGTTAATATATTAAACAAAGCTATCTCAATCCCGAGAAAGATTTAATCTTTGAGATAACGCCTACCAAGCATATTCAACCTTGTCCGGTTTATCTCTCTGAACAGGTGAAACGGAACGGCACGCCTTATAAGCGTGGTATTCGCCATTTATCCATGGGTGTTTCTCGCGATTGCGCGAGAATGTCAGAGTTGTGGATACCATTTCGTGTGGGAATATGATTTTATAGCTCTGAAACAACGATATACAATTGCCTTTCAAAACCAATGCTTTTTCAGGGGAAAAGTAATCTTCTCATCCATTTTTCCAATTAATAACGAAGTGGGGATACCACCTACTAAAAAATAGGGATGAATTGATGATATAAGATATTACAAGATCAAGAAAAGAAAAATAGCCCACATTGGGTTCTTGTTCTGATTGTGGCGTATATTGGATAAACGGGATAATGAAACTAAAGAGTACAATAGATATTACAGCGATTACTAGTTTTCTTAGTACCGCTTTTTCACCTTTCTCCCTAGACTCATTAATCAATATTAGCCAAACAAGGGGCGCCTCCATGGGCATCCCTTTTGCCACTCCAGTTATTCCTCCCCATGAATCTCGTCCAAAAACGCTTCGCCGTACACTTCATATTTATGCTCGCCGACGCCTTTAATGGCAAGCATACTTGCTTTTGTCGCGGGCTGTTTGCCGGACATTTCCTTTAAGGTTTGATCGGAAAACACCATATACGGGGCTATTTTATGTTTCTTTGCGAGTGCGGTTCTCAGCTCTCGCAAACGATGAAAGAGAGGGTCGTCATCCGTGACTTGTGCTTTGGCCGTTGCATCCTCTTTTTTCATCACTTTTTGCTCCCCTTTGAGGATCGCAACCGACTTTTCGCTTAGTTGCAACACAGGGTACTGCCCTTGCGTAAGCGTTAAATAACGATGGGCGGTTAAAAAATCAATAAATGCAACGATCGCCTTTTGAGACTCCCCTTTCATGAGGCCGTAGGTAGACAATTGGTCAAAGCGTAAATCTTTTATTTTTTGGTTGCCGGATCCTGTAAGCACCTGGGCAATGATCGTTTTCCCAAACCTTTCTTTCATTCGTTTAATGCATGATAACACGATTTGGGCGTCTTTCGTGACGTCAATAACATTGCGCTGATCTGTGCAATGGAGACATCGTTTGCAATCGATCGGGTTTGCTTCGCCGAAATAGTCAAGAATGTACGCTTGCAGACAAGATTCGGTGTGGCAATAATTAACCATTTCCCGTAGTTTACGGAATTCGTTTGCTTTTCTCGGTTCGTCAAGCTGGGATTGTTCGAGCAGGTATTGCTGAATTTGAATATCTTGAGGGGAAAATAGCAATATGCAATCGCTGTTTTCGCCATCCCGCCCTGCTCTCCCCGCTTCTTGATAATATGCTTCCATCGTCCTCGGGATTTGCGCGTGAATCACATAGCGAACATTCGATTTGTTAATCCCCATCCCGAAAGCGTTTGTGGCCACCATCACGTTGATTTCGTCGTATACGAATGCTTCTTGGCTTTCGGCGCGCTCGTTTGCTTCCATACCCCCATGGTAATAAGCGGCATTGAATCCTTTCGTCTTTAAACGTTGGGCAATGCGTTCCACTTCTTTTCTCGTTGTCGCGTAAATGATGCCCGACTCGTTTTGATTGTTTTCAATATAATTTTGTATGTACGCGTCTCGGTCCTGCCCTTTAATGACAGAGAACGTGAGATTATCACGCGCGAACCCGGTTTTTACGATATTTCCTGCCGGAATCCCGAGGGATTTGCATACATCGTCAGCGACCGTCGGCGTTGCCGTTGCCGTGAGCGCTAAAATCACTGGCTCGGATTGCAGTTGATTGATAAAATGAGGGATATCAAGATAACTCGGGCGAAAATCATGGCCCCATTGCGAGAGGCAATGCGCTTCATCAATGGCGACTAGCGAGACCGGCATCGATTGGATACGAGCCAAAAAATGAGGCGCGGTTAAACGTTCCGGTGCCAAGTATAACAAGGAATATTTTCCGGCCTGCACGTCACTCAACCTCTCCTGCATCTCTTCAAAGGATAAGGAACTATTTAAATACGTGGCAGAAATGCCGAGTTCCTGAATCTCGTCGACTTGATCTTTCATTAACGCAATCAACGGCGAAATAACGATCGTCAGTCCATCCAAAACGAGCGACGGCAATTGATAACAAACCGATTTTCCGCCTCCGGTAGGCATGATCCCCATCGTGTGCTGCCCGTTAAAAATGGAACCGAGGATCGCTTCTTGGCCGGGCCGAAAATCATTATAGCCATAATACGTGTGCAATAGATGGCGCGCTTTCGTAAACATTGAGATCCTCCCAGAAAGGTTGCGTTGAACCTCTCCCGACTAAACAGTCGCGAGATTCTTGGGAAAAGAGCATACTTGATGAATAGCGGCATACGCAAGCATCAGCGGTTTCTCTTATTTACCAAGCTATCCCCGTAGTCCCTACGGTTTTTGTTGATCTTATATTGAAGAAAGATGTTTTAACCCTTCGGTTAAGATGTTTTTACTGGCGTTGATATCACGGTCATGGTGAGCCAGACATTCAGGGCAAGTCCATGCTCGAATATCAAGCGTTTTCTTACCATCATGGTGTCCGCACCCGGAACAAATCTGACTAGACGGAAACCATTGATCCACTTTGATGATGTCACGCCCATACCAGTCAGCCTTATAATACAATTTCTCGACAAAACTAGACCATGATACGTCAGAAATGTTTTTGGCCAATTTATGATTACGCAACATCCCTTTTGTGTTTAAATCTTCAATACAGATCACATCGTGGTTTGTGATGATGTCTGTACTTAGCTTATTCAAAAAATCCGTCCGTTGATTATTCACTTTTTCGTGTAATGTAGCAACCTTCTTCTTTTGCTTTTGATAGTTTTTGGCGTCAAAGAGATTGATGCCTTTGTTTTTAGCCACTGACGCACGCCTTGATAACTTGCGCTGTTCACACTTTAGTTTCTTTTCCATTTGAGACGTGAATCTATGATTGTCCACTTTTCGGCCGTCAGAAAGAATGGCGAAATCAGTAATACCTAAGTCAATACCAACCGTCGAATCCGTTTTAGGAAGCTCGCTGATGGCTTCTTCGCAAAGCATAGAGACAAAAAACTTACCGCTCGGCTTTTTTTGAATCGTGGCATTGAGGATACGTCCTTTGACGTCTTTGCTTTTGGCAAATTTAACGTAGCCAAGTTTAGGTAATTTCAAACGATTCTCTTTGATTTGGATGCTGTCATTCACATTTTTTGTCGTATAACTTTGAACAGGATGTTTTTTGCTTTTGAATTGAGGTTTATGATTTTGCTTATTAAAAAATCGAGCGAACGCATCGGCAAGATGTTTAAGCGAAGATTGAATGGCGATGCTATCCACTTCTTTCAGCCAACAAGTTTCTGAGTCATTTTTCATTCGCGGCAGTAAAGCAGAACAGGCGTTATAGGATAAGCCTTTACCGGCTTCGGAATATTCTTTATTCCATAGATTTAGAAAATGATTATACACGAATCTCGTACAACCTATTGTTTTTGCAATTAGTATTTCTTGTTCTTTGTTTGGATAGATGCGAAATTTATATGCTTTGTGTTGAAGGATTAAGCTCACCTCCAGTAATGCCAACTTTTGGTCTTTATTTCATTATAACATATGTCGTTAATTGACATAGCTAAAGCCGATTCATCTACACGACTGAAGTCGCGATTTTCTCGGCTAAATGATAAAATGAATCTATCTTCTTATGATAGCGAGGGAAACTTTTCAGTGCAAGGCAAAAAAATCATTATTACCGGAGCGAGTGGAGGAATAGGAAAAGAAACAGCGGAAGTATTGGCGGCGAGGGGCGCACATGTGACGATCGCGAGTCGGAATGTCCGGCGGGGAGAAGATGCGAAAGCGGATATCCTCACCCGCATTCCGTATGCCCAACTGGATGTGAAGCACTGTGACTTGGCTTCACTAGCGAGCGTTCATTCCTTTGCCGAAACGTATCGAGAAAAACACGGACATCTTTATGCGCTCATCAATAATGCCGGAATCGTAACAGTGAAGCGGGAATACACCGAAGACGGTTTTGAAAAGATGCTCGGCGTCAACCATATTGGCCATTTTTACTTAACAACCAAACTGTTGCCATTACTTAATGGAAAGGATAACGCCCGCATTATTACCCTTTCTTCCGGCGCTTACAAATGGGGAACGATTGATTTTTCTGATCCGCATTTAGAAACGTTTGGGATATGGAAAGGGTATGCACGCTCAAAGCTTGCCAATGTCTTGTTTACGATAGAATTGGCGAGGCGTTTGAAGACAAGTTTTGTCAATGCCGTCAGTGTGCATCCGGGGGCGGCAAGCACCCAAATCGGAGTCAATCGCGACACGGGATTCGGTCAAAAGATTCATGATGTCCTGCGCCCTTTTTTGAAAACAGCGCGTGAAGGTGCGCAAACGAGCATTTATTTGGCTTCGACCCGCGAATTGGTGAACGGCGGTTATTATTATGAAGGCGGGAGACGACAGGTACTGAAGAGAAAAGCGTTGGATGACGAACTCGCAAAGGACCTTTGGGCATGGAGCGAGATGGAGATCGAACGGCGGGGGTTTAATGGATAATCATCCTAAGGCTGATTATCTTTTCATACATTGTTGAGCACCATGTACAAAAGCAAGTATCACAATTTCTCGGTAGAAAACTTTATAAATTAGGCGGTAACGATGAATGAATATCTCTCTCACTTGTTTGTTTGTCGTCGTGTTCAGGAACTATCCTTCCACGATTGGCAAACTCACTTAAAGATCTGGAACGTTCTTTGACTTTATTATAAAAAGCAATCGCATACGATGGTGAATCCTCGTAAATGTACGCGACTGCCCTTTCCAAATCAGTAGCAGCCGGACTTGACCAGATTACTGTTTTAGCCATTTTTCTACCCGTTTCTCCATTTCATCTTGGGAAACAATATCACCATTTTCGACAGCGTGAAGTCCGTTTTGAATTTTACTCTGTACAAAAATGGTATATTGAAGATCTTCGAAAGAACTGTTTTCAGGCATCTTATCAATAATATCCTTTACCTGCTCCTTGTGCATTTCAGATCACCTCAAACACCTTTTTCTGTATTTTATCACATCTTAACCGTAAAATGTAGCACAAAGAGATAGCCACGAAGCATTTACCCTCATGGCTATCTCTTATTAATATCCTTTAACCACAGTTTTTCAAGAAATAACAAACCATACAACACTGTGGGCAAGAGGGCTTTGGATTTCGGCACAATCTTTTATCTTTTTGGTTTTGATAACGCTCGGCCCCTAAATGGATGCGCTCATTAAATGACATGTTCGTCCCTCATTACTTTCATTTTTCGTTATTGTATGCTGGAAAGTCATTGAATGCATAGTGAGAAGCCTAGCCGCCGATGTCTTTTCCGCTTTTTTGCTTCACTCGGATCCCCATGACGACTGAATTCACCTTTTTTACATGCTTTCGGGCTCCATAGGGCGTTCATGGCGACCGAATCGTTGATTTTTGACTCTTCTCGGGCTTCATGAACGCTTTATGATACCCGAATCGCCTGTTTTTTACATTGTTCGGGCACCATAGCCCCTGATATCAGCTCGTGATCGTTAAGCAGCTGCCTTGGCCATCGGGTTTCGGCGCTTCCACGAGCAAGCGTTTGTGCAAACGCTCTTGCAATTCGGGGACGTGGCTGATGACGCCAACGGCAAGGTGGTCGGTCTGCAATTGTTCAAGAGCGTTGACGACAGTGTCCAACAATTCAGCATCGAGCGTACCAAAGCCTTCATCAAGGAAAAAGAATTCGAGCGGATACTGGCCTCTCAATTGAATGGATACGGACAGGGAAAGAGCGAGCGCCAACGAAGTTAAAAAGGTTTCCCCTCCGGAAAGCGTGGACGTCGGCCGTTTTTGCCCGCCGTTAAAATAATCAGCAATTAAAAAGTTATTGTCTGAATCGAGCGCCAAGGCGTACCTCCCCTGTGTGAGGGCATGGAGGCGCTCGGAAGCATGCCGAGTCACTTGCACAAGTTGTTCTTCGGCGATATAATTGACAAATGCTTTTCCTTTAAACACTCTCTCCAATTCTTGATAATGACCGATTTTAGTCGCCGCTTGTTGCCGTTCTTCTTCAAGTTCCACATAACGGTGATGCTTTTCTTGAAGGTCCTCCCATTTTGAGCGGGCAACGCTTCGTTCTTCCTTCTTTTGATCGACTTGTTCCTTTTTTTGTTGAAAGGCTTCGTCTAATGATCCCCATTCTTCCTCTGTCATCCGTTTTCCGTCCAATGCTTCCTCTACTTCCGCTAGTCGTTGCTTTGTTTGAGCCCATTTCGTTTCAAAACGCTGAATTTGCGTTTCGTATTCGTTTCGTTTTTCAGCATTTAAGGCATAACCTTTAAGTGTTGAACTATCCAATGCCCCTTGCAAAAGCTTTTCGGCTTCCGTGCCTTCGTCTGTGTTTTTTTGCTGTTCCCAGCGTTCGTTCGCCAATGCATGATTTCTATGTGCAGATGCGTATTGTTCCTCGGCGGCCGATTTTGTTTGTTCTGCTTCTTGTCGGCTGGTTGTCGTTTTTTGATAGTTCTCTTCCGCGGTTTTCTCGTCGTTTTGGAGATGCCGGAGGGTCTCCTCAGCGTCCGCCAGTGCTTTTGTTGCTGATGTGTTTTCACCGAGTGCTTCCTCAAGCTTTACTTGAGCTTGCCGGTATTCTTTTTCCTGATGTTCCCGTTCCGCTTTTCGTTGTAAAAGAAACATTTGTACGTTGGTTCGTTTGGATTCGATCTCTTTTATGTTTTCTCGTAATGATTCTAAATGTTTTTGTTGTTGACGCACATCTTCCCTAAGCTCTTCCTGTTGTTCATGTTCTTTTTGTGCCGTTTGCCATTCTTCATGAATGGTCTCCAAGGAATGATCCGGAAACGATTCGTGCCATTCTTTCTTTTGTTTTTCGTAAATGGTTTCCTGCTTTTGTTTTTTCATTGTGGCATCCTCGCGATTGGACGCCGTTTGCTTGTAGAGTGCGTCGATTTCGTTGAGATTAGAGGTGTGTTGTTGTGCTTGTTCGAGCCATTGCTTTGTATTAGTCAAAAGTGTATCCAATGATTTGGTTTTCGCTTCCAATTTATGCAAAAATTGATCTGCTCTCGTTTGTGCATCCTCTGCGGTCAAATCGCTTAAAAGCTTAGGATGGGAAGGCGTGCCTTGATCTATTGGTGGCTGCGCTGCCTTCTCCTTTGTCACCGCCGTGATTTGCTCGGAATAACGCTCAAGTTCCCAACGATATCGGTCAATGCTTGTTTCTGCTTCCAAACGCTCACATATGGATTGAAACAAATCTCTATCGTGCGCTTGAGCATCAAGTGAATGCCCTGGCGCCGGATGCTCGGTGGAACCGCAAACAGGACAAGCGTCTCCTTTTTCCAGTCGGGAAACAAGGGCTTGTACCGCTTTCGCCTCGCTCGCATGAATCTTTTTTGCTTGCATGTCCTTGATGGTAGCGATTAAGGATTGTTGTTCTCTTTTTGCTTCGCTTAAATCAAAAAACCACTGGAAAAGGTTTTTTCGGGTCGACTTCAAACGCTCGAATAATTGATCCCTTTTTGCTTTTTCCTCTCTCATGTAAGCTTCCTGTTGTTTAACTTTATCAACGGCGATTTGTTCCGCGCTTTTCTCCTCATCCAAACGCTCGGCTTGTTGCCTTAAAGCTTCGCCCTTTTCAAAAGCCTGTCGAATTTTTTCCCGACTGGATTGAGCTGTTTCATAGGCGTTAAGCAGCTCTTCTTTCTCCTTTATAAGGCGCTTCGCGTTCGTTTCCGTTTCTTGTGCTTTCTGAAAGTTATTATCTGCGGTTTCTTTTTCCTTTGACAAACGCGATTCTTCTTCCCGGAGCGCCTCCATTTTTTGAGCAGATGTTTGCAACTCTGCTTCCAGTCCTTTTGCCTCTTCCAGTTTCGCGATTTTTACGGTGAGCTGTGGCTCTTCCGCTTGTCGTTTTTCCTTTGTTTTCCGATAGTAATCTTGCGCTTCTTTTTCCTTTTTTACCAGTTTTTCCACTTGTTCACTGCTTTCTTTTAACGCTTTTTCGGCCTCATGTTGTTCACGTTCGCTCCGTTCCTGCTCTTCCCGATACGGGAGCAGCTGATTCGCGATCGCGCTGATACGCAACGCTTGCCGGCGCTTTTCGTGATGGGGGCGTTCCTCCGATAAGGATGCTAGCTCGTTTTCGAGTTCAGCTTCAATCTTTTGTTGTTGTAGTATTTCTTTTGCCCTTTGCCATTTCGTTTCCAGTTCTTCTTTTAAGGTTTCTTCCCTATGTAGTGCGTTCTCTACTTGGACTACCGTCTGCCTGGCTTTCGTCAATGCTTCTTCGGAAGCATCGCCTAGCCCGTTTTGTTCGGCTTCAATTGTATCTTTTTTTGCACTTGCCTCGGCGAGATGTTTTTTGATTTTCTCGTTTAACTCATCCCCATATTTCTCTAAATCAAATAATCGTTGCAACATTTTGCTGCGTTCGGCGCCTTTGAGACTCAGAAATTCGGAAAACTTGTTTTGCGGGAGAACGACCGCGCGGGTGAAATCTTCAATTTTCAACCCGATCATCATTTCGATCTCCCGATCCATTGCCCCTTTTTTGTCGGCCAGTACGACCGGTTCTTCGGTCGTTTCGATAAAACGGGAACGCGTCGTTTGCAAGGCCGTATCTTTTCGTTTTGCCCTTCTGTCGGCGATAAACGTACGGTTGCCGAGCCGAAAAGAGAAAGAAACGGCGACTTCCGTCTCCGATTGATTAATCATGCTCGCGCCGACACTTCCAGACCGGCTAATTTTCCCATACAAAGCAAACGTCATCGCGTCCAGAATCGACGACTTCCCACTTCCCGTAGGGCCGAAAATACCGAAGACACCACCATCACAGAGTTGGCTGAAATCAATCGTTTGTTCTTTGCGAAAACTGTGGAGGCCCCGTACGTTTAACTGTAATGGTCTCAACGGACATTCACCTCCTCCTGAACGGAATCATCTTCTTCCAGAAGTTCCAAAAATAGTTGCGTAAGTTCAGGTTCCGGTGTAGCTCCATCGCTTTTTTTCTCATAAAATTGCCGGAATAATTCATCAATGGGCAGATGTTGACGCGATTCCATTGGTTTAAACGTCTCTTCGGGTAAAACGGCGCGAATGGTTACAATTCCCGGGTGAGCACGACGAATCGCTTGGATATCATCAGGTTTGATGGTGTGCTCGCTATGAATAGACAAGTCAATCCAATCATTCATTCCATGACGTTCATCCAACCATCGATGCACTTGTGCAATGCCTTCCGTGGCATGCCAACGTGTCAGTCTTTTCCCGCTCGAAAGCGGTACTTCCGTTACACGCGCTTGCTTACCGGGGTCAGCTTCAATCACCGTGACCGATTTGGTAACCCCGGTCTCATTGAAGGAAAAAGCAAGGGGGGAACCGGCATAACGGGCCGAAGATGTTGCTTCTTTTACCCATTGGGGACGATGCAAGTGGCCCAAAGCGGTGTAAGCAACATTCTCGGGAAGACTTCCCGGACGCACCGTGTATGCCCCGCCCATTTCGATTGGACGTTCCGAGTCGGAGCCTGCGCCTCCGGCTATAAAGAGATGGCTCATCGCCATATTGACGTTATCACGCGTGAAGCCGCTGCTTAACTGTTGAAATAAACGGGCAATGCGGGCATCATATGCAGCACGATACGTTTCATCATCCCCTGCAAATGCTTCGGAATCCGAAAAACTCTCCTTTAACCTTGCCTCCGAGGGATAAGGAAGCGCGGCAATGTGTAAATGCGTCCCTTCCTGTTTTATCGGGACTTTTAACGCTGCGGATTGCGGCAATCCGACCATGTAAATCTCTTGGCCTTGAACGAGGGGCATTGCGGCCGACAAACGCTCCGGCTGATCGTGATTGCCGGCAATGATGACGACCGGTCGCTTCCCTTGATCAGAAAGTCTGCTCATGCTTTCATAATAGAAACGTTCGGCCTCGGCAGGTGGGTTGCTGCTGTCGAAAATATCCCCGGCAATCAGAACGGCATCAACGGCATATTCGTCAACAATCGTCATGAGTTCATCCATAAACGCCTCATGTTCAGGCTTTCGGTCTCTGCCTTCCAATGTGCGTCCCAAGTGCCAGTCGGCGGTGTGTAAAATTCTCATTAAAGAACCTCCTTTATGCCGGAAGTCGGAGAATCATTCTTCGTTTCCTAAGAGGGATTTTCGATCTCAGGCTTTTGAAATCTGACTTCCGTCATTGGGCAAACGCTAAAATCGATGGTATATGGATTAATGTGCGACTAACAAACGAGTAAAGATCCAAATGTTTATACGCTTGACATCGGTAAGAACAGTTACAATTCGGGCTAGAATAGAAGGGTGACCAACTAGACCCGAAGACAGCTCGATACGATATATTAGCGGAGCTTTCGCTGAAATTATAACGTATGACGGCTCTTTGCGATATAATGACTGAAACGATCCGCGAAATTATAACGCATAATGGCTTTTTGCGATATAAAAACGGCGATAGCGCTGAAATTAGATCGTAAGCTGTCCACATGCGATATTAGAAACAGAACACAAAACGAAGCTTATGAGAAGTTTCTGTTAAAAGTGGCGCGACTCCGAACCTGGATGGCAACAGAGACACACACTCGAAATATAGCCCTTTTTCGGGCACGTTTCCCGCGTGTCTGATGTTTGTTACCCTTGCGAGTGTTTGCTGTCTCCTCGGTCCTTCTACTAGTGTGCACTATGGCTGAAATAAAAGATCACACCTGCAAATGCTACTGAGACACGGGTTCAATATGGGTTGCCCCTCTTTGCGCAGGATTCTATCGATCTAAAATCTGGATGATCGTCGAAAACAGAGATGGGCGACTGCTTGCGGCCGATTGACGCGTGGCTTGCCCGATGCTGGGTGACCAGGTAATTCAACCACACAACACTGGCTAGCGGATGAAAAACACGAATACCCCTGTGGGAAAGCGCAGTGGGAAGCCCCCGCCAAAAAAAGCAAACTTCTTTTTTGCCGGTAAGAAATTATAATCAACTTTCTTACCGGCATAAGTGCGACTAACGAGGAGGCTGAGCGCAAGCCCACGGAAAGCGCAGTGTTTTTCCACAGCTAAATCTTAACGATGGATTTCGGTGAAGCGTCAGCCTTTTATATCGAGATCGTGAACCCGCCATCAAAGAAATACAAATATTTTTCATGAACATTCGTTTTCCATATTTGTTCGATCGCTTCCGTGTAGAGGTTCACCTGTTGTTCATAACGCTTGCGAAGCAATGTCTCATTCATCCGGGTATTGATCTTATCGCTCTTGTAATCAATAAGAACGAATCGTTGATCATCATCATGAAACAAACAGTCAGCCACCCCTTGGATAAGGATTGGTTCCGAATATTCATCGTCCCAGCCAGGATGGATTTCCTCAGCGGATTTAACGAACGTAAATGGCACTTCGCGATAGACATGAGAGGAACATCGGAGCCGTTTGCCCAAGTCGGATTGAAAGAAACGAGAAATGGCATGGACATCAATCGCTTGTGCTTGTGTTTTTGTTAACTGCTCTTTTTCTTTCATTTCTTTAACCTTTGCCTCAATTTGAGAAACAGTATGGCTTTGAAGGGAGATGCGTTGCATCACCGCGTGCATTGCTGTTCCGAACTCGGCACGGTTAAGGGAACCTTTATCTTCTTGCATGAAACGTGGACGCGTGGCATTGTTCGATTGAAAATGCTGTTCACGCATCGGTTTTGCAGCATATGGATCTTCGTTATCGTTACGCTTTTTTATTTCGCTCACACTCTGCTTGGCAAAATGTGTTGTTGCCGAAGGGCGTGGATAAACCCAATCGAGACGTTTTTGCACGAGGTCGGCAACGGTATCGTCTTTTGACTCCAATTCAATGGGCTGTAAGGTTTGCACCTTAGCAAATGTCGCTTCCAAGTCGCCACTGTTTGGTTCGTCGGCAAATAAGCCCTCGGTTTCAGAAAAGGTGACGTTCCACTCGGATTCATCCGCAAGAATAGAATCGAATGGGATTTCCGCTATTTCACGCAATGCGCTTGAAGCGGGGTGTCGAATGATGGAAGGACCAATCCAATCAAAAAATGTTTTCGCCCGAGCCCTCGTTTGAAAGGGTAATTTTTCGCTCGCTGTCATTGCTTTTTTCAGCCATCCATCGACCGTTTTCTCGGGTTCTTTTGCGACCCCGACAAGAATGGCTTTTTCTTTGGCGCGCGTCATCGCTACGTAAAGAATGCGGAGCTCCTCCGAAATTTGCTCTTTTCGTGTTTCCTGTTTCATCGTGATGAGGGGCAATGTTTGGAATGTTGCCCGTTTTTCGGTGTCTATATATTTGGAGCCAAACCCAAGCGATTGATGAATT
Source organism: Salicibibacter cibarius (assembly GCF_016495725.1). Classification (NCBI taxonomy): domain Bacteria; kingdom Bacillati; phylum Bacillota; class Bacilli; order Caryophanales; family Bacillaceae; genus Salicibibacter; species Salicibibacter cibarius. The sequence goes on along the minus strand of NZ_CP054705.1, from coordinate 2,183,513 downwards.
TGTATGGGCGCTTGTGCATCTCTCAAATTAAATTGTTTCGTCATCCCGGCGACGAACAGCACGGGAAACTCCAACCCCTTGCTTTTATGAACCGACATGATTTTCACAACGTTTTCTTGTTCTCCGAGGGTACGCGCTACTTCCAAATCGTCTCCCCTCTCTTCCATACGGTCAACGAAACGCAGAAAGCGAAACAAGCCTCTGAAAGAAGTCTGTTCATAAGCACGTGCCCGATCATAAAGAGCATGGAGGTTCGCCTGCCTCTCCTTTCCTCCGGGAAGACCACCGACGAAGGCATCATAACCTGTTTCATGGAACAAATCCCAGATTAATTTGGATAAAGAATGATTGCGCGCTTGGGAGCGCCATTTTTGTAAATGGCGGTAAAAGGCCGCCACCCGATTTCTCCATTCTTCTCCGGCTCTTTGTTTTTCTTCCATAAACGAAAGTTTGGCGTCGGCCGGAAGGACGGGTTGTTCCGCCACAATTTTTTTCATCGCTTCATAGAAGGCTTCTCCTTTACCGGCCAAACGGATGTCTGCCAGTTCATTTTCACGCAGCCCAACGATTGGAGAACGGAGCACACTCGCGAGTGGAATGTCTTGATATGGGTTGTCAATCACACGAAGTAAAGCCATCATAACTTGTACTTCCACGCGTCTGAAATACCCGCCGGACTGGGCCGCGTAACTGGGGATTCCCGCCTGTTTAAAGACATCCATAAATGTTGGCGCAGCATTCATTGTGCGCATCAAAATCGTGATATCCCGGTATTCCACAGGTCGCGTTTGGCCGGAGTGTTTATCGTAAACGGGAAAGCGGTTTTCAATCATGGATTGGATGCGCTCCGCGATCCATTGTCCTTCCTTTTCTGCGGCTTGAAGTTCTTCCTCTTCGTCGTCGTGCCCATGCCCCGTTCTGTCTAGCAGGACGACCTCGTTTTCATAACCTATAGCTTCTTGGTCATAGTCCAGATTGCCGTAACGAAGCGCTTGGTCCTCATCATAATGGACATCTCCGATCGTTTCATCCATCACTTGCTTAAAAACATAGTTGACCCCGTCGAGCACCTGTTTTCTGCTTCGGAAATTTTCAGCGAGGTCCACGCGAATCCCATTATTCTTCACGCTCCCTACATCTTCATTTTTCAATGTTCCGTAGCTTTGTTGTTTCTCTAAAAAAAGCGAGGGCTCAGCGAGGCGAAAACGGTAAATGCTCTGTTTTACATCCCCGACCATGAAACGGTTGTGACCGTTGGAAAGCAATTGAAGAATCGCTTCTTGGACACGGTTTGTATCCTGGTACTCATCGGTGAGAATTTCCGTAAAATAATCCCGGTAGGCAAGGGCAACCGCCGATGGTTGTTGCGTGTCTCCTTCCCGCAAAATTTGCAACGTTAAATGCTCCAAATCTTCATAGTCAATGAGCGCTTTTTCCCTTTTCTCATCCGCATAGCGTACGCTAAAGTCTTGGACAAGGGTCACAAGCAAGCGTACATTCTCTTTCATACCGCGAATCTTATCCAAATGGGTTTCTGGGTTCGGGGCGAATATTTTGGCAACATCATCGATGATTTTCTTTGCTTCGTCCCGATAACCCTTGCTCTCTTTTGCCATCGATTCATCGGCTTCTTTGTCTTTGGCGGGCATCCTTTGCGAAGAGAAATGTTTGAATGTCTCGTGCAAATCGTCCCAAGTATCACTCGCAAGCAAAGTTTCCAACATTTGCTGTTCATTTGTGAGCACGCCAATGTATTTTGAAGGGCCGGAAGGGTGCTCGGCGAGAGTTATTGCTTTTGATAATAAATCTGCGGCGACTTGCAATTGTTCACGGGCGTGCGATTGAAAAGAAGCCCCCCAGGGCGTATCCTCCAAGCTTTCATAGGAACGTTCATACATGCGGGCCACATCTTCCAGCCAGCGGTGCGGTTCCGGCTGCGCCCGGGCTTGAGTGAACAAGGACAATAGCAACTGTCGAAGCCCTTCATCACTGCGGTCGCCGCTGTAAGCATCCACCAACTCAAAGAAAAGCCCGTCCCCGGATCCGTAGTATTCTTCCAAAACCTCGTCCAGCACTTCTTCTTTCAAAATTTCCCGTTCGGTATCATTGGCGACTCTCACATTCGGATCAATATTAGCTTCATAATAATAATGTCGAATCACTTGATTGCAGAATGAATGAAGCGTGGAGATGTGGGCACGGTTTAACAATTGGCGCTGCCTTTGTAAATGTAATGATCCGGGATTATCTTTCAAAGCTTCATCCAATCGTTCGCCAATGCGTATGCTCATTTCCGCTGCAGCTGCATTTGTAAAGGTAACGACGAGCAAATGATCGATCTCTGCCGGATCATTTGGATCGATAACTCTGCGCGCGATTCGTTCGACAAGCACAGCGGTTTTCCCGCTACCGGCGGCCGCCGATACGAGAATATTCCCCCCGCGTAACGCGATCGCACGCCACTGATCATTGGTCCAACGGACATTGGTCGGCTTTTCGGCCATCTGCCACCGCACGTGTTCTACATCTGGAGTCAAGACTCATCCTCCTCACGTTTCATATTTGCCATCGTTATTTCATCCGAAAGCGTAGGGAGCAGTCGATAGTCATTGCTCGGAAGTGTGGGATCAAATTGACAAACCGATTGAAGCGGGCAATACGTACAAGCGATTTCGTTTTTATCGGTGCGGTATGGGTCGATCCCTACCTTGCCTTCACTCATCATTTCTCCGATGTCTTTCATCTTGGTACGCAAATACCGTCGCAACGATTGGAAATCATCTTTTGCAACAATGGAAGATTTAGATTCGGAAAAAGCGCCGTCCTTTTTCATGTAAACAGGGATAATGGACGAGTGACCGCCTTCATGAAGGGATTGATCCATCAAGGTGGCAATCGTTTCATCCGCGGGTAAAATCCCCTGCATCTTAAACTGCTTCAAAAGTTTGTCGGCAATCTTGGCCTCATCCATATCCTCATCCGCTTCAACGATCGGGTTGTGGACATGGAAATAAAACATCCCGCCGATATCCGCGTCCGTCCCCAACCATTGTTTGGCGCCATGCAAAATGATATCCAAATAAACCGGCATTTGTAGGGAAATACCATGAAAGACATCCGATAGGCGCCATTGTTGCCGGCTCGATTTATAGTCGATCACACGCAACAGGTCGCCGCTTTCACTTTTGGCATGATCCACGCGGTCAATACGCCCGCGCAAAGACAGATTGCTTCCATTTTTTAAATGAAATTCATAAGTGGGGATATTCCCTTTTTGATTTCCGAATTGGACTTCAAGCCCGATAGGGACAAAACTTGATGATTGCGCCTGAGTACGCAACGTCTTCGTCGTATGGACAACAACATCCTCCAATTTTTTGCTTAAATAAGCATAGCGATTCGTGCTGAACATAATATTTCGTTGGACGTAGGGCAACAGCTTCTCTACGGTTTCGCGGGCAATCTGCGCGCACTCATGATCGGATAGATCCGCCCATACAAGGTTTTGTTCCCGGACAACTTCCGCTACATCTTTAAGGGCAGCATGAAAAAGCTCACCGATATCCGGGGCTTCCAATTTGAAAATCTCACGTTCTTTTAACCCTAATCCATACGTACCAAAATGCCGAAACGCACATTTTTGAAACATTTCCATACGGCTGACGCTCGTTTGGATATCTTCTCCATAAAGCTCCTTCGTCGTTCCTTCATCCAACCTCATGGCTTGATTTTTGTAAAATAAACTTCCCAACGCGGTTCGCAAGCGATCCTGCCATTCTGATTTTGCCGTAAACCAATTATAGACATGACCCCAAACGTCAGGGAGCTCTTCGCCATTCCGCCATCTCTGCAATTGCATAACCAGTTCCTCAATCGCTTGTTCCGGATGATTGATAAACGTCCATTGCATGTCTTCCTGCGCGCTGCCGGCATCCGCTTCGATAAATGTTTGTGCCATATTTGGATATTGTTCCCGCAAACGCGTAACAAGCGGGGACGGAAGCAATGTTTTGCCGTCTTCGTCGGCAAGTGCATAGGTGTAAATAAGCAAATCGGCCGGGCTTTCTTCTGCCATATATAAGTAAAAGGGTTCGTTCCAAAGACGGTCATTGGCTGAAGGTCCGACGGAAAGACCGATGGATTCCAGCTGATCACGTTCACGGTCGCGGATCAACCCTTCTTCTTCCGGTTTAGCCGGCAAAATCCCCTCATTTGCACCGAGAATAAAGGTGACGCGTACATCCGGCAGACGAGAGCGTTCCATATCCGCGATGGTCACTTGATCAATGGCAGGGGGGACGATTGCAAATTGCATGCTTTCCAAGCCGGCATCCATCATGCGGCTAAAGTAAAAGAGCGAGAGATGGTCATCGCCGGCCGCGTCCACAAATTGATCGAGCAGATCCATCACATTTTCCCATACTTGATCATGCTCTGCAGCACTTTCCAACGCACCGTCTGTCATTGCTTGATCCCGCATCCTTTCTATTTTAGCCGGCAACTGCAATTCTTCGAAAAAAAGATACAATGCTTCGCAACGCCCCCGTACGCTTTTTCTTTCTTTCAAACGCGTTTCCAACGTGAGTAACGGCGCAATCAACGCATCTCGCGTGTTGTTAAGGCGAGCTTCAATCTTTTTTTCCATATCGGTCTGTCCATCGGTATCCATCACATTTCGGTGCCGTAAATAGTGCCAACGATGTTCTTCTTTCCATTTATTTCCGTAAATGCCGTGAGCCAACGCGTAGTTTTCCAGCTCGTCCACTTTCTCACGCCAATCCCTCCAATTGTCTTCGGGCAAAAAAAACAAGTCGGTTTTCAAGGCGCGAAATACCGCTTCAAACGGCCAATTTTTTTCAACGATTTCGAGCGTAGAACGAATAAGCTCTACGACCGGGTGATGCATCATTGACCTTTTTTCATCCAAAAAAATCGGGATTTCAAGGCGGCCAAACACGCGTTTTAGCAATTCATCGTACGGTCTGTCATCGCGAACGAGAAGGGCAATGTCCTTGTATTTATACCCATCGTCGCGAACGAGTTCAATGATTTTACGCGCAACGCCTTCAACTTCCGCTCGCCGGTTCACCGCTTCAAACAACTGAGGGGCTTCTTCGTGAACACTTGGGTGTTCGTCTGAAAACATACGGACGTTCCAACCAATATTGTGATCAATGGTAAGAGTGGTCAATTTTGTGTACGTTTTTGACGTCAGATAGAAACGGTCAAGTTCATTGGGATCCCTGTCTTGGTTAGGGACATGATCGATGGTAAGGGCAACTGTCATTTCCTTTGCTCTGGCAAACAAGGATTCGATGACATACAGCTCCTGCGGGCTGAAATCGTAAAACCCGTCAATGTAAACGATGGCACCCTCCAGCCACTCCGAATCAGGCAATTGTCGGATGAGCCGTTTTAGCGCTTCTTCCGTGTTCATGTAAGTGCCCTGAAAGGCTTGTTCAAACCGCTCAAAAACGAGAGATATATCATGAAGCTTATCGTGCAGCCCGGCCGTTTTTCCATCTTCTCCCAATAGCGATTGCTTTTCGGCGATCATCTCCGGTGTTAACGCTTGCCGCCGCATTTCCGTCATCATCAGTTCCAGTTCATTAATAAAGCCGTCCGTATCGGCTGCTTTTCGAAACACGCGGAAATGCTTTTTCTCCTCTTCCACAATTTTGCGAAGCAGCATATGGACACCGGCCCGTTGCAAACGGTCACCGGTATTCCCCCCGGTTTCTTGCAAGACACGCAGAGCCAGACGCGAGAAACTTAACACATGGGCACGCGACATCCCGCCGAGCTGTTTAGTCAATTGGTATTCGATTTGAAACGTCATTTGTTCCGGAACGAGAAAAAGGATGGGCGGGCCGTCGACGGCTTCTTCAGACAATGCGCGCTCTACTTCATTCAATAAGGCGGTTGTTTTTCCGGTTCCGCTTTCCCCCATATAAAAACGCAATTGCATGCTTACCCTTCCTCTCCTATTTCTTGAATGTGTCGCCATACTTCACCCACAGGAACCATCAACCCTACACTTCCTCCTTGTCCTCTCGGCTGATGCCTTGTCGCAAAAATGACACCGACGACGTCTCCTTCCTCATTGATGGCAGGGCTGCCGCTGTTTCCTCGATAAGTGGGTGCGGAAATGGCAGTTGGGTTGCCGCTTTCAATTATCTCGCCCTCGTTGGCGATACCGCTAAAATTAAGCGGATTTCCTATAATCGTAATATAAGTTCCTTCTTCAACATCTTCTTCCGATTGCAGTTGGAGCGGATCGACAGCAACATCTTCCTCGATCCGGATCAATGCCAAATCCACATCCTCGGATTGGCTCACGGGCGTTGCTTCATAAGCGGAGCCGTCGTGCAAGGTAACAACCGTTTGCAACGCATCCTCTACCACATGGCGGTTCGTAGCAATGAGCCCGTCCTCATGAATAAAAAAACCTGTCCCCCGCGTTGTCTGGCCCGGTTTTTCCACTTCCAATGTGACGACGGATTCCCGCCACTCCGCCACGTCTTCATCTTGGGATAACTCATAAGATGTTGCCAGGAAATCCACGACATCAGGTTGAAAAAGTTGAATAAGGGAGGTGGTCCCTTGAATGACCAATAAAAAAGATACAAAAATGATGCCTAGTTTCATCCAACGTCTCTTGCTTTTCTTTTTCTTTACAGTTCCTGCATCTTCTATTTCTTCGCGATAAAAATCCTCTAACGGAGGCTCTTCCGGCGGGATGTCCTCATCGTCTCTTTCCCCCGTATCATGATCCTTTTCTTCAAAGGGATCTTTATCTCGTTCATCATGTTCCCGTCGTCTGTAGTGATCCATATGTAATAAGCCACCCTTTATACTAACATAGAGGAAAATAAAGAACATATGTTTTCGTTATCATAACACAATCGAGAAAAAGATGCCAATGAAAAGCTAAAACGGCCGCCGAAGCAGCCGTTTGATAATGTAAGAAAGTCTGTAACATCCGCCATTTTTGGCGAAAAGTTTAGGCTTTCTCTCGAAAATAATCTTTTTTAAATCCCCCGATAATCCCGGTGTTATCAATGATGAAATAGAATTCATCGGTTTCATTTTGCACATCGTATGTTTTCCCGGGGGTCAGCACCCGGTCCACTTTGTATTTTTCCGCGTTTGCATGGACACACGTAATTGTTTTTATCGGGGCCCGGTTTTGCCACTGCAAATGTTGCATGAAACGCCTCTCCCATCATCTGTCGTCGTTACTCATAATGAAAGCTAAGTTCAGGTAAGTGATCCAAAATAAACTGCGCTTTCATAGGGTCTGCTTTTAAGTTGAATCGTTTGTAATACGTCAACACTTTATCGAAATGATGCGCCATTTTTTCATTGTCCTGAAAAATTCGTTCGAAGGCTTCATCGGCCAACATGAACGCGGCAACAAAATCGCTGAACGGAATGACGTAAACGTTCGTTTCGCTTTGTAAAGACGTACATTGGGACATTTCCCGCGCTTGTTCCCGGAAGAAAGAGGCAAGCTCCTCCATGTAAATGCGGTGCGAATCGGAAACACGGGTAGCTTTGTTTTCATAGAGGTCGGTTAATTCCCGAAAGAAAGAAATAAAAAACGGAACATCTTCACGTTTAATCGTTAAATCGAACCCATCTTCTTTTATTTTTGACCATGTAATCGGTTCAATGGAATGGTTTAGTGAACGAAGATAATAATAGTGCTTAGGAGCTTTGCTCATGGTGATCCCTCCAGGCGTTGTTCGCGTCAATCACGCGCAACGTTTTTTCCCTTTAATTGATAGTAATTATCATTATTATATCATGTGTATCCTGAGAAAAAAACCCGGAAGGCAGCGAATGAAAAAACAACCGGTACCCGGACCGGTTGTTTTATGGGAGAGGGCGCCCTCTCCCAACTCATGGGACGTTCATTATAGACAATTTAATCGTCGAATGTCACCGATCATATCAACGAGCGCGGAATCGTTGAACTTAGTATTGCTCAGTTCTTCTTCACACAAGAATATGTGCAACGTGTCCCGGTCCGATTTGTTTTCCAAAAATACACCGCTGGTATCCGTCATTTCTTTTCCGGGAATAATATCCAATCCCAGTTTTTCGGCCACCGCTTCAATTTCAAAATGACCGCTCGGTAAATCAACGCTGATCGTGAGACGCTCCGGTGTGTTTTCGGAAATCAGTCCCCATCTTGTTCCCTTCCAGGAACGACAACCCGTTCGACTATTCAGCACAAATCCTTGATGTTGATTCGGAGAAAGCTGAGTGTTAGACCAGCCTCGCATTTGAATAGCCGCACATAGTTCACGCGCTTTTGATTGTACACGCATGTCAATCCCTCCTCAAAAAATTAGGCGTTTGCCATTGACGTGTGCACCGTATGGATGCGACTAAAATGTGAGACTTTAGAAAAGAACACCTACAATTCATATCGCTTGGCGGGATGTATTGCAGGTAGCAATATAATATCATAATTCTTGATTTTTGCAAGCCCATTTTTTAAGATTTTTCATATTTGCAACGATAAAGGGGGAAATGAGTGCTTTTTCCCTTTAGAAAAACTTGGCTTCCACCAAGTCTTTATAGTGGAAGCCTTAGTTTATCTTATACTTTAGTCCTTTAACAAAGTTAAACATTCTTAATGTGAAAAAAAAACGCCCCCGCAAGGGCGTTTTTCGATCCGATCGACTATCCTTCCAACAATAGATTTTCCGGCTCTTCAAGCAACTGTTTTAATGTGACGAGAAAGCTTACGGCTTCTTTTCCATCGACGATTCGGTGGTCATACGATAGAGCGGTATACATCATCGGTCTGTTTTCCATTCGTTCTTTATCAATGGCAACCGGACGCCATTGAATGGTATGCATGCCGAGGATCCCGACTTGCGGTGTGTTCAAGATTGGAGTGGACAATAAGGAGCCGAAGACACCGCCGTTCGTGATGGTGAAGGTCCCTCCTTGTAAATCATCCAAGCCTAATTTATTATCCCGGGCTTTCTTCGAGAGTCTGCCAACCTCTTCTTCGATGCCGGCAAAGCTTAAGCGGTCGGCATCGCGCACAACGGGTACGACGAGACCGTTATCGGTGGAAACAGCCATGCCGATATCGTAGAAATTCTTTTTGATAATGTCTTTGCCCTGGATTTCCGCATTCAGGAGCGGATATTGCTTAAGCGCACCGATAACACCTTTCGTAAAGAAAGACATCATACCCAGTTTTGTGCCATCGTGTTTCTCCTGGAAAGATTCTTTTTTTCGTTTTCTTAAATCCATGATGGCAGACATATCCACTTCATTGAATGTCGTGAGCATAGCGGTGGACTGTTGGACGTCTACGAGACGATTGGCAATCGTTTGCCGGCGTCTTGACATGCGTTCGCGTTCCACCGGTTTTCCGCCGAACTCATCGCTTTCTTCATCGTTTTCAGAAGCGCTTTTTTGTGTGGACGTTTGTTTTTGTGCCGCTTTATTTGATTCATATGATTCAACATCTTCTTTTCGCACTCGACCCAGCGGATCCCGAACCGGGATATCGTCAAGGTTAATGCCTTTTTCCCGTGCAAGTTTGCGGGCAGCGGGAGAGGCAACAACATGCTCGGATGACGCATCTTCCGCAGTCTCGGAACTTTCTTGCTGCGAAGCGGTTTCGGTTTTCGCTTCTTTGTTGTCGCCTTCCCTTTTATCCGCTTGCGTTTCTTCTTTCTCGCCTTTGGAATCCTCTTCTTTTGTTTCGGATTCTCCGGATGTTCCGCTACTTCCTTCCGTAGCGTTTTCATCCAGGGTGGCAACGACGTCTCCGACGGAGACGTCTGCTCCTTCTTCGCTAATGATTTCTTGTAGGACTCCTGATTGTTCTGCGTTCAATTCTACGTTTACTTTATCGGTTTCCAGCTCGGCAACCGCTTCTCCCTTTTCGACAAAATCGCCCGGTTTTTTCAACCATTCGGCAATCGTTCCTTCTGTGATCGATTCCGCAAGCTCTGGTACTTTTATTTCTGCCATTCTAGTTTCTCCCTTCTTTAAGGCCTAACGCTTTGTCGATAATTCTTTGCTGTTCATGTTTGTGGACATTAGGGTCACCTTCAGATGGGCTGGAACGGCGTCTGCGGCCGATATATTCGATGTCAAGTTTCTCGGGCAACGTTTCACGAAGATAAGGTTCGATGTAGCCCCAGGCTCCCATGTTTTTTGGTTCTTCTTGTACCCATTTTGCCCGTTTCACATTTTTATATTTGGACAGAACCGCTTGAATGTCTTCTTTCGGGTAAGGATACAATTCTTCGATTCTTACGATATGCAAATGGTCTACATTGACATTTTCGTCGATGCTTTCATGGAGATCAATGGAAATTTTGCCACTGCAAAAGATTAACGTTTCCACGTCGTCATCATTGTTCTCGGCGGTTTTCGGATCTTCGATAACGGCTGAAAATGTCCCATCCGTAAATGCTTCGTTCGTGTCGGCAATCGTTTGGTTTCTAAGGAGGCTCTTCGGTGTCATCAATACCAGCGGCCTTACTTCATCCATGTTCAAAGAAGCAGCTTGCCGACGCAACAAATGGAAATACTGCGACGTGTTGGTGGCATTGACGACGTTCCAGTTATTTTCGGCGGCCAGAGATAAGAAGCGTTCCAAACGAGCGCTGGAATGCTCGGGTCCCGCGCCTTCATGGCCATGTGGCAATAACAGCACAATGCCTGACTTTTGGCCCCACTTTGCTCTTCCGGCAGATATGAACTGGTCATAGATAACCTGGGCGGCGTTGTTGAAATCCCCGTATTGCGCTTCCCAAAGCACTAAAGTGTCCGGGGCTTGCACGTTGTATCCATACTCAAACCCTACGACTGCAGCCTCCGACAAAGGACTATTATGAAGGGCGAAGGATGCTTTAGCCGTCGATAATGTATGCATAGGCGAATGGTTATCCCCGGTCTCTGCATCGTGAAGGATGAGATGGCGATGGTTAAATGTTCCCCGTTCCGAATCCTGACCGGTCATTCGGATCGGTGTGCCATCGGAAATAATGGATGCGAAAGCCAGGGCTTCTGCGTGCCCCCAGTCAATTTTCCCCTCGGTAAAAGCTGTTTCCCTTCGATTAAGAATGCGTTTTAACTTGGGAAAGACCGTGAATCCTTCCGGAAATTGCAGCAATTCTTCGTTGATTTGTTTAAGTGTCTCGTAATCAACGGTGGTGTCAATGTCGGGCAAGCCTTTTTCAATGACTTCCGGGGGTTCTGCTTTTCCGGGAGTTGCGCTTCGTCCGGAAACCTTTTCATATTCTTTTTCCAACTTTTCCTGGGCTTCCTCTTGCATGGCTTTTGGTTGATCCTCTTCGACGATCCCTTCTTGTTGAAGCTTATCGGCGTAGATGGCCCTTGCCGTTTCGTGGGAACGAATCGTATCGTACAGTTGGGGCTGTGTAGCCGCCGGCTCATCCATCTCATTATGGCCGTAACGACGATAACCGACTAAATCAATTAAAAAATCTTTATGGAAACGGCTGCGGTACTCGCAAGCCAAATGGACGGCTGCTATGCACGCATCCGGATCATCGGCGTTCACATGGATAATGGGGATCTCAAATCCTTTAGCCAAGTCACTTGAGTAAGTTGTTGATCTGGAATCGTGGCTTTCAGTCGTGAAACCTAGTAAATTATTCGCGATGATATGGAGTGTCCCTCCGGTTTGATATCCCTTCAACCGGCTTAAATTCAACGTTTCAGCCACGATGCCTTCGCCGGGGAATGCTGCATCTCCATGCACAAGAATGGCGCCTGCTTTGTTTAGTTCAACATCCGGAAAACCGGTTTTATCGCGATCTTCCTGAGCAGCGCGTGCATATCCGGCAACAACAGGATTGACAAATTCCAGGTGGCTGGGGTTGTTGGCTACGCTCACCGTTGTATGGGTAGATGCTTGATTAAATTTTCTATTTGCGCCTAAGTGATACTTCACATCACCGGTCCATCCATAATTTAACGTGGACGCACCTTCGGAAGGAGAGACTTCTCTGTTGGGCGCATTCATAAATTCGGAAAAAATCAGGCTATATGGCTTTCCGAGCACATGTGCCAGCGTGCTTAAGCGGCCGCGGTGCGCCATTCCGAGCATGACGTGTTTCGCGCCCTCTTGCGTAAAATGCTGGACCATCTCTTCAAGCATGGGAACCATGGAATCAAGACCCTCAACGGAAAAGCGTTTTTGCCCGACAAAATTTTTATGCAAAAACTGTTCAAATTTCTCCGTGGCCGTTAAACGTTCAAGCAGGTTCCGTCGTTTTTCGTTCGATAAGTCTTCATAAATATCTCCCGACTCGACCATACGGTTCAACCAGTGTCGTTCTTCCAAGTCGTATACATGATCGAATTCAAAAGCGATGGTCTTTGTATACATCTGTTTTAAATGTAGAATAGCTTCATATCCATCTTCTACATAGCTTGGGGCATCTTTGCACAGCATATCGGCAGGCATGGATCTCAGATCTTCTTCATCTAAACCATGTTCCTCGGGCTGTAAAAGAGGAGACTCCTCTCCAGGAGTTTCAAGGGGGTGCATGTCTGCCAAAATATGGCCGAAGGTACGGATATTATCCGCCAATTTGATGGCTTTTCCTATTTTATGCATTGCAGAAGCGGATACTTCCGTCGATGCAGCCGTTGCATGTCCATTTAATGGTTCCACGGATGGTGCTCCGTAGGTTTGAAACCATTCTTTTAAGTCTGAATCTACTTCGTCTGACTCATTCTTATATTTCTCATACATATCCATCACGTAACCTAAGTTAGGCCCGTGAAATGTTTCCCAAGTCTTATCCGCCTTGGAAACGTTTCTGTCCATCTGCTACTACCTCCAACTACACTTGTTTGCTTCTCAAGGATTGACGGTCTTTTTTTTTAAGGTGCGTTTTAAGGTAACCGGACTCCGGCATCATCACTCTCCCGTTGCACTTGTCTTTTAGTGCATGAAAAATTGGGGAGCACCACATCTTTATACGACAAATTTTCCCAAAACACGCTTCCCATTTTCATGCAAATCATAAAGTCATCATGTGTTCACAAATTTATTTTAACATGCCCTCTAGAAGGATACAAAAGAAAGGCCACTATTCTTGGCAAAAGTCCAGGATTTTTTCGTTTCTCCAATATCCGACAGCAACAATTCCATTATCAGGAAAAGAATTCTCAACAATTGCTATTGGTATTGTTTGCCTATATGCTACAATAAGATGGAATCTCCCGGGGGAGATTTCACTCACATCATTAGACTTAAAATTGGAAAGGGTGGATTTACATGATCCATACACTTCTTTTTGATTTGGATGACACATTACTATGGGATAAAAAAAGCATTTCCGAAGCTTTGCTGGCGACATGCAATGAAGCTTGGCGGCAAGCGGGCGTTGAAAGTAACGGATTGATGGAAGCCGTGCGGGAAGTGGCACCTTCCCTTTACGAAAAGCAATCGTTTTATCCGTTAACAACCGCTCTCGGCATTAATCCGTTTGAAGGGTTATGGGGAACGTTTGATGACATCCACGACGTTCGGCTTCGGGAGATGGGGACAAACATCCGCATGTATCAATTTGAGGTTTGGACGGAAGCATTGAAAAAAGTTGGCATTGAAGATTTTTCGTTGGCGAGGGAGCTGTCCGGACGTTTCATTGAATATCGAGAAACTCTTCCCTATGTATACGAAGAAACATTTGAAGTGTTGACAAAAATGAACGTTCCTTACCAACTTGCACTCATAACCAATGGCGCGCCCAGTTTACAACTGAAAAAGTTGCAAATGACAAAAGCGCTTATTCCTCACTTTGACCGAATCGTCATCTCCGGCACGTTCGGAGTGGGAAAACCTGATCCGTCCATTTTTGACCATGCTCTCACGCAACTTGGCGCCGACCGGAATCAAACCGTCATGATCGGGGATAATTTGCATACGGACATTGTTGGCGGCAATCGCTCCGAAATCAAAACCATTTGGGTGAACCGCGAGGGTGTCGAACCCGATACTACGATTGTGCCGGACGTTGAGATCGCTACCTTGCGAGAGCTTGAAGGAGCACTGGGTAAGCTCAACGGATTCGATTAAAATATGCTTTTCTGATTTGGAAGTGATTGATTGTCTGAGAAACAGTTTAACAGTGCACACATGCTAAAATTTCTTCTCCCCTCCATCATCGGTATCATTATATTTATTACACCGATCACCGTAGATGGGGAGCTCACCATCCCAATCGCTTGGTTGGCCGAAACACTTGACGGATGGATTTCACCGATTTTGGGGGAGACGATCGTGGCCATTACCGGCGTATCGGTGATTGGAACCGGCATCTATCGTTATCTCTATCCGCAATGGATGCGCCGTTCATTTTTTGATTCCCTTTTTTCAGTTACGCCCGTATGGTTCATCATCCGAATCATCGGGTTTATATTCGCGGTTGCCATTCTCTTTGAGTGGGGACCGGAATGGTTTTGGGGAGATGCAACGGGCGGAGAAATCCTCGCTTTGGCTTCCTTCTTGCTGACCGTCTTCCTTTTTGCCGGCGTCTTTTTGCCGCTGTTAATGAACTTTGGCCTGCTGGAATTTGCAGGAGCATTGTTGCATGTCATTATGCGACCGCTGTTTACGATGCCCGGCCGTTCTTCCATCGACAGTTTGGCTTCATGGCTCGGGGACGCTGCCATAGGCGTATTATTAACGAACCAGCAGTATGAACAAGGGTTTTATACAAAACGGGAAGCAGCCGTGTTGGGAACAACCTTTAATATCGTGTCCATTACGTTTACCATCGTCGTTCTGGGATACCTCGAGCTGAGCCATATGTTCGTTCCTTATTACATCACGATTATCATCGCCGGTTTCGCCGCGGCGATCATCATGCCGCGCATCCCACCGCTTTCAAGAAAAAGCGAAGAGCACTACCCGGGCGCGGAACCAAAAACAAAAAACGAAAATCCCGGTCAGACGGCGCTCACCCGAGCGTGGGGCGGGGCGCTCGGACGTGCACGTCACGCGAGTGCACAAGAAGCGGGACGAAACGGAATAAGGAATGTCTTGGAGATGTGGCTTGCCGTTATTCCCATTGTTTTAACGCTTGGAACATTTATGATCGTCATTGCCGAACACACACCGGTCTTTCAATGGTTGGGCCTTCCATTCATCCCGCTTCTGGAACTTATGCAAGTGCCCGAAGCGCAAGCGGCATCGGAGACGATTTTGATCGGATTCGCGGATATGTTGCTCCCCGCTATAATCGCTGCGGATATCCAAAGTGAAATGACGCGTTTCATTATCGGCTGTCTCTCCATCACCCAGTTAATTTATATGTCGGAAGTCGGCGGGATGATTCTCGGCTCAAAAATTCCGATTACCTTTTGGGAACTGGTTATGATTTTCTTGTTGAGAACCATCATTACTTTGCCGATCATCGTTTTATGCGCTCATATTATTTTTTAAGGGAGGAGCGAAATGGATCAAACCTTTCGTTTTTCTCACGAATTACGGGTACGATACTCGGAAATTGATGGACAAGGCATTGTGTTTAATGCCCACTACAGAACTTAGAGCGAGAAAGCCCACTTCTTTAGATGTGGGATGAGGCTAAATCCGCCCCTATACCAAACTAGGCTCGGTCGCTCATTAAGCAATACGAAAGGTATTAAAAAAGACTCCCCATTTTTCCGGGGAGCCTTTTTAGTTAACATTATTTTCCATTCGTTTTTCAAACTTGTGAATTTGCAGGTCTTCATGATTTTTTTCATATTGTTTCAGTTGGCGCTTGAGTTTATTTTGACTCGTCGTTACCGGCACCAAGCGTTTGCTGATCAAATTTTGCCGCAAGTATTCCAAATGATCAATGTGATAATAATTTGTTTCATTAACGAGATGCAAATAACGATCGAACACATCTATAAGGGAGTCCCCCCGTAATGTTAACAAGCCATATCGCTTTTGCATATGCTGAAAGCTTATAATCGCCAAATGATTTAAAAGCACATGAGCGAACAATGCTTCATGGCCCTTTAAATCGAACCCTTGTTTCCGCAAATACTTAATAAAGACAAAAAGATCTTTATGATAAAAAAGCGCGTGATCGCGGCCATTCTTTTTGAAAAAGAGCTTTGAAGGCACCCGGTTCTGACCGACTGTCTGTAAAAATTGATGGAGCTGCCGTTCCATTTCCGGCCGCAATAAAAAAATCGGCATCGTCATATTAATAAATCGGGGCATCTCCCTCTCAAGAGTTGCAAGATTTTCATTTTCCCGTATTCGTTCATGGACATTTAACCTACGACGCCGTTCGGCAAATGTCTGTAGTCGTTGTTTTTGTCCCGCCAACATTAGGGACCCCCCTTTTCATCGTGATTGTTTCTCCATGTTAGGCAATCCTTTAGTAGTTTAGCACAGTCATAATGAAAATAAAACAGAGAATATAAAAGGATATGGACATAAATTGGACAAAATAAAGGTACAGACTATCTGATGATTATATATAACCAAAAATCAATCCTGAACCACTCATATGTGATTCAGGATAAGTTTCTTTTCATCATTCATCTTCGGAATCAGCCAATAACGAGGTTTCCACCCATTGATTGAACTGGCGTTGGACGTGTAACCCAAGAAGGTACACGGCCCCCATATGGGCTTCTGTTTCCTCTCTTAGTCTTTCAAAACCTGATGGCTGTTCCCTTTCCACGATTCGGAATCCCGCCCCGGCCACTTGTTTGTCATTTAAGGTACGGTCAAGAAATGCCAAGCTGTCATCCAACGCGTGGCGGCCGGTGGCCAGCACCTCATAAAAGGATAAAAACCCATGCATAACACCTTCGTATCGAATGGCTTCCACGGGCACTTCTTCTTCATGGAGTTTATTGGCGTATAGTTCACCTTCATCTCTGAGCGGGTCAAATTCAGCTGTTGCAATAAAAGCGGGTGGGAGCCCACCGACCACTCCTTCGTCAAGGGGGGACACGTATGGATTTTCCCACATTTCTTCCCCGGGTGTATAAGTGTCTCGCGCTTTTTCCATCACCGATCTTGAAAGCAAATAATTGCCGCTTGCATATTTATCACGGGTTTCCAAAGGTCGGTCATGAAACGTCGTTAAAGGATAATAGAGAAGCTGGGCTGTCAATTCGGGCCCTCCTTCATTACGTGCTTTCATCGCTGTGACAGTGGCAAGATTTCCGCCGGCACTATCCCCGGCTACAATCATTTTATCTTTTGAACCGCCAAGCGCTTCAGCCTGTTCATACGCCCATAAAAGCGCATCATAGGAATCATCGACGGCTTTCGGAAAAATATGCTCCGGTGCCAGGCGGTACCCAACGCTGATCACAATGGCATTTGAACGATAAGCGAGGGCACGAACGATATTATCATGCGTATGGATATCCCCATATCCCTCCATAAAAGCGCCACCATGGTAGTAAACGATGATGGGGGCATCTTCAGCATCCGCGGGCCGGTGCATGCGCCCTGGCAATACAGCACCGTCGCTCACGGGGATTTCTAAAGATTCGTGATCGAATGCTGTCCCTCCGGATGCATTGTTTCCGGTTAAAAACGATGGCGGAGTCAGTTGTTCATCGGGGACAACCAATTGATTGTTAATGGCATGAAGAATCACTGCTGTTTTCGATGGCAGATCCCCCTCTGATGTTGTTGCCCACCCACTCACGAAGCTTGATAAGATAATGCAAAATCCAACGGCAATCTTGAACGATGCGGAAAATATCTTTCTTTTTATCATAGCTTGCAGCGTTCTCCGCCATTCCCCCCTCTCTCTTTTAGTTATTGTACCATATTTACGTTAAATTTGTGCGATTTTATTTCATTTTTTCACACAATATCACATATTATTTTGAAATGACGGTGCTTTTGGTTAGGTTATCCAACGTTGGAAATGTTATGCATATAAAAACGCCAGCCCGGGGGGAGAGCTGGCGTTTTCCTAATTATGTACGGATGGTTATAAATCACTAAGGCCGATGCTGATTTCCAATGCGTGTTTAACCTTTTTCATCATCTCGTCGTCTAAATGCGTAATTTTATCCGTAAGACGTTGTTTATCAATCGTGCGGATTTGTTCCAGAAGCACGACACTGTCGCGATCAAATCGATGCGTTTCAGCGTCGATTTCTACGTGTGTCGGCAATTTCGCCTTTTTAATTTGTGCGGTAATCGCCGCTACAATGACGGTGGGGCTAAAGCGGTTACCAATATCGTTTTGAATAATAAGGACCGGCCGAACACCGCCTTGTTCCGACCCGACAACCGGAGATAAATCTGCAAAGAAAACATCTCCTCGCTTAACGCTTTTCTTTGCAGTTGGATGTTGAGACTGATTCGAATTATTCACGTCATCCATTCACCTCCTTGTTATATTGGATTGGCTCCTTGTTGGTTTCTGATTTGTGGAGCGCTTCCGATTCCGCGTAAGCGAAGCTTTCTGCGATCGACAGATTTAATTCTGCCATCTCAATATACCCTTCCTTTAAGTCAGCGCGGAGGTGTTCCTTTCTTCTTCGCTCAATATAGCGTTGAACCAACTGATGGAAAAATTGGTTCTGTTCGTTTTCGGATAAGTGCTTGATTTCACTGAATAGTTCATCTGTAAGTGGTACGGAAATTTTTTCTGACTGCATGGTGTCCCTGCGCCCCCCAGACGTGTATTCCACACCATTATAAGCGAAAATCAAATTGGATTAAAGATATTTTGCGATAAGTTTCCTTAAAAAATGATTTCCCTCATCAATCAGGGTGACCCCATCCGGATTCTTTCATGCATAGATGCTTTCATTTGACCCCATACTAAATGATGAGGATTCAACAGGAAAGGGGATGAAAAATATGCGTTTAATGAAAGGATCATTTGTCATCCTTTTGCTCATGCTTGCGATTTCGGGTTGCGGAAGTGAGAATGCGGATGATCTGGACGATGATCTTGCCAGGATGGAATATGTGACAAACGACGGCAATGAACCTAACGACTTGTATCGAAGAGATTTGCATAACGCGACGAGCAATTATGACGAAATAAAAGAATATAGTGATCATTACAGTGCTTTTTTAACAACTTTCCATGAGGAACTTCTCGGCCTTTATACGTATGTTGATGAGCTTGATGAATCTGAAACACAAGCGACCGTCGGACGTTTATCCGGTTTGGTAGACGAAATTACGGAAAAGCCAACACCACCCGAGTTTTATGATCTAAGGGATGTTACATTAGGTTCCCTGTTGGAAATGAACGCCATCGACAAAAACATTAGTGAATGTGCGGATGGCAACGAAGAAGCCTGTGATCTCACCCGCAGTTACACAGAAAACCTCACGGAATATTTACGGACGATGGAGTATACGCATCAAGCGAAAGTAGATGATTTTGGGGTCGTGTCTTGATGCCCCCCTTTTTCGGCCACCTCAGGTTGTGGCCGAATCTTTAATTATGAACGTTTTACGGCGCTTGCCACCCCGCTTCCATCATCTAGATAACGAACGTCGGCATGCCCTTTTTTCCGGCGATAAATGATTAGAACCACTGCAAATACGATAAGAGACAAAGAAGCGACTTGAGCCATCTGTAAATGCTCCGTAAGCATTAAACTGTCCGTTCTTAAAGCTTCAATAAAGAAACGTCCGATCGAGTAATAAAGAAGATAGGTTAAAAACAGTTCCCCTCTACGTAAATTTACCCGCCGCAACAACATCAACCCGATAAATCCCGCGAAATTCCACAAGGATTCATACAAAAACGTCGGGTGATAATAAGCGCCATTTATGTACATTTGATTAATGATAAAATCAGGTAACGATAGCCCTTCCAGAAATGCCCGTGAAACAGGGCCGCCATGGGCTTCCTGGTTGATGAAGTTCCCCCAGCGACCGATCGCCTGCGCTAAAATCAAACTGGGCGCCATAATGTCTGCAAGTTGCCAGAAGGAATGCCTATGGACATACGCAAAAACAATCAGGGTTAGCACAGCCCCGATTAGTACCCCATGCATGGCCAGTCCGCCTTCCCAAACTGCGAATACCCTTAAAGGATTGTCTGCATAGCGTTCCCAATTGAAAAAAACATAATAGGCCCTGGCGAAAAGAACGGACACAGGGAACCCGATAAGCAGAAGATCGACAAAAGTGTCTTTCGGAAGACCACGGCGTTCGCTCTCTCGAACGGCGAGATATAATCCAACGAGAGCACTGGCAACAATAATAATTCCGTACCAATGAATTTGAATCGGTCCCAATTCGAAAGCAATTGGATGAATTCCATCCATACAGTTTCTACTCCTTCATTTATTTGATTTGTTTTTGATGCATGTTGCACTGTTCCAACACTTCTTCATACTCAAATTCAAACAACCACATTAATGCTTCGATAACGACTTCGATGAGGCTTTGAAGTGTCTGTTTCATATAACCTCCCTTACGACATCGGGACTTGGGGAATGATACGGCCTTCTATACGATGAAAAATATCATCTAAATCCGTTCCTGTAATCGTCAATCCATGATTTTTAAGGCCAATCACCGCTCTGGATGGTTCAGTGGATTCACGCACCAATTCCGCCACTGTTTCTGCAAGTTGGATCGTCCCGCAAGGATAGTTAACAGGGGTCGGTTCGACGCCGTTCATCCAGGCATGGATATGTACGATCGCTCCTACATCCGGGTGTTCTTTATAAATCATCCAATGCTCAATCGCGTCTACGGAGGCTCTTTTAGGCGTTGTTTTCGGAGGGATACTGATTTTCATCGCATTTTTTTCCGAATCATACCCGGTGATATAAAGCATATCTCTTCCCACTGTTTTCATGTTTGACTTGTCAATCCCGCTCGCGCTCATCCAGAAATGATCGTTAGTTTCACGGCTGCTTAGATTTCCGTAACTCAACCCGCCAATGCCATACAATTTTTTCAAATGACGCAAGTCCCGCGAGGACAAATAGTCCTCAATCGGAAAAGGCGCGGGCAATAAATTCATGTCATCCAATTTTTTTCCGCCTAAAGCCATTTTTTCAGTCACTTCATTTCCTTCTGCCAACCCGTCAAACAAATCTTCGTAAAAATCATTATCGATGACGAGCTGTGATGAAGCTAACGGCTCCAGCCTTTCGAATATGTGTTGGAAAAAAAGGCCTGTATCCTCTCCCCTGTTGTAAGACTTGCTATAGAAACCTTGTTCGGGCGTAAGAAAATAGAGGGTTGTGTCTTCAGCATGATGGGAAATGAAAATCAAGTGATTGGCGAGGGACCGAACCAAATAAGGGTAAGCGGCTTTAAAAACATTCTCCGGCTCTTCATCGTTTTCAACTATGGAAACGACAAACGTGGACTGGGAGTTTCTACGATAATGACGGGGACTTTCGGGGTCAATGAGGTTGAAAACCAAATTGATGGCATCCACAGGTTCATTATGATAACGATAACCGGCCGCTTCAAATTCATTGATCATCCCTTCAGTCAACCATGATAAAAATGGACTTTCCGCCTTCCCGGCCACCGTGAAATTTTTCATCAATGAATCCTCCTTAATCGTTTTTAGACAGATGGACCCTCCCCTGTCGAGCGCCATACGCTCTTCATGGCGACCGAAAGCACGATCGGCTTCCATGTTCGGGCGTCATACGCTTGGAAGAAATACCTTTCCTATTTTAACCACATGGGAAGTTGGTATACGCTTTCCGGTATTTTTAAGAAGTAGTTTAGGCACAATAAGGGATGAAGTCAGTAAACGGGGTGTGGAGTCATGGTTTATTGGTTGTTGAAATCGATTGGAATAATGGTTTCGCATTGTTTGTATAAAATAAACATGATCGGGCAAGAGCGTATTCCGAAGGGATCTTTTATCATTGCCGCCAATCACCATAGCATCGTCGATCCAATTATTATATCCGGAATGTTCAAGCAGCCGATTCATTTTTTGGCCAAAAGCGAATTATTCATCCATCCGTTTGCCAATTGGTTTTTACGCCGGCTCCATGCCATTCCTATTGACCGTAAAAGCGGGATCGTCATTCGGCCGGTGCGCCATTCTTTAAAGGTCATTGAGCGCGGAGAATGGTTTGGAATATTTCCCGAAGGAAAAAGATGCAAAATAGGCGAAACGGTACGTCCCAAAAAAGGAGTGGCTTTTTTAAGCCGGAAATCTTCTGTGCCGATTTTGCCTGTCGCGATTGTTTGGGGAAATAAAACATTATGGCGAGCCCCGGTAACCATTGTGATCGGAAAACCTATCAATCCGGGTCATTTTCCAAACACAAGCAACCATGCATTGGCACAATTGGTGATGGACCAAATTAAAGACCTTGCTGATAAAGAGGGACAACGGGCCGGAAACTCTTCTGAAAATAACGAAGGAGCTCCCCGCTATGAACCGTGAGTCCTTTAGAAAGGGGCGAGTGTTTTGTATCATTTTATCGTCAATAAAGTTTCGGGAAATGGGAGAGGTTTGGCTATTTGGAAAGACGTTGAAAAAATTCTTGCTCATAAACAATTGAATTATCGGGTTTTTTTTACAAGCTATCCTTTACATGCCACGGAGATCAGCAAAGAAATTAAAAACGGGGTTATCATTGTCATTGGCGGAGATGGGACCATTCATGAAGTCATTAACGGATTGAAAACGTCAAAAAATATCCCCATGGGGATCATCGCTGCCGGCTCGGGAAATGATTTTGCCAGAGCATTGAACATTCCCATGAATACAGTAGAAGCATTCGAATCGATTTTGGCAGGAACTGAGCGAACGGTTGATATTGGACGAATCGGAGATAAAAGCTGTGCTACCGTTATCGGAATCGGTTTTGACGGAAAAGTGGCCCAAACCGTAAATGCTTCCAAAACGAAAAAATGGATGAGGTTTTTACGCTTGGGAAGAATGTCTTACATCATCAGTGTTTTTAAAGTTTTGTTCAATTATAAACCGGCCAACATATCGATAAAAATCGATGATCAAACGGAAGAAATGACCGATGTATGGCTGGTTGCCGTTGCAAATTTCCCCTATTATGCAGGTGGAATGGCCATTTGTCCGAATGCAAACGGGAACGATGGTTATTTCGAGCTCTGTGTCGTTCACGGAATGTCGAAGCTCCAATTTATCCGAACATTCCCCGGCGTATTTAAAGGAAAACATATAAGCCATCCATCCATCAAAATGCTTACGGGAAAGCAAATTGAAATTTCTTCCTCATCGGCCATGATTGTGCACGGGGACGGTGAAATTATCGGACAAACGCCGATAAAAATTAATATTGAAGAAAAGGCTTTGCGCGTGATGGGAACCTCTCCACCCAAATCAAAGATTTTGATGGAGCTTCCCTTTTCATAGACGATGGCTTTGCTTACATCTCTCCCAGGAATTTGTTTTATACTACTCGGACAGGACCTTGCCCTACAGTCGAAACAATCGATTTATACAGTTGGACACAAACCCAAGATCCAGTCCAACTTTTTTTCAATATTGATGGCCGCATTAGTCGCGGTCTAAAACAGTCCCGCACCTGTAGTCAAACTTTGAAGAGGACTTCTCGGCAAAACGTTAAAATGAAAAGGGACGCGAGTGTTAATGCGTCCAGTCGTCCCCTAATTTTTGTAATTCATACTCGACGTTCTCAAGCCAGTCATGCGCGCCAAATTCACCATTGGGATCCATCGTTTTCTCCGCCGCACGAATACGGTTCACAGCTCTACGATCCGTATGCCATACAATATCTTCTTCGCTGACGAGGGATGAGATTGCCCGTCCCAATTGTTCATCATCCACCGAGGCACCTTCGATACCTATATATAGACGGCCGTCGTGCGAAATGGCATAAACATTGGACACAGGTTCAAGCATTTCAATTTTTTCTTTAATGGTGATAAGGTCTTCTTGTTCCCCTTCGTATTGTTGATTAATCTCCTGTACTTGGTCACGAAGACTTTCAGCGTCATCATTTAAACGCGGGTGATCGTTCACTCGGCCAATTTTTACGGCGTTGGCACGGTTTTCATGCCAACCGTAATCCCGTTGGCTATCGATATTCTGCGTTCCTTCTTCTGTTAAATTTCCCGGTCCGTCATCTGGCACCAACAAATCGGAGGCGGGACCGAGATGATCATGCAAATTTATGCCAAGTTCACGTTCGGGGTTGTAATCTTGTCTGGCATGCCCGGTTTCATGTTGCGTCTGGACACAACCGCTGGTTACGAATATTGTAATCATCACCAAGACGAGGAACTTCTTTTTCATACAGACCTTCCTCCTTTCTTACCGATTAGGATAACCGATTATTTGCGTTTAAAATCCGGAAATTAATGACGGCCAAAAATTACATTTCATCCACAAAAAGTGTAAATAAACCGTTGCAGTTCCAAAAAAAATTTGATATCATACATATATAAATACATCCAGCTTCTTCTGAAGTGGGAGTAGAGGAGCAGAGACCATCAGTACGTATGCGCAGGGACTGTGGAATTCCGGTGCGTTTACGAAAAGGGGTATTTGCCGAAGCTAGGAATGACTCCACGCATTCTCGGCTGGTCTTGCATTGAACAAGTGCAGGGCTGTCATATAGCAAAATGCTATATGGAGGGCTATCTCACGCATGAAGTGCTTCTGGTTATAAGGAAGTGTTCATGCAGCAATGAGAGCGCTCATTGCTGTTTTTTATTGAACGTCCATTTTTTTCTGGATGGACGCCTACACTTTCTGACCAAATGCACATAAACTAAAATTGTGTAAAGCCCCTCATGGAAAAGACTCAAAAATATCAACACGAGGGTGGTAAAAAATGAATGTAGGACGATTGGTTACAGCGATGGTTACGCCTTTTGATGACAACGGCGAGATTGATTTTCACGACGTCACGAAGTTGATTAACCATCTTATTGCGAATGGAACGGAATCACTCGTTGTTGCAGGGACGACAGGGGAATCACCGACGTTATCCAAAGAGGAAAAATTGTCCTTATTTAAGCATACGGTAAAAGTAGTGAACGGAAGAATCCCTGTTATTGCCGGAACAGGGACGAGTGATACCCGTGCTTCGATCGCGCTTACACAAGCAGCTGAGAAGGCGGGTGTCGATGGTATTATGCTCGTTACCCCTTATTACAGCAAACCTTCCCAAGAAGGGATGTATCAACACTTTAAAACCATTGCAGCCAGCACGGATTTACCGATCATGCTATATAATGTACCCGGCCGAACCGCTGTCAGTTTAGCACCGGAGACGATCGTCCGCTTATCCAACATCGATAACATCGAAGCCGTCAAAGAAGCGAGCGGAGACACCGACGCGGCTTCCTTCATTATTGAAAATGCCCAGGACGGTTTTAAACTATACGGCGGAGACGACAGTTTAACATTGCCGCTAATGTCCGTCGGGAGTAGCGGAATTGTTTCCGTCGCTTCACATATTGTCGGAAAGGGCATGTCGCAAATGATACAGAACTTCTCGCAAGGGCATATTCAAATGGCAGCCAAACAACACCGGGAATTATTGCCCGTCATGAAAGCCATGTTCATGGCTCCAAGCCCTGCACCGGTGAAAGCAGCATTGGAAATGCATAACATTGTATCCGGCAATCTGCGTTTGCCATTGATCCGTTTAAATGATGAGGAACATCAACTTTTGTATCAAACCTTGCAACCAAAAGCTACTTTTTTCGTTAGTTAAGCTATGGATGAAAAAAAGAGCGGCCAATGAAAATGGTCGCTCTTTCTATATTGGGTAGTTAGAATTATAATCAACTTACCTTACCTACATAAGTGCAGCTAAGGCTTTTCGCCATAAAAGCTTGGCGAAAAGCCAGTTTTCTAATAAATGAATTGAGGAGCACATATGCTGCGTAAAGTGTTAATTTTCCCTATTAAATTGTACCGGCGCTACATCTCTCCTTATACACCGCCAAGTTGTCGTTTTTACCCGACATGCTCCCAATATGCGGTCGAAGCCATTGAAAAACAAGGGGCTTTCAAGGGTATCCTGCTGGCCATTGTTCGAGTGAGCAAATGCCACCCTTTTCATCGTGGCGGTTACGACCCGGTACCGGAGAAAAAGAAAAAGGATTAGCCAATTGGCTTTTCATAAATTTCACGATTGAAGGACGTGAACGTCTCTATCCCATCTTCTGTCACTAACAGCGGCTCTGTAATCTCGATTCCGAAATCATCAAACCAAATGCCCGGCATGAGATGAAAAGCCATATTGGGTTCCAGGATGGAATGATCGCCTTTTCGGAAACTTATCGTATGCTCTCCCCAATCCGGAGGATAGCTCAATCCGATCGAGTAACCCAATCTGGAAGCTTTCACGTAACCATGTTTGGCAATTGAGTTGCTCCAAGTCTCTTCCACTTCTTCAGCTGTCATGCCCGGTTTCATAGCGGCAAGCGTATCCGAAATCCCTTCATTAACGACCTTTCCAACATCCCGGACAAAGTCCGGAGCTTTTCCGATAGCCATTGTTCTCGCCATCGGTGTATGGTAGCGATGATAACAACCGGCGATTTCCAATGTTAAAAAATCGCCTTCTTTATATTTTTTTTCGGTCCAGGTCAAGTGTGGGCTTGCCGTATACTTTCCTGACGGCAACATTGGAACGATGGACGTATAATCTCCGCCAAAATCTTCGCTGCCGTAGATTTGAGCATGATAAATGGCTGCCGCTACTTCATTTTCCCGCACGCCTACATCTACTTTGTCGTAGGCCGCTTGCATGGCATTTTCCACAATAAATGCAGCTTTTCGCATATAGTCGATTTCTGCATCGCTTTTGATTACCCGTACCCAATTTACGAGAGAGCTTGCATTTTTAAACTCGGCATCCGGCAATCCGAATTGCAGCCTGTCGTGGCACATAGCCGTGTAATAAAAGGCATCCATCTCGACACCGATTTTTCTTGTATGTTGTCCCAAGTCATTTAACACGTGAGCAACAAAATCCATCGGATGTTTAATCGTTGATTGAACAAATTCATCAGGGTAAGAGATAATGTGAGAGTCGCTTAACCAAGTGGTTATTTTTGCGCCTTTCGCATCCATTTCCCGGCCAATCCAAACCGGTTCTTCCTCATCGATGAAAACGATGACAGCTTGATGGACATAAAAACTCCAGGCATCATACCCCGTGATATAACACATATTGGAAGGATTGGAAAGAATCAAGACCTCTACGCCGTATTCTTGCATTTTCTGCTTCGTTTTGTTCAACCTCGTCACAAATTCATCTTTCGAGAACATTTATCTCCCCCCTCTTATAATCGCCATATTATGCTGGAAACGCAGAAGCCGCCACATTTTCACAAGATGTGGCCGGCTTAGAGCTGTGAAAACGCCAACCTGTTATTCTTATCAAATTAGGCTGCCGGAGAATCGGGACTTTAATCACGAGAGGAGACAGCCTGCACTTTCCTTCTTTTTTGGGTTTGTGTTAACAATGTGTTTGCTTTTTCGATGACACTTATTTTTTTGTAACTAGCCACTTCTATGGACAGGAGTGCCGTCTAACAATCTCAAATCATGTTGTACGTGCTTTTTACATGTGCAACACTGTTCCTACCCATCAGAACTTCACGCACGACAGGGCAAGGAGCTAGAGCAGGCACCCCCGGTGTGCCGTGACCCAAAGAACGTAGCCAATGAAGGCTTAGGCTAGTCAATAAGGGCTTTTGCAAGCCCGCGTCTTTAGACGTGGGTTATTGACTTTCTATTTTGAAGCTCACGACTCGCGGTTCCGTCATATCCATGATTGCATTGTGCACGCCTTCCCGATTAATGCCGGATCCTTTAACCCCGCCAAAAGGCATTGCATCTACTCGGAAATCACTGCTGTCGTTGATAATGACGCCACCGACATGCAGGTCGTAAGCAGCTTTGTGAGCTGTTTGCAGATGATTCGTAAAAACACCTGCTTGCAGGCCAAAATTGACTTCATTTGCCGATCGGATAGCTTCATCATAATCGGAAAACGTATGAAGGGTGGCAACAGGGCCAAAAATCTCATCTTCATACAACGTTGAACTTTTGGGAACGTTGCTTAATAACGTTGGGGACACGAATGCGTCTCTGTGCGTGCCGCCGAGAAGCACTTCCGCTCCTTGTTCTTTTGCATTCTCAATGTTTGTCATGATGCTTTTTGCTTCTTTTTCGGAAATCACAGGTCCCATGTCGGTGTCTTCGCTCTTTTTATCGCCGGTGACCAGTTGTTTTGCTTTTTGTATGAATTTATCCGTGAAGCTTTGTTCAACATCTTTATGGACAAAAATTCTTTGCACACTCAAGCAATTTTGGCCGCCTGCGCCGTATGCTCCGTCAACGGCAGCTTCCGCCGCTTTTTCCAAATTGGCATCTTTAAAAACGATAAATGGGGAGTTCGAGCCAAGTTCCATACTCAATTTTTTCAAACCCGCGCTTTTGGCGATTTTTTCACCGGCCTCCAATCCTCCGGTAAACGTGATCATCCGAACGTCCCGGCTTTCAAGCATAGGAGGCGTCACTTCGCTGCCGCGCCCGGTAATCGTACTCATCACTTTCGCAGGCAACCCAGCCTCAAGAAATTTTTCCGTAAGCCATAAAGCAGATAACGGTGTTTGTGTCGCGGGCTTGAGTATAACGGCATTTCCACTCGCGATCGCCGGCGCAATTTTATGAACAACGAGGTTCAAAGGGTCATTAAACGGTGTAATCGCGCCTATAATCCCTAATGGAAAACGAAATGTGTATCCATGTCGATCAGCATTTCCGGATACCTGATCAAAATTGATCGTTTCCCCTGTCAAACGCCTAGCCTCTTCTGCAGCCAAACGGAGGGTCTCAGCGGCACGACTCGCTTCCGAACGTGCCTCGCTAATCGTTTTAATGCCTTCCGTGGCAATGATCTGGGCAGCTTCTTCTACATTTTCATCCACCAACTTCGCGGTGTTTACAAGGATATCCATGCGTTGTTTCGTCGTAAGATTGGCAGCTACCTTTTTTCCATCTATAGCCATCGCCAATGCTTCTTCCATATCTTCGGACGTGCCTTTCGGAACGGTGGCGATAATTTCTCCGGTACCCGGATCATCCACTTCGATCACTTGCGATTTATTTTTCCATTCTCCTGCTAAAAACATTGCTTTTTCCTTCATCAATTCAACCACCTACCTTTGAAAAAGTGAATACTAAAGTTCTTTACCCTTTATTGTTCACTTTTACACACATGAGACTTAATTCCTCCCAATTGTGAGAATGTCACTAAGCACTGCGTATCCGGTTTCAGTGATTCCCGCGCCTGCACCGGTAAGGGTTACTTCCCCCAACAAATCACATTGATAACAAATGCCATTCGCCGGTCCCGAAATGCTCGCGAGGGGATCGGTATCATCCAATTTTTCAGGGCGAACATGTCCCTCTACCCGTTCTCCATTTTTTTCGATGACGCCGATTAGTTTCCATGTTTTCCCTTCGCGCTTTGCCTCGGCAATGTCTGCTTCCGTTAAATGGGCGATCCCTTGACAGGCAATGTCATCTCTCGACACGTTTCCTCCCATGAGAACATTCGCAAGAATAATGACTTTACCCTGAACATCATACCCTTCGACATCATTGGTCGGATCAGCTTCCGCATAGCCTTTCGATTGGGCATTTGCGAGGGCATCTTCATAGCTAACGCCAGTGGCCATCTCAGTGAGCATACTGTTTGTCGTTCCATTTAAAATCCCGCGGATCTTCTGTATGTCGTTGCCGGCTAATGTTTCCGTTGCCATTCTTAACACTGGCGTCCCACTCATAACCGTTCCTTCGAAAAAAATGCCGACATCATTTTTTGCGGCTGACTGTTTCAATTCCCGATAGGCGTTTACCACCGGTCCTTTATTCGTCGTGACTACATGCTTACCGGCAGATAATGCTGCTTTGCAATGATCTATGGCTGGCTGCCCGGTTTCTATATCCGTAGGGGTGAGCTCCACGACGACATTTGCATTCGTTTTTTTCACCGTGGTAATAGCGTCCCACCCCTTTTCCAATCCAGACTCATCCGTATAATGATGGAGAGTACCATCTTCTTGCAGGCTGGATAAGACTTTGTCTAAATCCAAACCGTTGGCATGATGCAAACCGCCTTTTGAAACGTCAGAAATCGAGACAATTTCAATAGATTGCCCGTACTCTTTTTGCAAAGCCGCTTTCTTTTCTTTGATAATATTCAAAAACCCGTGAGCGACACCGCCGAAACCTAAGAGCGCAACTTTGTGATCCATCTGCGACTCCCCTCTACATCATTTATTAATCTTGTTTCATTGACGATCGAAATATGGGGATATCGGGGGAAAAGTCTATCCTCCTTTTCTCGCCTTATGGTTTATGTTAATGCCAAAATATTCCCTACCCCATGATACGACTTACGAGTCAAATTTATATCTTGTTTCAAGTTTTTCCAAACTTTTAAGCGCTTCATTTCCAAATTCATCGTTTCGTGCTTTCATTTTTTTCATTTCTTCATCCAGCGCTGTTCGCAAACTTTCTTTATAGTCAGGAATGTCCTGATCGTATGCTTGTACCGTTACCGTAGGCACCCACGTTTTTTCATATTGGGATAACGCATTTCTCTCGTGAAAAAGAGGAACATTCGTATCAAACCCTTGATGCAGATCTCCTTGCAGTGGATGTTTGAGAACGGCCAATACTTTTAATAATGTACGGTCTCCTTTTTCTTCAATTTTTTCTCCGACATATACCCCAGTTTTATATTTTCCCTGAATAATCA
Source organism: Salicibibacter cibarius (assembly GCF_016495725.1). Taxonomy (NCBI): domain Bacteria; kingdom Bacillati; phylum Bacillota; class Bacilli; order Caryophanales; family Bacillaceae; genus Salicibibacter; species Salicibibacter cibarius. The sequence goes on along the minus strand of NZ_CP054705.1, from coordinate 2,152,760 downwards.
TGATTCGCACCTCTTTCTTCTAAAGTTCTCCTATTGTTATCTTAAGAGATTATGCACACACTCAGCAATGATTTCGATTGTGTGCATAATCTCCCCTTTTATTAGGAAGATTATAATTGAAGGTAGATTATTACGGTACGTGAAATTTTATTGTTTGGAGGGCTTCGTTTGAATTGGGCAGCCATGTTGAGCAGACGATTGTTTAAAGCAGGCTTAAGTATTGGTTTGAGTATTGCCGTTTGCCTACATTTGCAGCTTTCTCCCCTTTTTGCCGTTATTGCGGCGGTGCTCACTTGGGATCCCAAAGGTGTCAGTGCGGTGCGCAACGGATGGACCCGTTTGCTCTCTGCCTGTATAGGTGCCGGATTTGCTTTGCTTTTCTTTTACACCCTCGGTGCACACCCATTCGTTTACGCTTTTATAACCGTCATCACGCTGGCTTTTTGTTATTACAGGAATATCGGTAAATTCAGGGCGATCGCTTCCGTTACCGCCATTGCCATATTGCCGACAATGGCTGGTGCTGAACTTTACGAATACATCACACGTGTCATGAGCACGTTAGTTGGCATCATCATGTCTTCGATCATGAACATTATCCTTTATAAGTCGTCCACGATGGCACCTTTCAAAAAAGAAGCGAAAAATGTCGGCGCCAAGGACTAATGCAACAATCCATTTCCTATAAATAATTGAACGGGCTCCGCGCAGTTTGACCTCCACACTATAGGACAAGTCGCGCAAAAAGACCGAACCCCGTGTCAATCGGCCGTATGCAGTCGCACATCGATCTATTTTCGATGATCAACCTGATTCCAAACCGTTAAAAAGCCTCCATCGATCTGCTTTCGGCGATCACCCTGATTTCAGATCGTTAGAAAGCCCCCATCGATCTACTGTCAAAGGTCAGTCAGTTTTCAGATCGATTGACCACACATCGCACGATTTTTAGAAAGATATTTCTCCCTTTGTTCGCCAGCCCAATGGTATTCATACCCATTATGAGAGAGACAGGGTTCACATTGTCGCCCCTCTAAAGGCGTGTTTCTTCTTTTGAGTTCTCAGTTGTCAGATCTGAGGACTCATTGGGGCTAATAACTGCATTTTGAGTCCTCAGTTGCCCGATCTGAGGACTCATCGGGGTTAAAAACTACATTTTGAGTCCTCAGTTGCCCGATCTGGGGACTCATCGGGGTTAAAAACTACATTTTGAGTCCTCAGTTGCCCGATCTGAGGACTCATCGGGGTTAAAAACTACATTTTGAGTCCTCAGTTGCCCGATCTGGGGACTCATCGGGGTTAAAAACTACATTTTGAGTCCTCAGTTGCCGTGGTTGATCATCGTTTGGCTGGATTTTTGCGCGGGAAAGCATTTTTGAAACGTTGCACTAGGAGTCTGTCCGACGAAGTGAAAGTAACGAGGAGGATATACAGCATATATATTCGCAAATGAAGCATTACGAGAATGTTTACGATCATCGGGGGGAACAAATCCCATCGTTCATGAAGCGGCAGCCGAGTGCATTCACACATTAAGCGCCTCTCTGTTATGGGCACAGGAAAAAGAGCAGGGCGAAAACATCCCTGCTCTTTTGGAAAACTTGGTTTTTCGCCAAGCTTTTATGGCGAAAGCCTTCACCCAACTTTTCTACCAACAAAAACCAATTGCGTTCGTCACCAGCAAAGACTCCGGTGCTCAAGGCAAAATGGTCGATCCGGTTAAATAACGGTCACATTCTCTTGCCGCTTCCCTTCCTTCATGAATGGCCCAAACGACGAGGCTTTGGCCACGGCGATTGTCGCCTGCCGCAAACACACCGGTTTGGGTTGTTGCGTAATCTCCGTACGCCGCGTCTACCGTGCCGTGCTTTGTCATGTTTACGCCCATTTGTTCGAGAAGGTTCCGTTCGGGACCCGTAAAACCGATCGCAAGCAATATGAGATCCGCTTCCCAGACCTGCTCTGTCCCGGAGATCGGTTTTCTCTCCTTTTTCCCATTTTCGTAAACGGTGTCTGCCTGGACAGCTTTTAGACCGATAAGATTTCCGCAATTATCGGTGAGAAATTCGGTCGTGAGCCACTGATAAACACGAGGGTCCTTTCCGTAAACAGCCTCGGCTTCTTTTTGCCCCTCTTCTTGTTTGTACGTCATCGGAAACAACGGCCATGCATCTTCTTCTCCGCGCACTTCATCTTTTTCGGTGTTAATGTCAAATTGCGTGATCGATTTTGCGCCGTGACGGACAGAGGTTGTGATACAGTCCACACCGGTGTCGCCCCCTCCGATCACGATGACATCCTTATCTTTAGCCGAAATATAATCATTGTTACGTAAATGGTGGTTCAGTAATGCTTTCGTGTTTTGCGTCAGAAAATTCATGGCGTATTCAATGCCGTTTGCGTGATACCCCGGGGCACCTTCAACACCTCTCGGAACTTGTGCGCCCGTACAAAGGATCACGCCATCAACGGATTGGCGTAATTCGTCCCAACGGATCGTTGTTCCGATATCAACGCCGGTTTTGAATGTTACGCCTTCTTCCTCAAGCAAGTGAATACGGCGCATGACGGTTTCATATGGTAATTTCACATCAGGGATGCCGTAGGTGAGCAAGCCGCCGATCCGATCCTCTTTTTCATAGACAATCACTTCATGGCCGGCTCTGTTTAGCTGGGCGGCTGCCGCCAAACCGGCCGGCCCGGAACCAATGACCGCCACTTTCTTGCCGGTGCGGCGAAGCGGTTGCTTCGCCTTGATCCACCCTTCGCGAAAACCTTTTTCTACAATTTGCAGTTCGATTGATTTGATCGTTACCGGTTCGGTGTCAATGGCGACTGTACAAGAGCCTTCGCAAGGAGCGGGACACACCCTCCCGGTAAACTCCGGAAAATTGTTCGTTTTATGCAGACGCGCAAGCGCTTCTTTCCAATGGCCTTTATAAACAAGATCGTTCCATTCCGGAATGAGGTTATACACCGGGCAGCCGATTTCATTGGAGCCCGGCATATTCGTTCCCGCTTGACAAAAGGGGATGCCACAATCCATACAGCGCGACGCCTGCGCTTGCACTTCTTCTTCCGGGGGCGTCAACTGGTATTCTTTCCAATCGTTCACCCTCTCTTTTGGGTCCCTTTTCGGGGGGGTTTTACGTTCAATCTCCATAAATCCGGTGGGTTTTCCCATATTATCCCTCCCCTGTCTAGGTTTCTAATGTAGTTGTTTTTGTTTGCTTTTATCGAACGTCATCATGATCGCTTCATCTTCGGATAACCCTTCCCATTTCAACGCTTCGATCGCCTGCAACATTTTACGGTAATTGGACGGAATCACTTTTACAAATTGTGTGATGGCGACGTTCCAATCGGCCAAAATGCGTGAACCTAACGCGCTGTCCGTATGATCCACGTGCTTGCCGATCAACGTGAACAATTCTTCGGCATCGTCACCTGTCACGCGTTCAATCTCCACCAATTCCCGATTGCAACAGTACGCAAATACGTTGTCCGGATTATATACAAACGCTTCTCCGCCTGACATCCCGGCTGCAAAGTTCTTGCCGGTTGCACCCAGGACAACGACACGTCCGCCGGTCATATATTCAAGGGCGTGATCGCCTACTCCTTCCACGACGACATTTGCGCCGCTGTTTCGTACACAAAAACGCTCCCCTGCGATTCCCGATATATAAGCCTCTCCGGATGTAGCACCATAAAAGGCGGCATTTCCGGCAATAATATTGTCCTCGGCGTCGATCTGCGCTTCGGCTTGTGGCGCCGCGATGATTTTGCCGCCGGAAAGCCCTTTGCCGATATAATCATTGGCATCTCCGAGCAAGCAAAGCGTCATTCCTTTCGGAATAAAGCTCCCAAAACTTTGGCCGGCTGACCCGGAAAAGGTCAGATTGATCGTATCTTCCGGTAAACCTTCAGAGCCGTATGTTTTGGAGATGGCACTTCCAAGAACCGTACCGACCGCACGATTAATGCTCCAAATGGGCAAGGAAACCCGCACAGGTTGTTGGTTTTCAAGCGCCGGACGGCACTTATCCATTAAGACTTTCCGGTCTAACGAATCGTCTACCAGGTGCTCTTGCTTTCCATTGCCTACATGGGCGGCTTGATCATCGGCTTTCGGACGGTATAGAAGCGATTGTACGTTCATTTGTTTGGCTTTTGGATTCGTGATTGATGCTTTTTGTTCCAAAAGATCCGTACGTCCGATCAAGTCATCGAGTTTCGTGAAACCGAGTGTCGCCATAACCTCTCGTATTTCTTCTGCAATAAATGTCATAAAACGCACGACTTGGTCCGCGGATCCCCCGAATTTTTTTCTCAGTTCCGGGTTTTGTGTCGCGATCCCGACCGGGCAAGTATCAATATGGCACACGCGCATCATGACACAACCGATGACGACGAGCGGTGCGGTCGAAAACGCGTACTCCTCAGCGCCTAATATCGCGGCGTAAATCACATCTTTTCCTGTCATCAGCTTCCCGTCGGTTTCAAGCCGAATACGGTTTCTTAACCCATTCATCACCAGTGTTTGGTGGGCATCGGCCAGACCGATTTCCCAAGGAAGGCCGGTATGCTTGATGGAAGTGCGGGCGGCAGCGCCTGTTCCGCCGTCATACCCGCTGATGACGATCCCGTCCGCACGCCCTTTTGCCACACCGGTGGCGATCGTCCCCACACCGGTTCCGGAGACAAGTTTTACACTAATGTTGGCCTGCGGGTTTGCATGCTTAAGGTCATGAATCAATTGCGCCAAATCTTCAATTGAATAGATATCATGGTGCGGAGGTGGTGAAATCAATCCAACACCGGCAGTCGTTCCGCGAACCGCCGCAACCCATGGGTATACTTTCTCTCCGGGAAGTTGTCCGCCTTCCCCGGGCTTTGCCCCTTGCGCAATTTTGATTTGGATTTCATCGGCATTTACCAAATAATGACTCGTTACACCGAAACGTCCCGAAGCAACTTGCTTGATCGCACTGCGACGAAGATCCCCATTCTCATCCCTCGTAAACCGATTCCGATCTTCCCCGCCTTCCCCGGTGTTGGATTTTCCCCCAATCCGGTTCATGGCGATCGCCAACGTCTCATGGGCCTCTTTGGAAATGGACCCGAAAGACATGGCTCCCGTTTTGAACCGTTTAAAAATCTCTTCGACGGGTTCAACATCTCCAAGGGGAACGGAAGAACGATCTTTTTTTAAGTGTAGCAGCCCGCGCAGCGTCGTTTGCCGTTCACTTTGTTCATCGATCGAACGGCTATAGTTTCTGAACATTTCTTGGTCATTGGTACGACACGCTTGCTGCAACATGTGAATCGTATGGGGATTGTATTGATGCTCTTCCCCACCGCGGCGCCATTGATGATCATCGCCGGCATCAAGGGCAAGTTCATCAAAGTGAAGAAGCTCGTATGCCCGTTGATGGCGTTTGAATGATTCACTCGCTATCGTCGGTAAGTCAATCCCGCTTATCCGGGAATCCGTCCACGTAAAATGACGGTCAATGACTGTTTCATCGATGCCGACAGCTTCAAAAATTTGCGCGCCCCGATAACTTTGAATCGTGGAAATTCCCATTTTCGAAAGAACTTTCATAATTCCCTTTGTTGCGGTATTAATGTACCGTTGTACCGCTTCAATGTAAGAATAATCCGAGAGTTCACCGTTTTTGATCGACTCATCCAATGTTTGGAACACAAGATATGGATTGATCGCCTCGGCCCCGTATCCGAGCAATACACAATGGTGATGAACTTCTCTCGGTTCACCGGACTCTACGAGCAGGCTTACTTGCGTACGTCTCCCATTGCGAATAAGGTGATGGTGCAAGCCCGATACTGCCAGCAAGACCGGCATCGGTACCCATTCCGAAGAAAACGCCCGGTCGCTTAAAACGAGAAGGGTCGCGCCACGTTCGATGGCTTTATCTGCTTCCGCAAATAATTGTTCCAATGCCATATCGATGTCCTCAGCCCCATTCGTTGCCGAAAACACCATCGACAATGTCGCTGCGCGAAGCCCTCTTTCATCGCACGTGCGTAATTTGGCCATCTCTTCATCGGTAATAATCGGAGTATCCAAATAGATTCGTCGCGCGTTTTCCGGTCCCGGATGCAACAAATTCCCTTCACGGCCAATCGTTGTTCCGACAGCAGTAACCGTTTCTTCCCGAATGGCATCGATCGGGGGATTGGTCACTTGGGCGAATTGTTGCTTGAAATAATTGAATAAAAGCTGCGGTTTCTCCGCCAATACGGCGAGTGGATGATCGTATCCCATGGATCCAACCGGATCCGCACCGTCTTTAACCATCGGCAGCAATTGTTTCGTAATTTCTTCTTCTGTGTAACCGTGCACCGATTGCTGCAACCGGAGAGGCTCCCCGTCTTCCAACGTGTTAGCGGCATGCTCACGAATGTCATCAAGGGTGAGCATTTGCTCTTTTACCCACTGTTTGTATAGCTCTTCGCCGATAATCTTGCTTTTCACTTCTTCATCGGGAAGAATGCGACCTTCATCCGGATCGACAATAAGCATTTGCCCGGGATACAAGCGGCTTTTCTTTACAATTTTCTCCGGTGCCACCGGCAGTACCCCGACTTCCGATGACATGACGACAATATCATCTTCCGTCACGATGTATCTGGACGGCCGCAAGCCATTACGATCCAAACTGGCGCCGACTTGACTGCCATCGGTAAACACAATGGCGGTCGGCCCATCCCAAGGTTCCATTAAACAACTATGAAATTGATAAAACGCGCGCTTCGATTCACTCATCCCATACGTATTTTGCCATGGCTCGGGAATCATCGTCATGGCTGTATGGGCCATGGAACGTCCGGATAACGTCAGAAACTCAAACGCATTGTCAAACATGGACGAATCACTGCCGCTTCCATCGATAATCGGCTTTGCTTTTTCCAAGTCGTCTCCGAACGCCCGGGAATGAAAAACAGATTCGCGGGCATGCATCCAGTTCACATTCCCTTTGATCGTGTTGATTTCCCCGTTATGCATTAAATAACGATTCGGATGGGCACGTTCCCAACTGGGAAACGTATTCGTGCTGAAACGGGAATGAACGAGCGCCATCGTGCTTTTGAACGTCTTTTTTTGTAAATCGACGTAGAAGCTTCCCAACTGTTCCGTCGTCAGCATGCCTTTATAAACAATCGTTTTTGTTGATAAACTTGCAAAATAAAAAGGTTCATCATTACTAACCCACTTGGGCACGTCCCGTTCCGCACGCTTTCGAAGCACGTATAGTTTTCTTTCCAAATCGATATCGCTTAAATCTGTAGCCCGAATAAACACTTGCTCTATAAATGGCCGAGCGCCAAGAGCGATATCACCAATGCCCTCTTCATTCACCGGCACGCTTCTGAAGCCAAGCACTTCCGCGCCTTCTTCGGCGCATATGTCCATGAGCATTGATTTACAAACGTCTCGTTTTTCTTTGTCGGTAGGCAAAAACATCATGCCGACGCCGTATTCCCCAGCTGTTGGAAGTGGAAAACCTTCTTTTTCCGCCTCCGCCTTAAAAAACGCGTGGGGGATTTGCAATAGGATCCCTGCCCCATCACCGGAATTTTTCTCGGCGCCTGCCCCTCCGCGATGTTCCAAGTTGCACAACAAATCTAACGCACTTCGGACGATCATGTAAGAAGGGGCTCCTTTCATATTTGCGAGAAAACCAATCCCGCAATTGTCACGTTCAAAATCCGATCGATAGAGACCCGGGCTTTTTACGTCTTGGTTTAGCATGGTGCTTTCACCTCTTCCTTTTTTGGGTAAGGAAGAGTTTATCACTTGTCTGAACCTTCGGCAATATTTTTTTTATTTCATGCAAGAAGCTGAAAGCGCTTAATGAAAGGCCATTAAAGAAATTTTTTATCGAAAATTTTTTCCTTCTTATTTTCCCGCAACGACCTTCCAATCGTAGTAAAACGAGTATGTAACGACGAATTCGTCTTAAAATGATACAATGGATATAGCATATTTTGCGTAAAGGGGAGAAGCAATGCATGTCCGAAGAAAATAATCAGGAAAATGAAGAAATAGAAACGCAGCTCCCTGAAGAAGAACAGTCGAAAGCAGAGGAAGCTGCTAAAGGTTACATGGAAAAATTTAAAGAAAACGACGATGCCACAGCGTTAGTGAACGAACTTGGCAATTTGGGCGAACAAGAACAAAAACTGGCCGGGGATTCGTTGGAAGCATTAAAACGGCCGGTTGGGGAAATGTTGGAACAAAAAAACAATGAACTCCCGGATCGTTTATACGATTTGCGCCAAAAAGTGGCGAGTCTCGAACCCGACCATTTAAAAGAAAGCCGCTTACAAAAAACATTAAACAAGTTGATTCGCAGAGATCCGGTCGAGCAATACGCGAAAAAATATAAAACGGTCGAGGGCCAAGTGGAAAACATTATCGAGTCCCTCCTCGCCGGCAAAGATAAATTGCAGGCCGACAACCTGATGCTCGATCAATTGCGCGAGACCGCAAACGCGCGCATTCAAAATCTTGAACAACAAATCGAAACGGGCAAACAATTAAATGAAATGCTGGAAGCGGAAATGACGGCTGAAGAATGGCGCGATAACCCCGTCCCCTTGCAAAAAGGACAGCAAAAAGTCGTCACCCGAATCCAAAACATGTCCCAGGCGATCATGGTATTGCAGCAATCGCTCGCTTCCGTCGATCTCATTAAAGAAAACAACGAAAAGTTGGAGGAAGCCATTTTTAACGCGATCACAATGACGAAAAACGTCATCACCGTGACCGCTTCCATTCAACTCGCCCTCGGCAATCAGAAAAACGTCATTGATGCCGTTCAAAACGTCAATCAAGCAACCGAAGACATGATTTTAAGCAACGCAAAAACGTTACGCAGCAATACCGAAGAAACGTTAAAAACCCTTGAAGAACCTGCCGTCGCCATTGAATCGTTCCGAGAGGCGTACGAAGACGTGCAGGCGGCAATTGATATAACCGAACAATCCAATGAGCGCATTGTAAAATCGGGCAAAGCATTTATTGCCGAGCTTGAAAAGTTAAACGAAGATGTGCGCAAGAAACTACCTGAGTAGCAAAAGGTGATGATGGTGGTGAAAGATTGGCTCTCAGCATCGATACAAGAATTTTTTCTGCCGGAACGGCTGCGTTCCGTGGATGATCATATTTTTTCCGATCCTAACGGCCTCTCCCTCATTAAAGAAAGCGAGGCCGTCATTGATAAAATTATCACGCACGTCCTCGAAAAGGGACCGATAAAAGGGACGCAAATGTTTAAAAAAAATGGCCGCACTTTCAAGTTAAAACTGAAAGTGAGCCAAAAGCGATTAAAATTGATGAGTTTTGATACCCATCTGTCTCCGTCTGCCATAAAAAAGCGTGTGGTGATCACATTTGTCCGCCAACAAACGTATAAAGCCCAGAAACAACCGTTGAAAGAAGGCCTCGTTTATTACATGAAAAACGGGAAATCACACGTGCGCAGCATCCAAAAATCTCCTTTTTTTCAAGGGATTCTGGAAAAAATTATCCAATTGGATGCAGCACTCGAAGGCCATACGCCTACGCCCGGGCCAAGTGCACCTTTACCAACGGAGGAAGTCTCGGCCAACAATGATGAACAAGCGGAACAATCAAGCTATGAGAAAGCGATAAGGGAACTGTACAGGCAAAATTCCGAGCTTCCGCAAGCACTTTCCAATCGGCTCAAGCAGCTTCTGGAAGAAATAACCACACTGACCCCATCCTTTCATCTGCTTTCGGTAGAAGACCGATATCAAATTAAACGAATGATCGATGAAGATATCCCTCATTTGCTGGAAGCGTACCTGGGGTTGGATGAAGAAACGCAAACGACGCAAATGACCCGCGTATACGAAGCATTGACGAAAATGGAACTCACCTTGCAACGTTTGCAAGAACATGAAAACCGTGCTAAGACCGATCGCTTTGAATACTTGCTGAAATTAAACGAAAAACGATACCCAAATAAAAAAGAAGACGAATGAGAAAGGGGCATGTTCACATGGAAGCAAAGGTTGAAAAACTTGATGCGGATACGTATATGATTGACGGGTATGATCTTAATCTGCCGGAGCGCACCGGCATTTATGTCCTCGACGCCGAAGAATTAACGATCATAGAAACCGGTCCCAGCCTTTCCTATCCGCAAATCAAAGCCGGATTGGAGCAACTCGGGAAAACGCTCGCGGATATCCGCCATATTATCGTCACCCATATCCACCTTGACCATTCCGGCGGCTGCGGGCAATTGCTGAAAGATATTCCCAATGCCACCGTTCACGTCCATCCTTCGGGCAAGAAGCATCTCGTCGCTCCCGAAAAGCTTGTCGAAGGGGCAAAACTCGTGTATGGCTCCAGTTTTCATGATTTGTTCGACCCCGTGATCCCTGTCCCCGCGGAACGAACAAACATATGTGAAGATGGGGACCGTTTGCAGATTGGAACGAACCACACGCTGCGTTTCTTTGATACCCCCGGGCACGCGTTCCACCATATGTCCATCCTTGACGAACACACGAATGCCCTTTTTACCGGTGACACTGTCGGGATTCTTTATCGAGGCTTTCGTCATGAAAAACTACTCGTTTTACCTTCCACTTCCCCGCCGCAATTTGATGCAGCAAACATGAAAGAATCGTGGAAACGGATTGAATCATTACAACCGGCGACGATTTATTTTGGCCATTTCGGTGGGAGCGGAAATATCGCCGACATTTTCCAATCCACTTCCGAGTGGCTGGAAAAATGGATAAGCCTTACAAAAGAAGTCGCTGCTGAAGAAGGAGGAAGCGGAACGTTAAGCGAGCGTTTATATCAGTCCGTGCGAGACGCATACAAAGGATTAGACGAGAATAACCCTGCCTGGGAAGCAATAAAAATGGATTGTCACGTCTCCTCTCTCGGTTTGTACCAAGCATATGAAAAAGGAAGACTGTGAAAAATGCCCTATGATTGCTGATTTTTGTCGATCACTATATAATGGCAAACAGGTTATTTGCGAAAAGCGAGGGTATTCTATGAACCGAAAAGAAGCAATGGAATATAAAGGATCTACCGTTTTGGTGAACGCCCACCCGGACTGTGTTTATTATGGGGAATTACTGGCTATTGATGCCCCGGACAACAAAACATGGCAAGGCACGGTGCGGATGACAGGCATCCACTCCATAGAAAATGCACACATTGCCTCTCACCTTCCATACGGGGAATGGGAAGAAGTAAAGCTCTCCGGCACAAAAATAAAGCCTTTTTCGGGCAAATTCACACGGTCTTTTCGCGCTTCCCTTTTATATGCCATTCGGGCATTGGAAAAAGAAACAAATACGTCCATCCGTGAACTTGAAAATGAAAAGCAACAATTACAAGACATGCGTCTCGAACTGGGAAATAAACGAGGGAGGTCGGAAGACCCATACTTGTATTTTCATCTCACGGAGGAACACGGGGAAGTCGTTTTAAAAGAACAATCACAAAACGAGAAAATGCTCCTGGAAGGCTGCCCATTTGACATGGACTGGTTTGATTCCGCCCAAAACCAATGGACCAAAATTGCCCATGATCGCCAGTGGACATTTAAAACGGTCACAGGCCGAAAAGTCCGCCTGCAAACGAAAGACTTGATTCGTATTCACAAAGAACAGTTCGAACCTTTTCAAATCCTCCTCAATGAATTGGAATCACCTTCCAAAGAATCATTGGCACGGTTGTTGCACTATTACGGCTTTCAACGCAAACATATGGTCCAGTGCCACAACACCTTGTTACGTCAATTGCTGCAATCGGAAGAGGATCAACATTTTCAAGGCGTTAACTTCATGACATTCCAAAAAAATGATGCGTTTCTTACGATCCAACACCGATTTGAACGGGTGCTCCATAGCGATCGCGATGACTATATTTACGATCGTTTTGAATGCACATCCGAGAACAATGAACGACAAGTGATGACGTATACGAACATGCAAACGTCAAAATGAAAAATTGGCTTTCGCAACGGTTTGCGAAAGCCAATTTTTATCACGACTCTTCACGAAAATCTATCGTTGATATCAGTGAATAATGAGGGTCATAAAACTTGCTGGCGACACGAAGACTCCTGTGGGAAAGCGCAGCGGGAAGACCCCGCAGAAAAAAGCGAATTTCTTTTTTCACATCAACGATTTTTCTTTTTCCCCTTCCCGTGAAAAATCAGGGGTGTCCCCTTCTTTTGAATACCAGGCGAGGAGATCTTCACCCCTAACGGCCGTGATATCACGGATTTCAAAGCTTTTTCCGGACATACTCGATAAAATGGATACGGAATACGTGGACAATCTGCGCCATCTTTGCAACGGCGACTGCGTAACATCTGCTGCCTGAATGCGTTTTCGGGGGATGACTGCCCGATTCAAATTAAACAATCGCCATTGCAAAATAAGATAATTGCCGCTTACATTGAATCCGCCATTGCGATGCCTTAACCAACCAAGAAAAATCCCGAGAAGAATAAACAGTAATGTATAGGCGCCGGACGGCATTAAAAAGCTCAACGGAACCACCACGGCCAAAATCGGAACGACCGCGCGAATCATATAACGAATCAGGGCCCTTCTTGGTAAAGGCTTGATCCCAACTTCGTCTTCGACGACAAATTCCGGCAAAAATTTTCCCAACACTCTGTTGGCCATTCGCCGGTTCACGAGAGGGACGAGAATGGTTGATTGTTGTTCGTCCGCGCGTCCGCCTCCTTTGCTTTCCACATAAATCGTCGTAAAACCAAACGGTTGTCGCAAAATGCCCGTTACAAAGCGCACGGCCGTAATTCGGTGAACGTTTAACGTTAATTGTTTTCTTTCCAACAACCCTCGGGAAATCACCAAATCATTGCCGCGCTTAACGACGGTAAATTGCCCATATTTCACGATAGTGATGACAATGGAAATCAACCATGCAAAAAAGGCAATCAGAAAAATGGCGATCAATAAAAACGTGATCGTTGATGACAGGACAAAACCGACGGTTGTTTCATAAAACGCATCCGGCAACAATACATCCACTTGGGAAAACAAGGCCAGTACAGCCGAGAGGACAAGACCTACCCCGCCGGAAGTCATCCCGGCAAACAACAAATGCTTAAAACCCAATGCCCAAGAAGCTTCAATCTCCTGCTCAAGCGGTTCAGGTTCTTCATCTTCCGTCATTTCCGCAGGCCGGGCTTCTCCATCTTCAGCAGTAACTTCCGGCTTTGCCAAGAGCGTTTGCCTTAAACGCTCAGCTTCCGCACGATCGAGGGCAATCAGATGCACATCCGGCTCGCTTCCCCCACCGGCAGTTTCAATTTGAACTTTCACCAAACCGAACATTCGCTGCAAAATACCCGCGGACATATCGAAGCTTTGCACACGTTTTCGTTGGATATACCGATGCTTTTTGACGAAGATCCCTTGTTTAACGTGAAGCTCCTGATCCTCAACGCGGTACCAATACGTCAACCAATATAATAAACTGTAAACAGCGGAAAAAATGAACAAAAACGGAAGAGCAACCATGGCAAACAGTCCAATCCCCCCACCGGTCGCGCCGACAAAAAAGACGAAGATGATCGGAATGATAAAATCCTTGAGACGGGTGAGCAACATAATGACAACGGTGGCGCCATGCAGGCGCTTTCCATCATTCATCGTCATCAGCCGTTTGCGCGAAAACGGCTATTTGATCGCGGAGATTGGAAGCTGTCTCTTCCGTGAGCGCCGGTATTTGATGAACAGTGGCAGCTGTCGATATGGATACAGCCGCGAGTTTATAATGGCGATAAATGGGACCATGTTCCGTATCTACATGCTGAACCCGAATCATGGGAATCAGCGTCCGGCGAATAATGAACACCCCGTATTGCAAATCAATTTCTTCTTCATATACCTCATAACGCCATCGTCGCCAACGAATCGCCGGCACGAGCAGGCTTTGCAATAAAGCAACGGCAATCCACATCAGAATCAACACGTATAAAATCCATAACGGCCAATCAAACAAAACCGAAACGATTCCGTATCCAACCGGGAAAATTAAATAAAACAAGCTTTCCAAAAACCCGGTAATCCGCCAAACGGGGAGTGCTTTTTTGGAAAGACGGTTTGCAGGTGCTTCCCTCATTAATGTTAGCTCCTTTTTAAGCTGCTTCAAATAACACGTTGCACATGTGTCACACATGCTTAGCAAATCGAGTGGTCAGTCTCAGAAGTTCTCCCTTTTGCGCGATTGGTTGTACCTTTAAAGAGGATATTCCTATCCTGAATGGGACGATTCACGCTTAATTGTACCTCTAAAGAGGAAATTCCTACTCTGAAAGGGACAATTCGCGCTTGGCGGCGGTGGCATATCACAGACTGCGATCGGCCATGGGAAAGAATTTTTATTGCCGCACATTGGCTTAGAACCTACCCATCCGTTTCGTCGGCATCTACAATGGTGACCCCTTTGCCCTTAAGGTACTCAAGGACGGCGTCGTTTAATTGTTGATCTTGTAACAATCCCAAAGAAGGAAGAAGTTCAAGCTCATCCATTTCCCCGTTATCTGCTTCCTCGATCAGCTCCAAAACTTCGTCCAATCCTTTTGACTCCAACGTTTGTATGAGTTCTTCCCTGGTCATTGCAGTCCATCCTTTTCTTTTCGATCGGCTCGAACCGATTCCGTCATTTGTTTCCATATGGATCCCTTTGCTTCTTCCCCGCCTTCAATGCGCTCGAGTGCCATCTGCATTTGCATGTCAACTTCAAATTCGGGGTCGCCGATCGCTTCCTTTAAAGGAGCAATCGCCCGTTCATCCCCGACTTCATAAAGAAACATGGCGGCTCTCCAACGCACGAGTTTGCTTTTGTCTCGCAGACTTTCAATCACCGCGTCCATCGCTTCCGGATCCCCGAGGTCGGAAAAGGCATCTCCGGCTGTGCGCCGCACGGTTACCGATTTGTCTTTGAGTGCTTTATAAAGATAAGGGAGCGTTGCTTTCGTTTCAATCATGCCAATCAACGTCGTGGCAAGTCTACGCACCGATTGCTTTTGATCATCCAGCGCCATATCCAATACAGGAAGGTCTTCTTCGTCGGGATCCATTTGGTCCAAAGCTGCAAAACGATTTTTCCAGTCGGGGTCTTGCAGCATTTCTTTCGTTACCTTCAAAGGTTGTGGGCGTTCTGCCGGGTCTTCTTTATCGGGGTTCCCCCATTGAACGAGTTGATCGAGCCTTTCCTGGCTATAAGCCGCCGCGATTTCCTCGGCTACTTCATTACCAATTGCCTCCAAGTCATTTCCGTAACGGGCGCTGCGTTCTTCCCACTTCCGTTCAAAAACGATGTTTTCCTGTTCACCGGCAGCCGCGAATGCAGCTTCCGTGAATCGGGATGGCAACCCCACTCGCTTTTCTTCTTCTGCCGTCAACACTTTTATTTGCATCGGAATGCTTTTGAATGTTTGCACTTGAATTTGGATTTCACCGAAATGGTCGCTGCCGGCAACAGATGCTTCGGCAGTCTCGGCGCCTTCTTCACCGAATACTTTCCTCGCTTCTGCAAGCACTTGTTCCCAGCTCGCTTTCGGTTCCCGTTCCAAAGCAATAAAATCAGCGACATGATAGACGCCTTTAATGCCTTCAACCTCAAACAATTGTTGAATTTGCAAAGGCGCATCATCTTTGTTGTCTTTCGTGTAATTGCCGCTTTTGCCTCCAGGCAAATGCTCGTCTAACGTTAGTTTCATCGTGTTAGGACTCGGGGTTGGTTCAATTCCGGTAATTTTCATTCTATTAGCCTCCTATTGTATTGGAAGTCTCGTTGAGAAAAGAAGCCAATTGTTTCATAATTTCTTCAAAAGGGGTTTGGTCGCCAAACTGTTCGGCAACCCTTCCGTCCGGTGTAATAAAGACAGTCGTAGGCACCCCTTGGCACTGATACCTTTCGTACGTATCCGTTCCTTCGTCTTCGGCCATCGGAATCTTCATCCCGTGCGCACGTGCATACGTCTGACCGGCTTGATTTGCGCGCTCCCGCCCTGTCACGTTGACGTTTAGCATGGCGAAAGTTTCTTCGCCGGTTTGTGCATATAAAACTTCTTTCTTTTGCAAATCACGGTGCGAATCCGGGCACCAAGATGTCCAAAAAGTTAATACAAGGGGTTTTCCTCTGTATGTTTCATTGGTGATTTCTTTTTCGTTAAATGGGTCGTATACGGAAAAAGCCGGTGCTTGTTTCATTCTTCTGTGCCCTCCTAATTGCTTCTATAGGTAGCAAGAAAATGTATGATATTCGCGGGATTTTTGATCGGCGATAAACGTCCGACAGGCTCTTTTCCATAAAAAAGCAACAGCATCGGTACGGATTGAATTTTATACTCGCGCGCAAAGTCCGGTGCGAGTTGCAAGTTTAATTTATATATGTCCGTTTGCCTTTCCAAGTTCAACGCCTCTTCAACCATTTTCTCCGCAAGCGTGCATGTTGCGCAAAAAGGCGAGGTTATTAACAATCCCGTATAATGAAGGGGTTCAATTTTTTTCCATTCGGACGCGCTTATTTCTTGTAACAAATGCCACACCTTTCCTCTCCGTGCATGCCACCTTCATTTTACATGATGACTGGCGGCCCAACAAATAAAACAAACACCCATACCGTTAAGTACGGATGTTGATGGCACCATGGTCACAATGATGACGTCCGAATTGATGGAAACTAGCATGATACAGTCGCGATGAAGCGTTCATGAATCCGTCATGGTGACCGAATCACGATTGACACCCTTGTTTAAGTCGCCGTGCCCCCATGTTGCCCTCATTTCACTAAGTACGTGACGACCTGCGTGGATACCGGCGTGCGGTCATACGCGCTTTTCCATCCATGCTCCCAAATACTTTCCTTGGCAACTCGCCGGAGTTTTAATGGGAATTGCACTTCAGCACGGAGGGGGGCAGGGGTTAGCTCAATTTCTTCGTCATTTTTCCAAGAGGGGATGACCGTTTGATGATTCAAGAAACCAAAGTGCATCGAGAACCCGTTTTGAAACCAGGTAACTTCATCTTCCTTCCGGGCTCCCGGTTGATTCATGCAGGCAAACAGCGAAAGTTCATCGCACATTTTCAAAATTGAAAGGGCTGTTTTTTCATCTTCGCTTTCCTCTGCCCTCCGCAAGCGTTCCCATCGGCCTTGTTCCTCCGCTTTAAACGCTTCTGCAGCATCTGTATTGATCCGGGCAAAAAAGGAATGCAAATGGCGGCTTACGAGCAGTCCCGCCCATTCGTCCATCATTTCCGTTTCATTGATTCCCGTTTGATAGGCGGCGATTTTTTCGCGCTCGGGATAATCGGTGAAATCATAAGGCCTTCCTTCGGCCTCGTTCCATATCGGATGCGTGTCCAGCGAGATCCATGCCCGGTCATGTTCGGCAATCGCTGTGTGCAAACTTTCCTTCCACCCTTTTTGCTCAAGCAATGGGTCTCCCCATTGTCGAAATAGAGCACCGCTTAAGCGCGCGTGTTCGTCTTGATGAATACACGCCAAATGCTTTCCTGCGTCTCTTACGATCATTTCTTCCCTCCTCCTACAAAACAAAATTGAACATGTTATCGTCCGCAGAGATTTTATCGACAATAAAACCTTCCGCCCGCATCCGTTCCATCAAAACCGGGTAATCATTCGCATCAGCCAATTCGATGCCGACGAGTGCAGGAGCAATTGATTTATTGTTCTTTTTCGTGTAATCAAAACGGGTAATATCATCATCGGGCCCTAATACATCATTCAAAAATTCCCGCAATGCGCCTGCCCGTTGTGGGAAATTAACAATGAAGTAATGTTGAAGGCCCTCGTATACCATGGAACGTTCCCGCATTTCCGCCATTCTGCCAATATCATTGTTCCCGCCACTGACAACGCAAACGACCGTTTTGCCTTTGATCTCGTCTTTGTAAAAATCCAACGCAGAGATTGGCATTGCTCCTGCCGGCTCGGCAACAATGGCGTGTTGATTGTACAATTCCAGGATCGTCGTGCAAATTTTCCCTTCCGGAGCGAGGACAATATCATCGACGAATCTGCGGCAAATCTCATACGTGATATTTCCAACTTGCTTTACGGCTGCGCCGTCCACAAATTTGTCCATTTCCTGTAAGGCGACGACTTCATTCTTCGCGAGGGAATTTTTCATGGAAGGCGCGCCTCCCGGCTCAACACCAATAATTTTCGTACCGGGGCTAATCGATTTAACATAGGTGCTTAGGCCTGAGATCAGCCCTCCTCCACCAATGGAAGAAAACAAATAATCGATGTTTTCATCGATGTCATTCATAATCTCCATCCCGACCGTTCCTTGTCCGGCGATCGTTTTCTCGTTGTCGAAGGGATGGATAAACGCCATATCATTTGCTTCTTGGTAGTGAATTGCTTCTGCGTAAGAATCATCAAACGTATCGCCGGTGATGACGACTTCAATATAGTCTTTGCCGAATTGTTTAACCTGATCTCTCTTTTGGCGCGGGGTCGTTGTCGGCATGAAAATTCTCCCCGGAACTTTCAGCGCCCGGCAAGCATAAGCGACTCCTTGCGCGTGATTGCCGGCGCTTGCGCACACGACGCCATTTTCCGTTTGTTCATCGGATAGAGTCTTCATTAGGTAATAAGCGCCCCGCAACTTAAATGAGCGAACAAGCTGCTGGTCCTCGCGCTTTAAATAGATATTCGCATCATACCGTTCGGATAAAACCTCGTCCTTTTGCAACGGGGTGTGTTTCACAATATCTTTTAACGTTTGGTAAGCAATGATTACATCTTCAATTTGTAACGGACTCGTGGTCATTTCCTTTCGTGTCATCATACGTAACCGCCTTTTGTCATCGAATTCTTTATCATCCATTAAATTTAACATATTTATCGCCTGTTTTGCCATGTATAGCAACAACTTTTTATCCGTTGCGCGTGAATGGTCGCGCTGTTTTTGTGACACATTAATCAAGGTTCCATCTGTTGCACCGAGCACCTGACGTTCGCGGAGATCTATTTTTCGTTAAGAATTGCTAAATTGCTTCTAAACTTCTATAATGAATGTGATTGAATAGTCATTAAAGGAGGATCTGCCATGAAAACGAAATTAATCACCGGGCTCATTGTGATGTTGTTCGCTATTGTTCCGGCAAATATTGTCCATGGTGCAGCGACAACCCCTCACGATGCCGAGCCTTTTCTTGTAAACAGCATCTATGTTCTATCCGCGGTTACGATTGTTTATTTCATCGTCTCTATGTTTAAAGATAATGATTAATGAATAGCTCACATACGCTGCCCAATCCTGCCGCCTATCGGGAAATGAAACATAATAAAGATAGGAGCGATTTTTTATGAACGAATGGCTCAGAAACGGTTTTTTTCTAGGTTTAGGCGCTGCTGTCGCCGGAAAAGAAAAAGTGCAAACATATCTGGATGATCTCGTCTCGAGAGGACGTATCACCCCCGCGAAGCGGAAGAATTTGCCGATGAATTAATTCGCAAAGGGGAAACGAAAGAGGAAGAATGGTCACAAGCGTCCAAAGACCGTGTCAAAGGGGTTTTTAGCGACATGGGCGTTGCTACCCGCGATGATGTCGAGCAATTGGAAGCGAAAATTGAGCGTTTGGAAAACATGCTGAAACAGTCTGGGACAAATGATGACCCAAAATGATGAACCTTGGCGATCACACATTGATCGTCATTCTTTCTTACACTTTAAAAAGGAAGATGTCCAGTGCTCTCTACAGGATTGAAACACGCCAATCGCTACCGAAAGATTGCCACCGTTCTGGCTAGACATGGCTTCGGTTATATTTTACAAGAGGTTGGTCTTTTTCACGTTTTATCGCTGCCGAAGCGTTTGGCCACGAATCCCAAAGACCCTAATTACCGTTTAATCGGGGAGCGCATTCGTAACGTCATGGAGGAGCTGGGCCCGACCTTTATAAAATTGGGCCAAATGATCAGCACGCGCCGCGATTTATTTCCCGACTATATCGTCGATGAAATGCAAAAGTTGCAGGATGATGTCCCTCCATTTGCTTATGCAGAAGTACAAAGAATCGTGGAACAAGAGTTGCAAACGCCGATTCATGAAGCATATGCCTCATTTTCCGAAGAACCGCTTGCGGCTGCTTCCATCGGCCAAGTACATAAAGCTCAGCTTCCCGACGGCACCGTCGTCGCTGTAAAGGTATCCCGCCCAAAAATTAAAGAAACCATCGAAAAAGATTTGGACATTTTACATGACCTTACCAGGCTCTTGTCCCAACGATTTCATTGGGCAGAGTATTACCGGCTGGAAGACGTCGCCGATGAATTCGCCGAAGCCATCCGCAATGAAGCGGACTACACACTGGAACTTCGCAACACGGAAAAAATGCACGTGAATATGCAAAAATTCAGTAGCATCAACACTCCGGAAGTTCACCCGGCCTATTCGACGGGGAAAATGATAACGATGGCTTTTATGGACGGCATAAAGTATAAACATTGGAAAGATGAGCAAGAAAGAGACCATCCCAAATTGGCTCGCGAACTCGCGGACGCCTTCCTGCACCAAGTGCTCATCGACGGTTTATTCCATAGCGATCCCCATCCCGGGAATATACTCCTCACTGCCGATGGCAAGTTATGCTTGCTTGATTTCGGACAAGTTGGCCGTTTAAACCGTTCGATGCGAAATGATTTCATTGATTATGTGATCGCCATGACGAAAGGAGACCCGGAGGAAGTTGCCCGCATGGTCTACAACATGGCTGATGTTCCCGAGGACGTGGACGCTGAGGAATTTGCGGACGAAGTTGAATACTTATTGGCAAAATATTACGAACGTCCATTCGAAGAAGTCCGTGTCGGCGAAGCGCTCAACGATATTTTTTCCGCTTCGCAACGCTTTAATATCCGTATTTACAAAGAATATACGCTGCTTGCTAAAGCCGTGATTACGATCGAAAGCATTATTTCCGAGCTAGACCCGGAACTTAGCATTGTGGAAATTGCGGAACCTTACGGGCGATTGCTTGCCCGCGAACGCATCAACCCGAAAACATGGTCAAAAAAATGGCTTAAAGAAGCGAAACGGCAACGGGACACCTTGCTCGTATTGCCCCATTCATTGAGAACGGCACTCGCTAAAATCAATGATGATGAGCTCACCATCGGAATACGGTTACCGAAACTCAACATCTTTTTAAATAAGCTTGACCGTATCAGCAACCGGATTTCATTTAGTTTAACGTTGCTCGCGTTTTCCATTATTATGGTCGGGTTGATTGTCGGATCGACGTTTGGCGATTCTTCATCCTTTCTTGTGCAACTTCCCGTCATTGAAATTAGTTTTATCATTTCGTTTTTTATGTTCTGTCTCATCATTTTCTCGATTTTTCGCTCCGGCCGTTTTTAAGAGAAACCGAGGTAACAAAAACGATAGCGGACCCCTACGGAATCCTGCTATCGTTCTTCTGTTTCTTCGAGCACGATATTCAAAATGTACGCAATCGCTTGTTGCCGCTCTTGATACCGTTGCTTTTGTATATGCGGTTGAAAAGATTCCGTTGCCAGCACGTACATGTTTTCATACGTATGCTCCACCTGGTCGGGATGCAACACCCCGATCGTTCGTTTTGAAAGGAGCGTTTGTACGCCAGCTCGCCACTCTTCGGCTCTTGTCTGTAAATCGTCCACGAAAGGAACGATTTCCTCTTGAAACGAAAACGACCGGCCTTCGTCGACCGCTTTTCGATAAAGATTTGCCTCTTCCATGTCTTTCGATAAACGCCGGCTTACGGCGATGATTTCTTTTTCTTCCATGACCCAACCTTCTAACTTGAAAATAAAAACATATTTGCTAATTTTCCCCGTTCTTTCTTCGGACATTCAAACTTTCGTTCGGGGTCTATCTTTTCGACTTGTAAATCTTTCAGGTTTTTTTCCATCGCGGCGAGGGAACACTGAACGTCGTCCAATTCTTGCCGATGCTTAAGGAGTTGGAAACTGACGACTTCATCGGCTTTTTGCTCGATCATGTTTTCGAGGTGATCGAGTCTGCGCAAGATGTCATCCATGCGCTTCTCCGCTTCTTCGTATGTTGGTTTCGCCTCCCGTTCATTGACCGGACCATTTTCCTCCGGCATCTGCGTGGACTTTACGGTTTGCAAACGATCAATGGCATTATGGTCATATAAATAATGGCCCCGGTCATTCGTTTTCACCGGAATTTGGTATTTCCTCACCCACGTTTGCACCGTCTTTGGGGCAACCTGCAATACTTCAGCGACGTTTTTCGTCTTCACCAATGTGCTCAACCTAAACACCTTCCTTTTCACGCTTGTAATTATTAAGTTTCTCTTTTCCTTAAAAGAAACCTGCAAGCATGACAAAAGAGGTGCTTATTCGCCAAAGATTCCGGGATTTCGCTCTATGTTCTCCCTTAAGTATCCAATCGTTGCGCTACGGTTTCCGGATGGATCGCCGACAAGATTAAGTGCTCACTGTCAACCAATATAATGCTTCTCGTTTTGCGGCCATTTGTCGCGTCGACGAGCATCTGGCGTTCCCGCGCCTCCTGGATCATCCGTTTGGTCGGCGCGGAATCTGCTTGGACAATCGAAACGATCCGACCCGAAGGCACAATGTTGCCAAACCCGATATTTAAAGGCTTCTGCGTCATAATTTGCCTCATTTCCGTAAAATTGTTACCAATAAAAGTTTAACATTTCAATGGACAAGGCGAAAGGTGGTTCTATAATTCTTATATTTATGGTACTATTTAACGTTGATTAGGAACCATGTATCAACGACGAACGACGAAAGGACGGGGAACTCGGTTGCGCTTTCGATACCCCAACGGAAAATTATACACGTCCAAAAAAAAGGCTTCCTCCCTCCCTTCCACACACAACGGGAACCGGGGGATGCGACTTGAAGATGATATTAACGAATCGATCGCTTACTATCGACGGGAAAAATTGGCCGTCATTCACAAAAAACCAACACCCGTGCAAATTGTTAACGTCGACTATCCGGCAAGAAGCCGGGCGAAAATTACGGAAGCCTACTTTCGGCAAGCTTCTACTACCGACTACAACGGAGTTTACCGTGGATGCTATCTCGATTTTGAAGCGAAGGAAACGAGGCAGAAACAATCGTTTCCCTTTAAAAATTTTCATGAGCACCAACTGCAACATTTAGCGGATGTGGACGAGCAACAAGGGTGCGCCTTTCTCATCCTCCGCTTCGCAGAAAGCGACGAAATTTTTGTAATGAAGGCTTCTGTTTTTGTACAATTAAAAGAGAGAAGCGAACGCAAATCATTACAAAAGCAAGTAATTGCCGAAAATAGCATCGCTGTGCCGAGTGGTTTCATTCCGCCGATTGATTTTTTGCCTGCCGTGGACCGATTATTTTATTAGCACTATCAGAAAGTATAAAATGCTTGGGTGATAGTATAAGAAAGACTTTGACTTTCGCCATCCTTGGCGATAAGTCAAGTTTTTCTAAGGAGCGACGTAACAAATAAGGACAAACATCGACAAATGCATGAGGTGAATGGCTTCATTCAGAAATGAGGGAACCGTATTCTATGTCCGAATATAGATCGAGAACCGAAAAACGGCGTGCCCAGGAGACGGCGCGCAAAGGAAATAAAAACGGGAAAAAACGGGGGGAGAAAAAAAGAGGCGCTTTTAAGAAAGTTGTGGTAAGCGCGCTCATTGTCATGCTTGTTGGCATTATCGGCGGAACAGCGACGGCGGTAGCGATGATTTCAAACGCCCCTCCCATCGATGCCGATGAACTTGTATTCGCAGAGGGCTCAACGATTTATGACCAGAACGACAATGAAGTTCTACGCTTACAAGGAACGGAAAACCGCACGTATCGTGATATTTCGGAAATGCCCGAGCAATTGAAAGATGCCTTCATTGCTGTTGAAGACTATCGCTTTTACGACCATATGGGTATTGACGTCCGTAGGATTGGCGGAGCCATCGCCGCGAATATTACGGAAGGTTTCGGCGCGGAAGGCGCGAGCACCATCACGCAACAGCTTGTTAAACAAGCTTTTTTGTCTACGGATCAAACGATCGAAAGAAAAGTGCAAGAACAATGGCTTTCTGTGCGCATGGAACAACAATATTCCAAAGACGAGATCTTGGAAATGTATTTAAACATTAATTATTTTGATGAGAGCGCTTGGGGGGTTGGCGAGGCTGCCATCCGTTATTTCAACAAAGAAGATTTAAGTGAACTTACAATTGCCGATTCGGCTGTATTGGCGGCCATTCCGCGACGCCCTTCTTTTTATAACCCGGAAAGCAATCCAGAAAACGCCGAAGAACGACGGAACTTGGTCATTTCCCTGATGGAGGAACAGGAGTTAATTACAGGGGATGAAGCCGCCGAGGCAAGAGATGTGGATATTGAAGATCAACTGGATTACACCCCTGCCGAAGACGAGGGAATGTATGAATCGTTTGTCGATCAAGTCATGGATGAAGTGGAAAATATCGAGGGAATTGAAAGCGCGGACTTGTATGCCGCCGGGTTTGATATTTACACTACTTTGGATCCGGATGCCCAAGCATACGCTGAAGACGTGATTCAAACAGATGATTACATTGCCCACTACCCGGATAATGAAGACTTTCAGATTGGGTTTACCTTGCTGGACACCGAGACCGGAGCCTTGCGCGCCATGGTCGGAAACCGTCAGGAAACCGATGAGCAAAGAGGTTGGAACCACGCGGCCAGAGGGGGTGGCCAACCAGGGTCAACGATCAAACCCCTCCTTGATTACGGTCCAGCCATAGATTATCAGCAATGGTCAACGGGCGAACCTCTCGTCGATGAGCCCCATTCTTATAACGATGCTAATGAAACCGAGGTTACGAATTACGGCGGGGGCTACAGCGGAGAAGTAACGATGCGGGAAGCTCTCGTGCGTTCTTTAAATGTTCCGGCTGTCAAGGCGATTCAGGAGGTTGGCACGGATAATGCACAAGCATTCGCGGAAGGCATTGGACTCGAATTCGAAGAAGTTCACGAAGCCTATGCTCTCGGAGGTACCGAAGAAGAAGTCAATAGTTTGGACATGGCCGGCGCGTACGCGGCTTTTGGCAATGACGGCGTCTACAATGAACCGCACGCTGTCCGCAAGATTGAATTCCGGGACGGCCGGGAGATCGAATTCTCCCCTGAATCCGAGCGCGCGATGAACGACTACACGGCCTATATGATTTCGGATGTACTTAAAGGAGTGGTGAGCGATTCATCGGGCACCGGGCAGCGAGCCAACGTCGAAGGGTTGCCGTTGGCAGGTAAAACCGGCACATCGAACTTTGACCAGGAAGAACGGCAAAGCGTTCCCGACGGAGCGGTTCCCGACGTTTGGTTCAACGGTTATACGACCAATTATACGGCAGCTGTATGGGCCGGGCACACAAACCGTGGAGACGGTTATTTGGCTGCCGGTGAGGAACAACAAATCGCCCGGGATATTTTTAGGATCATCATGTCGAATGTCCATGAAGGAGAAGAAACCGCGGATTTCTCGCAACCTGATTCCGTTTGTGAAAGTGAGATGGAAGAAGGCAGCGGGCAACTGCCGAGTGAATTTACACCGAGCAATGAAATCTCAACAGAGTTATTCGTCTGCGGAAACGAACCACAGGAAACCTCTGACACCTATGAAGTGGACGCTTCAATTTCGGGACTAGATGCCACCTATGATGAAGAGGACGAGGAAATCGTCGTTAGCTGGGACTTCCCTGAAGAAGAAGCGGACGATGCTACGTTCTCGGTCAGCCATGATCCCGGGGATGGCATGAGTGAAGTTGCCGATAGCGATGAACAAGAATACGTTCTTTCCGACCCCGAAACTGGTGATCACAACTTTGAAGTGGTGGCCATGCAAGATGGAAACACCATCGACACTGCAGAAACGAGCGTTGAAGTCCCGGAAGGCGTCGAGGAAGACGAAGACGATTCGGATGAGGATGACGACGAAGAAGGACGTTCCGAAGATGATGACGAGGATGAAGACGAGGACGATGAGGGAGATGAGGATGAGGACGCTGAAGATGAAGATGCCGAAGAAGACGAGGATAGCGAAGAAGATGAGGAGAACGACGAGGACGGAGATGAAGACGGCGAAGATGACGATGACGAAAGCGACGAATCTTCGGGGGATGACGACGAGGACGATCAGGAAGAATAAGCAATAATAACGGCGGCGCATCACTAAAGAATGTGATGCGCCGCTTTTTTCTGTTCTTTGGCTTTGATCTAATCATCGCAACAAACCATTTGTAAAAAAGATTGATCAAAATAGTATTTTCCAATAGGCTTTTGTGTGTTTAAGTTTAATCACTGCCCTAATTTATTCAACAATCCGCCCCGATTCTGGAATAAAATCGCAGACAGCGCATGATACAATTTTTCGTATTTCATACTACATCACAATTCGCTCTTTATTCTTTGTTGCGATACAAATACATCGTCACCGGCGTAAATATCACCAATATAATAATGCAAGCCAAGATTACCCAGCCAATATCTTCAAATGTTGCTGTTCCATGCATCAGCCCACGCACTGCTGTGACCAACAGGGAGATCGGATTAACGTCAACAAAGCTTTGCAACCAACCTGGCAACGTATCGGGATCAACAAACACATTGCTAACGAACGTCAAGGGCATGATCACCATCATCGAGACGCCTGCAAGTGTCTGTTCCGTTCGTATGACCATTGCAAGAGCAATCCATATCCATGATAAGCTAAAAGCGAACAGCAACAGTAAACCGATGGCTGCCAAAACACCCCATACACCTGCATCAGGTTGGAAACCGAGGATCATTCCCAGCACGATCAAGATTACGGAAGCCATCGCGAAACGCACAACGTCTATCAATAGTCCCCCAACGAGAACCGAAGGCCCCCAAATCGGCAAGGTCCGAAATCGATCGTATACCCCTTTGGTGATGTCACTGTTCAAGGCCATCCCAGTGTACATCGTTATCATAGTTACTGTCATGACGAGAATACCCGGCAAGATGAATTGTAGGTAATCCCCGGTAGATCCTGCGATGGAACCGCCAAAAAGATACGTGAACATAAGCAAAAAAATAATCGGCATCGCCGTCACATCAAACATTTGTTCCGGCATATGCTTGATTTTCAAAAGTGCCCGCCATCCAAATGTGAGAGATGCTGATAATGCACTGGGTTTCTTCGGACGCTCTCCGGTTGCCAGTACTTCACGCAATGTTTTATTATTCATTGACTCACCTCTTCAGCTGAATTAGGGCGGCCCGTCACAGAAAGGAACACTTCATCAAGACTTGGTTGACCAAGGGAAAAATCCTTAACAGCAATATTGGCACGCCCCAATTCTCCGAGCGCATGTGTAGCAAGCATGTTATCTGATATTCGAGCTGAAAGGACGGCTGGATCGGATGAAAGCTGAATAACTGTGTCAAGTTTATCAGCCAGTAATTGTTCCGCTTCCGGTCGGGTTTCCGGATCAAGCAATCGTACTTGTAATGTTCCTGAACCGACGGAGGCTTTCAGTTCGCTGCTAGTCCCTTCAGCAATGATTTTACCTTCATCGATAACGGCAATCCGATCGGCCAATTGATCCGCTTCATCAAGATACTGTGTTGTGAGCAAAACCGTTGTACCTGTATTCACCAACACGCGGATAATGTCCCACACTTGATGACGACTGCGCGGATCCAATCCGGTGGTCGGTTCATCCAAAAATAACAATTCCGGTGAGACGACAATGCTCGCAGCAATATCAATACGCCGCCGCATTCCCCCTGAATATTTTTTGACCAGGCGTTTGGCTGCTTCTTGTAAACCGAAAGCGTTGAGCAGTTCATCTGCCCTTTTCTTGGCACATTTCCATGAATATCCCGTAAGACGGGCGATCATGATCAGATTCTCCCGACCGGTCAGATCTTCATCCAGTGAAGCGAACTGTCCGGTCAAACCGATACGGTTACGCACTTCGTCCGTCTCTTGCACGAGATCATAGCCAAGTATTCGGATATGGCCGGCATCCGGTTTCAACAACGTTGCGAGCATACGGGTAATCGTCGTTTTTCCGGCACCATTTGGACCTAAGAAGCTGTATACAGCTCCCTTTTCCACCGTTAGGTCAACCTCATCGACGGCGCGGTTTTTACCAAACGTTTTGACGACCCCCTTGGCTTCAATAGCTAGCTCAGTGTGATCTTGATCATTGCTTAACATATTCATCGCCCCTCGCGAACCTTACTTAAAATATCCGTCAAATATGCTTCTACTTCGTTCGTCAGAACTTTTGTACGGAGCAGTGTTTCATCCCCAAATCCTTCTGAGATTTCCTCAAGTTCATCAAAATATTCCAATTCAAATACTTCGGTCAGTAAATTCATTAGTTCCAGCCCTTTTTCCTGTACTGCCAAATCATCCACGGGTCTTCTCTCATGATAGAATCGACCAATATCTGAAAATATAGCTGTTATTCTCCTCTCCAATTCAAGTTTTTCTTCTTCTGTCTTCCCTTCCATGAATATGCGATCCAGCAACTCTTTCGACATATAATTAGCCATCCATTGCTTTTAATCTTCCTCACGTTGAAGCGCATGAATGAGTCCTAACAATAAATCGCTATCCATCTGATTTTCCTACTCTTGAATGATCGCTTGTACGCGTTCGATGGTCCCGATCACCTGATCAAGATGTTCTCGCTTTTGTTCCAAAAGGTTTGCTTGCACTGCCAAAGAATCCTTTAAGTCCTTTCCGGATTTTTCAAGATATTTAGTAATGTCTCCCAGAGAAAAATCTAAATATTTGAGTGTCAAGATTCTTTGTAAATGAAATAAATCATTTTCGGTGTAAAGGCGATGTCCTTGTTTGTTAAATTCCGATGGCGCTAGCAATCCTTTCCGATCATAGTAGCGAAGTGTACGTTCAGTGACACCTGTCAACTTGGCAAACTTTCCTACGGTAAACGTTTTATTCTCCATGAATACTCCTCCCCCCTCACTTTCTTCTATACATAGCATAGCCCCTGACGTTGGGTCAGGGGCAAGGGGTTTTTTGCGTTTATTAAAGTTGTTGCATCCCATTTTATGTTTTCATACATTCATGTACTTAATAACCGACTAGGTGAACCTCTCCATCCATGTAGCACCCTCTTCCCAATTTAATCTGTATATCTCCAATTTTTTCCGAACCGACCGTTTTTAACGGGTCAAAACTAGTGCAAGATAGATTAATTACCCAATCATAGAGACAGTTGGAAGAAGTTTGGTCGGCAACGCTTCTGTCTCCCTAACGGACAATTTACCGCTTCATAGCGACCGAAAAAGCGGTCGGTTCTCGTGTTCGGTCGTCATAACCGTTTTATGACGACCGTAGTGGCCTGAATCGAAAGCGTTCGGGCGTCATAGCCGCTTCATGGTGACCGAAAAAGGCTTGTATCAAAGATATTCGGTCGGCATGGCTGCCTCATGGCGACCGAATGAGCGATTGGCTTTCGTGTTCGGTCGCCATGAACTGTTTCATGGCGACCGGGGAGCCTGCTTCGCAAGAAACCATTCGATCATTGACGATAGCCTTTGATACCTTAACTCGGGCTGTGGCGGTTTAATCCAATCGATCACTGACCCCAGTTTGAAGCCCTAATCCTGTCTTCCGA
Source organism: Salicibibacter cibarius (assembly GCF_016495725.1). Classification (NCBI taxonomy): domain Bacteria; kingdom Bacillati; phylum Bacillota; class Bacilli; order Caryophanales; family Bacillaceae; genus Salicibibacter; species Salicibibacter cibarius. Next base: position 2,123,012 of record NZ_CP054705.1, on the reverse strand, counting down.
TCGCCGGTGTGACCGCTTATTTTCGACAGGTTGCACTAGCATCTATGGTTGACAAAGGGGGCATAAGTTTGAAAGCGTCAAATTCACCATTGTAAAAAATTAGTATTAAGTAATCGCGCCTGCTTGTATTATATAACCACTAAACTGAGGTACTAAAAACTAATTGCTCACCTTTTCTCCCCATTTTTCTTCTGCCAGTATCACTGAATCCAACCTTTTCATACAGCCTTTGTGCCGGAACATTTTTGTGGTTGACTGCTAATACGATCTCGTCGTATTCGGAGAATTCTCGATTAACAAAGTCTTTTAGCAAACTCATCCCCTGTTTTGCAAATCCCTTTCCCTGTTGGAAATTGTCTATCGATAACGCAGTTAGTAACAATGCATTCACATTATTTGTATATTCCTTTACCCTGTCGGTTGAGTGTAATAAGAAAAAACCAACTGGTTCATCATTATTTAATATTACAATTGGAAACTGCCCGTCTGTTAATTTTTCTAATACATCGCTTGGGAAGGCTGTATATTGTGCCTTTTCTTCAGGTAAATCAAATCCCTTTAATATTTGTAGAAACTCAGGTTGATACCGTTGTAATTTTACTTTCTGATTTAATGTACTCATAAAAATAAATCCCATCTTGTGCCCCCTGTCGGCGCAACATTTCCTACCCGATAAGGGGGGTTCTTTTGATAAACTGAGAGTATCGTTTTTCCACAATCACGCTTTTTCGAACTTAAATGCTTTTACTTCCGCAACTCTTCATCCGGCAATATGCCCGTACCTTCACAAACGGTGCACATTTACAACCTAATCTGCGATTTCAGCGTTTTTATCTCTTCCTCTATCGGGGTCACATCCGGCTCTTCCGAGGTGAGAAATTGGAGCCTGTCCGCTTGTTTTTTCTCTTTAATTTCCATCTCTTTTTGCACTTGCGCTTTGATTTTGCCCAGTTGCGCCTTTTTGCCTTTTCTGACTGACTCGGCCGCAATTTGAACGCGTGCGCGAACATGTTCCTCCAATAGAGAAAATACATCCGTTTTGAAAGCGTCAAATTCGCCATCATAGAAAAAGGATTTTTTCAGTTTTCGCTGTTTCGCCAACGTTTGGAGCGATTGGACCGGCAATTGAAAGTCAACCGCCGTTTCCAAACGGACATCCATGTCTTCCAATGAACGCCCGTCCCCGTATGCCCGAGTCATTTGCTCTCTCAACGATGCACGCGCTTGTTTTTCCAATGCAAGCTGTTCTTTTTGCCATTCCTCTTCACATTCATCTATAAATGCGTCCAATGCCTGCAGCAACTGGCTTTCCCGTGCACTTTTATCCTTGCCATTTACGGAGGCCACATGGATCGACGCGGCGAAACGATCCGCAAAAACCAATAACAATCGTCTCGTTGCATGTCCTTCCCAAACCTTTATTTCTCCATCATCTGCATCGACGTTTTTAAGATTTACGCCTTCATATGTTTGTTTTTCCTGTTCGGCTAGCTTTTTCCGCTCTTCCAACGGCCGTTTACCGATATCTGCAACTATATGAAGCGCATCGATTAACGTGTGCATCTGCCTATTCATTTCCCAAACAGATTCCATCTGCAAACGAGGGCCTTCCTCTGTTTCCAAATAATGCATAAAGTCGGAAAACCGCCGATCGCCCTCGGGGGCAAGGGCACGTTTGCTTGAAAGGGGAACCGTAATGCTTTCGTGGCAGCCGGCTTGTTTTAATTGATCATTAACGAATGACGTCACATACTGCGCTTCTTGTTCATCTTTTGCCAGATCTGCCGCGTTGATCACCATGTAATGGGGCACTTGAACCTCTGTGATGCGTTTAATAAACGATTGATCGGCCCGGGAAAAGGCATGATGATAATACGTCAGATACATAAACCGATCGGCTTTCTTTATTTTTTCAATCGCCATTCTCGTATGGCGCTCGTTTACGGATTGGACACCCGGGGTATCCACGAGTGACCAACCTTTGCCGGTAATATCCGAATGAAAATAAACCGTTGATTCTTCAATCAAACAGGCGTGATCTTCTTTAGCGGCGATTTCTTGCCAATCGTGCATCGACATGTCATAGGTTTTTCCGTAGTCATATTGTTCTTTTTTCACGGCTAATTGTAACGCACGTAAATACTCGAGCCGTTGTTTTTCCTCCAACGTATTCGTTTTTGCAATCGAAAGTCCCTCGGCGTTTTTCAAGCGCGTTAAATTAAACGTATAGCCACATTCATAGGCGACCGCTTGTATTTCCGCGTCCAAGACGGCTTCGGATTTTATCTGGACGGTTACATCGCCGTGTTGATGCGTCTCATCCGGGTAGCGAACGACCGTCAGCGATGCCGTCGTCGGATGGGGGGACACCGGCATAATCTCATCCCGGACGAGCGCATTTAAAAACGTTGATTTGCCGGCACTGAATGCCCCTGCCATAACAAACGTATAATCGCACGTTTGTGCCTTTTCAATGGTTGTGAGCAAATCCTCGCGCTCATCTTCGGCATACGGTTGGCTCATATATTGTTCCACGGTTTCTTTCAATGCCTGCCAATCAACTTGCGGCAGGCTTTTCGCTTCCTGTGAAAATTCATCACGCGGGACAGCGTTCATTTTCGTGCTTACCGGCTCGGCTTGTTCGCTTACTTCTATGTCGGCTTGCAAGCCGTCCAGATCCGGCGAGCGTCCCAATAATGCTTTCATGTCTTCTTCTAAACGTCCATCTTCCGCTAACGTTTCCAACGATGCTTTGACACGCGTGATTGTATCATCGATTGTTTTCAAGTGTTCTTCATTTTCCGCTTCCAACGTTTCAATCTCTTCAAATTCTCCGGTTTTTTCCAAAAGCCGGAAGCGTTCATCTTCGGCTTGCTGTTCAAAATCGGCAACGATTTCCCTGTATAAAGGTTCAACCACATCCTTGACTTCTTTTAGCAACGCGTGATTCAAACGGGATGCCAATGTGTAAACGTATTGATCGTTTTTAACTCCGTCGGACACGAACGAACGCAACCAACCGGCTTCCCCGGCCCGGAAGGGAATGGCTTGAACAGCCGCTTCTGCATGTCGGGCGATCGACGGCGAAAGGGATAATTTCTTAAAGTATTCACTTAAATACAAATGCACTTCCGTATCCCACCGCCTGTTTAACGCCTCGATAAGCGCTTCTTCCCGCTTCTCTTGTTCGGCTGTCTTCTTCTTTTTCGACCCGAGCACGCCTACCTTGAACGATGGATCGAGTGATTCAATCCATGTTTTTGTACCTTCCATCAAGTCGTTGGGGAATAAGTAGGTTTGCTTAAAAAATTCATCAAGCCGATGGCGCATATCCGCGATCGCTTCCCGTGTTTCTTCGTCCAAACGTTTTAACCGTTCGCGAATCTGCACGAGCGTTTGATGATCTCCGACAGAAAACCCGTGTGCTTGCAAAGAATCTTCAATGGCTTGTTCTCCCCGGGCACGGTCACGGTACAATCGTTCCAAAAGCGCGGAGACGGCACTGCGGATCATTCGCATTTTTGATTGGTCTTTGAGCGACGTGGCGTGATAAAGAAGGGAGCGCATGTCCCCGATCCAGTTTGTTATCTCATTTTCGGGATGATCGAGTTGATGGGCTGATGTAAAATAAATGCCAATCGGATGAATATCGAAGCGTTGCAACATATCCCGCAAGCCATGGGAGAAAATAGAAAAAGGCAATTCATTTTCATCATGTTTGTCAATTTGATTGACGACGAGGACGATTGGTTTGTTTTCCCGTTGCATTTGCCGTAAAAAACGTAGATTCGTCTCCGAACGCACATGATTATAATCTGTAATATAAATGATCGCATCTGTCGTTAACAATTCGGTCCCCGTATAGCTTTCATGAGTGCCATCGGTGGAATCAACCCCGGGTGTATCCGCCAGTGTTACATTCTCAGGAAGAAAAGGAAGCGGGAGGGAAAGTTTAACCTCACGAATACCCACGCCATCGAGCGCAAAGGATTGCAACTTTTCCCAAGGAATACGGTCGGTAAACACATGTGTTTCGCCATCATTTGTAATGGCTGTAAGCCCAGGGTCCCCGGCAGCAATTGTCATAATGTTTGCGGTCGTCGGAATAGGGCTGGATGGCAAAAGTTCAGCTCCTAGCAGATGGTTTAACAGCGTTGATTTTCCAGCGGAAAAATGGCCGCAAACGGCAACGGAAAACGGGGCATCGTACGCGAGCTTCCCGTCAAGCTTTTCCAACCTTGCTTTTTCAGGTTCGCCGAATGGCAATGTTCGTTTTCGTTCTTCCAAAGGGGTGAGGGTTTCCGTCGTCACGCCTTTTCCTCCTCCTCCTCGTTAACAGCTTTCATTCTTTTTTGCCCTTCCCGGCAGATAGACAACAACGGGCATTCCGGACAGGCCGGATTCCGTGCCTTGCAATGATAACGGCCAAAAAAAATAAGCAAATGATGGCTTTTCGACCATTTTTCTTCCGGCAGTTTTTCCATGAGTGTTTTTTCTACTTGCAGGACACTGTCTTTCCAACGGCAAATGCCGAGTCTTTTCGACACGCGTTCCACGTGCGTATCCACGGCGATGGCAGGCAAATCAAAAGCAACTGACGCCACCACATTCGCGGTTTTGCGCCCGACACCGGCAAGTTCCATTAATGAATCGCGATCGGCGGGCACGTTGCCATTATATTGCGTTAGAAGGGAATGGCTCATTTTCTTTAAGTTTTTTGCTTTATTCCTGTAGAGGCCGATGGATCGTATCGCTTGTTCCAGTTCTTCTTGGGAGGCGGCAGCTATATCTTTGGGACCTTTATATGTTTCAAATAAACGCGGGGTCACTTTATTGACGAGAGCATCGGTGCATTGGGCAGACAATATGACAGCCACAAGCAACTCAAAAGCGTTCCGGTGCCAAAGCTCACATTTGGCCTCCGGAAACATCGCTTCCATCGTTTCAATGGCATAGACGGTGTCTCTTTTTGATAACATTGTGTCTCTTGCCCTCCCCTTTTCAGGCTTCTAATCAGCTTCCAGCCAATTATAATTTGGATAAGGCTGGGTCTGTGGCTGTTCACCCGAAGGTGCTTTGCCCCTTTGTTTTTGCCGGAACTTTTCACTGAAAGCATCCGCTTCTTCAGGCGTTTTAATGCCATTTTTTTGCCATTCAAACAAGATGCGGTCAATGTAACGCAAATTTAATTTGCCCGAAATCACAGCTTCCCGCAATGCCGCCCTAATTAATGGGTACGTGTACTGGTCCCGGTCTATCCACATGGCGAGCGTCTCCCCTTCCATCGGGGAGAGCGGTCGCCCGAATTCATTTTCAAATAATCGGTACAGCTCGCCGGCATCTACATCGTTCTCATTTTTATCCGGTGCATGTTCTGCTTCAAGATAAGCAATGACTTTGTCATAAAAAGGCCCCAGGCTATACGTTTCATACATTACACCGTTATCATCCTCGTTTTGTTCAAGACGAAGGACTCCCCGTTTTAATAACCGACCGATCGCCTGTTGACAGTTATTCACAGTTAATGTCATTTTTTGTGCCAATTGCTCCGGGGTCGGGAAGTTATGCCCTTGTTGGACAAAACGATGGATGTGCAGCAGCAGCATCATATCATTTTCGTTTATGCCGAGCGCATCGTAATAATCAAGAAATACGGCTGGAATCGATACATGACCTTTTTCCAAAAGCTTGATCATAACGTCCCGTTCCATGCGTATTCTCCCTTTCGTTCGTGATTGTCTCCCTTTGATCGGGTCGTTCCATTCTGCGATTTAGGACGTCGTGCGCTTAATAAAGTGTTCGATGCGCTCTAAGGCATCCGTGATGAACGAAAGGGAGGTAGCATAGGATAAACGCACATTGTCAGGAGCGCCGAATCCTGCACCGGGAACGATCGCTACTTGTTCTTGTTCCAACAAAGCGGCAGCCCAATCGTCCACAGATGCAAATCCGCCGGCGTCCGAAGCTTCCTTTACATTCGGAAATAAATAAAATGCGCCTTGCGGCTTCATGCAACTGACACCGGGGATTTGCACAAGTTGCTCGTATGCCCGGTTTAACCGTTCTTCAAACGCCTGTCGCATCTCTTCAACGGGTGCCTGATCCGAATTATAAGCAGCGATTGCGCCGTATTGCGCCGGCGTCGTCGGGTTCGACGTGGAATGGCTCGCCAAGTTGCTCATTGCCCGGATGAGTTCTTTATCACCTGCAGCGTAGCCAATTCTCCATCCCGTCATGGAATACGATTTGGAAACACCGTTCACGATAATGGTACGCGCTTTTAAATCTTCCGAAAGGCCTGCAATGGAGTAATGTTTTGCATCCCCATAGATCAGTTTTTCATAAATTTCATCCGAAACGATCAAAATATCATGCTCGGCGGCCACTTCGCCTATGGCTTGCAATTCCTCTTTTGTATACATTCCCCCGGTCGGATTGCTCGGGGAATTTACAATCATTGCCTTCGTTTTCGGCGTTATCGCGTTCGCTAAAGTTTCTTTTGTCACCTTGAAGTCATTTTCTTCTTTTGTTTGTAAAATGACGGGAGTTCCGCCGGCGAGTTTAATTTGTTCGGGATAGCTCACCCAAAAGGGAGCGGGTACGATCACTTCGTCTCCCTCGTCCAATAAAGCTTGAAAAATCGTATACAACGCGTGCTTGGCGCCCGAAGATACCATGATTTCTTCTTGTATGTAAGTGAGATTCTGGTCTCTTTTAAATTTCTCGATAATCGCTTCTTTAAGCGTAGGCAAACCTCCGGACGGCGTATATTTTGTTTCTCCTTCTTTCATGGAAAGAGTGGCTGCTTCAATGATGTAGTCAGGCGTGTTAAAGTCCGGTTCTCCAGCACCCAATCCGATCACATCATGGCCTGCTGCTTTCAATGCTTTCGCTTTCGCCGTGATGGCGAGCGTTGATGATGGGGTTATCGTTTCAACTCGTTTCGACAGTTTCATGTCGTTCCTCCTTTTAGCCCTTTAGCCGACTTTCTTACTTAAAGTGTACGCAATGACAAGATGAACTGCAACACCCGAAAATGCGTGTTGTGCCCCCTGTATGCTTTTTAGGCCTCACCGCTGCCGGACAGACGGTACCGTTTGAATGATTCTCCGTCTTCCGCTGTATAATAGTCATAATAAAGCGTGTTGTCTGCATCCGTATAGATGAGTTCGTAGACAGTTTCCTCTTCCTCGTAACCGATACGGACTTCTCGTAAGTCGATGTCTCCATGCTCGGAACGAACGCCATCAATAACCGTCTCCTCATCCATTACGTCGGCAAGGGGGACGCGTTCGATCTGTTCATAGCTATCGTCATAAAACCAATAATATTGGTCGCCGTCTGTTTGCGTTGTCGTGGCAACATAGATCGTTTCCATCCCGAAAAATACATGGAAGTCGTCAAATGTTTCCGCGTCTTCATCCTCCGAAACGAGCCATGCAACTGCTTCTTTTTGTTCTTCTTTCGGGGCTTCAATGGTTTGGAAAAATCCATACACACCCAACCCTAATAAAAGAACAAGGATAACAACGCCCAAAATGATCCAACTCCGCATCGCGCACCTCCCAACTGATCGATCCTTTCTTTTAGTAGCTGTCAAACTTCCCAAATGAGGGACGGACTTGCACCTTTGCCGTGATTTTCTTCGTAAGCGCCGCCCCTCCGTTGCACATAATAAGACTGCTCTCTTTTAGGGAGAAATAAAAAATACGCCCGCACACGAAAGGCTGTTCCATGCAGCCTTTCATTTTTTTGATTAACGACCGGCAAAAAGCCTTGCTGAAGTATCCATCGCTTCATGGCGAATCTTTTCCTCATCCACAGTGAGAAGTCTGCCATCACGCATGAGAGGTTTCCCTTCAACGAAAACGTCGGTAACATCCCGTCCTGAAGCGGAATAAACGAGTGTTCCGTAATTGATGCGCGGGATCATGTGTGCTTGATCGCTATTAATGAAAATAAAATCGGCATCATAGCCCTCTGCAATCAATCCCGCGCCGGAAAAGCCGAGCGTGTTTGCGCCGTTGACCGTTGCCATTTTCACAATCGTTTGCGCATCCGTCGCGTTCGCTTCTTCTTGCAAGCCTTTATGAACCATCGCCGCTTGTCGCATTTCATCAAATAGATCCAACGTGTTATTCGAAGCTGCACTGTCCGTGCCGAGGGAAACGGGAATATGTTGGTTCAACAGTTGGGGCAACGGCGCGATCCCCGACCCCAATTTTAAATTGCTTTGCGGATTATGGGAGACGTGGACGCCGTTTTCTTTCAGCCCCGTGATTTCCGAATCGCTAATATGGACCGCATGCACGGCGAGTGACCCTTCCGTCAAGATGCCTTCCTCCAAAAGGTGAGCGACAGGGGGTAAGCCATGCTTTGCTTCGTGTTCGTTTACTTCCTTGCGTGTTTCGGCAATGTGAATGTGAAAAGGCAGGAATGCTTCCTCCGCTTTTGCTTTAGCATCACGCAAAAATTCTAGCGGGCACGTGTAAGGGGCATGAGGGAAAATCGCGCCCCGTAGACGTCCGCTCGTCGACGTTTGGCAGGATTTCGCGTAATCAATGGCCGTTTTCAGCTTTTCCCGTTGCGCTTGCTTTGAGCCGAAAGCAATCATTCCACGCGCGAGAGAAGCTTTCATGCCCGATTCCTCCGTCAACACCGCCGTTCCTTCCCAATTGAGATGGTACATATCGGCAAAACAAGTCGTACCGGACCGAATCATTTCAACGATCGCGAGTGCCGTTCCGGCAGCGGCACTTTCATCACCCAATGCAGCTTCTGCGGGCCATATTTTTTCGTTTAGCCAACGCTCAAGGGGCAAATCATCACTTATTCCCCTGAGCAATGTCATCGGTGTATGGCCGTGGGTATTGACAAGCCCGGGCATGAGGGTTTTCTTTTGTCCGTCTATACGATCCCATCCGTCTTCGGGCGGCGGCATGCCCTCTCCGACTGCAACAATTTTTTTGTCTTTTACTTTGATAAAACCTTCGGGTATTATCCGCACTGCGTCGATAATCGTTACATTCGTTACCACATATGGGCGTGTCATCGGGACTCATCCTCCTGATAAAGTGAAACTTCAATCAGAGGTGGGGTTCCTCTGATGGTTAGTTGAACGAATCAGGGTGTTAGTCGCCCGTTATCTCCCGCTTACGGGGTTGAAGCGGGAGTTTTACGGGCGCTTACCACCGTGATAAAATTCCTCGGCGCGTGCCAGCAATTGTTCCGAAGGCGCGAAAAGACTCGGCAATGTCGGCAAGGAGCGCAAAAACACCTTTCCATAACGGGCTTGGATCAGTCGCTTGTCTAAAACAAAGACAAGTCCGCGGTCCCTTTTTGTACGAATCAAACGTCCGAAACCTTGTTTAAAACGGAGAACCGCCCGAGGCAATGCAAGTCGGCTAAATGCACTGCCCCCATCTGCTTCAATCTGTTTTGCTTTTGCCATGTATACCGGATCATCCGGCGGGGCGAAAGGCAAACGTACGATAATGAGCGCCCGGACGTCTTCCCCCGGCAAATCAATGCCCTCCCAAAATGTCGTCGTACCCATTAAAATCGATCGCTCGTGACTCCGGAACTGTTTCACAAGTTTGGAACGATTATCCCCGCTCACGCCTTGAGCAAAGAGGGAGTAGTTCAAATCTTGCATATGCGGCTTTATCATTTGGGACACGTCTTTTACCATTTGATGGGAGGTGAACAAGACGAGCATCCGGCCGTTGACACGAGATGTAAGCGAACAAAGAAAGTGAGCGGCTGCTTCCGTAAAACGTTCTTCTCCGTCCTGGCGGATTTCCGGAAAATCTTCAGGGACGAGCAACTGCGCTTGTTTCTCATACTGAAAAGGAGAAGGCAGCTGCAAACATTCCGGCTGCGCGTTGGTTAATCCGAGTTGATCGATCGTATATTGAAAAGACCCTTTCACGGTAAGGGTTGCCGAGGTGAGAACAATGCTTTTCGTGTTTGAAAAAAATTCATCGGCAAGTTGCTCGCTAATATTTATTGGTCTACGGTACAGCCGTAAACGATCCGGGCGCTTATTGGCATCGCTTTCTGCCCAGTACACTTCGTTTTTTTCTTCGGAAGTTAAGAGCGATGCCAATGTCTTTTGCGCTTCCTCCAAATCGTTACAGAGCGTATTCACTTTTTGAAGCAATGTTTCTTCCGCAGGCACAAGCGCCTCTTTTTTGAACGTGCGAATGAACGAACGCCAGGCACGAATGACATCGCTTCCTCCTGCTTCCGTCCGCTTCCATACATCAAACACATGAGCATTGACTACGTCTTCGGGGATATAGACGTCGCTTTTTTGCCGTTTGTCTTTTTTTACAATCGCCGATTGCAAAGCGATAAACAATTGATTCCATTCATGGTGCAGCGATTGCAATTCCTGTTTGCGTTCCCTCAGCCAATCGGCGGAAACCACAGTGAAATGGCGATCGATTAAAACGGAAATATCGGCAAATAATCCAGCGTGTTCCTGTACCCCAAATTGATTGTACAAACGCATAAAATGTTGGTAGCTAATGGTTGCTCCCAAATGACGCCCCGCAGCTTCTTCCAAATGATGGGCTTCATCCACGACCAAATAGTCATAGGCAGGGAGCGTGCGCGTTCCTTGAAAATGGTCAGTGAACAAGAGCGCATGATTCGTAATAATGATATCTGCCTGTCTGGCGTTGTCCTTGGCTCTCGGATAAAAACAACGGGAGAAAAAAGTGCAATTCGAATGGGTGCAAGATTCCGGGTCGCTTTTTAATTCGTCCCAAAGGGCATATCCCCCGTTTGGCAAATTAAGCTCCTCCACGTCGCCTGTTTCCGTCTCCGTTAACCAAATCAAAATCTGGGCAGTACTCAATTGTTCATCGTAAGATGCTTGTCTCGTCCCTCTTATCTGTTCCAAAAAATGGGCGAATTTTTGCAAGCATAGATAATGGCTGCGCCCCTTCAGCACGGTCGCTTCAATCGGAAGGTCAAGTCCTTTTTCCAATAAAGGCACGTCCCGATCTTTAATTTGCTGCTGTAAAGCAACGGTTTCCGTCGCGATCACGACCGGACGATTTTTCTCTCTGCTCTTGGAAACGGCAGGATACAAGTAAGCCAGCGTTTTCCCCGTGCCGGTTGCCGCCTCCGCGATAAGGTGCTTGGCGTCCGCAAAACAAGCATAGACGTGATCGGACATATCCACTTGGCCGTTGCGATGTTCAAACGAAGAAGAAACACTCGCGAGGGCACCGTTCGTTCCGAAAAAATTTTCGGCATTAAACGCGATTGACGCTTTCGGTTCCGTTCGGGTGTCTGTTTGCTTTTTCAAGGCAAAATCTTGATAAATGTCATAGGCACTGTCGTTCTTTTGATGGCGTGTTCTCGCCATTTTCATCGCATCGTATACGCATAATTGCAAGCCTTTATACATATCAGAGGTACAAGCTTCAAGCTGTTGCAACGTGACATGGGGCAATGTATACATTTTTTTCAACATCAGAAGCAAAAGATGAGCCGTAACTTCGGCATCACTTCCGGCACGATGAGGGTTCTCGTGAGACAGGTTGAATTGCTCCGCCAGTGACGGTAACCGATAACCATCAAGCGCCGGATAGAGCATACGCGCCATTTCCACCGTATCCAACATGTGGCCCCGGAATGCTTCATAACCGGCTGCAACGAGCTCATTATTCAAAAATTGTAAATCAAAATCAATATGATGGGCGACCAAACAAGCGCCATCCAAATCCTCTAAAATAGAAGGCGCCAACTCCGAAAATGACGGAGCATCTATTATGTCATTCTCTGTTATGCCTGTAAGCCGGCTAACGAAAGAGGGGATTTGCCGATCACAAGACACAAAAGAAGAGAACGTCTTCATGACTTGACCATTATCGACAACAGCCAGACCTATTTCGATGATCCGGTCGCCGTCCCGCGGGCGATTCCCCGTCGTTTCCACGTCAATCACAATGAATTTATTCGGTTTATCTATGTTCATGGCAATCATCACATCATTCTTCGCTATTCAATGTCTACATTTTATCATAAAGCGTCGTGATCGTCATACCGGCAATTTCCCGGGGAGGAACAAGAAGAGCAGAGTAATCCCTCTAACAGAGGGCGCGATGCTCCGAGAGGAACAAGTAAGTCATAGTAATCCCTTTAACGGAGATCGAGCTGCTCTGAAAGGAACAAGTGAGTCATAGTAATCCCTCTAACGGAGATCGAGCTGCTCCGAGAGGAACAAGTGAGTCATAGTAATCCCTTTAACGGAGATCGAGCTGCTCTGAAAGGAACAAGTAAGGCATAGTTATCCCTTTAATGGAGATCGAGCTGTTCCGAGAGGAACAAGTAAGGCATAGTTATCCCTTTAACGGAGATCGAGCTGCTCCAAGAGGAACAAGTGAGGCATAGTAATCCCTCTAACGGAGATCGAGCTGCTCCGAGAGGAACAAGTGAGTCATAGTAATCCCTTTAACGGAGATCGAGCTGCTCCGAGAGGAACAAGTGACATAGTAATCCCTTAAGCGGTGGGTGCGCTGAAGGTTAATCCCGCTCAAAAATTACATTGTCAATCAAACGCGCTTGCGGATAGCGAACGGCAGCGGCGAGAATGAGCTGTTCGTCCGTGTCATTTTCATCTGACGGCTCCAGGCTCGGGTATGTCAAAAGCTCCACGTAATCGATGGAAGCGGTAATACGTTCGGAGAGCTCGGCAATGATCTCACGCTCTGTTTTCACCGGGCTTTCCTTCTGTTGACGAAACCGTTCATAGCCTTCTTGTAAGCTTTTGTATAAAAAAGGCGCTTCCTTTCGTTCGTTCTCGCTTAAAAATACGTTTCGGGAGGAAAGCGCCAAGCCGTCATCTTCTCGAACCGTTTCTCCGCCTACAACGGTAACGTCTAAATGAAAATCCTCACACATGCGCGTTAAAATCGCGAGTTGCTGGCCGTCTTTTTTTCCAAAATAAGCAGCGTCAGGCCGAATTAGTTGTAAAAATTTCATAACAACCGTCGCCATGCCGTCAAAATGGCCGGGACGGTGACGCCCACAAAGACGTTCGCTCATTTTGCCTACCCTAACGGTTACAGCCGGATCACGTGGATAAATATCGTCCACCGACGGCAACCAAAGGACGTCGACACCTGCTGCTTTTGCTTTTTCAATATCCGCCTCTTCCTGCCTGGGATAATGGTCATAATCCTCCCCTTCCCCAAACTGTAAGGGATTGACGAAAATCGTCATAACCAATTGGTCATGATCGGCCTTTGCTTGCTTCACCAACTGCAGATGCCCTTGATGCAACGCCCCCATTGTCGGAACGAGGGCAATGGAACCATTTCCCTCCATTTGATCACGACAGTTCTGCCATTCTTTTTTTGTTCGGCAAATAAGCATCCTCGTTCCTCCTTTGGATTATTCCAAATCACCGCTGTATATCAAATGAACCTCCCCATGTTGATCCTTTAATTGCAAGACGCCTTCACGATTAATGCCTATCATGTGCCCGACGACGGTTTTATTGCCCTGCATGGCTTTTACCGGCCGCTCATAAAGCGCCGCGTATTTTTCCCACGTTTCGCGAATATGATCAAATCCATGTTCCATCCACGTGTCATACCATTTTTCAAAAGCGATAAACAAAGCTTGCAAAATATATGCCCGCGGCCATTCCTTTCCGCTTTCCACGTATAATGACGTCGCTTTTTCCCGGAGATCCTCGGGAAAGTGGGCTTGTTTTTGATTAATGTTCAGACCGATCCCGACGATCATCATTTGTATTTTGTCCACTTCCGCTTCCGCTTGCATTTCCGTCAAAATGCCTGAAACTTTTCGGTTATTTATATAAATATCGTTCGGCCATTTGATCTGCACGGGAAGTTGGGTCATCTGTTCCAACGCTTCTGCTGCCGCCACCGCGGTCACTAATGTTAACTGCGGGGCTTCTCTAATCGAAATGTCCGGTTTGACAACGATGGATACACTAATGCTCGTCTGTTCCGGCGATTGCCAGGGCCGTTCCATCCGTCCCCTGCCACCTGTTTGTTCACTGGCAACGATCGCTGTTCCGTGGGGAGTGCCTTCACGATATGCTTCTTTTGCAAGCGTTTGCGTCGACGTCACTTTCGATTTATAAAAAGTTGTCTGCCCAATCTTGTTTGTCGATAAACCCGCTTTGATTTCAGCTTCGCTTAATGTTTCCGGGCGTGCTTTCAATTGATAGCCTTTCCTGGGAATGGCTTCAATCACATACCCTTCTTTGCGCAAATCCTCCATATGTTTCCACACTGCCGTTCGACTCACGCCTAAGCGGTCGCTTATTTGCTGTCCGGAAACATAACCGTCCTTCATTTCCGTTAACACTTGCAACAGATCATGTTTCACAAAAACACTCCTTTGCCCAAGTAAGTAACGCTTTCCGCTCATTTGCCACCTGACGGTCCACCACAGCCAATTCCAACGCGTGCAACATGTCCCCGAGCCATGGCCCCGGTTCACAATTCATATGAGCACTGATTTCAAGCGGAGAAACGGCCAGGTCATGCCGGCTTTGAATTGGCAGTTCGGCCAAAAAGCTTCTCACGTTTATTTCCCCTCCGGGAACCGAATCCGAGAGAACGTGCGCTGTCTTCTCAGCTGCCAACGCTACCGTTTCCCCGGCTTCATAAAGACGCCGCCGATCCCATATGGCCTCCATTCGCTTTTCGGTATAAAAAAACAATCGCTCCGCTTTTTTTGCCATTGTTTTCGGTAATCGCCATTTTTTCAAGCGGTGGTCCACGTTTTTCTCCCCGAGCAGATAGAAAAATACCACCCATTTTTCCGCAAGCGTATCGACGTTATTCAGCGCTGAAAAAACGGGACGTTTATGCAACCGTGTGGCCTCGGGACATAAAATCGAAAGAATGCCTTGTTCGCCTAACCATTGCATCCCTAAGGCAGCATCGCGGCTTCGCAACAAACGGTTCAATTCCTCGCCGATTCTTTCGGCAGCGATTGAATTTAAGCGCTGCCGCTCAGCTTTGCTACTTTTGGCAACACCGGGGTCCACCGCGAATTGGCAGTCAGCCATCAAGCGAGCGGCACGTAGCATACGCAAAGGGTCTGATTGAATCGAATCCTCACGGACAAGCCGGAGCACACGGTGTTCAATATCGATCTTTCCATAAAAAGGATCGATCCAATCGCCCCTTGCATTTATCGCTATCGCGTTTACGGTAAAATCTCTTGCCGCTAAATTCTCCGCCAATGAGCGTCCGTGTAATTCACTAATTTCCACGCGCACATTGGCCTTCATCATCGAAAGGAGCGGAATGTTCGTGCGAATGATGGCCGCTCCTGGAAAAATCCCCTCCAGTTCACCCATAGTTGCCGAGGTGACGATATCAAGATCCGCAGAAGCTTCTTTTAAAAGCCAATCGCGAGGAGCCCCGCCGACAATATATGCATCATGCCCATTGCTTGTCAGCGTTTGTAGCAAGAGGAGGCCCAACTGCCACACAGTATTTTTGTTCACGGCAATCCCAGCATTTCCGCGTAAAGGGTTTCATAACCGGCGACGATCGTATCACTGTTGAATTTAGAGAATGCACGCGCCCTCGCGGCATTGGACATTCGACGATGCATCGCTTTATCATTAAGAAGCGCGAGTGCTGCTTCGGCGGCTGCTTTATAATCGTAAACCGGGCAGATCAACCCTGTTTCTCCATCACTGATTACTTCGGGGATGCCCCCGATATTGGTACCGATGACCGGCACACCGACAGCCATCGCTTCCAATGCCGTGAGGCCGAAACTTTCCTTTTCCGATAACAAAAGCATAACATCGGCAAGGGAAATCAATTCATAAATGCGGCTTTGGTTGCCGAGAAATAAAACATCTTTTTGGAGGCCTTCATTTTCGACAAGCGCTTCAATCGAATGTCGTTCCCCGCCGTCTCCAATCAAAAGCAGCTTGCTGCGTTTTTCTTGCCGAATGAGACGAAAAGCGCGAACCACGTCTTCCACTCGCTTCACCGGACGAAAATTAGACATATGTACGATCACATCTTCATCATCGTTGATGCCGTATTCGCGTCGTAATGCATGCCGATTGGCAGGGACGGCAATACTTGGCGGAACGAAATTATAAATCGGTTCCATATGTTTTGCAATGTCCAATTGTTCTTTTGTTTCGTTAACGAGAAAGCGGGACACGGCCGTAACCTTATCCGAACGGTTAATGCCATAACGGATAATATTTTGCAAGGACGGATCATGCGCAAGCACGGTAATATCCGTGCCATGTAACGTCGTCATCACTTTCACGTTCCCGCCGCTCATATCTTTGGCAAGAGCCGCCGAAACGGCATGGGGAACGGCATAATGAACATGCAAAAGGTCCAATTCATGCCGTTCTGTAACCTCGGCCATTTTACTGGCCAATGTCAAATCATATGGAGGATACCGAAAAATTTGGTATTGGTTTACTTCCACCTTATGGAAATGAATGTTCGTATAGGCTCGTTCCAACCGAAAAGGTAAGCCGGACGTAATAAAATGGATTTCATGCCCCTTTTCCGCCAAGCGTTTACCAAGTTCGGTCGCTACGATTCCGGATCCGCCAACAGTAGGGTAACATGTGATCCCGATTTTTAAAGCTTTCATAGTAAAACGAAACCCGCCCTCCTTCCCTTCCTGCTATTCATGACAGCCATCGCTATCATTGTCTGTCTTTTTGCGAAACTGAAATGCTCCATCGTTCAGGGCGCCCACAAGGATTTCAGCCGTGCCCATGTTCGTCGCAATCGGCACTTCGTGCACGTCACAAAGGCGAATCAACGCGGTAATATCAGGTTCATGCGGCTGGGCTTGTAAAGGGTCACGAAAAAAAAGAACCAAATCAAGCTGCCCTGCCGCGACACGCGCGCCCAATTGTTGATCCCCTCCTAACGGCCCGGACAAAAAACGGGTAATGGGGAGATCCGTTGCTTCGGAAATACGTTTTCCGGTCGTGCCCGTCGCGAAGAGAGCATGCGTTGCTAAAATATGCCGATAGGCAATGGTGAAATTGACGAGTTCATCTTTTTTACGGTCATGAGCAATCAAGGCGATATTCATCACGATCACTCTATAACCTGTTCGAGCCCGTAAATGAGCGTTTTTGTCGCCATTACCGTTTCCACTGCCAGTTTCACGCCCGGCATAAATGAACCGCGGTCAATGGAATCGTGCCGTATCGTTAACGTTTGTCCGCTGCCGCCGAAAACAACTTCTTGATGAGCCACAAGACCCGGCAAACGGACACTGTGAATCGGCATTCCTTCGACCTGTCCGCCTCTCGCGCCTTCGAGCGTCTCACTTTCATTCTGATGCCCTTGTTTTTTCTCCCCGCGAACGTCGGAAATGAGATTCGCCGTTTTTAAAGCTGTCCCCGACGGAGCATCAAGTTTGCGGTCGTGATGCCGCTCGATAATCTCTACATCATCGAAATACCGGGCAGCCATTTGCGAGAATTTCATCATTAACACCGCGCCTATGGCAAAATTCGGCACAATCATGGCACCGAGCGACTTACTCTCCGCTTTGGCCCTTAACTGTTCAATTTCTTCATCCGTAAATCCCGTTGTACCGATCACCGGACGAATATGATGATCGAGGGCACATTCCAAATGAGCTTTTGCCGCTTGCGGTGTTGTCAAATCAATCAATACATCCGTCTCTACTTCGGAAAAGCAGCGGTCGGCATCCGTAAAGATCGGTACCTCCTCTTCCGAAAAGTGTGTCTCTGTTGGCGGTTTATGGTCCAAGCAGGCAACAAGTGAAAAATGTGCGGTATTGGCAATCAAATTCCGGGCCGCCGTCCCCATTTTCCCGCGCGGACCTGCCAAAACAATACGAATGTCACGATTAGCCATTGTTATTTTCCTCTCCTTCTTTAATGGATGTCCAACGATTACGATCCCTATCGTTAAATTTATGCATGACGTTTGTAAAACTCTCGGACAAATCAATGTCAAGCGAGTTGGCAAAACAAATGAGAACGAAGAGAAGATCCCCAAGTTCTTCTTCCATTTCCTTTCCTTGCTCAGTTGTTTTCTTCGGCTTTTCTCCATAGTAGTGATTCACTTCCCGTGCCAATTCGCCAACTTCTTCCGACATGCGTGCCAACATGGCCAACGGGGAAAAATAACCTTCTTTAAACTGGCCTATGTATTTGTCCACTTCCGATTGCATCGCTTTCATCGATGGCTCGTTCATTGTTTCCTCCTCCTTCCATTTTTTACACTTTAAGAATGTTTAGTTTTTGTGCTCTAAGAACTTGGCGGAAGCCAAGTTCTTCTAAAGAACATTTGCCCCTGTTACCAAAAAAGCCTATAGTATGATGGGCTTACCTCACGACAAAGGAGGCACGCACGTGAAACATTTTTTGCAACACGGCAAACGCGTCATTCTTGTGCTGCTCGGAACCGCGCTCATGTCGTTCGGACTCGTTTATTTTAACATGGAAAACAATCTTGCTGACGGTGGATTTACGGGAATTACTCTTATCCTCTTTTTCGTTTTCACGATTGATCCCGCGATTTCCAACATCGTGCTCAACATCCCCATGTTTTTTATTGGGTATCGTGTGCTTGGCCGTCCCCTTTTCATTTACACATTGATCGGAACGTTTGGGCTTTCCTTCTTTCTATGGTTATTCCAAACCTACCGGATTGTTGACGTCCCTCTTCAAGACGATCTTACACTTGCCGCGCTCTTCGCCGGCGTTTTTATTGGGGCAGGTTTGGGGATGGTCTTCCGATACGGGGGTACAACCGGCGGCGCCGACATTATCGCCAAACTTATGTTTAATTATTCCGGCGTAAGTATTGGGCGAACGCTCTTCATCATCGATGCGTTGGTCATCACTTCCTCGCTCGTCTATTTAAATTACCGGGAAGCGATGTACACGCTCGTTGCCGTATTTGTGGCGTCCAGGGTCGTCGATTTCATCCAGCAAGGTGCCTACTCAGGGAAGGCTGCCTTTATTATATCAGAAAATAGCGAGGCTATTGCAGATGCAATCCTGCTCGAAATGGACAGAGGGGCAACGCTACTAAGCGGACGCGGGTCTTTCACCGGTACGAACAAGGAAATTCTCTATTGTGTCGTCAGTCGTCATGAAATCACTCGTTTAAAAAACCTTATCGACAAAGTCGATCCTTTAGCGTTCGTATCCATCACCAACGTGCAGGATATTGCCGGTGAAGGATTTACATTCGATGACGAACAAAAACCGTTGCAATAACATCGGACCACAGGCTTATGCTGCTTTATCAGCCGAAATCGTTAAAATATCAGCCAAAACCAGCAACATATCAGCGGAACTGAACGTTTTATCAGCCAAACGGAAATGATCAGCCTCTATACGTCCATTGGATAACAAAAAGCGCCGGGGCCGTGGGGCTCCCTGGCGCATGGCTTACACATTGATTAGTCGTTGTTCATCATCACGTACATGAGGACGAAGCGGACAAGTTCCAGTACGGCGACGAGCGCGCCCGCCACGTACGTAAGGGCAGCGGCGTTCAATACCTTTTTTGATTCTTTTTCTTCGTCGTTGCGGATGATGCCGCTTGAGACCATCTGTGTCATCGCCCGGCTGCTCGCGTTAAATTCAACCGGCAACGTAACGAGTTGGAACACGACAGCTGCTGCCATCGCGAAAATCCCGACAAGCATTAAACCGCTGAATTGCAGAAGCATACCGCCAATGATGAGAAAGATCGCCGCATTCGACCCAAAACTCGCTACAGGAACGAGCGAAGAACGAAGGCGCATAAAACTGTAATCTTCCGCATCCTGGATGACGTGTCCAACTTCGTGTGCCGCGACGGATGTGCCGGCAATTGAAGTTCCGTAATAGTTATCTTCCGATAACCTTACCGTTTTCGAACGGGGATCATAATGGTCTGTAAGTTTTCCTTTGACTGGTTCAACGTTGACATCATAAATGCCGTTATCTTGCATGATTTTCATCGCCACTTGTGCGCCAGTCATCCCTGAACTGTTACTTAGCTGCGAATATTTGTTGTACGTCGATTTCACACGCATTTGCGCATAAATGGGGATAATCATAATCAGGGCAAAATAAATCAAAAGCGTCGTTAAATCCATGCTTTCACCTCCACACGTTCTCCTACCCTATTTTTATTTTAATGAAATTGCGTGTTTACGTCAACGATCACGCTTTCTGCGGCTCCGTCTTGCTTCTCCCCGGTATTTTTTCCACCCGGCATACGAGAGCGAAAGCAGAATCGCTCCGCTAATGATGGCAATGACCGTGATGAGTGATGGGTCATTCTCCTCGATGTCGCCTTCATATAAACGGGTCATTTGTGCTTCCAGGGCATCAAAAAACGGCCGCGCTGCCTGTTCATCTTTTAAGCGATGACTATGTTCATCCATGAACGTTACGAGCGAACGCACTTTTTCACGTTCGGATGGCGACAAGCGCAACGTCGCTGCAGGATGAATCATTTCAAACGTTTTGCGCCAATCATTCCACGCATGTTCAAAAGAACTTCCGCCTTCTGACGCTGCTTCCCGTAACTGAGCCAATTGCTCTTCGACATCACGCCTTGTTTCTTTCCACTTCGGATTCTCCGGATTTATAACGGCGTCAATGGCATAGTGAAAACTAAGCGCCTGCGCAAGCCGTTCATCCCGCTCAAGTGACACTTCCGTCAGTGCCCCTTGTAAGCGTTCATAACTCATTATAATCGTGCCCATATCGTGAACATCCAATGCCATTGACTCATAATCTGCTACTGTTAGCTCATCGGCAAGTGCCTGCACCCGGGCACGCCCTTCTTCATCATTTTCGGATTGAACGTGTGCAACGATTTTTTCAGCTTCGGCATCGATGTATGCCCATTCTTCTCGTCCTTGTTCTTCCTGCTCCGCGCCGAGACCCATAAGAAAGATCACCGCCGTAAGCATGATTAACCAGCCGCGCACCGAACAGCCTCCTCCCTTGTCCTCTTACCGAAAGCATATGAAAAAAAGGACAAGAGTAGACCATTTTAACGGGGCAAAGAAAGACGGTAGCGATGGTGACGCACATTGAAAATGTAAACAACGGCAATCGCTGCCAACCCGAGCCAAAACGTAAAATAGCCTATTGTGTCGATATAAGGCATCATAGCGGGACTTACCCAAGGATGCATTCCATAAACATAGTCGATGATATCATTATGTACGGTCCAAATTCCTACCACAGCGAGATGCCAAGGCTTAATGCGATAATAGGGCAAAAACAACACAGCTTGCAACGCCATTCCAAAGTGGGAGGCGATCAGCATGTAATTTTGCCAGTTCACCGGCCCTCCCATGAGATCGGCACCCAAATTCATGACGACCGCCCAAATGCCGTATTTAATGAGCGTGACTGCCGCGAATGCTTCCAATAACCCGATATGTTTGCGCAAAAGAAATGCCGCCAACACTCCGGTGAAAAACAAGCTGGCGGTTGGGCTATCAGGTACGAAAGGCAGAAAATAAACAGGTGTTTGCGCCAGTTGCCCTTCATACCAATAAAATCCATATAGCGTCCCCCCGCCGTTGATTAATAACAACACCCATAGCATTGACGGACGGGCTAAAAAACCAATGAATACTCGCAAGACGGCCACTCCTCATTCGATATGTTGAAATGCTGCTGAGCATGATGAAAAAAGCTGACCAATGTCAGCTTTTTTCAGGACGTCACTATGCTTCCTCTTCTGCATCTTCTTCTTCACCGTTATCTTCATCGTCGCCATTTTCGTCGTCTTCATCTTCTTCTTCTGCATCATCTGCATCGACGTCATCATCCAGGTATTCCAGTTCTTCATTCGTGCCGCCGCCGTCAACAACGTACTCGGATAGAATTTGCAATTCTTCCTCTGAACCATCAAACATATCCGCCGGCATTTCTCCGATCCCTTCCAGAGAAATTTCGGCAACGCCTTCCGCGTCATAAGGAAGGTCATAGAGGGCAGGTCCTCTGACCCCGGGGTTCCCTTCCATATTTTCTCCGTGACAGGAAATACAACCCTGGGCTTGATAGATCTCGTAACCTTCGAGCCCTTGGTCGACTTCTTGTATGTCTTCATCGTCCATCGCGGCCTGCTCTGCATCTGCTTGCCAGTCATGCTGATCGACCGATTCCCAAGTTAGATAAATCACACTCACAACCCCGAGTGTCATCATCGCGGTTGCAATCGGCCGTTGGGACAGCCTTCGTTCCGGCCCTTTATCAAGCCACGGCGCCAATAATAATGCGCCGAAAGCAAGTCCGGGAAGGACGACCGTTCCCAATACAATGTAATCACCGGCTGCGAATTCATACTTGAGCAACTGGTACAAGAACAGGAAAAACCAGTCCGGCAATGGGATATAACTTGAATCTGTAGGGTCTGCTTCCCGTTCAAGCGGCGCCGGATGAGCGGCCGTTAAACAGAGAAAGCCGATAAGAAATACGGCACCGACAAGCCATTCCTTCAGCAAATAGTTCGGGAAAAAAGCCTCTGTCTTGCCGGGGTATTCCGAATAATCTTTAGGTATGTTTTCCATACGATGTTCGCGTTCCGGAATTCTGGAGTCCGTAACGAACTTCATTCCTTTTCCTCGATGCATCGGTTCCCCTCCTCAGAGTTTAGAAAACCCGGAACTCGCCTTAAATGGCGAGAACCATCGGGTTTATCTCATTTCAACTTATTGGGGGCAATCTCCTATAGCGGTCCGGATATGCCCTGTCTGCGAATCATAATAAAATGAATGGCAATGAGCCCGAGCAATGCTCCCGGCAAGAAGAAAACGTGGATGGCAAAGAAACGCGTCAGCGTCTGTGCCCCGATGAACTCTCCTCCCGCTAACAAGTTGCTTGCCAAGTCCCCGACAACGGGTACGCTTTCGGCAATCTCCAAACCGACTTGGGTGGCAAAGTAAGCCTTCATATCCCACGGGAGTAAATAGCCGGTAAACCCAAGGCCTAAAATAATGAAAAATAGCAGCACACCTACAACCCAGTTAATTTCACGGGGTTTTTTGTATGAGCCTGTGAAAAATACCCGTAACGTATGTAGAAACACCATGACAATAACAACACTGGCTCCCCAATGGTGCATCCCCCGCACAATCATTCCGAAAGCCACATCGGTCTGTAAATATTCCACAGACGCGTGTGCGTTCACAATATCGGGTACGTAATACATCGTCAAAAACATGCCGGATAAAATTTGGATAACGACCGTAAAAAACGTCAATCCCCCGAAACAATATACAAATGCCGAGAAATGGTACCCGGGGTTTACGTGTTCGGGCACCTCGTGATCGGCCACGTCCCGCCATAGTGGGGTGACATCTATACGATCATCAATCCAATCGTAGATACGTTGTAACATTATCAATGCCCCTCCTAGAGTTGTGGTGATGGACTCCCCAGTAATACTCTGCCGTCGCGGACTTCGTGATCATAACGGTGAAGCGGTTCCGTTGGCGGTGTGCCAGGAACGTTCGTTCCGTCTCTCTCAAACCTTCCGAAGTGGCAGGGGCAAAAGAATTGCTCCGGATTATCCGCATCTGTTCCCCAACTCACAGTACATCCTAAGTGTGTGCAGGTTGGCGACAGCGCGACAACCTCGTCACCCTCTAAAAACATCCAGACCGTTTCCGTCACCTGCTCCACGTGCCACCCATGATCCTGTTCATATTCCATATCAAAAGCTTGGGGCACATCCGTCAATTCATCTACACCTACAACGTCAATCATGTCATCTTCTGCATCGGCTTGCAAGATGGGGTCTACGCCAAACCGCACCATTGGCATGATCAACCCGGCGGCCATAAAACCGCCCGTTCCCAATAACGCATAGGTTAAAAATTGCCGTCTTGATACATTGTGATTTTTCTCCATCATACTCCCCCCTACGTACTTGAAAACTTTTCACGAAAGTTTC
Organism: Salicibibacter cibarius; assembly: GCF_016495725.1. NCBI lineage: Bacteria > Bacillati > Bacillota > Bacilli > Caryophanales > Bacillaceae > Salicibibacter > Salicibibacter cibarius. The sequence continues at coordinate 2,099,055 of NZ_CP054705.1, read as the reverse complement.
GCTCTCTATGATGCCGGGATATTATTGAACGGCACCTCGATATGTGCACCTTTTTGCCGTTGCCGCTCGAATAAACGGACAAGATTAAGACATATACATAATAGCCTAGCTGCTCAGAGCATGTCAATCTTTTGCACAAAGGTGTTTGCATATGTGTTTATATCCCGTTTTCCTTTTGCCACTCCTTCATCACTTGGGGCAAAATTTCTTTCATCTGATCATTCATCGTCTTTTGTTGTAATTTCTTGTCCATGTGCTCGATCGGCAAATGCGGGAACCATAGCAAAAGTCCGGGAAGATCATTTTCATCATTTTTCCACGCGGGATCCGACGTTATCCAAATAACATGATTTTTTCCATTTGCCTTCAATTCATCGACCCAAGCCCCCGCGTGCCGAAGAAGTTGCTCCCGGGGTTCATTTTGCGGATAGACGAGCGGAGGCAGTTGCAATAATCTCCCGCGAAACTGCTTTTCCATCTCCATTGCAATCAATGATATATATTCCCCCATCGCTACGTGGTTTTTCATCTCCTCTCCGAGGGAAACGGATAACAGCGGAACGAGAACCGTGTCCACATAGGATTGGGATTGTTGGTACGTATCAATATCTGCCGTTTGCCATCGCATCGTGGGAAACTCCTTTTTCAACGTCTCGCGTTCAATTATAACGGATTTGCGTAAAAAAAAGCCAGTCCATAAAGAAAAAACATTCTATTGTTCACGGGATTGTAACTCTTCCACGAACATTGCCAATTCATGATTCTCCGGCTGCTGTTGCAGCGCATCAATGAGAATGGAAAGGGCTTTCTTTTGTCTTCCGTTCTCCAACAAAAGCTGACCATACTCTTCCAAGGCTTCTCCATCTGTTTCCAAATATGCAGCGGCCCGTTCATAAAACGGCAATGCCTCTTCAATTTCATCATCAATGTAATGGGCTTTCCCCTCGTAATAAGTAAACATTGGGTCTTCTTCTCCAGCTTGCCGCAAATCTTCAATGATTCTTTTTATATCATCGCTTCGTTCTTGCTCGGCATATATTTCCAATAATTTGGCGCTTGCGTCCATATTCCCGGGATTAAGCGCAAGCGCTTGCTGCAAATGATCTTCCGCTTTTTTCAACTCTCCGAAAGCATGTTGAAAGCGTCCCGCTTCAGTGTAAAGATGTTCATTATATTCATCCGCTTCCAAACCCGCTTCAGCGGTTTTTAAGGCTTTTTCATACTGCTTGTCCGTCTCATAGGCCTCGATTAACGGCGCATACAAGCTGGTGTATTCGGGATCGGCTTCCCGTAAAGCTTCGAGTTGTTCAATCGCTGTTTTATAGTCACCAATTTGCAAAGCCGTAAACCCGAACCCAAACAGCGCACGCGGTTCTTTTTGCTCCTCGGTGGCCTGGCCGTAATAAGCCATTGCCGTTTCAAATGCTCCCGTATTGCTGTAGGACTCGGCCAAAAGCAAGTGCAGATTCGACTCTTTCGGATCAAAGCCTTCTTGAAGCGCTTGTTTTAAGTATGGAATGGCGCTTTGATAACTCCCCTGTTCAACGTAGTAACTCCCGATACCCGCCAATAAAATCGGTTCCTTCGGTGCTTGTTCAAGCGCCAAAAACAATTTTCTCTCCGCTACTTCTTCAAGACCTTGGAGGTGATACAAATCAGCGAGCAACATCTGCGCTTCCAAAAAGGCATCATCAGCTGAATCGATCGATTCCAACAAATCAATCGCTTCTTCTTCCCGGTCCAAATCAATGGCCGCTTCTGCTTTCAGTGTCAACAAGCTTCCTTCAGACGGGTATGTTTCCAATAGTTTGTCGGCAATTCGGAGCCCTTCATGCGAATGGCCGAGCGATTGATAAAGCGTGGCAATTTCAAACAATTGATCATCGTCGGCGTTTTTCTCGATCCGGTTTATTTTTTGTAGGCCGCCTTGCACATCCCCTTGCTCAATAAGGTCAAGCGCCCGTTCCATTTCCATCTGCAAACAAATCTCCCTCTCTGCGATAGACTCCTGTTCATTTTAGTAGCTAACCCACTTCAGTATAGCAAACGAAAAGCATAAAAAAAACCTGAATGCATCGCGCGTAAACGCTTACATTTCAGGCCGAGCAAAACATGCTCTAAGATTATGGATAGGAGTGGAGAGAAACCATACGCTGATTATTATTATAAACGACATCTTAAAATTGTCAATGATTTTTTTAAGCTTCTTGGCAGTACCGATTTTTGCTTTAGACATAAAAACGGGACCAGGTTCACGCTTTGTTCTCAAAATTTACTTTCACGAACCAACATCGCTCCTATTCGTAGATCATTTGTTTTTATGCCCCTCAGAGATGACAAGGGTTTTGGCATATCGTGTTTGTTGCGATTGCAGACTCATTTGACGCTCGGCATTCATTATGAGCCCGCTCAACCAGATCCTGAGGATTCATATATGGGTCACGTGCAACACAAAGAGTCCTCAAAACTCAATTACGTGGGCTAATCTGATACAATTGAACGCCGCTTTGCCGACTTGTTCTTATCCTTTGTACGGCAAGGATTCATTCTGTGCCAGCGCAATTAGCACTAGTATTTAGTGGTTGAATTACTCGGTCTACCCAGCATCGGGCAATCCCCGTGTAATCGACCAACTAATCCACTACAATAGCTTTGGTTCCCTAATTCGAGCTTTCAAAAGCTGTTAGGTCGCCAACGAAAGCTTTTAACGACCTAACGCCGGTAAGCGAATGCCGTTCGGTTATCAAAGACGATTTTTGACGCCGTAACTCCGAAAGTCAGAAGTCTTTCGGTCGTCAACAAAACAGTTTCACGCGTGGTCGGAAGCGGTGTGAACATTTAATTCAACTCTCCTGCACTAGATTGGGGAAAGCGAAAACTCCCGACTTTTCGCCCCCCCATTTTCACTCGCTTAACAACCGCAACGTTTTATAAAATTCCGGGAAAGAAACCGCGCTTGCTTGAGCTCCATGAATCGTTGTTTCGCCACTTGCAATTAAACCGGCGATCGTAAACGCCATCCCGATCCGGTGATCATCGTAACTGCTGACTTCCGCACCGGTGAGGGGGGTCGGCCCCTCTATGATGAATCCGTCTTCCGTTGCTTGTATCTGTGCACCCAATTGACGCAATTGCTTAGTCGTCGCATCAATTCGGTTAGTTTCCTTAAACTTTAATTCCGCGGCATCCTTAATGACCGTTCGCCCTTTTGCTTGCGTCGCAACAACCGCGAGGACGGGAAGTTCATCAATTAAACGCGGAATCAGCGACCCGGCAATTGTAGCGCCGTTCAACGTTTTTTCCCGGACCACAATGTCAGCAACAGGTTCACCGCTGAGGATGCGCTCATTTTCGAACGTCACATCTCCCCCCATCGCCATGAGGGCATCAATGATACCTGTACGCGTAGGATTTACACCGACGTTTTTAATGCGTAAACTGCTGTCGTGAACGACTGACGCGGCCGCGAGCAAAAAGGCGGCGGAAGAGATATCCCCTGGGATTTCCACGTCCCGGGCTTGTAACGATTGACCGCCGGAAACCGACACCTCGTTACCGGAAACATCAACCCGGGCACCGAACGCCTGTAACATACGCTCCGTATGGTCTCGCGAACGATACTCCTCCCGAACGGTTGTCTTTCCCTCTGCCTGTAAGCCGGCCAATAATATCGCGCTCTTTACTTGTGCACTCGCGACCGGAAGGCTGTAGTCTATTCCCATTAATGTATTTTCCCCACCGGGAATCGCGATCGGCGTATACGTTCCGTTCCGCCGCCCGTGGATGTGTGCCCCCATCGACCGTAATGGTTCGGTAATTCTCGCCATTGGCCGTTTTGCGATCGACTTGTCACCGGCCGCAACGGAAAAATAGGGCCGGCCAGCCAAAATCCCAAGCATAAGCCGGATCGTCGTTCCGGAATTGCCGACATCTAGCAATTCCGAAGGTTCATTTAACCCTTCCATTCCTCTTCCGTCAATGACAACCGTCCCACGTTTTCGGTCATATTGAATAGCAACGCCCATTTTTTGAAAACAAGCAATGGTTTGCCGGCAATCTTCCCCGTCTAAAAAGCCGTTCACGGTCGTACGGCCGTAAGCAATCGCTCCAAACATCACCGCGCGATGAGAGATGGATTTGTCCCCGGGTACCGTTATTTCTCCACGCAAGGCTTTTGAAGCAGTCATCGTTTCCTTGTCCATATACAACCCTCCCGATCATTCACTGATATAGACGCTGAATTGTTCCGCTTCCAGGCAATCCATGCCTTTTTGCCGATCTGCCTCTTTTCTGAAACTCAATCTTAACACGCCCATGATATCCTCGCGAGCTTCCATAATGCGGATATTCGTGATACTTATTTCTTTGTCCGCCAGTATTCCCGTTACTTCCGAAATGACGCCCGGGTGGTCGGCAACATCAACGAATAAATCGTAAAAGGAGGGAATAGCCCCTTTCTTTTTGGAAGGGAGACCATCACGATGGTTTTTTGCTACTGAAAAAAATTGTTGCAAGCGTTCATCGTTTCCTTCTTCGATCAAGTCTTGAATCGTTTGCATATCCGACTGCCAACGCTCCATCATCGGCAGAAGGACATGTTTGTTATGCATTAAAATATCCCGCCACATGACCGGATTCGCGGAAGCAATGCGGGTGATATCCTTAAAACCGCCTGCGGCAAGATCTCCAAGTACCGGGTGGTGCTGTTGCAATTCGGCCAATTGGTGGACGAGAGACGCCGCCACGATATGCGGCAGGTGGCTCACGCTGCCTGCGAACAAGTCATGAAGATTGGGATCCAATTCGATAAAGCGCGCATTCGTACCGTTTAACCATCGTTTCAAACGTTCTACCTCTGATACACCCGCTTCTTCACCCGGGGTTAAACAATAAAATGCATTTTCAAATAAATCGCCCCTAGAACCTTGCACCCCGCTTTTATGAGAGCCTGCCATCGGATGACCACCGATAAACGTGGCTTCTTTCTTGTGGAACAGGCGCTCACTCTCGGCCATGACCGTTCCTTTGGTGCTGCCCACATCGGTAATGATCACTCCTTCCCTCAAGGGAAGACGGGCGATTGCTTCCAACATTTCAAATGTCTTTGAGACCGGAGTAGCGATAATGATGATATCTGCATTTTGAACGCTTTCTTCTATCGTTGTATGCCCTTCATCGATGATTTCCAACGCTTTGGCCATACGCAAAGAGGCTTCATGCACATCAATTCCGGTAATATGTACTTGATGACGCGCGCGAATGGCGAGGGCTACCGACCCCCCAATCAGGCCCAGGCCGATAACGACAGCTTTAGGGTATTCATGCGGATGCGCAGATGTCTCATTTTCCATACCATTCACCTATTCCTTTCATTTACGAAAAAACATATACATTTGTGGGTCAACACCAAAAATCAATGGTTGAGATATGGATAAATGTGTAATGACAACTAGCTAGCGTAGGCAAAACACGGAGACTGTGGGAAAGCGCAGTGGGAAGAACCCGCAGAAAAAAGTGAACTTCTAACGAGAAGGCTGAGCGCAAGCCCACGGAAAGCGTTGTGTTTTTCCGCAGCGGTTGCATTTAACGATAGATTTCGGTGAAGAACTCATTTTGTTTAAGGAAAAAGTCTGGATGTGAAGATATCGGTTCTTTTCACCGATTTCACCCAATCCGGCTTCTGGCTTCTGATCTCCAGAAAGACGCAATCGCGCCTTTCTCTATCCATCTTGCGCGTTTATCCATTCCGAGAAGCTCGCCATAAATTGTTCGTTTTCTTTTTCCGTTCCTATGGAGACACGAATGCAATTCGCAAAACCGAGCGCTTCCCCTGAACGCACAATGATCCCCCGCTGTAGGAGGGCGTCAAAAGCACGATCTCCGTTCACCCCCACGTTTACGAGAAGAAAATTCGTCTCGCTTGGATAGGGCATACAACCTTTTTCCTTAAAAAAAGTTTCAAGCTTATACTTTTCGCGAAGATTTTTTTCCCGGCAATCTTGTACAAACGCCTGGTCATCAAGCGCGGCGATGGCCGCTTCCTGGGCCACGGTCGTTGTATTAAATGGCGGCCTCAACGGTTCCAATTTCGATATTAAAGCTTCGGCGCCGACAGCAAAGCCAATCCTTAACCCGGCAAGGCCGTACATTTTCGAAAACGTGCGAAGGATCAACAAGTTCTCATAAGTATTCATCATCGCAATCGTATCCGGATAATCGCCCGCCTCAACATACTCCCCATACGCCTCATCACTGACGACGAGCACATCGCTCGGTACCCGCTCCATAAAAGCGGAAAACGTTTCAGCGTTCACATACGTGCCGGAGGGGTTATTCGGATTGCAAATCCAAACAATGCGAGTCTCGTCATCGATGGCATCCACCATAGCATCCAAATCGTGAACCCCGTCTTTTAGTGGGACCTCAATAATCTGTGCACCTTCAACGGCGGCATTCTGTTTATACTGGGAAAACGTCGGCGTCGCCATTACGGTGTTCGTCTGTTCAGCTAGCATGGCCCGGCAAAGGAGTAAAATCACTTCATCGGAACCGGCGCCGAATAACAATTGCCCTTCTTTTACTTGCAAATGATCGGCAACGGCTTGCCGCAATGCTTGCGCGTGTCCGTCCGGGTACAAGTTTGGCGCCCCTGCCTCCTGCAACTGTTTTTGCACCGCTTGGGAAGAGCCATGGGGGTTTTCATTGGAAGCCAGCTTGATCACCGAATCAAGACCTAACTCCTCTTTCACAGCTTCGATCGGCTTCCCCGGTTCGTATGGTTTTAAATCGTCGACAACGGGTTTCATCTTTAGATTCATAGCTTCTCTCACCTTTTCATTTTCTTCCTTTTTTTACGGCGTAACGAGCGTTCCCACAAATGATCGGATTTTTTTCAATGCTTGCGGGCGCGAATTCGCTTGTCGCAAAGCATCTTTATGTTTGCCGATTTCCCGCACAATCGCGCTTCCGACGATCACCCCGAAGCCTTGTCCGTGAATCGCCTTCACTTGTTCATTGTCGGAGACGCCGAAACCAATGGCGAGGGGCACGTTGCTATATCGTTTTGCCTCTTGCAAAAATGCGTCCAATCGCTCGTCAAATGTTTTCCGGACACCGGTGACCCCCAAACTCGAGACGCAATATAAAAAACCTTCCGCTTGCATCGCTATTTTTTGTATACGTTCTCTTGAGGTCGGGGCAACAAGGGAGACGAGCGCCAATTCATTTTGATGGCAACGGTTACGCACTTCTTCATTTTCCTCATATGGGAGATCCGGGATAAGCCAACCGTCCGCGCCGGCATGAGCCGCGGCATCGACGCCGGACTGAATGCCATACCTTAATAAAGGATTGATATAACAAAAAAGAACAATCGGAATCGTAACACCCCGATCACGAATGGCGCGCACGAGTGAAAATGTTTTCGAAAGGGTCATTTCTTCTTCAAACGCCCGCATACCGGCTTCTTGAATAACCGGACCGTCGGCGAGCGGATCCGTATACGGAACACCTAATTCCAAAATATGGGCCCCGCTCTCCTGCAGGGTAAAGGCGATCTCAACGGAAGCGTCAAAGGAAGGGTCCCCGCCCATCATGTAAGGGATAAACAACTGGTCATTTGCTGCACGGGCAGCTTGTTCAACGCTATTCATCTTCGTCTCGCCTCCCCTTTCCTTTTTGCACATCGCTTATCGTCTCCACGTCTTTGTCGCCCCGGCCGGACAAGCAAACGAGCATTTTCTCAGTCGTTGGCATGTGCTTTGCCTTTTTTATCGCTAGCGCAAGCGCGTGCGCGCTTTCAAGGGCAGGCAAGATCCCCTCCGTTTTTGTAAGCAACACGAGGGCTTCCATCGCTTCCTCGTCGCTAATTGCCTCATAGCTTACACGCCCCGATTCGGATAAATAGGCGTGTTCCGGTCCGATCCCTGGATAATCCAGTCCCGCCGAAATCGAGTAGGGTTCAATGATTTGGCCTGCCCCATCTTGCAACAAATACGTAAGCGCGCCGTGAATCACGCCCGGGCTTCCTTTGCTAAGGCTCGCGGCATGGTCGTTCGTATCAATGCCGTGTCCTGCTGCTTCTGCTCCGTATAGCTGTACATATTCATCAGCGAGAAACGCGCTGAATATCCCCATTGCATTGCTCCCGCCGCCGACACAGGCAACGACGGTTGCAGGCGTTTCTTCCAACTGCACTTTAGCCTCGTCTCCGATGACACGTTGGAATTCACGGACAATCTGCGGGTATGGATGGGGGCCGACGACAGAGCCGATCAAATACATCGTATCATCAACGTTGGCGACCCAGTAGCGAATCGCTTCATTTGTCGCATCTTTCAATGTTTGGCTGCCGCTCGTTGCCGGCACAACTTCGGCGCCTAACAGTTCCATGCGAAACACATTGAGGCGTTGCCGCTCCATATCTTTAGACCCCATAAAAATCTTGCATTCCAATCCGTATTTAGCGGCGGCGGTGGCGGTGGCGACGCCGTGCTGCCCGGCGCCCGTTTCCGCGACAATTTTTTTCTTTCCCATCCGCACGGCAAGCAGTGCCTGCCCGATGGCATTATTGATTTTATGGGCTCCGGTATGCAACAAATCTTCCCTTTTTAAATAGATTTGCGCACCGCCGACATGCTTCGACAGGCGTTCCGCATACGTAAGTGGTGTAGCCCTTCCCGCGTACGACTGCAACACTTCATGATAGTTTTCCGTAAACGCCGGGTCCGTCAGTGCCTCTTGAAAGCCGGTTTCCAGTTCCTCGAGAGCGGCCATTACCGTTTCGGGCACATATTTTCCGCCAAATTCTCCATATCGGCCGCGCATATCAGGATACGACATAGCCATCTTCTCTCACCTGCTTTACGATTGTTTCCATTTTACCCTGATCTTTTTGATGTTCGGTTTCGATCCCGCTGGATACGTCAATGCCGTCGGGATGAAAAGATAGAAGTTCCGGCACATTTTCCGGCGAGACGCCACCCGCGATCCAAAGCGGGCGATTTAACTGCTGCGCAAAATGTACATATACAGGGACGGACCCCCAGTCAAAACGTTGGCCGGTCCCCCCTTTTTGCATCTTAGTTCCGGCGTCCACGATAAATCCATCCGCAACAGGGGCGAAAGCGCTAAGCAAATCCAACGTTTTTTCCTGATGGCGAAACGCCTTGATCACTCGTTTACCTGTACTTTTTTTGACTGCCTTTAAAAATTCCGAAGATTCATCCCCATGGAATTGCAACACGTCTAAGGAAACCTTTTCAAGCGTCGTTTTTACTTCCGTAGCGTCCGGGTCCGCGAAAACAGCCACCGTTTTTTGCTCATGCAAATGAACCGAGGCGAGCCACTCATTGACAGCTTCCGGCGCCACTTGGCGCTTGCTGTTTGCAAACACGAAGCCGAGAGCGGTCGCCCCTGCGGCTGCCGCGTTTTCGACATCTTTCTTTGATTGCATCCCGCAAAATTTAATGTCTGTCACCCAAGAAGCGCCCCTTTCTTTAGATCCGGGATCGTTTTTTCGGGATCGCCATCGGATACAAGCCTTTCCCCGATTAACATCGCTTTGGCACCTGCTTTCGCAACAGAAGCAACATCTTCGGCATTGTGAATGCCGCTTTCACTAACGATAAAACTGTCTGACGGAACAGAGTCCGAAAGCGCGCGCGTCTGCCCGGTGTCTGTTGCAAAGGTTTTCAAATTGCGATTGTTAACCCCGATGAGTGAAGGGTCATACACAGCGAGCAATTGTTCAAGTTCATCTTTCGTATGCACTTCCACGAGTGTTTCCAACCCAACGGCATGGGCCATCTCGGCCATATCTTTTAAATGATCGGGCTCCAGGATCGAGGCAATCAACAAAATTGCGTCGGCACCGATGCGGGCGCTTTCTTCAATTTGCCGTTCATCAACGATAAAATCTTTGCGCAACACCGGCACACTTACCGCTCGTTTCACCGCGATCAAATCCATGATGGAGCCTTGAAAATAAGGACCATCCGTAAGCACGGAAATGGCATCGGCTCCTCCCGCTTCATATGCTTTGGCCCTTTCGACGACATCAAGGTCTTCGGCCAGCACGCCTTTTGATGGAGACGCGCGTTTAATTTCCGCGATTAAACCGATTCCGTCACGATTGGCGGCAAAAGCGAGGGCTTGCTTCAACGAATGAGGCTTTACTTCTTCCCGGCGAGGGAGCTGGAAAAATTTTAAGTCTTCTTTTTTTCGGTCGACGATTTTCTCAAGCATGCATTTTTCCTGCCTTTCTTTGCAATTGTCTAAGATGGGCAAGAATCGCGCCGTCCGTCAACGCATGACGCGCGCGTTCGTAAGCGTCCTCCCAGCTTTTTTCCGCCTCGCTCACATACAACCCAGCAGCCATATTGAGCAAAAATACTTGCGTAGCGCTCTCCGATGCGCAATTGTTGAAAATATCCCGGATAAGCGTAGCGCTTTCGGCAACGGATGACACTTGAATGTCGGATAAGGTGCCTCTTTGCACTCCGAACATCTCCGGTTCGATCGTATACGAACGTATACGATCGCCATCCAATTCAGTCACATACGTTTTCCCGCTGATCGTAATCTCATCAATGCCGTCCTCGCCGGTGACAAACAACGCCCGTTCCGTCCCCAAGCGTTTTAACACCTCAGCCATCATTTTACCATAATCTTTATCGAACACGCCGACGACTTGGACGTCGGCATTGGCCGGGTTCGTCAAAGGTCCGATAAGATTAAAAATCGTGCGGAATCCCAATGACTTTCGCGCTTTTGCTACATGTTTCATCGCTTGATGATACAAAGGGGCATACAAAAAAGAGAGTCCTTTTTCGCCAATCGCCGTTTCCAGTTCTGCCGGATCGGTGTCAATGGGGACATTTAAGTGTTCCAACACATCGGCGCTGCCGCTCTTCGAGGAAACGAAACGATTTCCGTGTTTCGCAACGGCAACCCCGCATGCGCTAACCCCAATGGCTGTTGCCGTCGAAATGTTAAACGTGGACCGTTGGTCTCCCCCTGTTCCGCACGTATCCAGCAAGCGTGTATGGAGCGGACGGGAAACGGGGACGGCGTTTTTGCGCATCGCTCGCGCAAATCCCGTTAACTCCTCAACGGTTTCACTCCGATAGCGAAGAACGGTTAATAAGCTCCCGATTTGGCTCTCCTCCGCTTCTCCACTCATCATTTCGCTCATGACAGATTCAGCTGTCTCTTCCGAAAGGGTTTCTCCCTCGAGGAGGGACTGTAAAACACGCTTTATCATCATCGGCTCATCTCCCCTATACTCATCTCTTCTGCTATTTCAATGGCACTGAAAAGCGCCGCTGCTTTATTCATCGTTTCCTCGTACTCTTCTTCCGGCACCGAATCGGCTACGACACCGGCTCCGGCTTGAATGCGAACGCGATTGTTCTCCACTACCATCGTCCGAATGGCGATGCAAGAATCGATATATCCGTTATAAGCGATATAGGCAATTCCTCCGGCATAAATGCCGCGGTTTGTCGGTTCCAACTCCTGGAGTATTTCCATTGCCCGCACCTTCGGGGCTCCGGACACGGTCCCGGCCGGGAAACCGGCGAGCAAAGCCGACAGTGGATGAACATCTGGTCGTAAGTCGCCCCTAACCTTCGAAACAATATGCATCACATGGGAAAACTTCCCGACTTCCATAAAAACCGGTGTTCGCACAGTCCCGTAGCTTGCCACGCGTCCAACATCATTCCTTGCCAAATCAACCAGCATTTGATGTTCGGCCCGCTCTTTCGGGGAGGCAAGCATTTGTTCGGCAAGGGCATCATCTTCTTGTTTACTTTTGCCTCGTTTTCTCGTACCGGCAATCGGGTGAATTTCCACTTCACCTTGCTTGACTTCCACAAGACGTTCCGGTGAGCTTCCGACAATTTCCTTATCTCCCAGTTTCAGAAAAAACATATACGGGGAAGGGTTTAAACGGCGCAATACCCGATAAATCATAAACGCCGATGTGCGAATATCACACTCAAACCGTTGGGAAAGGACGGTCTGAAGCACATCTCCTTGTGCAATATACGCTTTTATTTTTTCCACGGCTTCCAAAAAATCTTTACGGGTAAAGTTCGTTGTCACTCTTTCAAAAGAAGGCGCACTCTTCTCCGGTAATTTTCCGGGGAAGCTAGATTGATTGTTTTCTTGCATACGCTTCACAAGCGAATCAACATAATCCTTTCCTTCCCGGTAAGCATCCTCCGCCACTCGCCCTGCGCAATCTTTATAATGGACGATCGTAATCGTTGCCTGCTCATGATCAAAAGCGATCATCGTCTCGCAAAACAGAAAGTGTACCGATTCAATTGCCTGTTCTTTCGGTTTGTCAAGCGTTTTTTCCTGATGCATAATCGCGTCATAAGGAAGGGCGCCAACGGCTCCTCCCGGAAAAGGAACATCACTTTCGGCAGCCGGGGATGGCTTCAAGGCCTGAAAAGCTTGTTGGACCGCTGTATGCATATCCGATTCTGTGACAACTACCGTTCCGTCCGCTTTTGTGAGCTGAAATCCTCGGTTTTTCTCCATTAACTGATAAGCAGCGTTTAAACCGACAAATGAATAGCGCGACCACTCGGACGTACGGTCGTTGCTTTCCAGCAGATAGACGGCACTATCTTGCAATTGCCGGAACATTTGAATCGGCGTCGTCGTATCGGCAAACATGCGCTCAATGATGGGAACAAGTCGGTAATCTTCGCTTTCTTTTTTAAAGGAATCAAAGGATGTGACCATACATCGATACACCTCTCTCTTGAAAAGAGAAACGCGGGAAGGCACCGGAAGAATAGCAATCGGAGGTTTTTCATAGTTTCGTTATTAATAAACACTCATCCCTGGGTGCGGGATGAGTGGCTGAAGGACACACTAAACCTCAACTGGTCTCAACTCTTCTCGACGCTTGCTCTTCTCCACTCATCTCGTTTTCATTCTATATTTCTCAACTATCCTTTACTCTTTTTTAGCATAATCCCCGCCGGCTTGTTTTGTCAAATCCGGCCTTAGTTTAATAGCCTCTTCCTGAAAGACATGATGGATCTCCCGCGGGGAAACTTCCGTATTTACCGTTACCATTACGCGAATGCATCGCGGCAAACTGTCCGGTACCGGAATTTCCGTCGCACACATCACCGGCACATATGACCAGTCTCCCGGTAGCATGCGGGTAGCCTTCGCGGGAAAGGCTGCATCAATGTCGGTTGTTACGGTAAACCACATGTGAACCACTTGGTCGGGGTGGAGATTGTTTGCCTCGATCATTTCCACGAGTAACCGTCTCGTCCGTGTCCATATATGTTCCGCTTCATTAGCATCTACCGTTGTCGCTCCGCGAATGCCTCTCATGTAACCTCCATCTCCTTCTTGAAAGCATCCATGTATGTTAAAAGTTGTTCATCGTCAAGTGTTACGATGATCGGTTGTTGGGCATCAGCGAGTACTACATATCGAATGTTGCCTCCACGATTTTTCTTATCACGCTTCATCGCTTGCAACATTTTAGCCGGCTCCATTTGCTGCAAAGGCGCAAATGAATAACCGAATGTTTGCAACCACCGCTGTTCTTCAGCAGGATCGGGGCCAACGTAACCGAGTCGGCGGCCGACATACAGGGCAAACACGATGCCGTTCACAACCGCTTCGCCGTGGGTCAGCACCCCGTAACCTGCTGTTTGTTCCAAAGCGTGGGCAAGGGTGTGCCCGAAATTTAAATGGGCGCGGATACCTTGCTCTTGTTCATCTTCGTGAACAATGTCTTTTTTCACGGCGATCGAGGAGGCCAGCAGTTCATCACTGATTGATAAGACAGAGCCTTTGTGCATTCGCTTTAGCTGCCCAAGCAACTGTTGATCCGCGATGTACCCATGTTTAATCATTTCACCGAACCCGCAAAGCCATTCTTTCTCGGGCAGGGTATCAAGCATCCCGATATCATAGATCACGGCCTCGGGCTGGTGAAAAGCACCGATCATATTTTTGCCTTCGGGGTGATTGATGCCGGTCTTCCCGCCTATGCTACTGTCATGGGCAAGCAATGTCGTCGGCATTTGCACTAGGGAAATGCCGCGCATGTAAGTGGCAGCCACAAACCCTGCCAAATCACCAATCACACCGCCGCCGAGGGCAATGACCGCGCTCTTTCGATCCAGCCCAGCTTGTACACAGGCATTCAAAACTTCCTCATATCCGGAAAATGATTTTATCTCTTCCCCCGCGGGCAGCACGTACGTATGCACAGGCAGCTTTTCCGCGTACGCCGCGCACACCTCTTCCAAATAGTAGGAAGCCACCGTTTCATCGGCAAGAATTAGAAGACGGTTTTTTTTTCGGGGGAAATCATCCGGCAAATACTTGTAAGGGGACAATCTCAGCTGCTTTCCGACCGTAATCGTATACGGATGCGAGGAAGAAGCCACCTCAATCGTTTGCATTAAAACTCCCTCGCTTCACTACGATGGCGATCAATCGCTTCTTGGATGCGGTCAAAACGGTCATGGCCGAACATATCCACGATGGCATCCGCAAGTTCAAACGCGATGACATTTTCACAAACGACTGCCGCCGCGGGTACGGCGCAGCTGTCCGACCGCTCAATCGACGCGGAAAAAGGTTCTTTTGAAGCAATATCTACACTTTGCAACGGTTTATAAAGTGTAGGGATCGGCTTCATCACCCCGTTGATCTTAATCGGCATGCCGTTTGTCATCCCGCCTTCAAATCCGCCGAGACGATTGCTTTTGCGGTGGTACCCTCTCTCTTCGTCCCAGGCAATTTCATCGTGGACTTGACTGCCGGGAAGATTTGCTGCTTCAAAACCGATGCCGACCTCGACACCTTTAAAGGCATTGATGCTCATGACCGCGCCCGCGAGTTTCCCGTCCAGCTTGCGATCATAATGAACATGGCTCCCGACCCCGATCGGAACGCCTTCTGCCACAACTTGGACGACACCGCCGATGGAATCGCCATTTTTTTTGGCTTCATCAATCGCTTCTTTCATTTTTTCGCTTGCCGCTTCATCGACGCAACGGACATCGGAGTTTTCAGCTCGCCGGATTAAATCGTGGACATCCTTGTAATTTGTGTCAGCTTTGATTCCGCCAATGTTGAGCACATGGACGCCGACGGTAATGCCCAGCGACTTTAACAGTTTTTTCGCCACGCTGCCGGCCGCCACGCGCATCGTCGTTTCACGGGCAGACGAACGCTCAAGCACATTACGCATGTCGCGGTGGTTGTACTTGATGGCCCCATTCAAATCCGCGTGCCCCGGTCGGGGGCGTGAGATTGTTTTATTTTTGACCATTTTTTCATCTTCGGGATGCAAGGCATCAATCCCCATCACTTTTGACCAGTGCACAAAATCATCATTTGTCACCGAAAGGGCGATGGGCGCACCCGTCGTTTTCCCGTGGCGTACGCCGCTCGTAATTTCCACGAGGTCTTTTTCGATTTTCATGCGCCGGCCGCGGCCATATCCGCCCTGGCGTCTCTTTAATTCATCGTTGATGTCGCTCTGGGCAAGCGGCAGATGTGCCGGCACCCCTTCTATAATCGTTGTCAGTCCCGGACCATGGGATTCACCGGCCGTTAAATAGCGCATGTTCTCCCTCCTGTCTATATGTACATATGAGAATATTAGTCTTTAACGCTTTTATGCAGTAAATTGTATCATAAATATCCCCTTCCGGAAAGGGTTACAGTCCCCAACGTTTACGATAAAAAAAGTTACCTACATGCTCAAACCCGTAGGTTTCGGGTGAAAAAATTTGCTCCGTGCTCCCGACGAAAAGAAAGCCGCCAATTTTGAGCGCATCGTTAAAGCCGCGAAAAATTTGATCTTTGGCTGTGGCGGTGAAATAGATGAGGATGTTTCGGCAGATGATCAAGTCATTGCCACGGGGATAAGGATCCGCCAACAGGTTGTGGTTTTGAAATCGAATCGCTTCTTTAAACACTGATTTGATGCGATAACCGTCTGCTTCTAGATCGAAAGCATACCTCATCTCCTCAGTCGGCACTTCCCGTATCGATATTTCCTTATAAAAACCGACATCTGCCTTCTTCAAAGCCTCGGCGTCGATATCTGTCGCCACGATTGAAACGTCCGAAAGATCCCGATGTTTACTCGCGATGATGGCCACCGTATACGCTTCTTCTCCCGATGAACAGGCGGCCGACCAAAGTTTCAACTTTTGCCGCGTCTCCAGCAATTCAGGCAATACCACTTCTTCAAAGAAATCCCAGCGACTTTTGTTTCGGTAAAATTCTGACACGTTTATCGTCATTTTATCCAAAAAAGCTTGCAAAAGAACGGGATCCTTTAGCATTCCTTCATGGAAAAAGGCACGAAAAGACAAAAAGCGATGCCTTTGATAAAGCGATTCGAGCCTCCGCTTCATTTGCCGTTCTTTATACAATGTTAAATCAATGCCTGTCCGTTCCAAAACCGCAGATTTGAAATACTTGTAATCTTCTTCCATCTCCCTCTCCTCACCTGTTAGAAAGACTTGACTTATCGCCAAGAATGGCGAAAGTCATAGTCTTTTTTACACTATCATCCGAACCATTTCTACTTTTTGATAGCGTAACAAAGCGACCGGCCATAACGGCCGGCTTTATCGATTAGAAAAATAAACCAATCTCTCTTTCAGCGCTTTCCGCTGAATCCGATCCATGGATAATATTCTGGCCAACATTCACCGCGTAGTCTCCCCGGATGGATCCCGGTGCCGCATCTTTCGGGTTTGTTGCCCCCATCATCGTGCGAGCATTCTCCACTACGTTTTCCCCTTCCCAAATCATTGCAAAAACCGGTCCGGAGGTAATAAAGTCTACAAGCTCCCCGAAAAAGGGTTTATCGCTATGTTCACCGTAATGGCTTTCTGCTGTTTCACGGCTAACCGTCATCATTTTTGCATCCGTTAATGTGTACCCCCGTTTTTCAAAGCGGGTGACGATTTCTCCGATCAATTGCCGTTTCACGCCATCCGGCTTCACCATTATGAATGTTTTTTCCATGACATGTTCCACTCCTCATTCATTAATCTTTTTTTTGGCAGATAATAAAGTATACATCAACTTTCTTATCTGCATAAGTGCAACTAAGGCTTTCGCCATAAAAGCTTGTCGAAAGCCAAGTTTTCTAAAACACTTGTCCGCACCCTAGTATATCATCTCTTTACCCTGAATTGAAACTTCTCGTTAATGTTCACGGGAACCAATAAAGTTAGCAATATCATAAAGGGATCGGCGAGCGGGAATATCCGGCAATGTTTTCAGGGATTCATACGCTTTTTGCAAATAGCGTTCATTTATTTGTCTCGCGTGTTCAATCCCGCCGCTTCCCTTAATTTTTTCAAGCAATTCGTCCATCTCTTCCCTCGAAGGTAGCCCACCCGCAAATGCTCGGATCAGTTCCTGTTTAAAAGAAGGACTCTTCTCCATGGCATACAGAACCGGAAGCGTAATATTGCCTTGTAACAAATCGCCGCCGGCAGGTTTCCCGAGTTTTTCCTCCGAGCTCGTAAAATCCAGAATATCGTCGGTGATCTGATAAGCCATCCCCACTTGATGGCCAAAATGGGCAAGCGAACGTTGCTCCCGGCGGGAAACGCCGGCAGCTTGGGCGCCTATATTGCAACTGCCCGCGATCAATACAGCTGTTTTGCGCTTGATTCTACGGAAATACGTTCGCACATTTTGGTCCCATGCATATTTAAAGCGAATTTGTTCGATTTCACCGAGCACCATTTCGTGCATCGACCAGGACATGGCTTCGTGAATGCCTTGCTCTTTGAACAGGGAAACACGGCTGATTGCTTTTCCAAACAAATAATCCCCGGCATACATGGCCACACGGTTATCCCATTTTGCCTTCACGGTTTCTTTGCCGCGGCGAAGATCGGAATCGTCAATGACATCGTCGTGTACGAGCGAAGCCATATGTATGAACTCCAAAGCGACACCGGCATCTTTAAGTTTTTGAATGTCATAATTTCCGAATTTGGCACTCAGCAACATAAATACAGGCCGAATACGTTTTCCGCCTGCTTCGAGCAATTGCAACGTCGCTTCTTCAAGAACGGGAGAAGCTTCTGAAACTGCAGCGCCCATCTCCTTTTCAATACGAAGAATATCTCCTCGCAGATACATGTAAAGGTCCTTTAATTTCATATGGTTTCCCTTTCAATTAATGGAATGAATGTCTATGTCGACGTCCCAAACGCTCAAATGGTCGACATCTTTTGGCAAATACCCTTCTTCAAAGCCAAGTCGGTAAAAATGAAGAAGCCCCCGTTGTTCCCTGGGTCCGAATCGGTACTGCAATTTCCGGAAGTAGCCTTGCCAAAAATCAACGTTTCCGCCATGATCTTTCACGACCGCATGGGCCAATTGTTCATAGCCGTCCGCATGGGCCTTTTCCTCACTTTGCTTCCAATCATAATAAAGCGCTCTTAAAGCTTCCGGCTCCTGCTTAAGCGCTTGTTTTCGCATCGCGAACACGGCGAATGTCATCGGCATCTTTGTGAAATCATACCATTTTTCACCCAAGTCATAAACATACATCTGTCCTTGTTCGCGCCAACTCGCTTGGATGGCATCGTCTCCGATCAACAAACAAGCATCATGTTCAGCCATCATTTCCCGGTACACGGGCATCATCGTTGTATAAATAAGGTCTTGGTGCCCGTAGAAACGTTGCAAAATGATTTTTAAAAGATGCGTGGAAGTTGCCGAACTATGGGTAAGCGCGATTTTTCTTCCATCCAATTCTTCAATGGGGACTTTCGAGAAAAGAAAGATCGACCCGACTGACCCGTGGGATGTAACGGCCAAATCAGGCATAAGGACCAAGTTTTCGGCGTCTTCCCCATAAGCAAAAGACGAGATTGCCCCAACATCGATGTCCCCTTTGCTCATCGCGGCATTTAACCTTGCCGGTATGCTTGGGATGAACTGGCTATGGGCGCTTAATTTTTCCCGATCCATGTAAAAAAAGAAAGGATGGACATTTGTATAAAGGATCTCACCGACACGTACCATTTAATCATCTCCCCAGCGTTTAAAAAGGTGATGCTCGACATCCAACCGGTCCAGTATTTTTCCGACAACAAAATCGACGAGATCATCAAGTGTTTCCGGCTTGTGATAAAAACCAGGCATTGCCGGAATAATCACCCCTCCCGCTTCTGCAACGGCCTTCATATTTCCGAGGTGGATAGCGTGCAGAGGGGTTTCCCGGGGGACGATCACCAGTTTCCGCCCTTCTTTCAAAGCAACGTCGGCACTTCGTTCAAGAAGGCTCCCGGAATTGCCGTTGGCAATTTTTGATAACGTTCCCATCGAACACGGGACAATGACCATCCCGTCATTTTGATAGGAACCGCTGGCGACCGGCGCGGAAAAGTTTTGCAATCCATGAACATGCAGGTCACCTTCCGGAAACAAATGATGCAAACAAGCTTCTTTGTCCGTCACATCCAATTCCAATTCTTGCTCAAACACTTGCCAGGCGGCGCCGGACATAAGGAAGTGAACCTTCACCCCTTCTTTTAACAACGTTTGGACGAGACGAACCCCATAAATCGCTCCACTTGCGCCGGTCATCCCAACCGTATAAATCGGCTGTCGTTGATTCATAGAATAAAATCTCCAATCGTAAATGCCAACATCACCATGCTGACGATGCCGTTCATTGTAAAGAAAGCCACATTTACATTTGAAAGATCGCTCTCGGATACGAGTGAGTGTTCATAAATCATAATCGCTGTTGATATACAAGCTCCGATTAAATATACAACACCAAGCTCCGATAGGAAAAAGAGGGAAAAGAGCGCGACGATGCTCACGACATGGCTCCCTCTGGCTGTTTGCAAGGCACGCTTAACGCCAAAGCGTGCCGGTACGGAGTAAAGGCCTACCGATTTGTCATGCTCAACATCTTGGGTTGCGTAAATAATGTCAAATCCGGCCGTCCAAAACATAACTGCCAAGAAAAGCAAAAAGCTTTCGGGGTGCAACCCGCCTGTTGCTCCGACCCACCCCCCTAAAGGGGCAATGGCAATCGTCATGCCGAGAATAAAATGGCACAGCCACGTAAACCGCTTCGTATATGAATAAAACGTCAAAAAGAAAACCGCGATCGGCAACAAGTAAACGGCGAGCATATTCAATTGAAATGCGGCCGTAAAAAACAAAACAAAAGAAACAACGATAAAAGCAATAATTTCAAGGTACGAAATAAGGCCGGCAGGGATTGCCCGCTCAGCCGTACGCGGATTGCGTCTGTCAATGGTTGCATCGATCAGCCGATTTAAACTCATGGCTGCACTTCTGGCCCCAAACATGGCGACGGTTACCCAAATCCATTGCGAGAGGGTTGGCCAACTCCCGTTAATTTCAAAACTCCCGAGAATCATCCCCATATATGCGAAAGGAAGCGCGAAAATGGTATGTTCAAATTTTATCATTTCGAATATGATCTTGATTTTCCGTATCACACATGTTTCCCTCTCTTTTTCCTTTTCTCCCCGGTTTATACCCCCAGTGCCCGGCAGCTGCCCCGCCGGCATAGCTGCAATAACCGACATTTTCAAAACCGGCACCGGCAAACCAATCGGCAAGCGTTTGTTTGTCCGGGAAATTCATCGTCGATTCATTCAACCATTCATATTTATCCGTACCGGCAAACCACTTCCCAAGTTTCGGCATGATACGTTGAAAATAAAAGCCGTATAAAGGCCGAAAAAGCACGTTTTCCGGTTGGGATGTTTCCAGGCAAAGCGCTTGTCCGCCCGGCTTGAGGACACGCAACATCTCCATCAACGTCAAGTGCGGGTCCGGGACGTTCCGTAATCCAAACCCTATCGTCACGACATCAAACGAATCGGCATCAAAGGGGAGTTGGCTGGCGTTCCCATGGACTAAATGAACATTTTCCATCCCCGCTTTCTTGACTTTTTCCCTTCCCACCTCCAGCATTCGTTCACTGAAGTCAACCCCAATCGCTTCTCCGCCTTGAAGATGGCCGGCGCTCGCGATCGTCCAATCCGCAGTCCCCGCGCACACATCCAATACATTTGAAGTGGGGGAAAAATCGATGCGTTTCATCATGTCGTTTCTCCATCGGGTGTGCATCTTTAAACTGATCACGCCGTTCATACGGTCATATCGGTTTGAGATCGACTCGAAAACGTCATGCACGTGGTTTTCTTTATCTTTATTCATTTGCATACACCCTTTTGTACGGCGATCATCGATCAGACATGAAGGACCGTCATTATTCGGTCCGAAAGGAGGGCCGGAAGGCTGCCACTAGCGTTTTCCACCCCTTCTTGCAAGCGTGTTTGCTGCTTTGTTATCACCGTTTTGAGGTTTTTCTTCAGGAAATACCTTTCTTCGTGCGGACGTTGTCCCGACAACAAAGGAGAGTGTGGGATCGGTGATTCTTGATCCTGATCCCCTCTTTCCTCCAATATCTGTATCGTCTCTATTATTCTTTTCATTGCCAAAAAATGGGGAGCGATGCGAAGAATCATCTCTTGACGGTAAAATTTTGCCAAATTAACAATCAGCGTCGATTCCATATCCATGATTAACTGCTCAAGCTCCTCGGCAGTTTTCCAATTAAGGGCGTGTAAATCCGCCTTGGCAGCGTTCATTGTTTGGATGGATTCGCTGAACAAGCCGATGAGCGGTATATCCGCCATTTTTGCCAGCCGATAATAGTACAAACTGCTGTATAAATCTCCGGCCAACACTGTTAATTGATTTTTTTTCACCTCGACGGCGTCATTGTTATGTAATGGAATATGTTCATGGGCAGTAAGCGCGGCTTCGACAAGCATCGCGGTAGTGACCCGCTCCGATTTTTCCGCCCAATCAAAATCATGTTTCTCAATCGCGTGCAATAATAAAATTGTCTTATCTTCATCATGCTTTGGTTCGATTCCGTACGTAACCAAAAAAGGATGATGGGAAAGTTTACTAAATTTTTCCGTCGCCCACTTTAGCTGTTTTTGCTCTGTCCGCACGCATTCCATCGTTGTTCCCCCGTTCCGGATGACACTCATAGGCATTATAGCACAGTTCTCCCCATTTTCACGAAGAAATCCGTGCTCAAGAACCTTCTGTTTTCATTTCCCCATGGTTGGTTTGAATCGTCGCTTTCCCCCGGACTTTTACGGCAGAAGTATGCTCTGTAAATTGGGCAATCATTACTTCCCCCGCATCAAGTTTTTCGGAATGGTGAAAACGGGTGGTATTCCCCCGCGTAAGTCCAATCACGTTAACGCCGTCTTCCTCTGCCTTGATGACAAAAAAATCGTTTTCGCGCAAACGTCTACACCTCCTTATTTTAATAGAGCCAGCACTTCCGAACGAGAAGAAGCGTCTCTTTCAAAAACACCGCGCACTGCAGAAGTCACGGTTGTGCTCCCCGGTTTTTTGATGCCCCGCATCGTCATGCACATGTGTTCAGCCTCAACGACAACGATGACACCGTGAGGGTCAAGGGTTTCCACAAGGGCATTAGCAACATCGGAAGTAATTCTTTCTTGCAATTGCGGCCTGCGCGCCACTGTCTCCACAGCACGGGCAAGCTTGCTGAGTCCGGTTACCGTTCCGTTTTTCGGGATGTATCCAATATGTGCCCGTCCAAAAAAAGGAAGAAGGTGATGCTCGCACATGGAATAAAAGGTGATATCTTTAACGAGCACGAGTTCCTCGTGTTCTTCGCCGAAAATCGTGCGCAAATGGGTTTCCGGATCTTCATGAAGACCGCTGAAAATTTCTTCGTACATGCGCGCGACACGCGCGGGCGTTTCCAACACACCTTCACGGTCCGGATCATCGCCAACTGCTTCAAGCAATTGCCGAACCGCTGCTTGTATTTTTTCATGGTCCATTTTTGAACCTCCTAATACTAATCGTTAATCGCTAGAGATTTTAGCATAGCAAATGCTTAAAAGCAATCGATGCGCGCTTTTCACGCACTGTTTTTATTATAACACTATGTAGGAAAGATAAGGGGTTTTTTTGCTTGGGGATGTAGGGATATTTAGGGGGGGATCGATCTTGAACGAAATAGTCGCATAGCTTTTGCCCAGTGTTTCTAGCGAAAACCAAGAATTCCTTATCCTTAACCAAAAAAGCCCCCGAGCGGCGGAACTCGGGACAGGGCAGTGTCCGCGTGATCGCGGTCAGGGTTCTATTTTTTTCCGTTGGCGACCTAACGGCTGCCCTGGACTTCAGTTAGGGATCCATTCCCGTTTGAAATACACTTCGCCCGAAAAATTTTCCTTCCCGCACAAAAAACGAACCCCCGATGAACGGAGGAACGGTATTAAAGAATAATCGCGATCAACCCACCCGAGCCTTCATTAATAATTCGTTCCAAGGTTTCTTTCAGTTTATAGCGCGCGTTCTCGGGCATGAGCGATATTTTCGCCTGAATCCCCTCTCGCACAATGGAATTCAACGATCGGCCAAAGATATCGGAATTCCAAATCGAGAGTGGATTTTCTTCAAAATCTTGCATGAGGTAACGAACAAGTTCTTCGCTCTGTTTTTCCGTACCGATGATCGGAGCAAACTCCGACTCTACATCCACTTTAATCATGTGAATGGAGGGGGCGACAGCACGCAAGCGGACCCCGAAGCGAGACCCTTGCCTAATGATTTCCGGCTCATCCAGGCTCATATCGGCAAGGGCCGGAGCCGCGATGCCGTAACCGGTTTGCCTTACCATTTTCAACGAATCGGAGACGAGATCGTATTCGCTTTTTGCATGGGCGAATTCTTG
The DNA here is from genome assembly GCF_016495725.1 of Salicibibacter cibarius. Classification (NCBI taxonomy): domain Bacteria; kingdom Bacillati; phylum Bacillota; class Bacilli; order Caryophanales; family Bacillaceae; genus Salicibibacter; species Salicibibacter cibarius. The sequence continues at coordinate 2,075,228 of NZ_CP054705.1, read as the reverse complement.
CATCAATTGCAAGAGATGATCTTTTCCGCGTATTTCTACACCGACGACTTCTTTTAAAATTCGGTCATAAAGATCGTCCGGCGCGTACAAATCGATATCGGCCACACCCAGCCCCATTTCCATCCCCGCGAGGGAAGCGGAGTCAATAAATTCGTAATCCTCGCCAAAATGGCCAACGACACGGTCGACATCGCGAAGCCTTTTAATGTCCCGCACCGTATCTTTTACCGATTCTTCATACTCTCTGCGCAACCAGTGATCTTCATTGAGGACCATGACCCAGCTGGGAAGGTTTACGTTTACCTCGTGTACCGGAAATTCAAAAAGCACTTCCCTGAGTACACGGTAAATGTCGTGTTCGGACATGGATTCCACACTTAAAGGGAGCACGGGAACATCATGGGTCTCTTCGAGATGATGTTGGAGTTCCCTTGTATCCGGATGATGGGGCTGCGTTGAATTCACGATGACGATAAACGGTTTACCCACTTCTTTTAATTCTTCGATGACACGCTCTTCCGCTTCCACGTATTCTTCCCGCGGCAATTCGCCGATCGTCCCGTCCGACGTTACAACGACGCCTAGGGTTGAATGCTCTTGGATGACCTTGCGTGTCCCGATTTCAGCTGCTTCCTGAAACGGGATTGGCTCCTCGTACCACGGGGTATTGATCATACGGGGGCCATGCTCATCTTCGTATCCCTTTGCCCCGGACACCGCATACCCGACACAATCAACAAACCTTACATTGACATCGAGCCCTTCATCTACATGCAGTTCCACGGCCGTATTGGGGACAAATTTGGGTTCTGTTGTCATAATCGTTTTCCCTGCAGCGCTTTGCGGCAATTCATCCTGTGTTCGAATACGGTCCGTTTCATCATCCATGTGCGGAAGGACGGCAAGTTCCATAAATTTCTTGATAAATGTAGACTTTCCCGTCCGCACAGCACCGACGACGCCTAAGTAAATATCCCCTCCTGTGCGTTCCGCGATATCCTTAAAGATATCCACTTTTTCCACGAGATCCCCTCCGTTCTAAAATATACACTTCCGTTCAAAGAAATGCGTGATTGCTACTCCATCATATGATGTTGTCCATATCTTTATGACGTTCATCATTCGAATTCCTTGGCTAAACCGCCAATCGCTATTGGATGAAGTCTTTATTTTTATTTTCAAAAAAGGCGATCAGTCGCCATATAAAAAACCCCTTTCTCTCTATATATAGATAGAAAAAAAGAGGTTTAGAACAATACCTTTAATCTCTTTTATCCGTGAATGCCGGTTCTCCGTTTTCAATCGTGTAAGGCCTTGATAATACAGGGGCCACGGCAAACTCATCCGTCAAAATCGAGCGAATATCATCTTCATCCTCAATTTCCGGATCGCCTTCTTGAAGGATACGGTTCAAATCGCTGCTGTAATCAATGATGACTTCCCCATTCTCGTCGAGATACAGGGGCAGACTCGTCGCAAAATACGGACTCTCTACCGTCGGCTGTTCATCATAGCCTAAACGTTCATAATCCAATGAAAACACACCCGGGCCTATCATATCTTCGATAGGGGGAAATTCATTCGCCCGCTCATATTCACGAATGTCTCGCTCAAAATCCCGGGCTTCTTGTAATTGCATCGCATCAATGACCCGCACTTCCGGATCTTCTTCCACATTAATCAATGTATAGTGATAATTGCCGCCATTTTCAAAGGAACTTGCAGGCGCTTCCTGCATATAGCCGGGAATAAGCGCTTGAAAATCAACTTGATAACGTTCATACAGATTGGTATCCCCTTCGAAATCATCAATCGGGGGCACCCCATGAGCAGATTGATACTCCTCTACAGCGGTTTGCACCGATTGAAGCTGTTCTGCCTGTGGATGACCGCGATGATCATCTGATTCGGCATCCCCGGGATAAAAACAACCGCTAACAAAAAACAAACACATAAACAAGATGACGAATGGTCTTAAATGCCGCAGCATAGGAGAATCCTCCAATCCTCGTCCATTTATAAATCAGCCCTTGAACCGGGAAGAACGACAACCAGCATGATAATACCCGCTACCAATAAGCAAATAAATGAAAAAGCAAGGACGAGAAACCGAAAAAAACCGGACAATTTCTGACGGCCGAGCAATGCTGTGATGGAGGAGACGAACATGAGAAATAAACCGACAAAAGAAAGCCACATTGTATCTAACGCGCTCACAAAGTTACCCTCCTTTAAACCCTGTCACATTATAGCACAGCGAGCTACTTCATGGCGACCGTGGCGGATGGTTCATTCCGCTTATAGCAGATCCATGGCGCGTCATGGCGACCGAGTAGCGCGGGCTGCTCCATTTTCGGGCTTCATGACCGCTCCATGGCGACCGAACAGGGCTGGCTTCTACAGTTTCGGGCTTCATGAACGCTCCATGGCGACCGAACGGGGCGCGGTTCTACAGTTTCGGGCTTCATGATTGCTCCATGGCGACCGAACGGGGCGCGGTTCTACAGTTTCGGGCTTCATGATTGCTCCATGGCGACCGAACGGGGCTGGCTTCTACAGTTTCGGGCTTCATGATTGCTCCATGGCGACCGAACAGTGCGCGGTTCTACAGTTTCGGGCTTCATGACCACTCCATGGCGACCGAACGGGGCACGGGGCTACTGTTTCGGGCTTCATGATCGCTTCATGGCGACCGAACGGGGCACGGGGCTACTGTTTCGGGCTTCATGATTGCTCCATGGCGACCGAACGGGGCTGGCTTCTACAGTTTCGGACTTCATGAACAGGTTGCGCATGGGGATGAGTGACAAAACAGAAAACAGGTTGTCCAAATGACAGAAACCGGAGACAATGATCTCCGGCTAACTAAACCTTTCTTCCAAAAAGGTGGAACCCTTTGAGGATATGGTTCCTGATATCCTATGCGTAACATCCCCGGAACGCGCTTGACGAACGCCCAGTTAGAACTAATCTCGAAATAATTCGCTTAATGATGCAAAATCAAGGGGAACCTGGTTGTTGGTAATTGCATGCACCAAGTATTCTTCTTTGTCCCTTGACACTCGAACACCCGCCATTTGCGCAACATCATGGATGAGTTGTCTAACCGATTCCTCATCTTGAAAGTTCGCACCCTGTGCTGCGCTTGCTAAATTTTGCAAGTCCCCCTGGTCAACATTGGTTTTGTTTTGAATATGATCAAAGATTGAATCATGGCGATTCATATTCGCTCATCCCTTTCCATTTAATAACTCATCCCCATTATATGACGATATGAAAAAGGTGTGAGCCATTCTGGATGTGGGAGGTGGCAGGTGGCAGGTGTTAAAACAAAATCGCGACGTCCAAAAAAGGTTGCAAAGATTTAACCCTTTGGATATGCTTTTTCTAAGAGAGGCATTTGTCGGTACAAAGTTATACCGCAGTCGTGCCAGTTAATGGAGTTACTACAGGGAGTGTCTAATGAAAACACGTGACGAGAAAAAAACTGCGATCATACTGGCAGGCATCTCATCTTTTCTTACTTTTTGGCTTATGTTTATGTATTTAAGAGATAATCAACAATTTATTGAGCATCGATTAGGAGTTAACCCTGAAACTTTTAATAATCCGATTGTTTGGATACTAACTTTTGTAATTGCAATTGGATATATTATGTACACTGCTAGAGTGATTCCTTTTGTACGTGAGAACCTATTTACAATTTCATGGCTTAAAGTGATCGGTATATGGATTGCAATCGTTTCCAGTACTTTAGAAGAGATTTTATTTAGACAAATATTGATGGATTGGCTAATGAGTTTAGATTTTTCACTAACTATACAAGTGCTAGCGTCAGCCATCATTTTCGGGTTGGGACATAGCGCGTGGGTGTTACTTGGAGGAGATTTGAAGATTGCTCTTCCGGCTATATTGGCTACGATAGCCCTTGGTGGATTACTTGCCATTTTGTATATAGTTGCGGATCGAAATATACTTGCACCGATTGTTGCTCATGTTTTGATTAACTTATTTATTGAGCCCTGGCTTATACTTGCGGTCGTTACTGGTAATTGGAAAAACACAGAGTAGTATGAAAACTAATACATAAAGTATGCCTCAATCGCACACGAATTATTGAACAAAAGTAAACGAACCAACATCAAAATCCTGATATATTCACAGAAATTCGCAAATGAATGATTAATCCCCTGATCATAGGGCATACAGCTAAAATGAATAGTCATCTAATAAATGAAAAAAGAATCCTTTTCTGTTAGAGTTAAATCAAGGAAAAAATAACCACAGAAAGGATTCTTCTAATGACTACTTTAACGCAAGTAACCCTGGATTTCAATCGCAAAATGAAGCTGTCGAATGATGGAGGTGCTCTTTCCTCTGATACAGGTGAGATCTTATTTCGAGAGTTCGATGAAAAACTTGGTTTCTTTCGCACCTTGGATAAACATCTGCATCTGAAAGACGAGCGACTGTACCATGTCCATTCGAATGAGCAAATGCTTCGACAAAAGATTTACCAGATGATTGCCGGCTATGCTGAAGATGATGCGGCGGATAAACTAACAAATGATCCTGTGTTTAAGCACATCATTGAAACGGATGCGTTAGCCTCTCAACCCACTTTATCTCGCTTTTTCCCGCGATTTAATGAAGCATCGATCGACCAACTCAATCAAGCCAACCAGGAGCTCTTAGATAAAGTCCACCAAGTGAGGGGCTCCAAGAGTCTTATCTTTGATTTGGACTCCACACATGCCGATACATACGGCGAGCAAGAATCAACAGCTTTCAATGCCCATTACGGAACCGTCGGCTTTCACCCAATGGTCGCTTTCGATGGCTTGACCGGTGATTTTATGAAAGCCAAACTACGCCCGGGAAATGTCTACACATCCAATGGGGTTGTGGATTTTGTGAAGCCCCTGATTGCCCATTACAACGAAACGTTTCCTGAGACGATCCCATTTCTGCGTGGGGACAGTGGCTTTGCGGTTCCAGGGCTGTATCAGTTATGTGAAGACGAATCCGTCTATTATGTGATTCGTTTGAAATCCAACGCCAATCTGCAACGGCTTGCCGATGAGCTGCATCCGGCAACGCCGCCATCTGACGTCACGCAAACGGAATGCTATTATGAGGAAACTGAATACCAAGCCAAATCATGGGCCAAGCCTCGAAAAGTCATCATTCAATCCGTACGTCCGGCCGGCGAATTGTTCTTTACGCATGCCTTCTTTGTCACAAACCTGTTCGATGCCTTCTCTCCCAAAGAAATCGTCCGTTCTTACCAAAAACGTGGAACGATGGAGAATTATATCAAAGAAGCCAAAAATGGGTTTGACTTGGATCGAATGAGCAGCCATTCGTTTCAGGCCAACGAAGCAAGGATGATGGTCAGCTTGTTAGCGTACAATTTAACGAACTGGCTGCGCACGCTTTGTTTTCCGAAAGAACAAAAAAGCATGCAAATCCAAACCATACGATCGAAGGTCATTAAAGTGGCAAGCAAATTGGTGAAATCAGGGCGTTCGCTTTATTTCAAACTATCTTCAAGTTTTGTCTATGAAACCTTTTTCTGGCATGTGCTCAATCGCATTCAAAGGCTAAAACTAGAGTGACATGCAATCGCTCCTCATTTTTTTAAAAGCCTTTTCAAGACCAAGGGAGACGTATGTCCAAAAAAGGGCATTTTTCAGCGGTTGTCATTGTACCTCTTTACAATTTCAATTATTACGCCTCATTTTTGTGAACAAAACCGAATAATGGTGGGATTTGATGTTTCATTCCGCTTTCACTTGGAAGTATGAATAATTCAGGAAAATTTAGGTTTAAAATAATTAAACAATAGGCCAAAGAAACGAGTTAGCGAAAGAAAAACACGGAGACTGTGGAAAAGCGCAGTGGGAAGACCCCGAAGAAAAAAGCGATCTTCTTTTTTCCACTTTAAGACCCCCATGCAGCGTCAGCTGCATGGGGGTCTTAAAAAGAAAATTACCATTCAACGATATGCTCCGTTTCTTTTTTAGGGTCTCTGTCCATGAGTAATTGTCCGGCCCGGACCGGCGATTGGCCATTAAAAAGAACATCATATATCGCGGTTGTGATAGGGACTTCCACCCCTTCTCTTTCTGCCAATTGCGAGACGGCTTGTGTCGTTTTCACGCCTTCCACGACCATTCCCATTTCCTCAAGCACTTGATCGAGTGAGACCCCTCGGCCCAACCGATAGCCGGCGCGCCAATTTCGGCTGTATTTGCTTGTGCAAGTGACAATCAAATCTCCAAGTCCCGATAAACCTGAAAATGTTAGCGGATCGGCCCCGAGTTTTGTCCCAAGGCGTGTCATTTCGGCGATTCCTCTCGTCATGATTGCCGCCCTGGCGTTATCTCCATACCCCAAGCCTTCGGCAAGTCCAACCCCGAGAGCCATCACATTTTTTAAAGCTCCGCCTAATTCTACCCCGACCATATCTTGGCTCGTATATACACGAAACTGGGTGTTCATAAACAAGTCTTGGCTGCGTTTGGCAGCGTCCATCACTTGCGATGAAACGGTGACCGTCGTCGGTTGCCGGCTCGCCACTTCCTCGGCATGACTCGGTCCGGACAACACGACCAAATTGGAACTCAATTTGTGCATGCCTTCCTCCGCCATCATTTCCGATACCCGCAAAAGTGTATCCGGTTCGATCCCCTTTGTAGCGTGAACGATAAGCGGGATTTCCATATGAGCTTCAAGTAATTGGCGCGTCATCCCGCGAATGCCCGAGGTAGGAACACTGACAATAACCGCCTCGCGCTCCTTAAGCGCCTCTTTCACATCCGTCGTCGCCGTAATATTTTCCGGAAGCGTGATGTTGCTTAAATATTGTTCGTTCGTTTTGTGCTCATTCATTTCTTTCGCCTGGGAATGACGCCGTGCCCAGATCGTAACATCGTGCCCGTTATCTGCAAGAACAATCGCGAGAGCGGTTCCCCAACTTCCCGCTCCCAAAACAGCCACTTTTTTTGCTCCCATACATAGCCCCCCGTTGGTTGAATGACTCATTATTGTCCAAGTTTACTTTCATTTCCGCTGACCAACCGTTGGATATTCGTTCGATGCCGCCACAGAGACATTGCCCCTACGATACAAGCAAGGTAAAAATACGGCCACGGATGTCCATAATAATCCATCATAACGAAAAGAAGGATCGGGGTCGCGAGTGCAAAAATGATGGAGCCGAGTGATACATAGCGCGTAATCACTACCGCCAAAATCGCGACAATTCCAACGTAGATAGCCGGAAAAAAAATCAATGCCGCGATGACTCCAATGGTGGTGGCTACGCCTTTTCCACCGCGAAAACGATGATACACCGGCCAATTGTGGCCAAATATAGCCAACAATCCGCTAATTGCCGGTGCCCATCCTTCATATCCTTCGAAAAGGGAGAGACCTGTCCCGCTAAATAAGCTTTCAGCCCAAAAACCGAACCAAACGGCGATCACCCCTTTCAAGCAATCCAGTGCAAGCACCAAAATCGCGGGACCTTTTCCGAGCACCCTTAACGTATTCGTCGCTCCCGCGTTCCCGCTCCCATATTGGCGGATATCCACTTTTTTAACCTTTTGCGTAATGATATAGCTGACACTCAACGATCCCAACAAATAAGCCATCAAACCGGCGATAAGTACATCCATCGTTGAGGCTCCCCCTCCCCTATCCGTGTTAGAAAACGACTTTAAAAACGACTCTTCATCAAAATCTATCGTTGATATCAGTGAATATTTATGGTGATAACACTAGCTAGCGGAGGAAAAACACGGAGACTCCTGTGAGAAAACGCAGCGGGAAGACCCCGCAGAAAAAAGCGCAACTAAGGCTTTCGCCATAAAAGCTTGGCGACAAGCCAAGTTTTCTAACGAGGAGGCTGGACGCAAGCCCACGGAAAGCGTCGTGTTTTTCCGCAGCGGTTACCATCGTTCATGATTACATCTATTTTTCAACCATAGATTTTAGTGTTGACCCTTAAAAACTAGTCATTTTTTTTACGGGCAATGACCTTTAAAGGTGTACCCTCAAATGCGAACGCCTCCCGTAAACTGTTTTCCAAAAATCGCCGATAGGAAAAATGGAGCAAATCCGGATCATTCACAAATACAACAAATGTGGGCGGACCGACGGCCACTTGGGTGGCATAATTAATGCGCAATCGTTTCGTCCCGGAGGTTGGTGTCGGATTCATGGAAACCGCGTCGAGAATGACGTCATTAACCACATGGGTCGGCACATGCATTTGATGATTTTCCGACACGCGCTGGACGACGGGGAGAACTTTTTGAACGCGTTTAGTCGTTTTGGCTGATACGAAAGCAATCGGCGCATAGGAAAGAAAAGCGAACCCTTTGCGAATCTGTTCCGTAAATTCATCCATCGTACGCCCGTCTTTAGAAATCGCGTCCCATTTATTTACGACGATAATGACACCCCGCCCCGACTCATGGGCATAGCCTGCAATTTTTTTATCCTGTTCAATAATGCCTTCCTCGCCGTCAATCACAACGAGAACGACATTCGCGCGTTCCAACGCCCTTTGCGCCCGTAACACACTGTATTTTTCCGTATTTTCGTATACTTTTCCCCGTTTTCTCATTCCGGCCGTATCGACAATGCGATATTTTTGGCCATCCTTCGTAAAACCGGTATCAACCGCATCCCTTGTCGTACCTGCAACCTCACTTACGATCACCCGTTCCTCTCCGAGAACCGCGTTCACCAAAGAAGATTTCCCGACGTTCGGTCGACCGATCACGGCAAAATGGATGGTATCAGGTTCAAGGTCGCCGTCATCGTTCGCGGGAAAATAAGTAAACACTTCATCCAACATATCACCGATTCCGCGACCATGTGCACCGGATATTGGAAAAGGTTCCCCGAGCCCCAATTGATAAAAATCATAAATTTGCGTCTGCATCTCCAGGTTATCTATTTTATTGACGCCAATTACGACCGGTTTATTTGAACGGTACAACAGGTTCGAAACATCTTCATCGGCGGCTGTCACCCCGTCACGCCCGTTCACGAGCAGAAGGATAATGTCCGCTTCTTCGATTGCAATTTCAGCCTGTTGGCGCATTTGTTCCAATAGCGGTTCCTCATCAAACGTAATCCCGCCTGTATCAATTAAATGAAACGTGCGGTTGAGCCATTCCCCTTCTCCATATATACGATCACGGGTGATCCCCGGTATGTCTTCAACAATGGCGATCCGCTCGCCGACAATACGGTTGAAAATCGTGGATTTCCCCACATTTGGACGACCCACGATCGCAACGGTCGGTTTCGACATTTTTTGCTTTCCTCCTATTTCTCAATCTGTCTGCGTCTTTTCACCTTCAGCCACGCCCCATCTATAAAGGTAGGCCGCTTGATCGTTTGGCATTGCCCGTCCCAACCAGTCTCCATGCAAATTGCTCCAACCAATGCCAACACACCAGGAGGACAAGAACAGTGGCCAACGTATTATAAAAATGAACATCTGCCAAGTATAAGTTTCCCGTTAACGGCATAACGGTAACGGCAGCAATCAGTTCACCGAAAGCAAATGCCAAAAGAACCAACGGATACCGGCTTTCCGAATGTCCATGAAAAAATACCATTACAAAAGAAAGCACAACAGCAGGTATCCACGTTTCACCGAGCAGAAAAATAACCGGGTTATACCAAACCATGAGCTGAAAACTTGCATATAAAAGCATGAGTGCAGCGGCAAGGACAATGACTTTCCATTTGTGGGCAGCCGGCAAAACCCCGGTCCATAAACATGCAAGCATCATAATAACTCCATACGCCGCCGATAATTCCACAACACTTAGCGTCAATGTGATTGGAACAAAGATGATCGTTATCAAAATGGCGGCGGCAAGAAAGGCCTGTCTCTTCGTTCTCTTCATAAAAAACGTGGCAATAATCCAAAGCATCCAAGCGAACCAAAAAAATAATGCATATTCCATATGAATCCTCCTGTCCGGACATCCTCCATTATGGACAGGAACGAAGATTCATAGACAGGGGACTGCCAACTGTTAGAAAACTTGGCTTGTCGTCAAGCTTTTATGGCGAAAGCCTTAGTTGCACTTATGTAGGTAAGAAAGTTGATTTATACTTTCTTACCTACCAAGCGGAAAACAATCGGCGAATCCAACGATTCGCCGATTGCCTTCGCTTCACTTTTGTGCCCTAAAACAATTTGTTAGTTACGATATTTATCCAACTGGTCACCAATCATGTCACCAAATGAAAAACCCGTATGGTCTTCTTCCGGTTCTTCAAATTCTCGTTGAACTTTGCTTTCAGTAGTTCCTTCTTCTTCCAACTCGCGAATGCTGAGCGAAATTCTTTGATCCGAGGGGTTAATATCAAGCACTTTCACTTGAACCGCTTGTCCTTCTTCAAGTACTTCGCCGGGTGTGCCGATATGACGGTTGGCGATCTGGGAAATGTGGACGAGTCCCTCCACTCCCGGAGCAACTTCCACAAACGCCCCGAAGGAGACAAGCCTTTTTACCTGGCCGTCAATCACATCTCCCGGTTGAAATTGGCCTTCAATAAGTGTCCAAGGTCCGGGAAGCGTTTCTTTAATCGACAAAGATACACGCTCTTTCTCCGGATCAACGCCCAAAATTTTAACTTGAACTTCTTCGCCTTCTTTTACGATCTCTCCCGGAGACTCTACGCGGTGATGGGCCATCTGCGAGATATGAACCAATCCATCAACCCCGCCGACATCGACGAATGCGCCGAAAGAAGTCAACCGTTGGACTTTCCCCGTCACTTCCGCGCCGACTTCGAGATTATTAAGCACTTCTTTTTTCCGGTGATCTTCTTCTTCATCAAGCACTGCTCTTCTCGAAAGGATCAGCTTGTTATCTTCCGGATCAATTTCAATGATTTTAAGTTCCAGTTGCTTCCCTTTGTATTCAGAGAAATCTTCGACAAAATGCTGTTCAACGAGCGATGCGGGAATGAAGCCACGGACCCCTACGTCAACGACAAGGCCCCCTTTGACAATCTCCGCTACCTCTGCTTCGATCAAATCCCCTTGCTCAAATGCTTCTTGCAAAGATGCCCACGCTTTGTCGGCACGTGCCCCACGAAGGGAAAGGACAAGCTCGTCATCTTCCAATTTAATGACCTTTAGCTCCACTTCGTCACCTTCATTTAAAGCGTCCGATACTTTTTCCACGTGCAAGCTGGAAATTTCACTGATCGGAATGATGCCGTCTACTTTGTATCCAGCGTCTACAAACGCTTGTTTTTCTTCCACTTTCGTTACTTTTCCGCTGACGATATCATCAACGTTAAACTCCTTCACATTCGCCATTTCGTTGTTCATCTCTTCGTCCATTGCCGATTTGCCTCCTTACCCTTGTCGGGAACAAAACTCTTTTTCACAGGTAAGAAATTATAATCAACTTCTTACCTGCATAAGTGAAACCAAAGCTTTCGCCATAAAAGCTTGGCGATAAGCCAAGTTTTCTAATACAAAACCCTTTCAGTAAAAATGAAAGAATGATGTTAACCTTTTTGCGGACCTTCCACTTCATCCCTAAGCATCCGAATATGACTCATTATTTGTTCGGTTACTTCCCGGGATGATGCTTTTTCATTTCGTAAATCATCGAGTGGAACCGGCGGCCCGTAGCGAAGTGCCACTCTGCGAAAAGGCTTGTATGTCCCCCGTACATATGCGGGGATGACCGTCGCTTCACTTTTCAATGCAAAAAAGCCGGCGCCGGCAAGCCCTTCTTCTTTCATTTCGCCCGTCTTGCTGCGGTTCCCCTCCGGAAAAAGGAGCATCATTTCCCCGTTTCCGAGAACACTTATCCCTTGTCGAAGGGCTCCGCGATCACTGCCTCCTCTTTTCACCGGAAAGGCTCCCAGCTTTGTAAAAAAAGACGCGGACCATTTTGAGGCGAACATTTCTTCTTTTGCCATAAATCGGAGCGGGCGTTTGATATAAGAACCGAGCAGGGGGGATCAAAGTTGCTCTTATGATTGCTGCAAATAATGACAGGTCCTTCTGCCGGTATATTTTCTTTTCCCTCGATTTTGGCGAAAAAAACCAACGATAAAACGACACGGCAAATCAGTCGACCGATCCTGTATAACATCAACTTTCATTCTCCTTCTCTCGGGCGATACGGCAAATGCGCGCAACCACTTCTTCAATCGTTTGATTTGTCGTATCGACGAGCACCGCATCCCCTGCTTGTTGCAAAGGAGCGATCGGCCGCTCCCGGTCAAGCCGGTCACGCCGTTTAAGCGCTTCTTTCGTTGTGGTTATATCAGAAGGACGCTGTTTCTCCATATTCTCCAAATGCCGTCGTTTCGCTCTTTCTTCCACTGATGCATCCATGTATATTTTCAATTCGGCACCGGGAAGTACGTAAGTACCGATATCCCTCCCATCGAGGACGACCCCTTTCTGTTTCGCTAACTGTTGCTGCCTGGCCACCATTTCTTCCCGAATTTTTCGATGGGCAGAAACTTCAGAGACTTTCGCAGTAACAATTTGTGAGCGAATTTCCTCTCCGAGCCGCTCTCCGTTCACAAGCACCTGCACTTCGCCATCACTTTGTTGTTCGAGGGTGATCTCCATCTCTTTTAATAGTTCGATAAGCGATTGTTCATCTTGTTCGGATACTTGCGCTTGTAATGCACGGAAAGTGAGAGAGCGATACATCGCCCCTGTATCGATGTATAGGTACGATAGTTTTGCAGCTACTTCCTTCGCGACTGTGCTCTTTCCCGAACCAGCCGGTCCATCAATGGCGATGTTTATCTTGTGCATATTGCCCCCCGTATGTAGAAGCTGATATCGTTATGTCGGGGCGACCCGAACACTGCTTTAAGCTTATCATACAAGCGTATACAAGACAAACGATTGAGTATTATTAGCCGAAAAAAAAGAATATTAAATTTTATCGTTATGATAAACCGACGAATAGCCGTAACCATTCGCCGGTTCTTTTTACATTGCATCGTAGACAGGTTCTGCCCCTTGCATGCGCTTGACATCTTCTTCCGTCCCGTCATTCGCATTGATAAACAATTGATACGTGTCATCGTTCATCGTTCCGTACAATTCATACGTTAACACTTCTTCGCCGGATTGGTTTTCAATCACTGCCAAATGCTCTTCTCTAACTTCCAGATTCTCGTGTACTTCGTCTAATGCTTCTTCCAATGAAAGCTCCGGATCCAAATCGTGGCGTTCGCGATGATTCGCCAAATAATCGGCTCCTTTATAACCAACGACATCTCCGTCGTCAAGCGCCACTTTCATGATGATCGCGTCCGGATACAAGCGTGCATCATTTGCAGTTGGAACAAATTGGAATGTTCCAATCGAATCATATTGCTTTCCGTCTACCAGCTCTACATCGTCGAACCCACGTTCATCGAGAAAATCAGCGGCAATTTCGGATGCTTCATTTAAGCTGATATTCGTTTCCGTAATCGGGCGGTCTTGCATCACCCACGTCGGTAACCCGCCCCTTAGCGTCATGTCCATCGCGTAATTGCTTTCCCCGTCAGGGTCTTCAATATAAATTTTGTATCCTTCATACGGGATCCCTTCGCCCAAACGACTGATATCCGCATTCGTATCATCAGGAACATTCAGGAATTCACGTGCCCTTTCAACGGCCTCTTCTTCATCAAATTTTTCTTTATCCTCCACCACATTCGCAAGTCGTTCCTCGGCATCGACAGGAAAACCGGTATCATCGTTCCAATTATTCTCGCCAAAACCTTTCGCTTTTTCATCGATTTGTTGGATGCCATCGATGGCTGTCCCTTCCCCGGGGTCTGTGTTGGCCACCAATTCCGTTTCAATATCTCTCCAACGAATATCATCGGCGAGTACATTGGCTTGCACAGTGCGAAGATCCCCGGATAGTTCACCCGCTTGTTCATAAAACGTTTCCAGTTGTTCATATTCGTCATCGGTTAATGGTTCTTCGGCCCGATCCCGTATCGCGACGTCATGGGTAAAGTCGGCAACATTTGACAAATATTCTTCTGTCTTGTCAATCGGAACGAGCCCCATCGGCAGGTCACCCATATCGCTATGTGCCAATGATGAAATTCGCCATACCTCTGCCATCGATCCGTTCATATTAGCAACGCCGTTTGTTGCCAAAGACGCTCCCAACTCGTCTTGCATATGATCCAGATGAAAGGCGAGTTGGTGAAATGCTTTTTGATAATTGTTTTCATGGCTAATCGCCAGCGCTTCTTTTTCCTGGTGTTCGTTATACGCGAACACGCCGGTCCCAATCAGGGCAACCGATAAGACAGCAATGAGAATTGCTCGAAACATCCAATCACCTCCTGTTAATCTGCAAACACGTGTTTTCCAATCTCTGTATGCACATCACGGCTAAAGATCCATTCCGAAGTGGCCGTTTCCGGGTTGTAATAATAGGCGGCTCCGTTCGATGGATCCTGGCCATTAATCGCATCCAAAACGGCCTCGCGTGCTTCTTCATCCGGCTCCAGATAAATTTGTCCATCCGCAACCGCCGTAAAAGCTCTCGGTTCAAATATGACCTCATTTGCCGTGTCCGGAAATTCAGGATCATCGGTACGATTAATAATAACGGCCGCAACGGCTACCATTCCTTCGTATGGTTCTCCCCTTGCCTCCCCGTAAACGGCATTAGCCATAATCTGTATGTCATTATCCGAGTAACCTTCCGGAGCATTCATTGCTTTTTGAACGTTCGCTTGATCGTCTTGGCCCTCGTCAGGCTGTTCTCCGCCTGTATCCGGTTGTGCACCTTCTTCCGCTTCCGGTTCAGGGGCAGGTTCTTCTTCATCTGCCGTTTCTTCCGGAGCGGGTGGTTCTTCACCGCTCGGCTCTTCTTCAGCCTCGGGAGCCTGTTCCTCTTCTGCTTCACCGCTGCCTTTCGGCCCTTTTTGTATCTCGTTCGGCGTACTTCCATAATGGGTAAATTCCCGAGCATTTTCCAATGCTTCTTGTACGTGCTGCTCGTCATATTCCGTTGTCTCTTCCAAACGGTTTTTCAATTGCTCCCCGACGAGCCCGTCCACCTCCATCCCAAATGCTTCTTGGTATTCACGAACTCCCCAATACGTGCTCCAGCCAAACACACCATCAATGGTTTGATCAAAATAACCAATGTATTGAAGTCTGGCTTGCAGCTCTACAACATCATCTCCGGTAGCACCTTGCTGGATGATTTGATCACTAAAGGCTTCACCCCTGTCAGTGGCAAATCCCAGAACGCCACCCACTACGATTAGCGTTGCAAGGAAGTAGCGGACGCTCCCTTCCATTTGCCTTACCTCCTTCTTTTCACTTAAACTTACTTTCATTGCCTTTATTTTTCGAGAAAAACCGGAATTTATACGTGCAAAAGAAAAAGTCTGCCATTAAGGCAGACAAGTGAATCAGAACGTTGTTAGGTTTTAGGAAAAGGGCAATCATGGGGGCGGGAACAATTGCGGATATGACGTTGGTAAGAGCGCTGGCACTGGTGGCGCTGTTTGGGAATTCTTTCCGAAAACACCTATTTACGATTTGATGTGATTATCGAAATCAGAACGTAACTACGTTCGCTGAAATTAGAATGGAAGACGCCTTCATATCGTCTAAAAACGGCTTATCCGTTTAAAACATTAGAAAAACTTGGCTTCCGCCAAGTCCTTATAGCGGAAGCCTTACTTTTACTTATACTTTACCCCTTTAACAAAGTTAAACATTCTTAAAGTGGAACATAAGAAAAAGCGGATTGGTAGCTTTTGCGTGGAGTGGCGCGTAATCCCAAACTCTGAGGGACGGCAATAGGATTCCCGACCCTCTATGAGTGGGAAGCCTTCGGTTTGAGGGATGGTGAGGACATTGTTACTCGCTTTACCTATCGTTTTGTCCTCACTTCCTGCACGCAGCTAACACTTTTCCCATTTCCATCTATCATATTTGAGTCAAAAACGTATCTTTTGCGCAGATCCGGACCTGACATCACTGGTGAGCCGAGCCGTGATGTGATAGCGCAGAAACGGGGTAATTAAGTATAGACGGCCAAACAAGTCAAGACTGGCGACTTGCAATTCTTTTGCGATTGCCAACCCTTCTTCTTCTCCTCTTTGGACGTCTCCCCTGCAAGCAGCCATTCGCTCCCGCACCTGCTCCGTAAGTTGAATGCCCGGGACTTCATTGTGCAAGAATTCAGCATTTCGCTCGTTGATTAAAGGCATAATGCCAATGTAAATAGGAATATCCAAATGGGCAGTCGCTTCTTTCAGACGTTGCAAAGTTTCTACATCGTAGATCGGCTGGGTCATTACGAAATCAGCACCGGCCACGATTTTTTTCTCCAACCGTTTCACGGCTTTTTCCATGGAACTTACATTTGGGTTGAAAGCGGCACCGACGGTAAACTGCGTTTGTAACCCTAACGGGCGCCCGGATTGGCTGAAACCTTCATTCATGGACTTAATTAACCGGATGAGGTCAAAAGAGGTAAGGTCATATACTGACGTGGCTCCCGGAAAATCCCCCACCTTCGTCGGGTCGCCGGTTACCGCGAGCACATCTCTGATTCCCAAAGCATGTAATCCAAGCAAGTGCGATTGCATGCCGATTAAATTCCGATCCCGGCAGGCAATATGTAGCAAAGGATGAGCGCCTGCCTGTTGCTTGATTAACGTGGACGCGGCAAGGTTATCGATACGTGAAGTGGCCAAGGAATTATCCGCGAGCGTAACCGCATCGGCCCCTGCTTCGTGGAGCGCCTTCGCCCCTTGTATAAATGTATCGATTTTCGTCAGTGACTTGGGCGGATCAAGTTCCACGATAATGGAAGGATCCTCTTTATCCAGTTGAATGGTATTTCCGACTTCCGCCGAAGCTTGTTCGCGCACCGTTGACCCTTTCGCACGCGCCTTTACAATAGGAGCTTGGTGTTGCAATTTATCCTTAAAGGAACGGATATGTTCCGGCGTTGTGCCACAGCAACCGCCCAGTAAGCGCACCCCTTGATTCCGAAACTCCTCTGCTTGGTTTTTAAAATAATCCGGGTTTGACTGGTAAACGAGACGGCCATCTTGAATGCCTGGCAAGCTCGCATTCGGATAGGCGGAGAGATACGTCCCTTCCGGAACGGAAACTTCTTCCAATGATGCAATCGTTTGGGCAGGACCCATCCGGCAATTAATCCCAACAACGTCCGCACCTTCATTCAACAAGCGCAAGAGAGCATCATTGATGGGAATCCCTCCGTGCAAAACACCCACATCTCCTAATGAAACGTTCCCGATCACCGGCATGTCCGGCGATAACCGTTTAATGATCCGCACCGCTTGAATAAGTTCGTGTAGATCATAGTACGTCTCCAAAAGGATGACATCTGGATCCTCGGCCATAAGCGCTTCAGCTTGTGATTGGGTCGCTTTCTTTATGTCTTGATTGGTGAAAGAACTTGCTCTTCCATCACGAATCCCGCCGATGGTCCCTGCTACATATACTTCTTTCTTGCCGTTCGCCGCCTCTTTTGCCAGGCGCACTCCCAGGGTATTAATTCGAGCTGCTTCCTGTCCCAATCCATAATTATCCAATTTAAGCTGATTAGCTGCATACGTGTTCGATTGAATAACATTTGCGCCCGCTTCAATATATTCTTGATGTGCGGATACAACCATATCTTCTGCGCGGCGATTGGCATCTTCGATCGAACCGCTATACCCCCGGTTGTACAACAAAGTACCGATCGCCCCATCTCCGATTAAAATCTCATCTTTCAATTTTTCCAGAAACTTCACCTTCATCCCTCTCTCTCTTTTCGCCATGGCTATACTTGGATCGCGCGTCCAGCTTCCTGTAGGGCCCATTCAATATCGGCAATGATATCTTCGTGATTTTCAATGCCGCAAGATAAACGCATTAATTCATTCGTCACGCCGTTTTTAATCCGAACGTTTTCGGGAATATCCGCGTGGGTTTGAACACTCGGATACGTCATTAAACTTTCGACGCCGCCCAGACTTTCGGCAAATGTGACGAGCCGCAAATGGCGAAGCAATGGGTCGACGAGCTTCTCGTCCTGAACTTTAAACGAAAGCATTCCTCCTTTGCCCGTATAGAGGACTTCCGTGATAAGCGGATGTTTTTTTAACATTTCACAAACCGCGCGGGCATTTTGTTGATGTTTTTCCATTCTTAGCGCCAGCGTTTTCATTCCGCGAAGTAGCAGCCAGGAGTCAAAAGCTCCGAGTGTCATCCCAATCCCATTTTGAATATTGAAAAGACGCTCCCCTAACGCTTCATCATCAGTAACGACGAGCCCTGCCACGATATCATTATGGCCGCCCAAATATTTAGTGGCGCTATGAATCACAATATCCGCGCCAAATTCAATAGGCCTTTGCAATAACGGGGTGTAAAACGTGTTGTCAACAATCATGAGCAAATTATGTTCCTCGGCTATTTGACTGAGTGCATCTAAATCCGCTTCCTGCATTAGAGGATTTGTCGGCGTTTCAATAAACAACGCTTTCGTATTCTTTTCAATCATTTGCTCAACGGATTGCAAGTCTCGCGGGTCAACATAATGAACGTCGACCCCCCATTGCGGCCAGTATTGGCGAAACAATCGGTATGTGCCGCCATACAAATCCATGGAAGCGATGATTTCGTCTCCTTGAGAAAACAAACTGAGCACAGCTTGAATCGCCGCCATACCGGAACTGCAGGCAAAGCCATGCCTTCCCCCTTCCAATTCGGCGATCGCCTCTTCAAGCACCTCACGCGTAGGGTTTCCGGTACGGGCATAATCATAGCCTGTTGATTCACCGACACCCGTATGCTCAAAAGCCGTGCTCATGTAAATCGGCGCATTGACGGCACCGGTACGTTCATCTCTGCGGTTGCCTGATTGCACAAGCTTTGTCTCCTTCGTATATGTCCTCTCCATCATCCCTTCTCCTTTCCCAGCTACTGCACATGTAAGTTTAGAAAAAATAAAAAATGCCCTCTTCTTGTGTATCGAATAAGAAGAAAGCATTGCCACCGATGAATGCATCTTCTTATCGCCCGGAACCACCGTTCCGAAGGAAGTAGCACCTGACTCCGGGGAGCTGGTTGCTGAGACATCTTTGGACCTTTCCCTCCGTCTCTCTTGATAAGAACATTATTATTATTTTACTGTCTCATTATTGTACAGGAATTTCCGTCATGTGTGAACCTCTTCAACTAAATCAAAGATTTTGATGGAGCATCCCTTATCTTAAATACGGCACAAACAAAAGCGGTTAAGCCACCTTCGGCGACTCTAATGCTTTCGTAAGGCTAATTAATGAAGATAAGGTTGTATATGTCCTTTTTGCCAAACCAGGAACTTTTGCCTGAAGGGACAACCATCGCTTTTCAGAAATGGTTTTTTGAATGCCACGAACAAAATATCGTGCGCCGATATTATATGACCCCGATAAATCGGCATGATAGACTTTGCCTGTTGTAAACGTGGCAAGGTCTTTTTTGCCATTGCGTTCCACTTTTCCGGAACCATCAAATGCCAATTTACTCGTATTACGAGCATTCACTCTTAATATGCGCATACTAAGATAGTGCGCCATCTCCGTTACCTTGTTTTGAGAATCCCTTTCTTTCGCCAGTAACGGAGCTTAAAACGAAGTTTTTTCGCGCCCCAATACCCTTTCACCGTCTTCATTTTGTCCAGGAATTCGAATACAATGACATCGCAATTGTTTTCACTTGCAAATGTCACTATTTTCTGCGACGTATCATTCACGATGTGTTTTTGAACCCCATTGATTTTTCTCCAAAAATTCGGCGCTACAATCCAACCAGACGTCCGTTGTGCTTTACGTAGTTTGTTCGTCAACGTATATAACCGGTCTTTTTTCTTTTAGCTGGTTAATAAACTCCCGAGCCAAGACAGTGCCGTTTACATCCATGACGGAACAAACTGCAGAGTTGTTAATCCCTAAGTCTACTGCGCATACTTTTTGGTCAATAATTTTGGTTTTATTTAATGCCACTTTTGATTGATAGCTGAAGTTAAGGAAATACTTCTTCCCGACCTTAACAAGTGTAGGATTGTTTTCTCTCCAAATCCCAAACCCCACGTTTATATAGGTCTTGTTCCTTAAATGCGATATCAATCCATACCCAATCATTGTTATGAAATATTTTGATTTGGGCCGTGTCTCTGATGTTCTCTCAAACATATTTCCTCGATAAAACACCGGAAACGCCTTCTGTTTTAATTGCAACCTCGGAGGACTCTTTTTAAAATTTCTCCCTTCAGAAAGAGCGATTGCCTTCTCTTCGGAAATACGAAGGAAACTTATAAAACCGAACATTAAACGCCCGGCACTTCGGAGAAGGGTTTGATTTAGTCGTATGAATGAGTTTTTCCACCGCAACAGTGATAGACTTCGTCGTCATCTCACCAAGAGTATCGAATCCTTTTTCTATGACTTCGATTATAAAAGCCAGTGCGTCGTTGTAGATATCTAGTGTTGCATCGAAGATGCGTGAATGGTTTGTAATCTTGTGTGACAAAGTTCTAACTCTATTCATCACCAAACCCTCCTTCCGATAGTTTTCCAAGGTCATATACATCAGAAACATTTGTTTGCTTTTTATTCTACGTTATCTTTTATGTAAAGTCTAATTCTACACTTGGTCATCAGATAGTTACTTCCCCTCTTTCGAAATAATTTTAAGAACAAGACCTTAGCGCCTAACCCCCGCTAAATCGTAGATTTTGAAGGGGAATGCGGCGCTAACTTTTTTGTTCAAGAGGCGCGGATGTAGCTTTAGTAGGGGAGGGTTACTCCGGAGATGCTTCTACGACAAAATCATCTTCATTGCCGCATACGCACCGCTTAAACCCTGTCTCATATTGCCCGTTCCCTTTTTGGCGGCCTCGCAAGATGTATTTCTCGCCGCAATCCTGGCAACGGATTACGATGCGGTACCTTGTATCCGTCGTCACTGCCGCTTCCCTCCTTCACACCGGGATGGAGTTTCACTTGTTGAACGCTTCCTGGAGGTCCGTAACACCGGTTTCCAAAAGCACATGCAGCTTTATCTTTGCTTTTCGGCTACTATAATCCTTCCCTAAAATAACCCCATGATTCATCAGATCGTACGTGCTTCCTTCATATTCATATGCTGGATAGACCTCGCCTTCATTTGCGCTCGTCGTAATCACAATCGGGACCCGGGCATTCGCGATCACCGGCATAAAAGCCGGCGGAACTTGTCCTCTTCCTAACCCTTCAAGGACGATCCCATGCGTCGCCCCCGTTTCCAGCAAAAGCCGTAGCAATGATGGCGACGAACCTAAATGGGCTTTAATAATTTCAACCTGAGACCCGGAGTATCCTATCTTTGTTTTCGGTATATAAATATCGCGATAAAGCGGCCTTTGATAAAGATTGACGCGGTCATTGTCAATCAAGCCAAAGTATCCGTATCCAGGTGCATGAAACCCTTGTACATTAGAAGCATGCGTTTTTTGTACATATTTCGCAGAAAAAATATGATCATTAAAAACGACAACCGAACCGAGCTGGGCAGTATGTTCGTCGGCAGCGGCTATCATGGCATTTCGCAAATTAACAAACGCATCGCTGCCCACTTGGTCCGGTCCTCGCATGGAACCTGTAACGACAAGAGGTTTTTCGTTCTCCACCGTCAAATCGAGAAAATAGGCGACTTCTTCCAACGTATCCGTCCCGGAAGTAACGACCGCACCATCGATTCCTTCTTGTCGCAACAAATCTTCAATATATGCCTTTAATTGCCATAAATCTTCATACCCGAGATGGATGGACGGTTTGTTAAACAACGAAACAATCTCCAACTCAAAAGGGACGTCACACATATCGACGAGCTCTTCACCGCTTTTTTCTCCGGCACGCAAGCGTCCTCCGTCTGTTTTTTTGCTCGCGATCGTCCCCCCGGTCGTGATCAATGCAATCTTTTTCATCGCTTGAATCCCCTTACGTCCGCTTTACATTTTCGGCGTTTGCAATTGCCGCCGCAATCCGATAACCGTGAAATCTTCCCGTTTCAATAAAAATCTCATTCGCATTATTGCCGGCTGCCAACACACCGGCGACAAAAAGACCAGGGACATCTGTTTCGAAGCTTTCCGGTTCATAAACGGGTCTTCCCGTATCTCTGTCAATTCCCACACCGGCAGCTGTTAAAAACGGATGATCAGGGTGATAACCGATCATCGCGAACACGAAATCGGCATCCAGTTCATTTTCCCAGCCATCTTTTTCAAAATAAACGCTCGTCTCGGTTATCCGGGTAATCGTTGCACCGAATACCATCCGTATGCTTTCTTTTCGGACAAGCCCTTCGAATTCAGGCAAAATCCACGGCTTAATGCTTGATGAATATGTCTCTCCCCGATATAGAACGGTGACGTTTGCACCTGCTTTTTCCAGCTCCAATGTAGCATCAACCGCTGAATTTTTCCCTCCGATCACGACAACATTTTGTCCATGGAAAGGGTGGGATTCTTTAAAATAATGATACACATGGGGGAGGTTCTCCCCTTCACAGCCAAGTTCATTCGGATGATCATAATAGCCTGTCGCCATAATAACATAGTCGGCTTGATAGGCTTTATTTTCCCCTTTAGCTGTTGTTTCCGCCACAAACGTCCCGTCCTCCGTTTTGCGAACATTTTCTACGGTTTCATACGTGTGGATACGCAATTGTTTTCGTTCGACGACTTCTCGGTAGTAAGCGAGTGCCTCGCTCCGCCTAGGTTTACGGTCTACCGTAATAAAAGGAACATCCCCGATTTCCAGTTTATTGGCAGTGCTGAAAAAGGTTTGATGCGTCGGATAGTGATAAATGGCGGAAACGATATTTCCTTTTTCAATGATAAGGGGATCATATCCTTTTTCCTTGCAAGCGATCGCGGCCGCCAGTCCACATGGACCGGCGCCAATGATTAGAATTTTCTCTTGTATCAACTGCTATTCCTCCAACTTTAACGCTTTCCAAAACCGGGTGGACCTATACATCCAGACATCGGAAGCCGGAAATCGGATGAAAGTCAATTTCATAGAAACTCTATATACTTTTTCGATATCATGCATCCGACCTCTGGCTTCTGATTTCTGTTATCCGGGTACCGACCCCTGGCACACCCGATTGCGACGCACAGAATGTGCTAGTGTCGGCGTTGTCACAGGACATGACGGTTTTAGCCGACCTCCTTATCAGAGGGAAAAACCGCCCCCTAATGGAAGTTTCACTTTATACCCATCCGCGCAAACAGCTTGCGACCGCCAATTTTTGAATGCCGATCATTTGGGCAGCTTCATGCATATTCACATCATGGTTGTAAGATGCATCAACAATGAATGTCAATGCCCGTTCCAACATCTCTTCCAATTTGTTATGCACTTCTTCTGTCCAAATGTTTTTTTGGACGCCTTCCAAATAAGAGACGGCAGTGTTGGCGGCACCCGTCAAGAGGACAGGGATCACGCATGTCCCACGTTGATGCAAACGCTCACTTGCTTCTCCCGTTATCTTTCCCTTACCGGCTTCGATAAAAATACTTGCTTTTATTGCTTCAACGTCTTGGGTCGTTAGCTTCTTTTGATCTCCGGAAGAATCAACGATCAGATCGCAATCCTTAGCGAGCAGCTCATGTTTGGAAATCGATTTTTTAAAAACGTTCGTTACCATGCCAAAGCTATCGCGGCGATCCATTAAGTCACCCACATCAAGCCCCTCAGGATCGTAAAGCGCGCCGTGGCCGTCGGAGATGCCGACGATCGTTACTCCGGCATCGTTCAATGTATTAGCAACATAAGTCCCGACATTTCCGAACCCTTGAATAATGGCGCAGGTCTTTTCCAACGGAAGCTTCTTTCGCTTGGCCGCTGACTTGGCTATGATCGAGATGCCCTTCCCAACAGCCGCTTCCCGCCCGAGTGACCCGTCCAAAATCAACGGATTTCCGCTAATAAACCCGGGGGAGTGATCCGTTTTTAACCGGCTGCATTCATCGAGTATCCACGCCATGATTTGTGTATTGGTTACGCCATCGGGAGCAATGACATCTTTTGTCGGGTCGATAAAAGAGACAATGGCCCGAATGTACCCGCGGCTCAATGCTTCAAGTTCACGAAAGGATAATTCCATTGGATTGCAAACGATTGCGCCACTCGCGCCTCCATATGGAATATCGATGACTCCCGCTTGCAGCGACGTCCAAATCGCCTGTGCCTGAACATCTTTTTCCGTCACTTCGGGATGAAGCCGCACCCCTCCGATCCCCGGCCCAATCGCATCATTATGTTGGACACGGAAACCGGTGAAGATCTTGGTCTCACCGCTATCCAGTTTTATGGGAATCCGAACGGCGAGCGTCCGGAGCGGTTCTTTAAGCAACGCATGAACTTGAGGTCCATACCCCCACTTTTTTAGAGATGAGGCCATAAGCGCTTGTATGATTGTTAAACGGTGGCTTTTTTCTTTGTCGGAATCAAGCTCCGATTCTCCACCCATCAGGGTCACCTCCGCGCGGTTCATGGGATTGGGGGCGATTGGCCCCATTTCCAATTTGTAATGTTCCCTCTCAACTATATTAAAAATCGGCTTCGTTTTCCACAGATTCGGCTCCGAAACCAAAGGCGCGTGCCAATACAGCTACCGCCTCTTTTTCAATAAGCAATGATCCGTGTTCTGTCACGACAACGGGCGAATGGGGACAAGCTTCTCCAAACTCGGAAATGAGGGCGACGAAACGATCATACCCTAAAAAATAGCGTGTGCTCACCGGAAAGCAAAGATAATAGTGCCCTTCCATAGACATGAGCGAACCGCTTTTAACGCCGATTCGGGTTAATAAAGCAACGAGTTGCAATACCGCTTCGAAATCATGGAATTTATAAAATAAATCTTGCCGTTCATCTACGGTGATGTCCATTTCAATCATGTCATCATCTTCATGTTCGTTTTCCGTTTTGGAAATATGAATGACCATGCCTTGCGCCGGCAAAGCAAACACTTCAACGGACAGCGTTCCGTCGGCCTTAAAACCGAGTGAAGCGTCAGCCTCCATCACGAGATCACGAAATAGTTGATGGACGCGAGGACGATCCATCCATAAATCATCTTTCGTTAACCCGCGTTCTTTTAAATCATCAAAGGTTAGAAACACTTTTATTTTATTAGCGGCGATCCGTTCCAGGCGCATAACCGCCCCTCCTTTTGGACCCAGCCTTTCCCGGCCTTTTCTATACGTTATTCAACAGGTCTTATTCTCGTTCTTTAAAAGCGTAAGTCACTTGCCCTTTTCGGTTAAAGCACCATTCATTTACATATGTATCTCGGAGACCTCAAAATCCGGAAATCTCTCCGGATATCAGATCACGTGCACCGGAAGAAGCCCTTCACTTCCTCGACATACCTTATCTGACAACTAGCTTCTGATTTCTGTTGTCTGGATTCCGACCTCTGGCTTCTGTAATCTGATCTCCGCTACATTTGCCACTCTTTGGATAAACTTTGCAACCCTTCCCCTGCTTTTGCCTGGATCGTTCGTGTAAACGGGACGGGCGTGTCGATTTCTTCGTTGATGTAAATGCTTTCGCCCGGTGCCAGCTCCGGCAATTGATTGACGGGAGCTACTTGCAGGCTTGTCCCGACAACGAGCAGTACATCGGATTCCCTTATGTACCGGGCCGCATATTCCCAAGCTTGCATCGGCAACTGCTCTCCGAATAATACAATGTTCGGACGGAGTTTCCCCCCACAACGATGGCAATGTTTTTTCGCGATAAAATCTTCCTGTTTTGCAGCCTTCCCGCAATCGTGGCAACTAAATTCTCTCAGATTTCCGTGCAGCTCGGCAACGTTTTCGCTACCGCTCTTTTGATGTAAGCGATCGACATTTTGGGTAGCAATAACAGAGACGATTCCTTTCTTTTGCCATTCCGTAATGATGGCATGCCCGCTGTGCGGTTCGATGAACTGCAGGCTTTCCAGGCGGTTGCCGTAAAAAGCATGAAAATGATCGTAACGATCTTCAAGGGCTTGAACAGTCGCTGTTTGCATCGGATCATGCTTGGCCCACAAGCCTGTTTGCGAGCGGAAATCAGGCACGCCGCTTTCCGTAGACATTCCTGCACCGGTTAAAATGGCTAATCGTTTCGGATGTCTGTCCATTTCAAAATCCCTCCGTTTTCGCCAAATTGCCATGAAATTCAATGGTAAGCTTGTTTCGTTTTATTTATAATAAGATCAGCAGAACACTTATGGCCTCAGTCATGTGATGACTACTGATCGGTTTTTAAATTTAGGTTCCCGAACACCTTTGAAGTGGTATAATAGTATTAAGAATATAATCATCAAGGAGGTGCATAATCCCAATGACAAACGCAGGCATAAATGTAAAGTACAAAGGTTATCAATATCGCCTTTACCCAACGGAAGACCAAGAAACATTCATGAACAAAACCATTGGGTGCAGCCGTTATGTATTTAACCATTTTCGTGCCTTGTGGGAATCTGAGTACAAGGTCTCGGGGAAAGGTCTGAGTTATAATTTTTGTGCAAATTTACTTCCTGCACTAAAGGAAGAATTTCCTCGGTTATAGGAAGTGGATGCCACATCTTTACAAAAATATACGAGTGCAATTCAAGGCAAGTACCAAGTTCCTGTCAATATGATTGAAGGTTGAAGGTCGCATTATCTCGGCTACAATTACTCGCAAACCTTCAGGCAAGCACTTCGTATCCCTAAAGGCAGAGCAGCATATTGAAGCAAAAGAGAAAACAAATTCTGCTGTTGGCATTGACCTTGGGATTACCGATTTCGCCATCCTGTCAACAGGGCGTAAAGTAGATAACAACCGATTTACCCAAACAATGGAAAAGAAACTCACCCGAGAGCAGCGAAAGCTGTCTCGCCTGGGATTAGAAGCTAAGAAAAGAGGTGTTCCTCTCGACCAAGCTAAGAACTATCAAAAACAAAAGATCAAAGTTGCTCATTTGCATGAGCAAGTGACCAATCAGCGTCTAGGCTTTTTACACAAATTCTCGACAGATATCATCAAAAACCACGATGTCATTTGTATTGAGGATTTGAATACAAAAGGAATGCTGAGAAACAGAAAACTGTCCAAGGCTGTAAGTGACGTATCTTGGTCAGCACTTGTGCGGCAACTCAAGTATAAAGCAGATTGGTACGGAAAAACAGTAATAGAAGTTGATCGATTTTTTCATTCATCTCAAATCTGTTCCAATTGCGGTCATCGTGATGGGAAGAAACTCCTGCACATTCGCCAGTGGACGTGTCCGATATGTGTGGCCTTCCACGACCGTGACCTCAATGCGGCACAAAATATTTTGATCGAAGGTTTGAAGCAAACAACCGTGGGAACCACGGGGTTAGCCTAATAAAATAACCGAACCCTCTTCAAGCTGGGAATCCAGTGAGTAAGGTTAGTGTTCTTAGGACTCAAGAAGCTCGTTCCTTTAGTGACGAGAGGTTCAAAATAATAGTATACATGGCTAAATAGTCAATGAGGTGGAATATGGATTATATCATTTTTATTTTAGGTGCTGCCTGTTTCGGAGCCGGCTTTTTTTTGCTGCTCATTTTTCTTTATTTGAAAAAAAAGCTTGTTCTTCCCTTTGTTTTTATGGGCCTCGGCGTCATTCTCTGTTTTATCGGTCTCGTGATTGCCGATCCTTTAACCCACGAGGTTTCCCGCCCATACTTGAACGGGCTCCGGGACCGGTAGAAAAAAAGAATGGATGACTCCGCACAAGCGGCTCTCATCCATTCTTTCCTTCTTGGTAGAAAGTATAAATCAACTTTCTTACCTACATAAGTTGGGCTAAGGCTTTCGCCGTAAAAGCTTGGCGAAAAGCCAGGTTTTCTAACGTCACACTTATCGATGGTACAAATTTACATCATGTTCCCTCTCCAACCATTCGAACAATGCATAGCTATATTCTCGCAATTGTTCCGTATTCCAAATTTCCTCGTATCGTTCTACGACTTCATTTCTTAGCTCGGTGTATTCTTCTTCCGCCTTGTCGCTTTTTTTCTTTTCGATGATGAGAAAGGCCGAAGCCCCGGCGCATATGGCCACGAGCACGAATCCATAAGCGGAAAGAAAAAATTGCATAATTGAAGCCCCGACATTTGATTCAACCATGGAAAACAATAAAACCAACAGGAGAGCAAACATTGCCGTGGTGATCCAACCGGCGACGGTGACTAATCGTTCCCGCTTTTTTTCTTCTTGTTTTCTTTCAATAAGTTCGCGAATCAGGCGTTCCCCAATCGGTGTCATATACGCTTCCTTGTAACCGGCCATACATACACCTCCGTTGGAGAGATATATGCCCGAACCTTTGCCGACATTCCTGACGTTTTGAACGAAAAAATTAGCGCCGCATTCCCCTTCAAAATAATCTCCGATTTAGTAGGGTTAGGCGTTAAGGTCTTATTCACCTTGTTCTTAAAATCATTTCGGATAAGGATGTCAATTATGTATAGAATTAGACTTTGCATTAAGGATAACGTATAATAAGACCAAACAAATGTTGCTGTAAAAATATATCATTCTAATGAAGCTTTCGGAGGGGGTTGATGATGAAAATGGCAAAAACGTTGTCTCATAAGATTACAAACCATTCGCGCATTTTCGATGATATGACAACAAAATCTATCGTTCCTGCGGTGGAATGGCTCATACATACAATAATATCAAACCCCTCTCCAAAGTACCGGGAATTTAACGTTCGTTTTTATAAGTTCCTTCGTATTTCCGAAGAGAAGGCAATCGCTCTTTCTGAAGGGAGAAATTTTAAAAAGAGCCCTCCGAGGTTACAATTAAAACACAAGGAGTTTCCGGTGTTTTATCGAGGAAATATGTTTGAGAGAGCATCAGAGACGACGGCCCAAATCAAAATCTTCCATAAGAGGTATGGATAGATATCGAATTCAACGAACAAGACTTATACAAACGCGGAGTTTGGGATTGGAAAGAAAGCAACCCCAAACTTGTGAAGGTTGGGAAGAAATATTTCCTTAACTTTAGTTACCAATCGAAAGTAAAATTAAATAAAACCAAAATCAGCGACCAAAAAGTATGTGCGGTAGACCTTGGTATCAATAACTCTGCGGTTTGTTCAGTCATGGATAAATCGGCCTTCGATGGTTCCGGAGACGTGGAGCGAAATTGGAAAAAAGACCTCGCCACATTCTCAACCGGAAAGAGGTATCATGCTGATTTATCCGCCTCTTATAATATCGGTGCGCGATATTTCGTCCGGGGCATCCAAAAATCCATTTCTGAAAAGCGATGGTTGTCTCTTCAGGCAAAAGTCCCTGGTTTGGCAAAAGGGACATATACGACTTTGTCTTCATTAATTAGCCTTACAAAAGCATTAGAGTCGCCGAAGGCGTCTTAACCGCTTTTATTTGAGCTGTATTTAAGATAAGGGATGCTCCATCAAAACCTTCAGTTTAGCTGGAGAGGTTCACCAACCTCTATGAAAACAATGCCATCCACAAAACAACGATGACGAGTACGAGGAATAAGGACAGGAGTACCCGGGCAATCATTGGGCTTTTTTGATAATCTTTCTTTAACGTGGCACGGTTTTCTTCGTTTGTTTCGGTATCATCTTCATGTTTTTTTTGTTTCTTCCGCGTGCCATGTTTATCCAATCTTGACGGCAGGGGCGCAGCTGACTCGTCCCCGCTTTCATCTCGATTCTGTTTTTCTGTCATCATGCAACACTCACTCCTGGTATTCTATAATTGTACATTAACCGAACAATTCAACTTTGACAACAGGAAACGACAATCTTCTTTTCATGATTCATTTGCGGTTGCAATAAATGTTTTCAAGTCATACAATAATTAAAGAGTATTCTTGGACGTAAGCGGAGGCATATAGGCATGGAGATGTATACAATCGTGGATAAAAATACATGTATTGCTTGTGGCGCCTGCGGTGTGTCCGCTCCCGATTTATTTGATTATGATGAAGAAGGGCTGGCAGAAGGAATTCTTGATTGTAATCAGGGGACATGCAACGTCCCCGCCCCGCTTCAAGAAGATTTGCAAGACGCTTTTGAGGAATGCCCCTCGGATTCAATTAAAGTCGCAGAGGAAGCCTTTCACGGTGATCCCAAAACGTTCGAAAAAGACAAAACAACGAATTGATGGGAAACCGCCCCCGCGACCGGGGGATTTTTACATACGCTGGGCTTTGATACGTCAGAGCGCTAAAAAAAAGGAGTTGGAGAAATTGATTGTACAAGCTGATGTAGGGACGAGTTACGCTGTTCTCGTTGCCGACACAATGAGTGAAGACGGTTTACTGCCATTGATGCAAAACGAAAAAATCGAAGTTGTGCAAGGAAAGCCCGATGAGATCGATGATTTATCCCGCTTTTCCGCCTTACTCGTCCGAAGTGCCACGCAAGTGGATGCTGCGTTGCTTGAACAAATGCCTGAGCTAAAGATCGTGGCCAGAGCCGGGGTCGGGATCGATAATATCGATCTCCACGCAGCCACAAAACACGGGGTCATTGTCATTAATGCTCCGGATGGGAATACGATCTCAACGACCGAGCATACCTTCGCGATGATGATGGCTCTGTTTCGGAATATCCCACAAGCCTATACATCGTTAAAAAACCATGAATGGAACCGAAAAGCTTTTCAAGGAACGGAGCTTCGCGGCAAAACCTTAGGAATCGTCGGGTTGGGACGCATCGGCACTGAACTCGCCAAGCGCGCCGCCGCATTCCAAATGAACACCGTCGTTTTTGATCCATTTTTAACCGCGGAACGCGCGCAAAAAATTGGCGTTAAACTTCTGGAACTGGAAGAACTTTTACAAACCGCAGACGTCATTACCGTCCACACGCCACTCACAAAAGAAACACAAGACCTTCTCGGAAAAGAGAACCTTGCAAAAACAAAGCCCGGTGTCTTCATATTGAATTGCGCACGCGGGGGAATCATTAATGAAGCTGCTTTAAAGGAAGCACTGGATAGCGGCCACGTTGCCGGCGCCGCACTCGATGTTTTCGAACATGAACCTGCGGACAATTACGGACTGATTGACATGCCGCAAGTAGTCGCCACCCCGCATATTGCCGCGTCTACAGTGGAAGCGCAAGAAAGCGTAGCCGTTCAGGTCGCCGAGGAAGTGCTGCAAGTGTTAAACGGCGCACCTGCGGCTCATTCCATTAATTTACCGGCGATATCGGAAGAACTATATGAGAAAATACGTCCGTATTACGAATTGACGAATACAATGGGTCATTTTGTCAGTCAATGCGTCAAAACAGCGGTCCAACACATTGATGTTTCCTTTAGCGGCGATATCGCCCGTGAGGAGACATCAGTGCTCACCCGTAGCTTCATGGCCGGATTTTTGTCGCCACGCATCGATGCTCCGGTAAACGTCGTCAATGCCGGTGTGATTGCAGAAGAACGGGGCATCACTTATAGGCAAGCCCATACGTCCGAATCTTATGGGTATGCGAACCTTGTCGAGGCCCATGTAAGCGGAAATAGCGGCGATTTCATCGTACAAGGGACGTATATCGATGCCTACGGTCCCCGCATCACAAAAATTAACGAGTTTAACGTAGAATTGATTCCAACCGGCCATTTAATCTATATCCGCCACAGCGATCAGCCCGGTGTCATTGGCAAAATGGGGCAATTGCTTGGCCGGCACGACGTAAACATCGCAACCATGCAAGTAGGAAGAAAAGAAGAAGGCGGGGAGGCCATCATGATGTTGGCCGTAGACAAAGAAGTTTCCGATTCGGTGATCGATGACCTCATAGCCGTCGAAGAAATCCACGCTGCCGATCCGATTGAGTTCCATTAGAAAAAAAGTTGCCGCCCGTTAGAGGCGGCTTTTTTTGATTTTAATTTTTTCAAAGCCGGTAACCATTGTTCACCATTAGTGACAGCGTATCATTCATAACGGGCCACGGGTCCGTCTCATTGGCTTCCAGACCTGAGATGGCAATGGTTAATCCATTCATGATTAGAAGTAATACGACTGAAAATAAGAAAACGACTGCAATACGTTTCGCATAGTCAAGGATCATTTAGCGCGCACCCTCACCTTCCTTCCCAATCATTCATTTTGAACCTATGCCAGAAAGGTAGCATCTAGAACGGTAACAACTTGGTCTTTTGTCAATCAACGTATGAATATTGGAAGGTGTCGCCGAGTGGGCGACTAATTTTAGGCTTTTCTTCATTTTTTGGCGCGCTATCTCTCACCTCCGTCCACTCCGGATCGCTTTGCCTGATATTTTTGCCCTTACTTACTAAATGCAGCCCTTTAAGCAACTCGCACCCCACAACCACTCGCGATACTGTCTGGGTCACGCCTCGTTTTCCTTAATCTCTTTTAACAGTTTTTGCAATTCGGCACTAACAAATGGATGAACACTTTGCGTGTTCCATTCCGCTCCTTGCGGATGACTGCCAATCGATATGTCGCCCAGTTCCAAGTCCGGGTGTAGAAAAACCGCCAATTGTTTTGTGAGACCGATAAGCAAATCAGCCAAAGCATCATCTCGGCGTTTCGCAAACAAAATAACGAAAACGTCCGCTTTCCGATTCGCATGTAGTGCCGCTCCCACTATGATTCTCTCCCCGTTATCGTCTTCAATGCATTTCAATCGAACTCCAGCTGCCGGCTGCCAATCAAAAGAGCGATCGATTATTAAAGGACCGGAAGCCTTTGGATCAAACGCTTCCCCCGGGATACAGACGTTTAGTTGCTTTTTCCATGTGAATGTTTGCCCGGAAAACACATTAAACGACTCGGGGAATTCGATAACGACTGCATTTTCCTCGACCCAAACTCGAGGGTTTCTGCCGGGCTGTTTTTCCGTCAGAATCCCGGGAGAGTGCAGCAGTTGTCGTTTTGGCATAACCGGGTGTTTGACGGCGCTTACGCGAGCTCCGTATTGTGTTTGAATTCGTTCTTCCGTAAGCACCTGTTCCGGTTCTCCGCAAGCTTTGCGCTCCCCTTCCCCCAAAAGAAGAAGCCGATCACAATAGAGTGCTGCCAAATTGAGATCATGAAAGATGATGCCAACAGCTCCGCCTTTGCCATCAATCCATTTTTTTAATGCATCCAAAAATTTCATTTGATACGCAATATCCAAATGATTCGTCGGCTCATCCAATAAAATCACAGCCGGACGCTGGGCAAGTGCCCGGGCAAGAAAGACACGTTGACGCTCTCCTCCGCTCAACATTTGTAGCGGTTGGTCCCGAAAACGAAAAACATCCATCTCGGCCATCGCCTGTGCAATCGCTTCTTCATCTGCTTCGCTAAAAACGGATAACCACCGTCGTGTGTAGGGGTAACGGCCTAAAGCAACGAATTCTCGTACCGTATAAGAAAAATAAACATAAGCTTGTTGGGTCACGACAGCTAATAAGCGCGCCCGTTCCTTATCTTTGTATGTATGCAACCGCTGCCCACAAAGCCAAACTTCGCCGTCCATTAACGGCAAGGCGCCGGTGCAAAGCTGCAGTAATGTTGATTTCCCGCTCCCATTCGGACCAATGATCCCGAGCATCTCTCCTCCGTCGACCCTAAACGAAATATCTTGAACGACGGCCCGTTGGCCGTAACCGCCCGTGATCTTTTCTGCCCTTAGCACCATTATCCCTCCTGCACACGTTGTTGCCTGATGAGTAAATAAGCAAAGATCGGAGCGCCAACGAGGGCGGTTATGACTCCGATGGGCAACTCCATCGGTGCGAATGCAAGACGGGCGAGAATATCCGCCGCGATCAAAAATCCCCCACCGATGAGCATCGACACCGGCAAAAGATGACGATGATCGGGACCCGTCAATAGTCGTACAAAATGAGGGACGACAAGTCCCACGAAACCGATCGTCCCTGCAACGGAAACCGCCGCGCCCGTTAAAACAGCCGCGCCCGTCAATATCAAAATCCCGCTTCTTTTCACACTAACACCGACATTGCGGGCAAAGTCCAACCCGAACGAAAAAGCATTCAACTCTTTTAGATGGCCCATCAACACCCCTGCACCAACAATGAAAAATGGAATCATTAAATGCACATAACTCCATCCGCGCATGCCGACACTGCCTAGCAACCATTGCACCGCTTGTCTCAATTCTTCACCGGCAAGCGCGATCAATAGCGACAAACATGCGCCAAAGAATGCGCTAATAATAATACCGATTAAAATGATCAGTTCAGCCGATAATGAACGGCGCATCGTCTTCGCAAAAGCCAACAAAAGCAGAAGCGTCATGAGCGCACAACTGATGCTCACCACAGGTAAGGTGAAATGTCCCAAAAACGGAATCGTCAGTTGAAAAAAAATGACGAGGACCGCTCCGAGGGCAGCCCCTGAAGAGACGCCGAGTGTGTACGGGTCGGCCAGGGGGTTGCGCAAAAACCCTTGAAATGCCGCACCCGCGATTGACAAAGCTGCTCCAACGAGAAAGGCAAGGAGCGTTCGCGGCAGCCGAATATCCGTCACAATTTGCGATTCAATTGCGCCAACGGCTGCCGGTTCCGTTCCGAACAAAGAAGCACCCAATATCATGAGCACTTCATTCGGGGTGATGGATTGACTTCCAGCCGATATGCCGAAAACAATCATAATTGCCGGAAAGAGAATTGCCACGACGTACAACATGCGTGAGGCTTGCTTACGATCAGTTTTCCCACTCTTCTTCATAAATGTGTGCGGCAAGTGTGCCGAGCCCTTCCTTCAGTCTCGGACCGGGCCTGGACAAGAGATCGTCATCCAATCTGTAGACAGCCTCGTCCCGGATCGCGGTCACTTCCTGCCAACCCTCTCTTTCCATGATTCTGTCTTCGTCCCCGTAAGTCGTAATGATCACATCCGGATCCAATGCAACCGCATCTTCCTCCGTATATGCAACCCAACCCTCGCTATCCTCAGCAGCATTTCGAGCGCCAACGGCCATCAACATATCATCCATAAACGTATCGCTCCCCGTCGTATACAGATCCGGGTCTTCGGACACTTCGATCCATACCCGCTTTTGCTCTTCTTCAGGGATGTCACCTGTGACTGCTTGGATAGCGTCGATTTCACTTTCGATATCCCGAACAATACCTTCAGCTTCCGCCTCACGATTAATGACTGTGCCCACATCTTCGATGACGCCATATGCCTCGTCCAGTGATCGAGGGTCGGCAACCGTTAATACATCGATCCCCGCGCTCTCCAACTGCTCTAGCCCTTCGCTCGCAGCATCTCCGCTTGAGGCATGATCCAAGACGAGGTCAGGTTCAAGGGCAAGGACACGTTCCACATCGAAACCTAAACCTGACCCAACCGCTTCGATTTCTTCTGCCTCCTCGGGATAATCATCAAAATCCGTCACGCCAACGAGCGCATCGCCTTTATCCAACGCAAAAACGATCTCGGTATTGCTTGGCATTAAGCTGACGATGGACGCCGGTTCTTCTGTTATTTCCACAGCGCTTCCGTCGGCATCTTCAACCTCTATCGGGTAATGACTGCTATCGGATGCCACCGGTTCATCCTTTGTCTGACGGTTTTCTATTTCTTCATTCCCACAAGCTGTTAGTAACAACAGCAAAAACACAAACATTAGCGAGCGAACGATTGGCATAAACCTCTCCCCTCATCGATACAAAAAGACCGTAAACGTCGAGCCTTTATCGATTTTGCTTTGCACAGATAACTTGCCGCCGTGATTGTCGATGATATTTTTGACGATGGCAAGCCCCAGGCCGGTACCGCCGTTATTTTTGTCTCTTGTCCGTGCCTTATCACCTTTATAGAAACGCTCGAACACAAACGGAATATCTTTTTCCGAAATGCCTGCGCCCGTGTCCGTTACTTCGATCTGTATACCTTCTTCGCGGCTGATGACATTTAACGTCACGCTGCCTTCATGGCTCGTATGCCGAATCGCATTGTGGAGCAAGTTGGTCATCACTTGCTCAATCCGGTCAGCATCTGCATCCACCCAAGGGTCCGCTCCATGCGTCTCGTAATAGAGTTTGACATTCACATCTTCGGCCATCGGTTTGAATTTGCGAAACACTTTCTCGGAAAGGGCAAACAAGTCAACCCGATCCATCAGCATCGTCAATTGCCCGGATTCCATGCGGGCCATATCCAACAATTCATTGACCAACCTCCCCATGCGAAGGGATTCGTCGTAAATGATTTGAGACATCTCTTTTTCTTCTTCGCGGCTTTGGGCGACACCATCGATCATTGCCTCGCTGTACCCTTGTAACATCGCGATGGGTGTGCGCAACTCATGGGATACATTGGCGATAAAGTCTTTCCGTAATTTATCGTTTTGCCGTTCTTCCGTCATATCTCGAATGACAGCCACAACCCCACGGACGAACTTGTCGTGATACAACGGGCTCATCAAAACCCCAAACGTTCTTCCTTGCACATATACTTCCGTTGTTTGTTCTTTTTCAGTATTTACCACCGTCTCGAACAATGCACGTATTTCCTCGGGAATCCATTCCCCGATCGTTTCGCCGTCTTGTTCATAGTGATGGCTTTGTAAAAATTGATCGGCCGGGGATTGCTCACCAGCAAATTGCCATGGCGATTCAACGTAATAACACCGTCGACCATGCTGCTTAATATTCTGGAGAGCTGTTCTTTTTCCCGATTCAACGCTTCAATATTGTTGTTAAGCTGACGACGCATGCGGTTAAAGGCAATAGCCAAAAGGCCGATCTCATCTCTTGTCATCATCGGGACCGGGGTATCAAAGTTCCCTTTTGCAACTTCGAGGGCGGACTGCCGCATCTTACGTAATGGAGCGGTCACTCTTGATGACAGAAAAAAAGCAAAAAACGTCGTCAACGTAAATCCGATGCCCCCCGCCAAAAAAATCAGCCTTCTCGTTTCTTGCGTCGTTTCTTCCATTACACCGAGCGATTGGTATAACACCAAGGAATAATCTGCTCCATCAGTCATTTGAAAAGGAGCCGCCACAACGATAAAATCCGTTTCTTCTTCATTGGCGTCTTCATAAATCAGTTGGGTCGTAACGGCTTCTTCCCCGTCCAGCGCCGACGCTATTTCCTCGATTCCAGCCAGTTGCAACGGCGGGATGGCTACCTCATCCTCGGCACCTTGAAACGAATTCCAATAAGGCATTTCGTTACGGAAAATAATCGCTTGCGTTCCGGAAGTCTCTGTCAGTTGTTGCACCGTGTTCATGTCATCGTGTGTTTCAGCGTCTTCTTCCAGTAGTGTGATGATGAATGAGGTGTGACTCCTTAATTCATCTTCAATTTGATTCAGATGCATGTTCTCGAAAAACTGATCCAACAATACCATTAAAATGATCAGCACTGCCGTTACCAAGAGTAAAATGGTAAGCCAAAGCTTACCAACCACACTTCTCCAAATCATTTTGCGTTGTTCGTGCTGTTCTCAAATTTATAACCAATTCCCCACACGGTCGTAATCATTTCGCCTGCTTCCGTCGAAATATTGTTCAATTTTTCGCGCAAGCGCTTCACATGGGTATCAACCGTACGAAGATCCCCAAAAAACTCATATTCCCATACGTCTTTTAACAGCTGTTCACGGGAAAAAACTTTATCGGGACTACCGGCGAGATAATGCAACAACTCATACTCTTTCGGCGTAAGCAGCACTTCTTCATCGTCTACAGTCACACGATGGGCATCATGATCAATCGTTATATGATCGAAAGCCAGGATATTTTTCGCTTGTGTGTCGGTGTGTAAATAGGCGGTTGTCGACGAGCGGCGCAACAATGCCTTTACGCGCAAAATAACTTCCCTCGGACTGAACGGTTTTACAATGTAGTCATCGGTTCCTTCTTCAAATCCTTGCACGCGTTCGGCTTCCTCGCCTTTTGCCGTTAAAATGGCCACCGGCGTCGCCTTTATTTTCCGAAGTTCTTGCAGCACTTCAATCCCGTCCATACCCGGCATCATTAAATCAAGCAAAATAAGGTCATAATCCGTTTCTTTTGCCATGTCAAGGGCAAGTTCTCCGTTTTCCGCTTCCTCGACTTGATAGTTTTCACGCTCCAAATACATGCGTAGCAATCGGCGAATGCGAGCTTCATCATCGACGACAAGGATTCTTTCGGTTTTTCCCATTGCCAGTGCTCCTTTCCGTTATTGTTAAATGCAGAGAGGCCATCCATCGAAGGCCCCTCCGTAAACTTTTAAGCATACGAATGTAAACCCGCGATGACAAGGTTTACGAAAATCAGGTTGAAGATGATAATCGCGAACCCGATAACCGCCAGCCAAGCGGAAGGTTCTCCGTGCCAATTGCGGTTCAATCGTAAATGGAGATAGGCTGCGTAGAATAGAAACGTGACGAGCGCATATACCTCCTTCGGATCCCAACCCCAAAACCTCGTCCAAGCAATTTGGGCGTAGATCATCGCAAATACGAGTCCCCCGAGCGCAAAAACGGGAAATCCGATCGCGATGGCACGGTAACTGATTTCATCTACCGTTTGCGGTTTGACACTCTTAAATAGCGGCTGCAAAAGTGCGCCGACACGTCTGCGGGTAAGCACACGCAAGAGTGCGTATAGAATCAGACCGGTTCCAAATGCCCATACGACCGTGTTAAGATCTTCGCTTACGATCCAATCCGGCATCTCGATCCACGGTTGCATCCGATCTTCGGTGAGAAGTTCCCCTTCATTCGGACCGAAAATCGGAGGAAGTTCGTAAAGTTTTTCCGACTGCTCGCCATTTTCATCGATATAGGCAAAGTTCGCTTCGTAATCCATTGCCCCAAAGACATTGGAAAGGATGATGAAAGCCAGCGCGCTTATTAACGTATACATAATGAATTCTACGCCAAACGTTCGTTTCGTCATCCCTTTTCGCTTCAAATCAATGGTTCGGAGAAGATAAATTAACCCCGCTCCAAAACTTACCGCGAGAATTCCTTGACCCAATGCCGTGGTGATGACGTGAATCTCCAACCAGTGGGACTGCAAAGAGGGTTGCAGCGGTTGCACTTCCGTTGCAAACACAGATGCATAGGCGATCATAATCATGACGACCGGCATTGTAATCAAGCCGAGCACATTTACTCTGTAGATGCCGTACAGAATCACAAATGCAAGGCTGAGGGTAATGGCAAAAAACGCGGTATACTCAAACATATTGCTGACTGGCGCGTGTCCGGCAACTGCCCAGCGGGTGAAGAAATACCCCAAGGCGCTCGCGACGCCTAAGATCGACGATATATAGCCTAATTTCCCCCAGTTGTTGCCGGTCATCTCTCCTTTTTTATCTCGCCATTTTCTTCCCGTGACAGATACGGTATAGAAAATGGTAGCAGCGAGATACAGGAAGAATGCTGCGCCGAGCAGATTCATGCTCAATTGCTCCATCTTTGTTTACCTCCTAAGTAACGAACCCCGTGTCCGATCGGATTTAAGATTAAATGTTTTCGTCTTTTTCCGCGGTCTGTTCATCGTCTTCATCCGTTTGATCTCGCGGTGTCGTTACTTGTGTCTCTTCCGTTACTGCATGTATATCTTTCTTCAATGATTCCCAATTTTTATTGGTGTGGCCGGCAAGCCAAACTTCACCATCTTTACGCTGTAACCAAATGCGCCGGTGTGGCCAATACGATCCTTGCACGAGCCCGATCATGAAAATCGCGCCGCCGACAATGAGAAACGGCAACGTATTATCTTTTCGCACCGTTAAACCAGTGACGTGATTAGTGTCCAAACCGGCAAATTCGAATACGTAACGATTATCTTCTTGATTCGGACTCACATTGTAATTGGCTTGCACCCCAACGAACGTATGCTCCATATCCCCCGTATCCGAATTTTCCATTTCGAAAATAAACCCGGGATTGTCCGGAACGTCATTTTCCGTTGTCGGGACCCCTTCTTCATTGATATTGAAGTTTGGAAAATAGCTATGAATACGGACATTTTCATTATTTTCAAGCTCGTAATCATCGTCCGGTTCATTCAAATCAACCGTAAACGAACCAACGGTTTCACCCGTCTGTGTATCTTCAACATCAAAGCTCATTTCCCTTAATTCATCTAATTTATAATCAACCTGATAAAGGGAATAATCATCAAAATGAAAGGCATCATTAACTTCGATGGCCTGCCGGTCTATTTCTTCCAGTTCCTGGTCTACCCCCACGGTGCCGCCTTCTTCCGGTTGATACAGCACAGCGTCGGTACGGAATGTATCCTCCAAGGGTGCAGCTTCCTCTTCTGCACCTTCTTCTTGCTCATGGTATTCGACCGTAAACGCTTCGTTTTCCACGTAGTACTCGCCGGATGTGCCGGGAATAACTTCGGTTTGCCCTTCCCGCACCCAAAGATTTTCATCGATATACATGTCCGGGAAAAAGCGTAAAGAGGCTCCGACCAAGAAGACAATCAGCCCAATGTGATTCACATAAGGGCCCCAACGTGCCCAGCGGTTTTTTTCCGCAAGGAGATTTCCGTTTTCGGTTCGGATATTATACCGTTTATCCTTTAATATTTTTTGGGCCTTGTCCATTGTTTCATCCACATTGTCGACATGGCTCGTCCCAAATATTCGTTGCCGCTTCATGAAACCTTTATGACGGGTCACCCGCTGGGATTTCAATGCTTTATATAGCGGAAAGAAACGGTCGATGCTCGCGATAATAATCGAAGTCCCAAGCGCGGCGACAAGCAACATATACCACCAAGAACCATATAGATTATGCAACCCTAAACTGTAATACAGTTGCCCGAGCGCGCCATGTTCTTCTGCATAAAATTGCGCGGCGGTTTCTCCGGGCGGGATAAACATTTCCTGGGGGAAAATCGTCCCGATCGACGAAGCAATCAACGTAATGACGATAATCGCGATCCCGACTTTTACCGATGAAAAAAAGTTCCATATTTTGTCGATGATCGTCTTATTATACGTTTGCGAACGCCGGGCAGCCCCTTCGTAACGCATATTAAGCAATTGATCGGAATCCGTGTCGGAAAGCGGCTTCCCGCATGACCCACATACCTCTGTGCCGTAAGGGTTTATATGTCCACAACTACACTTTATCTCTTGCAAAAAATCACCCCGATACGATACCACCCACTTCTGGTATTCTCTAAACTTATTATAACGATCATCGAGTTTGTTTACTGCCGTCGAAACTTAATTTTTTATGACACTTATGTGACGGCCATTTCCCGTAATTTCGCGACTTCCACCGGTTTTAAAGCACGAAAATCTCCGGGCTCCAAACCGTCCAACGTCAAAAAAGCATACCTTTCTCTTTTCAGTTTTAGAACAGGGTGTCCGACGGTTTCCAACATCCGTTTGATTTGGTGGTTTCTCCCTTCGGAGATGATGAGTTCGACAATGGACGTATCATTTTTTTTATTGCCGGACTTAAAAGAGACTTTCGCAGGGGCAGTTTTTCCGTCTTCCAGTTCAATGCCACGGGAAAGTCTCTTTAATGTGTCTTTTGATGGCTTGCCCTTTACCTTTGCAATGTATGTTTTTTTGATATTGCCCCGGGGGTGCATCATTAAATTTGCAAAATCCCCATCGTTTGTTAACAATAATAAGCCGGATGTATCATAATCCAACCTTCCAATCGGATAGATTCGCGCTTCGGGTTCGTTAATATAATCGGTTACGACGGACCGATTTTTATCATCCTGTACGGCCGAAATGACCTTTTTCGGTTTATACAACAGGTAAAAAACGGGCGCTTCCCGCTCGATCAGAATGCCGTCCACTTCAATCGTCGCTTTCTCGGATACTTTCGTTCCCAATTCCGTTACGGTTTTCCCGTTCACGGCGACGCGCCCGGCGGCGATATAATCCTCTGCTTTGCGACGGGACGTTATACCTGCGCGCGCGATTACTTTCTGCAGTCGCTCCATCTGTTTTCACCTCAGCCCCCATCATACCCTTCCCTGTATCTTTTCTCAAGCGCTTGTTTTTTAACCGTAAGAGCCCGCGATTCTTCCGTGCATACAAAAAGCCTATACCGTCTAAAAACAGACGATACAGGCTAGTACAGCATGGCTGAAATAAAGAATCACACCTGCAAAGGCCACTGAGATGCGGGTTTAATTTAGGTTGCCCCTCATTGCGCAGGGTTCTATCGATCTAAAATCTGGATGATTGTCGAAAACAGATCATGCGATTGACGCGGGGCTAGTGCAGAAAGGCTAAAATAAGTGATCACACCGACGACCGGAAGTCTGGATTGGGACTTCAAACCAGGGTAAACGGTCACTGCCCGAGTCAAGGGATCAATTACTCTCATCCATGACCGAACATCTTCCCTCGAAGCAGGACTCCCGGTTTTCATGAAACGATCATGGCGACCGTAAACAAAGGCCAATCACTTGTTCGGGCACCATGAGGCAGCCATGCCGACCGAATATCTTTGATACAAGGGTATAGTCCATATAATTGTGTAAAAAGAAAAAGGGTCAAGTCGACTCCCGTGTTACAATGTTTTCAGCGAAAAAAACAAACAGGAGGAATCGACAATGACCCAGTTCCATCTTACCCTAAACGCGGATCAATTAAAAGAAGAGCTCATGAATTCAGACATGAGTGCCGTCGCGAAATCCTCGATGGTCCTCGTCCTGAATCAAATCATGGAGCAGGAGCGCGATGATTACTTACAAGCAGCAGCCTATGAACGCAATGGCGCGCGTGTGGACTATCGAAACGGCTATTACGAACGTGATTACACGATGTCTTTTGGGAAAGTCACACTGACCGTTCCACGCACGCGCAACGGCGAATTCTCTCCCTCTGTGTTTGAGAAATATGCACGTTCCGAACAAGCCTTTCTCTTAGCGATGTTGGAGATGGTCGTTAACGGCGTATCCACGCGGAAAGTCACGAAGGCTGTGGAAGAGCTTTGCGGCGAGCGTGTGTCCAAATCTTTCGTGTCCTCGCTCACCGAAAAATTAGACCCGGTCGTCAACGAATGGGCCCAGCGCCCTTTGAACGTGAATGCCTACAGGTATGTCTACGCCGATGCCATGTATATTAAAGTCCGTGAGGATCAAAAGGTCGTCTCCAAAGCCGTTTATATCGCGCTCGGGGTCAATGACCAAAACAAACGGGAAATCATTGGTCTTCAAGTGAATCATGCCGAATCCAAAGAGGGATGGTTTCAATTCTTTCAATCGCTTCAAGCCAGGGGTCTGGCATCGCCACAATTGGTGATTTCCGATGCGCACGAAGGCCTGAAACAGGCCATTCAACAAGCGTTTGTTGGAACCTCGTGGC
Source organism: Salicibibacter cibarius (assembly GCF_016495725.1). NCBI lineage: Bacteria > Bacillati > Bacillota > Bacilli > Caryophanales > Bacillaceae > Salicibibacter > Salicibibacter cibarius. The sequence continues at coordinate 2,031,831 of NZ_CP054705.1, read as the reverse complement.
AACGGTGCACGGTTCATTTTAAGCGAAACTTGTTTGAACACATCCCCAAAAAAGGTTCAGAAGGCTTTCGTTCGCTCGTTAAGGAGCTCTTAAACGGGAGTTCTCCTGCAAGAGCCCGCCAGTTACGCACCGAGATCTTTGATCAATACGAGGGCGTCAAAGGTTATGAAAAAGCGTTAGAGAAACTCGATGAAGGATTTGAAGATGCGATTCAATTTATGAATGAACCCATCGCTTATCATGACCAATTGCGCACGACAAACAATCTCGAAGGGATAAATTCCGAGGTTCGCCGCCGCGAGCAAGTCATTCGGATTTTTCCAAATACCCAATCCGCCTTTCGATTAATTGGAGCGTTGCTCAAGGAACATGAAGAAAGCCTTGATCGTGGTAACCGAACGTTTTTAAAAGGAAAACCAACCGATTTGTAAGCAAATGAAAAGGCAAGAAAGCAAGGGTGATTCAGCAAAATTTTCCTTCTAGGGCGCCCGCGGGCGCCCTAGAAGGAAACACCCCAAGTTCAAAACCTATCTCCCACTCGCTGATTCATTGTGATACTTTTACACATAATTAAGGACTTGACTGATACAAGCCTTTTCGGTCACCATGAAGCGGCTATGACGCCCGAACGCTTTCGATTCAGGCCATTACGGTCATCATAAAGCGGTCATGGCGACCGTAAACGAAAACCGACCGCTTTTCTGGTCGCCATGAGGCGGTCAATTGTCCGGGTTAGGGGCCAGAAACAACTGTTGTTGACGACCGAATGTCTTCCCCATGATCGGGTAATTAAGCCACCTTGCACTAGTGGTCTGGCTCAGAATTCTTTCACCCTTTATTCGCCATGCCCAATCCGGTGATACTAACATCTTTTCCGTGGGAAAGTTCACGTTGTTGTTCCTCTCGGCACAGCTCGACCTTCGTCTGGGGGATTACTTTACGTCTCTTGTTCCTCTCGGCGCAGCTCGACCTTCGTCTGGGGATTACTTCGCTTCTCTTGTTCCTCTCGGCGCAGCTCGACCTTCGTCTGGGGGATTACTTTACGTCTCTTGTTCCTCTCGGCACAGCTCGACCTTCGTCTGGGGGATTACTTTACGTCCCTTGTTCCTCTCGGCGCAGCTCGACCTTCGTCTGGGGGATTACTTCGCTTCTCTTGTTCCTCTCGCAGTAACTCTACCTCTGCTTGAGGGATTACAATCGCGCCGTCGTCCCTCAAAAAGGAGATGTTCACTCTTTGTGAGGACAAGAATCACGCAGCCATCCCTAGTGCAGAACTGCTGAAATAAGTAATCACCTTTGGATGCGGCGCCAATTCATCGCACTTCGCCTAACATTTGTCGCCACCCGTCGGTGCGAGGAAATTTACGCTCGATCACATAGATCCGAAGACGAGTGTAACGAAAAAAATCGCCGCGGCAAGCCCGCATACATCCGCGAGCAATCCGACTTTTAGAGAATCACCGATTTTTTTAATGCCTACGGCGCCGAAATAGACCGTGAGTACGTAAAAAGTTGTATCCGTGCTCCCTTGCATCGTGGATGCTAACCTGCCGATAAATGAATCCGGCCCGTGCACGGCCAATAAATCACTCATTACCCCAAGTGCGCCTGTGCCAGAAAGGGGACGCATCACAGCCAATGGAACGATTTCCGTCGGCACGCCGATCAATGCGAGAACCGGGCGAATGCCTTCGAGCAAAAAATCAAGCGCTCCGGAAGCACGAAAAACGGAGATAGCAACTAGCATGGCAACGAGATAAGGGATGATCGAAATCGCCATTTGAAAACCATCTTTTGCTCCTTCAACAAATGTTTCGTACGCCGGTACCTGCTTGATAACGGCACTTGCGAGTATGACAAATAACAAAAGAGGAATGATATACATGGATATTGTCGTAAATACAGCCATTTATTTTGCCCTCGTCCGTTGCACTCGACGCCAGTGAAAAAAACGATCGATCAATATTGCGCTAATGACGGCGACTGCCGTTGCCGCGATCGTCGTTCCGATAATCTCACCGGGATTTTCGGAATCATACGTCATTCGAATCGCGATTACTGTTGTCGGAATTAATGTCAAACTGGCGGTATTAATCGCGAGAAACGTAATCATGGAACGACTGGCTTCATCTTTTCCCCCGTTTAATTCTTTTAACTGTTCCATCGCTTTTATCCCCATCGGTGTTGCGGCATTGCCAAGCCCAAACATGTTCGCAGTCATATTGGACAGAATATATCCCATTGCCGGGTGATCTTTGGGTACTTCCGGGAACAGGCGCCGGACGAGGGGAGACATCACTTTGGAAAGTAGCGTAAGGAGCCCTCCTTCTTGTGCGATTCTCATCATCCCCAGCCAAAAAACGAGAATGCTGATCAGGCCGAAACAGAGAACGACCGCTTCTTCAGCGCCTTCGAATATCGCTTCATTGACTTCCTCCATATTGCCGGTAAACATTGCAAAAACCAGGCCTGTAACCAGCATCGTCATCCAGATCCAATTAATCATTCCAGATCACTCCATCATCTGTCGGAAACGGTTTTTTAATCGCTCCCAAAAGGAAAGCTCCTCCGTTGAATCTTCAACTTCTCGAAAAATCGGCTGTTCGGAAATGACCTCGTTATTCAATTGAAACTGAAGGTGTCCGGCGAAAGGCAAATGCTCATCGGTTGTCCATTGGATTTTCGGCAAAACGCGAGCGGATTCGTCCTCGCTTAATGGATACGTGACAGATCGACGCACTTCATAAGCTTCGTATCGTTCATCTTGTCCCCTTTCAAGTTCGCCAGCATCGATCAACCGATGCATTTGATACGTGTCGAATCCATATTCAAACATGCGCACATGGTCATCCCAATCCGAGGGTGCATTCAATGTAACGGCTATTAGTTCCATGTCATCTTTTTTTGCAGACGTCACAAGCGTTCGTTTCGCACGATCCGTATAACCGGTCTTGCCCCCGGTTGCGTATTCATATCGCTCGGTCAACAAACGGTTTTTATTCCTCCAGACACGTTCCCAATCTTCATTTTCATTGGGAGCACGATGCACTTTTGTTCCGGAAATAGTATTAAATTCCTCAAATTCCATCGCTTCCTGCATAATCATCGCCATGTCATATGCGCTGGAATAATGGTTTTCATGATCATCCAGTCCGTGCGGATTTGCAAAAACGGTATTTTCCAATCCTAATTCATTCACTTTTTCATTCATTAAGAAAACAAAACCATCCACACTTCCGCCTACATGTTCGGCAATCGCGATCGCGCTGTCATTGCCGGACCGAAGCATCAGCCCAAATAACAAATCCTCCAATTTCACTTCTTCGCCTGCTTGCAAATAGAGCGATGATCCTTCAGTGCCCGCCGCTCGTTCTGAAATCTCCACGGAATCATCCAAGTCCCCTTGTTCAATAGCTACGATTGCGGTCATAATTTTAGTGATACTGGCGATGCGCTTCTCGCTATAAGCATCCTTTTCCCATAAAACTCGTCCGCTTTCAGCTTCGATTAATATTGCTGATTCGGCCGATACGGCAAAAGATTCTTCGGCATAAGCTTGAAGAGGCGTTATAAAAACAAGTAGGCATGCCATAACTATGATCAGCCGGAGTCTCATTACTCACCTCCTCATCCTACTATTTCAGAGCTCGGAAAAACCTTTTACAGCAAACGGAGAATGATCTTCCGATCCCCGGTTCCAATTTCTGATTTCCGGAAACGGCGTTGCCACAGGAAGTGGCGATCTTAACCGGCGTTCCTTAAAACCATCAGAGGAAAGCCACATCTGATGGAAGTTCCACTTTATGAAAATGTATGCGTAAATAGACAAGTTATGTATATGAAGTATGTGAAGAAGGGGCAGACGCCCCCATCACCCTTTAGGCTTAAAAATTAACGCTGCGATAAAAGAGAAAATAATCGCTGCAGAAATCCCACTGCTGGTGATTTGAAAAATCCCTGTCAAAACGCCGATAAGGCCGGAATTGTCAGCTTCCGTCATCGCCCCGTGCACAAGCTGATTGCCGAAACTGGTGATTGGAACGGTCGCTCCTGCGCCTGCAAAATCGATTAAACGTTCATAAATGCCAAGCCCATCCAAAATTGCTCCGCTTACTACAAGTGTGGCTAACGTATGGGCAGGGCTCAGCTTTAAACCGTCCATCATTAATTGACCGATCACACATATCAAACCCCCGACAACAAACGCCCAAAAGAAAATCATGCGGATCCCCCCTTCGCTTCCAACGTTACTGCATGGGCAATCCCAGGAATCGATTCTTTTTGTTGGGTCGTAACAGGGGAAAGAAGCGCTCCCGTTGCTACGGCTAACACGCGTTTCAAACGTCCGTTCGTAATGTCATCCAAAATTTTTCCGAATATGACCGCTGCCGAGCAGCCGGTTCCGCTTGCGCCTGCCATCGCCTCCGGCGCATTTTCATAAATAAGCAAACCGCAATCTTGAAACTTCGCTTCCGGCATCGGGTGTTCTTTCTGCCGGAACCATTCCAGCGCGAGCGAACGTCCAACATTACCCAAATCCCCGGTAATAATCAAATCATAGTCGTTCTCGTCTACCTGGAAATCCTCAAAGTGGGCCAGAATCGTATCAACGGCTGCCGGAGCCATCGCGGCACCCATATTATATGGATCCTTTATTCCATGATCGACGACCTTTCCGATTGTCGATTTTGTCACGATAATATTCGATCCATTCGGGCCGAGCAAAGCTGCTCCTCCCGCGGTTACGGTACGTTGTGCCGTTAGCGGGCGCTGTGCGCCATATTCGATCGGAAAACGAAATTGCTTTTCAATCGCGGCGTAATGACTGGCCGTCCCCGCCAATACAAGAGGCGCCCCTAACTCCACCGCTTGTGCCGCTAGCGACAACGCTTCCATCGATGTTGAACAAGCGCCGAACAAACCGTAATACGGGACGTTTAACGTCCGCATGGCAAAGCTTGTCCCCGTATCTTGATTAATAAGGTCACCGCCATAAATAAATGCAACATCTTGCATCGTTTTTCCGGCTTTCTGCACGGCTTGTTGGCAAGCTTCTTCCATGAGCACCACTTGGGCTTTTTCAAACGTATTTTCCCCCATGCGACGGTCGTCAAATATATAATCAAATGTATCTTTCAACGGGCTTTGTGCTTCGAACGGACCGGCGACAACCCCGGAAGAAAGAATGCTCGGATACGTTGGGAACGCCCAACTTTGTTTTCCGGTGAACATTACATAACCCCCCACTGTTGCGTGACAATGGCATAGATGATTCCAATGATGAATGCCGCAACCGTACCGAAGACGATGACGGAACCCGCCAGTTTAAACATGTTGCCTCCGACACCGAGGACGTATCCTTCGCTCCGGTATTCAATCGCCGTGGATGCCATGGCATTCGCAAAGCCGGTGACCGGTACGATTGTGCCACCGCCGGAAAACTGGGAGAACTTATCATAGACGCCAAAACCAGTCAACACTACCGCGATGAAGATCAATGTAGCCACCGTTGGACTCCCCACGGTTGCTTCGTTGAAATTAAAAAATGCCATGTAAAACGTTTGAATGCATTGACCTATGAGACAAATCAACCCGCCGACGAGAAAAGCTTTTAAACACCTCATCCCCAGTGGACGAGGGGGTTCCATGCGCTTAGCCACTTGTTTGTATGTTTCGGTTTCCATGTTTGATTTTGAATTTGCCATAACCATTCGTTCCTTTCATACGTCCGTTTTCATAAATTCTTGAATGCTTTCCAAACGCCGATCAAGCTCTTCCCCGCTTACCGTATCGTTTTGAATGTCTTCGGTGAGCTGTTTCAGCTCCATCTTTGCTTTTTGATCCGTTGATAGGTGAATAACAGTATCCCCGGGCAATGTGTCTTTTAAATGCTCACGCCCTTCTTCTCGAAAGGCTTCCAAATTCCACCGGGTGCCGTGCGTCACTTCCGGGACAATGTAGAGGTGGTTGTCCAATGAAACGGCTTGGGCATCCGTCACTTGCGCCATCTCCTCTGTGGATGCCTTCGCTTGTTGGGCTAAAGACTGTTCTTCCTGAGCATCTGCATTTTCATACATCGATGTTTCCGGCGGTGGGTTTACCGACTCACGTGAATGGTGGCTAATCATATCCGGTTCCCTTTTCGGCGGCTCTTCACCGGCGGCTGAGCCGCAAGCGGATAACAAAACCATCGTGAGAAACAAACAGAAAGCAAGCATTTGATAATGACGATTGGACATGATTGTTCTTCCTTTCTTAGAATACTTGGCTTTTCGCCAAGCTTTTATGGCGGAAGCCTTCGCTCAACTTATGTAGGTAAGAAAGTTGTTTTATACTTTCTTACCTACCAAAACATAGCGTACCGTTAGTATGAGATTACAGCAGCCTCACATGCATCTCGTTCGTTAGAAAAACTTGCCTGTACGCATTTAGAAAACTTGGTTTTTCGCCAAGCTTTTATGGCGGAAGCCTTCGCTCAACTTATGTAGGTAAGAAAGTCGTTTTATACTTTCTTACCTACCAAAAAAACTGTCTCCGGTCCGGAAACAGTTTTTCTTCACAACATGATTAATATGGATTCCATTTCACTTGCTTTGCCACATCCAACCTTCGCCCAACGGCAGGCCAATTAACGACTTCCCACCAATTCTCTATATAGGCTGCTTTATCCGTTTTATACTGCAAATAATAAGCATGTTCCCAAACATCCAATGCGAGTAACGGAATGACGTCCCATTGGGTTAAATAATGGTGGAGTTCTGCGTTTAAAATTTCCAATCGATGAGAACGGGGGGACCAAACGAGAATCGCCCAGCCCGGTGAACCCAATTCTTCGGCGGCAGCTGTAAAATGGGCGCGGAAACGTTCAAAACTCCCAAAATCCCTTTCGATCATGGCAAGTAAATCCCCTTTAGGTTTTCCGCCGCCGTGCGGATCCATGATCGTCCAAAAAATGGTATGCAAATAATGGCCGGCACCATGAAAAGCCGCTTCACGTTCCCAATGGGAAATAAGTTCGTAATCATTATTCCTGCGCGCTTCTTCCATTTTTTCTTCGGCCTCATTTAACCCTTCCACATACGTTCGATGGTGGGAGTCATGATGAAGGTACATGATTTCTGCATCAATATACGGTTCCAATGCATCGTAAGCGTACGGAAGCGGCGGCAGCTCGTGTCCCCCCGGCGGAACGGGATCCGCTTTGCTTGATCGCTCGTTTTCGCTTAATGCCTTCTCAATTTCCTCCACCCATTGCGTCAATTGTGCTGATTCACCGACGGACAAATGGTCAATTTCCCCACGGATGGCCGAAATTCTCTCTCTCGTCCCGTCGGCATCAAATGCACGAGGTTCCTCATATTCCAGGAATGCCTCCAGTTCATCGAGCCACTGTTTCACTTCCCCTTTATATGCTTCCCATTCCGTAATCGTGTCCTCACTCCCTTATAAACAGTAGGATTTCTCCCGGTGGTAAGCGTCTATTTTTCCGGGATTCAGACATCGGAAGCCAGAAGCCCTTTCCAGATATCAGATGTTGGATGCCGGAACATCAGATTTCCCGGAAGCCGGTCGCTTCTTTGACATATCATGAATCCGGCCTCTGGCTTCTGATTTCTGACCTCTGCTATATATATGGAGCAAGGGGTTGTCCTCATGACTCACGAATGAAAGTCATCATTTTGGCTCTCCCGGTACCCGGATGAGAACAGATCCAGTTGTTCTCCTCCTTCGTCTTCCGTGATCGAAGGCAAGTCTTCAAGTGAGGATAAATGGAAAATATCTAAAAAACGGTCGGTTGTTTCGTAAAGAATCGCTCGGCCGGCACCTTTGACACGGCCCGCTTCTTCAATCAACCCTTTCCCGGTTAAGGTCGCGATGGCTCGATCCGCGTTTACCCCTCTGATATCTTCAATGGTTGCACGTGTGACCGGCTGTTGATAAGCGACAATCGCCAATGTCTCCAAGGCCGCTTGCGAAAGCTTCCCTCGTTGAGGCGGAGCAGCATAGGCCTGTACGTAATCGGAAAACTCAGGCCTTGTCGTCATTTGAAAACGGGATCCGAACTGCAAAATCACGAGCGGCCGTGCCTCTGCTTCGAACCGGGACACCAATTTCTGTAATTCATGAATGACCGTCGAACGGTCGATGCCAAGCACTTCAGATGCGTGTGCCACTTCCAAGCCTTCGTCTCCACTCACATATAACAATGTCTCAAGAATGAGCGCGACGTCTCTATCCATGTTTCGTTTCCTCCCGTGATTGTATGTAAATAGCCGCAAAATTCCCCCCCTGATTACATACCACGGCTTTCTCCTTCATCAATTGCAAAAGAGCCATGAAAGCGATGACTTGTTCATGTACTTCCCCTTTTGTATACATTTGCAAAAAAGGAGTCGGTTCCGCACTTTGTGAAACGCATGTACGGATCGTCTGCATTTTATCTTCAATCGTCCATTTTTCGGTTTCCACCGTTGTCGTCCGCGGCCGATTTACACGAATGCGCCATTTTAATTTCTGGTACGCCTGCAACATTTCCGATAGAGAAGATTCAATCTTCACCGGTTCATTTCTATGTTCCGTGGAGGGTGTTATTTTACTTGGTGCTTTGCTGAAAAAATGATCTCGCTCTGCCTGCCGTTCCATCAATTCGGTTGCTGCCCGCTTATAGGCACGGTAGGCTTCCAACTGTGCGACGAGCGCTTCGCGGGGGTCCTCCTCCGGCCACGCTTCCCATTCTTCCAAATCTTCATCCGCCCAAACATCTTGCTTTGGCAATAACATTTGGCTTTTAATGGCCAGAAGTGTGGAAGCCATCACAAGGTATTCGCTTGCAATGTCCAACTCCAACTCCTGCATCTCATGGATATACGTCATATACTGTTCTGTTATTTGAGCAACCGGAATATCATAAATATCAACCTCAGCTTGTTTGATGAGGTGTAAAAGCAAATCCAATGGGCCTTCGAAGCTATCCAATTTCACACTATACCGTTCTTCCGCCAAGACGAGAAGCCCCCCAATTCGTCCCAATAATCCCTATTATAACATGTTTACTCTATTTCTTGACCGTACGTTAGAAAGACTTGGCTTCCACCAAGTCTTTCAAGTGGAAGCCTTAGTTTTACTTATACTTTAACAAAGTTAAACATTTTTAAAGTGAAAAAAGACGCCGGATGAGGAAAACTGCTCTCCGGCGCCTGTAAAGCTCTATTTGCTTTTTCGTTTTTCAAGAAACTCCCGGGTAACATCAGAAGCGATAAACGTTTTCCCTAACCTTTCTTCCATCGCGGAAAGAATGGTCTCTCCCATCCCTTCATGTCGATAAGAAGGGTTTACGCAAATATGTCGGAGCATAACCTCCCCATTCGCGCATTCTTGAAAACCAATAACCCCGACAATATCCTCTTCTTTTTTCCACAGATACAGTTTCATTGATTCATCGTTTTCGTATTCATCCATCGTTTCTTGCAACGTTTTTACTTCTTTAAGCTCAGGCGTATAGGACAGCAAACCCATCGCGATCTTTCGATATGCGGGTTTGTATTTAATGATCATCTGCCTTAGCTCCTCTCATTCCTGCCCATGGATACAGTGAAACTTTCATCGGAGGGGGCGCTTTACTCCCTCTGATGGCTAGTTGAACCAATCGGGGTGTTAGTCGCCCGTTAACTCCCGCTTACAGGTGTGAAGCGGGAGTTTTACGGGCGCTTACCACCGGGATAAAGCTTTACACATAGGATAACCAAAAAAAGCAATTTAGAAACATGTGTCTCTATTTTTCGTTAACGGTTTCTAAGTGTACATGTATTTTGGAAAATGTTCAAGGTTTATTTTTATTTTTACATAGTAAGAGGCCGATCGTTACGAACGAGATCTGCATAGTTTTCCGATTCAACGACGAGTTGATGTTCGTCATTTTCCACAAAAACAACCGGCGGACGAGGCAAACGATTGTAATTGCTGGCCATCGCGTAACCGTAGGCACCGGTTGAAAAGACAGCCAATATATCCCCGCTTTTTACCGTTGGCAGTGGAAGATCGTATATGAGCATATCCCCGCTTTCACAAGCTTTACCGGCAACCGCATACATCTTCTCATTCTGTTGTGTGACACGGTTGGCCAATTCGGCCTCGTAGCGGGCGCCATATAATGCCGGACGAATATTATCCGTCATTCCCCCGTCAACACTCACATAATGGCGCACATGTTCTATTTCTTTTTGGGATCCGATCGTGTACAACGTTGTTCCCGCTTCGCCAACGATTGAACGTCCCGGTTCAATCCATACTTCCGGCAGGGGAAGATGGCACCTTCCGCTTTCTTCGCGTATCGAATGCACAATTGTCTCCACGAACGCTTCCGGTTCCAACGGCTCATCATAGCGGGTATAGCTGATCCCAAACCCTCCGCCGGCATTGATGACCTCTGGGATAAACCCATGAAGCGTATGCCAATGCTCGATGTGGCGATAGAGGGTTGCGATTGCCTTCGTCAGCACTGAGGTTTCAAAAAGCTGTGAACCGATATGAAAATGCAAACCTTGCAATTGTATGGATGAGACAGCAAGAGACTGTTCTACAGCTGCTTCTGCCTGTCCGTTAAAAAGATCAAAACCAAACTTGGAATCCTCTCCGCCCGTAGATATATAACTATGCGTGGTTCCCTCAACGCCCGGAGTGATTCTCAGTAAAATGTTTGTTTGTGTTTGCAGACGCTCGCATTCTTCTTCCAACAATTCCAGTTCATGAAAGTTATCGACAACGAAGCAGCCAATGCCTGCTTGTAAAGCCTCTCTAATTTCCTGTCTGCTTTTGTTGTTTCCGTTAAAGTGAACGTTTTCCATTGGAAAACCTGCTTGTATAGCCGTATAAAGTTCACCGCCGGATACAACATCAAGGCTTAACCCTTCTTCGTGGACCAGTTGAACCATCGCGATACAACTAAAAGCTTTACTTGCATAAGCCACTTGATAATCGATCCCCGTTTGTTCAAATGCGCGTTTAAACGCGCGCGCTTTATTACGAATGGCATTAACATCGTAGGCGAACATCGGCGTTTGATATTGCTCTGCCAAGCGCACTGCATCTATATCTCCGATCATTAAATGGCCTTGTTCGTTTCTTTTTTTCGTCATTACGGACATGAACATGTTTCACTCCCCCACTTCATGCCTAATATTAGCAAATGATTTCCGTGAAGTCCATCACGGCTTTGATTGACGCACAACATCTTTAGGATCAACGATCCTCGGCCGAAAACGCATATTCGGGATACCTGTGCGTGCAATTATTTGCCACATCGCCTCCGGATCAAAGGGAAGGAACGGCCATAAATAAGGTTTGTTCAAAGGTTTCATTTGCACCAACAGAATAAAAACGACCGTAATGGAAATAACGTATCCATACGACGTGAAAAGGCCTACCGCAATAATAAAGAGTAGACGAACCATTTTCAAGGCAACGCCAAGCTCATGGCTTGGCGAAGCAAATATTCCGACCGCCCCTAAAGCGACATAAAGAATGACTTCTGCGGTGAGGAGGCCAACATCGATGGCGATCTCCCCGACGAGCAAGGCAGCCACAAATCCGAGCGCTGTTCCGAGAGGAGCAGAAGTATGGATGGCAGCCATCCGAATGAGCTCCACGCCTAATTCACCAATGAGCATCTGCGCGAATACCGGCACGTTGGAATCATCCGAAGGCCCAACATACGAAATCACCTCAGGGAGCATATCAGGTTCCAAAACCAATAAAAGCCAGAGAGGGACGAGAAACATGGCTGCAAACATGCCGAGGAAACGAATCCAGCGCAAAAATGTACCGACAGCAGTCGATTGCCGAAATTCTTCCGCATGTTGAACGTGATGAAACATCGTCGTCGGCAAGATCATGATCGTCGGTGACGTATCTACCATCAAGAGTATATGGCCTTCCGTCAAATGCTCGGCTGCAACATCCGGCCGTTCCGTAAACCTTACAAGCGGAAACGGGTTCCAGCCTTGATCAAGAATGTATTCTTCCACGGTCTTGTCGGCCATTGTAATCGTATCCACATTTATCTTTTCCATTTCCTTTTTAACGATCGATACCAAATCCGGGTCCACAATCCCGTTAATATAAGAAACGACAATATCTGTTTGGGAACGTACCCCTACTTGCATAATCTCGTTTCTTAAACGCTCATCACGCAAACGCCGGCGCGTTAAACCGGCATTTTCGATGATATTTTCCGTATAGCCATCACGGGCACCGCGGGTCACCCTTTCCGTGTCGGGTTCAGCCGGCTCACGCCCGGGATAGTTGCGAACATCAACGACAAACGCTTCCCTTTCCCCTTCAACTAAAATAAAAATGAGCCCGGACAACAGATGGAAAATACATTTATCAACATCGTCCGTAACATCCACTTGGATGTGGGCAATATGATTTTCAATGGTGTCCCTTGTATCGTTAGTCTTCATATCAAATTTTTCAAGGTCCATAAGTTCCCGCAAAATTTCGACGGCAATTAGTTCATCGTTTAAACTGTTCACGAAATACACTTGCACTTTTTTTTCGAGCACGGTAAATTTTCTTACGCCCACATCAAAACTGGCATCAATATTCAGGCGGTCGTTAAATATTTTATCGTTCTTTTTCAAGCTGTTCGTTAACGTTTGTTCTTTTGTTTCCGTCATCTTTCGTATCCTCCCGCTCAATGATTACCCGCAAGGCAGTTTCCGTCACCGGCGCATCTCTTTTCGGATCATCACGACCGCCCATTTTTCCTAAATCTCCAATGCCGACAATAACAGGAATTGATAATTGATCGAGACAATATACGGTATCCCCGTGAATGCGGTTTTCTTCAATATCGCGAAACCCTTCTTTGTCCACGCCCTGTTCGCTAAGCTTCCCGTAACGATCCACCGAAACATCCACGCTCGTCCAATCCCCCGAGCGTTCCGTAGACGCCACCGCGAGAGCCCCGATCACGTTGATTCCTTCTTCACTCGCCAAACGAACCATAAGCGTTTCGCCCCTTCCTTCATAAGGTTGACCGGCATCATCAAACAAAAGGACAGTGATTTCATCCTTCGTTTTCATAATCCTTTTAAGCAATTCTTCATATGTACAGTTTGTCGGGTTACCGCCGCTAAAAGTGAGGCACCCGATACCGATTGTTTTAGTAGCCGCTGCCACCGCTTTCGCTGCCGCGGCATCTCCGTCTGTTACATAGATGATTCGCTTTGTCATGTTAGTCAGCGCCTCCAGTGCGTTTGTTTATTTTCTGTGCAATCGTTTTTTCCTATACATCGAGAATTAGAAACCTTGGCTTTTCGCCAAGGTTTTATGGCGGAAAGCCAAGGTTGCATTTATGTAGGTAAGAAAGTTGTTCTTTAACAAAGTTAAACATTCTTAAAGTGCAAAAAAAGACAGTGGATCACTCCACCATCTCTTTGCGCATTTTTTCCAATATTTTCTTTTCCAACCTTGAGACCTGGACTTGAGAGATCCCGAGTCTATCGGCAACTTCCGATTGGGTTTGATCCCGATAATAGCGCAAAAACACGATCAAACGCTCTCTTTGTTCAAGGTCATGAACGATGTCCCGAAGGGCCAGTTCTTCAAACCATTTTGTTTCATCCGGGTTCGATAGTTGGTCCATGAGCGTGATCGGGTCCCCTTCGTTTTCATAGACTGTTTCGTTTAAGGATGACAACGAGCGAGTCGCTTCATTCGCAAATACGATATCTTCCGGATGAACGTCCAATGCCTCGGCCACTTCGTTGAGCGTCGGTGCTCTTCCGATTTTCTTTGTCAACTCTTCTTTTTCTTTCCGAATTTTATGGTTTAATTCTTTCAAAGAACGGCTGACTTTCACCGTGCCGTCATCACGAATAAAGCGTTGAATTTCACCAATAATCATCGGAACCGCGTACGTCGAAAACTTCACTTCATAATTTAAATCAAATTTATCAATGGACTTCATCAAGCCAATGCAACCAATCTGGAACAAATCTTCCCCCTCGTATCCACGGTTCAGAAAACGTTGGACCACCGACCATACGAGCCGGGTATTGTTTTCCACCAATCGGTCCCTTGCTTGTTGGCTTCCGTTTTGGCTTTCGGCAATCCACGTGCGTATCGTCTCATCGGATGGTTGCTTCCCTTTTTTGGTTTTCGTCTCCATAACACCGCCCCTTAATGAGAAAACACTTTATTTCTGGACAGTTGTTTTTTCGCATAGACCGTCGTACCTGTCCCATTGGAAGACGTGATGTTCACTTCGTCCATAAAATTTTCCATGATGGTAAATCCCATCCCCGACCGTTCCAGTTCCGGCTTTGATGTGTACAAAGGTTCACGCGCTTTTTCAATATTACCGATGCCATCCCCGTCATCACGCACGATAAGCGCGACCGTGTCGTCTTCCAAAACGACGGTAAGGTAAACCGTTCCTGCCGGATTTTCTTCATATCCATGAAGGATGGCGTTCGTTACGGCTTCGGAAACGACGGTCTTTATTTCCGTCAATTCATCCATCGTTGGATCCAGTTGAGCAATAAACGCGCCGACACTTACACGTGCAAACGATTCATTTTGGCTAAGTGCTGAAAATTGGATGTTCATTTCGTTTTTCATTTAAACGGCCTCCCCCAATGTCCGTAATGCATGGTTTTCCCCATCCGTTAGCCGCAAGACTTTGTATAAGCCCGACATTTCAAAAATACGGTGCACGGAAGGAGAAACCGAGCAAACGACGAGTTCTCCTCCCCTTGCCTGTATTTTTTTGTACCTTCCCAAAACAACGCCGACCCCTGAGCTATCCATAAAGGTTAAACCTTTCGCGTTAAAAATCACATGTTCAATTCCGGGGTCTTCCAAGGCTTCATCCACCTTTTCCCGCAAAGCACTCGCCGCATGATGATCCAACTCCCCGTACAAGCGCACACATAATATGCTGTTCTTCTGTTCGGTTTCAACGTTGAAACTCATCTCTAGTTCCTCCATTCTCCCAATTAGCTTTCCATACTCCTCATTCGCTTTCCGCCGTCTTTATCCTGCCATCCTGACAAAATAAGTCATCGTTCCTTGGAGATTTTCAAGAATCGTCATCAGGAATCGCACCCTCAGGGTCCGGTTCAACGCCGATGATCCTTAACGTTGAGCGTTTAAACAACTGCCACCAAGAAGCGCTTTCCACCGTTTCGCCGGCGACAATTGCTGATTCGGCAATCGTTTCCCCTTCACGTTGCATCTGGAACTTACCGATGACGTCCCCTTCTTCAATAGGTGCTTGCAACGTTTTGAGTTCGATATTTTCCGTTACGTCCTCAGATGAATCTTGTTTGCCGTGCAACAAACTAACATTACTATCGAGGCGCCCGACGACGGAGTCTTGTGTGCCTTTTTCAACGGGAACGGAGGTTACCGCTGCACCTTTATCAAACATCGGTTCAACCTGATAGTTTGCAAAACCATAATTAAGGAGCCCACTAACGTCTGCATTTCTCATTTTAGGCGTTTCCGCACCCATCACAACGGCTATAAGACGCATATCATCTCGTTTTGCCGTTGCTGTTAACCCATATTTTGATTCATTCGTAAATCCGGTTTTCAACCCGTCCATCCCATCAAAAAATTTCAGCAATCGATTCGTGTTCACGAGCCAAAATTCATCATCTGTCCCTTGGCGCAAATAATCATCATAGACGCCGGTAAATGAAGTGATTTCTTCATATTCAAGCAGTTCACGAGCCATAACGGCAAGGTCATGGGCGCTCGTTTCATGGCCATCGGAGGGGAGACCGTTTGAGTTATAAAACGTCGTATCGTCTAACCCAAGCTCGTCCGCTCTTTCGTTCATCCGTTCAACAAATGCTTCTTCTGAACCTGAAATATGCTCAGCCATCGCGACCGATGCATCGTTGCCGGAAGCGATCGCGATTGCCTTCAGCATGTCGCGCACCGACATTTCTTCCCCGGTCTCCAAAAAGATTTGGGAGCCTCCCATGGAAGCGGCTTTTTCACTCGTCGTCACCATTTCATCAAAGCTCAAATCTTCGTTAGCAATATCTTCCATTATTAAAAGCATCGTCATAATTTTCGTCATGGATGCGGGGGGCAAGGTTTCATGCTCATTATTTTTATACAAAACCTCTCCCGTATCGGCTTCCATTAAAATTGCAGCACCCGTTTCCTCCGCCAGCTCTGTGGATTCTTCTTCCCCTGAAGCCAATTGAGGCAGGAATAAAAGAATCGATGATAGCGCGATTGCCATAACTTTTTTGCACATCATTCGTTTCCTCCGTTTTTTCTTCTAGCATCCCCCTCCTTTCATTCATTTATACGCCGGTGCTAAGGGTTTTCTTTAAGAGACAAAGAGAAGTCCAGCCGATTCATGATGACCGAAACAGGGCGGGGTTCTCGGGTTTGGGCTTTATGACCGTTCCATGACGTCCGAAACGGGGCCGGTCTTACACTTTCGGGCTTCATGACCGCCTCATGGCGACCGTAACGGGGCGATTCTTTCGATTTCGGGCTTCATAGATGCTCCATGGCGACCGAAATGGTTCCGGTCTTTCAGTTTCGGGCTTCATGACCGTTCCATAACGTCCGAAACGGCCCGTTTCATCGGCTACAAAAAAAGAAAGCCCAAAACCGTCTTCGTTTTGAGCTTTCTTTCCCTAATCCATATCCTTTAATATGCGCCTCACATACTTCACGAATGTAGGTTTCGTTTTTGCTGCCGTTTCCATGACTTCTTCGTGGCTGACGCCGCCGTGATCGTCGGCCACGGCCATATCCGTGACACAGGAAATGCCGAGCACTTCAATTTCGGCATGGCGCGCCACGATGACCTCGGGAACGGTGGACATCCCCACGACATCTCCACCCAAATTTCTCAGCATCGCCAGTTCAGCCGTTGTCATAAAACTGGGACCGGAAATACCTGCGTATACGCCTTCGTGCGCGGTGAATGATTCTTCTTCCGCGATTCTTTTCGCCAAAGCCATCAATGATGGGGAATACGCTTGGCTCATATCCGGAAAACGGGTGCCCAGTTCCTCATCATTGGGGCCGATAAGTGGGTTCGTTCCGGTCATATTTAGATGATCCTTAATCAGCATAAAATCTCCGGGACGGTAGTTGTGATTCATGCCCCCACACGCGTTGGTTACGATTAGTGTATGTACGCCGAGTGCTTTCATCACACGTACCGGGAAGGTTACTTCTTGTGCACTGTATCCTTCATAATAATGAAAACGACCCTGCATGGCGACGACGTTCTTTCCCTCTAATTCGCCGAGGACGAGGCGGCCGGCATGTCCTTCAACCGTCGAAGTCGGGAAGCCGGGAATATTTTCATAATTGATCCGCACCGCATTCTCCACCTCATCGGCAAGGTCGCCTAGCCCTGAGCCTAGAATCAGACCAATATCGACATTTCCGCCACCCAACTGTCGCTTAACAGCGTCTGTTGCTTTCTCAATTTGTCTCCGCATCGTTGTCATGATTGCCCTCCGTTTCCGATTCGCAAAATGACACGTGTGATAAGTTCCGTGAAGTTGGTTTTGACGCGTTCCGTTGTCTCGATCACTTCTTCATGGCTTAACGGTTGATCGAGGATCCCGGCAGCCGCATTAGAAATGCAAGAGATACCAAGCACTTGCACACCCGCGTGATTGGCAGTGATCACTTCGGGAACAGTGGACATCCCGACGGCATCGGCACCGAGCGCCCGAAACATCCGCACTTCCGCGGGGGTTTCATAGGTGGGACCGGTCGTTGCCGCGTAAACGCCATGTTGCAACCCCAACCCCATCGCTGTTGCTTCCTCATGGGCTTTTTCCATCAAGTCTTCATCGTAGGCGGCCGACATATCCGGAAAGCGCGGACCAACCTCCTCATCGTTCGGACCGATCAACGGATGATCACCCATCTGATTGATATGGTCCTTGATCACCATTAAATCGCCGGGCGAATAAGCAGTATTCACCCCTCCGGCAGCGTTGCTCACGATCAATGTCTTTACACCGAGCGCGCTAATCACACGAGTCGGCAAGACGACTTTCTGCATCGAATAACCTTCATAATAGTGGAAGCGTCCTTTCATGGCGATGACCGGAACACCTTTCAAATGACCGATCACAAATTCTCCCGCGTGCCCGCTAACGGTCGAGCTCGGAAAGCCGGGGATGTCTTCATACCGAATAACGGCTTCGGCCTCAATCTCATCGGCAAGCCCGCCTAACCCGGAACCAAGCGTAACGGCAATTCGGGGATTCATCGCCGTCTTTTTTTTGATCAGTTCAACGGCGTTTTTCACTGTTTCGTTCATAGCTATTTGCTCCTCTCCGTCAAGCTCTGCAAAAAACTTATCCCATGCTCAGGGCTCGCCACTTGAAAATTGTCCGCGATCGTCGCTCCCACATCGGCAAATGTCTCTCTCGTTCCAAGCGGTTTGCCCGGCTGATTCGCTTTCGTAAAACTAAGCAACGGCACTTGCTCCCGGGTATGGTCGGTTCCCGGATAGGTGGGATCGTTCCCATGGTCAGCCGTAATCATAAGTAAATCTTTTTCACCGAGCGCTTCCAATACTTCCGGTAAACGGGCATCGAATGCTTCAATCGCGTCTTTATAACCAACAGGATCGCGACGGTGCCCAAACTGGGCGTCAAAATCAACGAGGTTAAGGAACGACAACCCTTCGAACGGGCGCCCGATCGATTGCATAAGCTTGTCCATCCCGTCCATATTCGAATTCGTTCGAACCGATTGGGTCACCCCTTCCCCGTCAAAAATATCATCAATTTTTCCGATCGCTTCCGATGTAAAGCCGGCGTCCGCCAATGCGTTCATGACCGTGGGGGCAAATGGCTTCAGCGCGTAATCATGACGGTTACTTGTGCGCTGAAATTTTCCGGGTGCGCCTATAAACGGGCGGGCGATGACTCTGCCCAGCATGTAGGGATCTTCGTACGTCAATTCCCTTGCTATTTCACAAATGCGGTATAATTCCTCCAACGGCACCACTTCTTCATGGGCCGCGATTTGCAAAACCGAATCGGCGGAGGTATAAACGATAAGCGCGCCTTTTTCGACTTGTTCTTCTCCGAGTTCTTCAATAATCTTCGTACCAGAGGCAACTTTATTTCCAATGACCGGTCGCCCGGCCGCGTTTTCCAACTTCGTAATTAAATCTTCCGGAAATCCGTTCGGAAACGTGCGAAAAGGAGCGTCGACATACAAACCCATCAACTCCCAATGGCCGGTCATCGTGTCTTTGCTTCTGGACCTTTCATTCATTTTGCCATAAAAAGCAAGCGGTTCTTCTATTTTGTGAAGGCCTGGTGCCTGTTTTAAGTAGCCGATGCCAAGTTGATTCAAGTTGGGAATATCAAGGCCATTGTTGTGGCGGGCGATTGCCCCGAGCGTATCCGCTCCTTCGTCGCCAAATTCCTTTGCGTCCACGCCTTCTCCGATCCCGACGGAGTCCATTACGATGACAAAAATACGAGAAAATACATGACTCATGTTGATTCACCTTTCTTCTTAGAGGTGGGAAGTGAGAGGTGGGCAATCATCTGCCTCCGGCCTCTGACATCTGACCTCCGTCTATGCCCGCGGGTGATAGGTTTGATAAATGTGTTTAAGATGATGCCTGGAAATATGCGTGTAAATTTGCGTTGTCGTTATGTCGGCATGTCCGAGCAGTTCCTGGACGACGCGAAGATCCGCTCCGTTTTCCACGAGATGCGTCGCAAACGAGTGCCGCAATGTATGAGGGGTAACGGCTTTTTTAATCCCCGCGTTTTCCGCATGCTTTTTTAACACTTTCCAAAATCCTTGCCGGCTTAGTTGCTTGCCTAACCGATTAACGAAAAGAATATCATGGGATTGTTTTTTCATAAACGTTGGACGGCCTTTGGACCGATAGGTTTTCAGCGCATCAATCGCTTTCGATCCGAGCGGGATGATGCGTTCTTTGTTTCCTTTTCCGATACAACGGACAAACCCCATGTCCAAATGGGCGTCATCGAGCGTTAGCGCACACATTTCCGATACACGCAAACCCGTACCGTACATCAGTTCAAACATGGCCGTATCTCTTAAGGCGTAAGAATCGTTTCCTTGTGCGGCCTCGGCAAGCAATGCCTCAACTTCGGCAATTGATAATATAACAGGAAGCTTCCGTCCCGATTTAGGCGTTTCAATCAGGTCGGCAGGGTCGTGATCACTAATTTTTTCCCGCAGCAGAAACTGATGTAACATGCGAATCGCCGATGTCATCCGCGCGAGTGACGCAAGTGACCTGCTTTCCGCTTTCAATGAATACAAGTAATCCAAAATATGATGGCGCTCTACGTCATTCCACTGCTCGATTTTTTCACTCGTAGCTAGGTGGTTCGCGTATGCATATAAGTCCCGTTGATAGGATTCCAATGTATTATTCGAAAAACCCCTTTCAACGAGTCCGTAATGCAAAAAATCTTCAATATGTACCGTCAGCGTTTTCACCGGCGGTTACTCCCCGCGGATCCACAAATACATAAGCCGCTCCCGAAAAGAAAAGTCCTCTCCCGAATCTTGGTCAAACACTTTAATCGCACTTCCCTCCGGTTCTTCAAATCTTTCATCTCCTTGGTATTCATCGATTACAAATAGAATACCATAGTAAAACATTGCCGTGCATCCTGCAAAAACAATCAGTATTTTGAAACCATTCCAAATAGCTCGCGCTCCCATTTGCATGCCTACCCCTCCCGATGTTAAAAATCACTATCAGGATATGCCCGCAAGTCCGTGAGTTATACATACTACGAACGAAAAATCCCTTCCAGCAAAACACTGAAAGAGATTAATGCGTGGCTTTTAATGAAGGACTTACCGCGGCCGTTCCCTGCTTGGCCTGGCAACCGGAACAGATACCGTGGAACGTCAGGCGGTGATCTTTTATTTTAAAAATCCATTCTTCTTCCACGATCCGCTCAACATCCCCGAGCAGGTCTTCCTCAATTTCCGATACGGAACCACATTGAATACAGACGAGATGATGATGAGAATGGTCCGCACCCTCTTTTCGCAAGTCGTAACGGGAGACGCCGTCACCGAAATTAATTTTATCAACGATTTCAAGTTCATTTAGCAGTTCCAGCGTGCGGTATACCGTCGCGAGGCCGATCTCCGGGGCTTTTTCTTTTACCAATAAGTATACATCTTCCGCGCTTAAATGATCTTCTTCATTCTCAAGTAACACTTCTACAGTCGCTTCCCGTTGCGGTGTCAATTTGTAGCTTTTGGTATGCAACTCGTTTTTAATCTGGTCCATACGTGCTTTCATCCGTTTCATCCTCCCTTTTGAGGCGTATACTTATTATAAAATCGTCTCCGTATGGTGTCAATCAATAATCATTATCATTCGTAAATAATAATTATTATAATGAAACTATCTGTTCATATGCCACTCGGCGACCAACTCCAATAACACAGGGGACAGAAACGCTTCAATAAGGGAAGCAATGAAAGCAACACCAAGCAAAAGAAGCATCACCAAACATATACGGATGAAAACAGGAAAAATCGGTTCCGGGTGAGCGACTTTTACGAACTGTTGGCGAATCAAGCGCAATGAAAAGGCGACGGATAAAACGCAAACGATAATCATGACCGGCACGATGAGCAAATTTTGCGGAAGAACGGACACCAAGGACAATGAAAATCCGGTCACGCCCAATTGATAAACGAGAAAGCCGACGGTAAATCCGATCGTGAGTCCTTTCAGAAAAAGTAACAATAAAATCAACGGAGAACCAATCACGGATAGCCCGAGAATAAACATAAGCCCTATATACTTGGCATAAAAGCTAAAGCTTTGCCACAACAAAGCGCTTCCGCTTGAAAACTGCCCTTGGCTGACCTGTCCGAAAAATTGCTGAAGATAGGTGAACAAATCTTGTTTTTGCGAAAAGCTCAGGCTGTTGACGACAATTGCACCAAAAATAATGCCGGTAAATAAAAGCACCGATGAGAAAATATATAAAGAACGATGTTCTTGAACGTGTAAACTGATTTGACGCTCGATGAACGGCTTAACATCCACGACAATTCCTCCCTCACGCTTGTCCCGTTAATACAACCTATGAGAGAAGAACGTTTGATATGTTTAATGCTAGATTTTTTTTAATAGGTAGGAAAGCATAAATCAACTTTTTCACCTACATAAGTTGGGCTAAGACTTTCGCCATAAAAGCTTGGGGGGAAACCGAGTTTTCTAAAATCGCTGATAGAAACGAATCAACGAAGCAGCAACGCCTGAATCGCGAAAGCCGTTTTCGCATCGCGTAGTCTTCTTTCCCGTAAAGCAGCGCGCGCATCGGATAACGTCCATTCTTCCACACTCAAAAATTCATCCGCTTCCGTCTGCGAGGGGCCCGCTTGTAAGCCGGTCGCCAAAAAGACACTGATCAGTTCATCCGCGAAGCCCGGTGATGTGTAAAATTGGGCAATTTCATGTAAATGAGCAGCTTTATATCCCGTTTCTTCTTGCAATTCACGCACGGCCGTTGTTATCGGTTCTTCGCCTTTTTCTCTTTTCCCGGCAGGAATCTCCAACAACATTTCTTCCGGTGCTTTCCGAAACTGGCGGACGAGCGGTATTTTCTCCTCGTCTGTTAGACCAATGACGGCTACCGCTCCCGGGTGTTTCACCACCTCACGCGTACTCGTCTTCCCATCGGGAAGCTCCACTTCATGCAGCTGTACATCAATGATTTTTCCAGTATAGATGTTTTTTTTATTTAGAGTTGGTTCGTCGTGCGCGGACATTGATTTGCCTCCTATGTAGGGATTGCTGAACAACTTACATATATCAGCTGAAGCCGGGATGCTGCTTCCATGGCTTCGCTTTTTCGCGGACGAACGGTCCGCAAAACCGGTGCTGCGGGGTCTTGACGCGTCCGTTTTTCCGCTGGAGTCTCGCCATTGCAGCGTCACCCCTTCGTATGTTCCAGAAGTGCAAGGGTTTTCTGCTTTTAGGATAGATTTCCTTGCATCTAGTTTTGACAACATCAACGGAAAATGCTTATGTGTCAATCTTTTTCCGTTATTCAGCAGTCCCTATGTATAAATATGGGCTTGTAAACATAGAACAGTATCACACGAAGTGAATAGGGAGTGCTTCCATGAAAATATACAAATCACCCGATAAAGTCGTTATTCAAGGAAAAGCTTGGCAAGTGCTGCATCTGTTAAAGGCCTATCGCAAGCAATACGAACGTGTACGCGAGTGGACCCGTGAAAAGTAGATGAAGGGAACGATTCACTCGTCATACAAATGGTTGCAGCCTTTCTTCAAGCATCTCTTCGGTAACCTCTCCGACGACGATGTCGACAATAATCCCATCTTCATTAATAAAATATGTGGTCGGCATTCCATCCGTCGGCGGGTAGTCATCAGCAAATTCCCCGTCTTCATCAAATACGATCGGCATCGTAACAGGGTTTTCATCTAAAAATTCTATCGCATCTTCCGGCCTTCGCTCTGTCGTCGTCATATTAACGGCAACGACATTCACGCCGTCGCTTTCGTACGTTTCATGCACTTGATCAAGGACGGGAAACTCACGTATGCAAGGCTCGCACCACGAAGCCCATAGATTCAAAACAACAAAATCACCCTCAAAGTCAGACAAGCTCATGTTTTCGCCATCTACATCGGGCAATTCAAACCCGGGAGCTTGTTCCCCCTGATTGACACCGACCGGCGGGGAGGTTACATTTTTATAGACAATCGTCCCTATGATGATGACGGCAATGAAAACTACTAAAGCGCTGATCCATTTTTTCATCACTATTTCCACCCTATCCGTTGCATTTTGAAAGGAGTCTTTCTCTTTATGAGTATTATTGAAGCAATCATCTTTGGCATTGTCCAAGGGCTCACTGAATTTTTGCCGATTTCCAGCACCGCCCATATCGTCATTTTGCAATGGTTGTTCGGGACGAATTTTGAAGGGCTCACGTTTGAAATTATTTTACATGTTGCCTCTGTACTGGCGTTACTGCTTTTTTTCCGCCATGACGTGGTCGCTATCATCCGCGGATTCTTCCGATTTCTATTGCAAAAAGACACGAATGAACGCGCTTCTTTCCTATTCGGTGTATACTTGCTTGTGGCCACCGTAATTACCGGTGTGCTCGGGTTTATCCTGGAAGATTATGCGGAAGCATTTTTAAAAACACCGCTCGTTATCGGCGGGGCTTTACTTTTAACCGGCATTTTCCTATTAATCATTGAAAATATCCATTATCGTTATACGCGTTCGGTAAACGAGATGAAGCTGATGGATGCTGTCATTATCGGCCTTGCACAAACACTTGCTGTCATCCCGGGGATTTCGCGATCAGGATCAACGTTAATCACGGCGCTCGCGGTGGGGGTTGAACGAAAAACAGCCGTTCGTTTTTCCTTCCTATTGGCTATTCCAGTCATCGCCGGGTCCTCGCTCCTCGCGATCGGGGATATTTTTCAGGGCAGTTTTGCGGAAGGTAATGTCGCCGCGCTCATCCTCTCGTTCATCGTCACATTTGTTTTCTCGCTTATTGGCATCAAATGGTTGATTCAGTGGTTGGAAAAAAGTAAATTATATTATTTTGCCATCTATTGCTTTATCATTGGCTTCGTTGTCATCTTCTTCCTTGATCCGACCGTCATTTGATACCCTTACTTTATCGAATCGAGAAAGGCATTTTCAACAAGGGTTTCGGCAAGGATTCCCCTTCAAAATCTGTGATTTAGTGGGGGAGGAATTGCCAATTGTTTGTGTGTTTGATAAACGTGAGTTCTTTTAGTGGAACTTGTTTGTAACTTTTATCTGGGTTTGTAAGATACTGGTCTTCGATGTTTTTGACAAAGGCCATGCTTGTACCATTGAAACCCGAGATCCATCCCACTTTCCCTTGAAACATCACTTTGTCATTGAGATAAAATCCCTTTAGATACGGTTTGTTCTTTACATTTCGCTGGCTGATTATATTTTTGCATTTTCTTCCTTTTCGTGCTGTTGCTTCATGTAAAGATCGTTTCTTTTTGCGAAACTGCTTGATCTTGAAGATGGAATGGGTGTCATAATCAATCTTATCTATCCCACTGATCGCTATCGCGTCGTTATAATGGGTTTTATCTAACCCTAATGCTTTACGTTTAGGTGTCGTAACGGAACCATAGGTGATATTTGCATCCGAATATTTATCAAACACTCTCCTGCGAAACACATTCATGAACGTACCTTCTTTATAGCTAGGTAGCTTTTTGCCCTCCATCATCCACTCCCAAAGGATTTTCCCTTTTTTATGATTCTCATGCGTATGACAATCGGTACAAACAGTAATGAGATTATCCGCACGATCACTACCACCATGAGAACGATAGACAATATGATGGGTATTCAGTATCTTGCTTTGTTTCTTGCAAACTTGGCACGTATAGTTGTCTCTGGCAAACACAAAATACCGCACATCATAGTAGCCATAGGTGTTTGTCCTTTTTGATAATCGATCCCTAGAATGTCAGGATTGATCATCTTGTGAGGATCGAATTTGCCAACTTCGATTGTTAATGTTGGATTCGGCACAAGGGAACAGAATTTATCGATCCATCTGAATGTGTTTTGAATCCGACTTTCGATACTCGGTGGTAGCCATCCGTCGGGGCGTTTTCGATAGCGTGTCTTACGATGACGCCTTGATTGCCTATACGCTCGTCTTGTATTCAACAAATTTTTCACGTCTTGGCGGGTTTCGATGTCACCTTTTGCAAGCACTTTATCCTCGCTAGTGATCGCAACGCCTGTATCCTTCGCGCCCAAATCAACGCCTATATTCACATTTTGCTTGTAGCCACTTGATCCATATAATAGCTGGATCGTAAAGGGTTCATAAGATACGATTTTAGCTTTCTTTTGTTTCAGTAATCGCCTTGCTTTTTGCGGTTTGCACGGCATTAGTGACTCGCCATGCCTATTTTTTACGAACACTAACATGAAGTGTTCCTCCTTTCTAGGAGTGGTTTCCCTTCGCCAATGTTATCGACCCTTCGCGATGTGGTTGACGTCTCCTACCCCTCAGAGATGTTTACAGTGCCACGAAAGAGCTACGGACTAGGGAATCATCCATAGGTTTCTTCATGGCCGATAACGTAGTCAGTTAAGACTTAGGCTAGTCAATAAAGGCTTTTCAAGCCCCTTCCAATTCTACGAATTGGTGGGGGTTATTGACGCTATTTGCCCACACGAATCACTTCGGCAACTGTATCTTCTGCCGGCGTTATCGTTCACCCAACATACCTTTTCAGTATACGGTCCACACCGCCCCCATACATTTCTCCAAACATATTTAAATGGGCCAACAAGAAATACAATTGATAAATCGGTACGATTTCCTCTTCTTGTTCTTCCCGTTTTATTTTTTCGTGGTAGCTGTCCATCGTTCTTGCCGAAAAGCCACCAAAAAGTGCCATCATCGCTCGATCAAACGCCGGGTCTCCATAAGAAATGGCCGGATCAATGATGTATGGGGCTCCATCTGGTCCCGCGAGCCAATTCCCTGCCCATAAATCCCCATGCAAAAGGGCTGGATATGCCGGCTCAGACAACCATTGATGAAGATTTTCCACAAGTTTATGGGCTCTTTTCTTCCGTTCTTTCGGCAAGTGTCCCCGTTTGTCTGCTTCATCCAATTGCGGAAGCAACCGATAATTTTTGTAAAAATCAATCCACCGCTCCATCATGACATTGCACTGCGGCAAGGTGCCTATGAAATTGTCTTCATCAAAACCGAAACATTCCCCTTTTTCATTGTGCAAATCGGCAATGAGTTCCCCGAGTTGTTCTTCTGTTCGCGGCGCAGGGTTTTCTTCGACCCATGCCAACAACAAGTAATGGCCGCCAAAGCGAACAACTTCCGGCACATTCACCCCGTCGGTATTTCCGAGAATGGAAAGCTGTCTCGCCTCCTTTTGAAAAAAACGGGATGGAGGATTTTCATGGTATTTTAAAAAATAGTGGCGGTTTTTGGAACGGATTTGAAACGTTTGATTAATATCGCCACCACTCATCGCCATGGTTGATGCATTTTCATCGATTCCTGCTGCCTTTAACACATTCACGGGAATCACAGCCATTCGTTTTCTACCTCTTCGAGAAGCGTTTCGCAAGCTTCATCGACCATGTCATACACTTCTTGAAAGTTGCCGGTGAAATATGGATCAGGCACATCGCTCTCCTCCCGCTCGGAGTAATCAAGAAGGCGGACGATTTCTACCTTTTGCGTTTGTTTCCGCAATGTTTGTAAAAACCCAAGATTTTCAGCATCCAATGCCACAACAATGTCAAAACTGTCCAAGTCCTCTTTGACGACCTGTCGCGCGATCAATCCGCTTGCATCAATCTCATTTTTAGTGAGAATGTTCATCGTCTCCTCGTGGGGAGGCTGCCCAACATGCCAGTGTCCCGTCCCCGCCGATTCAACATGAAGCTGCTCGCCCAAACCGCGATCGGCTGCTTTTTTTCGTAAAATTGCTTCCGCCATTGGCGAACGGCAAATATTTCCTAAACAGACAAATAAAACACGAAGCATTTCCAACACCTCTTTACCTATATAAATTCAATAATAGTCCACGAATTTCATCGACGTGCGCCAGAATGTCCAAATGGACGGCTTCATTTTCAATCATGTCTTCGGTTAGTCTCATCAGTTTTTCATCGACTTCCGTAACGATTCTGCAAGCGTTTGTTCCTCGTCGATTGAAGCTGCGCCTGTCTTCGATTTGCAATCCATTTCGGACGACATCATCCATAAAGTTTCTGATTAGTTTTTTATATTCACGTAACTCTTTGGCGGTCCGGAACTCCGCCAACATTTTCCCTTGGTCTTCAATGGTGTTCATCGCGGCTTGCAACCGATCAGCGTTAACAGATTGACGCTGATGGTTCATGATGTCTTGAAACGACTGAGACCGAAGCCCTTGATTCGAGGGCGCGGTCATAGATCTCCTCATCATGCGCGAAGAAGTTTCCGTTTTCCCGAGATGTTCAATGTCCAATGGTCGTCCCCCTTGTTTTAATCATTATGACGCAGGATAGGGCCAGCTTCAAACGAAATATGTATGATTGCTTTCATTTTATCATATCTTGATGGGAAAGGGCTTGGCTTTTGCCATATTCGGGACTTGAGTAAATCGTCAAAAACTCGTAAAATATGAGTAACAGAATATGTACGTTGGAGGGATAAAACAATGCCTCGCAATTTGCAAAAAACAATTGTTTTCGTAATGATTTTTGTGTTGGTGGTAGGCACCTTTTTAGCCGGATTCGGCGC
Source organism: Salicibibacter cibarius (assembly GCF_016495725.1). Classification (NCBI taxonomy): domain Bacteria; kingdom Bacillati; phylum Bacillota; class Bacilli; order Caryophanales; family Bacillaceae; genus Salicibibacter; species Salicibibacter cibarius. Next base: position 2,003,469 of record NZ_CP054705.1, on the reverse strand, counting down.
CATGATTTAAAACGAGAAAGGGATTCCTTTCTCGTTTTTTAATACTCCGTTTTCTCTTGCTATATCTTCTATTTCTTGTTCAGGTTCTGTTCCGATCCATATTTTTGTTCCAATCGGCACTTGATCATAAAGGCCGTTCACTTCTTCATTATGCATGCGAATGCACCCTAAAGAAACATTTTCGCCGATCGTGCTGCTGTCGTTCGTCCCGTGCACGCCATATGTCCGTCCGTCGGTGTCGCCCGCATCAAAGCCGATCCAACGGCTTCCGAGAGGGTTATCTGGATCCCCGCCATCGATATCTTGCGCCCGATAATAAGGTTGCTCCGCCTTCACAATCACCGTAAAAATGCCCTCAGGCGTGTCATCTGCATCTTTTCCCGTTGCAACGTCGTACACGTGGTCCAATTCGCCATCCTCTATCCAACCCAATTCATTCGTAGACTTGTTAACGATAATAAAGGGTTCCCCCGGAAAGGGGTCCACATCCATCGGCCACAAAGGAGCAAAAAGAAAAATAGCCGCAGCCAAACATTTAAACAACATGACGTACCTCCCTACCTGTTTTATTCTTTATCATTCGCTTTTTCTCGCAGAGTATGTACCTTTTTTCCGTTAGAAAAACTTGACTTATCGCCAAGGATGGCGTAAATCAAAGTCTTTTCTTATACTATCATCCGAACAATTTATACATTCTGATAGCGTTAGAAAATTTGGCTTTTCGCCAAGCTTTTATGGTGAAAAGCCTTTATCCAACTTATGTAAGTAGGGATTGCTGAGCAACTTGCAGATATCAGCTGAAGCCGGGATGCCGCTTCCATGGCTTCGCTTTTTCGCGGACGAACGGTCAAGCCTCCTCGCGCAAAACCGGCGCTGCGGGGTCTTGACGTGTCCGTTTTTCCGCTGGAGTCTCGCCATTGCAGCGTCATCCCTCCGTATGTTTCCAGACGTGCAAGGGTTTTCTGCTTTTAGGATAGATTTCCTTGCATCCAGTTTTGACAACATCAACGGAAAATGCTTATGTGCCAATCTTTTTCCGTTATTCAGCAATCCCTAAGTAAGAAAGTTGATTTAGACTTTCTTATCTTCCAAAATAAAAAAGACCTCCGGAACGGAGATCTTGCATTATGTATTGGCGCGCCTACCAGGATTCGAACCTGGAATACGAGAACCGGAATCTCGCGTGATATCCATTTCACCATAGGCGCCCTAAACAGACAACTTTTATTATATGAGGAGAAGGACGCCCTGTCAAATGCTAGATGTTGGAGGTGGGAGCTGAGAGACACGTTTATTGTTCTTCCGATTGTTCCTCTAACATGGCGTGGAAGCGGTCGTTGATTTGTTCATCGTTGTAACCGAGGGTTTGCAAACGTTTCGTGAAGTTTTGCGCCCACAATTTTGCGCGTTCACGCATTCGCTTATATTTTTTTGCCTCTTTCCCTTTGCGGTTTTCCTTGAAACGATTTTCAGCGTTTGAAGCAATACTTTCAACGACGAGCAACCCTTGCCAAATTTGTTCTTCCTCAAGTTCATTCCCGTGTTCCTGAAGGTAATCGATGACTTTTTTGTAGAAATCCTGAAATTCCTTAAAATCAATTTCGCCTTCCATGTTTAGGTAAACCTGTACTTGTTGATATAAATCGTTCATCCGTTGACACCTCTTATGTATGTTGTGAAAAGCGTGAAGCCGCTAACGGCGGCTTCACGAGCAATGTTCATCAAACGCGGCTTCCAATCTTTGCACGACTTCGATTGGTTCATGCCCTTCAATTTCATGGCGCTCAACCATCGTTTTAATTTTCCCGTCCTTCATAAGCGCAAACGATGGGGAAGACGGTCCATAGCCTTCAAAATATTCACGTGCATGATCAGTTGCTTCCCGGTCTTGCCCGGCGAAGACAGTCACGAAGCGATCAGGTTTGGTCTCATAATTTTGCATATAGGCAGCTGCCGGACGTGCAATTCCACCTGCGCACCCGCATACAGAATTGACCATCACCAATGTAGTCCCTTCATCTTTAAATGTTTTATCTACGTCTTCAGGCGTGCTTAAATGTTCATAGCCTGCCTCTGTCATCTCATCGCGTGCCGCTTGTACGACATCATTCATGAAATATTCAAACTGCACGAGTATTTCTCCTTTCCTAAGGGGGGATATGTTCATCCATTATTGTACCGATTGTAAACGGAAAACTCAAATACCATGCTTACTGGAAGTGAGAGGTGGGAAGTGGGAAGTGGGAGGAAATGAAACCTCTCTCGATACGATTACTCCGTTTCGGTCATCATGAGTACTTCATGACGACCGTACGGGTTACGAGTTCTCGGTTTCGGGCTCCATGACCCGTTCATGAAACCCGAACAGACGACGGATCAACGATTTCGGTCACCATGGAGCCTTCATGGCGACCCGTTTCACCTGCTTTCTCTGCTTTCGGGGGCCATGAACCTTTCATGAGAGAATATTCCAATATTTTCCTTTCACTGGTGTCATGAAGCCCAATCCCCCTCCGCCTCTTACTTTTACATCCCTTCCCCGTTAAACTGTTCCAGCTGCTCTTTCACATAGGCGAGGAACCTCCCGCAAATCAATCCGTCCAGCACGCGGTGATCGAGTGAAAGGCAAAGGTTGGCCATATGACGCACGGCAATCATATCGTCCTCTTTCACAACCGGGCGTTTAACGATGGATTCCACGGAAAGAATCGCGGCTTGCGGATAATTAATAATAGGCATCGACTGCACGGAACCGAAAGCCCCCGTGTTGTTTAATGTAAACGTCCCCCCGCGCATATCATCGCTCGTCAGTCCCCCGTTTCTCGTCTTCTCGGCGAGAGCATGCAAGGAACGCGCCAATCCCCGGATATTCTTATCATCGGCATTTGCGATCACCGGAACATAAAGCGCTTCCTCGGTGGCGACGGCCATCGAAAGGTTGATGTCCTTTTTGCGTATAATATGATCGCCTTGCCAGGTCGCGTTAAGTTCGGGGTATTTCCGAAGCCCCGCAGTCACCGCTTGCATAAAGAAAGGCATAAACGTTAACGGGAACCCTTCTTGTTTGCGAAACGCTTCTTTTTCTTTCTCGCGGTAGCGGGCGATATTGGTGACATCCACTTCGACCATCGTCCATGCATGGGGGATTTCCTGTTTGCTTTGACTCATGTTTGCAGCAATGGCTTTACGCACGCCGGTCACGGGGATGATCTCGTCGGCGGAGGAACTTGAGGCAAGCTGTTCCTCACGTTGCGGCTCCGATGCTTTCGCTGTCATTGTCTCCCCTTCATCCAGTTTCTTTTCCACATCTTTTCGGGTAATGCGTCCGCCTCTGCCTGAGCCCTCGATTTTATCTAAATCAATGTTATGTTTTTGTGCCAGTGAAAGAACGGCCGGGGAATAGCGCTTCTTTTGTGACTGTTCTTCTTTTTGATCCACTTGCTGCTCCTTCTGCGGTTCACGCTCCGGCGGCTTTTTCTCCCGGGCATCCTCCGTCTCGATATAAGCCACCACGTCCCCGACTTGCACCGTCTCATTTTCCTTCGCGACAATATCACTTATCGTACCCGTGTAGGAAGAGGGAACCTCCGCGTTGACTTTGTCCGTGTCCACTTCCGCGATCGGTTCATATTTATTCACGTTGTCCCCGGGATTCACGAGCCACTGGGTGATCGTTCCTTCCGTTACGCTTTCTCCTAGTTGAGGCATAGCGATCTCTTTTTTCATTGAAAAGCACCTCCTAAAATTCCGCCAGTTCGCGAATGGCTTGCTCTACTTTTTCCGCGTTCATCATGAAATACTTTTCCAACGGAGGCGCGTAAGGCATAGACGGGACATCGGGAGACGCGAGACGCCGGACAGGCGCATCAAGGTCAAACAAGCAGTCCTCGGCAATCGTCGCCGCAGCTTCATTCAACACACTGCCTTCTTTGTTGTCTTCAGTGATGAGCAAAATTTTTCCTGTTCGCCGGGCAGCATGGGCAACGGCTTCACGGTCCATCGGATAAAGCGTGCGCAAATCCAGCACGTGAGTGGATATCCCTTCGCCTTGCAGCTTTTCAGCCGCTTCCAATGCAAAATGGACGCACAGTCCATACGTCATCACCGTGACATCTTCCCCTTCCCGTTTCACATCCGCCGTCCCGATGGGCACTGTATATTCGTCATCGGGGATATTCCCCTTGATTAAACGGTAGGCTTTTTTATGTTCAAAAAACAAAACGGGATCAGGGTCGCGAATGGCTGCTTTCAAAAGGCCTTTCACATCATACGGCGTCGATGGGGCGACCACTTTCAGTCCGGGAGTGCTCGCGAACAGCGCTTCTACGGATTGGGAATGGTAGAGCGCTCCGTGGATCCCCCCGCCGTAAGGTGCGCGAATCGTGATTGGCACATGCCAGTCATTATTGGAACGATAGCGGATTTTCGCCGCTTCCGAAATAATCTGATTAACGGCCGGGAGCATAAAATCGGCAAATTGCATCTCTGCTACCGGGCGCAGTCCGTACATGGCAGCTCCGATGCCTACACCTGCGATTGCCGACTCCGCCAAGGGGGTATCAAGCACCCGGTTTTCGCCGAATTGTTCATAAAGCCCTTCGGTCGCGCGAAATACGCCACCTTTGGCAGCTACATCTTCACCGAGAACGAAAACCCCGTCATCTTTTTCCATTTCCTCTTTTAATGCTTCCGTGACTGCACTGATATAATTTCTCGTCGCCATTGTACGCCTCCTCTCTTACTGGCCATAAACGTGGTCCAACGTTGTTTCCGCCTCCGCGTAAGCCGCCGTTTCCGCCACTTCCGTTGCCTCATCAATCGTTTTTTGTATTCGTTCATGAATGTCTTTTTCGTCCGCATCCGCCAACAAACCGTGTTCTTTTAAATAGTCGGCAAAGGTTATAATGCCGTCCTTTTTCTTGGCGTCATCCACTTCATCCCGCTCGCGGTATGAACGGTCGTCATCGTCGCTTGAATGTGGTGTTAGACGGTAAGATAAGGTTTCAATCAATGCCGGCCCGCCTCCATCGCGCGCGTGGTCGGCAGCTTTTTTGACCGACTCATAGACAACGAGAGGATCATTACCGTCAACGGTTTCCCCGGGCATTCCATACGCGTAAGCTCGATCGGAAACACGTTCTGTAGCGATTTGACGATCCGCAGGCACAGAGATCGCGTACTTGTTGTTTTCACAGAAAAAAATAACCGGCAACTGGTGAACACCTGCAAAATTCGCGGCTTCGTGAAAATCTCCTTGATTCGAGGATCCTTCACCAAAAGAGGTCAGACAAACAAAAGGATCATTTTTAATTCTGCCGGCAAAGGCTATGCCTACTGCATGGGGCACTTGGGTCGTCACAGGGGATGACCCCGTGACGATTCGATGTTTTTTGCTGCCAAAGTGATTAGGCATTTGTCGTCCCCCGGAATTGGGGTCTTCTGCTTTGGCAAAGCCGGCGAGCATTAAATCTTTCACCGTCATGCCAAAGTGTAGGACCATCCCTACATCCCGGTAATAGGGGAGAAGATAATCCTTTTCTGTATCCAACGCCATTGCCGCTCCCACCTGTGCTGCTTCGTGCCCTTGGCAGGACACGACGAACGGGATTTTTCCGGCCCGGTTCAATAACCACATCCGTTCATCGATTTTGCGGGCGGTGAGCATCGTTTGAAACATCTCCAGCAATTGTTCACGGTTTAAGCCCAGTTTCTCGTGTTTACTTTCGGCCATAGGTATCCCTCCTATCTATGAATGGCACGTCGATCTGCATGAAGGGCCGCTTCCTTAAACACTTCGGATAGACTCGGATGCGGATGAACCGTCTCTGCCACTTCCCAATCGGCCGCATCCAACAACATGGCAAGGGCTCCTTCCGAAATCAATTCCGTTGCATTCGATCCTATCATGTGAACTCCGAGTAAATCGTTGTTTTCCCCGTTGGAAATAAATTTGCAAAAACCTTCCGCATCCCCATTAATAAGTGCTTTCCCAATCGCGCGAAGCGGAAACGTACCGACTTTCACTTGAAAACCTTGGGTTTTTGCTTCCGACTCGCTTAAACCGATGGACGCAACTTCCGGATGGCTGTACGTGCACCTCGGCATTTGCCGTTCGTTTAATCCTGCGGAGCTTTGCTCATTCATATGTTCCACAGCAACAACCCCCTGGTGCGAAGCCACATGGGCGAGCTCATACCCTTGCGTCACATCACCGATGGCGTACATATGCGCTTCCTTTGTTTGCCCCCACTCGTTGGTGACGATTTTGCCATCTTCGGTTTCAATTTCCGTATTTTGAAGGCCGATATCGGAAATGTTAGCTTCCCGACCGATGGAAACGAGCAAACACTCTGCAGCAAATGTATAGTTCTCTCCATCCACCAGCGCCTGCACACCGATATATTCAGGCTCAACGTGCATACCCTCTGTTTGCACTTCCGCATTTAAATAAATACGGACGCCCCTCTTTTCCAACTGTTTTTTCATTTCAGCGGAAATAGCTTCATCTTCACCCGGAAGCAAACGGTCCCGCGCTTCCAATACGGTGACTTCGACCCCAAAATCAATGAGCATGGAAGCCCATTCCGTTCCGATTACCCCGCCGCCGATGATCGTCATCGACGAAGGTAATCGTTCCATAAATAACGCATCGTCCGACGTCATGACGTTTTCATGGGAAAAATCCATCCCTTTGAGACGTCTCGGTTGTGACCCGGTCGCGATCAGCACGTGTTTGGGAACGAGCACTTCGTTTTCCGTGCCGTCCGTGTACTCGATTGATATACTGCCGGCACTCGGTGAAAAAATGGAAGGTCCCAAAATACGTGCATGGCCTGCGAACACGTTAATATTTTCATTTTGAAGCAATTGTTGAACACCGGCATGCAGCTTATCAACGACCGCTTGTTTACGGGTCTGCACTTTTGTAAAATCAAGTTTCGCCCCTTCTGTTTCGACCCCGAACGCTGCCGATTCTTTGACTTCCCTATACACTTCCGCACTTCGCAACAGGGCCTTACTCGGGATGCAGCCTTTGTGAAGGCAAGTCCCGCCGAGGGCCCCTTTCTCAATGATTGCCACCCGGTTTCCGAGTTGGGCGGCGCGGATGGCAGCCACGTAGCCTCCGGTTCCCGCTCCGATCACGACAAGGTCATATTCATCGGCCATTGTGTACCTCCTCATCTATTTTCAACGCCTGCACACGACGAAATCAAGAAAAAATATCTTTTGGATCTTTGATATACGCTTTTTTTGCTTTGCGAACATTTTCGATCCGCTCTACGGCGAGTTGATTGGCTGCCTGATGCGTAGGCACCCCGTCCCGCTTGGCAATCTCAAACACCTTTGCCATTTGGTCATACAGACTTTCTACGCTTCTCATCGCCCGCTCCTCGTTGTATCCTTGCAATTCATCGGCCACGTGAATGACGCCTCCCGCGTTAATCACATAATCCGGCGCATAAAGAATTCCTTTTTCATGAAGGGCGTCGCCGTGACGGGAATGATGCAACTGATTATTTGCAGACCCCGCGATGATCTTTGCAGTGATGCGATCCATCGTGTCATCATTAATCACCGCTCCAAGGGCGCAGGGGGCAAAAATATCGCACTCCACACCATAGATCTCTTCCGTCCCGACAGCGCGAGCCGCAAATTCATTCACCGCACGTTGTACCGTCGGCTCATGAATATCGGTTACAACGAGTTTCGCTCCTTCCGCATGCAAATGTTTGCACAGGTGATAAGCGACGCTGCCGACACCTTGCACGGCCACGGTTCTGCCCTCCAGTGAATCAGAGCCGAACGCTTCTCTGGCGCTCGCCTTCATTCCCATGTACACACCGTATCCGGTCAGTGGGGAAGGGTTCCCGCCTCCGCCGGGCGTGGCTGGCGAACGTCCGGTTACGTAATCGGTCTCCAAGTGAATTGTATCCATATCCGGCTCTGCCATCCCTACATCCTCGGCTGTAATGTAACGACCGCTCAAACCTTGAATATAGCGACCGAATGCCCGTAGTTTCGATTCGTTTTTCTCATGACGGCTATCTCCGATGATAACCGCTTTTCCCCCTCCCAAATTAAGGCCGGCTGCTGCGTTTTTATACGTCATTCCTTTTGCTAGCCGCAATACATCGACGAGCGCTTCCTCCTCATTTTCATACGGCCACATCCTCGTCCCTCCCAATGCAGGACCGAGGGTCGTATCGTGTATAGCAATAATCGCTTTTAACCCTGAAGATTCTTCTTGGCAAAAGACGACTTGTTCAAAGTTTTCTTCCGACATATGTTCAAATAATTTCACGGTAAAGGCCTCCTTCAAGAATGATGGCTCATAATAGTGAACGGTTTATAATAAACAATGCAAAGGCGATGCCAAAAAAATGCTTACAATGGCGCGGCGTCCACAGAAAAAAGCCTGCAGTTTCTTTCATGCCGTGACAATTATTGCATGCTATTTTTTTCATTGCCGAAATGGATGTCACCATTCTTGGGCATTCGATTACGTTTTTTCACACAATCCCATGTTTCTCCAACTTATAATACAGGTTTCGCACGGAAATTCCTAGCGCGCGAGCCGCGGCGGTTTTATTCCCCCGATGCTCGGCCAAAGCTGCTTTCAACTCTTTTTGTTCATAAGCGGCCATTCGCTCGGCTAAACTCCCACTCTGTTTTCCATATTCATGAAGCGAGGGTTTGTAGGTACGGTCCTCGCTTGACAAAGGGGGCAAGTGTTCCGCTGTCAGCTCCTGCTCGGGATAGTTCATATGAATAACCGCCCGCCCAAGAATGTTTTCCAGTTCACGCACATTTCCCGGCCACTCGTAAGCGAGCAACTGTTGCATCGCCTGATCCGTTATCGTTAATACCGACCGGCCATACGTCTGATTGATTTTATGTAACAAATAATGGCATAACTCATGAATATCTCCCCGTCTGTCCTGTAAAGAAGGGATAAAAATCGGCATTTTGTTCAACCGATAAAATAAATCTTCGCGAAAATCCCCCCGCCGGATGGCTTCTTCGATATGAATGTTTGTAGCGGCAATGATGCGAACATTCACCGCTATGGATGTCGTCCCTCCCACACGTACGATTTCTTTCTCTTGGAGGACACGCAAAAGTTTCACTTGTGTTTCTTTCGGCACTTCCCCAATTTCATCGAGAAAAATGCTGCCATCGTGGGCTTCTTCAAATAACCCTCGCTTCCCTCCCCGTTTCGCTCCCGTAAATGCACCTTCTTCATATCCAAATAATTCACTTTCCAGCAATGCCGGGGACAAGGCCGAACAGTTCACGCGAATAAAAGGGTGATAGCGACGCCCGCTCTCATTGTGAATGGCGTGGGCAAATAGTTCTTTTCCTGTTCCGGATTGGCCGCGAAGCAACACATCGACCGGTGTTTGAGCGCTTTTAAACGCTTGTTCCTTGGCGAATGCAAGCGCGGGGGAAGAGCCGATAATATCGTCGAACGAATATTTTGCTTCCAATCGCCGAATCCGTTGCTTCGCCTTTTCCAATTCCTTGGTTAACGCGCGAATTTCAGAGACATCATGAAGGATGCCGACGCTCCCTTTCAGCTCCCCATTTACGAGCAGCGGTGCCACGTTCACGATCACATCTTTCTTATGAGGCCCCACTTTCATTTGCGTCCCTCGAATCGGCATTCGCGTATGCAACGCGCGCATATGCATGCTTTCGCCTTCAGAAATGTCTGCTGTCGCCGGTTTGCCGATCACATCTTGTTCGTTTAACCCTGTCAAACGAGAGTACGCAGGATTAATCATCAGTCCTTGTCCATCCTCGTTTACAACCGAAATGGCCTCGTCAGAAGAATGGATAATGGCCTGCAGCAACTGTTGCACACTTTCCAAATCCGTGACTTTTGTAGCCATATCTACCATATCCGTAACATCCTGAAACACAGCCAACGCGCCGACAAAGTTGTCATTGATCCACAGCGGGATCCGTGTGGTGACAATTTGGCGTCCATTGGCAAACGTCTGTTTTTGATTGGATTCCATTGTACGTGTTTTTAAAATTCGCGGAAGCTTACTTTCCGGCATGACCGAGTGAATCAAATGTCCGATCGCTTCTTCACGATTAATCTCGGTCATTCGTGCAGCTGCTTGATTAAAAAGAAGAACCTTTCCATTATTATCAATCGCGATCATTCCATCATGTGTGGACTGAAAAACCGTATAATGCAATCGTTCCTGATGACTAAGCTCGGTAATCAATTCATCTTTTCCGACGAGCAATTGATAGAGCAAATGACAAACATGGGCGGGAACGACAGCCGTTTGTACCCCTATGTGTCTTTGCAATTCGGTGAGTGCCGAATCATCCCCCGTTGCTTCGAAAACAATGTCCGGTGCCGGTAACAATTCTTCATATAATGTAAACGCATTGCGGCTCGTTTTCAAACCATGAGCTTGAGCGATGCGCATCCCCTCTGCTTCCGGATTAAGATCGGCCAAACCGACCACTTCCATATAATCGAGGCCATTCAACTTCCCGAGCAACGCTGTGCCCCCTTTGCCGCCCCCGACGATCATTGCCCGCTTCAACCTTCCCACCCCAATCGAAAAGGATTCCTCCTTTTACTATCCTTGATTTTTTCGTGACATGCAAGGAAAAAATGGGACACTGGCGTCAAACATGTTAAACTAAAGAGAGCAATCAGCGATCCATACTGAGAAAAGAGAGGATAAACAATGCGGCTCGTTGCGCTTATTATATTATTGATCCCTGTATTTTTCGCCGGCTTGGGCATAAAGTGGATGCGGGATGTGCTATTCTCCATTCTTCATGATCCGTTCCCTAACTACGCGCTCCAATTCACGGGCGGACTTGTGCTTTTCATCGCCGGATTAGCGTTTATCGGCGGTTTCATTTTTCATCGCGATCGTAAAAACAACAAAGTTTCCCCACGTTTTCGTTAGAAAGCTTGGCTTTTCGCCAAGCTTTTATGGCGTGGGGTTAATTTTTAAAGCCATCCATCAACACTTGATATCGTCCCGGCCAATCGAGGCGATAACCGTTGATGGCCGGCCGTTCGAATAATTTTGCCACCCCTTTCACATCAACGATTTCCGAACCAAACCACAGTTGCATGAGCTCGCCCCGCCAATTTCCACCTTTCCTCGCGCTTTCGCTTCTTTCATACTTTTAGCGCCGCCAAGCATAAAAATTGTTCCGTTACTAACAGAACGCGCTCGCTGTCTCTTCAAATCCTGCAAACCACTCGCACGTTGTATACGTTAATTGTAACTGGTGCAACCTAACGATAGAGGCTTGATCATTGCCTTCATGGCTTAACGGAACGATGAGACGGGCACCTTCCGCGAGATCTTCTCTCTGGGCGCGCTTGATCGGGATGGAAACCCATTTTCCTCGCAGTATGACACGCTCGGTCAAGCACGATAATAAATGTGGGTTAATTTTTTTAAATAGCGTTTTACGACGACAAGCGCACGTTCATCGTCGTTTGTCGGAGTAATGATAAAAAGAGGGCTGCGGCCTGTTGCTGTTGCGGCGGCTTTTGCCATTAAGGTTAAAAATACGTCCAGCTGCGCCTCGGCTGCTTGCAAGGAGGTTTTAAAGATTTACGATCACTTTAATGCCTTTTTTCAATAATTGTTGCATATGATATTCCGAAAGATCTTCCAAATTAATCTTCCCTATGTGCGAAGCCTTCACATCAAATTCCAAATGATGAAGCTTTCCTTCTGTCGCCCCTATCTTCATCTTTTTGCCCCTTTACCACTGCTTCCCATTAGTATGCCCAAAACGCAGATGCTCTAAAAAACGTGTATTTAATATTAAAATTTGCATTTTACTTATTTTTTTGATAAGATAGAAATTATAACAGATTAGGCGTCCGATACGGTTGCGCCGTCCGTTATTATTTCCTAGGGAGACGCCTGCATTTGGCCATGTCGGTGTCGGGGAGTGTCCGCCTTGTGCGGGCACTCTTTTTTTCACAAAAAACCTCCCACATTCCGGACGTATCTCCGATCCATGGGAGGAGGCATATAAAACGCTTAGCTCACTTTATGTTCAATCCGCAGCTTATCAGCGACCATCGCGATGAATTCCGAATTAGTGGGTTTCGCTTTTGACATGCTTACCGTGTATCCAAAGTAATGGGAGATGGAGTCGATATTCCCGCGGCTCCAGGCAACTTCTATCGCGTGCCGGATCGCCCTTTCTACGCGACTGGCCGTTGTATTGTATTTCTTGGCAATGTCCGGGTATAATTCTTTCGTGATCGAACCAAGCAATTCAATATTATTATACACCATTGTAATCGCTTCCCTCATATACATATAGCCTTTAATATGTGCCGGAACACCAATTTCATGTATAATGCCGGTTATCCGCTGATCCAGATTGATGCTTGGTTGTTTCACGTTGCCCAGCTCTTTGCTTTGCACGGATACGGCTTGCGGGGCGGGTTGGCCGCTTAAATCCCTTATCGTATCAATAAGCATGTCCATATCAAACGGCTTTAACACGTAATAAGCAACACCTTGATTCACCGCCTTTTTCGTCACATCTTCCTGGCCAAACGCGGTTAACATTAAAACTTTAGGCGATTTTTCCGGACTATTGTTTTGTAATCGGTCCAAAACGGCGAGGCCGTCAAGATATGGCATAATGATATCAAGAATAAGTACGTCCGGTTGCGTTTCCTCTACAACCTGCAGGCAGTCTCTGCCATTGTAAGCAACACCCGAAACTTCCATATCTTCTTGCAAGGATACATATTCCTCCACCATTTGTACTAAATCACGATTATCATCTGCAATACAAACTTTGATCGGTTCCAATTCATTTAGCCTCCTTCAAAAATGACTTGTCCTAAGCCCTCATAGTTGATTATCCATAATTTGAAATTAAAATCAATCAAATAACTGAATTTACTTTATTATCTATAATAATCCGTCAAAATTCTTGGTAAAAAGAACCGTTATGACACTCTTTTGTCGAAAAATCTTTACGGTTTTGCAGAGGCAAATTATAAAAACTTGGCTTCCACCAAGTCTTTATAGTGGAAGCCTAAGTTTATCTTATACTTTAATCCTTTAACAAGTTAAACATTCTTAAAGTGTAAAAAAGGCAGCTGAATTAGCTTGCCTTTCTTTCTTCTCCCATATCCGTATCGATTCCGGCTTCATCCAGCATCCATTCGATATGGGAACCATACCCTGTGGCGGCGTCGTTAACAAATACATGGGTAACAGCACCGATGATTTTATCATTTTGAATGATCGGACTGCCGCTCATTCCTTGCACAATGCCCCCGGTCTTATCAAGGAGACGGTCATCGGTGACTTTTAAGACCATTCCCTTTGTCGCTGCGTGTTTTTGTGGTGATGAACGGATAACTTCAACATCAAACGCTTCAACTTCTTCATTTTCCACGACGGTTAAAATCTTTGCCGGTCCTTCTTCCACTTCTTCCGCGTATGCAATTGGCATCGGTTCCTGTCCTTCATTTTCCAAATCATGCCCTTCATTTAATTGCCCATAAATGCCGAACGTGTTGTTTTTTGTAATCGTTCCGAGCACATCCTGTTTATTGGCAATGGATGCTTGTTTCTCGCCGGGAATGCCGCTTTTCCCTCTTTCGATCGACTTCACGGATGAACGTGTGATCTCTCCTTCATGAATGGAAACCGGTTGTTTTGTATCCACATCGGAAATCACATGGCCCAATGCCCCATACTGCCCCGTGTCCGGATCAAAAAACGTCATCGTTCCCACACCGGCGGAGGAGTCACGAATGTACATCCCCAACTGCTGCGAGTCCTCGGAAGCAGTGACGCTTGGTTGCACGCTTTTTACTATTTTTTCTCCATTACGAATAAGTTCGATTTGAATGGTTTTCGGGTCATCCGGAGAATTTAATATGGACGTGACTTCCGTCAAATCTTCAACAGGCTGCTGATCAATCTTAACGATAATATCCCCTTTTTGAATGCCTGCCGCTTCCGCAGGCGATTGTTGCCCTTGTTCCGTATGAAGCGCATGGAAGCCGACGACCGTGACCCCTTGTGCGCTTAACCGTACTCCGACGGATTGCCCTCCCGGGATGACCTCGATTCTTGGCTCTTTGTTTTTCGTTATATTTTTGATCGGTGTGGAACCTGCCGTTACCTGAATGGCATCTTCTTTTTGATCTTCTACCGAAAACATGGAAGGCACTTTGTTTTCGAAGCTCACCAAAGCGGAAGTCTCCTCACCGGGTGTCATCGTCAGTTGGTCAGGAAGCTGTATCCACGATTGAACCGGCTGCAAAAAACCTAAACTCATCACAGCGATGAGTAAGATTGCGCCTAACATTTTTCTTTTTCTGTCGGATTTCACCCTCGCTCACTCCTCACTCCCGCCCGCACATCGCGTTTGTTACTTATAATGTTGCCTTGCGGGAGTCGGATTATAACTTACAGCAAATAAAAATGCCGACCTAAACTGGTCGGCATTGCGAATTCATGGCAGTATACAGTTGGCTTAACAGATCATGGTGTTGAAAAATTCAACAGTTCACGCGCATTTTCTCGCGTTGCCGCGGTTACCGCGCTCCCGGAAAGCATGCGTGCCACCTCATCAACACGGGCAGTATCGCCAAGTTCGGTAACCGTCGTGTGTACACGTCCTTTATTTTCTTCTTTGGCGATATGCATATGCGATGCTGCCAGTGCCGCAACTTGCGGCAGATGGGTGATGCAAAGCACTTGCGTTTCAGCGGCGGCGATCGCGGCGATTTTTTCGCCAATGGCTTGCGCGACCCGTCCGCTTACGCCTGTATCCACCTCATCAAAAATCAACGCCGTTCGCTGCGATGAATGTGACAATATTCGCTTTAGGGCGAGCATAATTCGGGAAATTTCGCCGCCTGACGCGATTTTTGCCAAAGCTTTTTCCGGCTCCCCGGCATTGGGCGACATGTAAAACTCCAGACGTTCTTGTCCATCTCTTGTAAATGCTTTTACCTGACCGTCGCTTTGTACTTCTTCGCCATGAATCGGAGGTTGAAAAGATACGGAAAATCGCGTTTTTTCCATAAACAGATCGGCCAATTCAAGTTCAACGGCTTCAGAAAGCATTTTGGCAGCTTCCTTCCTCCCCTTTGTAAGGGCATTGGCTGCAGAGAAAAGTTCAACGGCCTTTTCGTTTAATTTTTCTTCATAGTGACGAATGTGCTCATCCAAGTTTACAAGCGCTTCTTGCTCCCGGGCGATTTCATCGGCAAATGCCATTATTTCTGTAATCGAGCCCCCGTATTTACGTTTCAGTTGCTCGATTTCGGCCAAGCGGCTTTCGATTTGCTCCAATCGAGCCGGATCAAAGTCGAGTTGGTCAATGTGTTCCCGAATGGAATAAGAAGCTTCTTCAATCATATAAAAACTGGAATTCACTTGTTCGCTCGTTTGCATTAACGCCGGGTCTATTTCGCTAGCCTCTTTCAGGTGGCCTGCAGATTCTCTCACCCACTGCAACCCTTTTCCCTCGTCGTGCAAATACGTGTAGGCATATTGCAGAAGCTCGTAAAGCTTCTCTGCATGCGCCAATTTATAGCGTTCTTGTTCCAACTGCTCGTCTTCATCGGGATCGGATAATGCTGCCCGGGAAATTTCTTCCAGTTGGTATTGGATGAGGTCGAGTCGTTGGATGTTTTCGCGATCGCTGTTGCGTAAGCGTTGCAATTCACTTTTAATCGACAAATACGCATCATAGTGATCTTCATATTCGGATTTTAGCGCAAACAATGTCGAATTCGCGTAATTATCGACCATTCCGCTATGCTTGTCCATTTGCAACAATTCCTGATGTTCATGCTGCCCGTGAATATCCACGAGTGTCTGGCCAATTGACCTTAGCGTCGTCAACGTGACAAGATGCCCATTGACCCTGCAAACGCTCTTCCCTTTTCGGGAAATCTCTCTTCGTAACACGATCATTCCTTCTTCACATTCTATACCGGCAGATGACATACGTTCATAGGCCAGATGGTCGCTTGATACGATAAACAGACCTTCGATTTCTGCTTTCTTACTGTTATGGCGCACAAAATCGACAGAACCGCGACCGCCTGCCAACAAGCCGAGGGCATCGATAATGATCGATTTTCCTGCACCCGTTTCCCCGGTAAGCACCGTTAACCCCGACCCAAACGGGATCGTCAGTTCTTCGATGATCGCAAAATTACGAATCGTCAGTTCTTCAAGCAATCCTAACACCTTCTTTACAGCATTCCCAAGATCCGATCGGTAAGGGCGGGAGACTGTTTTGCTTGTTTACAAATAATGAGGATCGTATCGTCTCCACAAATCGTTCCCATTATATCTTCCCAATTTAGGTTATCGATCAATGCTCCAATCGCGTGCGCATTCCCTGGCAATGTTTTAAGCACGATTAAATGATCGGAGTAATCAATGCTCACAAAACTGTCGAAAAGATGTTTCTTCAGCTTTTCCTCGGGGTTAAAACGTCTATCTGCCGGGAGACTGTACTTATAGCGCCCGTCCTGAGTCAACACTTTTACGAGATGCAACTCCTTGATATCCCTGGAGACAGTTGCTTGGGTGACGTTAAACCCTGCTTCCTGTAATTGAAAAACGAGTTCTTCTTGCGTGTCTACTTCTTGTTCATTTATAATTTCACGGATTTTCACGTGACGTTTTCCCTTAGTCATTGAACCCACCCCATAGAAGTGTGCCGTTGCCTTTTATTATACCTGCAATTGTATAATTATGCTACTCAGAGAGAGGATTCACCGCTTTTGCAATGCATTCAACCGGGATAGGCTTTTCTTCCTTCGATTTCCGCAAATAAAGCAAATACTCGACATTTCCACCGCTGCCTGTAATCGGAGATACTTGCAACCCGGCGGGTTGCAAGTGGGAGATGACGCTTACTTTCATCACGGATTCAATCACCCGCGCATGAATCGATCGGTCGCGAACGATGCCCTTTTTGCCTACTTCTTCCCGCTCTGCTTCAAATTGTGGTTTTATCAATACACATGCTTCTCCATGTTCAGACAAAACGTCACTCATCTTCGGCAAAAGGTGTTTCAATGAAATGAAAGATACGTCACACACAGCAACAGCCGGGGTCCCGTGGACAAAATCCGACTGCTTTGCATACCTGAAATTCAGACGCTCTAACACATGGACACGGGGATCGGAACGCAACCCAAAGTCCAATTGATTATAGCCGACATCAACGGCATACACACTTTTTGCCCCGTGTTGAAGGGCGCAGTCGGTAAACCCTCCCGTAGAGGCGCCGACATCGAGCACGATTTTTTCTTTTATTTTAATCGGAAAGACTTGTAACGCCTTTTCGAGCTTGAGGCCGCCACGGCTCACGTATGGATGGATGTCGCCTTTCAGATAAAGCGGTAGTTCTGGGTCTACCTTCATCCCCGGTTTTTCTATTCGTTCTTTATCCGTATATACGAGGCCGGCCATAATCGACCGCCTCGCTTTTTCACGTGTAGAGAGTAACCCCTTCTCAACGAGTAAAACATCCGCTCGTTCTTTTTTCATGCGCGTTGTTTCTTCCTCGGCACCATTTCATCAATCGTTTTCGCGACTTCGTTCGCCGTGAGTCCCAGTTCTTCATACCAGTTGCTCGGGTTTCCGTGTTCGATATAGCGATCGGGTAAACCCATTCGCTTCACTTGCAAGCCAATATGGTTTTGATCGTTTAAATATTCGAGAACGGCACTTCCGAAGCCGCCTTTTAAAACCGCTTCTTCCATCGTTAAAATCGGAATGTTTTCATCGGCGATTTGATCAAGCTGTTTTTCATCCAATGGTTTCGCGGAATTGGCGTTCACGACACGAGTGGAAATCCCGCTTTTTTTCAACTGTGCGGCCGCTTCTTTCGCAATCGGCAACATCGTGCTGAACGCAAGGATAACAGCATCGTTTCCTTTTTGTTCCACCGGCCATTCGCCGACAGGCAAGGTTTTTAACTCCTCATCCATCTTAACGCCAAGTCCGTTCCCGCGCGGAAAACGAACGGCCATTGGCCCGTCATCATTAACGATAGCGGTATGAATCATGTGCTGCAACTCATTCTCATCTTTCGGGATGACGATCTTCATATTCGGCAAGTGTCTCAGATAAGCGATATCGAAGACGCCTTGATGCGTTTCCCCATCTCCGCCGACGAGTCCGGAACGGTCAATACCGAAAACAACGTTCAGATTTTGGCGGCAAACGTCATGAACGAGCTGATCATATCCCCGTTGTAAAAACGTCGAATACACACCGAACACAGGCTTCATTCCCTGGGTGGAAAGACCGGCAGCCATCGTTGTCGCGTGTTGTTCAGCGATCCCCACATCAAACATGCGTGCCGGGAATTTTTTTGCAAATTTATCGAGCTTCGTACCACCGGGCATCGCCGCTGTCAACGCGACAAGCCGATCGTCATTTTCCGCGATCTTCGCGAGTGTATCGCTAAACACGGCACTATACGCGGGCGGACCCGATTTCTTTATCATATCTCCGGACTCTATTTTGTATGGCCCGGGACCGTGCCAGGCACCGCTCGCGTCTTCTTCGGCAGGCTTGTACCCTTTCCCTTTCTTCGTAACCACATGCAAGAGCACAGGCCCTTTCGTACGCTTTGCATAGGTCAAGTTGCTATGGAGTTCGTCAAAGTTGTGGCCATCAATCGGGCCGAGGTACGTAAAGCCCATTTCCTCGAAAAATATACCGGAGACGAGCAAGTATTTAACGCTGCTTTTTAACCGATCGGCTGTTGCGCTTAATGCGCCGCCGAAAGCCGGGATTTTTTTGACAAAGTACTCAAGATCCTCTTTCGTTCTGCGGTAGCCGCCTGTCGTGCGCAAACGTCCCAACATGTTATGCATTGCACCGACATTTGGCGCAATGGACATTTCATTATCATTCAAAATAACGGTCAGATCCGTTTGTTCATGGCCAATATGGTTCATGGCTTCGAGTGCCATGCCCCCGGTTAGAGCCCCGTCCCCGATAACGGGAAGGACGTTGAAATCTTCGCCTTGCAAGTCCCGGGCTGTAGCCATGCCCATCGCTGCGGAAAGGGAGGTAGAACTATGGCCTGCTTCCCAAACGTCGTGTTCGCTTTCGTCTCGTTTCGCATATCCGCATAAACCTTGAAATTGCTTTAACGAATCAAATCGATTCGCCCGTCCCGTCAGGATTTTATGAACATATGTCTGATGCCCCACATCCCAAATGATTTTATCCTTCGGACTATCATAAAGTTTATGAAGCATAAGCGTTAACTCCACAACACCCAGATTTGGCCCCAAATGTCCGCCTGTAACGGATAGTTTTGAAATTAAGAACGAACGTATATCCTCGGCAAGCTCGTCCAATTGTTTGCGTGATAAACTTTTCAGGAACCCGGGATGCTGAATGGTTTCCAAATCCATGCGCAAACCCTCGCTTTCGTTTAAATCTGTTACTTTATTCAACCGTTTTTTATATCATAAACCAAGCAACCGATCGTTTACAAATCATCCTTTCGGACCTCGCTTGTCCTCCTTTATAATATGAAAAATTTGTACTGGATCGATGTGTGCTTCTATTTTACTTCTAACAAAGCAAAAATGCTACCTGTACGGCAGCACTTTATGAATTCGTAATATGATTTTCACCTTAACGATCTCTCTCTTCTATATAGGAGAGGACAGAAAAAAGATCGGGGGCGGGTACGGAAAGCGACCGCAACATATGCTCGGCCTTTTCCATATGACTGCGCAATTTACGCTTTGCCTCGCTAAGCGTAAGCAAACTCGGGTAAGTGCTTTTCCCATTGTTTTCGTCACTCCCCACCGGCTTTCCAATCGCTGATTCGTTCCCCTCGACATCGAGGATGTCATCTTTAATTTGAAAAGCGATGCCTACTTCTTCCGCGAATGGCTTAAGCAGTGATATGTCTTCTGGTGGCGCTCCCCCAATCACCCCTCCTGCTTCTGCGGCAAAACTCAAGATGGCGGCGGTTTTATGCCGATGGATCCATTCAAGCTCTGCGAGCGTCACCCCTCGGTTCTCAGCTTCCAAATCAGCGATCTGGCCTCCAACCATTCCAGTTGCGCCACTCGCTTCCGATAAGCGGCGGGTTAAATATAAGGCATCACGGGGAGACAGCTCTTGTTCGGTTATGTTTCCGAGCAAGGAAAAGCTCTCTGTTAAAAGTGCATCCCCGGCAAGGATCGCCAACGCTTCCCCATATACTTTATGATTGGTTGGTTTGCCTCGTCTCATATCGTCATTGTCCATGCTCGGCAAATCATCATGGATAAGCGAGTACGTGTGTACCATTTCAATGGCGGCTCCGAGTTTATACATTTCTCCGTTGACAGGCTTATAGCTGGCGGCAACCGCGATTAAAAGCAGGGGTCGAATCCGTTTCCCCCCCGTGTTTAATGAGTAAAGCATCGCTTCTTTTAACCGGGGCGGTGCCTCTAAAGCTTCTACGTGCACCTTTATCGTTTCCGTCAGAGGCGGAATGTGTGTTTCATTCAGTTGATCGAGTCTTTCTTTTGTCAATCCAAAACCAGATCCAGATGCGCGGAAGCCCACTTTTTTGGTACTTAATCGTAAAAAAATGGGAGGGAACGCAAAAGTCTGTTTCTCTCCTTTCACAATATCCCGCAAGCGTCTATGCAGACGCTCACCTTCCTTTTCCAATACTTTAAGCGTTAATTGCTCTGTTGATCTTCCAATTCCAACGGAACGCTTTCTCCCGTATCATTGACAATGCGGTCCATTTGCTTCTCGACGCTCTGCAATTGGTCATGGCAACGTTTGGATAGCTTCATTCCCGTTTGATACATCTCAATCGCTTTTTCCAACGGGACATCCCCTTCTTCGAGTTGCTGAATAATAGATTCAAGTTTTTTCATGTCCGCTTCAAATGTCTGTTTATCATCTGTCTCTTCGTTTCTTTCATCTTCCACCGGTTGCATCCCCCTTATCAGCTACAAATGTTTCAGTTCCTTTTTCCGTGACTTCTGCTTTCACATAACCATCTTGGAAATAAAGACGCAATTCATCTTCCAAATCAACGGCTTCAACGGTTTTTACCAACTGCTCATCCCTATACGCTACGGTGTATCCCCGTTTTAATGTTTCCATTGGATTAAGAAGGGTCAGTTTTTCCAATAAACGTTCATATCGGTTTGCCTTATCAGCCAACAACCGCTGAAAATTTCCTTCCAATTGCTTCGTATCCGTTTCAAGCAATTTCCTTTTCTGTTCGAGCAGATGCGTTGGCTTTAGCGAAGCAATACGCCGGCGCTGCTCATTCACTTGTTGTCTTTGCATTTGCATGCGCGTTTGCATGGCGCGATGCAATTGATCGAGATTTCGGTCGAGCTCTTGCTCCTTTTGCTTAAGCAATTGTTCCGGGTAACGAAACGCATAAGCATTCTTCATATAGGCCAATTTTTCTTTGCGGGCATTAATGATTTGTTGCATGATTTGTTGCAAGCGCGTTTTTTGAGTGGCAATTTTTTGTTGCCATTCGATGAGCGATGGAACAGCGATTTCGGCCGCGGCTGTCGGTGTAGCCGCCCGTATATCTGCAACGAAATCCATTAATGTGACATCCGTTTCATGGCCGACAGCGGAAATGAGCGGAGTGCTTAAAGCAGCGGCTGTACGGACGACCTGTTCATCGTTGAACGCCCACAGATCCTCGATTGACCCTCCCCCCCTTCCGGCAATTAAAACATCATTGCCATCTTCGTTCGCTTGCTTTAAAGCACGTACGATACCCGGGGCTGCTTCAGGACCTTGAACAGCGACCGGATAGAGGGAAATGGAAGCTTGAGGATATCTTCTCTTTACAGTCGTGTAAATGTCGCGGATAACGGCTCCGGTTTTTGAAGTGATCACCCCGATATGATCCGGAAAATTGGGAAGCGGCCGTTTTCTTGATGCGTGAAACAATCCTTCCGAATCCAGCTTCTTTTTCAATTGTTCATAGGCGAGATACAATTGCCCAATCCCATCCGGTTCCATCATCCGCACGTACAATTGGTATTGGCCATACGGCTCATACACAGATACATTGCCGCGCACAAGCACCTTCATCCCGCTTTCGGGCCGAAAGCGCAAGGCGCGATTGTTGCCGGCAAACATGACTGCCGACACTCGCGCCTTTTCATCTTTAATCGTGAAATACATATGGCCACGGCTGTGGTGCTTAAAGTTCGAGATTTCCCCACGTAAAAAAACGTCGTTCAAAAGCGGGCTTTTATCAATTAATCCTTTGATTTGCCTCGTCAGTTGGGTCACGGAAAGATAACGTTGCTCAGGATTCATCATCGAACATCGTTCCTCGGGCGGCTTCTACGGTATTATGTAAGAGCATGGTAATCGTCATCGGACCTACGCCACCGGGGACAGGGGTAATCCAACCTGCTTTTTCTTTGACGTCTTCAAACTGCACATCACCGGTCAGTTTCCCTGTGCTCTCCACGCGGTTCACGCCGACGTCAATCACTGCCGCACCTTCTTTAACATGGGCTTCGCCGATCATGCCCGCGCGTCCGGCAGCAGCGATGAGAATATCCGCTTGGCTTGTAACTGACGCCAAATCTTTCGTCTTCGAATGGCAATAGGTCACCGTGGCATCTTCATTCAACAAAAGCTGCCCAACGGGTCTGCCTACGAGTTGGCTCCTGCCAACGACGACCGCGCGTTTGCCTCTCGGCTCTACGCCACTAATTTCCAACATCTTCATGATTCCTAGCGGCGTGCAAGGCGTAAATGCTTTTTTCCCTGTCAATAACCGCCCGACATTGACCGGATGAAAGCCATCCACATCTTTGTTTACGGCAATTCTTTCGATAACGGCGTTTTCGGATATATGTTCCGGCAACGGCAACTGCACTAGAATACCGTGGACACTGCTGTCTTCATTGAACGCATCGATTTCAGCCAGCAATTCATCTTCCCGCAATGACGAAGGATGGTGCTTGACAATCGAGTGAATGCCTGCTGCTTTACAGGCCTTTTCCTTCCCTCGCACGTAACTGTGCGAAGCAGGGTCATCCCCGACCAGAATAACTGCAAGCGATGGCGTCACTTTTAACTCACGGACTTCGTCAGCCAATTCGCCTCGCAATTGTGTGGATAACTCTTTGCCGCTAATGATCTTTGCTGTCATACTCGTTCTTTGCCCCCAATTCACGCGCATTGCGTAAGTTCGATAACACTCCGTTGACAAATTTGCCTGCTTCATCCCCGCCAAATGCCTTCGCTGTATTAATCGCTTCATTAAGCGCTACATTTACGGGAATATCATCACAGTATTGCATTTCATAAACGGCCAGACGCATGACGGCCCGGTCAACATTGCCCACTCTCTCCAAAGCCCAATGTTCCAACTGCCTTGCAATTTGTTCATCGATCTCCAGGAGCGTCCCGAGAACGCCGGGAATCACGTCAAAAAGATAATCGTCTGCTTCTTCCTCATCTTCCATTGAGGCTTGGAGAGCCTGTTTCCATTCGGTTCCTGTCATCTCAACCTGGTACAATGCTTGTACCGCCCGTATTCGTGCCAATCTTCGATTCATATCTCGATACCTCGACTTGTCTTCGGATCCATCAATCGGCCGTTTGTTCCAATTGCCCTTGTTGTTCTTCCGGTTGTTCGAAATAAATGCCCACGACGTGTACATTAATTTTGTCCATCGCGATGGAGGTCATTGTTTCCAACGCTTGTTGAATGTTTCGTTGCACTTGGTTGGCAACATCAGGGACAGAGATTCCGTAGTAGGCAACAATCGAAACATCAATGACGACACCCTCGTCCCCGAGCTCTACTTTCACACCTTTTCCGTGGTTTTTTCTTCCAAAACGTTCGGCAACATCCGTCGCCAAATTCCCGCGTAAAGCTGCAATGCCATCCACTTCAGATGTGGCAAGCCCGGCAATTACTTCAATCACTTCCGGGGATATTTCCACCTTGCCCAAATCGTTTTCCTGTTCCTCGATATCAAGCATTTGATATTCGTTCATTTTTGTCTTGCCCCCTTAGGATTGTTCCGTATCTTCTCCGGTTTCCCCGGCCCCCGGCTCTTCTCCTGCCTGTTCCGCTTGTTCCTCTGCTTCCCGTTCAGCTGCAAGCCTTTCCCGTTCTTCACGCAAACGATCCATTCTGTACTGGCGAAACACCGGAAACTCCGAAAGATTATCCGGGATTTTTTTATTTTCCAGCAAAATAATCTTTACCATGTTTTTATTTCTCGCCATATGGTAATGTTCCTCATACTCATTCTCTTTCGTAAACTTCTTAAGGTTTTCATAGTCGTCTTCTTGAATCGATACCGGGTACGGATTATCTTCAGAGGCCTCTTCTTCATACCCAACTTCAAATTCCACAATTTGTATATGGTCATTTTTTAAATTGCGGGTTTGTTCCAAAACGGCTTTGGCGCCTTCCGTCAAATCGTTCCATTCCATGTAAAAGAACCTCTCCTTAGTTAAGTACGGTGCATTTCTCCCGGTGATAAGCGCCCGTGATTCCAGAGGTCAGAGGTCGGAAAAAGCTTTTTTAGGAAGCGAACAATTCTCTTCCAACTTCCGGCCTCTGTAGTCTGATTTCCGGGAAAGCGGGTGACTAACACCCCGATTCGTTCCGACGCCCGGGACGGGCTAGTGCCGGCATTGCCACAGGACGTGGCGGTTTTAGGCGACTTCCTTATTCAGAGGCAAAGCCCCTCTGATGGCAGTTTCACTTTATATGGTTGATTATAGCACGTAGCGATGTTCATTTCATCCTTTGGACGAGGATTCTTGGTGACTTAGAAAAACTTGACTTATCGCCAAAGATGGCGAAAGTCAAAGTCTTTTCTTATACTATCACCCGAATAATTTATACATTCTGATAGTGTAAAAAAAGGACCCGATGGCGGATCCCGAAAACGTCAACCTGTTTCATTTTCATCAAAATGATACCCTACGGAAACCGGGCGTTCGCCTAACTCTTCGCTTGCTATCCGATTAATTTCCACGACTTCGGTTCTGGAAAGCTCTTCAGCCTCAACGAGAATTCGAACTTCATCGGCTTCACTCATGACGATCACATCGTTGTACCCTTGGGATTGGATTGTTTGCTCTAGCGCATGTTCTTGATCAGCAATTGATTGAAGCCTTTCCCGCTCTTCCTGCGCTTCATTTTTTTCTTCTGTCGTCGCATCGCTTGAAGCCAGCACATCCGTGTAATGTTCTCTCGTTTCGCTGCGATTTTCCTCGCGTTGAATTCGCAAGGCGCTGAACCAGTCACTGCTATCCGAGGCGTCTGCGGATACTTCTACATCTTCGCTTGTTTCTTCGTCGGAGGGTGCATCTTCATCAGCCGGAGGTTCCTCTTCTTCCTCTCCCTTGGCAGGCGCTTCTTCGGTACTTTCTTCAGGTTCGCCGTCTTCCTCCCATTCTTCTACGACGACGGCACTGTCAGGATTTTCTTCCAAAAATTGTTCCCATAGGTCGCCTTCAAATTCTTCCAAAGACTCTTCTTCATCACTGACAAGGGCCGTTTCGTGCTCCGCCGGACCATCAGGTGTGAAGAAGTAAACACCGAGAACCGCAACTAAACTTAGCATCGTCAACAGCCAAACCGTTTGTTTTTTCAAAACCAAATCACTCATCCTTTCTTTACTGTTTAGGCAATACGGATACGCGATGGGCGGGAACATCCAGTGTACGGGTGACAGCTTCAATCACGGATTCTTTATGGTCAAGCTCCTCTACACCTTCGGCTACGACAAGCACTCCGGTAACGTCCGGTTTCTCCGTACGAATAAGCAGAGGTTGCTCCGAATCTCCTTCTTGAATGAGGACGAGAGTTTCTTCGTCCGTCCCTTCCTCCAATGTTCGATTTCCGCCTTCCGTATCGGTCTCGTCCGTTATTTGTTCGCGGCTGGTTGTGTCTTTTTCATACACTTTGCTTTCAGAAGCTTCAAGGTTCACAACAATGTCAACGCCTGATACCCCGCTCATTGATTCGAGCGTTTCTTCCAATTGATTGGCATACGCATGCTCAAGCTCTGCAATATCTCCAAGGGGGTGCTGCTGACCCTCTGTGTCATTACTTGGAACGCCTGTTTCCTCCTGCTCCTCATTCACACCGGATGAGGAGGAAGGAGAACCCCCGGGCTGTTCCTCTTCATCACCTCCGCTCGTGCCTATAAACATAAATAGTATGCCAACGACAAGTAATCCGCCTAAATAATACCAACGAAATTTACGGGAGCCATCACCGGGCGGAAACCACTTGGAAAATGGTGGTTTTTTTTCTTCACTCATTCAGCCCCTCCTCCTCCAGGCTGACGTCAATACTGTCTTCATCGATTTCCCATACTTCAGCAAGACGTGCACGCACCTCCTCGGTCTCATGATCTTCTCCTAGCGGCGGGGAATCATCCGTTTCGGTTGTACGGTCCGTGGATATTTCTTCAACAGGTTGGACGGAAACCGTCTCAGTTTCCAGCTCGTCTATCTCTCCGACAACCAAAGCTACTTCCAACTCGGCATCCGAAGAAACTGCAATCTCTTTTATGCCAAGGTCGAACTCCTCTTCCAGCACCTGTTCAGCCTCACTGTCAAGACGAGCACCTACTTGTTCTGAAATATATGCATCATGACTGGCTTGTATTTCACTTTTCTTCTCATCTATAGCAATTTCCATTTCATCGACACCTTCCGTCACTTGAAAATCCCCCCAATCGAACCATGTCTCCGGTTCCCTATTCAGCAAATCAAACACCGGCTGCAAAATTAAAATCATCATAATTAAGCCAAGGATTAAATCCGCATACCGTTTCATCGTTGATGTCGGCAACAATAGTTCAAGAATGACAGCAATGAGCAAAAAAACGATTAACGTCGTTATCCATTCATTAAAATAGGCGATTGTCTTTCACCTCACCATTAACGACAAGTTTCCGGATGTGATAATAATCGTGATCGCGAGAAAAAACATTAAACTAACGACGGCCACGGCCGCGAACATAAATAACACTGTTTTTGCAAATAAACTGAGACATGCCGCGAGCGGTCCTCCGCCAAGGGGCTGCATAACAGCCGCTGACATTTGAAAAATAATCGCGAGCGCGAGAATTTTAAGCGCCGGGAAGGCAACAATGACGAAAAGAATCGCCAGGCCAGCAACCCCGACTGTATTTTTTAATAGCAAAGACGCGCCAATCACGGTATCGGTCGCATCCGTGAACATGCGGCCGATAACCGGAACGAAGTTTCCGGCGATATATTTAGCCGTCCGCACCGTGATCCCATCGGTAACGGCTGCAGTTGCTCCCTGAACGGAAATGGCTGCCAGGAATACCGTTAAAAAAGCACCTAGTATCGCCATCGCTGCATTGCGAATAAGTCCCGCGAGTTTCGATAATTGAAATTTTTCACTCATCGTACTAATGACAGCCAAAAGTGCCGATACGAACAATAAAGGCAGAACGAGACGATCGATCAACAACCCGCTCGTATTCACGAGGACGATGATTAACGGATGGAACAGGGCGGCCGATGTTGCGGCACCGGTGATGGCCAACAGAGACAGAAGCATCGGCAACAGGGCAATCAAGAAACTCACCATGCTTTGCACTGCTTCTTGTGCGTATGACATGGCCACATAGAAACTGTTCATTGCAATAATGATAAGCACCGTAAACGTTACGCTATAAGCAATTTTGCTAATGGCGGCATGTTCAAATGCATTTTGCAACGCCCTGAGTACCATCGTGAAAACGGTCAATAACAGCAAAGTGCCGAGCAACGCCAAATTCGAGGTAATTTCATTAAAAATGAAGCGAAGAAAAGCTTGTCCCCAATCAACAGGATTGAACTGCCGCTCTCCCTGAATGAAATCGCTCAATTCCCCGCGTTGGCTCTCCGGCAAAAACGACTCGTATTCCGTGCGAATGTCCTCCCAGAACGTTTCGATATCCGAGAGGCCGAGCCTATCCATCTGCTCGTCCATTTGTTCATCGAGCATTTCTTCGGCCGAAGGGACGTCTTCTTCATCTTCGATGGGCAATCCCTGTTCCAATTCGCCATCCTCTTCTGCCGATACAACGAACGGAACACTTATCAAGATGGCGATCAAGAACAACATTGCCCACTGCTTTTTCATATCGACCCACTCTTTCACCCCGGAATCAAGGAAATGACCGTTTCAATCAAAACGTTAAAAATGGGGATCGCCATCACAACGATCAAAACCTTCCCGGCAAGCTCTATTTTTTGTGCAATTGCGCCTTGATCCGCATCCCTGGCAATTTGTGCCCCAAATTCGGCAATGTAAGCAATCCCGATAATTTTCAGCATCGTCTCGAGGTAAACCATGTTAATATTCGCTTCATTTGCCAATGTTTCAATCAATTGAAACGCGGTTACGATGTGATCGAGCAGAAACAGAAAAATCATCGCACCGACGAATAACGTTAACAAAAAAGCGAATGCTGGCTTTTGCTCTTTAACAATCATTGCCAGAAATACAGAAATCAGGCCGATTCCAACGATTTGAATCATTTCTGCGGACATTGGACTACCCTATGAAAAGAAAGATGCCGCGGATTCTTTGGAACAGATCGTCCACAATGGTAGCGACCATGTAAAGCACCACCACAAACCCGATCAACGTTACCCATTGCGCCCAGTCCTCTTTGCCCATTTGTTTTAAAACGGTGTGTATCATGGCAACGACAATGCCAATTCCGGCAATTTGAAAAATCGTGTCCACATCATAACCCACCGCATTCCCCCCCTTCGAAGCGCCCGTGTTCTCAAATCATGACAATGATGGCAAGTAACCCTCCGAGAAAACCTAATGATTTCGCCATTTTTTCATATTTTCGCTGTTCTTCAATGGCTTCAAATTCCTCGGAACGCAAATGGGCAAGTGTGAGTTGAATATATTTTCGCTGCTCTTCACGCCCGTGCCGGCCAAGCGTTTGTCCGAACTGTAAAAGCGCTTCTTTTTCTTTGTGCCGTAAAGCGGTTGATGACCAATGCCGTTCAATGCTTCGCTCCCATGCCTCCTGCACATCCGTGCTTTCTGTTTCCAAAAAGTGCGCAAAGGTGGCAAAAATTAAGGAAAGTGGCAACTCGAGTGTTTTTTCCAGCTTTCGGGAAATAACTGGGAGCGGCGTATGGCCATACATCACTTCCGCTTCCAACATTTGTAAAGCAGTCGTGAGCCGGCGAATTTGCCGCGACCGTCCGGACAGCCGCCGAGACCATTCAAACCCGACAGCCGTGAGCGATATTAAGACGAAAAGGGCACCGATCCACCTCACGCTCTCACCTTCCTTGGCATGATGAGCTTCCCGCGTTTATCTTCGTCGAGAAGAAGCAAACGATCAAAGAGCGGACGACCGGACGATGTTCGAAGAAGCTGTCGGTCTTCCATATCTTCAATGGTGCGCCCATGCGCGCTGCAAATAACGGAGACGCCGGCGTTCATCGCTTCCCGCAGCGCTGATTTATCGCGTTCATTGCCGATTTCATCAACGATAAGAAGGTCCGGACTCATCGCCCTGACGAGCATCATCATGCCTTCTGCTTTCGGACAACGGTCCAACACATCGGTCCTTGGACCGAGATCATGTTGCGGCACGCCTTCGAATGCAGCCGCAATTTCCGAACGCTCATCAGCGATCGCCACCTTCCGCGAAGGAATTTGTTTTGATTGATGGCCGTAACTGGCTGTACGCGCAATATCCCGCAAAAGCGTTGTTTTTCCTGACTGGGGCGGTCCAACGATTAAAACATTTCGCCATTGCCCGCGAAACAACTCCGTTAGATAACGACCGGCTACGCCGTTCATCTCCCGAGTGATCCGTATATTAAAGGAACGCACATGTTTTAATGTTTTCACCATTCCCGCTTCTACAATTGTCTCTCCGCCCAATCCCACTCGATGACCACCGGCCAACGTGAGAAAACCATTGCGCAGTTCTTCTTCAAAAGCGTATACGGAATGTTGGCTTAATTGATTCATGACAAATTCTGCATCATGTTTTGTCAGCTTTTCAGCACCCATAAAATAAGTGTCATTTCGAAAAATGAGTTCAGGCGGGCGGTTCACACGCAAACGAATTTCTTCTAAATCATTCGACCGTAACGCAGCACGAATATTTTCTTTGAATCGCTCAGGAACAAGGGCAACAATCGTTTGTTTTGAAACGATGGTGCTCTCCCTTAGCGTGTCGGACACTTTTTACCACCCCCATTTGTCAACTTCGGGCCCATCATCGATTCCATTAAAAACCCCATGGGAGTCTGCTTGTACAATGTATGAAACTAGATCAATATTAGAACCTTCGGTTGGTGTTATTGCGTTGTTTATTCATCACTTATTGCTTTACCTCCTTGGCAATGGACCGCTTCTGTTGTACATGTGTATGAAAAATCAATCAGGTTCATGCGAAAGATTCTTTGTTAAGCACTCTGGTTTGATGTGTGAAGACATTGCGATGGTTTTCTATTATGGTATGTGAAATTTTAATATGTAGTCCAAATTCAGTTGATGAAGCGGTTATGACGACCGAAGCTTTGTTTCTCTCCGATTTTCGGGCATCATGAAGCTCCCATGGCGACCGAAACTCTGCTTCGCTCCGGCTTTCGGGCACCATGAAGCGTCCATGACGACCGAAACTCCGCTTCGCTCCAGTCAAGTCCTTAATTATGTGTAAAAGTATCACAATGAATCAGCGAGTGGGAGATAGGTTTTGAACTTGGGGTGTTTCCTTCTAGGGCGCCCGCGGGCGCCCTAGAAGGAAAATTTTGCTGAATCACCCTTGCTTTCTTGCCTTTTCATTTGCTTACAAATCGGTTGGTTTTCCTTTTAAAAACGTTCGGTTACCACGATCAAGGCTTTCTTCATGTTCCTTGAGCAACGCTCCAATTAATCGAAAGGCGGATTGGGTATTTGGAAAAATCCGAATGACTTGCTCGCGGCGGCGAACCTCGGAATTTATCCCTTCGAGATTGTTTGTCGTGCGCAATTGGTCATGATAAGCGATGGGTTCATTCATAAATTGAATCGCATCTTCAAATCCTTCATCGAGTTTCTCTAACGCTTTTTCATAACCTTTGACGCCCTCGTATTGATCAAAGATCTCGGTGCGTAACTGGCGGGCTCTTGCAGGAGAACTCCCGTTTAAGAGCTCCTTAACGAGCGAACGAAAGCCTTCTGAACCTTTTTTGGGGATGTGTTCAAACAAGTTTCGCTTAAAATGAACCGTGCACCGTTGCCACGAGGTTCCAACAAACGCTTGTTGAATGGCCTGTTTCAGGCCTTCGTGCGCATCGGAAATCACCAATTGTGGCGATGCCAGACCCCTGGCTTGAAGCGATTGAAAGAATTGAAACCATCCCTCTTTGGATTCGGCATGATTCACTTGAAGACCAATGATTTCCCGTTTGTTTTGGTCATTGACCCCGAGCGCGATATAAACGGCTTTGGAGACGACCTTTTGATCCTCACGGACTTTAATATACATGGCATCGGCGTAGACATACCTGTAGGCATTCACGTTCAAAGGGCGCTGGGCCCATTCGTTGACGACCGGGTCTAATTTTTCGGTGAGCGAGGACACGAAAGATTTGGACACACGCTCGCCGCAAAGCTCTTCCACAGCCTTCGTGACTTTCCGCGTGGATACGCCGTTAACGACCATCTCCAACATCGCTAAGAGAAAGGCTTGTTCGGAACGTGCATATTTCTCAAACACAGAGGGAGAGAATTCGCCGTTGCGCGTGCGTGGAACGGTCAGTGTGACTTTCCCAAAAGACATCGTGTAATCACGTTCGTAATAGCCGTTTCGATAGTCCACACGCGCGCCATTGCGTTCATAGGCTGCTGCTTGTAAGTAATCATCGCGCTCCTGCTCCATGATTTGATTCAGGACGAGGACCATCGAGGATTTCGCGACGGCACTCATGTCTGAATTCATGAGCTCTTCTTTTAATTGATCCGCGTTTAGGGTAAGATGGAACTGGGTCATTGTCGATTCCTCCTGTTTGTTTTTTTCGCTGAAAACATTGTAACACGGGAGTCGACTTGACCCTTTTTCTTTTTACACAATTATATGGACTATACCTTCGCTCCAGCTTTCGGGCACCATGAAGCTCCCATGGCGACCGAATTCTCGATTCTCTCCGGCTTTCGGGCTTCATGAAGCCCCATGACGACCGAATTCTCGGTTCTCTCCAGCTTTCGGGCACCATGAAGCAAAAAAAGACCCCTCATCGGGGTCTTTTGCCATTCTTCTCTAAGCTCTTTGCGTATATTCCCCTTTGCGGGTGTCGATAACGAGCGTTTCGCCTTCATTGATAAACAACGGCACTTGCACGGTGTAACCTGTTTCAAGTTTTGCCGGTTTTGAGCCACCGGACACCGTGTTTCCTTTAATGCCAGGCTCTGTTTCGATTACCGTCAACTCGACGCTATTCGGGAGCTCGATGCCGAGCGTTTCGTTTTCATAGGAAATCATTTGTACTTCCATGTTGTCTTTTAAAAAATTAAGCTCGTATTTGATCTGCTCGCCCGAGAGCTCGATTTGTTCAAACGTTTCCATGTTCATAAAGGCGTGGTTGTCGCCATCTGCGTACAAGTATTGCATGCGATTTTTTTCGATATGTGCCCGATTGACTTTCTCGCCGGCCCGGAACGTTTTCTCCTGGATGTTTCCCGTACGCAGGCTACGAAGTTTGGAGCGAACAAACGCTGCTCCTTTCCCAGGTTTTACATGCTGAAAATCAACGACGGTCCAAATATCGTTGTCGACTTCAATCGTTAATCCGGTGCTAAAATCATTTACCGATACCATTTCTTCCTCCCCCTTTATGATTCAATCTTTTTCAATGATTTTTCCGATAACGTTAAGCGTTCATTTCCATCCTCTGTAATGACGATGTCATCTTCGATCCGGACGCCCCCTTTGCCCGGGAGGTAGATGCCCGGTTCAACAGTGACGACCATGCCGGGTTCCAATTGTAAATTGCCTTTCGGCGACAAACGGGGTTCTTCATGAACGTCCATGCCAAGGCCATGGCCAAGCCCATGTCCAAAATAGCCTTCATACCCTTCGGCATAAATGTAGTCCCGGGCAATTCTATCGGCCTCTACTCCTGTCATACCGGCTTTAATGTATTCCAAGCTTTTGAGTTGCGCCTTTAAAACGGTGTCATAGACGCGTTGCATTTCATCGCTCGGTTCCCCAACGGCCACGGTACGGGTAATATCGGAACAATACCCTTCATAATAAGCGCCAAAATCCATCGTAATCATGTCGCCCTTTTCGACCTGTTTGTTGCTTGCGACCCCGTGCGGGCGTGCACCGCGCTCACCGGAAGCGACGATGATGTCGAATGATGACGATTCCGCACCGAGGTTGCGCATATAAAATTCAAGTTCATTGGCAATCTCACGTTCACGGACCCCGGGCTTTATGTACGTAACAATATGTTCAAAAGCAGCATCAGCGATTTCCGCCGCTTTTTGCATCGTTTTCAGTTCTTCCCCACTTTTAAACAAGCGAAGATTTTCAATGATGCCGGCAACCGGGACCAGCTCCGCGTTAAATGCCTCTTGATACGTATCATATTTTTCATATGTCGTATGCGCTTTTTCAAAGCCGACAGAAGTAACCTTTTGTGTCTCTAAGAGTCTATTTATCTCTTTACTCAGCCCGTTTTCATGCTCAATAACCGTAAAACCTTCGCATTGATTTTTCGCTTGTTCCACGTAACGAAAATCGGTGACAAAGAAAGCTTCACGGGAGGTAATTAGTGCAACACCTGCCGTTCCCGTAAAATTCGTTATATACCTTCGGTTTGTCGGGCTTTCCACGAGAAGCGCGTCAATGCCTTCCTGTTCCAACTGCATACGAACCAGTTCGAGACGGTTCATTGTTTTTCCTCCTTTTGCTAACGATCAACGTCCCCCATTTTAGCATATATTCGTTAACACTGCGATTTAATTGCTGCCGTACTTTCGCTCAAATTGTAACAATTCGTATTCGTAGGAAATGGAGTACCCGATAAAAAGGCCATACATAATAAATAAACAAAGGGTCGTAACAATCGTAATGCCTTCCATTTCAAGAAGTGGTTCCAGATCAACAAACAGGGGATTGGCAACGAAGAAAACGAGAATCCATAAAATCACCCCGAAAAAAAAACCCATCCACATGCCTTTGATACGGGCAAACACATACCGGTAAAAAAAAGCAACAACGATGGACAAGAGCGTAAAAATACCGACAGCCGCCCATTGACCAATCATCTGATCTTCCCAATCGCCCATTGACCAAGCCATCCAAAAGAGCGAAGGTCCCACATCGGTAAAATTGAAAAAATAAGCCCCGTACCAAATGGAACCCCATAATAAGCCGCCGAAAAGGCCTGTAAGCAAAACTTTTACCGCAAAAGACATCTCTTTAGGTTCATTGCGATTTCCGCTCATTTGATCACCTCATTTGTTAGTATGATCGTTCATCAATCGAATCATGCCAAACAATTATTTTTGCGAAAAGATGGAGGTTGAAAGATCTTTCATGTAAAATGGGGATCGATACATCTGAATAGGCTGGTGAGCGACTTGAGTCAACAAAACCAAAAACCTGCATATGGCGGACAAGCAATCATCGAAGGCGTAATGTTTGCCGGTAAGCGAATTACCGTTTCCGCCATTCGCAGAAAAAATAATGCGATTGAGTATTACGAAGAACGTAAAGTTAACCGTCCCGTACTGCAAAAGCTTAAAAAAATCCCATTTGTAAGAGGAACCGTCGCCTTGATTGAAGCGACTTCGGTTGGCAATAAGCACCTCAATTATGCCTCCGACCGCTTGGACGTCCATCCCGATGACGATGGGGAGATTGAATCGGCAGAAAAAACATCAAAAATGGCTATGATCTTTGGTGTTGCCGCCGTTGGCGTATTTGCTTTTCTGTTCGGCAACGTTCTATTTACCGCGATCCCTGTTTTTATCGCGGAATTGTTCTCCCCTATTTTCCCGGGGCACGTAGCGCAGAATTTGCTTGAAGGTTTCTTTAAGTTTCTCATTCTCGTCGGTTACATTTACCTGATTACATTTATGCCGTTAATCAAACGTGTTTTTCAATACCACGGAGCCGAGCACAAAGTGATCAACGCGTATGAAGCGGGTAAACCGTTAACCGTTGAAAACGTTCAGGAACATTCCCGGCTCCATTATCGCTGCGGCAGCAGCTTCATGCTCTTCACCGTCATTATCGGTGTGATGATCTATTTGCTCGTCCCTTTTGACAATATCATTGAACGGGTCGTCCATCGCCTCTTGCTCATCCCCGTTGTATTGGGCGTTTCCTATGAAGTTTTGCAAGGGACGAATAAACTGAGAAACATTCCCGTGTTGAAATGGTTAGGTCTGCCCGGTTTATGGTTGCAACTCTTAACGACCAAGCAGCCAAAAGATGATCAAGTCGAAGTCTCTATCGCTTCGTTTGAAAAAATGTTGGAACGAGAAAAGACACTGGAGGACGAGGAAAAGGTTGGAGGCCCTATCGTCTAATCACACGGAGGTGAATGTATGGCTAAGGGTATCCGGAACCCGGTGATCATCGTGATTTTAGCGCTGGCGGCAATCGGACTCATTTACCGGCTCGCCACCAATCCCGGCGGTTTTTTCCTCGGTCTCGCCATTACCGCGTTGATCGCCGTCGGTCTCTACTTTTTACTCACGCGTCTGGTCATGCCGAAGCGAAGAAACGGCATGGACAGCAATTATCGCAAAGCGTTAAAACAGAGCAAGCAACGGCAAAAACAAAAAGAATCCGCGAGAAAAAATAACCAAAAAAAGAAACGCCATCTAAAAGTGATCGACGGCAATCGAAAAAAATAAGAAACGTGCGAGTATCGCGCGTTTCTTTTCTAACACTATCAGAATGTATAAATTGTTCGGATGATAGTATAAGAGAAGACTTTGACTTTCGCCATCCTTGGCGATAAGTCAAGTTTATCTAACCGCTCCAGCTTTTTAAATAATTTTGCGTTGCTTCCCTACCGAGCTGAACGAGCCGCTTTCGATCTTCTTTTGTGAGGGAAAAGGAAGTTGTTTTTATACGGTTCACTGGGATAAAAACGACATTTTCTTGCTTATGTTTTTCAACGTAGCGGGCATCATGGCCTTTTTGCATCGTCTCAAACACAGAACTGTACAGTTCCAGGGCATTGTTAATCGTATTTCTCGTGTCATCGGGCTCGGGGTTCAGCTGAAAACCCAGAAGGGGGCGCTTCACCCGTTCTTCCCTCCGAAAAAGCCACATGGGAAAATTGCTTAAAATCCCACCGTCTACGATGATCGCCGTTTCCCCATTTTTATCGAAAAGCTTTACCGGTTGGAAAAAATACGGCAAGCTACAACTCATGCGCACTGCTCGCGCAATTGGAAACGTTTCGGGGATGATCCCGTACACATGCAGATCATCGGGGAGAACAAGCAACTGTCCCCTCGTTAAATCCGAAGCCACAATCCGCAGCGATTTTGACGGTAAATCATTAAATGTGCGAATGCCTTTCGCTGCCAATTTTTCTCCGACCCACTCTTCCAAGCGGTTGCCTTTATATAAACCCAGTCCCCAATAGACACCTAGCCATTTCAGCAACAGCGGAAAGTGTTGCGTCCAAGGTGTCGGGTCCAATAAGGTTTGCGGATTCAATTCTTCCATCATGTCATTTAATTCTTCGCTCGTATATCCGGCCATGATCAAACTGGCAACCAAGGCCCCAGCGCTCGTGCCGGCGACACGTTTAAATCGGTAATTGCGTTTTTCGAGTTCCTCCAAAGCACCGATAAAGGCGAAACCTTTTACCCCTCCGCCCGCAAATACGCCGTCAATCAACACGTTTCAATCACCTGCCTCTACACATCCAGCCTATGCAAACCATCACTTTTTGCGTGTTGTCCGATGGAAATAGCACTGAGTGTATTAGAAAAAGCTATGCCAACGCCCGTAGCCTGGCATAGCTAACATCAGATGTCCCGAGTGCTTTTTAGGTTAGAAAAGTTCCACTCGGACATTCACCTGCATATTCTAGAGAATATCTAAGGTAATGACGAGGGCGACTAATATTTGCAACAAGAGTTGGATGTTAAGCGCCACTTGCACATCTGTAGAAGTCACGTTCACATCACGGGAATTCTCAACAATGGTCTTTTGGGATGTTCTTTGCTTGATTTTTGATGCTTGGAAAAGTTCTTGCGTGATGTCTTCGGCATCGTCCGTGGAGCCGGCGAGCGAGATTCGAATGACCAATACAATCGCGGCTTGCAGAGCTGCCTGCAAATTGACGGCGGCTTGAACGTCCGTGGTTGTAACATTCACATCACAAGAATCTTTAATCAGCATAAAATCTTCCGACACTTGCACCTCTTTGTTGGATTGGGTGCCCTCTTGAGTGACACCTTCATCGTCATCAACAGGGCACGCCATGGGGTGCTTTCCACGATCATCGCACAACGCGCTCCATTTTTGATCACCCTGATAAGGTGTTGGATCATAACAACTTCGGCCTCGTTGTTGTCCTAAATGGATGGACATATATTTTCCCTCCTTTTTAAAAGTCTACTACACGATATGATACTCCCTTGTCATTTGCGTGGACAGAACGCCATGATCAATTCGTTGTTTTTTCAAAAGCCTTACGCTTCGTCCTCGCCTTCATCCGTTACGGTTGTCGTTTGGTTTTCTAAAAAGTCGTTCACTTCTTCCTGAATACTTTCCACAACTTCGCGAATACGCGCTTTTTCCTCCTCCGTAATGTCTACGGATTCTTTTGTAACATTGCGTTTTGCCAGCACTCGTTCTACCATTACATTCATCAGCTTTTGCATATCCATACAGATCCCTCCCCCTAAATCAGATTCTCCACAATATATGTCACCGGACCACGATTCGTTTGGGGGGATGAGGAGGGGAGGAGAAAATAGGCCAAAGCCACGAATTTTTATACGTTCAAGTGCTAAATTTGTTATAATAAAGAACGGTCAGCGAAACCATTCAAAGTATGAAGCCACATCTTTTTTCCAGGAGGTTGTCATTGATAAGCAAACCACTCGTTAAACGGATATTAATCATCATTGCGCTCATCCTCGTTGGGCTATTCGTCTATTTTAACTTATCTGCCTTTATGCCGGTGTTGCTCGCGTTGCTGACGGCGATGATTTTTGAACCCTTTGTTCGATTTTTAATGAGAAAGTTAAACATTCACAAACGCCTTCTCTCCGTTTCCATTGTTTTTACCGTGTTTCTCATTGTGAGCACCTTTTTAATCTACATCATGTTGACCTACTTAATTGAAAGTTTGATTGACTGGTCCCGGCAAATACCGGGATACATAAGTGAGATCGAACTGGTTGTAAATGAGCTTATTCAAGCATTTGATCAATTCATTGCCGAATTTCCCCAAGGCCCGCAAATTGTGCGGGCGGTGGATGAAGTAGCCAACAATGCGATTAACACGGCATTAAATTGGTCTACCAATTTTGTTGCCTATTTATACGAAATCATCATGTCTGTTCCGAACATGCTCATTATCGGGCTCGTCTATTTAATTACCTTATTTTTGTTCAGCCTGGACCTGCCGAGGTTGCTGAACAATTTCTTCAACATGTTTAAAAGGGAAACCTCCGATAAACTACGTTACGTGTTTCAGCGGATGGGAAAAGTGTTTCTCGGCTGGTGGAAGGCTCAATTTATTATGAGCCTGGGGATTTTCATTCTTTCATATCTAAGTTTGCTCTACATCGCACCCGGGCCGGCATTACTCGTTTCCCTTCTCGTTTGGGTCGTTGATATTATTCCTCTCTATGTAGGCCCTGCCTTGATATTAGTGCCGTGGGGAGTATTCGCGATGATCATCGGGGATATGACGATGGGGATTCAATTGACTGTTTTGGCCGTCATTCTGCTCGTCATTCGCCGTATTGTGGAACCGAAAGTGCTCGGGGATTCCATTGGTCTTCATGCATTGCCAACGATTCTTTCCATGTATTTCGGATTTGTGTTTTTCGGCGTGATGGGTTTGATTCTTGGACCATTCGTGTATATGGCATTTAAATCTGCGAAAGAATCCGGATTGTTTGAGTTAAATTTGACAGATGATGAAGAAAAGCGAGACCAACCCTGATGAAGGACGTCTCGCTTTTCTTGCTTTTGGAATTTGGTCAACACTAAACTCTATGGTTGACAAATGGGTCATGCACTATGATAACTGCTACGGAAAAACACGACGCTAGCTAGTTTCATTACCATAATTATCCACTGACATCAATGATAATTTTGATGAAGAGACTGGAATTTTATTCCGGGTTTTTGTGATGTTCCTGCAACGCTTTTAATCGATTTTCATCCGCTTGAAAATACTGGACGAGGTCCCCAATTCGGTCAATCGCGTCCCAGCTGAGATGATGTTCGATGCCTTCAACATCACGGTAAATATAGCTTTCATCAACGCCGATCATATGTAAAAAATCTTCGAGTAATTCGTGCCGGTAAACCAAACGTTTGCCGATTTTATTTCCCTTAGCGGTGAGGACCAATCCTCGATATTTTTCATAAACGAGGTAGCCGCTTTTATCCAGTTTTTGAACCATTTTCGTCACTGAAGACGGATGAACCTCAAGTGTGTCCGCGATATCTGAAACCCGAGCATATCCTTTTTCCTCTATTAATTGATAAATACGCTCCAAGTAATCTTCCATACTGGCCGTCGCCATTTAACCACCCCCAAATCTGCATATCAATAGCTATGCTATCCTCTATTGTACATAAATCGATGACAAGCCTCAACAAAGGGCTCGCGAACTATTCCGGAAAAATGTTATGATAAACAAAACTTTACTTACAAACGTTGGCGAGAAAGGGATGGAATGCATGGAAAAAGTTCTTTTTAATGATAAAATGATTGACCGCGAGAACGCTTCCTTTTCATTTGATGACCGCAGCATGTATTTTGGCGACGGCGTTTATGAAGTGATTCGCGTTTACAGTGGACACCCTTATAAGTTGGAGATGCATTTGCAACGGCTGCAAAGAAGTGCTGATGAATTGGACATCCCTTACTCCATTAAAGAAAAACAATCGCTTAAAAAAAGCGTGATGGAATTAATCGACACAAACAACCTTAACGGTGACGGCTATGTCTACCTTCAATTGTCTCGCGGGGCCACTGCACGTGATCACTTGTATGAGCGGCATATTGAACCGTTTATTTTTGCTTTCACAAAAGAGATGGAAACCCCTCTAAACCAACAAGAACAAGGGATAGCGGTTTATTTGACCGAAGACATCCGTTGGTTGCGTTGTGATATCAAAACCGTAAACCTGCTCGGCAATGTGTTGGCGAAACGGCAAGCAGCCGATCATGACTGCTCGGAAGCGATTCAACACCGGGGGGATACGGTCACGGAAGGTTCTTCCTCCAACTTGTTCATCGTCAAGGACGGACAGTTAAAGACTCATCCCGCTGATAACTTGATCTTAAATGGCATCACCCGGCAAGTGGTTATCGATTTGGCAGAGAAACAAGGGCTGTCCGTATCATTGACCGCATTTACAACCGAAGAAATGCTTGAAGCCGATGAAGCCTTCATTACGAGCACCATTAATGAGATTACGCCGATCATAGAATGGCGGGGGACGAAACACGGAATGATGAAAATCGGTCCGATCACCAAACAATTGCAAAGCGAGTTGCAAGCAGATATCGAAAGAACTCGCAGCGGGGAATGAAATGAGGGCTGGTGGAACGTTTCATAAGTTCTTTCCTGCCGGAAGACAGTAACGGTCCATCATTAGTGGCTATAGCTAAAAAAGCCACAATGTACCTCAAATACAAAAAGCGCTACTCCGGGATGTAATCAAGAGGTTTTATTCCACCTCCAATTTGCCCCTTTCAACGCACCCGGATCAGGTGTTTCTGTCAATTCAGGGGGCGTTGGACCTTTCAGCGTCCCTCGGATCAACAGTTTCTGCCAAATCGGGGGACGTTGGATCTTTCAACGTCCCTCGGATCAGCAATTTCTGCCAAATCAGGGGACGTTGTGGAGCTTAAAAAGACCGTAACCACTACTCGGAGGTGCGATGGGTTATCCGCTTTATCAATCTATCGGTGAAACGTGAACAGGCGTTTTGGAAAGAACTTCGGAAACAAGACACTAGTGCAGCCTGTCGGAAATAAGCGATCACATCGACGACCGAAAGCTCGGATTGGAGCTTCAAACTGGGTTTAGTGGTCGATTGGATTAAACTGCCGCAGCCCGAGTTAAGGTATCAAAGGCTATCGTCAATGACCGAATGTCTTCTTGCGAAGCAGGCTCCCCGGTCTCCATGAAACAGTTCATGGCGACCGAACACGAGAACCGACCGCTTTTTCGGTCGCCATGATGCGGTAAATTGTCCGTTAGGGAGCCAGAAGCGTTGCCGACCGAACTTCTTCCAACTGTCTCCATAATTGGTAATTAAGCCACGTTGCACTCGTGGAACGTTTCAAAAATTCTTTCCTATGGTGATGTAGTTTTCAAAAAATAGACGAATTCATCTCATTTGAGGGATGAGATCGGGTTTGGCGTCCCTCTAAGCGTAGTATTATTCCTTTAGAGGGACAAGAACGGAGTTGCCGTACCCCTAGGTGCAACATTCCTTCCCTTTGAGGGACGAAAACAGTTCTCGCAAGGAAACAATTTCTAGTACGCTCTACTAGTGCTAGGTGAAAATGCCGTATTTATCCTCGGATAAATGCGGCTCACTTAATTATTGCTATTCAACTATCGCGTCGTCAAGGCGGCGCAGATCTTATTCCAGAATAGCGCCACGTCAAAGAAACAACATACTTACATACCCCAATCTTGAATCCATTGTTTTGGTAGCTTAATGTTTGCTTGATTTAGGGCAACAAAATACTGTCCTTGATGAATACCTTCATGTTGAACCGCAGTGTTTAGAAGCTCTTCTATAGATAAAGATTTTTCACCCATTTTAATACGTTGATTACTCGCTTGTGTAAATGTAAAAGCTAAATCATTCATTGATCTGTCCAATTGCTCAATTAAATTGTCGTCACTTAATGGTGGCTCACCTGGAAATTCTACGATGCCGGTTCTTAGCCCATCCCTATAAATGTTTCTAACCCGAATGATATGGATAAATAATTTCCTTAGTGACCCTAATTCTTCAATCAGCTGAATATCCCATTTATTTTCCGGAATTTCCTTTGCCAAAATATTAGTCATCTCAGCTGCATAAAGAAAACCATCAGAATCTATGACTATTCACCCCTTCAAGATAATCTCTCTTCTCTACGAGGATTTTATGACTCGCCTTCCACTCTGTTTGTCTGCTCTTGTACTCGTACCAAGTGTTTGTATCTTATCCTCAATACGTTCTACCAACCTTAATTTATATTCGATGGTTTCACTATGAGAAAAATGTTTACTATCATTATTCTCAAATGACTCCTTCTTGTTTTCAACCAAATAAATTCCACCTTATATTTGACCGCTTCGAATCATTTCTCGCGTTTCCTCAAAGGTGAAATAATTTCCTTCTTTAATATCCTTTTTAGACTGTAACAACTTCTACTTTAATTCTGAATCTTTTTCGACATCTTCTTTTACCGTTGTTTCAGTATCACTTTTGTTATCAATTGCAATAATTTTATATTACCGCCCATTCATTTTTTTATGATGAATGGGATATACTTTTCTTCCATCTCCGTTTGCTGCGACTTCCAATAATTCTTATCAATAAAGTCGTGTGCTATTAAAGAGCCTTCATACCATATTTCTACTATTTTCTTGACTTCTGTTTTATTGTTTGATCTAATATTCACCCTATCATTCCTAATCTCAGTGCTTTATTCCATTAAATGACCGGTTGCTTAAGAGTAACACCAAGTTCGCTTCTGCCGTCGTCTACTTTGAGATCCATGCCACGTATATCATGGAGCAACGGACACATTGACAGCAGCAACCCCCAACGATGAAAAACCGATAATCGCAAGGCTACCTTCGATACGTCCATTCCTCATTTTCATAGCGTGATTTCGCGAGCTCCCGCACTTCTTTTTCCTGGGTAGGCGTTAATTCGTAACGGGACAAGTTAATCTCCAAACCGCGTTCAAAGCCTTCCGTAAAAGCCGCGCGTATATCATCAACATCCAATTTTTCATTCGTTAAGTCATTGATGGGCACCGCTTTGTCCGCAAACGCTTTTTGCATTCGTCTGCGCACGCGTTCACTCGGATACAAAAAGACATCAAAAAGCTGTTCTGTGTCCAGGTCGATCAAAAGGACGCCATGCTGCATAATCACGCCCTTCTGGCGCGTTTGGGCACTGCCGGAAATTTTACGCCCTTCGACAACCATCTCATACCAAGAAGGCGCATCGAAACATACGGCAGACCTCGGTTGTTTTAGTTCCTCCCGCGCGCTTTCGGATGAGGGTACCGAAAAGGAAGCGTTCAATCCCAAGGCTTTAAACCCTTCCAAAAGCCCCGTCGAAATTACGCGATAGGCCTCGGTAACAGTCGCGGGCATGTACGGGTGATCTTCGGACACGATCACGCTGTACGTTAATTCCTTATCATGCAAAACGCCTCGACCGCCCGTCGGACGCCTCACCAACCCGAGTCCGTGCCGCTCTACCGCTTCCAAATTGATTTCTTTATGTATTTTTTGAAAATAACCGATGGAAAGCGTGGCCGGATTCCATTCATAAAATCGGATGACCGGCGGGATAAGCCCCTCGCTATGCCAATGTAAAAGCATTTCATCCAAAGCCATATTATACGAAGGTGAACAAGCTCCGGAGTCGATGAACAACCATTTTTCTTTTTCCATATTGTATTCACGCCCTTCTGTCTTCTTTTTTAGTTTATCAAATTCAGCAACATATAAAAAATAATAAGGATATTGTTTTGCGTCTCGCCAGTAAGTTTCTTATAATATGAAGGGGAACGAAAAGGAGGAGCAATTTAGATGGATTTTTATGAGATCTTATCAATCATTCTTTGGGGCGGACTCATTGTTTTCGCCGCTACCATGCTTATACGCCGCTTACGAACGCCTTCTTACCTCACACCGCTTACCCAGGATGAATTTATCCAAGGGTACAGAAAAGCGCAATTGATCGATGTGCGTGAGCAGAAGGACTATGATGGCGGCCACATTTGGGGAGCACGGAACATCCCCCTGTCACAACTTAAACAACGCCTGCAGGAAGTTCGCAAAGACCAACAAGTCTATCTTTATGACAATTCAGGCGCGAAAAGCCGCCAGGCCGCGCGCATTCTCAAGAAAAAAACCGGCAACGATAACCTTCATTATTTAAAAAACGGCTTTAAAAAATGGACAGGCAAAATAAAGAAAAAGAAAAAATAGGAAACCCTTGTTGTTGATAAGGGTTTTCCAACCTGTTTAAAAGTTTACATAATATATTTATTTTAAATGTTTGATAGCAAGGCGTGTTTTTCCTGAGTATTGTTCTTTTTCCCTTTGTTCGCCATACCCATTTTTCCTCCCGATGGTATGGGACAGGGTACACGTTGTCATCCCTCTAAGGCGTGCATAGAGGGACGGAATTACTTGACTTCTCTTGTGTCCCTCCCGGAGCAGTTCGACCTCCGTTTGAGGGATTACTTCGCTTCTCTTGTTCCTCTCGAAGCAACTCGACTTCCGTTTGAGGGATACTTCGCTTCTCTTGTCCCTCTCGGAGCAGCTCGACTTCCGTTTGAGGGATTACGCACCCAAAAAACGGCCCACCATAGAATGATGAGCCGTTTCTAACTATTGATCCAAATACGTCAATACCGGTTTCCTCGCAGCCTTTGTTTCGTCGAGCCGGGAAATAACCGTTTCATGCGGCGCTTCCAAGACAAGGTCCGGAT
Source organism: Salicibibacter cibarius (assembly GCF_016495725.1). NCBI lineage: Bacteria > Bacillati > Bacillota > Bacilli > Caryophanales > Bacillaceae > Salicibibacter > Salicibibacter cibarius. The sequence goes on along the minus strand of NZ_CP054705.1, from coordinate 1,958,488 downwards.
CTTCTTCTGCTTCTTTGGCAATCGCGATCATTGCGTCCGCAAACTCGTCGAGCGTTTCTTTCGCTTCGGTTTCGGTGGGCTCGATCATCATACACTCTTCCACATTGAGCGGAAAATAGATTGTTGGCGGATGCATCCCGTAATCGAGCAAACGCTTGGCGATATCAAGGGCGCGCACACCCAGTTTCTTTTGCCGTTTCGCCGATAAAACAAATTCATGCTTGCAATATTGCGGGTAAGGAATATCGTAATAAGGTTCCAGCCGTTTTCTTAAATAGTTGGCGTTCAAAACGGCATCTTCGGACACTTGGCGCAATCCTTCCGGTCCCATAGAACGGATATACGCATAGGCACGGACGTTAATGCCGTAATTGCCGTAGAACGGTTTAATGCGCCCAATAGACTTTGGACGGTCATAATCCCATTTATACTGCCCGTCTTCCTTCACAAGCAATGGCCGGGGCAAATATGGAACAAGTTCCGCTTTCACACCGAGGGGCCCGCTTCCCGGCCCACCTCCTCCGTGCGGCCCGGTAAACGTTTTGTGCAAATTCAGGTGAATAACGTCAAAGCCCATGTCTCCTGCCGTTGCTTTTCCTAAAATCGCGTTGGAATTGGCGCCGTCATAATACAGCTTGCCGCCCGCCCCGTGAACGATTTCAGCCATTTCCACAATGTCTTCTTCAAAGAGCCCGAGCGTATTCGGATTCGTAAGCATTAACGCTGCCGTGTCCTCACCGGTCACTTCCCGCAAATGGTCCATGTCAACGAGTCCACGTTCATCCGTTTTCACCGTTACCGGGTCAAATCCGGCCACACTTGCCGAAGCCGGATTTGTGCCGTGTGCGGAATCCGGGACGATCACTTTCGTACGGTTAAAATCCCCGTTCGATTCATGGAAGGCGCGAATAATCATGAGCCCGCTCCATTCCCCGTGGGCACCGGCTGCGGATTGTAACGTAACTTCTTTCATGCCGGTGATGGCAGCCAGAGATTCCTGCAACTCGTGCATTAATTGCAGCGCACCTTGCACGTGCGATTCCGGCTGATAAGGATGCAGATGGGCAAGGCCCGGCATTCGGGCGATCACTTCATTGATTTTCGGATTATATTTCATCGTGCAGGAACCGAGTGGATAAAAACCGGAATCCACACCGAAATTTCGTTTTGACAATGCCGTGTAATGGCGTATCAGCTGTAGCTCCGACACTTCCGGAAGTTCAGGTGCCTTGGTTCGCACATAATCATCCGGCAATAAATCTTCGACATCGACTTCGGGAACGTCATTTTCCGGCAACGATGCTCCGCTCCGGCCTTTTCTGCTTAATTCAAAGATGAGCGCTTGTTCTTTCCTTTTCATAGGGATGTCCACTTCCTTTCTATATCTAAAAGCATTTATGACGCAGCTTATTTAGCGGCCGTTTCCTTTAAAGCCTCCACAAACTGATCGATTTCCGCTTTCGTACGCAGTTCCGTCACGCAAACGAGCATATGATGATCTTGCTCTCCATTAAAGCGGCCCAAGTCCAATCCACCGATTATTCCCTTGGAAAATAACGACTGATTCACGTCTGTGACCGAAGAACCGACATCGATGACAAACTCATTGAAATGCGGACCGTCATACACGAGGTTAAAACCGGCGGCCTGCAAAGACGTTTTTGCATAATGGGCTTTTTGCATGTTTTGCGTAGCCATATCCTTGATGCCATGTTTTCCGAATGCAGACATGGCTACCGACGAAGCGAGCGCGTTTAATGCTTGGTTAGAACAAATATTAGAGGTAGCTTTATCCCGCCGGATATGCTGCTCACGTGCTTGAAGCGTTAGCACATAGCCACGTTGCCCTTCTTCATCGACCGTTTCGCCGACAAGTCTGCCCGGCACTTTTCTCATAAAAGCTTTTTTCGTAGCAAAATAACCGCAGTGCGGGCCTCCATACTGGCCCATAATGCCAAACGGTTGGGTGTCGCCTACGACGATATCCGCTCCGAATTCACCCGGAGGAGTAAGGGCGCCGAGCGCAAGCGGGTTGCTTTTTACAATAAGCAACGCATCTACGGCATCTGCCGCTTCACGAAGCGCTTTCAGATCTTCGATCGTTCCGTAAAAGTTCGGGTACTCTATGACGACCGCGGCAACATCATCATTAAGCATCTCTTTTAACATTTGGACATCTGTTTTCCCTGCCTTGCTTGGGATCGTGTTCAATGTAAGCCTCGGACCGTTCACAAACGTTTGCACTACGTCTCTTGCTTCCGGATGTACGGTTTCGGAGATCAATATCGTCTGCTTTTTCATTCTCTTCTGTGTAGCGGCCATCAATGCGCCTTCAGCGAGAGCGGTGTGGCCGTCGTACATCGAGGAATTCGCAATTTCCATGCCGGTGAGGGTTGCAATCATACTTTGAAATTCAAAAATCGCTTGCAACTCTCCTTGCGAAATTTCAGGTTGATATGGCGTATAGGCCGTGTAAAATTCGGACCGTGAAATGACTGCATCCACCGTTGACGGGATATGATGGTCATATACACCGGCACCGAGAAAGGATGGGTAATCTTTCACCGCTTCATTTTTGGATCCTAACGATTGAAAGTACTCGACGAGTGATTGCTCGGGCAAAGCTTTCCGTATGTTCAAGTCCGATTGGGAACGAACGTTTTCCGGGATATCGGAAAATAACTCGGCAACGTCACCCGCCCCCACGGTCTCCAACATTTCCCGGCGGTCATTTTCTGTCATCGGTAAATAGCGATGGGTTTTTTCCATCTTGAATCCCTCCAATTGTCTTTTTATAACACCTTATCGAGAATAGAACGGCGTCGGTACAACTTTGGCCTTTAGTTTCCGTTTTCGGACACCTACGATGATTTCGGTGTCATTGGAAGCATAATCCGTATTCACGATTGCAAGACCGAGATTTTTTCCGAGCGTCGGGGACTGCGTTCCTGACGTAACATGTCCGATTTCATTGCCGTCGTCATCAAAAACGGGATAACCCGTGCGCGGAATCCCTTTGTCCAGCATCTCAATGCCGACAATTTTTCGAGCCGTTCCATGTTCTTTTTCTGCTGCCAGCACTTTTTTTCCAATAAAATCGGCGTCTTTTTTCACTTTCACCGCAAAGCCGAGTTTTGCTTCCAAAGGACTGATCGTCTCCGTAAGTTCTTGGCCATACAACGGCAAGCGAGCCTCAAAACGCAGCGTATCCCTCGCGCCTAGCCCACAAGGTTTAATGCCGGCGCTTTCTCCGGCGGCAAGTAATGCATCCCAAACGGCAACCGCGTCTTCCGTACGGCAGTAGATTTCATACCCGTCTTCTCCGGTGTAACCGCTACGGGAAACGATCGCGTTTCGGCCGTCGACCGCTACGTCCGCCTGAAAGCGAAACGTGCCGATCGCCCCCACATCTTCATCTGTTAATGATTGCAATACCTCAACCGCTTTCGGGCCTTGCAATGCAAGCAACGCGTAATCATCGGAAACATCCGTCACCGTCGTACCCGCTTGTGCGTGCTGCTTGAGCCAAGCGATATCTGTTTCACGGTTGGCGGCATTCGGGATGACCATGTATGTTTCCGGTGCCATTTGATAGACGAGAAAATCGTCCACTATTCCGCCATTTTCATTGCACATCAATGAATACTGGGCTTTGCCCACTTCCAATTTGGAAGCATCGTTCGTCAAAATTGTTTGTACGGTATCGAGTGCAGTTTCCCCTTCAATCAACGCCTCACCCATATGGGAAACATCAAAAAGGCCAACCGCCTCCCGCACCGCATGATGTTCCGCTTTAATGGAATCATATTGGACGGGCATTTCAAAACCTCCGAAAGGAACCATCTTCGCCCCCAACGCCACATGCCTATCATAAAGAATAGTACGCCGCTTTTCTGCCAAGTCAATCTCCTCCTTTATTTATTTACTAAAAAAAGACAGAACTCTCCAACGTTTATCGTTGAAAAGCTCTGTCGGTCTACCAGAAAGTTTCTTTTTTGCTGATAAGCAAAAATTGTCTTCGTTGGTGGCCGCGAGGGGCGCTCTCCAGAGTCGCGTCAAACAGAAGTACATGTGCCTGAGAGATTCACCATTCCGGTTTGCTCCTTCGGCGCCGTTCCGGGAAGAACGATCTCTCCCTCTGTTATCATCCGCTTATGCCAATGTATAAAACCGCTTAACATTCACACACTAACGTAGTTAGGAAAACTGTTACACCCAGTGTAGCACGTCATTTAACCATTGCCAATCTTTTTTATACTTTTAAATAAAAATAAAGGTTAAAAAAGGAGGAATTATGTACATAGATATCCATTTCTCCACCGACTGGGAGAACAAATTTAAACAAGCGTTGGATCATGAAGGGCCTTGGTCTTCGTGGGAGATGTATCAACTTGCATATGAAGCGCAAACACGCATTGCGGTCCCATCGTTCGACGGACTCGTCGCCCCTACGCATTTGCCGGAACTTTCCCTGTACGATCATCAATTTGAAACGGCAAGACGTGTCGTTGAAGATATGAATGGGAAAGCCATCCTCGCTGACGAAGTAGGGCTCGGGAAGACGATTGAAGCCGGACTTGTTTTAAAAGAATACATGATCCGTGGACTCGTCAAAAAGGCACTTATCCTGTCTCCGGCATCGCTCGTGAATCAATGGACGCAAGAGCTGAATGAAAAATTTTATATTCCCGCTGTCCCCCAACGAAAAACGTATGTATGGGACGGGTGCGATGTCGTCGTCGCATCGATGGACACAGCTAAACATTCTCCCCATCGGGAAATCGTCCTTGAACAACCTTATGACATGATCATTATTGATGAGGCCCATCGGCTGAAAAATGCCAACACGAAAAACTATGCATTTATCAAGGCTTTAAAAAAACGCTTTTGTTTACTCTGTACAGCCACCCCTGTGCAAAATCGGATCGAAGAACTTTTTCACCTCGTTTCGATTTTAAAACCTGGCCATCTCGGCGACGAAAAAAGCTTTAAAGCTAAATACAAACACGACGCCAAAGCAACCGAAGACATTCAGAAACTCGTGCAAAACGTCATGGTCCGCAATCGCCGTGACAATACGAACGTGTCCTGGACAAATCGACACGTTGAAAATGTAAACGTGGAAATGTCGAAAGAAGAGCGTGCCATGTATGATGCCGTGTGCGACTTAAAACAAACGGTACAAGAACTCCACGGTTTTTCATTAACGACGTTACAAAGGGAAGCTTGCTCCAGTAAAGAAGCCTTGGGGGTAACGATTTCAAATATGATGAAAAACGGGATGCTAAGCGAAGCGCAAGCCACTCCCGTTGTAAACGCTATGCATGAGATTCAAACAAATGCAAAAGCAGAACAAGTGTTGAAACAACTCCGGGCCTCTTCGGAAAAGACGATTATTTTTACGGAATACCGGGCAACCCAGCTCTATTTGCAATGGTTTCTTGCCCAGCATAAAATAAAATCCGTGCCGTTTAGAGGCGGATTTAAACGCAGCAAAAAAGACTGGATGCGCATGCTGTTTCGTGACCACGTGCCGGTCATGATCGCCACCGAAGCCGGCGGCGAAGGGTTAAACTTGCAGTTTTGCCACCATATGATCAATTATGACCTTCCCTGGAATCCGATGCGCGTGGAACAACGCATCGGAAGGATTCATCGCCTTGGCCAAGAGAATGATGTGCACATTACGAACTACGCGATTGAGAATACGGTAGAAGCACGCATCCTTAATCTCCTTTATGAAAAAATCAACATGTTCGAAGGCGTCATCGGACGTTTGGACGACATTCTGGAACGCTATTCCGGCCAGGAATTGGAGAGATACGTAGAGGATGCCCTGGATTCCGGTACGGAAGGGGAGGCACGGCTCAAACTTCATCATTTAACCGAGCTCATGAATCAGGAGGGAGACCAACATGGAACAGGCAGAAGTTCATAACTATCTTCGCCGTTTTTTTCTAGCCGGAGGAGCGGAACTATTACAAAGCACACCATCCACACTGGACGTTCAACTCAATAAAACGCTCGATCTCGAGCTCATGAACCGTCCTTTTTACTGGCATTATTTAGAAAAAACCAGCGGAGAACCGAAACCGCTGAAATTGAACTTGTCCACGGATATACGAGCCGATACACCTTCTGCAGAAAAGGTGCATTTCGGCTCCCCCCGTCTTCATCAAATTTTTTCTTCCGCAGCTGACAAAGGCGCGGTCACACGGCTTTATGAAAACCATCATGAAAAAAAACAAACAGCTTTATACCCCTGGCTCGGTTTAAACGTGCGCATTTCCTACACTTGCCACCGCAGACGCGATATCATCCGCAGCTTTGGCATTCAATTAATTAGCGGGGAAACAATTGACCTTTTCATGAAACGACTGGCGCCACTCCCGCTCGTTTCCGCGATCCCCGATTATACGTTTACAATGGCCCATTTGATTCAACCGATGAGCGCCGTACAAAGAATCAAAAAATACCTTCTTAACGATATTCGCAACCAAAAACACGCGTGGGCAAGTGAAGCCACCAATCGAATGGAAGATGATTTAGCCTTGCTTGACCGCTTTTATGAAACGCCCGATAAAGAAAACGATGATGCATACAGCTTGGAAAAAGAAGCGATCCGGCAACAATATCAACCGGCGATCGAACTAACCTTTATTAACGGAGGGATCTTTTATTTGCGAAAGGATTCATACTAGTGCAGCCTGTCGGAAATAAGCGATCACACCGACGACCGGAAGTCTGGATTAGGGCTTCAAACTGGGGTTAGTGTGGATTAAACCTTCACAGCCCGAGTTAAGGTATCAAAGGCTATCGTCAATGACCGAATGGTTTCTTGCGAAGCAGGACTCCCCGGTCTCCATGAAACGGTTCATGGAGACCGAGAACGAAAGCCAATTGCTCGTTCGGCCGCCATGAGGCAGCTATGCCGACCGAATTCTTTCGATACAAGCCTTTTCGGTCATCATGAAGCGGCTATGACGCCCGAACTCTCTCGATTCAGGCCATTACGGTCGTCATAAAACGGTTATGGCGACCGAACACAAGAATCGACCGCTTTTTCGGTCGCCATGACGCGGTAAATTGTCCGTTAGGGAGCCAAAAGCGTTGACGCCCGAACTTCTTCCAACTGTCCCCCATGATCGGGTAATCAAGCCACCTTACACTAGATTAGAGGTTGGAAGTTAGAAGTGAGAAAAACCCTCTCCGTCCAGCCTTTAACTTCTAACTCTCCAATCTTTAGAAAACTTGGCGCCAAGCTTTTATAGCGAAAAGCCTTAGTTGCACTTATGCAGGAAAGAAAGTCGATTTATACTTTCTTTCCTGCGTAGAAAAAAACACCCGTCATTGCGACGAGTGTTCTTCTACATTTCCGGTGCTCCACTTACAAACAAAGTCATTAAACCAAAAAAACCAAAGACAAGAATGCTGAGTGCCGAAAACCCGACCCCGACAAAGTTCCTTCGCTTTAACTCACGGAAAAAAGCAAAAACCGAAAGAATTGCCACTGCCGTAACGATTGATCCAACTGCCATATCCATTCTCTCCTTTTCGTATCATTGATTTCCTTGCGTTTCTTTCATTTTCCTTGATTTCATGTACAATGGTTTATAGATTCAAGAAGGAGTTGATTTTCATGATGAATTGGAAGCAAGCCCCGTTGGGACCTGTACAAACCAACGCCTTTGTTCTTTACAATGAAGACGGGGAAGCGATTATCTTTGATCCGGGCGGGGACAGTGAACCTTTTGAAGCTGCCTTGAAAAAAGAAAATCTCAAACCTCTTGCCATTCTTTTAACCCATGCACATTTTGATCACATCGGTGCCGTTGACCATATCCGCGACGTGTTCAACATCCCTGTTTACCTTCACGAACGTGAAGCGCACTGGTTGCAAGATCCCACGAAGAATCTTTCGGTCAACATGAGTCCCGAAGGTGTAACCGCCCGACCTGCCGAGCATTTGATCAATGGCGAGCAAAGCCTAGCCATAGGTCCTTTTGCTTTTCGGGTATTGGAAACCCCGGGGCATTCACCGGGAAGTGTCTCGTACTATCACGAACCTACCGACACGGTTTTCTCCGGCGACGTCCTCTTTCAAAGCGGCATCGGACGCACCGATCTCCCCGACGCCGATGAAGCTACCCTTCTCAACAGCATCCACCAAAAACTTTTGGAACTCCCGGAAGATACAAGCGTTGCCTGCGGTCACGGACCGGTTACAACGATTTCAGCTGAGATGGACGGTAACCCGTTCCTTAATGGGTTGGGAGAAGGCGGTTAAAGAAGCCGCCTTTTATGGTCGTTGCCTTAATGGCCGAGAGCCGGTTCCATGAGAAAAATCGTATAGTAAGAGAAGCCAACCATAAATAAAGTTAAGTAAGCACCGAATATGTATAAATACGTGCGTTCGGAAAGCCCCATAAAACCAAGTCCTACAAATGCAGCCGTATTAGCAAAGAATAACAGGGACACTTCATACATTTCTCCCACAAAAAATAATACGGCGAAGACCCCTGTCCAAAAAGCCATCACACGGTACATGCGACTCATCTTATTTTCCTCCTCCACTTCTCGTCATGTTACTGTTCTTATTATATATGAGGGATGGATCAATTGTAAATTACTTTCTCCTCTTTCACGTGACAAAACGACAAATATTTGTCACCGTGATCGGCGCATGCTGATTTTTATCGCGGTGGGAATTGCCCCGAATACAGTGAACAGGCGAGATTTTTGTTTTTTCTTTAGCTTCCGCCGTTGTTTCCTGCTCATCTCTTTTGGCGTTGCAAATCGATCAAGCCTGCGTAAAAAGGATTCAACGAGGTATTTAAAATAAGGGTTTGGATTCATGAGGCGGTGGTCCTCCTTCCATTTGTTATTTAGCCTTCCCGTTTATTTCTTATTTTATCCGGAAAACAAGCGCTGACCTTGTGATCAGCGCCGTCATTTATTCAATCACTGAATTTGTCTTCATTTTCAGGATCGGCTTTTTTTACGTAATAGTAGTGGTGCACATTTCCGCCTCCGTCGACTTCCGCATTCAATGTCACCACTTCATAATCGCTTCCGTTCGCCGGGGACAAGCGATAATAAACGGTACCCTCTTCAAACTCCCAAAAGCCATTGTCCGACGTGCGATCGTCTTTATACGCTTCCCACCACTTCTCCTCACCTTTATCCAACAACAGATTTGCAACCATAAACATTCGCTGCGCCTCCAAACCTTCCCGTTCGAACGTGAGCAGCACGGCTTGGTGACCGACCATGCCTGCCAGTACGAGACATAGAACGAGAACCAACGGCATTATAGCTCCCTTTTGATCCAAATATCTTCCTCCTCAGGTGCTTTGGTCGGACGCAACCGCTTCTTATATTGTTTCTCATTCGCATCGACGGTGATCATCACCCCGTCCGATACGAGTTGGGCATGAAAACCATCGATATTTTGCAAAACCGAATGGCCGCCGCTTTTTCCGCTTCTGATCAAATTGCCTCCGCTTCTTCTATAGCCACGTTCTACACCGTCAATATCCGTGATAATCAACCTATTTTGTTCCACTGCATAGTCACGCGCATATTTCGCTTCTTTTGAAATTTCTTGAAACCAAGTCTGGATTTCCTGATCATTGCGGGACAAGTCTGAACCCGGGGAAGTGACCGTTTGTAAAAAAATAGGGACAACCGCGATCACAGCGAAGAACATAAACATGGCAATGACCATTTCCAAAAGGGTAAAGCCACGGTCGTTTACAGGGGAAATTCGAGGCATAAATCCTTATCCCTCCCTGCCGGGCCTTGCCAATAAATACATGTCAATTGGTCTTGATGGCGCACAACATAAGACGTATCGGCAACCGTAACGGTTTCAACGTCGCTGTCCTCAAGCTCGTAGCCCACTTGCTCGATAATGCGATAAGCGTCGCGATCCGCTTGCACTTCCGCTCGTTCCGTATACAAAATCGATAATAAAGGAACAATCCCGGCCGTTGCCACGGATAAAAGCAAAAGAGCTGTCGTGACCTCCATTAACGTAAATCCTCCGTCAGTTGTTTCTTTCGACTTTTTCAACGTAAAACCTCCCGGAACCAACGAGAAACATAACACGGTAAAATTGATCGTTGCTTAATATTGAAATTTCACCAGAGTCGTCCGTATTTCCGCTCGATCGAAAGCGAATGGTTTCCGGGGACATGGACACGCCTTGAAAATACACATTCTCCGGAAACGGGACTCGCTTCACCGTTTCTCCATCTACCACGACTTGATAGCTCTCCGAGGCATTTTGGATATCGAGGCGGGTATTAACCGATTTCCCCATTGCTTGTTGTTGGGCGTAATGGAGATCTTGTTCAAATTCGGAAACAAACGCCTTCATTTCCCGCCCTGTGTCTTGATGAACATAGGAGAGGGTCGGTATGCCTAAGCAGATCGAGAAGATAAGCAAGACGACGACGAGTTCCATGAGCGTATGGCCGTGGTTGTTGTCATTCATTAGCGCTGACTTTACCATTAGCATCGAGGCTCAAGCTGTTCCCATCCGGACATGTAACACTGTCAACATAATCGTTGTCGACTAAAACACTTAAACTGCTAGGATAATCGCCCGTTTCCACCTTGTAACTCCCGACTTGCGCCTGCACCAAATCCACGGTCGCTTCACAGCCTTTGCTCTGGGCGACGTTGCTGTTTTGTACCATGTTGGGGATCGCGACGAGCAGTAATATGGAGATGATCAACAAAACGATCATCATCTCGATCAACGTAAAGCCGTCATCCTGTTTTTTCACCGTGTTTCTCCTCCTTTGCGGTTGTACACGAGTGTGACCAGTTTTTTGGTATCATCATGTTGTTGAAATTCCAGGCAATTAATACATTTTTCCAAATAGATCATACGAGCTTCCATCTTTTCGCATTTTCGTTCCAAGCGTTGGATTCGCCGCAATAGATTCTGTTCGTTTATAGCCATTGTTTTACACTCCTTTGTTATCCATCCAATGAAGAAATTAACTGAAAAATCGGTACGAAAATGGACAAAAACAGCAATAGCATAAACCCGCCGATAGCAAGAAACAAAACCGGCTGAATCATGACCGTCGTTTTTTTCGTGCGTTCGTTAAGCTCTTCCCAAAGCATCTCGCTGTAATGGACGAGATCCTCGGCCAATTGCCCTGCCGCTTGTCCATGACGGATGACATCAGCGAATTCTTTTTGATAGTAAGAAGCGCTTTCGATCGCTAGGTGTAAATTTTTCCCTTCGTTTAATTCTGCTTGTAGACGCTCTCCTTCCGCTTGCAAAAACGGCATTTGCGTCTGTTTGATAAACACTTGCAATGCATCATGCACACTTAACCCACCTTTTAAAAGCTGGCTCATTTGCAAGCTGACCGTGTACGTAATATATAAGTTAAGCCAAGACTTGACACCGGGAATTTGCCTAATTCTGTTCATTTGTTGAAAAGCTTTTAGTTTTTTAAACCTCCGTTGATAATAAACATAGAATACAAACGCTAGAATGATCAGCATGGCGAAAACATATGGCATCCCTCGGAAAACGGTAAAAGCAAACGTTGTGATCGCCGGGTAATCGATGTCCATCGTCATGAATAATTCTTCGAATTGGGGAAAAACAAACAATGTCATAAAGAGGAAAAGCGTGGCGATGATCCAGATAAGAAGAATCGGATAGCGTGCGAGGGTGCGCGCCTTATCTTTAAAGCGCTCTCTTTGCCGAAGCATGCGGCCCGCGTAGTAAAAACCTTGGGATAACTTGCCGTAGCGTTCGGAAAAGTACAAGTAGGCACGGATGTCCGAGGGGATGTTGAGGTGATCTAACGACTCTACCCACGGCCGCCCTTCTTGCAACGCTGCAACCCATGAGGAAATCGTGGTTCTCGCTTCCGGATGCTCTCCATGCATCATCAGTTTCGCTCCGTGATTTAACGTGTACCCCCTTTGCAACAAGCGTCCTACGTTTAGGAAAAAACGGGCTTTATTAATCGCTTTCCATTTATCTTTACGTTTAAGCATGATTAAGGCGCCTCGCTTCCTTTGGTAAATAGCCGAGCGCGACCCCTTCCATGCGTTGGTTCTCCAGACCATCATCGTAGGAAAGAGGGATGTTTTGCACGCAATCATCGAGTAGCGATTGCAACGGTTCATTTGCCAAAAAGCCGAAGATCGCCTTTCGGTGATCATGCTCATCATGCACAAGGCGTTGGGCAACGACGGCGGCTATGCTTTCATATAAATAATTCGCCGGCACACCAAACTCCAATAATCGCACAAGCGCGCCGCTCGTGTTGCGCGTGTGTAATGTTGTCAGCACGAGGTGCCCGGTCATCGCCGCACGCACTGCTATCTTTGCTGTTTGTTCATCCCTGATTTCACCGATCATTAATACATCCGGGTCATGGCGAAGCGCTGCTTTTAATGCATCTGCATAATAAAGGCCGGCTTGTTCATTCACCTGCATTTGTGTAAATTCTCTCCGCGGTTTTTCAATCGGGTCTTCCACGGAAATGACGTGGCGATTTGTTTGCTTGGAAATCTCCTGAAGGAGGGCATACAAAGTCGTGGTTTTTCCCGAACCTGTAGGGCCGGTAAAAATAATCAACCCATGCTCGCGTTCAGCCAACGCGTGCAGGTCCCGGGCAGTCGTTTCCAACAGCGGGAGTTGCGCCAGTGCAAGATCTTCATTGGCAGGCAGGAGACGGGCGACGAGGCGCTCCCCTTCTCCAATCGGTACGATTGACAGGCGTACGGACAATCGCCCGATCTGTTCCATTATGAGGGAACCGTTTTGGGGAAGACGTCGTTCACCGATATCCATTCCGGATTGAAATTTCAGGTGCGCCACCATTTTATCCGCATCTATGCGGGGAACGCGGCGGGTTTCCTTTAAATCGCCTTCCGTCCGGAACAGAATTGCGGTATGGGCGGGGTAGGGGTGAAAATGAATATCTGTTGCGTGACTTTCGTAGGCAAAGCGGAAGAGTTTTGTACATTCTCCTTGCGTAGTCGTCAATCAAACACCTCCCTGATTTTCGTCAAGGGGGCTCTCTCACAATAATACTATTCGACAACAAAAATTTTTTTCCTTCTTTTTTCGCAAAAAAAGTATAAACTTTTTTTTGCTGCCTATAATACTGTGTGTAGAATGGGATGTAGCCAAGCGGTAAGGCAATGGACTTTGACTCCATGATGCGTAGGTTCGAATCCTGCCATCCCAACCAATACATAGAAAATGCTCGCGTGGAGACCTATGCGGGCGTTTTTATGAATTTAAGTAGGAAATGGCTGATAAACCTTTTGTTTTGGCTGATATATTGCAGAATTTGGCTGATATCGAGGCGTTTTCAGCTGATAAACGGGATGAACACTTTTATCCCCGTCCCGGTTTTTGTCATTCACTCACCGTTTCGCTAATGACCCACCAGAAATTGTCGTGGTCATCCATTCCCGGGAATGGCGGGTCGCTAAAAGATGGGTCCTCTCCGCCCTGACCTGCATGATTTATCCACGTATGCAAGTAATAAACCTCAACCTCGTCGACACCATCCGGCAACTGCGCGGATACCGCGCCTTCATATCCGTAAATGTCATTTTCCTCCATCCGGTTCGGGAATTCAAAAATCAAGCCTTCCTCGACAACCGTGCCTTCATCTTCATAAATGACATCTCCATCTTGCCTGAGTTCCAGTTGCTGCTGATCAAATTCATCACCCGAAAAAATTTCACCATCCTCGTAGGCGATAATGCCGATATAGTCTTCGCCTAGCAATTCGCCTTCCGGTAAGGTCGTCCAATTCCAACCGGCACTGAGGGCTCCGTCATCCATATTGGCATTGATTTGCGCATAGTCCCGGAGATCCTCGTGCTGGATCGTATCCTCTTCGGTAACATAAAGCCAACCGCCAATAAAAAGGGAAATCATCAAAAACCCAGGAATAATGATCATCCATGCGTTACCGCTCTTAAACATCTTTCTCCCTCGTCTCCGTCAATATTTTCGTGAATCTCCTGCATGTGTCCTCAATATGATCGCTCGTTACGACTTCACTAATGACCGCCAGTCCGCTTACACCTGTAGCAGCCACTTTTTCGGCGTTGCTCAATTTAACGCCGCCGATGGCCACGGTAGGGATCGATACGTGACCGATAATCCCCTTTAATCCGCCCACTCCGATTTCTTTTTCCGTATCGTCTTTGGAACTTGTAGCAAAAACCGGTCCGACCCCAATGTAATCGGCACCTTGTTGCTCCGCTTCGATCGCTTCTTCTTTCGTGTGCGTGGATATGCCGATGATCTTGTCTTTCCCCAACACCTTTCGTGCTTCCATAAGCGGAAAATCACCTTGGCCAACATGGACACCATCGGCGTCAATCGCTAACGCAACATCCAAATGATCGTTCATAATAAAAGGAACGCGGTAACGGCACGCCAATTGCTGTAACGCTCGTCCTTTCTCAATCAACCCTTTTTTATCGCTTCCTTTATCCCGCAGTTGTATCGCGGTTGCGCCCCCTTTTAAGGCAGCTTCCATGACCGACAACAACGAGCGGTGCGGATGTAAATTCTCGGCAGATATGACATAAAGGCCTGATGACCACACAACCATTCCTCCTAAATCATTCCATATGACACTTGAAATCTCTTTCCCCTTCTGAAAGAATTGTAGAAGATTAAGAAGCAAGGCGCAACAAAAAGGAGAGATTGCTCAGTGAGCACAACCGAAACGCTAATGGATTGGCACGACGATTACGGCGCCAACAACTATTCCCCGTTACCTGTCGTCATTGCCAAGGGCGAAGGGTCTTGGGTGGAAGACACGGACGGCTATCGTTACTTGGACATGTTGGCCGCCTATTCTGCGCTAAACCAAGGGCACCGACACCCGGCCATCATCGAAGCATTGCATCAACAGGCTGAACGCATAACCCTTACATCACGGGCCTTTCACAACGACCAAATCGGGCCTTTTTATAAAAAACTGTCCGAAATAACCGGCATGGAAAAAATATTGCCGATGAATACCGGCGCCGAAGCGGTGGAAACAGCACTAAAGGCAACAAGACGCTGGGGGTATCGTGTAAAAAACATCCCGGAAAATAAAGCGGAAATCATCGTTTGCACGGAGAATTTTCACGGACGGACTCTTGCGCCTGTTTCCTTGTCATCCAACCATGAGTATCAAGCGGACTTCGGTCCGTTGCTTCCGGGCATTACCATCGTTCCTTACGGTGATATCCAAGCGTTAAGAAACGCGATCACGCCCAACACAGCCGCATTTTTGTTTGAACCGATCCAAGGTGAAGCAGGCATCCGCATTCCTCCGGACGGCTATGTGCGCGATGTTCGCACGCTTTGCGACGAAATGAATGTCCTGATGATTGCCGATGAAATTCAGTGCGGACTTGGAAGGACCGGGCGCATGTTCGCCTGTGACCACGAAGACGTGACGCCCGACATGTTTATTCTAGGCAAAGCACTGGGCGGAGGGGTGGTGCCGATCTCAGCGATCGCTGCCAACGCAAACATTCTCGGTTTATTTGAACCCGGGTCCCACGGGTCAACGTTCGGGGGCAACCCATTGGCATGTGCGGTCGGAAGAGCCGCCCTTGATGTCATTGTTAACGAAAACTTGCCGGTTCGGGCTGAAAAACTTGGAGGCCCTTTCTTGGAACGTTGTCAAACCATTAACCATCCCGCTATTAAAGAAGTCCGTGGCAAAGGGTTTTTCATCGGCATTGAGCTCCACGAACAGGCACGCCCTTATTGTGAGGAGTTAATGAAAATTGGATTGTTGTGCAAAGAAACCCATGAAAATGTTCTCAGACTTGCGCCCCCGCTTACGATTTCTCAAGAAGATTTGGATTGGGCGTTTGAGCGTCTCGAAAGCGTTTTTTCATAAGGATGGGGGCTGCCCTTTTCGGACAGCCCCGCCTATATTTCCGTTCACCATGCCTCTCTTATACCACAGCCATCCTTTAAGTTGCCACATCTTTCTTATTAAAAATCCACCAAGTTAAAATGATGAAAATAAAAAAGTAAACAATTAGCGTAATCACCGAGAATGTCATTGTTAATCCTTCGAGGTATGGCACACCCCCGATATGCTGACGTAAATTCAAATTGGCAAACAAGATATATTTTGCCCAATCATATTGTTGAAGGGCCAAAACAATATTAGGGCCGGCGAATCTTAAAAAGATTGTGACCCCAATTGCCAACGCACTATTATGAAAAATAGTTGAAATCATGAAGCCAATGGTGACCATCATGAGTATATCAACACTCACAAAAGCAATAGAACTTGTGAAATGTGGCAAAACATTTTCCACTGTACTGCCATCCATGGTTGTAACATTCGCCTGCGATGGCGCCTCAAATCCGAAAAACATGCCTCCAACGACAAGTGAAAGTGTAATGGAAAGGACGAGCATAATGAATGAAAACATAAGGGATGCAACATACTTCGACAATAATATTTTTGATCGATTGATAGGACGGATGAGTAAAAGTTTAATGGTGCCTTTCGAAAATTCGCCCGAAATACTCCCGGCGGCGATAATCACCGCAAACATGATGATGAAGGCTACGAAAACTTCTATATTGTCGTAAGCAAAATTCCACATCGATGCAGGAGGTGTAGGCGAATAATTTTGGATGAGTGCAAGGATACACACAGCAGCAATGATTATTCCTATCATTATTCGCGGACCGACACGCCGATATATTTTCATGTTTTCGTTTTTAATGCAAGCGAATACTTCAGACAATTTGCTGACCTCCTGTCCATTCGAGAAAAGTATCCTCTAGTGTCTTTGCCTTTGTTCTCACACGATATATGTTTACGTCATTTTCTACAAAACATTTGATGACTTGTGGAATTTGCTCGTCGTCTATACGGACGTCAATCGTTTTCTCCTGTACTTCGCAGGAATGTTTTGGAAACGTATGTTTAAAAGCCTGATCAGCTATATCAACACGATCGACTGTCATTGATACGACTAAATCTTTTTCTGGTTCTCCAAAATCATGGATAGATTGAACGGTGAGCAATTTTCCATGGTGAATAATGCCAACACGATCACACATCAATTCCATTTCGGCGAGCAAATGACTGGATACAAGAACAGCCATCCCTTCTTCTTGTGTTAATTTTTTTAAATGCTGACGGAATTCACGTATGCCTTCCGGATCCAAACCATTGGTTGGTTCATCCAAAATAAGCAGGGCTGGGGAATGGACCAGGGCTTGTGCTAATCCTAAACGCTGACGCATGCCCAGCGAATAGGTTTTTACTTTGTTATCAATCGTATTTTCCAGTCCAACCAATTCGATGATTTCGTACATGCGTTTTTCTGAGACATCTCCAGCCATACGTGCATAATGAAGCAGGTTTTGATGCCCCGTTAAATAATCATACATTTCAGGGTTTTCGACAATGGCACCTACATGAGATATCGCTTCTTCAAAATCTTTGTCAATGCTTGCCCCCTTTATCAATACCTGGCCTTCTGTCATCGAAATTAAGCCCACCATCATACGGATGGCGGTCGTTTTGCCTGCCCCATTCGGCCCTAATAAACCGAATACTTCACCAGGATATAGATCAAAATTGACGTTGTTAACGGCCCTCTTTTCACCTAAAACCTTACTAACGTTTTTTACTTGCATCACCGGTTCATTGGTTTCCATTTCTTTGCCCCCTTAAAACCTTGATCCCTTGTACAACATTCCAGATGGCAACACCAAGAAGCGTGAGCATAACGAAAATGGTGCCGCTAATCTCAAAAACCAAATAGCCTTGCTCAGTCGTGATAAGGTTTAAAAATAGGATCATAACCGCGTACAAAGGAGCAGGAATCAATTGAGAAACCAATGCTCTTTTTCCATGTTTTTTAATTTCAGCGGTTCCCGCTATTATGGTAATAATGGGGAACACCACAGGAGCAAAGAACAAACTGAAGTAGTTGAGGGAAGATAAAAGGCGTCGGTTGGAAAAAAGTCCTGTGCCTCCTTTTACTTTGATATTTTTCTGGAAGCTATGGTCTCCTTTAATGAGTTCATCCAAACTGATTTCAAACAGCTCACTTAAATGGATTAAATTTTGGATATCAGGATACCCCAAATCATTCTCCCATTTGTAAACAGCCTGTCGCGTTATATAAAGCTGCTGAGCCAATTTTTCTCGGGAAAGATTTTCCTTTTCACGTAGCTTTTGAATCTGATCCCCTATTTTCATTGCGCGACCTCCTTATGCTTTTAGTGTATATCATCAAGCACCCACAATCGATAAACCGTTGGTTTAAAGCTGTCAACTGTTGGTTTACACCTTTAAAATATCCGAAAGTCAACGTCTTTTTTATCCTTTAGCCCTTTAACAAAGGCAAACATTCTTAAAACGCAAAAAATCCGCCATGATACAAATTGATCACAGCGGATTTTGTATTTATATAGTGAAACTTCCAAACGGATTGCCGGAAAAAAGACTTTTCCTTATTCCATAAATCTTGCTCCCGCGATTCCGGGATTGGTCATCTCCTGGGGATCAAGAATCTCTTCCAGTTCTTCCTCGGATAATATTCCGCGCTCGACACAAATATCTTTCACCGAGCGACCGGAGTCAAGCGCTTCTTTTGCTACCCGGGAAGCGACTTCATAACCTACGTGGGGGTTAATGGCTGTAATAATCCCAACGCTTTTATGTACCATTTCTTTCGCTTCTTCCCGATTGGCCGTGATGCCTTCCAGGGCATGGTTTCTGAAAACATTCAACCCGTTTTCCAGTACGGATAACGATTGTAATAAGTTAAACACGAGCACAGGCCCCATCACGTTGATCTCCAATTGCCCGGATTCAGAGGCCAAGCTAATAGTGTGGTCATTCCCGATGACTTGGAAAGATATTTGATTGACGACTTCGCACATGACCGGATTCACTTTTCCGGGCATTATCGATGATCCCGGCTGGCGAGGCGGAAGATTGATTTCATTTAATCCTGTCCGCGGTCCCGAGCTCATCAAACGTAAATCATTGGACATTTTGGAAAGGTTGATCGCCAGCACTTTTAACGAGCCGGAAAGTTCTGTGTATGCATCGGTATTTGCCGTAGCATCGACAAGGTCTTCGGCGCTTTTTAATTTGAGCCCCGTCAAATCGGCCAAGTATTTTGCCACCGTTTCAATGTATTCGGGCTCGGCATTCAACCCCGTACCGACGGCTGTTGCGCCCATATTGACGACATTTAAATTATCCACTGCCCGTTCAATTCTATGAAGGTCCCTTTCCAGCATGCGTCGATAAGCGCCCATTTCCTGGCCAAGTCGAATCGGAACAGCATCTTGCAGGTGGGTGCGCCCCATTTTGATCACATCATCGAAGGATTTTTCCTTCTTCTTCAGCGTGTCAATCACTTCTTCAAGCACATTTTGCAATCCCTCGGAAAGCTTCAACGCCGCGATATGAATGGCTGTCGGAAAGGCGTCATTCGTCGATTGCGCCATATTCACGTGCGTGTTAGGGCTTAACCGGTTATAGTCTCCCTTTTCATATCCCATTATTTCAATCGCCCGATTTGCAATAACTTCATTTGCATTCATGTTAAACGAGGTACCGGCACCGCCCTGAATGGCATCCACGACAAATGCATCGTTGAGATCGCCTGCGATGACCTCTTCTGCTGCCTTGATAATCGCGCTTGCAAGTGTTTCGTTCAAACCGCCAACGTCTCTATTCGCCATTGCAGCGGCTTTTTTCACGAAACCAAACGCTTGAATTAATGATTTGTGGGGTGGATAACCCGTAATCGGAAAATTTTCTTGCGCACGTACCGTTTGGATTCCATAATATGCCTCTTTCGGCACTTGTTTTTCGCCCAAATAATCCCGTTCTATACGATATTCCATGGCTTTTTATATCCTCCAATTCTAGATGTGAAAGGTGAGAGGTCTCTCACCTTATTTTTTCACCAAATAATGACCCGATAAGTGCAACAGCCGCTTCTGCCGTTTTGTTTTTTTCATCGAGGATCGGATTCACCTCCACAAACTCGCACGAGGTAACGTTTTCCGTTTCCTCCAACATTTCCATGGCCAAATGGCTTTCCCGGTAAGATAAACCGCCGACGACCGGGGTTCCCACTCCGGGGGCATCAATAGGATCAAGCCCGTCCAAATCCAAGCTTACATGAATGCCGTCACAATCGCTCAAGTAAGCGTTCGTCTGATTGATTACTTCACTCATCCCCAAACGGTCGACTTCATGCATCGTGAACACTTTTATGTTGTACTTTTGAATGAGCGCTTTTTCAGCATCATCCAATGCGCGCGCTCCAATAATCACGATGTTTTCGGGCTTGATCGCAGGTGTTTCTCCGGCAATGCCCGTTAGGGATTTGTGGCCAAGTCCTAAACTAACGGCCAGAGGCATTCCGTGAATGTTTCCGGAAGGGGAAGTTTCCATCGTGTTCAAATCTCCGTGGGCATCGTACCAAATCACACCGAGATTTTGATACTGCCTTGCAATGCCCGCGAGGCTTCCAATGGCAATGCTGTGGTCACCGCCGAGCACAAGTGGGGTGGCATTGTTTGACGTGATGTCCTCCATTTTCTTTGCCAATGTTCGATTCGTCTCGACAACGGCTTGCAAATGCTTTAAATGGTCCTCAGTTTCTTGCCCGTAGCGATTCGGGACAGTCACATCTCCATGGTCACAGACATTGTAACCGAGCGCTTCCAAACGCTCGCGCACCCCTGCATAACGGATCGCGCTCGGGCCCATATCAACACCCCTGCGATTTTGTCCTAAATCCAAGGGCACACCCAAAATCGAAATGTTTTTCTTTTGCAAATTATGTACCCCCTCTATTTTAACGGGCAACTTCAACCGTCAAAATAACCAAGCCGTTTCATAACAAGCCATGCTGCCCCGTAAATGCCTGCAGCATGGCACCCTGTGACTTAGAAAACCCTGAAACACCGACACCAGTGCTTTTCCGGGAATCCACGCTTCCTGCCCGGCTACCCATGATTGTTTTATTCCAATTTTCGTTGCTCCGCCTGCAAAACAAGTTTGCAAGCATAATAATCCTCTGCCTCCAATAGCCCAGTTTCTTTTAACATGGACAATTCTTCTTCCATCAGGATAATATCCGCTTGTGGATCTCTCGTATAGATCACCGAATGATAGTTTAACAATAACTGGCGTATATCGTGGATAGAATTAATTTTCATGACACTAATATTATAGCAACTTTCCCGCGGAAACAAAAATGAGTACAAGCAACGGAACATAAGGGAGCCATTCAAACCTTGGCCAATAGGCATACAAATAACTTTGCGCCAAAAAACCGATCACTAACCCTGTCGCAAATACAAGAATGGAAAAAATATACGTAAAAACCGCGGACACCCATACGTTTACAAGTCCGCCGCTCAAAAAAAACAAGGCAATCACACTTGCCCAAATACGATAATCATTACGCCCGAAAAAACCAAGCCTTGGACGATAAGCCATCATTGCCGACGCAATAAAGATAAGCGTCCCCACAAACCAAAACGCCTGGACCCAAGCCTCCGAAACGAAACTAAAATAGCCGTTACTTAATGAGAAGCCCAAATAACCCATGCCCGCGAAAATCACGAGCATTATAAGCATCCACCTCTCCCACTCGCCAAGACGTTGGTAAAACAGTAGTGCTCCGGTCACGGCCCCGATGACAAACACAGCCAGCATCCTTTCCCACCTCCCATTCACACGGTACAACCTTAGCATTAACGTATGCGCATTCCAGGTTTTCCATGAGCGTAAAGGTGGGGATAGGAACCGACCGAAGCGTTCAAGCTCCTTGTAGTTCTTCCAGCAAATCTTCATATTCTTCATTATCGGGTTCTAGGTCAAGGGCACGTTCCGCGTGTTCAAGCGCCTGTTCATCCTCTCCCATCTCTCCGTATACAAGCGCGAGATTATAGGCTGCCTCGTGAAAATCAGGATTCTCGGCCAATGCTTCTTGATAAAAGCCTTCGGCTTCCTCGTAATCCTCGCGTCCAAACGCTGCATTTCCGATCATGAAATGCGCCTCGGGCATATCTGTCCCATCGATCACACTTGCCATCGTATCGTAAGCCTCATCATATGCTTCTTCTTCCATAAGCTCCTGTGCCAATTGAATTTCTACGATCGGTTCCGCCGGATCGTTTCCTTCGCCGTAATAGCCATAGGCGAATAAAATTGCGACAAGCGCGGCAATAGCGGGAATAACAACAAGTTGTTTTAATTTATACGCCTTATCAGGCATGCCCACCGTTGCGGCAGCAAGAAACCCTCCGACTAAACCTCCCATATGCGCGCCGTTGTCAACCATCGGAACGACCGTCCCGAAAATGACATTAATCAAAAGAATGACAATGACATTTCTTCCGATGGTGCGGAAAAAAAGACGGCGATGGTTGATCCCGAAGAAAACCAGCGCACCAAAACAGCCAAAAATCGCGCCTGATGCTCCCGCAGAAACTTGTTCGGTGAACGCATAACTGGCCGTCGAGCCAACGATGCCGGCAACCATGTATACCCAGATAAACCGCGCCGTTCCGAATATACGCTCTACTGCCGTTCCCAGAAAAAGAAGCGCCAATGAATTCATAAATAAGTGAAAGATGCCGATATGCAAAAACATCGACGTAAAAATACGCCACCATTCGCCAGCATCGATGAACGGATTATATTTTGCGCCGAATTCAATTAGCGCCAACACATCCGTCGAGTCCGCAACCGTTTCCACCCAGACAAAAACCATTAAAATCAACGCGAGCAAAACATACGTGAAACGGGACTTCCCATATGTAAAAACCTTGACGGCTTCCTCGTGCTCTTGTTCAATATTTCTTACAATGCGTTGTCTTTGGTTGGCTGTCTTTTGGGCGCGCAAATCGTCATCATCTTGGAGCATTTCTTCTTTGCTCGGCCAATGTTCATCTGCATTTAACAAGCTCAAAAATTTTTCGATGTCATCCCCGTGCTGAGCACCGATCGATGCGGCAAAAAGCCACGTTTGCATAGGCTTGCGCCTTGCCGCATCTGTATAAATAATTTCACTCGTTTTGCTTTTCCAATCATCTGCGGGTGCCATCGAAGTAATGTACACATTATGATAGACCGTATTCTTACGTGGAGAACCCTTTTTAAATGATTGGGATGCACGGGCATTATCCTTCATTAATTGGTCAAGCCCCCGACTCCAAGCCATGTCAATTTTGGAAAGGGATATCAAAAACTGTTCCTTGTCGGTTTCCTTTTCCAACCACAGTTGTTTTCGGTCATTCGTTACATGGACGGCTTGGAACCCATTTTTCGCTACGAGATGATGCGCGAGCTCCCAAAAGAGCACATCTTGATCTCTAACCTCCATCGCATTCATCCTTTTTCATTCGTTCCCTTTTGATGGCAATAAGCCACAAAGGTTCTCCGTCTATCATAAACGACAAGTGCATGCCAATGCGAATATTTACCATTGGAGCCGCCGAAAATAATAACCAGGGACGCTTAACGTGAGCACACCCCCGGAATTCCTTCATCGCGCCTCGAATTTGCGTTGTTGTTTACCTTTTTGGGCTGTCTAGGTCGCGAACGGGGAATATTTTTTTAACATTCGCCGTCGCAAAGGCGGGATCGCCATTACACTTTTGACAAGCAGACGTCTGCTTGTTTTGTACCTGAGTACATAGTAGCGATAGCGGTATACGAGAAAGCCAATGATTGCTAAGGCAATGAACACCATGAGTTTTTTCAAAAAACCTCCTCCTTCCGCTATTTAGCTTGGCTGAATCCGGCAGCTGCTATACGAGAAGAAAGATAATCATGGCAAACATCGGCGACACAATGGTACACGCAACGTTCACTTTATTATTGTCAACGCCTGGAACGCCTCGGATGATTCGTGTGTTATGGCCGCAATGGTTTTTTTCTTCCGTCAGGGTATTGCAATACTCGCATTGGCGCTCTTCTTGAAGGTAAGCGCCAATAACGGTATCTGCCATCGCCCCTGCAAAACCAGCGATCAGTATCAAAACGACCCAGTCCCCATTCAAAAACAGGAAGCTTCCGAAGACAGCAATAAAGGCGCTTCCGATAAAAGCAAACAACGTGCCGATCGGAGAAATCGCTCCCGAGCGGCCGGTCGTCGTACGGTTGCTCGTTCTAATATGGTAAGGGCGCCCACCCCAGCGCTTGCCGCCTTCCGTAGCCCAAGTGTCGCTATTGGCAGCCGCGAGCGCGCTGATGAACATAATTCGTGCAAGTTCATCGTCCGCAAACAGCAGACCCGAGATAGCAAGGAGCGCCGCGACTCCGCCATTGGCGAACACTTGCCCGGCAGTGCGCGTTTCCTTTTCCCGCTCGAACGTACGCGCAGGTAATCGGCCGAAGATTGTACTGCCGATAAAAAATAACGCCAGGATGATGAGGCCTTTATAAGAAAAAGATAAGGCAATTACCATGCCGACAAGAAAAGCCATCCAGGCACCGCCAACGGTCAGCGTTTGGTACCGATAGGCCAAATAAGCGATAAGGGCAACACCTATGAGAAGGAGAACGACCATTATGCGTTCTCCTTTACTAAATGGTGAACGGGGATATCGTGCGCCTCGGTCGGCAAAGAGGGAAAGAGTTGAAAAGAAAAAGCAAGAGCGGCTGTTTTGCCTTGATAATTCTCAAGAAACCGATCGTAATAGCCACCGCCAAAACCGATGCGATAGCCTGCCTGATCAAATGCCAAGCCCGGCACGATAACGACATCGATGTCTTCCTTTTCAATTTGCTCACATTGGGAGGGCATAGGTTCCTGCAATCCACGCTTGTCCTCCAACTGTGCAAACGATATAAGCTTATAAAAATCCAACGTATGCCGCTCTCGCTCAACTTTAGGGACAACGATCGTTTTCCCTTCTCGCCAAGCCTTCTCTATAATTGGTCGTGTTGGCACTTCCCGATATGTATCAACGGTTACGGCAACGGCTTTCGCTCGTTCCCAGAACGATTGGCGATACAACGCTTCATGCAACTTCTGGCCACGTTGCTCCCGCTCCCCGCCTGTTAACATGGAAAATTGTTCTCGCACATACGCACGAACTTCTTGCTTGTTCATCACTGTCATCCCTCCCACATTAGAAACTTGGCTTTCGCCAAGCTGTATGGCGAAAAGCCTTGGTTGCGCTTATGTAGGTAAGAAAGTTGATTTATACATTCTTATCTACTAAAAAAAGTAAGCAGCATATGCCTCTGCTGCTTACTTTGTTTCACGGTGAAGCGTATAACGGTTAAGCCGTGGGCAAAATTTGTTTAGCTCCATACGCTCCGGATGGGTTCGTTTATTTTTAGATGTGATATAGTTTCTGTCTCCGGTTTCCGTACACGCAAGTGTTACTTGAACACGCATGCCATCCCTCCTTATCCTTAAGCAATCATACTTAATAATACTATCAGGTTTTTTTATATAAATCAATGCTCAAAGCCGCTTATTCCAAATCATCTTCAGGATCACGGAAAACCTCATCGTCATCGTCGGCTTCATCCGGTTCAGCGCCGTCCTCTTCCATGTCAAAATAAGCATCTAGGACATCACGTGTGATCGAGTTCGCCAAACCTGAATCCTCATCGCTCGTCGAGGTAATCGGAACAAGCACAGCGACCGCGACTTCGGGATCATCGTAAGGAGCGTAAGCCACCATTGCCTGATTGTAACCTTCATTGCCATTCTCGTCAAAGGCCTGCGCCGTTCCCGTCTTCCCCGCCGGATTATAATCGGCACCACTGAAATCATCGGACGCGGTTCCTCCGTTTGAACCGGATTGTTGCATCACCTGTTGCATGCCTTCTTGCATCCGATCAAAATCCCCGCTTGAATTGTCGACCGTATTCAGCACTTCGGGGCTATGTTGGCGCACGACAGATTCGGATTCGGGATCGAGAATTTCTTTTACGAGCGTTGGCTGCATCCGCTCACCGTCATTCGCTATGGTTGCGACGTACTGGGCCATTTGCATCGGTGTATACGTATCAAACTGGCCGAAGCTCATATACAAAAGGTTTTCGGAACTGTAACCGCCATCCATGCCCGTCACTTCGTTGGGAAGGTCAATCCCCGTCTCGACGCCGAGTCCAAATTGGGCATAATGGTTGCGCAAAATGTCAAAAGCCTGGTCAGCCCCGGACCAATCAGTGCCGCTCGAACCGAGCTGATAATCAGCCATTTCCATCGCTATTCTTGCCATATAAATGTTTGATGAACGGCGGATGGCGTCAATATCATTGACTGCTCCCATATTTTGCCATGACGATATGGACGGTGAAGCGGGAAGATTAATAGGAGTATCTTCATAAACCGTACCGTGATCAATCACGCCACTCTCGAAACCTGCCAGCACAGTCGCCATTTTGATCGTGGATCCGATTGCATAGGCATTTTCCACCAAACCGAAATCTTCATCATACGAGGCCATGCTAAGAATTTCACCGGTGTCCGGCTCCATCATGACGACGTGGGCTTCCGGTTCCTCTAAAAAATTGCTTCCACTTGCATCACCAATAGTATCATCAATAATATCTTCCACCTCTTGCTGCAAGGCCATGTCAATCGTCAAGACGAGATCGTTGCCCCTTGCACCGGGGTCCGTTGATTCATTCCCATCGGCATCGGTCGTTATCTCTGCCTTTTCCCCACGCAGCACGCTTTCATATTCTGCTTCCAACCGAGACGTTCCAACAATATCGGTCCGCTCGTAGCCTTCACCCAAATATTGATCAAGTTCATCTTCGTGAATTTGGCCCGTCCCCCCGAGAAAGGTCGGGAAGCTATCGCCATAAGGATACATCCTTACAGAATCCCGCATAATATCTATGCCGGGAAGTTCATGCATTAACTCGCTGAGCGCATGGGCCGCATCCTGATCAATTCCTCTCGCGATCCGATGAGGCGAGTAATTATAACCACCCATCATCTCTGCCCAGATCGCCACCGTCTCATGCTCGTCGACACCGATCGCTTCCATCGCTTCCTCTGCGGGCAGCCGATCAAGTTGCAGTTGATAGACTTCATCGTCTTCCAAATCTGCTTCTTCCTCTTCACTCACCAGCTGATCCGCTTCCTCTTCTCTCGACTGCAGCCAATAGTCTTGCCATTCCCGTTCATTGATATCGTCAATATCGTCTTCATCTATATCCAAAAACTCCGTCAAACGATCGGCAATTTCAAGCATCTCTTCTTCGTTGCCCGGGCGATTGGTATAGGTCAGGGTCAGTTGCAATTCATTATCGACAACCGTGTGCCCGTTTCGATCCATCATTAATCCCCGCGGTGCATCGACGTTTGCCGTTTGCTCCCCCTCACTATTGACCA
The DNA here is from genome assembly GCF_016495725.1 of Salicibibacter cibarius. Lineage (NCBI taxonomy): Bacteria > Bacillati > Bacillota > Bacilli > Caryophanales > Bacillaceae > Salicibibacter > Salicibibacter cibarius. The sequence continues at coordinate 1,931,086 of NZ_CP054705.1, read as the reverse complement.
TCGCTTCATATTCTTCCCCTTGGACAATCTGAATATAGCCAAGGCGTAAGATCAAAATGGAAAATAAAATAAATACGGCAAAAAAAAGGATGTTCAAACGTAACGGAATATGATTTTTCCGTTTTTCCCTTGCCATATGGTTTCTCCTCCCCCTACCAACAAGCATGTATGTTTTCTCTTTTTTATTGTAGCACAGCCTCTCCATGATTCACATTAGAAAGTGTGAACTACGTTTGACGTTCCTGATCGTCGAGGCTTTTACTGGGGTATTCGTCGTCCGGAATCTTCCCCCCGCGAGGGCTAATGTGCCTTATCGCCAAATACAGGAAAAGGTGCCCTGCGCCAAACACAAGCAATGTAAACAAAATCCCCTGTTTATCTCCCAGTACGCGAATGAAGATCAAAAAACAGATGATGGAAACAGCCCTGCCCCCATTAACGAACCATTCCCTCACGATTAAATACTCCACTCGCATAGAGGCCGCTTTATATGCTTTCCCGATGATATCATACGTCATCGACACAAACGGTACGAATATCAACGGATAGGCAGCCGAAATCACAATACCATACGTTATCAGGCGCGGATAAGTAGGGTCGGGAACGATAAAGAAAATGGCCAAGTAAAGCAACAAGGAACCGGTAAAAATCGACCGTCTACGAAAACGAACGGGCAGAAATCGCCCCACCACAAAATAACAGCAAAACGAAACGGCTGACGTAATTAAACCAAAGGTGCCCAATGCCAATTCGCTTTGCGTCGCCGTGTAGACCCACAAAACGATTAAAAACGTAAAAACCCCTTCTCGCAACCCTTGAAAAAAGTGGGCATACAGGATGCGACGCCAATCCAAGTCTTCATGGCGCCGCTGCCAAACTTTACTGATCCGGAAAATCCCGGCGGAGGAGCGCCTTTTAAATTTAAAACTGACAACGACCGCTGCTGCAAAAAACAACAGAGATACGGTAAAAATAGACTGATAGCCACTGTATCCCGGAAACCAAGCAATAATGATTCCTGCAGTCATTGGGCCGATCATACCGGCGAGTGATGTGAACAAACCTAGATAACCGTTAAAAACATCCCTCGTCTCCGGTGAAGTTATTTCAAAGGTGAGCACGTTAAAAGCAAGCCAATAAACGCCAAAGCCCAACCCTAACAACAACCCTAACAAAAAGAGGACATCCTCCACACTCGTGCCGGCCAAAAGAACGGCAAAATAAAAAAAGGCAAGCAACACAATACCGATCCTTAACACAATCGTTCGATCCATGCGCTTCACCAATCGACCGGCGTAAAAGAACGCCAATGGCGAAAATAGGACAGTCGCCAATTGATAAAACGCAATTGCCGTGATACTCCCGGATTGTTTCCATATGTACACATTGACAAATGTGTTCGAAAGCGCCGTGCTTAAAGCGTACAAACCACCGATCAATAACAAGAGTTTAAAATCTTTCGTTGCTTCCACATTTTCCGGAAGCAACCGTTTGAAAATCGCGGAGACCATTGCACACACCTACCTCATCTTCAGTTAGCGTGTGCAATTACGCGCATGCTATTCCGCGAATTTAGAAAAACCTAGCTTGGGAAAACCGCCCAAGCTAGGTCCTTGTCATGATCACTGCTTGTCTGATAGCCGGTACTCATAACCGTGAACGCCTTTATAATACTCCGGATACATCTCCCCTTCACATTGTTGGCAGGCAAACATCGGCGGCACGCTTGGATCGCCAGGGTCCATGTGATCAAAATCACGAACGACCGTGTAAGGGATCGCTTCGTGTTCATGACACTGTAAACAAACAAAGTTGACGGTCTTGGGATGCTGATTCGTCGGTGGTTTCTTCTTCTTTTTTTGTTTCTTTTTTCGGTGTTTCGATACGGGGGACATGACCGATCTCCCTTTCCAAATAGCTTCTGGCCGTTTCACCCAAGGCGACTTTAACCACTAATCGCCCGTTCTCAAGACAGACTTCTCCCTTATACTCAAAGTAGTTATCACATTTGGGACACCGCAGAGGATCCTTATGTCCGCTAGCCATGACCCGTTCTCTCCAAGTTTGGCGGCGCAGAGCGCAGGGTTCGCTTCACCTGGGTGATCCACTTCTTCTTCGTTTTTTGCCACGCCGCCAGTACCTTTTTACTCACGTTCTTCGTTCTTCTCGAGTACAGCCCGTAATAGCGGATCGTTTTAAACTGTTCATCTGGAATATGGCGAATGAGCCGACGGATGAACTCCTCGGCACTCACGCTCACATGTTTCTCTTTCCCATCGACTTTATCATGGTACTTAAACGTCACCATTTGCCCGTCATAGGCCTCGATCCGATTGATCCCAATCGCCGGTCGACGCATATAACGGCCAATATATCGGAGTTGGTCTTGCGCCTTTCCCCGTTGTTTAGGGGCATAGATATAGAAGCCTTCTCCGTTTTTGGAGAACGCTTGTTGGAGGCGCGCTTGCACGCGTTTCTTGTCTTTTCCGGATAAATGCTTGCGAATCAGCTTCAAAACAACGGCTTGCCATTGTTTGCGGAGCATCTGGAAGGGGATAAAATCATACGTTTTCCATTCCCCTTTCTTTGTCATCCCGCCCATTGTCACCATCATGTGGATGTGGGGATTGAAATTAACTCGGGAACCAAATGTATGTAGCCCCGCAATGATCCCCGGGGTCACTTTTTTCTTCTTCTCGAAATATTCTTTGAGCAGCCGTGCACCTTCATCCATCAACGTTTTCAATCATTCTCGGTGAAGGAGAAACACGTCTCGCAGCCCCTCATCGATCGTCAGAATCACATGCCGATGGTTGACCTGGAAGACATCTTCCATGAGCAGACGACTCCATTCCTCGCTCTCTCCGATCGAACAGGTCGTACAAAATCGGCCTTTACAGCGATAGGGGACTTTTCGGGTCTCGTGACAACCTTCGCATACAAAGAGCTTGAATCCGTTCTCGGGATTCTCACAATCCCGGAATTTTTCCACTTCTTTATGGACAACAGGGCGGATGCGATCCCCATGTTTTTCGACAAATTGTTCCCAATGTTGATGGTGGTCAAAGAATATACGTCGAAGAATATTAGATTCCATATCTACACCCTAACACATTCCCCGGCATAATAGGGACCGAAATTTATACTTTCTTATCTTTTTAGAAAACTTGGCTTTTCACCAAGCTTTTATGGCGAAAGCCTTAGATGTACTTATGCAGGTAAGAAAGTATGATTCAACTTTCTTACCTGCCATTAAAAATCCCCCCTGAAAAGTTCGGGGGGGGGATTCGCTTTCCTTTACTATGCTTCTTTGTAACGTCTTTCAACCTCTGGCCAATTCACAACATTCCAGAATGCTTTCACGTATTCCGGACGACGATTTTGGTATTTAAGGTAATAAGCATGCTCCCATACGTCAATGCCGAGAATCGGTGTTTTCCCTTCGGTTAACGGGGAATCCTGATTTAGCGTGTCCTGGATCGCGAGGTTACCGCCATCGACGACGAGCCATGCCCAACCTGAGCCGAAACGGCCGAGCGCAGCGTTTGTAAATTCCTCTTGAAACTGATCAAAACTGCCCCACTTGTTTTCAATCGCGGATAACAAGTCACCGGATGGCTTGCCTCCTCCGTTCGGAGAGAGAATCGTCCAAAACAGCTTGTGGTTCGCGTGGCCGCCTCCGTTGTTACGAACCGCGGTACGAATATTTTCAGGGACTTTATCTAAATTCGTCACCAAATCTTCAACGCTTTGATTGGCGAGGTCATCATGACCGGAAAGCGCATCATTTAACTTTGTTACGTAAGTATTATGGTGCTTGTCATGATGAATGTTCATCGTTTCTTCATCAATGTGTGGTTCCAATGCATTTGCTGCATATGGAAGATCCGGAAGTTGATAGTTAGCCATGTGAATCTCCTCCAATGTGTAGTTTAATTAACAGGGTAAACAACCTCTCAGGATTACTCTACCCTGCCCCTATTAACTTTAAACCTATTTTATGTTATTTACAACTATTTTGTCTTTAATCCCTATTAAAAAAACCCCTTCAAGTACGGGGTTGTTTTTTCCTATATGGTGGACCCTGTAGGACTCGAACCTACGACCGGACGGTTATGAGCCGTCTGCTCTGACCAACTGAGCTAAGGGTCCGCCGATGGGGCGGTTGATGGGGATCGAACCCACGAATGCCGGAACCACAATCCGGTGCGTTAACCACTTCGCCACAACCGCCATATGCTTTAAAAATGGTAGCGGCGGAGGGAATCGAACCCCCGACCTTACGGGTATGAACCGTACGCTCTAGCCAGCTGAGCTACACCGCCATTCGCATTCAATTTTTTAAGACAATGGATAATATATCATAGAATCAGAAAGACGGCAAGCCTTTTTTGGCAGATTTCTTATCTGCATAAGTGCAACTAAGGCTTTCGCCATAAAAGCTTGGCGAAAAGCCAAGTTTTCTAACACAAAGCCTTCATATCCACCAGCTAAAACCAGTGAGCAGCAGGCCGATAAACAGCAAGATAAACTTGATCACCGCTCCCGCCAAATAACCGATCAATGAACCTAATCCTATTCGCCCGAGTGATTTAAGGTTATGCCCGCCGGCTAACAGTTCTCCGATGATCGCGCCGGCGACGGCACCTATAATTATTCCGAGCACAGGGATAATGAACGGTCCGATGATAAGACCGATCATGCTTCCCCATACCGCCCCTTTGGAGCCGCCGATCCGCGTGATGCCGTAATAACTCGTAATAAAGTCAATCACCAAAAGGAGAATCACAATGAGCGTCTGTCCAATCCAAAAACCAATCTCTAAGTCCCCAAAGCCCATATACAACCCGAAAAAAACAATCGCAAGAATATAGGCAGGACCACTTGGGATAATGGGGTATATCACCCCGATAACCGCGAGTGCATAGGCGACAAACGCCAATCCTATCCATAGTACGTCCATCTGCGCCATTGCACCTCCCATTGGTTAATTTTCGGTCGAGGTCTATTTCTCGTTTAACACTGCTTGGGCTATATTGACCGAATGGTCCCCAATTCGCTCAAGATTGCTAATGATATCGACAAAGATAACACCTGCTGATCCGGAACAACGCCCGTCATTCATACGCTCAATGTGTTTCCGGCGCAATTTCCTTTCCATCCGATCGATTTCTTCCTCTTGTTTTTCCGTGGCCTTCGCGGCCTCCAAGTCATGGTGTTCAAGGGCATAGATGGCATCTTGAAGCGTGCGGAGCGTAAGGGATACCATTTCATCGAGATCTTCTTTCGCTTCCTCTGAAATATTGACCTTGTTTCTCATTTGAAAATCAACGAGTTCCATGATGTTTTCAAAATGATCGCCAATTCTTTCAATATCCCGGATCGTGTCTAAGAGCATCGTATGCACATATGAGTTTTCAGCAGACAAAGATCGATTGGAAATTTGCATTAAATAGCTCGTGATCTCATGGTCCAAATTGTTGATCGCTTCTTCGTACCGGCCGGCCATCTCGGCATTTTTGCGCTGATGATTTTTAATGTATTTATTGACTTCATGCAATCCTTGTTGCGCATAATCAGCCATGCGCAACACTTCCGTCCGTGCTTGTCCAAGCGCAATGGCCGGAGCGCGTTGGATAAAAGATGTATCCAAATGCTTTGCTTTATAATCAATCTCTGTATCTTTTCCGGGGATAAGCTTCGTTACAATTGTTGCCAGAACACCGATAAATGATACTTGAATAAGCAGGTTCGCAATGTTATAGGATCCATGAGCAACGGCAATGGTCATGGGCGGAACGAGATTAAAGGAATCCTCGATAAAAACCATAAATGCCGTAAATGGCTGTAGTAAAATAAGGATAACGACAGCACCGACCAAATTGAATAAAACGTGGCTAAGCGCTGCCCGTTTGGCTGCAACCGACGCACCGATTGAGGCTAACACCGCTGTAATCGTCGTCCCGATGTTATCGCCGAATAAGACGGGAAGCGCTGCGTTTAAACTAATCGCTCCCGTATCATAGAGCTGTTGCAACAAGCCGATAGCCGCCGTTGAACTTTGGACAATGACTGTGAAGACGGTCCCGATGATAACCCCCAAAAGCGGATTATCGCTCATGCTAATGGTAAGTTCTTCAAATACCGAACTGTCTGCCAACGGAGAAACGCCGCTCCCCATGATCGAGAGACCCAGGAACAGAGCACCAAACCCAAAGATCACTTGCCCATAATTGTTTGCCGTTCTGTTTTTAAAGAAAAAGATGAGAAATGTACCGATAAAAATAATCGGCAACGCGTATTCCGTGATGTCAATTCCAATAATGAAGGCAGTGGCGGTCGTCCCCACGTTTGCGCCCATTATAACACCAATTGCCTGCCGCAAAGTCATAAAACCTGCATTTACCAGCCCGACGGTTAGAACAGTCGTGCTGCTGCTTGATTGTAACAAGACCGTCACGGCGATCCCTGTAATTACACCTTTAATCGGATTAGAGGTGAACCGATCCAACAACTCGCGCAAGCGGTCACCGGCGATTTTCGTCAGGCCGTCACTCATGTATTTAAGGCCGAACAGAAAGATCCCCAACCCCCCGAAAAACATAAACAGGAGTTCTTGCAAAATCGCTCATCCCTTCAATTAGAAAACTTGGCTTTTCGCCAAGCCTTTATGGCGAAAAGCCTTAGTTGCACTTATGTATGAAAGAAAGTTGATTTATACTTTCTTTCATACCAAAGAAAATATTGCACGTCCAATTGTTCATCCTCATCTATTATTCATGAACTTCACTGCTTTGTAAAGAATAAGTTTCGTTTTTCTGTTATAATCGACAACGTACGCATCGCTTTACCCTTACATAACAGAGGAGCATCATCACATTGAATATTTGGAAATCATTTTTTTACAGCTTATTCTCCCCTACCATGATCGGACAATTTCGCAGGCAAAAAATCGGGCGAACGATTTTGTACGTGTTTCTGCTCGTGCTTATTACCAATATTCCTGCCGCTATTTCTATTAGCTCGTTCGCTGTCACCGCCGGTGAACGTTTGCAACATGTCCTCTCCGAGGATATCCCGGATTACGAAGTGGAATCGGGAACATTGGCGGCGGAAAGTGAGCAAACACCATATACAACCCATATCGATAATACCCTGGTCATCCTTGATGATTCGGGGCAAATCACTCCAAACGATTTGGCGGGCGAAGCAAACGTCACCGCCCTTTTGGAGGACCGTGCCTTCATGGTGGCCGATGGGACAGTGGAACAATTGGAGTATGGAGCATTTAGTTTCACGAAAGCTGAACTTCAGGAAGCAACCGGCAGCTTTTTGGAACTCCTTCCCGCGTTTATCGCCTTAATATTAATCCTCTTATATCTGTTTGCCTCCGGGATGAAATTTATCGGTGTGTTCGCGATCTCAGCCATAGGCTTGTTACTAAAAAAAATCTATCCCGCCCGCTTGCAATACGGCCATATTTGGGTAATGAGCGCTTATATCGCCACGCTACCCTCGGTCATCGGAACGTTTCTTGACTTCATTGGACGTAATGGCGATGCCTCGTTCTGGATTTATTGGCTGATCGCGATCGTGATGTCCATTCTCGTTTTCCGAACCCTTCCTATCCCTAAACGGCGGCAATGAAAAAAGCGCCCTTGCGGGCGCTCGTTTACTCATGTTTTTGCGGGCTTACGACAATGCGAGTGCCGTCCACCGATGCCACTTTGACTTCGGTGTTTTTTTCTAGCCAAGATGCGCCCGTGGTGGCACTGTACGTTTGCCCTTCGATTTCAACCGTGCCGATCGGACGAAAGTCCGTCAGCGTCATGCCTTCTTTTCCGATTAGCTCACTATAGCCTTCATTCATGGAATTGTACCCTTCTTCACTCGACATCGTTTCTTTCAACGTCATCTTTGACCATAGATCACGACGCGGAAACACTTTCGTGAAGAAAAAGGACGCCAGTCCGCCCACAATCACCGCAAATCCGACGAGAACCGCGTAGATTAAATCCGGCGCGGGAACCGTCAGGCCGATAATCATTAAAACGCCGCCGATAAAGGACAATGTCCCGTCTCCAAGCAATTTTCCATCAATAACTATCGATACCAACCCGGCGGCATAGAGAATGATGACCCACATTCCCGTCGTATCTCCGATGTGGTGAGCAAAATACAGCGCAATCAATGAAAATCCGATAATACCGAATATCCCTTTTGCTTTTACAAGCAGTTCCCCAAGAAAAAACATCGTTGCCAAAAACACGACGAGAAAGCCGAAGATGCTAATATCAAGCCACTCCATCGATTGAGCACTCCTTCCCAAAATCCGGTTCTCTCCTGTACGTTCCCTAGATGATCATCTATCTATATTGTAGCAGAAGTTCCTTTTTTATAAAACGCTTTACTATTGGGAAGGACGCATCAACAAAACGAACCTCACGTCAACCGTATCGTGAGATTCGTTCGAGTTTAGTTATCTTTAGGAACCCGACTCCGAGCTTCCGCTTCCTTCAAACCAACCGCGCACCGTATCGATCAATTCACTGAAGAAGTCGAGGACAGATTGGACAAACCCTTGCGCTTCATCGGAGCTCATCCAGTCATCGATGTTATCGCGAATTTGGTCAATTTGATTTTGCACTTGATCCCAATCAATGTCCATGTTTTGCATGCGTTCAAACAATGACACAAGCCCGTTCATTTCTTCATCCGTTAACGTAATTCCAAGTTCATCGGCGATGCGCTCGATAAGGTCTCGCAAGTCTTCTTCCGTTTCCACATCTTCTTCCGCGATCGCTTCTTTAATTCTTGCCATTAATTCCGTCGCTTCTTCCGTCCCGTGATTTTCACTAAGTTCACCGGTCTGAACAAGCTCTTCGTTGGCAATCCGTTTTTGGTCTTCGGGAATCTCTATGTCCGTTTCAATTTCGTAAGCTTTAATGATCCCTGTTAACGCCCCAGTACCGGAAACTTCAAACGGTGCAGTGACGTAAATATCGGCATCTTCGACACCTGCGGTGACGAGCGCGTTGGCATACATGCCTTCCGTTACGTAATTGATGCGATTGGTTTTTACATCTATCCCGGCACCTGCTTCAGCAATGGTGATTTGTGAAGAAGAAATCGCGTTGTTTCCAATTTGTCCCGCAGGGATGAACTCACCCAAATATTCATGCTCTTCTTCATTGGTTACTTCTACGATCGGGTCTTGTTCATCGCCATCCATTTCCGACAAAACCGTTTCTCTTTCTTCATCGCTTAAATCTTCGCCAAGGGTAATAATAATATCACCCGGTGCCGCGTCGGCAGCTGCGCTAGTTGGTGAGGATACAACACCCGCGCCTACCAACGCGGCCGCTGTTACCCCTGCAACGATTTTTTTCATTTTTGTGCTCCCCCTCATAATATCTTACCCTTTTTTCTTACCACATCCGGATCGAAAAGAAAAGCCAATTAGAGAGTTTTTGTTATTTTATCAGCATTTTTTCAATGGACAAGCATACTGTTTTAAGAGAGGAGGTATTTTCCATGAAAAAATGGTTTTGGATTCTCGCGATTGCAACCGTTGCGTTTGCCATATATTATGACATCTCACGCGGCACGCTTCCGGTCGCTGATTCCTCACCGGAAACCGCCGGCGAAACAGTGGAAATCACAGAAACACATTTTGACCACACTGTCGACGTTGAGATTGAAGCCGGCCAAACGTTATTGTCCATCGTTGAACAACTTCATGATGAAGGCATGCCGATGGACATGGGACAAATCAAGAACGATTTTCAATACTTAAATGACGGCCAATCGCCTGAACAATTGCACGAGGGCCAGATGTACACGTTTCCCCTTTATGAAGGCTAACCTTCCCGAATAACTTGCCAGTTTTGCCGCTTCATTGCTACAATAAAAGACGTATAGAGTATAAATGAGCCATTTACGTTTTTTTATTAGCAGGTAAGAAAGTATAAATCAACTTTATTACCTGCATAAGTGCAACTAAGGCTTTTCGCCATAAGAGCTTAGCGAAAAGCCAAGTTTTCTAATTAGAAGCTCATGTAAAGGGGCGGAAAACGAATATGAGCGAAATCATCCACCGAACGGAAACGAGGCCGGTGCGTGTCGGCAATCTAGTCATTGGCGGCAATGATGAAGTCATCATTCAAAGCATGACGACGACGAAAACAGAGGATGTCGAAGCGACGGTTGCGGAAATTTTGCGTCTGGAAGAAGCAGGATGTCACATCGTCCGGGTGGCCTGTCCGAACGATAAAGCTGCAGACGCCCTTCCCGAGATTAAATCACGCATCAACATCCCCCTCGTCGTAGATATTCATTTTGATCATCGCAAAGCGTTAAAAGCGATCGAAGCCGGTGCGGATAAAATCCGAATCAACCCCGGAAATATAGGGTCACGTGAAAAGGTCGAGATGGTTGTTGAGGCTGCCAAAGAAAAAGGGATCCCCATACGCATCGGCGTGAATGCCGGGTCTCTCGAGCGCCATCTTCTAGAAAAATACGGGTATCCTACCGCCGACGCCATGGTCGAAAGCGCATTGCATCATATCGCGATTCTTGAAGAATTGGATTTCCATGACATCATCGTCTCCATGAAAGCATCCAATGTTGATCTGGCGATTGAAGCTTATACAAAAGCCGCGCAGGCATTTAGTTACCCCCTTCATCTCGGCATTACCGAATCCGGAACATTGTTTGCCGGCACGGTCAAAAGCGCGGCCGGCCTTGGCGCGATTTTGGATAGAGGCATTGGCAATACGATGCGCATTTCCCTCAGTGCCGATCCTGTTGAGGAAGTAAAAGTGGCCCGTGAACTGACCAAAACATTCGGCCTGGCTTCGGATGCGGCCACCTTAATTGCGTGTCCGACATGCGGACGGATTGAGATTGATCTGATCAGCATCGCCAATGACGTCGAAGACTACATCGCTCAAATTAAAGCGCCGATTAAAGTCGCTGTTCTCGGCTGTGCCGTCAACGGTCCCGGAGAGGCCCGGGAAGCTGATATCGGCATCGCGGGAGCAAAAGGAGAAGGCCTCCTTTTCCGCCACGGCGAAATCATTCGCAAAGTTCCCGAAGAGACGATGGTCGATGAGCTGAAAAAAGAAGTCGATAAACTGGCAGAAGAACACTTCGCTAAACTTGAAGAAGCAGAGACAACCCAATGACGGAGGCCGGATTTCAGAGGCCGGAAAATCCAGATAACCGGAAAACACAATTGCCCGCTCTTAATGAGCGGGCAATTTTTGTTGTGTTACGGTCACATAAAAGGTGCGAAAAAAACCGATATGAGGATGGAAGCAGCCCCGATACCGATGGCCCACCAACCAAGTGCAGCAGCACCTTTTTGACGAGCGAAAAAGCCGGTTATAATCCCTGCCGCACCCAAAATGACCGGCAAGAAAAAGAGTGATACAAGTGAAATGATAATCGCAGCTGTACCTAATCCCATCCCTAGGGAATCATCATTAACCGTCGGCTCTTCTCCTTGCATTGGTTCATCTGATTGATCCGAGACTCGATTTGCCTGCTCGGCATCCACGCTCGGGGAAGCGATTTCTGCTGAGGTTTCTTCCATATACTCCCCATTGTAACTTTCGATGAGCGGGTCAACCATCACGGGTCTTTCTTCCGGTTGATCTTCCCGGTTCGCTAGTTCCCGATCCGATTGCTGACGCTCGCGACCTTCGTCCGCCAACCTGATCTCCCCCTTACCCGGTTTGTCTCCCGGGTATTTATAGTTTGGCTGGCTTCTCAAGGAATTATCGGATGAAAGTATTGGTTACTGCGTCATTTTTATCTGTAAGCCGGTTTGGCACAACATAGCGCTTTTCGGGCTTCATGAACGTTGGCATGGCATACAGTAACCAAAAATCTCAAATTTATGGCTCGTTATTTTAAAATCATCTTCCTCTTCTCCTGCGTTAAAGTATTCCATAGGGCAAACAGTTATATGCTTTGTTGTTCCACACGTTAAACAAATCATGTGATGATGATGGTCTTCCTCGCAACTAAGACGGAAACGTTTCTCTCCCTCCCACTCGCTGGCTTCCAAAATTCCCAAGTCGGTGAATAGCGAAAGATTGCGATAGACCGTATCGAAGCTAAGCCCTTCATACCGCTCTTGCATGAACATGAGCACTTCTTTTGCCGGTACGTAGCCCTTTTGCTCATCCAGAAACCCGATAATTTCCTTTCGTTTGTCCGTGTATTTATACCCTTGTTCTTTTAACGTTTTTATCGCCTTCTGTGCATCCATGGTCAGCCCTCCTTTTTCATTGTGGCAAGTGGGGGTATTGAGATGCTTGTTTCCCGATTTTTTTCATCCCGAGGCTGGAAAGCAATATGGCCACCGCAACAACGACGATGACTCCGCCGGGTGCCAAATCCAAATAAAATCCGAAAATAATCCCGGCCAGCACAGCAATTTCCCCGAAAAGTGCCGAGTAAAAAAACATTTGCTTGAAACTCTTTGCCCATTGCATCGCGGCGGCAACCGGGAGCGTCATCAATGCAGAGACGAGTAAAATGCCGACAATTCTCATCGCCGCGGAAATGACGAGTGCCACGAGAATCATAAAAACAACATCCAGCCATTTCCCTGGCAACCCGGAAACCTTCGCTTGCTCTTCATCAAACGAAAGGAAAAACCACTCTTTATAAAAAAAGACCAAAAGCAATGCGACGACCAAGGTGACCACCAAAATCGTATAAAAATCCGTGCGGCCAACCGCGGCAACACTTCCGAACAAATAAGCAAACAAATCAGTGTTAAACCCATCTGCAATCGAGATAAATACGACGCCAAGGCCGATACCCGCCGACATAATAATCGGGATCGCCACTTCTTTGAAATGGCTATAAACTTTGCGCAACTGATTGATCAACAACGCTCCAACCAGCGCAAACGCCATCCCCATATATAACGGATCAATATCAACCAGCGTGATGAAAAACGATGCCAGCAAAAAATGAAAGGCAATGCCGGTCAGCGTAATGTGAGACAGGGCATCAGCCACGAGCGACATCCGTTTAACGACGAGAAATACCCCGAGCAACGGGGCGGCAAGGCCGATCATAATCCCGGAAAACAATGCTTGGCGAAGAAAGTCATATTGAAAAAATACATCGATCATTGCGCAATTTCTCCATGCTCATGTTCATGCACGATACGTTGGACATCATGCCCATACAGTGCGGTGAAATCCGGATTTTCTTCAAACTCCGATCTGCTGCCGTGAAAATGCAACCGTTGATTTAAGCAAGCAACGTCAGAGACGTAACGCGTCATCGTGCCCACATCATGGCTGACAAGAATTAGCGTAAGTCCATGCTCTCGATTAAACTCCGCCAATAAATCATAAAAATGCCGCGCGGCATTGGCGTCAACGCCAACCGTTGGTTCATCGAGAATAAGCAATTCCGGGTTGCTGACGAGTGCGCGGGCAATAAATACCCGTTGTTGCTGCCCGCCCGATAAACGTCCGATCGGTTGCTTTGCATAGCTTTTCATTCCGACTGTGTCCAGTGCTTTGTATATGCGTGCCCGTTCCTTTTTGCCAAGAAAACGAAATAAGCCGACCGGACCAAACAAACCCATGGACACCACTTCAAAGACCGTGGCCGGGAACCCGGCGTTAAAACGATTCGCTTTTTGGGACACATACCCGACTTTTTCCCAATTGGAAAACTTGCGGACGTCGGTGTCAAAAAGACGAACGGAACCGATTTGCGGTTTCAAAAGACCGAGTATCAAACGAATCAATGTCGATTTTCCGGAGCCATTCGGCCCAACAAGACCGAGAAAAGTTCCCGGCTTTACCGTCAGGCTCACATCATCCAAGACGGGAGGGCGTTCGTAGCGATACGTAATATGTTGAATATCAATGACAGATTTTTGTTGATCCATTCAAGGACCTCCCAAAGACAAATTACTAAAACAGAATGATTACGATCAATCTTTTTTAGTATATCTCATCATTGTCTGTTTGTAAACGGGGAGCCTTTGAAACGGGAGCGCCCAACCCATATGCCTATGGTTGGGCCGGAGTCACACAAAAGGCAATGTGATAATGGTGGCTGTTCCCTTATTTTTATCGCTCTCCACGTGAAAAGTACCGTGATGGTCTTCAATAATTTTTTTGACAGGGAAATGCCAATCCCCGTTCCTTTTTCTTTGCTCGTATTAAAAGGTTCGCCGATTTTTTTCATGATCGCTCCAGGGATCCCCGGGCCATTGTCCTTCACCTGGATTTCATAGTCATTTGGCCACTCGTGTGTGATTAATGAAAAGACTTTGCGTTGCTCCGGTTTATAAGCTTCCATTGAGTTTCGCAATAAATTTAAAAGCACTTGTTTAATCATCGTTTCGTTCATGTTGATGACCCTTTCGGTTTTGGCAATGCTTGCCTCAAAATATACATTATTTAACAAACATTCCGAACGGATGATATCTTCCACCGTATCGATGACCTCCATTGGAGATAAAGCCTTTACGTCGAATTTTTTTCGAGAAATCGACAGGAAATTTTCCAGTATTTTATTCATCCGATCCACTTCGCTAAAAATGGTTTTGGCATATTTATGAAAGCTGTTCGTCAACTCGGATAATTGTAAGAACCCGCGAATGACGGACAGGGGATTTCGCAATTCATGGGCAACCCCGGCAGCAAGATGGGAAACGGACTCCATTTGCTGTTTATACTGAAGTAATTGCTCATATCTGATGTGCGTGCTCTCATCAATTAAAAGACCGACCACTTCCTGCTTGGCAGGCATATATACGGCTAAACTTCTAAATAAACGTCCGCCTTCCCGGTCTTCCTCCATCTGCTCGCTCACCAATTGCGACTGAAATGCTTCCGTCACCGCTTTGTGCATGGAAACACCGGCTTCCGATTCCAACTGTAAACGTCCAAGCGAAAGTTCAGTAAATGTTCCCAGCTCCAGTTTTGGGAGCGCGAGATCTAGAAACGTCCTATTCTTTTCAATTATTTTTAATTCAGCGTTCACTTTTATAAACCCAAACGGCAATCGATTCGTAAAATCCTCCATGACTTCCTTTGAGTGGGCAGACCGCGCTATTCCGGTTAAATAAAAGCGTTCATTTCGGTAAATTCCGCGATAAAAAACGGAGTGATTGATCCTGTCGATGTCATGAATGAAGGTTATTTCACGAGGTTGGTCCACCTCTTGCATTTCCCTGAAAAAAGACATGACCCGCATCCATTCGGCTGTATGTAACGTGAAAAAAAAATTCGAACTAACGGAAAACAGATCTGTCGCTGCTTTATTTTTATACAAAATAGTCCCGTCTTTTTTCAAAACAAGTCGGATTTCCCAACTCAATTCATCAAAAATATACGTTTGTCCAATATTGCTTCGATTTGGCGTTAAAACGTCCATCACCGCCCTCCGATAACCATCATTTTCCTACATTATACTAAAACCTCTTATCCATGCATAGTGTTTATAGAAAAAATCGATTTCCAAACATCGAACATTTCAGAGCATTTCCCGCATATTCTACAAAGTGACGTGTAAGCATTTGTCGATGACGGTCCGGGTAAAATAAACAAAGGATGTGAAAGCATTGAATTTTCAAATGATTCAACAGTATGTAAAAAATATGTCTCCGCAACAATTACAGGCGCTTGCCCATAGCAAAGGCTATTTCCTTACTGATCACGAGGTACAAAAGCTTGTGCACCTTATTCAAACAGAACATGTGGATTTCGCTGATCAAGCCTCCGTATTCGCATTTATAAACAAAGTAGAGAAAACAACATCGCAAGAACACGCGATGTTGCTTCATGACCTTTATCAAAAGTACGGGGGCTTTTTGCGACAATAACGGGCTAGTGGTCTGTTTCAGAAATTGTTTCTCCCTGTGTTCGCCATAACCATATTTCCTGCCGATGGTACTCATACCCATTTTGAAAGGCGCTCAAAAGACGGGCTCCTCACTCTGAGAGGGACGGAATTTATTTTGCTTTTCTTGTTCCTCTCGGAGCAGTTTCTCCTCCGTCCACAGGAATTACTCTGCAGTCCCTAGTTAGATGGCAATATCGCTCTACACCTGCTAAGAGAAACAAATGCCCGAATAAAGCACTAACTCGTTACTGTTGGGTTAACTTTTCTTTCATCTCCGGGTCATGAGACTCCTCCCGAAGCATGACAATTTCACGCTTATAGGGAGGCTTTTTATTTTTCTTATCTTCTCCGACATAAGGCGTCTCCAAAATTTTGGGAATGTCTGCCATTGTTTCATGATGGACAATGGTGTTTAAAGCCTCAAACCCAATATGCCCAAAGCCGAGGTTTTCGTGGCGGTCTTTTCGCGCGCCTTGCGGGTTTTTACTGTCGTTCACGTGAAGCACTTGCAAGCGGTCGAGGCCGATCGTTTTCTCAAATGATTCCATCACCCCATCGAAATCATTGATAATATCGTATCCGGCATCGTGGGTGTGGCAAGTATCAAAACAAACCGATAGTTTCTCATTATGGGTAACCCCATCGATAATTTGTGCCAATTCATCAAATGTACGCCCACATTCGGAACCTTTTCCGGCCATTGTTTCCAACGCGATTTGCACGTTTTGTTCTTTTGTGATGACTTCGTTTAGTCCTTCAATGATTTTCGCAATCCCTTTTTCCGGACCTTCCCCAACGTGGGAACCGGGATGAAGCACAATTTGGGTAGCGCCGATCGCTTCTGTTCGCTCAATCTCGGAACGTAAAAAGCGAACCCCGAGGTCAAACGTCTCCGGCTTTTGTGTGTTCGCGATATTGATAATGTACGGTGCGTGAACAACCACTTTTTCAATGCCATTTTCTTTCATATGCGCGTTGCCCGCTTCGATATTTAAGTCTTCAATTGCTTTTCTGCGCGTATTTTGAGGGGCTCCCGTATAAATCATTAACGCTGTTGCCCCGTAACTTGCCGCTTCCTCACTTGACGTCAGCAACATTTTTTTTCCGCTCATCGATACGTGAGAGCCAAGATAACGTGGAATATCACTCATTTTCTTTTCCTCCTCTTTTTTTGGGGCGTATCCCTTTGCTTTTTCCGGGACTTTGAACGTTGGCTTCCCGGTGCATAACCACTGCCCAATTGATCAATTTCTTGCCATTCCCCTTTTTTAATATCCAAATACTGAAAGGTGAACCTTTGTTTTTGCAATTGATGCAACGCCGGGTAGTCTTCTTTGGAAACAATCGTGAAAACTTCGCCGGAAGCCCCCGCTCGCGCCGTCCGCCCTGCCCGATGCAAAAAGTATTGCAAATCCCGCGGCAGTTGCATATTAATAATGTGAGAAACCCCTTTAATGTCCATCCCGCGGGCGGCAATATCGGTACAAACCACATAAGGCACAGCCGCGCGTTCAATATTCCGCATCGATCGTTTACGGGCACGAGGGGAAAGGTCGCCATGCATGCACTCGGTTTGGAGTCCGTGCGCAATAAATAGATCCGTTACTTCTTCCGCTTCTTTTTTCGTATTGACAAAAATCAAGCATAGATACGGACGTAAGAGAGCGGCCATTTCCACTACCAATTGTTGGCGCCCGCGACTTCGTAACGGGATCAGATAATGGGTTAGGTTTTTCGGGGAAGGTTGTTCCGGTTTCACGTGCACATGGCGCGGTTGATTCATGTATTTTTTTAAAAAGGGCTGAAGGCGTTGCGGGATGCTGGCGGAAAAGACGAGCATTTGCAACGCTTCCGGCATACGGGCGATCGCTTGATCCAACGCTTCCAAGAAACCCATTTCCATCATTTGGTCTGCTTCATCAACGACAAGCGTCCGTACGCGATGAACATCAAGGACGTTTTCCTTTATCACAAGATCGTGTAACCTCCCCGGCGTTGCAATGACAACGTGCGGCGGTTGTTGAAGGTCAGCCACGTTCCGTTCTTTATCCGTTCCGCCAATGACTCGCCGGATACGAATGTCTTCCATGCCGCTGTCTTTTTTGCATTTATTAAAAACCCGGTAAAGCTGTTCGGCCAATTCTCTCGTCGGGGCAGTCACCACGGCTTGCACATAATGGTCATCAGGGTGAATCCCCGACAATATGGGCAAGGCAAACGCAAGTGTCTTCCCGGTGCCCGTTTGCGACTGGCCGATCACATCTTTTCCCCTTAATATAGCAGGAATCAGCCGTTCTTGAATTTCCGTCGGCCGGTCAATTTCTTCGGCTTGCAAATGTTTGATTAAACGTGCATCAATTTCCAGGTGGCTAAACCTTGACATCTCACTTCTCACCTCTCACTTCTTTCTTCCCGCTTCGCACTTCTAATAACGGGCACGTGCACATTTTCATATTCTATCACAATATATTTAAGCATATAAATCGAAATCAAACGGATGGAACGATTGTGTGTTCCTGTTTGTTATAAGTGTTTGCGACTACCTAATTATAAATGAAATTCGCGCAAAGTAAAATCATTGGTGACATTTGTGATGACAAATTATCTGTACTTATGATTCGAATGTTTTCTGTTCTACTTCTGTATTATTTTGCTCATTCACTCTTGAGTCAGAACAAATATTCGCATACACTCTCGATAAGAACCCACATTCTTTAAGGGGTTATCTCATGAGTCGTCATGTACCGTGGGGTTTAATAAAAAATTCATTATTATTCGGGATGGATGTAAGCAACATGCTAACCATCCATTATGATGATGGCGAGTTTATTACAGAATTAAACGACCACCTGCTAAAAGCAGGTGGATTTGAACATAAATGTCCGCGACTGAAAGTCGCTGTTCAGACTAAAGTCCGCTGAAAGACCTTAAGCTGAAGCTCACTAAATGAGGCTGAACTCATTCATCAAGTCTGAAGATATCATCTCTTCTCTCCGTTGATTGATTTGCGATATAGGTTCGAATGATCTCCTCCGTAACATTTCCTTCGGTGGCACAAAAATATCCTCGTGCCCATAGGTGTTGACCCCAGTACCTTTTCTTCAGTGCCGGAAATTCATCTTGCAATAATCTCGATGATCTTCCTTTCAAATATTGCATGATCTTACTTGGAGCAATGCTCGGTGGGCATGATAACAACAAGTGAATATGATCTTTGCCTACGCTTCCTTGTAATATCGTAATATTTCTTGCTTCACACCCCTGTCTAATCAATTCCCTGGTACGATGGGCGACATTTCCTTGTAACACTTGGTATCTATACTTTGTTAACCAGAACATGGTATTTAATATCATAGACCGTATGACTGCTTTTCCGATATTCATCCATACTTCACCTCAGTTTAAGTATGGACAGACAAAAGCAAGGCTAAAAGCGTATCCCGTCTAAAGACGGGGGAGTTAGACCACGCTCCTGTAACTTAAAGGGATCACTTTTTAAAATGAGCGACGCTGACGAAGAAGTAATGATAAAAAACAATGGTGATTTCTACAAACTAAAATATGAAGAAATTTATTATGCCACGGTGAATGTGTCATGGTCCGGTAACTCAATATCATCTTAAGGGGCACGGAAACCATTCGTGGATTGAAAGGCTAATATGGAACTAAATGATATTTATAACATATTTATCTTCTACACCCTCGCCAACATTGGACGTGGAATCACGGTAGCTCCTCGACGGTTTTAAGACCTAAGGACAATTTGGTGAATAATTGAATTCAATCCTTTTTACACTAAAAATCCCGGGAATGCCTTTGCGTAAGACTTTCCGGGATTCATGTTAGATGTATGTGACTTATAGACGAAGATCCGTAAGGATGTCCTCATTCAAGGGGTAGTTCAGTACATAAAGATCACAAGAATACTTAACGTCGTAATAAAGCCTATTGCAGTGTGCCTGAATGTTTTAGGCTTGTGACGTTTGACGGTTTTTAAATAACGTTCCTTAAAGGATAATTTTAATTTATACGTTGGCGTTGTCATAGAATTCCCTTCTTTCCTAAGCTAAAAATAGTTGATAACACGTAAGCACTCCGAACGTAAACAAGGTCAATAGAATGGTGCTCGCTACCGTAGGCACGAGTCCTTGCCTCTGAATGGTATTGGCAATTAGACCAGGAATAATCAAACCGATGGCTTGTAAATGTTCAATGTCCATGGGTGCCAAACCGGAAAAGGAGTCAAAGCCAAGTTTGAGCAGAATCCCGGTCAATAGCATCGCTGAAAATTTCCTTCGGCCATACAAGATCGTGAAGCGATTGATCACCTGCATGACGACGAGATATGTTGCAAAACTGATGAACAAGATCGAAAGTGCGTATAACGGTGCATCGATGATAAGAGCCAAATACCCTGGTACGACGAGTCCTGCCGGTAAGACCCCTGTTTTTTCTGCAAAAAAAAGACTAAATGTTACACCCGCTACAAGCGCAACAGCGATTTCCGATAATCCCATTATCTAGTAACTCCTTCTTCATTTATGTGCTGCAATTTCGCTTACAATCGGTTCTTCGGTGACTTGAATTTGTTGTATTTCTTCAACGAAGGATTCAGCCGCTCCATGGAAATTGCCGATTCCATAGATTAAGGCATGCCGGATATAGGGTTGAATCTCTTGAATGATGTCTTTCATTGGGTATTTTTCAAAGTTTAACAGCGTATCAGCTGGAATATTCCCCCATTGTAACCATCGACAATGGGGTTTGTTGTTTCTCCGATCAAAACGAGCGTTTTACAGGGAATATAAGGCAATACATCGGTGGCGAATTGTTGCGTTCGATCGACTCGATCGGCACGGCAATTCATCACAACGACGGATTGATCGGTCGGATAGCCTAGTTGCTTGACCCGTTCCCAAATATTGATTGTAGAGGCCGAGTCATTGGCAGCAAACCCATTAACGAGATAGGAAGACGGACCTTGATGACTGTGAATCGGTGTAATCTCCAGGGAGCCCGGATCCGGCCATGCCTCCAACATCCCTTTAAATGCCGTATGATCATCAATCCCCAAAGCCTCGGCGACCGCTAATGCCAGAGCAGCATTTTCCGGAAACACCATATAGGGAAACTTTCGAAGGTAGGCTTCCGATATGCGAGAGGTATCCGCTACGATCACTTCTGTATTTCTTTTCTCGGCGATTTCCTGAAACATGGGGACATAAGGATTCTCATTGACAATCAAATACCCATCTAGCGGAATGGTAGCTGTAAAAGCTTGCGCCACTTCATCAATAGTAGGGCCTAACACCTCCATGTGATCCTCTAACACATTAACAATCACTCCGATGTTGGCCTGAAGCATGTCCTTTTGAAAAACCTTTTGATAGTCGGGAGTGACGGCCATACACTCACTGGCTAAGGCTTCGGCCTCCATGGAGGCCGCTTGCTTAACGACACCCTTTTGTTCGCCGATATTAGGTCCTTCCAGACGACGTTTAATCGGTTCTTCCCGGTTCTCAAACCAGTAAAGCATCCGGGCTTGGGTTCCCGTTGTTTTCCCGACGGTTTTATAACGAGCCTCGTTTAAAACACCGGTGACTAATCTTGTGACGGTAGATTTTCCGCGGACCCCGTTTACATTGACACGAACAGGAATCGCAGCGACAGTTTTGTTATGTTTCCGAAACTCCGTGACACCAGCCACTAATAAAGCAAGAATACAGAAAATAATGATGAACAGCATACAATCTCCTTTTGTATAAATTTGTCATATTTATATTGTAGAAGAAAAAAGTAAACCTTTTATAAATGGAAGATTAAAATCTTGTAAAGAATTACTTTTTCTTCTCAATTAGCCGCACCGATCTCGATGTAATTGATAATCATTCTCAATTATAACTTTATCATGATTGTTCATTATACTAAATACCACTTTTCTCACATTTTATGAAAAGATATCCAAATGAAGAAAGTAGGTAAAAAATCAACATTTAGATATTCAAAGAACAAAACACAAGCCGGGACCCGTGTTTTTTGTTTGAGAAATTAAAATATAGTAAACAAAAATCAACTTATATCTGAGGAAGGATATGATGAATGGTTTAGATAAATCTATATACGTGAATTTGAGAAAGCCTTCACCGAAATTTAACAAACAATGAAAAAGAATTTATTGAAAAGGGGCAACAAAGGGTTGCAATGACGACATATATTACTTGAAATTTGACGTAGTCGTAAACATTAATAAAAGCGCCTGATGATAGAATCCATCGGGCGCTTTTCACTAATTAAAACTTACCGCCTTTTTTCTTTTTCAGTTTCGCCATTTTGTCTGATATTCGCTTTTCTCGCTTTTTCGTCTCCGCTTGATCGATGGAGATTTTAACGATTTTGCTATCCTCAAGGTCGACTTGAAACCACATACCTTCTTTTGATCCTTCGGGCAATTCACTAGAAGGTATGATCTTTTCTTTCTCTTCATCCCCTATCAATAGCACGGCATGTTTGCCATCTTCAATACGATCGAGGACCGCTTTTTCCGCCATATCTATCCTCCAATTTTAACTAAATATATAATAAAGAAGCGAGGATGCCGGTAGCAATGATAAGAATAATATCGGTGCGCATCCCGATGTCGCTTTCCTTTGTATTTTTCTTTTCCTACCGGCTTTTGTAGTTGGGATTCCAGTTTTCCTAGCTATATTGCTTTTCGCCTTACTTACCCCGGTCGCTCTCTTCCAAGAGAAGCCCCCTTTTTCACGTTCATTTCACCTCTCTCTTAATCAAAGCAAATAATCCCTTGTTCTTCTATCGTATCGGCACGTGCATCAGCAATTCCATCTATACGTGTTAAATCGCTGTAAGACTCAAAATCCTGGGAATCCCTAAGATCAATAATCTGTCCTGCTCGATCATCCCCAATTTCTACAATTTCTTGAAGTTCTTCTTCTGATGCCGAATTAATGGCAACTTCTCCATCTTCGCATGCTTCTGAAGATCCTGTTTCTTCTTCCGCATCTTCTTCTGTAGACTCTTCCTCTTCAGTTTCTTCCTCTTCCGATGACTCGTCTTCTGAATCAGCATCGGTTTCAGGTTCTTCTGAGGATGAGGTTGGTTCAGAATCTGATACAGTTTCTACATCATAACTGTCTCCATCTGTCGTGATAAGGACATGTCCATGTTCTGCTGTTCCGTATAATTCAATATCCATAGACGTAATTCGATCCACTGCTTCATCATGGGGATGACCATAGCTGTTACCTTCACCTGCTTGATAGACAGCCGTTTCCGGAGACACTTCTTCTAAAAATGATGACGTGCTGGATGTGTCCGATCCGTGGTGCCCAACTTTCAAAATGTCCGCATCAAGTTCGTGATCGCTATTGACCATTTCTGATTCTGCTGCTTCTTCTGCGTCTCCTGTTAACATAAAGGAAGTATCGCCATATGATACACTCATCACGATTGAATCATCGTTTGGATCACCTGATAATGACTGAGGATGAACCACTTCGATCTCTGCACTACCGATTTCATCGGTATCCCCTGCGTCAGGTTCTTCATAATCAGCATCAGATTCAAGAACAGCATCGAGAGCACGTTCAAATGTGTCTGAAGTTCCTTCTTCCCCATTCATCCAAACTTCATCTATATCAAGGTTATGCATAACTCGATCAAGCTGGCCTATATGGTCGGCGTGTGAGTGCGTGCCTACAACCAAATCCAACTGCTCAATGTCTTGGTCTTCAATGTAAGGAACGACCTCGTCCCGATCATGTCTTCCGGTATCAACAAGTATATTGAAATCAGGACCTTCTAAAAGAATCGAATCTCCTTGCCCTACATCAATGAAATGGGCGGTTAAATCTCCTTCAGCTTCTTCGGCGCTCTCTTCCTCCTCATTGGATTCTTCTTCATCCGAAGTTTCCTCATCGCCATTCTCATCTTCTTCGGTGCCTTGCTCTTCTATTTCTTCGTCTTCATTACTTTCTTGCTCACTTTCTTCCTCGTTTTCCTCTGCCTCGGCATCGACAGTCTCTTCATCGTCATCCGTTTCAACGTCACAACCCATCATTGCAATGACGAAGGACAGAAAAATAGTATGTAGTAGCTTTCTCTTCAAAATATTTAACCCCCTTTTAAAATATACCCACATTATATGTCGAACGAATTATGTTTTCAATTATTATTGGTAAATTGTGCTTTTACATAGTAAATGTGGTTTAGTGTTCATGATATTGATAGTAGTATTCGTTCGCTAATTTGAAGTTTCGCGTTGTTGATTAAATCATTCCTTCTCCATCGCCAGCATCACGATTGATCGAGTAGATGCAATTAAAACTTTATTGCTCATTTTAACCATCCTTTCTAAGAGTCGCGCGAGAAGTTAATTATTCCTCCTTAAACTTCAATAATATTGGATATGACGATTCTTTTGAACTAACCTAAGTTAGATTTTCTACCTATTGTGATTATTTTGCGAATATTGTTTAATGTACGTAAAGGAGGTGTGAATAATGATCAAAAAGTGTTTTGCTGCTTTTTTGATGTCATTTGTAGTCGTTTTTGCATTTACCGGGCTACCATCAACGACATTTGCAGATGATGCTTCTGCTGAATATGTGAGTTCATTTCCCTTCCAAACAGGCGACGGTCAATGGGACGGACAAGTAGCAAGTTCCAACCGGTTTGGTGTAGAAGTTCATGTTGATGCGCCACTAGCTGATGTTGTTGATATCCGCTTGTGCAATGCCGATTCAGGACAATGCACAGAATTTAAATCATTGGGAACAGACGGTACAGCTATATTTACTAATATGCTACCCGGAACATACTACGGCGACATTGTTTCGAGACTCGTCGAAGAAACATCTGGTGTTGTAACGTATAGACAATCTAATTGAGAAACATTTTAACACGGGCTCCGGCTCGTGTTTTTAGTTGAACAAAAATTAGGTTATTATATACTAAAGATAAGCTCGGTTTGCGTTAGGGGGTTCATAGGAATTTGATCAAAGACTTCGAAACATCTATATACGTTAATTTAGAACGTGAATTCGAAGATGGTCTTAGACGAGGTTTATCAGATGATGAAAAAGAATTCCTGGAATGGCTCACTGAAAAATATGCAAAAGAGAAATCCAATAGATTATAAGCAGGTGAACATGAATACCCTCAAGTCCTTATCTGATGAATTACTAACCGAAGCTTACAAGAGAGCGAGCTAAATTTAGACAAAGATTTTCTTATACAACTTGAGAACGAAATTCGTCGTCATGGTTTATGAATGATGTCTTTTATAAGTAACCCAGGGCCTAACACCCTGGTTTTTTGCATGTATAGAAAACGATCCCCTGACATCTGCCAAGGGATCGTTAAAGGAGGACATCAAAGGGTTACAGGTTACAATTAGTCACAATCAAAATAGAACTTGACTGTGCACTCCCGCTTGTGGTCGTCTTTTTTCTTGCATCCGCAGTGATCGTGGCGCTTGTTACATCCACAATTATCGTGCTTATTTTTTTCTTTTTCGCATTTACACTTGTATCGATCACCATCACAGTCGAGTCCAAAGACGAGGTCATCCCACTTATTAGACATTTTGCATACCCCCTTTCTTATGAGGTATACAACACTTTATGTAAGATCGTATATTGCTTGTAATGCATGTACCTACTTGTATAAAAAACAAACGATTCACTAGAATAATCTGCTAAATAATGGAGACAATAAGATGTGCAGAAACCTTTTACTTAAAAATATTGGTGGCATAAATAAGGTTTTCTGTATTAAACACGGGCTCCGGCTCGTGTTTTTTTATTTGCGGAACTTTGTTATGTATATAAAAATTTAAAGGGGGACACAAATATCTGTTTACTTTCTTAAATAGATTTGCTATAAAGAACTTAGTTAGAAAGGAGGTGAACAAATGCTGGATGAAATATTAAGGGTCTTGCAGGCCATCTTCTTTACACTGACGATTGCGTGGATCGTAAAACAGTGGAAAGACAGCCCCAAGACCTAACCATCGGAGGGGTAAGCCCCCTCTCCTACTATCATTATACATCCAGCTTAATCATTATGCAAAAAATAATACTGGGAAGCATCATTGTAACAGGAGCCATGTTATCTGTGACAACGGTATGCGACAATACCATCTTAAATGGAATGAATGGTACGGCCATGTTCCTGACGAGCGGGTTGATCGTCTATGACTTTTTGAGAAAGAAGGATACGCATGCTTAAATTCAATTCCATCGATGAGTTAAAATCTTATGTATCAGAGAACGTTTTGTCATCCGGGGAAGCAGCTGAATATCTTGGAGTGTCTAAACAGGCACTCCAATCCCTTGTAAAAAGGGAGAAGGTGGAGATTATTAAGGAGATACCGCGTGATCGGCTTTTTCTAAAATCAGATCTTGATAAGCGATTAGAGGAATCCAAGTCATTACGAGATAAATATAGACCTTATGATAAATAAATCAGGAGGGATAGATACAAATGAGTAATGAAGTTTTAGATTTTACCTACGCGATCAATAACAGCAATCCTTCCGGGTTTGTTCAGAGCTTTGATAAAAATGAAAATAGAATGATTTCATCTGCCCGTCATGTCGATGTCGAAGTTTATTTCCGGAATAGCGAGAAAATCAACGCAACGCTTACGATGCTAAATGATTTTAGAAGCGAGGAAGAGTTAAAGGATCGTATAAAAAACTTATTGGATAAAAGGGAGCCCGCAAAGGCTCCCCATTGGCTTCTTACCTCTATATTATATACAACATGCTAATCATTATACAATAAATAAACCGGTGCCAAGTTCCAAAAAGTGGGTTCTTTACCGTTAATTGGCATTAAAATGATCCGGAACCTCTGCTTCTTGTACCTCTTCATACGTGGTTACGATCTCTTCCTCGACAATTAATTGTATATACGCATCTTCTTTTAATTCGTTAAGTGCCATGAATTCAATGTCTTTTTGCTCCCCTTCCTCATTTATGGCAAGGAGTTCATAATAAACTGCACCCTGTTCTTCTTCCCCTATTATTCCCTCTGAATCTACCTGCACATACCATTGTTCTTCTTCTGTAAAAGGGTTAAGGTTAACGCGAGTCATTTCATCCACAGAAAAATAAATGCCAATTGGCACTGCCACAACAAATAAAAAGAATGCAAGAATAACAATGAATACTTTCTTCATTTTCTCTCCTCCTCATGATGAATCTGCTCCTTTTACAATACACCAAATTCATAACAGGAAGAATCGATTTTCCTTACACTGCCTTACATTATTGAAAGATAAAGGGGATGTGACATAACCTATAAAAATAAATAAAATATAAAATCAGATAATATTGTTTAATATTTCCACCATATTTTTAAAGGAGTGTTTTGTATGACTGTCACGAAACGTGGTCCATCGAGGGTCTTTCTTTTATGGTGACACTCATGGCCTTCAGTCTGCCGTTAGCCCAAAACAACGCCGTAGCCGAAGAAGCTACCGGAGGACGGGGAAACATTTGATGCCGAAGAAGAAGTACGGGAAAGTTTAGACATTCATGACTTTGATAACAATTCCGAAGAGGATATCGAAGCCCTAAGTGAAGATGCTCAAAATCTCTATGAAGTGCTGACCAAATATGCTATCTATTGACCCTGACCCGCGTGACAACTCGCCATTTAGTTGTAACAATCGCTGTATGGCTCTGATGTGCGGACCTTCATCGCCCCACCAGTCGCTATGATAATCGGCAAAGGATTCGTTGTTATCTCCGTAGCGAGGTACGCCACTACCGCCTGAGCCGCCAGATCCACCTTGATACGATCCGCTCAACCCTGCTACATCTGCAATCGCTTTTGCATGACCTGCCGCCGCATTCTCTACAAATTGGCTTGTGTTATTGCTGAAAATATCCGTGTCCCAACTCGAATCCATGAATAACGTTTCAGTCAATACGGAAAGAACGAGGACGAAGTTGAGGAAGACGAAGATTCTGATGAAGATCCAATTGATCTTACAATCGAATCCGATGAAACTCTATCTTTTATGAGTTTTTCGGTAGAAGCAGTTGAGGCTGATATTTACGAAGAAGGCGATCAATTGTTAATGGATTTTCGTTTTTACTGGACGAACACTCTACTTTCCGACGAAAATGTCGAAGCTGTATTTTTGATGGCGAGCGGCATGGATATACACCAACGCGGTGAACTTTTAGATGAAGTTGCGGGAGGTCATTCAGACACTAACTCCAATGTTTACAGAGAAATACCTTCTGGAGGTGGAAGAGTCACTGTTGATTCAACTTACAAGTTAGAAAATGTCGAAGACGTTGTAAAAATCTCGTTCATCCCTCGCAGCTAATACGACGAAAATCAAGAATTTATTATTGATATAGAAGATGAGACTATTACAACAAATTATTGATGGAAATAGTTTCTGCGTATTACTACAAAAGTTTCAAAACATATAGTATCATGTCAATTGTAATTATATTTAGGGGGTTATATGTATGAAAAAATACTTAGTGGCATTAGGTTTTGGGGCGTTACTTGTTTTATCAGCTTGTGGTGAAAGCGACAACGAAGATGGTGCCGAGGAAGCAGAAGCAGAAGAAACTAAGGAAGAAGAACCAGAAACGCATGAAATAAAGATTGAGCCTCAAAGTGCGATGGAAAACGATAGCATCATTGTTGAAGGCGAAACAAACTTTGAGGATGGAACGGAAATTGAATACAGAGTCACTGACTCCGATGGCGATCAACAAGATGGAATCTTTAATGTTGAAGATGGTTCATTCGATGAAGAAATAGACGTAAGTGATTTTACTGAGGGCGAGATAGAAGTTCTTTTGGGTTATTTTTCAGAAATGCAACCGGATGATATCCAAGAAATCTATGGTCAAAATGGAGAATACATTGAACACGATGACCTAGAAGACGGTAATCTTATTTTCGGGGATTATTACACAATCGAAGGTGACGATGAGGACGCAGAGATAGTCGAAGGAGAAGCGATGGAGATCGATGATTATACATTGACCGTTCAAGATTACGCGTTGAGCACCGATCATGAGGGTGATGACGTCCTTGTTATTGAGTACGATTGGGTGAATGATTCTGACGAAAACGCAGCTCCGCATATGACATTTAGCTTTACTGGCTATCAAGATGGTGTCGAAACCGGAAGAGAAGGCGTAGTCGAAGGCGTTGATTTGGGTACTGGACAAAGTGACGTGCAGCCCGGCGGAGAAGTAGAAGGAGCAGAAACAACGGTCGGAATTGACGATATGGACAAAGAACTCGAATTAGAATTGGACGTCCTGATTTCTTTTGACAGCGAACCATATACAACAACGATTGATTTAGATGATGTAGAGTAAAACGCACACAGCCCTTTCATTAGGGCTTTTCTTTCAAGCGATTATCGAACATGAGTTTTGATATTAGTGTGTTGTGGAAGAAAAAAGACGAATGCTGCAAATCGAATCAAAGATCCTACTGGAAGGAGCGATATAAAATGGCATCGTTTCGGAAGCGCGGGAATACGTGACGTACTACATAAAGGTGGGCGTCGATCCGAGGACAGGTAAGTATAAGCAAAAAAGCAAGGGCGGTTTTAAAACAAAAAAGCAACACAAGCTGCGGCTGCTGAAATGGAGCGTACATTCACGTTTGAAGGTGACAGGGACCCTACATTTGAGGAACTTTTTTATGGGTGGCGGGAAGTTCACAAGCTACAATTAAAGCAGACGACGATCACCAATACGGAAGGCATGTTTAAAAATCACATACTCCCCCATTTCGGTAAAATGAAGATTAAAAAAATCACGCGTGGGCATTGTCAAGAATTTATCAAAAAGATGTCTCCTGGCACTGTACAACCTGCTCGAACAAAGGTGACGATGATTTTCCGGTATGCTATTCAAGAAAACATCATATCTAAGAATCCGATGGACTATGTTGTCATGCCGAAAAAAGTGAACTGGAATTGATGCAAAGTCAGAAAGAACGTAATTATTGGACGAAAAAGGAAGTCAACGATTTTCTGCGCCGATCCGTTTCTGTGCTGTCTACTGATTTTCGCACGCTCTTTCGGGTATTGCTGTTTTCTGGCACCCGTAAAGGTGAGGCCGTGGCGCTCACATGGAATGATGTAGATTTTAGGAACAACACAATCCGCGTCAATAAAACCTTATCCATGGATTATGGAGAGGTGCAGCGCCCAAAAACATCATCTGCGCATCGACTTATATCATTAGATGACTAATACTATCTCAGCCCTCCGAGAATGGCATGCAGAGCGCACACAGGAAGTTGCTGACGTTGGGTATGTGCAACAACACCGCTGGTGTTTCCGCGCCGAATCGCAGGCGAATATATGCGGTTGAAGCAACCGAACGAAGTTTTGAAACGGACAATACGAAAACTGGACATGCACCCCATTACCATTCACGGGATGAGACACACCCATGCTTCTCTTTTATTTGAAGCAGGCGTAGACATTAAAGATGTACAGGAACGTTTGGGGCATTCCGACATAAAAATGACATTAGACATCTATACACATGTCACCGAAACGAAGCAAGAAAAGAGTGCACAAACATTCGCAAATTATATGCAAGATGAAACTTTGGGTGACAAATTGGTGACATTAGGCAAATTTAAAGATGGAAACTCCTGACGGTAAAAAGAAAATAAAATAGCTGTACCCCGTTATTAACAAGGGATACAGCGTATAAACGTTAAATTGACATGCGCAAATTATAGGCGAGCCACATATTTTATCACAAAAAGAGTGTTCCCTCACTCTTTATTATTTAGAAGGGAAAGAAGGGATTGTTATGTTCGGACCACCTCCGATGATGCCGATGGGAGCTCCCCCCTTTCCGCCGCCGATGCCTTTTGGGGCGACACCCATAGCTTCCGCCAGGTCCGCAGCCTTGCCTATGATGGGAGGCGGCGGTTTCCCGGCAGCTCCGGCAGCAGGCCTCGCACAAAGCGGTGCCGGTCTCGGATCGATCGGACGTTTTATTCCGATGATTCAAAACGCAGGAAAATGGTTGCCTATGATTCAAAAATACGGGCCTATGGTGCGTCAGATACCGGGAATGATCCAAAAGGCAAATCAAGTGGGCAAAGTGCTTAAAAATGCAAACGCTCCGCAATCAGCCGCTCCCGCTAATGCTTCGCAAGAAAAAAAAGAGGATCCTTCCCCATCCTTTGCATTAAAAGAAGGGGCACAACCACCTCCGAAGCTATATGTGTGAGCGATGCGGAGAGATCGGGCATGAAAAGGACGGGAAATACCGTCCTTTTCATTTACGTTCCGGGCGAATGGCTGTATAATATCCAATAGCATATACGTATTGGAGGACTTGGCTATGGAAGTAAAGAAAATTGCTCCGAGGGTTATTGCTATGGTGTCGTGGATGCCATGGTCATTGCTCGCCAAGCAGCTGAAGATAAAGAATTGCCGAGACCGATTTTCATCCTTGGCATGATTGTTCACAATACACACGTTACCGATGCTTTCGAAGAAGAAGGCATTATCTCCCTTGACGGACCGAATCGACTTGAAATCCTTCAACAAGTGGAAAATGGAACGGTTATTTTTACCGCCCACGGTGTGTCTCCGGAAGTCCGGAAATTAGCCGACGAGAAAGGGTTAACGACCATTGATGCCACTTGTCCGGACGTTACGCATACCCACGACTTAATCAAAGAGAAAAAAGCCGAGGGTTATGACATCGTTTATGTCGGAAAGCGCGGCCATCCGGAACCGGAAGGAGCCATGGGCGTCGCCCCCGATCACGTTCACCTTATTGAAACGGTCGATGATGTCGAAACGCTGGATTTGCAAAGGGAAAAAATCATTATAACGAACCAAACGACCATGAGCCAGTGGGATGTTTCCGATATTATGGATCGAACGATCGAGCGTTTTCCGCACGCTGAAGTCAACAATGAAATTTGCCAGGCCACGCAAGTTCGACAAGAAGCTGTTGGTGATCAAGCCGGCGATTCCGACTTGCTCATCGTGGTCGGTGACCCGAAAAGCAATAATTCAAACCGGTTGGCACAAGTTTCAAAAGACATCGCCCATACTAATGCGTACCGCATCGCCGATGTTAGTGAATTAAAATTGGAATGGCTGGAAGGGGTCCAAAAAGTAGCCGTAACCGCCGGCGCATCCACACCCACAGCCATTGCACGGGAAGTCATTCTCTTTTTAGACCAATACGACCCGGAAGATTCATCAACGTGGAAACCGGAAAGAAAAGCGTTAGGAACCAAAATTTTACCACCATTACGCAAAAACTCCAAATCGAGAGCACGGTAAAATAGAAAAGTCTCGCCTGAGCAGGTGAGGCTTTTTATGTCTACCTCCCAATGATCGCCGGGTGCCCGGAATCGGCTGGACGTACTGAAAAAGTCTTCATGCACGGCTCATCATGACGACCGCAATCAGCTGAATGCATCGGAAAAGGGCTTCATCAATCGCTCTTGGCGCCATATTTTCGGCACTTCTCCGTTATTCGGCGCCGCCACGATGGGTAATCGCTATTTTGGCTGTTCTTTACTGACTCAACACCAACATGAATGGTTGAAATCTATGAATAAATGTGGTCATGACAACTAGCTAGTGCAGCCTGTCGAAAATAAGCGGTCACACCGACGATCGGAAGACAGGATTAGGGCTTCAAACTCGGGTCAGTGGTCGATTGAATTAAACTGCCGCAGCCCGAATTAAGGTATCAAAGGCTATCGTCAATGACCGAATGTCTTCTTGCGAAGCAGGACTCCCTGGTCACCAAAAACGGTTCATGATGACCGAACACGAAAGCCAATCGCTCGTTCGGTCGCCATGAGGCAGCCATGCCGACCGAATATCTTTGATACAAGCCTTTTCGGTCACCATGAAGCGGATATGACGCCCGAATTCTTTCGATTCAGGCTATTACGGTCGTCATAAAACGGTTATGGCGACCGAACACGAGAACCGACCGCTTTTTCGGTCGCCATGATGCGGTAAATTGTCCGTTAGGGCGCCAGAAGCGTTGTCGACCGAACTTCTTCCAACTGTCTCCATGATTAGGTAATTAAGCCACCTTGCACTAGTGGAGGAAAAACATGGAGACTGTGGGAAAGTGCAGTGGGAAGGTCCCGCAGAATAAAGCGAAGTTTTCTAACAAGTAGGCTGAGCACAAGCCCACGGAAAGCGTCGTGTTTTTCCGCAGCGGGAGCATTTATCAACGGAAAATGCTTATGTGCCACTTTTTCCGTTATTCAGCAGTCCCTATGTATATCTGCTCCGCGAACAGCTTTAACCTTGAATCCCTGTCGTTATCCCAATCTAACATTTAAGGTCGAACAGAAGCTGTTCGACCTTAAATGTTATAAAAATGTAAACGGCTCTGTATCAACGGCCGAAGCAGTAATTTTTAGCTGATAGCCACTCGCTTGCGTATCTTTCCCCAATCGGGCGGCAAGGGCTTGCTTCATGATGCTTTCGATATGGTGCCCGGGGTCGACGAGCGCAAGCCCGGCAGCTTCTGCATCCTGAGCTGTATGAAACTTAACGTCTCCGGTCACCAGCACATCCGCCCCGGCTGCCAACGCCTGTGGCCAATATTTGCTACCGTCTCCGCCAATAACGGCAATGGTTTGTACGTTTTGCCCTAAATCACCGACAACCCGCAATCCCTCTACGTTAAAGACCTCTTTTAGAGAGGAAGCAAATGTATCAAGCTTCATCGAAGAAGCAAGCGTTCCGATTCGGCCAAGACCAAAAAATTCGCTCTCAAGCTCCAATGGATAAAGATCATACGCAGGTTCTTCATAGGGGTGGACACGGCTAAGCACATCAAGCACATGCGCCCGTATGGAATCGGGGACGACCGTTTCTATTTTTTTCTCCGCGACATAGGTTGATTCCCCACGGTTTCCGATGTGAGGGTCGGTTTCATCGCCTGGGATAAATGTGCCCGTGCCTTCACTGTTAAACGTGCAATGGGAGTAATCGCCGATGTGGCCGGCTCCCGCATCTCCCAATGCCCTCCGTACTTGGTCCGCGTCTTCTTCCGGAACAAATGCCACGAGTTTGTACAGATGATCTTTTTTCGTCGGGACAACAATCTTCGTCTCTTTGATCCCCATTTCATCCGCCAACCAATCATTCACCCCGCCCGGCGCGATATCCAAATTGGTATGCGCAGCGTAAACGGTGATGTCATGCTGCAAACATTGTTGGATGACGCGTCCTTTCGGGGTAGACGTATCCACTTCCCTCAAAGGCATAAACAAAAGGGGATGATGGCTGATAATGAGATCTGCGTCCTGCTCAACAGCTTCGGCCACTACCGCTTCTGTAACATCCAACGTGACAAGCACATTTTTCACAGGTTTATCCAAAGTGCCGAGCATCAAGCCGACAGGATCCCCTTCCATAGCCAAATGTTGGGGAGACCATTTTTCAAGCAAAGAAACCACATTACGAGCACTCGGTATCGCACTCATTTTATAACCTCCCTGATTCTGTCGATTCGATTTTTAATACGCGCGCGTTCTTGACCAATGTCCGTCCGCTCAATCGAAGTATTCATTTGTTGCAACACCCGTTCCAAATGGTCAAGATCCTGCTCCCATTTTAACCGGAAAACCTCGGGCTTTTTTTCAAGCAACTTTGGACCGAATAGGATCGCATCATCCCAATTTTTATTCGCGTACGCGTCCCGATAACCCTCTCCATCTTCTTTTGCTGCTATTAACACTTCATAAAATTGTTCCTCTTGTACGATTTGTTCCGTCATCAACGTCCATTCGTTGTCATACAACCATTCTCTTACCATGTCCGCAGCCACATTCGGCTGAAGAATGAGCCTTTGTACGGATTCCAGTTTATTTGCCCCTTTTGACAATATGTCCGTGATTAACCTGCCACCCATCCCAGCGATGACGAGAACATCAATACAGTCAGAGACCTCCAACGCTTGCAGGCCTTCCCCGTGCCGTACGGAAATAGAATCGCTGAAACCGGCTGCCTCCACACGACGCAGAGCTGTTTGAAACGGCCCTGCCTTGGCATCACTGGCTACAGCAAATCGAAGACGCCCGTCGGCCATTAATGCTACAGGGAGCTGTGCATGGTCAGTTCCTATGTCCGCCAAGCGCGATTCTTTCGGCACTTCTCGGGCAATCGTTTGCAAGCGTAATGACAGCTGTTGGATTTGCTTCACGTTACGTCCCCTCTTTCCAATACGAAAAAGGAGCACGGGTTCCGGGCTCCTTTTTCTCAGGGGCTTATTCCCCACCTTCTTCTACATACTCGGCAACGGCCTCAGCATCTTCACCGCTGACTAAACCCTCGGGCATGGACCCGGGACCTTCCTCGATCGCGGTCATGACCTCATCAACGCCTTGCCCTTCAATTTCCGGACCGGAATCCCCTTCCATGTTTTCGCCGTGACAACTCAAACAGTTTTCTTCATAAATTTCAGCGCCGGCATCAACTGATTCTTCTTCACCATTCTCTTCTCCCTCTTCCTCCTCTGCAGGTTCGCCTAAACCTACAAATGAAAGAATTAACATGAGAGAGATACCGGCAACGGCAATAAGTAAAAATGGTATTAATGGTTGTCCTTTCACCGAATCACACCCTCTATTTGATCTATGTCGCCTTATATTTTATCGGAAAATACATCGGAAGAAAAGAAAAACAGGTGTTGTTCCTGAAATTGTCGTTATTTTGCCCTTTGGTTTGGAAACATTTGCAATTTCTGCTGAATCTAGGTACTATTATAAATAAGTCGTAGAAAAGGTTTGGGTCACTCCGAATACGGAGTAACCCGTGGCACTTACTCCATAAAGTCTTTTAGGCGTTTGCTGCGGCTTGGGTGCCTTAATTTGCGCAACGCTTTTGCTTCGATTTGACGAATGCGCTCGCGGGTAACGCCGAACACTTTGCCTACTTCTTCAAGTGTGCGCGTACGCCCGTCATCAAGCCCAAATCGCAGACGTAAAACGTTTTCTTCCCGATCGGTTAACGTATCGAGCACGTCTTCCAATTGTTCTTTTAAGAGCTCATAGGCAGCGGCGTCCGATGGCGCCTGTGCATCCTGGTCTTCAATAAAATCACCGAGGTGGGAATCATCTTCTTCGCCGATAGGGGTTTCCAGGGAAACGGGCTCTTGGGCAATTTTCAAGATTTCACGCACTTTGTCGGGCGTTAAATCCATCTCTTCGGAAACTTCTTCAGGCGTAGGTTCCCGACCGAGATCTTGGAGCAATTGACGCTGGACACGGATTAATTTATTAATGGTCTCAACCATATGCACCGGAATGCGAATCGTTCGCGCCTGATCGGCAATCGCGCGGGTGATCGCTTGGCGAATCCACCACGTCGCATACGTGCTGAATTTGAACCCCTTGTTATAATCAAATTTTTCCACGGCTTTGATTAACCCCATGTTTCCTTCTTGAATCAAGTCGAGAAACAGCATGCCGCGACCGACATAGCGCTTGGCAATGCTGACGACAAGACGCAGGTTTGCCTCGGCAAGACGCCGCTTCGACTCCTCGTCGTCATCCTCTATTCGCTTGGCGAGATCGATCTCCTCATCGGCGGAAAGCAACGGAACACGCCCGATCTCTTTTAAATACATTCGGACCGGGTCATTAATCTTGATTCCGGGCGGGACACTAAGGTCATTCAGATCATGGTCTTCTTCCTTTTCGACCTGTTCCATACTGGGGACTTCCTCGCCTTCATTTAGCAAGTCGACCCCTTGCTCTCCCAGGTACTCGAAAAATTCATCCATTTGTTCCGAATCTTGATCATATGGCGCAAGTTTTTCCGTTATTTCTGCATAAGAGAGTACCCCTCTTTTTTTGCCGAGCTCTACGAGTTGCTCTTTGACTTGATCGATGGACATTTCACCTTCCGCTAACGGACGTAGTGGTTTCTCTGCCATTCGATCTCCCTCCTTCCAATTCCAAAAAACACAATCCTTCTATTGCAAATGCGCACGCAAATACCGGGGGCGCACCGCTTTGCGCCCGAGCTTTTTATGCAGCGCAATAATTTCCTGACCGAGCGCTGTTGCCGTCTCTACATCATTTTTTTGCAAAGCTTCTTTTTGCGCATGTTCTTTTTGTTCTATTTCTACCCAACTTGAGTAGTTCTTAACCTGATGAATATAATCCGCAAATGCTTCCGGGTTCATTTCCCCTCCCGATTGCATCGCGATTTCGGCAGCAATGGACGAAAGTTCACCGTCTTCCAGATAGTCCAGGAAACCGGCGCTTCCCGCCGGATGTCCTTCACCATAATAACCGAATAAGTGAGCTGCAATGGCCGCGTATTCATCCACATTAAAATCCCCGCCAATTTCCTGCTTTACCTCTTCGGCCCAAGCTTCATCTTCCATCATCATTTGCAAGAGGGCGCGCTCGGCATTGTGAAATGCGGGGAGGAGATTCTTTTGCGAAGGAGTACTTCCCCCGCCCGCTTCTTGTTCCCGGCGATTAAAGAAAGCCTTGCTTTTGCCACGTACCCTTTGATACATACGATGCTGTTCCTGTTTTAATGCTTCCAGGGATATTGAAAACTCTTCCGATAATTGCTTAAGGTAAAATTCACGTTCCACCGGGCTGCCTATTTGCACAAGCGCCTCAAGTACCCATTCGATATAATCCTTGCGATCTCCTGCCCGCTGAACGTTTTTCTCTTTTTTATAAGCGTTCATTTTAAAGGATAATACGGAGTGGGCACCCTCGATCATGTTTTGCCTAAAAGCATGGGCACCTTGATCACGAATATAATCGTCCGGATCCTGATTGGCGGGCATGGGCGCAATTTTAACGTGGCAACCGTTTGCCTCCAGCGTTTCCGCATTTTGTATCGCCGCTTTTTCCCCGGGGGAGTCGCCATCGTAACAAATGGTCACTTGCTCGGATAAACGGCGGATTAATTGTGCCTGCTTACCGGTAAGCGCCGTTCCAAGTGTAGCCACCCCGTTGTCCACACCGGCCATCCAAGCCGATACAACATCCATATAACCTTCAAACAGTACGACAAATTTACGTTTTCGCACTGCCGGGCGTGCAAGGTGGTACGCATAAAGCACTTCATTTTTTTTAAAAATGGGCGTCTCCCGGCTATTTAAATATTTGGCAGAAGATGCTTTATCAAGCGCGCGTCCCCCAAAGGCTATCGGCTGCCCACTCATATCCCATATCGGAAAAATAAGCCGGGAGTTAAACCGATCATACGGACCGCGTCCATCTTCCGTCCTTTGTACCAGATCTGCCTGTTCCATCTCGGAAAGGTCAAACGCACGTTTTTTCAAAAGGAGGGATAGCACTTCACGTTCCGATGGCGCAAAACCTATCTGGAAGTGACGCAACGCTTCGTCGCTTACATTTCGGGCACCTTGGGCATAATTATAAGCCTCGCGCCCTTGCTCCGTATGCATGAGTAAGTGATGATAAAAGCGCGCGGCCAATTGACACCCTTCTTTTAAAGAATGATGTTTTTGTGGCGCGGAAAACGTTGCTTCCGGGATTTCAACGGAAATATTTGCTTTCTCCGCTAATGTACGGACCGCCTCCTGAAATGTGACCTGCTCAAGGTCCCGCAAAAATGTGAATACATTTCCGGCGGCACCGCACCCAAAACAATAATAGAGCTGCCGATCCTGAGAGACGGAAAATGAAGGGGTATTCTCTTCATGAAACGGACATAACCCCGTGTACCGATAGTTGCCCTTCTTTTGCAACTGAACCGACTCGCCGATCACATCAACGATATCCGTGTGCCTGCGAACGTTCTCCACTGTTTCTTCAGGGATTGCTCTTTGCACGAGAAAACTCACCCCACCTTTTTAACACGATCAGAATGTATAAATTGTTCGGATGATCGTATTAGAAAACTTGGCTTTTCGCCAAGCTTAGCGATAAGTCAATTTTTCTAACATGATTTTCGTCATTAGACATTTTCATCGTCATTTTCCTTTTCATTCCGATAAGAGGTGAGTAATCGTCCCATATTTTGTGCACGATCGATCATCATGCTTGTCCAGATCGACGATATTGATCGTCCTTCTCTACTTATCTATTACCCTGAGAAGGTTCTGTAAAAACATTGATCGATGGATTTCTGCACAAAACCACATGTTTTTCTATTATAACGAATGTTTTTCCATATGGCTAGAGGAAATTTTTATAAAGATTTTTTTATAGATTGCTAACGTCGATTCACTGTGTAAAATGATTGGAAATCATATTGGCCGTTTCTTCCACCGCTTTATTTGACACATCGATAATACTGCAACCGATTTTTTCCATAACCTTTTTCGAATAATCCAATTCGTTTTTGATACGTTCCATGCTCGCATAGTTTGCTTCTTTTTTCAGGCCGAGCGATTTCAGACGCTCCGAGCGTATTTCGTGTAATTTTTCCGGACGAATATGAAGACCGATGCATTTATCGGATGTGATGCGAAACAACTCTTCCGGCGGTTCAAGTTCCGGGACAATCGGAACGTTCGCCACTTTTAATCCTTTATGCGCCAAATACTGGGACAGAGGTGTCTTAGAAGTGCGGGAGACGCCGATAAGGATAATATCCGCGCTTAAAATGCCTCTTGGGTCTCTGCCATCATCATATTTGACGGCGAACTCGATCGCTTCCACTTTTCGAAAATATTCCTCGTCCAAACGGTAAACAAGTCCCGGCTTATATTTCGGTTGCAGTTGCAAAAGATGGGTCAATTTATCAAGAATCGGCCCCATGATGTCCACAACTTCCACTTGTTTTCGTTCTGCCGTTGCAAGCAAGTGGGCCTTCACTTCAGGAACGACGAGTGTAAAAGCAATCATGGCACCGACATCTTTGGCAAGGTCCACCACTTCATTGATCGTTGCTTCATCTTCTACGTATGGAATGCGGCGCACTTCAATGTTTGTGGTCCCAAATTGGCTCGCTGCCGCTTTAATGACCAGTTCCGCTGTTTCGCCGACAGAGTCGGAAATAACATAAACAATCGGATGCTGTTGAAACGTATTCATGAACGATCACCTCCCAAAGGGCGCTCGGTTTGCACTAAATCAACGAGCGCCTTCGTCATTGTTGTCTTCGTCACACGGCCAACGACTTCGTATGGATGATTATCCTCGCCATTCACGACCGGGAGCGCGTCGATTTGCCGCTCAATTAAAAGACTTGCCGCCTCGATAAGCAAATCGTCTTTTTTGCAAACCGTAATATTTGGCATCCGCGTCATAATGATACTCACCGGCATCGATTCCAATTCCTGCTTGCCAATACTTGCCCTGAGTAAATCTTTGCGGGAAAGAACCCCGGCCAGTCGCGAGGCTTGATCAACTACAAATAACGTGCCCACATCCTCGAGAAACATTGCGCTTATTGCATCATATACGGAGTCGGACTCCCCGACAACGACAGGGATAGACTGGTATTCCCCCACTTTCCGTTCCTTTATTTCCGCAAGCGGAACTTCTGCCCCTGTTTTTCCCGTAAAATAATAACCGACACGCGGTCTGGCACCAAGAAAATTGACCATAGTCAAAATGGCTAAGTCAGGGCGTAACGTGGCTCTTGTCAAGGAAAGGCGGTCCGCGATTTGTTCACCGGTGATCGGACCTTCATTTTTCACAATTTCCAAAATCCGTTCTTGCCGATCCGTTAATTCGATGGTTCTCACCCCATTCAGGTTGGAGGTTAGAGGTTGGAATACCCTCTTCTTGGCCTCTCGCCTCCGAAATGACTTTTGCTTACGCGGAAAATACGAGCGATTGAAAACGGGCAAAGCGATGGATTTCTTTTGATAAATGATGCATTTGCCGAAGGCGATTCGATCGCAATCGTTCATCATCGCTCATCACCATAATCGCGTCAAAATAACGGTGAATGACAGGTGTAAGTTTTACGAAAACTTCCCAGGCACTTGCCAATTCTTTTTCTTCCAATAAAAGCGGCAATTCCTTCTTAAGCGCTGTGAATCGATCGTAAAGCTCCTGTTCCTCCTCTTTTTCAAACGCCTCGGGATCAGGAAGGCTCATTTTTGGTCCCTCAATTTTTTTGGCAATATTGTTCACACGACTGAGCGCTTCCGCAACGGCTTTCATCTCATCGGAGCCGTGCCGTTTCTGTAAAAATTCCGCTCGCTCGAATAACGTATCCAAACGTCCGTAAGGTGCGAACAATACGGCATTCACAACATCGTGGGAAATGCCTTCATCCGAGAGCAAAGCCTTAAACCGCAAAGCGAAAAATTCGCCGGCTTCCGTCAACAACTTGGATCCATTAACCGCCAGCCCCTCTTCTTGCACCACATGGACGACAAGTTCCAACATCGATTCAAATGTCACAGGAAACTCGTAGCGGTTGGCGATTTGAACGATGGCCTGCGCCTGTCTTCGCAACCCGTAAGGGTCTTGGGAGCCTGTCGGTTTGAGGCCAATCGCCAGAGACGTGATTATGGTGTCCCATTTATCCGCCAGGCTTACAATCGCACCGACAGTCGATTCCGGAAGCGCATCACCGTTAAATCGGGGCAAATATTGTTCCTTAATCGCGGTGGCAACCGTTTCTTTTTCCCCAAGTTTCCGAGCGTAATCTGCGCCCATGACCCCTTGCAGTTCCGGAAATTCATCGACCATATGAGAAGATAAATCGAACTTCAAAAGATTCGCCGATCGCGCGACATCATCCGTCAGTTGCTTACTTAAGCCTGCTTTTTCCGCCATTTGGCGAGCGATTTTCGACGTCCGTAGACGCTTGTCCCCAAGGCTCCCCAATTTTTCATGTTCAACGATATGATCAAGTTTTTCCAAAAACTGTTCCAAAGCGCGTGCTTGATCTTCTTCGTAAAAAAAGACGGCATCCGACAAGCGTGCGCGTAATACTTTTTCGTTTCCTTTTTGCACATTTTCCAAATGACGATGATCACCATTTCGGACCGTTACGAAAAAGGGGAGCAAATGCCCATCAGCATCATACACAGCGAAGTATCGTTGATGCTCTCGCATCGTTGTAATCAACACATCGTCGGGAAGACGCAAATACGTTTCGTCAAACGTCCCGTACAAAACGGTCGGATATTCGACAAGATTCGCAACTTCCCCGAGCAAATCTTCATCTTTGCCGATTCGCCAGTTTTGCTCCTCTTCAAGCATGTCCAACTGTTTTTTTATCGCCGCTTTTCTAGATTCGTGAT
The DNA here is from genome assembly GCF_016495725.1 of Salicibibacter cibarius. NCBI lineage: Bacteria > Bacillati > Bacillota > Bacilli > Caryophanales > Bacillaceae > Salicibibacter > Salicibibacter cibarius. The sequence goes on along the minus strand of NZ_CP054705.1, from coordinate 1,888,956 downwards.
TCGCCAGTACAAACACCCGCATAAGTTCCTTTTCATAATCGCCGGCGTCATTTAAGGATACCGGCTCGCCAAGGAATCGATGCCCGGCGCTTTCACGCCCGCTTTGCACGCCCGCGATTTCGTAAGGAACAACATCCGCGCCAAACATCGCAACCAACCAACGAATCGGACGCACGTATCTCAATTGTTCCCGCCCCCAGCGCATACTTTTCGGAAATGTAAGTGCCGTTGCTTGAGACACGGCATCCGGGAGTAATTCAGCCGTTGGTTTCCCCTTTTTTTCAATGGTTGCAAATACGTATGAACCCTGGGGCGTTTCCTTTGCGGCGAGTTGTTCCGGATCGACGCCTTTGCCCCGCGCAAAGCCGAGGGCAGCTTTCGTCCAATTGCCTGCTTCGTCTTTGGCGATTGACGCTGCGGGGCCGCGTGCCTCTTCTACGATCCCTTCTTGTTTTTCGGCCAACGCTTCAATCAGAACAGCTAGCCGTCTCGGAGTGGAAAAGGTGTGCACCGTATGATAAGCCAAACGATGGTCATCCAGCCATTTTTCCATGTTTAAACGTAATTGTTCGCGCGCGTCGTCGATATATTGAGCCGGCATTTCCTCCACGCCGATTTCCAATAGAAAAGGTTTTGTCATTATTTTGCCTCCTCCTTTTCCTCTTTTAATAACGGGAAGCCAAGTTTCTCCCGGTTGGCGTAATGAATGGAGGCGCATCTTTTTGCAAGTTTCCGCACTCTCCCGATATAACCTGTGCGCTCGGTCACCGATATCGCACCACCGGCATCAAGCAGATTAAAGGTATGGGAACACTTCAAAATGTAATCGTAAGCAGGGAACACAAGCTGCTCTTCCAATATCCTTTCTGCTTCTTTTTCGTACGTCATAAACAACTGTTTGAGCATATCATGATCGGCGACTTTAAACGTGTACATGGACTGCTCGTATTCCGGCTGATAAAAAATGTCCCCGAATGTAAATCCATCTTGCCATTCAAGATCAAACACATTCTCTTTATCCTGGATATAGGAGCAAAGCCGCTCGATCCCGTAAGTGAGCTCAACCGCCACAGGGTCCGCGTCAAGGCCACCGACCTGCTGGAAATAGGTGAACTGCGTAATTTCCATGCCATCGAGCCAGACTTCCCAACCTAGCCCCCAGGCGTTAAGGGTAGCGTCTTCCCAGTTATCTTCAACGAAACGAATATCATGTTCTTCGGGATTGATGCCAAGCGCCTGTAGGCTTCCAAGATAAAGGTCCTGAATATTATTCGGGGAAGGCTTCATGATGACCTGAAATTGATGATGTTGATAAAGACGGTTCGGGTTTTCCCCATACCTGCCGTCCGACGGGCGTCTCGATGGTTCCACATAGGCCACATTCCATGGCTCGGGGCCGATGCTTCGCAGAAACGTCATTGGATTCATTGTTCCCGCGCCTTTCTCCACATCATATGGTTGCATAAGAAAGCAATTCTGCTTTGCCCAATACGATTGCAAGTGTAAAATAACTTCCTGAACGTTCATATCGAAACTCCTTTTTTTGGTTCGTTTTTTAAACTTGGCTTTTCGCCAAGCTTTTATAGTGAAAGCCTTCGTTGCACTTATGTAGGGATTGCTGAACAACTTGCAAATATCAGCTGAAGCCGGGAGGCCGCTTCCATGGCTTCACTTTCCGCGGAAGAACGGTCAAGCCTCCTCGCACAAAACCGGCGCTGCGGGGTCTTGACGCGTCCGTTTTTCCGTAGCAATCTCGCCATTGCAGCGTCATCCCTCCGTACGTTGCCAGAGTTTTTCTGCTTATAGGATGGATTTTCGTGCATCCAGCTTTGACAACACCAACGGAAAATGCTTATGTGCCAGTCTTTTTCCGTTATTCAACAGTCCCTATGGAGGTAAGAAAGTTGATTTATACTTTCTTACCTACCAAGCAACACTAAAAACTCCCGCCCCCAAGACTATCTTAGGGACGGGAGTTTTCCCGCGGTTCCACCCTAGTTGCACCCGTTTGCCAGCCGGATGCCCCTTTGTCGTTATACTCCAAAGCGCCTTCCGAGGACCGGCAGTTGTGGCTTTCACCATCCCACATCGCTGACTCACTGCCGCGTTCCAAGTACTACTCTTCTTCTCAGTATAGTTGTCAATATTTGTTTTGTATAAAACCATACGCCAATAACCGGTTGTTGTCAAGGTTTCCATTGTTGCCACTGGTCCAGAAACCGTTTGGACTTTAGCATTAATCCTGAATATGTATCGTAATACGATTCGAGAAGATGATGAAGCACAGTTTTCGTTTCAGGTTTCACACGAATCTGTCCAAGCCGCTCGGGCTCGATATAGTAAAGCGTTCTCATCAATTGAACTTGTCTCGACGTTAACAAAAACCGATGTGTATCAAATTTGCTACACGTTTCACAAAGAAAACCGGCTTCTTTTACGGAAAATGAAAAATCTCCCGCGGTTATCCCGCAATTCACACACCGATCCAACTCAGGTTTAATTCCGGCCGTTTTCGTTAGTTTTAACTCAACCATTCGAAGCAGAACTTCAGCATCTTCTCCATTTTCCAGAAAGCGCAAAACTGTAAGAACGAGCGTAAACAGGGAAGGGCTTGCTTCATGATCCGTCGTCACCCCATCGAGCAATTCACAGACATAAGCGGCATACGCAGTTTTTTCTATATCCGCCCGCACTTGGCTGAACGATTCCAAAACTTCCCCTTGCGAGAGGGTGCTCATCGAAGAAGGCCGGTAATGAAAATGAAATAGTCCATATGAAAACAATTGGCTAACTGCCGCAAAGCGACTGGTTGTTTTTTTTGCGCCGCGTGCCATCAACGCGATTTTTCCACGCTCTTTTGTGAAAACCGTGAGGATAATATTAGCCTCTCCGTAGGAAACCGCACGTATAACAAGCCCTTCGTGTTTTTCAAGCATAGACTCTCATCCTTAGCTCATGTGTGTTCATCGTCTCTCTTCGTTGAAGCCGCTTCTTCTTCCCCCGGCTCCACCCATTCATCTGTGCATTCATATTCTTTATGCATTAAATACGCATCGAGGTCACCAGTCAGAGCAAAAACTTTCCAATAATTTAACATCTGTAGCTCCCCCTCTTGTTTTATTGTTTTTGTATCTACGGTTAGATTGAGCAAAAGCAGGCGCACTCATAACAGAGAAAATTTACTATTTACGGGCGCCTAATTTCCAGTATAGATACATGTTAGAAAAAAACAAGGCTTTCGGGGGAATCACTGTTTGTTCGTGCGTATTTGCTTTTCGGGCGCCGGCGGGAAGAGAAACGTCGAACGCTCGGAAAAAGCGACAGATTCCTGTTTTCGGGCACCATGCCCGCTCCATGGCGACCGGAAATCCTTGCTTCAGGCAAGTTCGGGCGCCGTGCGCTGCGACTCGGGGTGGCTATTCTCTGTCGCTATAGCCTTGTTCCCGAAGAAAGCGGCTTTTGTTTCGCCAATCCTTTTGTACTTTTACCCAAAGGTCAAGGTACACATCGGTACCGAGAAGCCCATGGATATCTTTTCTCGCTTCCTGTCCGATCGTTTTTAACATCGAACCATTGCGTCCGATAATGATTCCCTTTTGCGATTTTCGTTCGACAATGATCGTTGCTTGTACATAGGTTTTTTGATTTTCCCTTTCACGCACTTCATCAATCATCACCGCGATCGAATGGGGAATTTCATCTCGGGTATGGCCCAACACCTTTTCACGAATAAATTCCGCCATGATAAAGCGTTCCGGATGATCGGTGATTTGCTCTTCCGGATAATACTGCGGACCTTCCGGCAAATATTTATAAATATGTTCCAACAACGGCTCCACATTTTGGTCACGGAGAGCGGAAACCGGAAATACCTCCGCAAAGGTCCCATAATGCCGATATTCTTCAATCCGTTCCAACACTTTGTCCGGATGGATTTTGTCAATTTTGTTCATGATCAAAAACACCGGCGTTTTCACCTCTTGCAAAGCATCAAGAATAAACTGCTCCCCCCGTCCGAAAGGTTCCGAGGCATCGATGAAAAACAAAACGAGGTCCACCTCAGACAATGAATCGAGGGCTGTTTTCACCATATACTCACCGAGTTGATGCTTCGGTTTATGCACACCCGGCGTATCGACAAAAATGATCTGTCCATCCGTTTTTGTATGTACCGCCTGAATTTTATTTCGCGTCGTTTGCGGCTTGTCACTCATAATCGCGATTTTTTGTCCCAACACTTGGTTTAAAAACGTCGATTTCCCTGCATTCGGCCGTCCGATTAAAGCTGCAAACCCTGAAACGTACTCACTCATCCATATCCCCCGCTTCAAATGCACCCGGCAATAGTGCGGCAACTGTCGTTTTTTTAGTGTCCCCTTGCAAATTCGCAAGCACCACTTCCGCCTCAGGGTCCATAAATTCCGCCATTACTTGCCGGCAAGCACCGCACGGCGAGACCGGTTCTTTCGTATCCGCGATCACCGCGATTGTTTTCACTCGCTTCGCGCCTGCCGAAATCGCGTTAAAAATCGCGGTACGCTCCCCGCAATTCGAAAGGCCATACGACGCGTTTTCGATATTGCATCCCCGGAAAAAAAAGCCGGCTTCGGTTTTCGCGCAAGCACCGACCGGAAAGCCCGAATACGGCACATACGCAGAATCCCTTGCTTCTTTTGCTTGCTGAATTAACGTTTCCATGCCCCATTCCATCTCCTTATTTTATCCCTAAAAGTTCAAGCAACGGTTGATAAAAAATAATGATACCGACGACGACCGCGATTAAGCTATAGACAAATACAGCGGTCGCGGCTACATCTTTTGCGATTTTCGCAAGCGGATGATAGTCTTCGCTCACCAAATCTACGACGCGTTCAATCGCTGTGTTGACCAGTTCAAACGTAATCACTCCGCCAATCACAACAAGGAGAATTGCCCATTCGATGGGACTTATTCCGAAAACGAATCCGAGCACAAGAATGGCGCTCGCGATCGCCATATGAATAACCATGTTTTGTTCATTTTTGAGCACATACCATAAGCCCCGGCTTGCAAAAACAAAGGAAAAAAATAAGCGGCGAACCCCTTTTTGTTTACGTTTCTCTCTCCAGTCCATAAGCCCTCAACAATTCCTCCTGCAACGTGAACATCTCTCGTTCCTCATCGGCCGTCCCATGATCGTAACCGAGCAAATGAAGCAAGCCATGAATGGCTAAAAAACAAAGCTCGCGCTCCAAGGAATGGTCATATTCTTCCGCTTGATATCTCGCCCGCTCGACGCAAACAACGATATCTCCAAGCATATGATCAGCAGGATCGGTATCCATTGCCTCTTCATCCTCATCATTTAAGGCAAAAGACAAAACGTCCGTTACAGCATCTTTGCCCCGATAATCACGATTTAATGTCTGAATCATATTCGCGTCTACGAACAGCAATGAACACTCTGTGTCCGCGGGCAGTCCGAGGCGTTCACACGTTGATTGTAATACATTCATGACTAGCGCCACCTGCGTTTCCGGCAGTGTCGCTGTCTCATCCGCAATATCAAGTTCAACCGCCATTCGCTGATTTCTCCTTTTCACTTTCGCTGTTTTCGGGATATTCAATTCGGGAATGAAACGTTCCCTGCAACGTCTCGCACATCGCATTGGCGACAGACGATAATTCTTTCATCGTAAGGTTACATTCATCAAATTGCCCATCGACCAGCTTGTCACGAATAATACCATTGACAAGTTTTTCGATCTTCTCCCCTGTCGGCGCATCCATGGAACGGACCGCCGCTTCCACGCTATCCGCGATCCCGAGCACCGCGCTTTCCTTAAACCGAGGTTTTGGACCGGGATAACGATAATCCGCTTCGTCCGGTTCCATACCCTTTTCTTTTGCCTTATGGTAAAAATATTTCACCAACGACGTTCCATGGTGTTCTTTGGCGAAATCAACAATTTGCTTCGGAAAATTGTGCGCTTCCAACATGCGCGCGCCGTCATAAGGGTGATCAATAATAATCTGCTTGCTCACATCCGGAGAAAGGCGGTCGTGCGGGTTGCCGATTTTCATTTGGTTTTCAATGAAATAATGCGGATGTTTCGTTTTTCCAAGATCATGATAATACGCACCGACACGCGCGAGCAAGCCATTGGTGCCGATCGCCTCGCAAGCCGCTTCCGAAAGGTTGGCCACCATGACGCTATGATGGTAAGTGCCGGGAGCTTCCAAAAGGATTTTTCTTAACAATGGCTGGTTGGCATTCGAAAGTTCGATTAATTTCGTTTTTGAAAGGATGTTAAATCCTGTTTCAAAAAAAGGCATTAAGCCCAAGGTCAAAACCGCTGCCAAAAAGCCCGATCCCACTGCAAAACCGATTTCAATGCCATAACTTTCCAACGCGAGAGGCACGTTGCTTAAAAAATAAAAAGCAGTTACCGTTAATGCGTTCATGAGAGCGATAAAGACGCCTGATTGCAAAATCTTGGCAACCTGCGGCGTTTTTCCGAGAAAAAACACCCCGGCCAATCCGCTGAATAGCGCGTAAACCATAAACGTAGCGTGAAAGTTGCCTGTTGCTTCCGCGTTGAAAATAACACTCCCGACTAAAGCCAACAAGACAGCTGTATAAAGCGCAACCCGATAAGAAAGCAATTGGGCAAGGAGCATCGTGCCGAGAGCAATCGGCGTCAGCCACAAAATCCCTTCCATGTCGAACAAGTTGAGCACACTCATGATTTTCATCGTTGCCAACATAATAAAAAACACGAGCACATACAGAAAAAGCGCCTGATTGCTATAACGAAGAGGTGAACTCGTTTGCGTCGCATAAAAAGCGACCATAGTAACGATCATTCCGACGAACAGCAACAATCCTAAATAAGGAAACAAGGAAAAATCATCATCCAATAGACCCGTCAAGTCCAGCTGTTCATAAATGCCCGCATCAATGATCTCGCCTTCCTCGGCAAGCAATTCTCCTTCGCGGATGAGCACCGGCTCCACTTCGTCAAGTGCTTCTTCCCTGCGCTCTGCGGTATTTTCATCATCATATATATAATTTGCCGTTACCATTCGGCTGGCAATCTCAGCACTCGCGTTCTGCAACTGTGTGTTACCCATTGACATGGATACACGTTCCTCGGCTTCTTCCCTGGCAGCAGGGACGTCATCGACAACGAGTTCTTCATTCATCACTTCATGGACAGCATTCCGGGCGGCGTCCCGCCCAATCATCAGTTGCTCTTCGCTTTCATTCAGTAATATTTCAAGTGTCTCTTCCGGCAACCTCTGATCCATCTCTTCTTCAAGCGTTTCTTGCAATTGTTCCGCTTGGGACTCATCATCTTCCGCTTGAAATTCCGCTGCCAGTTCAAAAATCGTGTTGATTTTCTCCGTTTGCATAAGTACATAATCATGTCGATGAACGTACGAAGGGTCAAGCTCATCCAATGCTGCCTTTTCGCGTTCAGCCGTTAGCGCTTCATGTTCAACGGTTATAGGGGAACGAATATCTTCAGGGGCGGGTTCGGAGAGTGAAACGTCCAGTTGCTCAGGCCGAACGTTGTCAAACATGGATATATAAAGAAGAATGCCAAGCAGTAAAAATAAACCCACACGCACGCTGCGATAGCGAGTCCCGGGTGTTTGCAATTTCCGCTTTTTATTTTTATTTGCTGTCATGACCATTCACTCCACCCAAACACTCACTTTGAAGATTGATCGTCGTGTTCAAACTTCTCATAGGCCTCGAGTACACGTTGCACGATCGTATGGCGAACAACGTCGGCCCCTTTCAAATATACAAAAGCGATGTCATTCACCTCTTTGAGGATGTCGATCGCCATACGTAAGCCCGATTTTTTTCCTTTTGGCAAATCGACCTGTGTTAAATCGCCGTTCACGATCATTGTAGACCCAAACCCCATTCGTGTCAGAAACATTTTAATCTGTTCTGGAGTAGTGTTTTGGGCTTCATCAAGAATGACAAACGCATCATCGAGCGTACGACCTCGCATGTAAGCAAGGGGAGCAACTTCTATCGTTCCTCGTTCCATCAATCGCGATGTATGTTCGGTACCAAAAATATCATGGAGCGCATCATATAGCGGCCGCAAATAAGGATCGACTTTTTCTTTCAGATCTCCGGGGAGAAATCCCAGATTTTCTCCGGCTTCAATCGCCGGCCGAGTAAGAACGATCCGTTGCACACTGCCCGCCTTTAAAGCGGACACCGCCATCACGACCGCCAAAAACGTTTTGCCGGTGCCGGCGGGACCGAGCCCAAACACCATGTCATAATTGCGGATGGCGCTCACATAATCTTGTTGCCCGAGCGTTTTCACCGTTATCGGTTTGCCTTTGGCATTGGTGGCGATCGTTTCTTGATAAATATGGTTTAACTTGTCCAACTGTCCTTGTCCGTCCAGTTGGATCGCGTAAATAATATCACGCTCACCGAGCACTGTGCCTCTACGTACAAGTTGCAATAACTGGGCAAATACACGTTCAATCGTGGCGATGCTTTCTCCATTTCCACTCACTACCAGCGCTTCGCCACGAATGACGATGGAAACTTGCAGTTGCTCTTCCGCGCGTTTGATATGAACGTCATTGGGTCCGAACAGCGTTTGCAATTCAGCTGTATCCTGTACATGTAAATCAATGACTTTTCGATCGGTCACATTTCTCAATCCCCTTGTGTGATAGGCGCTTCTCTCGTGATATCTTCTTCAACCTCGTAAAGGATGGATAACTTTACTTTACCACTGTCCCTTTGCTCCTGTAAAATATTTTCTGATAAAATTTCCGCTTCACTATCCAAGTTGCGGAGTAACTGCCGCTCCCCTAATTGTTTTGCAATTTCTGCAAGCTCGTCTTCCTCATACGTCCGTGTAACAACCGCCTTCTCTTCATAGCTTGTTCGTTCCACCGGCAACGGAATGTTCGTAAAATATAAAGGGATTCGCAGTTGATCCGTTGTCACATGATGACGTTCAAATAAGCGGTCGGCATCTTGCCCCCAAAATGTCCACTCATTTCCGAATAACTGCACATCAAGGCTTCTCGTACGTTCTCCCGTAAATACTTCACCGCTAATTTCCAAAGGCAATTCAATCGTTCCGCGATACCATGTTTCTGCCCGAACGTCTCCGATAGCCGCAATTTCTTCCATATCTTCCGCATCACTTTCTTCACGGCCGATCAAACCGGAAATAAGCACGTCTCCTTCTTCCACATAGGCGTTCGGCGCCACTTCTGCCCGTCCGTGCTCAACATAGATATCCCGAATGACTCCATTTTTGGTCGCCACAAGATTCCGCGGTGCAACCTCTTCTTCCTCTTCGGCGAGATGTTGCTCAACGACGTGAAATTGATACGTAGTCCCCTTTCGTTCAACGCCGATCCACGTGGCTCCCGGGACTTCTTCGCTCACTCGTTGCTGAATCTCCGCTTCCGGCGGCAATTCCCACTGGGGCTGCCCTGGCTGAAGCCCTATGTCGGCTGCCCACGCTTCAATTTCGTGCTCAATTCCCGGGGAAGCACCTTCAATGTCCACTCGCCACACCATTTGGGAAAGAAGAACAAGAACAGCGCAAAATGCCAAGATCCCTATAATAAAGCCAAATCGGCGTTGCCCTTGCCGGGTGAGTAAATAAAGTCCGCGCCGCTTGCCAAAGCGCACTGATACATTCGTCATTTTTGCTACATTGCGCAATCGTTTAACGTCTGCAATTCGAATGGTAGCTTGCAGTTTCGTACCGCTGCTTGTCCGCCTGATTTCCGTTAAGGAAATATTGTTTTTCACACATTGATTAATGAACGCCTCGAGCGCTTCCCCTTCGACCTTCATCTCTACTAAGCCTAGCCAGTCCGGGTTTTTCTTAAACATCAAACCTCCTCACCTCTCCCCCAAATGTGTGACTTGCTCGATCGTTCCTTCAAGAACCAACTCTTCTGGCAAAATAGCCTTAATAAACAGGTCTTGCCCCGTAACTTCCAACTGTCCTTCGGATAGACGGACAAGGATGCGTTGAGGAGTAAAAGAAAGAATGCCACGGTGATTTTCTATATAAACGTGCAGATGACCGATCAGCGTTACCCTCGGTACTCCCATCGTGACATCTGCCGGTACTTCCATCCCTTTTGTCAACCACTTATTGATCTGTCTTGACAGTCGCCTCACAAGGATCCCTCCTCAACTATACATATGTGAGGAATCCGGACGGTATCACTTATAGGTTGGACAGATGAGGCAAGTCTCACGAAAAAAAGAACGCGGCGTCACCTCAAAAAAGGGTCGCCACACTCTTTGGGGGACGATTATTACATTGTCGTACCACAAATGACCTGCAAACTTCTGCAAATGGGACGATCATCGCGATCGTCTATACACCACGCTGATATACAACGTCCATGGCAAACCTAAAAAAAGAACGCGGTATCCGCGTTCTTTTCATTTCACCATTCGATTCGTTCTGTGGGGTTTTCTAGCTCTCGGTTCGCTGAGCACCTCCGACCAAACAACGCCTTTTACAACGTCTTTGCCTGATAAATTGTTAAAGGAAAAGGCTTCGCTTTGACGCCTCTTTTTTCCCGGAGCCACCATCGGCGCATCCGTGTTTTCCAATCGCCGTTTCGCATTTTCACGCTCCCGGCGTAACCGCTCTCGTTGCTGCTCATACTCTTCATGCGCACTGCTTGTTTCTGTCGTGCTCCCTTCCCGATGTACGTGGCGATCCGCTTGAGGCGCTCGCTCGGTCGGATGATCATCATCATCTCTCATCATTTCCTCAAATTGCCTTCTGAGATCTCCGAACGTGCTGCCTTCTCCTTGATGGTCATTCCCGGATGCATCGGATGAAGGCTGACGAGGCGGACCCGTTCCCGGGCGGGAACGTTGCTCGCTCTCATTCTTTTTCTTCGCATTGCTTATTGCGTTAAAAATCGTTGTTGCAATAAAGATGAGAATAAATACGAACAGTAAATCCAAGGGTTCATCCCCCTTTCTTCCATCACTGAGCCATTAGTCCAGACCTTTGTGGGGATCCCTGATACTTTCATCGTCTTCGTCGGTCGCTTTACCGATGTGCTTCCTCATATCGGTATCTGCTTCCACATTCTGCAAATTGTAATAATCCATTACGCCCAAGTTTCCGGAACGCAGCGCTTCCGCCATTGCTTTTGGCACTTCTGCCTCGGCTTCGACGACCCTGGCGCGCATTTCTTCGACGCGGGCATTCATTTCTTGTTCTTGCGCTACAGCCATGGCACGGCGTTCCTCCGCTTTTGCCTGCGCGATTTTCTTGTCAGCTTCTGCTTGATCCGTCTGCAATTCGGCACCAATATTCTTGCCGATATCGATATCGGCAATATCGATGGAAAGGATCTCAAAAGCTGTACCGGAATCAAGGCCTTTACTCAAAACCGTTTGTGAAATCATATCCGGATTCTCAAGCACTGCCTTATGGTCATCATTGGAACCAATGGTGGAAACGATCCCTTCACCGACACGGGCGATGATTGTTTCTTCACCGGCACCCCCGACGAGGCGGTCAATGTTTGCCCGTACGGTAATGCGGGATTTTGCTTTAATTTCAATCCCGTCCATCGCAACACCAGCAATGAAAGGTGTTTCAATCACTTTCGGGTTAACGCTCATTTGAACGGCTTCAAGGACGTCACGCCCGGCGAGGTCAATCGCTGCCCCACGCTCAAATGTCAATTCAATATTGGCACGGTGAGCGGCAATTAAAGCATTAACGACACGGTCAACGTTCCCGCCCGCCAGATAGTGGCCTTCCAGTTTGTTCAGTTTTAAATCCAAACCCGCCTTTTTAGCTTTTACCAACGGGTTGACGACACGTTTCGGCACAATGCGCCGCAAACGCATACCGACCAGTTGGAAAATCCCGATCTTTACGTTGGCAGCCCAAGCAGCAATCCATAGACCAACCGGAATAAACGTAAAGAGAATCCCGAAAACGATAACGACAGCGGCAATTGCTACGAGTGCAATGATTTCTGTTGGCACGTAAACTCCTCCTTTTTTAATACTGCTGTTTTAATGAACAGCCCTTACAACAATACGTGGGCCGGAAACAGATATGACTCGCACATCACTGTCAGCTTCCACGTAAGTACCGTCAGTGACAACATCGAAATGTTCCCCCGCGAGCACCATCAATCCCGACGGGCGCAAAGGCGTCAGCGATCGGCCGATTTGACCGATGAGCGTTTCATCTGTAACCGTTTCATCCGCATCTCCGGAAGATTCCGAAGAAGCATTCTGCAATACAAGTTTTTGCATAAATCCGATTTTACCGAAATACTTAAAAAGCAACACTGCGGCAATGACGACCACGACCATGGCGATCAAAACAGAAAACAGAATTTGTGTTGTGTCAAATGAGGCCAAGAATACACTTCCGATGATTGACGCCAGCCCCAGCACTCCAAATATGCCAAAACCGGTAAAAGCAACTTCCGCAACGATTAAAATCAATCCCAGAATGAGTAAGATAACCGCTTCCATTCCTGCAAAACCTGCAAATAAATGGCCAAAGAAAAACAGCCCCAACGATCCTAATCCGACTAATCCCGGCAACCCAAACCCAGGCGTAAACAACTCCATGATTAAACCGACGCCCCCTAAGGTCAGTAATATCGGAATAATCATCGGGTTTGTCACCCAACGTGTCAACTGTTCAGCAAGGCTGACTTCAGATTCGACCTGCTCAGCGCCTTCCAATCCTAAATAAGCCAACACTTCTTCGCGATCGGTGACGATGTCCTCGGCATAACCGACATCCGACGCTTGTTCCGCATTCATTGTCAGCAGTTCATCCGGGTCTGCCATCGCTCTTGCGTAATCCGGATCGCGATCGTGTTCATTGCTTTGGGCTGCAGATTCCATGTTCGACTCCCAGGCTTCCTGCGCTTTGTCCCCGGCCGTATTGCCCGATCCATCTACAACGGCCGCGTTGCCCATCTGCGCACTCGGATCCATCACAATGTTATCCGCATTAAGCGCAATGTATGCCCCCGCCGACAAAGCTTCAGAAGTGACATAAGCCGTAATGGGCACTTCTGCATTCTGGATAATCTCCGCGATATTTCCGGCCGCGTCAACAGCCCCGCCCGGTGTATCAATTTCAAGGACGATGTGATCAGTGCCTTCTTCCGTTGCCTCCGTAATCGAACGGTCAAGAAATGCTTCTAACCCACTTTCAACCGTCTGCTCCACAGGGATGAAATGAACGGTGGCGTTATCGCTTTGTGCACCAGAGAAAAACGGCATCATCATTCCCGCTGCAATCATAAGGAACAGAAAGAATAAGATGCGTACATGTCTTCCCATTTATTCACGCCCCTTCCCGGTAGTTTCGTTACACCCTTCTTCGAGTGGAAGCACAACTTACTTCCATTAAATCAAACTTTTTTAACCTCGACAAGAAATCACACTCTAGGGGTGTACGCTATGTACAATGCGGGGCGGATAGGATGACTTAGGTATGGGCGGATGTACACAACATACTTCCGGAGAAAATCGCAAATATAAACCCCCGGTGAAAATAAACCCCGGGGGATGAATCCCAGAAGATTGGCATTTAATTGATGGTCAAATTACTTTCGTTTGCGAGCCGCTTCCGATTTTTTCTTTCGTTTCACGCTTGGCTTCTCATAATGTTTCCGTTTGCGCACTTCGGACAACGTACCACTTTTGGACACGTCTTTCTTAAAACGTCGCAGAGCTGAATCGAGTGACTCATTTTTACGTATACGCGTTTCAGCCATTTGAATCCCTCCCTCCGCACAACCGTTTACGAAATCATGACAAAACTTGTCCGTTGGAGCAAGTTCTTCATTTAATAAAATTGTATCGGAAAACGGCTAAAAATGCAACAAACAAACGCTTTCTTCTTCTATTTTGGCCGCGGGTTTTTCTCATTTTTTGTCTCGCCGATAAAGCTTTTAACATAACTGCTCCAGGATGCCCATATATATGGAATACGGAGGACGAGCAATGGAATATTCACTGCTAATCATGATCGTATATATTTTCATTTTCCTTTTTGGTGTTGCGCTCATTCGGACGGGCCTTGGTCAGTCTCCCCCTAAACATGTGCGAGCATTAATTGTTAACAGCACGCTTCACCCATTTGCCGGCTTTCTCGTTGGTTTTGCGGCGACGGCGCTGTTGCAGAGCAGTTCCGCTGTGATGGTGCTGGCTGTAAGTCTTGTCGCAACCGGCATTATCCCTTTTCGTCAAACCATCGGCATCATGCTTGGCAGTAATGTCGGGACGACATTAACGCTTGAAATTCTTGTTTTTTCCGGTGAAACACTCGGACTTTTATCAATGGGGGCCGGCGTCCTTTTTCTATTGTCACGGGCACGCAAGCTATTTCTTCCGGGTACGATTCTTTGTGGGGTTGGTTGCATGTTTCTCGCGATGGATGGCATGAGTTCCTGGGGGCAAGAACTCACAGGACACGGGTGGGCGGATTGGTTACTGGAAAATGAGGGAATGTCCGCAGGCACGGCTGTTCTTGGCGGGACAATAATAGCGACCATTATTCAATCAAGTACAGCAACAATCGCGATCGGCATTCAAATGTATGCCAATGACTTTATTCAATTGGAAGCCGCGATCGCCATTATGATGGGTGCCAATATTGGCACATGCCTTACAGCCATCCTGGCAGCTCTAGGTGCCAAGCGCGGAGCCATACAAACAGCGATGGCCAACGTTTTTCTAAATATCGGGGGTGTCCTGCTGTTTTTGCCTTTGATCGGTATATTCTCACAGATTACCATGACGCTAGCGGTTGATCCGGCGGCGCAAGTGGCCCATGCTTCTGTCATTTTTAACCTTATCTGCTCGCTTTTGGTGCTGCCGTTTGTGAACCCGTTTGCTTCTTTCATTGAACGATTAACCGGCGGCGCGGGACGATAAAACATGAAGGCGCGCCTTCGTGTTTTATCTTTACGCTTGAACGTATTTGGCTTTTTCTGCATCGTCAAGCACTCGAATGAATTCCCCATGATTATACGGGTATCCGGCTTTCGTAATTTTCACCCGTACGATTTTTCCGACCATATCAGCGGAAACCGGAACCTTTACTTTCAAATAGTTGCTCGTATAGCCGATATACATCCCGCTCTCCGGATCTTCTTTATCTGCTTCTTCCGGGATCATATCGAGCACTTCTCCCTCATGGTTTGACGCATAATCTTTTGCCAATTGATCGGAAAGGCTGATGAGCTGTTGAACCCGTCGTTTCTTCACGGCATCATCCACTTGGTCCTCTCTGCGGGCAGCCGGTGTCCCTGTTCGTTTTGAATAGGGGAAAACGTGGATCTCGGAGAATTGCAAATCACGAACAAAATCATACGTTTCCTTGAACTCTTCGTCTGTCTCACCGGGGAAACCGACGATAACATCGGTTGTAATCGCCAAATCGGGGAAAATAGCTTGCAGACGCTCCACACGTTCTTTGTAATAAGCCGTGGTATATTTTCTTCTCATCCGCTTTAGCACTGTATCCGAACCGGCTTGGAGAGGAATGTGGAAATGATTGACGATGGTTTCCGAGTTGCGCACGACCCCAACCACTTCATCGGTAATTTGGCTTGCTTCTATAGATGAGATTCGCAGCCGCTTTAACCCTTCAACTTGCTCAAGTTCACGTAAAAGGGCGGCAAAATTATAATCTTTAAAGTCCTCGCCGTAACCTGCTGTGTGTATGCCCGTAAGAACGATCTCCTTGTACCCTGCGGAAACGAGCTGGCGGGCTTGTTTTAACACGTCCTCCGGTTGCCTGGAACGTAATAGGCCACGCGCCCATGGAATGATACAAAATGTACAGAAGTTATTGCAGCCTTCTTGAATTTTTAAGCTCGCGCGCGTACGGTCGGTAAATGCCGGGACATCCAATTCTTCATATACACGCGTTTTCATAATGTTGCTAACGCCATTTATCGGCTCGCGGGAGCGCTTAAAGTCTTCGATGTATCCGATCATTTTCGAACGATCTTGTGTTCCGACAACGATATCGACACCCGGGATGTCCATCACTTCCGCCGGAGATGTTTGTGCATAACAACCGGTGACACAAATAACGGCATCAGGGTTTTGGCGAATACAACGGCGAATCGCTTGCCGGCTTTTTTTATCTCCTGTATTTGTCACGGTACATGTGTTAATCACATATACATCCGCTCGCGTTTCCGACTGTTCGTAGCCTGCATTTTTAAATATTTGCCAGATGGCTTCGGTCTCATAATGATTCACTTTGCATCCTAATGTATGAAAAGCTACCGTAGACATATTTTCACCTCTTTAATTCCACATGATAAACCAACAGGGCAAGCGCGGCCACCGGCGCGGTTTCTGCCCGCAAAATTCTCGCGCCCAAACTTACCGGCGCACAGCCCAAGTCAATCGCCGTTTCATGTTCGCGGGTTGAAAAGCCGCCTTCAGGTCCGAAGACGAGTAAAATACGATCAGTTTGTTGCAGTTGGCGCAACGCATCGTCGATAGCATGATGATGATCTTTTCTCGCGCTTCGTTCGGATAATATCCATTTATGATCATATTGCTGTGCTTCTTTTAACACCTCTTCCAGCGACGCTTTTCGTTCAATCGCCGGGATTTTCAAACGTTCCGATTGCTCGGCCGATTCCCGGGCAATTTTTTGAAAACGGGCATGCTTTTTCTCGTTTTTTTTCGCATCCCACTTGACGACGGAGTGATCCGCCGGAAAACCGGTGATGCTACCAGCGCCCATTTCCGTGCTTTTTTGCACAACCCATTCATATTTGTCGGCTTTAAGGTCACCTTGCGCCACGGTAATATGTATCGGGAGTTCGCTATCGGAAGACAAGCTTTCCTCGACTTGGCACGTAATACAATCCGGTTCTGCCTGCAGAATACGGCAATATGCCGCCACACCTTGTCCGTTTATACAAATGATAACATCTCCGGCAGACATACGCATGACGCGAGAAATATGGTGTGCCTGTTCTCCTTTTAACATGACAGTGTCTGTTGTCCACTGGGCATCACCCACGAAATAGCGCTGCATGTTCATTTCCTCGTTTCCTTTATGTTTCATTCGAAAGGCACTTAAGATTGTAACAGGATGGCCACCCAATCCTCCTGCTCCAACGTTTCCGCAACCCGAAACCCTTCAATTTCCAATGCTTGGCGCACATCATCTTTTTTATTCGCAATAATGCCTGACACAAGAAGATGCCCGCCCGGCACGAGATGAGCTTTTACATCCGGGGCCATTCGGATGATGATATCGGCGAGTAAATTGGCAACGATAACCTCGCCTTTTGCCCCTGTTTCTGAAAATAAATCGCTTTTCTTGACCGTTACCTTATCTTCCACTTGATTGATGACCACATTTTCCTTTGCAACGTTCACGGCCAATTCATCTAAATCATAGGCAAAAACGGAAGCTGCCCCGAATTTAGCGGCCGCGATACTCAGGACACCTGATCCTGCGCCTACATCGATGACGCTGTCCCCTTCATTAACGATACGCTCGAGTGCTTGCAAGCAAAGAATCGTTGTTGCATGGGCACCTGTTCCAAATGCCATTCCCGGGTCAAGTTCAACGACGACATCATCCGTTCCACGTTCCGCATTTTCCCAAGAGGGGGTGACGATTAAGTTTGGAGAGACTCGGATCGGTTTATAGTATGCTTTCCACGCTTCTTCCCAATCCTCTTCCTTGACGATCTCGGAGTCCACGGTTAAATCTTCCATATCCATGCCTGACCGCTGTTGTATACTGGCAAGGGCCTTTCGAATATCGTCGTCTTTTTGTTCACTTTCGGGAAAATAGGCTTTTAATACAACACCTTTTATCGGTAAATGGTCAACGGATGGCTGTCCTGTCTCGTCCAGTCGTTTCGGGCGTTCATGACGATCCTTTGCATCTTCGACAAGCGTGCCATTGGACCCTAGCTCTGTAAACATATTCGCGACTGCATCAGCGGCTTCGTGTGTGGTATGTATACGGTATTCGATCCAATTCACACTGTTTCACCTCCGCTTCTTTTAGGCTATTGGCGGGTACGGCGCAATTCTCAATCAGTTCGGGCGTGATCACCCGTTCATGGCAACCGTAACGACTCTTTGGCCCTCGGTTCGGGCGCCATAAACGCTCTAGGGTGACCGTAATGACGATTTGACTCGCTTTTCAGGTTCCATGACCTTCTTAAAAAAGGGGCTTTCCAAAATAATGGAAAGCCTATCGTTCTCAATCTCCGCGAAATGCACGTTTTACTTTGTCAAAAAAATTACTGCTGTGCTCATCCACTTCTTCGCCACTTTCTTCAGCGAACTCTTTCAAAAGTTCCTTTTGTCGATCATTTAGCTTCTTCGGCGTGATCAACCGGACGCTAATGATCTGGTCACCGTGACCGCGACCATGAACATTGGGGGCTCCTTTGCCGCGCAATCGGAAACTTCGGCCTGTTTGTGTTCCGGCGGGAACTTTAATTTTCACTTTTCCTTCCAATGCCGGAACTTCGATTTCATCCCCGAGCGCTGCTTGGGTAAATGTCAGCGGCATTTCGCAACGAATGTCATCGCCATCCCGTTCGAAAAATTCATGCGGCTTCACATTGATGACAATAAACAAATCCCCGGGGGACCACCATTTACTCCTGCTTCTCCGTGTCCAGCCTGGCGTAATTGTAGTCCATGATCGATACCGGCGGGAATGTTGACGCGTACTTTTTTCCGTTTTTTTACTTTTCCCGCGCCGGCGCATGTTTTACATTTCTCTTTAATGATCTTACCCGCACCTTCGCACTGATCGCAAACCCGACGGTTAACAACACGGCCGAACGGCGTGTTTTGCTCAATGTTCAACTGGCCGCTGCCGCCACAACGCCCACACGTGTCTGGGGTTGTGCCCGGTTTTGCGCCTGAACCTGTACACGTCTGGCATGTCTCTTCGCGCGGGATTTCAATTTCGGTGTCCTTGCCAAAGATAGACTCTTTAAATTCCAAGGTCATCGTATATTGTAAA
The DNA here is from genome assembly GCF_016495725.1 of Salicibibacter cibarius. Classification (NCBI taxonomy): domain Bacteria; kingdom Bacillati; phylum Bacillota; class Bacilli; order Caryophanales; family Bacillaceae; genus Salicibibacter; species Salicibibacter cibarius. The sequence goes on along the minus strand of NZ_CP054705.1, from coordinate 1,869,910 downwards.
TCTGCCCCTTGGCGCGGCGCATTCGGATCACGGCGCCCGCCACCGCCGAAAAACATGTCGAATATATCTCCGAAGCCACTGCCGCCAAAGTCTCCGCCGCCGCCAAACCCTTGATTCGGATCGGCGTGGCCGAATTGGTCATAATTCGCTTTCTTTTGCGGATCGCTCAGTGTATCATAGGCCTCTTTTACTTCCTTGAACTTTTCTTCGGCATCGGGCTCACTGTTAACATCGGGATGATATTTGCGTGCCAATTTACGGTACGACTTTTTGATCTCATCCGCAGATGCATTTTGATCGAGACCGAGCACTTCGTAGAAGTCCCGTTTGCTCATTCTCCATTTCACTCCCGTTCAATATCCAGCATGACGCTATCTTACATCGGCTTGCTATAAGTCGCAACCCAAATTTTCACATCGTTTATTAAGTGAAAAAGCCAAAGCCAAGATAACCTGACTTTGACTTTTAGAAAATGATCCATCACTATGCTTTATTTTGTTGATCGTCGTTTTCGTCATCTACTTCTTCGTAATCGGCATCAACGACGTCTTCATCCTGAGTTTGGTCTTGATTCTCCCCTTGCTCTTCTTGTGCCTGTTGAGCCATTTGCTCATACATTTTTTGGGAGAGGGAATGCACAAGTTGCTCCAGTTCATCTTTTGCAGTGCGAATGGTTTCAAGGTCTGTGCCATTCAAGGCTTCCTGTAGCTTACCTTTTGCGTCTTCCGCATTTTGTTTTTCCGATTCGTCTACGTTTTCTCCCAAGTCTTTAATCGTCTTGTCAACGGTGAAAATCAGTTGGTCTGCTTCATTTCGGAGTTCGGCCTCTTCTTTTTTCGCTTTGTCGGCTTCGGCATTCTCTTCTGCCTGTTTGACCATATCTTCGATTTCGTCCTCGGAAAGACCGGAAGAAGACGTAATCGTAATCGATTGCTCTTTGTTCGTTCCTTTGTCTTTCGCACGAACATTGACGATGCCGTTCGCATCAATGTCAAACGTAACTTCGATTTGCGGAACCCCTCGAGGCGCGGCCGGAATGTCCGTCAGTTGGAAGCGGCCGAGGGTTTTATTATCGTTTGCCATTTCACGCTCGCCTTGGAGCACATGAATATCAACGGACGATTGGTTGTCGGCAGCGGTTGAGAATACTTGGGACTGGCTCGTCGGAATGGTCGTATTGCGGTCAATTAGCTTCGTAAAGACACCGCCCATTGTCTCGATCCCGAGCGATAACGGCGTAACATCCAGCAATACAACGTCCTGGACATCTCCGGCAAGTACACCGGCTTGCACAGCAGCACCGAGCGCAACAACTTCGTCAGGATTAACCCCTTTATGCGGATCTTTGCCTGTTAACCCTTTAATCGCTTCTTGGACAGCAGGAATTCGCGTGGAGCCACCGACGAGAATAACCTTATCTATATCTGAAGCGTTCACGCCGGAATCCTGAATCGCGCGACGTGCAGGCCCCATCGTTCTTTCTACCAACTGAGAGGCACCCTCTTCAAATTGCGCTCTCGTCATTGTCATCTCCAAGTGTTTTGGACCCGAAGCGTCTGCCGTGATAAACGGCAAGGAAAGCTGGGCTTGCGTTACACCCGAAAGCTCTTTTTTCGCTTTTTCCGCCGTGTCCTTCAACCGCTGCATCGCCATTTTGTCTTGTTGAAGGTCCAAGCCGTTTTCTTTTTTAAACTCGGAAACCATGTAATCAATGATCACTTGGTCGAAGTCGTCACCGCCGAGTTCATTATCGCCCGACGTGGACTTGACTTCAAAGAAGCCATCGCCAAGCTCGAGAACGGAAACGTCAAACGTCCCGCCGCCAAGGTCATAGACGAGAATCGTTTGATCCTCTTCTTTTTCGAGGCCGTAGGCAAGGGAAGCCGCTGTCGGTTCGTTTACAATCCGCTCAACTTCAAGCCCTGCAATCGTGCCGGCATCTTTGGTTGCTTGCCGCTGGGAATCATTGAAATAGGCCGGAACGGTAATGACCGCTTTCGTTACATCTTCCCCTAAATAGCTTTCAGCATCCGATTTTAACTTCTGTAAAAGAATGGCGTTGATTTCTTGCGGCGTATATTTTTTTCCTTCAATTTCCACCGTGTAGTCGGTGCCCATATGGCGTTTAATGGAGAGTACGGTGTTCTCATTCGTAATTGCCTGCCGCTTGGCGATCTCTCCGACTTGTCTTTCACCATCTTTAAACGCAACAGCCGAAGGCGTCGTCCGGTTTCCTTCAGGGTTGGGAATAATAACCGGTTCCCCGCCTTCCATAACTGCTACACATGAATTCGTTGTTCCTAAGTCAATTCCGATTGTTTTACCCATCTCTAGTAATTCCTCCTTGGTCCAGTAAAGCGATTCTATTTTACATCTAATAAAAGATCGTTCAAAAAGTCAGGGAAAAATAGCTGTCGGGAAGAGGATCTTCTGCTAAAAACCGCCACGACGCACAAGTCACCACATCCAGTGGAAACGCGTCAGCTTGCTTTCTTGAACTTCTCGGCTCTTTTCCCTCATTTTTGAACATACATTTACGCATTAACCTTAACCATAGCCGGTCGGATGACGCGTGTTTTCAGTTTGTAACCCTTCTGAAGTTCTTCCACGATTTGATTGGATTCAAACCCTTCTTCCTCCACTTGCATCACCGCTTGATGCACGTTGGGGTCAAAGGTCTCGCCCTCCGTCGGGATTTCTTCCAACCCATCGGATTCCAGAGCCTCCACAAATTGACGGTAAACCATCTCCATTCCTTTATAAAACCCCTCGTCGGAAGCATTTTGCCCTTCAGAGTCCAGGGCACGCCTGAAATTGTCAAGTACAGGCAGGAGTGCCTCCATCAATGGTTGGGAGCGAAACTCTGCCGCCGCCTCTTTTTCCGAACGGCTGCGCTTACGAAAATTATCGTAGTCCGCCTGGACGCGCTTCACTTTGTTTTGCCACTCTTCCAATTCCGCTTGCAAAGTCTCGATTTGCGTTTGATTTTCCGAAGCCTCCCCATTTTCGTCCGCAGAGGAGGAGATATCTTCAGCGTCCGGATCGATAACTTCTACGTCTTCTTCCGGTTGTCGGCCATTCTCATTTTCGTTCATAGCATTCACCTCCACTTGCTGCATGTTTGCACATAAGAGGAGGGAGATAGCCTCTCCCTCTTTTTTGGCAGATAAAAAGTATAAATCAACTTTCTAGCCTAACTATCTTGGCGATATTTTTTCGTCAAAGAAGTCGACAATCCGGTGGCAAATTGGCGGATCAAACGTATGACCCGCTCGTATTCCATTCTTGTCGGCCCGATGACACCTAACGTGCCGACTGTATCTCCATCAATGGAATAAGTCGCAGTAATCATGCTTAAATCCGCAAAAGCTTCAATGTCGTTTTCTCTGCCGATTCGCACGTTCAAGCCTTCTTGGCTGCGCGAAAGCAGGGTATGCACATTCTCGCTTTGATCGAGCCAGTCAAAGATCATCCGAACACGGTCAATATCCCGGAATTCCGGCTGCATCATTAAGTTCATCATACCGCCGTAGAACACTTGGTCACCCTTCTCTGTTTTAAATGCATTCCGAAGTACGCCGAACATATCTTCAAAATGCGAAACATGTTGGTATAACAAACGGGAAGTTTCCGTCATCAACTTTTCTTCCCAGTGCCCGATAGGCGTATCAACGAGTTGTTCATTTAAAATATTAACCACTTTTTCGAGTTCGCCCGGATCCATTTGTTCCGGGATATCAAATGTGCGGTGTTCAACGTGCCCGGAATCCGTAACAAGAATGACAATCGCCTGTCTTCCCGTAAGCGGGATCATTTGCAGCTGTTTCAGTCTCGTATGCTCCATTTCCGGCCCTAGCACAACCGATACATAGCTCGTTAATTCCGACAGAACAGCTGCTGTCTTTTTCATGACGGCCTCTACCTCTGAAATGCGGCGCGTGAAAAATTGTTCCATATCTAAAATCTCATGCTTTTGCAAGGGGTCCGGCCTTAATAAATGGTCCACATACAACCGATACCCCTTATTGGATGGGATTCTTCCCGCGGAGCTATGAGGTTTTAGCAGATAACCCATATCTTCCAAATCGGCCATCTCATTGCGAATCGTAGCCGAGCTGAAAGAAATATCTTCTCGCTTCGAAATGCTTCTTGAACCGATTGGCTCGGCACTTTGAACATAATCATCGACGATGGCTTGCAATATCAACAATTGTCGCTTACTAAGCACCGTCTATCACCTCTGTTAGCACTCTCTTTTAACGAGTGCTAATGCTACCCATAACTTATCAAAATAGGTTAGGAGTTGTCAACGCAAAAAGATTTAGGAATCAAATAAAAAAGAAGCAAATACGTTATTGCCAAGATATTTCCCTTTCTCCGTCAATCGTATTCGTCCGTCCTCCTCGCGCAACAAGCCTTCATCAAGCAATTCATCATAGACGTTGCCGTATACATCGTAAAAAGAAGTATCGAATTTTTCTTTAAAACGATGGACATGGACCCCTTCTTTCAAACGCAACCCAAGAAACATTTCCTCTTCCATTTGTTCTTTTAACGATACCGGTTGCCGTGTTCGTTCTGGGCATTCGCCTTTACGGACGGATTTTAAATAGTGGGGGATCGGCAAAATGTTTCCATACCTTTCGCTATTCTGGTATCCGTGGGCACCTGCGCCTAAGCCCAAATACGGTTGATTGCGCCAATAAATGAGATTATGCGCACTTTCTTTGCCTCGTGTAGCAAAGTTGCTAATTTCATATTGCTCGTAACCGTAATGCTCTAATGTTGATAGCAGGACGTCATACATGTCCGCTTCCTCATCTTCGCTTAACGGCGTTAATTGCCCTGCTTGCAACCAATTGTAAAACTGCGTTTTGGCTTCAATTTTCAAGCCATACGCCGAAATATGATCAGGCTCAAGCGAAACGGCCTTCTCAATGGTTGTTTGCCATTGATGGAGCGTTTGGCCGGGCAGCGCAAACATTAAATCGATCGAGACGTTGTCAAAGCCGAGTTCCCGTGCCCGCGCGATTGTTTTGCTTACATCTTCCACACTGTGCGTACGGCCGAGCGTCTCCAGCAATTCCGGGTCAAATGTTTGTACACCAATGCTGATTCGGTTGACGCCGGCATCTTTTAAAGCATGCAACTGAGCATCATCTATGCCATCCGGGTTTACTTCAACGGTTACTTCACTGCCCTCGTCCCAGGAAAGGCCGGCGCGTTTCAGATTGGAAAATAACGTTTGCAATTGCCTAGTGGAAAGGGATGTCGGTGTTCCACCGCCGATATAGAGCGTGTCCATATATTGAACGGTTTCATCTAAACGTTTTTCCCCTTCGGCTTGCAAAGCTTCCAAATAATCGTCCACCGGCTGATTTTTTATCAATACTTTATTAAAATCACAATAATGGCAGATCTGGTTGCAGAAGGGAATATGAATATATGCCCCTTTCTTCATCTTTCGGTCCTCCTTTTTTGGCTACCCCAGGACCCAATTATTTGTCATCATCGTCCATCCTCAGCACGGACATAAACGCTTCTTGCGGGATTTCTACTTTCCCGACATTTTTCATTCGCCTTTTTCCTTCTTTTTGTTTTTCCAATAACTTTCTTTTCCGAGTAATGTCGCCCCCGTAGCATTTGGAGGTCACGTTTTTCCGCAATGCTTTGATTGTCGAGCGTGCTATGATTTTGTTACCGATGCTCGCCTGCACCGGAACTTCAAATTGTTGTCTCGGAATTAAATCTTTCAGCTTGTCGACGATTAGTTTGCCTCGTTCATACGCCATATCGCGATGAACAATGACCGATAGCGCATCTACCTTTTCGCTGTTTAAGAGAATGTCCATCTTGACGAGCTTGGAAGCCCGATAGCCGATCGGTTCGTAATCAAAGGAGGCATATCCTTTCGTATTGGATTTCAATTGATCGAAAAAGTCGTAAACAATTTCAGTGAGGGGGAGTTCATACGTAATGTTTACACGATTTTCATCCAAGTATTGCATATCAATGAATTCCCCGCGTTTCGCCTGGCATAATTCCATGACCGGACCGACAAAATCATTGGGCACCATCACGGTTGCTTTCACAAATGGTTCCTCAACTTCTTCGACTGCTTGTTGCTCAGGCATATTCGATGGATTGTCAATCTCCAAAATCGTCCCGTCGACTTGATAGACGTGATAAACGACGCTTGGAGCCGTTGTGATGAGATCGATGCCATACTCCCGTTCAATCCGTTCTTGTAAAATTTCCATATGGAGCAGGCCGAGAAATCCGCAGCGAAAACCAAAGCCAAGCGCTTGCGATGTTTCCGCTTCATACTGGAGGGCGCTGTCATTTAACTCCAAACGTTCAAGCGCATCCCGCAATGCGTTGTACTGGCTGGCGTCAATCGGGTACAAGCCGCAAAAAACCATCGGTTTCATCCGTTTATATCCGGGCAACGGTTGCGGAGCTTCATGCCCTACTTTAGTGATCGTATCCCCGACCCGGGAATCACTGACATTTTTGATTGACGCGGTTAAAAAACCGACGTCCCCTACGGATAATACGTCAGCCGCGACAGCTTTCGGGGTGAACATCCCGACTTCACTGACTTCAAATTCCTTGCCGGTGGCCATCATTTTGATTTTGTCGCCCTTCTTCACGGTCCCTTCCACGATGCGTATATAAGCAATAACGCCGCGATAAGGGTCATACAGAGAGTCAAAAATCAAAGCTTGCAAAGGCGATTCAGGATCACCCGCAGGGGCAGGCACTTTTTCAACGACTTCTTCTAAAATATCCTCAATGCCGATGCCGCTTTTGGCGGAGGCATGGACGGCTTCGGTTGAATCAAGCCCGATGATGTCAATGATCTCCTGTTTCACTCGATCAGGCTCCGCACTGGGAAGGTCTATCTTATTCACGACCGATAAGATCTCCAAATCATTATCCAGGGCCAAATAGACATTCGCGAGCGTTTGCGCTTCGATGCCCTGGGATGCGTCCACAACGAGCAAAGCACCTTCACAGGCAGCTAAACTACGCGATACTTCATAAGAGAAGTCGACATGTCCCGGCGTATCGATTAAATGAAATATGTATTCCTCTCCGTCTTTAGCCACATAACGAAGCCGAACGGAGTTTAATTTAATGGTAATGCCCCGTTCTCTTTCCAAGTCCATCTCATCCAGGAGCTGCTCCTGCATATCACGTTCCGAGACCGATTTCGTATGCTCTAGAATCCGATCGGCCAGCGTCGATTTTCCGTGGTCAATATGGGCAATGATAGAAAAATTTCTTATTTTCGCCTGTCTACGGCGTATTTCTTCGTATGTCATGCAATCACTCCTGATTTTTCGAAAACGTCCCGAAGGAAAACTATCTTTCATTATAGCAACCACGCGCCCGAACGACAACGGCTAGAAAAAGAAAAAACGCCCGGACCAACAATCCGAGCCTTTTAAAAACTGTATCACTAAAATTTATGGTTGACAAATGGAGCATGCATTATGATGAAAACTATGGAAAAACACGACGCTTTCCGTGTTCTTCCGTAGCTAGTGTTATGACCATATTCACCGATATCAACCGGGAAGCCTTTAGCGGGGAGAACCGCCTATCGTTTTTCCGAGTTCCGAAAAGAAATTCGTGCTTCCGCTTTCCCTTATATCTTCTTGCCTGTCCGCGAGATCGTTTTCTTCTTTCTCCTCTTCCGGCTCCGCCTCTTCAGCATCAACGGCTACCGGTTGGTTTTCGTCTTGATAAACCTCTCCCCATTGGTGGTATCCATAATAATGGCCGGAGAGCACCCCTGTCAAAAACATGACTAATGCCGTCAGTATGGTAAAGAAAACGTGTTTTGCCCTCATCGATCTCCCCTCCGGTTAATCTTCTTCGAGTTCCTCGTGAATATATTCCTGTAAAACCTCGGCTAACGCATCTGCACTTCGGTATACTTCTTCATACGTATTGTCCACTCCGCCAAACTCGATCAACATGGCATTGGGGGATAAATCCTGATTGTAGACACCATTCACTCCGGCACCTCCACGAGTAATGACCCCTCGGCTTAAACCCGGCCACCTGTCTTCCAAACGGTTATGGATTTCTGTCGCCATTTCCAAATTTTGTTCATAATCGGGATGATCTTCTCCGATGACGAAAAATGTGCGGGCATACTCCTCTTCATTGATCGTCACTGCCGTGTGTTCTCTTCCGACAGAATCGCGATGCAAGTCGAAGAAAAATTCAAGTTCGTCGTGTTCTTCTTTTGCTTCCTCTACAATTTCACGGTTCATCTCATAGGACTGGCTGTAGTCCCACCCTCGTTCATCCAACATCCCCGTTACATCATCATCTGCTACCTCTACCGGCAAATCGTAGTCGCGAAACGCGTCAGCGAAGTGTTCCCCAACTTTTACTATATTTTCCTCGAGGTGTAAATCCTCTTCCCCATCTACTTCCGGATGAAATGCTTCACGGTTATGGGCATGTGAAATGTGAATAAGCGGTTCTTCACCATCAATAGCGGCGGATGATTCCTCTGTTTCTCCTTCTTCCTCCGAGGATTCATCGGAACCTGCTTGTTCCTGAAGCACTTCTTCAGACGGGGGGGCGGATTCAATGGACATATTTGTAAAATCGGTTCCTTGTCCGGCAACGATAAGTGTATCGTCAAATCCGGAAAAGCCGGGGAGTTCCCGGCCCAAAAAAGTACGCGGATCTTCCATATTCATATTCGTGGCAAGTTCCAAGGCAGCCGTTGTCAAACCGGGCGTGGAAGAATCCTGTAATGCATCTAAATAATATCGGTTTTCAGCTCCGAGCAACTGGACGAACCAATCGCTCTGCATTTCCCCTGCCCAATCATGCAGGGCCGACGAAGCAAAACGGCTATGATTGTCTGCCGTCGTTAACATCGCTACGATTAGAAACGTCATGACAACAAATGCGATACCGGCCATAAAAAAAGATTGGACCGTTGTTTTTGATAGTGAAAAAACATGGGCTTGGCGGTTTGGTCTGCGCAAGGGCTCGTCCTCCTTACGCTACCATTCTATGAGCGATATCTATCACTAGAACAACCGATTGTTATTCATGGGTGTAATGCCCGCTAGATTCTGTTGTCACCGCTTTATGAAAGGCAATGTTTAAGGACTCGGCCACGACATTTGCCATATCTTCCATAAATGTGTCTACCTCTTTAGGCGTGACCATCAAATTATGGCCAAGGGGGTTAAGCACTTCTTGAATAAGTTGACGTTTATCTTCATCTTCCAATGTCCCGACGATCCCGAAATATTTTTTCCGATCATTTTCGTTCGGCAAATCTTCATCATCGAGCTGTTTTCGCTCTCCGAAAGTCATTCCCGGCGGCGTCAATACACTGGTCGGGTTTTCCCGGTCTTTTACTTCCCGCCCGAAATGCTTAAACAAAAAATCGATCGTGTCACTCGTGATGGATACGGCATCTACAACAGTGGGGATGCCAATCCCGATCACAGGTACCCCGAGCGTTTCTTCGTTCAGTTGTTTACGGGCATTTTTTACCCCTGACCCCGGATGGATCCCTGTGTCGGATATTTGAATAGTCGCGTTTACCCGCTCGATTGAACGTGCCGCCAAAGCATCAACGGCAACGACAAAATCAGGTTTTGTTTTTTCTACGATACCAAACAGCACTTCGCTCGTTTCAATCCCTGTCACCCCCATCACTCCGGGGGCCATAGCGGAGACATTCCGATATTCATCCTCGTTTTCCATGTGCCCCAATTCAAATAAATGACGGGTAACAACCAGCTGTTCCACCGTTTTCGGACCAAGGGCGTCAGGCGTTACATCGCGATTTCCAAGCCCGATCACCAGACAACTGCTTTTTTCATTTAAGCCGCACGCCTCCATAAATGCTTTGAACTCTTCGCTCAATACACGAATGAGACTTGCCTGCATCTTTGTATCTTTTTCTCTTATGCCAAGCGTTTCCAAGGTTAAGTAGTTACCAGGCTCTCTCCCCGTTCGATTTGCCCCCTCTTCGTCAATATCCACATGCACAATCGTAATGTCATCGACTTCCCGTTCGTTCACAATAATCCCATTTTTATCCCGATTGGGAAGAACATTCTCATCTTCCACCGCAAGGTCGCTACGGGGTTGAAACGAAGACAGTTCCAAATCTCTCATCCTCCCACGCATCTCTTTTTGCTTACGGTTTCCCAAATCCTATAAAATATACCGGAAGGAAATGAGCGGAACGGCTTGCAAGGCACGGACGTATTTGATACAATCCATTTTGTCAATGTACTTGTTAGAAGACTTGGCTTTTCGCCAAGCTTTTATGACGAAAAGTTTTAGTTGCACTTATGCAGGTAAAAAAATTGATTTATCCTTTCTTACCTGCCAAGCTTAGACCATCAGGAGGTGAAAGATTTGGCTAACATTAAATCAGCTAAAAAACGCGTGCGCTTGAATGAAGAACAACGCGTGAAAAACCAAGCGTTCAAATCATCCATGCGTACCGCGATTAAAGAATTTGAAAAGAAACTTGACAATCAAGATGTCGAAGGTGCAAAAGACACGTTCAAATTGGCAGAGAAGAAAGTTGACAAAGCCGTCAGCAAAGGCATTCTTCATAGAAATACCGCTGCTCGCAAAAAATCCCAAATGGAACGGAAATTGAATCAAGCGACCGCAAGTTAAAATGAACGACTCCTAAAGAGTCGTTTTTTTAATGGTTTTGCGGAGGGGGAGCGGGCGTTGACGACCTAACGGCCCCAGCGTTCATGCGTTAGGGCTTCATCGAGCCCGGTTGACGACCTAACGACCTCTGCGATCTTGCGTTAGGGATCCATCGAGCCCGGTTGACGACCTAACGGCCCCAGCGTTCATGCGTTAGGGCTTCATCGAGCCCGGTTGGCGACCTAACGACCTCTGCGATCTTGCGTTAGGGATCCATCGAGCCCGGTTGACGACCTAACGGCCCCAGCGTTCATGCGTTAGGGCTTCATCGAGCCCGGTTGGCGACCTAATCACCCAGCAAATTATGCCGCTAACACCCGTGGCAGGCGGGCGATTAACAAAGCCACCCCGCTCTTTTTTTCCACGGCGCCCTGCTTCATTTTGTAGTCGGTTTCCGCAATTAATGAAAGCGCACGACCCACCGCTTCGCCCTTAACTGTTTTCGCTTTTGCAGACAGTCGTTTGGCAACGAATGGAGGCACTCCCAGTTGCCGGGCTATTTTTTGTTGGCTGTATCCGCGCTTGTCCATCTCCGCTGCAAGGTTTAACAAGCGAAACTGACGACCGATAAGAGCGATAATTTTTATCGGTTCCTCCCCGTTTCTGAGTAAATCATCGAATAATTGTAACGCTTTTGCCGTATAGTTATCGCTTACCGCATCGATGAGCTGAAAGATATTATCCTCCAAACTTCTGGGAACGAGCGCGCGCACAATGGATGCATTAATTTCCCCATTGAAATTGACATATTGGGCGCATTTTTGAATTTCTTTTTCTAATGTTAAAAGGTCCGAATTCGAACGCCCCAACAGTTCATCGATAGCCTCAGCCGTTAGGGAAATGTTTTCTTCTTTTGCTTTCTCCCTTATCCATTGCTTTAGCCGATCACCTTGCAAGGGCGATGCTTCAACTGTTTCACCCACATCTTTTAATTTTTTCACAATTTTTTTGCGTTCATCCACCTTTTGTGATTCAACTGCAAAAACAACGATGTTCTCCGGCGGCGGATCATTTAAAAAAGTCTCCAATCTCTTCAAATCGTGCAGCGGCATATCCTTATCTTTCGCTCCGGTCAGAAAACGCGCATGTTGAAACACAATAACCCTTCCCGGGCCGAAAAAACTTACCGTTTCCGCCTCTTCGATCCCCTCCTGTACGGGAACGTCCCTCATGTCGAATTGCGAAAAATTGAAGTCTCTCTCGGTATCTCCCAGGGCATGCCGGCTAATTTGCCAAACGAGGTCATCCATCATATACGTTTCCGTACCATAAAAAAAATAAATTGAGGAAAAATGCCCGGCTGTAATCTTTTCCTTCGTTTGCAAATAGGTGCTCATCGACCCTTGCCTCTTTTCCGTATGTATATTCCATCTATTCTCTCCCTATCCTAATAAAAGCCCCTCCTATTTGCAATTGATCCAAACCGAACAAGCACAAAGGCAACGCATGCACGTGCGCCGCCTTTGATTTATAATAAACGTTGGTACGAAGGCCTAGGAATCCGCGCACCAACGGTTTTCGCACCTGTAAATCCGAGTCGGTACCCATTATTTTATCCTATGCTTACGGGATTTATGGGTGACAACTCTTAACAAATGGATGACGTACCTGGATTTTTACTCTTTCATGTCTTATAATGTGTACAAGACAAGGAGGGTCACCGAACATGGGCAACGAATTTGAAAAAGATGTGCAAAGCAAACGCAATGATTTTCTTGATGGCGCGGTCGGCTTTGTCGTTTCATTTGGATTTTTTGCGACTGTTTTTATCGTGGCGGTCATCGTCGAATTTGTGGGGAGTTTTTAAAAGCCGGGGCAACAAAGGCCCTGGCTTTTTTATGCTCCATGAGTGCTTTATGGCGACCTTTTCGGTGTGCCCGTACCCATTTCGGGGTCCATGGAGGCTTCATAGTGACCGGCTCGGTGTGCGTATGATCATTTCGAGCTACATGGGCGCTTCATGACGACCTTTTCGGCGGGCGCAAGCCCATTTCGGGCTCCATCACTGCTTCATGGCGATCTTTTCGGCGGGCGTAGGACCTTTTCAGGCTCCATGAGACTATTTCTACGATACTTCCCGTTTACTCCTCATCAATCATTGTCTCCCCGTGCCATCTTCGGTCTTGATAGTAAAATCGCGCCGCCCCCTGTTCATCCGTTCTAAAAATTTGCACCCCTGCCTCTTCAAGGGTTTGAATCACGTCCGGATGCGGATGATTGTAGCGATTGTTTTCTCCCGCTGAAATCACCGCTGCCGTTGGTCTCAGATGCTCTACAAATGAAGGGATCGTCGACGTTTGGCTGCCGTGATGGCCTGCTTTCAGAATATCGGCCCTTAAGTCAGGGTAATCCCTGATTAATCGCTTTTCTCCTTCCTCTTCCAAATCGCCGGTGAACAGCCAGCGCGTACCGTAAAGGTGCGCATCAATGACGATTGATTGGTCATTATCCGATTCCCATTCCCCGCCCCCTTCTTGTGTCGGGTGTAAAATGTGAAAAGCGAATGCATCGACCGACCATCCCATTCCTTCATGGACAAACGCAAGCTGTGCCCCCTGTTCCTGCGCATGCACGAGAAAATGTTCCACTTCATCGTTATCAATTTCCGCATGCGGATATAAAAGTGTGTCCACACTCATCTCTTCAACGACAGCAAAAAGCCCGCCATAATGATCATAATCCCCATGCGTCACAATCACTTTATCCAGGTGGCTGATGCCGAGCGATTGCAAATACGGCACGACCGTTTGCCGGCCCGGATCCGGTCGTTGTTCCTGCTCCTGCCAGTTTTCTTTTGGAAATGTTATCGCCCCTCCACCGTCAATTAAATACACCCCTCGCTGATAAGGCAACTCGATTAAAATGCTACCTCCTTGACCAACGTCGATAAAAGTTACCCGTAGCTGAGAATCAAAATAGGGGTAAAAATATTGAAATGCAGTAACGACAGTCACAAGCACGGCGGCATAAACGAACGACTTACGTCTTTTTTCAAATAATATAGCCACAATGATCACAAGTACAACCATCAATATAACCCAAACGCCTGAGGCTTTTCCGAAGACGAGAATCAAGCCCGAATGTTGATGGACATAGGTAAAAACAGTATGGAAGACAGCAACCATTTTTTCCAACAGCAAGAGCCAGACGGAAGACAGAAAAGGAGAAATCATGGATAGAAGAAACAGCACCCAAACCGCCGGTAAAATAATAACGGAAACAACAGGCACAAAGGCGATATTCAATGGTAAACTTAAAAGGGAATAGGTGTGAAAGTGGTATACAATCAGCGGAAAAGAAACCACTTGCGCGAGGATGGAGACGAACATAAATTGACGGAGACGTGTCTTCGCTCCTGCAAAAATAGCAGCTGAAGCGATTAACGCAAAGGAAATGGCGAATGATAATTGAAAGCCGACATGAAAAAGCATATACGGGTTGTACAAAAGTAGACCAATAAAAGCAAGACTGATGCCATCGGCAGGATGAAGCGGCACACGGAAACGAATACATGAAAGCACAGCACAACTCATCAGAACGGCCCTTAAAACAGACGGTGCCGCACCTGCCAGTAGCGCATACAATGGCAGAAGAATCAATAAAAGTTCACAGGCCCGCTCGCGGCTAATTCCCAATCGGATGAAAAAGAAGAAAAGAAAACCGCTCACCAATCCCACGTGCAAACCGGAAATAGCAAGTAAATGAACGATCCCCAAGTCCTGATAAGCTTCCAGCGTCTCCGCTTCCATATGGGAACGTTCTCCGAAAAGCAACGCCATTGCCAACCCTTGAATGTCACCCGGAAATACATCCTCAATAAAACGAATCCCGGTATGCCGCCATTGCTTCACGCTCGTTATCGCTGAGCCCGCAGACGCTCGGCAAATCATGTCATCTTCTCCCTGCACATGATGAAACGTCCAGTGCACCCGCTGCTCATATAAAAACGTTTGATAATCAAACGCGTTAAAATTTCTTGCCGAACGCGGCGCGCGCATTTCACCGGCAATTGTGCATTCATGACCGGGACTTAAATCAGCAAATGCCGATAATGCCTCTTCGTCAACGAGACGCGCAAAAACTTGGACGCGTTCTTTTCCTTCCGGCAGTTGCAGTAAAAAAGAGACACGGTCCCCATCCATTTCGGGAACATCATCGATTTGTCCGTGGATCGTGTCAACTTCCTCGTGGAGCATTGTCTCATTTTGCCCATCGACAACATATGCCCAAGCAGCTGCCCCCGCACCTGTTAAAACAAGCACCAACATCAAAACTAATGATTTGTTTTTAATACTCAGATAAATGATAACAAGAAGAGCACAGGTAATCGCCATTGTACGATGAGAAGAAAGAGCAACGGCGATGCCAAGCCCGATTGCCGCCGCAAAAAGATAATAGTTTCCGCGCAAGCGATCATCCTTTCTGGAGGTTAGAGGTTGGAAAAGGCAAAACTACAGGCTCCATCCGGTTTCAACCCGTCCTTCGAGGCAGTTATCCCTCGGACAGAGATCGAGTAGCTCCGAGAGGTACAAGCGAAGCACAGTAACCCCTCTAACGGAGAACAAGAGGCTCTGTGAGAGACAGGGATTGCGGTGTCATCTAAAGCGAGGGCTTCCCGCTCTAATTAGATGTGTCGACTTAGGGGAAGTCTTAGCCTCACCCCTATTATTTCTAGAAGGTCGTTATGAGAGGGGGAAAGAGTAAAACCAGGAAGGTATATTGAGGATGATAAGGAGAATGGAAGCCCCCAAAACCCGAGCCTGAGGACTCATCTGGCTCAGGAACAACACTTTGTGTCCGCAGATCTGCTTCCTGAGGACTCATCTGGCTCAGGAGCAACGCTTTGTGTCCGCAGATCTGCTTCCTGAGGACTCATTTGATACTAAGCATTGGTTTCTCGTTTCATACCAAAAAGTATTTCTATCATTGGAAACTTCCGATAGATAACATTTGCACTAAGGCGCATTGGATTGCTACGTGATCGAACATAGACCACCTATGTGAAGTTATTTTAAGGTAAAGCAAAGCGCCTGAGATGATGACAAAGCTACAGTTGATCTGAGAATTTTGTCTTGAAAAGCGATGAATGAAGACAAAAATGGTGAACAAGCGGTCGTTTTGTCCTGAAAAGATTGAATGCAGGACAAAACGATCGAGATACTAAAATTTTGTCTTCAAAAGAGGGATTAAGCCAAAAGCCTAAAATTGGCCGGATTTTTGTCTCAAAAACCGTGCATAAATGATTAATTTTGAACGCTGTGAAA
The DNA here is from genome assembly GCF_016495725.1 of Salicibibacter cibarius. Taxonomy (NCBI): domain Bacteria; kingdom Bacillati; phylum Bacillota; class Bacilli; order Caryophanales; family Bacillaceae; genus Salicibibacter; species Salicibibacter cibarius. The sequence continues at coordinate 1,853,921 of NZ_CP054705.1, read as the reverse complement.
GAAATTCCAGTCGTAGCACTACCCCTTCATTGCTTCAACCCTTTATCAATGTCGGCAATAATGTCATCCACGTGTTCAATGCCGACCGACAAGCGAATAAGCTCTTGCGATGCGCCGGATCTTTCCAACTCTTCCTCTGTGAGTTGTTGATGCGTCGTGCTGGCGGGATGAATGACGAGGGATTTGGCATCCCCTACATTTGCCACATGCGAGTGGAGATCGACATTTTCGATGAAGGATCTTCCCGCTTCCCGTCCTCCTTTTACACCAAACGTTACAATGGCTCCTTGTCCCTTCGGCAAATACGTTTTGGCAAGTTCATGGCTTGGATGGGACGGCAGGCCGGCATAATTTACCCATTCCACGCGCGAGTGGCCTTCCAAATATTCCGCGACTTTTTGCGCGTTTTCACTATGTCTTTCCATCCGTAGGTGCAACGTTTCCAAGCCTTGCAACAATTGAAAAGCATTCTGCGGCGCGAGGGTCGGGCCAATGTCGCGCATAAGACGAACGCGCGCCCGCATAATATAGGCCAGTTCACCGAGCGCCTCGGAAAAAACCATACCATGATAGCTGCCATCCGGTTCCGTAAACATCGGAAATTTGCCTTGCGTCCAATCAAAATTGCCGCTGTCCACGATCACACCGCCCATGGTTGTCCCATGTCCCCCGATGAATTTGGTCGCGGAATGAATAACGATATCAGCGCCATGTTCGATCGGACGATTGAGAATCGGTGTCGTAAGCGTCGCATCAACAATTAGTGGAATCTTTGCTTCATGTGCTACGTCGGCCACTGCCTTCGTATTCAGGACGTTCCCTTCCGGATTGCCGATCGTTTCGGCAAAAACGAGCTTTGTTTTCTCTGTTATGGCAGCTCTAACTGCTTCCGGGTCATCAGCGTCCACAAAATGGACGTGAATGCCGATTTGCGGCAACGTATGGACGAATAAATTATTCGTGCCTCCGTACAACGAACTGGCGGAGACAATTTCATCGCCTGCCTCGCATATGTTTAAAATTGCAAGATAAATCGCGGAACTTCCACTCGCGGTAGCTAATGCTCCAACCCCGCCTTCCATGGCCGCGATTCGTTTTTCAAATACATCGGTTGTCGGGTTCATGATCCGTGAATAAATATTTCCGGGTTCCGCTAAAGAAAATAAATTTGCCGCATGATCAGGATCATCAAAACCATACGATGTCGTTTGATAAATAGGCACGGCCCGCGCATTCGTGGCAGGATCAATCCCTTGCCCCGCGTGTATTGCATTCGTTTCTACCTTCCATTGTTCAGCCATTCCATCACTCTCCCTAATAAATTCATACTGAATTACTTTGGTTTTCATCATCGTACGAAACGTTGCAAAAAAAGTCAATCGGCAACGATTAATTCACGTCTATATGATCTTCCAGTTGTTGATAGGTTTTTTCGCCAATACCGCTCACGTTTTGAATATCACTCTTTTCCTCAAAATCACCATTCTCCTCTCTATATTGGGCGATCGCTTCCGCCGTAACCGGGCCTACCCCTGACAATTGTTGCAGTGTTGTCTCATCAGCGGCGTTAATGTTGATTTTCTCCCCTTCCCCCTCGCCCTCATTGGAAGTTTCGGAAGCTGTTTCTTCCCACCCGACATAATCTTCCTCATCTTCATGCGGGACATAGACGACCATTTCATCTTCCAGTTTTTGAGCGAAATTAATGGCGTTTTCGTTTGCCTCTTCCGTCACGCCGCCAGCTTCACGAATGGCATCATCAACACGCCGGGCCAGTTCCATTTCATAAATTCCGGGGCGTGCGACCTCGCCTTTAACGTCAATAAAAACTTCCGTCGTTTCTTCTTCAATCTGTTCGGTTTCGTCGGGCTCTTCTTCCAAGTCCACCGTATCTTCTTCAAATAAAAATGCGTCCTCCGGAACGGCATCCTCGTCGGTGTCAGCTTCGGACGAAAACAGCCAAACACCCCCGGCAATCGTGATAATAACAACCAGTATAGCCCCTCCATATAGAAGATAACGTTGATCCATTACACATTTTCCCTTCACTAAACGTAATTGTACTTGCTGAGATCGCATATAACGGTAAGAGTATGAGCTTTGGGGGGATTCCCATGGACATAGGGATTATCGGAACGGGCAATATGGGCACCATGCTCGCGGAAACACTCGTTACTTCCCGTGCTGTGCCTGAGGAGCGTCTGTTTGTAACTAACCGCAATGTGCAAAAAGCTGAACGTATCCGTCAAGCATATACAGGGGTAAACGTTTTGCCTAATGTTTCCCAATTGGCTCAGCGATGTGCGCTTATTTTTATTTGTGTGCGTCCACCTCAATTTCCGGCTATTTTACAAACGATTCAACCATTTTTGCACGAGGACGACACTATCGTCTCAATCACGAGTCCGGTAACCCTCGAACAATTACAAAGCGCCGTTACTTGCAAAACCGTGCGCGCGGTTCCGAGCATTACGAACCGAAGCCACACGGGAGCATCGCTCATCACGTACGGAAATGGTTGGTCGGCAAAAGAACGGGAAGCCTTTGAAAGCTGGATGGGGCAATTCAGCACCCCGCAAATTGTATCGGAAGAAACGATCCGCGCCAGTTCCGATATCGTAAGTTGTGGACCTGCATTTTTCGGGTATTTGCTAGAGGAAATGACTTCGGCAGCGGCACGAAAAACGGAGCTGACGGAGAAACAGGCGGAACGGCTGGCAGAAGACATGATCATAGGGATGGGGACATTATTTTCGAAGCGATTATACAATTTACAAACGTTGCAGGAAAAAGTAAAAGTGCCCGGAGGAGTGACAGGGATCGGGCTCGAGGTTTTAAAACAAACGGAAGGCGTGTTCGATGAATTATTCACGGCGACACATGAAAAATTTGCGGAAGATCAACGCACTCTGAAAGAGAAGTTCACTGATTTTAGAAAAACTTGACTTATCGCCAACGATGGCGAAAGTCACAGTCTTTTCTTATACTATCATCCGAACAATTTATACATTCTGATAGTGTAAAATAAAGATACCACACCTCCAACGAAAGTCAAGTTTTTCTGATCGAAAAGAAAATGCGTTCACTATCTGCTTGCGGGGGTTGCTTCGTAAAATCAGCCGTGATCTCAATTTGTTCAAAACCGGCGGCTTGCAGCCACTGTTCATAGTCCGCAACCGAAAACGTACGTTGACGGTGCAACTCGTCAAAACGGCGATAATCCCCATTCGACAACCGTTCAAAAAAAGTCATTTCATGTTCCACAGCCCCCGGCACATCATCAACGGAAAAACTATTCAAAATCAGCGAGACATCCGTGGCCGCATCTCCATACGTGCGGCCGGGGAAATGATGGTTCATATTTGATAACGAATGAACATCAAAAAGCAAGCGTCCGCCGGGGGTTAAATGATCATAAAACGCCCGAAAGGCTTGTTTAACCTCTGCTTCATCAGCAAGATAATTAAGGGCATCACAAAAAACAATAATGGCATCCACTTGTTTCTCCAATTGCAAATAAGACATGTGCTGCGCACGCAAATCCGGGGCGACGTTGTTGTATGCACGGATCTTTTCATCTGCAACCGCGAGCATTTCCTGTGAGTAGTCAATCCCTTGCACATCGTACCCACGCGACAAGAGCATGGACATTAATGTTCCCGTCCCGCAACCGACATCCGCGATCGCAGGTGCTGAAAACTTCATCTCTTCCAGATGGGCGATCGTCCATGCCAGCCATTGATGATAAGGGGCCTCATCTTCCATTAAATAATCATACAGCCGGGCTCCGTTTCCATCCATCGCGTATTGACTCCTTCTCGCATCTTTATCGGTCTACGTAAGCACGTGGTCAAGGGAAATGACGGGGGCTTCTCCCCATAATTTTTCGAGGTTATAATACTCTCGGTCATCTTCGTGAAACACATGAACGACGACATCGCCAAGATCAATGAGCACCCATTTGCCGTCCCCATACCCTTCCATTCGTTTTACTGGAATATCTGCATTCTGGGCCTCGTTTTTTATTTCTTCCGCGATTGCTTGCACTTGTTTTACCGAAGAACCATGGCAGATCACAAAATAATCAGCGAGAATAGAGATCCCTTGCATGTCCAACGCTACGATATTTTGAGCATGTTTATCATCTGCCGTCTTTACAGCTGTCTCCAGGATTTGATCTGTCATTTAAGCACCTCTCTTATTTTTTTGAGCGATCGCATCGTTATAGGCAGCGAGCGTCATGGGATGGACCATACGCTTGCTGGCAACCAAATGTTGGATCGTATTCGTGTACGCGGCGAGCAACGCACCATCCAAATCCACTTCTGCCAACTTTCTTACTTCCTCAATCCCCGGAAATGACCGGCCCGGCTCCATGTAATCAGCTAAAAAAATAATTTTTTCAAAAAGGCTCATTTGCGGCCGGCCCGTCGTATGCCAATAAATGGCTGAAAAAATGTCATTGTCTTGGATGCCGAACTCTTCTTGCACAATATACGCTCCCGCCGGCGCATGCAACAATACGCCCCCATGTTCCGAAAAATTTTCATCGGGTTCATGTCGTTTTATGGTAGCAATGAGTTGTTCCTTCGGCAAAGGTTTTGCGTAATCATGCAACAACGCTGCCAGTTCAGTTTTGTCTTCATCAACCTCATATCTTTTCGCTAAAGAGACGGCTGTTTGCATCACACCTAGCGTATGGTCGTACCTTTCTTTCGGCAACATCTGTTGGACTTTTTGTTGAAACTGCTCATGAGCCATACAGACGATTCTCCTCTACATACGTTCTCACCGCTTCGGGAACGAGGTAGCGGATGCTTATCTGTTTCTTCACCCGTTCTCGAACATCCGAAGAAGAAAGCTCCATTTCAGGGACATTAACTTTGATAAAATCTTTTTCAAATGGAGAGTCCACAGCGTAATCCGGGCGTGTCGTTACGATAAACGTGACAAGTTTATTTAATTCCTCGATCCCATTCCACGTATGCAAGCTCGCGGCCATGTCACTTCCAATAATAAAATAAAATTCATCATTGGCGTATTTCTGTTTCAAGATTTTCATCGTGTCCAATGTATACGATGGACCTTCCCGATCCAATTCAATCGTGCACAATCGAAAGGGAGCACGATCATTGATCGCCAGCCGAGTCATTTCAACCCGGTCGTCCGCATTTGCCATATCTTCATTTTGCTTATGCGGAGGAATGCTCGTCGGTATAAACCAAACTTCATTCAACTTACACGCGTCCATGGATTCTTGCGCGATCATGAGATGAGCCAAATGCGGCGGATCGAATGTCCCTCCCAATAATCCGATTTTTCTCCCCATAGGAACCTCCTCAAGCCTCAGGCAACATTGAATTCTCTTTCGCAGGCTTAAACAAAATGATCGTGAATCCGATCACTTGCACGAGCGTCGACTCACTTCGTTCCGATAATTTTTGTGCGACTTGCTTTTTATCTTCCGGGCAGTTTTGCAAAATCGTAATTTTTACCAACTCGCGCGCTTCCAATGCATCGCGGACTTGTGTGACCAAGTTGGGATTGACCCCGTTTTTGCCGACTTGAAAAATCGGTTTGAGCGCCTGTGCTTCCGTACGCAAATATTTTTGCTGTTTATTGGTTAGTTTCATTTTGCTCCATCTCCTCGTGAATCATGCGAGCCATAAACGCACGATCCGCACGCTTTTCGGTCCAAATTTCATAGGCAAGCGCCGCTTGCTCAATAAACATGGAAAAGCCATTCTGGATGGCTCTTGCCTTCGATTTTCCGATTTGCAACCACCGGGTTTCCAAAGGATTATAGATCAAGTCACTCAAATAAACGTCCGTCTTCATATCCTCGATCTCCATCGGCAACGCATCTTCTCCATTCATCCCTAGTGATGTCGTATTAATCACGAGGTCAAAAGAAGGCAGCGTCCGTCGCGCGCTCGATCTGTCCAATACGTCCACATCAAGATAGCCGGCAAGGTTTGCTTTCAATTCATCAGCGCGTGCAGTTGTGCGATTCGTGATAGCCAGTTGTTCGACGCCGTGTCTCGCCAAAACGGTAGTCACTGCCCGTGCTGCGCCACCCGCACCGATCACGAGCACGCGCATCTGCTTAAGAGCATCGCCGGTCATCTCTATTAGTCCGTTCAAATAACCCTTGCCGTCTGTGTTATACCCATGCCACTTGCCCTCACGGTTGACAACGGTGTTGACCGCACCGATTTCCAATGCTTCTTCATCCACAAAATCCAGAAACGGGATGATCTCTACTTTATGGGGGACAGTAACGTTAAACCCCTTCACTCCCAACGTTTGAAATGCCTCAACGGCAGCGCCGAGGTCTCCGGGAGACACATCGTAACTCGTATAAATGGCTTTTCTCCCCACCGTTTCAAAGTGGCTATTGTGAATAAACGGAGATTTTGAATGGCTGATCGGGTGACCGATCACTGCATAATTTTCCATCGTCAAATAATCGCCTCTCTTATGATAACTTCCACATGCTCCGGGACGTAAACGTCGATGTATGCACCTGCATTCCCGACAGTTACCCATCCTAAACCGGGAATAACAACGTCCGTTTTATCTTGTTGAATATAAAAAGATTGCCGTTTAAAAGGCGGGATTTCAGCGAGCGATTTTTTCCCTGGCGGCGATAACAAATCTTCCCCTGCATGTTTTTCATACAACGCATCGGCCGCGCTTAACTTCGTGCGATGAGGTTTAAAGTCAGGCGGAAAGTAACAAACGAAATGATTAGCCTCTCCCTTTACAAAGTCCATGCGGGCGAGGCCGCCGAAAAACAAGGTTTGTTCCGATTGAAGTTGATGCACGATTGGCTTGATTTCTTTTTTCGGTTGCAGAGCCGCCATTTCCCGTTGCGGAAGCCTCGCTAACATTTGTTTGGGGTTAATGACGCCAGGTGTATCAAAGAGTTTGCGCCCATCATCCAACGGGAGGTCAATGAAGGCCAAGGTTGTGCCCGGAAACGTTGACGTTGTAATCAACTGTTCATCGTCCCCTTCAAACTGTTTGATGATTTGATTGATGAACGTTGACTTCCCCACATTCGTACTTCCAATGATATACACGTCTTTTCCATGCCGTAGCTCGTCCACGCTAGCGGCAACTTCCATTACGTCTTCTCCCTTAAAAGCATTCATCAATAATACATCCGCCGGGGCCCAACCTCTTTGCAACGCATCTTTTTTAAGCCACGTTTTCAGCTTGCGTTCATTCACCGACTGCGGCAATAAATCACGCTTATTGCCGACGAGGAGCAACGGATTGTTTCTTAAAGCGCTCCTTTCCAACAGCCAGCTTCCTTCAACGTCAAAGAGGTCCACAAGCATCACAAGCAACGCGTCGGTTTGCCCGATGGTTTTCAACATCCGGTGAAAGTCATCTGCTTGCAAGGGCACATCCGGGATTTCATTGTAATGCTTTAAACGGAAACAACGCCGGCAAACAATGACATCGCGGTCAAGGGCAGCAGGAGGGGCATAGCCCATTTGAGAAGGTTCAGATGTTTGCACCGGGACACCACAGCCGGAGCAAATTATCGTGTTTTCGCTCATTTCATCCGTTCCCCTCCCGTCGTTCGGTTCATTTTACGTTTGCGCATAATCAATCGTTCAATTTTACGATTCACCTTTGTCGTCCATTTATCTGTTTCCGAAACAGGCGCAACGAGGATTGTATAATATCCGCCGCGATTGCCTCCGAAAACATCCGTAAGGATTTGATCGCCAATAACCGCTACTTCCTCTTTTTTGAGTCCCATTTCCTCCGCTGCCCGTCGAAACGAACGCTTCATTGGCTTTTTTGCTGAATAAATAAAAGAAACCCCTGTCGGTTCGGAAAACGTTCGCACACGTTTCCTGTTATTATTGGACACGATTGTTACTTTAAACCCTTCGTCGTGAAGATCATCGAGCCACTTCAATAGCTCTGGTGTTGCGTCGGTTGTATCCCAGGCAACGAGCGTATTATCAAGATCGGTGATGACTCCTTTTATGCCTTTTTTACGTAACGCCTCCCGATCAATGTCATATATGCTTTCGGCAAATTGATCCGGCATCATCGAAGATAACATGATTCCCCCCTGAGCATTTTTTACACTTAAGAATGTTTAACTTTGTTAAAGGTAAAGTATAAGTAAAACTAAGGCTTCCGCTATAAGGACTTGGGTCGAGTAGGAGGGAGCCTCTCCATAATGTATGGATTGTGCTCCTCCCCCCTCACAGATCCGTGCGGGCGCAATTAACGCACACGGCTCCTCACCAACATCTTTCACAGAATATAGCTAATATGATTCCTTAGTTCATAGATGTTAACCTTTGCTCTTGGTTCAGGCAACGGAAACTTATTAAGAAATAGCCGAAACTTCTCCCAGCCGAACGACTTTCGTTGGCTTCTCCGGTTCATCCATTTGAAAAATTGTTGGATGACCGCATCCTGAAACTTCACCACAGTGGTTACGTTGTCTGTGATGCAATAGTAGTTGTAATAACCCTGCAGAGAACGGTTTAGTTTACGGACAATGTCCTTTATGTCCAGATGACGATTAGCTTTCAGCCATTCGTTATTTCGCTTTAACTTGGAGGCCATTTTCTTTTTACTTGTTTTGCGTTTCACACGAAATTTGCCTTCCTTGCTCTTGCTGCAGTAATGTGTGAAGCCCAGAAAATCAAATGTTGGTGGATTTCCTTTCCCAGCCCTTTTATGATTTTCCTCAGCGAACCTCCCAAAAGAAATAATTTTCGTCTTATCCTCCGCCACTTCGAGGTTAAATTTGTTCAACCTTAGCTTAAGGGCATCATAGAATGCATACGCATCCTCCTGATACTGAAAGCAACAGACAAAGTCATCTGCGTACCGCACAAGATAGGCCTGCCCTTTGATTCTTTTCTTCACATGTCTTTCAAACCAAAGGTCCAGAACATAGTGCAGGTAGACATTCGCTAGTATCGGCGATATCAGGTTTCCCTGAGGCGTTCCGCTCTCAGTCTTATAGTGTTTCGCCTGCTTCATGTACCCGCCCTTGAGAAACCGAGCAATGATTCGGAGAAAGCTCGGGTCTACAATACGCTCTCTCAGGAAAGCCATCATCCACTTGTGGTCAACATGATCAAAGAAGCCTTTGATGTCCACATCAACGATGTAACTCACAGGTCTTTTCTCTATATACACATTTAATACCTTCAATGCATCGTGGCAGTTGCGTTGGGGACGAAAACCAAATGAACAGTCCAGAAAATCATTCTCATAGATGGCGTTCAAAATGGGCGCCATTCCTTTCTGAACAATTTTGTCTTCATGTTCAGGAATGCCCAGTGGTCTTTTCTTTCCCTTCTCATCCTTTGGAATATAGACCCGCTTAGCTGGGCTGGGACAATAACTCTTCTGCTTCATTCTAAGCACTAAATCTTCGATATTCTCCTCAAGATTTTGCTCATACGTCATCTTGGTTGTTCCCTTTACCCCAGGTGCTTTACGATTAGGAAGTTGGTGATGACATTGCATGAGGTATTCACTGTTCAGCAAGTGTGCAAGAGATGTGAATGTCATATCTGAGTTGTTCTTAGCTAATTCCGTTATCCTAGCAAGTTTTGTTTCCATTCCGTGTTCCTACCTCCGTGTGTAGGGAATGTGCCCCTTGTTAAGGTGATGTCGGCGTGACGCTTGCCTTCCCTCTTTCGGCATTACCCGATGTCATTGGTACTATGCGGTCATCCGACTTCCTGCCGTCATCTGGTTTCCTCGCTTTGTATCGCTTGTTCAACCATACGCTCTTCTATTGAAGAAAGAACAAACAGGATCTCCCGAGTTCTCGTGTCATCATTGTATCGCATGCCTGGCTCTCCGACCCCGGAGGAGCTCCATATATCTCACCGATCACGATATACGGCGTGTTGTTTTCCAGTCTTCCGACACCGTCAACCTCCCCATTTTAACTTTTTACGAGGCTCAATCACTTTCAGGCCTACGACCTAACTGTCTACGCTTAACCCAATTGATTACTCCATTGAGTCCAAGACTCGCTATTGGTGGCTTGGTTAGAGCCTTACCAAACAGGATTTCCACCTGTTAAATGACACGACCTATGCTCGGTCGCTCCGGAAGCCAAGTTTTTCTAACGAACATGCTTGCTAACTGGAAAGTATACCGATGATCGCCTTATATTTCAAACAAAGGCTAGTATGAGGTTGTTCCGAAAAAAATGATAGTTACTTTTCGACAATTTTTTTATCGACACCATTGTGGATAATATTATCCACTTATTCACTTCCCATTGTTTCGAGGTTTAAACAATCATTTAACTTCACTATGCACAACTTATCCACGTTATTCTGTGGATAAACGAACGGTTGTTCCGTGACATGTTTTCATGATAGGATCATTATACAACTTCCAATAGACGGGAACAATTTTAATAGCTACATCGTTTGTGGGATGAATCACCAAGGAGGTGGATCCGCTACTTTGGCGGGCTGGCTATGCGGAACCTTTCTGATGAAATGCTTATAGAAGCGTACGAAAGAGCTTTAAAACTAAATTTGAATGATGATTTCATTGCTATCATTCAATCGGAAATGGAACGACGAGCGCTCACGGTGACGCAGTCACTGGGATAAACAATGTACATATGGATGATTTTGCAAAAGGACCCCGGTGTGAGCCCCGGGGTCCTTTTTTTGAATTAGGCGATGAGCTTGAGGGAAGCTATTCGATAGGAACACAATCTTATATAGGTCTTTGTGCCTGATTTTGTTTTTCTTCGTACATTTTCTTCTTATTTAATATTGAAGTTTTTTTTAATCATCACTGAATGCAGGACAAATATATTTACGTTATACTCGTGCTATCGGAATTTACTGTCGAATAATGAGGAGTGATAGATAGAATGAGTTTGTTACACTGGGCGATCCTCATCCCCTTCCTATTTGCCATCATCGTACCCATACTCTATAAATACATACGCCCGATCCATACCGGATGGTTTGTGCTGCTCGTACCGTCCGTTTTGTTTATTTATTTTTCACCCTACATAACCCCGATTGCTAACGGGGAGACATTTATGGAATCCGTTCCTTGGGTTCCGTCCTTAGGCATCCAATTTTCAGCCTACATCGATGGTTGGAGTTTGTTGTTTGCGCTTTTGATCACAGGAATCGGGGCGCTTGTCGTCCTTTATTCCATTTATTATTTGGACAAAAAATCGGAAGCACTGAACAATTTTTATGTCTATCTATTGCTCTTTATGGGAGCAATGCTCGGGGTAGTTCTTTCCGATAACCTGATCGTACTCTATGTATTTTGGGAATTGACGAGTCTGTCTTCTACGCTTTTGATCAGCTACTGGTATTATAGAGATGCTTCTATCAATGGTGCCGTCAAATCATTGAATATTACCGTGTTCGGTGGCTTTTCCATGCTCGCCGGCTTTGCATTGCTATACGTGATAACGGGAACCTTCAGCATCCAGGAAATGATCGGACAAGCCGGCACCGTCATTGATCACCCGTTGTTTTTGCCGACCATTATCCTAATTTTATTAGGGGCATTTACAAAATCGGCGCAATTTCCGTTTCACATTTGGCTCCCTGACGCAATGGAAGCGCCTACACCGGTTAGTGCCTATTTGCACTCCGCCACAATGGTTAAAGCGGGGATTTATCTTGTGGCCCGCTTCACGCCGTTGTTCGGAGGCGCTCCGGAATGGTTTTGGATCATTGCCGGCGGCGGTTTGCTCACTTTGCTGTGGGGGTCCCTTTCCGCTCTTCGCCAGAAAGATCTTAAAGGGTTGCTCGCCTACTCCACCATCAGCCAACTGGGGATGGTCATGTGTTTGCTCGGCCTTGGTTCCGCCGCTTTGTATTTCGATGACGCGAATGAATTGTACACACTTGCAATCATGGCTGCCGTCTTCCACCTTTTTAACCACGCGAGCTTTAAGGGTAGCCTGTTTATGACCGCCGGAATCGTCGATCATGAAACAGGCACGCGGGATATTCGTTCGCTGGGAGGATTAATGTTGGTAATGCCGGCAACCGCCACGATTTCTTTAATCGGTGCGGCATCGATGGCCGGACTGCCTCCCTTTAACGGTTTTCTCAGTAAAGAGTATTTTTTCGACGCGATTACGAATGCCACCGAATATGGGATCTTCAATATGGAGACTGCCGGAATGCTTTTCCCGGTGATCGGTTGGGTTGCAAGTGTGTTTACGTTCATCTATTGTTGCATCTTTTTCTTCAAAACGTTTGCCGGACGTTTCGAAACGGATCGTTTTCCGAAAAAAGTGCACGAAGCACCTGTCGGAATGCTAATCAGTCCGGCGATTCTCGCTTTCGTCGTTGTTACGGTCGGTTTATTCCCGAATCTCCTGTCACAATCCATCATTGAACCGTCTATGGCTTCGATTTTAAACGGATTACCGATGGATAACGAGGCTTTTTCCGTAAACATTGAACACTGGCACGGTTGGTTTAGTCTCGAACTGTGGATGACCATTGGCGTGGTTGCCTTCGGAAGCTTGATTTACGCGGGGATGGGGAGATGGAGCAAATGGTCGATTTATAACAAAAACGTCGATCCGCTTACCCCTGTCTACGACACGACCATTTCAGGAACGATTAAAGGATCGCAAATGATCACAAACATCCAAATGACCGGCAGATTACGTGATTATTTCGCTTTCATCGCTGTTTTTTTCCTAATTATTACAGGGTGGACATTGTTCCGTTTTGACGCCCTTACGTTGGATACCGGCAGTATGAGCGAAGTTACGATCTACGAAGGGATGCTCATCGGGCTGTTGCTCGTCTCGGTCCTATCACTTCCCTTTATACAAAAGCGGATCGCGGCTGTCGTCGTCCTCGGGTTCATCGGATTTTTAATCGCACTTCTTTTCGTGAACTTCAGGGCGCCGGACCTGGCCCTTACGCAACTCCTGATAGAGACGGTCCTTGTCGTTCTTTTCATGCTCGCCTTTTACCATTTGCCCGAGCTGCGAAAAGAAACGTCAAAGCTAACGTTCAAATGGACGAACGCCATCATCTCTTTCGGCGTGGGTCTCCTCATTACGGTTGTTGCCTTTAGCGCATTTTCCTTTGGCCAAGGAAACGAGTTTAATCCGATTTCCGATTACTTCATCGAAAACTCGGCGGATCTGGCCGGCGGTTACAATATGGTGAATGTCGTTCTTGTCGATTTTCGTGGATTGGATACGATATTGGAACTCCTTGTCTTGGCCATCGCCGGTCTTGCCGTTATCGCGCTGATTAAATTGAAAATGAAGGAGGGGGATGATGTATGATGAAGTGGAAAACAAACAATTTGTTGTTTATTCACATTACACGTGTCGCTTCCTTTCTCATTCTATCCTTCTCTATCTATCTGTTTTTTGCCGGGCATAACGACCCCGGGGGCGGCTTCATCGGAGGGCTCATGACGGCCGCCTCGGTGCTTTTGCTTTATTTAACGTTTGACAAACGAAAAATCGACGAGATGCTCCCGATCAATTACGTAAACTTTATTCCAACCGGGCTTCTCATTGGATTTGGAGCCGGATTTATTGGAATGATTTTTGGTTTTCCATATCTCACCCAGTTTTTTGATTACTTTTCCTTCCCTTTGATTGGTGAAGTGGAACTGGCGACGGCGGTTATATTTGATCTCGGCATCTACCTGGGTGTTGCCGCTGTCGCCCTTACCATCATATTAACGATCGCGGGGGATGAAGAATAATGGAGTTATTAATGTCCATTGTCGTCGGTGTTTTTTTTATGGTAGGAACGTACTTGATTATGACAAGGAGCTTGATCAGGGTCGTCGTTGGCATCAATATTTTATCCCACTCGACACACTTGTTGCTCCTGACGATGGCAGGGTTAAAAACCGGTGCCCCACCGCTGCTCAACCGCGGAGAGGAAGCGTTTACCGATCCACTGCCGCAAGCGCTCATTCTTACCGCAATTGTCATAAGTTTTGGGGTGACCGCTTTTACGATTGTGCTCGCTTATCGGACCTACAAAGTGCACAGAACAGATGATCTTGAACAGTTGAGGGGTATCCGCAATGAATAGTCTTCTCATCGTACCAATTGTTTTACCGGCCATCATAGGCGCTATCCTTGTTTTTTTTGCCAAATTCCAGAGAATGCAGCGGGTCATTAGCGCGGTCGCGATGATCACCATTCTCAGCGCTTCGATATGGTTAGCCATCGCTGTCTATAATGAAGGGATCATGACCATGAATATGGGTGATTGGCCCATCCCTTATGGCATTCCACTTGTCGCGGACATGTTCGCAACCGTGATGTTGCTGTTGTCAGCGATTGTAGGCGTTTGCTGTTTATTCTTTGCTTTTCGAACGATTCATCCCGACCGGGAAAAATTTTATTTTTACCCTTTCTACTTTTTTTTGCTGACAGGGGTGAACGGTTCGTTTCTTACCGGAGATTTGTTCAACTTATTCGTTTTCTTCGAGGTCATGTTAATCGCCTCTTACATTTTGATCGTCCACGGTGGCAGTGGATTTCAACTAAGAGAATCGTTTAAATACGTGACGATTAATGTTTTCAGTTCCATGTTCTTTTTGGCCGGAGTTGCCTACCTTTACGCGGCAACCGGTACATTAAACATTGCCGACTTGGGGGTGAGAGTGGCTGAACTGGACCAAGAAGGTGTGCTCAATGTCGTGGCGGTCGTCCTCCTTTTCGTTTTTGCCATGAAAGGCGCGCTGTTTCCGTTGTACTTTTGGCTTCCGGATTCCTATACAGGACCTCCGGCGGCAATTGCCGCCCTGTTCGGCGGTTTGCTGACAAAAGTGGGGATTTACGCGATCATTCGCATGTTCACGGTTGTTTTTAACCATGACCCTACTTTTACCCATAACCTTATTTTGTTTATTGCCGGTGCGACGATGTTCTTCGGCGTTTTAGGGGCGGTTGCCCAATACAACTTCAAACGCATCCTTTCCTACCACATTATCAGCCAGGTTGGATACATGGTTATGGGGCTTGGGATTTTTACGCCGCTGGCACTCGCCGGAGCCATTTATTACATCGTTCACCATATTATTGTAAAAACCGCTTTATTCTTATTTGCGGGGATTTCGGAAAAAATCACCGGCACGAACGATCTTAAACAGATGGGCGGACTTTTGAAGACGCACCCGACCTTTTCCTGGATGTTTTTTATTACAGCCATCTCACTGGCAGGGATTCCGCCTCTCTCCGGGTTTTTCAGCAAATTTCCGTTGATATTATCCGGGATGCAAGAAGAGCGCTACCTTATCACTGCCGTTGCGTTGCTCGTTGGCTTATTAACCTTGTTTTCCATGATCAAAATCTTTTCGTTTGCTTTTTGGGGGAGGCAAAAACATACAGAGCCCCAAGCGAAAATCAAAACCGGGAGCTTACTTCTATCGACCGCTCCTCTCGTGGCGCTTACCATTATATTAGGACTTATGGCAGAGCCCATTTTTAGCTATTCCCTTGAGATTGCGGAAGAACTTCTGGATCCTGCTGTTTACATTGAATCTGTGCTGGAGGAGTAAACACTATGGCATTTCAAATTCTTTTAAATATCGCCATCGCCATTTTCTGGATGGCGCTCCAAAGTGAATACACAATCGTCGAGTTCGTGATTGGCTATGTAATCGGACTCGGAGTAATCTTTTTTCTGCGTCGTTCACTCCCCCAACCGTTTTACTTGCAACGCGTCTGGGCAATCATTAAGTTGATCGCCCTGTTCGTGAAAGAACTCGTGGTCGCGAATCTTGATATGATTCGCGTCGTCTTGAGCCCAAAGTTAAACGTCACACCCGGAATTGTCGCCGTCCATACAAACTTGAAAACCGATTGGGAAGTGACGATTCTTTCCATGTGCATCACCCTCACGCCCGGCACGATGACGATGGATTACTCCGAAGATGGCCGTACGCTCTATATTCATTGCATTCACGTGAAGAATACGCAAGAAGTGATTGATGATGTCCGCAATAACTTCGAACGAGCCATTCGGGAGGTGACGAAATAGTGTTTGAAACAGTGTTGTTAATCGGATTAGTCATCTTCTCATTGTCTTTGTTGCTTTGTTTGTGGCGGGCGTTAAAAGGGCCGACGCTGTGGGATCGCGTTATCGCCCTGGACTCCTTTGGCTTGAACTTGATTGGTTTTATCGGCATTCTCATGATTCGGCAATCAACGAGCGCTTACGCTGAGGTCGTGTTGGTTTTAGGTATTTTGGCCTTTGTCGGTTCGGTATCATTGGCGAAGTTTTTGGAAAGGGGTGTCGTCATTGATCGAGATTCTCATTAGCCTATTTGTTCTCAGCGGCAGTTTATTAAGCTTGATCGGTTCCATCGGAATCATGCGTCTGCCTGATGTATACGCCCGTATGCACGCGGCCACCAAAAGCGCCACACTCGGTGTTGTTTTGCTGATTTTAGGGACCTTTACGTATTTTTTGGCCGAAGGCGTCTTTAGCCTGCAACTTTTAATCACCATCGTCTTTGTGTTCCTCACCGCACCGGTGGCCGCAATGATTATTTCCCGATCCGCCCACCGAAATGGCGTCGAATTATGGAGCCAAACAAAACACGACGAATTAATGGAAAGTTACCCGGAACACCTCGAACCTGAACGCGATAACGAGAAGGCTGACAATTCATGACGAAAGCAGTAAAAAAGGGAGATTAAAAAAGACAAGAGTGGGCAATAATGGTTTTAATCGTATCAATTTGCTTAAATTCTGCCTTGAACACTTGACATAGCAAGGGTTTCATGAGTAAATTTGATATGTACATGCCACTCGTACTATATCAATCATGAAAGGATGTTTTTACATGAATAAGACAGATTTGATCAATTCTGTTGCAGAACATGCCGATCTTTCCAAAAAAGAAGCTTCAAAAGCTGTAGATTCGGTATTCGACAACATCACGGACACATTGAAAAAAGGGGATAAAGTGCAACTCGTCGGCTTTGGCAGTTTCGAAGTTCGCGAGCGTTCTTCCCGCAAAGGACGTAACCCGCAAACCGGCGAGGAAATTGAAATTCCGGCGACCAAAAATCCGGCATTCCGCCCCGGCAAGCAATTGAAAGACGCCGTCAATTAATTAAAACCGAACATACCAAACATAAAAACCTCCTTCCAAGGAGGTTTTTTTTACGCAATCACTGCGTCTCACCTTTCTGGCGCTTATAGAAGGCCTGAAACAGCTTCAATAAGGCACGTTTTTCAATTCTCGACACATAGCTCCTGGAGATCCCCAAATCCTTTGCAATCTCCCTCTGCGTGCGCTCCTCATCCTCGCCGAGCCCAAACCTTGCAACGACCACTTCCCGTTCCCGATCCGACAACACATGGATACTTTCATAAATATGCCGTTTTTCCATTTTCAAGTGCAAATCTTCGACAATATCCGGTCCATCCTCTTTAAGAATCTCCATTAAACTAAGTTCGTTCCCCTCTTTGTCTGCCCCAATCGGCTCATGAATAGAAATATCTTTGCTTACTTTTTTAAGGGAACGAAAATGCATGAGAATTTCATTTTCAATACAACGGGCCGCATACGTCGCGAGCTTCGTACCTTTATTCGGAGAATAACTCTCAATCCCTTTAATAAGCCCAATCGTCCCGATGGAAATTAAATCTTCGTTATCCTCATTCGTGTTTTCAAATTTTTTTACAATATGTGCAACGAGGCGCAAATTGTGCTCAATCAGCATGTTACGCGCATGTTCATCTCCTTCGTACATGCGCTCTAGGTATTTTTTTTCGTCTTCCTTTGATAAAGGTTGAGGAAACGCCTGATTTTTGACATAGGAAACGAACAGCATTATTTCCTTGAACGCATACGCAATCGCAGTAAAAATGCCAGACATGGAGAACCCCTCCTAGAATCATCTTATTTATCCTATGCAGAGGTGGGCTTGGTTGGTGCAGGGGGAGGAGAATTGTTGGTTCATACGCATTCGTGAAAAATGAAAGCTAACGCTGATACCGCGATATAACATCGGACAGGTCTTGTGAGTCTGTCCATTTTTCCATTTATTTACGCCTTACTATTGCAATGAGAATCTCATTTTCAATACAACGGGCTGCATACGTTGCGACCTCCGTTCCTTTATCCAAGCGAATAACTCTCTATCCCTAAAAGATATACACAAACGTTCAAAATCCCGAAATCCAGCATACTTATGCCTTCTTTCAGGATTCCATATTCTATAGAATTTAGATTGATGCAATCTTTGTGACGAAGATATGTATTTTCAACAAATATTTCGGTATAATGGCAAAAACATGGCGCCCTCTCCTTGAAGATCTTCCCAAAGTATTTTTCCCCGATAACAGACAGAATGGGGGGGTTAGTGACGTTGTCAAGAATAGGAGGCTTTTTTCGTGGAAGCAGAATGGTTAGAAATGTTACAGGAAAAAATGGGTCATCACTTGGTAAGCGCTCGTTCTGATCTCGACGCTTATCGTTACGATGCTTCCTTTGGTGAGTTTTTCCCGGAAGCCGTCGTCTATGTCTCGAATACCGAGATGGTCAGTCAAGTGTTGGAGATTGCAAACGAATACAAAGTTCCGGTGACACCGAGAGGCCAAGGCACAGGATTGAGCGGCGGTGACCTCCCAATCCATGGAGGAATCACCCTCGATATGAGTCAATGGCCGGCTTCGGTAGAAATTTTCCCTGACGATTTAGTCGCGCGTGTATCCCCGGCGACCCTGACCTCCGAGATTCACGTGGAAGCAGAAAAATACGGACTGATGTACCCCCCTGACCCGAGCAGTTCCAACATTTCCACCATTGGCGGTAACTTGGCGGAAAATGCCGGAGGACCACGAGGTTTGAAGTATGGCGTCACCAAAGATTACGTGCTCGGCCTTGAGGTTGTGACCCCGGAAGGCGACGTCATGCACACCGGCGGGCGCACGATAAAGAACGTCACAGGCCTGGATGTTACAAAGCTCCTTGTCGGTTCTGAAGGCATTCTCGGCATTATTACAAGTGCTACGTTAAAGCTTATTCCAAAGCCTGCCACTAAACAAACGGTGATGGCTGCCTTTCCGACGATGGAAACGGCCGGAGAAGCAGTCTCGACAACGTTAACCTCCGGGATTCTCCCGGCGAAAATGGAATTTATTGATCAGGCTTGCGCACGTGCCGTTGAAGAATACGAACCTCTAGGCCTGCCCACGGACATTGAAGCCATTGTTCTGGTCGAAGTGGACGGACATCCTACAGCTGTCCAAGAAGAAGCAGAAACCGTAATGAAAATCATGAAGAAGCTCGGGGGAACATTCGTCTCCGTGCCCCGGACGAAAGAAGAAGCCTTGAACATGTGGAAAGCCAGGATGTTGGTCTCCCCTGCAATTGCAACCATCAAACCAACGCGGGCTTCCGAAGATGCCACAGTTCCTCGCAGCCAAATCCCCGTGATGATGGTTCACTTGGCTGATATCCGCGAAAAATACCAGCTCTCGCTTGTTGTATTCGGTCATTTGGGTGATGGCAACCTCCACCCGAATATTTTATGTGATGAACGAGACAAAGAAGAACTCGAGCGGGTTGAAAAGGCCGTTGGGGAAATATTTCATTCTGCATTGGAACTGGGCGGAACGCTTTCCGGAGAACATGGCATCGGGACGATGAAATCTCCTTTTCTGGAAAAAGAGTTGGGTCCCGTTGGCGTGGATATGATGAAACGGGTTAAACAAAGCTGGGACCCAAATAATATCATGAATCCGGGCAAAATATTTCCGGATAAAGGGCAGCGGTTGATATTGAGTCGGAGGGGTGAAAAGTAGTATATGCCAACCCCCATTTAAGGGGGAAGTGAGGGATTATCCCGTCAAGGTAAAGTCAAAATACAACAATTTATAAACGGATAATACGTTCGAAACCAGCGTTCATTTTCATGTTTTTCTCAGCCTCATATTTAAGTGCTAAGTCGACTTTTAGTCTCTTGTTTCTTATATTTTAAAGCCACCGTACCAGTGGCTTTTATACTTATTGCATTGTGTTGTGAAAAGACCATCGTCCAGAATGTTCTTCGATTACATTAGAGACAGCACTTTGCTGATGAGTATTAAGTTCTGTTGGCATCTCTTTTACTATATATTGAAATGGTTCTTCCTCAACTTTACTGTCTTTTCCTTTAAGTGCTTCAATGATGCGAAGTGTACAAAAAGGTACATAAGGTGCGCTATAGCCCCCTTCATGGAGAGCGATTAATCGTCCTTGGCAATGCTTCTCTGCTAATTTTTTCATAAATATTGCCATTCGCTTATACCCATCGGCTGTCACCATCATTCTGCCAAGCGGATCAAATATACTTGCGTCTTGGCCGGCTGAAATTAAAATTAATTCTGGTTGAAATTGATCAACTAATGGTGCTACCACATTTTCAAGCGTGTGAATATAACCTTCATCACCTGTGCCAGCTGGCAAAGGGATATTGATGTTATAACCTTCTCCTTCTCCTTTGCCTGTTTTATCAACTTGTCCACTCTTCGGTGGGTAATTGAGTTCTTGGTGAATGGAAACAAAAAGAATATTAGGATCGTCGTAAAAAGATTGTTCTGTGCCATTCCCGTGATGAACATCCCAATCCAGTATCATCACACGATTTAATCCATATGTTTTACGAGCATACCTTGCTGCAATAGCGACGTTATTAAACAAACAAAAACCCATTCCCTTATCTTCCTCTGCATGGTGTCCAGGAGGTCTTGTTAGCGCATAAGCGTTATCTACTTCACCTGACATTACCTTGTCCACTGCCGCGATCCCTCCTCCGGCTGAAAGACAAGCAATCTCATACGAACCGGGTCCTACAATGGCTTCTTCCCCTGCCATTCCACCTCGGGGTGTATCACTCATCTCTTTGATTTTTTCGATATAATCTGCACTATGCGTTTCTTTCAAATCTTCTTGCGTCACGACTGAAGGGGTAATACGATCGAGTTCTTTACTATATCCTGAGCGATCGATCAAACTTTTAATACGACGTTTTGTATCCGGATTCTCTGCATAAACATCTGCTTCCAACCAACCGCCAGCCGGAAGTGAGAGTGCGCCACTCCCTGTATCGTGCCATAAATAACTTTCATCAAAAATAAACCCTGTACGATTTTGCATGTAGTCCAACTCCCTTTTTAATATACATTCTAGGTATTTCTTAAGATCGTGTATACAATAATTTCTATGACTGAACTGATAATTCATGCCTAAATTGATTTATTTACTTCCTTAAATAGCCCATTGATAAGTTCTCTAGACTCTTACAAATCAAACGGTTATATTGTGTTTTCATAAACAATGCATGGCCAGACTGAATCGTTTCATTTCCTATTACTACAATAACCTCGCCTGAGGCGGTTTCCTAAGAAAATATTTTAGTTCACTAGCATCGCATAAATATAGTTACAAATTTCAGTCATACAGTGTCTATATCAAAACGCTTCGTCATCAGGAGAAGCCAATTCCTCTTGCTATCATCGACCTTTAGCAGGCGAAACACGTTTTCTGTGCGGTTTAGTGGGCTGCCGATCAACCACCATCTGTTCGGAAAGTACAGTTCTAAGAAAATGAGTCAAGCACCCGGATAAAGGCATTTTTTCTCAGGCGAGAAACGAAAAATAGCCATCATCGTCAAAGCGTTCATCATCTCATCATCAATGTAACTACGGTCAAAAGCATACATGACTTCCTTGTCATCAACGAGGACTTCCAGTTGACCGCGATCATTCTATTTCGCCGGTGTCAATACGGCTTTATCCGGATATGTGGTATGTTGACCCATATAAACGAGACGTGAGTGTAGCTTGACCCCGCTTTCGTCTTTCGGAACGCCGTCCATTTGTACCATGTCCAATCAAGGGGGATGGTGCTTGAATCAATGATCTTTAACGGCATACGAAGGTATGATTTCTGATGAAAGCACCGGATTAGATGCACGAGATCCACAAAGATCGTCGATAACAGAGAGGAATCCATGCCCCGGTATTTACGAGACAGTTGAGACGAACTAATAGCTTGGAAACCAACCGCACGTTGAAGATCTCCATCTACCAATCCGTCCGAAATCGCTGCCAGTTTATCGGTTTCCTGTAAGTAAGGTACGTAAAGAGAAAAAGTTTGATATAGCCTTCGGTTGTCAGCTTTTTCGTATAGACATCTTGACGTAGGTTTATCACATGTTCCTGAAAAATTAATCGGTACGATCCATTTACCAAATGAAGAAAATAGAGTATGTTTGTCCATACTGATAGTCCTTTATGTTGGATTTGGACAGGAGACCACCGTCTTTCCAGTATAAAGGATTTTTTGTACACCACCCTTTTATTTTTGAACATTCCATGTCTTATGATTGTTCTGTCTTAATTAATGCAATGCTAGTGACATTTCCTGTATTTTATTCTTGTTAACTTATTCTATCCCGATCGATACAGCTATTAAAAGGGCAACAGTGGCAATTACAGTCCATCCTAATATAAGCTTCCAGACAAATTTAACCCACTTTTCATACGGAATGCCTGCAATGGCTAAATAACCCATTAGGGCTGCTGATGTCGGAATAATGGAATTGGTAATTCCATCTCCATACTGAAAGGCCAAAACTGCCACCTGTCTGCTTACACCTAACAGATCTGAGACAGGAACCATTATGGGCATCGTTGTCATTGCTTGAGCCGGTCCTGCCGGAATAAAAAAATTCAGGAAAGATTGGCTAAAAAACATACCTATAGCTGTTCCACCGTCAGAGAAATTTTGTATAACCTCTACCAATGAAAATGTGATTGTATCAATAATTTTTCCTTCCTCTAATATCACCAGGATAGCTCTTGCAAAGCCAACAATTAATGAACCAAAAGCAAGCGCTTTTGCTCCGTCTATAAAGGAATCAAAAATTCGGTTAATAGATAACTTGCCTAGTAATCCAGCTAAAATTCCCATGATTAGAAAGGATGCGGTTAGCTCGGTTATAAACCATCCCCACTGAAATACGCCGTAAACATTAAAGCCCAGCCCCCCTATAATAACGACAAATATTAAGTGATGACGAAAGGATAGCGTACTAAAAGCCGTCATTTCTTCCTTACTCTTGCTATTGTGCGCTTCTTTCAATTCAATTTCGTAAATGACGCTCTTGCTAGGATCATTTTTCACTCGAGAAGCATACCGTGAAACATACCATATTGCGAAAGTCAAAAGAACTAAGTAAACTACAAAACGAAACGCAAACCCAGAGAATAACTGTAATTCCGCAATTTCTTGTGCTATCCCTACAGTGAATGGGTTAAGCATCCCCCCAATAAATCCACTGGCAGCGCCAAGGGTGATCATAGCGGTTCCCGTAATTGCATCAAAGCCAGTGGCTCGTGCCAAAGCCACTCCTATCGGGACAAAAATAATCATTTCTTCCGCGGAACCAATGGTAAAACCAGCAATAGAAAATATGATCATAGATATGGGGATCATTAATTTCTCTTTACCCTCTAATTTTATTACAGCTTTGGCGACACCCGCTTCAAGTGCTCCAGTAGCGCGAATAATACCAAAAGCTCCTCCAATCAAAAATATGAAAAAGACAATGTCTGCAGCATCTTGCATCCCCAGTGGGATCGCCTGAAAAATATCAAAGAAGCTAATAGGACTTGCCTCAACTGATGAATAGCTATCATTCACTACTAATGTATTACCTGTAGCTTCATCTATTTCTCTGTCATATTCACCAGGAGTTAATATATAAGTGGCGCCTGCGCAAAGTAACATAATGAAGAAAAGAATGGCATACGTATGCGGCATTATAAACTTTCTTTTTCTTTTCTCAGGTTCCAATTGATTTTTTTGTTTTTGATTAGGTTTGATCATTTTTATCACCTTAACCCCATGACTTATAGTCTTTTGCAAGAACTCTATGATTGGTCAAAAATAATATTTCCATCCATAATTGTCATTTGTACCTTTATCAGTTATTTTTTCCACTATAATTCGAAAAGATTCCGTTCCAAGACGACTAGATCAGCGAGTTTCCCTTCTTCCAATGTCCCTAATTCTTCCTCTCTGAACGAACCGGAAGCAGGGTCAGTTGTATAAGCTTTTAATACGTCAGCGAGTGTGATACGTTCATGCGGATGCCAACCGTTTTTCCCCTGCTGTCGATTCTTGTTACTGCGCGATAGATTTATAATAGTTGATTAAGAACATCAATGGGAAAATCCGTTCCAAAAGCCAATTTCGCACCAATTTTTTGCAATGTATTAATCGGAAAAACATGCTTTTTACGTTCAGTGTCAATGCGATCAGTGTAAACACCACTTTCGGACATTGCAAAGTGTTGCATCGAAGTAATGACACCAACCAGATAAGTTATAGGCTTGCAAGAAATGTGATCACAAATCATCTGTTCAACAGGCGGCTTGAATTCACCCTATAAGGATATAATACTAGCTGCACCTAAAGGCACGGTTTAACCAGCTATTAAGACCACCGACTTTATAACACACGTACACGCACATGATCCGCACTTATACTCCCTTGGACAAGCTCCACATTTTTGTCCTCACATAAACTTATCAACACTTCCCTTACGTCCTTTCGCATCTTCTTGAGAAAGATTTTTCGGCGATACTTCGGGATAAGTATGATAGGATAACTGCAGTCCCATAGGCAGCGGAAACGGCCGTTTGCACAGAGGGTCGTGGTTATCTTCAGTTACATCGTATGCCTCTCACCCTGAATAAGAATCTCAGATGATAACACTGTGTGTGCATGCGTATATTGCTCAGCCGCACACAAACGGTCACCGGTTCAAAGGCCGAGATCACCTCGATAACATTTGTGAACACTTGTTGAGTTGGCGCCATGTGTCAGTACGAACAGGCCACAGCAGCCAAGTGCTTTCATGGGGGGCAAATTCACCTGCTATCCTGTAACTATGTTCTCTCGGTGAATAATTCATTTTCAATTTACCGCAGTCTTTAAAAATATGGGTTTTACATTCAGGTCATTATCGAAGATTAGCTAAACTGGTAACCGTTACATGCGAGAATCGTTATCTTGATAAACAATTTCTCCATCAGACATCGTTAACTTGACCTTCGTCTCTAGTATTTCTTCAGCGGGGGCCTCAAAAAGGTTACGATCTAACACGACAATATCGGCAAGTTTACCAACCTCCAGGGTTCCCAATTCTTCCTCTCTGAACGTTCCATATGCAGGGCTCTTTGTGTAGTCTTTTAATGCCTCAGCCAGTGGAATGCATTCATAGACATGCCACGGTCGCCCGTCACTGGAAACTCTCGTTACAGCCCGATAAATTTCCAACAGCGGATTGAGTGTTGCGACTCGGAAATCGGTTCCAAGGCCGACAGTTACTCCCGCACTCTTTAATGTGTTAATGGGAAATATATACGGTTCTTTTTCCGGACCGATTCGCGTGGAATAAGTTTCCCTTTCACTTTGGGCCATAAGCTCTGGTTGCATGGAAGCGAGTACGCCTAATTCACGAAAACGTGGAATATCATCTTCGTGAATGATCTCGATGTGCTCGATTGTATGTCTTGCATCCCTTTTTCCGTTCGCTTTTTGTGCCTCTTCAAATGCATCGAGGGCTAATCGAACTGCTCCGTCACCAATCGCATGAAACCGCATGCGAAATCCTTCTCGATCTGCTTTAACCACTTTTTCCTTAATTTCTCCTGGTGAATAAACCAATTCCCCACACGTATCCGGAGAGTCTCCATAAGGGCCGACAAGGTAAGCTGTCCGGCTTGTTATAACTCCATCCATAAACCCTTTTAAGCCAGAAAATTGAAGTTTATCGGTTGTAAACTCATTTCGCCACTGTTTAAGTTTTTCCAGTTCAAAATCAATGGAAGGCAAAATATGTATACGGATTGTTAATTTGCTTTCTTCATCAAATTCATTAAACAATCCATAATATTTTTCATTACCGTCTCCATACATATCATTAACTGATGTTACACCAACACTGGCCGCAAGCTTAAGGAATTTATCCAGTAATTCCCGTTCCTTTTCCTCCGAAAAATCAAAGGCATATTGGTCAACCAATTTCGTCGCCTTTTCGTATAATATACCTGTAGGATCTCCATTTTCATCTTTTTGAATATAACCGTAAGACGGATGCTCAGTATCCTGGTTAATACCGCAATACTCCAAAGTTTTACTATTGACCCAGGCATAGTGCATTTCTGCATGATTTAATAATACGAGACGATCTGGCACCACTTGATCCAATGACGATCGATGCGGCAATTGTTGCCCATCCCAGTAACCGGCATCCCAACCAACACCGATAATCCATTCTTCGTTCGGGTGTTCATCCGCATAACGCTTCACCATTTGTGCAGCCTCTTCTTCTGACCGTGCTGCTTCCAAGTTCACACCATTTTCCATAACGATGCCCGACATAATGTGCACATGAAAATCATGAAAGCCTGGTATGATTAATTGATCGTCATAATCATAAATTCTCGTATCCAATCCCGCTTGAGATTTAATCTCCTCTTTAGAACCAATCGCTGTAATTTTATTATCCGTAACAGCAATCGACGCTGGAATTGGCTTATCGAATACCCCTGTAAAAACAGCGTTACTTGATAAAATCACATCAGCTTCTTTTTCGTAACTCATAACCTTTCATTCCTCCAATGTTTTTTAGTCATTAATCGCTACTATCTGAAAAGATATTAGAAGGTGGACGTTTAAACATTCTTCTGTTGTTAACAGGTAAACAAATCCAATAATCAGCTAAATGTTCCTGCGGCAAATGAACCCATTCTCTAACCTTCCAATTCCTCAAAGTCCACCTGAGGAGGTTCTTTCTTAAAGAAATTGGTTTTTAGCATTAGGTAAACCACGCCTACAACAGTCCATATGACGCCTACCGTTACAGAAAACAAGTCTAAACTTGCCCAGAAATATATAAGAAACCCAATTCCAATTAAAGGAGATATAATATGGTTAATGATTGAACGTACAGAACGGACTTCCCCAGCCTTTGTGAAATGGATGATTACACAAAGATTAACAAACGTAAAAGCAGCAAAGGCGCCAAAATTGATCAATGCTGTAGCTGATTCTAAGTCTAGTAGCAACGCCGACAAGGCTAGTACACCGATCAATACAATATTTAACACTGGGGTGTGAAAGCGAGGATGTACATACCCAAAAAACCTACGTGGCAAAGTGCCATCCCTTCCCATTGCATACAACAACCGGGAAGCGCTTGCTTGGGCCGCCATCCCTGAAGCAAAGACAGATATCAACGCTCCGGCAAGAAACAAGGCGAGAAACAAATTACCACCGATAAATGCCGCTATTTCCGGAGATGCTCCTTCGATATCGCTAAACTGTGATACATCTGGAAAAAGAGACTGCATAAAGTAAGTCACAGTGAAAAAGAATGCTCCTCCAAAAAAGGCGACTAAAAAAACAGCTTTAGGAATTGTCTTCTTTGGATTTACGGTTTCTTCTGACAAAGTTGTGATCGCATCAAATCCTATAAAAGCTAAAGCAAGGATTGCAGCACCGGCAAATAAAGCAGACACTTCCATATCAGACGAAAAAATGGGATCAAGTGTCATAAAACGATCCGGTTCATTGCCGATGGTCGACGAGATGGTCAAAATGATAAATATAATCCCTACTAAAATTTGAAAGACAACGAATAGCATATTGACGGAAGCAGCGATCTTCATACCGATAATATTACCGACTGTAATAACAATCATCAGGCCAACGGTCCACATCCACGCTGGAACATTCGGGAAACCTGCGGATAGATAAATTTGGGCCAGTAAGGCGTTAATCATCGGTAAAGCCAAATAAGAAAGAAACGTCACCCAACCAACGATAAAACCGAGATGAGGGTTTATGGTACGCTGTGTATACGTATACACAGACCCAGAAATAGGATAGATGCGTACCATTTTCCCATAACTAAAGGCGGTAAATAGAATCGCCGCAAAAACTAGAAGATAGGCTGTGGGGACATGACCGTTGGTTACGTCCGAAACAATGCCAAACGTATCAAAAACAGCGAACGGGGACATATAAGCGATTCCAATAACAACGACATGCCACAATTTTAGCGATCGTTTTAACTGACCTGCATTGGTTTCCATTATAAAATCTCCCCCAACTATAATTTTCCTTTATACTTTCGGTTGCTGTTGCGTTATACAGTGAATATTCCCACCACCAAGGGATAGTTCCCTCGAATGCACCGGAACAATTTCTCTATCTGGAAACAAGCGCTGAAACTGTTTGACCGCCACCTGGTCTTGCGGGTCATCAAATGCCGGTAATATAACGGCGTCGTTGCATAAGTAGCAATTCACGTAAGTGGCAACGAACGTTTCCCCGGGTTTTCGTTCATAGCTGCCCTCTGTCTGGTCAAGTTGTTGACTTTCTTCTGGTTGTAAAACGGGTTGTTCCGGGATGGATACTTCATGAATGGCCAACGCTCTTCCGGCTGCATCGGTCGCTTGCTGCAATTGTTCCTTGCATTTTTTCAATACCGGATACTGCGGATGATTTTGATCGTCTGTCCAGCTCATTGCCACTTCACCCGGGCGGATATAGCAAAGGACTTCATCAATGTGGCCATCGGTTTCATCACCGGCCATGCCGTGATCCAACCAAATCACTTTCTTAATGTTTAACGTTTCTTTCAATCGTTCTTCTACCTGCTCCTGTGTCCAATCAGGGTTGCGATTGGGGTTTAAGAGACACTCTTTCGTTGTAATCAATGTACCTTCCCCATCAACCGCAATCGCTCCCCCTTCAAGCGTCAGTTCCGTTGCGTCGTAGCGTGGCACGCGCTCGATTTCCAACACCTTTTGTCTGACGAGCATATCCTGGTCCCAAGGGAAGTAAAGACCTCCTTCTAGTCCGCCCCACGCATTAAAATGGAAGTCTACCCCACTTAATTGCCCCGTATGATTCGTTAAAAATATCGGACCGATATCTCTCATCCAGGCATCGTTCGACGACATTTCAACTACACGGATCTCAGGTGATAACACTGTGCGTGCATGCTCGTACTGCTCAGCCGATACACAAACAGTCACCGGTTCAAATTTCGAAATCGCTTCGGCAACATTCGTAAACACTTGTTGTGCCGGCTTTGCACCCGAATGCCATGTGTCGGGGCGAACTGGCCAAAGCAGCCAAGTGCCGTCGTGAGGTTCAAATTCACCGGGCATTCTGTAACCATCTTCTCTAGGTGAGTGATTCATTTCAATATACCTCCTTTAAAACAATGAAAACGCTTTATAATATCTGCATTGGTGTTATCTAATGCAATAAATGTGCCAAAGTTATAGAAAAGCTTGTAAAACTTACTAGAACAAAAAAATCAATGTATATACATATTGCAACGACGATCTTCACCTCTTGCGGTATGAATCGATAGTAATTCATCGATCCGAAATAGATTCAATTCAATTCCACCCAAAAAATGAACCGCCCGAATCGAATCAGGCGGCTCTTTATTGTTTGCTTAGCGCGATCTCATACTTTCTCACCCGCCGCATAAAGGCGGATTGGGTGATCCCAAGCGCTTCGGCGGCTTTTCTTGTGGACCCATATGCTCTGAAAGCGTCGGTAATGGCTTCTTTTTCTACATTTTCCAAGTACTTCGGAAGTGATTGTGCGCCGTGAATCGAAAATGAAGCGCCTAGTTTTTTACGAGTCATGACCAATTTTTCCGGAAGGTCCTCTTTTAAAATAACATCTGATTTAGCCGTGATCACGAGTCGCTCTATGATGTTTTCCAATTCCCGAACGTTACCCGGCCACTCATAGTCTTGTAGAATATCAAGCACCTCACTGGTCATCACGCAGTTTCTTTTATATTTCGAATTGTAATGATCCATGTAATGATGGACAAAAGATTGAATATCTTCCTCCCGCTCGCGTAGTGGAGGTACTTGAATGGAGAGAACGTTCAATCTGTAATACAAGTCTTCTCTGAATTGTTTATCAGCGACCATTGTCGACAAATCACTGTTTGTGGCAGCGATAATACGCACGTCTGCCTTCTCCTGCTTTGTCCCGCCGATTGGTGTATACGTTTTCTCTTGTAAAAGTTGCAATAATTTAGGTTGTAGATCAAAGGGCAAATCCCCAATTTCATCCAGAAAAAGCGTTCCTCCTTTCGCTTCCTGAACCATACCTGCTTTCCCATTGTTATCAGCACCTGTAAATGCGCCCTTTTTGTATCCAAAGAGTTCGGACTCTAAAAGTGAACCGGGGATGGCAGAGCAATTGATCTGCACAAACGGGTGGTGCGCACGCTCGCTTTTCTCATGAATGCTCTTTGCCACAATGCTTTTTCCTACCCCGGTTTCCCCTAGAATGAGCAATGTTGCATCCACTGTTGAGACACGTTCCATCAAATCAAGTACTTCTTGATGTTTCTTTCCTTTTCCTATTAAATGCTGGCCTTTTTCATTCATTTCTGTTTGCTGCGATTTTGCTTGGCGTAATTCCTCAACATATTGTTTAATAACCGCTTCGGCTTGTTCCAATTTCAATGATGAACGGACCGTCTCGGTGATATCTTTGACATGAACAAGTACGTACTCGATATCTTCATCTTCGATCTTCAACAGATACCCTGTAGCCAATAATTGGCGATTTCTCGATGTCTGCAGTTGACTGACCGTTTCTCGCTTACGGAGAACGATATTGGTCACTGAAGGGGTGAACATCTTCCTGACCTCAAGTTCTTTTACATTCTTCCCAATGATTTGCTCTGCTGAAGCGCCGATTTGTTTCGTGCTCGTTTCATTAAGCCACAAAGCCTTGCCGCTATGATCAGCAATAAATATACCGTCATCTAAGCAGTTGAACATTTGCTGAAAGCGTGGATCCAGATAGAATGTTGCAACCACAGCACACCCTCCTCGCTAATCGAATTTTTATCGATTCAAATTGAGTCTATTTTGATTCATATTTATTATTATAACATGATTTTTGTCAAAAAATCTTATAAAAATAAGTTGGCATACAATTTGCATATTAAAATGGGCAGGGAGGTAGGAGCATGCATTCACCAACTGTGCAGATTAATACAAAACGACTTTTAAGCACAATTGCAGAAAGCTCTTCTATTGGGGCAACCGCGAACCATGGGCTACATCGTCTCGCGTTAACCGAGGAAGATCGACAAGTGAGGCATTTATTCACACAATGGCTTGAGAACGAAGGACTTGATGTCCGCATCGATGATTTTGGCAACATCTATGGAAGACGGGAGGGGCGTCTAAAAGAAGCATCTCCTATCGTCATGGGATCACATCTTGATTCTCAACCTCAGGGGGGAGATATGACGGTGTGCTCGGCGTTCTTACCGCCCTTGAAGTGATTCGTGTATTAAATGAGTATCACATCGAAACGGAGCATCCGGTTGAAATCGTCAATTTCACCAACGAGGAAGGTGCCAGGTTCTCCCCACCGATGCTAGGTTCCGGCGGGCTAACGGGAAACTTCTCCAAAGACTTTATCTACAATATTCAAGATAGAGACGGGGTTATTTTCTCTGAGGCCTTAAAAGACATCGATTACGTAGGGAAAACGTCCAATCGTCTTGAAAAAATAAGCGCTTATATCGAACTTCACATTGAACAAGGGCCTGTTCTATCCAACAAAGGAAAATCGATCGGCGTTGTCGAAGGTATTCAAGGCATGACTTGGGTGAATGTTTCTGTTGAAGGAAAAAGCAACCATGCTGGGTCTACACCGATGGACGACCGCACTGATGCCCTCGTTTGTGCGGCACAAATGATAGGGAAAATCAAAGAACTTACTCAAGAAATAAAAGGACTTAAAACGACCGTGGGTCAGCTTGATGTGACGCCAAACACCGCAAACGTCGTACCGGGGAGGGTTGATTTTTCGATCGATATTCGTCATGAGGACGACGAAACCAGGCAACATGCATTACAACGATTGAAAGAGCAGTTAAGTTCAACGTCATTTATCCATGGAACAGAAGTGACCATTCATACACTCTGGAATAGTGATACAATCGAATTCAGCCCAACCATACGGAATGCCATTAAAACGTCGGCAAATGAACTTGATCTCCCCTCTTTGCCTTTGTATAGCGGGGCTGGTCACGACTCAAAGTATATGCATTCGATGGGTGAAACAGGTATGATCTTCCTCCCAAGTGAGCAAGGCATTAGCCATAACGAAGATGAGTTTACCCACGACGACGATATCGAAAAAGGAGCCCAAGTTCTTTTACAAACTTTACTAAAATTGGATACTACTATTTAATAGAGGTGATTTTAATGACTAAGAAGCTCAGCTATCAACAATTGAAGGACATTGACCGTGAAACGATTATTCACCCGCAATCGGTGCCGAAACAGAATGCTGAAGAAGGTCCTAGTATGATTTACTCCAAGGGTGATGGGATTCGCGTCACAGATATGGAAGGAGGCACTTACATTGACGGGGTATCCATGTTATGGAATGTCAATCTCGGCCATGGACAGAACGAACTGGCAACCGCCGCGTATGAGCAGATGAACGAATTCGCCTATGGCTCGCAATTTTATGGGAACAGCAATGAACCGGCGATTCGTTTGGCTGACAAAATCACTCAGTATGCACCGGGTGACTTGGATGGGGTATTTTTCACTTCTGGAGGGTCCGAATCAAATGACACCGCCTTTAAACTATCCCGGTTTTATTGGCAATTACAGGGTTTTGAATCAAAAAAGATAATTATTTCATTAAAGCGTGGGTATCATGGGGTCACTGTCTCCGCCCAACGTGCTACAGGCATAGAAGCTTTTCGCGAATTCTCAGGCTCCGGTGATCCGAACATTATCAACGCGAAAGCGCATCTAACGGCTGCAGAACAAGGCGACCGCACGTCTCCTGATTTTGAAAAAAGTATTCGCGGGCTGATTGAAGAAGAAGGTGCCGACAATGTGGCTGCTGTGATTCTTGAGCCGGTCCAAGGGGCAGGAGGCGTGCATTTGCCACCGGATGGTTATCTTCAAGCCGTACGAAAATTGTGCGATGAGCAAAACGTGTTGTTGATTGCCGATGAAGTGATTTGCGGATTTGGGCGTACCGGAAAGAACTTCGCCGTTGAGCACTGGAATGTTACCCCTGACATGATCAGTTTTGCTAAAGGGGTTACAAGTGGTTACTTCCCTCTCGGCGGCGTCCTTATGAGGAGAAATATAAAAGAGTCAATCGCTCAATACGATCAAATGCTTGCCCACGGTTTTACTTATAGCGGTCATCCGACAGGCTGTGCCGTCGCCCTTAAAAACCTGGAAATCATCGAACGCGAAGGAATCGTAGATCATGTTGCAGACATGGAAAAAGAATTGCAAAAGGGGCTTCAAGCATTACAAGAAAAGCATATGTGTGTAACAAAATCCCGTGCCCTCGGCCTTTTGGCAGGTTTTGATCTCATGAAAGATCCGGAGGCCGATCTGCCCTTTGAAAAAGATGAAAAAGCAGCGGAAAATTTCGTAGGAGCTTGCAGGGAAAGGAATCTTATTTTACGTAAGTTTGACTTTGAAGATGGCATGAATACGGTCGCCATTGCACCACCGCTCATCATTACAAAAAAAGAAATTCAGGAACTGATTGATATTTTGGACGATGCTTTAACTGCGGTGCATAAAGAATGGGGAAACGCTTGAGCTTGAATCATTTAAAGTGACATTTCCCGGCCGCACCGGTCGGGAAATTAAAGGGAGGTTTGACACATGATTATAGGTGTGCCAAAGGAAATAAAAGCAGGAGAAAACAGAGTCGGTTTAACACCGGCGGGTGTTCAGTCCTTGGTAAATGAAGGTCATCAAGTCTTTGTGGAAACAAATGCCGGTGCAGGAAGTGGCTTTACGGATGCGGAGTATAAAGCATCCGGGGCAGATGTTTTGGATCATCCAAAAGAGGTTTGGACCCAAGTTGAGATGGTCGTGAAAGTCAAAGAACCGCAAGTATCGGAATTTCAATATTTTCACCGAGGCCTCATTTTATTCACTTATCTCCACCTGGCTGCGGAGGCCGAAGTTACCAAAGCCTTAGTGGAAAACGGTGTTAATGCTTTAGCTTTTGAAACGGTGACCGTCGATGGTAAGCTCCCCTTACTCACGCCGATGAGCGAGGTCGCCGGTCGTATGGCGGCACAGCTCGGGGCGCAATTTTTAGAGAAAACATATGGAGGAAAAGGCATTCTCTTAAGCGGCGTGCCGGGCGTTACCCGCAGCAAAGTCACGATCATCGGTGGAGGAACATCTGGTGTTAATGCGGCTAAGATTGCCATTGGTCTGGGTGCCAGTGTGACGATTATCGATGTAAACCCTGAGCGTCTTCGTGAGCTGGACGACCTATTTGGAAATGACGTTCAAACCTTGATATCCAATCCTGTAAATATTGCAGAAGCAGTCAAAGATTCAGCGCTTGTTATTGGCGCCGTACTTATTCCCGGCGCAAAAGCCCCTACTCTGGTCACTGAAGAAATGATCAAAACGATGACCCCTGGCTCTGTCGTGCTGGATGTAGCTATTGACCAAGGCGGCATTTTTGAGACGGGTGATCGGATCACCACACATGAAGACCCTGTTTTTGTCAAACATGATGTCGTCCACTATGCGGTCGCCAATATCCCGGGAGCTGTCCCACGAACAGCAACAATCGCGTTGACGAATGTGACACTCCCCTATGTCACTCAGGTTGCTAACCTTGGCGTTCAATCAGCCATTGAACAAAACAACGCATTGCAATCCGGATTAAATGTGTCAGGCGGCTATGTCACCCATAAAGCTGTAGCCGAGGAGTTAGGGTATTCGTATGTAGCTCCAAACGAAGTGTTTTTAGCCGGAAAAGCTTAATTTACGAGGAGGAGTTATCATGTCTGCTGTGGAAACCCCAGAATTATTACCTGAAGTTCAATCATTTTTAAAAGAAACCCGGAAAATGCTCATTGACGGTCGATGGGTGAAATCACGAGCCGGCGAAACGTTTGAAACGCTAAATCCTGCGAATGGTGAAGTGCTTGCCCATCTCTGGGAAGCGGGAGAAGCCGACATTGACGACGCGGTAACAGCGGCCAAAAAGGCGTTTGAAGATGGCAACCCTTGGAAGAAGATGAGCGCTGCGGATCGTGCCCATATCATCTACAAGATTGCTAACTTAATCGAAGAAAACACAGAAGTATTGGCCCAACTTGATACCCTTGACAACGGTAAACCCATTGGGGACATGCGCGGAAACGATATTCCGAACGCCGTCGGTCAATTTCGCTACTTTTCAGGATGGGCCACAAAAACCAGCGGGCAAAACATCCCGATTTCCGATTCTTTATTAACCTATACGCGTCATGAACCCGTTGGCGTTGTCGGGCAAATCATTCCATGGAATTTTCCGCTTATGATGGCAGCTTGGAAAATCGCCCCCGCGCTTGCCACTGGTTGTACGGTCGTTCTGAAACCGGCTGAGCAAACCCCACTTTCAGCTCTTTATCTCGGGAAGCTCATCCAGGAAGCAGGTGTTCCTGACGGCGTCGTCAATATTGTGTCCGGTTTTGGAAAAAAAGCCGGAGAAGCGCTCGTTCAACATCCCGACGTGGACAAAATTGCTTTTACAGGGTCTGTCCCCGTGGGAAAACACATTATGCGACAAGCGACGGATACGTTAAAACGGGTGACCCTCGAATTAGGCGGGAAATCCCCAAACATCGTTCTGCCAGATGCAGATCTATCAAAAGCAACCCCAGGGGTATTTGGCGGAATCATGGCGAATCAAGGCGAAGTCTGTTGCGCCGGATCCCGGGTGTTCATACCGAAGAAATTGTTTGATAATGTCGTGAGTGACCTATCCAGTTACGCCAGTAACGTCAAGCTCGGAAACGGTTTGAACGCTGATACGGAAATGGGACCTCTCGTCTCCAAACAACAACAAGACCGTGTTCGTTCCTACATTGAAACAGGTGAATCCGAAGGTGCGAGGAAAACATCAGGCTCCCGTTACGATGGAAACGGATTCTTCGTCGAACCCACCGTCTTCACCGATGTCAGTGATGAAATGACGATCGCCCGCGAAGAAATCTTCGGCCCTGTCGTCGTCGCCATGCCTTATGATGATATCGATGAACTGATTAACCGGGCCAATAACAGTGAGTTTGGCTTAGCCGCCGGTGTCTGGACGGAGAACCTCAAAAACGCCCACTACATTGCCAACCGCTTAAAAGCGGGCACAGTTTGGGTCAATTGCTATAACAACACCAATCCAGCCATGCCGTTCGGCGGTTACAAACAGTCAGGTTTTGGCAGAGAGATGGGATCTTATGCTTTGGATAATTATACCGAAGTAAAGAGTGTTTGGGTGAATTTAGAGTAACTTAATGAAGGCAGCCAGGAGTTTGCACTTCTGGCTGCTTTTTATTACCTTTTCAATCTATTCCCACCTGTTTTCGCAAAATTTTATTATATTTTCTGCTTACCGCAGGTTGGCTGATTTGTAGTGCTTTAGCTGCTTTTGTGGTAGTTTTGTATTTTTCCATCGCCAATAGGATGAGTTGTTCTTCAATAGATTCCTGCGCTTCATAATAAGGGACAATATCAGTGATAATAGGCTTCTGCTTTCCGCTTCTTGTGCCTAACTTAAGAAATGATCGAACTAAATCAGCAGATATAACCTGTTCATCGGACGTCACCACCAAACGCTCGATGATATTTTCCAACTCCCTAATATTTCCAGGCCAAGTGTGTACCTCGAGTACATTCATGGCTTCTGGTGATAATAGATAATTTTTATCATATTTAAGATTTAATTGCTGCAAAAAATGGTAAGCGAGTAAAGGGATGTCTTCAGGGCGCTCTCTTAAAGGAGGAACGGTAATCGGTATCACATTAATGCGATAGTATAAGTCCTCTCTAAATGTTCCTTCTTCTACCATTTTCTCTAAATTTTTATTCGTAGCGGCAATGATTTGTACATCGATAGCGATTGGTTTTGCACTTCCCACGGGCGTTACTTGCCCTTCCTGTAGGACTCTCAACAATTTCACTTGCAGATCGGCAGACATTTCACCAATTTCGTCTAATAATAATACACCTTGATCGGCTTGCTGAAAATAGCCCAGTTTCCCTTTGGTATGCGCTCCGGTAAATGCACCTTTAGCATAGCCAAACAATTCACTTTCCAGTAATTCACCCGGGATGGCGCCACAGTTAATCGATAAGAAAGGCTGTTGTGCGCGAAGGCCATTCCGGTGAATGGATTGGGCAATTAATTCTTTCCCTACCCCCGATTCCCCCATGATTAAAACAGAGGAATGAAACTCACCCAATTTATATACTTTGGCCATGACTTGTTCCATTTCAGAACTACAATAAATAATTTTATCTCTTCTTTTTAAAATTTCCAGCTCCTCTTTAAACCGCTTGTTCAAAGCTTTCGTTTCTTGTAATTCCGATTTTAATTGAGTGGTTTCCGTTATATCCCTAAAAGCAATAACAATACGATGGATATGTCCTTCTTCATCGAATACAGGGTTCCCGGTCGTTAATATATTTTTTTCAGCGCTGGTTTCTTGAATGATTGAAATTTTTTCTTTCTTTTCCAAAACTAAATGTGCAACCGATGGACTGAAATAATGCTGATTTTCTATTGCAAAAAGGTTATCTCCTACCTTGAGAACGCTTCCCCCTGCATTTGTGATGAAATGTTCGTTGTAACGAAGAACATCTCCTTCCGCATTTACGACAACAATTTCATCATACATAGAAGCGAGGATGGCATTCAAATCAGCGTTTAAATTTTTCACATATTCAATTTCCATCGCCATTTCTTCGACCATTGGGAGATCCTGCACGATGATCATAATTCCATCTGATGCTCCCCATTGATTGACAATTGGACTATAGTCTACTAAAACACCGACCTCCCCCTCTACCTGAATTTGGTTCAGCACTTCTCTCTTCGTTTCGTAAACATGATTCAAGAGATTCTTGTTAAACCATTGGTTTGCCTCCGCCCCCTCCATTTGCCGCGGAGATGCTTTCATCATTTTTAATCCAGCCTCGTTGTAATCAACAATTTTATTGTGATGATCTGCGATAAAAATGCCCATCGGAATAGAAGAGAGCATCATTTTCAGCACATTGGTATTGTTATCTTCTTGCCGCAGCAGTTCAACCAAAAGATCCTCTCGATGAATGTATCCATTATATTGATGCGCTTCATTTTTCACGAGCGTAATCGGAGCCCCTAGGATTTGAAAAATAAACGGTAATGACGCTAATGATTGATTTTGATGAATGACACTAAGGTCATCAATCGGTTGTGCATAAGATCGCAACGTTTCCAAAGTAAAATCAACATGGTTTTTATAAACATCCTTTAAAAAGATATAAGAAATAATGGTTCCGTTTTCTGTAAGAAATAAAAAAGACGTCTGGGTATTCTTTAGCTTTTCTTGCCATTGTTGTTCAAAGGGCTCTATTGAAATGGTTAAAAATGGGTGAACTTTACGCGCAATGAATGAGGTCATTCCCTTGGCTCCTTTCCTCACAGTATGTTATTCATTTTAGCATAAAAAATAGGAATTGTTGAATAAGAATGATGAATTATTAGTAGAAAAACACTGATATGATAACAATCTGATGGTTTATGCTTATATGTATGGATTATGCAAAATTACATAATTTTTTGTGCTATAGAAGTGCTTCCATAAAAGAAGTCATTGCGGTATCCGGTTGAGTGGCTAACAATTCACGTATGGCATAATAATTGCATTTACAAGAAGGTAGAAAGTGAGAAAGGAGAAAGCCATGAAAGTATTGCATTTACAAGGCGAACCTAGAGAAATAGGCAGGCAACATGGAGAACAAGGAAAAAAAGAAATTTTGAAAAGTTTGGATACCTACGAACGTTTATTTTATGGCTATCAAAATATTGATTGGAAGACGGTACGGGAACGGGCTAAGATTCACCTGCCAACCATTGAAGCATTCGATAAATCTTTACTCGATGAAATGCAAGGCGTAGCCGACGGTGCCGGGCTTG
This sequence comes from Salicibibacter cibarius, assembly GCF_016495725.1. Taxonomy (NCBI): domain Bacteria; kingdom Bacillati; phylum Bacillota; class Bacilli; order Caryophanales; family Bacillaceae; genus Salicibibacter; species Salicibibacter cibarius. Next base: position 1,814,828 of record NZ_CP054705.1, on the reverse strand, counting down.
AATTGGAAGATGTGCTGGCTTTGAATGCGCGAAGCGAAATTGCACTTACCGGTGATGCACATACATCTTTCTCGGATGGTTGCACAAGTATTGGTGTCTCTCCCCCTCTGACCTCCGATACAATCATTGGTGAAAACTGGGATTGGAAGGGAGCGCAGAAGGACAGTCTTCTTTTGCTCCAAATCAAGCAGGAAAATAAACCAAATATAATGATGATCACGGAAGGAGGCATCATCGGCAAAATCGGATTAAATGATCACTCGCTAGGAGTTTGTCTGAATGCTTTGATCACAGACAAAAAAACGGATGCGCTACCGATTCATCTTGGTCTTCGTTCAATTCTTGATGCTACATCTCTTCATGAAGCAATGGCAAATATCCAAAACGGACAAATGGCCTCGGCAGCAAACTTCCTCATTGGATATAGTGAAGGTAAACACGCGGGAATGGCTTTACATGTAGAAGTCTCCCCTTTCGGAATGGCGATTACGAACGATGATGCCTCATGTGGGGTACACACAAACCATATCTGTGCTCCAACGATTCAAAAAAATATCACAGACAACAACAACACCCGGTATAGTGACTCAGAAATCAGGAAGCGAAGAGCGGAACAACTGATTGAAATGGCACGGCAAGATGGACGAGAGATTAACGAGCAAACGTTTCAAACATGGTTGGGCGATACATTTAATGCCCCAAACGCCATTAACCATTATGTGAATCCTCGGGTTCCCGAACACCGGCGCATAGAAACCGTATTCTCTATTGTGATGAATCTTACCGAACAAAATCTCTATGTCTGTGATGGCATGCCTGCCCATCAACCGTATCAAAAATATACTTTTTCTAATAAAGGATTGATAAACAATGGATAAGGTAAAGGAAAGTACAGAAGAAGTCATAATTAGACCAGTCACTCAAAATGACATTCCAACCATCCGGTCGATTGCCGTTGAAGGTTTTGGCGAGGACGTTGCCTTTAAATTGGAACACTATGAGAGTCAACTTTCTATTTTTCCAGAAGGCCAACAGTGTGCGGAATACAATGGGACAATCATTGGTGCGTCGGGAAGTCTTATTGTGACGCGAGATCAATTTGAAAAAGACCACACCTTAGATGACATTTGTAATAAAGGTTATATCTATAATCATAATCCAGAGGCTAACCATTTATACGGCATTGAAGTCGTTGTTCAATCTAAATATCGTCATATGAAAGTTGGGAAACAACTCTATCAAGCTCGCAAAGATTTATGTCAGCAACTACAATTAGAAAGTATTGTCATAGGGGGTCGCATTCCTTTTTACCATAAATATGCTCATCAATATTCACCATCAGAATATGTGGATAACGTTATGAAAAGGAAGATTTATGATCCCGTCATGACGTTTCAACTAAATAATGGTTTTACTTTTCACCGCATAATGCGTGGATATCTCCCGGAAGACAAAGAGTCATGTACGAATGCCACACTTATGGAATGGAAGGCTCCAAACGATTAAAGTAAGTGTGGATAAAAACAACTTATTACACGTATTGAGGAGAGATAGCGATGACTGCTGAAGCGAATAAGCCCCGAAAACCGACCTTGCTTGTCGCAATGATTCCTATCAGCTTCATGATCGCGGCATTAATTATATGTATCGGTGTATATGAACAAGATCCGCATTTTCCATTGTTTCTAAGCGGGGTTGTCGCCGTGATTGCCGCGCTTTCCCTCGGTTATACTTGGAAAACACTTGAAGATGGCATGATTCGTGCCATCGGGTTAGCGACACAAGCGATTATCATTTTGATTATCATTGGAACCATTATCGGCACATGGATCGCCGGTGGCGTCGTACCGACAATGATCTATTATGGTCTTGGCATTTTATCCCCGGGATACTTCCTTGTCGCCGCCTGTCTCATTTGCTGTATCGTATCCTTATCCGGCGGAAACGCGTGGACAGCTGCCGGTACCATTGGGATTGCATTGATGGGAGTTGCCGAAGGCTTGGGAATAAATCCGGCAATGGCAGCCGGCGCTGTCATCTCTGGGGTTTACTTCGGAGATAAAATATCCCCTTTATCCGAAACAACAAATCTGGCTCCCGGGGTTGTCGGTGTTCATCTATTTGAGCATATCAAACACATGTTGTTCACGACCATTCCGGCCCTTCTCATCGCGCTTGGTCTCTACACGATTTTAGGTTTCCAGATCTCAGCCTCCGGTAGCGGTACCGGACAGATCACAGAACTCCAGCAACAGCTATCAAACGTGTTTATCATCAGTCCCTGGCTTTTAATTGTTCCCACGATTGTCATCGCCATGATGGTGATGAAAATACCGGCTATACCTGCACTATCGATCGGTTCATTAATGGGGCTCTTCTGCGCCATTTTGATCCAGGGCGTTCCAATCGGTGATGCGATGGGCGTCATTGTGGAAGGATACGCAATCGACTCAGGCGCTGCTACACTCGACAATCTATTAAACAACGGCGGGATCGAAGCTATGATGTGGACCGTTTCCCTGATTATCATCGCCATGAGCTTTGGTGGTGTTTTGGAAGCTGCAGGTTTTTTTCAAACCATCGTCGACAGCCTGATCAAGCTCGCCAAATCAACAGGAAGCTTGATTGCGACAACCGTAGCAACTGCTTTTACATCAAATGTTGTCGGATGCGACCAATATCTCGGGATTATTCTTCCGGCCAGGATGTACGAAGGAGAGTATAAAAAACGACGACTAAAACTTAAGAATCTTTCAAGAACCGTTGAAGACGCCGGCACGATGACGTCCCCGCTTATTCCGTGGAACACATGCGGAGCGTTTATGTTCGCTACTCTTGGCGTAAGCGCATTCAGTTACGCTCCTTATGCATTTTTAGTACTCCTCAGCCCGATCATCGCGATTATATATGGCTATATTGGATTTACCATCGAATATGAAGATGATGATGGGAGCGGGTCCCGGATTGATGGCGACGAAAATGTTCAGGAGGTAAAAGAACAAACGTTATAGTTCTATCCTCTCGTCTCCATGCAGCAACAAGGGATGTTCGTTTCCTATATTGGAAAAAGTGAATCCAAATTGAGGGAAAAGGTCCGGAGACTTCCTAAAAAGAGAGGCTTCTTCATTGCATATTTACGCAAGAGGCCAGGAGCATCGTACTCCTGGCCTTTCTTTACCCAATGAATGTCCCCTCTGAAGAAATAATATCAAACCATTAACCTAACTGATAAATAGCAGCTACTGATTTTAACCATGATGATCAACAACAATCACTTTTGCCTCTTCTTGGTTAGGATTGAAAACGACATGTGGTATTTCATCAGGAATAATAAATCCATCCCCTTCGTTCCATTCTGTAATTTCTTCTCCTATCTTGATCTTAATGTTTCCAGAGTCAATATAAAAAGCGTGACCTTGGTAACAGACATGGTCTGCTTCATAACCGCTGGGGTACACAACAACACGCATTCGTAGATCCTTGCTTTCCAACCATCTGGAAGCAGCTCCTTTTGATGCTGCATCTGGCAAATAGCTTTCATTATTTTTGCTTACAATAATATTTTTTGTTTCATCCACAGTATAACACCCCTTCTAAAAGTAATGTATTTCCATTTTCGAGGAGAGTAAAGTAATCTTAAGGCTCGCTCTCATGGGTGCCTTCATTTAATCCTTTCTCGCTTTGCACCAATCCAAAATAAAATTCGCGTACGTTTCTGTTACACGTTTTATACTCGGCAAGTCCACCCATTCGTTAGGACCGTGCATATTCTCGCCGTCAGGTCCGTAGCAAGTAGCAGGAATGTCATCATAAACACTGTAAAAACGTACATCCGTGGTGGCAGTTGTTGTTGAATATTGCATTTCTTCACCGGTAACATGCCTGTGGGCTTTTCCGAGGGTTTTAAACACGTCTAAATCTTTTTCAAGAGCGACCCCATCGGCATGAAAACCATAATACGTAATTTCAGGCGGCTCTTCTTTTAACCATTCATCTTTCGCGGCTGCATTCATTAACCATTGGCTTACTTCATCCTTGATCGTTTGCGGATCTTCCCCGGGGTAGAAGCCTACTCTGACCTCAAAAGTACAATCGGACGCCACGCTTGATGTCCAATCACCCCCGTCAATTTTCCCTACGTTTACATTTAGAGGATGAGGATGGTCTTTAAAATATGAATGTCTCGGGCGTTCGTTTGTATAAGTGCGATACTCTTGAATTGCCTGTATCAGCACATAGGCTTTTTCTATCGCGCTAACCGCTGATGATGCTCGCTCCACATGAGCAGCTGCTCCTTTCACGCGCACACGCATCCAAACGACACCTACTTGGCCAATTAATCCTTGTTGACCGAGAGGCTCGGGAATTAAGGCAGCATCGGCTTTATATCCGGCGAGTAATGTTGCAAGGGCTCCATTTCCTGTAATTTCTTCTTCCAGCACGCTTTCCAGATAAATATTTGCTTGCGGTTGGATGCCTAGCGATTGCAATGCCCGTACAGCAAATACCATCGCCGCCATCCCTGACTTCATATCCTGGATGCCCCGCCCATACATCCGATCACCCTCGATGGTCGTTCCCCATGGATCATAACGCCAATCTTCATGTGGTCCCTCGGGGACAACATCAATATGGCTTTGTAAAATCAGACTTTTTCCCTTTTTCTCCCCGGCTGACGACCATGTTCCTACCACTACTGGACGTCCTGCGTAACCCCATTCCACTGGAGAAAATCCCTGATGTTTGGACATTTCCTTGATATCCGGGATAATTTTTTCTGTACTCAATTGCATTTCATTTTGAAAATAATCAGCGAGGTAATTTTGTAAAGAACCTTCATTCCCTAATGTGCTTTTAAATCTTCCAATCGTTTGCAGAAACTTTATCTGTTCTTCCCACTGTTCATCGATCTTTGCTTTAATTTGTTTTCTTAAGTATGTCATTTTTATCATCCTTTTTGCCTCAAAAAATTAAGGTAAAATACCAACCCTAACAATGACCAGCCAAACACAATGATCCACTCGATATTAAATAAAGCGGAAGGCATACCGGGCATATAAAGAACAATGAACCCAAAACTCATAACAATTGCCGTAAATCCAATAAATTGACTGTTCCCAGCTCGGTATGGCCTTTCCATCTCTGGCTCCCGGCGACGTAAGATTACGAATGAGATCGCTACCAAGAAATAAGCAACCACAATGCCAAGTCCACCTGCAGTTGCAAACCAGTCCAAAGCCGGTTCTCCAAGCAGCGGGCTAACGACTGACAATACTGCAATAAAAATAATAGCATTCGATGGCGTTCCATATTTGGGATGAATTTTGCTAAACCATGACGGTAACATTCTTGACTCAGCCATGGCATAGATGATTCTTGTGGCTCCGACGATAAACGCATTCCAGCTCGTTAAAATCCCGGCAACTCCGCCCAGAATAAGAACATTGGCAAACACCGGAGACCCAAATGCGGCTCCCATCGCATCTGCCGTTGCCAATTCAGAGCCTTCTAATGACGCTGCCGGTAACGCTAAACTAACAGCGAACGTCACACCAATATAAAAGAGAATAGCGGCTACGACCGATAATATGAGGAGTTTCCCTATTTTGCGCGGTTCAATATTCGCTTCTTCAGCCGCTTGTGGGATGACGTCAAAGCCGACGAATAAAAAAGGCACCAAAACGAGCACAGCCATAATACCACCTGCACCATCTACGAAAAAGGGTTCCATGTTTGCAACACTTCCACCAAAACCGGAGCCTGTAATAAGCATAATTCCCACAATAAAGATACTCAAGGTTAAAATTATTTGTACTTTCGCAGCCGGTTTAACGCCGAAATAATTGATCCCTGCCATGATGATTGACCCGACCATCCCTACGATGACCCATGAAAGGTAAACATCCCAACCGGCGATGGTCCACATGTATCCGACTTCATAGTTTGGAAATAAATATGTGATCACCGTTGGCAATGCAACGGCCTCAAACGCAATGACCGATACATAACCGAAAGTAATCGCCCAGGAAGCGATAAAAGTTGATTTATTTCCAAGTGCACGTTCCACATAGACATGTTCTCCACCTACAAAAGGCATCGCGGATGAGAGTTCAGCATAAGTTAAGCCAACGAATACGACGAGAACTCCGCCTATCACAAAAGCAAGTGCTGCACCAAGAGATCCTGCCGAGGTGATCCATGTCCCCGACATAACCACCCATCCCCAACCGATCATGGCACCAAAGGATAGTAGAAACACATCCCAGTTGTTTAATACTTTTTTGAATTTTCCTTTTCGGCTTGCCATATTAATCATTCCCTCCATGAACTTTTTCCGTGTACAGAGGCTGTGTCATAGAAAGACATAGTTGCAACAATTTTTAAAAGAGGCTTTCACTTTTAATTGTGAATCACTTGAAACAATGGTCACGTATTCATCGCTTCGTTCGCCCAATCATTTTGTTTGTTCGCTCGATCTGTCAATGATAAAACGATCATGACAATGATATTGACGATGATACCATATAGTATCGGATTACTCGAAGAAAGCCCTCCAGTCAAAAATAGCACTTAAAAGAGCACCAATCGCAATCACCTGAGTAACACTTACCATTAAAGCATATATAGCTGACACAAGCGCTCCAATCAATTTCGATTGGTTATTAAAAAGCTTGCCTAGCAACTCACTAATGGTCATTAATTTATAGCCAGTCACCCGGTTAAGTAAAAGAAGGCCAAATAGCGTAATACCCAGTCCCATTGAAAAAACAAACCAAACACCTGAAAATCCAGTTTCATAACCGAGTTGAGCTGACCCCATTGTCGCGGAACCACCAAGAAAGACAGCCGTCATACACCCAAAAAGCATAAAAACACCTAAATTTCTCCCTGCTAGAATATACATTTCTGATGTTCTTGCTTTTATAGTGCCTATTATACTAACTACGATGAGGACAACGAAATAAAGGATAATAATAATAAAATCAATCCATGTCATTTTGCTACCGCCTTTCATTATAAAAAGGAAAGAACTTCACACGTAGAAGTTCTTTTCTCGTGATATCCTTTGTTACTCTTCTTTCTGTGCCCTTTTTTTCATAGCTATCAGACTGATCATTTCAAAAATTACTGAAGATGCGGCAATGGCCGTAATTTGGCCGCTGTCATATGCCGGCAAAACCTCAACAAGATCAAACCCTTTAATATCGAGACCATCCAACCCTCTGATATACTCTAGCCCCTCATAACTTGTTGGACCACCAACTTCAGGCGTTCCCGTCCCCGGTGCATAAGCTGGGTCTAGGAAATCGATATCATAGGTAACGAATACTGGTCGCTTCCCTACCCTTTGATGAATTTGTTTCATCACTTCGTCATAGCCTAACTGCCGAACTTCCTTCATCGTAATCACCTGAAAGCCGAGGTCTCTCGCATCTTGAATATCTTCAGGACCGTACAACGGCCCGCGCATCCCTATTTGAATAGAGTGATCAACATCAAGCAATCCATCTTCAACGGCTCTGCGAAAAGGCGTTCCGTGCATATACTGTTCACCGAAATAGTTGTCCCATGTATCGCCGTGGGAATCAAAATGTACAAGAGCAACGGGACCATAATGTTTTGCAAACGCTCTCAAATGTCCTAGCGTAATAGAATGATCGCCGCCCATTAATACGGGAACAACCGACTTTTCAAGAATTTCATCAAGCTGCTCAACGATATTGTCATACGTTCTATGAATGTTCCCCGGTATGATGTCAATGTCACCATAATCCACCCCAGAACAATAATTAAAAATATTGATGTCTTGATCCGGATTGTAAGGCCGGAGCAACACTGAAAAATCCCGGATATGCTGTGGACCGTAACGCTGCCCTGTCCGGTTTGAAGAGGCCGTATCAAATGGAACCCCTGCCACAACAAAATCCACATCTTCTGTCGTTCGGATATGTTCAAGTCTCATAAACGTTCTTGGTCCGCTAAATCGCGGTGATTTTGATGAATCTTTTGGTTGATACATAGTTGTCCTCCTGATAGCGATAATGTTTTCGCCTTTAGTTATTGCAATTCATATGCCAACTTTTAATCCCTGAAAACAGCATGAAATGAATAAAAATTCGATTCACACCTAAATCATTGACAACTAATTTAACCGACGGACGATTGTTGGTTGGCTTAACCCAAGAAATTCGGCCATTTCATAGGTGGATTTATATTGCTGATAAGCCCTTCGCAACCACTTTTGTTCCACCTCTTCCAATGCTTCTAGTAACGTTAAGCCTCTGCTTTCAAAAGCTTCTAATGTGCTCCAATCCTCATCAGGATGATCTTCTTCGTTCACAAACGGGAGATCAGGTGGATAAATTGTGAGAGAATCAGATATAATCACAAGTCTCTCTAATAAATTCTCTAATTCCCTAACATTTCCGGGCCAATCGTAATTTATCAGAGCTTTAACGGTCGTTGAGTTCAAAATCTTATTCGTTTGATATTTCTCGTTGAATTTTGACAAATAATGATGCATCAATTGATAGATATCTTCTTTTCGCTCTCGTAAAGAGGGAATTTCAACCGGGATAACATTTAACCTATAGAAAAGATCTTGCCTGAACTCTCCTTTTTTTACTTTGTTTTCTAGATTTTGATTGGTTGCCACAACTAACCGAAAATCTACTTCTATTGAGCCGTTCCCACCAATTCTTGCAACTTTTTTATTTTGTAAAACCTGAAGCAATTTTACTTGAATCTCAAGGGGAAGCTCGCCGATCTCATCAAGGAATAAGGTCCCTTGATCCGCCATCTCAATCAAGCCAGCCTTTCCCTTTTTGTTGGCTCCCGTAAATGAACCTGCTTCATAACCGAACATTTCCGATTCAAACAAGTTTGGTGGAACAGCCCCGCAATTAACCTCAATAAGTTGCTCCTCTTTCCTTTCACTGTTATCATGTAAAGGTTGTGCGAAAACATTTTTCCCTACTCCTGTTTCCCCTGTCAAAAGGACTGTCGCGTCTGATTTGGCCACCTGTTTGATCAGATGCATGATTCTTTTCATCTTCTTGCTTTTTACAACAACATCTCTATTTGATGAATCCTTTTCTTTTAATTCTGCAATCTCAGATTGATACTGTTGCATCTTCACCTGTAATTGCTCGTAGTCTTCTCTTAACTTATGGATTTCTGTTAAATCATGGGAAAAGCTGATGATTCTGATAATATTCTTGTTGTCGTCATAAATAGGTATTCCGGTGGCCATCACAACCCGATGGCTCACAGTTCTTTGCATGAGTTGAACATCTTTTCTTTCCTTTAAAACCCTAGCTGTCACCGACGGCACAAAAATATCTTCTTTTTCTAACTCAAACACTGATTTACCTACCAAATAGGATTGGCTTTCTCCGTAAATCACCTCACAGTTCGGACTCACCTTTAATACCTGTCCATCTCCGTCAGCGATAACAATGTTGTCGTTAGAAGCTTTAAGAATTCCATCCATTTCAACATGTAACAAATCGTTTCCAATTTCGTTCATTTTTTTACCCTGCCTTTTTGAGTAAGCCAATCTCATGTTATGATAATAATCTTTGGTGCCATCAAGAATGATTAAAATAATAGGCATAGCTCAGATTAGAGTAGGGATCAGACACCCCCCAATACTTGAGGGGAGAGTCTCACCATTCATTTAACCATCTCTCGCTTCTGGCTCTCCTATCTGTTTTCACATGCTTTAAAGCTTATCATAAGTTCGTAAACCTTCTTAATTTCCATTCGCTCTCCACATCGGTCTTAATAGTCCATGGTTAGATATAAAAGACTTTCTTTGCTGCCTTTTCATTTTATATGAACTCATTTACACCATCTATAATTACGTCAATACTTCCGTTTTAGTACTGTGCTTAGTATCTACAACAATCCTTCTTTCCATTACTTCATTTTTCTTTTTTATAGCTCAAACTTTTATACTCTTCTCTAATAGACTTAAAAAAGGAAATGCACATACATATTATAATTATAGAAAAGGGTAAACCTGCTGCAGCTGATATAGATTGTAATGCAGTTAGCGCGCCACTTAATAATAACGCAATTGCCACCCCAGCAATAACAATTCCCCATAAAATTTTGCTTCTATTTGTGGGTGTTGTGGTACCTTCACTATACATACCTAAAACGTAAACAGTAGAGTCCGCAGATGTAACAAAGAAAATTACCAATGAAACAAGTGTTAGCACTATAATTACTGATCCTAGCGGAAAAAGGTCCATGAAATAAAACAATGCAGTATCCATATCTGCTAATATTTGATTGGCTAGCTCATTGTTACCTAAATTAATAATATTATATAAGGCGCTCCCACCAAGAGTACCATACCAAATCATCGTGGCTACTGAAGGTACTACCATAGCACCGATGATAAATTCTCTTATCGTTCTTCCTTTTGAAATTCTAGCCATAAAAAGCCCAACAAATACACCAAAGCTGATAGCCCAGCCCCAGTAAAAGAAATCCCAACCTGCTTGCCAATCATAACCTTCAATAAATGGTTCCATATGAAAACTCATATTTATGAAGTTTGAAAGATAATTGCCCGTGCCATTAACAATCGTTTCTAAAATATTCGTGGTCGGACCTAATGTGAAAATTAGAAGCAAAATCGCCAAAGCTAATACAATGTTAATATTAGATAACCATTTAATACCCCGGTGTATACCCGAATATGCAGAAGCAATAAACATAACCGTTAGGATCAGTATCAAAAATAATTGTGTAGTCGGTGTGTTTTCGATCCCCCAAGCATAATCAAACCCGGCACCCATTTGCATAACGCCTAAACCTAGCGAAGTTGTTATTCCCCCTATAACTGCGAATATGGTTATTATATTAATAATCTGGCCGATAGGACCATGAATTCGTTCCCCTAATAAAGGGTAAAAAGCATAATTGATCAAGGGTGGTGAGTTTTTCCTATACTGGAAATATGCCATAAACAATCCGGTTATCGTATAAGCTCCAAAACTATGCAATGCCCAATGAAAATAAGTGTACTGCATTGCTAAATCTGCGGCTTCTTTCGTTTCCCCTTCCCCGACAGGAGGTTCCATATAGTGTAATACAGGTTCCGCCACCCCCCAAAAATAAAGGCTTATCGCAATCCCTGCACTATACAACATCGCAATCCAGGTGAACCTTTTAAACTCCGGCTGATCCGAATCCCTGCCAAGTTTAATGGATCCATATTTTGAAAAAGCCGTATATAAACAAATTACAACAATGAAAAATGCAATCAACATATAGTACCATCCAAAATATCCACCAATTAAATCGTTAAGAAGATACTCAGAGAATTCTCCTAGTCCTTCAGGGTTTATGATACCTATAAGCACTAATAGGAAAGTGATTATAAGCGCGCCGATTAAGACGACGTATCTCTTCAAAATGATCCCTCCCTCGTATAATGAGCGCGTACATTCTTTTTTTATACTCTTTAAAAAATAAGTGTGATAGTGATATATAAATCAGATTATCATTTCCGTACCTACCTGATTGTTTAAAAAGAGATGAGCCCATCGACCAAAGTAACAGTGTGGGCTCAATATTGTTTGTTTTATCCATTAACCTTCAATATAATAACCTTTGTAATCTGTATATCCAGTCAATCATTTATCTCCTCTCGCAGGAATCACCCACTGGTTTTCTCCGCGGGCAGTAGTGACATACTCAGGCCAACGATAATCAATTGGAGGATCGTAATCACAAAGTGGTGGCGTCCAGTGTGTGCCATTTATTCCTCCACCGGTCCGCTCAAGAAACTCATTTTTTGCTTCTTCCAATAGGTGGTCGTCAGTGAGCAGATCAATAATTGTCATGCCAACAGTCTTAGAAGCGCTAAAAATCATTGGATCTATACATTCTCGAATTCCGCCCATCGCATTCATGACCCAGTCGGGATAGGCATAGCCCGATTTTGGTGATTTTAATGCAGGTCTACCTATATAAAGTCTAACAGTCGGAGCATGCCAGCAATACTCTGTATAATCATCAGATGTAAAGTGTTGTTGCCAAGCCGGTAACGATTCACGCATCTTGCGTTCTGCCTCTTGCGGAGGGACGAGCGTCTCGATCTCATCGAGATAAGGTTCTTCCATCGGATCCAACCCAAGATTCTTTTGAATTTCCCGTGCTATATCTACGGCCTTCCCTTCGAATTGAGGTGCACCTGCATGCTTAAGATTTTGGTAAGTTGCTTCCGCCATCGTATGGTTGGCAAGTCCTGCCCTTGATTTTGTGACCCACTCTCGTTTCCAGTTACAATGAGCAGCTGAAGCTGCACTTTCTGCATTTTGGTCAAGCACTTGAATGACTTGTTGAGCCTTTTCAATGTCCGGAACACGAATAAAATAGTAAATTTGCGACATTTGCGCCGGAATATTGTCAGCAGTCGCCTGTCCAGTATTTAAAATTGTTTCATTTACTGACCAACCCATGCTGTTCGATAGCATATGTTCCTTGTACATTTTAGACAAGGAATACATTGTAACAACAGCATCCGTTGCACCCGGAGCTCTTGCAGCGGCATGTGCTGCTGGAATAGGAGAATCTTCTCCCGAGGATAACCATGTTTGTGGTTCATCACAGGTAAACGTATACATGACAGAATATGCTACCGCACAATGTGTATCCCACCTTGTTGTGTTACTAAGAGGCAACATATAAAAAGGGTGAAAACTTATCGCAGCATCAAGGTCATCATAGTAACCTTTCGCTGCATGAATAGGTTTTGAGCCTCGTAATTTTTCTGCAGGTTCACCAAAAAACTTTAAAGTCCCCTTAATGTCATGCTTTTCCATCATTGCTTTCGCCGCTAAAAATCCTCCAAGGGAACCTATACCTAGTGCAGAATGGGGATCCGTATGCCCACCGGCATATGGACTTAATCCCTCTCTAGATTTTTGGACAGTTTCAGCTGCCTGATTATTCCCGGGGACAGCATCATACTCCGCATAGCCGCCAATGACAGGACCTGCACCATTTTTCCAAGTCGCGCAAAAAGCGGTAGGCATGTCACCACTCTGCTCTTCAACCTCAAATCCCTCTTCCCTTAAACGATGGACATACCAAGCTGATGATTTGTACTCTCGCCAAGCTGGTTCTGCATAGTTCCAGATTGTCTGATTCCAATCAGATAATGTTTTTTCATTTCCGTTAACCCATTCTATGATGTCCTTCTTTTCATTTGTCAGCATAAAATGAATAACCTCGTTTCTTTAATAAACTTGCTCTCCCGAAATCCATGTCTCACTCACTTCAATAGTAGGGATCTCTTCTACTGATGTGTCATATGGGTTTTTATCCAATATGACAAAATCAGCTAGTTTGCCTTTTTCGATGGATCCAATAGAATCTTCACGATGTATAGCTTTAGCCGCTTCAATCGTATAGCCTTTTAAAGCTTCAGTAAGAGAGATTCGGTGGTCAGCACCTACAACGTTTCCTTGTAATGTGGAACGCGTGACGGCTGCATAAATAGCCTGCAATGGGTTTGGAGGAGCAACCGGCGCATCTGATGACAATACGATAGGTATATTTTGATCTTTAAACCACCCATATGGTGAAAAATTATCACCATGGTCACCGACTGCTCGTACAACCCCTTCACCAAACTGATATACATGCTGTGGTTGAGGAACAGGCCAAATTTTTAATTCAGAAATATCTTGGATCTGAGCCGGATCCGGTAATCCGCAATGTTCAATTCGATGTCGTACATCACTCCTCGGTGATTGCTCTTGTGACGCTCTCACACCATCAATGACTAATTGAATTGCACCATCGCCCTGAGCATGTGTAATGGTCTGGAAACCTTGTCTATGCGCTTTCACAAGTATTTCTTTAAAACGTTCCGGTTCATGATAAAGATATCCTTGTTTACGACTGCTGTCTAAATAACCAGAAGACAAGTATGCGGTACCGGAATTTAGGGAGCCGTCTGCGTACAATTTAATGGAACCGATCGAAAGTTGGTCATCACCAAAGCCGGATCTAAATCCAAGCTGAGTCAATTCATCTAAGTACGTAGATAGAATAGACATCACAATACGCATTTTTAGAAGGTTATTATTTCGAGCTTCCTGAAAAGATTCCATCTCCTGTTTTGTAACCTGAGGATCATTAATTGTTGTCACACCCGATAAAAGGCATTGTTTCTGACCAACCGCAACAAGGTTTTGTAAATTTTCAGGTGTATCCGGCATATGAATGTTAGGACCGTTGCTTCCAATCACGACACCGGATTTTTTAGCAAAATGATCATTGGCGCTATCGAACAACTGGCCATTCGGGAGTCCATTCTCATATCTTCCTATGGCTCCACCTATAGGATCATCTACATTCTTATTAATTCCTAGTTCCTGAAGTAAATAATTATTAACTACATTATTATGCCCGCTTATATGCATAATTTGAACGGGGCAATCTTCAGCAACCTCATCCAGCTCATCAGCTGTTGGATATCGTTTTTCCTCAAGATTTCTTTGATCGAGTCCAAATCCACGAATAATACTTCCCGCAGGTGTTTTCTTTTTTTGTTCCCTTAAAACAGCAATGATATCACCAATACTTTTAACTTTAGGGTAACTAATATCTGCCCAACTATAAGCCATACCCAACATCATTAAGTGGGCATGAGGGTCAACAAATCCAGGGAGTAGAGATTTACCCTTTAAATTTATTTCTCTTATTTCTCCTTGCCCTTGTAATGAAGCTTCACACTCTTCGTATGAGCCTACACAAACAATTTCATTTCCTTTCACAGCTACTGCTTCCGCACTTTCTATTCCATCGCTCATTGTTAGTATTTTTCCGCCATAAAACAATAATGATTGTTTACTCATAGTTATTCCTCCATTGAATATTCGATTATAGAGCTATTCGCGAGGATCGTATGGGAAGTAAATAACCTAGATCCCCAACGAAATATACTTCACTTCCAAATACTCTCCTATCCCGTGGTGACCACCCTCTCTGCCTAAACCACTTTCCTTCATTCCTCCAAATGGCGCCTGCGGCACAGAAGGAAGTCCGTCATTGACGCCGACAATGCCGTATTCCAATTCTTCGCTGACGCGTACAGCTTTCCCGATGTTTTCCGAGAACACATAAGCTGCTAAACCGAAGGGAGAGTTGTTCGCACGCTGAATGACTTCTTCTTCGGTCTGAAAAGAAGCAATCGGTGCGACGGGGCCAAATGTTTCTTCATTCATGCAGAGCATGTCGTCGCTGGCGCCGGATATAATGGTTGGTTCAAAATATTGGCCTTCGTTTTTCACAAAGCTATTTCCACCGACTAATACTTCTCCACCCTTTGTTGTCGCGTCATCGAGATGGTTCTGGACTTTTCCAATCGCTTGATCATTAATCAATGGTCCCAGATCAACGTTTTCTTCCAATCCGTTTCCAGTCGTCAGATCAGCCACGGCAGCTTTGAATTTTTCGCTGAAGGTTTCCAAAATCGATACTTGTACATACACGCGATTCGTGCAAATACACGTTTGTCCGGAATTGCGGAATTTCGATCCGATTAAATGTTCCACCGCTTTGTCTAAATCTGCATCCTCCATAACGATAAATGGTGCGTGGCCGCCGAGTTCAAGCGACACCTTCTTAACCGTTTCAGCGGCCCCTTTCATTAACTGTTTTCCAACTTCAGTGGAGCCTGTAAACGTGATCTTCCGTACACGTTCATCCTCAAGCCATGTATCCCCGATCTCTTGTGGATTACCGGTGATGACATTGACGACTCCCGCGGGGATACCGGCTTCTTCGGCGAGTTCTGCCAATTTTAAAGCAGTCAGAGGCGTTTCTTCTGCCTGTTTAATAACCGCAGTACAACCTGCAGCGAGGGCCGGTCCTACCTTGCGCGTAATCATCGCGGCCGGGAAGTTCCAAGGGGTGATGGCTGCCACAACACCGACCGGCTGTTTTTGCACGAATATGCGTTTATTCGCGTGAGAAGCCGGAATGGTTTCCCCGTAAATTCGCTTCGCTTCTTCGGCGTACCACGAGATAAAACCATTGGCATACCCGACTTCCCCTATCGCTTCCTTTAGAGGTTTCCCTTGTTCCATCGTCATGATTTTTCCAATGTCTTCTTTATTTTCTTCGATTAGTCGATGCCATACGGCTAAAAGTCTACCACGTTCTTGTGCCGTCAATGTTGACCAGGAAGCAAAAGCAGCATGAGCCGCGTCCACCGCTTGTTTTGCTTCGTTTTTCCCTCCGTTCGGCACCGTTCCAACCACTTGTTTCGTTGCAGGATTGATGACCTCAATGTGGGTCAATTCTTCACCTTGCCATTGTCCATCAATGTACATTTGTTGTTTCATCGTAGATCCCCCTCACTGTTGCTTCAATACGTCTTCAAGGATTTCTAACCCTTTATCCAATTCTTTATCCGTGATTACGACCGGTGCTAGAAAACGTATGACATTACTGTACAAACCTGAAGAAAGCAGTAAAAGTCCCGAAGCATTGGCGGCTTTTAAAATCGCGGCTGTTTTCTCTGCATCCGGCGTCTTTCCATCGCCTTTAACGATTTCAAAAGCAGCCATCGCGCCTAAACGGCGAAAACCGCGAACAAATGAATATTTCTCTTCCCAAGTGCGAACTTTATCTTCAAATTGACGACCGACGACTTCCGCACGCTCATTTAAATTTTCTTCTTCAATGATATCCAAGACAGCTAGAGCTGCTTGACACGCAACAGCATTACCTGTGAATGTTCCACCTAGTTCACCAGGATTAGCCGCATCCATAACGTCAGCTTTTCCAACAACAGCACTTAATGGAAAGCCGGCCGCTAACGATTTTGATAGCGTCATTAAATCAGGTGTAATACCGAAATGTTCACTCGCGAACCAAGCACCGGTACGTGCGAACCCGGTTTGGATCTCGTCCGCCACTAAAAGAATGCCGTGTTCTTGGCAGCGCTTCGCAACATATTCCACAAAAGCCTTCGGCGGAATGATAAAGCCGCCTTCCCCTTGCACCGGCTCCATCACAACACACGCTACTTCTTCAGGCGCCACTTCCGTTTTTAAAAATAAATCAAAATCATCGATCGCAGACTTTACATAGGTGTCATCGCCTTGTTCTTCCGGCTTGCGAAACATATACGGATAAGGCGCATGGTAGACTTCAGGTGCAAAAGGGCCAAACCCAAATTTATATGGTTTCACCTTGCCGGTCATAGCCATCGTCATATTTGTCCGACCATGAAATCCGCGTTTAAACGTCACGACCGCTTGTCTGCCTGTCGCTTTCCGCGCAATTTTCACCGCGTTCTCCACTGCTTCGGCTCCGCTATTCAACAATAGTGTTTTTTTATCAAAATCCCCCGGGGCGAGCTTGGAAAGACGCTCGGCAAGCTTAATGTAGCCGTCATACATGATGACGTTAAAGCCGGGATGAGCCACTTTATCGATTTGTTGTTGGGCAGCTTCCACGACTTTTGGGTGAGAATGCCCGACATTCATGACACCGATCGCTCCGGCGAAATCAATGTAGACGTTTTCTTCCTCATCGTAAATCGTTGCCCCTTTGCCGTGGCTCGCAATTGCTCGATTGCCATTTCCCACGCCTTTGGGAATATAACGATCTCTTTTTTCTTGCCAAGTAGTCATATGAAAACCTCCTCATTTATAGCGCTTTCATGAATCAATGTTTTTGTCATTGTAAGCGTTTTTTGATATCCTTAACAGTACCAATTTTAAATTTATAATGGTACCAGTTGGAGGTTAGCATGCTTCATATCCCGATTGATCGAGACCATTCACTTCCTGTTTATAAACAAATTTATGAATGGATAAAAAATGAAATTTTGCAAGGAACGTTGGCGGCTGAAACTAAACTGCCTTCAAAACGGACGCTAGCGACATCATTGAACGTTAGCCAAAACAGTGTCCTTTCTGCTTATAGTCAACTGATCGCGGAAGGGTATTTATACACGAAAGAACGAAGCGGTTATTTCGTGGAAACGATCCATCCGATTCGCCCTCTAAACGTAGAAAAGAAGCTCGACCCCAAATTATCGGAAACTCGCCCGAAATCGTATCGTTATTCCTTCTCCCACATGGGCGTGGACGCTTCCCTTTTTCCTTTTCATGATTGGCACCAAAGTGAGCAGAAAGCGATGAGCGAAGATAAAGCTTTGCTTTCAGATATTAACCATCCCCAAGGCATCTATAAACTACGGGAAATTGTGGCCAATAAAATCCGGCATACGCGCGGGGTCATCTGTGAACCCGAACAAATTGTCATCGGCGCGAGCATGCAATGGCTCTTGCAGCTATTCCTAATGGTTATTGCCGAAAGCGAACCGTTTGCCATCGAAGAACCAGGGTATCATCGCCTCAGTTCCTTGTTAAAAACGATGGGTACCCCCGTCTATCACGTACCTGTGGATGAGCGTGGCATAGAAGTAGAAAAATTACGGAAAACACCTGCGAATATCGCGATCGTCACCCCTTCCCACCAAATGCCGACAGGATCGATTATGCCGGTGTCACGCCGAACAGAATTGCTTCATTGGTGCTATGAAACGGAAAATAGATATGTGATCGAAGATGATTATGATTCCGAGTTTAAATACGAGGGAGACATCATTCCTTCATTACAAAGCTTGGACGTCAATGAAAAAGTAATATATATCGACTCTTTTTCGAAATCACTACTTCCAGATCTTAGGATGAGTTACATGGCATTGCCGTTGGGGTTGATCGATATTTTCAAAGAAAAAGGGCTACATTTTATGCAAACGACTTCCGTTCTCACGCAATTGACCCTGGCTCGTTTTCTGAAAAGTGGCGACTATGATAAGCACATTAAACGCATGAGCAAATACTATAAAGAGCTGAGAGAAAAGCTGATCGCTGCGATACAGCAACATTTCGGATCACGCGTTCAGGTGGAAGGAGAAAAAGCCGGCTTGCACTTTTTGTTGCATTTGGATATAGAGGAACCAATCGAAGCGATTATAGAGCGAGCGGAAAAGATGGACCTTGAACTATATTCCATTCAACGTTTTATGCAAAAAGCATCGGGAAGCATACCGGCGACACTGATCATCGGCTTTGCAAAATTAAAACCGGAGGAGATTGATGAAGCGGTGGAGGCGTTGTGTCGGTGTTGTTTTCCTAAGGGGCATGGATTGAGATGATAAAAAGTTAAACTTTTTTATTACGACATTATCTTTCTTAAACCCTTTTGGGGATATATTCTCAATCAGTTCTTGCGTCGCCATCCCTGCCTTTCCTTATACTGTTTCCTGATTTCACGTATCATCTTTTCAAGTTCAAGGTTGTTCTCTGATTCAACATTTATTTATAGAGGATTCTCTTCTTGGCACCGGCACACAATAGTTTTAAAATCCCACACTCGTTAGATATCCGTTAATTTTTTGTGCAAAACACGTGTTATCCAATTTCTCTCATTACCGCTCCCTTTTTTAAGGTCATGACACTTGATAAGTAAGCGACCATGTCCTTAATAGGAACAATCATTAAATTGATTGGACTGTTTTGTTTTTCAACATGGCCGACCCTTGCCTCAATCCTTGCGTTTAAAGGATCCAACTCTGTTTCTAAATACGATCCTAACGGTGTGAACGTATCAAATGATTTTCCTACCATCCGTCTTCATGAAAATATTGCGGGGCGGTCACATCATTACTTATCGCGTATCCGAAAATATGGTTCAATACCTGATCTTTGCTAATATTTTTAGCCTCTTTTCCGATCTCAGCGGCGAGCTCAGATTCGAATTTCATCTCGTCGATATCCGGAGGATGATAATTTCTCCCCCCGGTCCTATCACCGATGATGTCGGCTTGAATAGATAAAGGAATATTCGGATTTTTTTGGTATACTCTCCTCCTCAGCTACAAAGTTTGCGCAATGCCAATTATTTGATTTGGAACTCTCGGAGAAAGTAGCTGAACATCTTCTTGGCTGAAACTTCGATCCGTATATTCCCATCGATCGTAAATATCTCCCTCTATTTCTTTAATCCTCCCACTAGAAATCCGGTGAAAAAGTCGAGTCGTGATAGACAGGAATTCACCATTTATGGTCGGTAGTCCATGAATGGGTGAAGCCCCTATATACCCAACGAATGGGACGTCCATCGATGCGCGCCGAGCTCGTGGTGCGTCTTGTGGTGCTGGACTATTTCTTCGATCATTCCGAACGGGAGCTTTTTCATTTACTCCCCATGCATGCGGGTTATTTGTGGTTTTGTGGTCTGGATTTTGAATCATCCCTGCCTGATCGGACAACCCTTGGCGACATCATGGTATTTTTGAACAAGTCATGGTGCATGTGGTCGATCAATGCATAGCTTCCGGGCTCGTTCGTCCTGAAGTGCATGCTGGTTCGGATGGGAACCAGGTGCGTGCGAATGCTTCTATCCACAGTTTGAAAAAAAGGGAACTGGCTCCGGTCCAAACCATTGAAGATTACTTGGCAGATTTGGAAGAAAAGGATGAGCAAACGTTAGGAGCATCCAAAGAAACCAACGACGATGATGATCAACCGCCTTCGTCCCATCCACATGGGGCAAGTCCTCCGATGAGCTCGAAGAACAGGCCCATCATGAAGATTTTCATGGCAAAACCTTTTCCAATCAAACCCATCGCAGCACCATCGTTCCGGATGCGCGCTTGTATAGAAAAAGCAAAGGACAGGAACGTACCTGCGTTATCTTGGTCATAACTTGACGGATACGGTATCCGGGGTGATTTGGATACAGATGCAAGTGTTGCTTCCGGAACGGCTGAACGAGAGGTTACGCTGCAACAATTGGCTTCTATGCGCTTCAAACATCCGCACATCCGTATTCAAACCTTATCAGCTGATAAGGCTTATGGAACGTCGGATTTTGCAGTTCTTTCCATAACTTTTAGTCTATAACCATCTTGAGCCCCATAAACGACAACCTTATTTTATTCAAAAAACTCTTTTTAATTTTTAAACGTCCGAAGTTGTAAGGTTTCACGAGCTTCCCGAGGAGTCATAGGCTCGACATTAACGCCTTGAAGAATATCGACAGCCTTGTCCACCAACTGAGCATTTGTACCAAGTACCCCTTTTTCAAGATACAAGTTATCTTCCAAACCCACGCGGACATTTCCACCAAGTAGCGCGGCCTGAGCCACCATCGGCAATTGCATACGACCGATGCCAAAAGCGGACCAACTTGCCCCATCAACGATTCGGTCTCGCATATAGGTTATGGTTTCGACATCTGCCGCAGCTCCCCAAGGTATACCCAAGCAGAACTGGTACATTGGATTTCCATCAATTAATCCATCATAATAGAGCTGATTAGCCAAACGCAGCTGTCCTGTATCAAATATCTCCAGCTCGGGTTTTACGCCACTTTGTTGGATAAGCGTTGCATGTTCACGCAACCAACCGGCTGGACCCAGGTACACTTGATCACCGAAATTGATACTGCCACAGTCGAGCGTGCATATTTCCGGGAATAATTTCCCCACAGGTTCATGACGTTCTTCCGGGGTTTGGATATCAGTTCCAGCACCCCCTTGGGTTGGGTTATCTAAATCAGGCACAAAGTCCCCTCCGCCGCCCGCTGTTATATTAATGACCACATCAATCTCTGAATCACGAATGCGATCTACAACCTCCTGAAATAGCTTTGGATCATGACTCAATCTTCCCGTTTCGGGATTACGCACATGAATATGAACGATTGCTGCGCCTGCTTTTGCTGATTCGATGGCTGCGTCCGCAATCTCCTTTGGCGTGATTGGAACGTGCGGGCTTTTCTCAGTCGTCTCCCCTGCCCCAGTCACTGCTGCCGTAATAATCGTTTTGGCCATTAAGAATCCTCCCTTGTTAAGCAAAACACGATGCGCTTTTATATTGGTATCCTTAGAACAGTTTGCACCGTTCAGTTTCTCAAGTCTCTAACCAATGAGACATCCTTGCTTCTGTTACACGGTCGACTCATGAGCAATAAAAACGTGCGGGGTATCATTGACTTTGCCCCCTCGCCGACCTCCGATCATTTAATCACTGCTTACAATCACTTACGGCGGGGATGCAAAAAACGACGACACCAAAAGCAGTAACCACCCTTAGATTCCAATCCCCGGATGGTTACTCTTTGCTAGTGAACTTCGCCCTTTAAGGACAAGTTCTATTAAAAGACGAGCGTTGTTTTCATCACCTGGTCTCGGCTGGTAGCTCTTGACCGAGCCAATCGCGGTAAAACGTCTCTAAGTCTGGCAGAAAATCAAAAACGATCGGGTATCCCGGCGCCGCTGCCTCCACTTCTAGCAACGTGGCACAACCCGGGCAAATAAACTCGCGAATTTCCATCCAGTCCGGATCATAGCTATGACGTCCAGGATAAATTTCAGCAATTTCCTCTTCTTCATCTCGAACATTGATCGCGGCCTTCAGCTTCCAGTTTTGAGTGTAGTGACCAAACTCATAACCACAGCCGCATTTGACGACTCGCTCACCTTGCGGCTCTCCCTGCTTGGCAACAATATATAAATGTTCACCGATCGGCAACAAGATCGGATCGTTGAATGTTACTCGTTCCTGAAGAATATCGATATACTTGAAAAACCGATCATCATCTTTATACTGACTCATAATGGATCGCGTCGACTGCCAAGGAAGTCGGCCATCAATTAAGTCACGAACAGTGTCGTGATTATAGCTTGCCATCATCATCGCTCCTCACATTACAAAGTCTTTGGGCAACCGCCAGAATTCCCGAAATTCCTCGTTAAAACGGCTCGAAATGCCCATGGTATCCTGATACATCTTACGTACTTCAGTGACGAAATCTCTTTCCAACACACGTTCACGCTCGGACTCGATCCATTCCTCAACCGGAACTGCCTTATTCAATCGGCCATTTCGAGTTTTCTTCCGCAGAGACGCAGTTGCGTCTTCGTCGACATGCCATGCATTACGTTCCTTATCATGGTTAAGCACGACAGCATGGGTCCTTTCGGCAATTTCCGCGGTCACATAGCCGTTTTCTACATCCCGCACGATCTCCAACGGGTCACGTTCAATGGGATCGCCATAGCCGCCGCCACCGTTGTATGAATGGGCAAACAGATCACCGGATTGCAACGGTTTATCAATATGTGGACCTTCTATCACATTCATGTCGCCCTCAACCAACCGTTCCATGTCGCTCTTATATGGATCGTTACCCAATTCGTGCGGCAACGGTTTTTGTTCATCGATGATCTGCTGGATGTTGCTGTTGCGCACGGTAAAGTGCCTGTGTGCCGTCGGTGCCGGGTAACCGCCGCACATGCCGGCGTTATCAAACACGCGACTGGAATGCTCTGACGTGGCTATCGTCAATTCATCTGTGTTGTGCACGAGCCACGTCGAAGTGAAGGACGTACCACCGCGGTGGCGACCGGGACCGCCCGAATCGGCCGTGATGTTACGGCCTAAATAGAGCATCGGTATCCCCTGTTCCCACACTTCCATATTCCCCATGTCAGATTCGGGGTTCCAGCCAACATACCCAGTATCAATCCCGTCTTTAATACCGAGGGCGCCGCTTCCGGCTGCCGAGCACTCAAACAAAGCCATCCCGAACTGATCGCCGTACTGGCTTTGACCACCCATTTCAACCATTGGACTGTTGACCTGACCGACAAATGCCTCTTCTTTGAAGCCTCGACTTACAAAACCCCGGCTGAGCAACCGCTGAAAAATACCGAAGGCCGGTAGCAGAAGCGCCCAGGACGTCGCCGTCGCCACAGTGTGACGATCTGGATTGGTCCAGGTTCCCAACGGTAAATTCATATCGGTGGCTAACCAAGCTCCATCGTTCACCTTGCCTTCATAGTTCATAGACTGGGTGAGGGTGACAAACAAACCACCGTCCATGCCCGCTGGCGTACAGTTCATCGAGTGATACCCCCAAGAACCGGTGCCTTCGAAGTCTAAGTGCATCTGACCGTCACCGTTCACCTCTAGTTCGAGAGGGATAGAATACAGCAGGTTTCCGTCACTTAGGGGCAATATGCCGGGCTTACCTTCGGTAAGATGGCCATAAAACGTATGCCCCCGATAGCGCCCAGGTACCATAAGCTGTTTCACTCGCGAAAGTTGCGCGCGGCGACCTTCTTCAATGAATTCCCGGGTCGCCCGTTTGTAGTAGTCCAAACCGACGTCATCGATAAGCTCTTTTACCTGATCCCGTAATTCCAGGTTAGCCGCAACTTTCGCTTTGTCGTCGAACATCCAATAGATGGGCATTCGAAGGTTCCGCTCCAACCGGATCAGATAATCCCGGCGCAACTCATCATTGTAGCCCACTTTTTCAGCGGTAACGAACAATCCCTCGGTAAAGCGTTCTTGAGCCAAGTATACGTCACCACCCGGCGTGATACCGCCGACCTCCAATTCGTGGGCGACTGTCCCCGCCCAACCGACTAGCTCGCCCTCATAGAAGATTGGGACGACGACCATCACGTCCGGAACCTGAACCGTACCGATGAAAGCGTCATTGTTGGCAAAAATGTCACCGGGACAAATGCCTGGCGATTCCTCGTAACCATTTTGAATCATCCATTTGATAAACCGGCTCATCGTGTGTACGTGAACCATAATTCCAGTGGAGAGGCTGATCGCGTCACCTTCGGGCGTATACAACGCCACGACCATTTCCCCCACCTCTCGTACGCCGGGCGAAGCCGAAATGCTACGGGCCATCTCCCGGGCGGCTATCGTCATTGAACGGAGCTTAGTGTGCAAGCTTTCATAGCGTAGAGGATCATCCTCACGGTATTTCAATTCCGTTATTCCGGCATAACAGCCCGTTTCACGAAATTTACGATCGTACTCGAGCAACTGCTCCTTGAATGTCATGGTTTCGTTTTTTGATGCGTCATTCATAAGGATCCTCCTTTTTTCAGGTTGAACCACGTTCTACAGCACGTAACCCTCTGTTTTTGGCGCTTAGTCTCCATGTTCATAATGCAAAATGGTCCATTCATCTACACGAACTCGATCCCCCGTTGGGATGACCAAAGTCGTAGCTGGGTGTTCCACAATGGCGGGGCCTTCAAGCACATTTCCTGGCTCCAACATGTCCATTTCCCATAGCTGCGCCTCATGCCAGGCACGATTGTAATACATGAACCGTGTCCCTTTGCTGGCTTCGGATTTAGGTTCTGCGGAACCCAACGGGCGGCGAGTTAGCTCCGGCTTCACTTTTTCCACGCGTGCGCTTAAGCCAAGTTCCATAATTGTGAAGCCAGCTTCGGCTTCTCCATAGTTGGAAACACTGCGGTTGATCGTTTCGTACAGGGTCTCAAAAGCCTGTGTGAGCTGATGCAAGTCATCATCCGACTCCAATTTCACTGCCGGTGCCGTCACTTCAACATCTTCCAATTGGCCGGTATACCGCATCATGGCAAAAGGCTCACAGATGACCGCATCTGAATCATGGCCTTCAGAGATCAACTCATCTCTGGCATGGGCGTCGAGTTCGTTCCAAATCTCATTAATCTGTCGGCGAACCTTATCCCGATCCTTCTCCGACGCATCAGGGTCGATCATAATATGGACCGATTGACTGTGTCGATGCAAATAATCCGCGGTTGTGCAGCCAAAAGCCGAAAAGGCTGCTGCAAAGGGAAATGTCATGACACCGCTAAAACCTAAACCGCGGCTGTACTCGGCCATATGAAGCGGACCAGATCCACCATAAGACATCAAATGGTATTCACTTGGATCAACACCACGAGTAGAAATGATGGATTCAATGGAAGATCTAGCTTCCATTTCCAGCAAATTCACCATCCCTTCAGCCGCTTCATACACATCGACGCCCAAGGGATCGGCCACTTTTTCCTGCAGCACCTGCTTTGCCTTCTCGATATTGAGTCGGACCTTGCCACCGAGGAAGTTATCCGGGTTTAAGCGACCCATGACTGCGTCACAGTCAGCAATGGTCGGTTCCGTACCTCCCATATCCATGGCCACTGGACCCGGAACAGAGCCAGCGCTTTCGGGCCCTAAACTAACCTTGTGTGTATAGGGATCCACCTTGACGATGGTACCGCCACCGGCACCGATGGTATCCATCGCTAACGTTGGCAAATTCAGCTTAAATCGGGCCAAGGTTGGCTCATTATCAATAGGGATCTTACCGCGGGTAACGGCACCGATATCAAAACTCGTCCCTCCCATATCACTGACGATCACCGAGTCCGCACCGACCAATTCACCAACATGTTTGGCACCCAAAAGGCCGCCGACCGGTCCCGAGATCATCGTCTCATGAAGACGGGGATAGCGCACGTTGGCAAGCCCTCCATATGAGAGCATCGTTTGCACACTATGTGAAAAACCATGTTGCTTAGCGGCTGCTTCAACGCCTAAAAGCTGGTCACGACCCTTGGCGGTGGCATATGCCTCAATGAGCGTACTGTTTAATCGAGACTGCTCGCGAATGATCGGCCGAAGCTGATGACTGAAGTAAATCGGAATGTCGACACCTTGTTCCGCCAGGACTCGCTGGGCCATTTCGCCAATTAGCAATTCATGTTCAGGGTTGACGTGGGAATACATGCAGCATATGCAAAGCGCTTCAATATCCTGCTCTAAAAGTTCTTTCACACCGCTTGTAGCCTCGTGCTCATAAGCGGGAATGACCACTTGGCCAAACTGATCGACACGCTCGGTAACACCGCGCACCCGGCTACGAGGCAGTAGGGGATCAGGATGAGCATGAGTAACCGCATGCAAGCGGTCTGGGTATGAATAACCCGTCCATGACTCCATTCCTCTTCCCATAAGTACGGCATCTTCCATCCCTCGCGTCACGATGAGCCCGATGCGTTTGCCTGTCCTGGACAGCAAAGTATTCAGCATGCCCGTACCTGAATATAGGATAACTTCCAACTCTTCAAAGGTTTTATCTATATCCAGATTCCAGAGGTCGGTAGCGTCTCGCGCAGATTCTATAAACCCTTCTGCTTCGTGACCGGGCGTGGTCGGCGCCTTACCGACAGCAAAGTTGCCCTGTTTATCCACGAGAATCGTGTCGGTCATCGTGCCACCGGCATCGATACCGAGTACGAGTGGTTTTGTCTGTTTCATAGCGCACCTCTTCCTTCGTTGTAACTTAAGTACTAATGTCGTCTGTCTTTTTAATTCTTTTAGACGTTCAAGTAGTTATCTATTTTCATCATATAATAACCATCCATACGGCATGTTGACAATATACTAATTTTTTCTTTCATTTTTAAACATTCGTTTATATTTTCTAACTGAATTCAATTTTTCAGTTGTTTTTCCGGAGAAGTTCTGGAGAATGAGTCTCAAAACACTACACCGATCATAACGCGTAACGATCCATTGATGACCAAATCGTATAACCTTTGTCAAACTCAAGTTCTGACCCGTAACAACAATTTTCCCACTCATTTTTTCCATCGTATCATGCCAAAAGGATTTCTTTATTTACCTTTTGCCAGTGGCGACTCCTAAACCCGAACTTTCACCAGTGTTCAAAGCCACTTTTCCGTCTAATCATCCCAGCATGAATCCCCCCTTATCATGATAGGGTTCTAAGCATTTAATAAGGTCGATATAGCTAAGGGAATTTTGATACGTGTGATCCACAAAAATTTTATAACATATTAACCATTTTTATAATGATCCCTCCTTCTATAAAATATACTAACCGTCCATACGGTTAGTTGTCAATATACGAATGCTTTTTTTGTTATGACCTGAAATATGACATCGATAAGGCTTCTCCGATAACGAATAATGCTGACCTAACGATTTCTAATCACTACAACCTCCGGCAAATCCCAAGTTCTGAGCCGATACAAATTTGGAGTCTTCACTCATTCGATCTTTAGCAATATCATTTGGTTCGCCAATATGACCGATCGGATATTAAGAATTGAGGTATGTTTTTTCACATAAACAATTTTGACTTTTTATCCCCTGTTATCATCGACAGTTCATCATATCAAACAGCAGATACTGTCAGTAAACACACTTGACAGCATCTGCTAGGTAAAAGACAACATCATATTACTATGATGTTTCTCGTGTTAGACGATATAATTTTTCCAATACATCCCTTCTATGCGCTTCTTCTGGTGGTGCTAACCCAAATATATCACAGAACCATAACCCATCAATAGCAAGTCTGTAGATCGTTGCCATGATCGGATC
This sequence comes from Salicibibacter cibarius, assembly GCF_016495725.1. Lineage (NCBI taxonomy): Bacteria > Bacillati > Bacillota > Bacilli > Caryophanales > Bacillaceae > Salicibibacter > Salicibibacter cibarius. The sequence goes on along the minus strand of NZ_CP054705.1, from coordinate 1,786,572 downwards.
CAAACCATCATTTTCAATTCTTTCTTGCCATTCTCGATAGTTATTTTGTACGGGTTTTAATAGTTCTTTGTCTGTTGCAATTGCCGCTAATAAGCCTGCAGTCAATTGCTGTGGATTATTCAATGATGCTTCAGCATAGGATCTTAAAAAATGCCCAGTATCCGTATCATTCGTGTTGAGATTTTCCATTTCTTCCGAATAACGCTCTAACACTTCTTTAATTACGCCTTCAATTAACGCGCTTTTACTCGGAAAGTGATAAAGCAAACCACCCTTACTAACACCTGCCTCTTTTGCGACATTTTCTATTGTCAAATATGCAACTCCTCTTTCGTTGATCACACGCTGGGTTGCTTCTAGTAACTCATCATCCATTTTTTTCGACACGCACATGTACCTCCCATACAATTTCTATAACCATAACCGTCTATTCGGTTTTCTGTCAATAAATACAAGTTTATTTAAACTTATAGGCAGATTAAAATGCTCACAACAGATGATATTGCTTCCCAAAGATAGAACACAAAATTGTTTCAAATGATGGATCAAGGATGCTTTATAGACTTCTTCAAATTTCCACCATAGGATTGGTTTCCATCTCGACTCAACAGTTTTCTACTTTTTAAATGGGGGAAAGGGAATGATTCAACAATTCGTATTGAAAGGAAATATCATGGATCCGTGAATAAGCGAGGGAATAGCTTTCACCATCACGGTTCCAACGGTGACCGTTGATGGTTAGCGGCATTCTGTCTATTCGTAAAGGCGACACCAAAATCTATGGTTAACTCATTTAATACTTTTCATTATCATATTTTTTCAGTTATAGATTTTAGTGAAACCCTTTTTCCGATGGATCATTTTACTCGTTTATGTAATCGATAATTTTTCATAGTCACGAATAATATGATCAGCATACGTTAAATGCCAAGCATTCATATCGGCGTCGTGAGCAACGATTCCGACATTGACTTTTGCATTCAAATTTTCACCCAAATGCATATCACCGTTTGTATCACCAAATACAGCAGCATGTCGGGGATCAATCATTAATTCTTTACACGCTCTATGCCCAATGTCGGGAAAGGGTTTAGGCCGTTCAATTTGGTCAGACCCTATAATACTTTGAAAAAAATGATGGATATTCAATAAATGTAAATGCTGCCCGGCAATATCAGTGTCATCGGATGTGACAACAGCCATGATGGTTATTCACTTGCAGTTCAGCCAAAACTTCATCACCTCGCTTTATATAAAAACTTATAATGGGGAACTTGTTAAAATATTATATAAATTGTCTAAAGAAGTCAAGTTTACCGACAATAAAACGATGAACATTGACGAAACGAATCATCAGAGACGACGGTCCACCATGTGAAAATTCACAGATTCAATGATATTTCAAGTAAAGTGGATCGATAAGAGAAACTCAAATGAATGATGTTCATGCGTGGTTGTTACCTTCCCACGCATTGAATATGCTAATCATCCATATCGTCAATTGATGACAGGAGACTTTCACTCCATTAGATTCCAATTTTGACGGCTGCTCCTAGTTGCGACAAGTTTGCTCGTGACAGTTTTTCAGCCTATTAAATTACCTCTTTCCATACTTTATCTTTCTCTCCTCCCATAAATATAAACTCAAAAAAATTATCAATCAGTCTTTACCCAAATAGGAAAATTAATGGACCAAAATTTTTGATCAGCTTAACATTTCGCTTGTTATCTTTTTATATCTAACATATTCAATATATATCGTCAATAATTTAGGCTTGTTTTTTTTGACGTAATGATCTAGCATGATAACCATCCGGATGGTCAGTTACGTTAAGGTCGAAAAATTGGAAAAGTAAGACCTTACTAAAGCGGAAGCCCACAGCTCTAAACTTACAAAAATCATCACTATTCCAATACATACCCGATCATATCGTAGCCCAACAACCTAAAGATAAATGAAAATAACAAGGACGACCAAGATGAGATTTGGCATCATCGCTTAAGACGAAATAAGGTACCAGTATGGGAAGCGTATTTCTGATGTCGATATACTTAAAGGTTACAAAGAAGAAACAGGGAAAAATTATGTTGAAATTTCAAATTTCATAATCTATAATGCAGACTTTTTAATTCGTGCAAGATCAAAATGTGTAAAACTAAGTATAACGATACCGAATTGAAGCAAACGATCAATTTTAAAGGGAGTTAATAACGTGAAAAACTTGAACTTAGATCACAAAATAATTTGGCCAGTTTTAGTCCTTTTATTATTTGTGTTAACACCTATTGCAGTAAATCCTTCGGCTACGGAAAATGTTGTAGGCGCAACATTAGATTTCATCACGAGTAATTTTGGATGGCTCTATCTGTTATTTCCTTTTGCGATACTGGTTTTTTTTATTTGGTTAGTTTTTGGTCGGCTGGGTCGCATCAAATTAGGGGACCCCGACGATAAACCAGAGTTTTCAACGTTTAGTTGGTTTGCGATGATTTTCACCACTGGAATAGGCGCGGAGATTATGTATGAATCTGTGATGGAACCATTTTATTTTTTTAATGAACCCCCTTTTGGAATAGAACCAGGGTCATTAAGCGCTGCAGAGTGGGCAATTCCTTATAGTTTTTTTCACTGGGGCATTCTTGCATGGGCTATTTATGCCCTACCCAGTATTCCGATCGCATACGCCCTTTATGTAAGAAAAATACCTCAATTAAAACTTAGTGTTGTGTGCAGACCTGTACTAGGAAAACACTCCGACGGGGTAGTTGGTAGAATTATCGATATTATAACGATGATTGGTTTGATTGGGGTGGTAGGAACAAGTATAGGCTTAGTAGCCCCCATGGTGGCACGATTTATAGGTGAGTTGTTTAATATTCCTGTCACATTTGGATTATTAGTCATTGTTATCGCTCTCTGGGTGATTATATTTGGTACAAGTGTATATGTTGGTCTTAATAAAGGAATTAAAAGACTCTCTAATTTTAATATAATCATCGTTATCGTAATCACTGCTATCGTGTTTATGATAGGACCTAGCATCTTTATGTTAGATAATTCCATACAAGCTTTAGGTACAATGTTTAATGATTTTTTTCGAATGGGATTGAACCTAGACGCCATTCGCAACGAAGGATTTCCCCAAGCATGGACTGTTTTTTATTGGGCGTGGTGGATCGGTTATGCATCATTAATAGGCTTGTTTACGGCCAGGGTTTCTAAAGGCCGTACGATCAGACAGTTGATCTTAACCCAATGCCTCGTAGGTCCAGTGGGAACTTGGATATTTTTTAGTGTCTATGGAAACTACGGCTTAAACCTTGAGTTATCCAACCTAGTTCCAGTCAATTCAATAATGGTTAATGAAGGAGAAACGGATGCTGTAGTGGCAGTTATGAATACATTACCTTTGAGTGCAATCATAATAGCACTACTAATTGTCGTCTATATAGTATTTTCCGCAACAACCTTTGACGCCGCTTCCTTTATTCTAGCCTCCATAGCCAGTAATAAATTAGATCATACAGGACAGCCTGCCCGTATCCACAGGTTATCATGGGCACTTATTCTGGGAGTCGTAGGTATATTTATAATGTATATAGGTGGATTAGAGGCAGTTCAATTATCTTCCGTTATTGTAGGGGTCCCTATGATATTGGTATTTGCTTTGGTGACTATGTCCTTTATTAAATCTGTCAAAGAAGATTTTGGTGAAGACAAATCGCATAGAAAAAGGATAGCTGATCAAGAAGATGACATGTTTGTTGAAAAGGGACGCAATATAAATAATTAAAGCGTATATTTTAGTTCCTATAAGCCCTATCTAATTTTCGATTGATAAAAAACCGGATAGACGGTTATGGGAATAGCATAGGAAGTTTAAGTCCGTTCGAAAAGTCGCATATCTAACATTAGAGAATCTCAAAAAGGGGGCCAGATGTTAGCAAAGGTGGTTTGCTTGATCCCTTGTCGAATAAAACGCGTTAATTAAAAGAGTAAAATCAAAACGTATGACAAACAGAATTTAACAGGAGGTTAATCACAATGACTAACTTGACAGATAAGGTTGTAATCGTTACAGGAGGGGCAGGCGAGATTGGTAAGGAAACAGCAAGGTTATTTTTACATCAAGGTGCTAAAGTTGTATTAGTAGATTTATCACAAACATCCCTTGAAAATGCAAAGGTAGAACTTGAAAAATACGGTGAGGTCATCACGGTTCAAGCTGATGTCAGCCAAGAGTCGGATGTCATCAATTATGTGAATAAAGCAATTGAACATTTTAGATCGATTGATATTTTCTTTAATAACGCTGGGATTGAAGGCAAAGTGTCTCCCTTGATCGATCAATCGATAGATGACTTCGATAAGGTTATGAGTGTCAATGCCCGGGGCGTTTTTTTAGGCTTAAAATATGTTTTACCAATCATGAAAGAGAATAAAACCGGAAGTGTCATTAATACCTCTTCTGATGCTGGATGGGCAGGAGAGGCTGGAATATCACCTTACGTTGCTTCAAAACATGCTGTCGTTGGACTGACAAAAACTGCTGCGCTTGAAGTAGCCAATGAAAATGTACGTGTGAATTCCATCCACCCTACAAGTGTAAATACGAGAATGATGCGATCGTTAGAAGAAGGTGAAAATCCAGACGGGGCTATGGAGAGAAAGCAACAGTATGAGCAAGTCATTCCATTAGGAAGATATGCCGAGGCGGCTGATATTGCCAAATTAGTTTTATTCTTAGCGTCTGATGACAGTTCCTTTATCACAGGTAGCCAATATCGAATTGATGGTGGCGTATCAGCAAGTTCGAATTAATTTGGCGCTCCCCGATTTCAGACATTATTCGACCGTTTGGTGTGGGCCCGCATTGCTGTACGATGGTGAACGCATTTTCGAGCTATCTATGAAATGAATATAGGGGAGATATATGGGGGCTTGCATTAGCCAGTACAGTGATATGTATTTTTATCAGGGCAATATTAGGTTCAGGTCCTGTTTTATATCATAGATAAGCCCCCTATTATGTTTATTTATAAGACCGTTTGTTTTAAGCATGATATATAGCTGCGGATGTAGCAAAACATATTTTATGAGGAGTGTTTTAACTATTAGTCATTTTGATGAAGAATATAAAAAAGAAATTGATAAAAGGTTACAGGTAATTAAAGACCCCTCCTATGATTATGGCAAACCTTTCAATAGGAAAGATGTCTTCGGGATGGTTGTCGTCAGTATTATATGTATCATTGGAATGGTGTGGGGATATTTATAACCGGGTTTATCATGCTAACGATCATGCTTAAGCAGTGCAGGATCGATGGTTAAACGCTTTGTATGGCTGCTAAACTTGGCCAATCAATCACTACATCCTCATTTCACTTTTTATCACACTTATCTTACATCATATTTGCTGGACAAGGTGCTATTTCAATAAATAAACGTTCTATGCAATATTAGGAGGAACTATGAGTAAAAATAACGTCAATGATGAAGTGTTTTTTGGCACAATTCCGGTCCTTCATAAAGAGAGGGTCTATGGTTTTAAGGATATTTTATTTGTAACAGGTACATGGTCCATAGCTACATGGACGTATGTTCAAGGAGGAAATAATGTTTCTCTACTTGGAATGAAGGAAGCCCTAACCTCTACTTTATTTGGAATGACATTAGCTGGCATAATTTTATTTCTCGCTGTCATAATTACAACAAGGTATGGAATTGATATTTGGGTGTATCAAAGAGCTCTGTTTGGTTATGTTGGTGTCGTGTTTCTATCTGTGCTAGCCATTGGCATCAGCATGGGTATGTTAGTTACTAATGCTACGGTATATGGAAATTCCCTGTTATATCTTTCTGAATCTGCCGGCTTTGTTTTGAACAACACTTGGCATCCCTGGATCGGATCGACCTGTATTATAATTGGCAGTTGGATCGCCTTTAAGGGACCTATAATAGTGAAAAAAATCTCTCGATTAATGGTCCCTCTCTTTTTACTTGTGGGCGTTATTATTATTTATACCGTCTTTAGTCAATTTTCTCTTTCGGAGCTAGCATCTATAGAACCATTAGAATCAAATGCATACGGCAGTGATCTTGCAAACTATATGATGGTGATGGAATGGAATATTGCCTTTGTCTTTGCGTGGTTTGTTGCACTTGGTGTTTATGCACGACTTGTGACGAGTGAGCGAGCAAGCTACTGGGGACATCTTGGTGGTTTTTCAGTTCTTATGGCTATTTTTGTCTGTATTGGGAGTTTGACAGCATTGGGAATGTTGTCTATGACAGGTAGGACTAGCATTGATCCAACGGAATGGTTGGTTGAGTTAGGTGGACCGGTATTAGGGTCTCTTTCATTAATACTTATTGTCTTGGCAAACATCACTACTCATGCTGTTACGATATATAGTTTTTCAGTAAGCACAAAAATAGTTAATCCAACATGGAGTTACAATAAGGTTTTGGTTTTTTGGAGTATATTTTGTGTCATTTTAATATTCTGGGGAGGTATATTGGATTACTACGATGTGCTGTTATCGTTATTTGGAGCTATTTGTGGACCGATAATCGCCCTTGTGCTGGTTGACTTTTATATAATAAGAAAAAGAAAAGTGTCTCTTAATTCTCTTTTTCAATCAAAGGGAGATAAAGCTTATAGATATACCGGTGGATTCAATATATTCGCTATCCTTTCACTTACGATAGGTATCCTAGGTTATCTTTATGTTTACAACCCGATTACTGCGACTATTAATAGTGATCTTTTTCTTTATACAACAGCAACCGGCTTTTCAATGATAATAAGTGGAGGTGTTTATTTCCTGTTTAGTTTGATAAAACCATTTAAATTATATTTAAATAAAGACGAGGAAGAACCATATAATTAGGTTCTAATGAATAACTAAAACCGTTTTCGCTATTTCTTCATGGTAACGTAGAGTAAACGAAGATGATTTGATCAACAATCCCTCCCCGATTTTCGGGGTTTCAGGCATTATTCGACCGTTTGGTATTGGACCGCATTGCTGTATCATTTTTGAAAGGGTTTCACTGCTTTCTTAATAGCCAATTTCATATCCCTTTTAAAGACATTGACTTGGAAAGGATGGTGAACATTTTTTCGATCTATATATGACATGGGCATACTATACGGGAGGTGTTGCATTAGCTAGTACTGTTTTACGTATGTTTATCGGAGTATTATTAGATTCAGGTTTTGTATTTATATCATAAATCAGCCCCATGATTTATTTAAAAAACCGTCTGTTTCCATACCTATGTTATAAAAGATACCGATGCGACATCGATTGGCGGATCGTCGGGTACGGCTAATGCATCATTGAATAAAGGGTTGCAAGGGATCACCTTTGGCGTCAATACCCTGATGACACTTTTTATTGTCATCATGTTTATCATGGTTGTATTGGGCGCTTTTGTTCAAATTATTGGAGTCAATAATACATTGACGTTCGATCACTTTTCTGATCCGAGCGGATGGAACTTTATCTATACAAGTGTGATCGTTTCGTTGTTCGCGGCCTTGTTAGCTGCAGGATTAGGGCTTTTACAGGGTTATTTAACCGTTCGAAAAAACATCCCTGCCAAGAAATTTCTGGAATTTGTGGCTTTATTCGGTTTGGCCGTCCCCGGGACTGTCATGGGGATTGGGTATGTGTTGATCTTTAATGGCCCGCCATTTTTCTTAACAGGCACGGTTCTGTTGCTTGTGTTAAATATGGCATTTCGTAAAATTGGGGTTGGGTTGGGTTGGAATCCGGGATCAGTAAACTGCAACAAATCGATACATCGATGGAGGAAGCCTCAGCAGATTTGGGTGCCAAACCGATACGGACAATTCGTAAAATTGTGATGCCATTATTGAGCCCCGCTTTTATGTCCGGTTTTGTGTACACGTTTATGACGGCAATGGTATCGGTTAGTTCTGTCATTTTTCTCATTTCGCCGGGAACCAACTTGGCTTCTGCCTACATTTTAAATTTGGCGAATCAAGCGGCGCTTGGCCGGGCTTCGGCTATGTCCGTTATTATGATTGCCATCGTGCTTGTATGTATGGCGATTCTGAAATGGTTGGAACGACGGAGCAGTTCAGGAATTTAATAGAAAAGAGAGGAATAATTAACTATGACACAACAAACATCTGTAATCCGTTTAAACCATGTTAACAAAGCGTTCGGCGACGTTCGTGCTGTCCAGGACATTTCGATTGATGTGAAAAAAGGGGAATTGGTGACCTTTATCGGGCCAAGCGGTTGTGGGAAAACAACGTTGTTGCGCACGATCGCCGGCTTTTATCAGCCTACGTCTGGGGATATTTATTTGGACGGTGCACGCATTAACGATTTTCCCCCGGAAAAACGAGCGACCGGCATGGTATTCCAAAATTATGCCTTATTTCCTCATATGACGATTTTTGAAAATGTGGCTTACGGTTTGGATGTGCGAAAAGAAACAAAGGAGTCAAAGAAACATAAAGTCAAGGATGCTTTGGCTCAAGTGCAGTTGGAAGGGTATGATGAGCGAAAAGGGGGGCAGCAGCAACGTGTCGCGATCGCGCGTTGCCTCGTTTTAAAACCAAAGGTATTGTTGTTGGATGAACCTTTATCGAATTTGGATGCCAATTTACGTATGATCATGCGGGATGAAATTCACCGTCTTGCCGTCTTAAAGAGGAATTAGATTTAACCATTATCTTTATCACCCATGATCAAGAAGAAGCCTTAAGTATCTCGGATCGGGTGATGGTGTTAAATGAAGGCAATTTGCAACAATTGGACAAGCCGGAAGCCATCTATCAACGTCCGGTCAATGAATTCGTCGCGAATTTTGTCGGCGATGCAAATTTATTAGCCGGCCAAGTGAAACAAGAAAACAATGATTCCTATTTTGTCGCGAAAGACGTCCAATTTGCCGTTGAAAATATGATGGCCGAACAGGGCTTAGTCTTAATTCGTCCCGAAATGATCGATATTCATCCGAATGGCTCCATTGAAGGCGTGGTTAGAAACAGGGTCTACCATATACGCTACGCCGTAAAAGGTGGGCGACACCGTTCTGCTTGTGGACGACTATAATGTGTTCGGAAAAGATTTGTATACAAAAGGGCAAACCATACGCCTAACTATTCCAAAGCAACTACACGTCATTTCAGCGTGATATTCGCTTCCTAGAAGTCTTGATACGTAAAAAAGGGCTACATTTTATGCAAACGAGTCCGTTCTCACGCAATTGACCCTGGCTCGTTTTCTGAAAAGTGGCGACTATGATAAGCATATTAAACGCATGAGCAAATACTATAAAGAGCTGAGAGAAAAACTGATCGCTGCGATACAGCAACATTTCGGATCACGCGTTCAGGTGGAGGGAGAAAAAGCCGGCTTGCACTTTTTGTTGCATTTGGATACAGAGGAACCAATCGAAGCGATTATGGAGCGAGCGGAAAAGATGGACCTTGAACTATATTCGATTCAACGTTTTATGCAAAAGGCATCAGGAAGCATACCGGCGACACTGATCATCGGCTTTGCAAAATTAAAACCGGAGGAGATTGATGAAGCGGTGGAGGCGTTGTGTCGGTGTTGTTTTCCCGTATCATAATGTATAGTATAGTTATTATTTCCATGAATGCAGTGCCAACAATTAGAGAAAAAATAGTAGTCAAATATCCAGATACACACGGTTAAGAACCCAACCCTTTCACCATCTTTCCGTGCAAAAGTGTCCGATAATACCTCCTAGATCGGACACTTTCTGTACTTCCTGCGCAAGATTGTTGTCTGGTGTTGTAATCATTCGGGCTGAACTTAGCTATCCAAATCTATCTATTACTACAGCTTATACGCAGACGTCATGTTTGTTTATTCACGAAACTTGCTTATTATCTTGGTCAGGATCGGGTTTTCTTAACATTTTATCGTACACAGCCACCATTTTTTCGTTTGGCTCTCCTAATTTACTTACAATGATTACAATAACAAATGTTGCTAACACGGTAGGAATCATTGGATCTATCTCTTCAGTGAGAATCCCTGCATACTGGAGTATGGTTCCGGTAATTGCCATAACTGTAGCTGAAATAATTCCCGCCCATGCACCTTGTCTCGTCATCCCCCGATAAAACATGCTCATTAAAATAATAAGGCCTCCACCACTTCCTGCAATGAGATAGGCGAGGTTCATTAGTTCCAAGATATAAGCGGGACGTGCAATGCCAATAGGAACAGACAAAGCTGCTAATAATAGAACGATTAATTTAGTTATCTTGAGCATTCTTTTTTCTGATACATCACGGTTAATGATTTTCTGATAGATATCACGCCCAAGACTTGAAGCGCCTGCTAACAACCATGACGTAGCTGAAGTCATAACAGCCATAAACATTCCTGCCATTGCCATCCCAATGACGATTGGAGGTGCATATTCAAAGGTGTAAGTAATCCAGAGCATTTCAGGGTCATAAATATCCGAAAAGAGATACCGTCCATAGATGGCTGAAATGAAAAATAATAACATAACAGGTAAATAAAGCAGTGCAATACCGATCCCCGCTTTAATGATTTCACGCGTGTTAACAGCCGCATAAAAACGGGTAAGATATCCAGGGTTTCCTAAATACCCAAACAACCAAATGAAAAACCATGAGAAGGCCATCAATATCGATAATTCACCTGTAGAAGTGAAGTAATCAGGTGATTCACTGAGAATTTCTGTCGTTACATTTCCCCAACCGTCCGCCGCATTAATAAGGAAAGGCATTGTTATAACCAGTGCGGCAATTAAGATGAACATGCCTGCAAAATCCGTGTTCAAGATGATGATCATTCCACCGAAAACAGTAAATATGACAACAATCAAAACCGTAACAATTGTGCTCGCCACATAACTTAACCCGAACAACTCTGTAAATAGCAAACCTCCTTGCACATAAAGGGAGCCTAGAAGAATAACCATCCACACAGAAACAATCACAGAAAATACCGGACGCAATAAGGGACTATCAAATCGCTCAGCTAAATAATCTGAAACCGTCAATTGTCCGAATCGTCGCAATTTCGGACCGATAAGAAAACAAAGCACAAAATAGCTCCAAGCAATCCCAACGGGGATCCACATCGTACCTGTTCCAAACTCATAAAACCATGCCATGATACCTAGAAACGTGGCACCACTAATCCCGGAAGCAAATAATGACGCTGTAATTAAATACCACCGGGATTCTCGCCCAGCAACATAAAAAGATGTAAGACCCTTTTGTTGTCGATAAGAAATAATTCCAACAATCATCATAATGAGGAACACAAAGCCTACCCCACTATAAATCCATAAAGTGTCCATAGTTTAACCCCCTTTTTTACTTTTCCCAGGGAAAACGCTCATTTTTTAACCAATAAGTTCCTAACACAATTGATGCCACAATAGGGGCAAGTCCGAAAAGAATAACAAGGTATGCATCCGAAATCCAGCTCATTGATTTCACCTCTTTCATGGTAAGCTGAGCTTTATATTCCATGTATTAACCCTCATTTCTATAATAACTCCAAGTCCGGAAATCTAGACTTGTTCCCAATACAAACATGTTTCATTTATTCGCTAACTCACATGAAGACACCTAATAATCTGCTTTCGCTGTCTCCCTGGACATATAACCATTTATAACATCAACATTAACCATCTCCGGATCGCGTTCTTTAGGCTTTCCATAACCACCTCCACCTGGAAGTTTTAAAGTAACAATATCTTCTGGATTAAATGTATAAAGACGTTTGGATTCTAAAGAGGTTTGATCATTTACCAACACTTCTGCCTTTGCTCCAGGGCTACCACCAGCTAGTCCCCGAGGGGGATAGTGCATACAGTCAAACATGGTTGGGAAATGCCATGGTTTATGGGTACGAACACCAAAACGAATAATTTGACCAAGTCCCCCGCGATATTTTCCACTTCCTCCGGAATCTGGTCGAAGTTCCTTTTGGTAAATCACTAGCGGTGAGTTACTTTCAATGATTTCAACAGGCGTTCCGCGAACACCGGACGGAAAGCCTGTTGCAGAAAGCCCATCTTTTGTAGGGCAAGCCCCCATTCCCCCAGTGCTAAATGTGACATAGGAGAAAGGTTCACCTTGTAAATCTTCTCCATAGACTTGCATACTCCAAATGGAAGTTGCTCCCTCAGCAATCGTTGCATCAGGAATGGCATGATATAAGGCACCTAGGACACACACAGGAGCAAAATGCCCAATAATATGTCGTGCCGCTGTTGGCATGGGATGTGAGGCGTTGAGAACACAACCATCAGGAGCGTCGATTCGAACGGGACGAAAACTTCCTTCATTATTGGGAATATCCGATGCAATCGCAGCTTTTACCGCGTAGGTTACGTAAGCCAATGTATAATACAGGCTTACATTGACCCCTTTTGAACTTGCCGAGGATGAACCTGTAAAGTCTACCGCGAATTCATCACCTTGAATAGAAACAGAACATTTTATTTTTATAGGTTCAGCCACTCCGTCCGTAAATATCTCGTTTTCATAAACCCCGTCAGGAATACCTTTGATAGCTTTACGCATGGCTTTTTCTGATCGCTGAATGATCTCACGGCCCAACGTATCGATCTCTGTTAAACCGAACTCTTCCATCATTTCAAGTAAGCGCTTAATTGCCACTTCTTGAGCAACAACTTGTGCACGCAAATCACCCAACACCTCGTAAGGTGCCCGAACATTAGCCGCAATGATGCTTTGCAAACTTTCATTCAGCTGTCCACCACAATAATATTTCATATAAGGGATATGGATCCCTTCCTCATAGATACTTTCCCCTTCGGGATTGTATCCTCAACCACCTATATCTGTAACATGACATGTTGATGCAAAATAACCGATAAGATTATCATCATTAAACACAGGGGTAACAATAGTAACATCAAGGAGGTGACCTGAAATCTCATATGGATTATTACCTATGAGAACATCACCCGGATTTAAGCGTTCACTCGGAAATTTATCTAGAAAATGCCTTACGCCTAAAGCCATTGTGTTAATATGTCCAGGTGTTCCAGTATTAGCTTGAGCGATCATATTTCCATGGCTATCAAATAACCCTGCAGATAAATCACCGGCATCTGAAAGGATATTGGAAAATGATGTTCTTATCAGTGTTTTCGCTTGTTCCTCTAAGTTCGTAATCAGACGATTCCACATGACCTCGACCTGAACGGGATCAAACATATTGTTGCTGTTTCTTGCCTTTGTCATCATAAATGTCATCAACCTTTGCTTTTAAGATTAAGTTGAAGTAACGATCAACAGTTATGTTAAAGCGTGGTGTCACGACCATCGTTGATTCTTCCTCTTCGATAATGGCTGGTCCAGGTATCACAACACCCTGGGTTAATATCGATCGATCATACACAGGTGTCATTGTATAGTTGGCATATTCGTTAAAATAAACTTCACGTGTATTTTTCACTGGAGGGCTCATTTCGTTTTTCTCATCACTAGGTTCGATGGAGAGTCTCGGATGTGGTCCCTGGACCACCACGCGCCAATTCACCGTTTCAATCGGCACGCCCTCACTTGCTTCTGAATACAACGTTTCATATTGCTGTTTAAAATTTTCTTTTATCATTTGTAGTAAGGAACCATCCAAGTCTCCATTTGGAATGGGGACGCTAATATCATGATTTTGACCAGCATATCTCATTTCACACGTGCGAATGATTTGCATATCGGCATCTTTAACGCCTGATTGCTTAATAATGGCTTCGCCCTCGTTTTCCATATCCCTAAGAAGTTGGGTCACTTCTCGGAGATCCAATTGATCAAGTCGACCGTAATAGCTACGTACAAAATCAAAAGAAAGCGGTGATGACAAAAAGCCAAAGGCAGAGCAAACGCCTGCGCCAACAGGGGAAATGATCTCAGATACATCAAGAATACGCGCTACGTTACAAACATGGACTGGGCCTGCTCCTCCTGTCGCAAATAATGGATAATGTCGTATGTCTTTACCCTTTTCAACAGCGTGAATCCGTGCTGCACTCGCCATATTTTCATTAACCACCCGGTGTATGCCCCAAGCTGCTTCTACCGTATCAAGGCCAAGCGGTTTTGCTACATTTTCTTCGATGGCTTTGTATGCAGCATCGACATCCAAATGCATGTCTCCACCTAAAAAATAGTCTGGGTTCAAGTACCCTAGGATTAAATCAGCATCGGTAATGGTCGGTTGTGTGCCACCTTTCCCGTAACACGCCGGACCCGGCTCAGAACTTGCACTTTCTGGCCCTACTTTTAAAAGGTCCATCCGATCAATATGAGCAATACTTCCGCCCCCCGCTCCGATTTCAATCATTTCAACCACGGGTACTTTGACAGGAATACCACTTCCTTTCATAAAGCGATGTTCCCTTCCAACTTCGAACTCGTTAGTGATTAATGGCTCCCCATTATCCACTAAACTTGCTTTGGCTGTTGTCCCTCCCATATCAAACACATGTAAATTGTTCAAATCACATAATTTGCTGTAAAACGCACCGGCTATGGAGCCGCCCACTGGCCCCGACTCTAAAATACGTATAGGAAAGCGACAAGCCGTATCAATCGTACATGTACCTCCGCCCGAAAGCATCAAATGAAATTGGCCATTAAACCCTCGCTTGATAAGATCTTTTTCCAGTTTGGTGAGATATTGTTCTACAAGCGGTTGAACATAAACATTGGCAATCGTTGTGGAAGCACGTTGATACTCTCGAATTTCAGGCGATACTTCCGAAGATAAAGAAACCCGAAGGTGAGGAACCACTTTCTGGGCAATTTCATAAATTCTTTTTTCGTGAACGTCGTTTTTGTACCCATGGAGCAAACATACGGCGATAGCTTCAACACCTTGAGCATCAGCTTTTTTTAAAACGTCCTTCACTTCTGCTTCGTCTAAAGATGTTAATAGCGTTCCATCAGCCAGGATCCTTTCCTTCACAGGAAATCGTAAGCTTCTCGGCACTAGAGGCGTTGGTTTTTCTATAAAAAGATCATATAAATCATAACGGTTTTCATTCCCAATTTCGATCTGATCTCGAAAACCCTCTGTTGTCAGCAGTGCTGTTTTTACCCCTTTTCGTTCAATTAAAGCATTAACAACCAACGTTGTCCCATGTATGATCGTTGTGATATCACTATATGAGAAACCATACTTTTTTAGGTTTTCATCCAAGACTTTCATAAAACCGGCCGATGGATCTGGATATGTCGTTAACGTTTTTCCAAAATATCTGTGTCCCATTTCATCTAGAATGACAATATCTGTAAATGTCCCTCCAATATCAACCCCGACACGAATGGTTGACATATTCTTCACTCCACTTCTCTTTAAAATTGAAAGATTATGCTCTTACATCATCAATCGTTTTTTCAACGGATATTTGTTGTGGATCAATGGCTACTTCAATAACGGCAGGCTTGCTTGAATAGATGGCTCTTTGTAATGCAGGGAGAAACTCCTTATTCTTTTCTACTATTTCCCCGTGCCCACCCATAAGACTGATATATTGGGCAAAGCTAGGGTTACTCAAATCCGTTCCGATGACCCTATGAGGAAAAGACTTTTCTTGGTGCATTCGGATAGTGCCATACATATTGTTGTTTGCCACAATGGAAATAATCGGGATATTATAACGAATGGCTGTTTCAAGTTCTTGAATGGTCATCATAAAACCACCATCTCCACAATAAGCGATCACCTGAGTATTTGGATAGGCCATTTTCGCTCCAATCGCTGCAGGCAGCCCGTAACCCATGGCTCCTGACGTTGGCCCTATATAGGTCCCTTCTTGCATAAATGAATAGTATCGAGCCAACCATCCAAAAAAATTTCCGGCATCACTCGTGATAATCGCATCGTCATCCAAGGTCGACATGAGATCACCAATCATAGGTCCAAGATCCACGAAATCTGAAGAGTTATCTTTGGGGATTGATGAAGCGTTTTCATATTTGCTTTTCAACCATGCTAAACGTGATTTTTTCTTGTCTATATGTTGAAGATATACATTTTCTTTTATCAAGTCCGTCATAAAATGATGAACATCAGTCACCACTCCTAAACTAGGTTGATAACTTTTGTTAATCTCATTGACCGAAATATCAACATGAATAAGCGTCTGCCCGGAGTGAAGCAGTGTATAATCTTGAGTGGTAACCTCCGAGAATCGAGTGCCTAAAGCTAATACCACATCAGATGCTTGAATCGCTTCAATGATGTATGGCGGGGTTCCTAAGCCTAATGAACCTATATAATGAGAATGGTGATTAGGAAATACATCAAACCTTCTAAACGTTGAAACCACCGGTATTTGAAGCTCTTCTGCCACCCGTACTAACGTTGACGAAGACTTGGTAGCACTTATGCCCCCGCCTGCCAAAATAATAGGGCGTTCCGCAGATTCCAACCATTTCTTTGTCTCTAGAATGGCCTCGCTGCCAGGTCTTGGCCTAGAGAAAACTTTAGGTTTTTGGATTTGAATATCGACTATTTCATCCAGAACATCCTCGGGAAGAGAGATTAAGACCGGCCCCGGTCTACCCGTTTGCGCTATATGAAAGGCTCGAGTGACAATTTCGTCTGTGCGTGAGGCATCAGTTAATTCAACCGCCCACTTTATGAGGTCGCTAAAATAGCTTGCGTGGTCAATTTCCTGAAACCCTTCTTTTCCCCGAAAGTTTCTTCTTACCTGCCCTACAAAAGCAACCACAGGTGTGGAATCTTGCATAGCTGTATGTAACCCTATTGAAAGATTTGTCGCACCCGGCCCTCTTGTGGCAAAGCATACGCCGACTTTACCGCTTGCCTTGGCATAAGCTTCGGTCATAAAAGAAACGCCTCCTTCATGACGACCACTAATCAATTGAATATGTTCTTGATCATTTAATGCGTCCAATATGCTTAAGTAGCTTTCTCCCGGTACACAAAAAGCTTTTTCAACCTCTTCATTCAAAAGAATTTTTATAATAGCTTGTGCAACCGATATTTTCGACACTGCAATTCCCTCCCCTACGTTTTATTCTGGATTAGATGCTGTGACTGTTTTCATTTTAAAATGATCGTTCATACGCTCTACAGCCAATTGGAGTCGCTCCGTTGGAACAGTCAAAGATATACGGAAATAACCTTCACCGCTAGCACCGAAAGCTGATCCCGGTGTGACGACAACACCAGCATGTTCAAGCATACCTTCAGCAAATTCCTCCGACGTGTACCCATCTGGAACAGGCGCCCAGATATAAAAACTCCCTTTTGGTGGGTCTGCCTTCATGCCAATAGCATTCAATCCCTCAACCATCGCCCGACTACGTTTTCGATAGATCTCGACATTGTCATAGACAGCCTTTTGATCATGGGTCAAAGCATAGGCTGCTGCTTTTTGAATCGGGAGGAACTGACTTGTATCCATGTTACTTTTCACGACAGACAACGATCGGATGATTTCTGGATTACCCACCACGTAACCTATACGCCACCCCGTCATATTGTAACTTTTAGACAAAGAGCCGAATTCTACAGCCATGTTTTTCGCATTGTCAGCTTGCAGAAGACTTGGCGCCGATTCGTCAAATGTAATCATATTATAAGCAAAATCATGAGCAATCAAAATATTGTTTGCTTGAGCAAAATCAATCACTTTATTAAAAAAAGATACATTCACCGTGGCCGCCGTCGGATTCCCTGGATAGTTAAGATACATGAGCTTTGCTTTCTGCTTTATTTCTTCTGGAATCACGGAAAGATCGGGTTTAAAATGGCAGTCTTTGGTCAGCGGCATATCGTAATTTTGACCACCAGCGAGATACGTGGCCATTCGATAAATGCCATAACATGGATCAGGCGTCAAAACATAATCGTTCTTATCAATGACCGCAAAAGGAAGATGGGCAATCCCTTCCTTCGATCCAATGAGGGCGAGCACCTCGGTTTCCGGATGAAGATCCACGTTATATTGTGTTTTATAAAAAGAAGCTACTGCTTCTTTAAATTCAGTACAGCCACTAAAAGTGGAATATTTGAAATTATCCGGATGATTAAGTTCATTAATAAGCTTATTCGTGATCGGTTTTGGTGTTGGAAGGTCGGGATCTCCCATGCCTAAATCGATGATATCTATGCCGGATCGTTTTAATGCCTCTTTTTTTTGATTGATTTTCGCAAAAACATATTGAGGGATATTTGCTACCCTGTTAGATGTCATAGACAACTGTCATTCATCCTTTCCTATTTTAAAACCCAGATCCTTAGAGATTTCATCTGCCGCCTTTTTTGTTTCCTCTTCGATAAAAGGTTTTCTATCCTTTTGAAAACGAGTGGTAGGCCCACTCACCGTTATAACTGCGATCACCTCACCTGAGTAATCTCTTATTGGGAAAGAAATGCCGGTTGTATCTAAATCTTGTTCACCTTGACTGATGGAATACCCTTGTTCATAAATCGCCTTTAAATTTTTGCGTAGTGCTTCTTTACTTGTATAAGAATTCGGAGTCAAAGGCTCCATGTCCAATTTCTCGAGTATTTTTTCTTGTTGTTTTTGGGGCATGAAGGCAAACAATAACTTGGGCCCGGATCCGATATAAAGCGGCAAGCTTTTCCCTACTCTTGTATATAGGCGCAATGCCTGACTGCTCTCCACCTTTTCAATGTACGTTGCTTGTTCCCCATCCACGATCACAAGGTGAACGATTTCATTAATGATTTGGCACAAATCCTTCATATGAGGTAATGCCACATTTCTTAGCTCCAATTGCTCAGATACCATATGACCGAGTTCGAGCAATTTCAATCCGAGACTGTACCGGATATCTTGATCGGAATTTTTCACCTTTCTTAGAAACCCGCACTCTTCTAAGGATGCTAGCAACCGATACACTGTTGGCTTTGACATATCTGCTCGCTTAGTGATTTCACTTAAACTTAATTCCCGATCTTGATCTGTGAAAAAATCAAGTAATCCTAACGCTTTTATAACACTTTGGTTCATCGCTACACCTTATTTCATTATTTGAAATGCCATTTCACATTATTTGCACCTTACTATAATACACTATATTGGTCGTGTCAACCCAATCTTTTAAATTGTTTGTTTATTTAATTAACTTTTTATTTTATGTTTCGATTCTGTTATATTTCAAGGGAATAGCATTGGGATTAATCAATCTATTTAAAGAAAAAGGATTGCATTTTATGCAAACGACTTTCGTAGTCACATTGGCGTTTTCTGGACAGTTTGACTATAATAAGCACATTAAACGCATGAATAAATATTATAAAGAGGTACGTGTCAAGGTGATCGAGACAATTATGGAGCAGCGGAAGAGATGAAACTTTCATTACATTCCATTCAACGCTTTCTGCATGAACGATCGGGAAGCGCACCCCCGACACTGATCATCGGTTTTTCAAAATTGAAACCAGGAGAGAGTAATAAAGCGGTGGAGGCTTTGTACCGGTGTTGTTTTCCGGAGTAAGGGCATGGGACGAGCACAATAGCGACAGGTAGTGGAAAGCCTGTTTTTATTAACGTATCTGACTGAAAACTCCAAGCCCCTATTGAAAGGGACTTGGAGTTTATTTTGCCTCAAGATGTTACTTTGGCCATTCCCTTACTGGCTTATACCCCGCATTCTTCAAAAAATCTTCAGTTACTTTATCTTTTAAACCCTGCAGATGAATACCTGCCTGCAAAGCCTGAACATGCATTTTAGCTGTATATTCCAAAGTTTGTAAAGCCATTTGCGCTTCTTTTATACTTGTGTCGTATACAATCACTCCATGATTTTCAAGTAGCATTACATTTGTTTCTTTTGCTCTGCTTTTAACAGCAGAAGCAAGGGATTGACTGCCAGGATGTTTATAAGGAATCCTCTCTATTCTTTCTAGATAATACATCGATTCTACAAAATAGTTTGAAGGGAGTCGCTCATTAGAGTTGGCTATAAGAGTACTATAAAAAGGAGATGCATGGAGTATAGCATCAATCTCCGGTCTTTCTTCATAGATTCCCTGGTGCATTATATACTCTTTCGAAGGTTTTCTCCCTTCTTGTGCACCGTTGTTTCCACATAGTGCAAAATCATCAATTTCCATTTTTCCTACGTGCGTGCCACTAGCTGATACATAAAACAGATCTTTTTCAATACGTGCACTAATGTTCCCAGCCGTACCCCAAGCTAATCCTTTTTCGTACATAAATGTACTTGTTTTTTGTAGCTCTTTAATAATTTCTAATCGATTCATTTTCATCACTTCCTTACTCAAATAATTCTAGTAAGCCTATTGATACTGAAGGAATGTAAGCAATTATAGCTAAAATAACTAAAATAGCAACATAGAAAGGAATCATACTTTTTGCCACTTGATCTAATCGTGCGTTTGCAATCTTACAGACAATAAATAAGTTCATGCCAAATGGAGGTGTTATCATTCCGATAGATAACGTAACGATCACGACAATTCCAAAATGAATAGGGTCAATTCCTAATTCCGTTGCTACTGGCGCAAGGATGGGAGCTAAAATAACAATGGAAGCGTTTGTTTCCATAAACATACCTATTATTAATAATAAGATCATTACAACGGTGAGAAATACTATAGGATTGTCAGATAAAGCTGTAAATGTTCCGGCCACTTGTTGGGGTATGTTTTCTCTTGTAAGAATCCACCCGAAAAATCCAGCACCAGCCAGGATAAACATAATCCCTGCAGATGTTATACTAGATTGAGTTAACACTTCCCCTATATTTTTTTTATTTATAGACTTGTAAAAAACTGCGCTAACTAAAAATGAATACGCAACCGCTACACCAGCAGCTTCTGTGGCAGTGAAAATACCACTATAAATCCCTCCCAATACGATTATGGGCATAATTAAAGCAGGAACCGCTTCTAAAAAAGTTTTTCCCAGTTCTTGTTTCGTTGTTACTGACTCCTTAGGATAATCCCGCTTTTTAGATACAATCATGACCACAATAATTAATCCTAATCCCATCAAAATACCAGGTACTAACCCCGCGACAAAAAGATCACCCACAGAGTCTCCAGCTGCGACTCCATATAAAATAATAGGAATACTTGGGGGAATGACTATTCCTAATGTTCCAGCCGCACCTTGAACGCTGCCGGCAAACTCTTTATGATAACTTCTTTCAACCATGGCAGGTATTAAAATAGCTCCTAATGTAGCTGTGGCTGCTACACCAGAACCAGATATGGCGGCAAAGAACATCGTTGCTACAATTGTTACGATAGAAATCCCGCCAGAAATGTGACCTGTTAAGGCATTCGCAAAGTTGATAAGACGCTGCGATAGTCCACCATACTGCATAATAACTCCTGCCAACATAAATAATGGAATAGCCATTAAAGGAAAGGAGTCAATTTCTACAAACGCTCGTTGAGCAATCACCATTAAAGGCGTATCATCCACAAGTAAAGCTAAACCAGAAGCAAGACCCATTGCAATAGCTACCGGGACCCCTAAGAACAATAATACGACTAACGAGACAAACAAAATAGTTACCACTGAACATCACCTTCCTGTTCGTCAATCCCCGACACCTTCATCTCTGAAAGCAGTGCTAATGCGTTTAAAAGCATCATGCCAGCTCCAAGCGGTATAGCTGCATATGCCCATGACATTGAAAGCCCTGTGGTAGGTGATGTCTGTTCCCATACGGTCACTGTCAAAATAGCACCTTGGTAACATAGCAAGGCAAAAAATAAAATACTTACCCATGTGATTATAATTTTTAATTTGTTTTGCTTTTTTTCACTAACTATCTGAAGCAAAAAATCAATTGCAATATGCTGATTGTATCGTGTAGCCAATGCTGACCCCAAAAAGACTACATAAACCATTGCATAGCGAGCTACTTCTTCCGACCAAATGAACGGAAAATTGATGACAAACCTACTGAAGACTTGTATTATCACCAATATAGCAAGCAGTGCTATAAAAAATGATGTAACATATTTTAATATGTCATTCATTTTATCTATTACTTGCAAATACGTTCGCATCATTCACCCTCCTTCAATCCCTTAATCCAATGATTTCTTCATACAGTTCTCGATCATATTTATCCGCTATTTCTTCATGCACTGGCTGAACAGCCTCTCGAAATGGTTCTTGATCAATCTCAACTATCTCTACTCCCGCATCAAGCATTTCTTGCATCCCCTGCTCTTCTTCTTCGAAAACGATTTCATTTTGATATTCTCGAGCTTCATATGCAGCTTCTTCTACAGCATTCTGTTCATCTTCATTCAATTTCTGGTATGTTTGATCACTCATTGTAAGTTGCACATATCCAAATACATGATCTGTCATTACCAAGTAATCCTGTACTTCTTGGATTTGGGAACTCGTGGCAAAAGCTGTTGGATTTTCTTGACCATCAAGAACGCCTGTTTGAAGTGATGAGTAGACTTCACCAAAATCCATGGAGATCGGATTTGCACCCATCGCTTCCCAACCTTGTACAGACGCCTCTATATTGGGCACTCTTATTTGTTCACCATGCAAATCTTCCGGTTTTTCGACAAGAGTGTTTGTAGTTAATTGTCTTGGAGCTCTCATCCAAAATTCCAAACCACGTACTCCAGTTTCTCCCAACATTTCTTCCTGTAATTTTTCTCCGGACTCTCCATAAAGAAATTGCTCTAGATGTTCCTCGTCCTGAAATAAATACGGTAACTCTAAAATTGCAAATGATTCGTGGAAATTCGACATCACTCCTGCTACTAACGCAAAATCAATTGAACCGATTTGCATTCCTTCGATAAGATCACGATCTCCACCTAACGTCGAATTTGGATAAAGTTCCACTTCAACTGAACCATTGGTTTTCTCTTCAACTAAATCTGCAAATCTAATTGATGCTAAATGCCATGCATCATCTTCACTAGTGATATGACCTAATCGAAGAGTTGTCGTATCCTCTTTTTCCTCATCGAAAGAGGATGCAGACGAACTACATCCAGTAATCCAAATCGCCATCACCATAACTGATATCATAAAGCTTTTTTTATTCATATAGTTATAATCTCCTAAGCATCAAAGTTAATCAATACTTTAACTGACTGATCTTCTTTTTTATCAACCATTCGAAATCCATCTGCTGCTTGTTCATAAGGCAACTGATGAGATATTACTTTCTCTAATGGAATTTTGTTATCTTCGATAATGCTCAAAGCCTCCTCCGAGTCGGGTCTATTGTAGGTCATACAGCCTACAATCTCCTTTTCGTTCTGCTGTAGCTGTTCAATATCTATTTTTTGCTGATCTTGGAACATAGCGACCGTTACTATTCGCCCGCCTTTTTTTAACAGGTGGAGGGCTTGATTGATGATTCCTGGCACCCCAGCTGTAATGAATACCTTATCGAAAGAACCGCCCATAATTTCTTTTGCCTCTGTTACCCAGTTAGATTTACCACCTATATTTAGCGTTGTGCGGGCCCCCATATCTCGAGCTATATCTAAAGGATAGTCAAAAACGTCCGTCACTAGAGTGCTTTTGACATTACGAGCATACACGGCGGCAAGCGTTAATAATCCAATGGGGCCAGCCCCTAAAATAGCAATTCGGTCCGAAGGATGTACTTCTCCTTTAAATGCTGCATGAACGCCTACTGCCAAAGGTTCCATAAGAACTCCTTTTTCATAGCTTACTGAATCCGGCAACGAAAGCACCAACGTTTCAGGGGCAACAAAATATTCCGCCATCGTTCCAAGCCATTCTCCCATACCTGGGGCTAAGCGTTCATCGGAATAGTTCACATTACCTGTCATTATCCCCTCACTTTCTCCGGTACCTTTTTGCGGTTCTACCGTTACACGATCTCCCACCTTGACTTTAGATACGTCATTTCCTACTTCAGCAACTTCTCCTGCTACCTCATGACCCATAATGACCGGAGGTTTTCGAAATGGGTGCAAACCTTTATAGGTATGGATATCTGATCCACAAATTCCAGCTTTGATAACCTTAATTAAAACTTCATCACTTTTAATATTTGGTCGATTAACTTCCTTCACCTTAACTTGTTCTGCATTTTCCACAAAAACGGCTTTCATTTCATTCACTCCATATTATTGAAAAAGAATAGATTTTGATTCTTGTAAATGTTGGCGCATTAATCTTATGCTTTCCTTTTCGTGTTTTTCTAGCGCTTTCATAATCGCTACATGTTCTTGGTAAAATTTACGTACTCTACTTGGATCTTTGCGTAAATGACGTAACGTGATGCGTAAGAGATGATCTTGATAATTTAATAAGACACGGGTAATTTCATCATTTCCCGCAATTTCACTAATACTAAGGTGAAACCCATGGTCCAAACTCGCAAATTCCTTTACGTCTAGTTTCTCTGATACAATTTTTGTTTCTTCAAGATTTTCCCATAAATGTTCCAACTGTTCTTTCGTAATTTGTGAATAGATTTGTTCACAGTTAAAAGTTTCCAAAGCTATTCGTAGGTTATATATATTGTTAATTCGATCAATCGTTAAATCATTGACCAGAACCCCTTGTTTTGAGGAAACCGTTACGAACCCTTCCGCTTCTAACCTTATCAATGCTGATTTAATGGGGGTTTTGCTCATTTTCAGATCATCTATCAGAGTTTTCTCAGATAATAACGTTCCTGGTGCGTATTCTTCTTCTAAAAGTTTTTCTTTAATTTGGTTATAAGCAACATCTTTAAATAACATGTTTGATTTTTTATTGTTCATAAGTTATCCCCATAGTCGTTAGTATTTTCTAACATAAACACTTTGTTAAAAAAGTTTTTTCCTCCAAGTTGACCACTTTTTAACGCTATTTCCAACCCATCAAATCGTTTATCATCAGAATAAGCTCGACATAAAGGTGCTCCCGGCGCTACAGAAGAAAGAACTTCCAAAGCATAAATGCTTAATTGGGAAGTAACGAACCCTGAAGTATCTCCACCTGAAATGACTAGCCGCTGCAATTGTGAGCTTTCCATAATGTACTTCGTCCATTCTCCAAGCTTTTGTCCAATATAAGTCCCAATTTCTTCTTCTTTTATATCTACGTTCTGAAAATGCTCCTTAGTCAAATATATAGATGGGTCTTCTGTTCCCTTTGCTGTGTAAAGTACCACTTTTTCTTGGTCGTCCAACAATTGCAGAATATGTTTCATATAATCTTCTGGAATTTTGTCCTCAGTTAATAGCCTGTAAGGAACTTGCTCCATATGAAAACCAGCAACCTCTGCATCATCTAACTGTTGTTTAGTCACTTCAGAAACGCTTCCTGATACCACTAACATCCGGTTTATTTTTTTAACCTTTTTGTTACTTTCTACATGTTTACTGTTATTATTTTGGCTCCATCTTTTTGCAATTGCATGCTCTATTCCAGAGGAGCCTATGAGGAATTGTGGATTTGAGCTGACTTTTCCCCAAATATCTTCCGCAAACCAATCTACGTGTTTTTCTTCTAACGCATCATACAATGTTATGGAACATTCGGTTGTTTGAGAAAAAGGGCTATTCGCTGGATGAATGTTCATATCATTTACAGAAATACGATCTATTGTTTGTTCCGTCTGCTTTTGCAAATGATCGCCCAAATCTGCTTCATGCATTGGTGTAACAGGATGATTAGACATGACAGGATGTTTATCAAGTCGATAAATTGTTCCGTTTAGATCAGCAAAATGATTTCCAAATATTGTATATCGACCTAAATCCGGAGTTCCCACCAATAGCGGGTAAGTTCCTTCTTTAAAATAACCCCTGGCTACATCACATGCATAACCAATACTTCCCACTTCCGGGGATGAATCGAAGGTTGAACAAACTTTATAGTGAACAAAATATGGATTAATATCATTCAATTTATCAAAAATTGGTTCTAGCTCTTTTTTCATTTCGTATTTATTTTTAGCTCTTGCGGTACCAGCCACGCCAATGCAGTCCACATTTTGAAATTGCTTTAACAATTCTTCAGTTGGCAACCCTAAAAATAAAATTGTCCGTAATCCATACTGATCTAACGCTTCCATAGCATCCGTAGATCCTGTGAAGTCGTCACCATAAAACGCAAGTAAGACACGATTTTCCATATTATATATCACTCCGTTCTTTTTCAGATCTAACTTAGATCTAAGTTAGATATTATATAGACACTTTAATACAACCGCTTTCATTAGTCAACACAAATTTAGTTGTAACAATGTACAAATTTAGCGTAAAAAAAGAACCGCACCCCTTTGGGCGCAGCTCACCTACTCATCACGCACTCGTCGACGAAGCATATGCTCTTCTTTTTGTTCTCTGCTGTTGCACAGGGGCAGTCGTCTCCCATTTTGACACTTGTTTTCGCCAAAAACCAAGCGATGCTTGCATGACGGGACCAATCAAGAATACGGATGCAAATGTGCCGATGGCAACCGGGCCACCAAGAAGCCAGCCGAGAAGAAGGGCTGTTCCTTCCATTATTGTACGCACGAGACGGATCGACCACCCTGACTTATTGGCAAGGGCAAGGGTCATGCCATCGCGCGGCCCTGCCCCAAGGCGTGTGGATACATACATGCCGGCGCCAATACCCATGAAGACAATGCCGGCAATTAATACAAAAAATAACTGCCAAGTGCTTTGAAAAACTTGCTGGATCGGAAGATGTAACCAGGCATCCAGAAAAACGCCTACACAAAGGATGTTAACGAAACTGCCGATCTGTGGTCTTCTTTTTTCAATATAGCAAGTTATACCGATCATCAGAATACCAACGGTCTGAACCCACATGCCAATCGTTAAAGGCGTCAGATTAGCGAGGCCGATATGAAGAACGTCCCATGTTGCTGAGCCGAGCGTAGATTGGATCATCAAGCTGCCCCCAAACGAGAGCGTTAATAATCCGGCGAAAAATAAAGCAACCCTTGATAAGAAAAAAGAGATGCTACCGTGATGCTTATTATCTCTATGTTGCCTTGACATGCTAAACCTTCTTTCGTTGATTCACTTGTCTTTTATTGAGGTTTTATTCATTGTTTCCAAGATTAGTAGGGTTCCCTTACAAAGGCTAACCTAAGCAATTATACGCTCCTTCATTTAAGTTATCAAGAAGGAATTTTTCCGATATTTTTACACTGACCCGATTTTTCGATTAAGGCATGAAATCAGCAGCAGGTTCAAGCCGCCTCAAATAAGCATGATGCGTTGCGACACCCCATGAAAAGATGAAAATGAGCGGATTCGTGCTTGTTCGGGCGCCATAATCGTTCCATGGCGCCCGTAAAGCCCTGCTTCGATCAAGTTAGGTCGCCATACATTGTTCATGACAACCGAAAAAACGATCGATTCCTGCGTTAGGGTGTCATAACCGCTTCATGGTGACCGTAATGAGCGGATTCGTGCTCGTTCGGGTGCCATGCGTTGTCACACTCGCCTTATTCCCAAACAGATTCAATTTCCTGCCAATGCCTGCTCCAAATCATTCCAAATATCTTCATAATGCTCAAGCCCGACCGATAAACGAAGCATATTATCGCTAATCCCCATAAACTCTCGCTCGGCTTCCGGAATGACGGCATGGGTCATCGATGCCGGATGTTGAATGAGCGTTTCCGCGTCGCCGAGACTGACCGCGATCGCGATCATTTTCAGTCGATTCATCACGTTAAAAGCCGCTTCTTTTCCGCCTTTAACGGTAAAGCTGATCATTCCTCCGGGCTGATCCATTTGTTTTGACGTTAATTCGCATTGTTGAAAATCGGGGTCTCCCGGAAAAAAGATGGTTTCGACTTGCAGATGTTTTTTCAGCTTTTCGGCAATCACCTTCGCGTTGGCGCAGTGACGGTCCATACGCACGGAAAGGGTCTTCATCCCCCGCAGCAACAACCAGGCTTCGAAAGATCCGAGGACGCCGCCCATATCTTTTTGTGCATTTTTTCGGACGACTTCCATAAAATCGAAACTTCCGACCGCCACCCCGGCAATCACATCGCCATGACCGCCTAAATATTTTGTGGCACTGTGGACGACGACATCAGCGTTATGCTCGAGCGGGCGCTGTAGATAAGGGGAAGCGAAGGTATTGTCCACGATCACCGTGAGGTTATGTTCCTGCGCGAATTGTGTAATAAGTGAAAAGTCTGTCATTTTCATCGTTGGATTAATCGGCGTTTCCACATAAATGACTTTTGTTGTTGGCTGGAGGTTTTCTGCAAGGTCCGATTTATTTTCCATAGAAATGTAGTTGGCATGAACGTCAAAACGATCGGAAAGCCACGATAAAAGCCCGAATGTACAACCGTACACGCCTTTGGAAACGAGTACATGATCTCCACTTCTCAGTAAAGATGTTAAAACGGCAGAGACAGCAGCCATCCCGGAAGCAAATGCCAGCGCTTTCTCGCCACGTTCAGCCGCAGCCATACGCTCTTCAAATTCCCGGACCGTCGGGTTTCCTAAACGGCTATACATATATCCGTTTCCATTTCCGGAAAAACGAGCCGCCCCACTTTCCGCGTCAGGAAATGTAAACGTACTCGATTGATAAATAGGCGGCACCAAACTCCCGTAATGACGCTCTTTGTCCTCGTGGCCATGAATATAACCTGTTTCTTTATTTAGTGGCATAAAAACCCCTCCTCTCTCCCTATTCTACAGTATGATGAGCGGAAAGTTGATGGACTGCGGTAAAGGGTTTGGATCAATACCAGGCGAATTGTAGGTATTCTTCCAAAATGATAAACTTAATAAACAGAAATCACACTGGGAGGCGCGCATGATATGCGAGGTTTAGATATTGATCGTTTGGAAAAAGTAGTTCGAATGACAGGAGAACGTGCATTGTTAGATGCAAAAATAAATGATACGTCCATTGTATATTATGATCCGGAGAGACAAACCATCGTGAGACATTATCCTAACGAGCCCGTTTGTGGAGCAGGTGAGGTAGAGTCAATAACTCCCACCAATTCGTAGAATTGGAAGGGGCTTGAAAAGCCTTTATTGACTAGCCTAAGTCTTAACTGACTACGTTATCGACCATGAAGAAACCTATGGATGATTCCCTAGTCCGTAGCTCTTTCGTGGCTCTGTAAACATCTCTGAGGGGTAGGAGACGTCAACCACATCGCGAAGGGTCGATAACATTGGCGAAGGGAAACAACTCCTAGAAAGGAGGAACACTTCATGTTAGTGTTCGTAAAAAATAGGCATGGCGAGTCACTAATGCCGTGCAAACCGCAAAAAGCAAGGCGATTACTGAAACAAAAGAAAGCTAAAATCGTATCTTATGAACCCTTTACGATCCAGCTATTATATGGATCAAGTGGCTACAAGCAAAATGTGAATATAGGCGTTGATTTGGGCGCGAAAGATACAGGCGTTGCGATCACTAGCGAGGATAAAGTGCTTGCAAAAGGTGACATCGAAACCCGTCAAGACGTGAAAAGTTTGCTGAATACAAGACGAGCGTATAGGCAATCAAGGCGTCATCGTAAGACACGCTATCGAAAACCACGCTTTGACAATCGAAAACGCCCCGACGGATGGCTACCACTGAGTATCGAAAGTCGGATTCAAAACACATTCAGATGGATCGATAAATTCTGTTCCCTTGTGCCGAATCCAACATTAACAATCGAAGTTGGCAAATTCGATCCTCACAAGATGATCAATCCTGACATTCAAGGGATCGATTATCAAAAAGGACAAACTTATGGCTACTATGATGTGCGGTATTTTGTGTTTGCAAGAGACAACTATACGTGCCAAGTTTGCAAGAAACAAAGCAAGATACTGAATACCCATCATATTGTCTATCGTTCTCATGGTGGTAGTGATCGTGCGGATAATCTCATTACTGTTTGTACCGATTGTCATACGCATGAGAATCATAAAAAAGGGAAAATCCTTTGGGAGTGGATGATGGAGGGCAAAAAGCTACCTAGCTATAAAGAAGGTACGTTCATGAATGTGTTTCGCAGGAGAGTGTTTGATAAATATTCGGATGCAAATATCACCTATGGTTCCGTTACGACACCTAAACGTAAAGCATTAGGGTTAGATAAAACCCATTATAACGACGCGATAGCGATCAGTGGGATAGATAAGATTGATTATGACACCCATTCCATCTTCAAGATCAAGCAGTTCCGCAAAAAGAAACGATCTTTACATGAAGCAACAGCACGGAAAGGAAGAAAGTATAAAAATACAATCAGTCAGCGAAATATAAAGAACAAACCGTATCTAAAGGGATTTTATCTCAATGACAAAGTGTTGTTTCAAGGAAAAGTGGGATGGATCTCGGGTTTCAATGGTACAAGCATGGCCTTTGTCAAAAACATCGAAGACCAATATCTCACAAACCCAGATAAAAGTTACAAACAAGTTCCACTAAAAGAACTCACGTTTATCAAACACACAAACAATTGGCAATTCCTCCCCCACTAAATCACAGATTTTGAGGGGAAATCCTTGCCGAAACCCTTGTTGAAAATGGTGGACATGACATCCCAACGAATGATGTCATTCGCAGAAGTGATAAAAGCCTTTCTAATTTAAAGCGCCACCTATCAAATATTGATTCATTAATTTTAGTCGATAATTCCACCCTTGATGCCAAGGTTATAGCTGTTTTAAAGAAGGATAAGATTGAGGAAAAATATCACACTTGAAGAGCTAGTGGTCTATTTCAGAAACTCCCTTTGTTCGCCATCCCCATTCTCAGTGTCGTTGTCGCTCCTCAAAAGACGGTCTTCTCACTCTGAGAGGGACGAGAATTACTTTGCATATTCTTGTTCCTCTCGGAACAGCTCGATCTCCGTTTGAGGGATTACTTTGCTTCTCCTGTTCCTCTTAGAGTAGCTTGACCTCCGTTTGGGGATTACTTTGCTTCTTCTTCGCTCTCCGTTCAAGGGAAATAGCGCTATTGTCCCTAGTTCACGATGCATGCCCTTCCGCTTTTCACTCGTGATCCCGCCACCGCCTCGTCATTTTCTCTCGACCCTCATCAATGTTTCGCATGAATTTGATCGCGGATGTTTCTCTTGCTTCCTTGATTTTTTCCATGTATTCAAGCCTACGTTGACCACCAACATCTTCAATAAACCCTGCTCTTTCGCTAACGCCAAAGCCCACTAATTCACCTTGTGCCATCGCTATTTTTGCGCCTTCAATGCCTGTTATGTTCCCCGCGACATAAATCCCGTCTTGGGTTGTCTGCAAATCCTCTCCGTGTAAAGGAACATGCCCGCCTAATTCTTCAATGTAGGCAGATGCGCATCCAATCGCGGCCGGGAGTTCTGATACAGGAT
The DNA here is from genome assembly GCF_016495725.1 of Salicibibacter cibarius. Classification (NCBI taxonomy): domain Bacteria; kingdom Bacillati; phylum Bacillota; class Bacilli; order Caryophanales; family Bacillaceae; genus Salicibibacter; species Salicibibacter cibarius. The sequence goes on along the minus strand of NZ_CP054705.1, from coordinate 1,755,205 downwards.
AGAGCCCTCCGGAAATGCAAACGCCATCGACGTCTATCGTTTGCCGGCGATTCGATTGTACATCACCGTGAGCATCAATCTGATCGACCGTTATGCTTTCTACTTGTCGATCCCCATTAATTTCCCTTACATTTTTTCTTAAAAATAAGGGGATATCCCATACCTTTACACCTTGCGCAGGGTATAAATGAGCACCTATGCTCCTTATAAATCTATTTCGGACCATCTTTCCAGCTGTTTTCAAGAGAGCATTTGGGGCTAGATTCGACATCGATGCCAAGTCAGCGATCATTTCTTTCGGTCTGGATTTCTCCTGTGAAAAATCATTGCTCGGTGGAAGAAAAAGTCCAACGACATCCACGCCTCCCATTTTCATCTCGTGGGCGACCGTTAAAGCTAGCGGATCGACGCCAACAACTGCCACTTTTTTCCCGGGTTGTACCCGATGGTAGTTATTCATCACTTGCGCCGCTCCGATCGCCATTACCCCCGGCAATGTCCATCCCGGTATGGGAATAGCCTTTTCGGCAGCCCCGGTAGCGATCAATACAAATGGTGCGTGTAACGCCTCTCCCTTGTTCAACTTAACCGTCCACTTCGGAAAAATTCCCCATACTTCTCTTTCATGCAAAAAACGAACACCGTGCGCTTTTGCTTCTTCAGTAAGCGTGTCTGCCACTTGTTTTCCGATCCACCATCCATTTTTTGGCTCTTCATGCAATTGGCCGATTAACTTGCCGCCGGAAAACGGGTTCTCATCAACAATAATCACTTTCGCGCCATGTTTCGCCGCTTCTATGCCGGCACTCAAACCGGCCGGCCCCGAGCCTATAATGATAAGATCATACTTCATGATTGAAACCCTTGCGATTCAACAATCATTTGATCTTTCACGGGAGTGATACAGGCGCGAACACTTCTTTCTCCGTTCACAGTTACCCGGCATTCATAGCAATGGCCGATGCCACAGTAGATACCTCGTGGTTTACGTTCTTTTTCCGAATATCGCAACGTTCGGATGCCGTTGGCGAGTAACGTCGCCGCGATCGATTCATTTTCAAGTCCAATATAATCGACGCCATTAAATTGAATCGTTACTTCTTTGTTCTCTAACGGACCTAATACCGGGTGATCAGTGATTCTCATCATTCATCCCTCTTCGTGTTGTTTGCTAAATCGGTTAAGGTGATCGGGCGGATGGGGTTGTTATGCGTTAGACGGCTTGAATCCGGTATCGCTTCTTTCATGTGCTTGGATACCGCTTGATCGATCAGCGGCCGACACGTTCTCCCCTGGCAAATCCCCATGCCTGCCCGTGTTTGAAGTTTTATTTCTTTCGATGTTGTGCTTCCTTCCTCTATGGCCTTCATTATCTCACGGTAATAGACCTCTTCACATCGACAGATCATGACATCTTGAATTCACGGCACCCCCAAGGATAGCATCAAACATGTAATTGATTAATGCATTTATATCAAAAATAGGAAAGTCGGTGATTGCTTGTATTTTTTTTCTATAAGGAGGCATGTTCGTGCATTCCAAAACAATCGCCGTTACTTCCGGATGTTTTTCGAGCAGACGATAAGTCACTTGTTCCATTTCCTTAGCGACGGCATTCTCATTAAGATTTTCCGTTTGATCGACAATCGCGGAAGTGAATGCAGGCTGATCATCCATCCCTTCGATCACTACGGGCGCATGATCGGCACCGACCCCCTTAAAGTGTCGCGCGGTTAAACTCGATTTCTTAGCCGTCATTACACCAACCGTGCCACCTGTAACACAACTTGCGAATGGAATTTGCAGCAAACTTGATGAAAAGAAAGGAATCGTTAAGGCTCGTTGAATCTCTTGCTGAAAAATAGCCAGAAAACCACAACTCGTTGTGATTGCCTTTGCGCCCTCATTTTCAAGCACTTTGGCAGCTTTTACAAAAAGATCGACCAGTTCACTGTCGCCCGCTTTATCCATCGCGCGAGCAACGGTCGCTCCTTTTACCGTTTTATAAATGACCGGAAACGAAAACGTCTTCGGGTTGCCAATGTCCCCGATCGGTCTATGAAACGTTGTCTCTAGCATTAATATCCCGATCACGGTTCGTTCCTCCTCAGATAAACCAGGCAATCAATCCGACGAGCGTTAAATACAACGATGCCGGCACAGCCAGAATCATCACTTTTACCGGATCTACTTTTTTGCTTAAAATACCTCCTATCAGCCCAGCCACCACGAAGGCGGTCAACCCTACGGGAGGAAGATTCTGCCCGCCGGCCGCAATGTGCGCAGCCCCAAGGGCGATATTCACAGGATCAACATCAAGGTTCTCCAAGGCGGGAGCAAGAAAAGGCACCGTTATCGTCTGCGCGGTCGTTTGCGAACCCGTCAGCATCCCTACTAATAACATGCTAACCGTCCCCCCGAGTTTAAGCGCAGTTGCCTGTAACCCTTCCATAAGCTCCGAAACGCGATCGATCATCCCCGTTGCACTAAAAACCCCAACCATAAAACCCGCAGACAATTGAATTTGCACGGTTTTGCTTATGTTTTTGACCCCTTGTTTAAATACTGTCCCTGCTTCTTTACGAACACTCGAATAGAAAAAGCTGATGATCGCACCCATCATAATGGCCAGAACGATCGGAAATACGACCCCATTCAGAATCGGCACTCCTTCCAAATAGGTAACCGCTCGCTCCATCGGTTCCCAAACCGTGAATATGTTAAAAGCAAATCCGGTATCAAGCACGACAATAACCGCCAACACAATAAGCGGGATTAATGTTTTCCATCTTTCTTTTATTATGGTAAAAAAAGATTGATTGGGCAAGAGATGTTCCGGCAAGCGCTTCCCGCGCACAAACCGGCCGGCATCCAGGATGGCAAACAAAACGCCGCCTGTAACGGTGAAAATACTAATGATAATAACAGGCGTCGGATCAATGTCAATCAGGGAGGAAGACAAAATAACCCCTTGTGAAATCGGAGGCATGAGTGAGCCCAAGGAGGCGCCCACCAATATAATCATGCCGATTTGTTCCGGTTTAATGTTCAAATCAGCCAAGGAACGTATGACAAGGAAGCCGATAACGGCAGATGCGGCTATGGCATCCCCAAGAAGTGAGCCGGCGAACGTTAATGCGACTAAAACAGCCGCGACTAAACCTATCGACGATCGTCCGAAAAGCGAACGTAAGCTAAGCATTGTCGTCTGCATGGCACCTAATTTCACTTGCGTCTCCGCATAGATGCTTCCTGCAATGGACAACATGATCACCCAAGCCAATTGATCGACCCCATCGATGAAGGCAGACCCGATTTCAACCGGAGTTAATCCCCCCAGCACAGCCGCGGATAGTGCGGCAAGGATTAATGCCAGTCGCACTTCTCCCCCTATTTTAGGGATTTGCGGAATCAATACAATCGTGAACAAGATAAGCAGCGGAATGATAATCTCTAGCACCTAACTCCCTCGTTTCTCCTCACCTACTTAAAGCGATCAAGGTTTAATTTCTCCAGAAAAGATGGATAGTCCCCTTTTTTATCTATCAAGTCACGGACGAGCAATCCGGTGATCGGCGCTAGGGCGATCCCGTCCCCCTCGTGTCCCGCTGCTATGATAAAGCCTTCAGCATCGCGAGCTTCGTCAACAATCGGCAATCCATCCCCCGTGTACGGACGAAAACCTACCATGGAACGAATGATCCGAACGTTTCCCAGGCTCGGAACGATGCTCGCTGCATGTTTGGCAATCGCCGGAAGCACTTCCGACTCCACGGATTTATTAAACCCTTCAAACTCCCGGCTTGCCCCGATGAGTAAGTTCCCGGCATCTGTTTGCCCTAAGGAGAGTCCGACTCCAAAAGCGGGCGCATCTTCTGCTTGATTCATGTGTTTTGCCGCAATATATTGGGAGCATAAAATGTTCCCGTAGATGATTGGATTTATTTTTTCGGAAATAAGAATGACCCCGCGGCGGGGTTGAATCGGGATATTGATGCCGACCATGTTTCCAATCTGAGGTGCGAAGGGTCCGGCCGCATTAACAACCATTTCAGTGGCAATATATTCTTTAGGCGTCTGTACCCCGACCACTTTCCCATTGTCAATCACGATATCAACCACTTCCGTATGCGTGCGAATATCAACCCCTTTTCGCTTCGCAGCAGCGGCAAATGCCTGACTTAATAACATCGGGTTCACTTCCGCATCTTCATTGCTATACGTGGAGCCGATAATATCTTTCGATAGGCAGGGCTGTCGGTCTCTTGCTTCTTTTTGGTCTAAAAGTTGAATATCGATGCCGGCTTGTTTTTGCTTTTCTACAAAATCCTTCATGAAGGGCACGTATTTTTCGGATTGAACAACAATCATCCCGCCCCCTCGTTTGAATTCAAAAGAAAAATCGAGCTCTTCTTCAAGATTTTCATAAACAGCTCTGCTCTCTTTTGCCAATTCACTCGGAAATCCCGGTTTTTTGGATTGGAGAAATATAGCCTTATCACAAGATCCTGAAGTTCGAGAGCCTATTTCTCCTTTTTCTATTAAAATCACTTTTCGATTCCCTTCGGCTAAACGATAGGCAATGGACGTTCCTATCACGCCTCCGCCGATCACAACGGCATCTGCTGTCTTCACGAAAAACGCGCTCCTTACTAACAGGTCTCTACTGCTAAATGGTTGAAATATACCCTACCGAGGCCGAAATGGCTGATAAACCGTTTGTTTTGGCTGATATAGAGGCGTTTTCGGCTGGTATAGATACGGTTATTGGATTTGTCACTAGCGTTTCGACCAATCTTTGATCGCGGGATACAACGCCTTAAATTTTTCGTATAAACGATCATATGTCTCTTTCACATTGGCATCCGGATCGTATGTTTTCATTGATTGATTTTGCATAATATGCTGATGAAATTCCCGGTAATTGGCCGACCATTGCAAGTGAACAAAACCGGCGGCAGCTACGCCTAATGACGGTAAATATTCGGGGTGTTCAGGTACGCGCACAAAGCTCTGGCAAACATCGGCTAAAATCTGGCACCACGATTCACTTTGCGTCCCTCCGCCAATAAGCGTAAGTGGCGTCTGCCCCGCATCTTCGCCGATCAACGTATCCATTGTTTGGCGTATCGACATGGACACGCCTTCCAAAACGGCACGGCTTAAATGCGCTTTTGTTGTCGTCTCCCTTATATTCATAAAAGAACCCGAAGCAGACATATCCTGAACGGGAAAACGCTCGCCTTTTAGATATGGTAGAAATAGGACATCTGAAGCACCGGGCGACGTGGATTGAACCGCATGTTCAAACCCTGCGTAATCCTTTTCCCCGCCATCCCCAAAGAGATCAACCGCCCAAAGGTGTGCATTGCCAACGTTCAACATCGGTGCTATGGCGATGTATTCATCCGGCGTTAAATTCGCAAGATGAAAAATACCATCCGCTTGCGCTGTAATCGTTTCGGTGACAAAGGCAACCCAACCAGTTGAACCGAGATAGACATACTTATCTCCTTGCTCCACAACTCCGGCGCCCATGGTCGTTGCACCGGCATCCCCGGCTCCGCATAGCACGGGAGTTCCCCGGACGAAACCACTTTGCTTAGCGCTTTTTTCAACGACTTCTCCAACCTTGGCACTAGGATCGACTAGAGGCGGAAGTTTTTGAGCATCGAGGCCTTGCTCCTCCATCCATTTTGAGATCCATTCCTTGCGACGTAAATCCATCATTCCCGTAGTGGCCCCCGTTACAGAATCAACAACGGGTTTTTTTGTCAACTGAAAAATCACGTAGTCTTTCGCACTCACACATATGGTCGCTGTCCGATCATAGACTTCACGTTCCTTTTCCTGCAGCCACTTTATCTTTGGAAAAACCATCGTTCCATCAAAATGATTTCCTGTTTTAAGAGATAGGTCGTGAGTGTCTTGCGCAATATACTCCGCTTGTTCTTCTGCACGGTTATCAGAATAAAGGATGGCCGGGCGCACCGGTTGGCCATCCGCATCGATCGGAATACAATCCTGCATCTGTCCGCTCATGACGATCGCATTGACATGTTGAGGGTTTATGCCGTTTTTCCACCAAGAAAAAGCAATGTGACATACCTTCTCCCACCATTGCTCGGGATCTTGCTCCACGCGCCCAACGTCCCGATAATCTGTATGTACCGGACGCATTTCGGGATAATGCAACGAGCCGTCCCTACCTACCAACACTCCTTTGACACTGGATGTCCCAATATCAAACGTCGCAATGTACTCCATGTTTTTCCCCACTTATTTTCTTATATTCATAGGTGTATTTTATAACTTAATGCGGCATATTCCAACTGAAAATAAACAGTAGGAATATTTTGTAACATTAAGCTGGAAATCGATATTGGTTTCTTGCACATCCCGGGTACATTTATAAAAGCCAGGAAACGGTCTACGTCTTCCTGGCTTCCATTATTCACACACCTGAATAAGCCATGAATCCGCCGTCTACAGGAACTGTAATGCCGGTTACAAAACGGGAGGTTTCTTCGTCCGCTAACCAGAGAAGGGAACCCAGGAGATCTTTCGGATCCCCGAACCTCCCCATTGGCGTGTGGTCAATAATTTTATTCGCGCGTGCCGTAAGGCCTCCGTCCTCCGTTGTTAACAATGATCGATTTTGTTCTGTTAAAAAGAAACCGGGGGCGATGGCGTTCACGCGGATTCCAACATCGGCAAAATGAACGGCGAGCCATTGGGTTAAATTTTCTATCGCTGCTTTTGCACCACTATAGGCGGGCACTTTTGTCATCGGAGAGGGCGCACTCATTGAGGATATATTAACGATCGCGGTCCCTTCTTGTTCTACCATATCTTTAGCGAAAATTTGCGTTGGCAAGACCGTTCCCAATAAATTGAGTTTAAAAACGTGATCAAAGCCTGAAAGAGTCATATCGAAAAAAGTTCTGACAGAGGTGTCTTCAATATCTTCAATATTAAAGGTTTCTTTGGATGTCGTAGCATCAGGGTGATTGCCCCCTGCCCCGTTAATCAATAACTGACAGGGGCCAAGTTCTGCATTTATTTGTTCACGGGCTTGATGCACACTTTCTTCATCCAAAACATCACAAGATACGGCTATAGCACTTCCGCCTTTTTCTTTTATTTCATTGGCAACTTCCTGCCCTTTTTCGGAAGTGCGGTTCAAAATGGCAACCTTCATTCCTTGTCGAGCCAATTCCTGTGACATCACTCTGCAAAGAACGCCACTTCCTCCGGTAACAATCGCTACTTTATTCTTCAAGGATTCATGATTTGGCAACATTCTAATGGTTTCCTTTCTCTTTCGCTAATTCATAGGCATCCCAAAGCCCCCATAGGTGCATGATGCCAAGCGCACGATCATACAAGCCATATCCCGGTCGGCACTTTTCCTCCCAAATATGCCTGCCGTGATCGGGACGGACATAGCCCGTGTACTCATTTTCGTGATAGGCTTTTACGATATCGGCAATGTCGACGGAGCCGTCCTTGCTGCGATGGGATGTTTCAATAAAATCCCCGTTTTCTCGAACGTTAACGTTACGAATGTGCGCAAATGGTATACGGTTATGATACTTGCGTATAATGCCGGCGATATCATTATCCGGATTTGCACCGAGTGAACCGCTGCATAATGTAATTCCGTGAGCGGGACTATCCGACAACGATAAAAAACGTTCAACGTTGGCCTCGCTCGTAATAATTCTTGGCAAACCGAAAACAGACCAGGGCGGATCGTCAGGGTGAATCGCCATTTGAATGTCATGCTGATCCGCGACCGGCAATACTTGCTCAAGAAAATAGTGCAAGTTGTTCCAAAGGTCTTCTTCTGTCATGCCCCTATAGGCATCAAACAATCGTTCAAGGTCTTTTAACCTTTCCGGCTCCCATCCGGGCATTGTGTATTCCGCGTTGCTCGTCGTTTGGTTGACGAGTTCCTTTGGATCCATCCCTTCGACTTTCGCATTTTCATAAAAAAGGGCAGTGGAGCCATCTTCCATTTCTTTAAATAAATCCGTACGTGTCCAATCGAACACCGGCATAAAGTTGTAGCAAATAACCTTAGCGCCAGCGGCAGCAACGTTTTTAATGCTTTCTTTATAGTTTTCAATGTAACGGTCTCGGGAAGGAAGACCCAGCTTGATGTCTTCATGGACATTAATGCTTTCCACAACGTCAATGTGAAAACCGTGTTCTTCGGCTTGTTCTTTTACTTCCATCACTTCGTCCAAAGGCCAAACTTCTCCGGCTTCGCGGTCATGCAAGGCCCAAACGATCCCTTCGACACCGGGAATTTGCTTGATTTGCTCCAATGTTACGGAGTCGTTATTTTTTCCGAACCAACGAAATACCATGCGCATGTACGATGCACCTCTTTTCTAAAACGTAAGCACGATTTTTCGTACCTCTTTATTGGGATTTTCCAGTAATTCAAAAGCCTCTTTTACTTGTTGGAAGTGAAAGGTATGGGAAATCATCGCTTCCGGGTCAATATTTCCTTTGTTCACTTCTTCGATCACTGACTTAAATTGATGCGTTTGTAAACGTGATCCTGCTACTGTTAACTCTTTTTTTGTCAATAATAAAGAAGCAATCGATGACGGTTGTTCGTTAAAGCCTAGAGTAACAACATTTCCCGCGACTGAAGCGAGCGTCACTGCTTGTTCAAACGTACCCGCGGTACCAACAGCATCAATGACCACGTTGGCAAGTTCTTGATCGGTCTTATCGGCAATCACCTTTTCAATATCTTCTTCTCCCGGGTGTAAGAGGTAATCGGCGCCGATGCTTTTGGCATAGTCAAGCCGCTCCTGATTAAAATCGGAAATGAATGTTGTTGCTCCGTGTTGTTTGGCCAAAGCTAAGCAACTTAGTCCTGTTGGACCGGCACCCATGATCAGTACCGTATCACCCTTTTGAACGTTTCCCCGCATCGTGGCTTGAGCGCCAATTGTCATCGGTTCGGCCAATGCTGCTGCTTCAAAAGAAACATGCTCACTGACTTTATGCCACTTGTCGGCAGGTGCCACCATAAATTCTCTCATCCCGCCATCCCGATGCACTCCAGATACTTCCAGATTCACACATACATTCGGACGTCCTTTGCGGCAAGCATAACACTCTCCGCAGTAAGAGATCGGCTCTAACGCGACCCTATCCCCCGGCTTAAGCGTGCTTACCTGACTCCCGACAGACGCCACTTCACCGGAGACTTCATGCCCGATTACTCTCGGATAGACGGTGAAGGGGTTGCTGCCGTGGTAAATGTGCATGTCCGATCCGCAAATCCCGACAGCTTTGATTTTGACGAGCACATCATCCGAACGCTCGACTTCAGGCTTATCCTTCATAACAACATCCAATTTTCCCGGTTCCAACACTTGGATGGCTTGCATTCTAAATCACTTCCTTTATTAATCAAAAAGACTTGGTAAAAATAACGATAACGATGGGATGTAGCTAACAAGCAAAAGAACAAGCAATGCTACGCCAAAGTAGGGGATCAGCTCTTTAACTGTCTTTCCAATTGGCACTTTTGCAATACCGGAAGCCACAAACAAGCATACGCCCACCGGTGGTGTAGACAACCCGATCATGAGTGTGAGTACCATAACAACACCAAAATGAATCGGGTCCATGCCGATGCTTTCCGCAACAGGCAACAAAACGGGGAATAGTATAACAAGGGCTGCTATTGTCTCTATGAACATACCGATAATAAGAAGCAAACCGAGCATTAACAGCACGATTAAAAATGAATTTTCCGTGATGGATAAAATGCCATCAGCAAGCATAATCGGAATATCTTCGTAGACGAGAATCCACCCGAAAAGGTTAGCTAACCCGACGAGCAATATAATGGATGCTGTTAACGTTAACGTTAACGTGTTTCCTATAATAGTCGGAATTTCTCTTGGTTTTAGTTCACGGTAGACAAGTCCGCCGATAATAAAAGCATAGACAACAGCGATCACGGCTGCTTCCGTCGGTGTAAAATAACCTCCTAAAATCCCCCACATAATAATGACAACCATTAACAACGCCCAAAACGCACCAAGAAAAGATTTGCCTACAACCGACAAAGGCTGACGATCTCCTTTTGGATATCTTCGTTTTACCGATATGGCGTAAGTGACGATTAAAAACCCTGCGGCGAGAAGCAGTCCTGGTATTGCACCGGCGATAAACAAATCTCCGATGGAAATGCCGGCAAGTGTTCCAATGATAATCATTGGAAGCGAAGGAGGCAACATCGGTCCGACCGTTGAAGAAATCGACGTTACGGCTGCCGAGAACCCACCTCCGTACCCTTCTTTTTTCATGGACGGAATCAGGACCGAACCAAGGCTTGCCGTGTCCGACAAAGCAGTTCCGGAAATTCCGGCGAAACCTAGTGATGAAGCGACATTTGTCATTCCGAGCCCCCCGCGGATATGTCCGACACATGCTTTTGCAAAAGTAATAATCCGATCAGTGATGCCACCGGCATTCATAAGATTTCCGGCAAGGATAAAAGCGGGAATGGCGAGCATAACGAAAGAATCCATTCCTGAAAACATCGCCTGCGGAATAATAGTGAGCGGGATATCGGTCACTAAAAGATAAAATAAAGAAGAAATACCCAAACTAAAAGCAATGGGGACACCAAGCATAATTAATACTAGAAACCCAATAACCAATACTAAAGCCATCATGATGGATCACCTTCTGACATACGCTTTGTAAACCGGTCAACGATAAAAATGATTGAGTAAATGAACAAGAAAACAGCCAGAAGCGGAACAGAGGCATATACATAGCTCATCGGAATATCGAGAGCCGGGGCTACAAATTCCCCTCCGAGCTGATAGAAACGGACCCCTTCAATGAATAGGGCAACAGAAAAGGCGGCAACTAATAGATACATAAAGCTTTGATACAGCCGTCGCCATTTTTCCGGCAGAGCATTAATGAGCAGATCTACTTGTATAAATTCATTTTTACGAATGGCCAGCGGTGCTGCAAACGTAATCGCGTAGACAAATAAATAACGGGATAATTCTTCCGTCCAAACTGCACTATAAGGAAGGTAGCGATCCAGTATCTGAATGATTACGACGATGAGTAAACTCGTGAATAAAAGGATTGCCATATATTTCAAGATTTTATCGAATACCGTTGCCGCTTTCATCTGTCTTCCTCCTCTCCATTCCCTTCTTCGATGATTTCCAAGTAGAGTTCGTATTGCTCTTCACCTAAATTATCCTGAATAGCCGGGAGCATTACCTCTTGGAAGGCATCTTGGTCAACCTCATTGAACGTAATCCCTGCTTCTTTTAAACGCTCGTCTACTTCCTCAGCGTCCTCTTCCATTAATTCTTGGGCATACGTTTCAGCTTCTTCGGCAGCTTCGAGCACTTGATCTCTTTGATCGTCCGGTAGTTCCTCTAGTTGTTCATTGCCAACAACAACATAAATCCAGGAAGGGACATGCTCAGTAAGATTCAAGTAGTCTTGCACTTCATAAAACCCGTTACTCTCCGTTAAATCATTCGGATTTTCCTGACCGTCGATCATCCCTTGCTGAAGACCGGTAAATGTTTCATCCAGTCCGATCACTTGCGGGTTGGCACCCGCTTCTTCCCACGCATCCAAAAACAGGGGTACATTCGGAACACGAACATTAAATCCGTTTAAATCATCAGGGTGGGTGATCGGAACGTTTGACGTTAAATTACGTGGAGAACGATCCATATAAAATAAAGGCGTTAAACCGACATCATCGATGATATCCTGTTCAATCGTTTCACCGATCTCGCCTTCAATGACCCGTTGTTTATGCTCCTCATCTTCAAATGCATAGGGCGTCGCCATCAAAATCGCGCTTGGCGTCCAAACTTCCAACGTTTCACCGGTAATCGTAACATCAGTAGCGCCATATTTAATGCTGTTAATGCTGTCAACCTCATCCCCAAGCTGACTGTTCGGATATATATCAATCACGATTTGTCCGTTTGTTTTTTCTTCCACTAGCTCAGCAAACACCTCTGAGGTTTCGTGCCAAGGGTGGCTTTGATCGGATACGTGGGTCATCGTCCATCGGGTTACATCATCTTCGGTGTCCTGGTCCCCCGCCGCACAACCCGAAAGAATGAGCGTGGCGGATAATGTCAGAAAGCTTGTTTTTTTCCACATAAATTTCCCTCCCTGCGTTCATTACTTGAAATAATTAGGGAATAATTCTTTTAATGTTACTTGATCAACCGAAACGAGCGACAGATGTTCACGCATAATGGCCTCTGCAGCATCAGCGTCACCCTGTTTAATCGCTTCCATGATGTCCGCATGGTGTCGCAAAATTGTTTTCCAGTTGTATTCTGCCGCCATGCTTAGCATTCTTACCCGATCCAAGTGAACATTAACTTGCGAGATCACGTTCCAGACACGGCTTTTGCCGCACCCTTTTGAAATTAATGCGTGAAACTCTTCATCAAGAAGAAATAGATCATCGAATTTTTTTTCCTGCATAAACAGTTCTTGCATGCGAAAATTCATAGAAAGTTGATCAAGCACTTCAGCATCAAAATGTGAACATGCAAGCCGTACAGAGGCAACTTCCAGATGTTCACGAATAAAACGGGCATCTTCTACTTGCGTAGAATCAATCAACGTTACAAATGATCCTCTTTGCGGAAGGATATCGAGCAAGTAATCTTGAGCCAGTTTTTGAAAAGCCTCTCTGACCGGTGTACGACTAACTTCAAGCTTTTCCGATATCTCTTTTTCCGAGATTGAGGATCCCGGTTTAAATTTAAGGGTAATAATATCTTTTCTCAGCGATTCATACACCCATTCCCGTGTAGAAATATGTTTGGATAAAGAGTTCAAAAGGCTCCATCCCCTTGTGTTTGCAATATTATCATACTACCATACAAGTATGGTAGTATATTTTTATAGAAATTGAAAGCGTTGTCCTACAAAAACTACAAAAAAATTAAGGAGAAAAAAATGAACATTACTGTTACACATAATGAACTCAAAGAAAAAGTCATTGCAAAGTTTATAGCAAACGGAGTGCGACAGGATGAAGCAGAGATCATTGCTGATGTCCTTGTTCATGCGAATTTACGGGGGGTAGATTCTCACGGGGTGCTTAGGGTTGAGCATTATATCGAGCGTGTGAAAGCGGGCGGTTTGAATATAGAAGCACAGTCCAGCTTAGAAAAAACGAGCGGTAATACAGGCAAATATGATGGCGACAATGGCTTTGGGCATATAATTTCCAAACGGGCGATGGATGAGGCAATCTCAATGGCAAAAGAATCAGGCACAGGAGCTGTCGCGGTGAAAAACAGCAGCCATTGCGGTGCACTTTCTTATTTCGTAAACCAGGCTACGGAAGAACAGCTTATCGGCATTGCAATGAGTCATGCTGATAAAGTTGTTGTTCCATATGGAGGCGCCGATTCATTTTTCGGAACGAATCCTATTGCTTTCGGTTTTCCGACTAAAAAAGAAAAACCAATCGTTTTGGACTTCGCAACTAGCAATGTTGCGCTTGGAAAGGTATTGAATGCACGGGAAAAAGGGGAGGTGATACCTGAAGGATGGGGCGTCGATGCTACAGGCATAGATACAACGGACCCAAATGAAGTTGCATCGCTCACGCCGTTTGGGGGAGCGAAAGGTTATGGCCTTGCTATGGTCGTCGAGGTTTTCTCCGCCTTGTTAACAGGTTCGGCTTTTGGTCCCCACATATCTAAAATGTACGGGGACTATGACCAATATCGGGGTCTCGGCCATTTTTTTATGGTCATTAATCCAGAGAAGTTTGTAGCTATGAATTCGTTCTTGGCAACGATGGATCAAATGATCAAAGAGATTCATGCCGCTAAACCTACGGAATCATTTAGCCGTGTAATGGTTCCCGGCGAACCTGAGATGTTGGAAGAAGAAAGCAGAAAGGAAAATGGCATTCCATTTCCGCAGCATATATGGGATTTTTTAATTGATTAGCTGAAAGTTGCGTAAACCAGGGCGTAATGTACCTCGGCTTCACTGGATATTTAAAGATGTTCATATTCATCTAACCGATATTTCGCAAGTGTTTGTTCCACTTCGTTCGCATGGATGTCGTTTAAAGCAAAGTCTCCGATGCCACTACACCGGCTAATTGGCCGTTTGCACCACCGGCAAAAAGCCAATATCATGTTGCTCCATCAATGCAGCTACTTCTTGTATGGATTGATTTGGGTCAATGGAAACTGCATTCTTCACTATCATATTTCCTGAGTTTTGATTTCGCGACAATGGACATTCCTTCTTTTTCCGGGCTCGTATAGAGAAAAGTATGTGCGTAAAAGAGAGGACAAGGTTATGGACGACAGCATTTTATATTGCTTTTTTGGCTGATAAACCTTCACTTTCGGCTGATTACTAAAATTAATATAGTATTAGAAAACTTGGCTTTTCGCCAAGCTTTTATGGCGAAAAGTTTTAGCCCAACTTATGTAGGTAAGAAAGTTGATTTATACTTTGATTTATACTTTCTTACCTACCAAAAAAAGACTTCCTAAGGAAGCCCGTCATATTACTGCAGGTCATTATAAGAAATTTTATTCCCTTTTTAATTTCCTAATGGCCTCAATGGGTAATTCAGTTGCTTCCGAAATGTGTTCAGGGCTCATGCCCTTAGCAAGCAAGTTTTTGGCTATTTCTTCCTTGGTTTCTTCACTACCTTCTGCTTTTCCTTCTGCCTTTCCCTCTTCTTTTCCCTTTTCAAATCCCTCTTGCATCCATTTTTTATCCCATTCAAATTCGCGGACGACTTCATCAATCTTTTTTTGCGTGTCCGGATCGTACTCCAGTTTTTGCATCATTTCAATCACCTCCGTAAATAATTGGGGGTTGGCTTGAACAACCGCGTGCAACATAATCAGGTAGCGTTTATTTTTATTGTCTTGAAAATACTTACTCAACGTATGCGCTAACTTCTCTTTTTCATTTAATTGATCGGTCAACAGCGTTAAGTGTTCGTTTTCCTTATTGGGCAGATCATCCTGAATAAGAAGTTGGATGGGCACGTCCATCCCTTCGATATAGTATACCCCTTCGTATTCTGAATAGACATGTTTCTCCCACTTCTTTAAATGTCGCAAGAGCCTCATCGGCTTATACAAACTAACCAACGTTAACGTCATCTCGCGAATATCAATGGTGTCCGTGCCATCGGCGCCCGTATTTTTAAATAGATATACGTAAGCCATCCCTTTATAAAAATCATCAATCGAGAGGTAGTCTTTCGGAGATTTGTATTCGATAATATTGTAATGACGAAAGATTCTGCCAATATTTTTATCAATGTGCGCTTCCCCATCTTTTAGAATCAGAACGTCAACTTTCAACGGTTCGCTCGTCAACTCATATTCTTGCTTGAAATCCAACTCATCTGCGTAGGCTTGCAATTCCAATTGCAAGGCCGCCGCAAATGATGGGTGCCAGGAAATTGATTCATTTTCTTTCACCGCTTCACCTCTCTTCATAACGATCAAGTGTTTTCTTTTATTATAGCAAAATGGGGATGGCATGTATATACTGATAAATGTAACAATAGTAGCTATATCATCCCTCGGCCAGATTAAAAGCCGGGCGCCTCACCGCCCAGCCAACTTCACCGTGCCACTGTCGATTTCGTGCTTGTGTAATCTTTCACCATTCGTTGCAGTTCCTTGTGTGCATCTCTAACTTCGAGGGTTTGATCAATAATCCCTTGGAGCGCCTCTACATCCTTATCGGATGCGTTTAACAATGATTTTGGGATGCTTTCCGCGATTTGCTGAAGATTCATATCCTGACTCACAACGAACGCCCACCTTTCTTTTATCTTCTACCATCATTCATTATTTTGACAAAAAAGATTAATTGTCCTGCTAAACGAAACAAATTTACATATTTTACTTCCCCACGATTGTACGGGTATTTAGGCCCTACACTATTATAGGTCTAAGTTATAGATTTATTTTCTATGAAAGGAATTTCCCCTCTTTTGTGGAATATATAACCATAACCAAAATGGGAGGGGTCTTTTTGACAGCGCTGGAAACCATTTTTCTCGAGGCCATGGATCGTTTTCCTGATTGGGTTTATGCAATCGCCGGTATCGTTTTTATTGCTGGTAGCGTCGTTCTAATGATCCAAGTAACGAGGATTTCGAATAAATTTGCCAACGTCGTTGGCCGTGAAGATCGCATTGGCACATTAGCCGAAACAAACGGACAGTTACAATCGAAACTCAAGACATTGGAACATATTCAAACACAATATGATTCTTCCTTAAATGAGTGCAGTATTTTTCTCGAGGAATTAAGATATATCAAAGAATCGGAAGGCGATGCAAAGTTCCATTTATCCGTAAACCTCATGAAAAAACTTGTGAATGCTATTCCCGGCAATATGAGCATCACGCCAGGTTCAAATCACCGATGCGCCTTATGGATGTATAATTCAACCTCAGGTAAATTGGATTTTTTTACGGGGAGCGCTCAATTCCCAAACGACTACAAAGATGGAGGGCGGTCATTGGACATTAATAATACCGCCGGGGGGAGGTGCTTTCGAAAGTCCGAAAATTTATATATTGATGATGTACAGGAGGATGATGACTGGAGCGCGAATGAACAATCAAAGAGTCATTACAATAGTTTAATTTGCATACCGATATTAAACTGGGGTATCATTACAGTGGATGCAATGTCTCCCTTTGCACAGGAATCGCGAGTGATCATTCAAGTGTATACAGATCTTCTAACGCTAGTGATCATGGAAATGTATGATGGAGCGGTTCGATCCACATTTACTCAACAACAAAGGTGGCGTGTATGACGATCGAGGATATCAATATGCGCATCAGCATCTTGAAGGATGCGTATCGACGAAACATGGTTGACCCATATGTATACGAAATTAAGATGGACGATTTACTCAACCGACGGAAATCACTGACACAAAGAAAAATGGAAAGAGAGCAACGCATGGAGCATACCATTGATTGGATGCGGCAAATGCTTGCAAATTAATACGGGCAAAGGCCCGTTTTTTTACACTTTAAAAATGTTTAAGCTAAAGGACTAAAACATAAGTAAAGACTTTGACTTTCGCCATTTTTGACGAGAAGTCAAGTTTTTTTAATAAGCCAGGACAGCGGAGCAGCGCCCTGGCTTTTATCGTCATTCGTTTGTCATTCGTTTAAGCAGCTGTCGCCGGAAAACGAACGTAGTTAATCGACTCAACAGATAGATACACCCGGTTTCCTGTCCCATACCCGTCGTTCACATCAACCGTTAGAACCAGATTGCCGGTGACATTCACAAGGATGCCTTCAATCAAGTTATTATCGGTCGCGATTTCCACGGTTGTGCCTAAGCGATTTGCTAATTCATCACGAAAAAGATTTTCGAACATCGAAACATTCCTCCTTTACAGTTCACTAACAAATTCAATGGCATCGATACGGACAAGTGCTTGAGCCCCGGTGTCGTCTACCATCACAATATAATCATCTTGAACAGAAATCAGTGTGCCGCTTACATCACCAAACGGTGTTGTGACTTGAAGCTGCTCGCCTATCATCGTGGACAACAGCTCTCTCAACGTACTCGGCTCCGAGTCTCTAAATTTATTCGTAATCCAACTTGTCGTCATATTGGCGTTCCCTCCTCTGGATAACCGCAGTTCGATCAAACTTGTATTTAAGTCGGCAAGCTGGTTCATCAATCGAAGTGATGCCGACTGTTCATTGTTCGCCATCCTAACCCTCCTCTCGCTTTCTTAATCATATTATTTAATGAAAAATTCTTCTGTATAGGATACACCCTACTTCCGAGGCCTATTTATCGAAAAAGACGCACTTGTCCACCTAGCAAATGCCCCGGATGACACGATAGTTTGAACCGTCGAATACGATAGATGCGACATCTATGATAAAGGGGCCATGACATTGAAGGACATAACGGTAGTATTGCTAGACTATCCCGATGACAAAACGTTGCAAGCAGCTGTTCATTCCCTAAAAAAAATCAGACATCGCGTAAAAACAATGGGCATCGTCCATCGGCCAAATGTTAGTATTCCACCACTAAAAGAATTTGAGAAACGTATTTGGACAACAACCATTCAAGATCATGATCCGGGCACAACCTTAAACGAAACTTTCAAGAAGATACAGAGCACCTATGTGTTGGTTCTCAAAGATCGGGAGTTCCTCTCTCCTACGCTCGACCCGTCCACTTTACATCTGACACACGATCAATCAGTTATGACCCATGCGCGAAACGTACGTAATATCCGTATTCGTGAACCGTTTTTCATTAAAACGGAAACGATGAAAAATAAAAGGTTTTACGCTTTACACCATTTGCCGTTCAGAGAAGCGTTGTTGCCTTTTTGGCTGCATACCATCGACGAAAAACTCGTGTTTGCCAGAGAAGATACATGTGTCGAGACGCCAACAAAGGGCAGCTCCAAAGATCAGCTGGAAAAGGTCCATCTTTTACAGAAATTAAACGCCGACGTTCCGGTTCCACAATCCCCTACACTATCCGTCCTTATCCCTTGCTTTAACATGGACGCTTATGTCGGGAAAGCCATTTCCTCTGTGTTTTTTCAACATACAGAACCCGATCAACTGTTCGTAATTGATGATGGATCCGACGATCAATCCTTAGCAGAAATCGAAAAATGGCATGGAATAAGCGGCATGGAAGTTATTAGCAAAGAAAATGAAGGAAAAGCGAGGGCCCTGAACAGGGCTTTAGCTCATGTAAAAACGGATTTCATCATGGAATTAGATGCCGATGATTGGCTCGACCCGGATGCGTTATCTACCATAAAGCGGAATCTTCAACATCTTCCGGAAAATGTGTCATTGTTATATGGGAATTTTCGCAGATGGAAACAACGTGACGGCGGGGATATTTTATATAAAACGATTGCAAAAGGGAGACCCGTACGAACGAGACAGCAATTGCTCGCCTATCATTTCCCATTGGGACCTAGAATTTATCGTACGAAAGATTTAAAAGCTGCAGGAGGATTCCCCGTCGTTTCTTTTGCCGATGGCCGCCTGTATGAGGACGTTAGTATTTTATTGGAATTAATCACCGATACACGGTTTTCCTATCAAAATTTCACAGTTTATAACATTCGCGAGCATGCGAAAAGCATAACGAAACAGCATCAGGATAAATGGCAAGCATTTAAAAAACACCTTGGTGATAGGCCTTCCTTTCATTGATAAACGCCGTTGCAAAAGGAAACGAGCATAATAAGATGGTAAAGCGATAGAGTTATGAACATGTTAGAAAGGAGCCTTAAATTGCATTACGACAACAAAAAAATCGGTGTTATCGGTTTAGGTTACGTCGGTTTGCCCCTTGCATTATTATTCATGCAAAGCGGTCACCACGTAACCGGCATAGACACCGATGCCAACAAAATAAAACAATTGCAAAAGGGAAAAAGCCATATTCCGGATATATCCGGTGCTGCTATCACTCACGCCTTATCCGAGGGATCGCTAACGATAACAACAGACTATGATGTTGCATCTACCTTGGATATCATCATTATTTGTGTGCCCACGCCATTATCCAAAGCCAAAGAGCCTGATTTGCGTTTTATAAAACAGGTAAGTGAAGTGCTCGCACCAAGATTGCAAAACCATCAACTGATCATTTTGGAAAGCTCGACCTACCCCGGAACGACTCGTGACGTCATCATGCCAATTCTGGAGAAGAGCGGATTGAACATCGGGAAAGATTTTCATCTCGGGTACTCTCCAGAGCGTATTGATCCCGGAAACCAATCGATCGAAGTGAAAGATATTCCGAAAGTCATTAGCGGTATCACTGACGATTGTTTGCGTCACGTGTCTCGTTTTTACCGGTCCATCTTCACACAGGTGGTTCCCGCTTCATCCGTCGAGATCGCTGAACTTTCCAAACTATTGGAGAACAGCTACCGATTTATTAATATTTCGTTTATTAACGAAATGGCCATGTTATGCGACAAATTAAACATTAACGTGTGGGAAGCAATCGCTTCGGCCGGCACAAAACCTTACGGGTTTACGCCATTTTTCCCGGGGCCGGGCATTGGCGGGCACTGTATTCCCGTCGATCCTTTATATTTATATTGGATCGGACAAAAACACGGGTTTCACTATCAATTTCTGTCATTAGCCGAACACACGAACAACTATCTTCCCGCTTATATCACACAGCAAGTGAAATCCCGAATCGAACAAAAGAAAAACATCAAAGATGCCAATCTTTTGTTATGTGGCATCGCCTACAAAAAAGACTCCAATGACGTGCGAAGTTCACCGGCGCTTTCGCTTATGCGCCATTTCCTCCAACTTGGTGCGAATGTTCTCTACCACGATCCTTATGTGCCGGAAGTGACAATTGACGCGGAAAAACACCAAAGCATCCCGCTGTCAAAAAAACAACTGGAAAATGCCGACATAGTCATTCTTTTAACCGACCACTCCACGTTGCCAATGCAAAAAATCATGGACCACGCATCACTCATCTATGACACCAGAAATCAAAGCGAAAGGTTTCAAGGGAGCGCCGAAGTCATCGTTCTGGGCGGGGGAAACGCCTAGAAAATGACCGCCGAAACATCCGACGGTCTTTAAGGGGTCCAATAGTTTAAATATAAATGTGGTAACAACTACTAACTAGCGGAGGAAAAACACGGAGACTGTGGGGAAGCGCAGTGGGAAGACCCCGCAGAAAAAAGCGAACTTCTTTTTTCCACTTTAAAGAACGTTTAACTTTTTCAAGGGAATAAAATATAAGTAAAACTAAGGCTCCCACCATAAGAACTTGGTGGAAGCCAAGTTTTTCTAAGAGGAGGCTGAGCGCAAGACCACGGAAAGCGCAGTGTTTTTCCGTAGCGGTTACGTTTACCATTAAATCTAGTTAGTCAATTTCGGCGAAGAGTCTTTTTAAGAAAGGGAGATGTCCATGATTTCCGTGATCACGTGTACCAATCGACCGCACATGATGAAACAAATTTTTGAAAACTATTCCAGGCAAGGCTTGGAAGAAAAAGAACTCATCCTCATCCTGAACAACGATGCGATGGATAGAAAGCGGTGGCAAGCAGAAGGAAAAAAGCACCCGAACGTTTCCGTTTATCAGCTGCCGGAGCACTTATCCGTCAGTGAATGTAAAAACTTCGCCGTAAAACAATCCAATTATCGTTATATCGCCAAGTTTGATGACGATGATTACTACGCCCCGCCTTACTTAAGCGTCGTTTTTGAAGCCTTCAACAGACAAAAAAAAGCCGACATTGTCGGAAAAAGCAGCATCTATGTTTATTTTGAAAAAGAAAATTGCTTAGGCCTATTGCCATCGGAAACCGAAAACGGTTTCGTCCATCGAGTTGCCGACTCAACATTAGCGTTTAAAAAAGATCTCTTTTCGAGCGTCCGTTTCACAAACATGAAAGTCGGCTCCGATAAACGTTTTCAGATGGATGCTCGAGCAAAGGGGTTCGCGATCTATTCAACGGATCGTTATAACCATGTAGCCATTCGCGGGGGAGATGCCCATACTTGGCACATTAAAGACGATCTACTTATGAAAATGTGCATCGAAAAGCGCTATACGCGTGACTATCCATCGATCATAACGATGAGTTATTGAAAGAACAATGTCTCCAACCAGTCGTCCATTGTTTTCTCTACTGTATAGTGATTTAAAATCCGTTCCCTTGCCTCTTTTTTCAACATTGCGTGAAAAGACGGATCATTCCTGATCTTCTTGATCTTTTGCACAAAGGGGGCAGACCGGTTGCTATTTAGGATGAGCGAGCGGCCCTTGGGGCCTGCCACTTCTTTGACATAACCAACATTTGTGGCTAGTACGGGAACGCCTGAGGAATAAGCTTCCAACGCGGGTGCAGGTCCTCCTTCATTGGAAGATGTGATTAATAGCAGATCCAATTGCTGATAAAAGGCAGGCATCTCATCGATCGCGATCGGAGACGAGCGCGTCGCTTCCACAAACGCAATTGCCGGATCCTCATGAAAGGTTTTTACAATTTGCCGGTAAAGCGTATGATAATTTTTTACTTTTCTTGTTTCATTCCCGATCCAACCGACGACGAATGTGTCCTTATGTTTCTTTTGGCTCCTAGGGCAAAAAAGCTCGCTGTCTACGAACGGACGGATATAGTTCACCGTTTTTTTCGGAAGCAGTTGTTTTACTTCGCGCGCCAATTTTGGATTTATCACCCCAAATTGCCGAGGTTTGGCCATTATTTCTTTTATGAAGCGGTTATTGACCTTAATGGGATCTCGCCATTCCCGGTAGACGCGATGATTGTTCAAAAAATAATTGTAAGACCCGATTTGGGACGTATCAACGCGAATGTTCCGTTTGATAAGCAGCTGAGCTATGCCGAGCCCCAATGTTGCAATAACCTCGTAAACGTCGTTTATATACTGTGCGCCTCGTTTATTTGCCAAAGCTTCCATCTCTTTGAGAGAGTAGATATCCAGCCTCTGATGATAGTGTTGAATCATCTTAGCTTTTTGCCCCAAAACCCACCAATCGAAATCGTATACGAGCAAATGCTTGCCCATAATATCCCCTTCCCTCGCGTCTTCGTTGCTCATGCCTATGCATGGCTGAAACGAGGCATACACATCTCCCCAAACTTTTTCGTTCTCCATCCTTGTCTATTTCACAATGACGGACGCGACATACAATACCGGAGAATAGACTCACCAGGAGGTTTTATGAAAATGACCCGTTACCTAGTCACCGGAGGCGCCGGTTTTATCGGCTCTCATCTCGTTCATTCGTTAGTCAGCAAAGGTGCGCATGTCAAAGTGCTTGATAAATTTATTACGGGCAAAAAAAGACATTTACAAGATGTGTTCAACGATATCGAACTCATTGAAGGCGATTTCACCGATCCTGAAACCATAAAAAAAGCGGTTCAAAACGTCGATGTTATTTTTCATCAAGGGGCTATGCCATCAGTGCCAAAATCGATCAAAGATCCCATCGCAACCAATCAGGCGAATGTCACGGGAACGCTTCAGCTTTTGCATGCTGCTGTCAAAGCGGGGGTGCGCCGGTTTATTTACGCAGCTTCGTCGTCGGTCTATGGAAATAGCGACGTCCTGCCAAAACAGGAAGATATGATAGCGGCACCCCTGTCACCCTATGCGGTGAGCAAGTACGCGGGCGAACGTTATTGCAAAGCATTTTACGAAGTCTATGGATTAGAGACGATTTCGCTACGGTATTTCAATGTTTTCGGACCGAATCAAGATCCTCATTCTGAATACGCGGCCGTCATTCCAAGCTTTATTCATGCGTTGTTAAGTCACCAAACTCCGCTCATCTACGGCGACGGCAAACAATCACGGGATTTTACGTATATTGATAATGTCGTTTCCGCGAATTTGTTGGCAGCTGAAGCCCCGAAATTGCAAGGGGAAGCGATTAATATCGGAAGTGGCGAGCGGACGGATTTAGTAACACTTGTTAAAAAAATAAATGTAATACTGGGGACAGATATTGCACCTGTCTATACATCCGAGCGGGCAGGAGATGTCATGCATTCGCTAGCGGACTTACGGCTTGCTGAAAACTTAGTTGGGTACCGCCCTGGCGTTTCATTTACCGAGGGGCTTAAGCAGACCGTGAACGCCCTAATGCAAAAATAGTTACTGGTTGTCCTCTATGTGCCGCCCCCGATGTTTACCTCCTTTCATATATATAAGGTATAAGAGAAAGGAGTTGATGGTTTTGCAAAGAATCTATATTGATCCGGGGCACGGAGGAAGTGACACCGGCGCCACGGGAAATGGACTGTATGAGAAAGATATTGTGCTGGACATTGGCTACCAGATGAGTGTCTATCTTCGCGATAACTATGAAGGTATGTATCGCAGAATGTCCCGCACGGATGACACGTTCGTTTCATTACAAGCTCGTACTGATGATGCAAACAATTGGGGGGCAGACGTGTTCATCTCCATTCACGCCAATGCCTTAGACGGGAGTGCAAGAGGATTTGAAACGTATATTCATACGAGTAATCCGGACGGCGCCAGTGATTTGCAGAGTGTTATGCATCCCCAAATTTTGGACGAGATGCACGCATTTGATTCCGGCATCCCTGACCGCGGAGCACAAACGGCCAACTTCCATGTTTTACGGGAAACACAAATGACCGCGATATTAACTGAAAACTTATTTATTGATCACGCTGACGACGCTGCACTACTGCAAGATCCGGATTTCATCACAGCTGTGGCTATAGCTCATGCCGAGTCTGTCGCCGAATATTTGAACTTAACACCGATTGGCAACGGCGACGATAATGACGAGGATGACGATAGTGATGACAATGATGATGGCGGGGAAAGCTCTACGTTCCAACATTGGGATGGCTCCGTCATTCGAAACGGCGATCAAGGAAATCCTGTGGAGGAACTGCAACAACGTTTAGTTGATCTGGGATACACGCTCCCACGATTCGGGATCGACGGCATGTTTGGATCTGAAACAGCCAGCGCTGTTCGCGCATTTCAGCAAGAAGCCGGCATCGGTGTTGATGGCATCCCCGGACCGGAAACGCACGAAGCACTGGAGAACTATACGACCACCTTTGCTTTCCAACATTGGGACGGATCCATCATTCGAAACGGTGACCAGGGGCAACACATGGAAGAACTGCAACAACGCTTAGTGGATCTCGGTTACAGCTTATCCCAGTTCGGGATCGACGGCATACTTGGATCTGAAACAGCAGACGCTGTTCGTGCATTTCAACAAGATGCCAGCATCGGTGTTGATGGCATTCCAGGTCCGGAGACGTACAGAGCTTTGCGCAGATAAAGCTGGAATATAAGGTGAAGTACGAATCGCTTAGAAAAACTTGGCTTCCGCCGAGTTCTAATGGTGGGAGCCTTAATTTTACTTATACTTTAATCCTTTAACAAAGTTAAACGTTCTTAAAGTGTAAAATAAAAACGCCAACCGCGTGGAATCAAATGTAAAACCTTGATTTCATGCGGTATTTTTATGAAGGTTTCCTGGTCTCGACCTAATACTGATTTCGCCTTCGGCCCGATCACGAACAGCAGCCCATAATAATACAGACCTCCACAGCCTTTTGTTCTTCTCAGCGTAGCTCGACCTCCGTCCGAGGGATTACTTTCCTTCTCTTGTTCCTCTCAGCGTAGCTCGACTCCCGTCTGAGGGATTACTTTCCCTCTCTTGTTCCTCTCAGCGTAGCTCGATCCCCGTCTGAGGGATTACTTTTCTTTGTGCTCCCGGATACTCCAATTTATCTTCCGATTATAGGATTAATCATTTATCATACAGGGAATGGGACAAGGATACATATACTATATCTTTTCATTTTAAGGGGAATAGCCATGTCAAAAAGACCGATCGATATTGAAGACTTATTTCATTTGACACAGTACTCCGACCCACAAATTGACCACAAGGGAGAGACGTACGTTTTTACCGGACGAGCGATTAATGAAAATCAAAGCTATACCGAGCATCTCTACGTGCAGGATGTACATCATGGAGAACTTAGGCAATGGACATTCGGGAACGTGAAAGACCGCTTCCCCCGCTTCTCCCCGGACGATCAAACGATTGTTTTTTTGTCCAATCGCAGCGGAATTGATCAATTGTGGAGCATATCGACGAACGGCGGGGCTCCGAAGCAGTTAACCTACTTAGAACATGGCGCGGGCAAACCCCATTGGTCACCGGGCGGCCGATCCCTTTTGTTTTCGGCACCCGTAGGAACAGATCGAGCATTCACTGAGCAAGTGGAAAAAACGAAAGAAGAGCGGGAAAAGAATGTAAAAAAGAAGGAACCATTCAAAATTGAGCGCCTCAAATATAAATCGGATGCCATGGGTTTCCATGGCCAAAAGCACCAGCAACTGATTCTCTTTGATATCGAAACGAAAACGAGTGAACAGCTGACGACAAATGAGGTGGATCATAATGTCGGCGGGTGGTCTCCGAACGGGAAAAAAATCGCGTACACAGCGAATTTGAAAGGAGATAACCACATCGGCCAAGACATCTTTATCCAATCGATCGGGACGGTAGAAGAAACGAGGCAGATCACAGCGTCGGACGGCACGTATCACGACATATCATGGTCGCCCGACGGTGCAAAAATCGCTTGTTTTGGCCATACGTACACGTATGATGGAGCAACACAAAATGAAATATGGACCATTGATGTATCCAACGGGGAGAAAAAACTGCTCACACCAGATGTTGATTTTGAAATCGGCGACGCCATGATTAGCGATTTCCAATCCGGGCAACATAACCCGGGTCCTGTCTGGGAAAACGGTCAATCCATCATTTTTACCGCCAGCCGTTTTGGACGTACCGGAGTTTTCAGAGCCTCCATAAACGGAGAGATTCATCCAATATTTGAAGAAAACCGGCACGTTTATGCCTTTTCTTTTCACAAGGAAACCGACGTGCTCATCGCCGGAATCAGCAGCCCGACCGACCCGGGAAACTTTTATGCCATCCCTTTGGATAATGGAAAAATCACACAACGAACATACGCGAATGATGCTTACCTTTCAGACATTCAATTGCAAGAACCGCACACCGTCCGTTTTTCCGCAAATGATGGCTGGGAAATCGAAGGTTGGTTGCTCTACCCTTCTAACTATAATCCCGAAAAAAAATACCCTCTCATACTCGAAGTCCACGGGGGGCCTCATGCCATGTATGGGTATTCGTTTTTTCATGAGCTACAAGTATTGGCAGGAGTTGGATACGCGGTCTTGTACACGAATCCGAGAGGGAGCCACGGCTACGGCCAACATTTCGTCGACGCGGTCCGTGGGGATTATGGAGGAAGCGACTACACGGATCTCATGGCTGCGCTCGATCAAACGTTAGAGCGTTTTTCGTTCATCGATGACGCGCGATTGGGCGTTACCGGCGGAAGCTATGGAGGCTTTATGACGAACTGGATTATTTCCCATACCAATCGCTTTAAAGCCGCGGTCACGCAACGCTCGATCGCAAATTGGCTTAGCTTCTACGGGGTTAGTGACATCGGTTACTATTTTACAAAATGGGAAATCGGTGAGCATTTACTTGATGACCCGGCGAAATTATGGGATCATTCCCCACTAAAATATGCACGGGATGTTGAAACGCCGATACTGATTTTACACGGCGAACAGGATTTGCGCTGTCCGATTGAACAAGCGGAACAGTGGTTTACCGTGCTCAAATATTACGGGAAAGAAGCCGTGTTCGTGCGCTTTCCCGACGCAAACCATGAACTAAGCCGCAATGGTCCTCCGCGATTGCGAGCGGCAAGGCTTGCGGAAATTGTTCATTGGTTTAGGGACTGGATTTAAGCAAGGGGCGCTGTGCGATGAAACTCTAATCACACAACGCCCTCTCTTATTCCGATATCGACTTATTTTTTGATTGCCGTTTCTTTTTTTCATCTTGTTCGTTATTCTGCACTTCCCCGTCCGGCACCGGATCATGATGCATGCTCTCGGTCGGGTCATCGTTGTCATCACGTGGTTTAAACTTGGCTTTGGCTTCTCCCTTAACACGTAAACGGTCCGTTTCTTTGCGACTGCGTCTCATTGACCATCACCTCTGATTTCTTACAATTCCACGAATCGACGGATTTCAAACATGAGACATGCTAAACTAAGAAGCAGGGAAAAAGAACAATGCGAAGGGGTGTTCATCAAAATGACCACAGACATCAACGAAGTATTTTCTCGCCTGAAACATAGGGAACCGGGCATCATCGGTGAACGTGAAGCCCAGCATGCTGCTGTTGCCATTCCCATCGTAAATGAAAAAGAGCAACCATCCATCCTTTTTCAAATCAGAAGCTACCGATTAAAACATCAGCCTGGGGATATCAGTTTTCCGGGCGGAAAAATGGAAGCAGACGATTTAACATCAGTAGAGACAGCCGCTCGGGAATTATGTGAGGAAACCGGGATCAAACGCTTTAATGCCGCTCACATCGCGCCGCTGGATAAATGGATGACCCCATACGGTGTCGTCATTTACCCTCATGTTTTCTCTATCAGTGAAACGTCCTTCGCTCCTAATGAAGAAGTGGAAGAATTATTTACCGTTCCGCTTCATGTCTTGTTGAAACAAACGCCGGAAACGTATCAAATTTCTTCAAAAGCGGATGTCCCTGAAGATTTTCCGTATGAAAAAATCGCCGGCGGCAAAAATTATCAATTCCGACGCACAGTCATGCCCGAAGTTTTCTATGAATATGAAGGCAAACACATTTGGGGACTTACAGCCCGCATCCTCCGGCATTTTCTTCGCATCGTAGATTCATGAGTTTCCCCATTCCCGGGTCCATTTGAGGCTGAGCGATAAACAGAACACAGAGGCGCCAATCAAGCCGAACCATAAAGAAAGGCCAAAAATGGTGCCCATCTGCTCTGCCTGCTCGGGAATAAACCAACCGATAGACATGAAAGCGGCAATCAGTAAAAAAATATTGGAAAACGATCGATAATCATTTATTTTCATAGCCAAATGTTCGTCTTGTTTAGATGGTTCCATAACGATCACTCCCCTTTTCCGCCATTCTATCATGGGGGGTTGTCAGTTAGAGAAGGTAATTTTTTCATCTATATGCATTTGTCTCATCCATAAAGATTTGCACGACGTCCGCGGATTGATTGGCTGCTTTATCCAAAAACGTTTCATATGACTCTAAGGCATCTTTACCGACGATATCGCTTAACGCTCGTATAATGACAAAAGGTATTTGAAAACGATAGCACACTTGCGCAATGGCTCCGGCTTCCATTTCCGAGCATTTTGCATCCGGAAACTCGGCGCGAAGATCAGCGACCCGCTTTTCATCGCTCATAAACGAATCTCCGGAAAGAATCAGGCCGCTTGTTGCATTCGCCCCTGTTTGCAGAGCAGCTGCATTCGCGTATTCGACTAAATCTTTCTTTGCATAATATTCGCTCGGCATGCCGGGAACTTGCCCGAATGTATATCCGAATGCTGTGGCATCCACATCGTTGTAGCTCACGTAGGTGGAAATAACGAGATCACCGATCGCCATTTCCATGTCAAATCCCCCCGCGACACCGGTATTGATGACAATATCCGGATTATACGTATCAATCAGCAACGTTGTGCCGATCGCCGCGTTCACTTTGCCGATCCCTGATTGCATAAGGACAACTTCATGGCCGTTTAGTTGCCCCTCATAAAATACGCACCCTCCCTTTTCGGTCGTCGTTGCATGCTTCATCTGCGTTGCCAATATCTCCACTTCTTCTTCCATAGCACCGATAATTCCGTATTTCATTTTCCGGCTCCTCGTGTAATGATGTTATTTATGTACTGTTCACGGCGGTAAGCTTCTGAAAAAGATCAAAGACTCTGCTTCGTGCTTTTTTTGTTACTCGCAAGCCATTATGGCGACTGTTTGATGGATTTTCGGACGGTTTCGGGCGCCATAAGCCTTTCATGAGGACCGCTCGCGAGTTTTTCTTTACCTGCCCATTAGATATCCTTTCAATCACACGCCAAGCCCAGGTTGAATCCCCCGGGCTTGGTTTTAATTCTCTTCCACATTTGTCGGCATCCAACCTTCATCATCTTCCCACTCCATCGTAACGACATATTCCGTGCCGTCCCCGTGCACGAAAGTCCCTTCTGCTCCTCCCGGTCCATCATTGCCAAGAAATTCGATGTGCGACCAGTCTT
This sequence comes from Salicibibacter cibarius, assembly GCF_016495725.1. Lineage (NCBI taxonomy): Bacteria > Bacillati > Bacillota > Bacilli > Caryophanales > Bacillaceae > Salicibibacter > Salicibibacter cibarius. The sequence goes on along the minus strand of NZ_CP054705.1, from coordinate 1,725,380 downwards.
CTTCCGAAGTGTCTGTGGCGTATTCCATAGCCATCACCATCTCATCCCAATTTTGGCTATCCCGCTCAAAACTGTCGGTAAATTCCTCTTGCTCCGTTCCGATCGGTTCATATTCCCCATCTTCAGGCGGGGAAGGGGCAGACTCGCCGTTGTCATCTCCATTGTCTTCTCCATCATCATCCGTTTCCGTGCCTTCTTCGGATTCTCCATTCTCATCAGATTCTCCGTTCTCCTCGCTCTCGTCACTCTCCTCCTCGGGAACGTCTTGACCGTCGTCCGGCGCTTCTTCCGGTCCCGAGGATTCCTCGTCTTCAAACCCTATGTCAACATCGTCTTCTTCTCCATCTTCAAATTCGTCATCAGCAACCGGTTCGTCGTCTTGAAACAACAACGCAAACAAGAAAAAACCGATCAGCACAACGACAACGCCGATAGCTGCATTCATCAACCGATTCTTCGTTTTACGTTTACGTAATTCCCTGCGACTTTCCGAATTCAATTGATTAGGATTGTCCATTGCAATCACCTTTTTACTATAATGGATACGTTACTTGTTCCTGCTTGCCATACCGGGAAACAGAAGGTTTATTGAATATTGACGATCTCCACTTCCATATCCCCGCCAGGGGTGCTTACCGTCACTTGTTCGCCGACACGGCGGCCAAGTAAGCTTTTCGCCATCGGGGAATCATTTGAAATTTTCCCTTCCAATGGGTCGGATTCAGCGCTTCCGACGATTGTGTAAATTTCTTCATCTCCATCCGGCAATTCTTTAAAAGTAACGGAATTACCCAAGTTCACCTCATTCGTATCCCCATTATCTTCGATAATCACGGAATTTCGAATCATATTTTCAATTTGTACGATCCGCCCTTCCACGAATGCTTGATCATCTTTGGCCGCATCATACTCCGAGTTCTCGGATAGATCGCCAAAGTCCCTGGCTACTTTTATTCGTTCAACGACTTCTTGCCGTCTCGTTGTTTTCAGATAGTCCAATTCCTCTTCCAACTTCGTCAGACCATCTTGTGTCATATAATATTTTTTTGTTTCCGCCATTTTTTTCACTCCTCCACCTAAGGTGAAACCATAATCAAACTTTTTCTTTGCTCTATCATACTCAGGTCATTAAAAAAATACAATTCTTTTGAGCAAATATTATACGAGGTTTTTTATCGTTTTATTCCAACAGCCAATCCATCTCCGACAGCATGAATCTTTGTAGCAAAGCCGGGATGGTTCTGAAACCATTCATTAAAGGCGTTAATGTTTCTCGCGAGCTTTTGCAAACGCTTCGGAGCCTCCAACGGATTGGCCACCCACCCTTTGAACAACACATTATCAACGACGATCACTCCCCCTCGTTTCACATGTGGAGAAAATGTCTCGATAAACGATTGGTTATGGCTTTTAGCGGCATCGACGAACAATGCGTCGTACGGCCGACCCTTTGCGATATCTTCCTCATAATCAAACGCATCTCCATTAAGCAGCGTAATCGATTGTCGATAGCTGGAACGAGTCAAAAAGAACCGGGCTTCTTCGTAGCGTTTCCGATCCTTTTCAACCGTCGTTATTTTGCGGCGGGACCCGTCCGATGCCATACGCAAGGCTGAATAACCGATCGCGCTTCCGATTTCAAGCACGCGTTCTGCATTCGTCAATGCCAAGACTTGTAGTAACAACTGCATGCTTTCTTCTTCCAAAATCGGGATATTTTCTTTTTTAGCATACAGCCGCATCTCGCCCAATTCCGGGAGTTTATTTTGTTTTCGTAAACGTTCCAAGTACGCATTCATTCGCCAGAACCCTCTTCTTCCTGTGCTTCCATCCATTCATCCCTATAGGTTTCATGTACGTCATTATGCTCTTCGTACGTTTCGGAATAGATGACCTCGCCGTTTACGCGCGCATAGAAAAAGAGGTAATCGGTATCCTCCGGTTCAAAAACAGCTCTTATGGCATCTTCTCCCGGGCTCGCGATCGGTCCGGGTGGCAACCCATCATATTGATACGTATTAAACGCATCGTCGATCTCAATATCCTCCAGGGAAGTCATGTATAGATGTTCGCCTTGCGCATAAGCCACCGTCGGATCTACTTCCAAAGGCATCTCTTCCTCGAGACGGTTGAACAGAACGCCCGCGATCAACCTGCGATCCTCCTCTGTTTGTGCTTCCCGCTCCACAATCGAGGCCAGCGTTAACACTTCATGTAAATCATATTCGACATCCGCATCACTTTCAACTTGTTCGTAGGTATCAACGGTTTGTTGCAACATGGATTCCACCATCCATTCAACAGAAACATCTTCGTCTAAAAACTCATAAGTTGCCGGAAATAAATAGCCTTCTAAGGGATAACGGATATCTTCGTCTAACATTTCTTCATTTAATAATTCGTGTTCTTCTATTAACCCTTCCGCATATTCCTCGCTATTGAGCACATCCATCACCTCATCTATATCATGAGGCGATTCTTCCGCGATCGTTGCCGCAATATCTTCCAGCCACCATCCTTCCGGAATCATATAAGAAATCGCATACGATTCCCTGTGCGGTCCTTCCTGCATCGTATCTATGATTTCATCAAGGTCCATCGATCGATCCAATTCGTAGACACCCGCCTGCAAACCGGAGGCGTTTTGCAATCGTGAATAATAGTGAAAAAAAGTGCTGTTGGAGATCAAATCTTCATCTTCCAAAACCACGCCGATATCACTCATCGATGAGCCGCTCGGTATTTCAACTTCAACCGTCGAGTCATCACTTTCGTCCATCGGACTAATTGCTGCCTGCACATAGAAGTAACCGGCTGCCAAACCGACGATCGCGAGTAAAACAAGAACAAGCACAATCCCGAGTACAATCCGACGTACCACTCGCGCATTCAATGCCCGTTGCTTCTTTTGTTCATTTAAATCCTGATTATCGTTCAAGGAAACCTCCTCTTCGAGGATGATTGCTACAAACCCTACAGTAAAAAGAATACCCGGCCCGTGAATGCATCACGGTCCAGGTGGTATTTCCCGTTTATCATCATTAGTGGCTATGGTCGTCTCCCTCAACGTGAAGGGTTTCATCCTCGTCCAACATCGTGGCAATCATTTCTTCAACCAATTCCCATTCTTCGTCGGATTCAATCGGGTAAAGCGCAAATCCTGAAGGCTCGTCACTTGATTCTTCATACTGAAAAGCAAAGATTTCTACCTCTTCATCTTCTTCCAGTTCTTCAACGACCGGGGTAACAACCATATAGGACTTTTCTGTTTCATCAATATCAAACGTAAACAATATCTCGAATACATGATCATTCCCGTCTTCATCAGGAATGATCACACGTTCATTTTCTTCTTCGGCCATCTTTACACCTCATTCTTGTCGCCCAGCGTGATCAAGGTATCCTTGTAAAATCAACACTGCGGCAAGTTTGTCAACGACTTTTTTGCGCTTTTTGCGGCTCACATCTGCTGATATTAACGTCCGCTCCGCCGCTTTCGTCGTTAATCGTTCGTCCCAAAACTGTACAGGAAACGCCACGTTCTTTTCAAGGGAAGCAGCAAATTGTTGTGATTTTTCCGCACGAGGACCTAGTGTGCCATTCATGTTTTTCGGCAAGCCTACCACAATTTTTTCAACGTCATGGTCACTTGCTATCTGCACAATCTTCGCGACCGTCGCTTCATACCCTTCTACGGCAATCGTCTCAAGTCCTTGTGCTGTCAGTCCCAACGCATCACTAACCGCTACTCCGATTCGTTTATCTCCTACATCCAGACCGAGAATCTTCATCGACGCTTAGCTTTCTGCAAATACGTACGAACGAGTTCTTCAATGAGCTCGTCTCTTTCAAGACGGCGAATCAACGTGCGTGCGTCGTTATGTCGCGGAATGTACGCCGGATCCCCGGATAATAAATATCCGACGATTTGATTAATGGGATTGTACCCTTTTTCTTCAAGAGCCTGATGAACATTGACTAAAACTTCTTTAACGTCTGCTTGTGCGGAGTCTTCCTGTACATTAAATTGGACGGTGTTATCTTTTGAGCTCATCCTAGTCACCTCGCAATCAAATTCACGGATCGTGATTGCCCGCTTCCTGTATTTGACCTTATTGTACATGATTTGGTGAAATTATGAAACGGAGGCGACGATTTCATCGACAGCTGCCATCGCTTCCGGTAACTTTTCCGGGCTTTTGCCGCCGGCCTGGGCCATATCCGGGCGCCCCCCTCCGCCACCATCACAAATGGCCGCAACTTTTTTGACGATGTCGCCGGCCTTATAGCCGTCGGAAACCAAGTCTTTGCTCACCGCAGCGACAATGTTGACTTTGCCGTCTCTCGCTGTACCGAGAACAATAATTCCTCTAGGGAGTTTTTGTTTTAACCGGTCCGCAGTCGTTCGAAGGGTGTCCATATCACTGTTATCCAGTTGACCCGCCAACACCGGGATGCCATTGATATCATGCACATCGTTCAATAACTGCATAGCTTCCATGTTCCCCAATTTTGCCGCGATTGATTCTTTTTCTTTTTCTTTTTCACGGACATCCTGTTGAAGTTGATCCACTCTTTGGGGAACGTCTTCCGTCGATTTTGCTTTCAGCTGTTCTTTTACTTGTTCCAATACGTGCAGTTTCTGTTCGATATAATGGTAAGCTGCTTGGCCGGTAACGGCTTCTATTCGTCGAATGCCCGCGCCAATCCCAGCTTCGGAGAGTAATTTAACGGTTCCGACCTCTGCGCTGTTGGTCACATGGGTTCCGCCGCATAGCTCAATGCTGTAATCCCCGATATGAACGACACGAACATTGCTTCCATATTTTTCGCCGAATAGGGCCATGGCTCCTTTCGCTTTTGCGTCTTCCAAAGTTGTTTCTTCAATCATCAATTGTGTCGCATCTGCAACCTTTTCATTGACAATTGCCTCAATCTCCTGCAACTCGGCACTCGACACTTGTCCAAAATGGGAGAAATCAAAACGCAAACGATCCGGTCCAACATACGACCCTGCTTGGTTCACATGCTCGCCGAGCACATCTTTTAATGCCTGATGGAGCAAATGGGTGGCCGTATGGTTTTTTTGAATCGCGGCACGGTCTTTTCCATTGATCGCGGCAGTGATTGACTTGTTCGTTGTTAACGTGCCTTCAGTAACGGTCACCTTGTGTAACGGTTGCCCGTTGGGCGCTTGTTGGACATCGGTGACCTCTGCCTTTAAGCCGCTTGCAAAAAGCAGCCCTTGATCCGCGACTTGCCCACCGCTTTCCGCGTAAAATGGGGTTTCTTTTAAAAGGACAAACGCTTCTTCCCCGACGTTCGCCGCTTCCACGCGTGCATCATTTTGCACGATGGCCTGCACTTGCGTCGTGACCTCGGTTTGTTCATACCCGACGAACGTGCTTGTTTCGTGAAGCGATCGCAATGCCTCATTTTGGCTTTGCATCGAGTCGCCTTCTTTGCGGGCGGCTCTTGCCCGTTCCCGTTGCGCTTCCATCGCACGCTCAAATCCTTCGAGCTCTACATGGAGACCGGCATCCGTTACGTATTCCTCTGTCAAATCGACCGGAAAACCATACGTATCGTAAAGGCGGAAGACGTCATCTCCGTCGATTTGTGTTGCACCCGCCTGCTTGGCTGCTGCGATTAAATCATTTAAGATCGCCAACCCGTCGCTTAACGTTTCATGAAAACGCTCTTCCTCATTTTGAATCACGTTTTGAATAAACGATTCCTTTTCCTTCACGTTCGGATAATGACGTTCCATGATGCCCGCAACGACCGGAACGAGACGGTACATGAACGGCTCGTTGATATCGAGCGATTGCGCGTAACGAACCGCCCGTCGCAACAGCCTACGCTGCACATATCCCCTTCCTTCATTGGACGGCAGGGCACCGTCGGCGATCGTGAAAGCAACGGTGCGAATGTGGTCGGCAATGACTTTAAAAGCCGTGTCATACGTATCTTTTTCGCCATAAGAAACGTTCGTCAAGTTTTCCGTCTCTTTTATTATCGGCAAAAACAAGTCGGTTTCGTAGTTTGTTTTTGTGTCTTGGATGACCGAAACGAGACGCTCGAGCCCTAATCCGGTATCGATGTTTTGATTTGGAAGCGGTGTGTACGTCCCGTCAGGATTGTGATTGAACTGGGAAAAAACGAGATTCCAAATTTCTAGATACCGTTCGTTTTCGCCCCCCGGGTAAAGTTCCGGATCCGACGGATCGTTGCCGTAAGCAGGCCCGCGGTCATAAAAAATTTCCGCGTTCGGCCCGCTCGGGCCTTCTCCGATATCCCAGAAATTTTCCTCCAGGCGAACGATCCTCTCTTGCGGCAGGCCAATATCTTCTTTCCAGTAACGATACGCTTCATCGTCCTCAGGGTGAACAGTTGCGGATAAGCGCTCCGCGTCAAATCCGATCCACCGCTCATCGGTTAGAAACTCCCATGCAAATGCAATCGCTTCTTTTTTAAAATAATCGCCGATCGAGAAATTACCGAGCATTTCAAAAAACGTATGATGGCGTGCGGTTTTGCCGACGTTTTCAATATCATTCGTCCGAATTGCTTTCTGCGCATTGACGATCCGCGGATTTTCCGGCACAATCCGTCCGTCAAAATATTTTTTTAACGTCGCCACCCCGCTGTTGATCCACAACAACGACGGATCTTCATGGGGAACGAGGGAAGCGCTCGGTTCTATGTCATGGCCTTTTTCTTTAAAAAAATCAAGAAAAAGTTGGCGCACGTCAGCTGACGTTAAGCGTGTCATTTCGTTTTTCCTCCTTTTTTCCACATATAAAACCCCGCCCCAAAAAAGGGACGAGGTTGAACACTCGCGGTACCACCCTTGTTAACGCATTCGCTTATCTCGCGAATGGTTCGCTTGGACGCCTTAACGCGGCAAACGGCAGTGGTTAGCTGCACTCCGGAATAGCCTTCAATCAATCCGTGTCCGGGTCCTTTCAGCAATAAAACCCTTCTCTGTAGAACCGGAGTTGATCTACTCGTTCCATCAACGTATCTTTTTTAAGCGCTATTTTCTTCTTTTATATCGGATTTATCGCGGGATGTCAAGGGCGGGGCGTTGTGATTGTTCTGGACCAAACTTGAGTAAACGAGACTTGCTAGCACGAACGTACCCTTACTTGTTTCAGGGTGTGAGTATTACTCGTCATTTGGGCTTCTTTTTTATAGGTTTAGCAATTTAGAGAAATGTATCCTCGTCTGTTAGTGTGCGAGTCTAGAACACTCCGAAGATATTTCTTTTTTTAACACCTAATTTTATAAAGGATTAGCATTGATTTTAAGATTCGAAGTTGAATTAATAGGAATTTGTTCTAATACAATTCGTGTATTGACCGAACCAACGCCTTTAGTGCATGAGATTGATGTCGTTTTTTATTGGTAATTAAGCCAACTCGCCAAGAGATGTAACTATCTGAAAGATCTCTAATGATAAAAGAACCGTGCCATTTCAACGCTACAGGTTTGGGAATAACAGTGATTCCTAAACCTGCTTCAACAAGGGATAGTAATAAATCCCATTGCGTTGTAGAGTATAAAGTGTTTGGCCTGAAATTTGACTTGTAGCACGACTCTTCGAGTAATTTACGGAGGGCAAAAGAGCGATCAAACATTATCCAGGTTTCATCTTGGAGTTGTTTCATTTGAATGGTCTTCTCATTTATTAATGAATGATTGTACGGTAAACAAGCAACAAATGGTTCATCCGATATAACTTGTTCTTGCAATTGTTCATTGTGTATAGGTAACACTGCAATAGCCGCGTCTAGTTCTCCTTTGTGAACACGTTTCTCAGTTAATAAGCTTCCTTCTTCTGAGATAACGATTTCTACATGTGGATAGTGGTCCTTAAAATATTTTGAGATCTTAGGAAAAAAGAAACTACCCAGTATCTGAGGAATTCCAATCCTTAATAACCCCGATATTTGGCCTTCATTATTTTGTAACTTACCTTCTAGGTCTTTAACCTCTCTTAATATAATAAGAGTTTTATTATAAAGAAGTTTACCCTCATCGGTTAGTTGAAGAGATCGATTAGATCGGTCAAACAGTTCTGCATTTAGCTTTTCTTCAAGTTTTTTTATGGTTTTAGATAACGAAGGTTGAGATATATATAATTGCTCACTTGCTAATGTAAAGCTTTTATATTCTGCAATGATTCGAAATACCTCTAGTTCCCGGAAATTCATAAGCAGCCCCTTATTATGCCTTTTTGGTTATATTTATTATGCTTAATATGTATTTTACTATATAAAAGCTCGACTTTAAAATAAGTGTTGGAAGGGAAATTCATGTTTAATACGAAAGTAGTTGTTTTATACCGTGAGATTCGTTTTGTAATAACAAGTGAATAAATTGTATTCGGTTACATTTAAGTGTTAGATATTTTGCACGCTTCCAAAACGGAATTTCCGGTAACAACACTAAAAGGGAGGAGAACATCTACGGAGATAGAGCTCAATATTTCAGATTAAATGAAACTGTTTCTAGTTTTTTTAAAAGTGATTCTAGTAAATAAGCAAGTTACAATAAGGTGGTGATTAATAATGACATTTAAAAAACGTCAGTACCTCATTATTTGGATATTCTTCATTGTCTATGCATTGACCTTTCTCCCTCATTTTGGAGTTATGAATTCTTTGAACTGGATTGGTCCTTTTCCTTTACCTTTAGCTTGGGTTTTATTTTTAAATGTAATCAACACATTCATTATATTCCTCATTTACAAAAAATACTTTGTCCCATTTTCCAGAAGAATGGAGAAAGCAGAATTGAAGGGAGAAGAATAACATGGTGGGTTCTTCTTATTTAACAGTTATTGTTCTTGTAGTCTTTTTAACTATTTTATTCTTGATAAGTATAAAAGCATCTCGTTCAAATAAGGCAACTACTGATGATTTCTATTTGGCTAACCGAGGCCTAGGAACTATTGTACTAGTTATGACCACTGGAGCCAGTTTCTTTAGTACATGGACTTTGCTAGGTGCTGTTGGGAATTTTTATCGAGATGGCGTCTGGTTTATGGGTTTTCCTGCTTGGGCAGTTGTGCATGCAATATTTATTTGGATATTTGGTGCAAGGATATGGTACCTTGGAAAAAAATATGGTTTTATTACTCCCGGTGACTTAATGGAGAAGTTTTATGGAACTCCTAAAGCTCGTGTCTTGATTACTGCCATTGGAATTATTGGACTTCTTCCAGTGATGCTTATCCAAGTCACGGGGGGCGCACAAGCATTAAACAGTCTAACGCTAGGCGACATCCCCTACTGGGTTGGCGTTCTAATCATGGGGGTTTTTGTTGGTTTTATTGTGACGTTAAGCGGTGGCCGCGGAGCAGCTTGGGGAGATACATTTATGGGCTTATTTTTCGGTTTCACGTTGATTGGCCTTGCGCTGACGTTTATTTACCAATCGGGAGGAGTGACTGCATTTAACAACATTGTAGATGTCACCCCGGAAGTGCTAACAAACCATGGAAATTTTTTTGGGATGTTAGAACTTGCTTTAGGTCTAGGTCTTAGTTTCTGGCTAATGCCGCATATGTGGCAGAAGTTCTATTCCGCTTCAACACCAACTTCATTAGCCAAAATGTCAATGGTAACGCCTTTTTGGAATTCATGGGTAATGGCAATTTGCGCTATGTTTATCGGGATATTAGCTCATACACCTGACCTTGTGCCGAATTTGACTCAAGAAAATAGTGATAATATTATTCCACTTTTCTTTTCTGATGCACCACCGATTTTTGGGTCTATTATTGTTGCAGCAATTGTTGCAGCGGCCATCTCAACTATAAACAGTCAATTATTGTCCTCCGCCAGTTTAATCGTTACCGATATCTATGTAAGGTTTGTTAACCCGGAAATGTCTGAAAAAAAGAAAACATGGATTGGTCGAGGCACGGTTATAGGGCTAACCGGTTTAATTGTTATTGTTGCCTTTTTCCCATTTGCTCAAGGTTTTCTTGTACCTATTTCAGAACTCGGGTACTCCATTTCAATCCAAGTTCTCCCAGCAGTTCTGGGGCCACTAGTTTGGAGAAAGGCGAAAGCTAGCGCTGCTGTTTGGAGCATGGTTGCTGGTATGGCAACACTGGCATTGGTAAATATACTGGATACACCAATTATATTAGGTGGAGGGACCGCAGGACTTATAGTAGCAACAATTGTGTTTGTAGGCGGGAGCCTCCTGTCTAAAAAAACAACAACAGCTATTCAACATGAATTTCATGATGGCTTGAAAGAAGCACTTTACGGAAAAGAAAACTAATGAAAATTGGATTCATTTGAAAAAATTACACCATGCTATTAAATAAGGGGGAATTGAATAGGCTAAAGTAACACATTTTTCAAGTTGAGTGATCAGTATAAATAGAAAGTTCGATCAAGTGTCAAAGCAAATACTATTAGTTAAAAGTAGAGTGGAGTGGGTGTCCCACGTTAATTTTAAAACAGAAGAACATTTTCAATGGAACAAAGTGCTTTCACACGGAAGGGTGTTTATGGATGAAGGAAAAAAATCAGTCTAAAGTGGCGGTTGTGCAAGCCGGATCTGAAGTGATGGATAAGGAAAAAGGAGTTAAAAAAACGATTCACTTGATTGAGGAAGCAGCTAGAGAAGATGCGAAAATCATTGTATTCCCAGAAGCGTTTATACCAGCTTACCCTCGTGGCATGTCTTTTGGTACGGTCGTAGGGTCAAGGTCCAATGAAGGTAGAAAAGATTTCTTCCAATACTGGAATAATTCAATTACAGTGCCAGGAACTGAAACTGATGAAATTGGAAAAGCGGCGAGGAAGGCGAAAGCGTATATCATAATTGGTGTTATTGAAAAAGATAATGAATCTAGTCAAGGTACCCTTTATTGTACGGCTTTATTTTTCGGACCAGACGGGGAACTGTTGGGTAAACATCGGAAATTAAAGCCAACTGGTTCCGAACGTCTTATTTGGGGAGAAGGTGATGGTAGCACGTTGCCCGTTTTTGATACCCCATACGGAAGAATTGGTTCTCTTATTTGTTGGGAAAATTATATGCCACTTGCGCGTACAGCAATGTATGATAAAGGAGTGCAAATTCTTATTGCACCAACTGCTGATGCAAGAGAAGCTTGGTTAGCTTCAATGCAGCATATTGCAGTAGAAGGAAGGTGTTTTGTATTGTCATGCAACCAGTACTCTACAAAAGATATGTACCCTGAAGAAATTTCTTCACGAGAAGAATTTAAAGAGTTGCCGCACGAACTAACTCGAGGAGGAAGTTGTATTGTCGATCCGCTTGGTGAGTTTGTTGTGAAACCTGTTATGGGTGAGGAGAAAATTTTGTATGCTGATATAAATTTGAATAAAATTGCGGAAGGTCAGTTTGATTTTGATGTCGTTGGTCATTACGCACGCCCAGATGTTTTCCAGCTTATAGTAAATGAAGAGAAACAGGAAAATACGATTTGGAAAAAATAAATGTATAGAAAAGCCTTTCCAAGGAAGGTTATTTTTCCTTGGAAAGGCTTTTGTTTTTATTAGGCAATTTATCCACGGAGTTCACGATTTATTTAATTAATTGTTGCAGAAATATAGAGATAAAGGAGCTATCCCTCTGGAGGTAGGATTTTCCGTTCGTTATCTCTGAAAATCTTTCATTAGCTGCCATCCCCCCTATCCTGGCAGCTTCTAAGGTGCACTTGAGCGTTTCTTCCCATAGAACATCGACCTTCCCCACTAATTCACTAAATCGGCGCTTCACATTCTCCCTTATAAAACAGTTTTAGAAGGGGCGTGTATACGGGGCTGTAGTATCCGTTAAAACCTTTTAGCCTCCACTTTGCCACTCTAACTGTCTCGACTCTTACCCTCTGTTTGTAGAGTTAAGTCGTAGTGACTTTCATTTCCAAGGAAAACGTGGTGTTACCTTCCACGTATTGGATATGCTAGTCATCCGAATCGGTCAATTGATGATAGGAGACTTTCACTCCATTAGATTCTCAGCCTTGACAACTGCTCCGAGTTAGACCACGCTTCTATAACTTAAGGTCCTTTCTTATCATTCATTGATTGATTGATTGATTAATTCATTGACGATGCCAAGGAGGTATCCGTTTGCTTCAATGTCGAGATATGGCTTTGTGTCGTCTGTATGTTACTCGTCAACAATGCTCGGTAACTATTCATGAGATCATCCGCTAACACACACATTTCATTAAGTTCATCCACCATATTTAAGATATTATTCTGGCCCACATTTGAAGAATAATTGGCATTAAGCTGGTTTGCACCGGCTGAAATGGTCGTCAGCCCATGCTCGACCGATCCATACGTGATCTTTATTTCATTCACATTATTCCTCCGTTTGTTCGATTGATCTAATCTCTAGCATAAAATACCAAGAAAAGAATGAATAGGGGTAAAAAGGAATTATTTCACTTTTTCATCGAGTGTAATAATAAGACTCATCACTTCAGAGACGATATAATGAACTAGACGCCTATCATAAGGAGTGAACCCGCCCATGAAAAAGAAATTAATCTTTTTTTCAAGCATTTTCCTGAATTATTCATACTTCCAAGTGAAAGCGGAATGAAACATCAAATCCCACCATTATTCGGTTTTGTTCACAAAAATGAGGCGTAATAATTGAAATTGTAAAGAGGTACAATGACAACCGCTGAAAAATGCCCTTTTTTGGACATACGTCTCCCTTGGTCTTGAAATGGCTTTTAAAAAAATTGCATGTCACTCTAATTTTAGCCTTTGAATACGATTGAGCACATGCCAGAAAAAGGTTTCGTAGACAAAGCTTGAAGATAATTTGAAATAAAGCGAACGCCCTGATTTCACCAATTTGCTTGCCACTTTAATGACCTTCGATCGTATGGTTTGGATTTGCATGCTTTTTTGTTCTTCCGGAAAACAGAGCGTGCGCAGCCAGTTGGTTAAACGACCCACCTGCTAAAGCAGGTGGATTTGGACATAAATTGTCCGCGACTGAAAGTCGCATTTCAGACTGAAGTCTGCTGAAAGACCTTAAGCTCAAGCATACTGATTTTGACTGGAACTCAATCATCAATCCTGAATATATCGTTCCTCTTCTCGCTGGTCTGGTTTTCGATATAATTTCTAATGATTTCTTCCGTCACATTTCCTACTGTTGCACAAAAATATCCTCTCGCCCATAAGTGCTGACCCCAATATCTTTTCTTCAGGGCGGGGAATTCGTCTTGGATTAACCTTGATGATCTCCCTTTGAGATATTGCAATATCTTACTCGGTGCTATGCTCGGCGGACAGGACAATAATAAGTGAATATGGTCTTTCCCTACACTTCCTTGTAGTATCGTAATCCCTCTCGCTTCACATCCTTGTCTGATTAGTTCCCTTACTCGGCGGGCAATGTCGCCACGTAACACATGATATCTATACTTTGTAACCCATATAATGTGGTATTTGATGTCATAGACCGCGTGGCTACTTCTTTTGTATTCATCCATACGCTCACCTCGGTTTAAGTATGGACATTCAAAGGCAAGGCTAAAAGCTTATACCGTCTAAAGACGGTGGAGTTAGACCACGCTTCTATAACTTAAATTGTACGCTAACAAGCTGAACATCATCCTTGCTTCGTTGGCTTGAAACGAATGGCTACTCATTCGATCCAAGTCAAAACCATTTTTGGCTTCCTTAATATAATTCTCCATCGTTCCACGTTTTTGGTAAGAGCGGACGACCTCCTTGGGAGAGAAGGCATCGAATAGGTTTGTGGCAAAGAATGCATGTGTGAAAAACAATTCGCCAGCCGGACGAACCGATTGAATGATGACTTTTCGGGGCTTGGCCCATGATTTCGCTTGGTACTCGGTTTCCTCATAATAGTATTCGGATTGTGTAACGTCAGATGGCATCGTTGAAGGACGAAGTTCCTCTGCCAGTCGTTGCAGGTTTGGGTTGGACTTCAAACGAATCACGTAATAGACGGATTCGTCTTCACATAACTTGTACAGCTCTGGAACCGCAAAGCCACTGTCCCCGCGCAGAAACGGGATCGTTTCCGGAAACGTTTCATTGTAATGGGTGATCAGGGCTTCACAAAATCCACAACCCCATTAGAGGTATAGACGTTGCCCGGTCGGAGTTGAGCCTTCATAAAATCACCGGTCAGGCCATCGAAAGCGACCATCGGGTGAAAGCCGACGGTTCCGTAATGGGCATTGAAAGCTGTAGATTCTTGCTCGCCGTATGTATCGGCATGTGTGGAGTCCAAATCAAAGATAAGACTCTTTGAGCTCCTCACTTGGTGGACTTTATCTAAAAGCTCCCGGTTGGCATGATTGAGTTGGTCGGTCGATTCCTCATTAAATCGCGGGAAAAAGCGAGATAAAGTGGGTTGAGAGGCTAACGCATCCGTTTCAATGATGTGCTTAAACACAGGATCATTTGTTAATTTATCCGCCGCATCATCTTCAGCATAGCCGGCAATCATCTGATAAATTTTTTGTCGAAGCATTTGCTCATTCGAATGAAAATGATACAGTCTTTCGTCTTTCAGATCCAGATGTTTATCCAAGGTGCGAAAGAAACCAAGTTTTTCCTCGAACTCTCGAAATAAGATCTCACCTGTATCAGAGGAAAGAGCACCTCCATCATTCGACAGCTTCATTTTGCGATTGAAATCCAGGGTTATTTGCGTTAAAGTAGTCATCAGAAGAATCCTTTCTGTGGTTATTTTTTCCTTGATTTAACTCTAACAGAAACGGATTCTTTTTTCATTTATTAGATGAACATTCATTTCAGCTGTATGCCCTATGATCAGGGGATTAATCATTCATTTGCGAATTTCTGTGAATATATCAGGATTTTTATTGGAATTGTTATTATTGGGCTGATACTGGCGAGCAACTATTTTTATCGGGAAAGTGTCCAGCGAGGCGGTGATATTAGCCTACATAGTGAAGATACGGACGCGGATGCGTTGGCTGATCCGGAAGATCAACAATTACTCGAAGAAGCACAAGACTGGTATAACGAACAGGAACAAATCGAGGTAGCGCTCACGAGCTATGATGATCTGCAGTTGGCCGCGAGTTTCATACCGACCGAGGATTCCGATGGCAATGCAGTCATCCTCGCCCATGGTTACCGCAGTCAAAAAGAAAACATGGATGAATACGTGGAGTTTTATCACGACCAAGGCTTTGATGTCTTAAAACCGGATGCACGCGGCCACGGAGAAAGTGAAGGAGATTATATTGGTTTTGGTTGGCATGACCGTTTCGATTATCTTGACTGGGTCGATATGCTTATCGACGAGTATGATGCCGAAAACATTCTCTTGCACGGAGAATCGATGGGGGCGGCCACCGTTTTAATGGCGAGCGGAGAAGACCTTCCCGATGAAGTACGAGGAATTGTGGCTGACAGCGCTTACACGACCGTGGAAGAGGAACTGACGCATCAACTGCAGCATTTATACGGCCTGCCTGCTTTTCCGCTCCTGAATATCACTAGTCTCGTCACCAATATTCGAGCCGGATATACATTTACGGAAGCTTCTACAATTGAGCAAATAAAAGATAACACGCTCCCTTTATTTCTCATCCATGGCAATGAGGATGAGCTCGTTCCGACTGACATGGCCGATGAACTCTACGAGGCTGCCGGGGGTGAACCGGAATTATGGATCGTCCCGGATGCCGGTCATACGGAGGCGTATACGGTGACGACGATGGAATTTCAGGAACGGCTGCAGGCTTTTATAGAAGACTTAGGAATGTAGCAAGATGAAAGCCGCAAAATTTTTTGCTACGATGCTCTTAGAAGGGAGAGCTGATGATGACTAAGTCCATTTATGCGCAATTGTTCGACAAACTCGACCTTGGCATACGGGTCATCGATCAAGATAGAAAGCCGCTCATTTATAACGAAAAAATGCGCGCAATCGAATCGATGACGTTTTCCGATTTTACCGACCGCCCGTTTATGGACGTCTTTCAATTTCAAAATGAAAAAGAAAGCCGGCTCATCCAAGCCTTAAAATATGCTCGTGTCGTTGAAAACAAAAAACAGACGTATTTTAATGCCAAAGGTGAAGTCATTACGACGATCAACCATGTTTACCCATTAATGGATAATGACGAAGTCGTCGCTGCCGTGGAAATCGCCAAAGATGTCAGTCAAATGGAACAAATTCTGCGCGACAAACGCACAAACGAGGAAGGTACCCGTTTTCAGTTTTCGGATTTACTCGGAGAATCCCCCAATTTTGTGGAAATCGTTGAGCAGGCGCGTCGTTCCTCTCGTACATCTTCTCCTGTCTTGATTATTGGTGAAACCGGTACCGGCAAGGAACTGTTCGCACAAAGCATTCATAACGAGAGCGAACGTGAGGGCAAGGCGTTCGTTACCCAAAACTGTGCTGCCCTTCCGGAAAGCCTTGTGGAAGGCATTCTATTCGGAACGGCAAAAGGCGCGTTTACCGGTGCGATTGACCGCCCCGGCTTATTTGAACAAGCGGATGGCGGAACATTGCTCTTGGATGAGGTGAATGCCCTTCCGCTCCATTTGCAGCCTAAGCTTTTGCGCGTCCTGCAGGAAAAGAAAGTCACTCGCGTCGGTGAGGCGAAGGAGCGTCCCTTTGACGTTCGCTTGTTGGCGACGTTAAATGAAGATCCGTTGGAGGCGATTGAAGCCGAACGCTTGCGGAAAGATCTTTATTACCGCTTAAGCGTCGTCAGTCTGTTTATTCCCCCATTGCGCGAACGCAAAGGTGATGCGACCACACTCGCGCGCTTTTTTTTACGAAAATATAATAACCGCTTTCATTTAAACGTGCAGCAATTTTCCGACGAGGTTCTCAGAGTGCTGCAAAGCTATCATTGGCCGGGAAACGTTCGGGAGCTGGAGCACATCATCGAGGGAGCGATGAATGTTTTAAGCGAGGAAACCGTTTTTGATATTCAACACCTACCGACCCACATTGGCGAGCGCCAGTCACATTCACATCCCGCCCATAAAGGATTATCTAAACATTTGCATCAGGAAGAATCCTTGCCGGAGCGCCTAGCCCTCATCGAACACAACTTGATCATCCAGGCGATGAAAGCGAACAAAGACAATGTTTCCCAAGCAGCAAAATCCCTCGGCATTAGTCGACAAAATTTACAATACAAGTTAGATAAATATAGCAAATAATTTTGCATCATGCCGAAAATTATTTTGCATTTATTGATCTTCATTTTTTAAATACCGCTCTTAGGCACCCTTTTATTTTGGCATAAACATTGCATTGTAATTGGGTGAATTTATTTTTTCAAGGAGTGATTCCAATGGTTGTCCCGTACGCCCATGAACCATTTACAAATTTTCAAGATAGTAACAACCGTACCGAGTATGAAGCAGCGCTTCAATTGGTGAAAAATGAGCTTGGCAAAGAATATCCCCTTATCATTGGCGGGGAGCGAGTGACGACAGACGAAAAAATTGTATCGGTAAACCCTTCCGATAAAAACGAAGTTATTGGCACCGTTTCCAAAGCTGATCAAGCGCTTGCGGAACAAGCAATGGAAAAAGCACAAAAGGCATTCAACGTGTGGAGCGGCTGGGATCCGGAAGCCCGCGCGAACGTACTTTTCCGAGCCGCAGCCATCGCCCGCCGCCGCAAGCATGAATTCTCTGCTTGGATGGCTTATGAAATCGGGAAAACACGAAAAGAAGCAGACGCCGATTCCGCCGAAGCGATCGATTTCCTGGAATATTACGCGCGGCAAATGGTCGAGCTTAAAGATGGCGAAGCCATCAACAGCCGCTGGTTTGAACACAACCAATATACGTATCAACCCTTGGTGTGGGTTTGACTATTTCCCCCTGGAACTTGCCGTTTGCCATCATGGCAGGAACGACCGTTGGCCCGATGGTCGCAGGCAATACCATCTTGCTTAAACCGGCAAGCCTTACCCCGGTTATCACCTATAAATTCATGGAAGTGCTTGAAGAAGCAGGTATGCCCGCGGGCGTCGTCAATTTTATTCCGGGGAGCGGCGGGGAAATCGGCGACTATCTCGTCGAACATCCGAAAACACGCTTCATCAATTTCACCGGCTCAAAAGACGTTGGCATTGGCATTTACGAGAAAGCAGCAAAAGTTCAGCCAGGCCAAAACTTCTTGAAAAAGACCGCGATTGAAATGGGCGGAAAAGATACGATTATCGTCGACAATGAGGCTGATCTTAACCTTGCCGCCGAAGCCATCGTGCAATCGGCTTACGGTTTCAGCGGCCAAAAATGTTCTGCATGCTCACGTGTCGTCGCTCATGAAGACGTCTACGATGAAGTTCTCGATAAAGTGGCGAGAATAACCGAAGAGCTGACTGTCGATGATCCACAAAAGGCGGAGACATACATGGGACCCGTGTGCGAGCAAGCCGCCTATGATAAAATTCTTGATTACATTGATATCGGCAAACAGGAAGCGCGTCTCGTGACCGGCGGGACCGGAAATGATGACAACGGCTACTTCATCCAGCCGACGATTTTTGCCGACGCAGATCCACACGCGCGTATCATGCAGGAAGAAATCTTCGGGCCGGTCGTGGCCTTTGCGAAAGCGAAGGACTTTCAAGAGCTCATCGATATTGCCAACAACACAGACTATGGTTTAACCGGTTCGGTCATTTCCAACAACCGGGCCCACATGGAAAAAGCGCGCAGGGAATTTCACGTCGGCAACCTTTACTTTAACCGCGGTTGTACAGCAGCGATCGTTGGCTACCAACCATTCGGCGGTTTTAAATTGTCCGGTACCGACTCCAAAGCCGGTGGTCCGGGATATATCCTCCACTTTATGGATCCAAAAACCGTTTGCGATCAGTTTTAATGGAAACGAAAATAGGCTCTGTCCCCAGGGACAGAGTCCTAATTCTAAAATAGATTATGAGGGGTCACCATGATGATACAGAAACTATCCCGTAATTTCTTTAGCTCGTTATCAAACAATAAAGTCTTGAATAGAGGAGCAAAACGATGGGGATTGAAACTCGGGGCTTCAAAAGTCGTTGCCGGTTTGACCGTCGAAAGCGCGATCGAAAAAATTAAGGATTTGAATGACAGCGGTCGCATGGTCACTCTTGATCATCTTGGCGAGTTCGTCAATGACGCCCAAGAAGCGCGCGAATCCCTGCGAGAAGGCCTGCATACTCTGGATGTTCTCCACGAACATGGCGTCCATTGCACCCTTTCCGTTAAGCTCACCAAACTCGGACTGGATGTTGATGAAGCACTCTGTTGGCAACAGATATCAGCACTTTGCGAACGCGCGGCCATCTATGACAACACGATTAACATCGATATGGAAGATTACAATCACTATGGCCAGACACTGGACATCTTAAGAGCCTTACGAAAAAAATATGACAACGTGGGCACCGTTTTGCAATCCTACCTGCATAGAAGCATCGAGGATACCGAACAGTTGGCTGGGGTTCCGCTTCGCATCGTCAAAGGAGCGTATAAAGAATCATCAACCATCGCCTATCAAGATAAAAAAGATATTGACAAAAACTTTGTGAATATGGTGCAAACGCATCTGCTTAATGAAAGCTATGCAGCCATCGGCACCCATGACCATGAAATCATCGCCGAAATTAAAGCGTTTACAGAAAAAAACCATATCCCGAGAGACATGTTCGAATTTCAAATGCTTTACGGTTTCCGTAACGATTTACAACAAACCCTCGTCGATGAAGGCTACCGTTTTCGCACATACGTCCCGTTTGGCAGAGATTGGTACGGCTATTTCATGAGACGGTTGGCGGAGCGACCGCAAAACGTTACATTTGCCCTGCGGGGAATGTTTTCTAAATAATAAAGCATCATAACAAGTCATATAGTAACGATATACATTTATATAGGGAGGTTAATCATGGCGATACCAAAAGCGATCACTTTCGATTGTTATGGAACGATCATTGACTGGGATCAGGCCGTTCAAAATTATTTTAAGCGTATTTTGAGTCAGTATGATATAAACGATGCTGATGTTGTCGCTCTTCAGAAACATTGGGAAAGCATTCAGTTCACCTATATCCAAGATCACTACCGTCCATATAAGGAAGTCTTGAAACATACAATGGCGATGTCGTTTCGGGACTGTGGTTATCCTTTTAGCACGGATGATTGTATCGCTTTCTCTGAATCCATGGGAAGCTGGGAGCCTTTCCCGGATGCCAAAAAAGCTTTGCTGGAATTAAAAAAACTTACCAAAATAGCCCTGATTACGAATACGGACGACGCTATTATTAATGAAACCGTCAAACATTTGGGGGTTGATTTTGATGAAATCATTACAGCCGAACAGGCCGGTGTTTATAAGGCCAATCATCGAGGGTTTCATTTGGCCATGGAACGATTAGGCGTCGATCGATCAGAGTTGCTTCACGTTGGTTTCGGCTTCAAATATGATGTCGTTCCAGCCCATGAATTAGGTGTTCAATCATGCTGGGTGAACCGTTATGGCGACATTCGGCCAGCGAATGTAAAAGAAACGTATTTAGTTGGCGATATGGCGACACTGGCGTTATTAATCAAAGGAATGGCACATTCCACAATCCCTCAAACGGAGGGAAAATGATTCCATGAGGGATTACTTAATCAATGTAATCCCTCACACCGACGGATAGTGATTCTGAGAGGGATTACTAACTCGATTTAATCCCTCAAACGAACAAAAAGCGATTCCCTAAGGGATTACTTACTCAAACTAATCCCTCTAACGGACCAAATGCGAGCCCGTGAGGATTCGCAACGTAAAGGGAGGGTTACGATGTCGTTTGCCACCTGGTTCTGGTTGCTCGTTCCAATGCTAGCAACGGTTCTTCTGTCTTTGATCAGTTTGTTAAGAGCAAGGAGGGGAGAAAATGGATCTTGATATTCCTACGTTAATAACATTTATCATCTACATCGTCGGGATGATAATCATCGGGATTATCTTTTACCGTACCACTTCTACTTTATCGGATTATGTTTTAGGCGGCAGAAGATTGAACAGTTGGGTGACCGCTTTAAGCGCCGGAGCCTCCGATATGAGCGCGTTCATGATCCTTGGGCTTCCCGGCGCTGTCTACTTGTCGGGAATGAGCGAAATGTGGCTGCCGATAGGGTTAACGATCGGGGCTTATCTAAATTGGCAATTTCTCGCCAAACGGCTGCGCCGCTACACGGAAATTGCCCGGAACGCGATTACACTACCCGACTTTCTAGATAAACGCTTTCGCGATGAAACAAAAATCACACAGACGAAAACGTTACGCATCGTGTCTGCATTTTTCATACTTTTGTTCTTTACGTTCTATACATCATCGGGTCTCGTCGGCGGCGCACTTTTATTTTCCAGCACCTTTGGCTGGGAATATCAGACCGCTCTTTGGATCGGCGCGATCGTCATTATCTCCTATACGTTTTTAGGCGGGTTTCTCGCTGTCAGTTACACCGATTTTATTCAGGGGATCCTCATGTTTTTGGGTCTTATCGTCGTTCCAATTGTTGCCGTAATCGAAATGGGTGGATGGAACAGCACGGTTTCCCATATTGCAGATATCGACCCTGCCTATTTGGATGCTTTCGCAGGCACCTCGGCGATCGCGATCATTTCTCTACTCGCGTGGGGCCTTGGTTACTTTGGGCAACCGCATATCATCACCCGTTTTATGGCCATTCGTTCCGAAAAAGAAATCCCTGCGGCACGTTTTATCGGCATGACGTGGATGACTTTCGGCCTCCTTGGAGCGGTTTTCGTCGGCTTCATTGGTATCGCTTACTTTGAAGGGGCAGGCGCAGGCTCGCCATTGGCAGATGAAGAAACCGCATATATCCTTTTCACGCAAGTGCTCTTTAACCCTTGGGTCGCCGGTTTTTTACTCGCCGCCATCCTGGCCGCGATTATGAGCACGATTGATTCACAACTGCTCGTGTCATCAAGCGCGCTTACCGAGGACTTCTACCGAAGGTTCATTAAACCCAATGCTTCGGCAAATGAACTCGTCTGGGTCGGCCGTGCCGGTGTCATCGTGATTGCGCTCATTGCCACCTTTTTGGCGTACGACCCGGAGAGCACGGTGCTGGAACTCGTGGAATATGCCTGGGCCGGATTCGGCGCGGCCTTTGGCCCAGTGATGTTATTCAGCGTTTTCTGGCGGCGCATGACCGCCTGGGGAGCGGTTGCCGGGATTGCCACCGGCGGCCTCACCGTTATTGTATGGAATTTCTTTGCAGGCGGCTTGTTTGACCTCTATGAAATCGTTCCCGGATTTGTTTTGGGAAGCTTGGCGATTATCATCGTGAGCTTGCTCAATCAGCGGCCGGCGGATCATATTCTCGAAGAATTTGAATTCGTGGAAAACGCGACTTATGACGAAGAAAAGCAAGAATATGTCCGCAAGAACTGAACAGACGAAGAGGAAAATGAGGAACTCAATAAACTTCCTCATTTTCTTCTTTTTTACGGAAAACCCGCACGACTTCACCGCCGATCACAAATAACGGAACGGCAACGAGGAGCCCGATAAATCCCGCGAATTCGTAACCGATCAACAATGCGAGTAAAATCAACAACGGATGAAGGTGGGCACTTTTTCCCATGATATAGGGGGATAGGACATTGCTTTCCAACTGTTGCACAACGGTAATGGCGATGATTGTAAATAAAACAGTTTTCCAGGACATACCAAGCGCGACGATAACAGCGGGAACCGCACCAATATAAGGGCCGACATAAGGGATCAAGTCAGTCATTCCCATGAAAATCCCGAGGATTAAAGGATAAGGAAGCTGGACCATCCACAACGCAACGATCGAAAGAGCGCCCACGCAGAGAGAAACGACGATTTGTCCCCGAATATAAAAGCCGAGCGCTGAATCGACAGCCTTCACAAATTTTTTTCCATTTTCCTGCCAACGTTTAGGGATGACATACGTGGCCGCTTTTTCAAATGCATATAAATCCTTTAGCAAATAGAAGACTAAAAAAGGAAGCAAAAAAAGCATGACAACCCCTTCAATGATCGCAGGCCATCGGTCCATCACCCCATCCAGCATATCTTCTCCGTTGGCTTCCAGTTGCACGACGCCCTCTTCGACCTGATCATGAATGATGGGAGGCAGTGTATCGATCTGGCGGTGCATGGAGAGCCACCCGGATTCTAAGGCGTGAATCCATCCCGGCAATTCATTGACAATCTCCCGATATTGACGAGCCAAAACGGGCGCCATTTCAATCAATAGCCAAATGCCCCCGCCAAAAAACAGCAAATAAATGAGCAATACAGACGCCCACCTTGGTAATCCCTTTCGCTGCAAAAAGGCGATGATAGGATGCAAGAGGTACGCGAGTAAACCGGCAAGCAAAAACGGTAAGATGATTTTTCCAATACTGACCAGCACTGGCTTCCATACAGGTGTCAGTAAGTATAAAAAATATAAACAAGCCAGCAATATAAGTACAAAAAGTGACCGAAGCAAGCCTTTCCGTGATGTCATCCCTACCTCCACAGCATCTTAGTATGATTAGCATTTACTGTTGAGGGATGATTATTCGAAAAGGTAGGCGTCCGCTGAGAATTTCGGCATATTTTTTGCAATGGCAACCACTAGCTTTGGGATTCGGTCCATTCGGGTGCCATGAGCCGTTCATGGTGACCTTTCATTCTCTTTTTCACCACGTTCGTGCTCTATGCCCCGTTCATGACGAACCGTGCGCTCTCTTTTTCAGGACGTTCGGTCGCCATAACCCGTTCATGGCGACCGTTCAGCCACATATTCCTTTATGCCGGGATCCATGAACAACAACTCCTACGTAAAAATCGCCCGTCTCATGACAACGGGCGATTTTCACACCTAGAAAGTGCGCCTGTATGCTTTGCGCAATTGTTTGTAGTACCTGTTTTTCTTAAGTTTTGACATCCAATTAGGGCTTGAGCGTCGTTGCTGGGCACTGTACATATAAATGGCTGTGCCGACAGACCCGATTCCTGCAATCAACAGTGAAGAGGCAGCTTTGTTATTCATGGGCGACCCTCCATTCATACATCAATATTTACCGTCCTGACGCTTTTTGTATGAGCTGGGGACTCGCTTCTGTATTTATCCGGCGTTCCTCATCGCTAAAGAGGTCATCCAATGAACTAAGCGATCCGTCTTCCTCAACTTGGAAAACAGCTAAATGTTCCCCTTGGATAACGATTTCTATGCCACAGCGCCCACAGTAATATTGTGCAGTGCCAATTTTTCCTAAATCTTTTAAAAGGCAATTTGGACAATGAACCATACAGACCCTCCTGTGAAAAACATCTTTTTCACAGAATGGTCAAATCATCCTTCAGCTATACATAAAAGGCCAGGAAGCTTAGTATTGTCCTTCCTTGACGTTTTCATGATTGGTACTTGCTTCCTGTATGCGCTGGTGCAAATGGGAATATCGACTGTGTTGATCATTCGTTTCCACAGCCAATGAAAATGCCCGCTGTTCGCCGACCATGATTAATGAATCACGCGCTCTCGTTATTGCTGTATAAAGCAAGTTCCTTTTCAACATCCGGCGATAGGACATGGATAATGGGACGATCACGATCGGGAATTCGCTCCCTTGGGCTTTATGAATCGAGGAACAATACGCGAGTGTGATTTGTTTTAAGTCTTGTTTTTCATAGTAAACTTCAATGCCGTCAAACGTAACGACGAGTTTTTCTTTGCCATCTTCAGTTTCTTTTTCTTTTAAAAGAGCGATGATTTCGCCGCGGTCTCCGTTAAAAACATTGTCCTCGGGATTATTGACGAGCTGCAAGACGATATCGCCATTGCGAAAGACGACATCGCCATACGTCATGGATCGCTTCCCTTGTTTCGGTGGATTAAAGAGGGCTTGCAGTTTTTCATTCAGCAAATGTATGCCGGCCGTCCCTTTATACATCGGGGCGAGCACTTGAATTTCACGCGCGGAATAGCCTTTTTCCATCGCTTTTTGGCATATTTGCAGAATAACGTCAGGCATGCGCGTTCCGTGACATGCAATGAACGATCGATCCGGTTTCGTTTCTTTTAAATCAGCGGATAACTGACCTTCTTTTAAATCATGCGCTAAATCAATGATCGATGAGCCTTCGGCTTGACGGTAAACCGCCGACAACGATATCGACGGAATTGTTTCCGATCGAAGCAAATCCCCGAGCACTTGCCCCGGGCCTACGGATGGCAATTGATCTTCGTCACCGACGATAATCACTTGCATCCCGGCCGGTATCGCCTTGAATAGTTGATTGGCAAGCCATAGATCGATCATTGAGGCTTCATCGATGATCAACAGTTCCCCTTCGAGTGGGTTCTCTTCATCGTGCTCAAGAAATTCCTCTTCTTCGCCGCGCCAGCCGAGCCATTTATGAATGGTAAAGGCCTTCAAACCGGTTGCCTCTGCCATTCGTTTCGCGGCTCTCCCTGTGGGCGCGGCAAGCAGAACCGGGAGCTTTTTTTCTTTTCGCTGGTTCCAGCCGCGCATGCGTTTGAACATCTCCACAATTGCGCGAATAACGGTTGTTTTTCCCGTTCCGGGGCCACCGGTTAAAATCATGAGCGGAGACTTTAGGGCAAGCTCGACCGCTTCTTTTTGCCGATCAGCGTAAGTGATTTTGAAATCATTTTCCAATTCGCCCAACGTTTTTAAATACAAGTCTTCAGCAAAGGTTTCCTGAACGTCTGTCTCAAGCAAACGGTTCACGTTCGTTGCTAACCCCTTTTCAGCAAAAAAGAGTGACAATATGTAAGCACGTTCGTCAGGAACGGCGACCGTCCCTTCCTCGTCAAGTTCGATAACCTCCTGATTTAACATCTCGGCATCGACGTCATGATTTCGATAATTCAGCACTTTCAAAGCCTCTTCGGTCCATACGTCCACCGGCAAATAGACGTGTCCGATGCTTTGCGACATTTGCCACAGCGAAAATAACAGTCCTGCTTTCAACCGTTTCTTCGACGTCGATTCAATCCCTAATTGAGCGCCAAGTGCATCGGCTTTTTGAAAACCGATGCCTTCTATGTCTTGAACGAGTTGATAAGGGTCTTTTTCCACAACGTTTAACGTCTCCCCCTTATAAGCCTGAATGATCTTTGTGGCCAATTCCGTCCCGAAACCATATGTAATCAAGCGGCTCATCACACCGGCGACTTCCTGTTCTTCCATTAATCGCTCGGTGAGCACATCCGCTTGTTGACGCTTAATGTCGGGAATGTCATACAAAAGGTTAGGTTGGTGGAGGATTTTATCAATCGCCGATTCGCCTAATTCAGCAACGACACGAGAGGCGGTTTTCTTTCCGATTCCCGGAAATCGCTCACTGGATAAATACTGGATCACCGCCGGCTTGCCTTCGGGGATATAAGGTTCGTATAGTTCCATGTGGAACTGTTGGCCATAACGTTCATGCTCGTGAAATTGCCCGTAAAACGTCAATAGATCTTCTTCGGGAGGAAAGGGGAAATGGCCGACGACAGAAATGGAGGAGGCTTCAATGGCAGGCGTTGCATCATCGACGTGGATGTTCAAAACCGTATAACCATTTTTCTCATTCCGAAAAATGACATGGCTAACCGTTCCGGTAATTTTATCCTTCGATGACTTCCATTCCTCGTTCATGACTTTGCCTCCTCATCAATCAGCGCTTATTTTTCCATCGCTTTCTCCACTTGCTTTTTCCCGTGTGCGGCCAAATAATGGTCCGGTTGCAACGCCAACGTCTTGTTGAAATAATCGAGCGCCTTTTCCTTTTCTTCTTTGGAAAAATAGGCGATCCCCAAATTATAATGGGCATCGGCGTGGCCTTCATTTTTACCGATAACCGCTTGAAACGCTTCGATCGCTTCGGTTATGAGCTCCGATTTTGCAAGCGTTAACCCGAAATAAAAGCGTGCATCTTCATCGTTGGGATCCAATTCCACCGCCCGTTGCAAACGAGCCAACGCAAACGGGAGGTTCCCCAACTGATATTCGCACATTCCGATCATCATGTGCAGGCTCTGGTCATTCATGCCCACTGCTTCGGCTTGTTTATAAAACTGAAGAGCTTCCTGATAATTTTCGACGTTATAGGAGATATTTCCTGCCCCATAATACGCACCTGCCTGCTTGTCATCCAAATGGATCGCGCGCCGATAACAAGCGAGCGCTTGCTCATACTCCCCTGTTTGCGCGAGCAAACTGCCCATGTTTGTATAAAGCAAAGGGTTGTCGGGGTCGCTTTCAAGGGCTTGTCGGAAATGGGTGATCGCTTCTTCGTAGTTTCCGGTCTGCACCGGTTCCATCCCGTCTTTATAAGCACTCACCTTATCCACTTCCCGATAGCATTTCGACATCTTCATTGACGACCGTTGACTCAATCGTGCCCCCGCCTAAACATACGTCCCCATCATAAAAAACGACCGCTTGTCCGGGGGTGACCGCCCGTTGGGCTTCTTTAAACGCCACAAAAAATTCATTTTCATCGTTCACGTGCAGTGTTACTTCTTGATCCGCTTGACGATAGCGAAATTTCGCCGTACACGGGAATCGTTCCGTCGGCAATGAGGTAGAAAGCCAATTTAAACCGGATCCGTAAAGCCCGTCTGACATGAGCGCGGGGTGCTGACTGCCTTGCGCAACAACGAGGACATTTTCTGCGAGGTCTTTATCGACAACGAACCAAGGTTCGCCGGCGCCACCGATGCCAAGGCCTTGGCGTTGCCCGAGCGTGTAATACATCAATCCTTCGTGACGCCCTTTATACCCGCCTTCGGGCGTACGCATTTCCCCCGGTTGCGCGGGCAAATACTGTTGGAGAAAAGATTTAAAATCACGTTCACCGATAAAGCAAATGCCGGTGCTGTCTTTTTTCGACGCAGTCGCAAGTTCGCGTTCCTCTGCCATTTTTCTTACTTCTTTTTTATCATAAGAACCGAGCGGAAACATGACTTGCGAGAGCTGGTCTTGGCTTAATTGGTTCAAAAAGTACGTTTGGTCTTTGTTGCTGTCGACACCTCGCATAAGTTCCACCGTGCCGTCGTTAGCCTTAGCTAGGCGTGCATAATGGCCGGTCGCTAAATAGTCGGCACCGAGCATCAACGCATAGTCCAGAAACGCTTTAAATTTAATTTCTTTGTTGCACACGATATCCGGGTTTGGTGTGCGTCCTTTCCGGTATTCATCCAGAAAATACGCAAACACATTGTCCCAGTATTGCTGTTCAAAGTTCACCGAGTAATATGGAATCCCGATTTGGTCACATACACGTGCCACATCCTGATAATCGGTTGTGGCTGTGCACACGCCGTTTTCATCCGTGTCGTCCCAGTTTTTCATAAAAATGCCGACGACGTCATAGCCTTCTTCTTTGAGCAAAGCCGCGGCCACCGATGAATCAACGCCTCCGGACATGCCCACGACGACGCGGATATCACTGTTTGTTTTCATTGGTTTCACCTCACTTATTTGCCAACACGCGACGGTGTTGTTCGGAAATATTCGCGATCGCTTTCGCTGTTTCATTCAGTTGTTCCTCATTATTCCCATAGCCGACACTAACCCGAACGGAAGAGCGTACGCGCCCATCATCCTCGCCATACATTGCTTTTAACACATGCGATGGCTGAAAGCTTCCCGCCGTACAGGCAGATCCACTGGAGACCGCGATGCCTTTCAGATCAAGTTGTGTCAAAAGAGCTTCCGTCGCTATGCCGGGAAGATGGAGGTTAATAATATGCGGAAGTCTTTGTTGTTCATATCCATTTATTTCATACGCCACTTTTTCAGCATCAAGAGCGGCCAACAGGTGGTTCACAAGGTTTTCATACGTTTTTGCCCGTTTTTGTTTTTCGGTGTTCAGCAATTGAACGGCTTCGCCGAAACCGACAATTGCCGGGACATTTTCGGTCCCCGGCCGCAATCGCCGTTCTTGCTCGCCTCCAAAAAGCAAAGGATGAATTTGTATTTCTTTTTTCACATACAAAAAACCAGAGCCTTTAGGCCCGTTAATTTTATGAGAGGAAGCGGTGAGCAAGTCGACTTGAAGGGACGCCACCTCGATCGGAAGCACCCCGTAAGCTTGTACCGCATCCGTATGGAACAACGCGTTGTGTGTGCGCAAATGCTTGCCGATAGCTTTAATCGGATTAATTGCACCCGTTTCGTTGTTTCCGTACATAATCGTTACCAAAATCGTATCTTCCCGCAAAGCTTCTTGCAAGGTGTCCAGGCAAACCGTTCCGTCCGACATGACCGGTAGATAAGTGACGTCATACCCTTCCCGCTCCAACTGCTTACACGCGTGGAGAACCGCGTGGTGTTCGGCTTCCGTCGTAATCACATGGGTGCCTTCGTGTTTTTTGGCCCGGGCAACACCGGTGATGGCAAGGTTATCCGCTTCCGTTCCCCCGCTCGTAAATACGATTTCCTCCGTATTTGCCCCTACGCTTGCGGCTATGCGCATTCTGGCAGCATCCACTGCTTTTCGCGCTTCGCGGCCAAAACGATGGATGCTGGATGGATTGCCCGCCACTGTCCCATCAAGATAAGGTTTCATCGCTTTCCAGACTTCCGGTCGCACAGGCGTTGTCGCGGCATGGTCCAAATAAATATCCGTCATGCTTATCACCTTTTTAGATATAAAACATATAGTCTTCCAGATCGCCCGTCTCTTCGTAATTCGCCAAGTCGTCGAGCGTCGTTGAATCGAGGACGTCTTTTACGGCATCCCTGATCTTAATCCAAAGGTCACGTTTGGCCGGTTCTTCATCCTCCACCACTTCTACCGGACTGATTGGCCCTTCGAGCACTCGGATAATGTCTCCCGCGGTAATCTCTTTTGGATCTTTGGTCAGCATATAGCCACCATAAGCGCCGCGCACACTTTTTACGTACATCGCATTACGAAGCGGCGCGATTAATTGCTCAAGGTAGTGCTCCGATAAGTGATAATCTTTCGCGATCGACCGTAATGAGATCGGTCCATCTCCATGCTTTTTAGCTAACGCGATCATGATGGTAAGTCCGTACCGACCTTTTGTTGAAATTTTCATTTCTGCCCCCTCTTTCTAACCAATCATTAAATAATCGTTGGCAGTAAGGCAATGTATAGCCAACGACCGGTCCAATTGTCAATGAAAAAATTATGGTTCCGATAAAAACCGGGCCGCCTAGCATCCAGCCGCATAGAAGAATCGTGATCTCCATGAATAAGCGGACACGGCCGACCGGTATTCCCGATTTATTTGCGATTGATAGCATAAGCATATCCCGTGGGCCGGCGCCGCATTTCGGCGCAATGTAAATGCCGATACCAAGGCCCATTATGAGGACGCCCATGATTAACATGAAAAATTGCAAACCTAAATGACCCGGCGTGGAAATGACAAGAAGAAAAAGATCAATAAACACACCGACAAATACCATGTTAAGAACGCTTCCCAATTGCGGAAGCCTGCGATCAAGCAGCGCCGATGTCGCTATAATTACCGTTCCGACGATAATACTCCAGGTTCCTACCGTCAATCCCAGGTTCATCATCAAGCCAATGTGAAACACGTCCCAAGGAGCAGCGCCAAGATCCGCCCGAATCATTAAGGCAATCCCTACCGACATGATCATGATCCCTGCGGTAAATGTTCCCCAACGCAAGAAATCGTTCTTTACTCTCCCAAGCGTGTGTTGCACAGTTATTCCTTCTCTCTTTTTGCACTATCAGAAAGTATAAGTTGTTCGGATAATAATATAAGAAAGACTTTGACTTTCACCACCCTTGGCGATAAGTCAAGTTTTTCTAATTTAAAGACCCTACAATCCTGTTGTATTATAGCATATTTTCCAAACCCATGCATTCGAAGCGGTTTTGTTGCTGATTGCAAGTGCCCTGTGTTATTCTAATGGAAAAGAACGTGTATTCCCTGTGCGAATATATGCTAGGAGGTCCAATTAAAACGATGAGCAACCAACCACTTGCCTATCGCATGCGCCCCAAAACCATTGATGAAGTGTACGGTCAGAATCATCTGTTGGGGGACGGAGCCCTCATTCAAAGAATGGTCCAGGCGAATAAGTTGCATCCAATGATTTTGCATGGTCCACCCGGTACCGGGAAAACATCGCTCGCGATCGCACTCGCCGGGAGCACAAACATTCATTATAAACTTCTGAATGCTGTGGAACATCAGAAAAAAGATCTGCAAATCGCGGCGGATGAAGCGCGTATGTACGGAAGCTTGATTCTCATTCTTGACGAATTTCATCGATTGGATAAAAGCAAACAGGATTTCCTGCTCCCCCATCTGGAAAGCGGGGAGTTACTTGTGATCGGAGCAACGACCGCCAACCCTTATCATTCGATTAATCCCGCGATACGCAGTCGCTGCCATGTTTTCGAACTTCATAAACCCGAAGCAACGGACACTCGTAAAATGCTCGAAGTCGCGCTCGAAGACAAAGATAAAGGGTTGGGTGACTATCCGACAAAAGTGGATGAAGAAGCCCTTGAACATATGGCCGCCTCTTCCGGCGGCGATATGCGAGCAGCCTTGAATGCGCTGGAACTCGCTGTTTTATCAACCCCTGCAGACGAAGATGGCATCATTCACATTGATGTAACGATTGCCGAAACATGTACACAAAAGAAAAATTTCGATCATGACAAAGACGGCGATCATCATTACGACGTTCTCTCCGCCTTCCAAAAATCCATCCGTGGAAGTGATGCGGATGCTGCCCTTCATTATTTGGCACGATTAATCAAAGTAGGCGACCTCACGAGCATTGGACGCCGACTGCTCGTCATAGCATACGAGGATATTGGGCTTGCCAATCCGCAAGCCGGAACCCGGACGCTAGCAGCCATTGAAACGGCAGAACGTCTGGGATTTCCGGAAGCACGAATCCCGCTGGCCAATGCCGTCGTCGAACTCGCGCTCTCACCAAAATCCAACGCTGCTTACCGGGCGATAAATACTGCTATGCAAGACATTGACAAGCACGGATCAGCGCCGATTCCCGTGCATATCCGGGACAGCAGTTACCAAGGGGCAAAACAGTTAAATCGAGGGGTCGGATACCTCTATCCGCATGATTACAAAGACGGGCTAATTCAACAGCAATATCTTCCTGACCCTTTAAAACACCACCGTTATTTGCGCTTCCAAGGAAACAGCAAATTTGAACAAGCGTTTCGGGAAGCGCAAACGAAGATTAACGAGACGATTAAGTCATCAAAGCGATAAAAGTGAAAATTCCACCCTTTATGAGAGGGACGAGATACTACTTTGCTTTTCTTGTTCCTCTCGGAGCAATTCAACCTCCGTTTGGGGGATTACTTTGCTTCGCTTGTTCCTCTCGGCGCAGCTCAACCTCCGTTTGGGGGATTACTTTGCCTCGCTTGTCCCTCTCGGAACAGCTCATCCTCCGTTTGGGGGATTACTTTGCCTCGCTTGTCCCTCTCGGCGCAGCTCATCCTCCGGTTTGGGGGATTACTTTGCTTCGCTTGTCCCTCTCGGCGCAGCTCAACCTCCGGTTTGGGGGATTACTTTGCTTCGCTTGTCCCTCTCGGAGCAGTTCAACCTCCGTTTGGGGGATTACTTTGCTTCGCTTGTCCCTCTCGGAGCAGCTCAACCTCTGTTTGGGGGATTACTTTGATCTCTTGCATCCCGATCCCGCCGGGATAAATTCGATTTCTTTTCCTTCTTTCCTTTTTGGGAAGTATAGAGATTATGAATATGGTCCATATTAATACCAGAAAGTAAAACTACCATCACTCGCTGATGGAATACGGTAAAAACTATGAACCTCAAGGAAGAAGGGATAGAAATGACGAAAGTACGCCAAGATGCTTGGTCTCACGAGGACGATGTATTACTCGCTGAAACAGTATTAAAACACATAAGAGAAGGAAGCACGCAGTTAAAAGCGTTTGAAGAAGTCGGCGATATATTAAATCGCACGGCTGCTGCCTGCGGCTTCCGCTGGAATGCAGTTGTACGGGATCGTTATGAAGGGAAAATAAGCGACGCAAAACGGGACCGGAAAAACTTTCAACGGCGAGATGCCGCAAACGCCGTACAACAAACGCTGGGAATGAAAACGGCGAACGCGATGGAGACAACTTCCGACAACAAAGCAAATACCTTTAGCGACGAAGACTTGTCACTCGAGCAGGTGATTGCCTTTTTGGAAACATTGAAAAGCAAACAGGGAGCCGTCGATAACGGCGAAGAGAAAGTAACGAAGTTAGAAGAAGAAAATCAGCAACTGCAAACAGCAGTGAACGCTTGGCGTTATAAACACGAAGAACTGGAACAAGAATACCAGTCTTTGCTCTCCGTCATTAACCGTGCCCGGAAAATGACATTTATGGATGAAACCAATGCTGAGCCTTTCATGAGATCCAACGATTTTCGATTGGACCATGATGGGAATATCGAAAATATCGCCAAAGATTCAGTCTAACAGGAAAAGGCTGCCAATAATGATTGGACAGCCTTTTTTTGATTGATTACATAATATCAAGAAGCCCCGTTGTGCCGTAATGATCACCAAGTTTTGAAGCCTGCAATCGCAGGTGGGTGCCCTGCTCAACCTTCCGTAAGTCCCTAAAAAAGGCTTTTACTTCCAGTTGAAACGTCAGGCTCCCTATCAAAAAGTGTTGGCTTTAAAACGAATAGTGTTATACGTACACTACAGGACCTCTTTGTAATGTGATTATAGCATGATTGAAACCCCTCTGCAAGGACGGAAGTTAGATTTTCGGGAACCGGAGGCCGGGAAACCGATATAAAAACACCGTTTTTAATTTGACCGTTTGCTGGTTATAATGAGAAACAGGAGGGATTCTTCATGGATAATCATCTGGTGAACAGTCAACCGATTACGCACATTGAACAAAAAATCGGAGCCATTGAAAAACATACCGAGCAATATAAGACCGATATGAATTTGTATCGGGATCGGATCGACATTGACGGAGATAGTTATCCGATCGCTGAAATTTTCGACATTTCCTACCGTTATAAAGAAAATGAGGTCGGGTTTCTTTATTTACACACGTCTCGCGGCGTTCGTTCTTATTATATCACTGAGAACCCCGAGTCTTTCATTTCCTCTTTCCGGGAAGTTGAACAAAAATAATATGCTTGCAAGGGAGAGCCCACAAAGAAGATAAACCGCATTGAAATCAAGGTTCTTAAATTTGATTTCATGCGGTTTAATTTTTACGATTCAACTAATACCCATAGTCAAAATTATTGGGGAGAGAAACTGATGGTTTAATCTAGTGCAGGGTGGTTGTATTATCGATCACACCCACACAACAAATAAAAAGGCATGAGCGCTAATCAGGTGAATTTCCGGCGCTATCTGTATAGTGAAGACATTATTTTACGCTTTGCCTATCTTTTTGTCCGCACTCACGCCCGGTGAGAACTAATACCTGTCTCTTGTCAGTTATTTGGCGTCACAACTACAGGGGGTCATTTATTTTAGCCGTTCAGCAATAGTTTCGGTACTAAAAAAGGTGTCAGTAATGTTAGGTCGCCAAATGCCTCGATTGAAGCCCTAACCTTTGGCTGTCAATAGCCGTTAGGTCGTCAAACGGGGGGTTCGACGATATAAAGTCTAGATCACCGATAAATAGGAGAATAACTGATATAACCCCGCTCCGACACCCTTTTATTTCACAGATTGTTGTTCCAGCGGACGCAAATGTAATTCTTTCCATTGTTCTTCGCTAACGCTACTTGGCGCTCCCGTTAATAAGTCGCCTGCGCTTGCCGTTTTCGGGAAGGCGATGACTTCACGCAGATTGTCTGCCTCGGCAAGGAGCATAACGATTCGGTCCAGGCCAAGAGCAATGCCTCCGTGTGGCGGAGCGCCATAAGAAAGGGCATCAATGAGAAAGCCAAATTGTTCTTTTGCTTTTTCTTCGCTAAATCCAAGCGTTCGAAACATTTGCATTTGCAGGTCCGGCTCATGAATACGCTGGGAACCGCCGCCAAGCTCGTAGCCATTCAAAACGAGATCATAGGCATCCGCCGTAACTTTTTCCGGAGCCGTTTCCAGTTTGTCGATATCTTCTTCAACCGGTCGCGTAAACGGATGGTGAAGAGCAACATGGCGATCGGTATCTTTGTCATATTCAACGAGCGGGAAGTCGGTTACCCAAAGGAAATGGAAAGCTTTTTCATCAATGAGCCCAAGCTCTTTTCCAAACTTCAAGCGCAATGCGCCTAACACATCAAACACAACGTTCGCCTCATCGGCAGCAAACAACAATAAATCTCCTTGCTCTGCCTCCATAGCTTCCATCACTTGGCGTTGCTCTTCTTCACTTAAGAATTTCGCGATTGGGCCTTTTAACGATCCAGGACCCTCAACCCTTAGCCAGGCAAGCCCTTTCGCCCCGTAAATCGCGGCAAATTCGGCAAGTTCATCGATCTCTTTTCTGGACATGGCATCTCCCTGTCCTTTTGCATTCAAGCCTTTCACGATGCCGTTGTTTTCAAGCGCTTTTGTGAAAACCTGAAAACGACTGTTCTCAACGATGTCGGAAAGCTCCACCAACTCCATTCCGAAGCGTGTATCAGGTTTATCCGAACCGTACCGATGCATCGCTTCATGATACGTCATGCGTGGAAAAGGCGTCGTCACATCGAACTCATGGCTAATTTTTAATAACCGCGCCATCATTTCTTCGGTCATGGAAAACAACGCTTCTTTGTCCATGAACGATGCTTCGATATCAATTTGCGTAAACTCCGGTTGCCGGTCCGCGCGAAGATCTTCATCACGGAAACAGCGTGCAATTTGATAATAGCGCTCAAATCCGGCAATCATAAACAGCTGTTTAAAAAGCTGCGGCGACTGCGGAAGCGCAAAAAATTCGTGTTCGTGCACACGGCTCGGGACCAAATAGTCGCGTGCGCCTTCAG
The DNA here is from genome assembly GCF_016495725.1 of Salicibibacter cibarius. Classification (NCBI taxonomy): domain Bacteria; kingdom Bacillati; phylum Bacillota; class Bacilli; order Caryophanales; family Bacillaceae; genus Salicibibacter; species Salicibibacter cibarius. Next base: position 1,689,387 of record NZ_CP054705.1, on the reverse strand, counting down.
GCGTGCTTTTCGTCAACATCGGCGTCTCCGCTTCCATAAACGAATGCTCATTTAGGTAATTGCGAGTTTCCTGGGTAATTTTGTGTCGCAATTGAAAAATACGTTGCATTTCCGGTCGCCGTAAATCAAGATACCGATGGGACAAACGCACATCTTCGGAGACGTTAATATCTTCGTCCATAGAAAAGGGCAATGGTTTTGATTTATTTAGAATGGTTATTTCCTCGACTTGCACTTCCACGGTTCCGGTAGCAATCTTTTCATTCACCGTTTCCTCGTCCCGGAGAACGACTTTCCCTTGCACATCAAGCACATATTCACTACGGACGTTATCAGCAATCGTTAAAGCTTTTTCGCTAATTTCCGGGTTAAATACCGTTTGGACGATCCCGCTGGAATCGCCGAGGTCAATAAAAATAACTTGCCCCAAATCTCTCCTCGTTCTAGCCCAACCTTTGAGCCGAACATTTTCGCCGATCATGCTTTCCGTAATTTCACCGCAATAATGGCTTCTTTCCATTTTTCCATCATACTCCTTTTATCATTCAGGTGTTATTGCATCTTCCGTAACTGCTTAATATGTCCCGCGAGCCTTTTCATTGGGATATTTTCTTCTTCGCCTGTAGACATGTCGCGAAGTTTCACCATGCCGCCTGCCAATTCTTCTTCACCCACGATGACTGTATAAGCAGCTTGCAAACGATTGGCCGCTTTGAACTGGGCTTTTACTTTTTTTCCAAGGTAATCCTTGTCTGCCGACAAGCCTTCACGACGCAAGTCTCTCAATATGCCCGCACCCTTTTCGGCCGCGACATCGCCGACCGTTACAAGATAAACGTCAAGCGCGTTTTCAACATCCGGGAGTGCATCGCGAGCATTTAGCGCCATTAACAATCGCTCAATGCTTAACGCGAAGCCGATGCCGGAGACGGGCGGGCCGCCCAATTCTTCGATCAATCCTTCATAACGACCGCCGCCCATAAGGGTTGTGATGGCACCGAACTCAGGTTCTTCAAGCATAATTTCAAACGATGTGTTCGTATAATAATCGAGTCCCCTTACGAGATTGGCGTCAACCACAAATGGGATGTCCATATCACGTAGCAGGCGTTGCACGGTTTCAAAGTAGCGAGTTGACTCTTCATTTAAATAGTCAAGAATGGCCGGTGCCGTTTCCTGTAAAGGGTGCTCGCGGTCCACCTTGCAATCCAATATTCGCAATGGGTTTTGTTCAAGGCGAGCCTGGCAGTCCTCACAAAACTCATCGATACGCGGGGAAAAGTGTTCGATCAGCGCATTTTTGTGGGAGGCGCGGCTTTCTTTATCACCCAAGCTATTGATCACCAGTTTCAAATTATCCAACCCACACGCTTGGTACACATCCATCGCCATCGCGATCACTTCAGCATCGATCGCGGGATCGTCGCTTCCGATCGCTTCCACGCCAAATTGGTAAAACTCCCGCATCCGACCCGATTCCGGACGTTCATAGCGAAACATCGGACCGAAATAAAAAAGCTTTAACGGTTGTTGCGCCAAGCCATGGAGCTTATTTTCCACGTAAGAGCGCACGACGGGAGCTGTCCCTTCCGGTCGCAGCGTAATCAAGCGCCCGCTGCGATCTTGAAACGTATACATCTCCTTTTGCACAATATCCGTGCTGTCGCCCACCCCACGTTGAAACAGTTCTGTCGCTTCGAAGATCGGCGTGCGGATTTCCTTGTAATTGTACTTGCGGCTAATCTCTTTGGCAATTTCTGTCACGTATTGCCACTGGGCGCTTTGATCCGGTAAGACATCCTGGGTTCCTCTCTGGATATTAATGGTCATATAGAACCTCTCCTCATTATTGAATCATTTGCCATTAAAAAAATCCCCCTGAAACGAATCAGAGGGACGAGCACAAGCCCGCGGTACCACCCACATTGAAGCGCTCCCCTTCGGGAATCACTTCCGCTTCCGCGGTTAACGCCCGCGCTGCGTTTAGATCTATTAATGGCTTCACGTTCGATCAAAAACCTACGAAGTGTCTTTCCGCAACATTGCACAGAAGGGCTTACAGCCATGACCCTCCCTCTCTGACTGCAAGGGGCCGCGTACTTTTCTTCATCATCGGCTTGCTATTCTCTTGGTGTTTATCATACGTTTCTCTATCCAGGATGTCAACTTTTCCGCGATTTCATACATGAAATAGAATGCAAAAGTTTTGTCCTCAAGAAGCTCCCTATTGACAACCTACGAAGACTCTAACATAAGGGTCACCGGACCATCATTGTTTAAATCCACCTGCATCGTGGCCCCAAACTCTCCGGTTTCAACGGCAATGCCGATGTCCCTTAATTGTTCATTAAAGTAATCGTAGAGCTCTTCCGCTTGCGCCGGCTTCGCTGCTTGCACAAAACTTGGGCGCCTTCCTTTTTTGGCTTCTCCGTAAAGGGTGAATTGGGAAATGGATAAAATTGATCCGGACATATCAATTAGCGATAGGTTCATCTTCCCCTCGGTATCTTCGAAAAGGCGAAGGTTGGCAATTTTATCGGCGAGCCAGCGGGCATCATGTTTCGTATCTTCGTGGGTGACGCCGAGAAACACGACATAGCCATGCTCGATCGCCCCAATGGTTGTGTCGTTAACGCTCACCTGCGCTTTTTTGCTCCGTTGTATTAATGCTTTCAATCCCTGCTTCTCCTTTGCTGATATTATTAATGCATCACTCGCCGTACGGAATAAATATCGGGCAACCGCTTGATCTTTTCCACGACTTTTCGCAAGTGGTCGAGATTACTGATAGCGATCGTAATATCAATGACGGCCATGCTTTTATCCGAGCGCCCGTTCACGGCGTTAATATTCGTTTTTGATTCCGCAATCGCATTCAGCACTTCATTTAAAAGACCGCGGCGGTCATAGCCGGTAACTTCAATATCGACGTTGAAGCTTTTTACCTTTTCCAGAGACGGTTCCCATTCTACCTCGATCAAGCGGGTTTGATTTTCCTCTGTGTCGGCAACATTCGGGCAATCAGCGCGATGAACGGACACCCCGCGGCCTTTCGTGATAAAACCGCGAATATCGTCTCCGGGTACCGGGTTGCAGCATTTGGAGAGACGAATTAAGAGGTTATCCGCCCCTTTCACACGTATACCGGTATTAGAACGACGGGTTCTCGCCGGCGCAGGTATATCTTTGATCGCTTCGGTCACCGTCTTTTTCTCTTGTTCTTTCGTTTGGTTGCGTATTTTCTCCGTCAACCGCGTCACGATTTGCTTCGCGGATATACCATTGTAGCCGACGGCCGCGAACATATCTGCTTGCCCTGAAAAACTGAACTTCGCCACGGTTTCCTGAATATTGTTTTCGGTTAAAACCTCTTTCGGAGTGAGACCCTGGGCGCGCAATTCCTTTTCAATCGCCTCGCGGCCTTTTTGTTCATTTTCTTCCCGACGCTCTTTTTTAAAGTATTGCTTAATTTTGTTTTTGGCATGGGAGCTTTGTGTCAGCTTTAACCAATCTTGAGACGGACCATATGAATGTTTGGAAGTCATAACATCAACGATGTCGCCGGTTTTCAGTTGATAATCAAGGGGGACCATCTTTCCGTTCACTTTGGCGCCAATCGTTTTGTTCCCAATCTCCGTATGAATGCGGTAGGAAAAATCAATCGGCACCGATCCTCTCGGCAATTCAATGACATCCCCTTTTGGGGTAAAAACGAAAACCATATCGGAAAATAAATCAATTTTCAGGGATTCCATAAATTCTTGCGCGTTGGACGTATCTTTTTGCCACTCCAAAATTTCCCGGAACCACCCGAGTTTATCGAGCGATTTTTGGTTAATGGATTCTTCTTCCTTGTATGCCCAATGGGCCGCCACCCCATATTCCGCTATGCGATGCATTTCTTCGGAGCGGATCTGCACTTCCAACGGCTCCCCTTTGGGCCCGATTACCGTCGTGTGCAACGATTGATACATGTTGGCTTTCGGCATGGCGATATAGTCTTTAAACCTGCCCGGCATTGGTTTCCAACGCGTATGAATAATGCCGAGCACCCCATAGCAATCTTTGATGTTCCGGACGATAATACGCACCGCGAGCAAATCATAGATTTCATTGAATTGTTTTTTCTGGATCGTCATTTTGCGATAAATGCTGTAAATATGCTTCGGACGTCCGGATATGTCCGCTTCCACATTTAATTCTTTGACACTTTCCCGAATATCATCCATCACTTTTTCGATGTATTGCTCTCGCTCCGCGCGTTTTTGTTTCATTAGATTGACGATCCGATAGTATTGTTGCGGATCCAAATAACGGAGGGCGATGTCTTCCATTTCCCATTTTATGGTGGAAATTCCGAGCCTGTGGGCAAGAGGGGCAAAGATTTCAAGGGTTTCTTTCGCGATACGCCGCTGCTTTTCAGGGGGCAAATATTTGAGTGTTCGTAGATTGTGAAGGCGATCAGCCAGTTTTATCATAATCACGCGAATGTCACGGGCCATGGCAACGACCATTTTGCGGTGATTTTCCGCTTGCTGTTCCGCTTTCGATTTATATTTGATCTTTTTTAATTTCGTCACGCCATCCACGAGCATGGCAACTTCTTCCCCGAACAATTCGGTGAGATCTTCAACGGTCACTTCCGTATCCTCGACCACATCATGCAAAAAAGCACCGGCAATGGTTGCAGGCTCTAATTGAAGATCAACCAATATTCCCGCGACCTGAACAGGATGCCGGATATACGGCTCCCCTGACTTGCGGTATTGGCCGTCGTGATATTTTTCAGCATAAAGATAGGCCCGTTCAATAAAATCCACTTGTTCTTCGGATAGATATTCGCCCATCTTCTCCATTACTTGTTCTTTCGTCATAAAATCACCTTCAACCTGCACGCAATCTCTCTTTCATCTATTATCTAGAAAAAATCACGACCTGTAAAGTCGCAAATAAAGAGCACCATGAAAGGTCCTCCGAAAAAGCTTTCTCTACTCATACGTCATGAGCGAATAAACATCATAGTTTTTCAACTTCTCTCCGTGCTCCAAATAAGCAAGCTCAATAAGAAACGCACAGCCGACGACTTCTCCGCCGAGCTCTTCCACGAGCTGAATCGTAGCGTCGATCGTACCGCCGGTCGCGAGAAGGTCGTCGGTAATCAGCACCCGATCCCCCGGGTTAATGGCATCTTTATGAATGGCAAGGCTTGCTTTCCCGTATTCAAGGCCGTAATTCGTCTCGACGACCATTCGCGGCAGTTTCCCCGATTTCCGTACAGGCACAAAACTTTTGTTCAATGTATACGCGATCGGACAACCAACAACAAACCCTCGTGCTTCCGGCGCTGCAATGACGTCGACATCTTTTGATTTTACATATTCCGCCATTTCATCGATGGCTTTTTGATAAACCTCCCCATTTTGCATGAGGGGCGTGATATCTTTAAATTGAACGCCTTTTACCGGATAATCATTGATGATTTCAATATGTTTTTTATAATCCATCGGTCAGCACCTCTGTTTGTTTCTTTTCATCTGGCATGCAGGCAAATAAAAAAGCTTTTAACGCTTGATAGGTGGAATACTTCAGCGTTTCTTCAATTTCCCGTTTTTCTTCATAGGACCGATACGTCGACGATGCTTGTAAATCTTGTTTTAACGGATGTTCGTTTACAACCAGTTTTCCTCCGCTCAGTGTCACGAATTCAAGTTCCGTAAACACTTGCAGCATAAAGTGAATCGTATCTGTTGACCAGCCTTGGTACTTTGCAATGACCGGCTCGTGTTCCCGGAGATGAAGAGGGGCGTATTTTTTCACATAAACATACAACCATTTAAAAGCCTCGCGTGTTGGTTTTGCTGTAAAAAAAGCCTGACCCTTTTCCATAAATCCTGTGTAGATCGAACGAATGAACGATTCGTTTTCATTTAGAAATCGCGTTAAGTCGGATAAGTGTTCCGGTAGATCCAGAAATAAGATATCCGTTGGCACTGTTAAGCTTTCTTCATCGGGAAATAAAAAGTTGGTCGATGAAAAGCCTTGCTCACGCGCGTCTTTTGCATGGTCTTTCTGAAAAATAATAATAGTAAGCCCGTCAGATATGCTAGTAAGCGATTGTAAATCTTTCCCTCCGCGAACATCGAAAACTTGTCGCTCTTTGACAGCGACGTCTCGAAGAATGATTTGTGGCTTTTCATTCCCTTTCCATTCATTCACGGACAATTCACCGGCCAAATGGATATTTGCGTCGTTCTGAATCCGATCATGAAGGTGGCCTAAGCGGAAGCCGACACAATCGAGGGGGCCCGCATCCCCTACCGACATCTTTAAGTGATTTTGCATGCTTCCGATTTTTCGTTTTTGTTGAATCGGAATATTCTCGATCTGCACCAACGGTTTGGGGTTTCCAACGCCAAATGGCGCCAGTTCTTCGATTTCCCGAATCAGCTCTGTCGTGACTTCCTCGACGGAAAGCGTTAATTCAATATCGGTCGTTGGCACGAAGCTTTCCGGAGGCAATGTACCATTCACTTCTTTTTCAAGGGTCGCCCGAAGGTCGGGAATCTTATCTTCATCGATGGATAATCCCGCCGCCATCCGGTGTCCGCCAAAACGGCTGAAAAGATGGACATGTTTGGAAAGTGACTGATAGAGATCAAACCCTTCAATGCTGCGGGCGGATCCTTTGCCGCTTCCTTCATCGTCAAGGGCGATCACAATCGTCGGCCGATAATACTTTTCAACAAGTCTCGAGGCAACGATCCCGGTCACCCCGGAGTTCCAGCCTTTCCCGGCCACAACGATTGCAGGGAGATCTTCTCCCTTTGCCTGCAATTGGGCGAGTGCTTCCTCCGTGATTTTTTCCACCGTTTGTTGCCGTTCACGGTTGTATCCGTCAATCACTTCTGCCAAGGACTGTGCCTCGCCAGGATCGGAAGTTAACAGCAATTGTACCGCCGGGGCCGCCGAATCCATTCGTCCGGCGGCATTGAGTCGCGGCCCAAACCCAAAACCTACCGTTTCTTCCGAAAAAGGAGGGCCTTTGATCCCGGATATTTCTTTTAATGCTTGTAAACCCGAACGGTTGAGCTTATCTAATTTCGGTAATCCGGCTTTGGCGAAGAAACGGTTTTCATCCACGAGTTCAACGAGATCGCTAATCGTCCCTAGCGCGATAAGATCAAGTCCATCCTCGGGAAAAACATCGAGCAAAGCATGGGCAAGTTTGCTCACGACGCCGACGCCTGCCAGTTCCTTGAAAGGATACGGACAATCCATTTGTTTCGGATTAATAATCGCTAATGCGTCGGGGAGTTCCGGAGGCGCCTCGTGATGGTCCGTAACAATGACATCCAGACCGTTTTTCTGGGCGGCGTTGATCGTTTCCGCAGCCGCAATTCCCGTATCGACCGTGATCACGAGCGTACAGCCCTCATCCTGTAATTTTTGAAATGCTGCGCTATTGGGACCATACCCTTCGGTAAAGCGATTGGGCACGTACCAATCATAGCTTGCGCCCATTTTTTCAAGTGTTTCACACATAAGCGCCGTGCTGGATACCCCGTCCACATCATAGTCCCCGAAAACGACGATTTTTTCGTCATCATTCACCGCGCGTTTGATACGGCTGACAGCATCCTCCATGCCCGCCAATGCAAAAGGATCATGAAGAATCGATTCATCTGTATGTAAAAAAACATGCGCATCCTCTACGTGCTCCATCCCCCGACGGCACAGAAGATGAGCGGTACGTTCAGAGACGCGAAGTGCACCTGCCAGTGCCTTGGCCCGTGTGTCCAATGGCCGAACCTTCCACCTCGTTTTTGCGTCTAACATTTCTATCCAGTACTCCTCCCCTTACCGTTCTCTATTATACAGAACCGGCGGTAGAACACAATCACTCTTTGGGACTACGCTTATCCCTATTCTTGCTATCTTGTTCCGGTTCCGGATGTTCGTTTGCCTGACGGCCTTCCGCGTTGTCCCTTTTTAAACGCCGTACTTCTTGTTGCAGGCGATACACTTTCAGCATCCCTACGCCGCCAACGGCTAGCCCTCCCATGAGTACAGAACCGAGGATGATAAGAATTAAAGGAATTTGCGTTGTTCCGAAAAGAAAGTTGACCGTTACACTTTCTACATTGATCACTGCAAAGATCGAAATCAACAATGCGGCAATCAGCCCCATGATGAGTGTCCACTGCCCTCTCATTTCTTTTTCCCTCCCCATTATTAGTCCTCGTAAGGGTTCACATGAACAAGTACATTTCGTACATTCTCTTCTTCCATTAATAAACCCTTTACATCCGTAGCGATGTCATGACCGGCACGGACGCTAATTTCCGGATCTACGGCTATTTTAATATCAATGATCACATAATGTCCATGCTGACGAGCGTGAAACTCATCAATTCCGAGTACCCCGTCAATCCCGAGCACCTTGTGTTTCAAATCTGCCGTATCTTCATCATGCCAAACATGATCGAGAGCGTTATGAATGGCTTCTCTGCCCAATTTCCAAGCCATGATCATGACAAGGCCGGCAACGAACACTCCCGCGACCAAATCCCCGTATAGAAGCCAGTAAATATCTAAATTTGAACCGAGAATGGAAGCGCCTACCCCGGCAAGGGCAGCGATCGATGAAATGGCGTCCGAACGGTGATGCCAGGCATCGGTAATAATCGCTTCACTGTTATACTTTTTGCCAATGCGCACTTTGACACGAAACAACGCTTCTTTGATGATGATAGAGACAATGATGACATATAGGGCGATGGTCCCCGGAGCCTCGCTCCCCCCTCTCATTTCCCCAAGCGTGCTCAGGGCAATTTCCAAACCGACGAGGAACAATAGCACACTCACAATGATGGCGGTAATGGACTCCGCTTTCCCGTGCCCATAAGGATGATCTTCGTCAGGCGGGAGTTCCGCAGCCCGAATGCCGATCAAAACGGCAAAAGATGTGACGACATCAGCGGCCGAGTGGGCAGCATCGGCGATCAATGCCCGACTGTTAGCCAACACACCGAAGATGCCCTTGACGATGGCAAGGCCAATATTAATAATGATGCCTATCCAAGCGGCATGTTTTACTCGTCTATATCGTATCTCATCAAAGTCTGCCATCATAATCACGACCTGTCTGGATCCATGCTCTTTTAAGACTCGCTTCCTTCCATTTCCTTTGCCGGTTTCTCCCTTTGTTTTTGCATATGTTTATTTTTCCATACGAGCCACAGTTGTGCGGCCAGAAAAAGAGAGGAGTACGTACCGGCAACGAGTCCGATCACAATTGCGAAGGCAAATGAAGTGATCGCCTCACTCCCCAAGAGCCAGATGGCCACCGCGGCAAACAACACCGTTAAAACTGTGTTAATCGAACGGGTGAGCGTTTGCAATAAACTTTTGTTTACAATTCCGGCCAAGTGGTCAAAATCCTCGATATCCTTTTCCTGCTCTTCCTTCCGAACGTTTTCCCTTATACGGTCGAAGGTTACAATCGTATCATTAATCGAGTAACCGATCACGGTGAGCACCGCTGCAATAAAAGGGATATTAATTTCCAACTGCAACAAACTGAAAGCGGAAACGACGAAAAATGCATCATAAAGGAGCGCGGTGATCGCCGCAAGTCCATATAAAAATTCAAAACGGATCGCGACGTAAATAACGATTCCGAGCGAAGCCAATCCAGTAGCAATCAGCGCATTAATGGCGAGTTCTCGTCCAATTTGGGGGGAAACGGTGCTCATATTCGGTTCATGTCCGAATGCTTCTTCAAAGTGTCCTTGTAATTCGAGTGCTTCCTCTTGATCAAGGTCGCCGATAAATTGGACGGAAGCTTGTTCATTGTTTTCTCCGGCAAGCGTAATATCGTCCGCTGTCAATCCGACAGCGGCGATCTCATTTTCGATTTCCTCTTCCGTTAACGGCTCTTCTGATACGAGATCGACGCGCGTGCCGCTTTCAAAATCGATGCCTAAATTAAGGCCGAGTGTTGACAGCAAAATAGCCCCGGCAAGCACGATCGCAATCGTAAAAAGAAAATACGTTTTTCGGTGTTTAATCAAATCGACATTTTTATCGGCCAAATTAAAGTCCACGGCGAACATCACGCTCCTTTACGCCAAACAGCCAATATTTTCGATTTAACGTTCGACTGTTAATCCATAGCCCCAGCAAGAGCCGTGTGCCATATACCGCGGTAATAAAACTTGTCAAAATGCTGACGATGAGCATGACGGCAAATCCTTGTACCGCGCTCGTGCCGAAATAAAACAAAACGGCAGCAGCGATGATCGTTGTTATATTGGCATCGATGATGGTTCCGAGGGCACGCCTGCTTCCCAATTTAAACGCGGATCTCATGGACCTTCCATCTTTTAACTCTTCTTTAATGCGCTCATATGTTAAAATATTGGCATCCACCGCCATTCCGACCCCGAGAATTAAAGCGGCAATACCCGGTAATGTCAGTACGCCTTGAATAGAGTTAAAGAGAATCATCACCAGATAAATATAGACCATCAGTGTGAGCGACGCGATCACGCCCATAAAACGGTAATAAGCCATCATGTACAAAAGAATGAGGGCCACACCGACCATTCCTGCAAACAATGTTTGCTCCAATGCTTGTTCCCCTAGGGATGCCCCGACCGTGTTGGAGTATATTTCCTCGATTTGAACAGGCAGCGAACCGGCATTAAGCATCTCCGCCAAAAATTCAGCTTCCTCAAGGGACTCCATGCCTTCAATGGAAACCGTGTCCGTAGGAAGCGGTTCGCTTACCCTAGGCGCCGAAATGAAGGCCGGATCCGGCTCATTAGCTTCTTCATAGAAAGAGTGTTCATCTTCGTCATAGTCGAGCCAAATAACGAGTAAATTTTCCGGTTCCGGCCGTTGGCTTAATTCAGTGGTAATTTCTCCAAACAATTCACCGTCTTCCAACGTCACTTGCACAATCGGTTGATTTGCTTCATCAAACCCGGTGCTCGCCCCACCCTGCTGTAGATCTTCCCCGGTTAGCATTAACTCATCATCGACATCGCGAAAGGATAGTTCCGCTCCTGTGGACAAAAGCTCACGGGCCTCTTCCTGGTCTTCGATCCCCGGAAGCTGCACACGTATGCGATCGTCTCCTTCAACGGTAATGGAAGGTTCCGAAACGCCCAGCACGTCCACCCGTTCGTTCAATGCCGAAGCGGTTGCCTGGATGTCTTCCTCGGTTAATTCTCGTTCCCCATCCGGTTGGAGTTCGTACAAAACTTCAAATCCCCCTTGCAAATCAAGGCCGAGATTTGTATTGCGGGCGACATCAAATGCCGTCTGCGAGATTAATATGCCGATCGCGATGACAATGGCGAAAAATGCCCCGATTCTTCCCCATTTTTTTCCCATACATTGTCCCTCCTCAATCGCCGCGCCAGTCGCAACGATGGAAAGCTCCCTAACGGGAGCGGGTAGTTATTCGTTGCCGAGAACCTCGTCGAGGACCCCTTCCAGCTCGTCATCAGTATCTTTCGTCCAACCTTCCGTCCCTTTATAGGCATTGATCGTCTTCTCATTCATGTAATCCGTGACGGTCAAACGCATCAAGACGTTTACAAATCGATAAAAAGGCGTATATTCCGATTCTTTACGTAGTTTCTCAATCCCCAACCTCCAGACATCTTCTTCTGAAGCTTTGTCATGGCCGAGAAGGTGAAATTCATCCTTTTTTAATTCAAGTATTGGCCTTACATCCGTTTTCCATACTTCAAACTGTTGGACATTTGCCATGGTTTCCCCTCGCTTTTCCCGGTGGTAAGCGCCCGTAAAACTCCCGTTTCAACCCCGTAAGCGGCAGTTAACGGGCGACTAACACCCCGATTCGTTCAACTAACCATCAGAGGGAAACCCACCCTCTGATGGAAGTTTCACTTTATCCCATTGCTTGTCATGCTTGGCCCTTCTCTTTGCATAGATATGTAGTGGCGGACAATCCCCGGGATTTCGCCAGCCATGAGGAAGGGGCACGAATATGACAAGGCAAACGTTTTTCGCAGGTGCTTTCATTCTTATTATCGCAGGTTTAATCACCCGTATCCTCGGGTTTATCAATAAAATTGTCATGGCCCGGGTGATGGGCTCAGAGGGCATGGGGCTCTATATGATGGCCGTCCCCAGTCTTTTGCTTATTATTACGCTCACCCAGCTCGGCCTCCCGGTTGCCATTTCCAAATTAATTGCGGAAGCCGAAGCGCACGGCGAACACGAACGGAAAAAAAGAATACTCGTTATTTCCCTTATTGTTACCGGCACATTAAGTGCTGTTTTAACGACCGCCATGCTCGCGCTCGCGCCATTACTGGCGAGTATTCTGTTAACGGATACCCGCGCGCTTTATCCGCTGCTTGCCATTATCCCGATCGTCCCGATTGTTGCCCTCTCCGCTGTATTAAGGGGCTACTTTCAAGGAATGCAAAACATGCGCCCGATCGCTTTTTCCCAAGTGATCGAGCAAGTCATCCGCATCGCCCTCGTCGCCTTTTGTACGAGCATCTTTTTGCCATTGGGGGTAGAGTACGCCGCCGCAGGCGCGATGATATCGGTTGTTGCCGGTGAGCTGGCCTCTTTGCTCTACGTGATATATGTGTTTAAGAATAAAAAAACGATGCAAATCCGCAGAAACTTCCTTTCCGCTTTGGAAGGGGGAAAGAACACATTAAAAGACTTAATGACGATCGCCCTTCCCACAACCGGAAGCAGGCTCGTCGGATCAATTTCCCAATTTTTGGAACCGATCCTCGTTGCCCAAAGTTTGGCGATTGCCGGAGTGGCAACCGTTACAGCTACGAGCCAATACGGGGAATTGGTCGGATTTGTCGTCCCTCTGCTTTTTCTGCCTTCTTTTATTACGCAAAGTTTATCGGTCTCGCTCGTGCCGGCAATCAGCGAGGCTCATAGCAAAGGCGATCATGCCACCATTCAAAAGCGCTTGCAACAAACGACGAAAATTGCCCTGCTGTCCGGCGGCATTTCCATTGTTATTTTGTACGTATTCGCCGTCCCGATCTTATCACTTATGTATGAGGCGCCACAAGCGGCTGTATACTTAAAAATGATCGCGCCCTTTTGTATCTTTCTCTATTTTCAAATGCCCTTGCAATCCGTGTTGCAAGCGTTAAATTTGGCAAAAGCGGCTATGTATAACAGCCTCATCGGCGCAGGTGTTAAAATGACTGCCATTGCCTTTTTGGCCTCTCGTCCGGAACTCGGCATCATGGGGGCGGCGCTCGCGATCTGCGCGAGCCTGATGGTTGTTACGCTTCTCCATTTTATCAGTGTATCAAGAGCGATAGGGTTCACATTAAAAATTAAAGATTGGACCGGCACGCTACTTGTCACCATATTGACCGCGGGGGTGGCCGTCCACTCATTCCGCACGTTTATTTCATCCGATGACATGCTCATCGGAACCGTTATCAGCCTAACGATTACGGTCGTCTTTTACATGATTGGGTTAATATTGTTCCGACTCCTCCCTATTAAGAATATCAGCCGAATCCCAATCGTTCAATCTTTCTTTCGTTAGTTTTTTTACAAAGGTTACCGTTCGTCTTTTTCATCAACAATGAGGACACCGTTTTTCTTTGACACACACAAGGCAATTTTTTTCACATCGATATACCCGCGCACCTGCAATTTTTCCATTAGCCCTCCGGCGTCCAAGCCGATTTGTCGCAGGTGATCATGTTGTATATCGCCATCAATGATCATTGGCAAAGGATAAACAATGTCGTTGGGGTCGTGCCCGTGCTCTTTTTTTATCACCGATAAATCCCCGGACGGCTCCAAGACAGCGTATTCAACGTCGGTAAAATTACTGATGCCTTGCGTGCGCAAATGCTGTAATAAATCGTCAAAGTTATACCGCTGGGTGCGCATCGCTTCTTCATCGATTTTTCCATTTTGAATGATTATTGTCGGTTCACCGTCTAACAAATCGCGAAGGCGATTGCTTTTCAGCGACACGTACGCGAGGCCAATCTGGATACATGCCAAAATGAGAATCGGCACCATGCCTTGGATAAGTGATTGCTCCTGGACGGCCATCGCCGCAAATTCAGCGATCATAATCGAAACAATAAAATCAAGGATCGTGAGTTCTCCAACTTCACGTTTTCCCATCACACGAAGCGCAGCTAAAAGAAAAAAATAGAAAAAAAGCGTCCGCCAGGCAAGCGCAAATAACTCTTCCACAGCTCACTTCACCTCAATTATTCTTCTTAGGATGCCCAGCGAGGGAAAGTGCATGCTTCATGATTTTTTTCGGTGGCTGACAACACACTCGGCGAGCTGGAACGGTTTATGGGGACTGCAAGCGAAGAAATGACATGCGTTCAGGTGTCATGAATTGCTCATGGCGACCCAAATCGATAAAAACTTTATCGAGGCAGGGCCACTTCGGACAGTTTTGCTAAACCTCAGCGCTTAATTGTCCGAAGCAGATCACGGTTCGGACAATTTTGAATCTCAGCGTAGCAAGAATGTCCGAACTTTGCTCTCATTCGGACATTTTTCACCCAGTCTTTAGCACATTTGTCCGAACTAGTGGTGTGTTTCAGAAGTTCTAAAAACCGTTCACAATAAATCGTGTGACGTTCCCAAACAGTCTGAAACTTGAGCGGCCTTTGAAAATAAACCGAGGGGCGCGTTCTATCGATCTAAAATCTGAACGATCGCCGAAAGCAGATCGAATGCACATATGGCCGATTGGATAAAGGTTCGTTCGACCTTTTTGCACGACTTCTCCCACAATGTGGAGGCCAAACTGCCACGGAGCTCATCCCGTTATTTATTGAAACGATGCACCTGGCTTTACTCAAAACAAATCCAATTCCCTCTTCTAGATGCTTGTTTCAATCATAAGCTATAGCAATACGTGAATAAGGGGGACATCTTATGCAAGCACGGTTTTTGCGGGCGCTTGGTACTTCGGCCATTACCATGCTTTCGCTCGTGCTATTTGCCGGCTTAATTATTGCCACGCTTTTACGCTTCGGTTCAGTGACTGAGCAGTCGATGATGGGCATAACGATCGGAATTACAATTGTCGTCACGTTAATTGGCGGGTTCGCAGCGGGGTTACGGTCTCGATCTAAGGGCTGGTTGGTCGGGCTAAGTGCAGGTTTATTATTTGCATGCGCCGCGGCTTTCATGCAATACCTTGGATACGGCATTCACCTAAGCCTGAACCAGATTATCGTTTTTCTGGCCGCGATTGTTAGCGCTTCATTCGGAGGAATGGTCGCTGTCTCGCTTTTCGGCTCCGTTCGATAAAAAAAGACGCTACCCGCGTCTTTTTTAGAGGTCAGAGGTCGGATTGGCCGAAATCGGTAAAAAGAACCAATTTCTTACCTCCCAAACAAAAAGACCGGAGCACATCCGGTCTTTTCACTTTAATAACCTTTAGTTCTGGTTAACAACTTCCCTTACCGCCGAACGGTCATACGTAAGTTTGCGGTTTTCATCCACAAGCAAAACGAGTTTATCTTCGTCAATCGCGTCAATCTTGCCATGCAACCCACCGATCGTGATCACATCATCGCCTTTTTGCAAGTTCGAATGCATTTCCCGAATCTGCTTTTGCCGCTTTTGCTGTGGGCGAATAAGTAGAAAATAAACAATCGCGAACATCAACACTAACATAATAATCGCTTCCATGTTTGATACACTCCCTTCTCATTTTCTTTCAAGAAGCTTCCGCCTGTACATTTTTTGGCTAAAAATTCTTTGCATCCGGGCGGTTAAATCCATATTGTTCGAAAAAAGAAGCGCGGAAATCAAGAAGACGGTCTTCTTTTATCGCTTGGCGAACCTTCCGCATTAATTCTATCAGGAAATGGAGATTATGATAAGAGGTAAGCCTAAACCCGAATGCTTCTTTGCTTTTGATGAGATGGCGGATGTATGCCCGTGTATAATTTCGGCAGGCATAGCAATTACATGCTTCATCGATGGGGCGGAAGTCACGTGCGAATGCCGCGTTCCGAATGACTTTTCGCCCTTCGGATGTCATGCATGTTCCGTTACGCCCAATTCGGGTCGGCAACACACAATCAAACATGTCAACCCCGCGAATCGCCCCGTCAATCAGTGCATCCGCAGAACCGACCCCCATCAAATACCGTGGTTTACCGGACGGCAAATACCGGGTGGTCTGTTCCAGCACTTCATTCATTACAGATTTGGGTTCTCCGACCGAAAGCCCGCCGATCGCGTAGCCCGGAAAATCCATAGAGACTAAGTCCTCCGCGCTTTCACGGCGCAAATCTTCGTATTCCCCGCCCTGGACAATGCCAAACAACGCTTGACGCCCGTTGTTCCCCTTTTGAGCCTCTAAACACCGTTCCGCCCAGCGGCTCGTCCGCGCGACAGAATCACGCATATAAGCATATGAAGCGGGATAGGGCGGGCATTCATCAAAAGCCATGATAATATCCGCACCGAGGCTTTGCTGAATGTGCACGGCTTTCTCCGGCGTTAAAAAAAGCCGCTCCCCGCTGATGTGATTCCGAAACCGAACCCCTTCCTCGTCAATGTCACGCAAATTACTTAAGCTAAAGACTTGAAAGCCGCCGGAATCCGTGAGCATGGGACGGTCCCAATTCATGAACTTGTGCAGCCCCCCTGCTTCTTTAACCAAGTCTTCTCCGGGACGCAACCATAAATGATACGTGTTAGAGAGAATAATTTGCGCACCCATTTCTTCCAATTCCTCGGGGCTCATCATTTTAACAGTGGCCAGTGTGCCAACAGGCATAAAGACCGGCGTGTCGATCACTCCATGCGGCGTATGAACGCGGCCGAGCCTCGCCCCGGATTGCCGGCATGTTTTTAAATGTTCGTAACGAATGGCTGCTGTCAAACCGAAGTAGCCCCTTTCCTAATGTACATCGCATCGCCAAAACTAAAAAACCGATACTGTTCGTCAACCGCTTCCCGATAGGCGCGCATGATCGCTTCCTTGCCCGCAAACGCGCAAATCAGCATAATGAGCGTCGATTTTGGCAAATGGAAATTTGTAATCAAACCATCCACACCTCGGAAATCAAAACCCGGATAGATAAAAATATCTGTCCAACCTGTTGTTTGTTTAAATTCCCCGTATGTATGCATGATCGTTTCCAACGTGCGGGCAGAAGTCGTTCCGCAAGCGACAATCCCTTTCCCGCTTTTTTTTGCCTCATTTAAGGTCGCTGCCGTCTCTGCACTTACCTCGTAATACTCCGCATGCATCTCATGGTCTTCCACGCGTTCGACGGATACCGGCCGGAATGTGCCTAACCCCACATGTAAAGTAATATAGCAAATTTTCACTCCATATGCACGTAACTCGTCCAAACGCTCTTCCGTAAAATGGAGGCCGGCGGTCGGCGCAGCTGCCGATCCCTGTTTTTTTGCATAGACCGTCTGATAACGTTCCGGTTCATCCAGTTGCTCGGTGATATACGGAGGAAGCGGCATCGTGCCAAGCGCATCGAGAACCTCCATAAAAATTCCGTCATAATGGAACCGAAGCACACGTCCCCCGTGATCGTTGAGGCCGATGCAAATCGCCGTTAACCGGCCATCGCCAAAAACGATTTCCGTGCCCACTTTCACTCGTTTCGCAGGCTTCACGAGTGTTTCCCATTCATCTGCAGATCCTTCGTTCAAAAGCAACACTTCAATATTAGCGCCTGTCTCTTTTTTTTCGCCAAAAAGCCTGGCCGGGAGCACGCGTGTATCATTAAGCACCAAACAATCGCCGGGCTGTAAAAAAGAAGCAATATCCGAAAAATGCCGATGGGCCACGTCTCCGGTCGCCCGGTCCAAGACGAGCATACGGGAAGCATCCCGATCCGGCAACGGCTTTTGCGCAATCAAAGACTCTGGTAACTCAAAATCAAATGCATCGATATCCATCGTTTATCTAAACCTTCCAATGATCAAAAAAATAAGGGAAAGCACAACGCTTATTATAATGCTCGTCATGACCGGAATATACACCGTCGAATTTTCCCCTTTAAACAAAAAATCCCCCGGCAAGCGCCCGATCGGTAAAAAACGACCGCCCACTTGCCATAGCAAACCAACCGCGATCAGCACAATGCCGATAATAATGAGCCATCGTGGTATTTCAGCCATTTGATTTTCCCTTCTCCGACCAGCCGAAATGCTCATACGCCGACGGAGCGACAACCCGCCCTCGCGGTGTCCTTTGCAAAAAACCGATTTGCAAAAGATAAGGCTCATAGACATCTTCAATCGTTTCTGCTTCTTCCCCAACGACTGCCGCCATCGTATCAATGCCGACCGGACCGCCTGCGAATTTATCCACGAGCGTCTTCAAAAGGCGGTGGTCGATTTGGTCAAGCCCGAGGCGATCCACTTCAAGGTGACCCAAAGCCGATTCCGCCTCTTGCACGGTGACTGTTTCTGCTCGATTGACTTGTGCAAAATCCCGTACACGCCTTAAAAGCCGATTGGCGATACGCGGGGTTCCCCGTGCACGCCGCGCGACTTCATAAGCAGCATCTTGTTCCAACCCGACCCCGAGCAGTTCACTCGTGCGCAGGATAATATCCGCCAATTCCTCCAGTTTGTAAAAATCCAAGCGGCTCATGACGCCAAACCGATCCCGTAGCGGCGCGCTCAAAAGTCCCGCACGTGTCGTTGCGCCCACAAGCGTAAATGGCGGCAAGTCCAAACGGACAGATTTTGCCCCGGATCCTTGCCCGATGACAATATCGATGGAAAAGTCCTCCATAGCAGGATACAACACTTCCTCGACCGGCCGTTGCAAGCGGTGAACCTCATCGATGAATAAAACATCTCCCGGCTCCAACGTCGTCAAAATTGTAGCCAAGTCGCCGGGGCGCTCAATCGCCGGACCGGAGGTCGTTCGCAAATGGACATTCATTTCATGGGCGATAATCATCGCGAGTGTCGTCTTCCCAAGGCCGGGGGGACCGTATAATAACACATGGTCAAGGCTTTCTTCCCTCATTTTGGCGGCTTCTATAAACACTTGCAAATTGCGCTTTACCTTTTCCTGGCCAATATAACGGTCCAAAGATAGAGGGCGTATACTTTCTTCCCGTTCTTCTTCCTCATCTCCCAAACGCTCTTGGGATATTAACCGCTCATCCATGTGATCCCTCCTTTAACGCTCAACCATGAGGCGGAGCGAACGTCTGACGTATTCATCCGCTTCAAGTTCTTCATGCTGCAAAGCTTTCTCGCATTTTTTGATTTCTTTTTCCCCGTATCCGAGAGCACGAAGCGCTTCCATCGCTTCCTGCAAAGCGCCGGACTGCATCGGCATCACCGTTTGCACGTGAACAGCTTCCGATTCATTTGACACCGTAACATCAAGGGTCCCTTTAAGGTCCAGTATCATTTGTCTCGCCGTTTTTTTCCCTATGCCGGGAAACTTGACGAGCATCGCTTCATTTTCTTCCTCGATCGCCTGCACGACAAGCGCGGCATTCCCTTCAGCTAATATGGCGAGCCCGCCTTTGGGACCGATGCCCGACACTTGCAAAAGCCGGCTGAAAAGCACCCGTTCTTCCCGAGTGGAAAAACCGTATAAACGAATGGCATCCTCGCGTACGTGCTGATACGTATAAATGCGCCTTTCTTTTTCATCGTTTATGTCATATGCAAATGGATTGGCACAATAAATTAAATAGCCAACCCCGTTAACATCAAGCGTGATGGATTCATGATCGCGAAAGACAACTTGTCCCCTTAACCGTTCAATCAAAAATGTCCCCTCATTTCCAATGAAAAACTTATGCCCATTTTAACATATGCGGTACAAACGGCGGGACCGGTTCGGGCGTCATGGCGGTTTCATAGTGACTGGTCTGCTTTTTGGCAGAACTTGTTCGGGAGTCATGACGCCTTCATGGCGACCGTTTGGAGCAAAATCTCGCCGTTTTGGTCGCCATGAACCTTTCATGATGACCATTCAGCTTTCGGGAGAAATGTTTCGGGCTCCATAACACCTTCATGGCGACTTTTTCACTTCATTCTTTCCAGGTTCGAACACCATGAATGCCCGCGCAAAGGCTACCCTTCCGTAAACGCCCCATTATGATAAACATCTTGCACATCATCATTGTCCTCAAGCATATCGATCAAGGCTTCCATTTTTTTAGCATTTTCTCCCTCGAGCGCTGACGTTGTGCTCGGAATCATCGTTTGCTCGGCGGTATCGATCGGATAGCCGTTACTCGCAAGCACTTCCCTGACTTGTTCAAGCTCCTTGTCATCCGTCCAGATCAAATAATGCCCGTCTTCCGTTTCCATATCCTCAGCACCTGCTTCGATCGCTTCAAGCATAACCGTGTCCTCATCAAATGCTTCGCTTTTTAGCACAATGATTCCTTTTTCGGCGAATAAAAAAGAAACACAGCCATCTTCCCCGAGATTGCCGCCGTTTCTGGAAAAAGCATGGCGAATATCCGCGACCGTGCGATTGCGGTTATCCGTTAAGGTTTTCACAAAAACCGCGACACCTCCGGGTCCATATCCTTCATAGCTTATTTGTTCATATTGTACATCCCCGCTGTCCCCGCTCGCTCTTTTGATCGTCCGGTCAATATTGTTTGCTGGTATATTGGCGTCTTTCGCCTTCTGCACCGCGGTCCGCAAGCGAAGATTGGTCGCGGGGTCATCCCCTTGCGCCCGGACAGCGGCAAATATTTCTTTGGATAGTTTTGTGAAGATTTTCGCACGTTTCGTATCTTGTGCTTCTTTCCGTCGTTTTATATTATTCCATTTGGAATGGCCTGCCATTTGATCACAACCTCCTCCATTCTACAATATATCATGTACGAAGGTTATACTCCAGGGATGTTCACATTTCATTAGAAAAACTTGGTTTCCGCCAAGTCCTTTTAGGGAAGCCTTAGTTTTACTTATACTTTAATCCTTTAACAAAGTTAAATATTCTTAAAGTGCAAGCAAAAAAGAGGCCCTTAAGGCCCCTTTTTTGTTATCTGCTCCGCTCAAACGGACGTTGTGCGGCATCGCTCAGGTCTTCGATAATCCCTTCAATGGTTGCACCGGTTTCATCCAAAGCTTCGCCGGTCCCTTCAGCCAAGTCATTTTCGACACCACGAATATCGTCATAAATGTCCTCGTCATCTGAAACATATACCTCTTTATCCGTTTCATCTTCCAATTCTTCACGGATGTTATCTACCGTTTCATCGCCATTATTGCCTGACGTTCTGACGCCTACAAGCACGTGGTCATCATCTACAACGACATGACTATTCTCTACATTATCCATGTCTGAGACAGTTTGCTGGATTTCTGACTGTTCTCCATTGCCATTTTCGCCGTTATTATTGTTGTTCATCATTCCACCCGGACGATCCATCGTTTGATTTTGACCGCCAGTACCGTTGCCTTGTTGCTGTTGTCCCTGACGATCATCTACGGTGAACATGTCCGTGATCGGGCCTTCTCCGCGATCACCACGATCTGTTCGATCCCAGCCAGCATAACCTACATCTTGTTGCTCGTTTTGTTGATTCCCCAATTGGTTCATTCCGGTATTATTCCCAGGGCCAGCGGCATTATCGTCTGCATTTCCACAGCCCGCTACCCCTGCTGTAATTACTGAAAAAGCGGCCAGTGAAAGTGCCATCTTCTTCATAAATTATAGCCCCCCTTCACGCTTTAAGTTGTGAAGAAAAAAGGGGGTTTACTCCTGTCAGTTGAAGGAAGATAGGCCAGAATTATTCGTTCTCCTCGTTTTCTTCAGCCTGGGGTTGCCCCTCATATTGCCTCGGATCATACGGATAATACGCTGCCGGTTCAGGTTCGTAATAGGGAACGACAGGAGGATACCCATATATCACTTGCTCATACGGATGGACGGGCATCGGCGGCGCCGCCGGCATTGTATAACGATACTGAGGCATAGCGTTTGGTGCAGCCCCGTACCCCGGTTCTAAACTGTTTTGCCCGTAATTCCCATTCCCATATCCATATGAATGGTAATATTGATCATATCCTTCTTGAAATTCCGGCTGCTGTTCGTAGCCGCTATACCCATGTTGCGGATACGGCATGACCGGGTAGCCTTGTTGTTGTACCGGAACAAAACAATATTGCAGCAGATGAGGCGGGACCTGTTGGGCTCCTCCATATTGAGGCGGCATTGGCGGCTGCTGGGCAGACTGTGCGTACATTCCGGTCGGTTGTCCACATGTGTTACACGGTTGCTTTTTTAATTTAGGTTTCTCCATTGGCGGTTTTTTATAAGCCGTTTCCTCTGTTTTTGGCGCCGGTTCCTTTTTCTCTTTATACTTTTGTGAAACCGGCTTTTGGAATTTCGGCGGTAATGGCGCCTTTTCTTTATCTGTCGCTTTTTCCTTTATCGGCATTTCTTTTTTGCCTTTGGGTGGAGTCATTGTCGGTGCGGATGGTTTTTTTGCTTCAGGTTTCGCTTTGTCTTGTGTCGGTTTTTGAAATTTCGGCGGCACCTCCATTTCTTTTTCCTTTTCCGGTTTGGGTTCCGGTTGTTTTTTCGGCACTTGCATCACCGGCATTTGCTTAGGCGGTGGCTTGACTGCAGGTTTTGGTTGTGTTTCCGGTTTGGCAGGCTCTTTTTCTTTTTTCGGCGCTTTCGGTGTTTCCGCTTTTGGCGGTGTAGTAGGTTTTTCCTTTTGTTCTTCCTTTACCATTTCCTTTTCCTTAACGCCCGATTCCTTTTTTGCAGGCACTGTTTTTCCCGGGATTTTGATTTTCATTCCGGGCATGATCATTTCCGGATTTGCAAGCTGTGTATTCACCCCTTTGAGCTTTTCAAAGTCGACCTCATATTTTTGGGCAAGATTCCATAATGTATCGCCCTTTTGAACAATATGGATTTTCACGTTTCTTTCCCTCCAATTCACATGGTTATCTTCTGTTGCTTCCGTAACCGTACTGCATCCAATACAACATTATGCGAGAGAAAAGGCGAGTATTCATAGGCGCATGCCGAAAAAAAAGCGGAGATGCCGTATACAGGCATTTCTCCGCTTGTGCAATTAAACAGTTGATTCCATTTCATTTTCTTCATGAATGATGGCCGATGGATATGAGCCGAGTAAGCGTGTTTCACAACCAATGGCTTTGATTTCTTCAAGCGCCCCGGGAAGCAATACGTCGTCGTATTCATGGTCAATATCAATAATGAAAAAATAATGGCCGATCCCTGTTTTCATCGGTCTTGATTCGATTTTGGAAAGGTTAAGCTTACGCCACGCAAATGCGGATAATACTTGATGAAGCGCACCGGAATAATCCGAGGGGAGCGTTACGACGATGGTCGTTTTTTTATTCACACGCGGCCGCATCTCCATTGATGTATCCTGTACATTTCTCGTGGAAAGAAGCACAAAACGGGTATGGTTATTGGCAAAATCATGAATGTTTTCGGCAGCTATGGTTAGTCCGTATTTTTTCGCAGCCAACCGATTGGCAATAACCGCCCGATGCAAGCCCGGATCCTCGGAGATCTCTTGAGCGGCTTTAGCTGTTGACGGCGCGTGCAGCCATTCGGCATCTGCCAAATGCTTTGACAAAAAGTCGTGGCATTGCGCGAGGGCGTGAGGATGCGAATAGACAGCCTCCATGCTTAGACCGGAATTTTTGGGATGCACGAGCAAGTGCTGGGCGATCGGGATTGCCAACTCGCCGACAATTGGGAGGTCATGCTTGTGCACAAGATGGTCGAGCGTGATGTTTACCGATCCTTCAATCGTATTTTCCAGTGGGACGGCTGCGCCGTCAACTTCATTTTTTGCAAGCGCCTGTAAGCAACTCGGAATGTCTCTGTATGGAAAGCGTTCAGCGGATTTTGTAAAGGCAGTGGCCGCTAGTTCACTGAATGTGCCTTCAGGCCCTAAATATGCGATCTTCTCCATATGATTCCTCACTCTTTCTCCATCACTTATCTTTGTTTGCGGATCCGGTACCGGAGCCGACCAATTCGACTTTTTCAACGGCTTTCATTTCTTTAATGCGCTGCATCAGGCTCTTGACGTCACTACTTAACATCGTCGTATCTACCGTAAGCGTTACATTGGCACGCCCTTGCAAAGGAATGGTTTGATTGATTGTAAGTACATTCGACTGCGTTTCTGCAACAACCCCTAACAACTTGGATAGCGCGCCTGATTTATCCTGTAACAGAATCGAGAGGGTTATGATTTTCGCCTGGCTCATCGTGTGAAACGGAAGAATGGCATCCCGATATTTATAGAACGCGCTGCGGCTCAATCCTACTTTTTGAACGGCATCACCGATCGTTGTCGATGGCTCATTTTCAAGCAAGCGCTTAGCCTCGAGTGTTTTTTGCATCGCTTCGGTTAACATATCCTCCCGGACAAGGAAGAAATGATCGATGTTTTCCGTCATCAAAAGCCTCCCTACTCATCCATGAATTCAAATTCTATGCCCAGTAAGCGGACAGTATCCCCGTCTTTTGCGCCACGCGCTCGCAAAGCTTCATCCACACCCATTTTCCGTAATGTGCGTGAAAACCTGCGCGCCGATTCCGGACGATTAAGATCAAGCATTTGCACCCGCCGTTCCAACGGATCGCCGGATAAAACAAAAGTTCCATCATCATCACGTGTGATCACAAATGATTGCTCCGGTTGATAACGATAGAGCACGCGCGAGTCTTCTTCCTGTTCCAGCTCAGGATCGGGGGCTTCATCCAACCGATCGGCGATTTCCCTGACTAATGCATCCAATCCTTCTTTTGTCAGCGTGGAAATACGGATGATTTGAACGTCCATTTGCTCCTCCAATTTTTGGAGGGTTTCTTCGCTACCCGGCATATCCGTCTTGTTGGCAACAACGATTTGCGGACGTTCGGTCAAGGCTTTGTTATATTGCTGCAATTCACGATTTAGCGTTAGATAATCTTCATATGGGTCACGGCCGCTCATTCCCGATACATCAAGCATATGCACGAGAACCCGCGTGCGCTCAATGTGACGGAGAAAGCGATGTCCCAATCCGACGCCCTCATGGGCACCTTCAATAATTCCCGGAAGATCCGCCATTACAAAACTCCGGCCATCTTCAACCGCAACTACACCTAGATTCGGGTGTAAGGTTGTAAACGGGTAATCGGCAATTTTCGGCTTTGCAGCGGTGACGACGGATAAGAACGTGGATTTCCCTACGCTCGGAAATCCGATGACACCGACATCCGCAAGCAACTTCAGTTCCAAAGTGATCTCCAGTTCGACACCCGGCTCACCATTCTCCGCATGCTCCGGCGCCGGATTCGCCGGGGTGGCAAACCGTTTATTTCCACGTCCGCCCCGACCGCCCTTCGCAACGAGATATTCCTCTTTGTGTGCAACTAAATCGACAACCAAGTTCCCGGTATTTTTATCCTTGATCATCGTTCCCGGTGGCACGTCAACGATCAATGGTTCTGCGCTTTTGCCGTGTTGACTTTTCGAGCGGCCGTTTTCTCCACGTTTGGCCTTAAAGTGATGTTGATAGCGAAAATCCATCAACGTCCGCAAGCCTTCGTCCACACGGAAAATAACGTCTCCGCCCTTTCCTCCATCGCCTCCGGCCGGTCCTCCGTCAGGCACATATTTTTCTCGGCGAAAGGCGACCATGCCATTGCCTCCATCGCCTGATTTTATAAATAGGTTAACGTAATCGGTAAACATCTCTTCACCTCCGCACACGCCTCATTCATATTCCGAAATTCACTCATCCTTTTATTATAGCATATTTAATCGTCGCAAGTTAGAAAAACTAGGCTTCCATCAAATCTTTCTAGTGGAAGCCTTAATTATTTTATACTTTAATCCTTTAACACAGTTAATCATAAAGGGCAAGACTGAGTAGGCGTAGTCATTACTGACTACGCCCCTCACAGATCCACACGTGCGGGTCTACGCATGTGGCTCCTCCCATTTATCCCGTTTAGAGATAAGTTTCTGATAGACAGATGTTAAGCTAACAAGGTTTAATCGCTGGAAGTAATCATTATCGAGAGCGACATGAACCATCGGACTCTTGGAACTTCGCCAAGCGAACATGCGAATCCCTCTCAGTTCATCTTCCTTCCATCCCTTGTTTCTTAATACACGATGGAGGTTTTTGACATAGCGCCAACTCCGTAGCTGTATCATGCGCAATCGACGGCGAACCCACGCATCCCATTTTCGAAATTTCCCTTTCACATGCCCATGTCCAAAGTAATTCGCCCATCCCCGAAGATAGGGGTTCAATCGGTTGTGAATGAGTGTTTCAAGATCAACGGTTTGATTCCGTCTTGTGATTTCCTTGACTTTCTTCTTAAACTTCGCTTCCTTCTTTGGGTCAATTCTTCGAATATGCTTGTAGAACTCAAAACCAAGAAATGTAAACGGTTCTTGCTTGACATCAACGACCTTCGTTTTCGTCGGATGCAACGCCAGACCCAAGTCATTCTCAAGGTAGCGGGTAACGCTTCTCATCACTCGTTCCGCTCCTTTTTGGCTTCGGCACAAAATGACGAAATCATCCGCAAACCGAACAATACGATGCCCGCGTTCCTTCATCAGCTCATCCAATTGGTTAAGGTAAATATTGGAAATTAATGGACTCAAGACGCCGCCTTGCGGAGCACCCAAAGGCGTGTCTTCATACAAATCCCCTTCCATGACACCTGCCCTCAAGATTTGCTGGATGAGTTGAATCACAGAACCATCTGTCACCCGTTTACGGATTTGAGCTTCCAATCGGTCATGCGGAATCGTGTCAAAGTAGCTTTGCAAGTCCGCATCGATCACATACGCGTATCCCTGTCGAAGATATTCACTCACTTGGTCCAGCGCCATGTGGGCACTGATAGTCGGGCGAAATCCATAACTGCACGGAAGGAAATCTTCTTCAAAGATCGGTTCAAGGATGTTTCGGATCGCCGCTTGGACCACTCGATCTTCCACCGTGGGGATACCGAGCGGACGCTTCTTCTTTCCATCCTCTTTCGTAATCATCTTTCGGCGGACAGGTTTGGGGCGATAACGTTTGTCTTTCAGCTTTTGCTGGAGCACTTCTAGATTGTCCTCCAGTTCTGCCTCATAGTCGCCAATTGTCACCTTGTCTACGCCGGGAGCTCCTCCGTTCTTCTTTACTTGAACGAAAGCGTCTCGTAGATTAGCCTTAGCGAACACTTTGTCGTACAAGCTGTACCACACGCGTCCTTTCATCGGTCTACGCTCCTTACGTCATTGCTTTCGGTTCCCTCGCTGTTTCTGTTTCCCCTTTGTTATGACACATCCGCAAGGCTAGTAGCTTTTCAGCAGTCCTTGCTTCTTTACCATAAGGCGGTGGACGGTGTACCCTTCTGTTCGACCCCGGCATCAGCCCCCTTGGCCATTTGTCCGGTTTCTGTCCACTTCCACAGACATCCGAAAGTCTACTCGCATTGATCTTCATGGGTCACGCCCTTCGCACGAAATCCCTGCCTTTTGAGCATAGGTTTCCAACTACAACGGTGTGCAGTTTCACTCATGTGCTGTCCTCGTTCCTGTTACCAGAAAGTCTTAGGCATGAGCTTCTTCACTACTATGGCGATCTCTGACTTCTCCCTCTCATCTTGATACCCTTGGCATAACCTTGCGATATCAATACCTCTATGAGGAAGCAGGGAGACCTCAATGGGTCACATCATACGCTTTCTCCCTAATCCAGCCCTCATAACACTTCGAGCTGCCAGCTATTCGGACTTCCTGTTTTCTTGCACAGTCATCCCGCTCTCGTGCCAACATGGGATTCAGCTCTGTTCAGGGATTTGCCTTCAGATCCTCCGCACGATACCTCACGGTCATCGCACTATCTGTTAGCTAATGCTTACCGGCTGTTCGGCTGCATTCGGGTCTTGCACCCTATAGCGGTATCTGCTGCCACTCGCGAAAAAAGCACTCGTCTTCTCCGACAAGCGCATGGGAAGTCCGGGCAACAGAAATTAGAAACTAGAGGTCGAATGGGATAATACGTGACTGGCGACATCCCGGCCTTGGCGCACACAATCCGGCAATCCGACCCCTCGGTAAAACGTTCCGGCTATGTGCACACCCGGGTATTCATCAGCAAGCGCTGATTCCCAAGTGTCGACCCTCGATTGGTGACCGACCGTATATTTAGGCATGGCACTTTTCCAGCGGGTAACATCTGCAAATAACGGCTCCCCCTGTATGTCCAGAAATTTTCGCAGCTCGTTTAATGTTTGCGCAATGACGGTTTCATCCGGATCACGAACGATCGCGTCGTTCCCCGGGCGCCCGACGAAGCAACGCAGAAGGACATTTCCATCTGGAACTAAATGCGGCCATTTATGATGCACAAGCGTCACCGCTTTTAGAACGCCGTTGTCCCCTTCGCCTTTAGGAATGAGAAATCCGGTTCCATTCACCGGCTCCCGAAGGGACAAAGCAGGGAAAGCAATCGCTACGGTGGCAACTGATGCACCGGGCAAGGATTTCATCTCTGCACCCACGGATAGCGACGGCAATACGTCGGCTACCGCTTGATGCGGGACAGTGAGGATTACCTCATCTGCTTCTGTTTTTGTGCCGTCCGCAAAATAGAGGGTGTAACCTTTTTCTTCCCCCGGAATGATTTCCTGTAATTGTTTTTCTCTGTGAATCGTTCCTTTAGACGCTGCTTTCTCCATCTCATCGACAATGACAGATAACCCGCCCTTCACGGTGCGGAATAGTCCGGTTTTTTGACCGGTTCCTGTCGACTGCTGTCGCTTCTTCGCCATGGAACGGGAGGCTTGAATAAGACTTCGGTGTTTGACCCCCATCTGCCGAAATTGGGGGAACGTCGCTTCCAAACTCAACTCATTAAGTTCACCCGCGTACAATCCGGATAGCAAAGGCTCCAACAAACGGTCGACCAACTCATCTCCGAATCGTCTCCGAAAAAAAAGACCGAGCGATTCATCTGTATCCTTTTCTTTTTTTGCGGGCAACCATAAATCAGCAGCTGCACGCATTTTCCCCTTTTTTGTCAGTAATGGGGAACGGAGGAAAGGGACGGCCCTCGTAGGGATGCCCATGACAGATCCTTCGGGAATGGGATGAAATTCTCCGTTACTCGCGATGTATGCTTGTCCGGTATGATTTTTAACGAGCCGGTCACTTAAGCCCAATTCTTCGACAAGGGAGAGCATTTCCGGTTTACGAGTGATAAAAGAATCGGGACCACGCTCAATCGTAAATCCATCACGGTGCAACGTGCTGATTTTACCGCCGAGCGCAGCCCCCTTTTCATAAAGGTTTACTTCTACTTGCCTTCCGCTTTCTGCCCGTTGTTTTTCTATTTCGTGCAAAGCGGAAAGCCCTGTGATCCCTCCGCCGATGATCGCGATTTTCATGCTTCATCCAGCTCTAAGCGTTTAATGATGGCGTCCTTTAAGCCTCCGATAAACATAGGATCCGTATTCGGCATCGGGGGGCGTTCGTAGTTTACACCGAGGTCATCGGTAACGATTTTACACTCGATGTCGTTATCATACAGCACTTCCAAATGATCAGCCACAAATCCCACGGGACAATAAATAAACGTGTCATAGCCGTGCTTCTCATAAAGCGTGCGCGTTAAATCCTGAACGTCGGGCCCGAGCCACTTGTCGGCGGTATTCCCTTCGCTCTGCCAACCAATTTCATAATTTTTCACGCCTGCAGCCTCTGCAATTAAACGCGACGTTTCTTTCAGTTGATCGACGTAAGGATCATTGTCGGTGAGAATTTTTTCCGGTAAGCTGTGTGCCGAAAAAATGACGACGGCGTTTTCCCGATTGACACGCTGATACACCTGTTTCAGTTGCTCACTCCAAAACTGTAAAAACTTCGGCTCCTTATACCAGCTGTCAACGGAATGGATCGTCGGACCGCCGATCTCTTCGGCCTTCTCGAGTGCACGCCCGTTATAGGATTTAACACTGAACGTTGAGTAATGGGGAGCCAAAACGATCGAAACCGCTTCTTCGATGCCGTCTTCTTTCATTTGGGTCACCGCATCCTCAATAAAAGGGTCGATATGTTTGAGACCGAGATAAGCTTTGAACGTTTTGTCGGCTGATTGTTCGTTTAGCGCTTCCTCCAATGCTTGCATTTGTTCATCCGTAATGCGCGCGAGGGGTGAAATGCCGCCAATTGCCTTGTATCGATCGATGAGATCGTCTAGCGCTTCTTGAGTGGGAGGCCGGCCGTGACGAATGTCCGTATAGTATGCTTCTACTTCATCAAGGCTTCTTGGTGTTCCATACGCCATCACTAATAATCCAACTTTTTTCTTTGCCATCTTTTTTCGTCCTCCCTACTGTCCTGCTGAATATTCGTGTATAAAAGATGTTAATCGTTTCAGGGTTTCCGGTTGAACACTCGGAGTAACCCCGTGACCAAGGTTAAAGATAAAGGCCGGGTCATCTTTCGTTTCGTCGAGAATTTGCTTCGCCCGCTTTTCAATCACTTCCCAAGGTGCGTGTAAAATAGCCGGATCAAGGTTTCCTTGCAATGCTTTCGTAATTCCCAGATCACGGGCTTCCGTCACCGACGTTCGCCAGTCAAGCCCGATGACATCAAGCGGGAGCTCATCCCATTCGGCCAATAAGTGCCTCGCGCCTACCCCGAACATAATAAGAGGTACGCCTTCCGGGCGGAGAGCAGTAAATATTTTTTCCATCGCCGGCTTAACAAAAAAACGATAGTCGGGAGCACTCAATGCGCCAACCCAGGAATCAAAAATTTGAATCGCTTGTGCGCCCGCCGCTATTTGGGCTTTCGTATAAGTAATCGTCATATCTGCCAGTTTATCCATCAGCAATGTCCATGTCTTTGGATTTCCATACATCATGGTTTTTGTTTGCTCGTAATTTTTCGAAGGCCCCCCCTCGACCATATAACTGGCCAACGTAAACGGAGCGCCTGCGAATGTAATTAACGGAACTTGCAATTGTGTCCGTAATAAACGGATGGTTTCAAGCACATAATCCACATGCGCTTCAGGCTCCAGCTGATGCAACCGTTCTACATCGTCCATCGTACGGACCGGTTGTTCAATCACGGGACCGACGCCTGCTTTAATCTCTACATCAACCCCAAGTGCCGGAATTGGCGTCATGATGTCTTTATAAAGAATCGCAGCATCGTTTCCGTATTGTTCAACAGGCAACCTCGTGACGTACGCGCATAGCTCGGGATCATGGGTAATTTCAAAAAGCGAATATTTCTCTTTTAACGCCCGGTATTCCGGTTGCGAGCGACCTGCCTGTCTCATATACCATACAGGTTTTACGCGACCTCCCTCCCCTTTTGCTGCCCGAATGAATGAATCGTTAATTGTAGCCACCGCGAACATCCTTTCATCTTCTCTCTTCATAATTGCACCCAATATGCCGATATTATTTATGAGTTCGTCCAAAGCATCCGTTGTTGCATAAGATAACACATCTACACCTTTTTTATCATAAACAACTGCAGATGTCTTGTATGACCGTTCATCCCAGGCTAAAGTTCATAAAATCGTAGAACCTTTACTCATTTGGAGGGAAAATAGTGAAATTTTATCAACCTGCCCGCATTCGAACGAAACTATTGTCTATTTTACTTGCCACAACATTGTGTTTTGTAAGTGGTTTTGTTTTTATTTTTTTCCAAATAACAGCGATTAATGACCGAGTGGAAGAAATGGATGAATGGCGTTCTTATGTTATCGATGCGAAAGATGCTTCTCACACCTTTCAGGAAAAATACATATTTATCTCTGATCTACAGTTCCAAGATGACGCCGATTTTGACTACTACGAAACGTTAAATGCAAGAATGGACGAGCACATGGAAAATTTGGAGAAAGGGGCTAACACGGAATACAGTAGTGAAGAGCTGCATCAACTAAATATTCAAAACGAGTTGTTTGATTCCCGTGTCTCCCATTTTATTGATCTCCAGATGTCACCCGATGAAACGACTATGGGCGACTTGGAGTTTTTGACATCCAACATCAATGAACGCTCCGAGAAGCTGCAGTCCTATTTTACGGATAATCTGGAGGAAGCCAATGAGGCTGCGCAAGAAATGATGTTCCATGCTGTAATATCAAGCATCGTTGCCGCCGGGGCTGCGGTAATCATTGGTGTAACGATCTTCGTTATTTTCGCGGGCCGTATGCAAAAAAGGATTCAGCGCATCGCGAGAAGAACAAAACAGGTGAGTGCAGGGCAATTGAATGTTGAACCACTCCCTGTTGAAGGGCGTGATGAACTGGCTTCCCTATCGGGTGAGATAAATGCAATGACCGAGAACCTCGGGAATATGGTAAAGGGCGTATCATCAGCCTCACAAACGGTGGCTGCATCGAGTGAAGAGTTGGTCGCTTCAGCAGAAGAAGTAAACGCCGGCTCACAAGAAGTAGCCGGTTCCGTTCAAGAAATCACCGAGATGCAAGTCGGCCTTGATCAATCCATCCGTGATTCAAGGGAGACGTTTCAATCGATGGAACAGGAACTTTCTCGTGTGTATACTGCCGTACAGGAAATTGTTACTGAAAGTAATCGCTCAAACGATCAGGCTGCCGACGGCTTAAAAAGGTTAAAAGAAGCGTTGGAGAGTATGCAAAACATTCGTATTCAAAATGAAGCGAATGCTCATGCCATAGAGTCCCTCGGTGAGGCTTCCCAAGATATTGAAGATGTCATCACCCTTATTAAAGATATTTCCGGACAAACAAACTTGCTTGCACTGAATGCAAACATAGAAGCGGCACGTGCCGGAGAAGCAGGAAAAGGGTTCGCTGTCGTCGCGAATGAAGTGCGTAAACTGGCGACCGAAAGTGAAGAAGCGACCCAGGACATCTCCCGGACGATCGAAATGATGACCGAGAACGTTGAGAAGTCCGTGGAACAATCACGGCAAAGCACTTCACTTATTGCCGCCGGAGAAAAAACGATCGAGGAAATGTACAATGCCTATCAAGCCATTCTTACCTCTTTTACCGCCGTTGTCCAAAAGGCCGGCACCATTGATACGCTCGTCAAACAAGTGACTGAAAAAAGCCAATCGATCGTTAGCCATACCGAGAAAGTCCAAAAAACGTCCACCCATGCCACGGATAACAGCGCTGCGATTTCCGCTGCCATTGAAGAACAGGTGGCAACAATGGAATTCATCAACCAGGCATCCCAAGAGCTCGCAGCAGTGGCTAATGAATTGGACGGGCAAATCTCCCGGTTCCATATTTGAAAATGGGAACGTTTTTGCCCGCTAGGGTAGTTGTGGCGCCAATTAATGAGGATGGGCCTAATAATTGGCGCCACACTCGCCGGGTGGCGCCAATTAATCGAGATACGTTCTATGTTTATCCTCACTCACGCCGGGTGTGGACCTTTTTTCTTGCTTAGGTCGACGGGGAGTCTGTATATGAAAATACTTAATGAAGATATTTCCCTTTATCAGGGACGGCTACTTGATCAAAATCTTGGATCAGCGACTCGAATTGAGAGTGCAACGCTTGACCGAACATGGGAACACCGTGACCGGGAACAATTATCTCCGGATTAAGATTATATAGCTTTTCTGCCGATTTTTTCGCCGCATCCCAGTCAGTTGTAAGATATCTCGGCGGTCCTTGAAGTTCCTGTGTCTGATTATACACTTTGTTCAATTCGTCTTGCTTGACCGTGATAACAGCGTCTCCCGAGACAAGCAGACGGTCTCTTTCCCGAAAAAGCGCGATTTGACCCGGCGCATGACCGGGGGTATGCTCCCATTGCCATTCACTCAAATAAGGCACTCTCCCTTGTTCGGGGAGCGGTTGCACGGCGCTTCCCAACTGAATCGCTTCATTCGGAAAAGCTTTCGATGATTTGGCAACGAACCCCCCTTCGACACTCGTATCGGGCTCGGGATAATCTTTTTCCCCTGTTAAAAAAGGCAACTCCTTGGCATGCGCATAAACCGGCACCTTCCATTCATCCACTAGGTCAGCGGCTGCACCGACATGATCGAAATGCCCATGCGTGAGAATAATCGCCTGAGGAGGTTTAAATTGACCGAATTCATTGTGCAAAGCGGTAATCAAATCCTCTTTGCAATTCGGCATACCCGTATCCACCAACACCCAGTTGCTAGTTACATCTCCAATGAAACAGACGTTTACGATTTTTATCGTAAGGCAGTGCACATCCGTAGTCACTTGTTCCAAAAGTCCATCGTTTTTCGACGTCATCGGGAGCTTAACGCCGGAGGGTCCATAATTTACTTGTTCCTGTTCGTTCATAACGCTTCCTCCCTCGATTGTGTTCCAACCGGCTTTTCAATAACATCCGTTATTATTTCTTGCCTTATTTGATTTTATGTAGAAAAAAAGTCCCGTCAGAGCCGATATGGGTTGTGACTCTTCGGGACAGTCGTATAAAAAGCGGTCATGAGCACCGGAACGGGCTCCGATTCGCCAATACGGTCGCCATGACACGAGCATGGTGACTGAAAATGGGTTCCGGCGCGTGTTCGGGCTTCATGAACCCTCCATGGCGACCGAAAATGGGCTTCCGGCGCGTGTTCGGGCTTCATGAACCCTTCATGGCGACTGAAAATGGAGTTCCGGCGCGTGTTCAGGCTCCATGAACCCTTCATGGCGACCGAAAATGGAGTTCCGGCGCGTGTTCGGGCTTCATGAACCGCCCATAACGACCGAAACGAACAGCAGCCCACCAATACAGGCGCCATGACCCCCCACGTCTGCATCATACGGTCGAGCGGTACACTAGATCCGAACAGAAAACGGCGCCACCGGTTTACAGTGACGCCGATCGATTTCCTCTTTTCCAGTCTGCAGACCGATCCTCTGAGGACTCCGCGCCGCTCCCTCATTAGAACCACGAAGCAAGGTGAACGTCCGCGACATTCGATGGTTCACCTTCTTGGCCGGTCTGAGGATTATATGGAACAACCATATATTCGTTCAACGAGAACATGTTTGCACCGCTCACGGTGTACGAGCCTTCTCCTTCCACTTCACCGACTTTATTTTGCTCTCCATCGTCCACTTCATAAATGTTATACACGAGTCGCTCGTCTTCGGCTTCCGTCCACTGCAATTCAACATTCAGGAACCCTTCTCCCTGCAAAGTCAACCCTGCCGTAAGGTCATCAACGGACGCCAACTGGACCGGAGGTTCCAAATCTTCAACGCCATCGGGTTTTCTGAATGCAACCGCTTCTTGATCCACGGTCTCGTGATTCAAAATCGACTTGAACATCGCCGTCGGATAGGAACTTCCGCCTTCTAAATAGTGCTCTTCCGTCGTTTCATCATGTCCCATCCAAAGAGCGCCTGTATACTCAGGCGTATAGCCGACGAACCAGGCATCGCGATTAGCCCCTTCGATTTCCGCAAATCCGGTTGTTCCTGTTTTCCCCGCCAGTGCATGGTCCGTTTCCCCACTCTGGGCGGTACCTTCACTGACGACATCTTCCAACATCCGTGTCATATACCAAGCATCTTGTTCGCTCAGCAATCGCTCGTTTTGGGTATCATGAACAAATACTTCTCTGCCGTCGTTATCGTCAATTTTTGAGATAAAATAAGGCTCGGTTTTCACGCCATTGTTGGAAAAGGTTGTATATGCTTCTGCCATGTCCAACGGGGATACGCCTTCGGAAAGCCCTCCCAATGCAACGGATAAACCCTCATCATCAAATGGGTGCACCGCTTGTTCCGCCCATTCTTTTCCTTCCTCAACCCCCATCTGATCAAGCAACCAGACGGCAGGTGCATTCGCCGACTGCACAATGGCGTCCCTCATCGTCATTGACCCGCTGTATTCACCGGTTATATTTTGCGGCGCGTAATCATCATAATCTTCATAGACGATCTCTTCGTCCTGCAACATCGAATATGGTTTGTAATCGCCTGAATTAAGCGCAGGTGCGAAGACGGAAATCGGTTTGAATGCAGACCCGGGTTGCCGTGGGACGAGGGCTCGATTTAATCCTTTCCGCACATAGTCCCTGCCGCCGTGAATCGCTTGCACTGCACCGGTTGAATTGTCGAGCAAAGCAAAGGAAGCTTGGACATTTTCATCGTCACCCGGGAAATGATCTTGATCTTGGATCACTTCATGGGAAGCTTTTTGCATTTCGGCATCAATCGGAAGTTGAATGGTATACCCGCCGGTGATCAATTCGTTTTCGCTGAGATCGAAGCGGTCACGCCCTTCCTCGATAACCATATCAACATAGGAATAAAGGGATTCGTCCATTTCCGGTTTGTCATGTAAATCCGGAGAAATCGGCTCTCCCTCTGCAACTTGTTGCTCGTTTTCATCAATAAATCCATGTTGCTCCATCAACGCGAGGACGGTATTGCGGCGCACCTCCGCTTCTTCCACATCAGAGGCCGGGGAATAGTGGTACGGCGCTTTAGGAATCGCAGCAAGCATTGCTCCTTCTGCCACATTCAAGTCGCTTACCGGTTTGTCAAAATATGTTTCAGCCGCACGCGAAAGTCCATGCGTTCCGTGGCCGTAATAAATTTGATTTAAATACATTTCAAGGATCGCTTCCTTGCTATATTTTCTTTCCAGATTCATGCTGATCAACACTTCTTTTGTTTTGCGCATCCACGTTTGATCTTGATCCAGAAAAACATTCTTTGCCAGTTGTTGGGTAAGCGTGCTGCCCCCTTCTACTTTTGCTCCGGCAAGTATATCTCGATAAAGTGCACGCCCAATCGCCCAAAAATCAATGCCTTGATGTTCGTAAAAGCGATGGTCTTCGACAGCAAGAAACGCTTCCCGGACATGTTCAGGCACTTCATTAATAGATATTTTTTCACGGTCTTCGGTAAATAAGCGGCCTAACTCCTCGCCGTTATCATCGACCAAAGATGTCGTCTCGGGGAAGTCGAGCTTGTCTTCATCCACTAATATACTGCCAGCAATCAGCGCCAACGCGTAGCTGCCTACCGCAATAACAAGCGTGGAAAGAATAACAACGATCGTAATATAGATGCTTTTATTAAACCGTTTCATCATTATCCTCCATTCGACTCTCCCCATTATAATACAAAAGTTTCCACAAAAACATGTAAGCTAATGGAAAAACGTTTAAAATCCGTAGTGATTTTCCGACAAAGATGGTCTATTTCTGTTTTTTCTGCGAGATCTTTACATCGCCCAACACAGTCGTCACTTTGATGTTCAAATGACCGAATGATTGGTTCGGATCGCCAAATTGGAGCGTCGAGCGATCAAACATCCCTTCCTCCTTAGCCCCGAGCACTTTCACACTGCTCATCATTGAAACGATTTCAATTGTTGCCGACCATTCTTCCGGCAATTTTATTTTCGTTTCGCCAAGAATGTCCATAACGGAAAAATCCATGGCGTCCGCTTCGATCATTGCACGGGTCATATCGATGGATGCGTTGCCGAGAATGACGTTCAATTCTACCTCATTTTGCATCGAGAATGCCTGTTTCTTCAGTTTATAATCACCGAGCACCACCCATTTGCTTTTCGGAACGACGAGCTGCGTTTGTTGCGATTCGGATGTCTGCACTTGACCGCTTCCGCCCAAATCTTTATCTAAATCGATCACTTTCCCGGGCCTTTTAAGCATTGCAATGACCAAAAATAAGACAGGTATGGCTACGAGAAATATCCAGTTACCAATAGTCGTCCAATACCCTATTATAAGACCCGCTGATAACGACATGAAAAAATAGGTGCCGCTCTTATGCATATTCAACACACAGAATAAGGCAATCAGCGCAAATATAAAAGGCAGAATAAAACCAAATGGACTTATTCCAGCCATAAAAAAATTAAAAATAAGACCGCCCGCCACTACGAGCATGAGCAGCATGGAAATACGGCTTCGTTCCATGTAGCTTCTCCCCTCTCATGTCCCGAACTTTTCATTTCTTCAGCATTCATTGTAAAATGAACATATCAACAACTGCATTTTCCCCTTATGACAATTTTACTACAATGCTTATTCGCTTGCATCTTTTGGACAAACAATTGATATGATGGATAGAAGAACCCCGTTTTGATCGCCAGTATACATCGGGCTTTTTTTGGAGGTTTCATTATGGATGATATTTCGCTCGGGATTGCGCTTCTTGCCGGTATGGTCTCATTTTTCTCTCCGTGCATATTCCCGCTCGTCCCGGCTTTTTTGGCACAACTTACCGGAACAGACATTTCTGACGGGACTGTTAATGCGGATCGACAGATTATTTTATCGAGAAGCCTGGGATTTATCGCGGGCTTTACCGCTATTTTTTTATTGATGGGAGCTTCGGCCACGCTTATCGGTGAATGGTTCCGGATGTACAGCGGCGCCCTTGAACAAATCGGCGGCATTATCATTGTCTTATTCGGTTTGCAAATGTCAGGCATTATTTCGCTTCGTTCGCTTATGACCGAAAAACGGTTCGGCAACAAATCACCGAAAAAAGCAAAAAGTTTTTTTGGCTCTGTCGGCTTTGGGCTAGTGTTCGCAGCCGGGTGGACCCCTTGCATCGGTATCGTCCTCGGTTCTATTTTGGCGCTTGCAAGCACGGAAGGTTCCATGCTTGCCGGAACAGGTATGCTCTTCGTTTATTCAATGGGACTCGGTGTTCCATTCTTGGCCGTGTCAATGCTCTATGCCCGCTCGCTCAATAAGCTCAGTCGTCTCAATCGCTTTTTGCCGAGAGTTCAGCAAATCGGCGGCTTAATCATGATTTTGTTCGGTATTTTGATGTTTTCCGGGTATTTCCAAGTTATTTCCAGCTACCTCGCGAGAATCTCTCCCGGTTGGCTATGATATGCTACAATTGGGATACAGAGTTACGCATGATGGGAGAGTGATACAATGGAGGAGCAACTGTATCAAACGTTAACGGACCATTATCAGGAGATGGTAGATATACGGAGGCATTTGCATCAATACCCTGAAATTTCCTTCGAAGAAGTAGAAACACCGGCTTATATCGCCCGTTATCACCAAAAATTGGGGCTAGCGGTCAAAACAGGCGTCGGCGGCCGTGGTGTTGTCGCGACTCTGAAAGGTGGAAAACCGGGGTCTACCATCGCTTTGCGCGCCGATTTCGATGCACTTCCCATCCAGGACGAAAAAGACGTTGCTTATAAATCCAAAATCGATGGAGCCATGCACGGATGTGGGCATGACGGGCATACCGCCACCCTTCTCGTACTGGCGAAGGCATTAGCCAAACAAGCGGATAACTTGAAAGGCACGATTGTTTTCATTCATCAACATGCCGAAGAACACGCCCCCGGAGGCGCCGAACCAATGATCGCGGACGGGTGCCTCGAGGGCGTCGATGTGATATTCGGCACACACCTGTGGGCCGTCGATCCGCTATGGACAATCCAGCAACGCAGCGGTCCGTTTATGGCTGCGGCCGACCATTTTTACATTGATATCGAAGGGGTGAGCGGACACGGTGCTGCTCCCCACACGAGCAAAGACGCCATTGTCATTGGATCGCAAATGGTAAACAGCATTCAAACGTTGGTTTCCCGGCGTGTCGATCCCCTTGAATCCGCAGTCGTTTCCATCGGAAGTTTTGTTGCCGAGAACCCTTATAACGTGATTGCAGGCTCTGCTTCCCTCGTGGGAACAGTTCGAACGTTCAAGGAAGACGTGCGAACGCAAATTGAACAAGAACTGGAAACGATCGTCACCGGTACCGCTAAAACAATGGGGGCAAAAGCGAGTTTACAATACGAGCGTGGCTATGCGCCTGTCGTGAACGATCAAGGGGCGAACGATTACCTTGCTTCCATAACGGCAACCATTCCGGGCGTGGAGCGCGTGGAAACGCGAGATCCTATTATGGCAGGCGAAGACTTCAGCGCGTATCTTAAAGAAAAGAAAGGGACATTTTTCTTCACTGGCGCTGCCTTTCCGGATCGCGAGGAAAATTATCCCCATCATCATCCCAAATTTGACTTTGATGAACGGGCCATGCTTATCGCTGCCAAAACGCTTGGCAAAGCAGTGCTTGCCTACGACGAATAGAAAAAATCCGGCCGGGTTTCACCCTTCGGCCGGATTTTTTCTATCATCGGTAAACCAACGAATCCGATAACAATGTTTTGCCGCTTCCCCCAGCAGATCAAGAAAATGATAATTGACTGTTGCCCCGACAATTGCGCCGAAACCGGGAATCAGCTGCAATGTTTTCGGCACGTCGATAAAATCACGGTACTCCAATTGAAACGTAACCCAATCCATCGCCTCATCTGCTGTCAACGCGCCGGGAAAATCATTCGTAAACCCTTCCCAATCGTCGATGCGCGCCAGCGTCTCCTGTTTGTTTTTATTCCCTGAAAACGCCATTTGAAAAATTTGCAGCAGGAAAAGGCGTTCTTCCATTTTTACGGGATCAAAGCCATAGAGGTGCGCGGCCGTGAACAAAAACCGCATTTTAATCGCCAAAAGCAGCGGGAAGTCCGTCATCCCCAAAAAAACGCCTCCGAAACCTGTTCCCGCTCCTTCGATACTTGCTGTCCGTTTATAATTACGAATGGTTTCTTCCAGTTTCTCTTCCCGTTCTTTGAGCGTCCCCTCTTTAAGCGGTTCCGTCGTTGTTACATAGTCAGAACCGGTAAGCGTAGTCTCGATCATGCTCCGAACGGCCGATGCCACGGTTTGGTGCACACGTTCCGGGATGCGTTGATTGATTTTCGTTTGAAATCCTTTCGTCCATGTCTTCGTCATCGATGGATTTTTAGACATCTTTCTGCGCCATTCGTTCATTTCCA
Organism: Salicibibacter cibarius; assembly: GCF_016495725.1. NCBI lineage: Bacteria > Bacillati > Bacillota > Bacilli > Caryophanales > Bacillaceae > Salicibibacter > Salicibibacter cibarius. The sequence continues at coordinate 1,648,541 of NZ_CP054705.1, read as the reverse complement.
CTTTTGCCGAAGCTTCATAGGAAGTTGAAATAATTTTGCCTCCTTTACTTTTCATCGATAGATTTGTTCAATTTAAATTCCGTGAAATATAAACTGACCGCTACCCCTGCCAGCAACGTGAGGGCCGCGATGGTCATCGAAAGCGGCGTTAATGCCGCGATCACCGTGAACCAAAAGGTTTGCACGAACAAGAGGCCCCGGAGAAGCGTTTTAAGCGCGCGTTTTCGCATATGGTCGGCCACAGGATAAATGGACGGCCACAGCAAAATATCATGGTGAAAATACATGGGGACCATTTGAGCCCCTGTCATATAAATAAACAAACCGACGATAACAACGACTAACCAATCCCAAGCCTCGGGCGAAGCATAGATCAAGAGCCCGCCCACAAGGGATAATCGAATAAAAACACCGAAATAGTCCCCGGAGCGGGCAAATGTTTTCCCGTATAAATATATATACGTATTTGCCTTTCGATGCGTAACACGATCAAATTGATTAGCCAGCCAACGTCGTCTATGCACCGGTGATTTCACATGACGCACGTCGGTAAAAGAATTGGCAAATCGATAAAAAGCGTTTAATCGCTGATTTTCTTGCTGAAGCAACGTCTCCCACTTGAGAAATTGCTTGTCATACATTTGCCGGTAGTACATGCCTAACACGACCATCATAATGACCGCGATCGCGAGGGCAAACCCCCAATCGGTTTGCAACAGAAAAAAAACCAATACGAGGTTAACGGCAAAACGAAGCCAGCGATGGCGCCAATGGGAGATAGAAAACTGTTGGCGAAGTTCCCCCCATTCCGCTAAAACGTTCCATAATTTTGCCAAAATCAACGCGCCCATTATAACGGCAAAAGCCATTGTATCGCCCGGCAATCGCTCGATATAAAGCGGCGCCAATAAAAATAACAGGAAAAAGATAACCGTGCTTTGCAGCATCCAGCTATATACCAACGACCGGCGTATATAAGGACCCAGATGTGCTTCGAATGGAAGCAGGAAAACGAGATCGCCTTCTTTTAGAAATGTACGCACCGGACTGCGCGTGAGCAAAAAGGCAAACAGTACCGTGAGGATTTGCAAGACCGGAAAATCAGCAGGAAGCCAATCAAGAAATGATTGGTAGTAAACGCCGATAATCAACAACGTTCCGTAAATCGCGACCATCAATCCGCCAGTCGCCATCAAACGTATGTATCGAATGGCTACGTTCCAAAACCCAAGTGCACGTTCACGCCAAAGATCTCCCGGATTCATATGGATCGTTCCTTCGTCATTTCAATATAGATAGTGTCCAAATCCGCTTCCGGCATCCCGGCCTGCTCCCTCAATTCTTCCATCGTTCCTTGCATATAGACGCGGCCATCGTGCAACAAAATAAAGCGATCGCAATGTTTTTCCGCCGTTGTAAGAATATGGGTGCTCATCAGTATCCCGGCTCCATTTTCCTTCATCATGACCATTTGTTCCAATAAAGATTTAATCCCTACCGGATCCAAGCCCACAAAGGGTTCATCGACGACATACAGTTTCGGTTCAACGAGAAATGCACACATGACCATCACCTTTTGACGCATTCCTTTAGAAAAATGACTGGGAAACCAATGGGTCATTCTTTTCATACGAAACGTTTCTATTAACATCTCGGCACGTTTTTGCCATGTGTCGTCTTCGATTCCATATGCCATGGCGGTCAAACGCAGATGTTCCCAAAGTGTTAATTCTTCATAAAGGATCGGTGTCTCCGGAATATACCCCATCGTTTTTCTGTACTGGTCGATATCGTCATCCTTCGTTTTTCCCAGGATTTCAATGCGGCCATGCAGGGGTTCCAACAACCCTAAAATATGTTTGATTGTCGTGCTTTTTCCGGCTCCGTTCAAACCAATTAAAGCAACAATCTCTCCGGCTTTTATCTGAAAAGAAACGCCTTCAATGACAGGCTTCCTCGGGCTGTACCCACCTGTCACGCCTTCAACATTAAGCAATGATGCCATTTGCGTTCCCCCTTGCAACATCTTCTTCTCTCTTCTATTGTACCTTCTGTCCGTGCAAATTGGAAATAGAGAGGTATAAAAACGGAGTGGGCAATCGCGGGAACGTTTGGTATCATAGACAGTAATTCCATTTCTAAAAGGAGGACGTTGCCATGTCTGCACATTCCGATTGCATCTTTTGTAAAATTGTCTCGGGAGAAATCCCATCAAACAAAATTTATGAAGACGATGACGTTGTGGCGTTTTTAGATTTAAGTCAAGTGACCAAAGGCCACACATTGTTGATTCCAAAAGACCATCAGGCTGATGTTTTCGAATTACAAGAAGAAACGGCCTCGCAATTGTTCACACAAGCACCGAAAATTGCCCGCGCGTTAAAGGAAACGTTCAATTTTGAAGGATTAAACATTGCGAATAACAACGGTCAAAAAGCGGATCAGACGATCTTTCACTATCATTTGCACTTCATCCCCCGTTACGGTCAAGAGGTGCTTTACAATTGGGCGGATAACAGTGCCAAATACTCCGATGAAGATTTAAAATCCTACGCGCAAGCCGTTCAAGCAAACATGGCGTAAGCATTGCAGGAGGTTCTGGAAATGACAAACGAAAGAATTCATAACTTTAACGCCGGCCCAGCTGCACTTCCACCGGAGGTTCTCCGGCAAGCAGCTTTTGAACTTGAAAATTATAACGGCACCGGTATGTCCATTATGGAACACAGTCATCGCGGCGAGAGCTATGAACACGTCCATCACGAAGCCATCGCAACGACCAAACGCCTACTCGGCATCAGCGATGCCTACGAGGTTTTACTATTACAAGGGGGCGCGAGCCTCCAATTTGCCATGGTTCCTTATAATCTTTTGCCGCCGGACCAAAAGGCCAATTACATATTGACAGGGGCTTGGTCGGAAAAGGCAAAAAAAGAAGCAGACCATTTAGGGAAAACGTACAGCGGTGCGAGCGGGGAAGATAATAATTATAAACGGATCCCCGATTTCGAAGCCATTGAAACCACTGTTGACGATGCTTACATTCACGTGACATCCAACAATACGATCTACGGAACAGCTTGGCAAGATTTCACAAGAATGGCCGAATGGAAAGCGCCTGTCATTGCTGACATGTCCAGCGATATATTTAGCCGCTCCCTTCCCGTAGAAAACTTTGACCTTATCTACGCGGGAGCGCAAAAAAATATCGGGCCTTCCGGGGTCACGCTCGTGATCATTTCGAAAACATTGCTCGAAAAGACAAAAGCTATCGCCCAGGATGTCCCGACAATCTTGCGCTATAGCACCCACGCAGAAAAAGCATCCCTGTATAATACACCGCCGACGTTCGCGGTATACATGTTAAAAAACACGTTACAGTGGATCGAAGCAAACGGGGGACTCCAAGCGATGGAAACCCGCAACCGGGAAAAAGCCGCCCTCTTGTATAACGCCATTGATGAAAGCGATGGGTTTTATCGCGGGCATGCGCACCCGTCCAGCCGTTCGAACATGAATGTCACCTTCAAGTTGCCAACGGAGGAGTTAACAAGACTCTTCCTGGAAGAAGCAAAAGAAAGGCAATTCAGCGGTTTAAACGGACACCGGTCCGTAGGAGGGTGCCGCGCTTCCATCTATAACGCCGTATCGCTTGAATCTTGCGAAGCCCTACGTAATTTTATGGTTTCTTTTCAACAAAAGCACAGGTAAAAAGCGTCATTTCACTACACGCCCCTAAAAGCGTGTAGTGATTTTTGGATCAAGAAATCGGTTTTTTCACCGATTTTTACCAATCCGGCTTCTGACCTCTGATCTCCAAAAGACGCACATAGCGTCTTTTTCATGCATCACCGTACACAGCTTCCAGCGGAATCAACCCATTATCCAGCCCCGAGTCGCCGAGGCGCAAGTATAGATCCTCCCCGATATCAATGTCATTCACATGCACATCAATGACCCCTTCTTGAGGATAAATGTGAACAAATTCAGGGAGATCAGCCTGTTCCCCGATGACCCTCAACACGGCCGAAGACGGCAAATTGAGCGATCCGATGGCCATTCCGTTTTCTTCAAGACGCAAATTCCCGCTATCCGATACGGTTGGAACCAAATAGAGATTAAGATCAACGTCCATCCCAAAAATCGTATACCTGCCCGTGAATACGATTTCGTCTTCTTCCATATGGATATCAACAGCATCATCCGTTTCCGAACGCATATATGTACTAATTTGATCCAATGACGTCTCAGCCGTAAAAAGCACTTCTTCCTCCGTGGCAGGCATCTCTCCATCCGGTATTTCCTCCGGCGCTGAATCAGAACCAATCGGGGAAAGAAGGAACCAGAAGCTTACTATAACGACGACATTGACACCTATGAGAATAAAAAAAGCCCACTTCCAGTTCATTGCCTTCATCCTTTGCGAATCATGATATTCCCATCATATCACACGATGGACGTGGCTTTCATGAACGATCTGTTCGATGGAGTGCGGGGACATTTTGACCACAAGTAAGGGTCGAGTTGCTCTGAGAGGAACGAGTGAAGTAAAGTAATTCCTCAAACAAGGGGCGAACTGCTCCGAGAGGAACAACTGAAGTAAAGTAATCCCTCAAACAAGGGGCGAACTGCTCCGAGAGGAACAACTGAAGTAAAGTAATCCCTCAAACAAGGGGCGAACTGCTCCGAGAGGAACAACTGAAGTAAAGTAATCCCTCAAACAAGGGGCGAACTGCTCCGAGAGGAACAACTGAAGTAAAGTAATCCCTCAAACAAGGGGCGAACTGCTCCGAGAGGAACAACTGAAGTAAAGTAATCCCTCAACGGAAGAGTCGCTCCGAGAGGAACAAGTGATGCTAAGGTTTAGGGATTGCTTCTCGCTTCCGCGAAAGTCGAACCTTATTTCGATTAATGGTTTGTGACTCTTCACCAAAATCTAGAGTTGATATCAGCGAATAATGACGGTAATGACACTCGCTAGCGGAGGAAAAACACGGAGACTCCCGTGGGAACGCGCAGCAGAAAGACCCCGCAGAAAAAAGCGAACTTCTTTTTTGCAGGTAAAGAAAGTTGAATTATACTTTCTTACCTGCATAAGTGCAACTAAGGCTTTTCGCCATAAAAGCTTGACGAAAAGCCAAGTTTTCTAACGAGGAAGCTGAGCGTAAGCCCACGGAAAGCGTCGTGTTTTTCCGTAGCGGTTACCATATAATTCATCATTACACCTATTGGTCAACCATAAATTTTTGTATTGACCCTGAATTGTTATACTTTCATTTTACCCTGAGCTTTCATGACCTCCGGCTATCATTTTTCCCCAATGTTTGTTAAAGTAAAGCCAAGTGATGTATCTTGGAGGTAATTGGAGGTTCCGGCATGTCGATTTTCTTATTTATATTTTTTGCAGCTGTTTATTTGGTTATCATTAACACCATGACAAATTCACTCGTCGTACAAAAAGAAATGACAGAAGAAAAAATCCCTAACGTGTTCACAACCATAAATGTGCTCATTATGATTCTTCTCGTTTCTACATATGTGAGACTTTTAGTCATTTAAAAAGGGTTGGCGCTCACGGCACCAACCCATAAAAACTGCGGAGTTATTCAATGTGCGTGCTTACCAACCACCGTAGCCTCCCCAGGAAGCTCCAATGATAATAAGCAGGATGAATAATACGACGAGAAGCGCGAAACCTCCGCCGTAGCCACCACCGTAACCCATAGTTATTTCCTCCTTTTTTAAAATTTAGAACCAAGAGGCACCTACGATAATAAGCAAAATGAACAGGACAACGATGAGCGCAAAGCCACCGCCGTATCCATAACCAGCTGACATGATGCCACCTCCTCCCATTCCTGAGTTATCTTATGTAGGGATAAGGCGAGTCGATTGGGCGTTCCACCTACAAAATTGTTTTTTCTCGCAATCTTTTTATCTGACCTAGGTGAGAAGACTCCCACTTCCTACGAAGTGTACAGTGGGGAATGAATCGCCTTCGAAAATAAAATAAGACATAAAAAATAGATACTATGTAAAAAATTAGACTTTGTAACGAAAAACAAGTATAGTGTCAAACAATAGTTCGTTAGGGGGTGAGTAACAATGATGGTTAATAAAGCCTACAAGTTTCGTATCTACCCAAACAAAGAACAGAAAACGTTAATTGCAAAAACAATCGGTTGCAGTCGGTTTGTGTTTAATCATTTTCTTTCGAGATGGAGAGATACTTATAAAGCAACCGGCAAAGGATTAACGTATAACAAATGTTCCGGGCAATTACCTCAACTAAAGAACGAGTACATTTGGTTAAAAGAAGTGGATAGCATTGCCATGCAATCATCCGTCGAAAACCTTGCCGATTCTTACGAACGGTTCTTTCAAAACCAAAATAAAGCACCACGTTTCAAGTCTAAAAATAACAAGGTGCAATCGTATAAAACAAAGTTTACGAACGGCAATATTGAGATTATTGATAATAAAATCAAGTTGCCTAAACTTGGTTTCGTTAAGTTTGCTAAAAGTCGTGAGGTCCACGGCAGTATTATTAACGTTACGATTCGGCGTAGTCCGACCGGCAAATACTTTGTTTCTGTTTTAACAGAGACAGAGGTGAGCGAATGGGCCAAAACCGACTCATCGATTGGTATTGATGTAGGATTAAAAGATTTCGCGATATTGTCAGACGGAACCATCTATAAGAACCATAAGTATTTCCGAAAATACGAAGAAAAATTGGCCAAAGCGCAGCGTGTTCTCACAAGACGTCAGATAGGTTCCGCTAATTGGCATAAGCAACGCATCAAGGTCGCGAAATTGTACGAGAAAATGACAAACGCACGTAACGATTACTTGCATAAAATCTCTTCTGATATTGTCAAGAACCACGACGTTATTGGTATTGAAGATTTGCAAGTAACGAACATGTTACAGAACCACAACTTAGCAAAAGCAATTAGCGAGGTCAGTTGGTCGCAATTCCGTGTTATGCTCGAATACAAAGCGAAGTGGTACGGGAAACAGGTTGTGGCAGTTGCGAGAAACTTCCCTTCCAGCCAACGTTGCTCAAGTTGTGGGTATCAAAACAAAGACGTTAAACATCTCGGTTACGTGAATGAGATTGTCCGAAATGCCAAGCCCGCCACGATAGAGATATAAACGCAAGTATAAATTTGCGCAATGAAGCCTTGCGCTTAACCGCAGGTACTGCGGGGATAGCCTAATCAAAACCATCGGTTACGAAGGTGTTCTTAGGAATCTCCATCTTCAAATTTCGTTAGAAATTAAGATAAGATGGAGTAGTTCAAGGTATGGTAAACTTGTTTCTAATCCATAAAGCTTATCAATAATCCGTACGTTTTAGACGAACAGGGAGTGTACAAACATTGAAAAAAACAAAAATTGCCCTGGCGGTATGCATCACAGGCGCGATTGCCTTAACCGCATGTAATGATGATGGGGATGCAGATAACGACTCCGGGGAGGAAATTGCCAACATCGACGGAACTTCAATGACAGAAGAAGAGTTTACGAATGAACTAAAAAATGAATTTGGCCCTCAGCTATTCAATCAGATGATCCAAGACACGATCTTAAGGGAACAGGCAGAAGAATTGGATATCGGAGAAGAAGAAGTTGATGCTGAACTTGAGGACATGCGCGAACAAATGGGCGCCGAAGATGACGAGCAATTGCTGGATATGCTGCAAATGCAATTGCAGGTCCCGGTAGATTCCATCGATGAACTGAAGGAAGATTTTTTGCTCCCCCAAGTCGTGATCGAGGAGCTGTCCACCGCAGAAGTGGACATTACGGAAGAGGATAAAGAAGAATACTATGACGAAAATGAAGAAGAACTGACCGAAGTAGAAGTCAGGCATATTCTCGTCGAGGATGAGGAAACAGCCGAAGAAGTTTTAAGCGAACTTGAAGACGAAATGAGTTTCGAGGATGCTGTCGAAGAATATTCCGAGGATACGGCAAGTGTTCCGGAAGGCGGAAATGTGGGAGCGTTCCCCCAAGAAGGACACCAAATGGATGAGAATTTCGCTGATGCTGCATTTGAACTTGATGTAGGAGAGGTTAGCAACCCCGTGGAATCACAGATGGGTTATCATATCATTGAAGTCCTGGAACGAAATGAAACGTATGAAGAACTTGAAGAAGAAATAGAATCAAGACTGACACAAGAACACTCTAAAATGCCGGAAGAAGTCCTCCAGGAACTCATGGAAGCGGCTGATATTGAAATCATGGACAGCGAATATGAGGATTGGCTGCAAGAACCCGGAGCAGTTACCATGTAATTAGAAAACTTGCTTTCGCCAAGCTTTTATGGCGAAAACTTTAGTTGCATTTATGTAGGTAGGAAAGTTGATTTATACTTTCTTACCTACCAAGGAAAGCACCTCCCAAATGGTTGGAGGTGCTTCTTATTGTTCTTGATCCGTAGCACTTGCCCGTTGCTTTCGTTCATGCTCCATTCTGCGAATGTAGACACGCCCTTCTTGTTCAATCCACTCCGCCTCTGCCTTTTTATCTTCAAGACTTGTCCGAATCCACATATATCCGGAAACGATTGCAGCCAAAATCACTACTGTAACCCACCACGGAATCGTCGTAATCGCTGCATTCGATGTAAATCTTTGCAGCACTGCGAGTCCCAGAAAAATAATCACGAGCGTTAGCAGCATGCGTTTGGACCGTTCTTGCAAATCGATCACCCTCCCTGCGAACCTTCTTCTTTTAATCTATGAGGGCGGCAGGGCTTGTATGCTCCTTTAAATATTTTTCGGCTTGTAAAATGTTCGATTTTCCAAAGCGGGGATACGTTCCGTGAAATGACCCGCTTCGGTTTTCCCCAATGCCCGATCCATCATATTCATCTTTGCATCAAGGTTATCGATATAGTGCAGAATCTCCGCCTCCCGTAAAAGCGGAGGTTTCGGGCTTCCCCATTCTCCCTTCCCATGGTGGCTTAGAATGAGGTGTTCCAGCAATATCGGCTCTTCCCCTTCAATGTTCAACTCAGATGCCGCTTGACGGATTTCAGCAGCCATAAGGGAGATATGCCCGATCAATTTTCCCTCCGTCGTATACTCCGTGTCAATCGGTCCGGACAGTTCTCGCACTTTGCCAAGATCGTGTAAGATGATTCCGGCATAAAGCAAATCTTTGTTCAAGCTGGGGTACATTTGCACGATCGATTGGGCGATCTGAAGCATACATACGACGTGATAGGCAAGTCCGGACATAAACTCATGGTGATTTCTCGTTGCTGCCGGTGCATCCAAAAACCCATGTTGGTATTTTTTAAGCAAGGAACGTGTGATTCGTTGGATTTTAGCGTTTCCGATATCAAAAATAAACTGGTTGACGCGTTCAAGCATATCCAGTTTTTCCATAGGGGCCGTCGGAACAAGATCTTCCATTTTCACTTGATCTTGATCATTCACCGGTCGTATCCGGGCAATTTTTAACTGCAAACGCCCGCGGTAATCGAAGACTTCCCCTTGGATAGACACTATTGTTTTTCCGGTATATGTGCGTTCGTCTTCCGGTTTGACGCCCCATAATTTCGCCTCAATATCACCGCTCTTATCCGATAACCGCAACGTTAAAAACGGCTTGCCGTTACTGGCTATTCCCCGCGTCGCTTGACGAATGAGCAACTGGCGATCAATTTTATCGCCGGCTGTCGCGTAATAAATTCCTTTTTCCATGATTGCGGCAGGCAAACAATTCCCGATTTTTTGCTCGCCCTTCTCTCCTCCCTATTAGGTTCTGCGCGGCAAGGTCATTTGAAAGGACACTCGCCCGTTTATGTTAAAGACGCCGTGACGCCCGCGGTGCAGCTCGGTAATTTGCCTGACAATGGCAAGCCCGAGTCCGAATTGACCTTTATTTCCTTTTCGAAAAGGTTCAAACATCGTTCGCATATCGTCTTCGGCAATGGCTTTCCCATCATTTTCAACGATCAACGTTACGTCATGATCCGTTTGTTCGGCACGAATCCAAATGGTGCTTTTGGCATAACGCAATGCATTTTCAATGAGGTTTTCCAGTAGAATTTGGATGTGCTCAGGATCTCCCTGAAAGCGAATAGCCGCGCCTTCTACGATGAAATTAAGGTCGTCCCTTTGCAATCGATAACGTTCCTCTAATTCATAGGCCAATGCCCCAAACGATAACGCTTCAAGGTTAATGGTTTCTTTTTTTAAGTTCCCGAGTTTTGTAAAATAGAGCATGTCTTTCACCCGTTTATCCATGCGATCCGATTCTTGAAGAATGACATCCATCGATTCTTCCACCGTGTTTTTCGGAAGGACGCCGTCTTTCACGGATTGCGCATACGTCTTCACGACCGTGATCGGCGTCTTCAGTTCATGGGATGCATGTTGCATAAACGTTTTTTGGGCGTCGTCGTACCGGATCAAGTTCTGGCGCATGAGCTCAAACTGATCCGATAGTTTTTGAAAGTCCTCATCGCCTTCCCAATGAAACGAATCTTTCCAATTTCGCTTTGCAATTTGCTCAAAATGATTTCCAAGCAATCGCAAAGGCTTGCGCAAATAACGGGTGAGCCAAAGGACCGGAAGCAAACTTAAAGCTGAAGTGATCAACATTAAATACACAAGGTTTTCCCAGAGCTGATTAACCATCGAATCACGATAGGCATCCCACATGAAGGAAATATAATAAGCCTCATCTACTTCATCGTCCTCGCTTGCATCAATTCGTGTCACGACGTAGAACACCGTGGAATCTTGGTATGTGAATTCATAGCGCCCCGTTTCCGACTCTTGCTCAAACGCTTGCGCAAACATTTCTTGATATGCCTCTACCAATTCTTCCGGTATTTCTTCCAAGACTCTGGGAGCGCCCACTTGATCGGCAACAAAGATATGGCCCACCGCCCGTGAAGATGGCTCAATAAGTGCTTCATCCGGATCCGGCGGTGAAAATTGCTCGCTGAATGGATTGACCAATTGCCTTTGTTGTTGTTCAATGATTCGATAGGTTTCTTCGGTTAGCGTCCCTTGAATCGATATCGGATAAATAATGATCATCGACAAACCGACCAAAACGAGTAAAGAAAGAAAAGATAACCATATTCTCCGAGTAAGATTCATGCGCATCATGACGAAAGAATCCTATACCCATACCCATATAATGTTTCCAGGTGGACGCGAGGCATCTTTTTTCGCACCCTCCGCACGACATCATCCACCGCCCGTTCGGAACCGTAATAATTCTCTCCCCATACTTCTTCGATAATATCCTCGCGGGAAAGGGCTTTGCCTACTTGGACCGTCAGTAACAAAATCAGGTCCATCTCTTTTGTCGTCAAATCAACGACTTGTCTGTCATTTTGTTCGTCAACGACCGTTCGAGCCTCCGGATCGATCGTATAGTCATTTAAGTCAACTGTTTTGTTTTCTTCGGATTCGGAACCATACACACGCGTCAACAATTTCTTGACACGAATAATCAGTTCTTGCGGCAAAAACGGCTTGGATATGTAATCGTCGCTCCCCATTTCCAATCCAAGTACCCGATCCAAATCTTGGTCTCTGGCAGAAATAAAAATAACCGGTATATCCCCCTGGACTTCACGAATCGTTTTTAAAATTTGATAACCATCGGTCCCCGGGAGCATAATGTCAAGCACCCATAAATGTGGCCGTTCTTCGACGGATTCCTGTGCTTTATCGCCATCTTGAAACAGCTTGACCGTCCAGCCTTCTTTTTCCATATATGCCTGTAGTGCCTCTGATAAGTTTTCTTCATCTTCAACGAGATAAATCGTATAACTCATCAATCATCACTCATTTCTTTATACTATATAGAGGTAGCTTCACTTTATAGTATCAATCATTTTCTTTCATGCCAACCATTTTAGTGGTGAGAGGTTGGAAATCAAAGGTGAGAAAAATAAAAACCCCATCCACCATGGATGAGGTCTTGTGATTGATTAGTATAAGAGGGAGATGGCCGCCAATGCTGTCAGTGGCAATACCAATCTTCTCCATCGAAAACCTGGGCCGCCAAAACCTCCGTATCCGTAGCCGGGATAGCCATATCCATAGCCGCCGAATACGCGTTGATCCATTTGCGGTTGATATTGGCCCCACTGTCCATCTTGGTGGCCATATCCGTGGTGCTGGTGCCCATGCCCGTAATAGTGGTCGTTCCCGGGGTGGTGGCCGTGTCCTTGGTGATGATGCCCATGATGATGGTGCTGACCGTGTCCCCCATGATATTCGTCATATCCGTTGTGTCCATCATCACTTTCCAAGACGATCAAGTATACGTTCTCTACATCGACGTTTTCCACAAAGCCGTAAAACGTTTGCTGATCCACCATATCTGCCTTTACGTGCCTTCCCTTATGTTGAAGACAATGATGATACATCTGCTCATTACGTTGCATGATAGTAGCCTACCTCCTTTACAACATAACGTATTCATTTTAGAAGCGAGATGTGAGAGGTTAGAGGTTGGACAGTGTTAGAAAAACCTTAGTTGCACTTATGTAGGGATCGCTGAATAACTTGCAGATATCAGCTGAAGCCGGGATCCCGCTTCCATGGCTTCGCTTTCCGCGGACGAACGGTTAAAAACCAGTGCTGCGGGGGCTTGACGCGTCCGTTTTGATGTCTACGCCATTGCAGCGTCATTCAGCAGTCCCTATGGAGATAAGAAAGTTGATTTATACTTTCTTATCTACCAAAAGAAAAAGACCCCGGTCTAGGGGTCCATCGGTCCATTTTCTAGTCAGCTTCGCTTACGGTTTGGTCGGAACGCTCCATTTTGCGTTCATTGCGATGGATCAGCCACGTCTGAACCATCATGAAAATGCTTCCCGTAAACCAATAGAGCGACAATGCGGAAGGCAACGCGAACCCTGCACCTACGATCATGATCGGCATGATGTAAAGCATGATCTTCATTTGGCCGGCTACTTCCGTAGGCATGTTACGGGTGCTTAATTGCATTTGCAAAAACATGCCGAAACCAGCAAGTAAAGGCATGATCATGTAAGCGTCAGGGTTGCCAAGGTCCATCCATAGAAAACTATGCGTCGCGATTTCTTCCGTGCGGACGATGGCGAAATAAAAAGCCATTAATATCGGCATTTGGATGACCATCGGCAAGCAACCCGCGAGCGGATTCACCCCGCTTTTTTGGTAAAGACTCATCATTTCCTGTTGCATTTTTCTCTGTTCTTCAGGGTTTTTCATATCATATTGCGTTCTTAACTGCTCGATCTCGGGACGGAGTTTTTGCATCGCTTTGCTGCTTTTATGCTGTTTTAAAAATAACGGGAGTAACAAAAGCCTGATGACGACTGTCATAACCATAATCGCCAATCCATAACTCCCTTGCATTATTTCTGCCGTTTGGATCATTAACCAAGACAACGGAAAAACAAAAAAATGATCCCAGATGCCCTCGCTTTCCGAAGTGATCGGCGCGCGATCCAGCCCGCAACCGGAAAGCAAGACCCCGGTCATTAAAATGACGAATAATCCTGCGATATGCTTTTTCTTCAACTAAGATCCTCCTTATATTGGATTGGTCCATTTAATATAGAGGAGGATAGGATGCTTCATCGTCATCATCATGACTTCGATCGTTGAACGCGGGGATTTTTTGTTGTACGCGAGGGGCAGCAAGGACAGGTGCTTGGGCAAGAAAAACATTCACATGTTTTTCCCGGCTTTGTTGCAACTGCCTTGTCATCAACTGCATCGGAGAGACATAACGAAGATGGCTGTGAAAACCAATCACCGCGAGGCTGGAAACCATCATCATCACGTAAATCCAGTTCATATCCGTCACAAATTCAAGCATCATCTTTCCTGCCACCCCCTTTTATTAGAAAACTTGGCTTTACGGCAAGGGCGAAACGCCTTAGTTGCACTTATGCAGGTAAAAAAGTTGATTTATACTTTCTTACCTGCCAAGTCATCGTTTATTTGCATTGTATCACATGTTTCCTACTTCTTAACATGATGTTATTTCCATTTTATCCGAATCGTAGTTTTTTCATCCTGTTATCAGGGTGTTTTTCTTGATAGCAATATTGCCTGCTTCAAGCTCTTCCACATCCGGGTCTGGTTATACAGCAGCACGCCGCCGCGGTATACTTTCGCGGCGATAACCGTTAACAACGCAATCGTAATCACCATAATTCCTACCGAGAGAAGCACTTCCCAGATGGCCGCTTCCCCCATTCCGATACGCAAAAACATGATCATTGGCGTAAAGAACGGAATATATGAGGTAATGGTCACAATCGTTGCACCCGGATTCCCCATGCTAAAAACAGAGATCATGAGGGCTAAGATAACGAGCATATTCATCGGCCCTACCGCCTGGCCTACATCTTCAATTCGCGTAACGACAGAACCAAGCATCGCTGCAAGCGTCGCGTACAATAAATATCCGAGAATAAAAAACAAAAACGCAAACAGAAAAAGCTCTAATGAAAAAACCGGGCCGTCTGCCGCGAACAGCTCTTGTTGTTCCATCAGCTCGCTTGCTTCCGGGGCCGGGCCTGTCCCGACGAATTGGGCAAACGAAACGACCGCAACCATAAAAATCAGTGTATATTGCGTCAGTCCGATCAAACCCACCCCAATAATCTTCCCAAACATTTGTTGCACGGGAGAAGCACTCGAGATCAAAAGTTCCATCACCCTCGAAGATTTTTCGGTAGCAACTTCCGAAGCGATCATATTTCCGAGAAAAAGGACTGAAAAGTAGATGACAAACAATAAAATATTCACGAGTAAACGAGCCTGGTTTAGTTCCGCCTCCGAGCGCGCGGTCTCATCCAACGCTGTTTGCCCAAACGGCACAGGTTCATTCAGCGCTTCCAGTTCTTCTGACCCGATCTGCAAAGCAGCCGCAATTTGCCCCTCTCTTACGTTTTGCAGGGCGGATTGAAGTTGAGAAGGAAGATACGTTTCATTGATCGTGGGCGCGAAAAAGTGTCCCTCGATGTCATCCGCCTGTCCGTCCACTTGCAAATAAGCATCATACGGCCCTTCCATAACAGCATCCTCAGGTGCGTCTTCCTCCTCTTGCGAGGCTTCATCGATCGTAATTTGGGCGTCGCCACTCTCTATTTCTTCTGCCAACGGCTCATACAGGTCGCCGCTTTCATCGATCATAAGCACCGTATAGGTTTGCCCGGATGGATCCCCGTCAAAAAACTGGATGATATTATTCAAATTCAAAAACACGAGCATAAAAGCAGCCATCATTAATGTCGTGAACATAAACGTTTTCGATTTGATTTTTGTCCAATAGGTATGGGCGAGCACGATTAACATTTTACGCATACGTTCGGCCCACCTTTTCAACGAAAATGTCATGCAACGTTGGTTCTTCCACGGAAAAATGGCGTACATACCCGTACTTCTGAAGTCGGGCGAAGATATCCTCTGCTATGGTTTCATCACGAATCGTAAGCGTCGTCTCTTCGGCACCAACGGTCATTTGCAACACGCCATCGATGTCCTCCAAAAACGAAAGCGAAAAATCCGCGCGAATATGGAGTTTACGTTTTTCATATGTACGTTTGATGTCACTTAATTTTCCATGGACGACTGGTTTGCCTTCATCCATAATGCATAGATTTTCGCAAAGGGACTCCACATGCTTCATATCGTGACTGGAGAAAACGATGGTTGTCCCTTCGTTTTTTAGTTTGACAACCGCCTTTTTCAGCAAATCGACGTTAATGGGGTCCAAACCGCTAAAAGGCTCATCCAATATCAAGAGCTGCGGACGATGCAAAACAGCGGCAATGAACTGTATTTTTTGTTGATTGCCTTTTGAAAGGTTTTCCACTTTAGCTTTCCGATAATGATGAATATGAAAACGCTCCAGCCAAGCATCCACTTCGGCTACAATATCTTGCTTGGAAAGACCGCGCAAACGCCCAAGATAGATCATCTGCTCCATCACTTTCAGTTTCGTATACAAACCCCTCTCTTCCGGCAAATAACCAATTGTGCGCGCATCCAACGATTGTGGAGGACTTCCATTCCAAGAAACTTCGCCGTCATCGGGGTCAAACAAACCGATCATCATGCGGAAGGTCGTTGTTTTTCCGGCACCGTTCGCCCCCAACATTCCAAACATTTCACCGGAGTCAATATGTAAAAATAATTGATCGACCGCTGTTTTTGCTCCAAACCTTTTCGTAACGTTCTCCATTCGCAAAGCCATGTACTCACCTCTTTGCCATACTAGCAATACATGCCGCTTTCTACAAGCCCGGGCAGTGCTGTTATTTATTAATCGATATAAGAATCCCTTTCCTCTTTACAATCCCCCAAACGTTGCTCCATTTGTTCCTCTCGGTGCAGCTCGACATCCGTTTGGGGGATTACTTTGTTTCACTTGTTCCTCTCAGCGCAGCTCGACTTCCGTTTGGAGGATTACTTTGCTCCACTTGTCCCTCTCAGCGCAGTTCACCTCCGTTTGAGGGATTACTTTGCTTCACTTGTTCCTCTCAGCACAGCTCGACCTCCGTTTGGGGGATTACTTTGTTTCACTTGTTCCTCTCAGCACAACTCGACTTCCGTTTGGAGGATTACTTTGTTTCACTTGTTCCTCTCAGCGCAGCTCGGCATCCGTTTGAGGGATTACTTTGCTTCACTTGTTCCTCTCAGTACAGCTCGGCATCCGTTTGGGGGATTACTGGTGACCAAACTGTCCTTGTCAAACGAAGGAAGCGCTATTTCAGTGTGGTATGATCACCAGATGGCGATCATAGATATGTCCGTGTCTTTTGACTAGACTTTACTGCTATCTTCTTGAAAATGCTTTCAAACGGAACAGCACTTTGATAAAATAAAGGAAAAGGAAGAAGTGGAGGGACCGATATGGATTATGCCTTAACTGTATTCGATAAAAGCGGGGAAGTTTTGCTCAACGAATCTTATACCTTCGATACAGACCGGGAAGCGATAGAGCATGGCCGGAACCGGTTGGAGGAAGAATCGTATATGACAACGACGCATCGTCTCGTGCGTTCCGGGAAATTGTTGTTATTTTATCGTTAAATCAAAGGTTGTTGCCCTCTCATGCGAAAATGAGAGGGCAATCGTTTTTTAATGATGTTGTTGTGATACGTTCATTTGCTTTCTGAACACTTCTTTAATCATATAGGCAAGCCCATCCTGATCATTTGATCTCGTCACCCAATCCGCGCTTTTTCGCAGATGGAGAGATGACTGTCCCATGGCTACGCCCAAACCGACTGCATTCAACATCTCTTCATCTTCCGTCTTTGCGGCCACCGCAACCATCTCCTCAGGGTGGATGCCGAGTTCATGGCCAAGATAAAGCAGCGTTTCTGACTTGTTTGCTTCTTTCATCTTTAAATGAACGGAAGGAATATCCCCTTCTTGCTCCACAACGCTTAATCCCGGGATAATGCTTTGCAGATGATTAATGGCCGCTTCTTTTTCTTCATTGGCATCAAAATCAACTTTCATTCGTAACGGGGCTATGCGATGCAAATCGATATGTTCACTCATATGTTCAACGACCGTCTGCGGATAAAATAAAGATTCGCTCACGCTAACTGTCATCTTCCCGAGCAAGTTTTGAGGCTGGTGCAGGCGATTTGTCAACTCAAAATTTTCATGTTCGACAACAATTTGACATCCGAATCGCTCCAATTCAAAAGTGATATCCCGAGCCATTTCCACCGGCATACGTTGGGCATAAAGCGGTTTATCCGCCCGTCCGGCGATAAGGGCGCCTCCGTAGCAAATCATTTCGTGCTCCATTCTCAACGCTTTGGCGATTTTATTCGCTTGCTGATAGGAGCGATGGGTAACGAGAGTCGCGTAAACCCCTTTATTCCGCACAAATTCAATCGCTTCCTTCGTTGTTCTTGATAACCGGCTGTTGTCTTTTAAAATAGCTCCGTCAACAGCCAGGGCCAATAACCGATAGTTCAAAGTCACCCCTCCTGTTCGTACTCCTTGCCTTATTAGTAAAAAACTATGTCCGAAAGAGGAAATTTAGAACTGTAGAGGCGATTGGCTAGCGAAGGTTTAGTGATCCGGACTTTCATGGCGACCGTAATTAGACTCGGGCGACTTTTTCGGGCTTCATGAACCAAGGCCCGCCGCTCCATCGCCAAAAAAATGGAGAGCGCTCGGCTCTCCATTTCTCTTGATTATTGGTTTTGCTCATCTTCAGGTGTACCATACAGCGATTCCAACGGTTCCGTAATGATTTTATTCATGTCGCCGATGACTGTGCTCATTCGTTGTTCTTCTTCCATTAGCCTGGAAATGACGTCATGCTGCTGCACCATTTCAAATTGCTTTTGGGCTTGGCTGATTTCTTCCTCCGTGGGTTGCTCTCCTTGCATTTGCTTATCCTGCAAATCCAATTGAACTTTGCGGAAATTCGAGAGCATTCGGCTTGCAACGTCATCTTCCTCCACTTCTTCGTGCAACGCTTGCAATGCCTGAAATTCATCGCTCTCCCTTAATGCTTTTGCTAATTCATGTGCTTTGTCTTGTAAATTTTCAGCCATGATTTTCCTCCTTTTTATTCCATCCTTGCCGTTTATTCCTCTTGTTACACCTTTTCGAGGATAACATGCCTGTCCTGCAAATAACAGCCCAAACCCTATATTTCATCATTATATAAGAAACAGTATAAGCAATCCTTGGACAATCCCGATAACTCCTCCCAAAATCCCTCCTAAAAATTTAATCATCCGTAACTCCCGGTTGGAGATGTTCACGACAATTGCTTCCAAGCGATCCAACGGAAATGCTTTCACTTGCTCCGTTACAACATGGTCGAGACGTAGTGATTTTAAAATGCCGCTCATATTCACTTCCAAAAAACGACCGGCCTGGTGGATGACCGTATCGGAAACTTGGTCTACGTAACTGAAATCGATCTTTTCCGCCCATTCTTTCACCGGTTTGTGAAATACTTCGTCGATGGGAATTTGATTCATCGCAAAATCTGTAAGATCCACGCGATAATTCTCCACTGTTTCCACGGAAACTAAGTCGCTTCCTTTTTTCTTCAAAACCTTATCATACTCTTCATGAAGTTTTTTTTGTAACCAATTTTCAATATCCTGAGACGTCAAAGCATCTACAACTTCAGGGTACACGCGCTCGACCATCTTTTCCGTTCGCACAAACGAGTCCAACATTTGAACAATTGAACCGCGCCTTCGAATAAACGTCTGGATGGTCGATTGAACTTGTGCTTTTCCCTCTTTTGAATATAAATAAACACGCAAACGTTGTAAGATCCCGTGAGCAACGCTCGGGATGATATCTCTGCCTTTTTGGCTCCAGTCATCGGGAATGATCTCCTCGATCGTCTGTGCTTGCATTTCTCCCCAATAAGTATCAATCCGATCGGATATCAGACCCTTGATGCGTTGTTCCACTTTCCGATCAGGTGCCGACCATGAACTGTAATGTTCCGTTATTTCCCGGAGCGAGCGCTCTTCGCTCGACAGCCATTTTTTTACTCCTTCTTTTACCCATGTATTAACCTCGTCTTGAAATTGCTGTTCGGTTAATCGCCCTTGCAAACCTTCCACCGTTAACAAATGTTCCATCATAATCCTTCCCAGATGGTTCGCGATGTCCTCGTGGCGTTTAGGAATTAATCCCGGGGTAAACGGTAATTGCCACGAACCAATGAAGATGGGTTTTCGTGGTCGAAAAAGCATGGCAACGGCAATAACATTCGTTATAAACCCGATAACGGCCGCCAATAAAGCCGTAAATAATAAAAGTAACCAGCCGTTCATGATAAGACTCCTCGTATCTAGTTAATGGAATTTCCTGTTGATCCGAAACGTTAAGACAAGCTTCCCACAAACATGATACCATATAGGGAAACGTTATGAAGAATGGAGGAGGCAATTGTTTGCTTACACATTTTCAGTTCAAAACACTTAAAGATAATTGGATTAGGAAGGAATGGAAAATTTCATTTTTTTACAAAGGAAAACATTGCTCAGGAATCTATGCACAAGATGGAACTATCCATTGGAAAAGTAAACCATCTGAAGCGGATTTGAAAAAGGTGGAAATGGAAGTGCACGACTTAATGCTTTATCATATATACGAGGACCACCATCCCGGCAGCCAAACGTGAAAAAGGCAGCCGAAGCTGCCTTTTTAGTCATCTGTATGCACTTGTTATCGCTGATAGCCGTTCATTTGTTGCTCGGCCATCTGAACCAAACGCTTAGTGATTTCCCCACCTACAGAGCCGTTAGAACGGGATGTGGATTCGCCACCAAGCTGCACATTGAACTCTTGTGCAATTTCATATTTCATTTGATCGAGTGCCTGTTCAACGCCAGGTACAACAAGTTGGTTTGAATTGTTGCTTGCCATCTTATCTCACCTCCCTTGCTTGGTACCCATAGTTTGTAACGAAATCGGCACTCTATCCTTTATTTTAATTAGTAAGTTCATCCAATCGGGACAAGAAAGAGGTGAGAGTGAAGCAACGAGGAGACCGAAGTTAATAGGCACCAGACCACGTGCGGCGAATCCCTCGACTATGCCAATCGCGCGCCGTTATTCGATTTTTATGGCGTCATTTGGCTCGGGTTGGCGCCATTAACACGACAACTTTCGCTTTTTATGGCGTCAACTGCACGGAGCATTATACCGGATCAACCCTATGCTTTTTGTCCGGTGCCGACATTTTCTTACTTGCATACGCTTGAAATCTTGATATGAGTGTCTGTCTTAAATTTGCAGGTTCAACGATGTCATCGACGACAAGTTCGGAGCCCAATCGATAAATATCAATATTTTCTTGGTACTCTTTGCGTTTTTCTGAAATGTATGTGCTTCGTTCTTCTTCAGGCAGTTCGGCTATTCTTTTGGCATAAACCGCATTCACCGCTGCCTCGGGTCCCATAACAGCGATTTGCGCCGTCGGGAGTGCCACACAATAATCGGGTTCGAAGGCAGGGCCTGCCATTGCGTATAAACCGGCACCGTAAGCTTTTCGAACGATGACGGATATTTTCGGGACAGTAGCGCTTGACATAGCCGAAATCATTTTTGCTCCGTGTCGAATGATCCCGGCCTGCTCAACCTTTGTGCCGATCATAAAGCCGGGCACGTCCGCAAGGAACAGCAGTGGAATATTAAAGGCATCACAAAGGTTTATGAAACGTGCCGCTTTGTCTGCGGAATCGTGAAAAAGAACACCGCCCTTCGCTTTTGGTTGATTGGCGATAATGCCTACTACTTCCCCGTTCATTCGAGCCAATCCCGTGATTAATTCCGGTGCAAATAAACGCTTCATTTCAAAAAAACTGTCTGCATCAATCAATTGTTCAATGAGTTTATACATATCAAATGGGGCATTTTGATTTTTCGGAATCAGATCCGCCAAATCTTTGCCCCCGTCAACCGGCGCTTTCGCAGTCGATGCCCTTGTTTTTTCACGATAGTTTTCAGGAAAATATGTGATATATTGGCGTGCTTTTTCGATTGCTGTAGGCTCATCAACAGCAAGAACGTCCCCACATCCGGAAACGCTGCAATGCATTTCTGCGCCGCCCATCTCTTCCAAACTGACTTTCTCGCCAATCACCATTTCCGCCATGCGCGGAGACCCCAAGTACATGGACGCATTTTCCTCCACCATGATCACAACATCGCAAAACGCCGGAATATAAGCACCACCGGCCGCCGATGGGCCGAAGAGCAGACAGACTTGCGGAATTTGGCCGGACAGATGCACTTGATTATGGAAAATACGCCCTGCTCCCCGCCGCCCGGGAAACATTTCAACTTGATCGGTAATGCGCGCACCGGCTGAATCAACAAGGTAAAACATCGGACAGCGCAGGTTTTCGGCCTGTTCCTGGATACGAATGATTTTTTCGACGGTACGGGCGCCCCAAGACCCGGCTTTAACGGTGGAATCATTGGCCATAAAACATACTTGTTGTCCATGAATTGTGCCAATGCCGGTAATCACGCCATCCGCCGGTAAATCACCGGCTTGGACATTCGCGAATTTCCCATCTTCGAGCACGTGTGCATCTTCATCCAGAAGCATGCGCAATCGTTCCCGCACAAAACGTTTGCCTTTATCTTCATTGCTTTTGTGATAACGTTCAGGACCACCCTGTTCAATTGTTTCTATAATGTTTTTATATTTATGCTCTGTCATCGTTACCTCCATCGTTCATTCATCAAAATATCCATTATTATCCGATTTCGAATAGCGCTTCTCCTTCGTCAACAAACTCGCCTTCTGCCTTCATGACGGCTTTAATCTCACCACCGGTTTCGGCCTCTATTGGAATTTCCATTTTCATCGATTCCAAAATCGCCACCTCTTCGCCAACCTCGACAGTATCTCCTTCTTGTTTCAGAACTTTCCATAAGTTCCCTGCCATGCTTGCTTCAATTTTTGTCATTTTTAAACCTCCTAAAAATAATCATTTGCAAAATTTAGCTTGACTTCCCGTCTTCCTGCGCTTACGAATTACGGACAACCGATTTCTCTTGATATAACCATGCGTTGAATTTCCGACGTCCCTTCACCGATTTCCATTAATTTCGTGTCCCTTAGCATTCGTTCAATTCCGAATTCACGCATATATCCGGAGCCGCCATGGATTTGCAGCGCTTGATTGCACACCCTTGTTGCCATTTCCGAAGCAAATAATTTAGCAAAAGCCCCTTCTTTTTTAAAAGGTTTTTTCTGATCTTTTAACCAAGCGGCTTTATGAACCATTGTCCTTGCCAACTCAATGTCCATCGCCATATCCGCGAGCTTGAATTGAATCGCTTGAAACTCGCTTATTTTATGGCCGAATTGTTTACGTTCCTTTGCAAAGGCAAGCGCTTTTTGGTAAGCCCCTTCAGCAATCCCCAAAGCAAGCGCGCCAATCGAGATTCGTCCGCCATCAAGCGTATGGAGAAACTGTCCGAACCCTTTTTCCGGATTACCCAACACGTTTTCTTCCGGAATTTCCACATCTGTTAAAACTAACTCCGTTGTATTGGATCCGCGCACGCCCATTTTTTCATACGGGGTTGTAATCTGAAACCCCGGCGTCCCCGTTGGAACAATAAACGCGGAAACGATGTTTTTACCGTTTTCTTTCTTTCCGCTCACCGCGGTAATGATAACTGCTTTTGCATAGGAGGCATTGGTAATCCAACATTTTTCGCCATTAATGACGTAGCGGCCTTCTTTTTTCACGGCCGTCGTTTTCGTGCCGCCTGCGTCAGAGCCTGCGTTCGGTTCGGTAAGGCCAAATGCGCCTAAAGAATCCCCTTTTGCAATCGGCACCAAATAGTCTTGTTTTTGGTCTTCCGATCCGAATGAATCCAACGGCCCTGCTCCAAGTGAAACCGACGCGGCGTAACTGAGCCCCGTGCCTCCACAAGCTTTGCCAACCTCTTCCACGGCCAATGCATAAGAAATGGTGTCTGCCCCCGCACCGCCATATTTTTCGGCAACCGGAATACCCATAATCCCCAATGATCCCATTTTTTTAAATATTTCTTCGGGAAAGCGGGCACTGCGATCAATCTCTTCAGCTTTCGGCGCAATTTCCGCTTCCGCAAAATCCCGAACCGTGTCCCGAATCATCTGCTGTTCCTTCGTTAATTGAAAGTTCATAGCTCCTCTCCTTTACCACACACAATGTAAACTGAGCAAGCGCTCAATCGGTTCAAAGAAATGATAAAAAAACCGATTGTAATCGCTTACAGATAGCGTACTATAAGTAAGGGCGTCCGTCCACCATTGATTGTTAGTGGAAAAAATCTGTAAGTTTCCCTGCAATAATAATGTTAGTTCTAGAGGATTTGGGGAAATCATAAATATTAACCACTGAGATCAGGAAATTTATATGATATACTTTGTTTATGGACATTCATTCTTGTACAAGCAACTTTAAGAGAAGGGAGGATCCCTTGTCTTGGGATTTGCAATTATACTCGGCATTTTAATTGTCGTCACTCTGCTCGTATGGTTTATCGGCTATTCGGTGCTTTTAAAATTTGTTACCCGCATGGAAACACGATGGCAGCGGATTATGCACTTGCTTTCACGTGTGGAACAGTCCACGAATGACTTTTTGGCCCTCCTTGACCAGTATGGAAAATTACCGGCCGGAACGACAGAATCACTTGAAAAAGTCATGGAAGATATGCAGGACCCGGCAAATGAACGCGGCGATCAATTGCATGCTTTCGGTATTTTAAACGATCGGATGACGTTTTTATTCGAACAAATGGATGATGATGAAGATTTAAATGACCCTGAACTTGTGGAGATCAGCGAAGACTTGAATACGACGCTTACATTGTTGGAAACTGCCAGCCAGTCTTATAACTATGCCGTTGAAAAATACAATAAAAGCCTCACTGTTACTCCGACGAAATATGTGGCAAACGTCCATCAATTCAAACCGCAGCTTATGGTCGATGAAACCGTTCACCGTTTATCATCAAGCGACCACGCGATATAACTAAAAGAATATTCATCATGATATACGGCATAAAAAAACCGGGAACGGGTGATAAAGCCTTCCATTCCTCTGAGATTCGAAATGGTACTTTAATACGGTTTATGCTATATTATCAATGGACAGGGTTTGAAAGACCCCTGCTAACTTTTTAGTACCCTTCTTGATGCGTGTATGTTGATCTTTGAGCGGCCGATAAGGTCGTTCTTTTTTTGTCGTATAGACGAAAAAAGAAGCAGGGAAATCCCCGCTTCGCACCTTCCACCTTCCAATTGCTTGCCAAACCTTCACGTCGTTTTTCGCTGCACACGCCGGCCGTCATATGTGAAAACGGTCGGCTTTGCTTGAATGACGGTTTCCAAATGAATGGGACGGCCCCATAGTTGGTAAATGTAAGGAAGCGTTTTCTCCAAATACGTAACATCCAGTTCCGTCCCTTCATAATTATGGGTCAAAAGCAGCTCACCGGCTTTCAAATAATCCCCGTTGGTTACTGTGATATGGGGGAAACCACCATTCACCCGGGAAGCTACCAATTCATCACGGATGTTCGTCCAATCTTTATCGACTACTTCATAATTGCTGCCCTTCTTTGCAAACACATACAAGTCTTCCCGTTCGACGAAATCTTTCGTTAAATAATTGCGAATAAATGACTGGTCCGTCTCTAATTCTCTTACCTCAAAGATCTTATCCCGTCCTCCTCCGGGCGTCACCCCTCTTTCCTTCATCTCCTCATCAGGGTTGTTGTAGCGTTCCTCAATATCTTCAAATAGTTTTAACCCCAAGTAATAAGGGTTTATGGACGTTTTCGAAGGCATAATGACATTCGCATTCAATTGGGAAAATTCAATGGCCTCGGCTGAGGTTAAGTCCATCTCACGCATAATGCGTGCATGCCAATACGATGCCCAACCCTCGTTCATGATTTTCGTTTCCATCTGCGGCCAAAAATAGAGCATTTCTTCTCGCATCATCGTCATAATGTCCCGTTGCCACTCTTCCAATTCCAAACTGTTCTCTTCAATAAACCACATGACATCCTTCTCGGGATCTACCGGAAACTTTTGTTTTTTCTTCTTCTCTTGCGGATTCGCAGGCCGATCCCGTTCCCATAAATCCGCGTACGGCGTCGAGACCGGATCGCTTACCTCGTCTTTTTGCTCCTCTTCACGCCTGCGAATGTTCATACTCGGATCGACATGCTCTTGAATCGCAAGCACCGCATCCAAAAACGTTTCGACTTCTTGTTTCCCGTGTTCATGTTCGTATGCTGCAATTCGTTCAGCCGTCGCACCCATACTTTCCACCATATCTTGCCTCGTGAGCCGAAAACGGTAATTGTTTTTAAAAAAATCACTATGTGCCAAAACATGGGCAACGATTAATTGATTCTGGATTAAACTGTTGTTATTTAATAAAAATGCATAGCAAGGATTAGAATTAATGACAAGTTCATAAATTTTGCTCAACCCTAAATCATACTGCACCTTCATCTTGTAAAATTGTTTCCCAAAGCTCCAATGGGAAAAACGCGTCGGCATTCCATAAGCCCCGAATGTATAAATGATATCCGCCGGACAAACCTCATAACGCATCGGAAAAAAATCCAAGCCAAATCCTTTGGCGATTTCTGTAATAGCTTCAATTTTATCTTCCAATTGACGCAACTCACCTACAGGCATTTCCATCCCCCTCCTGTTTCTCCATTCATCTATATGTCCGCACAGGCCAGGGAATGCATCACATGTTTGATGAGCGTCCATTCGAGGTATTGGTGAAGTGAGGTGAATGGTTAAGGGGGCACATGTCCAATGAGAACGAAAAGGATGAGAAATCGGATGCTTGGGTTAATGTTCACGGCTATGACTATGATGACCATCGGCATCTCTTCCAGCTACAACGGATTTGTCGAAGCCAAAAGCACTTGTATAGAAAGCAACGGAATTATTACAAAAGAAAATTTAGAGTTATTGGCTGTGAATTGGTCAATATCTTGTGAACAGTAATTGTTATTTCAACAAACGGGCACCAAAGTGAAATAATTGCCCCGGCAGAAAAGGAGGAATCACCTAATGAAAAGCATTCACGCAATCGTTTTTGGCGTTGTTCAAGGCGTCGGGTTCCGTAATTTTGTACAAAAAACAGCAGAAAAAAACCATCTTTACGGATGGGTAAGAAACCGTAAAGATGGCACAGTCGAGATCGCGGCAGAAGGCGAAAAAACATCGATTGAACAATTTGTCCAAACCGTTAAAACGGGGAGTGCATTTTCACACGTGGAACGTGTTGAGATTGAGGACGATGCTGACATTCAACACGACCGGCAGTTTTCCATCCGAGGATGAACTTTTGCTCTGAGAGGAACTACTTAGATCAAGTAATCCCTCAAGAGGGTGAACCGTTGCTCCGAGAGGAACTACTTAGATCGGGTAATTCCTCAAGAAGGTGAACCGTTGCTCTGGGAGGAACTACTTAGATCGGGTAACCCCCCAAGAGGATGAACCGTTGCTCTGAGAGGAACTACTTATGCGTGTATCAGTCAGACACTTTCATGGGTTTCATCAATTATTCAAGTGACCGTGCAAGGGCCTATCGGATCCTCTGGCCGGGTTCAACCAATGCTAAAAGAAACAGAAATCATGCTACCGTCCCTCAAAAGGATGGTTTCCCATTTTGAGAGGGACGATTTTCACGTTTGCATAGGGGATGCCGAAGCTTACACGGCTTCGGCATGGAAAAACCTATGAAGATGGAGGTTTCTTCCGGAAAAAAGTTAAAAAGAAGAAATATGGCGATCCTGATTCCAAAGCAAATGACCGTTTTCTTCCAGCTTGTCCATCGCCTTTTCTGCCGGAAGTTTAGGAAGGAAGAATGTATGTGCGAGAACTTCCAACAAATCCTCTCGCGATTTCATCCTTCTTTTTATTTTTCCTCCGTTATGCATGCGAATCGTCAATTCTTTATTTTTTAATGACAACATTCGCCTTTTCCGCGCGCACCATTTTTCACAGCGCAGTTGTTGCATATATTGGGCCTCGGGCTGATAAGATTTACGGATCGTGTCTCGAAAATCCGGCAATTGGTAACGGCGATCGATAGAAAAGGCCCATTTTCGATCCACAATTCGGTCTGCAATCGTACGGATATACGTGTACTCCCCTTCTTGCTCTCCGGCCATCAAAATGACTTTTTCACCGGCAAAAAGAGGAACGTGTGTCTGTTTATGCTTGTTTAACGGTAACGGGGTTAGCAGTGGTATAGGTGTTCCAACGTCTACATAAAGGGGGGCCCCGGTTTCAGGAGCCAGAACAAGCAGAGCCATATGGTCCCCGCCCGGCTTAAGGAAAAACACCTGAAAACCTAAGGCTTCCAATAGCTTCGAAAATTGCAGGTTGAGGGTGATGCACGTTCCCCCCGTGTGAAACACTCGATGACGCCACAAAAAACGTTCAACATCTTCTGTCACACAGGCTGGATCATGAAAAAAAAGCTTCCCTATGTTTTCAAAAGGAAAGACATGGCGATGTGCGCTTAATAAATGCTTTAAATAAGGCGTAGATGCTTGTTTCTCGGGCATTCCCATTAATCTTAAATAATCATGGACCCATTCCATTCCCATCACCTGACGCTTTCGTTCAATTAAAGTTGGATAATCGCAGATTAATATCGGCCATTACGGCCTCCCGGAGTTCCGCAAGTGCTTGCTGGGCCGTGGAGGGATTCGGTTTTTTTACTCCGAAATAACATTTCATTTTCGGCTCTGTTCCCGAAGGTCTGACACATACCCACGATTCATCTTCACATTTGTATTTAAGCACGTTCGAAGCAGGTAAATGAATGGGAGTTCGATTCCCATTCTTCACAGTGGTCGCCTCGCCCCGTTCATAATCTTCGATGACGGAAACGGTTTGCCCTTCTCCAAAAGATACGGGCGGTTGCGCGCGAAAGGATGCAAGTAACGCTTTTATTTGTTCTTCTCCCTGTTTCCCCTTCAACGTGATAGATTCAATTTCCTCCCGATAATAACCGAACGTTTCGTAAAGGCCTGCCAATTTTTCCGTAAGCGTACGGCCCTTTTGCTTTTCCGACAAGGCCATCTCGGTCACTGCCAAAGCCGTCTGTATGGCATCTTTATCACGCACAAACGGGGCAAGCAAGTATCCATATGATTCTTCATATCCAAACAGGAATGTTCCATCCTCCAGCCCATCTTCATAACACTTCATTTTCTCCGCGATAAATTTAAAACCAGTCAATGTATCCTCGCATGTTACGCCGTAATGATCGGCGAGTGCCCGGCCACTTTCGGAAGTGACGATCGTTTTCAGCACTTTTCCGTTGTCAGGTAACGCTTCCGTATCTTCTCCCAACAGATAATCGAGGAGCAGAAAACCGATCTCATTCCCTGTCAGCAGACGATACCCTCCTTCTTCTTGCTCATCGGGGACTGCCACTCCCAATCGATCGGCATCTGGGTCCGTAGCGATCAACAAATCTGCCTGCCGTTTTCTCCCCAGTGCCTTTGCTAATGCAAACGCTTCTCCCTCCTCGGGGTTCGGTTTTGTCACCGTAGAGAAACCGGGGTCCGGTTCCGCTTGTTCAGGTACAATATGTACATCGGTATATCCATTCGCTTCAAATGCATACTTTAAAGGTTCCAATGCCGTGCCGTGGAGCGGGCTGAATACGACTTGGATGTTACCTCCATTTTGTTGTCCCATCTCTGGGTGCCGGAGAACGGAACCCAGTGCCTGAATGTATTGATCATCCATTTCCGGAGCCAACGTGTGGATAAGGCCGTCTGCTCCCATCTCTTTTTCATCTGCAATTGGAATGGTCAGCTCATCTTGAATAGCCTCCACGTACGCAATGAGTTTCTCGGCAGGTTCCGGTGTCAACTGTGCCCCGTCACTGCCGTACACTTTTAAGCCGTTGTATTCGGCTGGATTATGGCTGGCTGTGATCATAATGCCAGCCGAAGCCTCGCGCTCGCGTACGGCGAACGATAACATTGGGGTAGGCCTTAACGAAGAAAAAATATCGACTTTAACCCCTTCTTTCGCGAGGGTACGCGCAGCCTCTTTCGCAAACAAATCGGAATTTGCGCGGGAATCAAACGCAATGGCCACACTGGGAGCTTCCTCGGTTGCGTGAAGGTAACGGGCTAAACCTAAAGCAGCTTTTCGTACCGTATAACGATTCATCCGGTTCGGTCCCGGACCAAGCTCCCCGCGCATTCCTCCTGTTCCGAAGGTAAGGGTGCGATAAAAACAATCTTCCAAGGCCTCTTCATCTTCACCTTGAATCATCGCTTCCAGCTCGGCACTTAATTGCCGGTCATGTTGCAATCCGCGCCGCCAGCGTTCTATGGTTTCGTACATGATCGATTCTCCCCTCGTTTTCTAAAATGATGACAACCCGCTTGATTCTTGCAATCGGTACAACCAATGCTTCCATATCGCCACTTCTCCATGCTCACTGAAATCATCGGTGTAATGGTTGCCGTCATTGGTCCACAGCATATGAAAATAGTCTTCGACTTCTTGTATGAGCGCGTGATCACCGGGAGCTTTGAGCATAACGTTCGATTCAAGGTTAAGGTCATTCAGGTTTCTGCGCGTATAATTCATTGATCCGCCATTGATCACCGCCGTATCCCCGTCCGTCATGTAGAATAATTTTGTATGATATTGTTCACCGTCCGTATTGTACCAACGCACGTCGATGCGCTCGGAGTATTGGTGCAGTTCATCCGCAACCGGGCGGTTAGGGACGCCTATTCTCTCGTGGCCGAAAGATTCATCATTGGCATCCAAAATCAACCGGATATTTGCTCCGCGGTCCGCTGCATCTTTCAACGCTTGAATCACATCGCGTTCCGAAATATAAAACATTCCGATCCAGATATCATCTCCACTTCCCGCACCTTTAATCGACGTTAAGAGCTCCCTTTTCACCGCACCTTCAGTGATTAATTTGGCATCTAAACCGTTCGCGGAATGGCCTCGTTCCCCATTATACTGCATATTGTCAAAAGCCGTCGTATCCGCCCCTGACATTTCAGCAACCGCTCGTTCACTCTCAATAAAATCGTTCACGATCTCCCCTCTCACCGATAAACCTGCATTAGAATGGTGGGCGCTTGCATCATGGGGATTGGCCGAAGTAACGAGTGCTTCCCTTTCATTGAAGACAACTTTGCGGTGGTTCGCCTTAAAATTCAAAACATCCAAATAGGAACGTGCAGTGACAGGCTCGGCTTCAGCATCAAACGGGCTTGGCAACCATCCTCCCTTTGGGGTGCCGAACCATTGAAAAAATGTACGCCACAACCCGGAATAAATGGCATTGGAATCCCGTAAAGGGACCACGTCCGTCCAAATAACCTGAATGCCCGCATCTTCCATACGTTGAATGTGCTCCGGCGTGCGCGAGCCATAGAAGCTGTTAATGCGATCCGTCGTTACGACGATTGGAAGATCAGGATTCGCTTTCTTTTTTTCAATTAATTGATCACTAAACGAAGAAGCAAGATCCGGAAATGACATATCGGGGTCGTATTCATCATTAAATAAAAACATATCAACGACGATGAAATCATCCGCTTCCGAAATCATCTGTTCAATATGTGCAAAGATCTCGTGATCCTTTTGCATGTCCCCATCCTCTTCGTGTGTGATATCAAACAAAATTTCCGCTTCGGTGCCTTCATGCCATCGTCCCTCATAAGAGGTATTCGGCGGCAACGGCTTGAACATGCCATAAAACATAGCTACGGCATAGGCAACGAGCAATACGCCTATAAGCTTCGCAGCTTGATAACGCTTTAAAGGTTTCCGTTCAAGTCTGTGATTCACTTTCATCTCGCACATCCTTCCAGAATGGAAACGGTCTGTTTTTATCGATGAAGCAATATGTACCTCCTTATTTTAACACGGAAGACCGGAATTGTTGTATGATGATTTCATTCATGCCTTATGTTATGATTTTTTACGGGCCAAAGACGCATATGGAGGTGCCGAAAAACGATGAAATACGAAAAAGCCACTTTTGCAGGCGGATGTTTTTGGTGCATGGTACAACCTTTTGAAGAGATGCCCGGGATTATAAACGTCCGCTCCGGGTACACGGGAGGTCACGCCGCACACCCGTCCTATGAAAATGTCAAAAACGGACATACCGGCCATTTTGAAGCCGTGCAAATCACATATGACCCTCAGCGTTTCCCGTATCAACAACTATTGGACCTTTATTGGGCACAAATTGACCCAACCGATGACGGTGGTCAATTTCACGATCGCGGGCCACAATATCGCACGGCCATTTTTTATCATCAAGAAGACCAGCGCTGCCAAGCACAAACGTCAAAAGAAGCCATTGAAAAGAGCGGCAAATTTAAAGGGGCGCCGATCGTTACCGAAATTTTACCGGCAACAACTTTTTATGAAGCAGAAGAATGGCATCAAAAATTTTACAAAAAACAGCCGGAAGCTTATAAAGAAGATCGCGCTGCATCCGGCCGAGACGCATTTATCCATAAATATTGGCATGCGGATGAATGAGCGAGCACGAAATAAATGCTTGCCCTCTGAGCAGGATTCATACTATAATAAGCAATGGAGCAAACGGCGGGATGTAGCTCAGCTTGGTAGAGCACAAGCATGGGGTGCTTGGGGTCGCAGGTTCAAATCCTGTCATCCCGACCATGACAAATACTTATGTAATGCGGGTTTCGGCAATTGTTCGAGACCCGCATTTTTTATGTTCTGGTGTCAAATTGTAACGGATTGGTCACGATAAGAAGGAATGTTGTATAAAAAGAGGGGATAGAGTCACCGCGTGCCCCATCCCTTTTTTCACTGCTTGACATCTGTATCAAGTACATGCATTTTAAGCTAGCCTATGACTCATACTCCTCGATAATATTCCCCACTTTCGGGACAACATACCCGCTTCCCCCATGTTCCTGTACGTCTTCGACCATCATCGTCACTAACAAATCAGCTTCGTCTGTATCAAAAGCGACAAACCAGCCTAATTGCTCGTTATCGTCATTCTCCGGGCTCTCTTTTAATTCAGTGGTACCGGTTTTACAGCCTGAAACGTATGCTTGCTCATTCGAGCGAAATCAAAACTGCCTTTGGCTTCCTAGATATAATCCTCCATCGTCGGAATGACTTTCCCGATTGGACGCTCCTGCTTGCTCATTGTAAACCAAAAGGGCTTTTTTCATGATGTTCACCTTCCCCATTAAAGGGACGTTCCTTCAAATGAATGCGCTCTTTTATGAGATCAATAAAGGGCAAGGTTACGAAAATCCCCCCTTTTGCCTCATCACCGAATCTGATCGTTGTACACTTCGTTGAGAATTTCATGGCTGGGCTTAGATCCCAAGTTCTTCGTAATCGTTCCCTTCAGGTGCGCTTGGTCCAAATGTTTACCAAGATCGCCGGTTGCTGCTTTACTGCCAACAAGATACGCTCCGTTTAAATTTCTTCTGTTTATCTCTTTGCCTAATAAAGAAGCCAGGCTTTTATACCAGCGATCCTTGTTTTCTTCGAAGCGACGTTGGAAATTATCGTGGCTTGTGTCCGTTGCCGAAGGCGGAGAAGGATCCTGATAATCCACCCAGTCTTCTTTTTTTAAATCCCAGTGGAATATCTTCTCATCACGTATTTCACCGAGCGCTGCTTCAATGAAGGTGACGTCTCTCTGCTGTGCTACGATAATGCCCGTCTCCGGATACTCATGTAATAATTGCTCCAATTGCTTAGTTTCTGCTTGTCTTTCCCAATGAAATGATGTTTCGACAGGAGCCTGGAGAATTTTTACTTTCCATAACTGTCCATCGGCCGAAGCCATAAGGACGAAACCTTTTTGCATATCCTTTTGCTTGTCATAAATGTAATTATGAGCTTTCTCCACAAGGTTTTTTAAGGCTTTCACTTCCTCTTGGTTGTTGCTTTTTTTGGCATAGCCTTCAAGGTCATTCACGCCATTTTTAAGACGGATTTGCCATTCCCCGCGCGTTTGGCTTTGGTCACTAATGTCGGTGTTCAAGTAAATCGTAAGAACACCAATATCATCTTCTTTCTCCCTGATCCTCTTAAGCTCTTTTGCTATGGTGACCATAGAGGTTCTCTCCTTTCTTCTTTGCTACGTTTGTTCTGAGACTTTAACGGCCGACCAAAATATTTTGAACCTATTGTTGGCTTTAGACCCGTTTTAATTTCTTCTTTTCAGTTCGCGATACAACGAGGTTCTGGAAATTTGTGTGATCTCACAGATATGCTTCACGGTATGTCGGCCTTCTCGGTAAAGTTCAACGGCATGATTCATGCCAGGATGATCGCTGTCGTAAGTTTTTTTGCGTCCTTGATATTTGCCTTCATGTTTCGCGGCTTCCATGCCTTCTTGTCGGCGCATCAGGCGAATATTGCCAGAAAATTGTTTAATTTTTCCAATAATGCTTAGGAAATAGCCGTTGTACGGATTGTTCTCGGAGAAATCCAACCACGATTCTGCCAATGAATACAACAAAACGTCTTTTTCCCGCAGGTGAAGAATCACATCTAATAAGTCTTCGGTGCTTCGTATGAGTTTGGATAATTTTGTAACATGGATTTCATCACCTGCTTCAATATTTTGTAATAACCGCTCACGTTCAGGGTATGATTGACTCACCCCGGAGGCGTACTCATGGTAATAATCATCGATCCCCATTGCTTCCATTTGCTGCACCTGATCCCGGTCGTTTTGACTCGTGTATAAGCTAGCTTAACCAAGCGAAATCACCTCTAAATGAAATAATTCAACTGATATAGTTGAACCATCTTCATAACGAATATTCAGCGGATACAATAAGGTGATGGTCTGCTATTCCCACGTATAAACCTATTTTAAACAATGTTTTTCACCAAATTTGTTAGTTTAACAAAAATTCTTGGAGGGAACGGAATGAAAAACCCATCATTTTGAAACAATCTTATTGAATCAGGAAGGTGATAAAAAAATTCAGCGTACCGATCAACACAAACAAAAGAGGAAGCATCGTGAACGCGTGACGATCAACGAATCACTGATCGGTCCCCATCCTGAAAGGCACCAAAAATATCGGTGTTCTACCACTTCTGGTCAGTATAAACGAAACGATTATGCAGGGTGTTTTGCAACAAAGCTCCGAGGAGACCTGTGCCCATCTCGTGATTGACCTATCGGGCATCCCTTCCGACAGTCTCGAAAAGCTTTCCAAAATGATCCTCGCCTTGGAGCACATCGGCGTGAATGTGGTCGTCAGTGGTCTCCGTCCTGACACAGCTCAGAAAATGGGCCATGATGGCGTGTTCCCTTTTGATAACCAACGCTGTTTTCCCGGTCTACCAAGCCTTAAACTCGCTGGATGTTCCCATGGAACCAAGAGGGACCGAAGGACGAAGCCTTATTTAAAGAACAGAAAAACAGGCTCGAACCGAAGGGAACAAAACACACACTTTGATTTTTCTGGATAATGGCCACGTAGTCGTCTCTGCTGTGCGAAAAAAGCGTTTAATTCGAAGAATAAATGGTAATAGACGTTACCCTAATAAAAAGGAAAGGAGCCACGCTATGAGTAACCATAAAAGCGATAAAATGAAATCCGCCGTGAGTAGAGCAAAAGGAGAAGTTAAAGATCAAGTCGGCAATGTTAAAAATGACCCAACCATGCAAGCCGATGGAAAAAAAGACAAAGCCAAAGGAAAAACGCAAGATGCCGTGAGTGAGGCGAAAAAAGGAGAGGAGGAAAACGAAGAAATGGGCGATAAAATGAAAGGGGCCTTCAATAAGGCCAAAGGGGAAGTCAAAGATCAAGTCGGCAAAGTCAAGGATGATAAAAGCAAGCAAGCCGAGGGGAAGAAAGATAAGATTAAAGGAAAAACACAAGATGCGGCCGGTGAAGCAAAAAAAAACCAAGATTAACAGCTTTAACGTCCATGAGGACGGTCCTCATGGACCTCTTAATGTCTACGATTGCAGTACAAAGAGACTTATAAAGACGTCATTGACAACAATACCGCTTTTACTTTGAGACTGCTGAATAACGGAAAAAGACTGGCACATAAGCATTTTCCGTTGGTGTTGTCAAAGCTGGATGCAAGAAAATCCATCCTATAACCAGAAAAACCCTTGCACGTTTGGCAACGTACGGAGCGATGACGGCTGCGATGGCGTAGACATCAAAACAGACGCGTCAAGACTCCAGCGCCGGTTTTGCGCGAGGAGGCTTGAGCGTTCGTCTGCGGAAAGCGAAGCCATGGAAGCGGCATCCCGGCTTCAGCTGATATCAAAAAGGAAGGAGGGACGGGTATGTTCGGCCTCACAGATATACCCCGCTTACTGATGTCAGCCTTAATTATTTTACCTATCGTCATGCTCATCAGGGAAAGTGGTTATTATCTGATAGCTACATTGTTAGGTTCCACGTACAAAAAACTTACCATCGGATGTGGGCCGGTGTTATTTCAAAGACCTACACTGGAAGTCCGGAAATATTTCTTTATGTATAGCTGGATGGATTATGACGAGCTTCGTCCTGATAGCAAACTTTGGCATGGTTTAATCTATGCCTCCCCGATTCTTACTATGATCTTTACCGCCATGATCCTTAACGCTTTGCTTGGACAAGGCATCATCGGGGAAAATATGTTTTGGGATATTTTCCTCTTTTATCTGTTTTTCTATGTGTTGTTCGAGGCGATGCCCGTCTACCTCCCTGATGGCCAACCCACGAATGGCCGAGCACTTTTTGATTTGGTTTGGCATGGCGAGCGTTCCGATTTTATCAAGCAAGATGCTGATACGGAAAGCGAACAGATGCAGCATGTTACAAATGATCAAGGGGATACAGCCTCCGGTCAAACAGCGAGTACACAAGCCCAACAAGCAACGATGGAGAACATGAAGCGCGATCAACGCGAACGTGATGATCATACGGAACCCAAGACCTCCGGTGATCTCAAGCGCTCATATACAAACGCCCAGGAGGAAACGATGCAAAACCGCGATCGAGATCAAAAGGAACGTAAGGATCATGCCAGAGCGAAATGAAAAAAGCACGGGGGACAAGCCCGTGCTTTCTTGATGATTATTGTGCCAACACGTTTTCCTGCTCCTTTCGAAAAAACCATTGCAATGCATTAAACACATGTTTTTTTTCTTTTAAAATATAGTAACGGAACCTCGGGTCATCAATGGACTGAAAGACATTCATTAACGTAGAATGGCGGCTATATGCATTCACTTCTCCATAGCCAAACATGTTCGCCTTTTCCATAATTTTCTTAAGCAATTGCAAGCAATACTTATTGTCCGATGTTAGATTATCCCCATCGGAAAAATGAAAGGGGTAAATATTGTAGAGTTGCGGATCATAGTGATTTTCGATCCGTTCCAACGCCAATTCATAAGCGGATGAACAGATCGTGCCCCCGCTCTCCCCTTTTGAAAAAAACTGTTCTTCATCGACCACTTTCGCCTCGGTGTGATGGGCGATAAATTCAATTTCCACTGATTCATACTTCGTTCTCAGAAAACGCGTCATCCAGAAAAAGAAACTGCGAGCCATGTATTTTTCCCATTTCCCCATCGAACCGGACGTATCCAACATGGCAAGAATAATCGCTTTTGATTCAGGCTTTTCCCGGTCATTCCATGTTTTAAAGCGTAAGTCATCACGATAAATGGGATTAATGGTCGATTTCCCCTCTATCGCATTTCGCCTCAGCGCCGAGAGAATCGTCCTTTTTTTATCAATGTTCCCCATTAACCCCTGTTTACGCACATCATTAAATTCAATGTCTTCAACAACTAGATTATCATCTTCTTTACGCTGTAAGTTGGGCAATTCCAAATGCTGAAACAACGCTTCTTCAAGATCTGCGATGGACACTTCCGCTTCATAGTAATCTTCTCCTGCCTGGTCTCCTGGCTTCGATCCTTTCTGACCGCCTTGCCCTTTTTGTTTCCCAGAACGCGCGACAACATCACCGACTTCACTGTCCCCATCCCCTTGGCCGACATGCTTATTCTTGTCATCGCTATACCGGATTTTATACTCATCCAACGATCGAATGGGAACTCGAATGATATCTCTGCCATTGGACATTACAATGCTTTCATCTGTGACGAGGTCTTGTAAGTTTTTCTGAATCGCATCCTTTACTTTTTCTTCATGCCTGCGTTGATCTTGGTACCCTTTTCTGTGGAGGGACCAATTTTCTTCAGAAATGACAAAGGATGGCTTCCGATTGTTACTCATCTTAAACCCCTCCTTTGGGATTTTTTAGTCACTATAAACGTTTATAACCGAGTTAGCACTCCTTTTCACGACATCTCGGACACGTCGTGTTCTACCATCCTATGCAGCAGAATCTTAGAATTGTATTAATTCCTTAGAAAAAAAAGACCCATTAAGGGTCTTAATCAATAAATGTAAATTCATCGAGCGGCCAATACCGGAGACTCGCTTCCCCGACTACATCTTCATATGGAACAAAGCCGATGCTACGGCTATCCTGGCTATTGTTGCGATTATCTCCCAGCACAAATAAATGATCGTCCGGAACAATCGATTCGGATGTTACTTCCTCAAGGGTAAAATCTTCCGTAATTTCCCCGTTATACGCATCATCTAAAAATGGCTCTTCCACAGCTTCATCATTAATATATAATGTGTCATCCTCGTAGCGTATGTCATCTCCGGGAATCCCGATCACCCGTTTTATATAATCGCTTTCTTCGGTCGCGTTAAAGACGATAAGATCGTTTCGGTCCGGCTCAGAGAATTCATAGCCGATTTTGTTAATAATCAGTCGCTCTCCGCTTTCGATTGTCGGCATCATAGACTCCCCATGGACCATATAATTTGCAAATAAAAACGTGCGAACAATGAATACGATGATAATGACAACTGCAAATGTTACAACCCAATCCCATAATTCCTTCGCGATCTTGTTCACATCTATTCCCCCATTTTCATTCCACTTATTAATGTACCATTCATTCATTCCCACGACAAACGAAATCTGCCTAGTGCAGGGTGGTTGAATTATCCGGTCAATGAAGCAGCAATTAAAAGGCATGAGCGCTAATCAAGTAAATTTCCAGCGCTACCTGTATGGTGAAGATATTATTTTACGCTTTGCCTTTTATTTTGTCCTCATCTACGCCCGGTGGGGACTAATATCTGTCTTTTCTCGATTATTTAGAGCCACAACCACAGGTGATCACTGATTTCAGCCGTTCAGCACTAATTTTTCAGCGAGACCGGTTTCTGACCTAGTGGCATGTTTAAGAAGTTCTCTCCTATGAAAATGCGATGAATTTATAAAAACCGATTTGCTTGCATAAAAGCCAGATATCTATGCAAGCATGGACCAAAATGCTAATCGAATTTACCCCTATCAAAAAGCTACATCGGATCAGTCAAAGCGGGTCCATCCATTTAAGGGATGAGATCGGGTTTGGTGTACCTCTAGGAGTGTTATCCCCCTTCATAGAGGGACGGGAACAGTTCTCGTTAGAAAACTTGATTTATCGCCAAGAATTGCGAAAAGATCAGCATAACCAAAATATGACATAATTATACTTTTTTGCACTAAATTAGTTATTCATTATTGGTGGTGGTGGCATAGTTTTGGCCACCGTAGGTGTTTCTTACCTGCGAAGGATTTTCCGATACGTTCCACTAGTTCAAGGTCGCTTAATTACCCGGTCATGGGGACAGTTGGAATGAGCTCGGGCGTCAACGCTTCGGGCTCCCTAACGGACAATTTACCGCGTCATGGCGACCGAAAAAGCGGTCGGTTCTCGTGTTCGGTCGCCATAACCGTTTTATGACGACCGTAATGGCTTAAATCGAAAGAGTTCGGGCGTCATAGCCGCTTC
The DNA here is from genome assembly GCF_016495725.1 of Salicibibacter cibarius. Taxonomy (NCBI): domain Bacteria; kingdom Bacillati; phylum Bacillota; class Bacilli; order Caryophanales; family Bacillaceae; genus Salicibibacter; species Salicibibacter cibarius. The sequence goes on along the minus strand of NZ_CP054705.1, from coordinate 1,609,075 downwards.
ATGATGACCGAAAAGGCTTGTATCGAAAGAATTCGGTCGACATGGCTGCCTCATGGCGACCGAACGAGCGATTAGCTTTCGTTTTCGGTCACCATGAGAACCGTTTCATGGTGACCGGGGAGTCATGCTTCGCAAGAAGACACTCAGTCATTGGCGATAACCTTTGATACCTTAATTCAGGGTGTGGCCGTTTAATCCAATCGATCACTAACCCCAGTTTGAAGCTCTTCCGGTCGTCGGTGTGATCGCTTATTTCCGACAGGCTGGCCTAGATTTATTACACACTTTTTGATTTTTTGCTTGCATTTTTCCTGTTTTTTGTAAAGAATATGGATAGGTATGTAACGCATTCATCTATGTTTACGACTAATCAAAGAGGGCACCAATGGGGTGAAAGAAAAATATGAATCACTTGCTCATTTCTATTTTGCTTGTCCATTTATTAACGATTCCCGAGCTTGCCCATTCCCAAGTATCTTACGATCAACCTCCTGCAGTCGAAATGGAACGGGAGGGGGATCAAGTGACGTTGGATTGGGGGCCGCATCCAAATACAGGATACCAAATATCTATCGTCGATTCTTATGAAGGAGACCATGGGTACAACATTGTTTATTCACTCTCTTATCCTCCACAGGATGACCAAGATGGCATTTTGCATACAGACACCCACCCACAGGCAAAAACCGCGATTCCTGAGGATGTTCAAAATGTGCGATTACATGAGGAAAGAAATGGAATAATTTACGAACAGTTTCCGACAACTGATGTCCACGAACGCTATTCATGGACACTGGAATTCGATGAAGATGTGTCGGAAGAGGACGTAAGCAATGATTTGATTTATGTCGTAGACGATGAAAATGAAAGGCAAGACAATGTCATTCTCATCTCTTCTCCGACACAAATTCAAGTGCTTCCACCAACAGACGGCTATGAAACCGGGGGTTTATATCACTTGTATATCGATCCTTCGTTGGAAAGCCAAAATGGCTCCACATTGGAGCAAGGGTACAAGCAATCGTTCTACATTAATGCGGACCACCATGAATGGCAACCGCCCAACCTGGTAGAAAATCATACCTTTAGGTTCGATCCTGTTAATGAAGAGGAAGAGGAAGAAGAGGCTTCGGAGAGCGAACGAATTTATAGCGTCTTCCCGGTCGACATCGAAGGCGACCAGGATGAAGCTTACGTCATTCGCCAGCTTGACCCCTATGATGAAGAGGAAGTCGTTATTCCTCCTGTCACAACCCCATCGTTTTTCTTGCCGGTTCATCCGCTGTTACCTTACCCGCATCAATATGGGGTGTATGAACTGCATTGACGATGAAAAAAATCGAGTGGGGAAAGAGTCCCCACTCGATTTTTACTTTAGCGATTTAATAAACTGCCGACATACTTGAGAAGATCATTCGCGGAATGGGTGTTGTACCCGTGTTCATCAACAAGACGCGCAATCACTTCATTGATTTTTTTCAATTGCTCCTCATCCGGCGTTTGCACGGACGTTGTTATTTTTACAACATCTTTTAAATCGGCAAATAATTTCTTTTGGATCGCCTCCCTGAGACGTTCATGAGAATTGTAATCAAATTTGTGTCCTTTGCGTGCATAAGCCGATATACGGATGAGTATTTCTTCACGAAATGCTTTTTTTGCATTTTCGGAAATGCCGATTTGCTCTTCAATGGAGCGCATGAGTTTTTCATCGGCGTTTAATTCATCCCCGGTGATCGGGTCATAGATTGTGTGATTGTTACAGTATGCTTCAACGTTATCCAAGTAATTATTGACGAGTGTTTTTGCTTGCTCTTCATAAGAATAGACAAATGCTTTTTGAACCTCTTTTTTAGCAATTTCATCATATTCCCGGCGGGCGACGGAGATAAAATCTTTATAACGTTCCCGGTCTTCTTTGCTAATCGATGCATGTTGATCCAAACCTTCTTTCAATGACCGCAGGACATCAAGGGCATTAATGGACGTTGCATCTTTACGAATGATTGCCGATGAAATGCGATTAATAACGTAACGGGGATCGATACCCGACATGCCTTCATCTTGATATTCATTTTTCAAATCTTTCACGTCTTGATCTTTAAATCCTTCCACGATTTCTCCATCATAAAGGCGGAGTTTTTTCAAGAGATCAATGCCTTGATTTTGCGATTCCTTCAACCTCGTAAGCACGGAAAATATCGCCGCGGTCCGCAATGCATGAGGGGCAATATGCACGTGCGTCATATCGCTTTCCGCGATCATTTTATCATAAATGCGTTCTTCTTCGGTCACTTTTAAATTATAGGGGACGTTCATGACGATGATTCTCGATTGCAAGGCTTCATTCTTTTTATTATTGATAAATGAACGATATTCCGCTTCATTCGTATGGGCAACGATCAGTTCATCCGCGCTTATCAAAGCAAAACGGCCAGCTTTGAAGTTTCCTTCTTGCGATAAGGAAAGCAAATGCCAAAGAAATTTCTCATCACTTTTAAGCATTTCCTGAAATTCCATAAGCCCGCGGTTGGCTTTGTTTAATTCCCCGTCAAAACGGTATGCTCGCGGATCGGATTCTGAGCCATATTCGGCAATCGTGGAAAAATCAATGCTGCCGGTTAGGTCGGCAATGTCCTGAGATTTGGGGTCGGACGGGCTAAAGGTTCCGATGCCGGTTCTGCGGTCCTCGGAAAAGAAGATCCGCTCCACCATCACATCTTCTACCCGTCCCCCGTACTCTTGTTCCAAGCGCATCGTATTAAGCGGCGAAAGCGCCCCTTCCACTCGAATTCCATACTCTTCATAAAATTCATCACGAAGATGATAAGGGATTAAATGAAGCGGGTCTTCTTGCATCGGACAGCCTTTGATCGCGTACACAGCCCCCTCGTCCGTGTAAGAATAATCCTCCAACCCACGCTTTAATAAGTTTACAATCGTGGACTTTCCGCCGCTGACCGGGCCCATAAGTAACAGAATCCGTTTGCGCACATCGAGGCGTTTAGCTGCCGAATGAAAATATTCTTCCACCAACTTCTCAATCGAATCTTCAAGTCCAAAGAGTTGTTTACTGAAGAAAGGATAGCGTGTGACATCTTCCTCTTCGTCTTCTTCCACCCCTTGGTTTCTGATCATATTATATACCCTCGAATGGGCTGTTTGCGCAATTTCCGGCCGTTCTTCCAACATTTCCAAATACTCTTTAAACGTGCCTTCCCACCTTAAATTCTCTTGGTCATTGCGATGCTTCTGCATTTTTTCTAAAATATCCACCGATTGGCCTCCCTTTTAATGAATCTTCCCTGAGTCTAATAGACGGTGAATGCTAAAGAAGCCGGGGGTCCTTTTGACGGAACTCCGGGACTTAGAATTAATTGCTTGTGTCTTGCATTCTATGCAGGAAAGCAAGACGCGATAACCATTTGAGAAAAAAGGTCGTCCTTATTTTTTTAAAAAGAAACCCGGCATAAACCGGGTTTTTTAAGATTCACGTATGAAAAACGACGTCAAACGAACGTAGACGGTTCGTCGTTGATGGCTGTTGTTCACCGGAAGATTTACCGCCGTGTGCTTTTTTGAATGCATCGCTTTCCAGCCAGTTTTCGTAGTCTTCCTTAGCTTCCCACTTCGTATAAACGACTAACGTATCCGTTTCTTCTTCACTTTCCAAGAAAAGAAATTCCAAACAACCGTGCACATCCTTCATCCGATCTTTGCTTTTTTCAAATCGCGCTTTCAAATGATCTTTTTGATCCGGTTCCACTTTCAGTTCATTCATCACCACATACATCGTAGCGACGCCTCCTTTATTCGTGTCATCCACAATTAGTATAGCTTGCCAAGCCACAGTATGGCAACGGATGCATAGGTCGCCTCCTTTTTGTCAAAAGTACCCGTATACAATCAGGATCATTTCCGTTATAATAAGGGAAAAGCAATTATTGTATGCGTACTTACATAATAAAAGGAGGCCATTCGTAATGGACATACTTCTTATACTCGGCGTTTGCCTCGCCTTCCTCGTCTCCATCTGGACAGCCGGACGCAATTCAAAGCCCCATCAACAATAATGGAATGCCAATACCCTTGCTTCTGCAAGGGTATTTTTGTTCACTGAAGGCTGGGAAACGATTGCTGGCGCAATGCTTCATAAACAACAACGGCAACGGCGTTCGAAAGATTGAGCGACCGCACTTGATCATTTTGCGGCAAACGGATGCAGCGCTCCGGATACGCTCGTGCAATACTTGCCGGCAATCCCTTCGTTTCTTTTCCGAAAATAAAATAATAATCGTGCTTGTCATCCCGGTAATCACAGGATGAATAAGGCACGCTCCCTGTCGTTTCAACGAAATAAAGACTCTCTCGCTTTTTATCCGCTAAAAAAGCATCAAGAGAATCATGATGCTGAATAAGAACATGCGGCCAATAATCACAGCCGGCACGTTTTAACATGCGATCTTCCGTCGAAAATCCCAGAGGGTGAATTAAATGGAGAAACACCCCGGTTCCCGCGCTCGTTCTGGCAATGTTCCCTGTATTAGCCGGAATTTCCGGTTCATGTAAAACAATATGTAGGCTCATTCCACTTGCCACCTTTGTATGAATTCACGCTCTTAGTATAGCATACTTCCAGGCTTCCCGAACCGTCCCGGAAAGCCTGGCGATCTGTATCAAAAAATCTTTCTCCTTTAAGGGACAGGGTTTACTTTGTTTCCCTTGTTCCTCTCGGAGCAGCTCGACTTCCGGTTGAGGGATTACTTCTTCTCCCTTGTTCCTCTCAGAGCAGCTCGACTTCCGGTTGAGGGATTACTTTCTCTTTCTTGTTCCTCTCAGAGCAGCCCGACCTTCGGCAGAGGGATTACTTCTTCTCTCTTGTTCTTCTCGGAGCAGCTCGACCTTCGGCAGAGGGATTACTTTCTCTCCCTTGTTCTTCTCGGAGCAGCTCGACCTTCGGCAGAGGGATTACTTTCTCTTTCTTGTTCCTCTCGGAGCAGCCCGATCTCCGATTGAGGGATTACATACAATCAATCACTTTTAGCCATTCATTTGAAAAAATTTATAAGCGATATTTGGAGTCCAAGCCGTGGAGTCTTCATAGCTCCAATAACGATTACGGCTGTTCTCGGTTTGGGCATTCACGAGCGGCTCATGATTCCCATCTTTCATGACGACAATCGTATTGTGCTCCCAGCGACCATCGCCATCGAAATCGTAACAAATAATATCCCCGGGTTGTAAATCGGTAGCCCTTTCCACCTCTTTCGCCGTCAACCCCTTCGTAGCACCGCTCAAATGCCAACGCATAGAATGGGCCACTGCCCAACTGTAACTCCAGTTGTCACCTGTATACCACCAACCCTTCTCCCTGTCAGGAACGCCGTGCATCGGCGCCCCCCCTGCTTTTAAACATTGGGAAATAAAATTCGTGCAATTATCCGTAAAATGATGATATTGGGGATTATAAGCATTCCACCAACGCTCCGCATATTTTACCGCTTCAAGACGGTTATAGCCGGAAGCCCGTTCAAGAGAAGCTTGTGTTTCATTCAATGATTCGAATACTCCCCTTTCCATTTCACCCGACTTGGGCGCCGCTAGACGTCTATCTTGAACGATTTTTTTCCCTTTTAAAACCGATCGTCGGTATTCTCTTGATTCCTCAAGATAAAAGCGTTCGTTGGCAAGAACAAACCTAGCATAATCATACATATAATGAACGGTGCGATCATGCCCACATGATGTGTATCGATAAGGAACAATCTGTCCACTCATCTTCAACACGCGTGTATTGCTTAGCTTCATTCGCTTTTGCTCCCGTTCAAAGCATTTGCTCTCCTCATCTGTCATGGCCTTAACCTTCGTGCCGTCTAAATGACACTTGTTTAATTGACTGAGATGCTTTTCAAATAAATGCTTCGTCTCCCTATCCAACCTGTTCCCCCCTCCACATCACTCTGTCACTACACTATGCTACGCTACGCTTTAAAAAACATCACTGCAAAAAAAAGACAGGCTATAACTTCAGCCCATCTAAGCACCTTCCAATTCCAATAGCTTCTTCTTTTTCTCGATCCCGCCACCATAACCGACAATCGCTCCATTGCTCCCGATCACCCGATGGCAAGGAACAATAATGGGAAGGGGATTTTTATTATTGGCCGAACCTATTGCCCGAACAGCCTTCGGCGAATGAATAGCGACCGCTACTTGCTTATACGATTGTGTTTCTCCATAAGGAATGCGCTGTAGTACTTCCCATACGCTTTTTTGAAAAGAGGTTCCCTGCATATCCACCGGCAAGTTAAACGCCTGTCGTTCCCCATGAAAATATTCCTGCAGTTGTTTTGTAGCTTCTGTAAAATAGGCATCATCCCGGATGATTTCACGACGCATATTTCTTTTCGCCATCCATGTTCGGATTTTCGCACCTGTTTCGTTAAAATCTCCAAACAGCAATTGGCTCAAACCTTTATCGGTTGCAACAAGGGTGAGCGTGCCGATCGGGCTTTCCATCTCTGTGAATAGTAATGGTTCTTCCATATTTAACGCCCTTTCTCCCGCGAACGCAGGTATGTTTATGAATGCTGCCCTTCCTTTTCGAGTTTCGACAGGGCTTGTTGAATCTCTTCACGCACGGAAGCATCGTCCTCTCGTTCATTGGCAACCTGTAGCGTTGCATGATTGTCTTCGATCTCCCCTATTTTCCCGAGCGACCAGGCCGCCGTACCGCGAATAACGGGGCGAGGGTCATGAATAAGTAACGATTGCAGCTTGGGGACCGCTCCCTTTTCGCGGAAATGGCCAAGTGCAATCACCGCATTGCGTTGAATTGGTTTTTTTCCTCGCCAGGAGCCTGCCATGTTTCCGTATTTTTCTTTGAACTCCCGGTTTGAAATCGAAAGCAATGGCAATAACTCCGGCTTCACTTTTTCCGGGTCAGGCGTGAATTCCGGCTGGTATTCTTCACCCTTTCCCTTATTTTCGGGGCAAACAACTTGGCAAGTGTCACAGCCGTACAAACGATTGCCGATTTTCTTCCTGAAACGTTCGGGAATCATTTCTTTTGTCTGCGTTAGAAAAGCGATGCATTTATTCGAATCCAATTGACCCCCTTGCACGAGCGCGCCTGTCGGACAAGCATCCACACATTTATTGCATGACCCGCATTGATCGTCAATCGGAGTATCCGGTTCAAATGCAATCGTCGTAATCATGTCCCCAAGGTACACATACGAGCCAAATTCAGGCGTTATGATCGCGCAATTTTTACCACTCCAGCCGATCCCGGCACGTTCAGCCACAGCCCGGTCCGATAGGGCGCCTGTGTCGACCATGGACGCCATCTTAGCACTTGGTACGCGTTCGTGAATAAAAGCTTCCAATTTTTGCAGACGATCATTGAGGACGGTGTGATAATCTTCTCCCCAAGATGCCCGGCAAAAAATGCCTCTTCGCTTGCCTTTTACCCCTTTGGGTGGATTTTCAAGTTTCGCCGGATAAGCAAGGGCGATGCTAATAATCGTTTTTGCATAAGGCAACAAGCGTTCAGGCTCCGTACGCAAATCAATGTCCGCTTCCTCAAAACCCGATTGGTAACCTAATTGTTGTTGTGTCCTTAACCGTTCTTTCAGTGTCAAAAACGGGTCTGCACTGGCAAAACCAATTTTGTCGATGCCAATGCTTTTACTGTATGCAATCAGCTCTTCCTTTAGCTGGGCGTTTGTCACGGGTCTCACCTACTGTATATGTTAAAATAAAGGCATTTACAATTATGAAGGAGATGTGCGCTCGATTATGATTGAAGTTAAAATGCATCCCGACTTACAGCAATACGTTCCCTCTTTTAAAATCGGTTGTATCCAATACGAGTCAATTGTTATCGATACGCCACCCAAAGAGCTGAAAGGGCGTATCGAGTTGTTTCAAAAGACTGTCGAACTGGATTTGTCCGAACAACCTATCACCTATTATGAAGGCGTCAAGGAGTGGAGACAAGTATTCAAACAAATCGGTGTCGACCCAACCCGTCATCGCCCCTCCCATGAAGCACTTTTCCGGCGCTTAAAACAAGGAAAGGGATTCCCGTTCTCAGATTCCTCGGCAATCGTGCTGAATAATTTTTTTTCCCTTTATTATCAAATGCCCATCGGCATGTATGACTTGGAGCAGTTGCAAGGACCCGTGGAAATTCGAATAGGGGAAGAAAAGGATGAGTACGAAGGATTAAACGGAAGAATGAATCATATGAAAGGCAAAATAACGAATGTGGATCAGCGTAGAGCCTTCGGGAGCCCGATGGTCGACAGCAAGCGTAGCGCAGTCGCTTTAGAAACAAAGCACATCTTGCAATTGCTTTATTTGCGTCCGTCATTATCCGACGACGATACCCGCGCCCTTACAGATAACATCGGCGAGATGTTCCAACAAGTACACGGCGGTCATGTAGAAACGGCCGTGCTGTCCTAGCCGCGACCGAAGATGAAGTGATTATTTTTTATATCTCAGCTCCCGAGCAATAACATACGCTCCGTACGCTACCCCCAGCGTACCCAATAGCAGTATGGTTAACAGTATAAACATATACATTGAATAACCCCCTTTTGAGTTATTTTCACACAAGCACACGGGGGTTATTCATAATGGTATTTACCTTTCCGCCATCGCGCTCCGATCGTATTGTCATACATGAACGCTTCTTAATTGCGCCAGTACAATTCCAATGATGATTAAAGAAGCGCCAATAAAATCATCGAGTAAAAACAGTTCTCCCAAGAAAATAACTGCGCTTATCCCGCGAAAATTGGCTCTGTCGCAAACATCAATCCGGTGTGGACAAGTGTTGTATATTACCTGAACAAAATGATACCAATAGCACTACAAAAAACTGCAATCCCAGTATAGCAACTCAAGCATCGGTAGATGAAGGTAACGTGGGTGATGAAATAAGAAGCTGAAAAAGAGAGCCAGCATTCCGGTAAACCCAAGTTGCACAACATCTAATAAGATGGGATAAGCTTTCTGAAGTTCAAAGCTTCGCAGGGGAGGAAAAACACGGAGACTGTGGGAAAGCGCAGTGTTTTTCCGTAGCGGTGACCATCGTTAATGATTACACCTATTTGTCAACCATAGATTTTTGTGTTGACCCTTCACCGTAGGAAAGAACTTTTGGAACATTACACTAGCCGACTCCATTTTTAGTTTTATTTTTATTAAATGTTTCACGCGTTAATTCTATAAAAGCCTGCAATGGAGGTGTCATCCATTTATCTTTGTGCCAAGCCATTTGGGTATAAACAGGCGGTGAGGTACTTTTCCATGCCAACTTCTTCATTCTTCCCTGTCTAATGTCTTCATCTACAACCATTTCCGGTAATACGGCTATTCCCAGTCCCGCAATGACACATTGTTTGATGGCTTCTATACTAACAAATTCGAATTTACTTAATGGGTACACTTTCGCTTGGTGAAAAGAATCTTCTAACAGCGTGCGGTAAGAGCATCCGTTCTCAGTAAGTAAAAACGTTTCATGTTCCAGATCTTTGAGACAAATTTTTGACTTCTCAGGTAATGGATGATCCGAAGCAGCGACCATTTTGATCTCTTCCTGAATCAAAGGCTCTATGTTTAGAGCATCCCCGGATTTCGATATGTCCATAATAAAGGCAAAATCGAGAGATCCATCCAATAGCTGTTCTCTGGCCATTTCATCAGAGTGCGCAGGTTTAAATATAAGCTCAACATTAGGGTACTGTTTCTTAAACGTTTTGAGTATTGACGGAAGACGATACGTACACTGACTTTCCTGTGCTCCAATCGTAAGTGTTCCCGATGGTTCTTCATCTCCACCTACAGCCATCTGTGCCTCTTCATTCAACTTGATCATTTTCTGAGCATATAACTTAAATTTTCGCCCGGCTTCCGTCAAAATTAGGCGTTTTCCCAAACGTTCGAACAACGGGGTTCCAAGTTCTTCTTCAAGCGCTTTGATTTGAGCTGTTACGCTTGATTGAGCAAAATTCAACACCCTTGCTGTTTGGGTGAAATTCAGGCTTTCTGCAGCTGCATTAAAGGTAATCAATTGTTTGATTTCCAATGCTTTCACCTTTTCTAAATCGTTTTAACCGATTGATACAATCGATATAATTCATTTTACTGATTTATGATCTCATTATAAAATACAAGTAATCGAACAACAAGAGGTGAGTCAGATGAAGATTCTATTAATCGGTGCTACCGGTCTTTTGGGAAATGCCGTTGCTAAAGAGTTGGAAGGAAAACATGAAATCATCCGGGCTGCACGACATAACGCTGATGTTGAAGTGGATATCACGAAGCCTGATAGCATTAAGAGGATGTTTGAACAAGTAGGAAAAGTAGATGCAGTGATCAGCGCAACAGGACATGCCCATTTTGGAGCTCTGGAAGAAATAACACCGGAATTGAATGAAGAGAGCATCGAAAGCAAGTTAAAAGGGCAAGTAAACCTCGTTTTACTTGGCATGGATCATGTAAATGATGACGGAAGCTTTACTTTAACTACAGGGGTTATCATGGATGAACCTATCCTCCATGGTGCTTCTTCTGCAATGGCAAACGGAGCGGTAAAATCCTTTGCAAAATCAGCAGCGATAGAGATGCCCAGGGGGATACGAATTAACAGTGTCAGTGGAACCGTTTTTCAGGAATCGCCGGAAGGACTCCGTGCATACTTTCCAGGGTTTGACCCAATTCCGGTAAGTAAAGCAGCACTCGCTTTTAGAAAAAGCGTTGAAGGTGCGCAGACAGGACAAAGCTACGAAATTTATTGAGGCACGTCATGTAAAAAGCCCAATTCTCTTATGTCACAAAGAGAGTTGGGCTTGATTATTCTACAATAGAGGCCGTTTCATGAACCCTAAAATAAATTTCTAAAAAAAAGAAATGATCAATCTAGGAATATAACGGTTCTTTTTATCATTATGGTTTTTCATCGCTCATACAAGCCCCCCTGCTTTCAAAATTCAAATTGACAGGTTCATCGGCTCCCCTGTCATAATCCAACCTGCTGGTGCGTTACTATTTTTAACCACATTAGATTCCTCCTCATCAATTAGTTTCCTGAGTAATTTCCGATAACGTCCCGGTGCCATGTCATATCCTTTCTTAAAGGCTTTTGTAAAGGACTCCTGCGAACCAAAACGGTACCGCAAAGCAATATCAATCACCCTTTGATCAGTGGCAATCAAATCCTCCGCTGCTCGGGTCATCCGGCGTTCCCTTATATAATCAACAACTGATTTCCCAATTATCTTCCGAAAAATACGGTGAAAGTGAAACTTTGAATAACCAACATGTTTCGCTAAAGAAGAAAGCTGCATATGATCTGTCAGGTGTTGTTCAATAAAATTCAACGCTTCTTGAATCGTTTTTTCATGCTCTTGATAGGACAACCGGATCCCCCCTAACCTAACGATTCAAGTATAACCGAATAACCTTCAGGAAACTTGACTTTTTGTGCGACGTTTTAAATTTCCTCCCCTTCCGTATTGATTTTGCTTTTCGCCAATAACGAAACTTCTCCGTTCCGACATACAAAAAAAGCACCCTCAATCCAAAGGATTGACGAAGTGCCTGTCGTAGCATCGATTTTCCGAATGATTAATCGTTATATCTACCATCATAAGTACATTAATTGGTAGCGATGGTGGGACTCGAACCCACACTTCCGTAGAAACGTGATTTTGAGTCACGCGCGTCTGCCAATTCCGCCACATCGCCATGAATGTTTTTCGTCGACAAGTAATAATATAGCACGGAAGGAGCGGTCATTGCAAGCATTTGAGGAAATTATCCCAGAAAAAATTTTGCACTGCTCTATTTTATCGAGTTCCCGTAGACCCAAAACCGCCACTGCCTCGCTCCGTGTTGTCCAGTTCATCAACTTCGGCAAATAGAGCCTGCGGGACTTCTTTTAATACGCCTTGCGCAATACGGTCATGTTTCCGAATAAAATATGAACCGTCCGGAACGCCGGCCAAATCTCCTATACTGCCGTCAATAAAATAAATGCCTTCTTCTGATGCACCTGAGTTATGGTTCTCTAAAGGAATAGCGACCTCGCCACGATAATCAGCATCAATCGTTCCCGGGCTGTTCGGTATACGCAGTTTCGTTTTAATTGAGACTCCGCTGCGTGGGCGAATCTGTATTTCAAAACCGACGGGAATGGCAAACGCTAACCCTAATTGCACCATTTTTGTTTCACCGGGTGCGATGACCATATCTTCAGTGGCATAAAGATCAAAACCGGCGGCAAATAAGCTACCATACGTTGGAATCACAGCATCTTTGTGCAATTTTTTCACTTCAACACTAATTTTCGTCATGGCTGCTCCTTTGCCTCTCGAAAAAAACACCCATCAAACAAATGAGTGTTTTTTTCTTTTATATTGCAAGTTTTTGTCTTTATAATGGTACCGAGGGCCGGACTCGAACCGGCACGGTCGTTTACCGACCGCAGGATTTTAAGTCCTGTGTGTCTGCCAATTCCACCACCCCGGCATGATTCTACACATTTAATGGAGGCGGCACCCGGATTTGAACCGGGGCGTAGAGGATTTGCAGTCCCCTGCCTTACCACTTGGCTATGCCGCCACAAAACTTGGAGCGGAAGACGAGATTCGAACTCGCGACCCCCACCTTGGCAAGGTGGTGTTCTACCGCTGAACTACTCCCGCATTGGCTGGGCCAGCTGGATTCGAACCAGCGCATCTCAGGACCAAAACCTGATGCCTTACCGCTTGGCTATGGCCCAATAATGGGGCGGTTGATGGGACTCGAACCCACGAATGCCGGAGCCACAATCCGGTGCGTTAACCTCTTCGCCACAACCGCCATCAGCGATTATGAAATGGCAGGGGTAGTAGGAATCGAACCCACATCGGAGGTTTTGGAGACCTCTGTTTTGCCATTAAACTATACCCCTGAATGGTGGAGGAGGACGGATTCGAACCGCCGAACTCGGAGAGAGCGGATTTACAGTCCGCCGCGTTTGGCCAACTTCGCTACTCCTCCGGTTTAGATGTTAAAGGGTAGATGTTGAAGGTTTGAAATCCAAATTCCAACCTCACTCTTCTAATTTCCAGAATGGTGCCGGCCAGAGGAATTGAACCCCCAACCTACTGATTACAAGTCAGTTGCTCTGCCAATTGAGCTAGACCGGCAGACAAAGTGGTGGCTCGAGACGGAATCGAACCGCCGACACGTAGATTTTCAGTCTACTGCTCTACCGACTGAGCTATCGAGCCAATATATGTATATGGCGGGCCTGACGGGATTCGAACCCGCGATCTCCTGCGTGACAGGCAGGCATGTTAACCGCTACACCACAGGCCCGGTTGTTCATTTAATGAAAAAGATCGTCATATGTAACAAAAAAGATAATTGGTTGCACTCCAGAGTACTACTGATGTTTGCTTCGCAAACGATATTGGTTGCGGGGGAAGGATTCGAACCTTCGACCTCCGGGTTATGAGCCCGACGAGCTACCTGACTGCTCCACCCCGCGATATGAAAATAATATGGTGACCCGTGCGGGATTCGAACCCGCGTTACCGCCGTGAAAGGGCGGTGTCTTAACCCCTTGACCAACGGGCCATAACGGATATCAGATGTCGGAAACCGGATATCAGAGCGATCAGTTTCTGAATTCTGGCATCTGTACTATGTATTCTGGAATGGCGGAGAGCGAGGGATTCGAACCCTCGAGACGGGGTTGCCGCCTACACGATTTCCAATCGTGCTCCTTCGGCCACTCGGACAGCTCTCCATGATGGCTCCACAGGCAGGATTCGAACCAGCGACCTACCGGTTAACAGCCGGTTGCTCTACCACTGAGCTACTGTGGAATGTCATGTTGGCCGAACAGACAACATTAGTTTAGTACATTTTTCTATAACTTTCAAGGACTTCTTTTAAAAATAGGAAAGCCATTCTCCCAAAACTGAATAACGCTTAAGCTTGACCGACGGCTTCCGGGTGACCCATGGGTGGATAAACCGTTTGACCGATTAGTATCTGTCAGCTCCACGTGTCGCCACGCGTCCACACCAGACCTATCTACCTTATCGTCTTTAAGGGGTCTCGCGGGAAATCTCATCTTGAGGTCGGCTTCGTGCTTAGATGCTTTCAGCACTTATCCGATCCACACGTAGCTACCCAGCTATGCTCCTGGCGGAACAACTGGTACACCAGCGGTGTGTCCATCCCGGTCCTCTCGTACTAAGGACAGCTCCTCTCAAATTTCCTGCGCCCGCGACGGATAGGGACCGAACTGTCTCACGACGTTCTGAACCCAGCTCGCGTACCGCTTTAATGGGCGAACAGCCCAACCCTTGGGACCGACTTCAGCCCCAGGATGCGATGAGCCGACATCGAGGTGCCAAACCTCCCCGTCGATGTGGACTCTTGGGGGAGATTAGCCTGTTATCCCCAGGGTAGCTTTTATCCGTTGAGCGACGGCCCTTCCATGCGGGGCCGCCGGATCACTAAGCCCGACTTTCGTCCCTGCTCGACCTGTATGTCTCGCAGTCAAGCTCCCTTCTGCCTTTGCACGCTGCGAATGATTTCCAACCATTCTGAGGGAACCTTGGGGCGCCTCCGTTACCATTTAGGAGGCGACCGCCCCAGTCAAACTGCCTACCAGACACTGTCCCTGAACCGGCTCACGGTTCGAGGTTAGGATTTTCATATCGCAAGGGCAGTATCCCACCAGCGCCTCCGCCGAAGCTAGCGCTCCGGCTTCCTAGGCTCCTGCCTATCCTGTACAAGCCATATCAAAACCCAATATCAAGCTACAGTAAAGCTCCATGGGGTCTTTCCGTCCAGTCGCGGGGGACCTGCATCTTCACAGGTCATATAATTTCACCGGGTCTCTCGTTGAGACAGTGCCCAAGTCGTTGCACCTTTCGTGCGGGTCGGAACTTACCCGACAAGGAATTTCGCTACCTTAGGACCGTTATAGTTACGGCCGCCGTTTACTGGGGCTTCAATTCGACGCTTCGCCTCTCGGCTAACGCCTCCTCTTAACCTTCCAGCACCGGGCAGGTGTCAGCCCCTATACATCGTCTTTCGACTTCGCAGAGACCTGTGTTTTTGGTAAACAGTCGCTTGGGCCTTGTCACTGCGGCTCCCGCGGGCTCATCACCCGCAAGAGCACCCCTTCTCCCGAAGTTACGGGGTCATTTTGCCGAGTTCCTTAACGAGAGTTATCCCGCGCGTCTTAGAATTCTCATCCCACCTACCTGTGTCGGTTTGCGGTACGGGCACCCATGGCCTTCCTAGAGGCTTTTCTCGGCAGCGGAGGATCAGGGACTTCGGTACTTTAATTCCCTCGCGCTCACGCCTCAGCCTTCGCGTTGGGCGGATTTGCCTGCCCAACAGCCTCGGTCGCTTCGACGTGCTACTCCAGCAGCACGCTCGCCCTACCTTTCTGCGTCCCCCCTTCGGTCCAACAGCCATCGGTGGTACTGGACTTTCCACCAGTTATCCATCGCCTACGCCTTTCGGCCTCGGCTTAGGTCCCGACTAACCCTGAGCGGACGAACCTTCCTCAGGAAACCTTAGGTTTTCGACGGAAGGGATTCTCACCCTTCTTTTCGCTACTCATACCGGCATTCTCACTTCTGTGCGCTCCAGCCGTCCTCTCGGTCGACCTTCCCCGCACACAGAACGCTCCCCTACCCCCGGCACTCAACGTGTTGAGCGCCGGGCCACGGCTTCGGTGATGGATTTAGCCCCGGTACATTTTCGGCGCAGCGTCACTCGACCAGTGAGCTATTACGCACTCTTTCAATGATGGCTGCTTCTAAGCCAACATCCTGGTTGTCTAAGCAACGCCACATCCTTTCCCACTTAATCCATACTTGGGGACCTTAGCCGGTGGTCTGGGTTGTTTCCCTCTTGACGACGGATCTTAGCACTCGCCGTCTGACTCCCGGAGAACAAGTCGCTGGCATTCGGAGTTTGACTGAACTCGGTAATCCTGTGGGGACCCCTCATCCAATCCGTGCTCTACCTCCAGGACTCTCTCATCCGAGGCTAGCCCTAAAGCTATTTCGGGGAGAACCAGCTATCTCCGTGTTCGATTGGCATTTCACCCCTACCCACCCCTCATCCCCGTAATTTTCAACTTACGTGGGTTCGGGCCTCCAGTCGGTGTTACCCGACCTTCACCCTGGACATGGGTAGATCACACGGTTTCGGGTCGACGACGACGTACTCCATACGCCCCTTTCAGACTCGCTTTCGCTGCGGCTCCGTCTCTTCAACTTAACCTCGCACGCCATCGTCACTCGCCGGTTCATTCTACAAAAGGCACGCCATCACCCTTGAATGGGCTCTGACCACCTGTAGGCACACGGTTTCAGGTTCTCTTTCACTCCCCTCCCGGGGTGCTTTTCACCTTTCCCTCACGGTACTGGTTCACTATCGGTCACTAGGTCGTATTTAGCCTTGGGAGATGGGCCTCCCTGCTTCCGACGGGGTTGCTCGTGACCCGCCGTACTCAGGATCCACGCCGGAGAGGGCTGTGTTTCGCGTACAGGGCGCTTACCTTCTGTGGCGGACCGTTCCAAGTCGCTTCCGCTACACTGCCCCTTTCTTACTCCGTATGGCGTGTCCTACAACCCCGGACGGGCTAGCCGTCCGGTTTGGGCTCGCTTCCGTTTCGCTCGCCGCTACTCAGGAAATCGCGTTTGCTTTCTCTTCCTCCGGCTACTAAGATGTTTCAGTTCGCCGGGTCTGCCTTCATCTGCTTAATCCTTTGGGCAGATGATCTTCTCCCATGACGGAGAAGGGGTTCCCCCATTCGGACATCTCCGGATCCAAGCATACTTACAGCTCCCCGAAGCATTTCGGTGTTCGTCCCGTCCTTCATCGGCGCCTAGTGCCAAGGCATCCACCGTGCGCCCTTCCTTGTTTAACCACACAAGGCATGGGCCTTTCTTCCAAGAAACGCTCGTTTCTTTTTTGACACCCGGTGTGTGTCGTTTCAAGCTTTATCGCGTTATTCAGTTTTCAAAGAACGCCTTTCCCACTTGAGCAGTTGCCCGCTCAAAACTGAATGAAAGCCTAAGCGCTTGGCCTCCGGCCCCTTCACCGAGGGGCCGTGGTGCTCCTTAGAAAGGAGGTGATCCATCCCCACCTTCCGGTAGGGATACCTTGTTACGACTTCACCCCAATCACCGGCCCCACCTTCGGCGGCTGCGTCCCATAAGGGTTCGCTCACCGACTTCGGGTGTTGCCGGCTCTCGTGGTGTGACGGGCGGTGTGTACAAGGCCCGGGAACGTATTCACCGCGGCATGCTGATCCGCGATTACTAGCGATTCCAGCTTCATGCAGGCGGGTTGCAGCCTGCAATCCGAACTGAGAACGGCTTTTTTGGGGATTGGCTCCACCTCGCGGCTTCGCTGCCCGTTGTACCGTCCATTGTAGCACGTGTGTCGCCCAGGCCATAAGGGGCATGATGATTTGACGTCATCCCCGCCTTCCTCCGGTTTGTCACCGGCAGTCAATGTCGAGTGCCCAACTTAATGCTGGCAACGACATTCAAGGGTTGCGCTCGTTACGGGACTTAACCCAACATCTCACGACACGAGCTGACGACAACCATGCACCACCTGTCTCTCTGCCCAAAAGGGATACCTTGTCTCCAAGGCGGTCAGAGGATGTCAAGGCCTGGTAAGGTTCTTCGCGTTGCTTCGAATTAAACCACATGCTCCACCGCTTGTGCGGGCCCCCGTCAATTCCTTTGAGTTTCAACCTTGCGGTCGTACTCCCCAGGCGGAGTGCTTATTGCGTTTGCTTCGGCACTACGGGTATCGAAACCCCTAACACCTAGCACTCATCGTTTACGGCGTGGACTACCAGGGTATCTAATCCTGTTCGCTCCCCACGCTTTCGCACCTCAGCGTCAGTCACAGACCAGAGAGTCGCCTTCGCCACTGGTGTTCCTCCACATCTCTACGCATTTCACCGCTACACGTGGAATTCCACTCTCCTCTTCTGTACTCAAGTCAGGCAGTTTCCAATGCCATTCCGGCGTTAAGCGCCGGCCTTTCACATCAGACTTGCCTCACCGCCTGCGTGCCCTTTACGCCCAATAATTCCGGACAACGCTTGCCACCTACGTATTACCGCGGCTGCTGGCACGTAGTTAGCCGTGGCTTTCTGGTGAGGTACCGGCAAACCCTTGGCATTTCCTCCAAAAGCTGTTCTTCCCTCACAACAGAGCTTTACGATCCGAAAACCTTCCTCACTCACGCGGCGTTGCACCGTCAGGCTTGCGCCCATTGCGGATGATTCCCTACTGCTGCCTCCCGCAGGAGTCTGGGCCGTGTCTCAGTCCCAGTGTGGCCGATCACCCTCTCAGGTCGGCAACGCATCGTCGCCTTGGTAGGCCCTTACCCCACCAACCAGCTAATGCGCCGCGGGCCCCTCTTTGAGCGACGGCCATTGACCGTCTTTCTCCTCGCTCGCAGGCGCGAGTAAGGACCGATTTGGTATTAGCACCGGTTTCCCGGTGTTATCCCAAACTCAAAGGCAGGTTGCCCACGTGTTACTCACCCGTCCGCCGCTGACCAGCCGGAGGTGCAAGCACCTCCGGTGGCCCGCTCGACTTGCATGTATTAGGCACGCCGCCAGCGTTCGTCCTGAGCCAGGATCAAACTCTCCATAAATGTTAAGTTCCGCTTCGCTCACGGGGGTGGCAAAGCGCTGACTCCTTGCTTCTTTCTTTCGTTCGCTTGGCTTTCATTCAGTTTTCAAGGGGCAAATGTTGATGCCGCTGTTTAAAGCGACCTATTTACAATAGCAAATAAATTATCTTCCGTCAAGAGGTGAAAATACCCTTTCCCTTCTGACGCGAATACTAAGATATCATGTAGGGCAGATGCCGTCAACTGTTTATTTTAATTTTTCCTATTTAAGTTTTCACGAAGCTGCTTATATGCTCCCGGACCATCGTATGTCGAAACGATGAACTTTGGAACACTCCTCTTTTTCGCCCCATAAACAGCGATGGTTTAACAATCACAAGATGTGATACAATGACAAGCAAGGCCTGAAAACACGCGGGGCCGAAGCAAGGAGGTAACACCGTGGCGAAAATCAATCGGATTCGTACGTTTGCGATGGCTTTAATATTCATCGGTATCTTCATTATGTATATTGCCATCTTCGTATTTAGCAACAGCCCCATCCTCATGTCCATCGCGATGGTCATCGGATTTTTATCCGTGATATCCAGCTCTCTCGTTTATTTGTGGATCGGAATGAAATCAACGAAAACCGTCCAAGTCATATGCCCCAACTGTGAAAAGCAAACGAAAATACTGGGACGCGTTGATGCATGCATGCACTGTGATGAACCGTTGACGCTTGACCCAAAACTGGAAGGAAAAGAGTTGGATGCGCGTTATAATCGCAAAAACTTCCAACAATAAATGTGGCTCTTCATCAAAATCTATCGTAGATATCAGTGAATAATTATGGCAATAACACTAGCTTAGCGGAGGAAAAACACGGAGACGCCTGTGGGAAAGCGCAGCGGGAAGACCCCGCAGAAAAAAGCGAACGTCTTTTTTGCCGGTTAAGAAAATAAAAATCAACTTCCTTACCTGCGTAAGTGCTACTAAGGCTTTCGCCATAAAAGCTTGGCGAAAAGCCAAGTTTTCTAACGAGGAGGCTGAGCTAAGGGCCCACGGAAGGCGCCGTAGCGGTTATCATAGTGCATGACCCATTTGTCAACCATAGATTTTAGTGTTGACGCATAAATGTACCAATATAACAAATCCCCACATCGATAATGGATGCGGGGATTTTATGCGCGAACCGGCTCTTTAGTCGTGCACGACGGGCATTTTCCGTATATCTCCATACGATGGGAGTCCACTTGAAAATTCGTTACATGCTCTGCTAACGTTTCCACTTCATCCAAGACAGGATAATGAAAATCTACGATCTTCCCGCAGTCTTTACATATAATGTGGTAATGGGTATCCGTCGCCGCGTCGAAACGACTGGAGGAATCGCCGTATGTCAATTCATTAACAATCCCGACTTCCTTAAATACACGAAGGTTATTATATACCGTCGCAACGCTCATATTCGGAAATTTTTCCTCAAGCGCTTTATAAATTTCATCCGCAGTAGGGTGACTCATGGTTTCAAACATAAATTCTAAAATCGCATGACGTTGCGGCGTCATTCGAACTTTGGCTACTTTTAACGATTCAACCGCTTTTTGAAGATTTTCATTCTCCATTGTCGTCATGCACCCCTCTTTCAACAACAATTATTCCAATTTAATATACAATTTAACTGTAACGGAATGTAATGTTGGTTGTCAACGAAAAGGCCTTCTTTCACTATCATTGATTATATAGAGACAACCAGTCTTCTCCTTCAGATGTGTTTAACATAAAAGACGTATAACGATAGCGATGGCGCCCTTCGATTTTCTTTTTCTTTTCCAATTGGAGGCAAGCGTCTTTCATGGAGCTCTTCAATTGCTCGATATCCCGTTCATTACAACCGATTAAAAACGTTGTATTGCCCTTGCGCCGGAAACCTCCGCTACTCGCCAATTCCGTAATGCGAAAACCCTCATTTTGCAACCTGCTTTCCATATGATCCCGATATACATCATTGACAATGCATACGAATAAATGCATCAGCCCCATCCCCCCATTAGAAAACTTGGCTTTTCGCCAAGCTTTTATGGCGAAAAGCCTTAGCCCAACTTATGCAGGTAAGAAAGTTGATTTATCCTTTCTTACCTGCCAAAAATTATCTCGTAAAGAGTTAGAAGATCAAACGAAGGATCTCTTACTATAGTATAGCAAATATCTGTGCTTCATAACCTTTCCCAACATCACATTTTCACACAACGGTTGGCTACGCTTCGCTTTTTTCCGCCAAATAAGCACGGACTTCGTCGACATGGCCATCCACACGAACTTTTCGCCATTCTTTCGTGACAATCCCGTCCGGATCGATCACAAATGTAGAGCGAACAATCCCCATGGATTCTTTCCCGAAGTTCTTTTTTAATTGCCATACCCCGTATTTATTCGCTGCATATTGTTCCGGGTCGGACAACAGCAAAAACGGGAGTTCATGTTTGGTTGCAAATTTTTCATGTTTCTCTATCGGGTCCGGACTAACGCCAAGAACGACGACATCCTCTGCTTGCAGATCGGGAATTGCATCCCGAAAATCACATGCTTGCGTCGTACATCCCGGGGTCATGTCTTTCGGGTAAAAATACAATACAACCGTTTGTCCCCGATAATCGCTTAACGTCACTTCCGAGCCGTCGTTTGCTTGCAATGTAAAATCGGGGGCTTGCTTGTCTGTCAGGTCCACGTATTCCATCTCCTTCTTAAATCTTTTTTCTGCGTCTGATTCCATTATGCCTGCTTCATTCATGTTTTGTCTAATCATACTCTGGTAAAATAGATAAAAAGCATTTGACCAAGTTGGAGGGACACCTAATGAACATTCAACACTCTAAAGAATTATATAAAGAAGCCGAGAGCCATCTCGTTGGCGGGGTGAACAGTCCTTCACGCGCCTTCAAAGGCGTTTCCGGGGGTACGCCTGTGTTTATGGAAAAAGGGGAAGGCGCGTATCTTTATGATGTGGACGGAAACGCCTATATTGATTATATTGGCGGTTATGGACCAATCATTACCGGACATGCCCACCCACACATTACAAAAGCCATCACCAACGCGGCGCAATCCGGTGTCCTTTATGGCACACCAACTGCTTTGGAAAACAATTTTGCGAAGAAATTAAAGGCTGCTATCCCTTCCCTAGAAAAGGTACGCTTCGTCAACTCCGGCACAGAAGCCGTAATGACGACCGTCCGTGTTGCACGCGCCTATACAGGACGGGATAAAATCATTAAATTTGCCGGATGCTATCACGGACATTCCGATCCGGTTCTCGTCGCTGCCGGATCGGGCCCCGCAACATTAGGATCTCCGGATTCGGCCGGTGTTACGAGTAATACGGCAAAAGAAATCATCACAGTGCCTTTTAATGATATTGAAAGTTATCGAGAAGCACTTGAATCTTTCGGCGATGACATTGCAGCTGTTCTCGTTGAACCGATTGTCGGCAATTTCGGCATTGTGGAACCTGAACCCGGTTTTCTCGAAAAAGTGAACGAAATAACACATGATGCCGGAGCGCTCGTTATTTACGATGAAGTAATTTCGGCCTTCCGCTTTCACTATGGAGCAGCTCAAGATCTTCTCGGTGTTTATCCCGATTTAACCGCGATGGGAAAAATTATCGGCGGTGGATTACCGATCGGCGCTTACGGGGGGAAAGCGAGCATCATGGAAGAGGTAGCACCATTGGGACCGGCCTATCAAGCAGGAACAATGGCAGGAAATCCCGCCTCCATGAGTGCAGGTATCGCTTGCCTCGAAGTACTGGAGGACAAGCAATTATATGATAAACTGGAAACACTCGGGGAAAAACTTGAAAACGGATTACAAAACATCGCGAACAACGTTCAAGTTCCCGTACAGATCAATCGTAAAATAGGGGCGTTGACGTTGTATTTCACCTCGCAACCTGTGAAAAACTATGACGATGCAGATGCCACAAACGGCACGCATTTTTCGACGTTTTTTCACTCCATGTTGGAACAAGGCATTCACCTTGCTCCCTCCAAGTTCGAAGCTTGGTTTTTGACGAGCGCGCATAAAGAAGAAGATATTACCGCAACCCTCGATGCGGCTGAAACCGCTTTTCAAGCAATTAAGAAGGGATGACACCTATGCATGATGACGAACAGAAAGAATATTTGGAGGAGCCGTTACGCTTATTCCGAAAAAAAATCATTCCAAAATTGCCTTCGAATATCCAAAAACGTGTCATTGGAGAGGTGGAGCGGCTCGAAGAACTGTTTGTCGATTCGCGGCCCCCTCGTTTTGCCATCATCGGAAGGCGGGGCGCGGGCAAATCAACGCTCGTGAATGCCATTTTCCAAGCGCCGGTAGCTGAGGTCGGCGCGGTTACCGCGGAAACCGAACGGGGGGCTTGGCATACTTACAAAAACACCTCGCAAAAAGCCGTTATGGAGGTGTTGGATACACGTGGTTTCGGAGAAGGGGATGAAACACGCTTTACCCAAACGGAAGAAGATGTTTGGCAAGAAGCACTTTCTTCCCGCTATCCCGATGCTATTTTATTCCTCGTGAAAGCAAAAGAAGTAGATGCCCGTGTTACTGAAGATATTGAGCAGTTAAAAAAACTTCGGGAAATCATTAAAAAGAAACATGATTATCTGCCTCCGGTGATCGGCATTGTCACCCAAGTAGATGAGCTTGACCCGGTTTATGATACCGATCCTCCCTTTGATGAAGAAAAAGTTGCCAACATTGAACACGCGAGCGACCATATGGAACATATGTTAAAGAAGCATTTGCCCGAAGTTACCGGCATTCTTCCGGTTTGTGCTTATACTGCGTTTAAAAACGGGGAAATGGTCTATGACCGACGTTGGAACATTGATGAGCTGATCGATTTTTTGCTCGAACAGCTGCCGGGGAGCACATGGATGCAATGGGCACGCATTACCCAGGCGAAAACGATTCAAATCCGAATTGCCAAAACGATCGGTAAAAGTGCATCCGCGATCACCGGCGGCGTTGGCGCCCAACCGATTCCATTGGCAGACTTGCCGGTCATTACCGGCATACAAATGTCCATGATCGCCGGCATTGCTTACGTGTCGGGGAGGAAGTTGGACAGAAAATCGATGGCCGAATTTTTGGGCGCGATAGGCGCTAATGTTGGTACCGCTTTTGCGTTTCGCCAGTTAGCAAGGTCTTTAAGCAAAGTGACGTTTCCGGTCGCCGGCCATGCCATCTCCGGAACATTGGCGGCAACGGCTACATGGGGGTTATGTAAAGCCGCCATCCTTTACTTCATTGAGAAGCGCCCGGTTCATGAAGCAAAAGAAGCTTATAAAAACCAATCGGAACCACCAACTGATTAATCGGAGGGGAGGTTCATCATTTTCCCACCTCCCACATCTCATTTCCAGTATGAAAGGAGCGCCGCTATTCCATGAAATTTGGCGCCCGTATATTTAAGACGGGATTGGCTGTTGTAATCGCCCTTTATGCCGCCCATTTACTTGGGTTGGAGCCTGCGTTTTTTGCAGGATTAACCGCAGGGTTGACGATTCAACCATCCATTTACCGTACGTATCAAAGAATTCTTCATCAAGTACAAGCAAATCTGATCGGGGCTGCTTTGGCAGTTATTTTCGGACTCGCCTTTGGACAGGAGCCTTTCGTGATCGGTGTTGTAGTTATGATCTCGATCGCCATTATATTAAAGCTCGGCCTGGATTCATCCACGATACCGGTCACAATTGTAACGATTGTGATCATTATGGGGAACAGCCCCGATGACGGATACGCCATGTTCGCCTTGTCCCGTTTTTCTCTGATTATGCTCGGGGTCTTTTCTGCTTTTCTCGTGAACTTGTTTTTCTTGCCGCCAAAGTATGAAAATAAACTGTACGACGAGATTTTCGCTACAACGGAGAACGCCGCCCGTTGGATCCGGTTAATCACACGCCAGGACACAAATGTTCAAGCAAGGCGGGAAGACTTGGATGAATCACGTGAAAAGCTTGTGAAATTGGACCAACTTTATTTATTTTACAAAGAAGAACGCAATTATTTCAGGAAAACCAAATTTGCAAAAGCAAGGAGAGTTGTCCTTTTTCGGGAGATGTTGACAGCCACAAGGGAACTCATCCATGTACTCGGTTCCCTCGATGAGCGAGAAAACGATTTTTATCACCTTCCCGAACATATGCAACGGCTTGTCCAACAGCAGATGGATCACCTTACCAATTACCACGGGCGTATTTTGGCGCGTTATTCCGGTAAAGTAACGACGCAAATGACTGATTTTATGAGTGAAGAAGCGGATGAAGGCAATGAGTCGTTAACAGAGTCATTTATGAATTCGTATGATCATAAGGAACTCAGCCGAGAAGAATGGCTGAACCTTCTTCCGCTCATCGCTTACATTATCGAATATAATTCGCAACTGGACCACTTGGATCGACTGGTGGAAAGTTATTTCACTTACCACCAGGAAGATGATCATTGAGATTAGACCGGAAGGGGATATTTTTCTTCCCCTCTGGCATCGATGATTGAGGTTACTTATTTATGGGGACGTTGGAAAAATTACAAACATTCATCATTTTAATTGCTGTTGGTTTGGGATTGTCACTGGGACAAATCCCGATCGCCGAACAATATGCAGCGCTTTTCGTCACACCGTTTCTTTTGCTCATGTTGTACGGCATCTTTCTGGGAATCCCTCTCCACCAAATAAAAAGCGCTTTTCGAAACCTTACGTTTTTAACTGCGAACACAATCGTCAACTTTATCTGGACACCGCTGTTGGCATGGGGATTGGGTGCTCTCTTTCTAGCTGATCACCCGGCGCTGTGGATCGGTTTTATCATGTTGATGGTGACGCCGTGCACCGACTGGTATTTGGTGTTCACAGGGATCGCGAAGGGAAATGTTCCGCTATCTACATCCGTCCTTCCGATCAATCTTATTCTGCAATTATTGCTTCTCCCCGTGTATTTGTTCATTTTCGCCGGAACGATGGAGATGGTCGATGTCACGACGATCGTGGAAAGCGTCATTCTCGTTTTAACTGTTCCTTTTGTCGCTGCTTGCCTTACACGTTATTTGTTGAAAAATAAAAAGGCGTTCCAAAAAACATGGGTTCCATTTTTCGCGAACGGCCAGATCATTTTCTTATCATTAGCGATAATGGCTATGTTCGCTTCCCAAGGCTCTTATTTATTCAATAATCTTGAACTGCTTTTTCTTTTGCTCATCCCAATTCTCCTTTTTTTCATTATTAATTATGGAATCGGGCGTGGTATCAGCCGGATTTTAACATTTACCTATGCAGATGCCGCGAGTTTCCAATTAACAATTATTGCAAGAAATTCCCCGATTTCTTTGGCGATCGCGCTCACTGCTTTTCCGAATGAGCCTTTGGTGGCGTTGGCTTTGGTCATCGGACCGCTTATTGAATTACCCTTGCTTGCTGTTATATCCCAACTGTTACTTAAACGACCACCTGCTAAAGCAGGTGGATTTGGACATAAATGTCCGCGACTGAAAGTCGCTGTTCAGACTGAAGTCCGCTGAAAGACCTTAAGCTCAAGCTCACTAAATGAGACTGAATTCATTCATCAATCCCGAAGATATCATCCCTTCTCTCAGTTGATTGATTTTCGATATAGTTTCTAATGATTTCTTCGGTCACATTTCCTACGGTGGCACAAAAATATCCTCTTGCCCATAAGTGTTGCCCCCAGTACCTTTTCTTCAGAGCTGGGAATTCATCTTGCAATAATCTCGATGATCTTCCTTTGAGATATTGCATGATTTTACTTGGGGCGATACTCAGCGGGCATGATAACAACAAGTGAATATGGTCCTTGCCTACGCTTCCTTGCAATATCGTAATATTCCTTGCTTCGCACCCCTGTCTAATCAATTCCCTGACACGGTGAGCGATATCTCCCCGCAACACTTGATATCTATATTTTGTTACCCAGATTACGTGGTACTTGATATCATAGACCGTATGACTGCTTTTCCGATACCCATCCATACTTTCACCTCAGTTTAAGTATGGACAGGGAAAAGCAAGGCTAAAAGCGTATCCCGTCTAAAGACGGGGGAGTTAGACCACGCTTCTGTAACTTAAAGGAAGGGAAAAATGGTAAAAATAAAATGGGAGCCATCCGATAAAGGACGCTCCCATTCCGCTTGCGGCTTACTGATTGTTGTTGTTTTGTTGGTTTTGTTGGTTGTTCTGCTTATTGTTTTGTTGGTTCTGGTTTTGGTTATTCTGCTGATTCTCGTTCTGCTGGTTCTCGTTTTGCTGATTATTCTGCTGTTGGTTTTGACGCTGTTGATTTTGGTTTTGGTTTTGTCTTGCCATTTCTAATCACCTCCACGTTTATTAACATACCCGGAGGTAAAGAGAATATACACAAATTTTAAGTGAAAAGAGAAATCCCTCCATCTACGATAATCGTTTGTCCGCGAATCATAGATGCTTGGTCAGACAACAAAAACATGACTGCATCAGAAAGGTCGGAACGATCCACGAGCCGCCCAGCCGGGGTTTTCGCTCGGGATTCTTCCAATAATTCATCCCGATTCGGGAAGTGCGCCAGCGCATCGGTGTCCACTACCCCTCCGGAAACCGCATTTACACGTATATTTTTCCCTGCCAATTCAACCGCTAAATAACGGGTCAGCGATTCGAGCGCCGCTTTTGAGACACCTATGGCAGAATAATTCTCCAAGACACGAATAGAACCTATGGATGTTAGGCTGACGATCCGCCCGCCTCCGTTCTTTTCCATAAGCGAAACCGCCTTTTGCGCACAAAATAGTAAAGCTTTTGCATTAATATTCATCGTCCAATCCCAGTGGTTTTCCTCAAGTTCCATTGCCGGACGCAAAACACCGGACGCCGCGTTATTCACAAAAACATCCAGTCTGCCGAATTTCTCTTCGATCGTCGCGAACATTTCATCGATTTTTTCCTTTTTGCTTATGTTTGCTTTCACAATAAACGCTCGCGAACCATGCGCCTCTACCTCTCGAGCGGTTTCTTCCGCCCCTTTTGTGCTGCGCGCATAGTGGATAATAACGTCATATCCATCTTGCGCGAGCCGGATCGCCGTTTCTCGTCCGATTCCGCGGCTGGAACCTGTAACAAGCGCAACTTTGTTTGCATTTTCCATCGTGATCCCTCGCTTTCCGCCATCCATTGTACCATCCATCGCTGAAAAAATGGGGATTAAAGCTATGCGAACCAGGGAAAAGTCGGGGTAAAGATAAAATTGAGCGGAGGGATGGCTATGGAACGAAAAAAATATTATAT
Organism: Salicibibacter cibarius; assembly: GCF_016495725.1. Classification (NCBI taxonomy): domain Bacteria; kingdom Bacillati; phylum Bacillota; class Bacilli; order Caryophanales; family Bacillaceae; genus Salicibibacter; species Salicibibacter cibarius. Next base: position 1,581,051 of record NZ_CP054705.1, on the reverse strand, counting down.
TACCTTAGACCAGGCGATGACCGGCATTTCGGAAGTGAAAACAGAAGATAATAAGATCCAATATGAAATTAGGGTTACCGAAAGGGAAAAAGAACAGATTCAACAATTATTGGAAAGAATCAACGAAGAAGATGTGGAACCGCAAGAAATATTACTTCGACCTTTTAATGAAGATGCTGCGGATCGCGATAAAGAAAAAATGGGCGAAGACATGCAAAAGCTTTACAGCTATTTATATGATTACGGCACCGAGCGAACACGGGCATTTCTCGAACAACTCCGAGAAAATTAATGGTGAATTCGGGACCATGATGGTGCCACAGTGACCGAAACGCGCTGCCGTGACACGGTTCGGGACTCATGAACGCTCCATGGCGACCGAAACACACTGCCTCGACACAATTCGGGACTCATGAACGCTCTCCATGGTGAGCGAAACACGCTGCCACGACGCAATTCGGGACTCATGAGCCCTCCATGGCGACCGAAACACACTGCCTCGACACAGTTCGAGACTCATGAGCCCTTCATGGTGACCGAAACGCGCTGCCGTGACACGGTTCGGGACTCATGAACGCTCCATGGCGACCGAAACACACTGCCACGACACAATTCGGGACTCATGAACGCTCCATGGCGACCGAAACACACTGCCACGACGCAATTCGGGACTCATGAGCCCTTCATGGTGACCGAAACACACTGCCACGACGCAGCACGGGATCCATGACCCCTTCTTGGTAACCGAAAAAATCTGCCACAACGCATTGAGGCGCATCTGTCATTTTTTTCATCCTATAATCCCCCTCGTATGTTCACATGATAATACAAATACCATACGGGAGGTTTTATCTATGTCCAAGAGTACGTATTATGTCAATTTAAACCCAACGAGCATGGAGGATATCACAACATCAAAAATCAATGATCATGAGCTTATCGAATATGAAATTGAAGCGACTGAAGAGGAAGTCACCGATTTGCAACAACTGCTGTTGGATGTACAAAAACACGACATGGAACTTGCGGATTTATTTACTTTCCGCCATTTTAATGAACATTTCACAACAGACGATAGTGAACGATTTCAGCACGGCATTAATCAAGTGTACAGAACCATTTATGAACTTGGAACGCCGGAAACAAAAGAAAAGATGGACAGCATGGATCCATCCCCGTTCACAAACGATGAATGAAGGGAAGAGCGCTACAGTTGCTCTTCCCAAATTTTTTGATGGGATACGGAAAACGCCAGCTGCTTTGCTTCTGTTTTCGTTAACCATTTGCCGTTAGGGCTTGCTGCCTGAACATGGGCAGTGCCACGAAAAACATGAATGTCCCAGATAAGATGGCTGAAAACGTGATCAAACCTTTGCTCCGTTTCGGTCAACTCGACATCAACTTGATGTGCCTCTTTTAAATAATCGTTTAACGCTACCTGTTGCAAATCAGGCGTTGCCTCGACCATCGGAAATTGCCACATCCCGGCAAGCAAACCTTTGTCCGGGCGTTGCTCAACAAGAATTTCACCTTTTTCATTTTCGATAACCACGGCTGCCATTGTCCGTCGTTGCTGTTTCTTCTTTTTAGCTTTCACCGGCAACGCGTGAACCATGCTCCGTTGATAAGCGCGGCATGTATTTTTCACCGGACAAGCGTCGCAATCAGGATTTTTCGGCGTGCAAACTAACGCTCCCAGTTCCATTAAGGCTTGGTTAAAATCGGCGGGTGAAGTGCCGGCCATAAGCATGCGCACATCATCTTCGACCTGTCTACGTGTGCGTTGTTTTCCAATGTCATCACCGATTAGCAGCACGCGAGCGAGCACCCGCATAACGTTTCCATCAACGGCCGGCTCTTCAAGATCATAGGCAATGCTCATGACAGCCCCTTTTGTATAAGGGCCGACCCCTTTTAGTGATGCAAAGTTTTCAGGGCTTTTCGGAATTTCACCACCATAATCTTGAACTACTTCTTTTACAGCCGATTGTAGATTGCGGGCGCGCGAATAATAGCCCAGTCCTTCCCACGCTTTCATAACTTGCGCTTCCTCTGCCTCGGCTAAAGCTTCGGGGGTCGGAAATTTGTTCATAAAATTTTCGAAGTACGGTTTTACGGTATCGACTTGTGTTTGTTGCAACATGATCTCCGATACCCAAATGCGGTAGGGGTCTTTATCTTCCCGCCATGGCAACGGGCGTTTATTATTTTCATACCAATTTAATATTCGCCGACTGAATTCCCCGATGGGGAACGTTTTTAAACGATCTGAATAGCTTGTCATTAACATCGCTTCCTTTAATATTCAATCGTCGCTGAGCGATCGCGAAACGCCCAACAGTTGATTTGCTCGAGAGGTTTGTGCACCCAATTTGCCAATTCGCCAAAGCGCGGATGTTCCCTGGATCTTCGCAAGTCTTTTATGCGCTCGTAGATTTCGACCGAGGGCACCGTAAACAATTCCACAAATAACCCCGGTTGCTCCAACGCTTCAAACCAACGAAAATTTTCCGCACCCATTGCGGTTAATTCATTCGCTACGCCTTTTATCCATGCTTGGTACGCGCTTTCCTTCCCTTCTGCTATCTTGTATTCCATAAATACTTGAATCGATTGTTCCTGCATGCATGCCCCTCCTTGTTTTCGGGTATAGATAGGCAAAAGCACGTTTACTGAAGTAAAGTTATCTGCTATCCTAATTTATATGACCAACTAGAAATTTTCAAAAGGAGGAGAATACCGGGTATGGACACTGCCTCCCACGTGGTTATGGGCATCGGCATCGCCGGCCTATCTACACTGGACCCGGTGATTGCCGAAAACGCCGTAACCATGCAAGCCGTTGCGATCGGAGTTATCATTGGATCACTGGCACCGGATTTCGATACGGTGTTAAAAATGAAAAATAATGCATCCTATATTACGAACCATCGAGGAGCCACCCACTCAATTCCAGCCGTTCTCCTCTTGTCTATCGTTATTTCCGCCGTCATCTATTTGTTTTTGCCGGCTGCGGGTTTGTTCCATTTATGGTTATGGACGTTTGTCGCCGTCGCCATTCACGTGTTCGTAGATATTTTCAACGCCTACGGCACAAAAGCATTGGCGCCGATAAAAGATAAATGGATTGCCATCGGTTCGATCAATATTTTTGATCCGTTTATGTTCATTTTGCATATTGCAGGCATGCTTTTATGGCTGGCAGGCGCGGACCCCGGATACACATTTTTGTTCATCTACATCATTCTTGCCTTTTATTATGTATGGAGAATGAAAGTCCGCAACGGGGTCATCCGACATGCCCGCCGACTCCACCCTTACGCGAGCCATATTTTCATCTCTCCGACGTACCGATGGTCCGAGTTTCACCTCGTTATCCGTACGCACGATTATCTTCATGTCGCCACTTGGAAAAAGAAAACGATTCGCTATCTGGAAAGCTATTTATTTGAACCGGTCCCAAATGACCCGATCATACAGGCAGCCCTTGATGATCAAAATTTATCGGCGTTTCTGTCCTTTTCCCCTACTTACCGATGGGAAATCGAAGAGCGTCCTTTCGGCTATGACGTGATCTTCACCGACTTGCGGTATCGAGCCGCAGGATATTATCCGTTTATATCGGTCGTCCGGCTCAACCGGGACCTAACGATCACGGGCTCGTACACCGGTTGGATTTATGATCTGGAAAAGTTGGAGTATAAACTGCAAACCTCCAGAGATTCCAAAAAGAAAAAAAGAGCACGGCTAATGAACGCAACGTGAACGATGTTTATCGTTCACGTTTTATTCGTTAAAAGTGCAATTGGAATGGCCGACAGCGACGCTTCCCCATCCCTGTACCCCCAAGCAAAAACGCCGTTCATATAAGAGATGACAAAGCTGCTTTCGTCCGCACCAGGCTCGCCAACCGTATACGTTTCTCCCGGGTTGAAATCATCCGGATTTAACAAATACGACTGGGCAATCACCTTTTTTCGCTCATGAACCGCAAATTCACTGACCATTCCTTTTTGTTCAGCCTTTTTCGCCAGTTCATTTAATCGTGCAACCTCTGCAGTTAATTCTTGATTTGTCATTTGACCGTAACGTTGATTCACCTTGTTTTACCTTCTTTCTTCGTCTAGCGTTTCGAGGTATTCATCAATCATCGCCAATGAAAAACCTTTTTTGTACAGTTGTTCTTTCAGTTTCTGCTTTACTTCCCCTTGTTCATATCGTCTCTTAAGTTTATTCGCTGCCTTTTCCGCCTGCAAGTGTAACGCTTGCCGCTCATCGTTTGCATCCCGACTAAAATCGTGCGCTTCGAATGCAACGGCAACCGTCGACTGCTTAAAACCTTTACGCAACAATGCCTCGGTCAGCTTTTTCTTTTTCATTGTAAGGCTATCTTTGGACGTTGTTTTCTCCTTTTTCTCGATTACTTTTAAAATAACATCAATCTGCTTTTCCTCATCGTATTGTTCCAGCGCTCCCGTAATGGCGAGATCATTAACGCCTTTCTCCTGCAAATATCGGCGCATGCTCCCCGGCCCTTTATCTGTCGTGCTCATCATGGTGCGCACATACGTATGGGCATATTCTTTATCATTGATATACCCGATGGCCTTCATCCGTTCAACAACCGGTTCGATATGCTCGCTGGGAATCGCTTCGTTCTGAAGCTTGTCGCGCACTTCCGTTTCCGTGCGCATTCGTTTTGCTAAAAAATGCAGTGCCTTTTTGTTCGCTTTCTCCACGTTATCGTCTTGAATGATTTCATCCAATTCGGCAGCCGTTATTTCTTTGTCCTTCGCCAATTCCCAACGCACCAAAATATTTTCGTGGACACCACAAGCAAATCGCTCGCCTTGGCCATCCTCAATATACAAATTGTAACGATGTGCATCTTTTTTTTGTGTTGTAATTCTTGAAATTTTCATATGATCACCTGCTTGTTTTTCAACCGCACGAATAGGGAAAAGAACAATAAATCGTCGTAAAATGAAGGAGTGAACCCCATGCATGTCGTGATTACGGGAGGGACAGGCCTCGTCGGAAAAACACTAACGAATAAGCTGCGTTCCCTTGGCCACTCCGTCTCCATTCTAACAAGAAATTCGCAAAACAAACAGAATGAAGATAACTTGCAGTATATCGAATGGTTATCGGATAACAAACCGGAACAGATGCTGGAAAATGTAGATGCGATCGTTAATTTGGCAGGCGCTTCCATAAGCAGCAGATGGACCGAAAAGCACAAAGCACGCATTAAAAACAGCAGAATTGAAGCGACGAGGGAATGCATCCGTTTGATGGAAAACTTAAGTGACGGACCTCCAAATGCTTTCATAAGTGCGTCGGCCATGGGTTACTACGGCATCTCGGAAACAGAAACATTTACCGAAGACAGTGCTCCGGCAAATCAAAATTTTTTACAGAAAGTAAGTGAACGATGGGAACAAGAAGCAAAGCCCGCGGAAGATCTCGGCGTTCGTACGATATACGGGAGATTTGGCTTGATTCTCGATGCTCGTGAAGGGGCACTCCCGAAAATGATGATGCCTTATAAACTCGGCGTCGGCGGTCCAATCGGGAATGGAAAACAATGGTATTCCTGGGTCCACCGTGATGATGTTGCCGCTTTTATTATCCATGCATTGGAACAGGCCCATGTCGAAGGTGTTTATAACGTCACTGCCCCAAACCCGGAGCGCATGCGTGACTTTGGCAAAAAAATCGCCACTGTTCTGAAGCGCCCCCATTGGCTTCCTGCCCCGGCTGTTGCGGTGCGGACAGCCCTCGGAGAAATGAGCGTGCTCGTTGTCGAAGGACAAAAGGTCATACCGGCACGTACACTGGAATCGGAGTTTCAATTTCAATATGAAAAGGCGGAGGACGCGCTAGCTGACCTATTAGGCAAAAACTAACTCTCGGCATTATAATGTCGAACATCCACATCTCGATCCCGTGAAGTTGGATTGTGGCGAAAGCTTCTTACTCTTGGCATCGTGAAGCCGCATTTTTCCCGTTGATAAATGCGGCTGCTTAAGGATAGATCTTTTCCTCGAAGAACACAGCCACCAATACCTGCTTCTCTAATACGTTCCTATCCTCACGCTTCCGCCTTTTCTGTTGGTTCTTGAAAAATATTAATGCCCATTCCTTCAAGAATTTCAATAGCCTCTTCGACAGGCAGTTTCGGGAGCTTAAATTCATTCTCGATGACGTCTCGAACTTCGAAACGATCGTTTAGGATATGCTTCTCTATTTTTCTATTGCTATATCGGATACTTAAAACATTATTGACCAAGGATAATGAACGTTTTTGACTTAATTGCCAGATCTGACAGCGTAAAACAGATGTAAATACGCCGTTGGGCCGGAAATATTTCTGTATTGCCGGTTGAAAATCATCAAATTGATAGATTTTCTTTGTGTCAAAAGACCAATCCATATCCGTGAGTAACGTTCCATCTACATACCGGTAATATTTATACGTTCCGAATTCATCTCCCGGACGAAGTCTCACCTCAATTCCCCCATATTCCGAAACATTTCCCGGGTCTGTCTCTATTCGGATAGGTTCAAAAAAAGGGGCACCATTTCCGACATCAACATACAATTCTTCCTCTTCACCGGGAAGTCGAACAAGCAAAGCTACATGCCCCCCGCCCAAGAAAGTGTAACGGCTATGAAAGCCAAGTTGCTTTAACAACTGATGGAGACTGCTATTCAGCATATAACACGTTCCGCTCATGTCCTGCTGAAATAATTGTTTCACAAACTTTTTTGCATCTGGAACGAGCTTTTTTTCTTCATGGTATTTCTTATAATGCAGCAATGTACTGATATTCTCAAAAGGTATTCGATTTAAATGAGCGGTGATCATTTCTTTTAAATATGATTGGGAAGGTTCTCTAACCGGCACTTGAATATAATGCAAATAATCCTTTGCCCATTGAGGCAATTGTTGTTGAGTCATCATCCATCTTCTCCCCTAAATATGAATTTACTTAAACAAGCCATCTACTACGGTCTTTTACTCCAAGGGTATAGTATTCCAACAACAGTTTTCTTCTTGTCATAATGGATAGCTGAAATAACTCCATTGGAAATTTCTTTATGAGTTAGCCACCGTGAAACATTCGCCTCAACTTTAAATCCGAGCTGCACATCACAATACCGGCAGTTCCTTGGGACGGGAATTTCGGCCAGAATGGATGAAAGATCATGACTGCTCCCTTTAATGTGAACAAAGCGCCATTGGTGTTCTTGATGAGTAAGTTCATCAAGGATGATCGGTATAGCATCAGGCGCAACGCTATGAATCCAGGATACAACAAGGTCAATGGGGCCATACGTTTGAATGGTTTGTCGCATAAAATGGCGTAAAGCCTCATTATCCTTATAATCTAATGTGACGAGCCGTAAATCACTATTATCATGATCCGAATATAGCTGTTCTAACTTGTGTTTGTTTCTCCCAATTATTGATATATGATCTGTAGTTTCAATCAACCATTTTGTTGCCCCTGCAAGCATCCCTGTCCCTCCAAATACAATGGCATGTTTCATAATTATCCTCCTATCGCCGTTTTCACAACTCGCCCGTGAGATCACTTGAGTTTGCACACAAACGTGACCGTAAGATAGATATACTGTCTCTTCAAAACGATGTTTCCTGTTTAGAAGAGGCTTTATCATCTTGCCTTACATATCTGAGCTTCCATACGATGATGATCATTAAGACAAACAAACCGATGGCGGCTATTCCATATATCGCTTGAAGCGCGACTGTAAATGAAGACTGTATGACTGGAAGCATTTCCGGGAACCTATCTGATACTGCAACGGCAGTACCGACGTTTTCCATGGCCGAATGTGCTATTTCCGGTGGTACACCGGCAGGAATCGAACCCATTAAAGACCAACGGTAAACCAGCATTCCTAGACTCCCGATAAATGCAATGCTCAACACAGAACCGAGTCCACTGCTGACATCGGACATCGCTGAAGCAGTACCGGCACGTTCTTGCGGAACACTTGAAATAATTTGCTCACTCGCAATCGTCATCGCAGGTCCTACGCCAAATCCAATAAGTGATACACCAATAATCAAGATAATTGCTCCAGTATCTTGCACAGTTAACATGATAAGCAATGCGCCCCCTACTGCAGTAAGAAGGCCATACCCCATGGCGTATGCCGGGCGCATCCACCGTGTAAGTGCCGGGGCGATTAAAGTGCCGGCCATCGACAAGATCGCAGGGATGATTAGCAAGAGTCCTGCCTCTGTTGATGTAAGACCAACAACGGCTTGCAAATGTTGGGCAAAAAGCATATCTGCCCCAGTAGTTACTAGTAATACAACCGTCACAGCGATCAATGAAAAACGAAAGACGGGGATCCGAAACATGTGCAAATCCAACAATGGGTCTTCCGTGCTCATTTGTCGCTTAATGAACAGAAATCCGACTGCTATGCCAGTCACTACCGATCCGCCGTAAAACAAGTTGAAACCATCGTTAGCCATTTCCTGTAAACCGAAAATCAAAGCTACCAATGCAAATGAAGACAACAGGACACTAACAAAATCCATACGCTTCGAATCCTTGTTGCGATACTCAGGGAGAAGGGGTGATACTGCCAGCAATCCAATGGCAACCGGAACATTGATGAGAAATACTGCCCCCCACCAAAAATGATCCAAGAGTAAGCCGCCCATTGGAGGGCCTAAGGCCATACCGGCAGAGAATGCGCTGAGATTAATGGCAATGGCTACTGAAAATTGCTTCGGATCGAAAAACATATTCCGCAATAATGACATCGTGGACGGCATCACTGTTGCAGTCGCTACACCAAGAAGGGCACGGGTTGCAATCAGCATCCAAGCTTCTGTCGAAAATGCCGCCATAAGGGAGGCTAAGCCATATACCGATATGCCAATAACGAGTAGACGTCTCCTCCCGATGCTGTCGCCCAGACGCCCCATCGTTAGCGCAAATCCTACGGCCAGCAATTCGCCAATGTGAATCATCCAAAGCATTTGCGTGGCACCCGGTGTTAAGTCGGCGGCGATGGATGGCATGGCGAGAAACAGGACGGTCATATCTGTAGCGAGCATGAAAACCGCCAAGGTCAAAGCTCCTAAGCCCATCCACTCCCGCCATGTTGCTGCTCCCGGGAGTTCTTCCCTTCTACTTATATCACGCATCTCTTCCATCACCTCCCTTTTGCGTGTGCTACAAGCCGATTATCTGTGTTAGCCGTTAATGCAAATATTATCGTAAAGTTTTTAGCACACCGCTCCAAGCAATCGTTTCATCCAACATGACATTGACATTGTTCATGTGTAATTCAGCCGGCTTAAATACTGTAAAATCCTCAAAATCAGTGAATATCGATAATGTTGGGTGTTTGCGGACGTCCGCAACTTTCAATTCTCCCAAGATCCCGCGTAAATGTTCAACTGCACGGGCGCCACCTATTGAACCATAGCTAACGATCCCGGCTGCTTTATTGCTCCATTCATCGTGTGCGGAATCCAGGGCATGCTTTAATACAGCCGGAATGCTGTGATTGTATTCCGGGACAATAAACACAAATCCATCCAGGCTGTATAGTTTCTCTGACCATGCCATGAATCCCGGCTCTTCACCGGTGCCTTCCAAAGGAAGTTTATAGTCAGCAATATCCACGATTTCATAGTTTGCATCTCCTCGTTGGTCAGCCAAATCTTTGACCCAATATCCTACTTGTGGGCTTACGCGTCCTGGACGTGTACTTCCTAAAATAATGCCGATGGTTAATGTTTGCATCGTTTTCCTCCTTCATTTTTCATACTGTCAAAGTGCTTCTATGTATATCATGCCACTTATCTTTTCCGGAAAAATCAATCGATTGTCTAAAAATTCCATACAAAAAAGGCCTTATCATTGATAAGACCTTCTCTACGACCATCGTCGTACGTTATAATTCGAACCACCGGTGCTCCAACGTGTGGCTCGCTGCTTGCGGGCGATCCTGCACCTCCATTGTTCCGAGGATACTCGTAATGTGAAACCAGTTCATAAGATGTCTCATCTTCCGTTAAAAAAATCCACTCGGTTTCCAATTCCATTACGTTGAGCAAGCGCCCAAATGATAACTGCAACATTTTTTGTAGATCGGTACTTTTGTTCAAATTTTCCAGAAATTAATTATTGGATTTGCAAAGCTTTTTGTCAAGGGCCAACACTAAAATTTATAGTTGAAAAATAGATGTAATGATGAACGATGGGAACCGCTACGGAAAAACACTGAGCTTTCCGTGTTTTTCCGTAGCTAGCTAGCGTTATTACCATATTATTTACTGATAACAACGATAGATTTTGGTGAAGAGCCTTTATCATAACAGACTTTGCTTAATGAATGGAAATGAACCATGACGTTTTCTTCTTCCCGTGGGAGGTGAACCGCTCGAGTTTGGCGTACCCCTAGGATTAGTATTCCTTCCTTTTGAGGGACGGGAACATGACTTCTCAGCATGGGTTGAGCCGCTCAAAGGATCGGGCAACGCCCTTGCATCGATCGCCTTGTATGATGGATGAAATCAACAAAAGTGTCTACCTGACAACTGTTTCATCAGGGACTGTGGGTATAGACAAAGGGAGAAAAAATTTCTGAAACAGACCTCTAGCAGCTATTTCTCCAGGTTCATTACACGCTTCTCAGGTACTGTGCCACCACTTTCTCTAATAAACGTATAAAATTACTCTTCATACACAATTAAAGCCACCGTATTTTGATATCCAGCTGTTATTTGTATGTTTTTTATTTCGACCTGCTCGTTTTCAATGATAAATTGATTAATTTTCTTTTCCAATCCACCCGCGCTCACAGCATTGAGGATTTTAACCTTCATTATCGATTCCCCCGTTCCGGTTTATATACCAATCTAAGCTTTTGACTCAAGGGGACACTGAATCTTATGCATAGAATAGATAAGAGTTTGATGTTATAGTTCCTTTTTCCCCTCGTTCACAGCCCACATGCGACTTTCACCGCACGCGGCGTTCCAACTAATCCAATTCATTCAATTCTATGTTTAAATGAAGCAGAATTAAAATCTCAATCAGATCACAGTACTTTTACATTGTTTTCACAATTCATTAGTTCTGCCTTTCATTTAGGGATTGCTGAACAACTTGCCTATATCAGCTGAAGCCGGGATGCCGCTTCCATGGCTTCGCTTTTCGCGGACGAACGGTCAAGCCTCCTCGCGCAAAACCGGCGCTGCGGAGTCTTGACGCGTCCGTTTTTCCGCTGGAGTCTCGCCATTGCAGCGTCATCCCTCCGTATGTTTCCAAAAGTGCAAGGGTTTTCTGCTTTTAGGATAGATTTCCTTGCATCTAGTTTTGACAACATCAACGGAAAATGCTTATGTGCCAATCTTTTTCCGTTATTCGGCAGTCCCTATTTTAATTATGTTGTTTAAAACGATTATTATGGGACGAGACACGAGCATAACGGTCGGCATCAGGATGGATATAAAGCTTTGCAGCATTGACGGCTAAGCTAGCCTCCGTAAAAGCCCCGGCAATAAGTGGTATACTGCTTGGATGATTGGAGATATCACCGGCCGCGAATATTCCCGAAGCTGCTGTTTCCATTTGATGGGAGGTATACAACCGACGTTCTTCCACTTGTAATCCCAGGGGATGATGATCAAGAAAACTCAGATCCGGTTGATAGCCGTGATGGATGAGGACTGCATCTGCCTTTCGCCACTGACAGTACCCACTTTCGCAATGCTTCAATGTTACTTGTTCGATACAACAACCATCCGGGCTTGCTTTGACGTCGTCAATGGCATAGGGGGTCAAAATATCCACCGAAGAATGCCGCATCTTAGTCACAAATTTCTCGTGTCCTCCAAATTGATGACGTCGATGCACAACCGTAACACTTTTAGCCATCGGTTCAAGTTCGTTGGCCCAATCAACAGCCGAATTCCCTCCACCCGAAATAACGACATGTTTCTGCCGAAAGTGTTCTAGATCCGTAACCGCGTAGTGTAGGTTCGACGTTTCAAATTTCTCGGCCCCTTCTATGTTTAACTTGGTTTGTTGTAAGATCCCATAACCAGTAGCCAAAATGATGGCTTTCGAATAATGGCTACGGTTTTGATCCGTTTTCATTTGAAAATAACCATTATCCGTTCTCCGTATGTCCACGACCTGCTCACCCAACGCAATCGTAGGATGGAAGGTTAAGGCTTGTTTAATAAGCTGTGAAATAAGTTGAGAACCACTTGTTGGCGGTAAACCTCCAACGTCCCAAATGGTTTTCTCCTTGTACACGTTCACTTTTCCGCCAAGCTCTTTTTCATGTTCGATCACTTTCGTCTTCAAATCGCGCATTCCACTATAAAAAGCTGCATATAAGCCTGCCGGTCCTCCACCTATAATCGTAATGTCATAGCACACATTATCCTGCACTATATCTCCCCCCTAACGAATAACTATTTTGTGATTCCCGGGTATCGGTATGCTTCAACAAATCATAACTTAAACAAACCGGCTTCCCACTCCTGGGATCAGAAACAACATCCGCCTGAATGTGGAAAACATCACGTAAAACTTGAGCGCTCATAACATCCTCGGGCACGCCTTCCTGCACGATCGCCCCTTCTCGTAACGCCACCATATAATCAGCAAAACGAGCAGCATGATTGATATCGTGGACGACCAAAACGATCGTGCGCCCTTGTTGTTCATTTAAATGCTGTAAAACTTGCAACACTTCCAGTTGATGAGCAAGATCCAAATACGTCGTGGGTTCATCAAGCAGCAACAAGTCCGTTTGCTGGGCAAGCGCCATGGCAATCCATACCCGTTGGCGTTGTCCGCCGGAAAGGGTCTCTAAAGATCGTTCAGCCAAAGCTTTCAAACCGGTCTGTTCGAGCGCAAGAGCAATGATGTCGTGATCTTGTTTACGCAACGTAGCGAATCCTTTTTGATGGGGGTGTCTTCCGTAAGCGACGAGTTCCCTTACTTTTAAACCACTCGGCGCTTCAGGCGCTTGCGGCAGTACCGCCATCTTTTGCGCAATCTGTTTCGTCGGTTGGGTATGAATCGACTTCCCATCTAAATAGACGGCTCCGTTTGAAGCCTTCATCACACGGGCTAACGTCTTTAAAATGGTCGATTTCCCGCAGCCATTCGGCCCAATAATAGTTGTGATTTTTCCTTCCGGAATGTGCATCGTCAAGTCATCGACGATGGCTTCTTTTTCATAACGTATCGATAGATGATTCGCTTCCAGACGTGTCATCATTTCACCTCACTATGGGGTTTTCATAAGTAAATACAGAAAATACGGAGCGCCGATAACAGCCACAACAATGCCAACGGGTATTTCTGAAGGGGATAGAAGGTTACGGCCGACCATATCCGCAAATAGCAGGATTAAAGCCCCCATCATGGCAGCTGTCGGAATCATGACCTGATGGCGTGGACCGACAAGACGACGAGCAATGTGAGGCGCCACAAGCCCAAGGAACGAAATGGCTCCTCCCACAGACACCGACGCCCCCGCCAACATAACCGCCCATACGAGTAAGCGGCGGCGCGTACGTTCAACCTTGATCCCTAACGATATCGCCGACGGATCCCCTAATCGCATCACATTCAAGGTCCTCGCCTGTGCCATTACGAGGGGGATGAGAAGGAGTATCCACGGCAAAACCGCTAATGTGCTTGCCCAGCTCGTTCCCCAAATATCCCCGTTCAGCCACACCGTGGCTTGCATGAAGTCATTAGGGTTCATGCGCAATTGAAAAACGATAAGAATCGCTGTAAACCCTGCATTTAACCCGATGCCAACGAGCACTAACCGAATGGGCGTTACGCCCTTTTTCCAAGCGAGTGTATAGATGAGAAATGCTGCCGTAAGCGCACCGACAAATGCGAAAAAGGGAAGGGCAAAGACCGTCTCACCCAACGAGGTGTATGATCCTTGGAAAAAGTAAATAAAAATCACAACTGCCAAACCAGCTCCCGCGTTAATGCCCAGGATGCCCGGATCAGCCAATTCGTTACGGGAAAGGCTTTGTAAAATTGCGCCTGAAACCGCTAATCCCGCCCCCACAAGCAAAGCAATTACCATTCTCGGCAATCGAAATCCGAATAAAACGAGCGCATGCTGGTCAGTGCCATCCCCCATAAACGTTCGCCAAACATCAAGAGGGGCGATCGTCATCGTTCCCATTTGCAGGCTTAAGAGAAAAACAGCAAAAATTGACATCACAATAGCCACATAGATCCATACGATCCGTTTCATGTCAGACGCCCCTTCCTTCTCTACGAGCGAGATAAAGGAAAAAGGGAACACCGACCAAGGCTGTAATTGCGCCCACCGGCGTTTCATACGGCGCATTGACAAGGCGGGCCAGAATATCCGCCACAATCAATAGCAGGCTACCAAGAATGGCCGAACACGGCACGATATAACGGTAATCAAGACCAACCAAGGCACGGGTAATATGGGGAATGATTAAGCCAATGAAGCCAATGGTTCCGGCAACAGCAACAGCGGCCCCTGTCATAAGCATCACGGCCACGATGCCCATCGTTCGAACTATGCCTGTGCGTTGCCCTAAACCTTGGGCCACATCTTTTCCCAAACTTAAAATGGTAATTGAACGCGCTAACCATAACGCTATGGCCATTCCGATCATAGCAACGGGAAGCATAAGTTGGACGCGTGGCCAATCGATGTTGGCCAAACCGCCGGCAAACCAGAAACTTAAATCCTGGGCGACATCAAAATAGATCGCAATCCCTGAAGATATAGCACTTAAAAAAGCCCCAATCGTGACCCCTGCCAACGCCAGTTTGGCTGGTGTTAAGCCCCCCTTTGCCAACGCCCCCACGAGAAAAACCAGCGCCGTTCCGACACCGGCCCCGATAAAAGCCGCTAATAAAGATCCGGTGTAAGGGACGCTAGGGAAAAAAGCAAACATGATGGCAAGTGCCAAGGCCGCGCCATCCGTAATCCCAATAATGGAAGGCTCTGCAAGGGGATTTCTTGTCATCCCTTGCATAAGTGCCCCTGAAACAGCGAGAAAGCTCCCTACTAGAATAGCCCCAGCCACCCTTGGGAGACGTATCTCATGGATAATTTGGTGGTTGGTTAGCGATTCATCATAATTGACTATTGCCTCCCAAACCGTCATGGGTGTGATGCTGGCCGCTCCTAAAGAAATAGATAGCAAAATAGCGCAAATGAGCAGACTCGTGCCGGCAAACATAATGATGACAACCATAGGTCTTAATCCAAACCGTTTTGACGTAGGAGACGTTGCATCAACCATTGTGTGCCTTCTTTCTTCATCTAATCTTCCGTTTCCATCTCCATGATTAAGTCCACAAATAAATCAATCTGATGGTAAACCGAAATGGGATCGTAAGGATAAAAGGTATCATAATCATTGAGACGATAACGTTCTTGTTGTACGGCATCTAACCCTTGCCATACAGAAGATTTTTCTAGTTCATCTTTGGCATCGTGCTGATTTTCCGGATCATAACTCGTCAAAAACATATAATCCGCCGCATATTCAGGGATCACTTCTTGAGAAAGCATGAGCACA
This sequence comes from Salicibibacter cibarius, assembly GCF_016495725.1. Taxonomy (NCBI): domain Bacteria; kingdom Bacillati; phylum Bacillota; class Bacilli; order Caryophanales; family Bacillaceae; genus Salicibibacter; species Salicibibacter cibarius. Next base: position 1,565,435 of record NZ_CP054705.1, on the reverse strand, counting down.
TCTTCTCCACCCATGACTTCATCCTCAATGATGTCAGGTGCTTCTAAATCCAAAGCGTCATATAATGCTTGCCCACCACGGCCGAAATTTTCCCCAAAAACATATAATTCATTGTCATTCGTAATTTCGTAAAGCCCAAAGGTCGCATCCTCGGCCACGTGATCATCGATTTCCTCTCGAGCCTCTTCGGCACGATCGTGATAGTCATCCAAAAATGCCTGTGCTTCTTCCTCTGCTCCCATGATGTCCCCAAACATTTCCGTCATATCTTCAACGTTGGTCGCTGTGTTATACGGAATATGTACCGTAGGCGCAATTTGCTCTAGCTGGTCAAGATTTTCATCATACATGGTCACAATTAAGTCCGGATCCAATTCCAGAATTTTTTCCACATTTGGCGGCTCTCCGATATCTTCAACCTCTTCGAGTTCCTCTTCAAGGAAAGGGTTATCAAACGCGATCGATCCAGCCCCTACGATATTGGCATCGACGGTTAACAACTCACCGGCATAAAAATCAGTGACAATACGTTCAGGATTATCGGGCACTTCAACCTCTTCGCCGCCAATGTTAACCGTCCGATCGGTTTCATCAGAGGTTTCACCGGAAGATCCATCCCCACATGCCGTCAACGTAAGGGAAAAAACCATCATGATCATGCCCTTTTTTATCATCTTTATCTTCTCCTTGTTTTGAAAAACCGTATTTTTATCTCTGCGCGGAACGTATCATCATCCTCTTTTTACATTAATTGAAAACGATTATCATTGTCAATTAATAATTTCACAAGGAAATTAACAATTGGTGGTCAGTTGAATTGAATATATCCGGGAAGAGTAAATCATCACATTTTCTGATACGTTTTATTTTCCCGCGAAGCTTTCTCAATCTACTTAACGCCAGCCAAGCTTATCCGGTCTGTTACCGGATTATGCCGGAAATTCTTTCACCATGGTTCAAAAAGAGGTGAAATTCTCGCGTAACCTGCAAAGCATGTTTTGGCTAATATAGTGATATTTTCGGCCGATAAAGATACGGTTATGGGATTCATGTTAATTTAAGGAACGAAATCGGATTATATACGTTGGAAGCCGTGCGCTCTCTGCTTGAGAGGAGAAAACAGTCCTGGCAGTCGAGAAAAATCAAGTAATCATGATCTCGGCAGATTCCGTACGGTCCCGAGTGTTTTTCTTAGAGCGTATGGAATTGGGATTGTTGCATTCGATAATATAAACCTCCGGAGCGGATGAGTTCTTGATGGTTCCCTCGTTCTTCAATGCCTTTTTTCGTAACGACAAAAATGCGATCGGCGTCCTGAATGGTCGTGAGACGATGAGCGATCATTAATGTTGTGCGTCCTTGTGAGAGTCCATTCAACGCTTTTTGAATCTCTGCTTCCGTCTCCGTATCTAAAGCAGATGTGGCTTCATCCAGAATTAAAATGGGTGGGTTTTTAAGAAACATACGCGCAATCGAAAGACGTTGTTTTTGGCCACCGGATAATTTCACGCCTCGTTCTCCAATCAACGTATCCATCGCTTTTGGCAAGCTCTCAATGAAATCAGCCATGTGTGAGCGCCTTGCCGCTTCCCAAATATCTTCCTCCTTTGCCTCTAACGTGCCGTATGCAATATTTTCCCTGATCGTTCCATCAAAAAGAAAAACATCCTGCTGCACATATCCAATATTTTCACGGAGTGATCGTAAGGTCATGTCACAAATATCCATACCATCGATGGTGATTACTCCTGTGTTAACATCATAAAAACGAGGCAACAAACTGGCAATTGTCGTTTTTCCGGCGCCTGAAGGGCCAATAAAGGCGACCGTTTCGCCGGAGTCAATAGAGAAATTGACCGCATTAAGAACGTCGTCTCCTTCCCCATAGGAAAAGGAGACGTGTTGATATGTAACATTCCCATTTAGTTTGCCAACATCAATGGCGTCCGTTTTTTCTTTTTGTGACGATTCCATCTCGAGTAACTGAAGAAACCTGCGAAATCCCGCGATCCCTTTGGGGTACATTTCTATGACGGCATTTAATTGTTGAATCGGCCGCATCATGACATTTGTGAGCAGGACAAAGGCCATGAATTCGCCGAACGTCACTTGATCATTGATCACAAACCAAGTGCCGGCAACCAAAACAAACAACAATAGGATTTTCATGAGAATTTGACTGCTGGCGATGTGCGAGGCCATAATTTTGTATGACTTCAGTTTCGTTTGCTTGAAATGTTCATTATTTTTCACAAAGCGTTCTTTTTCATACGCTTCATTGGCAAACGCCTTAATCACACGAATGCCGGAGATATTATTTTCAACGCGCGCATTAAAGTCAGCAATGCTGCCAAACATGTATGACATGGCGTTAGACATTTTCTTTCCAAAATAATAGGTCAGGGCAATAATAATCGCAACAAGTCCAAAGATCATCACCGTTAATTCCCAACTAATGGTGAGCATGATCCCAAAAGCACCAGTCAGCGTCATTAAGGCGATGACCAATTCTTCCGGCCCGTGATGAGCGACTTCGCCAATATCCATTAAATCATTGGTCAGCCTTGAAATGAGATGTCCCGTTTTCGTGTCATCAAAATATTGAATGGGTTGTTCTTGTAAATGTTTATAGAGTTGGGTGCGCATATCGGTTTCAATGCTAATCCCAAGTTTGTGTCCCCAATAGGTTACAACATAATGAAATCCGCCATTGAATAAGTAAAGAATAAACAAACCGATGCCGCCGGCAAAAATAAGCTCCCAATTCCCGCTTGGTAACAAATCATCGATCACACGATTCACGGCCAACGGGAATAAAAGCTCTAACGCGGCAACAAGCATCCCGCATAAAAGTGTCACAGCAAACAACCGTTTATACGGAGAATAATAGCGGGCGAACTTTTTAATCATTGTCATCCCTCCCATGTTCAGGGCTTTGTAAACCGAAAGGGCTGCCCTTTTGTGACGCCCCTGTTTAATATGTTAGTTCTATGCTTTCACGTACGACATCGACCCTGTAAAAAAGAACCTTATTTTCGATAATGTAATCTGGACGTCCACCTTCGCGGGCATGTGCATCTTTAAACGCTTGGCTTTCTGTCCAGCGATGAAATGCTTCAATATTATCCCAACGCGTGCTAATCACGATTTCATCATGGTCTTGGCTTCTAATGTTCGTTAACACTTCTAATCCGATAAACCCTTCTGCATATTCAACCTTCCCGGTTTTTCTAAATCTCTCCACGAGACGTTCTCCGTATCCTTTTGTGACAAACGTTTGATTCTGAACAATAATCATGGTTACTTCCCCTCCTAAAAGACAAATGGGTGTGGCACGAGTAAGCCGATAGAATTAATTAATCGAGCTACAATTCGGCTGCCCGGTTACCTCTCTCATCTGATCAAGCGCATCTGTGATACGGCTTCATGGCTTCATACAAAATAAACCGATCTTCTTGTGCTGCGCTTACAAAACTTCATGTTTAATCATTTTCTATTTATTGGATTTTGTAGTTGTCCCTGATCTGCTCGGGATTTTTAGAGCGACGCATTGAAGATGCGCCGCCAAATGCTCAGCATAAACGGAATGTTTTTACTTGTATGTTAATTTTGCCGTTTAACGTGTTTGCTTCGTCTGATGCATCAATGATTCTTCTATTAAGTAATTTAATCGTGTATTTCAACCACCGAATTTGCAGAAAGGAGCACCACTTCGGTGTCGATATCCCGGCTATTTGAATATTTCATACATTCATCGACTGTTTCCCAAAACAGATCGGAATCAACCGTTGGTAGCAAGCTCCTTTCTATTTTACGTGTTTTAATTGATAATCATTATCAGTTAATGCCATGATAATGAAATTGATAATCATTGTCAATTAATTTTATGATGAGACTGCCCCTTTGCTACTACCCCGGAAAGGTGTAATCCAGTGTTTCCAGTGTAATCACCGGATTGGTAAAATTTTTTCAATAGGCTTGATGCAAGGAATTGCACCAACATTTTTACGTAAAAAAATGGAAGGATTGGTTAAGGGGTTACGCCGTGATTCCCTTGGACGACGGATGAACTCCTCTGAAAACAACAAGAAGAGCAAAGTAACCCCTCAAACGGAAATCGAGCGCCTACGAAAAAACAAAAGACACAAAATTTCCGTCCCTACCAAAGTGAGGAGCCCGTCTTTATAAACGGGCCCCTCCCAGAACTGCTAAATTATTTATTTTTTTCCTAATTTGAGGCAACAGCCCCTACCAACGTACCTTAAAAACTTCAACGGGGGATGAAAAATTCCCGCTGATGAATGTTTTAATAAAGTTTCCCGTGCCTATATAAAAGCGTAATCAATCTCATAAGGGCAAGTTTATAGCATAACATTCTTGTCGTTTCGTGGTTCTCGGAGTAGAAATAATGGTCATAAACCCGGTGGCATACGTCTGTCATTTTATCGGTCAATGCCGTAATAACGTCTTCTTTCGTATATGGCTTGTCGTTATTTGATTGCATCCACTCCAGATAAGAGACATGTACGCCGCCTGCATTAGCCAAAATATCCGGGATGACGATAATTCCGTTGTTTTCAAAATATTCATCGGCGTTCTTGGTAATAGGCGCATTTGCCCCTTCCAAAAGAATTTTCGCCGACACGTCTTTCATATTTTCTTCCGTAATTTGGCCTTCGACAGCAGCCAGTATGAGCAAATCGCATTCGCTCGTTAGCACGGCCGACGGAGAATCGATATCCGCTTGAACGTTCGCTTCCTTTAATTCTTCCGCTGAACGTGGCAACCGCCGGTGCTGCTCGCTATAAGCCAACAGCCTTTCTATGTCCAAACCTTTTCGGTTATGAAGGGTGACATCTTCATCCGATACGGCAGTCACAATATGTTCGTCTTCACACTTCAGTGCTTCATTTGCCGCAATGCTTCCGACATTTCCAAATCCTTGAACCGCCACTCTCGTCGGTTGATCGCTATGGATTAACGTTTCAAGGTTTTTCCAACTCTTAGGTCTCGTCACCTTCATTGTCTTCGCTTGTTTAAACCATTGATCCCTCAAATAATAATAACTCAAAAAAGTTCCGATTCCCGTGGCTTCCCTGCGGCCGGCAACGCCTCCATTCACCGCGCTTTTTCCAGTAAATGAATTTACATAAGATTCGCCGGGCGTAATTGTTTTATACTCGCCAACCATCCAGTCAATCACTTTGTCATTTGTTCCCAAATCCGGAGCGGGGATGTCTTTCGTTGGACCCAAATCAGGCTTTAACCGTTGTACATATTTCTTGCTCACCAAATTCAATTCCCGTGGCGATAAATTTCTCGGATCGACAAACACCCCCCCTTTCGCACCACCGAAAGGAAGTTCATGCAAAGCATTTTTGATCGTCATCAAAATCGCAAGATTTTCCACTTCTTCTTCATTTACAGCCGGACTGAAACGTATCCCCCCTTTATAAAACCCACTTATGTTATTATGTTGAACGCGATAGGCCGGGATTCTTTCAATCACTCCATTGTCTCTTGAGACACGGATGTAACTTTTTATGATTTTATCCGTTGTTTTTATAATTTCGGCCGCCGAATCAAATACCTCTCCATTCTCGTTATTCGTAAATTCGTTACTAAACGTTTCTTTTTTTAACTTATCGACCACTTCCTGAATTAAAGTCCGGGTTTCGTCTCGACTCAAATTCATCACGCTCCTTCAAACAGGTTGTTTAGACTATCGTCCTTAAAAATGTCGCACCAGGACCCATACTCCTCCATTCCCATATAATCAGGAAATAAACATACATTCACGAAATATATCAAAGAATCATCAGCAAGACAGTAATCGTTGGAATGCTGATTAAAGTAGTCACGAGTGTGGTACTCGACACTAACCTCGGTTGCGCATTAAATTGCACCGAAAACATTACGATGTTAGCTGCTGTAGGCATAGCAGCTGTTAAAACAAGCACATTGGCAAGCAGTGGTTCAATGGGAAGGATTCTCGTAAGGCCTAAAGCAATCACCGGAGAAATCAATAGACGAAGCACGGCATTATAACTGATTTTTCCCCATTCAAACCCACGTAACGGAATTCGCGCCAATTGCATGCCGAGTATAATCATGACGGTTGGGATTGTAGCAGCACCGACAATTTCGGTTACACCTGTAATGGCAGTAGGCATTGCAGGCAAAAATTGCGCCAATAAAGCCGCTACCAGCGCCCAGGTCGCCGGCATCGTCATGACAACCTTTAAAGCTTGGATCATTGTCCCCCTGCCCTTGGATGCAAAATAAACGCCAAAACTGTTCATGATCACTGATTGAATGACCATAAGAGACACGGCATAGGCAAACCCCTCTTCTCCAAAAGCAAAGAGAACGATCGGAGCACCATAATTTCCCGCATTCATAAAAGCCGTGGAAAGGATTATTCCGGTTTCCGTTTCCGGAGAAAGCTTAAAGAAAAAAGATACCAACTTATTCACAAAAATAAGTATGAATAAAAGCAAAATCGCAAAGATCAACATATATGCATATTGCATGTCGAGTGTTGCGTGATAAATCGTATCAAACACCAAACAAGGCGTCATGACGAAAATTGCAACCGTCGAAATAGGCTTGATGTCCACATGCTTCCATTTTTGAATTAAAAATCCGAGTGCGAATACGAGCACCACCGGAAGAACGACCTCGAAAAATATTTGCAATCTTCTCCTCCTCTCATGTAAAAGATCGCGGGAGTGGCCTCTGTGTTGTTTCATTGATAATCAACGAAAACGAACGGATGAAGTTTTCATGGTGACTGAATTAATCGTTTGACTGCGATTTCGGGCTTCATGAGCCTCCCATGGCGACCGAATTATCCGGGCAAATGCGGTTTCAGGCTTCATGAGCCTCTTATGATGACCCAAAATACCGTTAGCGAGCGGTTCCGGGATTCATGAACCGCCCATGACGACCGAATGGACCGGTTATCAGCAATTTCAGTCTCCATGAACCGCGCTTCCCCATGATTAAAAGTGCACACAATAAATAAGTGTACCAGTTCTCCCCCCGATTGTCAGAATAAAATTGATAAACGCGCTCCTCTGCATGACTGTATTGCCATATACGTTAGTAATCCCCTCTAACACCTTACGCAAATAACGCCAACTCTTTCTTACGTGCTTAAATCACGTTTAATCATAAATATAGCGAGTTGAATTTTTTAGCAGGCGTGCTATTATAATATGCATGACCCGATTGGTCTCGATACGTATCCTGCTTTTCCCTTTCATATTCAAAAGTGGTTTGAATATTTCTCATTAAGGGAACTAAAATTATGGTGCGTAAATATTTAAAAGGTGTGATAGGATGAGTGCAACTCCAACGTTGCAGAAAGAATCTTTGACTTTTGACAAACCGACTGTACAAGACGGACGCAAAATGTGGGAACTTGCCAAAAAACTTGGTCTGGATCTTAATTCTTCGTATAAGTATTTAATGATGAGCGAATACTTTTCCGAAACTTGTGTAGTCGTCAAGGAAGAAGGGAAACTAGTTGGCTTCATTACTGCGTTCATCCTACCTGAAAAAGACAATACCGTATTTGTATGGCAAGTAGGTGTAGACAGCTCACAACGCGGGAAAGGATTGGCCTCACGCATGCTTGATGAATTGCTTGAGCGCAATGCTTGCCAAGAAATCAAATACCTTGAAGCAACCGTCACTCCGTCGAACGACGCTTCGCAAAAACTGTTCCGGCGACTTGCCCGTACCAACGAAACTGCCTGTCATGTGTCGGAATGTTTCTCCGAAGATTTGTTCCCGGGGGATAACCATGAAGCAGAGCTCTCATTTAAAATCGGCCCAATCTTTCGGTAAACACAAACACCGGGAGATCATAGGAGCGCACTTAATGACGAAGGGAGTCGTTGCCAACATGACTACAAACGCAATGCAAGTTTTTGAAGAAAAAGAATCAGTGGTGCGAAGCTACAGCCGTAGCTTCCCTACTGTTTTTCACAAAGCAAAAGGCTACCAACTATGGGACGAAGCCAACAACGAATTCATTGATTTTTTCTCCGGGGCAGGCGCCCTAAATTATGGCCATAATGATGATCGCATGAAGGAAAAACTCATCGAGTATATCCAAGAAGACGGCATTACCCATTCTTTGGACATGGCTTCCAAGGCGCGCCGTGAATTTCTGGAAGCGTTCAATTCCACCATTTTAGAACCCCGCAATATGGATTATAAAGTAATGTTCCCGGGGCCAACCGGAACCAATGCGGTTGAAAGTGCCCTGAAACTTGCCCGTAAAGTAAAAGGACGGACGAACGTTGTCAGCTTCACAAATGGTTTTCACGGCATGACACTCGGCTCTCTTGCCGTCACTTCCAATGAGTTTAAAAGGGCCGGTGCCGGAGTTCCGCTCGGAAATGCGCTTACCATGCCATATGACAAGTTCGTTGATGAATCGGTAGAAAAACAAATGAAGCATATCCGTAGCTTTCTTGACCGAGCCGGAAGCGGCGTAGACAAACCTGCCGCCATCATATTGGAAACCGTGCAAGGGGAAGGCGGGCTTAACGCCGCCAGCAATGAATGGTTGCAAGAAATTGAACGTTTGTGCCATGACATTGATGCGCTCTTGATCGTCGATGACATCCAGGCCGGGGTTGGACGCGCAGGATCGTTCTTTAGCTTTGAACCGTCCGGAATTAATCCGGATATTATTTGCATGTCCAAATCGATTGGCGGCTACGGGATGCCAATGGCGATCACGCTCATCCGTCCTGAACTTGACCAATGGTCACCGGGTGAACACAATGGAACTTTCCGCGGGAACGCCCCGGCCTTTGTAACCGCCACTGCTGCATTGGAATACTGGAAAGACCCTGCTTTCGAAAAAGAAATTTCAAGAAAATCAGATAAGATTACTGCATTTCTGCAAAAAATGATCGAAAAATACCCTGACTTGAAAGGGACTTTACGCGGTCGTGGTTTCATCCAAGGCATACGTTCGGATGTGCCTGACCTTGCAAACAAAGTATCCTGGCACTCCTATAAGAACGGTTTAATCATGGAAACCGCCGGACCAAACGATGAAGTCTTCAAACTATTCCCGCCGCTAATTATCGACGACGAGGGCTTGGAAGAAGGTTTGCGCCGTCTTGAGCTTGGCATTAGCGATGCGATTAAAGATTAAAGTTCCCGAATAACAGCTAATTACGAAAGAAATGAGAGACAGGATGTTGTTCTCGTCTCTCATTTCCATATTTAGATACAATACATGGAGGACAACCATCATGAAAATCGTTAATCTTGAAGATATTAAAGGATCCGATCAAGAAATAGACGCCGGCAACTGGACGAGCCGCCGCCTGCTTATGAAAGATGACAACATGGGATACTCGGTAAATGACACGATCATTCGCGCCGGCACGGAAACGCATATTTGGTATCAAAACCACCTTGAAGCGGTCTACTGTATTGAAGGGGAAGCTGAAGTAGAAACGTTAAAGGATAATAAAACGTATAAAATTACCCCCGGCACCTTATATGCCCTCGATGAACATGATGAACATCTATTGCGCGGAATTAAGGACGCACGCATGATTTGTGTGTTTAATCCGCCATTAAGCGGCCGTGAGATCCATGATGAAAATGGCGTATATCCCGCTGATTTAGATTAGAAAAAGTGAGCCCCTTGGATGAGAATTCCAAGGGGCTTTGCTTTGTTCTATTCATCCTCCGGGTCAAGCGCTGGTTTCTCCCAATAATCTACGGCTAATTCGTCTAATTCTTCGCTGTCCATGCGGTTCCCTTCAATGTTTTGCACATTTTCTTTATTCACCGTCAAGTCCAAGATCGTATCGAATTCGCCGGGGCCTGATTCGGGCTCGAAATAAATATCCCAAACTAAATGGATCTGTTCCACTTCATCGATTTGGGATAAACGTTGCAAAATTTGAGTGGAACGATTTAAGGTTGATGTACGGATAAGATCTGTTGTAATGTTATCCTCTGTGATCAGTTCAGCTTCCAACACTGCTCGTTGATCTTCGCCACCCTTATTAAAGCTAACACTTTGGATAACTTCATGATGGTCAGCTGTGACTTGACCAAGCTCGGATGTAATGTGCCAACCTGCCTCTTCTTCCACTGTCTCCACGTCATCCGGAACGGCATAAGACTCATCAGCCGCAATCTTATTTGATGATGAATCCGTAAAAAGTAAAAAAATTCCCAGCGTAACGATGGCCGCTGAAAATGAACCGGTAAACAATTTTATTTGTTTATATTCATTTTGTTTACGCCGCGGCCAAGTAACGAACATGAGAAATGCAGCGAAAACGGTACTAACACCGGCAATGATAAAAACAGTAAGTGCTACAAGCGCCAAAGTTTTTGCCCCCTGTTTGAATCGGATCTTTTCTTCCAGTATACAAGACAGAAATGCGTCACCAAACCTTAAATTATGAACGTTTCATGTCACTTTTCTACAAGCCCGGGTTTTCTAGCCTATACACATCCATCCACTGGCAATGTTTACGGATGCGGTCTTGTTTTTCCATTCCGAGAAAGCGGGCAATTTTTATAGATGGAATGTTTTGCGGATGAATGATGGATGTCAATTCATCAATGGCCAATTGTTCAAAAGCGAAATTACTGCACGCGTAAGCGGCTTCTTTCCCGTATCCCTCTCCCCATGCGTTCCTTGCCAAAAGATATCCGAAACCCATGTGAATTTGTCCTTGGATTTTTTGCGGGCGAAACCCGCACTGCCCCACAAATTCACCATTTCCCCGTTTTTCTGCAACCCAATATCCGACGCCGAAACTTCTATAGTCTCGGTAGGATTGCTCCATCCATTCCCCCGTTCCCCTTTTCGTTTTCGTGCCGTCTGCAAAACGCATGACAGCGGGGTCGGCAAACAGATCTTCCAAAGGTTTTCGGTCCTCTTCCGCTATTTCCCGAAAATACAAACGGTCACTGTTAAACATGCCGATTCACCTCTAAGTTAAAATTATTATGCACCATTTTAGCACTTTCCTGAACTAACTTACTAGCCGATCGCACCCTCTCGTTTTGCTAAAATAGGTATGTTAATTTGATTTAGGAGTGATGAGCCAATGTCTGTATCCACAGATCTGACCGCGATAAAAATGATTGCCGACACAACGCAGGAAAGAAACACCTCAACCGTTTTGCAACAGGCATTGAAAACACTCGTCGACCATGTGGTCTGGTACGAAGGAAAATACAGCGGAGATGGCAATCTTTGCCGACAGTAATAATACATACGCCGGAACATTAAGCTTCCCCGTAGGCCAACGGAAAATTGGTCGTAGCTACATGTGACAGGCTTGAATACGTTGCAAAAGGTAGCCAACCATATGGGGCAATGAAGCCACGCTCATTGATCAAAAGGAGGAAATTGCCTGCCGGTTAAATGGTCCAGAGACTTAAATTGATAGCCTTCCACTTTCAGCTCGTCGATCACATCTCCGAGGGCAGCCGCGTTGTCTTTCGATACCGAATGAAGCAGCAAAACCGCCCCGGGATGAACACGATCCATAATCTTATCATAGGCATAAGCTTTCCCTTTTTGCGCACCCGGGTTCCAATCGACATAAGCGAATGACCAAAAAATATGGTGATACCCTTCATCTTTTGCAATTTTCATCGTTCTCTCATTAAATGTGCCGCGGGGAGGGCGCAAATAATTCATCTCCTTCCCCGTCAACGTTTTAAAAGCTTCCTCCACCTTTGACAGCTCGGAGATTACTTCTTTATCATTTAAATCAGGAAAACTCGGATGATTCCAGGAATGATTGCCAACAATATGCCCTTCATCGTCCATTCTTTTGATTAAATCCTCTTCGCGCTCGAAGTAATAACCGGTGACAAAAAATGCAGCAGGAACGTTCTTTTCTTTTAATACATCCAAAATAACGTCTGTACAACCATTTTCGTAGCCACTATCAAACGTCAGATAAATGTTCTTGTTATCCGTATCACCAATAAAATAACCATCATAGCGATCAAGCAGCTTAATATAATGAGGTTCTGTCGTGGGCGGTTGATTGTTTTTCTCCGGTTTGAAATTCCAATCGTAAACGCCTTCGCCGTAAGCTGATTGACCTGTCATCATGAACAAAAGGAGTGCCAAGACTAACAACATGCCCCGTTTTTTTCTTGTCCCTCTTCCCATTTTTCATTCGCCTCCCTTTTCTTCATCCGCTATTTTTTGTATGCTTAATTCGTATCACTTATAAAGGAGATTATTATGACCAGCAAAGCAAAAGCGTCATTTTCACCGGTCAATGATCCGTGGGAAGCCTATGATGATTACGTACGGTTTGGAAAACATACGTTAACAAACGTTGAATTCACGACGACCACCCTTTGCAATATGCGCTGTGAACATTGTGCCGTCGGTTCGTTGTTAAGCCGCAGAGAGCCATCCGATGGCCTGCCGGTGGAACTGCTTATAGACCGTTTGGATGAGGTCGAGCATCTCCGTGCATTGAGCATCACGGGCGGAGAACCGATGCTTTCCAAAAAATCTGTGGAAAAATACGTCGTTCCTCTGCTTCGTTATGCTTATGAGCGAGGGGCGAGCACGCAAATTAACTCGAATTTGACGTTGCCGTTACATCAATATGAAGCGATCCTTCCATATCTCGATGTCCTACATATTACGCATAATTACGGAAGCTTTGAGGATTTTGCGGCTATCGGTTTCGCTCATATGGAAAAACCCCCGACGATGGAAAAAAGACAGCTTTTTTTTGAACGCATGATTGAAAACGCAAAAATACTAACAGGGCAAGGCATTATGGTATCGGCGGAAACGATGCTGAACAAACGGACCTTGCCCAATCTTGAAGCCATCCACGATCAAATTACCGCGATGGGTTGCCAACGGCACGAAGTGCATCCCATGTACCCGACGGATTTTGCCGGCGACATGGAAATTGCAACGCTATCGGAAATCAGAAGCGGCATTCATCGTTTGCTTGACCATCGCAACAACGGGACCTGGATGCTTTTCGGCACGCTCCCCTTTTATGCCTGTAACGGCGATGAAAACGATCTGCAGCTATTAAAGCGACTGTACGGGAGTGAAAATGTCACCGTAAGAAATGACCCCGACGGACGCAACCGTTTAAATGTCAATGTGTTTAACGGCAACATCAGTGTCACCGATTTTGACGATGAACCAGCGCTGGGGAATATCCAAAACGCTTCATTGCCGGCGGCCTTCTCCAAATGGAAGGCGTCTTCGCTGGCCCAATCCCTACATTGCCATTGCCCTTCCGTTCAATGTCTCGGCCCGAATGCGCTCGTCAAAAACGCCTATTATCAAGACACTGATTTTCAAGCACGAGCGAGCAACCTATGAACCTTCGCCCTGTCCGCGAAAGTTTTAACCGTTGCGATACGTTAGCGTGACATGATCTTTCACGGGAATCCAGCCGTCAACGGCCTGTTTTTCGATATTTTGAACCTCAAGGAACCGTTTATTGCCTTTCATTTTCACGTACACTTCTCCGTAGGTGACCGTCCCTTTTTCATGGACAGCCGGCACGTGCCCGTGCAATACGCCAAGCTTTTTTCCTTCTACTTGGTAATTCGGCCCGACCTCTGTGCCTTGGCCAATCGTGGAGCTAAAAGATAGAGGCAAAGACGTTTTTTCCGCGGCTTTCATTCTCATTAAATTTTTTACCCCTTCAAGTTGGGGCACGTCGCTGTTCAACTCGCCTTTTGCTTCTTTGTTTTGCGTTTGTTTATATTGAAGAGAGACGACCGTGTCACCGCCACGATTATCTTGTTCATTCGTATTAATGTTTTCGTATTCCCAGTTCACTTCCGTATCGTCAGAGTCGTAATTCAGCGCCCATTTCCCTAGATAAATGGAAGCATTGACGCCAAAGGGTATTTTTGAGTCCTTGATGGCCGATTCATTTAACATGGCAACGAGCTCGGGGTTATCGATTTTTTCTTCTGCTGTTTCCTGCAAGTCTTTCGTTAATTCCGAGGGCTCAAGCTCGGGCAACTCGCGGCTCGTGTTACTGTATGTGTTTTCTCTGGCAATGTCATAAACATGGTCCGGTTTCGAGAATGAATCGTTTTCTTCTTCATCGGCTTGAACGGTTTCCGGCATGATGATCGACGTGCTTAAAAGCAATAACGACGCTATGAATACAAAACTTCTCATGCATAAGCCTCCCTGATCATTTTCGCTTATTATGATCTGTGGGAGGCGCGATTATCCATATCGATAAGAAAAGAAAAAACAGTGCCTCGTGAATGAAGCACTGCCTCTCGTTATGGATTCAATGTTAACGACTCTGTGACGGTGATCGACGGTTCTACCGATTGAACAATGGTGCAATTCTTTTTCGCGATGTCCAAAAGTTTTTCCATGAGTTCTTCTTTTACGCCTTCTGCTTCTATCGTGTAATGAAGATGTACCGTCTTTACTTCATGCGGTTCTTCATCATTTCTCGTTACATCGGTGTGAATACGAATGTCCCCGACCTCCACACGCCGCTTTTTCATTATTTTACGGAGCACACTCCCGCTACAGCCAGCGATTGATGATACGAGAAGCTGATAGGGACGAAACCCGTGTTCATCTTCCCCGGAAATTAGCAATTCGCCAAACGGAGCTTGTGTCGTGAAAGCTTCTTCATTGGCAATCCGAAATTCCATCCATACATCCCTCCCATTCACACCCATTGTACCGAAATTCATCGTTTTTTGCAGTGGAAACAGCCTGGTGGAGGGTGATTGACAAATAATAAGACATGAGCGTTAATCAAGTGAATTGCCGGTGCTGAGAACATTTTTTCACGCTTTGACTATCTTTTTGTCCGCACTCACGCCCAGCGAGGATTAATTTCTTTCTTATTTGGCGCCACATCCATGGGGTCATTAATATCAGCCGTTCAGCACAAGCATGGTTATCGAGAGCGACCTGTTCGCATTTGCTCAAATTGATCCTCATCATCCGTGACGATCAGTTCTTTGTCACCGATGTCGTCTTGTAGTCGTTCTTCAATAGCCACAATCGTTTGGTCAACGTCGTCCCCATTGGTACGGATACCTACAATCACTCGTGTATCATCGACGACGACGTAACTTTCCTCTATGTCATCCATCTCGTTAACGATTTGTTCAATGCTCTCCTGATGCCTGTCTTCCCTTTCATATCGCTGGGCCCGTTCTTCTTCGGCTTCCCGTTCTTCCTCCGTGAACGTATCCTTATCCGTCACATCTTGCGGATTATTATAATAAAATGATCCGCGACCGTCCGTCTTGTTACGTGACCCTTGGTGTTCATCCCTTGTGACTCGGTCTTCAACGGTAAAGTCATCCTGATCGTGACTTGCATCATTCACTTGTTCCATATTTTTCGCTTCATTTGGTTCTCCGGCATTATGATTATCTGCGTTTCCGCATCCAACTAACCCGGATAAAATAGCGGCAGAGCAGAGTGCCAGTGTTATTTTTTTCATTTATAACCCCCCCTTCAAGCCAATGGTCCCGGATTTTCATAATACTGTTTAATCCCTTCGGCAGCACGGTAGGAAAGTGCGCCAACTGTTGGCGTCGGATTATTCCCGCTGTTATGGGCAAACGCGGAAGCGCCCACGACGAAAAGGTTTTCACAATCCCACATTTGTAAATAATTATTAACCGCAGACGTATCCGGATCTCCCCCCATGATCACGCCTCCGGTATTATGGGTCGATTGATACGGTCTGATGTTATAATCCCCAATATCAGGGTTAGCGACAATGTCATTAGCACCCATTTCTTCCATTATCTCTTGCATACGCTCTGTTTGATAAGCTGCAAGGTTGCGATCTTGCTCCGTAAAATTATACGTCATCCGTAATAATGGATCTCCGAGACTATCTGTATACGTTGGATCCAAATCGAGATAGTTATTGACGTGAGGCATGCTAGCACCTTCCGCCCCGATGGATAACGTCCTGAACAAATAATGGGCATTTGCTTCTTTAAATTCACTGCCCCATTGTTTCGTTCCCGGTGGAACCGGATTGGTATTAATCGGACGAATCCCCGTTTGCATAAGCCGAATCGCGCCTCCGTGAAGAAAATCGAGATCGCTATGATCAAAATTGTCCCCGTTGTAATCATCCACATGCCCCACTAAAGCGCCCGCGCCTGCATACATATTAAACTGCCGATCAAAGAATCCTTGCACGGATGTCTGAATTTGGTAGCAATAATTTTTACCAATCACGCCAGTCTGCGTATCGGGGTCATAAGGCGTGCCAATCTCTGACTGCAATAAAAGGCGACTGTTATTCATAACGTAAGAGGTCAGAATAACAATGTCCGCAGGTTGGAAAAATTCTTCTCCGGTAAGCATATCGATAAAATAAACGCCGTCTGTTCGTTCCCCGTCATAGGAGATACTGCGTACATTGGCATGGGTACGAAGTTCAAAATTCCCGGTTTCTTTTGCGGTCGGAATCACTGTGATAATGGGATCTGATTTCGCTTGATAGTCGCATCCGAAACGTTCACAAAAAGAACAGTACTGACACTGTTGGATCGTTTGTCCGTCCGGATTCGTATAGGCTTCACTCAAATTGGCAGAAGGTCCTTGATAAGGATGTAAGCCTAACTCACTTGACGCTTCTTTAAACAATCGAATCGCCGGTGTTTCGACCATCGGTGGCGTCGGATATTCTGTAGAACGGGGGGCTGACATTTCATTATCTTCCCCGGACGTGCCAATCGTTTCATCAAAATGGGCAAAGTGTTCTTCCATGTCCTCATAACTGATCCCCCAGTCTTGCAGGGGCATATCTTCAGGGATTTTATCTTCACCGTAACGATCGATGGTTTGTGAACGAATCTCAAAGTCATAAGGAAGAAAGCGCGGGCACATCCCATTCCAGTGAACTCCGGCTCCTCCTAAGTCCGTCCCTAACAAAAACGACCCAAGTTGCCTCATCGGCAGCGCCCGCATATCACGATCATTTCGGAACGTTAACGTTTCTTTTGATAGATCTTGCATCAGGTCATAACGCACCGCGTATCTTAATTCATCTTTTTGCATGATAAAATCATCAATCGTACGTTCAGCACCTCGTTCCAATCCCATAACCTCGATGCCGTCCTTCGCAAGTTCCGAGGCAATAATCCCCCCGGCCCAACCGACGCCAACCACTACCGCTTCTTTTCTCGGTAACTCTGTTGCCATAATCGCCCTCCTTTACCTTTTCCACATTGAATCGGTTATTCATGATGGTCATGTAAACTGACCGGATCCATTTCTACAAATTCTTCTTCTGCAACGACATCCGTATAAGCCATCTGCGAGCCCGGATACTGAATTTGACGCCATCCATCCATGTTGTAATTCCCGCCATAAACAGGATCGGAATAAGCTCCCTCGATCGTTGCTGTCCTTAGCATGGCAAAAAACTCATCGGAAGCAACGCCCGTCATATCGACTTCGCCATCTTCAAATGCTTCCAGAATTTCATCTTGAACCTCGGGTTCCAGATCGAAGTAAGATTCGCCATGTTCATTTTGAGCTATGTTTTGGATCGTGCGAACACCGCCCAGAAATATACCCCTGCGTAACATTCCCGACTGCGGGCCTTGCGTCGGTGCACCTTCAAAAAATGGTCCTTGCATATATTCACGAGAATTAAACCCATACTCACCGGCAAGTTGTTTATCTATAAAATAAGGAACGCCAAGACTAATGGCACCCGGCCCGGTTTCGTCATCAGGAAAA
Organism: Salicibibacter cibarius; assembly: GCF_016495725.1. Taxonomy (NCBI): domain Bacteria; kingdom Bacillati; phylum Bacillota; class Bacilli; order Caryophanales; family Bacillaceae; genus Salicibibacter; species Salicibibacter cibarius. The sequence goes on along the minus strand of NZ_CP054705.1, from coordinate 1,547,665 downwards.
ATCCGTTCTACAGCCGCGCTTAACACGTCAAAATCTTCCTGCCGTTTGAAAAACATGCGTGCATGTGTCAGCTGCTCGGGTGAAGTGGTATCTCCCTCCGTAGCGGTATCCGGAGCATCTGTTGTACCGATAAAATTTTGCGTGAAAACGCCGCCAAGGAGCCCGCCACCGACAGCCCCGCCTACAACATAACCGCTATTTTTAAGAAACTGCCGCCGAGATAAGCCTTTTGTTTGTTGTTCTTCGTTTTCGTCTGCCATTTGTTCCCCTCCTTTATTTATGATTGTTTGAAAAGGAATTCTCTCTTCTTTTGCCCAAAAAAATGAATATTACTCAGAGTGATTAAATTTTTGTCATGCCTGGAAAAAACCGCCGGCCTTTATGGTCCGACGGTTCAGTTATGACGATTTCTTTGACGTTGCCGATTTCTTTTTTGCTGCCGTTGTTTTCTTCTTCGTGCGGTCGACCGATGCTTGCAGCGCATCCATTAGATCTGTCACATTATCTGGCTTTTCTTCCTTATCGGGAGTGACGACACTTTCGCCGTTTTGTTTCGATTCAATGAGCGCGAGTAAGTTTTTCCTGTATTCATCTTCATATTTTTCCGGCTCGAAGCTTGCCGTTAACTGATCGATCAACAGAACCGCCGTATCAAGCTCTTTTTTATCGATATCCTCACTTGACGGGACATTGGGGACATCGGCGCTTGCGCGAATTTCATCGGGATAATGTAACGTCTCCATGAGCAACGTCTCGTCGCGGATCCTCAAAACAGCCAACTGTTCTTTGGAACGAATCATGATCTTGGCAATCCCTACTTTGCGAGTATCGAAAAGGGCTTTGCGTAAAAGGGCGTACGCCTTCGACCCTCCCTCGTCTGGTCCCAAATAATAGCTGCGATTAAAATAGACAGGGTCAATTTCATCGATATGGATAAAGTCAAGAATTTCCACTGCTTTCTCCGTGTTTGCTTCTTTTAACTCCTTCAATTCTTCGTCTCCGACGATGACAAAGCGGCCGTCGTTCATTTCATGTCCTTTGACGATATCCTCCTTTTCCACCGTTTCCTCACAAACCGGGCAAACTTTCTCGTATTTGATCGGTGTATGACACTTCTGATGAAGATTCCGAAATGATACGTCTTTATTTTCGGTCGCCGCATGTAATTTGACAGGGATTGAGACAAGCCCGAACGAAATGCTTCCTTTCCAAATAGTGTGCAACAGCCTTCCCTCCCTTTTTAAATCTTAGTTTGATCGTTAAAAAGACAGGCATGCGTTGTAAAATATGGTTTTTCACATAAAGAAAACAATGTGTAGAAAGCTATTGGCGGAGGTGTTCGCATGTCATTCATGTTAGCATTCAGCCGGGAACAACTTCCCGAGGGAAAACAATGGCATTATGAATTAAAATACGATGGGTATCGCGCGCAGCTAATTTGGGACGGGTCGACATGCACCTTGTTCAGCCGTAATCATAATCGTTTGGAAAAACAATTTCCCGAAATTATAGACACTTGCCAGCGACATTTCCCGAAAAAAACCGTGCACCTCGACGGTGAAATCGTTCTTTTTCAAAACCCGGGACTTGCCGATTTTCATGCCCTTAAAAGCCGGCATCGCCTTCGTTCACAAGCTTCCATTCTTGCCGCAAGCCGTAAGCGTCCTGCGTACTTTCTCGCCTTTGATATCCTTGTATACGAGGATCGGGAATTAAAAAATGAACCCTACATAAAGAGAAAAAAAGAATTGGAAAGAACATTCAAGAATTTTGATCTGCCTACAAACCCAGCGCACCATGATACACGCCGGATACAATCGATCCCTATGTATGAGAATGCTGAAACCGTTCAATATCAAGCCAAACTATATCGCAGCGAGGGGATCGTTGCTAAAATACGTCAGCATACTTACAGCGGGAAACGCTCGGAATCCTGGTTAAAAATTAAAACCCCTTACGTGATTACCTGTTTCATCCTTTCTTATACGCCCGCCAATGGATATTTTGAAGTCGGGGTTTTTAAAGATGGAAAAGCTGTCACCCTTGGCCAGTGTCCTCATGGATTTTCAAAAACGGAAAAAGAAACACTCGTCACCATCATAAAAAATAACGGCAGCTGGAATGCACAAGCGCAGAAATATGAGATCAATCCGTCCATCGTTGTGACGCTCGCGTTTACGACGTACAGCAATGATTTTCGGGAAGCCCATTTCCAGTCATTTGAACTCAACATCCCTGCCGGAAGGTGTACATGGGAAACGTGGGAAAATGCCATGTTGAAATGGCCGAAGCGGGTAACGCTCACCCACCCCGACAAACCTTTGTGGGAAGCACCCGAGATTTTCAAGCGCGATTTTCTTGCCTACACACGAACGGTTGCACCCTTTTGTCTGCCCCATCTTGCCGAGCGGTTACTGACCGTCGTTCGCTATCCGCATGGAAGGTTTGGCGAAGCTTTTTTTCAAAAACAATGCCCGGAATACGCCCCTTCCTATGTAGAAACCGAAACCTTTGAAGAGATCGATTATATCATTTCCAATCACGTCGATACATTGCTGTGGCTTGCCAACCAACTCGCTATCGAATGGCACATTCCGTTTTCGCTATCGTCGAGCCGTTACGTCGAAGAGATCGTCCTTGATCTTGACCCGCCGGATGTGGAAGCTTTTTCATTGGCGATCGAAGGGGCAAATGTTTTAAAAGACATCTTCGATCAGCTCGGGTTAACAAGCTTTGTGAAATTTTCCGGAAATAAAGGGTTGCAAGTGTATGTCCCCCTCATTGAAAACCGATACACATACGAAGAAACGCATCCGTTTACGGAAGCAATCGGTGCTTACTGCTTGCGGGCAAGGCCTGATTTATTTACGCGGGAACGTTTCAAAAAACACCGTGGGCAAAAGCTGTACATCGATATTCCCCAGCATGCGTTTGGAAAGACAATCATCGCACCGTATTCACTCAGGGGAAATGCGGAAGCGCTCGTCGCCTGCCCTCTTTTCTGGGAGGAAGTGTCTTCAAGCCTTGACCGTACGGCATTCACGCTCCACGGTGTCCAACAACGGTTAGAGGATGAAGGTTGCCCTTTCCGCCTTTATATGGAAACGCAAAATCTACTCCCGGATTTCAGCCACTATTAATTTATGCTAAGATATTAGTAACTTCGCTTTTTTTTTCGCCAGGAGATGTTCAACATGCAAGAGACAGAAGTTCAAGATACAAAAAGTGTTAGTAAATGGGGCGTACTCATCGCTGCATTGCTCGGCGGTTTTATGGTTATTTTAAACAACAGCCTTATGAATGTTGCCCTTCCGTATTTTATGGATCTTTTTCAAATTACTGCTGTCGAAGGGCAGTGGATTATTACCGCGTTTGCATTGGGAATGGCAATCGTGATGCCGCTTACAAGTTACCTAAGTAAACGCTTTGGACCTAAAAAAATCTTTTTAATTGGTACGCTTATTTTTTTTGCCGGTTCTTTGGCCGGCCCTTTTTCTTGGAATTTTACGAGCATCATTGTCTTTCGATTGTTTCAAGGGTTCGGCGGCGGTTTGATTATGCCGCTTACGATGATGCTCATCTTCAAGCACTTTCCGAAAAATGAACGCGGACTCGCGTTGGGCATTTGGGGGATCGCCGCCATGGTCGCCCCGACCATTGGCCCAACCCTTGGCGGTGTACTTTTAGAGTTTTTTTCTTGGGAAATGCTGTTTTATATTAATGTTCCCACCGCGTTTATCGCTGCAGGCGCTGCCCTGTACTTTCTTCAAAAGGATACAAAGCCAACAATGCTTAGATTTGATTGGCGCGGATTTCTATTCATTAGTTTCGGTCTCGTCGCCACCATGATCGGGATCGATCTCTTGCAGTCCTATCCCGGAGAGCTGTGGGTGTATGGGCTTATCGTTGCCGGTGTGGCTGGGCTCGTACTATTTATTTGGCAAGAACTTAGAAGCGATGAACCTCTTTTGAACATACGCATTTTAAAAAATGCTGTTTTTAGCGGAAGTTTGCTTGTCATTAATTTCAGCGTAATGGCTATGTTTTCAGTTTTGTTGTTTGTCCCTATCCTTATTCAGGACATTTATGGCTATTCTCCTCTGTACGCCGGCTTCGTTCTCTTTCCGCAAGCGATATCCATGGGCATTGCCATGACGATCGGAGGGCGGGTGCTCGATAAAAAAGGACCTTACATCGTCATTATGACCGGTGTTGTTGTTACAACAATTGCCACGTTTGCCATCGCGCTTTCCATCGGGCAAGTTGGGATCATTATGCTTATTGTTTTCTTGGTTATCCAGGGGATCGGAAACGGATTGATTAATACGCCCGCGTCCACAGCAGGATTGAACGCTTTAAAAGAAACCCACGTTCCTGCAGGATCAGCATTCAACAACGTTTCCCGGCAATTAATGAAAGTGATCTGCATTGTATTTTTATCGATCTTTTTTGAATATCGGAGGGGGGCGCATTTGATCGGAAGCGATTCGATAGCAGCAGGTGAGCAGGCAGTCCGAGATTCCTACTTGCTTGTCGCCTCCTTACTGGTGGCCTCCATTATTCTCGTCTTTTATCTAAGAAAACGGTGGTGATGCCGTTTCATGGCGACCGTAATGGGGCGCGCTTCCGAGGGGGTGGACTTCATAACCACTTCATGATGACCGAAACGGAGCTGGAACACAGGGTTCGGGCTTCATAACCACTTCATGACGACCGAAACGAAGCTGGAACACAGGGTTCGGGCTTCATGACCACTTCATGGCGACCGAAATGGGGCTGGAACACAGGGTTCGGGCTTCATAACCACTTCATGACGACCGAAACGAAGCTGGAACACAGGGTTCGGGCTTCATGACCACTTCATGGCGACCGAAATGGGGCTGGAACATAGGGTTCGGGCTTCATGACCACTTCATGGCGACCGAAACGGGGCTGGACTAACTCTGGACACTACCGGTTTCGGGCACCATACCCCTCCCAAACCATCCCGCCATTTGCCTTTACATCCGAAAAAATGCCATAATGTGAAACATTACCCTTGCGTACTAACAGGAGATGCAATATGGCTATAGCGATTGTGAAGCGTATGATTCAATCAACCTGGGAATACAGACTATTTGATATCGCCGCGCAGATGGCCTACTATTTTCTATTGGCATTGTTTCCTTTGCTCATTGTTCTTCTTAGCATTCTGCACTTTTTTCCGGTTGGCGTCCATGATGTTCTTGTGCTCATTCAACCCTATGTACCGGAAAACTTACTATCGTTCATCGCCGGAAATTTGAGTAATGTCTTGGATGTTCGACGAACAGAGACGCTTTCCATCAGTTCGCTTGTCACCGTTTGGATGACGCTAATGGGCTCCTTTGCCGTTATTCGCGCGGTCAACAGCGCTTACCAATTCCCCGATCCATCCTTGTCGCGAATGATTATCGTCGGGTTTGTACTCGTCTTTACGTTACTGACGGCAGTCATTGTTTCGTTGTTGTTTCCTGTCTTCGGCGAACCCATTGGCCGGTTTATTTTTACCGCCCTTGGGCTGGAAGAGGCGATGCATATCTTCTGGTCGTTTATCCGTTGGGGGATTAGTTTTTTTGTTGTCGGGATCGTGTTGCTCATTCTTTATATTATCGTACCGAGCCAACGTATGAGCTGGCGCGACACATGGCCCGGCGCATTATTCGCGACTGTTGGATGGCAAGCAGCCTCATTCGGCTTCTCCCATTTTAATCAATGGAATGATTACACCCTTGTCTACGGGGGGCTTGGTACGATCATCGGTCTGATGATCTGGTTTTTTTTAACCGCTTTTATGATTCTGCTCGGCGCACAACTAAATGCCGTCATGATGGAGATGCACCGTGAGGAAAAATAAAAAAAACCCCCAATGTTTTGTTGAGGGCTTCTTTGTTTTAGCGGATATCCGCACCATACACTGCGTTGACGATTTCATGAGCAGGTTTGGATCCCAAGTTTTTCGCAATTTTTCCTTTTATATACGAGTCACTTATGTGTTGGGTGAGTTCAGACACGGATTCTTTGCTCCCGACAAAATAAGCGCCATTTACCCCCCTGTTTTTCAGTTCTTTTGATAATACGGGGGCGAGGTTTTTATACCATCGATGCTTGTTTTCTTCAAAGCGGCGTTGAAAATCGTCGATGCTTGTATCTGCCGCCGATGGTGGCGATGATTGGTCATCGTAATCCACCCAATCTTCTTTTTCCAAATCCCAACTGAACTTTTTCTCATCGCGAACTTCGCCGAGCGCGGTATCAATAAGCGTAACATCCCGTTGTTGCGTGACGACAATCCCTGTGGCCGGGTACTTTTCTTGCAGCTCTTCCAACTGGGCCGTGTCTGCTTCCGTGTCCCAATGGAACGAGCTTTCAACGGGAACTTGAAGGGTTTTTGCCGTCCAGATATCCCTATCGGCGGAAGCGATGAGAACGAAACTTTTTTGCATGTTTTTTTGCTGGTCATAAATATAAGCATTTGCTTCACGCAAAAGATGTTTTAAAGCTTTTTTGCTCTCCTTTTCCCCGCTCTTTTCCGCGTACTCTTCGAGACGTTTGATCCCGTTCTTAAGCCGAATCTTCCATTCATCATGTTCACTTAAATCCGTGTTTAAGTAAATCGTCAAGATCCCAAGCTCGTCCTTTTTACTTTTGATACTGTTCAACTCTTCGTCTAAAGCCATCTGTTTCGTCCTCCCCTAATCGTCTTTACTGTTTGTATTTCCACTGTGCAGGGGAGTTAAACCTGGCATTTCCCGGATGTTAATTTTCGTTCTGCGGAAGCTGTGTCAGACCAGGCTGCGCGGGCTGATTTTTATTCCGATGGTTTTGAAACTCTTTACCTGTCTCTTTGGCAATGTCTATGACGTCTGTTACGGTCTCTTTTAAATGCGACGAATGCTTGGCAATTTGTTCAACATCCTCGCCCGCTGCTTGCAAGCGTTCATTGACCTTTTCTGTCGTTCCCTTTACCAAATCACTGATCTCTTCCCGATTGTCTTTGACAAACGCACTGGCATCCGTGACAAATTGCTTGCCTTCCTTCACGCAGGAAACCGTTTTATTTCTGGCATTTTTATTGAATAACAAAAACCCTACCAGTGCGGATACACTTCCCACGGTAATATAAGTGACCCATCTCGTTTCTTTTCTAGCCAACATCATCCCTCCAAAACACGTTAAATCTTATCTAACGTCTAGTTTACCACAAACACCGCCATATTATCTTTCCATGAACATCCAAATGAAGCGAAATAGTATGAATTCTTCTTTAAATTGTAACATTTTATCAATGCATTCATGGTTCACATACGTTATAATAAATATAAAGAAAATGTGCATTCTTCGACAAAATAAACAGAATTTTGAATGGCATTTTCTTTAATATAAAAAAGGAGAGAGAGACAACGCATATGCGCAGACCATTTCGTACGTCATTTTCAGAGTTGGTTGATCAAAATAAACAGGATCTTGAGCAAGATTCGGACATGCTCGAGTCTATTGAAAGACGCGTCGAAGACAAGCAACTTCGCCGCCTTAAAAAAAGAAGCAATCAAAAAAAGGCGCTCTCCTAAAGCGCCTTTTTTTATAATCTGCCGCCTATGCTTCGGTGAATCAATCGAAAGACGATAGAACGGATCGGCTCTCCTTCATTAAGCAATTGATGCTTCCCCTTTTCAATTAATGCGATCGCGGCATTCGGAAACTTTTCCTCAAAAAAACGCAAATTATGCTCCCAGGCTACCGTTTGGTCATCTGTCCCCTGTATAATGTCAACGTCCATCGAATGAGGGGCAAGTTTGCGAAAGCGTCCTTCCCATTCAAACATTGCTCTCACCCACGCGAGTGGAATACGCCCGGATTGCAAAGGGTCTGCACGTTGTTTCTCTACATAGGTCGGATCCGATGAATTGTGCCGATAGCGCCTCGGAATTTCCTCCACGAACATATTGGCAGCGTAGTACCCAAGTTTCGCAGGTCGCCACCCGCGGGAACGTGCCAACGGGGCAACGAGAATTAATTTTCGCCAAGGCAAGTGACGCTCGGATAGTATGTAATGGGCAGCCACCCCCGCGCCCGTGCTATGGCCAATGATGACACGCGGGTGAATGTTTTCTTCTCCCAACGTTTCCAGTGCTTTTCCCAAGGTTACCTCGTATTCCCGAAAATTATCGACACGATGCCGTTCTCCGCCGGATAGGCCATGCCCCTGAAAATCCACCGCTGATACACTGTTTCCCTGCTCGGTTAATGAACAGATAAATGGAGCAAGCATCCCGACGTGTTCCATAAATCCATGCAAGAGTAAAATTTCTTCCTTAGGTTGTGGAGGCGTGAAGCGTTGCATAACAACGAAATCACCATCAACGTTCATTGAAAAACGGCGATAATCGATGTTGGTTGGTAACCCATAATAACGAAAATAATGATGCAAACACTCCACCTCCTCGTGGCGATCGATTGTTTCTACATTTACTCAAAGTGCTTTTTGTATTCCTCGTAGCCTTCTTTTTCCAAATCATGCACCGGAATAAACTTTAACGCTGCCGAATTAATGCAATAGCGAAGGCCATTTTCACCGGGGCCGTCAGGGAACACATGACCCAAATGGGAGTCGCCACCTTTGCTGCGCACCTCCGTCCTTCGCATCCCCATGGTTGTATCCAATTTCTCTTCGACATCTTTATCATCCATTGGATTCGTGAAACTCGGCCAGCCACAGCTCGATTCAAACTTTTCTTTGGACGTAAACAAAGGCTCACCGGAAACAATATCCACATACAAACCTTCCTCAAAGTGATTCCAATATTCATTTTCAAACGGGCGTTCCGTTGCGTCATTTTGCGTCACTTCATATTGCAGAGGCGTCAATCGTTCTTTTAAATCTTTTTTATCGCTCATTTAATCTTCCCTCCATACGTTTTGATAAACGATTCCCTTCCGGAACCTTTCTTATAGAGCTGGTAGTGAAACGGGTTTTTTAAATGGTAATCCTGATGGTATTCTTCTGCATCATAAAAAGGGGCGGCCTGCCGGATCGGAGTAACGACCGGGGTGCTAAAAGGACCGGTTTCATCGAGCTCTCGGCGTGATTCCTCCGCTAATTGTTTCTGCTCCTCATCATGATAAAAAATCGCTGTTTCATATGATTCTCCGCGATCATTAAATTGCCCGCCTGCATCGGTTGGATCAATGTTTTGCCAAAAGATCTTCAACAGTCGTTGATAGCTTATCTTCTCCGGCTGGTACGTTAATTGAATAGCCTCGACATGGCCGGTTTGATTCGAACAGACCTCCTCATAAGTGGGATTTTCGGTACGGCCACCCGTGTATCCCGACTTCACCTGTAGCACACCATCTTCTGCCTGAAAAGGCCCGACCATGCACCAGAAACATCCTCCTGCAAAGGTCGCCAACTTTTGTGGCTCATCCATACAATATCATCTCCTGTCTTTTTATGTTAGAAAAACTTGACTTATCGCCAAGGACTATCACCCGAACAATTTATACATTCCGATAGTGTGAAAAAATCCGCCTCATGGTAAGGCGGAACAGCATATTAATTAGTGACATTCGGTTTAGGTTTACATCACATCATTTACTATACCACGTCTTTTTAATGAATAAACATTGATCAGCGCCAAAATGCCCATCCTTTATTTTCTTTCGTAATCTGCTTTGATCTCTCCCCATGCTTGCGTGTCCCATTTTTTTATTGGTACGGAAATCTTATGCGTTTGCAACCATTTTTCTGCCCAATCGATAGCATCCCAGATTTCCTTAGTCGTTTTATCCCTAGGGAGCGTCGGTTTTGCTTTCTTATTTTCTACCCATGTGATTGCCGTCTGTGAATCGGAATAAATCGGGCGTTCCATTTCCTGTTTTGCTTGCCAATCCAATGCATGGACGATCGCGAGAAATTCTCCCATGTTATTGGTGCCTTTTGAAAAAGGTTTTCGTTCAAACAAAATACTTCCGTCTTTTGTATACACTCCCCGGTACTCCACCGGGCCCGGATTCCCACGCGTGCCGACATCTACGGAAATGCTCTCTTTTATGTACGTTTCCTGTTTTTTCGAATGTTCACTCGGGGTTTTCGTTCCTGAATGATACGCACGTTCTGCTTCTTCCTTGCTTGAAAAAGATTTAAAGCGGGCACCTTTATAGCCGCTCACTTGCTCCTGACATTCGGGCCATGACTGATAAATGCCGGGGTTCCGACCTTTCCAAACGACATAATATTTCTTTTTTGCCATCATGCACCCCCTGCTGATTTTCCTTCTCAATTGTCATTGTAACAAAAAAAGAGCCCGTGCATAAATCACAGGCTCCCGTTCGCGACTGGATTACATCTCTTCATCCATTTCTTCGCCGCCGTCATCCATTCCATCGTCCATACCGTCGTCGCCGTCATCCATATCACCGTTGCATGCTGCTAACATTCCAACAGCAAAAATACTGGATAGTGCTCCATACAACAATTTCTTACTCATTTGTTGATCCTCCTTATGTTTAATCGCCAGTTTCTCTACATTATCTGGCTACTAGTCAAGGATATTCCACGTGGATAAGCAATTAAAACGAGAAATATGTTTTTTACAAATTATCACACATTCATGCGATAGTATGAAATTACAAAAAGGGCCCTTATGTACATAAAGACCCTCTTTATCGACCTCTGGCTCAGGCGGCTCGGTTAGGCGCCTTCTTCCATGTCGTCTTCCATATCCATATCCATATCATCATCCATGTCCCCGTTGCCATTGTCCGGTCCGCCATCGTCCATTTCTCCACCGTCGTCATCCGGTTGATCTCCGCCATCATCCGGTTGGTCTCCGCCATTACAAGCCGCCAACATTCCAACGGTAAAGATTCCGGATAATATGCCATACAATAATTTCTTGTTCATTATAACTTCCTCCTTGGATACATGATTCCAGCAATTGATTTGCTTGGTTAAGATTCTTCCACTCATTTTTGCGTCTTATTCGAGGTCGATCATTTTCACATACTTTTTCATGATTCTTTTCCATAACGTTAGCCGTTTCGAACGCCCCATGGGGCGTCTCGGAGTGTCATGGGACCCGAAATCGATTAATCTGACCTGTTTCGGTCGCCATAGGACGGTCATGGAACCCGAAACTAGAAGATCTGACCTGTTTCGGTCGCCATGGAGCGTTCATGAAGCCCGAAAATGGTAGATCTGATCCGTTTCGGGCACCATGGGGCGTTCATGGAAACCGAAATCGAATAATCTGATCTGTTTCAGTCGCCATAGGACGGTCATGGAACCCGAAACTAGAAGATCTGACCTGTTTCGGGCACCATGGGGCGTTCATGGGGACCGAAATCGAATAAAAACGATGAATGTTCCTTCCTTGAAGCTCCTCGCAAAAAAGAAGCCCGAGCATTTCTCGCAGCTTCTTAGATCACGTTTCTTCGCTCTGTTTTTTTGAGGAAAAAATTCGATCCAACCCTATATAAATGGAGAAAAGCAATAATGACACAAACGTGAATGCCAAATAAAACCGAACCACCCAATTTCGTCCTACTTCAAGCATTTCGTTCGCAAATATTCCTGCGCCTATTGCCATAAGAATAATGATAAATGCAATCGTGCATTCTAATTTACGGCTTTGAATCAAGGTGATAATTTCTTTCATGACGCTCCTCCTTTCGGGTTTTTTAGTATATCAAGTATATCACAGAAATTCGCTTTTCAAACCGTTAACGTGCAATCTTGTTACTGATTTTATACAATGGGAGATGGCACTTTTTTTCATGGAGGGAAAGCGAATGATCTTTGTTGATAATGATAATATCACAGATCCAAGTATAAATCTTGCCATCGAGGAGTATATTCTCACGAATTTCCAGGAAGCCGATATGTATTTGCTGTTTTATGTGAATGAACCTTCGATTATCATCGGCAAAAATCAAAATACAATCGAGGAAATCAATACAGACTACGTAGAGGAAAACAATCTGCACGTTGTTCGGCGTCTATCGGGTGGCGGCGCTGTCTATCATGATCTGGGCAACTTAAATTTCAGTTTCATCAGCGAAGATGACGGGAACAGCTTCAATGACTTTCGAACCTTCACAGAGCCTGTCGTCACCGCTCTGCAACAAATGGGCATCCCGGCTGAACTTAGCGGAAGAAACGATCTACAGGCGAACGGATATAAAATTTCGGGCAATGCGCAATTTGCTTCTCGAGGGCGCATGTTTAGCCACGGAACGTTGATGCTGGATTCAGAACTGGAAAACGTTGTCTCAGCGTTAAATGTCAGTGATGAAAAAATTCGCTCAAAAGGGATTAAATCCATTCGTAGCCGAGTAGCAAACATCAACGATTTCCTCGAAAACAAAATTGCGATGGATACGTTTAAAAAAACGCTCTTGCATCATCTCTTTGAAGGAGACAGCGCCTTTGAGCGTTACACATTGACCGACGAAGACTGGAAGCATATTATGGAAATCTCGGAAAGCCGATATCGAAACTGGAATTGGAACTACGGAAAGTCCCCCAAATATGACGTGAAAAAATCGAAAAAATTTGCTGCCGGTTTAGTGGATTTTCGTTTCAAAGTACAAAAAGGCATTATCGGCGATACGTCCATTTATGGCGATTTCTTTGGGACAGGCGATGTCAAAGACATTGAAGCGCGCTTGAACGGAACGAAATATGAACCAAAGGCCATCGCCGCTACGCTTAAGGGTATTGACACGCAAACATACTTTGGACCAATTGTAAAAGAAGACATTCTTGATTTATTGTATTAATCACCGACGACAACAGGAGGTTGTATGATGAGAGACTATGTATACGGAAATACGCCTTGCTTTTTAGACGCTACTTGGGCTGTTGATAAAAATAACCGCGGTGCCGACGTCCTTGTTTACGGTGTCCCTTGGGAAGGAGGGGTCACATGGGGGGATTATACAGGGGTCGAACTTGGCCCAAAATCGATGCGGCTTGCCTCCGCCCGTTACAGCGGCTACCTTCCCGAGCTTGATCATATCAATGTTTTTGAGCATTTACAATTGGCTGATATGGGCGATGTGGATGTCGTGCCGGCCGAAATCGACAAAACGATGCAACGGATCACCGCTTTTTCCCGAGAGATATGGGAAAGCAAAAAATTTCCGGTCGCCCTCGGCGGCGATCACAGTATCACGTACCCGATTATTCAAGCATGGAGTGATACAAATCCGGATAAAAAAATAGGGATCATCCACATGGATGCCCACTACGACAACATGCCGCATTTTAACGGCGACAAATATGCCCGTAACACGCCATTTGCCCGCCTGTATGAATTAGATGGCGTACGCAATGAAAGCCTTTTGCACGTTGGTATCCACGGTCCGCGCAACAAGCCTGAGAGTGGCCGCTACGCACGCGATGCCGGCGCTAAAACGCTCACGATTAATGATATCCGTGCAGGCGGCGAATTGCGTGCCCTCGCGAATGATATTTATAAACAGGCAAGCGAAGGAACGGACGCCGTTTATTTATCGATATGCAGCGATGTGCTCGATCACGCGTTTAACCCGGGAGGTCCGGTGGATGCCAACGGTTTAAGCTCCTATGAACTATTGACGATGATCCATGAATTTGGGAAATTAGGGCTATGCGGGATGGATTTTGTGGAAGTGTATCCGCAACAAGATGCTACTGATTTTTCTTCCCACTTGGCTTCGACGGTTGTCCTTTATGTCCTTGCCGGCCATGCACTCGGACAATCATAACAATACCGCTCGGCAGGGAGCCTCTCATCTCTCCCTGCCGGGGGGTTTTCATACATACAAAATTGCAATAAGATGTATTTGTTCCTACCTCGTTTCGGAAAGGGCGAACTGGAATGACAAAAAAACAGGCCTGGACCATAGGGCGAGCGGTCATCATGATCGGCAGTATCATTCTACTCTTTTTGCTCGCAGCCTATTTATTTACACTTACGTACCCGTTCATTATTGCCGCGATCATCGCTTGGATGCTCTCGCCACTGCTTAAATTTTTAAAAATAAAACTAAATTTCCCCTCCAGTCTGGCATCCTTCGTATCTTTGCTCGTCGGCATATCCTTATTGGGGGGCATCATCACCGGGATTACGTTTCTTCTTATTTACAGTTTTCGCCAATTCTCCGAGCAGTTGCCGACGTGGATTGAGCAAGGTGCCGAGCAGTTACAGCGAATATTTAACGAAACCATTTTACCTGTATGGACAGAAATGAGCGGTTTTTTTGATAATTTAGACGCGACGCAACAAGAAACGATGCAACAAGGAATTGCCCAACTCGGCAATCAACTCGGCAACATATTGGGCAATGTCGGTCAAGCGATTGTCGATGGCTTGGGCAATGTTTTCACAGCGATTCCTACTTTTTTGCTTGTCATCCTTTTTGTCCTGCTGGCTATCTATTTCATGGGCAAGGATGCCGGCGCAATTAAACTGGGAATGCAACGCAGAATTCCGGCATTCGTACAAGCAAAGTTCGTGCTGTTCATGCAACAAATGCGCGTGCGAGTGTTTGGGTTTGTGCGGGCGCAACTAATTTTAATGTTTATTACGTCCATTATTGTTTTGATCGGCTTAGTAGCATTAGGGACGGAAAACCCGTTAACGCTTGCCATTATTATCGGAGTTGCCGAAATCCTTCCTTACTTGGGGACCGGAACAATTTTGATTCCGTGGGCAGTTTACAGTTTTATTACGGGAGAAATTTTTATGGGCATCGCTTTGTCGATTCTTTACATTGTCGTTGTCATCGTCCGACAAAGCATAGAGCCGAAAGTGCTGTCCGTCAGCATGAATTTAAATGCTCTCAGTGTGTTGTTTTCCCTGTTCATCGGTTTACAACTTTTCGGCCTCATCGGCTTGTTTATCGGTCCCGCGTTGCTTGTCGTCATTACCATTCTAAATGATATAGGGGTAGTCGCGGACATTGAAGATTTTATTTACAACGGATTTAAAGAAAAATGACGTTCGGGATTCTTCAGCAAATATCCGTAAAATGTGTGTTTATTACAGAGCTTGGAGCAGAAACACCCCCTATTACAAGCGGTTTGCAGTTCGTTTAAATCCCTTGTAATTCCCTTGTCTCCTCTTTTAAAGCTTGCTAGGATGCTAGTGGTTGGCCAAAACACAACCACCAGAATTTCTACCAAGAGGAGGAGTTTGCTACATGCGGAAAATGCAAACCCCTAAATGGGTAAAAAATTTCGGTTTGTCTACGCTGGTTGCCGGATTTGTTTTCCTGGCTTTACCAATTGCCACCGATGCCAGTGATTTTGGAGACGAATTGTTAACGGAAGGAATAGAGGATACCCACGTCGAAACGCTTCAAGATTTACTTATAGAGGAAGAACAATTAGAAAAAGCTTCAGCAGACGGTGTTTACAATAATGCAACTACCGAGGCAGTTAAATCTTTCCAAGAAGAAAACGGCTTGCTTGCCGATGGCCTTGCCGGCCCGCAAACCCTCGGTGCATTGAAAACACTTGAAGAAGGCGATGAAAGTGCGCTTGTGGAGGATCTCCAAGAAACATTGGAAGAAGCCGGTCATTATAACGGCGATATAGACGGTGATTTTGATGCTGAAACAAACGAAGCCGTTAAAAACTTTCAAGAAGCTGCCGACATTTCAGCAGACGGTCTTGCAGGCCCTAAAACATTCGGAGCTCTTTATTATGAAACAGACGCTATAGAGGAAGAACCTGAAGCAGAAGAAGCGCAGGAAGAAAGTAGCGAAGAAGCAGCGGAAGAAGAAGCAATAGAGGAAACGACGGAAGCGGAAAACGAAGAAACTAGCACTGAACAAACGGAACAAACGGAAGAAACGGAAGAACCAACATCGGCTGACGCTGACAACGAATCTTCTTCCGAAAGCCCTGAAGGTACGACGTATCAAATGGAAGCAACAGCCTACACCGCAGAATGTAACGGTTGCTCCGGAATCACAGCAACCGGCAAAGATCTTCGTAACGATCGTAACGCAAATGTCGTAGCCGTTGACCCTAATGTTATTCCTCTCGGCTCCACCGTCCATGTAGAAGGATATGGCGAAGCCATTGCGGCAGATACCGGCGGTGCTATCAACGGGGAAAAAATTGACCTTCATGTTCCTACCAAAGAAGAAGCTACAAGCTTCGGGCGACAAAACGTGGAAGTGACAGTTCTCGATTAAATACCCTGATTCCCCTGCAAATAAGCAGGGGATTGTTATATCGAAGCAATTTTCTACAAAAAACAACAAAAGCCGTCAATACTCCGCTGCGTGAGGAGATAACGAATCACTTTCTGCCCGGAAGTACAAAGTAATCCCTCAAACGGGGGTCGAGTTGCCCTGAGAGGGACAAAATTCATCTTAGGCGAATGGATGTATACCATTTTTTAATAATAATGAAAGGACTTTTGAAACACGCCGCTAGTGGAACGTACCAGAAATTCCTGCACAAAAAATCCGGATAAACGATGATCTACCACGGCAATTGAGGATTCAAAATGCAGTTTTTCAACCCGATCAGTCCTCAAAGGATCGGGAGATATGTGAATAGGAGTTTCGGAAAGATTTTTGATATAGACCACTAGATCTCCAACATTGATATCGGTCGTTGTTTGTGAAATGTGGCCGAAGATGATTTACGAACTCACAGGACCGAAAAACGTCTTCTTTCACTTACTTGTGCACAAAACGGCTGTGTCATTTATTTTCTCCTGTTTCCTCGTAAATATTTTCTGACAATATTCGCGCTGGTTATGCTCATAGTTATTAATTCGACAAATGATGTCGATATAGCAATGTTTTTATAGATTCTTGTCATCTCATGGCTGTTCTTGTCCAATTGCCTCCTTTATATCCTTTGGTATAGGATACTGCTAAGGAGGTGCAAGCAATGAAAAAAACAATCTTTGCATCGGCACTAATCGGAATGGTCGTGATCGGAAGCCTTAGTTTGGGAGCGTCCTTAACGGGAATTGAGAGTTACAGTCTCCCCTTTGCGCACAGTATTTCAACACTAGCGTTGCCATTTGCACACTAGAAGCAAAGGGAGCATTCTCCCCTTTGCTTTTTTTCAGTAAATGTTCATTCATTTTCTCCCATCTCTTTTTTAGCCATTTCCGCTAGATGTTCTTTTTTTGCTACCTCAAATATGCCGATGGCTTGTTCGAAATGCTTCTTCCAAATTTTAAAATTTAATTTTCGTTCACAATACCCTTTTTGAAATAGTAATTCGCCGAGCAAGTACATCATTTCATGGCGTACGCAAATCTGTATTCCTCGATCAGCCACCTGCAATCCTTCATTATAGCGCCTTTCTATTGTGTGAATGTTGGATAGGTTATACCACATTCTTACTTTAATGCTTGGTTGTAGATTAGGTACAAATACACTGGCATTTACCGCTCTTAGAAGATTTTCATGTGCTTCTTTACACTTACCTTCAGAGTACTGGATAATCGCCATGCTGTTCATAATTTCAATTTCCCGTTCCGTATACATCGTGCTCCCTTTATAGGTAAGAGCTAAACTTTCATCCATATATTCCATTGCTTTTTGATAATCTCCATGTAAATGGTATACACAAATGCCCAAATGCCATAAGCGAAATTGTTGCAAATAACTATTGTTAAAAAATTTATCATGTTCGTGGCTTTGGAGCGTTTCCATTGCATCTTCATAATCATAATCACGTATTTTCTGCCGAATCTCATTTTTAAGTTCTTCTATGTAATCAACACGCTCGTGTTCTCCCATCTGAAAAAAATAATTGACGTCGAGATCCAGTTTTTTAGCAATTTCATACAAAGTGGAAGATAGCGGAATGATGTCTCCTTTTTCGATTTTGCTGATTTGAGCTTGTGTACAAATATCTTCCGCAAGTTGCTTTTGTGTTAACCCCTTCATCTCTCGATAATAGCGAACATTAAAACCTATCGTATCGTACTGCATAGTATCCTCCTTTCTCTCCCACCCCTTCATAGTACTACGTTTTTCGTAATTAAGCACCAAAAAAATCCCGCACCATCTCCATTCATGATACGGAATTCAATCTCTCCTATGAAACTTCAATCGCTTTTTCGGAACGATAGGCGTCAACTAAAAGCAAAATCGCGGTAAGTGTATGCATCATCCAACCCAAGAACGGAATAAACCCCACAGCGGATGTGACAATCCCGAGAATGCTGCCATGTTTGTTTCTTCCTTCATTAATACTGATGATTAATGTGATGATGTGCAAAATCAGCATGACAACAAGCGGAGACCAACTCATGGAAAAGATGATGGAACCGCCAATGACCGGTAACGCCCAGAATGCTTCCAGCCCTCCCGTGACCCATTTCATAAATGATGAACGATTCATAATCAAGAACTCCCCTATATATCGGTATTCGTTTACTTATAGATCATCTACATTGAATATACACGACATAACAACAAATTTCATTAATGAGGAACTGGAAAACGAGAGTTTCATCTTTCATCCTGCCCCGTTTCTCCTTTTTCATCACGGAGAAACAATTCCGAATAAATGAATAGCTGCCGCTAAGCTCACATATTATTTATAAAATGTTGAATTTTCATGTTTTATTGGTAACTAACTGTGGAATAGAGAAGTAAAACCAAATTCAATAACGGAAAGAGGGATTTCATTGGCACTCGAACTTATTGCAATTCTTGGAATAGCCGCAATATTGGTAGGCGTTTGCCTTGTCATGACAATCACCATCTTTAGACTATCATCAAAAAAAGACGTCTGATCACGTTGCGAAGCCGTATCTGCAAACAAGATACGGCTTTGCGGTGCGCATTTGCTCGGGTATAAGCTTGAAATGTTGCACTACATTTGGTACACATTTGTTTTTTCATGGCTATGATCGTCACTAATCGATCCGAGAGCATCCAAAAAACGTTGTTGGAACGTACCAATCCCGTCTGTCTTCGCACATGCGTATGCGTCTTCAGCGGCGAAGCTATATTGGGCAAGCGCATCCGTTGCGGTTCGTGTAATATCTTCGTTAGTTTCCTTTGAGGCGATATAGGCTGATACAATGGCTCCGAGCAAGCAGCCCGTGCCAACAACACGCGAAAGCCACGCGTGCCCATTTTTTATGAGAAAGGTGTGCTCTCCGCCACTTACGGCGTCTATTTCACCAGTGACGCAAACCACTGTCTCCAATACATTAGCTGCCTCTTTTGCCAAGGTCTCCGGGGGCATGTTGCTTTTTCCTTCCACGCCATGCATATCCGCGTGCATGCCAATGAGTGCAGCAATTTCCCCGCCGTTTCCGCGAATGGCATCGACCTTTACTTTACCTAAAAGTTCCTTGACAACACGAGTGCGATAAGCGGTTGCTCCAACCGCAACAGGATCTAAAACGATCGGGGTTTGATTTTCATTCGCGGACCGGGCAGCGAGCCGCATTGCTTCATATTGATAAGGGGTCAATGTTCCGGTATTTAGCAATAAGCCATCAGCCTTTTGCGCCATTTCCTCTACTTCTTCATGGTTCGCTGTCATCACAGGCGCTGCTCCGACCGCCAATAACCCATTTGCCGTGAAATTCGTCACGACATCATTCGTGATGCAGTGAACGAGGGGGTTTTTTCTTCTTACTCGATCAATCAAATGTCTTCACCCTTTCAAACGTCTTAGAAAAACTTGGCTTATCGCCAAGGATGGCGAAAGTCAAAGTCTTTTCTTATACTATCATCCGAACAATTTATACATTCTGATAATGTTAGAAAAACTTGACTTCCACCAAGTCTTTATAGTGGAAGCCTTAGTTTATCTTATACTTTAATCCTTTAACAAAGTTAAACATTCTTAAAGTGTGAAAAAAATCGATTCAGCACTACCTTTGTGCTGAACCGATTCCCGATTAACCACCCTCGTTAAACCTTCCCAAAAATGATTGCAAGCGTTCACTCTGAGGATTCTCAAGCACATCGCCGGGAGGTCCTGCTTCGGCTATTTTCCCATTATCTAGAAAAAGGACACGGTCCGCGACGTCCCGGGCAAAATCCATTTCATGCGTAATGATCATCATCGTTGTGTCTCCTTCGGCAGCAATGTCTTTAAGGACCTCAAGAACCTCTCCCACAAGCTCGGGGTCAAGGGCGGCCGTAACTTCATCGAAGAGCATCACCTTAGGTTGCATGACGAGGGAACGGGCAATCGCCACGCGTTGTTGCTGACCTCCGGACAATTGCGAAGGGTATTGATCGACTTTATCGCCAAGCCCTACTTTCTCCAGCATTTCCTTGGCTCTTTTCTTCGCTTCGTCTTTGCTAATCCCAAGCACATGGACAGGTGCTTCCGTACAATTGCGCATAATCGACATATGCGGGAAAAGATTGTATTGCTGGAAGACCATTCCGATCTTTCCTCTCACTTTGCGCATATGTTTTTCATCAGCGGGGACAAGCTTACCATTCACTTCTTTATGCCAAAGCATTTCTCCGTCGACTTCGATCGTTCCTTCCGTCGGATCTTCCAACGTCATCAGCATACGAATAATCGTTGTTTTCCCCGAGCCGGAAGGTCCGATCAAAGCAACTTTTTCCCCTTGTTTGACATCGAGATTCAAATCGTTCAGTACGACGGTATCCCCAAAGGCTTTTTTGACATCTTTATAGCGGACAACCACACTTTCGAGATCGTCTTCAGGAGCCTTCTTTGTTTCTTCCGCTACTTCTTCTGTCATGTTTTCACACCCTTTTCAGAACTTCCGGGCATTTGACCCGATCGTTTTTCCAAATATCGAATGAACAACGCGGATGGGTAACTAAGTACAAGGAATAAGAAACCGACAATCGTGACCGGTTCCAGAAAACGGTACGTGTCGGAACCAATCATTTGTGCCACCGCTAACATTTCCAGCACGTAAATTCCGGATAACAATGGTGTTTCTTTAAACAGTACGATCAAATAATTTCCCAACATGGGGATGACCGGCGGTATCGCTTGCGGTAAAATGACTTTTTGCCACGTATGCGCCGTTGAAAAGTTCAATGCCTTGCTGGCCTCCCATTGACTGGCCGGGACAGACTCTATACCGGATCGATACACTTCCGATACATACGTGGCGTAATGAACGCCAAGCACGATTGCCCCTGTCAAAAACGGACTCATATCAAAGGCAAAATAAACGAAGAATAATTGTACAAGGGGCGGTGTCATACGGATAAATTCGATAACACCTGCCACAAAGAGAGATAATGGCTTGAAACTTGACCTTCGCAGCAACGTGAGCACAAGCCCAAGTGTCAGAGAAATAAAATATGCGGCAACTGTCGCCCCAATTGTAACGCCAATGGCGTTTAAGATATCCGGGAATATTTCAAATGCAAACTCCCAATCCCATGTCATGCTGTGCTCACCCCTTTAGATGCTTGTTTCTCCAACCATCTCGTCAATAAGACAAGGGGAAGCGCGATTACAAAATAAGTAAACAATAAATACGTATAAATCTCCACTTGGCTGCTAAGCGCCGTATTCGCGCCTCGAAGAATATCCGCTCGATACGTCATATCGGCGAGCGAAATAAAGTACACGAGCGAGGTTCCTTTTAATAACTCAATGGAATTATTCCCGATCCCCGGCAACATGATGCGAAACGCCTGCGGCAAAATAACGAGACGCATGCGTTGAAACTTTGACATGTTGAGGGAAACGGCTGCCTCTTTTTGCCCTTCCGGCACGGATAAAACGGCACCGCGAACGACTTCGGACGCATATGCGCCGTAGTTAAACCCGAGCGCAAGCCCGCCGGCCAAAAATGTGGATATCGTAAATGGAGCCAGCGACGGGAATACGAACGCAAAGAAAAACATCTGCACAAGTAAGGATGTCCCCCGAAATAACTCGACAAAGATAGTAGCGACCACTCGTACAATCGCAAGATTAGCTGTCCTTGCAAGACCGGCCACAATCGCGATGGAATAAGCCAATGCAGCGCCGAACAAAAATGCTTGTACGGTCGTGGACAATCCTTCTAATATGAAAGGTAAAAATTCTCCAATATTCGTAAACACAAGCACCTCTCCCAAAAGCTGACGTTCATTTTAGAAAAACTTGACTTCTCGCCAACAATGGTGTAAGTCAAAATCTCTTCTGTTAGTGTAATGGAAAAAAAGCACGGTGGGCGATTGTTGACACCGTGCTTCTTTTATCATTGATTCTATCCTTCACACCGTTCTTCGGTTGTCGTCTCGTCCATGACAACATCATCCTCTTCGAAACCAAACTCCGCGATAATCTCCGCGATTTCCCCGGAGTCTTTTAATTCCTGCAGGCTTTCGTTATAGGCTTCACGCAATTCTTCGTCATCATCGCGAAAAACAGCGGCACCGTATGCAACCTGCTCTTCTCCATCAATCTCCGGGTCCGTAAAATCTTCCGGCTGCTCGATCGCGTCTGTATCCGCATTTTCCATCGCCGAGTTCATCGTCGCACCCGTCATCACCGTCGCGTCAACATCCCCGGCTTCAAGGGCGGCAATGTTCCCAGGAATGTCATCGGCATACTGAATATTATCTTCATCAATGCCAAGGTCTTCAAACATTTCAACCTGGTTGGCCCCCGACATGATCGATACAGTCGCGTCTTCCTCAACGATATCTTCATAGCTGTGTAAATCCAATGGATTTCCGGCTTCAACAGCCATTCCCTCGCCATAGCTGTATTCGATATCTCCGAAACTTGCATTTTCACAACGATCCGGTTGTATATCCATCCCCGCGGTAACAACATCATAGTTGCCGGCATTTAAACTCGGAATAAGGTTCCCGAATTCCGTAACCGTCGCTTCAACATCCTCGACGCCCATGTTCTGGAAAACTGCTCTGGCAATTTCCGTACTGGCACCGGTAGCCGTTTCGCCATCAAGATAGCCATACGGTTCTTCATTGGCAACCCCTACCTGTACAACACCATCTTCTTCAAGATCTTCTACCGTCGTTTCGCCACCGCCACAAGCGGCAATGAGCGCTCCGACACCCGTCAATGCAAAAATAAGGCCCCTTTTTTTCATTTGTCAATTCTCCCCCTCTTAATAATTTTGCTAAAAATAATGGATGAATATCTGATATGTACTACAGCTTTTATCCATACGCTGTAGCTTTGTATCATCATATCACATATAACTTTTGGTTCAAATTTACCGATCAATTAAAATTTTTCTTATAAAAGCATCACATGCGCTGCAATCTCGTTATGATAGATTACATGGTTATATCTTATTCTACGGGCATATTTTGAATCTATGCTTGTTTTTTTAAGAATATTTCATGATCAACCGGTTTCAGACCCCCCTGATTTTATCCTCATCTCCCGCTTCCATTCTTTTATGGCGTGTATATATATTCACGTTTACAACGATTAACGCGATAGGAAATAAAGCCGTAAACGGAAAAACGTCCGGTTCGACATCAATGATGGCAAAATGCTCGAAGATCCCTACCAAAATAAGGATTACCCCTACTACCCGTAAACTAATTCGAAAGCTCAAACGATAGGATGCAAACGTCTTCGGAGCCAGGCTTCGTTCGGCGTCCAATAAGCCTCGGAAAAAGGGAAGCAGCCGTTCAAGCACTGCCCTTTCCCCACGCCCTTCAATCATCGCCCATACGATAAAGAGTACGCCAAGCGCCGGCACTACGATTGTAAAAGGAAGATAGATAAACAAATACATATACACAAAAAAAACGATGGTAAAAAGGATGCTGACAAGAAAATGATCGGTCTTTTTTTTACGTCGGTACGTTTGTATTAATTCCATCCTTTCACCTCCCGCATCTCATCCCTAGTAATATACCGTATCCATTCTTCCCGCAATAAACTATATTGCACGAGGTCATGGTAGTGATCATATAGCCATTCCCCATCACGAACGACGCCCTCAAAACGGAAACCAAGCCTTTTTGGGATCGCCTGGCTTTCATAATTGGTCATTCCGCATTGGATTTGCACACGGTTTAATTGATAATCGTTAAATACGATCGCCAATACCGCTTGTGTAGCTTTTGTCATAATACCTTGCCCGGTATACGCTTCGGAAAGCCAATAACCCAAAGACGTCCTTTTGTTCATCCAGTCGATGTCATGTAAACCGATAACGCCGACAAGAACGCCGTCTTTCTTAATCCCCGCCTGAAACCCTCTGCCATCCGCATATTGTTGGAGCCAAGCGTGAATGACCGGTTGATAATCCGCCACGGTCTTCATGGCATCAACCCACGGCAACCATCGCCTGAGGTGACCTCGGGAAGCGTGTACAACTGAATATAATTCTTGGGCGTGTTGCACCTCAATAAGATGTAAGTACAGATCTTCTCCCAAAGCTACTTTAAACATGATAACTCCTCTCCCAAAGCCAAAACAGGGGATTTTAGAAAAACTAAGGCTTCCACTAAGTCTTTATAGTGGAAGCCTTAGTTTTACTTATACTTTAATAAAGGTAAACATTCTTAAAGTGTAAAAAAAGCGATCCCGTGATTGATGTCTACACGGAATCGCTATTCCCTATGATTCTCTATTGACGCACAACGTTAGCCGCTTGAGGGCCACGATCGCCTTCAACAATTTCAAATTCTACCGTTTCGCCGTCATCCAACGTTTTGAATCCTTCGGCTTGGATTGCGGAGAAGTGAACGAATACGTCATCTCCATCCTCCCGTTCGATAAAACCGAACCCTTTTTCTGCGTTAAACCATTTTACTGTGCCTTTCATCTCGTACAAAGGCCTCCTTAAACTTAAATTCTGAAGTGATATACGATTAACCCTGTTGGATCTTTTGATCGAGCAGAGGCCTGTGATTCACAGTTCGTTCATCACTTTCACATTAACAAGGTAACACGTTTAAGTTCCTATTGCAACAGATTATACAAGTAATCACCGAATTTTTTTAACCTTGTAACAAACATTCTTTTTTAAATGGAATTTTTGTCAGTGTTCGTCCATATTATGGTATACTGAGAGAATATTTCATAATTTTAAAAAGGATGTGAAAGTTGTATGCCGGGAATAGGAGTAGCTGCCATTGGACTCATCATATTCGCGCTGGGATACTTATACTATTCCAAGTTTATAGCCAGAAAAATTTATCGTCTTGATCCCGACTTTGTCACTCCTGCTCACCAGTTTAACGATGGCGTCGATTTTGTTCCAACGAAAAGAAGCGTCGTTTGGGCACATCATTTCACCTCAGTTGCAGGTGCCGCGCCGATCCTGGGACCGGCCATTGCCGTTTACTGGGGGTGGCTGCCCGCTTTTATTTGGATCGTTCTTGGAACCGTCTTCGCGGCCGGTGTTCATGACTTTGGGGCGATCGTACTGTCCGTGCGCAACAAGGGACGTTCTATCGGTACACTTGCCGACCGTTTAATCGGCCGGCGGGCAAAAATGTTGTTCCTTTTTATTATCCTCATTCTCGTATTGATGGTTAATGCTGTCTTTGCCTGGGTCATTGCCAATCTGTTTGTCTCTTTTCCGGCAAGTGTGTTATCCATCTTTATTCAGATCCCGCTCGCGGTGATCATTGGGCTCTATTTTCTTCGGCGCGGAAAAGGCTTGCTGTTTCCATCCATCATCGCCTTAATTATTATGTATGGAACAGCCGTGCTTGCAAGCGGGATTCCCGCGTTACAAATTGACTTGGTGAGCTACTTCGGCGGCGAAGATGCAACTGTCGCCTTCGGGTTAGATGCTGTTTCCATGGCGTTTTTCATATGGATTACCATCTTGATGATTTATGTCTACTTTGCTTCTACGTTACCCGTCTGGAAACTATTGCAACCACGGGATTATATTAATGCCCACCAACTTATCGTCGGCCTCGGGCTTTTGTACTTCGGACTGTTGGTCACCAATCCGGAAGTCAATGCGCCTGTAGCTCGTTCCGTCGATGACGTTTCCTGGTTTCCGCTTCTTTTCATTACCATTGCCTGCGGGGCGATTTCAGGCTTTCATTCCCTTGTCTCCTCAGGAACGACATCCAAACAATTGAACAAGGAAACCGACGCTCGCGCAGTTGGTTACGGAGGTGCTATTGGCGAAGGAATCCTCGCGCTCCTCTCGATCATAGCCGTTGTCACTTTATTTTCATCCCAAGATGAATTTACCGCCACTTATTCCAGTTTTACGACTGCCAATGAAATTGGTTTGAACAATTTCGTTGAAGGTGCCGCCAATCTCGCGAGTGGACTCTTGATTCCGGAAGCGGCCGCTCAAACGATCGTGGCCGTCATCGTGGTCAGCTTTGCCGCAACCACCCTAGACACCGCCGTTCGCTTGATGCGCTACATTATCTCCGAGATCGCTACTGAGTATAAGGCTTATGCTCTGACGAAAAAGCACGTGGCGACAGCCATTGCTGTTGGCTCAAGTATGGCGCTTGTCCTCATGCCGGGAGATGAAAGAGGTTTCGGCGCGGGTGGTTATCTCCTCTGGCCGTTGTTCGGGACATCGAATCAGTTGCTCGCGGGAATCGCGCTCTTGCTCATTTCGATCTGGCTGCGAAAACAAGGGCGTAACTTCCTCGTCACCTTTATTCCAATGGTATTTGTACTCTTCATGACACTTTGGGCGATGATCTCCCAAGTTTGGGGACAATGGGCTTGGTACGGGACGGAAGCCAACATGCTCCTCTTTATCCTGGGTGCGATCATTCTCATTTTTGCCGTCTGGATTTGCCTGGAAGCCTATCTGTTGTTTAAAAATGATAAAACGCAAGGACTGGAAGATGACGACCAGTAAATAGGTTGCTTTACCTTTTAAGGTCAACTGTAAAAAATAGATGCGATTGCACCTCCGAACAGCATTCTTTTCCGTTATGGGGTGCAATTGGATCTTTCATTGTACCCTTACCCGACATTAGTTTCCGTTCCAGGTTGGGTATGGATGTGGGTGCTCCGAGTTGAACAAGTGCATAGTAATCCCTCGGACAGAGATCGAGCTGCTTCGAGAGGAACTAATGAAGCATAATAATTCCCCGGACGGAAGTCGAGCTGCTTCGAGAGGAACTAATGAAGCATAGTAATTCCCCGGACGGAAGTCGAGCTGCTTCGAGAGGAACTAATGAAGCATAGTAATTCCCCGGACGGAAGTCGAGCTGCTTCGAGAGGAACAAGACAAACACTGAATCACGAACTAATGTCCGTAGACCCCACATCACCTGTGAAAAATTTTCGTCATTACGGATTCATTTGCTATAATACGTGGAAAACAATGAAATGGAGGGTCACCATTGGGGTTGAAAGATCAGCTATCACGTGCCCTGGCGTTTTATGATGAAGTGCTTCGTTTGCCGCATCGTGCCGAGATTAAACGGGAGCTTCGAGACGAAAATGATATTTTTTACCTGCTCTCTTTTTCCGAAATGCTAGGATTGCCGAACCCTGTTTCCTACTATACGCTAGAGTTGTATCCGGAAATGATTGAAGACTTTCATGATTGGCATTTGCGAATGGGTATGGAAAAATCCCCATTGGATGGTATTCGTTGTTGCTAAGAAGCAAGTCTAACTCTTGCTTCTTTTTTAACATGTTTGCCGAGAAATCCCCTTCAAAATCTTTAATTTAGGTGGCGAGGTTCACTGAATCCTTGTTATTGCAAAAAATATGTCAAATTTTTATAATGGACGCTGAATCGCTTTCAATATTTTAGTAGGATGTGATCATGAATGTCGGGAATTTTGCTTGCGATCCTCGGTATGATTGTTCTCGCCTTTGGATATCGCTTTTACTCCAAATATATCGCGAGACATATTTACCGTTTGGATCCGAACTTTCAAACACCTGCTCATCAGTATAATGACGGGGTTGATTTTGTACCTACGAGAAAAAGTGTCCTTTGGGCCCATCATTTTACGTCCATTGCCGGTGCCGCTCCGATTATGGGGCCGGCCATTGCCGTTTACTGGGGTTGGCTGCCCGCTTTTCTATGGGTCATTCTCGGAACCGTTTTCGCCGCCGGCGTCCATGATTTTGGCGCCCTTGTCATTTCGGCACGAAACAAAGGACGATCCATCGGCACATTAGCCAACCGCTTAATCGGGCGACGGGCAAAGTTGCTCTTTTTATTTATCATACTGCTGCTTTTGGTCATGGTGGTTGCCGTCTTTGGCTGGGTGATTGCCAATTTGTTCATCACATATCCGGCCAGTGTTCTTTCTGTGTTAATTCAAATTCCTCTCGCTGTGATTATCGGGGTTTACTTTCTGCGCCGGGGAAAAGGAATGCTTCTTCCATCCATCATTGCCTTGGTTGTTATGTATGGAACAGCTGTCCTCTCCACTTACATACCGGCTCTGCAAATCGATCTCGTGCAGTATCTCGGCGGAGAAGACGCGACCATCGCTTTCGGTTTGGACGCGGTGACCATGTCCTTTTTGATCTGGCTGCTCATTTTGTTCGCGTATGTCTACGTGGCTTCTACACTTCCCGTGTGGAAATTGCTGCAGCCTCGAGATTACATTAACGCACATCAAACGTTTGTCGGTTTGACCATCTTTTTAATCGGTCTGCTGTTTTTAAACCCGGAAGTAACGGCTCCGACTACGCGTTCCGTGGATGATGTTTCCTGGCTCCCGCTTCTCTTTATTACGATTGCCTGCGGTGCCGTATCCGGTTTCCACTCGCTTGTGGCTTCGGGTACCTCTTCCAAGCAATTGAATAAGGAAACAGACGCCCGCCTTGTCGGTTATGGGGGCGCTGTAGGAGAAGGCGTAGTCGCGCTTATATCGATCATTGCCGTTGGAACCTTGTTCGCCACGACAGACGACTTTTTAGCGGCTTACCCTAGTTTTAACGTTGCGAATGAGGAAGGGCTCGGCAATTTTATTGAAGGTGCCGCCCAACTTGCCACCGGCTTGTTCGTCCCCGAGGCAATCGCCCAGACGATAGCAGCCGTTATTGTCGTGAGCTTCGCGGCGACAACGATGGACACCGGCACGCGATTAATGCGCTACATTATCTCTGAGCTTGGCCGTGAGTACAAGGCTGTCACGCTGACGAAAAAACACGTGGCAACATCCATCGCCGTTGGTGCAAGTTTCATCCTTGTCCTCCTTCCTGAAGAGGAAAGAGGGCTGGGAGGTGGCGGTTATATTTTATGGCCGCTTTTCGGCACGACCAATCAGTTACTCGCCGGCATCGTCCTTATGCTCATTTCGATATGGTTGATCCGACAGGGAAGAAACTTTCTCATCTCGTTTATACCGATGGTCTTTCTCATTGTAATGACGGTTTTTGCTTTAATCACCCAAATTAGTACGGAATGGTGGGGCGATTGGCTGCTCGTCGTTCTTGGATCCATCGTGCTCGTATTTGCCATGTGGATTATCTTGGAGGCCTATGTCCTATTTAAAAATGAAAGAGGCGAAAAGCTAGAGGATGACCAATAAGGAGGCCGTATATGCAAAACCATTCGGTTGTCTTTTTCGGCGGAAAAGGCGGGGTGGGCAAATCAACGTGCTCCGCTGCCTTTGCCCTTTCCGCCGCCCAAAACGACAAAAAAGTACTGCTCGTTTCCACCGATCCCGCCCATAATCTTGAAGATTTGTTTGCCGTAAGCATTGGAAACACCATTTCGCGGTTGCAAACAAATTTATATGGGTTGGAAATTGACGCAGGGGAAGAATCAAAACGCTACATCGAAGGCGTCAAGGAAAATTTGCAGGGGCTCGTCCATGCCCATCGCGTAAGTGAAGTACACAGACAAATCGACATGGCCGCCAACACACCGGGGGCTGATGAGTCCGCCCTTTTTGACGCCCTTGTGAACATCATTCTCGAGCAAACCGGTCACTTTGATCTGATCGTTTTTGATACTGCGCCCACCGGGCATACGTTGCGGCTGCTTTCTTTGCCGGAGATGATGGAAGCATGGATCGATGGCATGTTAAAACGCAGGCGTACGGTAAATGAAAACTACAGCCAACTATTAAATGATGGGGAGCCTGTCGAAGACCCTATTTATCAAACGTTAATGAAGCGAAAGCAAAAATTTGCGGAAGCGAGGAAATGGTTTTTAGACAAAAGAAAAACAGGCTTCGTGTATGTGCTTACACCTGAACGGCTCCCGATTGAAGAGACGTCGCGGGCGGTTGATCAGCTTGCTCAAGCGAAAATGAACGTGAATACATTAATCATCAATAAATGCCTACCCGACGAAGCCGATGCTTCTGTCTTTTTCCAAAAACGAAAACAACAAGAACAGCACTATATTCAAATGATTCACGAGCAATTTAAAAAACAGAAGAAAATTTTTCTCCCATTATTGGCTGAAGATATTTCCACAAAAGCGAATCTTCAAGACATATCCAAACAATTGCAGATGATTTGAATACCTGTCCAGGGTATGGAAGCTGTTCATCTGATGTTCCTATCACCGGATAGATATTAATGATTCAGCTTTCCTCCTCTGAAAACACCTGAGACAAAAATCCCACCGATAAGACAAATTATCGGTGGGATTTTCTATTATAGTTCTTTATTTAGTTTGCAGAACAAAAATGTTCTTTACTGTGTTCGCACGATGAAAGGATTCCTCTAAGATAGTTACTCAAGCCATTCGTCAACAACTTCTTGGTTGTTTTCCATCCACTGCTGTGCTGCTTCATCGTCATCTTCTAACTCGTTTTGCAGAGTAAGCAGTTCAGATAATTGATCGTCTGTGAAATGCAAATTGTTAAGCCACTCTATGATTTGAGATTCTTCTTCAGCTAAACCATGACGTGCAATATAATAGATATCATCGTCATCTCCGTATACGTTATCAGGATCCCCCAAGTATTTAATGTCATAGTTGCCAAACGTCCAGTGTGGGCTCCAAAGGGTCACAGCAATAGGTTCTTCTTCCGCGTACGCAGAGTCAAAAGCACTGAGCATCCCTTGCTCAGAAGACGTTTGTAACGTGAATTCAAGATCATAATAGGGAATAATTTCCTCTTCAGTGGTCGATGATATGGCCGCTCCGGGGTCTATACCTATAATCGTTCCGTCTAATTCATCTACATAATCATTGAGGTCGGCAATTGTCTCTACATCTTCCATGTAGCTAGGGACGGCTATCCCTAGTTCAGTGCCTTCATAAAAAGCACCCTCTTCTTGAACATCATGCGCATCATCTGAGACGAAATGGTCATCAGTAAAAGGCAGCCAAGCAGAAAAGCCAATATCGACATCACCAGTCTCAACGCCTTCATACAAAGCCGCTTTTTCCAAACTTGATCGTGTCACATCGTATCCTTGCTCTTCTAATAATTGCGCCCACATAGCGGATACAACTGTATTCTCGGCATAATTGGTATAACCAATCTGAATAGAATCCCCAATTTCATCGTTTCCTTCTTCACCGTTGCCATTTCCACAGGCAGTCATTGTAAGCAAACCAACTAAGCCAATACTGAATGTTTTATTCATCTAAATAACCCCTCCAAATTTTCCCTATTATGTACATTTGCATGTCCAACGCATTGAACGTAGCGGTTCTTTCAACTTATGCGTTGTTCCATTCAGGATAATAACTTTTCTTCAAATGGAAAGTTCGAAAAATTTTCTGTTCCATTTTCCGTGACCAATAATTGTTCTTCGAGTTTCACCCCTTCTTTTCCGCCTTCGGCGCCAATATAGCTTTCTACCGATATCACCATATTTTCTTGAATAACCCCGTCATATCCCTTTTCTTCAAAATCCTGAGGATATACAATGTATGGATATTCTCCACTGAGCCCTGTGCCATGTGCAACAGTAAAATAACGGTTAGCAAAAAATTCATCAGGAATTTCCCAACTTTTATCTGCATACTCCTTAAAGGTCATCCCGGGCTTAAGCAATTCTTTGTTGTATTGAATTTGTTCAAAAGCTGCCTGATAAAGCCGTTTTTGTTCATCTGTCGGTTCACCTTCACCACAATAGAATGCACGACTAATATCCGTATAATAACCAAAAGGGCCATTCAAATCTGTATCGAAGGCCACGATTTCCCCGTCTTCAATCACCTTATTACTACATTCTTGAAACCACGGATTCGTTCTATGACCCGAACTTAATAAGCGTGTTTCAATATAATCCCCGCCATTGGCAATATTGGTTTGATGCAGATGTGACCATAATTCATTCTCCGTTATTCCCGGAACTAAAGCTTCTTTCATCCGGACCATACCAGCCTCTGTGGTGCGAACGGAAATCTTCATCGCTTCAATCTCTTCCTGACTCTTGATACTGCGAGCATGTTCAATGGGTTCTTGCCCATCCACGACCTGAACACCTTCATTTGCAAGCGCAATTGCTCCAGCAGGATCCAGTCGATCCACTGCAAGTTTTTCATCTTTTCCAGCATATTGTTGCATTAAATCCGCAATTTCCTGAGCCCATTCTTTTGCGGTTTCCTGCAGATGATACCCAGCTGACACATATGACATTGTCTTAGCCGGGCGAACCTCATCAATAGTTTCAATTCCTTCTGAGAGATGCTCACAATTCGGAAAATCATATAAGATAACAGGTCCTTCTGTTGGAATAAAAACATAGCGTGCAGGATTTCTTAACATGAAAATTTGCATGTTCCGACTTCCAGTCGCATACCGCAAATTGACAGGGTCAAAAATGACAATACCGCCATATCCAAGCGACTTAAGTTGTTCCCTCACCCTGCCCAGGCGATATTGACGCATACGAACAAGGTCAATCTGTGTTTTATCATGACGAATACTGGTTAGTTTATCCATACTTTGCCTCCATAACTGTAAAAATATTCATCTTATAGTAGTTATAAGATTTTCTGAATCATTAATAAGTATACATCAATCAACTCATCATTACAAGTTATGAATCATAATGATGAGTATGCGATGTATTTTCTTTCGTGTTTTACATTTACAGATTTGGTATCATAGATTTAAGTATACTAAGGAGTAGATCACATGGAAAAACAGACAATGGACAATACCAACCGCATTCCGTTATATCAACAAATTAAAGAACTTATCCTTCAAAACATTCAAAATCGTATCTGGAAGCCTGGTGAATACATTCCTTCAGAAATCAAACTGCTGGATGAATTTAATGTAAGTCGAACCACGTTGAGACAAGCTATTTCATCATTAGTGCAGGAAGGTATTTTGGATAGTCAGCAAGGAAAAGGAACGAAAGTAAACACGTATACACCTATAAACCGTATTCAATCTTCAACCATACGTTTTGAAGAGCAAGGTGATAAATTCACATCAAAAATATTACGGATGGATTTTTCCTTAGAGATGTATCATGCTAAAAAGCAGCTAAATAAGCCTGAAAATGAAAAAATATTTTTATATGAACGAGTGCGTTTTGCAGATGGCACCCCGATTGCCATTTTACAATTTTATACTACGGAATCTATAGGCCGATTATTTATGACCAATCAAAGTGACACAAAAGAGCCTTACGCTATTATTGAGGAAAACAATGTAAGTTTAAAGCATGCAACAGATTGGGTTACAGCTGTTAACGCATCGACTAAAGAAGCTGATATTTTAGGCGTAAGAGGCGGAGAATCTTTGGTGCAAATCAGTCGCCTAAGCTCCGGAATTAATGATATGCCTATCGAATATTCCAGAACGATTTATCGAGCGGATAAGTTCAATTACAGCGTTACGCTCGCCAATTATTAATCAATCGTTTTGACCTGAGAACCTTAAATAGCCGTAATAATAAAAAGAAGACGATCACTATCTAGCAACCGTCTTCTCTTTATTAATGCATTTGCCCTGATCTGCTTTGCTTAATATTCGCTTGTGAAGGTTCATACGCGTGCATCATTTTGTCCATATCCATTTGCTGTAATTGGGGCACTTGATAAAACCCCCGTTTGTTTTGATAGAGAAAAAGCTCGTAAGCCATCTCAACAAAATCGTGAATGGAATCAGCGATCACCCTGCGAAGGACGGAATTGGTAATCTCCGGTGCGACAAGCGCAAACATAGATGACGTAGCCTTTACCAATCCAAGCATATGGGTAGAAATGTTCTGCTCATTTATTTCTCCCAGATTGTTGGTTGGTTTTTTAGGCGCTGACGCCTGCATTCCATACGTGATTTCAGCCATCGCCGGAATTTCATAAGGTTCAATCGTCTTCGACGGCTTTTGCCCGGTGCTGAATGCTTCCACCATCCGATTGTATTGCGTCGTGATGTAATCATATTGATGATCGAGAATGCCGAGAAGTTCCTGCTCTTTCACAAAGGGACGAAAAATCATGTATTGATCAAGCACGTTAATCGCCGTTGTCAATGCCTCATGCGCGTCAAACATTTCATGCCCGCCATGATTTTGCATCGGTTGCATGTGACCGGATTGTTGGTTATCCATGTTCATTTGCCCTTGTTGGTTTTGCATTTTTTAAGTCGCCTCCTTGTATGTGCTCATCGCTAGTATGTTATAAGGAAAAGGAAAACATGTACCTTTTTTCAACTCTATCAAAAAATCCGTCGCAATATTCGCTATGAAAAATTAGGCAATTGCCAGTGTTCTTACGCTTTATGATCCGCGGTCCACTCACTATTCGACAAAATAGCACTAAAATTTCCTATTATTTATTACAAATTTTAATTTTTTTCTACGGATGTGTTTTATAGAATGAATGAAAAGAGTTGAAAGGAGTTATTTTCATGGAAGACAAGCTAACCAAATTTGAAAGAATTGCAAAACGACGTACGGAGGAAACCGTAAAAAAAATCCGACTGATCGGGAATTTATCCAATAAGAATAATTATGAGTATACAGATGAGCATTTGGATAAAATATTTGCCGCACTCGAGGCAGAATTAAAGGCAGCACGGCGCAAATTCCATGGCCATCATAGTTCACCTGAATTTCACCTAAGCTTTGATCCGATCCGCAAGCGCAAAAAAACAAGTTAACGCAAACGGGGCCTTAGCATCTCGCTAAAGCCCCGTTTTCCAACTTCCCACCTCTCACTTCCCACTTCTAGTATTTATACGTCCATTTTCGCCACAGCGCTTCCATTGGTCCTTGTTTGAACGTCTGCAAATAAAGATTGCTGACAATAAGCTGTGCCGTAAAAATGATAACAGCAATGACCAATCCAACGCCGCTCGATATTTGCCCGAACATCCCTAACCCAAATCCATAAAAAATAAAGATGGCGATGAGGCTTTGCAATAAATAGTTAGTCAATGCCATTCTTCCTACCGCCGCAAACGGCATCAACAGCTTTTTCCAGCCCTTGGAGCGTAATACAAGCACGAGGGCGGAAACGTAGAAAAGCATGAGTAGCGGACCGGCCGCATAATTCACTCCTTCGGACATTCCGAATGTAAAATAAGAGGGAAGCGGAAGTAAATCATAATGCAATGCCGCCATGATAGCCGTTAATAAAGCCCCGCTCCAAAAACTGTGCACACAAAGCTTTTTCCATTTTTTAATATTGTTTTCAACATCATGAAACATCCCTTTTTTCCCCATATAAAGTCCGATGAGAAAGAGGGGCAACACAGCGATCACGATAAATATCGCTTGCATGAGAACGGGGAAGACTTCGTTTAGAAATCGGTACTGCAAAATGTCGCCGTACGTTCCGTTAGCCATCACAGCCTCACCCGAATCTACACTGTTTTCGAATGCAGCAAAGGACCCCATCCCACTCTCCATTTTGAATTGCAAACCTACTCCGGTTAAACTTGTCAAAAACAACATAAAAATAGAAGTCGCCCCTAGCAATGCAACAATCCAAATCATGATTGTTTTTGGTCGGCGATGGATAAAAAGGAACAGCAAAAAACCGGCAAGCGCGTAGGTATGTAAGATATCTCCCGACCATATAAACACCAGATGAACCAACCCAATGATCAACAAAAAAATAAGCCGCCTGACAAACATTCGATCAGCGTTGTAACCCTTCTCGATCAAACGGGTATAAAAAATATAAAAACCAAGCCCAAATAGCAAGGAAAACATCGGGTAAAATTTACCCTCAATAAAGATTGTATTAAAGACGTCGGCAAATGGGCTAAGCACCCCCTGGGGTACCGTCCCGCCCTCAATGTACGGGCGCAAATCGGTAAAAGCCAAGCTTTTAAACGCGTACATATTCGCGATCAAAATGCCGAAAACCGCAATTCCCCGAATAATATCAAGTGTATGAATTCGTTCATTCGCAGGTATTTGTGTCGCTTTCATCGACTCAAAACCTCCATCCAGCTAATTTAGGCGCCTATGAAAACGCCTCTTCCAGTACCATTTTACACCTATATGCCCGAAGTTGGAAATCATTAATCATAATCCCCCCTTTTTAAATTGCCACTTCGATATAGAGAGTGAAGGGAGGTGAGCACATGAACCCGGAAACATCGAGTTTGCAGCTGGTTTTTGAGGATGGAGTGGATGAATTCGGAGAGCCTGTCATTTACAGCCGACGCTTTAACAACATCAATGTTGACGCAAGCGACGAAGATATTCAGGTGATTGCCTCCGCGCTCGCTTCATTGTCCGCCGCTGATTTAAGCGGAGCCACACGTAGAAACGATTACAGTCTGTTGCCAGTGGAAGACAATTAATGAAAGCGAAAGGAGTGTAGAGCATGACCGTAGAATTGCAAATGCGATTTCGTAATGAGGAAGGACAGATGGCGACAATATCAGTAAGCAACCCTGCGGAAGAGCTTGAATCTTCCCAACTGGAGGATGTGATGGATCAAATTCTTGATCACAGCGTATTTTTCACCTCCGGCGGTCTCCTCGTTGAAAAAGTCGACGCAAGGTTAGTCTCGCGTTCAGTCGAGCAGATGTACGAGGCTTAAGGAGACCGGTAGCTGAAAAAAGGGGGTTCACAATCATGGAAGAATGGATGTCACTGCTTTTTAACCATGGATTTGCAGCTGTCGTTGCTTTCTACTTGCTGCATCGAATGGAAAAAAAGCTCGACCTATTAATCAACGCTGTTTGTGAACGGCCGACACAGGAATAAAAGAGAAGCCGCTCTGAAAAGGAGTGGCTTCTCTTTTTATTTTATTCTATTAAAGCGCTTCTATATACTTTTACTCCTGTGCAGTATTGGTTTCGTTTACTCGTCAAGTTCATCCGCGTCAAATTCCCAGCGGACCTCGTTGCCTAATTCTACCATATACTAGTTCGCATCTATCCGTTTCAGTTATATCAAATAAAATTTCGCCTGTAAGTGAATTTACAGGCGAAATTTCTTCTTCTTCAAAACCGTAATCCCAATAAAAATCAATGTAAGGATCACCATCATTTGTTATTTCGGCAACAGCAGGAAACTCCATAGTATCCTATAATTTTTCATATATGGTTTTGATTGTTATCCCAGTTATCACAAACACGTCATCCGTAGCAGCTTCGCCTTCCACTTCATCCTCGATCCATATATCGTTTAATGTAATACCAAAGGTAGTGTCGTACGTTCCTCTTTGCTCTCGCTTTCCTCATAACACTCAATACAACAGATAAGAAAAACCTAGCTTGGGAAAACCGCCCAAGCTAGGTCCTTGTCATGATCACTGCTTGTCCGATAGCCGGTACTCATAACCATGAACGCCTTTATAATACTCCGGATACATCTCCCCTTCACATTGTTGGCAGGCAAACATGGGTGGGACACTGGGGTCGCCAGGGTCCATGTGATCAAAATCACGAACGACCGTGTAAGGGATCGCTTCGTGTTCATGACACTGTAAACAAACAAAGTTGACGGTCTTGGGATGCTGATTCGTCGGTGGTTTCTTCTTCTTTTTTTGTTTCTTTTTTCGGTGTTTCGATACGGGGGACATGACCGATCTCCCTTTCCAAATAGCTTCTGGCCGTTTCACCCAAGGCGACTTTAACCACTAATCGCCCGTTCTCAAGACAGACTTCTCCCTTATACTCAAAGTAGTTATCACATTTGGGACATCGCAAAGGATCCTTATGTCCGCTGGCTATGACCCGTTCTCTCCAAGTTTGGCGGCGCAGGGTTCGCTTCACCTGGGTGATCCACGTCTTCTTCGTTTTTTGCCACGCCGCCAGTAACTTTTTACTCACGTTCTTCGTTCTTCTCGAGTACAGCCCATAATGACGGATCGTTTTAAACTGTTCATCCGGGATATGGCGAATGAGCCGACGGATGAACTCCTCGGCACTCACGCTCACATATTTCTCTTTCCCATCGACTTTATCATGGTACTTAAACGTCACCATTTGCCCGTCATAGGCCTCGATCCGATTGATGCCAATCGCCGGTCGACGCATATAACGGCCAATATATCGGAGTTGGTCTTGCACCTTTCCCCGTTGTTTAGGGGCATAGATATAGAAGCCTTCTCCGTTTTTGGAGAACGCTTGTTGGAGACGCGCTTGCACGCGTTTCTTGTCCTTCCCGGATAAATGCTTGCGAATCAGCTTCAAGACAACGGTTTGCCATTGTTTGCGAAGCATCTGGAAGGGGAGAAAATCATACGTTTTCCATGCCCCTTTCTTTGTCATCCCGCCCATTGTCACCAGCATGTGAATGTGGGGGTTGAAATTGACTTGGGAGCCAAAGGTATGTAACCCCACAATGATCCCCGGGGTCACTTTGCCTTTCTTCTCGAAGTATTCTTTGATCAGCCGTGCGCCTTCATCCATCAACGTTTTCAATAATTCCCGGTGGAGCAGAAACACGTCTCGCAGCCCCTCATCGATCGTCAGAATCACATGCCGATGGTTGACCTGGAACACGTCTTCCATGAGCAGACGACTCCATTCCTCGCTTTCTCCAATCGAACAGGTCGTACAAAATCGCCCTTTACAGCGATAGGGGACTTTTCGGGTCTCGTGGCAGCCTTCGCATACAAAGAGTTTGAATCCGTTCTCGGGATTCCCACAATCGCGGAATTTTTCCACTTCTTTATGGACAACAGGGCGGATGCGATCCCCATGTTTTTCGACAAATTGTTCCCAATGATGATGGTGGTCAAAGAATATACGTCGAAGAATATTAGATTCCATATCTACACCCTAACACATTCCCCGGCATAGAGGGAGCCAAAATTTATACTTTCTTATCTTTTTAGAAAACTTGGCTTTTCGCCAAGCTTTTATGGCGAAAAGCCTTAGTTGCACTTATGTAGGTAAGAAAGTTGATTTATACTTTCTTACCTACATAAGATAAAAAAGCTGTTTGAACGTGAAATACACAAACAGCTTTTCTTATCCTATATAGTCATTTTAATGTAATTATTTTAGTTTCTTTGGCAATGGGGCCTTAGAAGAGATGAACCCTTTTTCTAATAGCTCTTGCCAAAAGGCATCTGGAATTTCCGTTTTTATCGCTGCCAAGTCTTCTTTGATCCGATCCGGACGGGAAGAACCAGTAATAACTGCTTTGGTTGCAGGGTGGGCTGTGGAAAATTGCAGAGCAGCCGCCTTTAAGCTAACATCATAACGTTTTGCAATTTCCTCCAGTCGTTCTACTTTTGCTTTGATTTCCGGAGAAGCTTTTTCATAGTTAAAATAATCCCCTCCAAGCAAGACGCCGGAACTATAGGCTCCACCGATAACAAAACCAACCCCTTTTTCTTGCGCGGCAGGCATCATGCGCTCCAGTGCACGTTCATGTTGCAGGAGCGTATACTGGGTGGCTGACAGACACAGATCAGGGCTTGCATCTTCTAACTCCATGGCCAATTCAACAGGTTCTGTTGTATTGACTCCGACACCCCAGGATTTAATAACTCCCTCATCACGGAGGCGTGTAAGTACACGAAATGCCCCTTTTCTTGCCTCATCAAATTTTGATACCCATTCATCTCCATGGAAATCAGGCGAAATATCATGTACATATACAATATCCAACCGATCTGTTTTCAAGCGTTCCAGGCTTTGCTCAATCGAGCGGAGTGTTGCGTCCTCTGTGTAATCGGTAATCACTTTATTTTTACGTGCGTTTTCGAATAATCCTGATTTCTCCTCCTTTTCGTCTAAAATATAACGCCCTACTTTTGTGCTAATTACATAATCATCGCGATTGTATTTGGATAACGCTTCTCCTACCCGTATTTCCGATAAGCCGGATCCATATAAAGGAGCTGTATCAAAATAGCGTATCCCTTGATCCCATGCAGTATCAATGGTTGCCTGAGCTTCTTCCTCTGAAACATCACGGAACATACTCCCTAAAGGGCCTGTCCCCAAACCGATTTTTTCTTTTAGCGCTTTGTCCAGGTTATTCATGCTTAGCAGTCCTCCTTCTGTTTCCCCATCGAATATATTAACACTCACTTATGCCACGATAAAGCAATTACTTCTAATGCAATCGGGTTACTTTATATGTTTCAAGGCGTGTTTTACGAATGAGCAGGTATCGCAAATTGATTAATAAAATTGTACACTGTTCCCCATTCCGCTAATATAACTCAGCAGACAGATACAGCTTTTTTCCTTAACGATCCATTTCACATTGCAGTATTTCAAAAAAAGACGACACATGATAGGCATCCACGGTTGCGTGATGAACTTTAATATTCACCGGCATTAGCAACTGTGAACCAACGTTTTCGTACTTTCCAATGGTAATCATTGGTATCAAATTATTTTTGATAGCTGCCGGATGAGATGAAAAATGTTCAAAATGCACCCAAGGAATGGATGAAATATTCACAACGTTGGGTGGAACATCTCCCATTGGCGCGATATCTGTTGTGTTTGCATAGTCTTTTACAAGCTTTTTGTACTCACGGTCAACGGATTGATAATCTATTAATTCTCCCAACCATAAGGTATAAAATAACGCTGTTTCTTGATTAAAGTTCGTAAACGTTGGCACTAATGCTTGCCATTCTACTAACTGCCCATCCAGGTGGGCATACCTCATATTCGGAATCTTATTAACCGATTTAGTCAAATTATATATGGAGTAAGCATAAAAACTAATCGATTCGTCTTTGCATTTTTCAACTGCCCGAGTAACATCAATTTTCACTGTCACTTCAAACGTTGTGTCTGTCGCCATAAAATACTCATAATAGCTTCTTCTTGGAAAACTTTCCAAATCAATGACTTGATACGTCGCCATCTTTGTGCCCCCCATTATAAACTTATATTACTTTTATCATCAGAAACCCTCTAGATTCAAAGGGGTGAAATTTCGCCATAAATACGTTTTTCGTCATTTTTTCTCCGTTCATTCATTTACAACAATGTGATAAAATCTATAAAGTGGGAGCACCTCACGGAAGATGACGGTGACCAATTCATGAAACATTGATGATACCTATTTGCAAAATCAGTGCTCATGTTAAACTAATCATAAATGAATGAAAACGACTTCGATGAAAATAATAACATCTTCTGAAGTCTGGTATGACATTGAACTACTCCATCTTAATTTCTATCAAAATTTGAAGGTGGAGATTGCTAAAAACACCTTCGTAACCGATGGTTTTGATTAGGCTATCCCCGCAGTACCTATGGTTAAGCGCAAGATTTCATTGCGCAATTTATAC
Organism: Salicibibacter cibarius; assembly: GCF_016495725.1. Lineage (NCBI taxonomy): Bacteria > Bacillati > Bacillota > Bacilli > Caryophanales > Bacillaceae > Salicibibacter > Salicibibacter cibarius. Next base: position 1,506,161 of record NZ_CP054705.1, on the reverse strand, counting down.
TTGCGTTTATATCTCTATCGTGGCGGGCTTGGCATTTCGGACAACCCCATTCACGTAACGTGAAATGTTTAACGTCTTTGTTTTGATACCCACAACTTGAGCAACGTTGGCTGGAAGGGAAGTTTTTGATTACCGTTACGACTCGCTTCCCGTACCATTTCGCTTTGTATTCAAGCATGGAACGAAAATGCGACCAACTGACCCCGCTAATCGCTTTTGCTAAGTTGTGATTCTTTAACATATTCGTTACTTGCAAATCCTCAATACCAATAATGTCGTGGTTTTTGACAATGTCAGTAGAGATTTTATGCAAGTAATCATGACGTGCGTTTTCAATTTTCTCATGAAGCCGTGCAACTTTAATACGCTAATTATGCCAGTTAGACGAACCTTTTTGTCGCCTTGCAAGGATGCGTTGTGCATAAGCTAACTTCTTTTCTAATGTACGGAAAAGCTTAGGGTTTTTGTGAAAGGTGCCATCCGAAAGAATGGCGAAGTCTTTAATCCCAACGTCAATTCCTACAGATTCACCTGTTTTCAGTAATTTTTCACTTCTGTCTCAACGGGAACAGAAACAAAATATTTGCCACTTGGTTTGCGTTTCATTGTCACGCTGAGTATACGTCCTTTGACCTCACGACTTTTGGCGAACTTAACCATGCCAAGTTTCGGTAACTTGATTTTGTTATCAAATATCGCAATGTTGCCGTTTGTATGCTTCGTTTTGTTTTTTGAAAAACCTCGCATACGCGTCCGCAAGGTTTTTAAGGGACGATTGAATAGCAATGCTATCCACTTCTTTTAACCAAACCAATTCTTTCTTTAGTTGCGTTGATTGGGAAGAGTAAATAATGTAGGTTAAGCCTCTTCCAGTTTTGGTATTCGCTTTTCCATTTACCCAAAAAATGATTAAATATGAAACGACTGCAACCAATCGTTTTGGCGATTAAAATTTCTTGCTCTTTCGTTGGATAGATACGAAACTTATAAGCTTTATTGACGATCATTGTTGTTCACCTTTAACGAAAACACTTGTTTGCATTTATTATACGTTATCCTTTATGTTTTGTCTATTTTTTCTCCTATCATTTGGGCAATAGCCCGAGGGCGATTCATCCCCCCCACTTCATAGGAAGTGGGGGATCTCGCCTAAAACCGATAAAAAAACAGAAGTGGACGAGCCATAATTTAAATAGAGGAGCATACCGGATGGGAACACCGAAAAAGAAATATAAAAATAAAAGCACAACCCGCAAACGTTTTGTTGGCATCGGATCGATTTGCGCCCTCTTGTTTCTCGCGATCGGTATTTTTATGATTGCTCAGACATTCAACGAACAACAAATCGATCGATTTTTAGATGGAGGCATTTCCGGTTACGGCAACGATGAAATACCTGAACAATATTATCCTATTTACCAGGCTGCCGCCGAAGCATACGAAATTCCTTGGGAGGTGTTACCGGCTATTCACCGTATCGAGACGAAATTTTCAACAATGGACCCTATGGTTTCCCCCGTCGGAGCAGAAGGACACATGCAATTCATGCCTTGTACTTGGCACGGATGGAGCCATCACTCTTGTGATGATGCGGGAGCCGGGGAAATTCCCAATACAGAGCTCAAAAATCCTGACACGATTGAGATGAATGGTGGATATGGAGTGGATGCAACAGGGAGTGGCACCGCCGATCCATGGGATGAAAGAGATGCCATTTTTTCCACCGCTAATTTTTTAGCTGCCAACGGCGCGGATGAAGGCGACTTGGAAAGTGCCCTATATATGTATAATCGCTCGGACATGTACGTAGAAGAAGTCATGGCCTATTACGACATCTATACAAACGATGGTTATGAGATCGTGGACGAAAATGAATAAAAAGCAGGGTTCTCGCCGATCCTGCTTTTTATTGGCTTTGATCTTTTACACAGGGATTGCTTAATAACGGAAAAAGACTAGTGCAACGTTTCATGATAGCTTTACTGCACAAAAAAACCAGCCAAACGATGATCTACCACGGCAACTGAGAACTCAAAATGCTGTTTTTATCCCCGATCAGTCTTCAAAGAATCGGGAGATATGTGAATAAAAGTTTTGGAAAGAAGTTCTGATATAGACCACTAGCCCATAAGCATTTTCTGTTGATTTTGTCAAAGATGGATGCAAGCCTATAAGCAGAAAAACCCTTGCACTTCTGGCAACGTACGGAGGGATAACGCTGCAATGGCGTAGACATCAAAACGGCCGCGTCAAGACCCCGCACAGCGCCGGTTTTGCGCGAGGAGGCTTGACCGTTCGTCTGTGGAAAGCGAAGCCATGGAAGCGGCATCCCGGCTTCAGCTGTTATCTGCAACTTGTTCAGCAATCCCTAAATACGGCAAATCATGCTTTTGTTTTGCTACCGCAGTGAAATCAATGGTTGCGTCAATTACCTCATCTTGGTCAGAAATGGCTTCTTTCAGCAACTCGCCTTGCGGAGATATGATCCGTGACCGCCTTGCAATCGGCAATTGCAAGGTTGTGTGTTTTGTCTCCGGGAATGCAGTCCATCTGAACAGCGGCAACGGTTAAGCTTCGCATGATCCCCTCCTTCTTCAGATCCTTCTATCTCCGGATTTATTTTTCACGTATCTTTATAGGCTTCGGCATAGATCTTCTTCATTCGATGGATATGTCCTTCTTGTAAAACCGTAGCGTGATAGCCCATGTTTTTCAGTGCCGAGTAAGACAGGTCTTGGTTATTGTCTTTGTTTAACAAGGCAAGCAATGGCCCATTCGTATATTGAGACGTGTATAAATATTCCCCTTCTGTGTACAATCCCTGATACAAAATAAAATCTGCGCCCGCGTGCAACAATTTGTTTGCCTTGGTTACCGCCGCTTCGATGCCAGTGATCGATGCATTTGCCCGAATAGCCATGACAATTTTCACTTCAGGAAAATAATGCTTCATCTGAACGATGATTTGGGTCAATTCCTGGGTTGAAGAGTTTATTTCATCATCGATTTGAATCATCCGTATGCCTAACTGACGCAGTTCATACACCTGCTTAATAATCTGTTGGCAGGAGCGGGCGTCTAGAGGCAATTGCACGAGCAATGCCAAAGCGCTTACTTGCGTAATGCTCCGCACGCTGGCAATCATCTCCGTCGCGCTTAATGTATAGGAAGAGGCATAGCCATACAATTTTGATACATCGTCGGAGGAGAGAAATGCCATTCGAAATCCTTTATCTTCCACCGCCTGTGCGCTTAACGGATCATGTGCAGACGGAATTAAAGGTATTTCCCCGGCTGAAAAGTCCTCATTCGCCTGTTTTCGTCTTTGTTCTATTTCTTCCCAATGCATGGTTATCGATCACTTCCTTCAATTTGTTCGCAAAGTTCTCCAAAACGTCCTTCCCCATCCTACAACAATTTTCTCACAACATAAATGTTTCTTAAAGGAACATTTTTTCTTTTGGTGATCCTTTTAGGAACATTTTCCTTTTAAGTAAATGCAAACCTTTATAATAGAGGGGATGTAATCACCACGTTGATAAATGGGGAATGATGCATGGACGATTTTTCCGAGCGTCTTAAATACACGCGCGAGTCAAAAAAAGAAATAGAGGATAATTGGACGCAACAATACGTCGCTGAACAGATCGGAGTGGCACGATCGACTTATACAGCTTATGAAAGGGGGACGAAACAGCCGTCTCTCGATACCGTTAATGCACTTGCCGATTTGCTTGACGTGTCCGTCGATTACTTGCTCGGGCGTACGGAAAAGACGCGATACCCATACTACCAAAGCGCCCCCGGGCAATCATTAGAAGCGTTTTATGAAGACCGTAACATAAGTGTTGACGAAAGAGCATATTTGGAAGAAGAACTGGAAAAATACCGCCGTTTAAAACAACAATGGAAACCTACCCCTGACGAAACACCGAAAAAAGGCTAATGTTTTTCGCACATATGTTCCTCCTATATAATCAGTGTAATTGACCGAACTTTTTTTTGCAAGAAAAAAGCCAGGTGCATGATGGCACAGCGTTATCAAAGACTAATTTTGTTGCTCGAGCCCTTGGGCGTATATCCCCATTGCTCGAGCACTTTTTTGTTTTTTAAGAGCCCGAAGCCCTTTGCTAGCAATCTTAAAAAACGGCTGTTATGATGGTTATTGGATGATTTGATTTTTATCATACACTGCTAAGATGTACAATTCATATTTTATGAGAAGATCAGTAGAACACTCGTAACTTCAGCCATGAGATAAATACTGATCGGTCTTGAACTTAATTTCACACCTTCGAAGTGGTATCATAGTATTAAGAATATGACACCAAGGAAGTGCAAAATCCGAATGGCTAATTCAGATATAAATTTGAAATTTAAAGGTTATCAATATCAACTTTACCCAACGGAAGACCAAGAAACATTCATTAACAAAACCCTTGGTTGTAGCCGTTATGTCTTTATCCATTTTCTTGCCTTGTGGGAATCTGAATACAAGGCCTCGGAGAAAGGCCTGAGCTATCATTCTTGTGCAAATTTACTTCCCGCACTGAAAGAAGAACTCCCTTGGTTGCAGGAAGTAGACGCCACGTCTTAACAAAAATCGATTCGGAATCTTGCTGATTCTTACGCAAGGTACTTTTTTTTACAAATTGCAGCTAGAACGGAGGAGTGACGACATTCATGGATGATTTACAATTTCGGCAGGCAATGGGGAAGTTTTCCACGGGCGTTACCATTCTTACAACGGAGCATGATGGCAAGCCACACGGAATGACGGCCAATGCGTTTATGTCCGTCTCCATGAACCCGAAACTGGTAGCCGTATCCGTTGACCATAAAACGGATATGTACGAAAAGATTTTAAACGCAAAAAAATATGCAGTAAGCATTTTAGATACAGCTCAAGCGGAGCTATCAAAAACATTTGCAAAACAATTACCGGGAAAAGAACAATTTGCTTTCACCACTTTCCATTCCTTGCCCATCGTTCCCGACGCACTTGTCCACCTCGCCTGTGACGTCGTTCAAGAAGTAAAAGCAGGGGATCATACGATCTTTATCGGAGAGGTCAAAGATATCCAAACGAAAGACGAAGAGAATGAAGAACCGCTCGTATACTACCGAAGCAAGTATCATACGTTGCAATAATCGCGTAAAACGTTCCCCTTGATTACCCCCAAAGGGAGCGTTTTATGGTTGCAGTACAGGCCAATGGGATTCAATAAAAGGAGGTTCAGTTAATGAGTGGTGGGAGGAAAATTAGAATCTAAGGGTGTTGTTGTTGTCGTCTTATCAGCAGCTTTTTTATTTGCGTTTAGTCAATTCTTACTAATCACAGCCTACCCAACGATTATGAACGAGTTTGATGTCAATGCCACTCAAGTACAATGGTTAACAACGGCTTTCTTACTCACAACCATTGTCTTTATCCCAATGACAGGGTATTTATCAAATGCTTTTTCATCAAAAAACCTTGTTGTTTTTTCGCTCTCATGCTTACTCGTTGGTACGGTCATCGGGGGATTGGCTCCAAGCTTCGGTATATTAATTTTATCAAGAGTTGTTCAGGCTATTGGTGCCGGCATCATCTTACCCTTAGTACAGACAATCTTATTGACTGTGTTTCCATATGAACGAAGAGGGTTTGCGATGGGGCTATTGGGGGCTGTCGTTAACGTGGCGCCTGCTAGTGCACCATCGATCTCCGGCATGATTATTGACATTTTCAATTGGCGCTCGCTTCATTGGGTGCTACTCCCCATCGTGATTGTCACTTTAGTTTTAGCTATATTTATGATGAGGAATGTGTTGGAGAAGCAACAGGCAAAATTAGATCCTTTCTCAATCACCCTATCTGCCATTGGCTTTTCCTTTTTCATTTTCGGTTTAAGCAATATTAGTGTAACAGGATTTTTAGACACACTTGTTATCGTACCAATCTTGATTGGCGTTCTGTCCCTTTTCGCCTTTATTCGCCGTCAATTTTTCTTACCCTTGCCAGTGCTAAATATACGATTGTTTCGTAATGCCACGTTTCGTTTGGCAATCATTCTTATCTTCATTAATATGATGCTTCTTTTATCTGCGGAAACGATCTTACCAATGTTCGCACAAGACGTTCTAAAAACTAGTGCGTTTTTATCCGGATTCATTCTCGTTCCCGGCACAATCCTTCTTTCCGGAAACCTATATGATCGTTACGGAGGTAAGAGAATTGCCAGTGTCGGATTTACATTCACTGCCACTTCATTAGTCTTATTGAACACGGTAAGCATGGAACATTCGCCATACTGGATTATGGCCCATTTTTGTCTATTTATGATCGGTTTTGGATTAACCCTCATGCCTCTCGTTACGGTAAGTATGAACGCTTTAGACGATCAGGATATTTCTCATGGCTCTGCAATTGTAAACACAGCACGACAATTTGGAATGACGTTTGGTATTATCGTTCTATCCACGATTATAAGTATCACCACATCAATCAGGGAGACCTCATATGAAGTAGGTACATACTGGGGAACAACCTATGCCTTGATTGTGATGGCTGTGTTATCTTTAATTGGACTTACGCTTACAACATTCATCAGGGAGAGAAAAGGAAGTAAGCCTACTAGAGAAATGTAATTGTCTACGTGCAAAAATCATCCTGTGCAACGCTTATATCTTGGCTCTCGGAAATCGAGGGCTACTATTTTTTGGAGGCAAGAACATTTGAACACTGTTCTGCCCCCGAGTAATATATTACACATACGTCTGTATTAAACAGGGTTAGACATCAGCATCTAAGTTCTTTTTCATGTAAGAAGCAATCTTTTGTTCGTTTTCATGATCAGATTTTTCAAGCTCCTGAATCACCAACTTTTGCCGCTCTCTCGGGTGGTTTTGACTTAATTTCGCCTTCCCTTCAATTTTCTCCACTTTTATCTTAAAGCCTACAACTCCTGTAGTTTGGCCTGCAATATATTTAGAATCGACTTCATCTAATTGATATGAGCTATCGGAATTCTCATATTTCAGTACAAGTTCATTTAATGAGTCCTTTAATTCTTTTCCCTCGATAAGTTCGACGTGCCCATAAACATGAGTAGTAATATAATTCCATGTAGGGACTGCCCTATTTGTCTCGTACCAAGACGGTGAAATATAGCAGTGTGGGCCATGAAAAATGGCAAGTACTCTTTGTTTATTTATATCTTTCCATTGAGGATTCGCTCGTGCAAAATGCCCATACAGATGCTCCCTCTCTTTATCCATCATTAACGGTATATGGCTTGCAGTAGGTTCACCCTCGTGCTGCGATAATAAAGTAGCAAAGCCATACTCATCGATCATTTCATAGAGTGTCTCTTCATCCTCAATGTAAAAATGTGAAGGAATATACATAAGATTACACTCCTATCATTTTCGTCATAATCAAGTCAGTTTGTTGTTCATCTCCCATGTAAAAGGAATGAGTGCCGATTTTAACGAATCCTTTTCTCTTATAAAATTGAATTGCATCCACATTGGCTTCCCATACACCTAGCCAAATTTTCTTTTTATTTTGGACCTTGGCGACTTCCAGCCCTTTATTTAAAAGATGATTTCCTAGCCCCTTTTTTTGAAACTTTTCCCGGATATAAACCCTTTCAATTTCCAGGGCTTCTTCCCCCATATGTTCTGTTTGCGCTTCATTAATATTTACTTTTAAATAACCTGCGAGTTCATCATGAGAATATATAAAATAAAACGTTGAAAAGGGGGTCGATAATTCTTCTTCCAGCCTCTTTGTGTTAAAAGCTTTTTCCAGATAAGCTTTCATGTTCTCCTCTGAGTTCATATGAGCAAATGTCTCATGAAACGTGTTATAACTGATTTCTTGTAGTTTTTTTAAATCCTCTAATGTGCATTCATTGATGACGACAGACATCTGAATCAGAATCTCCTCTCAATACTCTCGTTTGTGTCCCTTTTTAACAAATTCCCAGTCAACCTCCACGTTTTTTCTGACCCTTTGAAGCAGAGCATGTAATGTATCAATCTCATCCAACGTAAATCCGGACAAGGCAACTTTGTTCGAGTGTTCTCCTTCTCTTTTTAAAAAAGGATAAATGTCTTCGCCTTTTTCCTTAGGAAACAACCTTTTAATTTTTTTATTGGTTTTGTCATCTCTTTTTTCAATAAAACCTTGAGTTTCTAGTCTTTTAATAGCGCGAGCTGCAGTTGTACGGTCTACTTTCACCATCTCTGCTAACTTTTCTTGAATAATGCCAGGGTTTTCACATATTCGCACAAGATATAAAAATTGCCCTTTGGTAAGATCAAGTTCCTTAAACTCAATATTGCTTATTGAATCCAACGACCTTGCTATGATTCCAATATCACGAAGTATATCCTTCATTATTCAGCACCCGTTTTCATTGACTTTACAACAATATTTATAATTTAAGGGTACAATATTTATGTTGTATTTGCAACAAAAATCAGTGGCAATGTATAAATAACTCTACAACCCATATGAACTCGTTTTTTTTGGGTGCCTGCCATCGCTTCGCACAACACAATAATGTTCTATGGACTGTTGAATTTTCGCTCCCTGGAGTAAGAATATAACGGTGAAACAGTGAGACAATAATGTTTATGCAAGGTTTCGCCAGAAAAGGGGTGAAAATCATGATAAAGTTCGCGAAAAGACGTTTCCAAAAAAGAAACAACGGATTGCCGCTCGCATCAAACCTTTCAACTTACCAACAATTTGCCCCTCTGGCAAACGATATTAAAAAAAATGAAACATACATTAACGAACGATTCGGGGAAAGCTCTGATGTGAATATCCATTCCTTTCAGTTGCCTCTCAACGAAAATGAGTACATAGAAGCACTGCTCGTTTACATTAACGCTTTCATCGATGATCATTCCGTTAGCCGGTATATTCTTGAACCGGTCAAAACATTTCATACGTTTACGTTAAACGAGGAATCATCCATAACAACGATTAAAAATCGCATCAACGTCAGCGAGATCCAAGAAGAAGCCGATCTTAACCGTTGTATTGATGAGGTGCTGCATCACCAAGCACTTTTAATGATTGACGGGGCTTCGGCGGGACTGTTAATGAATGTTTCCGGTTTTGAAAAACGCAGCCTCGAAGAACCTTTCACGGAAACATCCGTTAAAGGGCCTCATATCGGGTTTATCGAATCGATTGAAGACAACCTGGCTTTGCTCAGGCGTCACATTCAACATCCCGCTTTAAGGGTGCATATGTTTCAGCTTGGAACGCTGTCGCAAACAAAAGTGGCTGTCACTTATATGGACGGGATCGTCAAACCGGGAATCATTAACGAGATCAACAAGCGTTTACAAAAAATTGACGTAGACAGTGTGAACAATGCCGGACATCTGGAGCAGATGATTGAAGACCATCCTTATACGATATTTCCGACGATCGCCAACTCGGAACGGCCTGACAGAACAGCGATGCAATTACTGGACGGCCATTTTGCTATCTTTGTTGATGGTGACCCGATAACGCTGGTCGCTCCAAATCTTTTTATGGAAGCTTTTCACGGCGTGGAAGACTACAGCTCACGCCCTTATTATGCATCGTTTGTACGACTCCTGAGGATTGGTGGTTTTCTCATTAGCATCACTTTGCCGGCTAGTTTCATCGCGGCTGTCAATTTTCACAAAGAAATCATTCCTTCCGAAATGATTAGCGGGATGAGCGCTTCGCGAGAAGTCGTTCCTTTCCCTGTAGGGATGGAAATATTTATTATGATTATTTTATTTGAAATCGTACGGGAAGCAGGTATTCGTATGCCCCAGCCGATCGGACAAGCCGTCAGTATTGTGGGCGCACTCATTGTGGGCGAAGTTTCGGTCACAGCAGGATTAGTGGGAGCTCCTACCATTATCGTTGTTGCGGTTTCCGTACTTGCGTCCTTTGCTATCACACGTGTAGCCGACGTTATGGGCATTTTGAGATTAGCCTTGCTGCTCCCGGCCGGTTTATTTGGCGCGTACGGGCTTCTCCTTAGCTTACTGGGACTCGCCACCCACATGTTTTCGCTTCAGTCTTTCGGGGTCGGTTATATGGCCCCGCTAGCACCCTTTCATTTTCGCGATTGGGGAGATACCTTCATTCGTTTACCGATCCAATGGCGCAGAACACGGCCGCAAAGTATTCCCCATGAAAAGAAAGAAAAAATCAAACGGTTGCCGATAGACGATAAGGGGGATCACCCTTGAAAAAAATAGCAATGATTTGCCTATGTCTATCATTGTTAATGCCCACTGCCGGCTGTTGGAGCGGGAGCGATTTGGATGAAGTGGCAATGGTGTTCGGAGGGGGACTCGACAAAACCGAAAATGGATATGAATTGAGTGTTGAAATCTTGCAATCCTCCGGTGAAATCACGGCTGCTGAATCCGATCATGAAGGAATGGTGCTTTCCATGGAAAGGGAAACCCTTTTCGATGCAGTTCGCAGTATGATTCGGCAAGAAAAGCGGCGTCTGATTTTCACCCATACCAATATTCTCGTGCTCGGTGAATCATTGGCCGTTGATGACCTCACTACGCCGATCGATGTATTGAAAAGAGATCAAATGCCGCGTTTAAATAGTCTACTCTTAATCACACCCGACGACCCGAAAGACATTTTGGAGACGGCCACGATAAGCGGTGATCTTACTTCGGTGGAAATGGCCGACAGTATGGAGGGAACCGAGTTTACGGGCGAGTTTAAACCGATGGACTTGAAAACGGTTTTTGAAATGTTAAATTCTCCTATTTCGGCCACTTTTGTGCCCATGTTGCAAATAAATAACGAAAATAAAAAAACAATTGCCGAGCTGTCCGGTACAGCAGTGATTAACGAAGATCAAATGGTGGGGACCTTGAATGTACCGGAAACGAAAGGATTGCTTTATTTACGCAACGAAGCGGAAAGAGGAAGCATTACAGCAAAATTAACATCCGGAGATAAAGTGTCAATGGAAGTGCAAGATAAAGGAGTCATAATCGATCCTTCCTTGAATGGGGACCAATTAACCGTCGATATCGAAATGGAAATATGGGGAACACTGGCTGAAGTGCCAAGTGACATGATCGTAAACGATCAAACCATCCAAGAAATGGAAGACGCACTTACGGAAGAAATCCGTACACACATGCAAATGACGTTGAAAAAATTGCAAAAGGAATTAAAAACAGACATTCTTGATTTCGGCATCCTTGTTCACCAGAAATACCCGCAAAAATGGCCTGACCTCACGGATCAGTGGGATGACATCTTTGCAAACGCCGACGTCAATCTAATGATTGAAACCTCCATTGATCACGAGGGGTTGCTCGATCAGGATGAAGGCGAGGAAAAATCGGAATCGATTCCCTTCTTCTTTTGGAATCACAAAGATTAGCTGAGGAGCAAAAGAACCATGTTGAATCGTTGGGAAACGTTGTTTCTAATCCTTACAACCGTACCGATCATGGGCCATGTCCAAATCCTGCCTTTGATCTATGACGTCGCCGGACGTGATAGTTGGATTGCCGCCTCGTTATCATTTCCCGTTGGCATAGGGTTGATTATCGTCATCTACCGGTTGCGCCTAAAATATCCTGATCTTGATTTTCGTGGCATCAGCCAACACCTTCTGGGTCGCTTTGTCGGAAAAACTCTACTCCTCGTTATTGCTTTCTACTTTCTGTTTTTAAGCGCTTTTTCGGCTGCAGCGGTTACAGACATGGTTAACATTTCTTTTTTTCCGGAAACCCCGGTATGGGCGTTGGTTATCTTCTTTCTTTTGTTCTGTCTTTATGCAGCAAGCAAAGGGGTGAAAGTGATTGCCTATACCGCTTTGTTTATCGGAGTGTTCGCCCTTTTCACCGGGCATTCTATCTCATTTATCGACGTGTCTGAAAAAGAATTTAACCATATCTTGCCGCTTTTGGAATTTGGATTTGCTCCCGTCATTTGGGGAACAATCGCATTGATTAGCGTGTGGGCAGAGCTTATCTTTTTGCTCTTCCTTCCATTGCAGAATATCCGTCGGGAGCGTTTTCTAAGATTTTGGATGATCGGAGGCCTAGGTATTTTTTTTACGATGATCTCAACCATGACTGGAACCATAATGGTTTTTGGCATGGGGCAAACAGACAGTTTCAACTATCCTGCACTGGAAACCGTTCGCATCCTCACATTGGGATTTATTGACCGCTTTGACATCTACGGATTGATCCTTATGACATTTGGCTGTTACATACGAAGTGCATTATTTTTCTTTCTGGCTTACGATCAACTCGTCCCCCATAAAGAACAGCACCGATGGGTCAGGCGAGGAGTGTTTTTAGGGTTGGGATTGCTCACCGGCGGTTTGGCCCTTTACATCGCGAATAACCATCTTCGCATCGAGTATTTCACGATGCTGTATACAAACGCGCTCATTTTTGCACCTATCCCTTTTTTGCTTTTGGCGTTCTCGTGGATTAAACGGAAAAACCACAAGGAGATGAGCGCTTAATCCCTCGCCTCATCCCTCTTGTGGCCTCGCTTCATTATTATTTTTTTCATCCATTGCTTTAGGTTCATTGATCGTATCCGGTGGCGTCCCTTTTCCTTTCGGAACAAAGAAAGAAAGGATAAAGCCGATAAACGTGAGGATCGTTGCCAACCAAAAGGACATATTCACCCCGTGAACCATTGCTTCATCCATATTGGGCGCTTGTTCCGGTGCCAGGGCCATCGACGACATAACTGTCACGAGGGCAGCCGTTCCGATTGAACCGGCTACCTGTCGCACTGTATTATTCATCGCTGTTCCATGCGGAATCAATACATTAGGCAAAGAATTAATCGCCGCCGTTGTGACCGGCATCATGACGAAAGCCATCCCGAACATCCGAAACGTATTGACAATCGCCAAATAAGCAAAGGATGTTTCTGCGGTTAGTTGGGTAAACATAAATGTCGTCACGGAAACGGTGAACAAACCTAAGATCGCTAACTTTCGCGCGCCAAACTTATCAAAAATCCGGCCGGTAATCGGCGACATTAAGCCCATCGCCACAGCTCCCGGCAAAAGCATCAACCCGGTTTCAAGGGCTGTAAAATCATTCATATCCTGCATATAAATCGGCAAAATCGTTTGCGAGCCAATCATAGACATAAAAATAATCATGCCAATGACCGTGGCAATCGTAAAAACCCCGTACTTGAAAACGCGCACCTCGAGAATCGGTTGCGGAAGAATCAGTTGCCGCCACACAAAAAGACCCAAGGTGATGAGGCCAATAATCATGGGAAGGATCACATGCACGTCGGTCCATCCATAGGTTCCCGCAAAACTAAACCCGTAGAGCAACCCGCCGAAACCAAGCGTTGATAACATTACAGACAAAATATCCAGTTTCGGATTACGGGCAAACGACACATTTTTCAACGTCCAATAAGCGACAATCATATTCAATACAGCTAACGGAAAGATGATCCAAAATAAAATCGACCAATGAAAGTCTTGCACAAGGTAGCCGGACAACGTCGGTCCGATCGCTGGAGCAAATGCAATAACTAAACCGACCATCCCCATGGCAAAACCTCTGCGTTCAATCGGAAACACTAAAAGAAGGACAGTTTGCATGAGCGGCATCATAATTCCGGCACCCGCGGCTTGGGTAACCCGCCCGCCAATAAGCAACCCATACGTAGGCGCAAGTGCGCATATTAACGTTCCTAACGCAAACAAGCCCATCGCGGTAAAAAACAGGCGACGAGTCGTAAACTTTTCAATGAGAAAAGCAGTGATGGGGATCATCACTCCGTTCACGAGCATAAAAACAGAATTCACCCATTGGCCCAAATCAGCGCTTATGCCAAAGTCGTGCATAATATGCGGCAAGGCAGTGGCAAGCAACGTTTGGTTTAGGATGGCCATGAAAGCACCTGTCAATAGTATGGCTGCGATTGTTTTTACATTTTTCGTTCCTGATGAATTTGAACTAGTCGTCATTCTATATACCTTCTTTTATCGTTCGTTGATATTCACTTGGTTTCTCTATTTCGCAACTCCAGTAAGTCATAAAGTTTTTTCCGTTCGTTTTCAATCGGTGCCCATTGCTGCAAGTAGAGCGTCAGTGCATCCAACAAATAGGTGCGCGGATACTCGGTTTCCGTTTCTTGGTACAGCGCCTCCAGTGCACGATCCACATCGGGTTGTTGATCGGTATCTGCTTGATTTTTCACTTTTTCCCGAAGGATATAGCGAACTTCATCAATCTCTCCTTGAACACTCGCCGGTTTCATATCTTCTTGGTACATTTCGTAATCGTGCATCACGTCTGATGTCAAAACCGGATTTACAGTGGGCTTTGACTCTATCAACGCATCAAGATGTGAAATGATTAAAGCTGCCACATCACGAATAGGCAATGCTTTGTGCTCATCCCCCATGAGCACAACATACTCTCTCATCGTTCCCTGAAAGAGCGCGACCCAATCCCAAAGAAAAGGACGTAATTTCTCTTCTCCATACGCGTTTATAAGACTGTCGCGGTGCCAATTCATTAACGCGACTCTTGTTCGTTTTAACATCCGCATCATTTCCGCATTTTTTGTGATGGGGACAGCGCGCATGAGGGAATGGACGAGAGAGCGATTATTTTTCATCGCTTCCAATTCAAGAACGATTTTTTCTTGCAGTTCATCTTTCGGAGCTAACGTTTGCGTAAGATTGATATTTGTCGTTTTCGTCAACCATTGGTCAAGGTTATACTCCAAAGATTTCAGCAATAACGTCTCTTTTGAAGAAAAATATTTGTACAATGAGGCTTTGGAAATGCCGCAACTTTCAGCGATCTGCTGCATAGACGTGGAATAATAACCGTCAATCGCAAAGCTTTGCAATGCCTTTTCCATAATTTGCTCTTTCAATCCGATCACTACTTTATATTATTATAACTTATGAGTATTATATAAAACCAAACAGTTTTCAATTATATAATTTCATCGCCGGAAAGTCAAACTTCCGGTGTGAACCTCTCCACCTAAATCGAAGATTTTGATGGAGCATCCCTTATCTTAAATACAGCGCAAACAAAAGCGGCTAAGACGCCTCCGGCGCCTCTAATGCTTTCGTAAGGCTAATCAATGAAGACAAGGTCGTGTATGTCCTTTTTGCCACATCAGGTACTTTTGCCTGAAGGGACAACCATGTCGTTTCCGACATGGATTTTTGGATGCCACGAACAAAATATCGCGCGCCAATATTATACGAAGCAGATAAATCGGCATGATAGACTTTTCCTGTTGTAAATGTGGCGAGATCTTTTTTCCATCTCGCTCGACTTCTCCGGAGCCATCAAATGCCAACTTGCTCGTATTCCGAGCATTCACTCTTGATATACGTGTGCCTTGATAATGCGCCATTTCCGTTACTTTGTTCTGAATCCCTTTCTTTCGCCAGTAACGTAATTTGAAACGAAGCTTCCTTGCGCCCCAAAACCCTTTCGGCGTTTTCATTTTATCTAGGTATTCGAAAACAATGACATCGCAATCATTCTCACTTGCAAATGTCACAATTTCATGTGACGTATCATTCACGATGTGTTTTTGAATCCCATAGATACGACGCCAAAAATTCGGTGCAGCAATCCAACCCGACGTCCGTTGCGCTTTGCGTAGTTTGTTCGTCAACGTATATAACCGGTCTTTTTCTTTGGGCTGATTGACAAACTTACGAGCCAAGACAGTGCCTTTTATATCCATGACCGAACAAACCGCAGAGTTGTTGATGCCAAGGTCTATCGCACATATTTTTTGGTCGTTGATTTTTGTTTTATTTAATGTCACTTTTGATTGATAACTAAAATTAAGAGAATACTTTTTCCCAACCTTAACAAGTTTAGGGTTGTTTTCTTTCCAATCCCAAACCCCGCGCTTATATAAGTCTTGTTCTTTGAAGGTGATATCTACCCATACCCAATCATTATTATGAAAGATTTTGATTTGAGCCGTTGATTCCGAGGTTCGGTTGAACATATTACCTCGATAAAACACCGGGAATTCCTTGTGTTTTAATTGCAACCTTGGAGGGCTCTTTTTAAACTTTTCCCCTCGGAAAACGCAATTTCCTTCTCTTCTTCCCAGTTACGCAGATTAGAGCGATAACTTTTCACTTTCCCAAAAGCCGAAGCAATGGCGCTTCTTCGAAAATACGAAGGAAACTTATAAAAACGAGCGTTAAATGCCCGGTACTTTGGAGAAGGGTTTGATTTAGTCGCATGAATGAGCCGTTCCACCGCAGGAACGATAGATTTCGTCCTCATCTCATCAAGGTTATCGAATTCTGTATCTATCACTTCGATAATAAAAGCCAGTGCGTTGTTGTAGATGTCTAGCGTTGCGTCAAAAATGCGTGAATGATTTGTGATTTTATGCGATAACGTTTTGGCTATGTTCATCATCAAACCCTCCTGAAAGTTTTCCGAGATTATATAACAAAACATAAGTTCGATTCTATTATACCTTATCCTTTATGGAAAATCTAATTCTATACTTATCCAAAATGATTTTAAAAATAACCAGACCAAGACCTTAGCGCCTAACCCCACTAAATCGAAGATTTTGAAGGGGAATGCGGCGCTAATTTTTTGTTTCAAAAAATCCCATAGCGGAAACAGGATAATACGGGATAAATGCTATTCAAAAGGAGGTTCTTTCATGCTGATCCGTACTCACGACTTTCAATCGTTTTCCTTATCAGCAGCGGACGAAACGTTTGGATCAGTAACGGATGTTTATTTTGATTCAGCCGGTGAATGGAAAGTCCGTTTTCTTGTTGCCGATACACGACCTTGGTTCATCGGCGGGAAAGTTTTGCTGAGCCCCGAGCTTGTTAATCGTTTGGATATTGAAGCTCAGGAAGTGGATTTCGAAGCGACGAAAGATCAAATCAAGGATAGTCCGCAACCAAAGGAACATGAACCCATTTCCCGGGCGTATGAAGCCTCGATCCTCGATCACTACGGATTAGGCTATTACTGGGCAGCGCCCAATTACGGCCCGGGGCCGGCACCGATGCTCCCTGGGGGCGGCCCTGTCTCCCCGTTCACGCCCGGCGCGACTTTGGGCGAAAATACGGAAGCAGGCGTCAGTTCGGATATGGTAAAAAAGGCAGTTAAACGCGAACAACAGAAAAAGGTGAATGAGAAAGACTTTTACTTGCAAAGCACGAAGGATTTGCGAGGGTATTCGGTCTATGCGACCGAGGACAAAATAGGAACCGTCTCGGATGTCGTTTTTGATACGAACAACTGGCAAGTATGTTTTATGGAGGTGGACACTGCCGGTTTGCTCGCTAAAAATAAATATCTCGTTCCCGTGGAATGGTTCCGGGAATTCGTTCCGGTGGAAGAGCACGCCTACACTCGGTTTACCGATCGCGATATCGTGGAAAGTGCTCCCGACTATGATGAATCCACGCCATTGACGGATGATTACGTCGCTGAAGTTCGCCGTCATTATGGAGAATAGGATGAAAATAGTCGCTACAATTCTGTAGCGGCATTACTCAATGTCTTCATTCATCCATGTCGTTTTTTCCTCAATGCCTTGGCGTTGCTGTTCCTTCTTTTTGTTTGAAGCCGGCCAGCCAAGATAAATAAAGCCTACGACGCCCCCGCGTTCAGACACATTATACAGACGGCGCATCTCCGGGTGGTATGTGGGTGCACCGCTGCGCCAAATCGCCCCGAGACCAAGGGAATGGGCAGCGAGCAACATGTTTTGCACAGCGGCATGGGCTGCTGCAAATTCTTCGATGTCGATCACCTTATCTTTTGTTGCCGGCTCTGCGACGACGGTGATGACAACAGGTGCGCGAAACGGTTTTTCCTCTTTTTTCGCCACCTTCTGTGCTTCCTTATCGTCTAATGATTCTTCTTTGCCGCCCATATCTTCCATCGCTATTTTGCGCAATGTTTTCCCGAGCGGGCGGCGCCCCTCGCCTTGTTGAACAAAAAATTTCCACGGTTCCGTATGATGATGGTTTGGCGCCCACGTTCCCGCTTCCAATATTGTTTCGATCAGTGCCTTGTCCACCGGTTCATCGGGATAAACTTTTCCGTTGCTTCTTCTTGTTCGTATCACTTCTAACGTTTCCATCGGTTTCTCTCCTCATTATTCGGCTGATGTGGCATACGTTGTCCTGATTTCCGGCCAGCGGTTACGCGGATGAACACGACATTCTTCGCAGCAAGCGGCTTGGTGTTTTTCCTCACAATCGGAGCAACAGACATATTGGAGATTGCATTCGGGGTTGGAACAATTGATATAGCGATCCTCCGTCTTGCCGCAGTGATGGCAGTTGGCAACGACGACATCTTCATCGGTATGATTGGCTTTGACAGATATACGTTCATCAAACACATAGCATTTCCCGTCAAACAGATGGCCTTGCACCTCTTCGTCCTGACTGTAATTGACGATGCCTCCATGCAGTTGATAGACGTCGTCAACACCCTTTTGCTTGAGAAGCCCCGTTAGTTTCTCACAGCGAATGCCGCCGGTGCAATAGGTGAGCACTTTTTTTCCTTTCAGTTGATCAATGTTTTCATCAATCCACTCCGGGAATTCACGGGACGTGCTTACTTCCGGCTTGATGGCATTGCGAAAATGGCCGATTTCGTATTCGTAATCATTGCGACCGTCCAATACGACGGTGCCTTCTTCTTGAATGGCTTCGTGAAATTCTTTTGGCGTTAAATAAAGACCGCCATCATCATCCGGCCACACGTCCTCGTCAAGACGCCACGTCACAATTTCTTGCTTTGGACGGACGAACATCTTTTTAAAGGCATGCTCATCAGCCTCATCGATCTTAAACCACATATCGCTAAATCTAGGATCGGATTTGACATATTCCATATAGGCGTCGGTTTGTTCGACCGTTCCGGAAACCGTTCCATTTAGGCCTTCAGGGGCGACAATGATCCGGCCGCGTAACCCCATGTCCTTACAATATTGCAGGTGCGTCTCTGCGAATTCTTCATAATCCGGCATCGGTACATATTTATAATAAAGTAAAATGCGATAATCTTTTTGACTATCCATAACGGTTCCCTCCGAAACATGATTCTTTTACCAGTGACAATCGTAACAGATTTTCGTTTGTTTTTCACGGAGAATGGAAAAAGCGGGGCATAACATCGATCAACAAATAAATAGCTGTAAAAAGTAAAAGGATATAGATTACTACTTGAAAAAGGCGGGGATGAATCCATTTAAATAAAAGTTGCCCCAAATACAATCCTATCAAAACCAGTGGCACAGCAAGACCACTTGAAAACCAAATAACCTCATTAGTCCCCAAAACAATGATTTGAGTGAATAAACTTATTGTGTAGATAAATAAATAAAACGCCAGCGTTGTACCTCTTAACTTTTCCTTTTTAATATCTGCACCTGAAAAATAAAGCATGATAGGGGGACCCGGCATACCAATACTGCTCGTTAAAGAACCCGATAATCCACCAACAAATAAATCTCTTCCTTGCGTTTGGCTGAGACGGAACTTCAGGATTAACATCATCGTTAATAGTAGAATCATGAGGCCGATTCCCAACTTTAACGCATCGATATTTAAAACCATAATCGTCATAATCCCGGTAGGAAGGCCGAACAAACTTCCAATTACAAATCGCTTTAAAATTTTAATGTCCATATCTTTTTTTATTTGTTTTAATAAAGCCAAAGAGATCATTATGGATAAAATGAGATTGATTTGGATGGCTTCGATCGGATCAAATATGATTAGAAGAAATGGCGTTGCCAAAATGGAAAAACCAAACCCTGTGCTCGTTTGAAGGATAGAAGCAACCAAAATAATAACGACAAATATGAATGTATCCAAGTGAACACCTACTTTGTACCCCTCAACATTACGAACCGGATTTACGGTTCAATTCCGAATAATCGTGGAAGCGTTCCGAATAAAACAGTTTTGCGATACCAACCGAATCCAAATTACAATTCCTTTCACAGAAAATATCCAGAAAGCAGTCATCACTTACTTCCTGGACATCCCTTCCGGTTAAACCGGACGGACGGTAACTTCATTGACATTCACATAATCAGGCTGGGTGACGGCATAGACAACAGCTTTTGCAATATCCTTTGTTTCAAGCATCTTTCGATCATTCCAGGCACCGTTACCAACCAAGTCTGTATCTACCATCCCGGGCGAGATATTCGTCATCCTTACGCCTGTTCTGGCCAGTTCCTTTTCCAATCCCATGGAAATGGCTCGTACCGCGTGCTTTGTAGCGCTATAAACGGTACTGGTTTTCGTTACCTCAAGCCCGGAAACTGACGCAACATTGATAAGATGGCCCGTTGACCGGCTCAGCATCGACGGCAATACAGCGTCAATGCCGTAAAGCACGCCTTTTATATTAACATCAACCATTTTATCCCATTCTTCCACCTTGCCGGATCGGACGGTTCCTGCTAGCATTTGTCCAGCGTTATTGACAAAAATATCCACATCGCCTAATTCGGCTTGTGCCTTTTCAGCGAGTTGATTAACGTCTTCTCTATTTGACATGTCTACCTGGACAGACATGACCTTCACTTCGCCATTCGTTATGTCTGTAATTTCACTTTTTACTTCGTTTAATTTGTCCAATCGACGGGCAGCCAGAGCGACGTTTGCTCCTTCCAGTGCTAATTCCTTAGCAATAGTAGCCCCAATTCCGGTGCTGGCACCGGTAACGATCGCTGTTTTTCCTTGTAGCTTGTTCATCTGACAGCCTCCTCCTTCTAATTTTCTTTATAATTATAAATGGAAGCCCAACTCTTAGTTTATCATAAACATTAATCTCACACGCAAACAAAAAATGGGCTATATACATCCCTGTACATAGCCCGTTTGGCTCTGATCCTTCTTTTTGCCTAACGAACGTCGCAGGGAACGGAAGAGACGACGGATATAACCAACTTCCTTACCGGAAAAAATGTCTTTACATCGATACTTTCAACGTTGTATTCAAAAAAAGACCTGAATAAGCGCTATGCCATTTCTGTTTGAATAATACTGGGATGAACGGTCTTAACTGTAATTCCCTTAGATCTTAATCCGATTGCAGCGAATCATTTTAAAATTTTTGTGCACTATTTATCCAGATTTCAGAAATTTATTATATTGCTTAAACTATTCATCCAATTCTCTTTTAGCATGTTCGTTGCCTGTTCAAGTTCATTATTTTTAATACATTCGATAATGACGTTGTGTTGTTGCAAAGATTCATCTTTAGGCACTGAATTATGAAAATAATAAGATTCTACTCTTAATATTTTTTCCTTAACACTTGTTAGTAATTTTTCCAATTCGTTATTTCCTGACATTTTCACAATATGAGCGTGAAATTTCCTGTCATTTTCCAAGCAAAGTTTTGGGTCACCTTGTTTTATTGCAGCTTTATAATCTTGATTTATACTTATCAAGTCTTCCACATCTTGCAACTGAGGATTTTTTATGGCTTCTTCTAAAGCGAGCGTTTCCAATGCAATAACAATGCTATAAATTTCTTTGACTTCAATGACATCTATAGGAGCAACCATTGTATAGCTATTCGGTTTACTTATGATGAATTCCTCATCTTCCAACCTCAGCATTGCCTCTCTGACAGGGGTTCGACTAATCCCCAATTGTTCAGAGAGTTCTTTGTCTCTCAACCTCTCTTCAGGTTTTAATTCCCCTGAAATAATGGCATTCTTTATCCTTTCATACGCATTGTTACGCATGGACACACGATTAATTTTTTGACCTTGTAAAGACATCAGCGGCCTCCTTCTAATATGAGCAGACTTATTTACAAAAGTGCATTTGATATGTAATATATCAATTGTGTTAAAAAAGATCAATTTTTAAAGCGGGAGGTTTTTATGAAACAAAGCACGATCAATATACTTCTCATTGTAACAATCATCTGTATATCGTTATCTGCCATTTTCGTTCGATTATCGGATGCACCATCAACGATAATGGTCATGTATCGCATGTTCCTCGGTTGCGCTTTGCTTTTACCTTTTGTTTTAAAACATATAAAAACGATCCCTCAGATAAAAAAACCGGAATGGTTCGCATTAATTTTTGCAGGTATCTTTTTGGGTGGTCATTTTGGTTTATGGTTTGAATCGCTAAACCACACGACTGTGGCCAGTTCTACGTTAATTTTGGCATTGCAACCTGCAATAGCACTCATTGGCGGTTTGTTTTTCTTCAAAGAGAATATCCAGTTAAAAACACTTCTTACTATAGGCATTGCATTTATTGGTGTGTTGATTGTAGGGGGAGGGAATCTAAATTTAGGGCAAGATGTCCTATTGGGAAATGTATTATCATTCCTTGCCGTCTTTTCTGTCGTTTTCTATTTACTCATCGGGCAGAGAAACGTAAAATTCCTTAATCATTGGGTTTACAGCTTCCTCGTCTTTTTCATCGCCGGTTTAACGATGTTCGTTTATAATTTAATGGCTAACATACCGATGACAGGTTATACAGCTAACGATTGGGGTGTATTCCTACTCCTTGCCGTGTTCCCTTCGGCAGCGCATATCATTTATAATATGTTATTAAACTATATCAATACAACAACTGTTTCAATGACCACACTCGGAGAACCAGTCGGGGCATCTATCTTAGCCATGTTATTCTTGAATGAAATGATAACCGGAGTAGAAGTCATCGGTGGTGCGCTTATTTTAGTCGGGATCTATTTATTTCTGAGACAAAAAAGCGGCTCGGAAAAAGTTGCTTCTGATCCAGTAGAGGGGTGACAATGAACGACCCCTATAACGACACCCCTTTGGTTAAGCCTATCCAAAGGGGTGAAATTATTTCAGTGTTAACGCCGTTTTTTCTTTCCTCGAAAAGCATTGTGTTTGCAACTTGGATTGCATGCGGTCCAAAAGACCTTGGCTGTCATTTACAATTTTTACTGTAGGATATACTCTACCTCTGTAACGGTAGAAACTGGCACATCATCAATCGTCATAATGACGGTATCTTTTGTGCAACTCGAAGGTTCGGTTCAGTGTTACCCATAATCCTCCATCGCAGCAAGCGGGGGGTCTCTGTCATGCTTAGCTACATGTACTCTTCTTTTCTTCACTTTTTATTTATGAATATGTTGCCCTATAAGTTTTATCATAGCTTTCGAATCAGCTAAATTCGGTTGAATTTTTGAATTTTATTGGGCTCTTCATCAAAATCTATCGTTGATATCTGTGGATAATTATGGTGGCGAGACAAGCTAGCGGAGCACGGAGACTCCTGTGGGAAAGCGTAATGGGAAGACCCCGCTAGAATAAAGCGAAAGTCTTTTCTGACGAGGAGGCTGAGCGCAAGCCCACGGAAAGCGTCGTGTTTTTCCGTAGCGACTATCATAGTGCCATGACCCATTTGCGACCATAGATTTTAGTGTTGACCCTTTTATTAAACTGATTGGTTCCATTCTCGATTGGGTATATGGTATTTTTTACTTCTAACCTTTTATGATCAACATGTTTGAGTCATCAAATTCCCAATTCGAGCCGTAAGCAACCTCCCAATAATAACCATCAGGATCGATGAAATATCCTCCGTATCCGCCCCATGACAATGTTTTCGGCTCTTTAACAACCTCGGCACCGACTTTTTTAACGGATTGAAGAATTTCATCAACTTCAGTTTCAGATTTCGCATTATAAGCAAGCGTGATGCCTGAGAATCCTCCTTTTGATAATTCGGGAGGATGCTCTTCATTGATATCTTTTGCCAATTCTTCAATAGGAAATAACTCTAACTTTGATCCTTCATTTTTAAAGAATACTATAACGGGTTTTTCCTCATCTCCCGTGACCGATGCTTCAAAACCGATGTCACGATAAAATTTAAGCGAATTTCCAATATCTTTTACACCTAAAGTGATCAGATTAATTCTATTCATACAGATTCACTCCTTTATTTGTGTCTATTGCAGAACTTCAGAACTAACTTCCCTTATCTGTTCATACCTTAGAAAAACTCGACTTATCGCCAGGGCACCCTGACGAATCTCCATTATTTATTCATTTTCACTTTTCATGAGCTGCCTAAACCCAAAATGAAGGCGGTTTTCTGTAAACTGTAACAAGTACTCAGTCCCATGCATTGCAATTGTGACAGCCCTGCTCCCGACGGAACGGGTTGGAATTTCGGTTCCTAGATACCCGACAAAAATGGCTGCATTTTTTTCATAGACTTTGATCGTTTGGCCCTCATTAGACTGATACGTACCAATGATCGCATGGCGTTCTGCTTCAGTAAGTTCGTAATCTTCATATTTGATGGCTGCCTTGTCCGGTTCAATACCCATTTCGCTTTGTACAGCCCCTTTTAAAAGCGATTCAGCAGGGGCACCTGCAATGTTCGTTAAACAAATGGCAGCCATGTCTCGATCGGGCAATACCCCAAAATGTGCCGTCACACCCTTAATACTTCCGCCATGTTCAATGAGTGTTGTTCCAAAAAAGTCAGGCATGACGATAACGCCGTACCCATAATGCAGACCGGGCTCTACTTCAATATGTTGGGACGTTAACGCATCGAGACTTTCCGGAGTTAAAATGCCATTACCATCGTTCAAAAAAACATCTCCGAAGCGAAGCATATCATTGGCTGTCGATTTGACATAGCCGGCGGCCCACATCGCCGGTGCATCCCACCATTCTGGTGAGTGTTCAACCACTGGCGTATCGGCAGTTGGATCAACAATGTACAGGCGTGCCGCCCGATGATCCAATCGATCGGGATTAAAGAAACTATTTTTCATATCCAGGGGTTGAAAGATATTTGTCTCTATATAACGTTCATACGGTTGCCCGCTCAGACGCTCAATAATAGTACCGAGAAGCGCATAGCCGTCGTTTGAATAGCTGAATGATCGTCCAGGCCGATCAAGGAGGTTAAATGGAATGGTATTTAAATGGTTTATAAGATCATCGTATGTATCGATGCTATCTTGCTCCCGGTCAAGAGGGGCGCCCAGTTTAATTTGCAAATCGAAGGAACCATCCCTCTCCATCGATTGCTTATTCGCATAAAAAAGCGTATTTAACGGAGGGATACCGGATGAATGAGTCATCAGGTGATGAAGGGTTATATCATTACTCCCTTGAAACGTAACTTCGGGTATATATGTTTTAATCGTGTCATGAATGGATAGTTCGCCAGCTTCTTGTAATTGAAGTACCGCGATACAGGTCATTGCCTTTGCGATACTGCCAATCCCAAACATGGTGTCAGGTGTAACGGGTAATAGATTTTCCTGATCGCGGTAGCCAAATGTTTGCTCGTAACGTTGATTGTTCAATGAGATTATTGCTCCTGGAGTTTGATGAGTGTTTAGAAGCGATTCAGCAAACGTTTCGTACATTTTTTGATCCATAGTAGCGCCTCCTCGATATTGTTAATACTCGTTTCCGGACCCAAATAACGAACTTCTTTATTCGTCTCTTGAGATCCTTTAAGATAATGGATTTCCTTCATCACCTAATAGATTAATTCTATTCTTCCCTTTATAACTCCTGCTTTAGTCGATCAATCATTTTTTCTACAGAGCATCGTGCCTATCTCTGAAGGACAAACGCTCATTTTGAGCAAATAACTATTTCCATGATGGAGGGTGGCGGCATACGCAGACGCCATGAGGCGCTCTTACCTATTTAGAAACTTGACTTTTCGCCAAGCTTTTATAGCGAAAAGCCTTAGCCCAACTTATGTAGGTAAGAAAGTTGATTTATACTTTTGTACGAAAATGATCCTTCATAGAGACCGAATTTCTCAGCGACACTTGGATTTGGGCATCATGGCGCGGGCATGGCGACCGAAATTACCGGCGACACTCGGATTTGGGCATCATGACGCGGGCATGGCGACCGAATTTCTCGGCAGCACTTGGATTCGGGCATCATGGCGCGGGCATGGCGACCGAAATTACCGGCAGCACTCGAGTTCGGGCTTCATGACGCGGGCATGGCGACCGAATTTCTCGGCGGCACTCGGGTTCGGGCGCCATGATCGTGGGTGCGTTTTGTAGTTGCCAAAATATAATACAGTCGACAACGGTCTCACTTTGAGCAAATAACTATTTCCATGATGGAGGTGGCGGCATACGCAGACGCCACGAGGCACTCTTACATACCAAAATAATGACCCCCTTTGAATAGCCATATCCAAAGGGGGCTAGCCGACTTTATTGCACATACACTGTTAACGCCGTTCTTTCCCTTCCTCGGGAAGAATTGTTTTCGCGACTTGCTCATCGAGCGCTTCATAGTCATAGTACGAAATCGTTTCATACAGTTCCGCCCGTGATTGCATGCGGTCCAATTGGTCTTTTTGCGTGCCTTTTTCCAGGATTTCCTGAAAAACTTCCGCGTACGCTTTCGCCGCGACACGCATAGATGTCACCGGGTAAATAACCATTTGAAAACCAAAAGAAGAAAATTCTTCCGCCGTAAAATATGGTGTTTTTCCAAACTCGGTCATATTCGCGAGCAAAGGGGCATCAATGCGGTCGGCAAAATAACGAAAATCTTCCTCGTTCGTTAACGCTTCAGGAAAAATAGCGTCCGCGCCGGCATCGACATAAGCGCGGGCGCGATCGACAGCGGCGTCGGCCCCTTCCACAGCCTTCGCGTCCGTCCGTGCAACGACAGCGAGCGTCGGCGCGACTTTCTTAATCGTTTGCACCTTGGCGGCCATCTCCTCTGTGCTTACGAGCTGTTTTCCGTTTAAATGGCCACATTTTTTCGGCAACGCTTGATCTTCGATTTGTACAGCAGCTACACCCGCTTCGACCATTTCTGTTGCCGTTCGCGCGACATTGAGCACGCCGCCGAAGCCTGTGTCAATGTCAACGAGCACCGGAAGGTCAGACGCGCGGATGATGTCTTGCGCCCGTTCGGCGATCTCGTTGGAGTAAATGAGCCCCACATCCGGCAACCCGCGGCTGGCCGTATAAGCCCCGCCCGATAAATACAGGGCTTGAAAGCCTGTTTCTTTTGCCACGAGGGCCGACATGCCGTCGTGGGCACCGGGCATTTGCAATATTTGTTCTCGATCGTTAATCAAATCCAAAAATGCTTGATAGCGTTCTTTCTGACTGGATTTTTCCGTTACAATCCAACTCATTTTCGTTCCTCCTAGATGATGAAGCTTGCCATATAATCATTGACTGTTGTGTTTTTCAACCGCTCGGCATTAACGCCTAAATCCAAGAGATCGTCTGCTTGTCCGGCAGGAAATCTCGTTTTTAGGTTTTCGTGATATTTTTCTTCAAGCAGTGGGATGCTTTCTTCCCGGCGGCGACGGTGTCCGAGCGGGTATTCGACCGCTACATTTTCCGTTTTGGAGCCGTCTTTAAACGTCACCTGTACGGCATTGGCAATCGAACGTTTATCAGGGTCGAGATAATCAGCCGTGTATTGCTTGTTTTCTTCGGTATACATTTTCTGGCGCAGTTCGTCAATCTCCGGGTTCTGCGCTATCTCATCTTCATAGTGATCGGCTGTCAATTCGCCGTAAATTAAACCAATTGCCGTGATATATTGCAAAGAATGATCGCGGTCAGCCGGATTATGGAGCGGCCCTGTTTTATCGATGATGCGGATGGCAGACTCATGGGTCGTAATCTTGACTTCCGCGATCTCATCCAATCGCCACGCGACTTCATCATGCAATTTTATCGCCGCTTCCGCTGCCGTTTGCGCGTGGAATTCCGCTGGATAAGAAACTTTGAAAAGCACGTTTTCCATAACGTAAGAACCGAGCGGGCGAGCCAGATTGATCGTTTCTCCTCCAAACAGCACGTCCTGGAAGCCCCAATTCGGTGCTGTAAGCGCGCTTGCGTAACCCATTTCGCCTTTCATCGTCATGAGAGCCAGGCGCACCGCCCGACTTGTCGCGTCTCCTGCGGCCCACGATTTACGCGACCCTGCATTCGGGGCGTGACGATACGTACGGAGGCTGGAGTTGTCCACCCATGCTTGGGATACCGCATCGGCGACCTGCTCCTTGTTGCCGCCCAACATGGCGGTCACGACTGCAGTTGACGCAACTTTTACAAATAGGACATGGTCCAATCCTTGGCGGTTCATGCTATTTTCAAGGGCAAGCACGCCTTGGATTTCATGGGCTTTCACCGTTGCGACCAGTACATCCTCCATCGTGAGCGGCTTTTCCCCATTGGCTAACCGCTTGCGGCTCACATAATCTGCAGTCGCCAAAATACCGCCAAGATTGTCGGACGGATGCCCCCATTCGGCGGCCAGCCACGTGTCATTGTAATCGAGCCAGCGAATGATCGTCCCGATATTAAACGCGCCTTGTACGGGGTCAAGTTCAAATTGCGTTCCCGGAACCCGTACGCCATTCGGAACCGTCGTTCCCGGAACGATCGGCCCTAGGTGTTTCGTGCATTCCGGATACCGAAGGGCCAATAAACCGCAACCGATCGTATCAAGCAAAACATACCTGGCTGTTTTCAACGCTTCTTCGCTTTGGATTTCCCCGTTTACTGCGTAGTCTGCAATGTCTAATAGCACTTCATCAGTGGTTGGTTTTTCATTTGCTTTTGTACTCATTGGCAAGATGCCTCGCTTTCATTTTTTAAGGGTGTAATCCACGCGGACCTGTGTAATGGACACGCGGGCGATAAAGACGGTTGTTATCATGTTGCTCGATCACGTGTGCACCGAGTCCGACCACGCGGGCTGCGAAGAAAATCGGTGTGTAAAGCGGGATCGGGATATTCAATAAATAATAGACTGGTGCCGCGTAATAATCAAGGTTTGGATACAAGCCTTTTTCTTCACGGATGATATCTTCCCCGCGTTCACACATCTCATAAAGGTCTTCCCGACCTCGTTCCACCGCCAATTTATACAAGGCTTTTTTCATGAGTAACGCTCGCGGGTCCATTTTCTTCATGTACACGCGATGGCCAAAGCCCATGACCCGTTCTTTATTGCGTAATTTTTCATGCAACAGCTTTGACATGCCGTCGACGGTTTCCGCTTCAAGAAGCATGTGCATGACCGCTTCGTTCGCGCCGCCGTGCAGATTCCCTTTCAATGAAGAAACCGCTCCGGTCATAGCCCCGTAAATATCAGCATTCGTGGAAGCAATCACCCGTGCCGTAAACGTTGAGTTCGGCATCTCATGCTCGCTGTATACCATGAGCGATTGGTCGAATGTTTCCGCTTCCAAATTGGTCGGTTCTTTTCCCGTAATCATATAAAGAAAGTTCGTGCTGTACGGCAAGTCCGGATTAGCGGGAACAGGATTTTCCCCTTGCAACGTGTGGTAGCTGTTGGCAACAATATTTGGTATTTTCGCCAATACTTTCAGCGCTTTGTCCCGATTCGCCGCCGTGGACCGATCATCAATCTGCGAATCATAACCCGCCAAAGCGGAAATACCTGTCCGCATCGCATCCATGGCGTGCGTTTCTTTTGGAAGCATGGAAAACAAATTGAAGAAATTTTCCGGAAGGGCATATTCTTTTTTTAACGCGCTTTCGATGGACAGCCGCCCTTGTTGATCCGGCAAAGACCCTTCAAACAAAAGGTGGACAAGATCGAGATAGTTTTTCTTTTCGGCAAGCTCGATGAGGTCATAGCCTTTAAGGACAATTTCCTCGTTCTCCACATCCAAATATGAAATTTCCGTGTCTGTCGCAATAACACCGTCAAGTCCGGCTTTCACTTGCTGCTCTCCCATTTAAAAGCACCTCATTTCTTCTTTTTATGCTGCTTATTTGTCCATTTCGTTTACGTACGGCTCGAGCGTTTCCTCGATGGTCACGAGGCTGCGCCTAATGTGCGCGCGCATAGCCTCTTCAATCTCTTTTCCCGTTTTTTTTGCTTTTAAAAGCTGTAAAATTTTTTCATGTTCGTCTACCGGTGTTTGCAACGAGTAGCCTGGATTTTTATAGCCCCCGATCCGGCGATATCGATCAATTTTGTTTTGCAATTGCTGCAAAAAGCGTTTGTTTGTTTCATTGGTGCTTAAAGCATGTAAAATTTGATGGAAATGCTCGCCGTGCTTCACAATCTCATCGCTTCGGTTTGTTTTCACCGCTCGGTGCATGAGTTCGACGACGTCTTCGAGTCGATAGAGATGTTCTTCTGTCATATTTTCCGCTGCTTCGCGAGCGACAAGACTCTCCAGCATTTCCCTAACCTGAAAAACGTCCCTCGCTTCCTGCAACGTGATTGGCGCGACCATCATACGGCCATTCGACTGCTTGACGACAAACCCTTCCAGTTCCAGCCGGTAAAGAGCCTGGCGCAATGGGGTCCGGCTAATCTGCAAATCCTTGGAAAGATGTTCCTCCCGCAAAGGAGCAGACGGCGCGTATACCCACTCGATGATGTTTGTTTTCAATTGTTCATAGGCCAAATCAGCAGCCGACATTCGCTTTTCGTACACGCGTACATTCTCCTTTTTCTAAAATGAAGCGTATCACCACACTTCCAAGATTCGTATATCGTTTCTTATTATAATTGTATACAAAAATATTTTTCTGTCAATATTTTTTCTCGTCGGTTTTTGTTTTCTTGATGGGCGAAAGTACGCAAAGTATGCTATTCTTTTATTAATAGTTTTTTTCTGCATATCAATGAGGAAGGATGAAAGAAATGTCAGACGAAGAAAAAGACTTGCGAATCCGCTCAAAAGTTATTAGCGAAAGTCCGAATCGTGCACCGAATCGAGCCATGCTCCGCGCGGTCGGTTTTGAAGACGACGATTTTAAAAAACCAATGGTTGGGATCGCGAGCGCCTGGAGTGAAGTGACGCCTTGCAATATGCATCTGGACAAGCTGGCGATCAGTGCCAAAAACGGCGCCGCGGCGAACAGTGCTCCTTTGATTTTTAACACCATTACCGTATCCGACGGAATTGGGATGGGGCATGAAGGGATGTTTTATTCGCTTCCAAGCCGGGAAGTGATTGCCGATTCCATTGAAACCGTTTCACAGGCGGAGCGTTTTGATGGCCTCGTTTCCATTGGCAGTTGTGACAAAAATACACCAGGCTGTTTAATCTCGATGGCTCGTCTCAATATTCCATCGGTCTACGTGTATGGCGGAACCATTCAACCCGGAAAACTAGACGGCAAAGACATTGACCTCGTCTCCGCTTTTGAAGCGGTCGGTCAACACCAAGTCGGCCAAATCGATGACAAACAATTGCATCGGGTCGAATGCAACGCCTGCCCGGGCGCGGGCGCTTGCGGCGGTATGTACACCGCCAACACGATGGCAGCGGCCGTGGAAGCGATGGGCATGAGCTTGCCGGGATCCTCCTCAACACCCGCGATTGCAGGAGCCAAAGAAGATGAATGTGAACGTGCCGGCGCATTGGTCCATGAATTGTTGCAAAAAGGCATCTATCCGCGTGACATCATGACAAAAGAAGCGTTCGAGAACGCGATCACCGTCGTGATGGCTCTAGGCGGCTCTACCAATGCATTCTTGCACTTGACAGCGATGGCGCACGCGGCAGATGTGGATTTAACCCTTGATGATTTTGAGGCCGTTCGTGAACGTGTGCCGCACCTTGCCGATTTGAAACCGAGCGGCAAATACGTCATGCAAGACTTGAATAACGTCGGCGGGGTGCCTGCGGTCATGAAACTCCTTCTTGAAGAAGGTTTGCTTCACGGCGATGCGTTAACCGTCACCGGCAAAACGTTAAGGGAGAACTTGCAAGAAGCAGAACATCTCCACGAGGGACAAGAAGTGATCTTGCCATTCTCCAATCCGAAAAAAGAAAACGGCCCGCTCGTCGTGTTGCGCGGCAACCTTGCGCCGGAAGGTGCCGTAGCAAAAATGTCCGGCCAAGACATCAGCCGTTTCAGTGGTCCGGCACGGGTTTTCGATAGTGAAGAAAGTGCCACCCAAGCAATCATGAACGATGAAATTAAAAAAGGCGACGTGCTCGTTATCCGCTACGTCGGCCCTAAGGGCGGGCCGGGTATGCCGGAGATGCTCTCGGTTACAGCAATGCTCGTCGGCAAAGGTCTCGGTGGGGGTGTCGCACTCTTAACCGACGGTCGCTTTTCGGGCGGATCCCACGGATTTGTGATCGGTCACGTGGCACCGGAAGCGCAAGTCGGCGGACCCCTCGCCTATCTGCAAGAAGGCGATACGGTCACGATCGACAGCGATGAACAGCTATTGGCTGTCGATATCGATGAAGCAGAGATGAAGGCTCGTGCCAAAGATTGGAAAACGCCCGAGCTTCGATTTAAATCCGGCGTCCTTGCCAAATATGCCCGTCTCGTCTCATCCGCATCAAAAGGTGCGATTACGGACGAGCCGATCGAATAATGCAAAAACCCCCATGGTGATCTGCCGAACACCATGGGGGTTTTCTGTTCAAAATTCGGTTCGATCAACACATCCATCATATGAGCTTTCATGATGCCTCCCGCCCAATGAATTTTCATTTTTCGGGCACCATAACCCTCTCATGAGGCCTGTAACGAGTAGTTTTTTCGGTTTTCGGGTTCCATGAGCCTTTCATGGCGACCGAAATGTATCGATTCCTTCTCGTACAGGAACCATAACGCTTTCATGAGAACCGAAACACGAAACTTTCCCGATGTTTGGTCGTCATAAAACTGTTTCTTCTGTCCATCACATGCCAACTCCCCAACGAACGGGTTGAATGTCGGGAAAGATTTTTTGGTTATAGAGTCAATGGAATCACCTCAAGACCCGTGTCTTGTATATTGATATTCATAGAGGCTTAATAGAAATTTGGAACGATTGTAAACCTTAGCATAGTCAATATTAAACAGTTTACCGAGCTGTTAAAAGGCTGTTTTCCCTCACATCACACGAAAATGTTTATTTCCCACCTTGAGCCTCATGAATGATTTTTAAAGCTCCTTCATCATCTGTCACATAATCCTGATTTTGTAATGCTTTTCGTCTTTGGGCTGCGGATAGCCCCGATTTCTTCTTACAAGAGACGTTATAGCCGAAGTGTTCCTCTAAAACATAGACGAGATCATCTGCTTCAAGTTCATCCTTATTACAAAACATTTGATTAAACTGATCACGCGAAATATATTCCATGGCGATCACCACCTTAAATATAGTTTAGCTCAAATGTTTGTTAAGTCCATATGTTTCGCTGCTTGACCATGGAACACAGCCCTTCGCTAAAAAAAGCAGCCCCTTCGGGCTGCTTTCCTTATTTCGCGGACACATTCAGTTTTTCGTCTCGTACGTTCACCGCTATATTTTTTACTTCTTCGTTTTCCAACATCACATCGGCGATTCCGTCTTCGACGTATTCCTCGATGACACGGCGGAGTGGGCGTGCACCGAAGGTCGGGTCGTAGCCGAGTTCCGCCATTTTTTGTTTGGCATCTCTCGTTACTTCAATGGTAAGTCCTTGTTCTGTCGCAGCGTCTTTTAGATCCTCGAGCATAAGATCCACGATCGTCACGAGGTGCTCGCGAGACAATTCATTGAAGCGGACGATCCCGTCGAAACGGTTGAGAAATTCCGGTTTGAAGTAATCGGTCAACCCTTCCATGGGGTTTGGCTCCTCATCATCAGCACCAAAACCTACCGTCGTTTTTTTAAACGCACTTCCCGCGTTGGAAGTCATGATGAGAACCGTATCTTTAAAACTAACCGTGCGGCCTTGGCTATCCGTGAGGCGACCGTCTTCCATGATCTGCAAGAACATGTGCTGCACATCCGGATGCGCCTTTTCAATTTCATCCAGCAAAATAATGCTGTATGGCTTGCGGCGCACTCGTTCCGTCAACTGACCGGCTTCGTCGTGTCCCACATATCCCGGCGGGGAACCAATGAGTTTGGATACGGAGTGTTTTTCCATATACTCACTCATGTCCATTCGGATCATCGCTTCACGGTCACCGAACATTTCTTCAGCTAATGTTTTGGATAGTTCGGTTTTCCCGACGCCCGTTGGTCCGATGAACAAGAATGAACCGATCGGTCGTGTTCCGCGGCGAAGGCCGGCACGATTACGGCGAATCGATTTCGCCACTTTTTCAACGGCTGTTTCTTGGCCGATCACTTGACTGTTCAAGCGTTCCGGCAAGTCGCGCATTTTTTTCTGTTCGTCTTCTTGGAGACGGCGAACCGGAATGCCTGTTTTGGCTTCTACGAGCGCTTGAATGCGGGCCACATCCACGACAGATTCATGTTTGTATTCGGACTTTGCTTCTTGTTGTTTCTCTTGTAATTGCAATTCTTCAGTGCGAAGCTTAGCCGCGCGTTCATAATCTTCTTGGCTCGTTGCATCTTCTTTTTCAATTTTGATTTCTTCCAAACGTTTGGCGATTTCACCATCGTCCATGTCACTGATGAGCAAGTTCACTTTCGAACCGGCTTCGTCCATAAGGTCAATCGCTTTATCCGGCAAAAACCGGTCTTGAATATAGCGATCGGATAGGGCGACAGATGCTTCAATAGCATCTTCCGTGTAGGTGACCTCGTGATACTTTTCATAGTTCGGCTGGATGCCCGCAAGAATTTTCTTCGCGTCTTCAAGGGACGGTTCATCAACCATGACCGGTTGGAAACGGCGTTCGAGGGCGGCATCTTTTTCGATTTTACGATATTCCGCCAATGTGGTCGCGCCGATTAATTGCAACTCACCGCGAGCAAGCGCGGGTTTCATGATATTACCGGCATCTGCCGACCCTTCTGCGGAACCGGCACCGACGATTTGATGCACCTCATCTACGAATACGATGACATCGTCCCGTTGTTGCAACTCCGAGATCAACTGCTTCATCCGTTCTTCAAATTGGCCACGTACGCCTGTGTTGGCGACGAGTGACGAAACGTCCAGCAAATAGATCTGTTTATTTTTCAACTTGTTCGGTACTTGATTTTGTACAATACGAAGGGCCAAACCTTCCGCGATTGCAGTCTTTCCGACACCTGCTTCCCCGATCAATACCGGGTTATTTTTGTTTCGGCGGTTTAGCGTTTCAATGACGCGTTCCACTTCTTGGTCCCGGCCAATAATCGGATCGATTTCTCCGTTATTGGCACTGTCGGAAAGGTTTCGCCCGAGCTCGTCGAGTAAGCCGCCGCCTTGACCGGCGCCTTGATGCGTCTGGGCATTCGTATATTGTTGACCTTGCTGCTGGCCGCCCATCGCGTTCATCATTTGATCAAATTGCGATTGGCCACTCATGCCGGTAGGCTGTCCCATGTGATTGCGAATGTCCCGATAGCACTGCTTGCAAAGATTCATTTGCTGTTGCTTCCCGTTTACATTGATTCTCATTTGAATTCGCGCTTCGTTTTGTTGGCAATGATCACATCTCATCGATCTGTTTCCTCCTTGTTCCGTTTTATTTTTGATTGTTTGTATACGTTAGTGTTTGCGCCTAAATTGACTTTGACTATATTTGACCTTTGCATACTTCTATTATAGTTTGACTTTCTTTGACTTTCAAGTGTTTTGTTTAAATTTTTTTTGGCCTTTCACCAAAATCTATAGTTGTTTTCAGTAAATGATGGCAATAACACTAGTGCAGAAGGCTGAAATAAAGATCACACCGACTACCGGAAGTCCGGATTGGGATTTCAAACCAGGGCTATCGACCGGGTAAACTGTCACTGCCCGAGTCAAGGTATCAAATACTCTCGTCAATGACCGAATATCTTCCCTCGAAGCAGGACTCCCGGTTTTCAAGAAACGGTCATGGCGACCGAAAACAAAAGTCAATCGCTCATTCGGGCGCCATGAGGCAGCCATGACGACCGAACGCTTTAAAGACAAGCCTTTTCGGTTACCATGAAACTGCTATGGTTACCGAACTCTTTTGATTCAGGCCATTACGGTCATCATAAAGCGGTCATGGCGACCGAAAACGAAAACCGACCGCTTTTCCGGTTGCCATAAGGCGGTCAATTGTCCGAGTCAGGGACCAGAAACAACAGTTGTTGACGACCGATGATCGGGTAATTAAGCCACCTTGCACTAGCCAGCAGAGGAAAAACACGGAGACTGATATGAACGAAAGCGCAGTGAGAAAACCCCGCAGAAAAAAACGAATTTCTTTTTTCTAGGAGGCTGAGCGCAAGTCCATGGAAAGCATCGTGTTTTTCCGTAGCTGTTACTATCGATCATGATTACACTATTTCTTTTTTAAATTAAAAAACAATAAAAACGCCCGCTTGCACACACCGTGCAAACGAGCGCATAGGTTTATTTCGATCCTGCTTTTTCTCTGAACGTCGGTTGCGGCTGAATCGGTTTAATCTGAGCGCGATTGGCGAGAAATTCAGGTCTGGGTTTCGCATTTCCAAACGGTTCTTCCAGTTGGTTTTCAGTCGAATTGTAGACGAAAAAGGCGTTGCTTCTCGGCAATGGTGAAATATTGCCGCTGGAACCGTGCATGATATTGCTTTCGAAGAACAGGACCATTCCGGCTTTGCCGGTTGCGCGATCGATGCGTTTTCCGGCTTTTTCAAATAGTTTGTTTAAACTTTCCGGATCGGGAACCCCGAGCTCTTGTTTTTGAAGGGACTGTTCGTAATTCGCGTCCGGCGTCTCCCCCGGACAAGACACAAACCATTGATGGGAGCCGGGAATCAGCATTAACGGACCGTTGTATTCGTAATTATCAGTCAGAATAATCGAGCAACTAACCGCACGCGGGCTCGGCATGCCGTCTTCCACGTGCCACGTTTCAAAATCGGAATGCCAATAAAATTCCTTTCCGCTAAAGCCGGGTTTAAAGTTAATGCGGGACTGCGTAATGTAGACGTCACTTCCGAGCAATTGCTGCGCTGCTTTGACGAGGTGTTCATTTGCAGCAAGCCGGCTGAAAAAATCGTTATGTTTGTGAACTTCAAAAATCGATCTTACTTCGTCTCCTTCAGGTTCAAGAACGACAGTATCCGATTTTTGTCCTCTTTGTGCCTCTAATGTGTCATTGAGGTGTTCAGACATGATGTTGACTTCTTCGTCGCTAAATACGTCATCGAGCATCAGGTAGCCATTGTTCTCGTAAGAATCAAGCTGGTTCGAAGCTAACGGGCCATCCATTTTGCCCCGATTATGAATAACTGGATCTGTTCGCTTCATTAGTTCTGCATCTTTTCCTACTCGTGAAGGATACAAATCAGTACGCAACGTTGAACACTCCTTGATTTATTAAATTTTGTTGTCCCACTATCTACTTTATATGCTCAATCATTCACAAGCAAACGGCTTTTGGGTGCTTTTATTGTCTTAATAATCCCTGTTGAACGCTCATCGCCTGTTTAATAAATGTTTTTTCACCTTATCTGCGGTTATCTTTTCCTAACATTCTAATTCTTTTCTTTTTGCCTTAGTGTAAAATCGTCAATAATTTGTTACAATAATTGTGATGAGAATGTGAATCTAGGAGGTGGGGAAATGGGAGTCTTCTTTTTATATTTGTTTATTGCCAGTGCCACCCCGCTCTTCCTTTGGAAAGAGAAACGTTGGTTGGCCCTCGCCAGTTTGCCGCTCTTAATTGTGATGTGGATCATGTCCGGGTTTTATGTTGCCAATATGCTAACACCTGCCGCGCATACGTTTTTTATGATTTTGTTTTCGTTTAACGTACTTCTGGCCCATGTGGGCGCGATTATTCTATATGTAAAACCGGAATGGTGGAAACGTTTCGCAACTGATTAAGTAAGAAATCCCAGTCTGCGTAGGCTGGGATTTTTATCGTTCCGCAGAATAATTGGCGATTACATATGATGCTCAAGGTGAATACCAAATTCCATCACCCAATACGACCCAACGGCAACAACAATAGCAACAAACGCGGAAAAGAGAATATGTCCCACTTGAATTCTGCCATTACTGCTCTCGGCCATATGCATGAACATCAGCAATTGCAAGGCAGCTTGAATAAAGGCAAGCGAAAAGATCAATATAACGATCGTCCGGACACTGAACGCTGAATAAAAAGCAATCCATAAAGCGACCAACGTTAATACAATGGAGCTGATAAAGCCGACGACGTGTTTCCACGGGAAATGCCCTTTTTTTGTGACTGTTGTTCCGTTACTCATGCGATCACCAACCTTAACAAGTATACGCCCGTAAATATGAAAATCCAGATGACATCGAGAAAGTGCCAATAAAGGCTGGCAATGAACGTTTTATTGGCGGTCGCCGGAGTTAATCCCCGCATTTTAATTTGAATCAGGATAATGATGAACCAAGCCACACCCATAGCAACGTGCAAACCGTGAGTTCCGAGAAGAAGGAAAAAGGAGGACCAATAAGCGCTCGTAGCCAAGGTTGCTCCTTCACTGGCATACTCCACAAACTCATAAATTTCCATTCCCAAAAAACCAAGTCCCAGCACTAGCGTGATCCCTATCCAAATCAGCATGCGCGTCACATTTCCAAGGCGCATTTCATGAATCGCGAGCCCGCTTGTAAAACTGCTCGTCAGCAGGGTGAAGGTCATTACAAGCACCAATCCCATACTGAAAACTTCAGTAGGAGGAATACTTGATGCCGTGCGGTAAATAAGCACAAAATACGTCCCGAAAAGGGTGGAGAAGAGAACGATTTCCGCTCCCAGGAACATCCAGAAACCGAAAATGTTATACTCTCCGGTTTCCGTTTGATATTCCAATGGGGTTTCTTCTCCAGGGAAGTCTTCACGTTCGATGGGGTCAATTTTATTATCCATTTTCATGTGCTTGTCCCTCCCTGATCCCTTCTTCTTCTTTTCTTACTTCTTCAGCTGAAACGATATGTCCATTATCTCGTGAAAAAGAACGTTGAATCATACAGATGAAAATGCCAATGGCACCTATGATCGCGATTGGCCACCAATGGAAGACGAGACCAAATCCTCCGATAAACATGAACACACACATAATAAAAGGGTTACCAGTATTGTTCGGCATATGGATGTCTTGGTACTCTACTATCTCATTCGGATCGATGCCATCCTGTTTCATTTGCCAAAACGCATCTTGGCCTTTGACCTCCGGGATTTTCGCAAAGTTATAATGCGGCGGGACAGCAGAAGACGTCGCCCATTCAAGGGTGCGGCCACGACCACCCCAAGGATCCCCGGTCGTCTCTCTCGGTTGATAGCGATAACTATAATAAATGTTATACACGAAGATCACAAAAGCAATGCCCATCATGAAAGCTCCGACGGTGGATATAAAGTTTAAACCAAACCATCCATCTTCCGGGAAGTACGTATATATGCGTCGCGGCATGCCGTCCAATCCGAGAAAATATTGCGGAAAAAAACAGACGTTAAAACCGATCATAAAGAGCCAAAACATCCAATGGCCGAGCCGTGCATTCAATTTCAGGCCAAACATCTTCGGCCACCAGTAAATCGTTCCGGCAAAACAGGCAAAAATCGTGCCTGCAATCAACACATAGTGAAAGTGTGAAACGAGAAAATAGGTGTTGTGATATTGATAATCAGCCGCTGCCATGGCAAGCATGACCCCAGTGACACCACCAATGGTAAAGTTTGGAATGAAGCCGAGCGCCCAAACCATCGGTACGGAAAATTGTATCCGCCCGCGATGCAGCGTTGCCAACCAGTTGAATATTTTCACCCCGGTCGGAATCGCGATAGCCATCGTTGAAATGGAGAAAAAGGAGTTAACCATCGGTCCGGCCCCCATCGTGAAAAAGTGATGGACCCAGACGAGAAAGCTTAAGCCTGAAATTGCAGCAATCGCGAAAACCATTGACGTATAGCCAAATAATCGCTTACGGGCAAAGGTCGTAATAATCTCCGAAAAGATGCCAAATGCCGGCAAAATAACGATATAGACTTCCGGATGTCCCCAAAGCCAGAAAAGGTTCACCCACATCATCGGCATGCCGCCGTCTTGCAATGTAAAAAACGCCGTATCCCACAAACGGTCAAAGGTTTGCATCGCCAAAGCAACGGTTAGAATCGGAAATGCACCGATGATAATCAGCGAAGTGATTAGCGTCGTCCACGTGAACATCGGCATTCGCATGAGTGTCATGCCTTTTGCCCGCATTTTTAAAATGGTAACAACGAAGTTAATCCCAGTCGCTAGCGTTCCTATCCCGGTAATTTGTAAGCCGAGCAAATAAAAATTTTGTCCCGGCCCTGGGCTAAGATCGTTGGA
Organism: Salicibibacter cibarius; assembly: GCF_016495725.1. Classification (NCBI taxonomy): domain Bacteria; kingdom Bacillati; phylum Bacillota; class Bacilli; order Caryophanales; family Bacillaceae; genus Salicibibacter; species Salicibibacter cibarius. Next base: position 1,465,951 of record NZ_CP054705.1, on the reverse strand, counting down.
AGCAAGAGGCATATAAGCGGACCAACCCGCGTCAGGAGCGCCTCCGATCACAAATGAAATATTAAAGAGCATCGCGCCCCAGAAAAACGTCCAAAAGCTTAAGTTATTCAGAAAAGGGAACGCAACGTCACGGGCGCCTATTTGCAGCGGCGTCGCCACGTTCATCAACCCGATAAGAAACGGTGTGGCCACGAAAATGATCATAATCGTGCCGTGCGTCGTGAATATCTCATTATAGTGTTGGGCTTCCCCTAGGAAAGGCATTTCCGGAACCGCCAATTGTGTCCGCATCATCATCGCGTCTACCCCTGCGCGAATCAACATTAACACCGAAGCGATGATATACATGATCCCGATTTTTCGGTGATCCACACTCGTAACCCATTCTTTCCAGAGCCATTTCCATTTTTTAAAATACGTAAGGACAAATATAATTCCAAGAGTGGTTAATAAGATGGAGATTTGTCCAGCGTGTATAAAAGGTTCTCCCGTGACGATGAATTCATCCCAATCGAGGTTCAAGTGAATTCTCCCCCTTTCCGTCCCGTCTAATGGTGATGGTGGGAATCCTGTTCTTGCGGTGTTTCTTCATTTTGCGTGTCTTCCGTTTCTACAGACCCGGCTTCCACATCAATATCAAGCCGAGGAACCCCATCAGGGGCGTCGGAAGCATGAGGGTTCATCGGCTCGTACCCTTCTCTTTCCCAGGCTTCCATAGCATACTCCGCATCTATCGCGTGATCCACCCATTCTAAATGAGTGCCCGAAAACGTGTACTCATCCACATGGCCGGGTACCATAAATTGATCATAAATCCCTTGAGTGAGTTCCGGTGCATCTTCTTGGACGTCCGCCACCCATTCGTTGAATGCAGATTCTTCGATGGCGTTGACATCGAAACGCATCTCCGCAAATCCTTCTCCTGTATAATTCGCATTTCTTCCATAATACGTTCCTTCTGTGCCCGCCTGTAAGTATAGTTCCGTCTCCATGCCGGCCATATTATAACGTTGCCCTCCCAATTGGGGCACCCAAAAAGAGGCCATGGAATCGGCTGACGTGAGTTTAAACAACACCGGGCGATCCACCGGTATATTAAGATAATTAATCGTTTCGATATCCTCCTCCGGATAACTAAAAATCCACATCCAATTCGAAGATGTCGCGTGAACAACAAGTGGTTCTTCATTTTCCGTGCTCGCCTCCGGTACCTCCTCAATATTGAAAATGGTATAAACCGTCGGTATGGAGAGAACGGTAACGATGGCAATCGGAATAGCCGTCCATATCACTTCCAGTTTGACACTTCCGTCAATATTCGGGTCGTATCCTCGATGTCCGTCCCTTTCCCGATACTTTACGAGAAAATACGTCAACAAAATTAATACAACGAGGACGATAATAAGCATAAAAGTAATGGAAAGGATAATTAAATCCCGTTGCTGTTCTCCTACGGTCCCTTCCGGATCAAGAACCGTCATCCCGCACCCACTCGTTATGATCATCATAAATAGAGCAAAAGATATGTACAAAAACCGATTCAAGCGATCACCTCCGATGTACATATTATTTTGTTCAACTATACCAAATATGAATCCGTTATAAATCGTCTATTTCTCTCATTTAGTGAAATAGTGATATCATGGACAGGGACATATGGTTGAAAAATAGATGTAATCATGAACGATGGAAGCCGCTACAGACAAACCAGGACGTGTTGCGTAGTCTTGCGCTCGGCCTCCTCGTTAGAAAACGTGGCCTTTCGTCAAGCTTTTATGGCGAAAAGCCTTCGTTCAACTGATGCAGGTAAGCACATTGATTGATCCTTCCCTCTGCGCTTTTCTTCGGAAATCTCCGTGTTTTTTCTTCGCTAGCTAGTGCAAAAGAATCGCCCTCGTCAAAGACGCTTTGAGTGACCAAATAAAGAGTATATGTCTTTTAGAAAAATGTGACCTCTCGCCAAAAAAAGGTATAACAGAGGAATCATCAAATTTTAACTGGAATGACTTCTCAAACAGGCGTACACTGGCAGCTCCTATTCCCCCGACGATGGTCATACCAAATATGAGAGGGTCGGGATGATATTGCTTACTTTGTTCCTCTCGGAGCGGCTCGACCTCCGATTGAGGGATTACTTCCTCTCTCTTGTTCCTCTCGGTGCAGCTCGATCTTCGGGAGAGGGATTACTTTCTCTCTCTTGTTCCTCTCGGAGCGGCTCGATCTTCGGGAGAGGGATTACTTTCCCTCTCTTGTTCCTCTCGGAGCGGCTCGATCTTCGGGAGAGGGATTACTAGCGCGATGCTGGGTGACCGATTAATTCAGAAAACTTATACAGGTAATAACGTTGATTTATACGTTCGTATGAAAACAACCATAATTGGAGCAACGCAAACGAATCAGTATAACCAACATATGTCTCGATTATATTTTTTGCGCTAAATTAGTTGTTTTCATTATAGATGATGGCGACATGCTCAACCGCCATAAGGGCTTCTTACCTGCTTAGAAAAACTTGGCTTCCGCCAAGTCCTTATAGCGGAAGCCTTAGTTTTACTTATACTTATAATCATGCCTTTCGCGGCGCTCAAGGCACAAAACGTTATGAAATAAGTTGCCTTGAGCGCTTTTTGTATTATTCTAGAGCTATAGGGATGCTCAGCAAACTACAAATCACGCAGAGGGGAGTGGCCATTCCGTGAACGGGGTGACCGCATACTTATATGTGTAGATTGCCTTCTCAAGCACAAATAAGTGTGACTTAGAGCACGTAGACTTATCTTTGTATAAACATTACTCGTTTATCGCTGGGCAATCAGTCAATGCTGTTTATCCCTATATATTCTAGAAAGGAGATTACGAATGGGGTTAAAAATCGTTTATCCAATCTGTTGTGGCATTGACGTTCACAAAACTTTTGTTGTTGCCTGTATTGCTTCCACCGACAACGGTGTCACAACTTACAAACGCCATCGCTTCTCAACCTATACCAAAGGGTTGAGAGAGCTGTCACAGTGGCTTTGTGAAAACAATTGCAAGGATGTTTGCATGGAATCTACCGGGAAGTACTGGATACCCGTGTTCAATATGTTGGAAGATTCCTGCAATATCACAGTCGCACATCCGAAATACGTCAAGGCGATCCAAGGGAAAAAGACAGATAAGAAAGATGCTAAATGGATGGCCGATTTATTTAAACATGATCTTGTGCCAGGGAGCTTTATACCACCGTCAGATATCAGACACCTTCGGGATCTGATGCGTTATCGTACCAAATTGACAAATATGATCGCCAGTGAAAAAAATCGGCTACAAAACAGCTTATCCGTCTCCAATATTCAACTGGGCTCCGTTGTTTCGGATACACTTGGAAAAAGTTCCATGAATATTATTCAAAAGCTATTGCAAGATCCTGAAAATCCTCATTTGGATATTCCGTCGCTTATTCACGGATCCATGAAGGATAAAATTCCTGAGTTGGAACTTGCCGTTGATGGGTTTATTACCCCCGAACAAGTCGGAAAGATCAGGGTCATTTTGAACCATTACAAGTACCTTAAGCATTGTAAAGACGAGCTTGAACAATTAATCCTTTCTCTTGCCGAGCCCTACACAGAAGAAATCAATTTGCTTTTAACGGTTCCGTCCATCAAGAGCATCTTTACGGCCATCGGAATCATATCCGAAATCGGCGTCAATATGGACGAGTTCCCTTCAGCAAAACATGTCTGTTCCTGGGCAGGGCTAACACCTACGAATAACGAAAGTGCCGGCAAGAAAAAGTCAGTCAAGATTTCAAGAGCAGGGGTATACATCAAACCCCTTTTGGTACAGTGTGCCAACGGTGTTGCCAAAAGCGATAAACATCCTGAAATCCGAAACCGCTATTTAAGCATCAAAAAGCGCCGCGGTCACAAACGTGCCATTATCGCTATCGCACGAATGCTGTTAACAGCAATTTACCACATTTTGAAGAAAAAAGAACCTTACAATCCCGAGCTGTATAAAAAATCCGAGGTTCTTCCAGCAAGTCGTGAGCTCACCGTGGAGCAAGCAATAGCGTTAGCAAAATCACAAGGTTTTAAAATCAAGGAACAACCAGCCACTTAAGATTATTTTACAGATTAACCATATTTGACCACAAACCTTCTTTTGAGATGGTTTATTTGGCATGCCCTTTTTTAATGTGCGAATATCAGAGGTTTATTTCAGACTTAATCCTTTAACATAGTTAAACATTCTTAAAGTGCAAAACAAAAAACGAGCAATCAGGCCATTATCCTGTCACTCGTTTCCTTGGCAGTATTAACCGGAACGCCGCCGCTGATTGTTTCTCCTGTTGCGATCATGGTTTTTTTGACGTCCCCCGCCACCGCGGCGTTGTTGAAATCGGCCTTGTTTTCCTGCCGGTTTTCGTTTTTGTTTGCTCACGAGCGGGCGTTCGCCGGTGAGCTTTTTGGTCGGTTCTTTTGTATCTTTTTGCAGCATGGAAAGCGCGGCAGCCACTACTGTGACCGGCTCATGCTCCTGTAACAATTTTTCCGCCATCGGTTCAAGACCGGTATGTTCCTGTTTTTCCATGATTTGCGTAAGTTCTCGAGCCGCTCGTTCTTGTCGGGCCACTTCCGCTTCATGGTCGCTCGGAACGTCGATGTGTTTAACGTTTCCTTTGGTTGCCTTTTCAATCATCGCCATATGGTCCATTTCAACGGGAGCGACGAATGTATAGGCTTTGCCGGAATGCCCTGCGCGTCCGGTCCGGCCGATCCGGTGAACATAACTATCCGACTCTTGCGGAATATCGAAGTTAAACACGTGGGTAACGCCCGTAACGTCAATCCCCCGCGCCGCCACATCCGTAGCCACCAAATACTTGACGGCCCCTTGCTTGAAACGGCGTAACACATTGGTCCGCTGCGCTTGTTTCATATCTCCATGAATGCCGGCCGCTTCATACCCTTGTTGCTCGAGCGCTTCGGATAACTCATCCACTCTCCGTTTCGTGCGACCGAAAATTATCGCAAGATCCGGATCTTCAAAATCAAACAGACGGCCAAGCGCGGATAGTTTCTGCTTTTCGGGTACTTTGAGCGCAAATTGTTCAATATTGGACACCGTCATTGCTTTCGCTTTAACGGAAACGGTTTGCGGTTCCGTCATAAAACGATCGGCAACTTTTTTCAAACGGGCCGGCATCGTTGCAGAGAACAAAAGTGTTTGCCGTTCCTCCGGAATTTTTTCCAATATCTCTTCAATATCTTCAATGAAGCCCATGCTCAGCATTTCATCCGCTTCATCAAGCACAACGGTACGGATCGACTGCGGGCGAATCGTCCTTCTTCGTGTATGGTCCATATAACGCCCCGGTGTAGCGACAATGATGGACGGGCGGGCTTTTAATTCCCTTATTTGCCGCCCCATATCGGCACCCCCGTACACAGCAACAGCTTTCACTTTTTTAGTGCGCCCAAGACTGTTCACTTCTTCGCACACTTGAACGGCCAACTCACGAGTAGGGGTGAGGATGAGCGCTTGTACGTTTGGGTCCTCCGGGTCAACTTTTTCGATGATGGGAAGCGCGAAAGCAGCGGTTTTTCCCGTTCCGGTTTGTGCCTGCCCGATGACATCACTGCCATCACGAGCGACGGGCAATACTTTTTCCTGAATCGATGTGGCCTCCGTGAAACCCATCTGTTGTATACTTTTTAATAAATAAGGCGGTAAATCCAATTCTTCAAATCTCATGCATCTGCTCCTTTATACATCTTTTTCCTCAGGATCGTTGGGATTAAAGATGCAAAAGCGCATGCGTTCCCGCCTAACGAAATGCCATGGCGATACGAATTACGAATCATACTTCTTACGTCTTCATCCACTTTTGCATAGAAAAGGGGTATATTCCCATTGACGCTGGAATATACCCCCCTATTCCTGAGTATCACGCGTTTTACAGACCGACGACGTTTGCTGCTTGCGGTCCGCGGTCGCCTTCAACGATTTCGAACTCTACGTCTTGACCGTCTTCAAGCGTTTTGAATCCTTCTGCTTGAATCGCGGAGAAATGTACGAAAACATCGTCTCCTTCTTCACGCTCGATGAAACCGAATCCTTTTTCGGCGTTGAACCATTTTACTTTACCAGTCATGCTGATGGCCTCCTTTGAATAGGCAGTCCAAAAAGATTCATCCTTCTTGAACCAGAAATTCTAAAAATAATTGAAACCGGGTGAACCTTTTTGCGTCCTAAACTTAAAAGCAGGCCGAAAAACAATTACACCGTACATTCAATCACTTTCGACATATTGACTATACCATAGCTTACACCAATAAGCAAATATTATACGAAAAAAATTTCTGATCCGTGTGGCGCTTCATTTGTTACACTAGAAATCAACGATTCCAACATAAAGGGTGAGCAATATGAAACGCGTGTACGGCAAGCAAATTGATCGCCAAACACGATGCATCCATTATTCCACAGAGAAAGATATTATCGCGATCAAATTTCATTGTTGCAAAAAATTCTATCCGTGCTATCAATGCCATCAAGAATCTGAGGCACACGCCATTTCCGTATGGCCTTCGGATCAATTTGGCGAGCGTGCCATTTTATGCGGCGTTTGCGGTTATGAGCATACCATCCGCGCGTATTTGGAAACCGACCGTTGCCTTAAATGCCACTCCGTCTTTAATGAAGGATGCAAATTCCACTATCATCTTTATTTTGAAAAAGATTAAGATTCATCCTCAACCTCTGTTTCGCCACCATCAAAGAACTCTGCTTCAACTTCCAGCTCGCTGTAATCTTCATCAAGGTTAAATGCATCAATCGCGGCATCCAATATGTCATCGTCACCGGAGTTCTCATCAATATCCATTTCCGGAAGGATGCCGGCAAGTTCCTCTAATGCCTCTTCGCCTTCCATTTCTATATCTTCGCCGTTCCGAGTATCTTCAATTTCCGCTTCGGGATTTCCGCCTTCATAGTCATATTCTGCCTCGTATTCCCCGTGGCTGTATTCGGCTTCCAATTCAAACTCGTCATAAGTTAGGTCCTCGTACCAGGCTTCGTCTGCATCCGCATCCTCGTCTTCCTCTTCCTCATCGGCTCCGTCATCCATATCATCATCGACAGTCACTTCATCTTCTTGCACTTCAGTATTATCATCGCCCTCATCTGCCGGAGCGTCTCCATTTGTTGTTTCATCTTCGAATTCTTCCCTATTATCACCGCAAGCAGCAAGGCTTGTAGCAACTGCCGCGGATAATGTGAGCATTCCAAACTTCTTCATGCGTTAGCCTCCTTTTTTCTCCATCCCCCACTTTCCCATTAAGATTGTCTGTCAAACGCAACATTCCAGTTGTTATCCTTCGCCAATAACCGTAATTGTCCCGTCATCACTGTTGAGATTTGCAATAGCCCCAATCGGAACAGCGGCTTTATACGTCCCGTGCCCGCTTGCAAGCCCTGTAATCAACGGTTTTCCCATCGGCACGATAAAATTATCGATCAAGTCTTCATAATCCTGCCCATAAGCAACTTGGCAATTGCTGCATTCGCCGAGAATAATGCCCACGCAATCATCAAATTTCCCCGCTAGCTCAAGATGCTTCATATGCCGATACACGGTATTGATCGGCTCATTCACTTCTTCCAAAAATAGGATGCATCCTGTTGTATCGATTTCAAATGCCGTCCCCAACGTACCGACAATCGATGTAAGATTCCCGCCAACAATTGGACCTGATACATTCCCCGGCACACGTCCTGTTAGCGGAGCGAGTTCCGGAGGATTAACGATTGCATGCTCAACGGATGCGGAAGAAACAACACTGAAAAACTGTTCAAAATTATAAGGAGGGGTCGTTTCTTGAAAATCAATAAGCATCAAACTGTGTAAAGTGATAACATCCGCATATTGATAAAGTGCATTTAGGAGGATCGTAATATCGCTGTATCCACTGATCCATTTCGGGTTATTTGCAATCAGCTCATAATTCAAATATGGAAGAATTCCGGCTACACCAACCCCGCCGCGTGTCGGTAAAATCAAACGTACATCATCCCGTTCGAACATTGCCATTACATCCGTTGCCCGCTCCTGATCCGTTCCGGCCAAAAAACCATTCCAATCGTATACATGTGTGCCGAGCACGACGTTTAACCCCATCGTTTCCAATGTTTGCACCCGTGCATCAATGATCCCGGCTTCAAGTGGGCTACCCAAGGTCACGACCCCGACCGTATCCCCTGCTTGTAATAACGGTGGATGAATAGCCACTGCATCTCCCCCCGTTTCCTACGTACATTCATTCCTTCCATCATATGCCCGCTTTGTTAACATCATTCTTGCGAGCGTTTTTGTTTAAAAGAAATGTGTGAAGCGGTAAAATAAAACTAAGCTATAAACCTACTACCCAGCAAACGAGGAATGATTGTTTTGGAAATGATTCAAATAGACATTGTCCAGCCATTATTGGATTTTTTTAACGGGAAACACGTATATGTTCATTTTGAATTGACGAACGGCGCTTACGCTGCCTACCGCCACGGCAAACACCATGCTGCCGGCGGGTATGTGCGAAACGCGCGTATGGACATTCAGCACGGAAAGATCAAAGGTGAAGACCCGTATCGCGTAGGCTTAAAAACCGAAGATGGTTGGATCTTTGCCGAAGGCTTATCGATGTTTGACTATAAAAACAATGAATCGCTATACTTGTATGGGTTCGATGAACAAGGAAAACTCGCCGTCGCCTTGCAACTGAGTACAATCCCGTTTCAAGGAGGGATAAAATGAATAAAGAAGAGCACATCTTATTGCTCTTTCCACACCCGGATGATGAAACATTTTCAGCCGCGGGAACGATCATGATGCACAAAAGGGAGCACGGGACAAAAGTGACCGTCGCTTCCTTAACATCCGGTGAAATGGGAAGAAACTGGGGCAACCCGCCGGTGGCAAACCGAGAAACACTGCCGTTCATTCGTCAAAAGGAACTCCAAAACGCCTGTGACATCATGGGCGTGGACGAGCTTCTTCATCTTGGCTATCGGGATAAAACGTTGGAATTTGAAGACGGGCAAACACTCGCTTCACATTTACGGAAAGTGATTCTCGATGTCGATCCATCGCTTGTCATTACGTTTTATCCGGGACTTAGCATCCATCCGGATCATGATGCCACCGGTGCTGCCGTGGTTGAAGCGATGAGAAAGATCCCGGAAAGCAAGCGACCGAAACTGCACACGAAAGCCATTACGGCCAATGCGGTTGAAGAAATCGGAGACGCTGACATCGTTTATGACATCGGCAATTTATTAATGGAACGAAAGTTACAAGCGATTGATGCCCACGAAAGCCAGATGCAAGAAGTATCGGCGATCACGAAACAGAAAATTGCCGAAGGCGATGAGGATACAGAAGCATGGATTCGCTACGAGGAATTTTGGATTTATGAGGTGTGACGCCTCTCGGCATTGCAATACCGAACATCCAGGATGTAGAAGGGGCTCCGTTGATTCCCTTGCGGGCCTACCTTCTTTTACGACAACCATCCCTCATATCACAGTATTGTTTGAACCTATTCTTTTCCCCAAAGCGGAGGGGGAACGGTTTCCGAAGGGACGATTAACTCGATGTTGTACCACAAACGCAAGGGTTACCGCTCTCAATGGTACAATAAGCTCGACGTTGTACCACAAACGCGAGGATTACCGCTCCCAATGGTACAATAAGCTCGACGTTGTACCACAAACGCAAGGATTACCGCTCTCAATGGTACAAAAAACCTGATTTCGTCCCTTGAATTAAGATGGGATTTACTCCCCCGATAGATTTCCAGTATATCAAACCACTGCAGGGCAAGTATTACTGGTAATCCAAACGATTTGGCGCCTCGATCATTATTTTTAATCCTGAATGTTTAATCCTAATAAAGAGGCAAACTGAATGGCTTGAAACGTTGATACTTTACAGCCTTTTAAGTCTTCAATGGACACAATTAAAGATTCAAAGTTTGACGTACTTATATCAATGCCCTTCAAGGGTGTCTCTTCAAACCTTGCTTCATTGATATTGCAGGAAAGGAACTCAACTTGCTTAAGCTTGCAATCATATAGGTCAGCACTTTCTAGAGAAGCCTCATCAAAAATTACTTTTTCAAATTTTGAATGCCCGAACATCATTATATTTAGAATCGACTTCTCAAACCTTGTATTCCCTATGTATGATTCTGTGAGGTCACTGCCTAACAACTTGCAATTATAAAATTCAACTCGATTCATGGAGGCATTACGCAAATTAGCATTGGATAGGTCACAATTCTCAAAGCGCACATCGGTAAGATCAATCCGGCCAAAATCGGTATTAACTAAGTTGCAGTTTTTGATCACCGTTTGATAAAGTCGTAATCGATCTATGGATTCGTTATCGAATTGAGAATCTGCAACGAGGCACACTTCAAATTCCGGATCCTCTTCATAAAAAATATCCGTAAATTTTTTCTCCGTAAGATTTTCGGGAATCTTGGGTGTATCAATCTTCACTTTATCCCTACTCTCATTTACATGGTTTTTCGATCCGTATCAATTTCAATATAAAAAGGGACGATATCGACATAGTTCCCATCTTTTTGTTTGAACCCATCCGGGATTACACCTAATGAGGTAAAACCTAGTTTTTTGTATAGGTGAATCGCTCCTTTGTTGGCTACTACCACCGCATTATATTGCATGATTCGAAACCCCAATGATCCCGCTATTCCCAAGGAATCAATGACCATTTTTTCTCCAATCCGTTTACCTCTTTGACCGGCTTTAACACCATAAGATGCATTGGCAATATGGCCACAACGCCCTTCACTATTCGGGTGTACAATATAAAGACCAAGTATCTCACCGTTTTCTTCAGCCACACCTGTGTAGGATTGTTCCGCAAAAAAAGACTGGGCTCCTTCCAGTGTCAACGGTTCCTCCTGTGGAAAGCTCATGCCCTCCTCCACAATATCATTCCATATCGTTAACATGTGTGATACGTCCGCTTCTGTATATGGTCGAATAATGATACTCACTTCCAACTCCCCTTTTTTCTGTTTAACCGAACAGCCCTTCCACCAATTCTTTATTTTACCATGCAAAAGATAATTTTTCTCTACCTGTATTTGAGCATTTGTTTACGAAAATGATATAATCAGTTACATTAGAAAACTTGGAGGGTTCATATGTGTGCTAGCATAGCAGTCGTCGATTTTACTTTATCTCTTTTATAATGCAAAAAATGGAAAGGAGATAAGAGTATGGGTTTATTTTCTATCTTTGTCATTAAAAGCGTTCATTATCAACCAAACCAAAAATAATTGGTTATAATGAACGCTTAACGTCCGTTCATTATAACCAGCAAGGAGACGGTTATAATGAACCAGAAAAACCCAAAAGACACGCAAAATTTTATTACTTCTAAAAAACATGTAAAAGAAATATTGAATCATACAGATATCAATAAACAAAACGACGTAATAGAAATCGGATCAGGAAAAGGGCATTTCACCAAAGAGCTCGCCCAAATAAGTCGGTCGTTGACTGCCATAGAAATTGATAAAAACTTATGTCGAGCCACTCAGAAAGCAGTAGAGCCTTTCGAGAATGTAGAAGTGATCCATACGGATATTCTAAAATTTGCCTTCCCACAAAAAATAAACTATAAAATATTAGGCAATATCCCCTATAATATCAGTACGGATATTGTTAAAAAAATTGTTTTTGAAAGCAAGGCAAAATACAGTTATCTTATCGTGGAGAAAGGTTTTTCGAAAAGGCTGCAAAACCTGCAACGTGCTTTAGGCTTGCTGCTAATGGTGGAAATGGATATCAAAATCCTCACCAAAGTGCCACGTACGTATTTCCATCCTAAGCCAGGTGTGGATTCTGTATTGATCATTCTTGAACGTCACGAGCCCTTGATTTCAAAGAAAAACTACGAACAATATCAAACGTTTGTTTATAAATGGGTAAACAAAGAATATCGTGCTCTTTTCACTAAAAATCAGTTTCGACAAGCCTTGAAGCATGCAAAAATAGATGATTTAAATAACATGAACGTTAAACAATTTTTATCTCTTTTCAATAGTTATACATTGTTTAACAAATAGTATTAGGGGGTTGCTTTAATGACAGCAACCCCTTAGCTTATTTCATCAACGTTTTCATGATGCTTTCATACACTTCATCCCATACGTTTTCATCTTCGCGAAATATCTGGGTGAGTGACGAAAGGGTTTCTTTCCATTTTTCCCCATAGTCGGGCGCATCTTTTGCCGGCAGTTTGGAAAAAAGAGCGTCCACCCTCGCCTGTACTTCCGATGCCCGCGGCCCCCATGTTGCCACCTCATTTCCATCTTCATCGATAAAAATAAAGATCGGAATCGAGCGAGACTTCCCATTCGTCAAGTATTGGTCCATAAGCTCCAAATTGCTGTCCCGTAACAACATCGATACGTCCATATTCGTTTTCTCCGCGATGTGAAGCAAAATCGGCACGTTTACCATCGCGTCGCCGCACCAATCTTCGGTGAGAACAATGACACGAGGAGAGTTGCCTGCCACTTCCAGCCTAGCATCGTCCGGAAGATTGAATTGCTCATAGACATGTTGAAGATTTTCTTTGTGTTGACTCATATTTTCAATATAAGCTTCCGGGGTTATCCCCTTTGCAAACCATTCGTTTAACGTCATTTTATCGGTCCTTTCTGAATGTTTAGTTGCACCGGTAATTCCTGGCCGAGTTCCACGCCTTCCAAACGGACATCTGTGGTTACAGCCAGCATTGCTACGCCGGCATCCGCAGCTTTTTGCAATGCAGACGCGAATGCTGGATCGATATGGGTGGCAGGACGGACACTCGTGACATCGCCCCTTTGCACCACAAACAATACGGCCGTGTCACAATTTCCTTCATTTTGGATGGTCGTTAAAGCCTCCACATGCTTTCTGCCACGAGCAGTAACGGCATCGGGAAAATAAGCAATGCCATTCTCCGCAAGTGTCACGCTTTTCACTTCCAAAAGCAATGACCGACCTTTATTTTCCAATAAAAAATCCCAGCGTGCGCCTGCGAATGGATATTCAGCCCTTATATAGTTGTATTTTTTTAATGACTCAATACGTTTTTCCTTCAAGGCTTGGGTTATCAAACGATTGGGAAACATCGTGTCCAGGGAAACATATACACGCGCATCTTCGCTCTCACAAAGAACCGCCGACCATTGCGTCTTACGTTTCGGGTTGTCGACATAACGCAGCCATATCTCTCGCCCGGGGATGAGCAATTCAATTAATCGACCCGGGTCCGGCAAATGAGCGGTTACTGTTTCACCGTCTTCTTTTCTCGCCCGAATGATAAAACGGTTCGGCCGTTCTATGAATGTTGCTTTATATAGCCGGTCGCGATATGGCATGAACATGTCTGTCGGTCCCCCAAAAGTTGCATACTCTCCATATTCGCTATTATAACCCATTATCCAAAGCGATTGAAACGTTTCAACCTCTACTCTCCGCGAACAAGCCGACTGATTTCCGCGAGCACCGGCATTTCTTCTTTTTCCTCTTCGGTTACTTGACTCCAGTCAATGCCTGTCGGTTTCGAATAAGGCGTGTTTGTTGAAAAGATTTCGTTTTCCGTCGCGATCCAGTCAGCGGTTAGATCATATCGTTCGATGGGGATGTCGGCGTCAACGAGTTGGGCGGAATGAACGGTGGTCACAACGGGGACTCTCGGGTTTCCGAGCTCTGTCAGTATTGCATACTCTCGATCGGCATACCCCTCTCCTTTTCCCAAGCGGCGCCCATCTTTATGTACCGCAACGGAGCCGACCACGATAAGATCAATCCGCGGAATATCGGAAAGGGGGAGTTCCTTCCCGTAGTGTTTCATATGCGTTAAGCTCGCGGCTTTCTTCTCTTCTCCTTGCGGTACCCATTCCGGTTTCACTTGAATAAAACCTGCCTTTAACCGGGGCGTGGGGACTAACAACATTTTGCCGTCGATGAGCACTTGCGCCCGCAATGGGAGCTGCGGCGCGTCGGGATTAACCTTCACAGCTTTTGCATTTTGATAAGCGGAGAGTCTCATGACATGATCAGCCGCTTTCTCGGCACCTTTAAAGTTTGGGATGCGATTTTGGAGCGGAAACGGAAACCGCCCTATTTTTTCTTCATTCATCCGCTGCCACACCTCTTCCCGAATGTGACTTTTATTAGCCGTCACGTTGACCAACTCCTTGTTCATATTTATTTACCCGCGGGAAATATCAAATTACCCACAGGAAATAATGAAATACCCACGGGAAATGTCAAATTACCAACGGGAAATAACGAAATACCCGCGGGAAACCTTATTGTATTGATCGTCCCCGAGGATTCGTATATATGCACGGTATTGCCTATCAATCCAATATAACTCATCAGTTCTGTTTTCAAAAAGCCCCCCACCAGGTTTACTAACCTGATGAGCGGGCTTTTTTGCTCCATATCTTTATTTTATCCCTTGATCTTTCGCCATTTTCTTCGCCACTCTCGGTGCCAGCCATAACGTTGGCAGCAATATGAGAGATACGGGTACCGCGGTCACCACAATGAAGGATTGTAAGGCATCAACGCTTCCTTCTCCGAGTACGATTAAAATCGAACCTACAGCACCCATGGTGATCGCCCAAAACACACGCATCGCTTTTGGCGGGTTATCTGTTCCCGAAATGGAGATCGATATCGTGTAAGATAACGTATCCGCTGTGGTTGCTACAAAAACAACCGTTACAAGCAGAAAGCCTATTGCAATCCAAAATCCAAACGGCAGCTGGGTAACGATCGCGTTAATGGCTGCCGCTTGTCCACCTTCTTCAAGAGGTCCACCGACGGATCCAGGGTTTTGAAGTTCATTGAAAATACCGGTTCCGCCAACCACCGTGAACCAAAAATTCATGACTAACGGTGCAATAACGAGGACAGCTATAAACAATTCGCGAAGCGTCCTGCCATGAGAAACACGGCTAATGAACATTGCCATCATCGGCGCATAGCCTATAAACCATCCCCAAAAGAATAACGTCCATTGCGATAGCCAGCCTTCATCCCCTCTGTAAAACGCAAGTTGCAAAAAGTCTTGGACGTAAATGCCAAACGAACCAATAAATTGGTCAATGATAAAACGGCCGGGACCAACCAACAAGATAATCACACTTAATACGATGGCAAAAATAACATTAAAACGGCTAAGAAATTGGATTCCTTTATGAATGCCAGTCATTGCAGAAATTGCCGCAATTAACACAAGGCCTAAAACCACGGCCAATTGCGTAATCAATGTATTAGGTATACCGAACAAATCGTCCATCATGTAAGCAGCCTGTAAACCAAGAAAACCAATGGGCCCAATCGTTCCGGCGGCCACGGCGAGGATGGAACAAGCATCGACCAACGTCCCAAATACATTTTTTTCCATAATTTTTTCCCCGAAAATAGGGTAAAGTAGGATTCTTGGCTTCATAGGCAGTCCTTTTGATTGCCCATACATAATGACAACAGCCGTTAGGGTTCCGTTTACAGCCCAAGCCAGAAATCCCCAATCCAAAAACGATTGCGCTAACGCCGGAGCGATTGTTGCTGCCTCTCCGGATGGCACATCTCCATACATCGGCGGGGTCTCAAGAAAATGAGAGACCGGTTCGGCAGCGGCCCAAAATACGCCCCCGCCCGCCATTAATGTCGTAATAATCATCGCAATCCACTTAAAATTATTTATGTCAGGCCGATCACGGGTACCTAAACGAATATTCCCATATCGCGACACCATCAATACGATCGCAATTGCAAACACAAGAACCATGAACACTTGCCAAAAAGCCCCGAAATATGAAGTCGCCCACCCAAATGACAGATCAACCAAGTCAGCGACAAAGTCAACGTGGATCAACGAAGCGATCACAAAAAGCAACAAGAATCCACCGCTAATCATAAATACCGGCCAGTCTGTTTTTCTTACCAAAACATAACCCCCTAAAATGTAAAAAACATGAACAACCCAACTAGACTAACAAATATTACTGCCGGAAGGCAATGATCCTTTTATTATTTTGTTCCGGGAATTTCTAATGTTAGATAGTGTAACCAACCCGGCATTTGTTAGTATTTCTCTGCTTAAAAGAAAAAGAGTGCTGATCTTTATTCAAAGACCACACTCATTTTTTTAGTATTCCAGATTGATTTCCTAACGACCGAACAGGGCACTTGCATTTATGCTGATTTTTCTGATATTTATCTAAGGTTATGTTCATTTTGAGCTTGATGAAAGATCCTTAAAATATCTACCCGATCATATTCATATCTCTTATAAATGATGCGATAATTTTTGTATAGTTTTTCCCAACGTTTTCGTTTTCAAACTCGGGTACAACCCTTCCTGATTCACAGATTCCACTGTAGATTTGAGGCGGTTGATTAACATGGAGGCATACTTTTCGGAGTCCATAGAGATGTATTCAGAAATCATTTCCAAGTCTGTGATGGCGTCTTATTATTAAACTTCTCCTTTACCTCTTTATGAGGGACTCCTTTTCCTTGCTCAATTTGTTGCATAGCCGATTTTATCTCAATAACTTCTTCTTTGGATGACAACTACACCATCTCCTTCTTTTACAATGAGGCTATTATAAAGATCTATGGAGAAATCCCTCATTTTTCGAGATTCTACACCCGGGAAAATGGGTAAAATAATAACAAAGGAGTGATTCTCGTGAAGGCGGTTGGGATTGAGCAATTCGGCGGTCGGGAGCAATTGCAACTGCTCGAGATTGCCGAACCTGAACTGGGGAAACGCGATGTGCTCATTGACATGTACGCGACATCCGTAAATCCGATTGATTTTAAAATCAGGGAAGGAAAGAAACAAAGCCTGGACTTTCCCGTTATCCCCGGAAACGATATCGCAGGGATCGTGATTGGCAAAGGGTCGGAGGTTACACAATTTTCGATCGGTGATCGTGTTTTTGCCACACCTAAACAGATACCGGGGGCAACATACGCGGAGAGAGTTGCGATTGAAGAATCGTTGCTTACTCGTCTTCCATTGCAGGCAAGTTTTCAAGAAGCTGCCGCCACCCCTTTGGCCGCGCTTACGGCCTGGCAGAACCTAAAAGAACGAATACGAGTCAAAAAAGGCGATCACGTTCTTATCATAGGCGGCGGGGGTGGTGTCGGTACGTTTGCCATTCAATCGGCGAAACAATTAGGCGCAACTGTTACCGCCATTGGGGGCTCTGATAGCCAATCACTCATGAAAAAACTCGGTGCTGATCATGTGTTGAATTACAAGAAAAAATCCATTCTAAAACGTATCGAACCGGTTGATGCCGTCCTTGATTGCGTTGGCGGGGATCAGCAACGGTCCTTTTTCAATGTTATAAAAGGGGGTGGCTGCCTCGTGTCCATCGCGCGGCAGCCTGACCAACAAGCCGCCGAGAACGCGGGAATTACAGCAGCGTTCACGTCTATCTCTCCATCCGGACGGTTAATGAAAGAAATTCGGGAGCTCATGGAAGCCAATGCTATCCAACCCATGATCACCAAAATCTACCCTTTCACAGAAAAAGGATTACAAGAGGCGCACGAACAAATCGAAAGCGGCCATACAAAAGGGAAACTCGTCATTGCTATTAAAGAAGAATCTTAAACCCGGCGAAGTATTTACGCCGGGTTTTCATTTTACGGTGCATCATCACGATCGAGCTTCACTCATCTCTTGCGATACTGTAGCCATGCTTTCTGCCGAGACAGCGACCTCGCTAAATGCTTCACCCAATTGATCAATCGCACTATTAAAAGAGATCAGCTCGTTTTCGATATTGCTATTTTGCGTTTTCGTTTCTTCCATTTTTTGCACGATTTCTTTAAAATGATCTTCCGTTTCTTCCATCCCGCTTCTTCCTTTATCAACCGCACCCCGAATTTTTTCAAGCGAATGCGTTAGCGTATTGATTTGGCTGTTGCTATTGGAAATAAGGTCTGATACGTTCGAGACAGAGGATTTTGTTTGATCGGATAGTTTACGGACCTCTTCGGCGACAACAGAAAAACCCCGGCCATGCTCCCCTGCTCTTGCCGCTTCAATGGTGGCATTTAAGGACAAAAGGTTCGTTTGATCGGCAATTGACGTGACAATATCCACAATCTCCTGCATTTGCTTCGAGAGCTCGAGCAGCGCTTCAACGTCATGGGTTATACCATTTACCGTCCCCTCAATGTTTGTCATGTTCTCATTTTGATCATTGAGCTGCTCTTTCCCTTTTTGAGCACGCTCTTCGGTTAGCGCAGATAACTTCGCGCCTGTTTTAGCCA
This sequence comes from Salicibibacter cibarius, assembly GCF_016495725.1. NCBI lineage: Bacteria > Bacillati > Bacillota > Bacilli > Caryophanales > Bacillaceae > Salicibibacter > Salicibibacter cibarius. Next base: position 1,447,567 of record NZ_CP054705.1, on the reverse strand, counting down.
AGGATGTTATTTCAGCAGACTGGGCGTTCAATTGTTGTAGAGAGGCATTGGTTTCCTCGGAAATAGCGGCAAGGTTTTGGGAGGCACTTGCTACTTGGTCCCTAACACTGGTCTGTTGCTTTTCAGCTTCCCATCTTAGCTTCTCTTCTTCAGAGGCATAGGTTTCGATCACCAATTGCTGCTCCAAGTTCAGGATTTTTGATACAGCCCTAATTGCGCGAAGGCATTCCTCTGTTTGCATTACATTCTTCTCAATCACATCCATAAGGGATAAAAGCAAGTCTTGGAATGCACACATATACCATTTCGTTTGCAGGCCGATACGGACGTGTACGCGTGCAATTTTTCTCCTTTTTTCCAAATAAGAATCATCGACGATCCCGCTAAACATTTCAATGATGTGGGTTTTTAATGTCTTTTTCAGCTTTTCAATGGAACTTTTATCTCGAATAATCCCTAACAAAGATGGTTCATGTTCCAAGTTGGCGTAAAATCGAGTGACGATGGTATCAATTTCTTCGACGACAAAAGGTTGCAGTGCATTGATCACTTTTAAATCATCATAGGTGAGCCCGATCATTTTAAATTGCTTTTCAAAATCACTTCCTTTATTAACATTAATGTTGGCTTGGCTGTTTCTTATATCCAATTTCATATGTTCCTTGTTCTTTTGCTTGAATAACACGATCATGTCTCCTTGGCATCAAATTTCAAGTCATTGTCGTCGCGCAAAAATCCCACTGATATAATTACCAGCGGGGATAAATTGATCTATTCTATATATCGGATGGGATTGTAAAATATTAAGCGTTCATCTTCATCCGATGATCATCATAATGACAACAATCACAAGCAAAACGAGATACACTTTAGAAAACAGAGGATCAGGCAACTTCTGCGCGATTCTTCTGCCGAGAGGGACCCCGATAAATCCACCGAGCACAAATCCGACAACCGCCGGTAAGTAAATAAAACCAATGGTGGAAACTGGCATATCCGCGACCTGCAACCCCAACCCCAAATACATAAATGTGCCTACGATAGCAATCGGTAGGCCAAGAGGGGTTGCAAGCGCGACGGAATGAAGCATGCTGAGGCCCCGGTTTCTAAGATAAGGAATCGTCATTACACTGCCACCGATGCCCAAAAGCGTGGAAACCGTCCCAATGCCAACCCCCGTCGTAACTGCCTTTGGATGGCTCGGGAATTGAAAATCATCCGCTGCCTGTCCGATAAATGTTTTTTTAATGACACTTGAGAGAATGACATATATTAAAAATGCGATAAATGCAAAACGAAGAATATCACTCGTGAAAAAATAAGCGAGGAAACCGCCCAGCAATGAACCGAGAGCAATGTAAAGGAAGAAAAACTTAAAAATAGACCATTGCACATTCCCTTTTTTCGCATGATTAAGCGTTGAATTGAGAGAATTAATGATCATTACGGCGAGCGACGTCCCAATCGCCGTATGCATCACATAATCCGCCGGAATCGTCTCAGGCAGAAAAGCATAAAGAATCGGCACGACGATAAGCCCTCCGCCGAAACCGAATAAACTGGATGTAATGCCGATAAGTACACCGATGAGGAAAAAAAGAATGATAGCAATCATGGCGCCATCACCTCCGCACCAACCGCGTCAGGCTCTCAACATGGGTCAGCGTTATTATTAGAATACACTTTATTATACTCGTTCTTGGTATTGGCACACAATGAATGTGGACCTCTCCAATTAAATTAAAGCTTTTGAATGAAGAAACAGATACTCGCTATAGAAACCTTCTTCAACATCAAGCCATTTATTTTGAGAAAAAAACAGGCTCTTCACTAAAATCTATCATTGATAAGTGAATAGTTAAGGTACTAACACAAGCTAGTACAACGTTTCAAAAATGCTTTCCTGCACAAAAATCCAGCCAAACGATGATCAGCCACGGCAACTGAGGACTTAAAATGCAAATTTTGACCCCGATCAGTCCTCGGATCGGGCAACTGAGGACTCATATTCCTTTTTTTGATCCCGATCAGTCCTCAGATCAGGCTGCTGAGGACTCATATTCCTTTTTTTGATCCCGGTCAGTCCTCAGATCGGGCTGTTGAGGACTCATATTCCTTTTTTTGACCCCGATCAGTCCTCAGATCAGGCTACTGAGGACTCATATTCCTTTTTTTGATCCCGATCAGTCCTCAGATCGGGCTGCTGAGGACTCTTTTTGCGATTTTCGACCCCGCCCAGTCCTCAAAGAATCAGTACATATTTGAATAGGAGTTTTGGAAAGAACTTATGATATAGACTAACTAACGAAGGAAAAACACTGAAACTCCTGAGGGAAAGCGCAGCGTAAAACCCCGCTGAAAAAGCGAACGTCTTTTTTGCGCTAATAATGTAAAAATTAATTTTCTTACCTGCATAAGTGCAACTAAAAGCTTGTCGAACCTGCACGGGATCTATTAGAAGTATAGGCTGATGGTAGATTTAAGTAAGCCATGTTTCAAACGAAGGTAGATCTGTTAAATAATCATATACTCGAGCATGCGCTCTCCCTCTAGGTAATATGTATACTGTAAAAGCAGTATTCTGTGCCACTACGCAACTTTAAAGATCCAGCCAGCACCTCACCACTTAGGTGGGGATTATTTTACGCTTACACACATAGAATGTTGCAGCTGAATTCGAAAGTTTGACCGTTTAGCGTAAATAAAGAACCACATAACAAAACTGCCTTCCTATAATTTTGAAAACGTGCTTTAATACAGAAGTAGGAGGTGATGCTCATGAGACTGCATATTGATATTGATTCAAATATTCAAGAATCATCCATCACGATTCAAGCGAGTGAAATCGACGACAAATTAAAAAGTATTATTGAGTTTATTGAACAGACGACAAAACCAAAGCAGATTAACGGACGAAGAGACAAAGACATTCATCTAATAAATCTCGATAAAGTGTATAGATTTTATATCGAAGACAAAATATTGACGATGGAAACGAAAGAAGGGAAATATATTGTTGACCAAAGACTATATCAGATAGAAAAGATAATCACAAAATCTTTCATTAAAATCTCTAAATCTGAAATCGTCAACTTGGATTACGTTGACCATCTTTCATTTACAAATACTGGACATGTGCAAATTTTTATAAAAAATGGGGTATTCACCTATTCATCAAGACGATACTTGAAAGATATAAAGGAGCGGTTAAACCTATGAAACGTTTTATAGAAGGTCTTAAGACAGGAGCTTTTATTGGGGTTGTTATGTCACTTATATTCTCAGGGTTTCTTGGACAGGGAGGGTATTATCCCATGTATCCTGGTTCTTTCATGGGAGAAATATATTATGAACACCTGACTAGTTATCAAGTAACCTTGATTGCCGTCATTATATGGGGGCTGATAGGCCTGCTTTTCCAATTTGGGAAGATGATATTCACGCATACAGACTTAAGCTTGGTTGCAGCGACAATATTACATTTCATCACCATGATGATCTTTATGTTTATACTCGCTGTACTTGCTGGATGGTTTCCGCTTAAAATACTTGGACTTACGATATATATCATTGTATTCATCATTGTTTATATCATCATTTGGAATATCACTCGTCGAAAATATCAGCAGGTGGTGAGCGGCATTAATGAAAAACTCCAAAAATGAAAGAATATGTCCATTCACATCACTTGGCTGAAACCGCAGAACGATTCGTTACGCCATCTGTAGGTCTCGATTTATATGTAAATGAATAAGGAGGGTTCCTAATCTTGCAAATTATATTTAAAGAATTGATAACATTGGCTATATCGATATTCCATCGTGAAAAAGGGCTCGTTATTACTGGACTGCTTGGCTTTTTAATTGCTGCATTTTCTGCTGTCTATCTATTTTTTCAGGGAGAAGTGATCCTGCCAGAGGGTAATATGAAAAACGTTTTTTCGTTTACAGCAGCAATCGGTATTTTTCTGTTATCCATAGCTGCTATCTTACCATTTGCATTCTTTTCAGAGCGAAAAAGGAAGGTCATTCGCTGGCTGTTTATTATTGCTATTTTATATGGCTATATGATCGAAACCATTCAGAATTTTCGAGGTCTGAACCCTCGGTTCTCTGAAGTTGGCGGTCTGGTAGATACCATTGCCGGCGCTTTATTTGGTGCAGTATCTCTTATGCTCGTCGTCTTGGGTATCATACTTGCCGTTCAATTCCTGAAGATGAAAGCTCCTTTAGCGCGCCCTGTACTGATCATGGGCATTCGCTATGCTTTGCTCTCGGTATTTATAGCCAATCTGGGAGGAATCATTATGATTATCTTGCAAGACCGTTTCGTCGGTGCTGAAGGAAATTTTATTGTACTACATGGAATCGGCTACCACGCCTTGCAAACGCTATTGTTGCCGGCCTGGCTGCTGGAGCATTCGAATCAACAGCAAGGCAGAAAGCGACTGCTCCTACATGCAGGCAGCATCGCTTGGCTGGCTTCCATTTTGTTTATAGCTGTACAGACTGGTCTGGGTCATTCTATATTAGAACTTCACTTATTTTCGATACTGGCCAGCATCAGTTTGCTTATATGGTTGCTCACTGCTGTCTTATCTTTGGTTTATTGGATACGTTTCATAGTTAAAGATTGACAGATGAGCGTGGTTTGCTGCCACATCCGACTATTTTAGCTGCAAGTTGGGGTGAAGCGGAAGCAATGAAAATCATCTCGAGTGCGTATGTTATCTCCATTATACCTGATCATACTGGCGGATGATTTTAACGATTTCTGTCACGAAATGAGGTACATGAATACCGAAGGTATTGATTACAACACAGGACGGGCTGATGACACAGCCCTTAACAAAAGGCTTATTTAAAACATAAATGGGTGACGGAACGGTTAAGCACTTTAGAATCCATTGCGTTGGTCTCATCGTGACTGTAACGTTTACAGAAGGTTTCAGCTTCTTTACTTTCATCCTCCCACTATTTTTTGCGGCCGGTTTTTTTACGATCAATCACCATATAAGGAGTGCCTCCCTGTTAATATTACGATCAGTTGCTACAGTGCTGGACTATTGGACAAATATCAGTACAGGTTATGTCATTTGTAATCGTAGCGGTTTTATTTGTGAAGGATTTTTTTAGAAAAAGGTGCCTAACTAAAAATGTCTGGCGCTTAAATGATGAAAGCTTTTTAAACCTTTATCCACATTATATTTCCATTTGCTAGTCTTGTATTATAGAATGAAAAGATAAGAAAGGTTGATGTCGTGAATATTGAAAATGAAGTGAGGATAGGTTGCTTTACATATTTAAAGCATATATTTTTAAAGCCTACGGCTAATATTCGAAACAACACATACGTGTTTTGGATGTGGAGTCTTTTCATTTTACTCATTGCCATACCATTCACGATCATCGGTGGGCTTTTAATGAGAGCAGAGCCTATATTAGAGCAATGAACGGGGCAAAACGGTGACCATGATGCGCTGATATACCTCATAGAGTTTTTTCATATACTTTCTTTTATATGTCATCACATATGGTCTTCCACTGTTGATGTTGAATTTGATCATCATCTATTTTTTTAATCAAACATTTAGCCACCAACCAAGCAGCTTTCAGAAAGTGTTGAGCGATTATACAAGTGTATGGACGCAAAGCTATGTATGGTTGGCAAAGCTATATATCGTTCTACTTAGGATCCGTCAGTATTTTGGCAGGCACCCATCTTAATAGCCCTTCCCTGCATGTCATTGCGATATTATTATATATGCTTTTTATCGTAACGTTTATACTAGGCAGTATAGGTATGATGCAATTCTATTTCAGACATGCACATAAGCTGAAATTTTCTCTGATTTACGTTGTGTGCTTTATCATCATTGCCATGGTGTACGTTCTAGCCGTACTACTATTTCTTCCATTTGATTAGCGTCATCGTAACCCGTGCTTTTTCGTTGGATACTGTTCTTCTGTTGACGGGAAAGGAATTAATACCATCTTCTTGACTCAAAGAGGTGATCATATGAATGAATCCGGATCAGATGAAAAAGATAATTTTACTTTCTTTAAAAATTCCATTATTAGGCCAAACATAAATATCGAGAACAACATCCATTTATCTGTCATGAACAATATCGCTTTACTTTTATTCCTATTTATTGTGACACTGCCCATCTTATATATTGCTTATATTCCTATTTTTTTAACGTCCACAGGATTTGAGGAATATGCCAGTATGGGGATCTTGTTTGTGTTTGTCGGTTTATTTGTCTATCTACTTTTAATTCCGATAATGCTGATTAATATTTGTGTCATTTATCTTCTCAATAAAAAATTCAGCGATGTAGTAAGGCCGTTTAAAAAAGTGTTGAGTGACCATACAGCCATCTGGATTTCAACTTTCCTGTTATACAGCATCGGCTTATATTTTTATTCATACATGGAAACATTTAGACCTTATATTACATTGGCTGGTACATTAATCATGCTTGTATCTATCATCATGTATGTCCGCCGTTTAATATTATTGGTAAAACATTATGTAAAAGATGGCAGCAAAAAAGTGGTAAATATATATGCCATCATTTTGGTTTTAACTGCACTGTTTGGTCTCCCCTTCTTTCTCAGTAATGTATTTGAAGGGGTCTTCATTGAACAACCAATGGTAAACATCTGGATGCTGCTTGAAGACTTAGGGTTCATATAATGAAGTTGTTTTTTTTCAGGTATTGAACTCAAAGTGAAAAGAACGGGCTTTGTGGACGTCACTGCCACAATAGATTGGGTAAACGATTTTTAAACCCATAGGGAATCGCCATTCTAGAATATATAGGGATAGAGCAGTATTGACTGTTGACCCAGCAATAAACGAGTAATGTAAGTCTGCAGTTGCCGCAAAGGTGGACGAAGATTTCCCTTTTATATCCTTCACAAATGTTTTTAGAAATTGCCAAAGAGTTGAGGAATTTTTTGAGAAAAAAGAAACCCTACTGAATTGAGAACAGCAGGGCACGTAAGTTGACAATTATTACGAGGTGTTGTGTGATCGTTCATTTCAACGACTATGTTTAACACAGCATGATTCTATTATAATCGAGAAGTATGGATCACAATTCATTTTTAAATGTCACGGATTGTTTTTCCATCTGATGAACATCCTAATTAGTTTCCATTACAATCTCAATAGTTTTTCTCAATCCAAACAAACTAACTCGTTCACCTGTTACTCTTAGAGAGATAGAGATATATGGTCAGCGGGGCAAAAACAAGGATGAATAATACACATATTACTCCCCCTCCAACAATCTCGGCAGTCGTAACTGTTCCGGACATAAGACCTCTTACAGTGGTCGTCGCAATACTGATTGGATTCAGGTCAACAATAAATTGAATCCATTTAGGCATCGTAGCTGAATCTACCAAAATATTACTAGCAAACATAAGTGGATAAATGATTATCATACTCGATCCCGATACAGATTCCGGGCGTTTTGCAATAACCCCAATCGTTGAAAAAATCCAACTCACACTAAATGCGAAGAAAATAATAAACAATATGGCAAGTATTGTTCCTAATACTCCACCTTCTGGACGAAATCCCAATATAACACCGGTAGTTAGTGCAGAAAGCAATGCTACTGTATATCTGATACCGTCAGTCACTAATGGTCCAAGTATAGACGCAGGCTGCCAAAAAGGCATCGTCCGAAATCGATTATAAACCCCTTTTGTAATGTCCAGACATAGGGTTGATCCGCTGTATACGGTCAATGGAACGACAGTTAAAATAAGAATCCCCGGTAAAAGGAATTGAATGTATTCTGTTGTTGATCCGGCAATTGCCCCACCAAACAAGTAACCAAAGATAAGCAGCATGACCACAGGGCTCAGAACAGCTTCAATCGCATAGCCAAATAGATTATTCTTCGTATTTTGTACCGTTCTCCACATAAAGGTTCGTGTCGCTTTAAAGGCACTGGCACTTTTGGGTGGTGAATTCCAGTAAGACAATGACTCGCTTAAATTCTTCGTTAAATTCATTGAGTAACCTCCTCTTGTTTCGTATCTGTCAGTGCTAGGAACACTTCATCCAGACTTGGATCACTCAATGTAAAATCCTCAATGGGAATTGCGTGGTTCAAGAGCGTGTCAATGATGTCATTTGCAAGTTTTGTTTTTGTTACAGGGATCTTGAAAACAAGCGGATTTTCATCTTCGATAATATTGAAAGCATGCGGGTACGAGCCAACTAAAATTTCACGAATGTTTTTGGGTGCATAAGGTTGGGTTAATCGCAAAGATAGCGTTTTCCCACCAATCGAAGCTTTCAGGTGGTTTGGTGTCCCTTCTGCAATGATCGTCCCTTTATCAATAACGGCGATTCGATCAGCCAACTGATCAGCTTCTTCTAAATATTGCGTAGTTAATAAAACTGTTGTACCTAATTTTAAAAGTGCACGGACCATTTCCCAAACTTGCAGGCGACTCTGGGGATCTAATCCCGTTGTTGGCTCATCAAGAAAAATAATTTCTGGCTGTGTGACAATACTTGCTGCAATATCCAAGCGACGTCGCATTCCTCCAGAATAATTGGCTACCATACGATTTTTGGCTTCCATTAAATCAAAGGAACGTATTAATTCATTCGCTATTGAACGGGCTTGTTTATTAGAGTAACCATACAGTTTGGCAATCAACGTTAAATTTTGTAAACCCGATAATCCTTCATCGAGTGCAGCAAACTGACCTGTCAAGCTTATCTTTTTCCGAACGTTTTTAGCGTCTTTCACAACATCTAACCCTTGGATAAAAGCAGTTCCTCCATCCGGTTTTAAGAGCGTTGATAGCATATGAATGACCGTGGTTTTACCCGCGCCGTTTGGCCCGAGAAGAGCCAATAACTCCCCCTTTTTTACTTGCAAATTGATCCCTTTAACGACCTGGTTCTCTTTATACGATTTTTTAAGTTTACTTGCTTCTATGACATATTGCATTTAAGATAACTCCTTATCCACTGTTATACTTGATTCTTTAAGAATATCCTAGCGAAAACCCGGGGGATTTATTTGAAATCAGGATCTATTCCATAAAGGCACTTTTATGTTCAGAGACCCACGCAGCAAATGTTTTTGCTGGACGTCCTGTTACTTCTTCGACCGTTGGTAAAACGGTATAACCAATTTCAGGCGGGTTGTCACTCATTTGAACCATAAAATCAATACTTTCATCATCGAGACCCACCTCTTGCCATTCCCTGCGTGCTTCTTCTTCTGTTAATTCTTTAAATTTAATCTCTTTTCCAATGCCTTTACTAATGATCTCCACTTGTTCGATCGTGGAAAGAGCTTCAGGACCGGTTAGTGTATAAACATTTCCATGGTGTCTGTTCTCAAGAAGTGTTTCAACAAAAACTGCTGCAATGTCAGCTTCATGGATAATGGCACTTCTTTTTCCGCCTCCGAGCGTACGAACGACTCCTTCCTTTCGAATCGATTCCTGCCAGTCATCAATGGCATTAGCCATAAATCCAACAGGTTGCACAAATGCCCATTCAAGGCGACTATTTTTAATGGCTTGTTCCACTGGGCCATCACCGTAGACCGTCAATAATGATACGCTTTGAACCCCAGCCTTTTCTGCCAACTCAACGACTTGAGGGTTGGTTTCCAACGTCGCATCAGCTTGATCACTCGAGGTAATCAAGTATAATGCGGTAACACCTCGAAATGCTGGAATTAACGTCTCAGGAGACTTAAGATCTCCCGCTACAACCTCGACACCTTCTGGCAAATTAGCTCTTTCTGGGTGGCGCGATACCGCTCTTACTTGTACGTCTTTATTCACGAGTTGTTCTACCACATGTCTTCCTACTGTTCCAGTAGCACCTGTCACTAATACTGTCATTTTATAACCTCCATTTTATTCCTGTTTAATTACGATCTAACATAAGGAAAATCAAACGTTCTTCAAAAATAGATCTTTCGAATCTCCTTCAATTTGTCAATTAAATCTTGCTTCAATTCATCTGGGGAAAGGATTTCCACCATAGTGCCATAACTTAAAATGACAGAGAGGGCATACTCCTTTGAATAAAAGATCGTTTGTACATCAACAAAGTCCCCATGAAAGATGTATTCTCCTGGAAATTGCTCAAAAACTCTCGGCTGTGCGGTTAAATCAAATCGGAGATGAACGTTTGTGCCTTGTTCTGGTGCATGAATCGGAGATTTAGACTCTGATCTCGGACTAAACGTTTCATCGAACACTTCAAGTTTTGTCATTCTTGAACAACGAAACAAACGGTTATCTTTTCGTAATAAACAATAACCATCCAGGTACCAAGTTCCCTTTTCCCATAATAGGTTCAAAGGTTCCATTTTCCTTTCTGATACTTGACCAGAGGCATTGATATAGGTAAATGCTATCCTTCTCGATTGATCGATTGCTGCTAATAAGGAAGGGAGAACCTCTTTCTCTGCTTCTGAAGTGCTCATATCAAAAACAATTTTTTTCTGAAGCCCTTCATCCAACAATGCAGGTTGCAAGCTGCTAAGTTTATTGACTAAAGATGTAAATGTTTTTCCGCCAACAGCACCTTCCATCCCCTCTAAAAGGCTGTAGATAACAGAAAAGTCATCAATAGAGAAGTGCTGCTTTGATAAGAAGAAACCGTCCATTATCTCAAAGCCGCCATCTGTTCCGGAGAAAGAGGCAACTGGAATACCAGATTGATTAATCAGCTCAATATCACGATAGATTGTTCGAATGGAGACCTCAAATCGCGAAGCCAGTTCCGTTGCCGTTACTCTTTTTTTCGTCAGTAATTCCATCGTAATTCCTAGCAAGCGATCAAGTTTCATCCTCTCTCTCCTTGTTAATAGACTTTTCCGTATCTATTCGTTTTTTATTGAATCATATGATTCATTGTATCCAACTCCTTTCATTTCGACTAATATAAGAATAACCCACCTAACCTGACAGCTAGTGTGTCAGGATTAAAAAATTTTTTTGAAATTTTGGATGTTAAATTGAGAAAAGACATAAAACGGTATGTTTGTATCCTTTATAGTCATTCATCAGAGTCATTAGCCAGTACTTACTTAAAACGGAAGAAATATTATGTAACCTGAAAAAATCGAGGAGAAAACAGTGACTAAACTGACATCCCCTCTGTTTCACTACCAAGGATTCGGAACAGAAGTAAAAAGCGCCATTTTCAATGATAGGCACGCTTGTATTTTCTTTAACAGGATTTATCTGTCTTAAAAAAGAAACGGATGCTAAGCTTTGTTCAAGCTAAACACCCGATCATATTCAGAAATATATTGTTGTACGATTCGCTAATTGCCCTTATATTCCCCACTTAGAGGTTGATCATGGTAGCAAGCCCTTGCAAAGAGAGTGTGTGAAAGCATCAGCAATCGTTCCATCTTTATCTAAGTTCGGGTTGAAAATCGTTATGTTAATGCCAATGGCTTTATCAGAGGAGGCAATCTCATTTAAAGTCACCACTAATTCATCCCAAGATAATCCACCAGGTACTCGATAATCTACAGCTGGCATCATAGCGTCGTTTAGAACATCAGCATCCGTGTGCACCCAAAACCCATTCTCAACTTGGGAAAGATGATCAACAGCTAATCGTGCACAATCATCTACAGGAGATGTTCTTATCTTCTCAATGTCCATGATGTTTATCGAGGTATCCTCCACACGCTGACTTCCTTCTTGTTCGACTTCTTCAGCATCTCGGTTCCCAAATAACACTACGTCTTCATCCTTAACTAACGCCCCTCTATTCTCCAAGTTCGAAAGAATCGCTGGACCACGTCCGGTTGCTAAAGCCAGAACCATTGATGCAACTTCCCCATTTGGTTCTGCTGAAGGTTGATAAAAGTCAGCATGTCCATCGAGGTATAGAAGTCCGTGATGTCTCTCTCGGCGTTTAACCGCGAGAAGGCAACCAAGAAGAATCGAACAATCGCCTCCAATAACGACTGGAAACTCACCGGCGTTAATAACATCACCGACTACATTGGCAAGATTGAACGAATAATCAGCAATACCTTCGCCGTTCAGCAGCAATGTTCCCGGATCGCGGCGATTATTGTAAGGTGGAGATAAAACACGAGCAACTCTCCTTGCTCCTAGACAATCAGCCAATCCAGCAGCCAATAGTGCATCCGGAAGATTCTCAACGCCACTCGAATAAAGCCCCAAGACAGAAGGCGCTTCAATGATCGCGAATTTACGTTTCATTATCCTCCTCCTATCGATTATGAATAAAACACTAATTATACAACACTAAAATGAAGAACATAAGAATGACAATAATCCCCCATTTTATAACTTGTGTGATTAAAAATAATAAAAATGATAACCAAAGATATATGAAGATTATTTTACATTCGTCTTGGGTGACACCAAAAGATTTTGCGAGTTTTAAGGAATAAATGTTCTGCAGTACATAAGCAATCAATTCTTTCACAAAATATATGGCGTAAAAAAACAATCCAAGCATTATAAAAAATCCACTGAATTCTGTAAAAAATGCCAGACTTTCATTCAATGGAATAGACATTAGTGCAGTGGTTATTAGATAGGCAATGAATAACCGGCCTCTTATGAGAGATGAAACATATGAAACGCCTGGTCTCAAAAATTTCACAATTACATTTGGATGTATCATCCGATCTATATAACCCAAGAGTTTAAACGTTTGAGCGACATTTCTCCGGGAACTTTTTTTAAGAAAACCTTGTTTAACATGTAGATGAAATGCTTGTTTGACACCTGAACCCGATGATAGGTAGAAGATTACTTCATCATAATTTTCATCATCATGGTGAAAAAGTTCATAATGTGTCCCCCACTCTGTATAATAGTCAAGTACCGAAAGAGGGGTGGAATTCGAATCACCCTCTCTCGGCTGATTTGACTTCTCAATTTCTGAACGGTGGAACCACGTTGTTTTTTTAAGTAATAAATACACGGCTAAACAAAACGTTATGATACCAATAATTGCAGTGATGTAATAGTCCATGCTTTGCCTCCATGAGAAAATCTAACGTTTAAGATTTAGCTATATGTAAGTTGCGTGTATTCTTACGGATAGTGGCCCGATTGCTGCATATTGTTTTTCGTAAAAATACCCTCTGGAACCATCGTATCCAAAGAGATAAATCTTCGCAACATTTTTATAAGCATTGCATCTTTGTTTCAAAGCCACAATGACGGCAAAGAGGGGATTTAGCGTTCACAAAATTTCACGTGAAGCTTTCAATGGCGTTGGTGTCAATAATGGTCGTTTCCACCTTTTCAACTTCGTGTGTGGTTTGCTGATCGATAGCCGTAAAGTTTTTATAGATGCCAAAGGCTAAACTGATCAGCAACGCCCCTCATTTCTTCAATGATTCGTGATGCTTGATAAAAAATGACATTGACTCCCGGCAAGCCCGTCTCGTTTTCCGAGATGGGATAAGTTTTGATTCCGTCAAATAGACTTCCTAATGTTATTGGTGTCATACGTCACCTCACTGCTCATTTTTGAGTAATAAAAAAGACGTTCATGTTAATTGAACGCCTAAAATCTCGATAAGATTTTTTATTTTGTTGTATTCCCACACACCAGATCAATTCCTGCTGAAACTTCAATGTGGTTTTTTAACACTTTTTTTCTCCCATTTTCACCATTTGGGATAAAGTGCACATGCTTGTAAAACAGCTTGAAACTAAGGATTTCTACGTAATTTCCCGTTGTATCGAAACCACACACTCCACATGTGTTGTTAAAGGAAAGGGAAAGCGGCTCACTCCTTTCTTTTTCTACGGGCTTTTTTTGATCATCTGCAAGTCTTTTTCCATCCATAATTTTACGTTCACCTGTCTTAAATATAAATGTGATTTGGTTAGGTTTTTGTTTAGTAGGATCACCCATAATCACTTTTTCTGTGATGCTTTCAAATACATGACGGTCAAACTCAGGTAAGATATCATTTTCCGTCAGCACTTCTTGAAACTTCTTAATCCGTGCTTCTACGGAATTTGTTTGTTGAATTGATCGTTCCAGTTTTTCTTTTTCTTCACGTAATCGAGCTTCGGTTGTTTGCAGTTCATTTCGTTTATGATCATAAGAAATTTTATCGATCTCTTCTTCCATTAATAAATCAAGTAACTTTCGACTTTTTTGTTCTATATGATTAATCTCTTTTGAGAGTTTATCTAGTCTTTTTTGCTGCTTTTTATCCATTAGCAAAGATTCCATTGTATGAAGCAATTCATTCAATACTTCCTTATGGTTTCGACAAAGCTTCCGATATGATTGCACAAAAGCTTCCTCAAGAACTGCTTCTCCTGCGGCTTTACTATGAAGGCAATATTTCTTTCCTTTTTTAGTTTTAGTAACGCATTCCCACACTGTTTTCTTATGTGTAGTCTCTGCATGCCACGAACGCCGACTATAAATGTTTCCACAATGTGCGCATTCCAACAAGCTGCTAAATGTATATAACCTACTATACTTTCCACCGGTTTTTCCATGTTTTCTTTTCCCTTTCAATTTCGCTTTGCTTCTTCTGTTTAAAAAATCTTGTGCCTTATCAAACACTTCTCTACTTATAATTGGTTCATGATGATTCTTAACGTAATACTGGTTGACCTCACCAAAATTTGCAAGTCTTCTCTTAGATATGGGATCAACCGTAAATGATTTCCCTTGCAATAAATCTCCTTTATATTTTTCATTTTTTAGGATGAAAAGAACAGTCGAATCTCTCCAAATTTCACTTCCTTTTTTGGTTTTAAGTCCAGCTTGCATAAGCTCCCTTGTAATAACTCCGGTTCCTATTCCCTCAATATAACGTCTAAAAATGTAGCGTACTATTTGAGCTTCTGCTTTATTAATGCAAATCTCTTTGGTTTGTGGATCATAATCATAACCAAGACAGCTTTGAAAACCAACCATAGTACCTCGCTGCATTTTCATTTGCAGTCCCTTTTTCACATTGGCAGAAATATTTTCTACTTCCTGTTGTGCGACTGAACTTAAAATGGTGAGCAAAAGTTCTCCATCCATTGTCATTGTATTAATGTTCTCATCTTCAAACAAAACCGCAATATTTTTCTCTTTTAATTGACGAACATGCTTTAAAGTATCCAATGTATTTCGGGCAAACCTTGATATCGACTTCGTTATGATCATATCAATCTTTCCATCTATACAATCATTAATAAGCCGCTGAAAATCTTCTCGTTTCACCGTTTGTGTTCCAGTAATTGCTTCATCAGCATAAATATCTACTAATGTCCAATCACTACGTTGATCCACCATGTCTGTGTAATGCTGTACTTGGGATTGATAACTGCTGAGCTGTTCTTCAGTATCTGTGCTTACACGCGCATAAGGAGCTACTTTCAAAGTGTCGGAAAGATCGGAATTGGTCCGATTAGTTAATTTTCGATTGGCTTTTATGACTTCAACTTCGTAATTTTCCATGCTTAAAAACTCCTTTCATCTTATTCTCACTTACAAGTATAATAAGATTGGAGTTGATTCACCATTGTGCGAATTAAAAATTCACCTCTGATATTATTCCGTATTTTTCCATTAAATGGTTTTTTACTAAAATAAATTCTTTTTCTGTAATCAGGGACAATGCGAGCAACTGTTTTAACATGGCAATTTTCATACTATACTTCAATAATGTTTTATCCATAGTTACCTCCTGAAAATTTACCAAAGCAAATTTTTAACTTGAAGGTTTTACTATAACAATATCCCTTCCAGCGGCCAGTGGTTAAAGATTGGCCCATAGGATTTTCACCTCTCCCAGGATCGCTGCGAGCCGTCCCCATTGCGTGAATCACCATCATAAGGTAAAGCTGTGGCTGAACGGAAGTATCATTATCCCTCCACATGGATCATCGCCCTAAGTGGAACCACCACTTAATTTATGCTATAGATGACATCGCTCTCATTTCACATGATGGTCTTGGCGCATCTGCAAACTGGCTTCTCATGCGGGGAGCGTACCGGAATGGATCTATTTAATTTTCAAAGACCAAAGGGTAGAAGAACAAGTCCCACCGTGACATTTCCTGACAATAATTGGTATCATTTCACAAAAAGCTTGAGCTGTTTGAATTTGGTAATATCAGTATTCAAACTGTTCCATTGACAATAGACACTGAAAAAAATCTATACACTCGTAGACCTTTGTCGAGGATGAAGTGTTAATTTCCGTTATTTCTATTTTACCGTACAAACGCCATTTGTTTTAAGCTTTTTGCGAAATAATGTTTTTCACTCAACGGAAATACGATTCCCACCCTATAGGAAATCCCATTTCAGCCAGGATCTCCTAAAAATTTACCGTACAAAACCTTGCTGATTTACGATCAACTCCAATATTTCATCAACCACACTACCTATTTTAAAAATCAGACGGCTGTTGGTAAAGCTCCACGGGAATTTCACCCCTGCAAGTATTTCTTCCAGCCCTACTCATTGCTTTGCGACGCTTCTAACGCTCAAACTATGACTATAGGGGAGTATCATTATCCATACTGATGGGTCATCGCCAGTAATCCACCACGATTACATTAGATTTCTTGATAATCGCTCGTTTCCAAAGAAAGTCATGGCGCAAGAATCATGTAGCTCAACATCAGCAGAACGTATCTGATTTTTCTAATTATAAGGCATGGCGTTATCTTCCATGCTCGTTTGTCAAGGATCAAATGATTATAACGAAAGGGGAATACTAATCATTCTCTGCTTAAATCTCAAAAGCCAAAACAGACTGCATAAGTTTGGATCGTAAGCGATCATGTGTATCTTTATCCATGCCCCAATAGATGTTTCCTTGCTCATCCTGAAGTTTTCGCATGGACAGGCTGGCCATATAGCTTTCATAATGCTGGATAACGACTTTCATGGCTTCGGCTTCACCCTTATTTGCAGCTAAAATAACCGGAAACGGCAACAAACCACGCTCATTGTTCTCGGTATTAATCAACCCATTCATCTGCATGTTCCTCCAAAAATCGTTTTAACCGTTCTAATGCGCTTGTCCGCCTATACTGCACGGTACTGCGTGGAACATCGAGCAATTGACTGATCTCTATATCTGATTGATGAAAGAAATAGGATAAGAGGACAGCGATACGCTTTTCTTTTGGCAACGTGTGCATGGCTTGAGCCACTAACCTTGACGTCATTCTTTTCCCGGCCACTTGAAAATCTCGTTCGTCTTCTTCATGTTTGTCTAAGGTATAGAGCTGATTTTCTTCTTGGGGTGTTAAACCGGAAAAAGTCATTTCCTTGGCTTGTTGTCGCCGTCTCTCGTTGTAAATGTTGGTTGCTTCATTCTTTAACACACGTTTACAAAAGGCGTTAAACGCACAGCGTATTTGCCATTCGGTACGACTTGGTTTGATCATGCATGTCATCTCCCTTCGCAATGGCTGCAAAGGTGGGCGATGATTTCCCCTTTCATATCCTTCAACAAATGTTTTTAGAAATTGCCAAAGATTTGATGAAATTTTTTTGAGAAAAAGGAACCCAACTGAAAATGGATAGACAGTTGGGTATAGGTATGATTTATTTGTTAGCTAATACATCCACGATTATTTTTATACCTTTATTTAAGTAGAGAGCATACCTGATAAAAATTTGTGCAATGACTACGAATAACTCGGCCAGCCAGCTTAAAAATGACAATATTCATGTACTGAAGACCAAATGACTGGGTAACCATCAGTTTGCTTTCATTTTTGCCATTTTCCAAATCAGAAACGCTGAAATCAAAGAAGCGATAAGATTGTAAATCATCGCACTGCCAAAAGCAGAAACATATAGACTGCTCTGGGCGTCTCCTCCGGCAGCATCAGCAACTGCGGTACCAAAGAGTATGCCTACTGCTGCAACACCAATAGCTGGACCTACCTGTTGTAAAGTAGCAATAACTCCTGATGCCATCCCTGCCTTGCTCTCTTCTACAAAGCCCAATACAAGATTCAAGAGTGGTGTCATAACTAACCCTTGCCCAATTCCTACAAAAATAAGTGCCGGGATAAGGTGAATAGCAACCAATTCACCACCTGCGATCCATACTTGCCCGATTAATACAGCAAATGAGAACGTATAGAATACGGCTCCCCAAAAGATAACAATGGTTCCAAAACGTTCTACAAGACGGGCGGCTGCTATGGAAGATGCAGTAAATGCGATGCTGCAAGGTACAAATAGACTTCCTGCGGCAAGCGGGCTCAAACCGACCCGTTTGTACTAAAAGCGCATAGGTTAAGAAAAATACAGATGACGTAGAATAAATCAGCAATACCAGACTGCCATCCATATTAAACCGGGATTGACGTAAGAGCATTGTGTCTACCAGCGGCTGCTGATTCGCCATTCGTCGTCTTTCCTGATGCCGCCAAAATCCTAGTAACACCAATGCAGAAGCAGCAAGTGATAAGATGGTCCATCCATGGTTTGGCGATTCAATAAGCGGATACAGGAATAATATAAGCCCCAGACTAACAATCACCACGCCACCCCAATCAAGCAACGGCCGTTCAGGAGCGTGAGATTCAGGGATAAACCGTGCCATGATAATGGGAAAAATGCCTATGGGTACATTGATTAGGAAAATCATGCGCCAACCTAGACCTCCCAAATCAGCCTCTACGATAAAACCACCAAGAACCTGCCCTGCAATAGCAGCAATACCTAATACCATGCGGTATCCGATATTCGGGCTGAAAAGGCGGACGGATCGGTGAAAGGTGAATCGCAGTGGCAAGTTTCTCAGCCAGTATCTGTGTCTGCCTCCGGGCGGGTTTCCGGTTCAAGCAATCGTACGTGTAAGGTGCCTGAACCGACGGAAGCTTTCAGTTCTCCGCTGGTCCCTTCAGCAATGACTTTACCTTGAGCCGGAGTAAAAGAACAAATGAAACGCTGTTTTAGTCATTCTCAGAGCCTAAGACAGCCTCCTTTGCTAAACGACTACTGGCCTAAGCCGGTAGGTTCCCTTCACGGCTGAAAGCCCACTATTCAACTAAAGCCAGCTAAAAGACCTTTGGCTGAAAGCCAACTGAAGTTTTCCGACTGAAACTCGGTTCTCTGGTTATTCATCGATGTTAAACATGCCGTCGCCTTCAACTTGCTGACCTTCAATATACTGACGGATCGTTTAATCATTGATCGTTCCAACTGTTGTACACAAGTAGCCTTTGACCCAAAGATGTTGACCCCAATAATAGGCACTTATTTATTCCATTAAGGCGCTCCGTTTGCATAAAAGCGACAACCGGTGTTAGTGAAGTAAATATATGGAAAGCATAATGCGATTGACATGAGTGATACTTATACTGTGTCACTACTGGATAGCGCCTTTAACCTTCGTGTCAATTCAATATCTAACATAACATATCTCAATATCCATTTAGGAGGAGGTCCCAAAAATGCCAAAAAATGTTCACTTAACATCTGCAGAAATTGGTTCCCTTTGGACAGCTTACATGAATGATAGTATGTCTGCCTGTATCTTACGTTTTATGCTCAAACACATTTCAGACGCAGACATTAAGCCCATTGTGCAGTACGCCTATGATCTTACATCTGATCACCTAAAGCAGTTACGCACCATTTTTGAGGACGAATCATACGCATTCCCAAATGGTTTTGGTGAACAAGACGTCGACATGAACGCGCCATGGTTGTTTACAGATACGCTTTGTATATCCTTTATGAGGCACATGGGGAAAGTAGGAATGCTCTCCTACAGTGGCTTTGTTTCGTTGAGTGACAGGGATGACA
Source organism: Salicibibacter cibarius (assembly GCF_016495725.1). Lineage (NCBI taxonomy): Bacteria > Bacillati > Bacillota > Bacilli > Caryophanales > Bacillaceae > Salicibibacter > Salicibibacter cibarius. The sequence goes on along the minus strand of NZ_CP054705.1, from coordinate 1,427,752 downwards.
TACGAACCTATTTTTCACAAGCCTTAACGGAAGCAAATAAGCTTTATAATCAAGCAAGCAAAATTGAGCTTGAAAAGGGTATCGCTGGTAGGCACCCTTTTATTGAAGTCCCTAAAAGCAGCGATTATATAGATAGTAAAGCATATATGAGTGGTTTCAACCCTTTTAGCGATCAACGTCCCTTAAATGCCGTTGAAATTTCCCATTTATATATGAATGTCCTCACGAATTCTATAGGAATGAAATTGTGTATCGCCTTTGCTCAAACCTCCCCACGCAAAGAGGTTCAAGATTTTATGCTACGAGGAAAAGACGTCTCAAAGAAACACACAAAAATTTTTACTGACAAGCTTTTAGAGGATGAAATTGAGGTCTCAAGCATACCAGATGTAGGTGTCAGTGACTCTACTACCCCAACGTTTTCCGACAAATTAATGATGTTTAATATGTCTCTGCTCATTTCCTCAGGTGTAGGAAACTATGCGACAGCTGCAGCCGCTAGTCAACGAAGCGATATTGCAACTGATTATGAACGATTATCGTTAGAAAATGCCAAGCTTGCCAAAAGTGGAGCTGATATCATGATAAAACATCAATGGCTTGAACAACCGCCAGGAGCGAAAGATCGAGAAAAATTAGCGAAGAATAAAGATGGAAGTGAAATATGATAATCACCAAATAACGAGGCCGATATTATAATTCATCGGCTGATCACCTTTGTAGGGTTGCATTGCATAAAGACAGTTTTCATTTTGAATCAGATCATTCTTTTCAGCAATTTTGATCGATTAACAAAAACATCATTTTTACCATCCTTAATTTTATAATAAATACTATAATAATGAAATAATGATCACAATGGATTATTGAGTAGATTATTAACAAGCAGTAAGATCAGTATAATTCTAATTGGAAAAACAACTACCCATATTAACATTGACCATAATACTACCTTTTTCCCACTAATTAAGATCCCCTCCGAAAACTTACCACCGAAAAATGCTGGGAAACCACACGAATGCTACCATCCATAATTTTAATCGGATAACAAAACGTCATTTTCATCATCCATAAATTCCGTAAGCATTAATCTAACTTCTGTGTTTCTGCTATCGTGAGCCATTGCAAATTTCATTATGGCATAATCTCGTGATCGCTCCCGCCATTGATCGCCCCCTCCTTCCCAGACTTGTTTTTTGTATATAGCTCTTGCTTTTCGTTCGTTTTGTGCTTTAATCAATGCATAAAATGGGGAAACAAATTCATAGTACTTCATCCTCTGGCTGTTCTCCTTCATCAAAACCAAGTATTTAATTGCAATGATACGTCATGTTCTTTTTGCTCTTCATCTTCATCGTTTTTAACTACTGTCCAATTGGTGGCAAGTCTACTTTCTAATGTTTGTAAAATATCGTTTTTTACTACTATATGTTTGAACTCCCCCTTTTCGATTTGGTAGGAAACGCCTTCTTCAAAGCCAAATTTCTGCATGAGCCATATTTGCAGACCTTCTAGCGTATTAAAATTCATTTGGTATCCTTGCAATAACGCTCTTTCCAGATCCTCACCATACCTATATGCATGAGCGAACAACTCATCATATTTAAAATGCTCACCACTTACCTTATTTAGAAAATCAACGTCTTCATCCCGAATAGCACGTTGTAATTGCAATTCGGATACCCCTTGTTCACGTGCATGCTCAATAAGGATAGCGCTTACTTGCGATATCAACGGTTGATTAACCATACAGAACCCCTCTCATTAAATACTCATCCAATGCCCTAGCTCTTATGTTCAAAAAAGACAAAAGGAGCCCGCAAATGAGCAGGCTCCACCAGTTAACACACACACGTATTCATTTTTTAATCAATATCCTTAATTCAAGTTCAATTCTTTGTTGTATATTCAGTAGACTAATACAGAAACCACATAATGTCAACCCAATTATTTAAAAAATGTTTGACTTTTTATCAGTCCCTTTTTAGCCAATAAGCACTTTATCTTCAGGATAATTGATTTTACTTGGGCTTTGTTTATATGTTAATGCGTAAGCCAGCGTCAATGGCCCTAGTCGCCCTACGAACATGGTAATCATTGTAATGATTTTACCTGCCGGAGACAGTTCTTCTGTTAATCCCATTGAAAGCCCCGTAGTACTGAACGCCGAAACCGATTCGAATAATACCGTGAGAAAATTTATATCATGAATGCCTTCAGTGATCGACAATAGTAATGTCGTTCCCACGATCCAAGCTAACGAACTCACCACAACCGCCAGCGCCCGCATGACCGTTTCCAAGGCAATTTTTCGATGAAAGGCGTGGACTTGATGGCCACTCCTGAACGTATTGATCGTTGCAAGCACAAGAATGGCAAATGTATTTGTTTTAATGCCCCCGCCAGTGCCACCGGTCGAAGCACCAATAAACATAAGCACGATAATGAAAAATTGGGAGGCGACGAGCATATTCCCAATATCAAACGTGTTGAAACCTCCACTCCTTGGCGTAACACTTTGAAAATAAGTTGCTAATAATCGCTCGGAGATGGTTAATCCTTCAGTTGCCGGGTTAAAAAGTTCAACGATGAAAAGGAAAAGGAACCCTGCGACCAAAAGTCCGCCGGATGTCACAAGCGCAAGTTTAGAATGTAAGGAAAGTTTTCGTAATGATCGTTGCCGGTATAAGTCAACCAGCACCATAAAACCAAGGCCGCCAACAATAAAAAGCACGGACAAGCTAAGATTGACAACGGGGTCCCCGATATAATCTTCCATACTGTTGGCATAAAGCGAGAATCCTGCATTATTAAAGGCCATGACTGAATGAAAGAAGGCAGAATACGCCGCCTCTGTCCATGGTTGTTCACTACTCCAGTGAATCGTGAGAATCAGTGTGACAATGGCTTCCAGGAGCAAAGCCATGCCCAGCATGATCATGGCTATCCGAATCAGCCCCCGTGCCGAAAACGTATTTGTGGTCGACTGAAGAAGTAGACGGTACTTCAACCCCATTACCTTGCCTACCAAAACCGCAACCGAGACACCGAAAATCATGAAACCAAGACCGCCTAGCTGAACGAGAATAATCATCACTATTTGCCCAAATCTCGAAAAGTCTGCACCAGATTCCAATACAGCAAGGCCAGTGACACACACCGCTGAAACAGCCATGAATAAGGCATCTAAAAAACCGACACTTTCGCCATCTGTTGAAGCTTGCGGGAGAACAAGCAAAATTGTCCCTATGATAATCAAGATAATAAAACCGAAAATAATCCATTGCGGTGGATTGAAATGAATGGTTTTTTTAGGCGAAATCATACGTACGCACCTACTTTAGCCTGCTTTTCTCCCGGTAATCTTTTTGAAGGCGACGGATATCCTTATGCTTTCCAATAATCGTAAGAATATCGCCGTGATGAATGTGATCTTCAATGTGAGGGGAGATATTCACCTCTTCATCTTTATCCTTAATCGCCATCACAATACACCCATACGTCTTGTTGATATTTAATTTCTGAAGCGTGCATCCATCCATTGCTTTCGGCGCCCGAATTTCAACCATGTTATATTCCGATGAAAGCTCCAGATAATCAATCAGATTACTGGAACTTAGCAAATTTCCCAGACGATCTCCCATATCCCGTTCCGGAAAAACGATATTATCAGCACCGATTTTACTGAGCACTTTACCGTGGTAATCATCTTTCGCTTTTGCCGTTACCTCACCGACATTTAATTCCTTTAGAATCAGTGTCGTTAAAATGCTTGCCTGCAAATTTTCGCCGATCCCAACAATAGCATGGGAAAATTTATGTAAACCTAATTGTTCTAATGCGGACTCATCCGTCGCATCGACTTGAACGGCATGCGTGACTTTCGGTGCGACCTCCTGAACGATTTGCTCATCTTTATCAATCGCTAACACATCATTTTCATTATCAATCAGTGTTTTCGTTACACTCTGCCCAAATCTCCCAAGGCCAATGACAACAAATTGATTTCTCATCCTAATCCTCCTTGAATAGATATGTACTGCTGTATGGAGCAAGAAGAACCCTGACATTTACTGGCATAAAAAAGTTTGGAACGTTTTAAGTAAAGCAAATACCATTCCTTTTGTCAAAGGCCTTTTTATACCCAACATTATGATGAATCCCCCACCCTGTAATAAAATCTCTCTGGTAATCAAAAAAAGCCTGCCATGGGGGGGCGTTGCTCTTTTTATTCATACGTCATTACTTTCATCTTTTAGTTTTAATCTATAAGCCTTCATCTTCGGTTCCCTGCTCTTCTTCCGTCTCTCCTCTTCACCGCCATCAACGGAAGCATCTTCTTCCATACTACTGTATGAATGTATGAAGCTAAATACTAACAGAAAGGATCGTAGAAAAGACACCATAAAGAAGTTTTTGGCGCGTGGCTATACTCCAAAAAGCAAGCGAGCCAACCCAAGAGGGACGACAAGTGTGATGCCAATGAGGGTGGCAATCGTAATATAGACCTCATTCCTGGAAACTATTTTTCCTGGAGATACGTGATTATAATGGGCATTTGACGAAATTGTGCACTCCCCCTGATGATTATTTTTTCACTTGATAACCTTCGTTCCGATAGATATCGTAGTAAGTCATGACTTCATCCACGTACAATTCAGAACGGTTATAGGCATACAAGGCGTTTTCCAGTTCCCCGACATCAGCGCCGTTGGAAGCTAAAAAATTAGCCGTGGAAAAAATGGCATCTATTTCATCCCAGGGTCAGCGTCGCCACTCCCTGACGCGTCCACACCATATCCCCCGTTCGTATCAATCATGGCCGGATCGGTGAGCTCGTCCTCGGGAATATCCCCTGCTCCGACATCATCACAACTCGGGTGACTCCAACCGTGCCAGGTACAAGGCATGAACTGCATGTGCCCTTCCGCGCCGACGGGCGAAACCATCGGATCCATCGTTGAAAATTTTGTCTCAATACGATGAACGGCGGCTAGCACTTGCCAGGGGATTTCATACTCTTGGGCAGCGTCTTGATATATCGGAAAGTATTCGGCCGGGATTTCATCATTGCTGTAACCGGATAACCAGCCATCTAAAAAACGATTCATTTGCTGCTCATTGACGATATGAGCTATCATGAAAATTCCGATCGTAAGAAAGAGAAGCGCAGAAATGGATCCCAGGCTGATCAGCAGTGCACGGCGTTTACGTTTTTTTTTCATCATCGTCTTCCCCATTTGGTATGCTCCTCTTTTTTTCCGTAAGTTACTTCTTCCTTTACTATTTTCTAACGTTCAGCTTAACATGTCCACCGTTTTTATAAATTGTCTTCCCTTTTTATTTCATCAATTGGTCAATGAATGGGGACAACGGGGAATGACACCTCAAACCGGATGGTTGTACTATTGAAAAGTGCCATCCACCAGAGATAGAGGTTTGGTTCACCCAGTCCCCCCATTTTATGCTTTCATTCACAACTTTCTTCTAAGTTGCAATCATCGTATCAACGTATGAACAAGTCCATATATGGATGACGGTTTTTGTTTACGACTATCAAATGGATAGTATTACCTGTCACCTCGTAAAATCAAGACTAAAATAAAAATTAGTCTCTCACGTTGTTTATATGAACACAATGTAAGGCTAAAACTGTCTACATTTATTCGACAATTGCGCTACGACGATTGCGGCAGATCATTGTTATAATGCCACATCTTGATCAGTAATAATCATCTTCAACGTTACACTAAAAGCATAAAAAATATAAATTATTCCAGCAATAATTCCTACACCTGCTCCTACAACCGGTACCCAAGTGCTATTCCATGTCTTCCTGGCCTTAAAGGTATACCTTTATAAACTTCGGGTAATCGAAAAACTTTATCCGACAAGCAAAAAGCCATTGAAATTAATCCTAAAAAATATTATAATTTATGAATATATAATTTTTATATTCATAAATTTATTATAATGGAGGACTGAACATGCCGAAAGGTTTTAAAGGTTATGAAAAACACGTTATTACTAATTCACTTATAGAACAAGGAAAGGTTCTTTTTAGTAAATTTGGACTTCAAAAAACCAGCATTAATGAAATCACTAAAAATGTTGGTATTGCTCCAGGAACATTTTATAAATTTTACAATTCAAAGGAAGAGCTGTACTTCGAGATCCTTGAAAAAGAAGAGGAGCAAATAAAGAAACAATTCCTTAGTATAGATATCCAGAAGGATAATCAACCTAAGCAAGAAATCAAAAAATTACTCCTTCAGACAATCGATATAATCGAAACAAATCCACTGATTCGTCAGTTGTATTTTGAAAATAATATGGAAGCATTGCTTAGAAAGTTACCGCCTGAAAAACTCGTGGAACATTATAATAATGATTCTGCTGCATTATTCCCTTTGATCGAAAAATGGCAAAAGGAAGGAGTACTTCTTGAAGCAAACCCCGAGATCATTGCGGCTATGCTTCGTTCTTTATTTTTATTAACACTTCATAAAAAAGAAATTGGTGTAGAAGTTTATACGGAAACAATTGAACTGTTTATTGATCTGATTGTCGATGGTCTTATCAAAGAGGAGGGGGAGTAAATTGCGAACAGTCATTAAATCAAACCGTATATCAAAGAACTACAAAGGTTTTCAGGCTGTTAAAGATGTTTCGTTAAACATTTGTGAAGGAGAAATATATGGATTTATCGGATTAAATGGGTCTGGTAAAACGACAACGATTAGAATGTTACTTGGCATGATCAAACCAACAGAAGGCACTTGCTATATAAAAGGGAAAAAAATAACTTCCACTAATCATCGTATTTGGAGAAGCGTAGGACACATCGTTGAAACTCCCCCTTGTTATCCTGAGCTTACTGTTCTAGAAAATTTAACAATTTTTCGGCGTATCAGATTGATTTCAGACACCGATATCGTGCCAAAAGTAATGGAACAGCTTCATTTAACACGATATGCCCAAAAGAAGGCAGGGACTCTTTCATTAGGGAATGCTCAACGGTTAGGAATTGCAAAGGCTCTTCTTCATTCACCTGAAATCTTAATTTTAGATGAGCCAATGAATGGCTTAGACCCTTCAGGAATTGTAGAAATTAGAAAATTACTTCAAGATTTAGCGTTTAATAGAGGCGTTACCATTTTAATGAGCAGTCATCTGCTTAGTGAAGTAGCTAAAATAGCAACGAAAATTGGCATTATTCATAATGGACGATTAATACAAGAAATTGAATCCATTAAATTGAGTGACCTTCTCAATCAACAGCTGGTCATTGATACTCGTAATAATCAGTCAGCTATTTCTCAACTAACAACGGCTGGGTACATCTCAAAAATAAATAACAAAGGATTAATTGAAACCACCGATAGAAGGGCAATTCAAGATCCCGATAAGATATCCCGATTGCTTGTTTACAAAGGGTTTCCCCCAACAAAATTAACTGTAAAAGAGGAAAACTTAGAATCTCATTTTCTAAACATCATCGAAAGAGGAGGTGAAACATTGCAATGAAATATTTTCTCGCTACCTTGCACACGGAAGGACTTAAAATCATCAAGTCCAAAGTCATTTGGATAATCGCAGCAGCTTTTAGCATTGCTCCACTAATGGCTGGCTTTTTTATGTTCGTATTAAAAGATCCAGCACTTGCGGAAAGTGCTGGATTAGTCGGAGCTCAAGCACAAGTTGCAGGAGAGGCTAATTGGCAGTCCTATTTAGATTTACATGCCCAAATGATTGGAGTAGGCGGTATTTTCGTTTTTGGTTTTGTTACAAGTTGGATATTTGGAAGGGAATACGTGGATAACACTGTAAAAGATCTACTGACTCTTCCTTATTCAAGAGCAGTGATTGTTACATCAAAATTTTTAGCATCATTTATGACAAACATAGTATTAAGTGCATATATCGTAGCTCTCGGTTTTTTTATTGGGTGGATCGTAGGGCTTCCACAATGGTCTTCAGCCATCGTGATGCAGAATCTGTATGTCATACTAATCGTTACCATGTTAACGATTGTTCTAAGTACGCCTGTTGCTTTCTTTGCAAGTTATAGTCGTGGGTATTTAGCTCCGGTAGGCTTTGTCATTATTACCCTTATTTTTTCTCAAATTCTTACGGCTGTAGGGCACGGTGAATATTTTCCATGGGCGGTACCGGCACTCTACAGTGGTTTAACCGGAGAAACCATCATCAGTTGGAGCAGTTTAATCATCATCGGCATTACAAGTTTGCTAGGCTTTCTCAGTACATTATATTGGTGGCTTTTTGCAGACCAGCATTAGAATCAGGAATATCAGGAATGTCGCTTACATCGTATTAACAGGAACGGGAACGATAAAGGGGAGTAAGAAGAAAATAAATTATGTTTATTTGGTTAAATACCAAACAGGATAACTTATGTTTCATTATGGCTACCACACTAATCTGTAAGATGTAAATAAACATAAATGCTCTTATGTTTCATTAAGATCCAATTAAAGGATCCATCTGAATCCAGACTTATTCCACTATTTCGGGGGGACGTGCAAAAATATCTTATTTCAATGTATTTTTATGTGTTTATCTGAATACTTACCCGAACTTTTCGGTCAATCCTGATACCTTAAAATTTTATCATGAAAGAAGAAGGCTAGAAGATATATGGGAGTTCACCGAACAACTATTATATGACGATCCAGATGAACAAACCAGAAATGTTGCGATGAATTACTTAAAAGGTGATCCCCAGCAAAACCAGCTAATACGAGTTATCCTATTCAAGAATCGAAGCTTTTGCTGAATATCATCATCAGAAAGTGATCAAACTTTTTTATAAAAATTGAACACTACAGCACAAAGAAAGAATCCATTTTGATAAATCTTTTTTCCAAATGGATTCTTTCTGTTTACGGTAATATACGGGTTTGCGAGGTATTATTGCTCAAACTTTATTTCAAAGCTACAATTACTTAGCGTTGTCTATCTCATCATCTAATATTTCAACAAACCCTCCCGTTCCGTCCACCCGGATCATTTGATCATCTTTTAAGATTTTCGTTGCATTCTCTACACTGACAACAGCAGGTATGCCATTTTCTCTGGCCACGACCGATCCGTGTGTCATGGTTCCTCCAACCTCTGTTATAAGGGCTTTTGCTGAAGAAAATAAAGGTGTCCATCCTGGATCTGTATAAGGGGCGACGAGAATATCTCCTTTATTCAATTCCCCTTCTTCCAAACTTCGAACCACTTTAACAGTCCCTTCAACAACACCTGCAGATACTGGCGTTCCTACCAATACATTTGCAGATTCTTGATCTTGATTTACAGCTGAGAAGATTTCTCCATCGCTGCTCATCACACTAGGAGGCATGAGCGTTCGGTAACGCTTTTCATGATTTTTCCGATCGGGGATTGATGATACAGTCTCTTCGGAACCCTTTTCCAATAGTACAATCAATTCATCTAACGTCAGGTAGTAGATGTCGGTTTCTTGATAAAGGTCTCCTCGTTGAACAAGATATTTTGCCTCTTCTAGAATCACCCTTCGATAAACGTCAAAATAACAAACAATCACATACTTAGGCAGTTCTCGTATGCCTACCGTATGCCGATAAACGGTGAGGAGGCGGGAGAGCTTTTTAGCTTTTCTTGGACTCCTTCGCGTTTTTACACGCTCTAACAACGCCTGGATCGTTTCACGAGCTTCTTGTTCTCCATGTGCAAATTTTTCGTGATGTTCATTGGGGGCGTTATTTCTCATATGACTGAGAATAGAGGGCACAAGCATGGTCGGTGCTTCATGCCAGCGAACCCTGGTAATATCAATCTCACCTGAAGCCCGCATCCCGAAATTTGCCATAAATGAATGCAGGGATGTGAGAAAAACTTCCCCTCCTTCGACACTTTTTAAGTCTTGAACAAACGTTTCATCGTTTGCTTTATGAAGGTATTCCACCACTTCCGGATACGGTCTTGCTGCCTCCACCAAATCACCAATCTTCATTCCAATTTCACTCGTAATATTCCCCGGTTGAGATTGATGAATGGCGGGATTTACGTCTTCTCCCAGCCATTTTTTGACACACCTTTGAATACGGGAGAATGTTATCATTCCTACAAACGTATAGGCTACAGGGTTAGTAAGGGATTGGAATAAATCGTGTCTGGCGTGTTCCTTGATCAAACGGATCCGTTCGGCATGATCATACTGTTTCATCTTTTGTTGAAAACGATGAATGTCTTCATGAAAATTAGCATAGGCGCGTTGTAAGACCAATGTTGGATTCTCAAAGTAGATACTTGCGATGGTTCTAGGTATGGCCTTCCCCATTATACGCCATATAGGTTTGATATAAAGTTGGACGACTTTCTTTTTATTTCCTCGTTTAGGAATTCTTTTTTCAAATTCCTCACTTAACACAACGTTTTGAAGGGCTCGAAGATCAAGATCTATATACGTCTTTTGCTTGAGTTGCTTCTGTACAGATTTCATATATAATAAATAAGAATAATTCACAAATAACCGTCCGCCGGCATTTGTAAGGAGATTTTCTCCCCCTTCTTTAACCGATGGTATTAATGTTTGAAAAAGGGATAGGCCAAGAGGCTTCATATAATCCGTCATCATTTGCTTATGGCCTAAGGAAAAATAAATACGGTACTTGTTGTCATCGGATGCAGGGATGGGAAAAAGTGAAGTAATCGGTCGGCTTTGCAAAATATAAAGCTGCCCCTCTTCAAGGGACCATTCAATGTCTTGTTCGGTTCCATAATGTTCTTCGATCTGTTTTCCAAGATTAGCAAGTTCCAGAGCCCTTGCATCATTAAGGGCTGGTTGATCTTGTTGCTCCACGGGCAATGGCTTCATTTCCGTTCCACCACCAGGAAGAGGAAAAATCCCTTTTTCTTTTTTAGCTATTTTCTTATCGGTGATCTGCCCATCTCGCACCTTATACAAGTCTGCCGTGACCTCCCCAGAAACCAGTGCCTCCCCTAAGCCAAATCCTACATCAATGGAAACTGTATGGCGATGCCCGCTAACTGGGTCAGCGGTAAACATAATGCCAGATACCTCAGGACGAATCATTCGTTGTACAACAATAGACAAAAACACAGATCGATGATCAAAGCCGTTTTGAGCACGGTAAACAATGGCACGATCAGTGAAAAGCGAAGCCCAACATTTTTGAATCGATTCGAATAGTTGCTCCTCCCCCTTTACATTGAGAAAAGAGTCTTGTTGACCAGCGAATGAAGCATGGGGAAGGTCTTCGGCTGTAGCACTGGAACGAATAGCATACGTATGTTCTTTCCCTGTGTTTTTCCATGCTATCATGATTGCTGAATATAACGGTTCGGGAACTTCAAGATTTAGAATATAGTCGCGGATGCTTTGCCCCAACCGTTGTATCTCTTCGAACTGATCTGTTGATAATTGATCGAGCTGTCGGACCATATCATACAATTCTTCCTTCCCTTGAATGAGTCGCTTATATCCTGCAGTGGTCACACAAAATCCAGGGGGAACCAAAAAACCTGCTTGGCTTAGTTCCCCAAGGTTCGCCCCTTTTCCTCCCACCATAGATAGACTAGTTCGATCAATATCATGGAAATCAAGAATGTAGTCCATAAAAAAATCTCCTTTGTCTAACCCTACTTTTGATTGTGATTTAAATTTTCAATGAATTTAAGCAAGACACCATTAAAATAATCTGGGTTGTCTTGATTCGCATTATGCCCTGCGTTCGGAATCACTTTATACTGGCAATACAGTTCACGCTTTGCCCAGTCTGGAGCCTTTTTGACAAAAGTTCCTCTTTCCGCACTATCTTTCTCACCATGAGTTAACAAAAATGGCTTCTGAATGAAGTACTCCTTCCCAAAAAGAGGATCTTCATATATAGCACGAACACCGACATCCATAACTTCAATAAATTCATCACGCGTTAACTGTTTGTTTGTGTTCAGTGCGTAGTTTTGTACAGCTTCTGTTATTCCCATCCCTTCAGCAAACCTTTTCCGTAAGATACTTTCCGGTATCATGCGAAAAATACGCGACATGTTCCGGTAGGCTATACGCATGCCAAAAGAGGGAACTTCCATAATATCCATACATCCAATGACAGCCATCGCCCTTACCTTTCCTGCCCGAAGAAATGTCAGCATCTGCGAAACATAACCACCAAAAGAATGCCCGACGAGAATAATCTCATCTAACTCATGTTTATGAATGATTTCCTCTAAGTCTTCCACAACGATCTGTACAGTAAATTCCTCTCCTAGAGGTTTCGATAACCCATGCCCGCGAACATCCCATGTTAATACTCGATATCCGGCATCGTGTAAAACCTTCACCTGTGTATCAAACATACGATGATCAAGTGAAGCACCATGAGTTAAAATTACCGTGGACGCTGTACTATGATGCTTAGTCAACCAATAGTGAATTTTTTCACCACGTCGTTCAAGTGAATGGTGTTTAATATCATGACAATGATTATTCATTACTGAACACCCTTATTTCTTACATTTAAAATAACTTCTTCTTCAAATGTTTCATCTACCCTTACTAAACTAAACTTACATACTTAATAAAATCTTCTCCTGTCGTTATTCAATTAAAGGCTTTCTATTAGAATTGAGTAATCTTGTTAATTACTATTTTCTCTTTAGCAGGATCAATCAATGAATCTAGTGAAGGAGAATCGGGACGCGGCTTGGGGTTTCCTTCGTCATAAAGCCATTTCCATGTTTCTGCTAGAGTTTTACGTAAAGGGCGAATGGTAAGACCAGCTTGATGTGCAGCAGTAACATTATCGTCATGCAATCCACTAGGTTTCGGCAGTCCTGGGTATCGTAATCCAAACTCCATACCGAGCATAAAATCCTCACGTTCAAGCAAATCAGGATCTGCCCATACGAGTTCAGTATCGCTTCCAATAACATCTTTGATTGTGTAAAGTAGCTCTCCAACGGTCGTGAAATGGGGTTCACATGCTACATTGAAGGTTCCTCCAACATCCCGTTCAGCACATGATAGCATCCATAATGCCAAATCATGAGCGTCAATATATTGCAATGGAGTATCAACGGGTCCTGGGGCTAGTACTCTTCCATTGCGCTCAAGACGTCGCATCCACCAAGGGATTCGACCTACATCTTCGTATGGTCCAAGTATCATCCCTGAACGAGCAATAAGAGCATTCTCTTTAAAGGTATTGATTACTGATATTTCACAACCACGCTTAGCTTCAGCATAATTTTCGCTGTTTTCGCTAAATGGGTTTCCATTGACTAATGGTGCATTTTCATCCGCATTAGATGGCCATGGCCACTGATACACGCCCCGCCTCGAAACATATCCATAATGGTTAACTCGATCAGCAAGCAGTTCTACTGTGTCCTGAACCACTCGTGGTTCCCATGCCCATGTATCAATAACAGCATCCCATGTACGGTCGCCTATAGCCTTGCTGACAGCATCCCGGTTCATCCGATCAGCGAAAATTTCTTCTACACCAGCTACTGGGACTCCGCTTATTCCACGGTTAAGGGTAGTAACCTTGTCTCCACGCACTAATGCAGCTTCAACAACAGCGCGTCCAACATGGTGGGTCCCTCCCAACACAAGTACTTTCATTAGCTGACCTCCTTACCTTATAAGTCTTATAACATAAATGAATCTAACTCAAATTGCTGGTACTGCTAAGAAGCTTCAAGGCGCTTTGTTCCATAACATTACCGCTTAACTTATCATCAAATTATAAATCCCTATTTTACACCATCGCCTTATTCCACAATCTGATCTCATTTGCGGTACATCTTTATTGACACTGATCAACTAATCTACTTCTTTTGGTTTCACCAGTATACAATGATTATCCCTCTATATCTCGTTTATGGTACCCAATAAACCCTGCAATCATTAGAATAACCGCGATGATAACCAAAATGCTTATCGGCACCCATTCCATCTCATCAACCGGGAGTTCGGGGATATACCCATATGGAGATAAATGCCCGACCCAATCCGGAAAATCTAATAATCCACCCAAATAAAGAACAATGAAAGTATAAAAGACATAAAGCCAAATGACACTACCCAACTTTGGAAGCACACCGATGAACAGAACGGCAAGACCGATCATCACGAGCATGGCCGGATAATAGACCAACGCTGCACCATAGATTGTGCCAAAATCAAGGCCTTCTTCCATGACGGTAGCGCCCGCAGACCAAAGACCGATGGCCGTTAGAGAAAGCATGACAAACCCATTCACGACTGAGATGATCAAATAACTGCCCATCAACCTTGTGCACGAGACAGCCCTTCCAAGCAAATGATCAATGCGGTTCTTTTTCTCTTCCCCATAAAGTTTCAACATTGCCATGACAGGGGGCACAGTGGCAAGTAATGCCATAACAACCATTAACGACGGAATAAATTGCTCGGTCAGCGTATATCCTTCCTCGGCCACGAGCATTTGTTCCATCATTTCATTGCCTTCAAAAAAAGCTTCCAAATCCCCTAGTACGGATCCATAGGCAACACCCATCACGAGCATTCCAATAGCCCAGGCAATCATGCCGGTGCACTGCAGTTTTACAGCGAGTCCTATCGGGCTTTGCAAAAAGGCTGAGGCCTTTTTTCTTCCCGGTCTTGCCGGAAAAAAACCGGCTTCCAAATCGCGAATCGCGTTTAAATAATTGGCTAGCACCCCCAGCACGATTGCTACACCAACCATTAAAGCCAGCGGTTCCCAATGATTGTTCGCGTAAACCTCCGTTTGCGTCACCCAACCAAAAGGGGAGATCCATGATAACGTTTCATTCCCTACATCACCAACCGCGCGAACAAGATAAGCGATGAGCAGCACTGCAATGGAAAAACCAATGGTTCCACGTGAACTCTCAGAGAGCTGAGCGAAAACAACTGTTACACCAGCGAAAAAAATACCGATTCCCCCTAACAAAGCACCATAAAGTAGGGAACCCTCTAGACCCATACTTTCAATCCCTAAAGCATACAATCCAAAGCCAGTGATGAGCGCTAAAATTACATGTGTTACACACAAAACCAGCAATGTTGCATTTAAGTTGGATACACGCCCGATCGGAAGGGAGCGGATCATTTCAATTCGTCCATCTTCTTCATCTGCGCGCGTATGACGAGCCACAAGCCAAATGCTCATCAGACCGACCACAACAGCTGTGAATAGCAGCATTTGATGAGACGTCATCGCACCGATCGTATAATTTTCCAAATCCCCCGGGCCTACCATGGCCGTCACCGCGGGATTGGCCATCGTTTCAGCCAACCCGTCCCTCTCATGTTGGGAAGCATACAAATCAACAAAGGCTATAGGTACAATCAATGTAAAGAAGGTGATCCCGATTAACCATAAAGGGATACGGAGGCGATCACGTCTCAACATAAATCGAAATAGAGAGCCGGTTTTTTTAAAAAGAGATTGGGCCATCAGGATGCACCTCCCACCTCGGATTCATCTTTTTGTTCATAATGACGCATAAATAAATCTTCCAATGTTGGCGGTGTGCTTTCCAATTTTAAGATGCCGAATGCACTGACATGCTTGATGACGTTATCCAATTCCTCGGCATCAACCTGGAAGGATACGGCTTGATCCTTCTCCTCTATGGCATGAACACCCTCTAATTCATACAGGCCGGTGAGTGTTTGTTTCGTTTCGACAAGCATATGGACGCGTGTCAAATGACGCAATTCACTTAACGTGCCCGATTCAATCATTTTTCCTTGGCGAATAATACCGACGCGATCACATAACTTTTCTACTTCCGATAAGACATGACTGGAAAGCAACACGCTTTTGCCTTTGCTCTTCACATCCAGCACACATTCCTGAAAGATTTGTTCCATGAGCGGATCAAGGCCGGATGTAGGTTCGTCTAATATATAAAGATCAGCATCGGAGGCGAAAGCAGCCACTAACGCGACCTTCTGACGATTGCCTTTCGAATAGGTTCGGCATTTTTTGGTGGGATCGAGATTGTACTTTTGGATTAATTCTTCCCGCCTGCTCTTATTGTTATTTCCCCGCAGTTTCACAAAAAGATCAATCACCTCACCGCCCGTCAAGTTTGGCCAAAGGTTCACATCTCCCGGCACATATGCGATATGCTTGTGAATCTCAACCGCATCCGACCATGCGTCTTGCCCAAAGATCTTCGCATTTCCTTGTGTCGCTTTTAAAATACCGAGAAGTACACGAATGGTCGTTGATTTTCCAGCACCATTCGGACCGATGAAACCATAGATCTCCCCTTCATTCACTTCAATGTTCACCCCGTCTAATGCTGTGAATTTCCCGAATCGTTTCGTTAGATTATTCACGGCTAGCACACTCATGTCTGATCCTCCTTGTAAAATGTCGTATTTAGCACATCTAGATATTCATAGAATTCATCCCAGTAGGGTTGTAAATCGATGTGTGCAATCTTCTCGCCTTGAAATTGTTGCAGTAGCTCATTTTGATAACCTTCAATGGCCCATCTAATAATTTGAAAAGCCTTTTCTACATCAATATCGTCACGAAATAAGCTTTTATCAATTTTTTCATACAACAATGCATGGCCGGTTTTTTGAAAATTGGAAAGGCGAGTTTCTAAGTCATCCGGCAATGTCACGTCATCATTCAGAACGACCGTTCCTATAAAATTTCTGACATCAGGATTATTATCGTGAAACTCTGCTTTGATCCGTGCGATTTGCTTCAACCTTTCGATGAAATCCGATTCATCGATATCAATGTGTTGCAGATATTCGGTGTTGGTAATGTTAAGAGCATAATCGACAAGATATTCATAAAGGTCTTTTTTATTGTTGAAATAATGAAAGAGCGTCCCCTTGCCGATCCCAGCGTTCTGTATGATTTTATTGGTAGAAGCTTGCTCATACCCATTTTCGGCGAATTCTTTCATAGCCGCATTCAATATCCGTTTTTGCTTTGTTTTATCGAGATTTTTGAATGTTTGGTTCACATCTGCTCACCCCCTGTCTCTTGTTTGACCATTTCGGTCAATTCAAGGATATCTCTTCTGACCATAATGGTCAATTCAAATTCTGAAAAAATCACCCTGGTGGCAAACGCAATTATTCTGCCCGTAAGCATTGGTTTCCAAACAACCTCCACGATCGCGTCTTTTAAAAGGTTGATGCTCCATTTTAAATATAAAGATTGTGTAAATATCCTTAAAAAGCCTTGAATATAAACATTTCATAATGTATTATTTCGATATCGTTATTCGATATCGTTTTTATATCTCTTTTGAGAGGAGATTAAGCATGGAAGAAAAAATTCTCAGAAAGCTCTTTCTTGGTTTTATTCAAATCCACATTCTACACCATGCAAAAGAACATCCCATTTATGGTGTATGGATGGTCGAAGAGTTAAAAGAACACGGATACGATATTAGTGCTGGAACACTCTATCCAATTCTACACACAATGGAATCCGATGGATTGCTAACGAAAGAAAATCGAAACGTTGGCGGCAAGATTCGAAAATACTACTCCATCACCGACCAAGGTGAAAAAGTATTAGTTGAAGCCAGGAATAAGGCTTATGAACTTTTTAAGGAAATCAAAGATTAGAAAAGAGGTGCAGGAGTGGCTTATTTAAAACAACTTTTGGAGATATTAGTTGTTTCTACAAGGCTTGGACTAACTTCCTTTGGCGGTCCTATTGCTCATTTAGGTTATTTTCATGAAGAATATGTTCGCAGAAGGAAGTGGATGGATGAAAAAAGTTATGCTGATTTAGTGGCTTTAAGTCAGTTTTTACCCGGACCAGCCAGCAGTCAAGTAGGAATCGGTATTGGGGTAATGAGAGGTGGCGTTTTTGGTGGCTTTATTTCTTTTCTTGGATTTACATTGCCATCCGTCACTGCGCTAATCTTATTCGCATTCATCGCACAGGAGTTTGGCGTTGTAGATGCTGGTTTTATTCAAGGTTTGAAAATTGTTGCCGTAGCTGTCGTTGCTCATGCAATCCTCGGTATGGCTCAAAATTTAACGCCCGACCTAACAAGAAAAACGATTGCGTTATTTGCTCTCATTGCAACTTTAATGATCCCTCATTCTCTTTCTCAAATCGGTGTCATTCTTATTGCAGGGCTCGTAGGTTACTTTATATTTAGGAACAATCAAAACGAGGAAAAGCTATCCATGACATTTCCGATTTCAAAACGGTTTGGGGGCATCTGTTTAACATTATTTTTCGGACTATTGATGAGCCTCCCTCTTTTAAGTCATTTTAGTTCAATGACTTGGATAAGCATATTCGATAGCTTTTATCGTGCAGGATCCTTAGTGTTCGGAGGCGGACACGTGGTCCTTCCTCTTTTGGAACGAGAATTTGTTC
Organism: Salicibibacter cibarius; assembly: GCF_016495725.1. NCBI lineage: Bacteria > Bacillati > Bacillota > Bacilli > Caryophanales > Bacillaceae > Salicibibacter > Salicibibacter cibarius. The sequence continues at coordinate 1,409,351 of NZ_CP054705.1, read as the reverse complement.
CTACGGGATTAATCAGTGAAGAGTCATTTCTTGCCGGTTATGGTGTAGCCCAGGCTGTTCCGGGTCCTCTTTTTACGTTTGCTTCCTATATTGGAGCTGATATTGGTGGGTGGGCAGGTGGACTAATGGCAACAGTTGCGATCTTCCTCCCAGCATTTCTCCTTATATTGGGAACATTACCATTTTGGTATTCGTTGAGAGAAAACAGTAAGATTAAAGGTGCATTTATGGGCGTTAATGCAGCCGTTGTAGGAATACTCATCTCTGCATTTTGCCAACCCATATGGACGAGTGCTATTCTCACCCCTATGGACTTTGCTTTAGCTGCACTGTTGTTCTTTATGCTCGTTTATTTAAAACTTCCACCTTGGATCATTGTTCTTTCCGGTGCAATAGGAGGATCGCTTTTAGCTATCTTTTAAGAGACTGGGGTAGAAAATGAAAACTAATTGATTTTAGTACAAATCGTAGTCCCTATTCCATTCAATGACCATAAACGGCTTCTTATCATGTTGTTTTCGCAAATTGTTGAATACGCTTGCCAATTTCATCACGTACTCGTTGGAATTCAACCCACTTCTCATCGTTTGATCCTCCAGCTTTTGCCGGATCATCAAAACCCCAATGTTCACGGCGAATATGTGGCGGTGTCATTGGACAACAATCCGCCGCATCTGCGCAAAGGGTCACAATCATATCAACGTCGTTCCATAAATCCGTATCAATCACATCTGATGTTTGGTTGGAAATATCAATATCGACCTCGTTCATGGCTTTTACTGCATTTGCGTTTAAACCATGCGCTTCGACACCAGCACTATACACATGCCATTCCTTACCTAAATAATGTTTGGCCATCCTTCGGCCATTTGGCTACGGCACGAGTTTCCTGTACACATAAAATAGATCGTTTTTTTAGACATGATGTTTTTCTCCATTTCTTTAACTAATGATCATTAACCAGAGATAAAGGCCGAGTAAGGTAATAAATAAGACGGGTAAAGTAATGACAATGCCTGTCTTAAAGTACGTCCACCAAGAAATCTTGACGCCTTTTTGCGTAAGGACGTGTAGCCATAACAGTGTTGCTAACGAACCAATCGGGGTAATTTTTGGCCCTAGGTCAGAACCAACCACATTTGCATAAACCAATGCTTCTTTCATCAACCCCGTTGCTGCTGTTGTATCAATCGCTATGGCATTGATCATGACCGTTGGCATATTGTTCATGATTGAAGACAGAATCGCTGCTAAAAAGCCCGTGCCCATGGTTGCCGCAAAAGCCCCTTGTTGTGCAACGTATTCAATCCCTGAAGCCAGAAGATCCGTTAAACCTACATTTTGAAGCCCAAACACAACGACATACATCCCAACCGAGAAAAAGACAATGTTCCATGGCGCACCTTTGAGGACAGAACGTGTAGCGACAGCAGGTCTCTTACTGGCAATCCCTAAAAAGATAAGGGCAATCATTCCCGCAACAATGGATACAGGAATATGTAGAAACTCACTAACGAGATAACCAATTAATAATACTGCTAAAACAAACCACGAGATCCGAAACATTCCTTCATCTTTAATGGCTGTTACAGGCTTTTGCAATTTTTCATAATCGTATCGCTTTGGAATGCTCTTTCTAAAACAGAGATACAAAACAAAAATACTGGCCACTAATGAAAAGAAGTTAGGAACAATCATCCGTGTGGCATATTCAATAAATCCAATCCCAAAGAAGTCCGCCGAAACAATGTTGACCAAGTTACTTACAATTAACGGCAGCGAAGTGGCGTCGGCAATAAATCCACTCGCAATAATAAACGGAAACACCATTGTTTCGTTAAAATTCAACGAACGAACCATGGCTAAAACAATGGGTGTGAGAATTAAAGCCGCACCGTCATTGGCGAAAAATGCAGCGACAATGGAACCTAAAATACAAACATACACAAACATGAGCACGGCATTGCCTTTGGCCGCCCGTGTCATATGGAGAGCTGACCATTCGAAAAAGCCTATCTCATCCAAAATTAAAGAAATAATAATAACGGCAACAAACGTTAAGGTCGCATTCCAGACAATGCTTGTAACTTCAATAACATCGCCAAAAGAAACAACACCGAGAAGCAAAGCAACAATGGCACCGCCACAAGCAGACCAACCAATATCAAGATTTTTAGGCTGCCAGATGACCAAAACGAGTGTAATAATAAATATCGAAAAAGCTAAAATGACTGAAATCAACGTATGCGTTCTCCCTTACTAAATCAAGTGTTTCTTTCTATAAGACATGGTATATGCCATATTAAAGGCAGCCAGTGGCCGCCTTCACTATTACATTTAAAGTTGCATCAAATATTAACCTGCGCAACATTCATCATTAGTTTCTTCAGCATCATTCTTTGTATAAAAATATTCCCACTCGTTCCCATCAGGATCTGTTACCCAAAACTTATCTTGGACGGCATAGCAACATGTCGTATCCATTTCTTCTCGGGCAAAGAACCCAACTTTTTCAAGCCTTTCTTTATGTTTGGTCACTTCCTCCTTGCTCTCCAATTGTACGCCAAAATGATTAATTTGATTTCCTTCCACTTGTTCTGTTGGTGTTAAAGTTAAATTAAAATTTGGATCAGCCGTTAGGAACTTAATATAATCATGTTTTTCCTTTGCTGGCGTAACGCCGAGCATATTTTCATAAAAGGTTTTACTCTTCTCTAAATCTCTCACGTTTAACCCGATGTGCACGTTGGTCATACATACATCTCATATATCATCAATTTTTTTTGATTTATTGGGTTTAAAAAGTTACTAACACTTATTGAATCCAGGTTTGAACACGCAACATAATTCATCCGAGAGTACCCGATCCATTTCCACTTCGTTAATTTCATAATAACTCCAAGTACCTTTGGTTTCCCTCACTAAAAGGTTAGCATCCATCAGTATCTTTAGATGGTATGACAGCTTCGATTGGCTCATATCTAACTCTTCCGTAAGGTGGCAGACACATGTCTTTCCTCTCCTGCTCAACAGATGAAGTAAATGCAATCGTTTTTTATCTGCTAAGGCCTTAAACGTATGTTCATACTTCTCTAAAGTATTGATTGAGAGCTCATCAACGGGTGATACTACGTCCAAATCATCCACCCCTTTCATCAAATATTGTTGATTTAATTGAACAGTATCATAATCACTGGAAGTAAATCAAGTTAATTTGATTAATTTATTTCTCTTCTTCAACAATCGTGCACATTAGCGAGAAAGTCTTATTCAGCATAATGGCCTGTTAATGGCATAAGCCACTTAGACTATTCAATATCAAAATTGCGGAGCAAAAAGGCATGAAGATGGTCCGCTTTATCCGTGGACATCTTCTTTCCTCATTAAATGTATTCGATTTGATTTACTATACACATGCTACTAAAACCTACGTCTCAAGCTTCAACTTATTTATCGATAGAAGATAGAGCTTCCTCAAAACTTCCGCACTGATGTTTAATCGTCGTATTGCGGCATAGTTTATGTTTTAGTTTGCAGCTCAATTATTACTCTGTGTTTTTCCAATTTCCAGTTACGGCCGCAAGGATCAGCCAAGGCTCTATAAATAAATTAATCAAAACATGAGCAACGATCGGAGCAAGTATATTTCGATCCGCCACAATATACAAAATGGCAAGTAAGCCACCAAGGACTGTCGTAGCCAATATAGCTGGAAGAGCAATCTTCAAATCTCCTCCAAGTAACACCCACGCGCTATGTGCCAACCCGAAAATGATGGCTGATGCTAGCACTTGTATAGTTATTGAAAAATCTAAACTCATTAGCCAATCCATCAATAGTTGCCTAAATAAAATCTCTTCTAAGGTACTAGAAACTATTGCAATCCATATACCTATCACTTTAAGCCATGAAATTGTAAATAGGTTCTCACGTACAAAAGGAATCACTTTAGCAGTGTACATAATATATCCAACTGCAATTACAAAAGTTATTATCCAAACAATCTGATTATTAAAAGCCTCAGGGTTAATTCCTAATCGATGCTCAATAAATTGTTGAGGATCTCTTAAATACATAAACACAAGCCAAAACGTAAGAAAAGATGAGATACTTACCAGTATGATCGCAGTTTTTTTTCATCACGTGTTTTCATTAGAAACTCCTTGTAATTACTCCATTAAATGGCCCGATCGTATTGTGTTACAAGAAATAGAACGATATCCTAAAATGAATCTGCCTATTAACTAGCTATTTTGTTTATCACTCACTTTTCTTACAAACCCTACAAGAACTCTTGTTGTTAAAGACTTCAAGGTCAGGCTTCCAAAAGAATGGTACCACTTCCATCCCTTTTTCCAATCATGTAAATTTGTTTTCTGTACTATTAACCATTCACCTAACGTCGATGGAACTGTTAAAATAAGCAATTTAAAAAGGATCATTTTTGGCTTATCTTTCTCCGACCATTGGTTAAAGAAAACGGTAAATGTAGGATATACAAGAAAATCAAAAAGCACACTTGAATCAAATAATTTCGGAAAGTAACGAACGGGATATTGAAGTATTTTGTATGAAACAAGTACGTTATCTATAATCCCATTGGTAATTCCATTAAATAAATAAGCCAATAACCAATCTTTGATTGACGATTTTTTCCTTAATAATAAAATTGCTAAACTGGATACTGTAACAATAAGCGTACCGTGCAAAACGAAATGATCGACTTTATTCCCTTTCATGGAAACACCTTGCTTTTTCACCTTAGGATGCTTCATGAAAAAATAATTATTCCGATTTGTGTCCAATGATAAGAGGCGTTCCCGGTTAATGACATCAGTATTTAATTAAATGATCTTACGCTAAGAAAACCCAAAAAAGCCTAATTGCCCAATAAACTTAGGCTTTTATTACTTCACAATCGCACCCTATTCTTGAACAACACATAACTCGTAAAGAGCCCTTACAAACAGTTTCTAATTGACTTTTGCTGGCTCAATGAGGTCTGTATCTTCAGGTATGTAACCCAGGTTTCTACTCATTGATACGATCTGACCTTTGTGATGAAATTCGTGAGTGATTACATGTGTATATAGCCAAAGGGTTGTTAGCTCTTCCTTTTCTTTTTGCCATGGGACATTTCCTTTAATGCCAAATTCCCATTGTCCATTAAACTCTTCAAGAAATTCATAAACAAGGTCATCGACCCCTTCAAAAACTTGGCGCATATCTTGAACATTACTTATTAGATTAGCTGTCACCGGCGTGACCCCTTTTTTAAGTTATAGAAGCGTGGTCTAACTCCACCGTCTTTAGACGGTATAAGCTTTTAGCCTTGCCTTTGAATGTCCATACTTAAACCGAGGTGAGAGTATGGATGAATACAAAAGAAGTAGCCACGCGGTCTATGACATCAAATACCACATTATATGGGTTACAAAGTATAGATATCATGTGTTACGTGGCGACATTGCCCACCGAGTAAGGGAACTAATCAGACAAGGATGTGAAGCGAGAGGAATTACGATACTACAAGGAAGTGTAGGGAAAGACCATATTCACTTATTATTGTCATGTCCGCCGAGCATAGCACCGAGTAAGATATTGCAATATCTCAAAGGGAGATCATCAAGGTTAATCCAAGACGAATTCCCCGCCCTGAAGAAAAGATATTGGGGCCAGCACTTATGGGCGAGAGGATATTTTTGTGCAACAGTAGGGAATGTGACGGAAGAAATCATTAGAAATTATATCGAAAACCAGACGAGCGAGAAGAGGAACGATATATTCAGGATTGATGATTGAGTTCCAGTCAAAATCAGTATGCTTGAGCTTAAGGACTTTCAGCAGACTTCAGTCTGAAATGCGACTTTCAGTCGCGGACAATTTATGTCCAAATCCACCTGCTTTAGCAGGTGGGTCGTTTAAGGCCGAAATTCGCAAGCCAAGACTGATAACATGCCGCAACGTGTACATGTAAGTTACGGATAGATCCCCAGCCAAATTGATCAAGTTCATAAGTGTAATCTTCTATAGTCATTGATTCGCAATACTGAAACAATTCTTCTCGTGTGAGCCGGATCCAATCATATTGCTTAACATATAAATTCATTCACTTCACACTCCTAAATAAATTTTAGAACATAATTTCAGAAAAGACCAGATGCATTTGGACCAACAAGCCAATAATGAGCGCAATACTTATTCCGCAAATGTGCCTCGCTTGTTGTTGTTAACCTAAAAAATATTCTCTAACCTCAGACCAATCATTCACTCTTACATAAGAAGTTTCTTTAATATTGTGGGGTGCCGTGAATAGAATACCTTGCCCCCGAAATTTTTTAAAATGTCTTGCGTTATCATCTATAAGATAATCTGCGTTGATTATACTTTTATCACCACAGAAGACAAAATTTAAGTCACTTAGGAATTCAAAATTTTTTTTGAGCCATTGATACTTAGGCTCAAAGGAGGTTGGATGCTCCATAGCAGCAGTAGTTATAAATATCTCATATTCTATTTGTAAATCCCGAATAACTTCTTGACTACCTTTAATTATAGATAAATCGCTGAAGAAAGATGGCTCATTTAAATACTGTTGTATTCTATCTTTATAATGAGGCCTTAATTCTTCTAGATTCTTCCCGATCAAATCATCGATCTCCAAATTTTCATCATTATAAATCTAAATGCTTGGGAAGCGCATCTGCAATAACCTCATCCATATCAATAGCTATTCTTTTCATAATTAACCTCCAATTGGTTATTTCACAAATGGCCAACCAGAAATAAATTCCGATTGACCTTATAATACGATCTGGCCTTTTAATTGGGTTAGTACCAGCCAGGCTGCAAATCCGGCAAAATTATGGATATAAATGGAAAATCATATTTAATGGTCGATATTTGTTGTCACATCATGTGGGAAGTAACAATCTTCAAAAGCATAAAGCCGCATTTTCGATTAAAAATGCCGCCCACAGCTACTCAAAAAATAATAATATTGTGGTACGTTATTCCACAAAAGCGCGCCGATTGGGAAAGATCATCTCAATAAGCTTGAGCAAATCGCCTAATTTGCATTGGCCCCTCAATAATAAATCTTGTAGTAGAGTTGATGTCAGTTGAAGGTTCAGCCGTCTAATAAGAAAAACTTTTGGTACATACTCCACTATTAATAAATAAATTCTACGTTGTATCCTTTTTCCTTAAGCTCACTTGGAAGACTTGGTTTTATCAGGGTATGTCCAGAGCCTACTACTACAAAGTAGGTCTTACCGCTATTATCTTGTAGCAACTTATCAAATTTGTTAACCATATTTATATTACGATTGTCATTCATCTCTTTTTGATACTCATCATTTGTACGTTCAAGGTCTTTGGTTACAATGTTAATTAGCGCTTTTTTATTGCTATCGCAATTACTGTGTATCCAGTTATGACCCAATTGATTTATCCAATCAGCTTGCTTCTCATACGTTTGTAGTAAATGTTCTAGCATTTGAACCTGTGTATCTATTTTATAGCAACTAAATGTGTTATATTGTTCTTCGACGGTTTCTAGTTCAATAATTTCTTTACCATCCTCTACAGCTCGTTTAAGGAAATATAAATCTACACCGTACTCGGGTTCTAATTCGCTCTCTTCCCTAACAAATGCCCCTAATACACTCTCAATGTACCACGGTTGATAGTTTGTGAAATTTTCTAAAGATAACCCATGCGCTATTAAAATATCTGAAACTTTCTTCATTGACCTTTCCGATAAAACGTCTTTCAATGTTGCCCCTTCATGAAATAATGCCAATTTATTAATTTCTTCTTCATTTATTTTGGGTTCTATTAAATTGATCTCTGGAAGAATTACATCGGCACTTTCATAAGCTTCTACAATTTCACTGGCAAGCGGATAAAAATTCTCATGACCTAAATGAATGATACCTTGAACATACAAAGTTGTCTCACGATGATTAATCCTCCACAGTAGCCCACCGTTTCCCTTATAACTGTATACCATGTTATCACTTTCCTTTATTAATAGTCTCTTATGGTTTACCTTAGTTGCCAATTTTAAATGGTACTACCCCTATATTACCACTTTCATGAAAAATTCCCCCTATTTTCCTTGTGTTATAATTGTTTAAAATGCATTGAAAGCCATACATTTTCAATGTCAGGGGAGAGTAACCTTCAATTCTTTTAACAGACTGAAATTTTTCCCATGCTTCCGACAATAACAAGTTTTTCACGCTCCCATACTATGAATCAATTGATTTGATTCCAGTATGGTCTTTTTATATGACCTTTATTCAACAATCGAAATATAAAAAAGTACATTCCTTGAGTAATCGCGAACAGATAAGGCACTTATTCTTATTCGGGATAAGCACCCTGTTAAAATTCAATTACTTCTTAGCGTGCTCAGCTTCAATTTTCTCATTCAACTTGGGATATTGTTTCTCAAAAGACTTCACTATCTTTGTCGTTTTATGGAAAGCAAACTTTTTCACCTCACCATAAGGGATCCATATTTCTCTATCCCGAATCTGTTCATATAGAGTCGAAATAACTGTATCGCGGTCATTCTGAGAGAGTTTCCTTGTTGTTCGTTTTTCCTTCATTTTATTGTGATAAAGTTTATAAAGCTCCGCAACAATCCAATTTTTTTGACTCTCTTTCAATTGTGAAAAACGTTTGTTTGTTTGAAGAAGCTTTCCATTTACCTTTATATGGTTTTTCATTAGGAACCACCCTTTAAATCTTACCTGATTTATTCTTTAAAATTTTAGCCCAAATGCTATTGTCTCATTTTACTTGAAGAAGGAAAAGAGCCTTTATATACAATACGGGCGCTAATATTCCGGATAAGCGCCTCTTTAACGGAAGATCGCTCTTCTTCTAGGCGAACAACACTGTAAAGATATTAAGGCTTATAAAACAAATATAAGGCCACACCCATTAATAAAACACCTGCTATTCTTTGAAAGTTAATTGGCATTACCTCTACTCCAAACATCCCAAAGTGATCTAAAACCATTCCAATAATCACTTGCCCCAGTATTGCTGCAATCATCGCTGTTCCAGCACCCACTTCAGGAACACTAAGAACCATAATAAATATATACAAAGCACCTAGTACCCCGATAAATAAATTCCATTTTGGCAGAGTAGAAATTTGTGCAAAGTCTCCTTTTCCTACAACAAAAGTAGCCACTAAAAGTGCAATGGTACCAACACCATATGCCAAAAATGACGCTTCAATTGTTCCGATTTGTTTCCCGATTTGAGCGTTAATGCCTGCTTGTAAAGCTAATGCTGCACCACCAAGCACGGTAAATAAAACGAACAACCATGTCATCAGCAAGCTCCCCCTAAAAGTTCCCATATGCTGTTAAATGGCCCTTTTCAGAAGGACGCACTATTCAATTAGCGCGCCCGATTGCAGTATACCAACTAGCCATAATTACTCGGAAACCAACTTTTTGGTCATTTGAAAATTAGGTATTGTAATCCCCTTGCGTTCTACATTTTGAGATCTTATTATCTGGTACCCGTGACGCTCAAAAAATGGTTTAGCCGTTAAACTTGCTTCCGTATAAATTTCCGAAAGTCTAATTTTACTTGCTACGGATTCGAGCTTATTTACCAAAGCTGTTGCAATTCCTTGTCCCTGAAAATCTTTGTGAGTATAGAGTCTATCTAGGTACCCATTATGTGTCATATCACTAAAACCAACAATTTTACCGTTTATTTCGGCAACATAGGTGATGTTATTATTTAAGGATTCATTCCAGTTTTCCAATTTAACCTCTATTTCTTGCCCAGGCATTAAGTTGTTCTGTTGTGTAATCTACCGCGTTTACTGAATGCACTGTTTCGTAAAACAAAGAAACAATCTGGCTAATATCAGAGTCTTGAAACTCCCTAATTCTCATAATTTTTGTGTCTCCCTGTTACAGTCTTCAACAATATGGCCTTTTTCCATAAGATCGAACGCTGTTCCTTATTACGCATAAGCGCCTCGTTTGCTTAAGAACGGTATTACAAATATTGGCGTATCAGAGGTTATGATGTGTTAATCATGTCCGACAGTTGAGTTAATTAATAAAGCCGACTAGTCATGTTCATTAGCTTTCGCTTGCAAGCATGTGTGCTGCTGTCTCATGCATGTCTTTCATTCCTGATGCTAGAGCGTATTCGGCAACAGTGATGGCACTTGTTGTTAAAAGCTCAATAATATGATCATCCATTCTTGACCAAGTTTTACCCCCGGCATTGTCATAAGCATTGATTAACTTTGTTAATCCATCTTTACCAAAGAGCAGTTGATGCGACATGAAGTCAACAGATACATCAGCGATCCCCACTTCGGACCAATCAATTAAACCCGTTACATAATTGTTCTGATCAATAAGGATATGACCGGGATGTAGGTCTCCATGTTTTACCCCTACAAAAGATGGCCAAAGAGAGTCTTCAGCCAACCATGTTTGCCACCGTTCCCATAAATTTTTATTAATATCGTATTGTTCTTTCACACGTTCCATTCGCTGTTTCATGGAACCTCTCAACTCATGAACACCAAGAATTTCGACACCGCTATTTTTAAATTCTTGGTGAGTTATTGAGTGTAAATTCGCAAGTATTCTTCCTAATGAGTCATAATATTTAGTCGGTACATTGGTTTCATCAAAACTCCAAACATATCCTTGTTGCTCAACGTCAACAGTAGCAGCAGGAACACCACTTAATTGCTTATAAGCAATTAAGTTTTCTGAGAAGATCGACCAGTCAGGGACTTGGAAGTTTGCCTGTTTATTAATGATATCTAACGTCTCTTTTTCTTGTAGTGCATTTCTCATAGATTCTGGTCTACGTGGAACCTTTAGGGAATTTAAGAAAAATAACAAGCCAATAATGGGGCGAGGCCGAATGATGAGGGATTTATTGTCATTCACACCCCACTCATCGTGTCAAATTTATTGATATTTAGGCTTACAGAACGAATATTAACGTGTGGACATACACCTCCCCTTTCCCCCAATTTTATTCACTGTGTCTTTAAGCCCATATATAACGCTGCCTTACACTGATGAGGGTGGATCTCCACAAACCATTTCCCGATCCCTTTGGCTCGATCAATCATCTTTTCATATTGATCCATTACGTTCTTTTCAACTTTTTTCCCTGTCTCATAGGTGTTTTCTTCAAGGGTGACAGAAGGGTGCTTCTTTTTCCAAGTCATACTCTCAGCGAATCCTAAAACCATCTCTTGTGTGTTCAAAAGGGCCCCGTTCCAATGTTGCTCAAGCACTGCCCACACCCTTTCAATTGGGTTGTATTTACTGTGATAGGGCGGGTAATAGGCTAAGATGACTTTGATGTCGTAGGTAGCCGCAAACTCAATCATTCTTTTCATGAATTGTGTTCGACGACTGTTATTTTCAGGACCATTATCGGCATTTATGATGAGGGTATCCACCTCCTGTTGTGAACGCAACTTGTGAACATAGGCTTCGATTTGATCAGCGATTAAATCAGCTGTCACTTTCGATGCCGTGAAAGTGAGTTCGACATGCTCATTGGACATATCCAGGATTCCAAATAGTGATAAAAATGTCTGACCAAAATCATGATCTGCGGCCTCTACACGCACTCTACTTTTTCCACCTCTCGAAAACGGTCCGATTTTCACTCGATCCTTGGTATCAAAGGAAAGACGAACCGCATTGCTTTCTCCTTGATAAGCTTCATGAGTGGCGTGGAGATTTTCAAAGATCGCATCGGTTTCTTCGATTTTCTTGACCGGTTTTGTTTTCTGCACCTTCTTGAGGTGGTAGCCCAATTGATGGAGTTTGGTATTTAACGTCTGGTTGGTCGGCAAATCTGCATCTTGATAGCCTTTTTGGAGAACGAGTTGATCTCTGACTTCTTGAATGGTCATTCTTGTATACAGTTGAGTCGTGTTGAAACTGGGGTCGGTTTGGCTTTGGCCATCTACAATGGCTTGGATATCTTCTAACAGGTGAGGGAGATGGCCTTTTTCGACTTTCTTTCTACCCCTTGCTTGAAAAGCATCTGTGATTGGAAACCCTGATTCTAGCTCATAACTTCCTTTTCTTATCGTATCTCTACTCACATGAAATGTTTCCGCTACAGCTGTTTGTCCTCCATCTCCATAGGTTTTGGCGATCTTGGCTAAAGCGATGCGTTTATCGGAACTTTTTAATTTGTCGATCGTTTCTATCATAATTTCTTTGAATCCGTTAGATAATTTCTGTATCATGGTATCAGTATCCTTTGTTATATTTTTGGTTGCTGTTACTACCATTAAAACATATACAAAGGATACTTTTGTGTATATTACCATAATTGACTAATTATTTATTTGAACATCCCTTAATATCCATTTATTACCGTTTGAATCTTTGGCATGTGCGACTCGAAAGTCAACACCAGACTCATTAATTTTTGTCGTGTCTTCCAAGATATCTAGTCCATTATTATTTGCTAATTGTTTAAGTTTGACTGTATTCATGTTCTTTTCCTACAACCTTCCCATCACATAAGTCGATCTTCAACAATCTGCCCCCGATTCTGATACAGCTTTTATTCCACAAAAGCGCCCGATAAACCAATAAAGAGCACAATACTTATTCCGTTAAAGCGCCCTTTTCTTTAAGAATGCAATTAAAGCCTTTCGCTAAGATCCGTTCTAAAATTAAGTTTAGCTATCTGTACAAAATTTAGACCCTTAGCGAGCCACGGAACCCTCTGGCACTATAGTAAGAGTCTGCACCGTTATGATACACGAAGACGTGCCCAAAGCGAAAATCGCAAAAAAGGGCACCGCCGAGTTCTCTAATATCAGAGGGTGTTTGCACCCAACTCGACGATTTCTTGTCGAAATTTTCAAGTTTCTGCAACGCACGATATTGTTCTTCCGTCAAAAGTTCAATGCCCATGGTAGTTGCCATATCAATAGCGTTATTTTCTGGTTTATGTTTTTTCCTTGACTCCAGTGCTTCACGATCGTAACAAACACTTCTGCGACCTTTTGGACTTTCTGCTGAACAATCATAAAAAGTGTATTCGTCCTTCTTTTTATCATAACCAACAACATCCGGTTCACCGCCAGTTCTTTCCATTTCATTGAGCGTCCACAGCTTTTCAGTATTAGCATCCAGGTTTGCTTGGACTTTGGCCCATTCAAGACCTTCATGGCGGTGCAAGTTTTTTTCAAAACGGATTTTCAATGCTTTGAGTAATTCTTCACGTTGTTCTGGTGACAACTCTTTTTTATTGCTGATTTTATTTTCCTTTGTCAAGTTAGTTTCTCCTTATTGTTTTTACTCATATTGTTTTAGTAAACAAATATTTGTTTTATATCAAATTGTTTAAATAGCTGTGTGAATTTAGTTTACAATAAATTAGCTGATTAAGTAAATCCATACCTCCACAATCTGGCCTGATTGCTTAAAGGTAAAAATGTTACGTAAAAATAAAGTTGTTTACTTTTATTCAGCAAACGCGCCCGTTCGGAAGTTGGGTGTTTTTGCACAACCCCTCGAAAAGGTGGAATAAGACGAGATTTGATAGTACTAAACCAAAATTAGGTTGTCTCTTTAAGAGACTGAATTAATCTTCACCCAAACTGCTACCCGTTTCGATATCGATTAACCAATGACTCCGTAGCATAAGAGCCCGTTCTGTTCCAGCTAATGCCGCTGCAATACCAATCGCAAAATTAACCCAAACTGACAGTGTGATTGGAGATACAAATGTCCCAATATTTTCAGAACTCCATGGAATGTCAGAGATTGTTTCCATTAGTTGAGGTACCCATAGAGCTATTGATACTAATAAGATGACAACCGCCATTCCTTCCGATAAAAGAGCTGATTTTGGGAAATCGTTTATGCACCCACATTCGAAAACCTCTAATCGAACGTTTATCTGGATATACTGAAAGGGCATCTTCTTGATCTGTAATATAATGAATTCGATTAATACCGCTCGAACCGTTTGCTATTTCAATTACGCCATTATCTACTGGAAGAGCTGCTGGAAGCTTAGAAAAGGCAACATGTTTACCTTCGCGGTATAAATCAACGCTAGGTTCTTCTGCAAAATATCTGGATCGTATAGCGTAATTAGTGATTTTTCCGTCAGTATCATTAGTTATTTCTATATGAAATAATGAGTGGGTCAATATATTCCATATTCGGTACTTTTTCAAAAGATGACCATCGCCCTCTTTAACTTTTTTCATTTTCCTACGACGTTTACCTCGACGAATAAAACGAAACATGGGACACCTCCCTTTTTTATTTTTCCAATTGAATTAACCATATTTTTCCTTTTTAAGGTAATATAAGGGTTTGTGTGGTATTTTTGATCAAACTTTATTTTAAAACTATATATACAGAAGACTAAATAAGGGGAACTAGCCACACCATAAAGTTAAATATTCCCAGCGCAGCCCCTCAATCCCCGAGTCGTTTCCGTACCCCTAAATCTGCTGTCAATAGTTTAACTAACAATAGGTAAAAAGGGTATAATGTCCCTTTTGATTCCACTTACGCGGTCTTGTGACTGCAAGGCGATTGCATCTACCTTGTTCTTTTTAAGTGGAAATCCCCCAGCAGGCTGGGTTGAGTTAATTGGTGTCGTGGGATTGATGATTGACTTTTGGCTATCGTGGGCTGTGGTCATAGCAGGGGGTAGGACGACTGGTACTAAATTCGATAGATAAGTCTACGCAACAAGGCATCTGCAGGGCCGTGCATTCCTCTATACTCCATCGTCATAGCCAAAAGAAGACTGGTGAACCACAAAAACACAGCGACAATAACAGCTCCTGTACTATGCAATACCTGACCCAGTCCAAATACGACTGGCGATAGGGTAATGACCAGCATAGCTTCGATAAAGACATAAAAAGTGAGTGATCGTTGTCCTAACGCAGTCAATGATCGAACCATGAGACCTGTACGACTGACAATGGGACCAATCAGCCCAAATATGGCTGCGTACCCAATACCACCGGCGAGCCCCGTAATCATTTGAAGAGCCGTGAACAACCCTTCCATCGTTGGGGAAGAACTCCATAACTGCGCCCCGTCAAGGGCAAGCGGTAGTCCCCCAATGATTGAGATTGAAGTGCCTATGATAGCTATTCGAACTAAATGCTTTCGGTTGCCAACAAGCAGCAAGTTATTACGTGCAGCCCATACCCCGATCAGTATCGGCAAGAGCATGGGGTACATGAAAAGTTGACTCAAAATCATGAAAGGGAAACTGATTAAATTAAAGAGTGTGGTTTCTATATATGATTCCGAGTTAGATTGTCCCAGTGTTTCCAGGCTCATCCCGGTAGCATCCATTGCATGCGCCATGCCCATCCACACAACAGGAAGAAGGAAAAGAAAAAACAGGGCAACAATAAGCATAGCACGAATGAGTACACGATTTCTGCGAAATAAAATCCATCCGATAAGGAGCGTGGAGAAACCGTAGAAAGCTAGAATATCAATCCCGCCAATAATAACGGCATGGACGAACCCAAATAATAAAAGGAAAAACCCACGACGCCGCAATAATCGTTTAGATTCTCTTTCTAACGTTCCTGCATTAAGCTGACGATTAACCATCATGGCTAACCCATAACCTAACAATATAGCAAACAATGGAAGTCCTCGATTATCCACGAACAAGATACTGACAAAATTAACGGCTTCATCAATAATGCCCTCACCATCTGGACGACCGAGTAATAACGGCGCATGGGCAATGGCGATAATCAAAAGCATAAACCCTCGGGCTAAATCTGGTGCAAGCAAACGCTCTTTCGCTGAAGCAGACCCTCGAGCTAATCCTCTCGAGTAGCCCGTTTGTTTTTTTAAATTCTTCATGCCACAAACTACCTCTCATTAATTTTTTCATTTAGTTCATATTTCATCCAATCAAGCCAATATCTCCATTTGGTAATATGAGCGTAGCAACTTAATGATAGCTCTCTTGCCAAGATCTTCGTTTCAGACAAATTCAAACGCGTTAGTGTAAAGAAATATCACAAGAAAAACAATGACCATCGTAATCGTAAAAAAATGCGGAGATGATCCAAAAAGTAAATTCTTTTCTCCATAATTCGTTCCTTGCTTAAAACGGATTTCCAATACCTCTTAAAATCCATCGTTTCATTTAGTTCAACTCATTCCCGATGCTGCGATTGGCTCTTTCCGACCTTCCCCCATTTTGCTTCATAACGATTCATGATGCTTTCAATATATTGAATGACATCATTATCCAAAATGAACAAATTTCCTTCTTTTGGCGGTTGGCTTTGAAGCTTCCAATACTTTTCCATAAGTGCTGAATCACCTTGAAATGTATTTTCAAGAAAGTATACGAGTTTATTAGCCAAATGCTGTGACTTGAGCGATTCAGGATCTTCATTCTTTTGCTCCTTGGCGGTTGTCAACAACTCAACCAATTCTTTGGACTCTCTTCCACCGAAATCCAAACTAGGGTTTTTCAAAATGTCTAGCTCGCGTTCATCAAAATATTGCTTCAAAAATAAATGTTTGTTGTATCGATCTTCTTCTGTTTCCTTGATAAAATGGAAAATATTTTCCCAGCTAAGGTCTTTCTCAATCTGGGATAAATGCTGTGACAGTCGCAACGTCTTTTCTAAATAACTGAGTCTTTCTTTTTCCTTAGTGATGAGCACCAACTGTTCTCCAAAAACGTTTTCCCAATTTTTTTGATCCAGGATGGTTTTAATTTTGCTTAATTGAAAGCCGAGTTCCTTTAGGGCAATAATCCGCTGCAATATAACGATATTTGTTTTTGAGTAGAAACGGTATCCCGATTCTGCGGTATAAGAGGGTTTTAACAGATTGATCTCTTCGTAATATCTAAGCGTTCGAGTGGTTATGTTCATTTTTTTTGCTACTTCTCCAATACTGTACATAGTGAACCTCCACACTATTTGTCATGATTACTATACATCCTTACGTTACCGTAAGAGTCAATACGTTATTTGTAAAATGAAAAATCGTTTGGAATTTTTGATTAATCTTTCACCATGATGCTTATGAGAGTCACCTAATTAGTCTACAGAGCACATTGAAATGCTCTTTCAAAACCAAAAACACCAATCTGAGTTAGAGGCTCAAATTGATGTTTTAGTTAAAAGCTTTAAGGATTATGCACTGATTCAAACCATCCCAGGTGTCGGGAAGAAAACGGCGGCAACCATTCTTTCCGAAATAGGCGATGTGCACCAATTTCAGTACCCGAATAAGCTTGTGGCTTACACTGGCATTGATCCGAGTGCAAAACGGAGTACTACACGGCTACGCCAAGCATTGTACACCGCCGTTCAATGCGGATTAACCAAGAACCGCAACCTCAAAATGCAGGCCTTTTACGACCGCAAACGAGAGGAAGGCAAACCTCATAAAGTGGCTGTCATTGCTTGTGCGAATAAGCTTCTGCACTGTATTTATGCGATAATCAAGCAACAAAAAGCTTTTCTTAACGAGAACTAAAGACTTATCATATCATTGCCACCCCTCACACAATGACACGAACTTACCCATTCGCCCTTCTAAAACTCAAGGTAGCAAGCAAAATTAACGCTGCCGTAAATCCTAATAAAAAGAAGACTTCCCCCGTCGCCGTCACAGGCATTCCAAAGAACGATAGATTTAATCCCATTTCTTCAAGTACCATCGGGCTAAGATTCTCCACATCAATCATAATATGTTTCATCAGATCAACACCGTAAGTAACGGGATTAAGCGTCACGAGAAATTCCACCCACGCCGGCATATTGTTGAGTGGAAATAAAGCACCTGACAGAAAAATCATCGGCATCACTAAAATTTGCACGACGAGCTGAAACCCTTGCATCGAAGTAAGCAGACTCGCCACCAAAAGACCAAGCGAAGAAAAAGCGCACGCGATCATAAACATCACGGGAATCACCTGTAAGAAAGAAACGAAATCGATGGTAATCCCTAAAACAGGCATCATAATAAACATCATAATACCTTGTATTAATGCGACAGTAGCGGAGCCGAGCATTTTCCCAAGTGCAATGTTTACCCTTGAGAGCGGGGAGACGAGAATTTCACGCATGTAACCGAAATCCCGATCCTGAATCACTGAAAGCGAAGAAAAAACAGAAGTCATCAGCAGCGTCATGGATACAATGCCCGGAAATATAAATTCTACGTAATTAAACTCACTCCCAGCATCTGTTCCTGCGGTTACTAACGATTCCATCGAACCGCCCATCCCTACGCCAAAAACGATCAAAAATAAAATCGGCATGGAAAAGGAGCCCATCATACGCGTACGGTCTCTAAAAAACTTAATAATATCTCTTTGCCAAATGGCAATCATACCTTCCACTCGTCCATACCTCCTGCTTCATCAACCTGCGATTAGCCCCTGATTTCTCGCCCAGTAAAGGATAGAAAAACATCGTTCAGCGTTGGCTTACGAATATCGAACCCTGTAAGCGGAGTTTTCAGTGATTTGATAAACTTTGAAACAAACGCATCGCTGTTTTCCACTTTACAGTAAATGACTTCGTCTTTCAGAGAAACATCGATAACGTCGAAATTGTCTTCGATCTCTTGTAAGGCGGCTTGATTATCTGCAGTTGTAATTTCAATGATGTCACCGCCGAGTTGTTGTTTTAAATTTTTCGGTGTGTCGATTGCAATAATTTCGCCATGATCCATAATTGCCACGCGGTCACTAATCTCTGCCTCATCTAAATAGTGCGTCGTTAGAAACATCGTGATGTTTTCCTTTTCTTTGAGCTTGAGAATGTATTCCCAAATGTGCGCGCGAGTTTGTGGATCCAGTCCGACTGATGGTTCATCGAGAAAGAGTACTTTCGGGTAATGAAGCAGCCCCCTGGCAATTTCCAAACGGCGTTGCATCCCGCCGGAGAATTTTTCGACGAGAGTGCCCGCACTCTCTTTAAGATCAACAATTTCGAATACTTCTGCGATGCGTGCTTTCCGTTTCGAGCGAGGCACATTGTAAAATTTACAATGCAGCATGAGATTTTCTTTCGCTGTTAATTTTTCATCGAGGGTGTTTTCCTGAAAAATAATCCCGATACTTTCGCGTACACGATTCTTTTGTTTCGTCACCTCGTAGCCATTGATCGTCACTGTCCCGCTTGATGGTTCGAGCATCGTTGATAATATGTTAATGGTTGTACTTTTCCCCGCTCCATTGGGACCAAGGAAGCCGAAAATTTCACCTTCCTTGACGTGAAAGCTACTCCCTTTTACAGCCTGGAATGATTTATATGACTTTTTCAAGTTTTGAACGTGGATCAAATAGAACAGTCCTTTCTGGTGCTTCATTTCCAGTGTGGCCCCTCAACCCACGAATCGTTTCCGTACCCCTTATATGTCCCAGTGACAAGGTTCTCAAATCCACACATTGTTAATGATTTTCCTAATTCAAACGCATTTTATTGTAATCAATTATAGTTTTTCTATATACCCATCTGCTCCGTTCACCCTAATCCTTTGTCCATCCTTGATTACCTTCATAGCATTTTCCACTCCAACAACTGCTGGCAAACCATATTCACGTGCGATAACCGCTCCATGGGTCATTAGTCCACCAACTTCGGTGACTAGACCTTTTATGGATACAAACAATGGTGTCCAGCTAGGGTCGGTAAAGGAGGTGACTAATATATCTCCATCTTCTAGATCAGCATCTTCCATGTTTAAAATGACCCGAGCGCGTCCCTCTATAACTCCGGAAGAGACAGGAAGCCCTAAAATAGCATCTGCTGGGAGATTTTCTCGTTTGTATGCACCTGTAATGATTTCACCATCAGACGTGATCACACGTGGGGGAGTTAGTTTTTCATATAATTTGTAATCGTCTTTTCGCTTGCTGATGATTTGGTAATCCAGCTTGTTTGTGCGTACGACTTCGCAAAGTTCTTCAAAATTGAGATAGTAAATATCTTCTTTATCATGAATAACGCCCGTTTGTACGAGTTGTTCGGCTTCTTTCAGTAAAGCCTGCTTATATACGAAGTAGCGATTAACCATGCCGTATTTTGGATATTCCCTATACCCGCTGAAATTCCGGATGAGGTCGATCATTCGTTTTGTTTCTTTGGCTTTTTGTTCACCATCCGGTAATTGCTTCAATCGATCTAATAACTCTTGTTCTTTTTCCAAAGCAACATGCAGCCCTTGCTCAAATATCCGTTTGCTTTCTTCAGGCTTAAAGTTTTTGATGTTACTTAGAATCATGGGGACAAGTGTAATTGGTTTTTCACTCCAACGAGTTTTTGTAATATCGATTTCTCCGGCACATCGCATTCCGTATTTGTTGAGATAGGCTATTATGGCGTCTTGGGTTTCCTGTCCACCATCAAACGTAACAACTTCATCCAAAAAGTGATCATCTTTTACATGTTGTAAATAATCAATGACTTTCGGATAAGGACGAATCACATCGGCGACATCCAAAAGCTCAAGGCCCATTTCCGAAGTAATATTGTTTGGTACAGACTGGGAAAGCGTGTCTGCTGCGTTTTTTTCCCCAAACCATTTATTCATTTTTTCATTGATCCATGATGAAGCGTCCATAGCATCCATAATCACACCCATACGTGGATCAAATAAAAACTTCTTTAATTGCGGGATATCTTCCAGAATAAAATCAAATAAATCTGATCCTGATTTCGTTTGGATGTTTTGTTTTAACGCTTCTATTGATGTTTGACTGCTCTTAATCGATTCAGAAACAATGTTCAGATTGTTTTCGATTTGTGCTTGGAAATCCGAAGAAGACATACCTTTATTGCTTTCACTGGAACTCTGTACTTTTTTATCATCTGGTGATGTTTTTATAAAATCTCCTCGGTCTGCAATAGTCATAAGTGCGTCTTTTATGAGTGGATCGGATTCCCCCAAGACGTCTATATATTTTTTTCTGCTAGCAGGTGAAGCCAGCATAGATGTGACATCAACAAACAACCTTCCGCCAGCTTCACGCATAGGTGCAGGAGTCGTTAACAGGAAAAAGGACAATCCCAATGGTTTCATTGCGTCGGTCATCATTTGTTGATGACTAACAGATACATAGACGTGATTTTCTTGATCATTCGCTTCAGGGATGGGGTACAAAGTCGTGATGGGCCGGCTCTGGACAATATAAAATGTATTATCAGCCAAACACCATTCGATATCTTGTGGGCGGCCAAAATAAGCTTCAACCTGTCTTCCAATGCGTGCCAGTTGTAAAATCTGTTGATCAGTAAGTGTTTGTGTCTCTTGCTGATCCGATTGGATCTGTTGTTTCTCAGTTCCGCCTTCTTTTCGTCCATAGATAGCCAATTTTTTGGCTGCTATCATCTTATCGATGATTTCATCATCTTGTACTTTATAGCAATCGGCAGATACCAAGCCAGAGACCAGTGCTTCTCCAAGTCCAAAACTGGCATCGATTGACAATAGCTTCCGGTTAGAAGTAATCGGGTCAGCGGTAAATAAAACCCCTGAAGCCTGTGGGAAAACCATCCTTTGAACAATAACGGATAAATAAACTTGGCTGTGGTCAAATCCGTTTTTCATCCGGTAGATGACCGCACGATCCGTAAATAGGGAGGCCCAACATTTGCTGATGTGCCGCAAAATGCCTTCTTTTCCGATGATATTTAAATAGGTATCTTGCTGACCGGCAAAAGAGGCATGTGGTAAATCTTCAGCAGTTGCACTGGAACGCACTGCATAAGCTTGGTTCTCGCCAAACTCGGAGAGATAGTGAGCAACAGCTTTCACAACATTGGAAGGAATTTCTACTTCCATAATGAATTGTCGAATCTTCCTGCTGATTTTACCAATTTGGCTTCTATTCTCTACTTTTAACGGTGTTAGTTGATCCAACAATGTTTGGAAGGCTTCGTTTTGTTCGAGGGCTTTTTGATAAGCTTCTGTTGTAACACAAAATCCTTCTGGCACTTGTATTCCATGAATCTTCGATAATTCCCCTAAATTAACCCCTTTGCCTCCGACCTCCATTTGTCTAGTTTTATCAATCTCTTGAAGCTCTAGAACATATTGCTTCATTTCTTTCCCTCCCATTTAATAGCTGCTGACTGCGTCAAAGAAGCAACATTACTTGATTCATACTAACAATTAAAAAAAATAAAAAACAGTCTAAAAATGGTGAGGCAATCATGGTATAATTAAACTAGGGAAAGGGGCATATAGGCTGATCTTGCCTCTCGAAAAGGTATATTTCAAACTATTCAGTATAAATATTTTTCTTTATCAAAAACATCAAAGGGTTTTTGCCATGTTTCAATAACGTTTATTTATGTTGTATTTTTGAATCAATAAATTGGTGGAAAACATAAAATATCAAAATTTTCAGTCTTTTTAATTCAAATAGTCGAATGACACAACACCGTATACTATGCTGAACTGACATGTATATAACCAAACACAAGCAAAGGTTGATTCCTGAATCGACGTGCAATTGCCAAACAACAGGTTCCTTACTTTGTATTCATATACACACAGTAAGGAACCCTATTTTTTCATATTAGTCTTGATTTCTCGAAAAAGGGGAATAAGAAGAAAATAAATGATGTTTCTCCTATTCCACCATTTTCGAGGGGACGTGCCAAAACATCCAATACGGGATTATTGACATTTCCATACACTATGTAAATCACTCAAAAAACGAATTTATAGGCGGGGGCATACAATGAATCGAAATGCGAATTGATTACTAAAGGAGAAGTTCGACATGTTTTACAACCATTTATATTACAATTACCGGGTGAAGGCAGTTTACGCAGAAGTTAACGGCGGCCCTCTAGCCCCTGATATCAGGGGTGTCGTATCTTTTCAACAAGTCCCGGGAGGAACGATGGTTTGTGCGCAAATTTACGGGCTCCCACCTTATCGACCTGCTCAGGGAAACAAGGACCCGATTGGTCCGCACGGGTTTCATCTCCATGAAAACGGCAGCTGTCAAGTAGGAGATCAACAAGATCCTTTTCAAGCCGCAGGAGAGCACTGGAACCCGACAAATCAACCACACGGCAATCATGCCGGCGATTTCCCAGTTCTCTTTTCCAATAACGGTTATGCGTATACATGTTTTTTTACCAATAAATTTAACGCAGC
This sequence comes from Salicibibacter cibarius, assembly GCF_016495725.1. NCBI lineage: Bacteria > Bacillati > Bacillota > Bacilli > Caryophanales > Bacillaceae > Salicibibacter > Salicibibacter cibarius. The sequence continues at coordinate 1,386,153 of NZ_CP054705.1, read as the reverse complement.
CGATGTGATCGGAAAAGCAGTCATCATTCATCAGAACCCCGACGATTACCGTACACAACCGGCAGGAGATGCTGGAAAACGATTGGCTTGCGGCTTGATTCATGCTTCGTGAAAAGCCCTCAACAATTGTAGGGGGTTAATACGAGATACCTGTATTTTTAGGACATATTTAGGAAAATAAATCCATTTTACTCCGACAGTAATTGTGTTGCATGAAAAAATGGAATTAAAGAATAAATTGTGTTGTGTAAAAGGTTAATTGTCCACTTAAAATTCCGTTTAATACAACACAAAATGGTAACGTCATTTCATAAGTGGTCGGTTCCTGCTTATTTTGATCGTCATAGCTGAACAGAGCAATGGGAAGAATCCGTGTACCGGGATTTTCCTCCAGTAAACGGCTGAAATACAAAAACATTCGTTCATTAAAATCGTCTTCATATTGTGCCTGCTGCTCCAGATGAATGAGGATCAAGCTATCCTCGCCTTTAAGCCTGGTTTCAACAACCATATCCACTTCTTTGCTTTTTCGTCTTTGTATGTCGTTGAACAATTCCTTGTCTAAAAAGTTCAAATGGGCAAAGTCGATGTCTTCGTAGATATTCGGAAAAAATAATACGATAAATTCCGAAAAAAACTCTTGAAGCAACTCTTTAAATAAATGGTCATGATCGATTCGACTTTCACGATGATCGTTTGACATATCTAACCTCCAGCTTTTTTTGGCATTTCAGCATCCTCATCATTCAAAAAATCAAATCTCTTCACCAAACTGTTCCTGATAATCAGGAGTTTCGGTACGTACTTGATTGGATTCATTTTCACCAATCATGTTAAAATCATCTCCGGAAACTTCATAAAAATACTCCCGATTACTTCCATTAGGTTTATAATAATGGATGCTCACATACCGCCCATCATCCCACACACTAATGTCTGATCTTTCACGAACATCCACATCATCATGACTCTCGCCTAAAGGACCCTCCTGTAATTCTTCTACAGCTTGATCAATCACATCATCATACCCTGATCCACAAGCTGTTAACATTAATAAAGAGATAAGCATCATCCCCACTTTCTTTTTCATAAACTGTTACCTCCTTCCCTATGGCAACTGATAAAACTGCAATTCTTCAACTTTCCATGTTTCATTCGATAAAACCATATCCATATCCAATATGGAATAGGTGCTCGTATCAACCCCATCCACACGAATGTCATTATCAAAATGAACCACAATGTTTTGCTGATCGTCCGTAGACGGCCCATAATAAACATCGACATCATCAACGCTTGATTGCACAGCCTCCATATCGTCATATCCCATCTCCGGTTCTTCAAACTGTAAATCATCCAGTACCTGGATAGCCGCATACGGTTCAACGTTTTCACGAACGGGTTTCCCCTCATACGTAAAATACGCTTCTACAAACCGTTCGGCCGCCACCCCTGCCTGCCCGTGATATTCATGTTCGCTTTCTTCATCCTGGACTTGTTCCAACGCTTGTTGTAAGGCTTGCAATTCATTTTTAACATGCGAATTTTCTAAAAATAAATAGCCGCTGACAAACCCCAAAATAAGCACCGCTATCATCATTTTTTTCATGATGGATTCTCCTTCCTTATCCGTCATTGATTCCTTGACGAAACCCTATAAATCTAAAATCTCTGCAGGATCTTCTTTTTCATCATTCGTCGCTTCTGGTTCTGTATGATGTTCCAAGTGCAAATGGGGACCTGTCGAATCCCCCGTTGATCCACATTCGCCAACCTGATCCCCTTGCTGTACCTCATCGCCTTCACTCACGGAGAGGTTACTCAAGTGACCATAAACGCTATATTCATCACTCCCGTGCTGAAGTTTGATATTGTTCCCGAGTCCCGTATTTTGCTGAACGGCGGTTTGAACTGTGCCATCTGCCACGGCATAAATAGCATCACCCATGTTACACCCAAAATCCGTGCCTGCATGTAACCGTGGTTCGTGATGAATGGGATGATCACGCATGCCAAATTCCGATGTCACATTCACCTGTTCAACGGGCATGTCCCAATCGCCATCGCCTGATGCTTGCTCGGGTTCCTCACAATCCTCTAAATACTGCATCACATGCGCCACATAATCTTCATCCCCGTAATTATCCCACCCTAATTCCGATGCTTGTTGTTCACCAAATGCATCGGCCGCATCTCTACTATGCTCGCCATCATGATTGTCTTGCACATAGTTGATGTAGCCGCCCCCCATGTTATAGGCCTGCATAGCCAGTTCTGTGTCCCCGTTTGCTTGTTCATACATATCCGCATAGTAAGAGACCCCTTGTTCAATCGACTTCTCAGGACTATTAATGGTATTTACGGGGTCACCCATGGACTCGGATGATTGCATCACATCCGCTAATTGTCCCCCTGATTCCTGCATTGTCATCGCCATGAGAATATCGACTTGATCTTCAATGCCATTTTCCTCTGTATAGCGTTCAAAATGAGGCTCATAACGTTCCACATCCTCATTCACTTGGTTTCCTTCACAAACCAAATCTTGCTCATCGGTTGCCCCATTGCCTTCATTTTCTTGCGTGATCAAAAACGACCCCATCATCATCACTAACATACCAACCACCATCAAAATGAAACATGCACCGCCAAAAACACCAACCATCAGGCCATTGATCCCTTTCAATGTATCACCACCAAAAAAGGAATGCCCGTAAGCATTCCTTAATGATTGTCCTTTTGATCAACCGGTTTTAGTTCCTTTTCAACCTTTTCATCCTTTCTCCCTTGCGGGGTGCGTTTCGGGTGGTCATTTCCCTTTTGGCTTTGATTTTTCTTCGGCGATGGTTGTCCCCGTTTTTCCTTTGGGTTCATGTTCACATGATGCTCCGATGCATGTTTCTTCCGGTGATTAGATGAATCGGACCGACGTTTCCCTTTCGTTGAACCCTTTTTGTTCCGTTGCTTGTTACCGGAACGTGATGCTTCTTTCGGTGCATTCTGTTTCTTCTCATCGCCTCGTTTTTCCTTTTGGTTTACATCCGCATGATCCTTCGATGAACGTTTTTTCGGACGATCTTCTAAATCAGACCGACGCTTATGTCTCCTTTTCGTTGACCCATCTTTGTTCCGTTTCTTGTTATCGGGACGAGACGCTTCTTTCGACGCATCGCTTTTCTTCTCGTCGCCTCGTTTTTCCTTTTTCTTCTGTTTTTTCTCTTTCTGATCCTTTTGCGGGCGACGTTCTTCTGGTTGATGATATTGACGATTAGACGGTTGATCGTCTTCTAAACGTTGATCCATTTGAGAAGCCCGTTGCTCTTGGCTTTGCGGATCCATGGTTTCTTGGCTGGACGCCGCATTCGACGATGAACGGGGCGTAGGCCTTTCCGTTGATGGTTGGCGCATTCGATTCATTTTATGGATCATCATTCCGGCGGTTGGATTAAACGCGGACACCGTTTTTCCGACTTTATCCATCGCAGGGTTGACCATACGTTGATTCACTTGATTCATAAATTGGCCGTCCAACGACTGCACACGTCCGGCCGTGATCAATTTCACCAAAGCGTCTCGCTTTTTCATGAGAAGCATAAGCAAGAAGATCAACACCGTGACATTCGCCAAATACAACCCAAACGTATCCGGCGGTACCATGGTTTCCACGACAAACGTCAAAACATAGACAAACGCGACGATCAGCCCCAACATGGCTTTCACTAAAAATACCGTCAACAATTTAAAAAAGGTCTTAAAACCGCTATACGCAAAGTGCGGAATATACGACAGGATCAAGGAAAACGGAAGGAAAAAGGCCAAGGCTAACGCGATCAACTGCAACAAGAAATTTAAAAAGCCCAAAACCGTAAATGGAATCCCAAGAAAAAGGGCGACCAGTAAACCAATCAGCACTTGCCCCAGCTGGGTAAAGACGGCCCCTGAACCCATCGACGAATTCTCGTTTTGATCCACCTCTTCCTCCTCGACATATTGTTGCTTTAATGCCTGTCCATCTTCCGTGGAATCAAACGCTAAAAGTCGATCAAAACGATTATACTGGCTGCCGCCATAGTCTTCTGTATCTGCCGCATCATTTTCATTGACTGCATTTTCGCTCGTTTCGCCATAATTAACGATCATATAGGGGCGTTTCATCGCCAGTTCAAAATAGACATTACGCATCATGGCAATTGTGCCATCCATCGGGTCTTCCACATCAATGTCCCCGGACTGGTCATACACCCCATCGCCATCAACCATATGAAACATCCCACTGCCGGCGTCAATCAAGTGCCCTTGCATCTCTAAAGACAGCGCATTAAACGTCTGCATAAAAAAGCCACTGTTCAACATCCAAAACCCAGCAAAGATCAACACACCGATAAATAACATAAAACGACGGATGGCTTCTCGAAAGGATGCCTTTGTGACAATCACAAACGTGATATATCCCATCGCGATAAGAAACAATAATTGACCAAAGCGTTCCTGTAAGGTGTCATAAATGGATTGGGAGATTAGATTAATCGCCCCTGCAAATCGTTCAATCGGATTAAGCGAAAATAATTCATCCAAAACCGTGTCCACGAGTAAGACCACATGCCCTGAAAACGTCATGACAGCGTTACTTATACTTACAAAAATGCCCATGATGTTTTCATCGTTCGATTCATTGTTGACCCTATAGGATTCCATAGGGAAACGTTCACTTTCCACCTCCACACCGCCTTCTTCGACCGTGTCGGGAGGATTCATCACGTCATCGGCATCTTCATCACTCTCAAACAATCCGGGGATAAAAGCCATCCCCACCGAGGGAAAAAGCAAAAAGATCCCCATGATAAGCATGAGGACCACGCGTCTTTTCGACCACACCCCAATCCCTCCCTTCTTCATCCAACCGTGTTCATCAATGAACGTCGTCCATCACCTTCGTTCCGTCGTTTTCCGTACATACGCGATACACACGGTCACGATCACAGTATTTAAAACCAATCACTTAAAAAAGAGCCACGTGGACCGTGACTCTTCTCGCTATAAATATTTTTCTTCAGCGGATGCAACAGCTGAGGCTTCCACCGTTTCAAAGGCCGAAGCCCATTCATCAAACAAACATTCCACACTCATTTTCGCTGTCCGCCCATAATAATCTTTCATCAAACATTGCCCTTGGTACATGTCCTCAAGCATCTCAATATTTTCTTCCGTGGCCTCCATATTCATCCATGTTAAAACGTCGGGTCGTTCGTTGGGTTCGTCAAAGGCAAAGGCGACCCCATAGTTCCCACTTTCTTCTTCTCGTAGGGCATCCTTGGTACTTTGAGAGATGAAAAACAAGGCATTATTGTAACTTCGCCCCACTCGTCGCATCTGCTTTTCCACTTTCCGCCCCGTGGTATTCGCCGTGATCATCCATGCCTCATCCATAAACTCGGCCGTTCGTTCTTCTTTCGTTTTCCCAAAGAGTTCACAATACTTTCCAAGCGCATACATCACCGCACTGGATTTTAATTGCGCATTCGTGTAGCTTTCGATACTGTCGGTGGCTTCCGGCAAATCTAAATGTTCAATTTCAACGATACTGATCCGCTTATCCAGCGATAACGCATCGTTTGATCCATCATGCACACATAATTTCATGACGGAATCAGCCGTCACTTCCGCTAAAAACGCCCCGGCCTTTCGCACCGCCGGTTCCTCATGGGCGGTTAATGCTTTAATCACGTGTGTCGTTCCAACTTGATAGCCTTTCTCTTTTTGTTCAATGACCGTCGTAATCGCTTTTAAGAACGCCGTGTGAACATCATCTTTGCCCTTAAAGCTATACACTTGCGAAATAATCATTTCCACCATTTCTTTCGCTTGCATCGGCGGCAAAAAGGAAATGGGATCTAAGGCGCCCCAATTTTCTTCGTCTTCCGCATCAAGCGTAATAAAGTGGAACGTTTTCAAATGCTCCACAAATAACGGGTAATCTTTTTTCACGTCTGGATGGACCATCGCTTTCCGTATCCATTTTCGTAACTCTTTTTTCGGGTCAATATATAAACATTTCACGTCCATCATCGTGATATAGAGAAACAGCAACTTTGCCAAAAACGATTTTCCATTGCCGGTATCGCCTGTGATCAGCACATGGGGGGATCTCGTTTTCGAGCCCTTCACTTGTTGATTCGCTAAAAACGGGTGATAAAAGATCGGGTCTCGACTCGACTGAATCGCAGCGGCCAAATCGGTATGCTTATCAAACCGATCAATCCATCCAATGAAGTATCCGACCTTTGAACCGACATCCGCATTCACCGCAAAAAAGTTTTCCGCTACCCCATCCTGGGTCGTTTTTTGGAGCCAATTCCGGTGGGTTAAATCAAGGCGTTTGCCGGGCAAACTTTGATAGAACAATAGAAGTTGATCCGCAACAGGCACACGACAAATCATACCTGCCGATTTCATATGGCGTTTAACGGCTTTGGCACGATTCAAACAGGCTTTTTTCGTTTTTCCATCCACAATCAGGACGGCGATCCAGTTGATCATATGAACGTCGTCTTTTTTAATCTCATCCTGGAGATGCCGCACTAAATAATCACTGGTGGCGACCGATGCATCCGTTTCATCACCAATCATATTCTGTTCTTTCGCGGATTCCCGTAATTGCTGTTTTTTGAGATTGACATTCGTTTTCGTTTTGGTTTTACTTTCCACTTGTGCTTTGATATCGATCTCAACGGGAAACGGAAGAGATTGGGCTTCATAAAACAATTCACTCCCGGCCATGTTATGGTGACATTCATCCACCACCACAAACGAGATATACCCGTCATCTTCATCACTATGAAGGTGAAGCACAGATGGCGTTGTCGGATCAATCATGGTATTGGTAATGGCTTCCGGCGACGCATGATCCATTTCTTCCGATACGTCATGATCTAAGCCACGTAAAAAGTGAAAGCGATTCACATAAATCAATTCACGCTCGGTTAGTTTTACGCCACCAACCATGGCAACCACATTCGCTAACTCGCCTTCGGCTTCCCGAAATTGCTCAAAAAAGGAAGCAGACACGTGCTGCTCCCATCCTAATAGATTCACAATCGTATCCGTCACACCCGAAAAAAGCGAAAGCACATTTTCTTTTAATTCAGCGTCCACGTTGATTCGTTCCATTTTCAATCGAACGCCTAAAATAAAATCATTTTTGGTGAGTCGCCCCAACCGTTGTTCCAACAAGTTAACCGTTTCATCCATGTAATACGTCGCCATCGCTTCTGCATCCATGGCAACATCTTGGTACAAGTCCTCCAATCGTTCGTTTAAGCGAAACTCTTGCGGATACATCATAAAGTGAACATCCTGATAATCCGTTAATTCCTCCAGGCATTGCTTCCAATTCTTTTTATAACTATCCACGACTTTTTCATTCTGCTTGGGAATCGACGTGCTTTGAATACGATAGAACGCCCACACGTCGCCCGTGCTCGTTAACAATAAATTCCCCATCATCGTTTTGATCGGTGTTTTTAATACGCCCATGTTTCTTTCTCACCACTTTCACACATTGACGAAATTGAATCCTGGCATCCTTCATCCATGCCACGGGCCGATCATGGCAAAGCCGTTTGTTCGGGATTTTCACGCTGACCAAATACTTGAAAAAATCATAGATATACAGATAAATGTTTTTCCCATCGGGCTGTATTTTTTTCACTAACGCCGTTAACATAAGTGGAATCCCAATCAGAAAGATGACAAATGTCCATTCCAATGCAAACGGAAAAACCGCATGAATGCCATAAAGCACACCGGCTGTCATGGCCATAAAAATTAAAAAATTCATCGCAGGGATGAATTCAATCGAAAATGGCAACGAATAGTTTTCCGTGATTTGTTGGATTTTTTTCGGTTCTCGCAAGGCCTGCCGATAGTTAAAAATGACGCGCATCAAAGCCCCCCTCATCCAATCATCCATTCAAACAACATTACCAAATCATGAACATATTCATGTTCAAGACGCCTACAAGAGATCAATCAATGCTTCGACCCATTCCGTTACTTGATCCCAATTTTGCACCACAAACGTCACAACCGCTGCAAAGATACAAGCCGAAACCACGGCACCGACTCGAAATTTGGCCAGATGCTTCGTCACCAAAAAAATCACAATTAACGTAATAACTTGCGTCACAATATTCAAACCCCAATTTTCAACCGCCGACAAATCAGGTAAGTTGGCCTGCCCTAAAATCGCAATCCATGCAAACATGTCCATGTGCCTCCCCTCTTACTCATAATCCATTTGCGTCACCATATAGTTTCCGTTCATCTCTTCCAAATAAAGAGCTACATCAAAGGCATACGCAAGGCCTGTCACCTCTTCGACCATCTGAACCTCTGTATGGACCAAAAAGCCATCCTCTTGTTGCTCCAACGTTTCATTCGCCATGCCTTCATAAACGAAAGCCCCGTTTAAACTTTCAGGGTCACTCATCATATAATTTAAATCGTCTTCGTCCCCCGACGCATATTCCTCAAAAAAATCATCCAGAAAGGCGAGAATGGCTCCCTGCTCATCCCCCACATACGCATCCATGTTTCTTTCTTCATCTGCAAGCGTGATAGAAGCATCCAAATCATACACTTGCGTAAAATACGGTTCCCCCGTCACCGCATATTGCCCATCTGTTTCGGCCAGTGGGACATGAAGAAGCAACGTTTTTTCTTCGCTTTCATCGTCGTATTCATTGATATAAGTGACCTCATATTGAAAAACGCCTCCATCATCCGTCTCATCAACATGAAACAAATTCGCATGTTCGAGTCGTCGTTCCCCGTCCATATCCACGTCATACATATCCCATTCATCATCCGCTTCCATCGAAGCCATAAAGGGTTCTAATGCGCCACGCCGTTCGTCTAACGCTTCCGAATCATCCCTCACATTGATATACGCTTCCACAAAATCGCTTAAAAAGGCGTCCGCCGTGACAACATCCATGTCCGAATCTTCTTCTTCTTGTTCATGATCATCATCAACGACCGCTGCACGTAGATCATTGAACGTAGAACGGGTATTCATCGAAAGCATCACGGCAAGCATAGAGAAAAATAGTAATCCGCCGATGAGGGTCCAAACAGCGATCGCTGTCCGTCTCGACGTATCTTTTTTCAGGCTCGATTTTTCTTTTGGCGGACGATGAATGTTTGCTTTCCGCCGTTTCATCCGCTCCCATACATGTTTGAATGACGCTTTCAATCCTTCATCCCCTCTCTTTTTCCAGCCAATATAAAAAGGATGTTACGCTTCGTAACACCCTTGTTGGCCACGCATGTTTCATATGTCCTTTTTCATACCGTTGACGGGTTTTCGGTACACTGATGGGTAATATAAAAAATCACTCGTTCGCTTGTTCGAGGGAGACAAATTCGACATATTGCGGTTGTTCTTCGCCATCTTCGGGCGGGTCCACATGTTCAGTCGTGATAAACACAAGTCGAATGGTCTCCAACACATCATTCACCATGAATCGAACATCAATGACAAACTGCTCAGAAAGATGTTTGACCATCGAAAGCACATGTTCTTTCATGCGTTCAACGATTTCTTCTATTGTATCTATCATGCCGACATCATCCAACGCCTTTTCCAAATAGGAACGATTCAACAACTCCACTTGTTTCATTTCATCATCCCCCCTTCATTTCTTCTCTTTCATCCGCTCTTTTTTCAAGGACTGCCTGATATTCCAAAGGAACGATAAATAGATCAAAAATCCCTACATAGTCGATAGAAATAGGCTCTCCATTCTTTGTATATGCTTCCCTATCTTTTACCGCGAAGATGACCACATCTAAGGGTAAAACCCCTTCCGCATCAAACCCTAAATCACGTAAGCCATGATAAAAAGGCACGCGAACCATGAATGGTTCCCCATAACGAATACAATGATCCTCTGCTTCATCAACCATCGCTTGTTCAATGTTTCTTATATCCACGTCAACATTGAAATGCGTCAAACCTCTACGAACAAAATCTAAATTTCTAATCATGACGATGACCACCTTCTATCATTCACCATATCCGCCGTAAATGCTTCAACCCCTTCAAAATGGTTAATGGACAATTTCAAAAATCCCTTGAGACGTGACAAGAAAACCTCCACTCAATTCAAGATCACGTCCAAAGGTTTCATAGTCAATATAGCCTTGCAGTTGGGCGGGGATTTCGCCCAATATTCCTGTTTCTTCAATCAGGTAGATGGCTACATCCTCCATATCGTTACAGTCTGGATAATAAATAATATCGTCTTGTCGCTCCATCAGTTCCTCAAAGCTACCAAAATAATCCTGGAGTTCTCTGATCGCCCCTGCCATCGGCGTCCCACTTAATTCTTCCGCCATTTCACATAGACGGTTGACTTCCTCAATCGGGGTATATTCTCCAATATCAAACGGAAGTTCATAATCGTGAATCGCATATTCTTCATACGCACCATTCAAACCGATGCGTTCTTGGACGTACTCCATATGAATCGGCGGGGTAAACCAAGCGCCCACCGATTCCCCCTCGTTATATTTTCCAAGATTCACAATGAATACATGCATGTCCATCTTTTTTCACATCCTTTCCTTTAGCGAAACAAACTCCTATCGTTCGGGTAAACTTTCTTCATGTAAAACCTTGGACGCTGTCCAAACCTGCAAGCTGAGCCAGCTTGACCGCCATTTTTTATCCCCCAACCCCCGATGGCAATCGGGGGCTCCCTCGCCGGGTGGCAAGGAAGAAAAAGTGTTTTCTTCCAAAGCCAAGAGGGTGGTAAAGCCTCATTCCTGTCAACTCCTTAATGCTCCCGCTAAACGCGGTCCGCTTACCGTTGACAGGATACCCATATAGGTACGAATGACTGCCGTGGGGGTTGATCCAAACAAAAAAGCCTCCTTGTTCGAAGGAAGGCCTATTCACGTATCATCATGTCGTCAATGTCCGTCACAAAAACATCCAGCATTTTTTCTTGGCGTTTGCCCATGTCGGAAAATTGGATCATATCCATCAAGTCATTCGTGCCTAATATCCGATCTTTTTCCCACACCATTTTCATCGTCGGTGCACAATAATTCTTCATCCAATTCAAGCTTTTTTCGTAAAAGTCTTGAGCCGGTTCCACAAAGAGGCGTAAGTGCCCAAAGTCCTCGACAAACGTTTGCCAAAACAGGCTCGTATCCCAATAGCGCCGGTGCACATCCCTGGCCTCTACAAAACGAAGATAGTTGTTGATGACTTCCATGGCGACACCTTTAAAATCTTGGCGGTCAACTAAATGTCGAATCGCTTCTTGGGCCCGTTGATCTTTCATGCGAATTTCATAGCGATTCCACTCCCCGAAATCTTCTAAGGGAAGGTTCCATTTTTCCGCTTGTTCATAATTCTTTTCATAAAAGCAGATGTGGACATCCGATTTACGGGAACCAAAATAAATGGTGTGGCCGCCACGATGCCAATCCTTAGAGTTAACACTGGAATGAAAGACAATTTTTTTAAACCGTGTCGTACATTCCTGTCGTTCGATTTTGTCACGAATCTTCAGGAGGGAAAAATACGGTTTGTGATCGTCAATGGCAATATCCAGACGGGTAAAGGTGCCGCCGTTTTGAAGGCACTGTTGGAAAAAATCAAACCACGTTTTCTTCATGCCCTTTAAAAACGTTTCATACTGCCGACAGCCTTGGCCGCTCAATTCAATTAAGGTTCCTTTCGCGTCGCCGGGAATGGAATACAGCACGCGGATAAAATCCAGGGCATAGGTGCCGACATACCCATAGAACGCTCGCTCTTCATGAATCATAAACGCTTTTTTGATGCCTAACACGTTTTGGATGATACGATCTTCGTCCTGATGCTTGAATGAAACCCGAAGATAGTCCACCATCGCTGTCAGGGGCTGTTTTTCTGCTTCTGCCATGCATCATCCCTCCTTTCGCGATATCATTTCTACCCCCCTGTAAGCAGGAGGGGGTAGGACCCTGCGGCGCTACGCGCCTCCGGGCGCCCCTTCATTCCGCTCGCTATCGCTACCGCTGGCGGCTACCGCCGCCAACGCTCGCTCCATTCCCGGGGCGGATGTCCCGATTTCCTCAAGAAAATCATAATCTTTCGGGACAAGCGGGGTATAAAATTCACTAATCACCGAGGTTCCGGTATCTGCATAGCCACGCCCCTTGATGTTCTTGAAAATGAAGCGTTTGTCGGTATCGCCAAACATCATGCCATAGCCAGCTTCGGACATCCGACCCAAGGCAACACGAAAGTTAAACTGATCGCGTATCCCGTCGGCAAGATATTTGGCATCCGGGCGTTGGGCGGCAAGGATAAGAAAATAGCCCATCTGGCGCCCCAACATGATCACCTGCTTCATATATTCGAGCGCCTTCATCTGTTCCATCCGGTCCAAGGATTCCATGAAAGCGACGTACTCATCAAACACAATAAAAACGGGCGGCAACCCTACATCGGCGTAGTTTCCTCCCGTTTGATAGGTCGGCATTTTTTTCATTTCTTCGGATCGTTTCATCATCGCGTCCACGGATTCCCGTAATACTTTCATCATGGCGCTAGGCGTGTACAACACGGTGCCTTTCGGCATGACTGCCGCTAAATCAGCGAGATCGGAACGTTTGGGATCAAGAATATAGACGACGGCTCCCGACTTGATTAAGCTATCGATCATCGTCAGAATAAAGTAGGTTTTTCCTCCCCCGGTTCCGCCGGCAATTAACATATGAGGGAGGGAATCATACGCCCATTCGATGTGCTTCATCAGTTTCAAGGAACCATTTTCGGCTTTGACATCATGAATCGAAATCCGATTCCTGCTTACATCGTAGAGAAAACGATAGGAGATGTAGCCGTCTTCCAGTTCCCGCTCTCCCGTATCTGCATAAAAGCCGTTTTCGATGTCCTCGCCAAGATTTAAATACTGTTTCTGGTGTTTGGTCATATCCATCGCGATCTTGATATGGATATAATTATCTTTGACACGGTAGTAGGCTTTCGGAAAGTAGGTCACTTTTGTTTTCTGCTTTTTTCGAGGCTTCCATTGTATCTTTTTATCCATGGATGCCGTCTCCATCATCCCATTGGAAATAAACATGCGAGCCAGTTTTTGTTTGTGAGACAAGCGTTTGTATCCATCGTAAAAGATCACATAGGATAGACCGACCGCCAGCACACCAACAACCATAGCAAGGAAGAAACCCATGCTTATACCGAGCCAGTCCCAATCTCGAATGGCTTGATAGGTCGATAATTCCAACCATTGTCGTCCATTCATCATGGGATCACGGAAGTAAATGCCTAACGTGAGGAAAAAGAACAGCCCAAAAAAAAGAAGACCGGTCCGTAATACGGCATGGCGCATATGGCGACGGATACGTCTTCCCCGGTATTTCCATAATCGATTCTTGATGATAGACGTCACCTCTCAGTTTTCAACGACATACGAAATCCGATCATCGAGCATATCCCAAAATACAATCATGGTTTCTCCATTCTGATCGGTCACCCATTTGCCACATGGAAAAAGAGAATACTCTCGCACCTCGATATGATCCAAATGAAAATGGTCTCCGATCCATTCTAAGACGCGTTGTTCATGTTCTTCCCGGCAACCCTCCATGCGCGATCCCGCCTTTCTAGGCAAACGAAAAGCGTGCCAACGTTGATCAGCCAACACGCCTGGATGCTTTATTTTTTGTCGGTTCCTTCTGTGATCGGTTCTTTCTTGGTTGATGAGGAAGCAACAGAAGATATGCCACTGCCGGTATTCGCTTTAACAATATCTTCAACACGCGTCATCCAACGAATCTGCGCAAAGTTGTTTTGTGCTTGCGCCATACCGGTAATGAGCGGATTTTTCACTTCCACCGGCTCCATGAAATCAAACTCGATTTCTCCCATGTGTTCAGGCACTTCCACTTCGATTTCGGAACGTTGAACGGAAGAAACCAATTTATACACGCGGCCTTCCAAAATATCGGTTCGTTGTTGGCGGACCCGGTCAAATTTATAACGATCCCGTTGATGCCCCACGAAACGCAATTCTCCAAAGGTCGCTGGATCAGCAAAAATGCCATTTTGATAACTCATTAAATGATCTCTCCTTTTCATAGAATAAAAACCGTTATACAGCCAGTTATAAATCAAATATTCGTTCGAATGGAGCATCACCCCCTTTAATGAAAGTAGCCACAGATATTCATCTCATTTGCGTTTAGAGACAATAACCTCTTCTTTGACTTGTCTTTTATTACATGAGGAAGAGTGATCATCTTGAATGCCTTTCCCTCTATCAAATCCCGGAGTTTCTTTCATGAGACGTTCATATTCACGCCATTTTCCTTCTGTAAAATTCATAGCAGTATTCATCCTCTTCTGACATAAAAAATTTCCCTGTAAAAAACCAGAGAATCAAAATGTATGGAAAAACCACTTTCAAGTATCCTAAAAGCTATCTATAAACTGGGCTGATTTTAAAATCTTCTATTACTACTCCACCGTTTTAATAACTTTACAATCACCTCTTCTTTTTGCTTATCCGTATAACCAGATGGGAAATATTGGTTTATTTGTTCTTTTTGGATCGTTATTTTCTCTTTTTGATTCGGCTTCTGTTCACTAAGAATTGAAAGAATCATATCCGTATCTAACTTATTCTCTTGGCTCATTTTCTTCATTCGTATCGCTTGAGACAAGGAAGGGGTGCATACTTCTGATTGCATCGTCTCGTAAAGAGTTTCTTGCTCATTTTCTCCTAAATACGACAATTCCACCGCTGGGGTAAACGCAATTTCTTTTTCATCGACCATTTCAAGAATTGGCGTAATTAGCTTCGTTAAACGAATATACCGCTGTATTTGATTTCTATTTTCTCCTAATTGTTCCCCTAGTATTTCATCCGCTCGTTTTTTTGTCTCAACTTGAGACACGTTTTCTTTAGAAAGTCGTCCTGTTTTCCTTTTTATCATTTCCAACTTCATCTTAAAGGCAAAAGCTTTTTCACTCGGCGCTATATTTTCCCTTTGCAAATTGCTATCCACCATAATAATGGTCGCCTCATCGTCCTCCATTTCACGAACAATACAAGGCATCGAAGAAATACCCGTAAGCTCACTAGCCTTTTTCCGTCGATGTCCTGAAATCATTTCATATCCACCTTCTCCCGTCGGTCGTACAAGCCCAGGAACAAGGACACCATATTGATCCACACTTTCTGCCATTTCCAGCATTTCTTCATCGACCTTGACTTTAAAAGGATGATTAGGAAAATGACTGATCTCCAATAATGGAATTTCCTCCACTTTTTCCGTTCGCACAGTTGAAAGATTGTCTGAATTCGGCATGCCCCACATCTCCTTTCATAAAAAAAGCCGATTGCTCTATTATGCAACCGGAAATAAAAATGTATATAAAAAGGAAATGCCCGTCATACAGGCATTTCCATAGCTTTATTAATCATCGATTTTCATACGAATGGCAGATCCAAGTCGAGAGCAACGCATACATCGATGTAATGATTTAACTTCTTTGTCAGGAAGCCATCCTCGTCTTCTTCAAACGTATAAAATTTCGTCGGATGCTGGAATGACAGTACTTTCACATATCCTTCCGACGTATCGAAACCACACACTCGATGTGTACCGTCTGCGGAAACATATCGACGGGTTGCACTTCTTTCACTTCATAACCGCCGTCCGACAGAATACCGAGATCACGGGCTAGCGTGGCCGGGTTGCAGGACGCGTATACGATGCGTTCAGGTTGCATTTCGATCATCGTCTGCAACAATTTCTCGTCACAGCCTTTGCGCGGGGGATCGACGACGATGACGTCGGCTTGAATTCCGAGGGCTGCCCGCCACCAGGCCACGACTTCTTCCGCTTTTCCGACCGAAAATTCAACATTGGAAATGTGGTTGAGTTTCGCGTTTTTACGCGCGTCACTGATCGCGTCTCCAACGACCTCTACCCCGTAAACTTTCTTCGCTTCTTCCGCTAAAAATAACGAAATCGAACCGATGCCGCAATAGGCGTCGATCACCGTTTCATTTCCGCGTAACCCTGCGAATTGGCGTACTTTTTCATATAAAACTTCCGTTTGAACCGGGTTTACTTGAAAAAAAGACCGCGGTGAAAGGGCAAAGCGAAGTTTGCCGATGCGTTCTTCAATATACTTTTCGCCCCAAAGAATTTCCGTGCGCTCGCCGTAGATGACATTTGTTTTTTTCTTATTGATGTTTTGCGCGATCGAATGAATACCGGACACTTCATTGCGAATGGCTTCGACGATTTTCTTTTTATGGGGCAATGCTTCACCGTTCGTGATGAGCATCACCATCGTCTCTCCGCTCAAACGTCCGTTACGGGCGACGATATGGCGAATGACGCCACGACCGCTTACTTCATCATACGGTTTTATTTCGTAACGCTTTAAGATGTTTTTAACGACTTGAATCTCCGCATCATTTTGATCGCCTTGAATTAAACAATGATCCATATCGACGATGTGATGGGACCGTTTCGCAAAGAATCCCGCGATGAGTTCCCCGTCCCGTTCCGCCACAGGCACTTGCGCTTTATTGCGATAGGCCCACGGCTCGTCCATCCCGATCGTTTTTTGTACCGGAATATCGTCTCTGCCCATATATTTATGGAGCGCGTTTACGACTTGGTCTCGTTTTAATGCCAGTTGTGCTTCCTGATCCATGTGTTGCAACTGGCAACCGCCGCACCAGTGAAAAATCGGGCACGGTGGATCGACACGGTGTGTGCTTGTCGTATGTCTTTCCATTAGACGCCCGAATCCGAAGTTTTTCCCCGTTTTTACGACTTTAACGTCTGCTTCTTCCCCAGGAAGCGCATCAGGGACGAATAACGGGTACCCATCGACTTTTGCCACACCGGCACCTTCATGGGTGAGGTCTTGAAACGTGACGTCGAGCCGTTCATTTTTTTGTACCGGCAAATTGGTTCTTTTTTTAGACATATATACCCTCTTACCAATTATTTCTCATTATAAACGGAAGCAATGTTCCGCGCCGCTTGCTGTAAATACGTCTTGCCGTGTTCCATCGCATCTTGCACGCTTATCGCTCCCGGCACAAGACTAAAAACAGCGTCAATACCATGATTATACACTTCTTCATATTTATCTCCAAGCTGTCCGCACATCGCGATCACAAATGTGTCGGTTTCTTTTCCCGCTTTCGCAACGCCGACCGGTGTTTTTCCGTACACCGATTGACCGTCGATTTTTCCTTCGCCGGTAATGATCACATCGGCATTCCGGGCGTAAGCGCGGAAATCGGTCTCTTCCAACACGAGATCGATGCCAGGCTTGAGGTCTGCATTCAAATAAGCCATCAGCGCGTAACCCAGTCCGCCTGCCGCTCCGGCACCGGGAGTATCATTCACATCATAGCCGGTTGCTTCTACTGTTCGCGCGTGAAAATGGGCGAGCGCATCATCGAGCCGTTGCACCATTGCCGTGTCCGCGCCTTTTTGCGGGCCGAAAATAGCACTGGCACCCTTTTCGCCCAACAAAGGATTCGTTACATCGCACGCGACGACGATTTCCGTTTTTTGCAATCGAGGATCTAATTCCGAAACATCGATGGTTGCCAAATGTTCAAGCCCCACGCCGCCTCGTGCAATCGCCTTCCCATGGTCATCCAAAAGTTGCGCGCCAAGGGCTTCGATCATTCCTGCCCCGCCATCATTCGTTGCGCTCCCGCCGATGCCAAGGATGATTTTTTGGACACCTCGATCAAGAGCGGCATATATCATTTCGCCCGTTCCATAGGTCGACGCCGCCCCGACATCGCGGTACTGTGCCGCGACACGATCAAGTCCCGACGCCTGCGCCATTTCCATAATGGCTATTTTTCCATCTGCCGATACAGCGTATGTTGCTTCTATCCGATGCTTATCCGGACCTTCGACTTGTAAAGTGTGGTAAGCCCCGTCGAGATTGGCGGTTAGCGCCTCCATCGTTCCTTCTCCGCCATCCCCCATTGGAATTAGATGGTAGTCATGGTGGACGCTTGCTTGTTGGAAACCGGTCTGAATCGCTTCTGCTGCTTCTCTCGCGCTCATGCTTTCTTTGAATGAATCCGGTGCGATGATGATGTTTGGCATCTGTATTCCCCTTTTATATAGTTATTCTAAACTTACAATCTCAACTTTCGGAGCTAAAAATCATAGGTAACCCCTTATAAAATCAGGATTTGTGGCAAATTTTTTATCCAAAAAAAGCAAAAAACACCCTGTTCTTTGGTAAAATAAAGGTACCACACCAAAACCAAAGAAAGGATGTTTTCTGTGGTTTCAATGATACCAAATTCTGATCAAGTTAACCAACAACAATCTCGCGTGACGCGCTTTTTCAAACAGGCCAAAATTGGGACGTTTTTGCACCAATCCAATATCCATAAAGAAAAAGGATTTTCTGCGCTCGTCCTTGTGCAATTTATCTTTTCTCTCGTTCTTCAAGGGAAAAATCTTTACCGGACGCTTGAATCTGACCGTCTCCCTGATGCACCGGAAAAGGATGCGGTATACGACTTGATGAAACGTGCAACGTACAACTGGCGGAAATGTCTCGTTTTGGTGAGCGCGCATCTCATAAAGACCTACCTCCAACCGTTGACGGATCGCGATGGTGTGTTCGTCGATGACTCGAGCTATAACCGTAATCGCAGTAAAGCCGTCGAACTTCTCGCGCGTGTCAAAGACAACAGCACAGGCGCCTATTTTAAAGGTTTTCGCATGCTTACACTTGGTTGGTCGGATGGCGCGACGTTTCTACCCTTGGCTTTTTCATTGCTCAGTTCGAGAAAGGAAGAAAACCGTTTTCAGGAGGTAAATCCGACCATCGATAAACGGACGGTGGGGTATCGCCGCCGACAAGAAGCACTGCAGAAAGGGACACAAACGTTGTTCAGCTTGCTGGATGACATCAACCCTGCGAAGTTTGGCGCTAAAACGCTCCTTTTCGATAGCTGGTTTGCGTATCCTTCGATCATCAAACGCGTGGTTACTCAGTATCCCCTGGATGTTGTTTGCATGGTCAAACGCTCCCCCAAGATTCACTACACCTATGAAGGGGAATCCTATACGTTGAACCAGCTTTACCAAAACGTGCGCAAGAAACGAGGCCGGGCAAAAATCCTTGCTTCCATTCTTGTTGGCCTAGGTTCGGATGAAAATGGGCAAGAGATTCAAGCTCGCATCATTTTTGTTCGTGATCGTAACCGTTCGAAACAGTGGTTAGCCATTCTCACGACGAACCTGGATCATACCGAAGAAGATGCCGTCCGCATTTATGGCAAGCGTTGGACCATTGAATGTTTTTTCAAAGTGACCAAATCTCACTTGAGATTGGCCAAGGAATTCCAATGCCGCAGTTATGATGCGCTAACGGCGCATACATCGATCGTTTTCCTCCGGTATATGATACTCGCTGTGAGCTCGCGAGAGGAAGAAGATCCTCGCACGATTGGTCAGTTGTTTTTCATGTGTTGTGATGAAGTAGAGGATCTTCGATTTTCTGAAGCCCTCTTGATGATTCTTGATGTTCTAGGCTCGATGCTGGCGGAAGAACACTTGCTCACCGACGAGCAAATTCAGCCGTTTTTGGATCGCTTGTTTGATAACTTGCCGGATTTTTTGCGAAAACCGTTACTTTCATGAGGTTAAATTAGCCTTAAATCCCTTTATATCAGGTGTTTACGTGTATTAGTCATGTCCGAAAGTTGAGTTACAATCCTTTTGGTGGATAAACAAAGTATGAGATAGACTCTAACCCAAGATCGCATGGGAAAATGTTCACGGTAGGGAAATGTGCAAGGGGATATTTCGATAAGTATTCTGGCAAACTGAAGAGCTAAGGATTTGGAATGTTTTTTGAGCATTCTCAAAACACAAACATGACACTTCACGGCACCCCACCGAAAGATGAAAAGGATATTTGAAGCGCCATGTTTGATCCCAAAGTGTATAATTTTTTTCATTGAAAACGGGTTCTAACCCTGGGTGAAAATATTCATCGAAAGGTGCGAAAACCCCTGTGTTTCGATATGTTGGAGATAGGCGGTTGATCATCATTCGTCGTTGGTTATTATTTGAGTTCTATGATTCGCCCTGTTGTTTCCCAAAAAAAATTTACCATTCGATGGTTAGGCTGAAGTTAACATCATTTTTTTAATTGTGAATCGAGACTTTCCTGCGTATTTCAGTCCTATCCACACTAACATAAATAGCAAGTAGAATCAGACAAGATAGCCAACACCATGTGGTCCATTCTACTCTTTTTTTTGTGAGGATTCCCTTACAATAAGAGAGGGACGGAGGAAAATTTGTTTCACTTCTGATTTGTTCTCCTCCGATATCCTTTCATAAAGGAGTTGAACTGATTTAGAACCTAACTGCTCAAATTGACCGTCTAAAGTTGTTAACGGCACCCTAGCTAGTCTACCAAAAAAAATATTATCATACCCTATTAGGGAAATCTCACTGGGAATTTTCCATCCATAGTCTTTAGCTGCATCTAAGACGCCTAAGGCTAGTATATCACTTGTCGCAAATACTGCTGATGGAGGAGATTCGCTCGTCATTAATTGTTCAGCTGCTTGATAGCCGGCTTCTAGCGATTGGAGCCCCTCTATAATGGTGACTTGATTATTATGCTTGTATAAAGAATCACAAAACCCTTCCTTACGATCCGCAAAAGGAGAAATTTCATTTGGTCCTGAGATAATCCCAAACATTTCGTGTCCCATACGAAGGAGGTATTCTGCCACGAGTTTGCCTCCAAAAACATTATCCACTGCAACAATATCAACAAGGTCATTAGGAACATAACGATGGACCATTACAATATGCTCAAAAGTTTCTTTTAACTCACTAAGATTTAACCCATTTTTACGTGAATTTGCTAATATGATACCATCTACATGTTTGTATCGTTCAGTTAAAATCTCGTTAAGATTCTGTTCGTATTCTTCATCATCGTTTGTTGTTACGAGGACTATGTCATACCCATATTTTTGAGCCTCTGTTTCAATCGACTTTATTAAAACACTGTTAATCAACAATTCAATATCTGATATCACTAATGCAATGAGCCTTATAGATTTACTTACTAATCCACGTGCGACATTACTTGGATGATACTTTAATTCATCAATTGCTTTTTCTATGCGCTGCTTAGTATTTATAGACACATAAGGTGTTTCATTTAGATATTTTGAAACAGTCGCTTTGGATACTCCCGCTAATTTTGCTACGTCATTTATAGTTGGTGTTTTTTTCATTTAGAACTCCTTGTGTTTATGTACAGCTGTAATTTCCCTATGTTCGAATTCCATCAATTGTAACATAGGTATCTTGCATGTATCACTTATGGTTGAAGGTGGTCAATTGTTCTAGCCACCCAAACTATGGGAACAGTTGACTTTACTAAATGATGAAGGCAACAGCCGATTGACTTTGTGACCAAGGGATAATGTTCACAAAGACTGTCGGCTGTTTTATAATAAATAACCATGACAATGTTCTTGTCTAAAATGGTCATTATAAAGACAACTGTTTAGGTCGCAATCAGAAGCCGTGAAACTTAAACGAAAACTATTCTCTCTTTTGGAAGACAACAGCAATAATAATAACTAACCCTGTGACAAAACCTTGCAAATATGGAGACACATTCATTAGGTTCATCATATTGTTTAAAACCCCTAAAATCAACACACCGAAAAGCGTACCGATGACCTTGCCGCGCCACCGATCATACGTGTTCCATCAATAATGACAGCAGCAATCGCATCCAATTCATAAAGTTGTCCAGAACTATAAGAAGAAATCGAATTGAGTCGAGAAGCTTCAATAATTGCTGCAACACCGACTAGAGTCCCCGCTAAGGTATACACGGCCATCTTCACGCGAGTTACACGAATCCCGGATAAAAGCGCCCCTTTTTCATTGCTGCCGACAGCGTACACGTAACGCCCAAAACGCGTGTGATGCACTAAAATAAAAACAAGAACTGTCATGATTATAAAAATAATAAAAGGAGAATGAATCACTCCCAGGCTACTATTTGCAATGGAACTGAATGCAGCTACTTCTCCAGAAATGCTACCACCGTCTGAAGTATATAATGCAATGGCGCGGACCGCTCCCATCATGGCTAAGGTGGCAACGAATGCTGCTATTTTTAACTTTGCACCCATGAACCCGTGTAAGAAAACCGATAAAGGCACCAATCAATAACGCCGTTATCACAGCGATAAAAACACTTTTTGAAGCATTTAACGCAATGACGGTAAATACCCCGACTAAAGCGAGCACAGAACCTACGGATAAATCAATACCTCCCGAAAGAATAACCATGGATAAATTTTCAAGAAACCGGTTTTATCTAAGTATAAATGATGCCTCTTTTGATATGTTCATCCTCTATATAAGAAAGCGGTTTCTTACGATGGTATATACCTTCTTGGTAAATGTCAATACTTTTTTGTTAAATGAGCTTTTTGCGATGTAACGATTTTTTCGCTTTGAGTGTAAAAATGATACCAGGTTTAACCTGGTTTTTTGTTAAAAACGACTCAAAATGTTCTTCCACAAACCATATTCGGTTCAATTCAACGATCATTCGAGTTTATGGCCTGAAATTGGACATACGTATCCTGCTGTCCACAAAAACCCTTTTAACATTCGGCTTTTCCACATGTGGATGGGCTCAGGAAACAAGGCTTCGCATTTTTTCCGGACATCCTTCTTGGATATGACCTAAGGCCGTCGCCAACATCATGCACAGCACCAACCCCGTTTTCATTCTCATCTTCCTTTTGCCGCGCGTGGTATGCTGTTCGAAGCCAAAGGAGCCGTCAAGCCGGCTGTTCACACGTTCGACGGATGGTCGTTTTGCGTATGCCTTCTTCCATGTGTAACTGGCACGATCGATGGGTGAAAATACTCGGCGATCTTCAGCGATCGGAATCCGAAAGCCCTGAGACACGGGGCAACTCCGCCTGCCCTTCACGGGTAATGCCATACTGCTTGGCCGGACAACGCTTTTTAAGGGTTTCCCGATCGTTCTCAAAGCCTCCGTTTGCCATTTCTCGTTCTTTCCCGGAAACCGGGCAATGGCAATACACCGTGCCTTTATAATCATGGGTGACATTTTCGATGTCCATCAGTTGGCGTGTGTCTTCACCAGCTTTCCACATATCACGGATGCCAATCACCGGCTTAATGGCATGATCATCCCATAACCGCTCGAGCATGTTTGTATCATCATACCCACGGTCACCGGCGAGCATTTCGGCTTCTTCTAATAACCAGGGACGTTCTTGTTCGAGTTCGTCGACCATGGCGTGACCGGCGTTAATATCAGGCACCGATGCCTTTTGTCACCGAATAAGCCACAGGCAACTCATAAATGGCATCGACGAGCAGATGACGTTTATAACCGAACCATTCCACGACTTTCTCCCAAATCGTCCCGTCTTTTCTTTTACCCCAATATTTTCTTTTTTCCAACATCAGCATCGGTATCACGATGGCCATCCGGCTCCTCATGCTTCTTGTTGCCCTTCGCAAACGATTCTACCGCCTTGCCATCGATCGCAAGGGATTTTCCGAAATCCGGGAGGAGCTCGCTCAATTGGTTCACCATTAAATCAAAGATCGCTTCAACTTCTGCTTCGTGAGCCATGAACTTTTTCATGAAGCGAGAATAATCATGGGCGGGGGGGGGGACGAACGATCCCTTCGAGCCCGCACAACAAACGCAGTTGCCCATTGCGGCTCAATTCCCGAAGCAACGATTCAATCGTCGTATGCTCAAAGACAACCTCGGCCAGCATCGAATTCCAAACCCCGCGAACAAGTCATTGCGCCTTTATATCGTTCTTTCTCTAACGTTCTCATTAACGCTTCATCCGGCAAATAATCAAGCACCAAACGTAAACATTCTAAATCTCCAAGATTTTCGAGATCTTTCCACGAAAATAAGCTCGTTTGTGGTATCATAGCCATACAGATGATAACCTCCCGGGGTGATAGTTGTTTTGGTCTATAACTATTCTAACCCACAAGCGGCGCGGTTTCACCTGTTTTTTATGTTTTGGGGTCGATATTTGAAACACAATGGTGTTGAAAACCTCTAAGCCTATCATGTCGTTGAATGGTGGGGGGGGAATTTATTTACGCCGCTCTCTCACCCTCCATATGCCAAGGGTTTTGAGACAGCGCAATTAGTTCGTTAAATTTTATAATCCATAATTGCGTCAAGAAACTTTAAAAATTGACTCTATTGGTTAAAGACCTCTCTAGCAATAATCATCTTCTGTATTTCATTTGTTCCTTCAATAATTTCAAATATTTTTGCTGATTGATAATGCAACGCCACTTTGTATTCTCGCATTACCCCATACCCTCCATGAATCTGAACCGCCTCTCTTGCAACTTCATTGGCTATTTGTGTTGCATACAATTTGGACATGGAGGCTTCTTTAGCAAACGATCGATTATTGTCCCTTAAAGAAGCTGCACGACTTACCAATAGACGGGCTGCATCTACTTTCGTTTGCATTTCGGCTATTTTAAACTGAATATCTTGAAACTCTTTTAATTGCTTGCCAAATGCCTGTCTTTCTTTTGCATAGACCGCACTTAAATCTAGGCAACCTTGTGCAAGACCTACTGCCATTGATGCTATCAAAAAACGTCCTGTTGAAATGGTTTGTAATGCTTGTTTATAACCACGTTTTTCATCACCTAATAAGTTTTCCTTAGGTATTCTACAACCCTCAAATGTTAATTCACGTGTATCACTGGCGTGCCAACCAATTTTCTTTAACGGAGAACTAATGACCAAACCATCAGTTTGTTTGGGAACAATAAATGTCCCAATCTCCTTCTTACCATTCTCTGCTGTTCCAGTTACAGCGGCAACAACAATAGGCCCTGTAATATCAGTACCTGAATTAGTGATAAATGTTTTTGCACCATTAAGAACCCATTCATCACCTTCTAGTTCGGCTTTTGTTTTTAAACTACTTGCGTCTGAACCAGCATTCGGCTCTGTTAGCCCAATTGCACCTATTTGCTTCCCAGTAAGAATCTTGGGCAACCATTTCTTTTTCTGTTCTTCAGTTCCAAAAGTACTAATTAACGTTGATACAGAACAATTGCCCATAATTGCGTTCGCGACCCCAGAATCTATTTTTGAAATTTCCTCATGAACAATAGCAAATTGTGTCCAGGTTCCTCCACCTCCACCATAGTGTTCCTCATAAGGTACACCGACTAATCCCAATTCACCCATTTTCTGATAGATTTCTACAGGAAATCGTTCATTTTCATTAATATCCTCGACCAAAGGGTTTATTTCGTTTTCTGCAAATTCTTTCGATAATTTCTTAATCATCAAATCTTCTTCTGTAGGATGAAAACCCATAAATTCCAACCTCCTTCAATATATCCCTAAAGTTGAATCATTACCTTACATCTCAACTTTCGCAGCCCAAATAAGGCATGTACACCTTGATATAATTGGGTAGACCTGCAATCCAATGTTGGAGTTGACGTTTGATGAATGTTTTCATTTGCTTGTTGCTGTTGTTGAAGACATCTTCAAGAAGCTCGATAAGCTGCTGGAGAGCTACAGCCCAATCGAGTTCACTCACTTCATCACAGACGTCATAAAACATACCGCCAAGCGTTCGTTGGTCGGTGCTACATCGGTTTTGCCATGCCAGTACGATATACCGGGCAAAGACAATAGTCGTATGACTGATCAGGGAATCATATGAGCGGCCTTGAAATTCTTTTTGCAACTTTAAAAGGGACTTGCTCGTTTTGAAAAACACCTCAATGTCCCACCGCATGCCATAAATACGGATGATCTCCTGATCGCTTAATGTACAATCCGTGCTCAGAATTGCCAACCAGTCACTCTTTTTATTTCGATTGCGAACAAAAACAACTTTGACAGGAACGCCGTTAGCCATCGTTGTATGAATGGAGCGAAGCAACGCCTTTTTCCTGGTTCTTGGGGCAGCGAGGCGGTAGAGTTGTTCTAAATCAACCTGCTTGCCGTCCACGATATAACGCTGGTTCATTTTCTTGACCATGCCGATGACGTCGAGGCCCTGTTCCGTAATGGCTTGGATCAATGGCGGCTGCGTAAACCAACTATCCATCAATACGTAAGAGGCATCAATCCCTGCTTTCGTTGCTCTTTGAAGCATGCTCGGCATTTGTTCCGGAGCTGATTGCAGAGCTTCAAGTCGTCTTTTATACCCAGTGGTCCGTTTATCAATGTGATCAGAAATGCCGTTGATACACGATTGTTTAGAACTGAGCAACGAGAAGTCGACAGGCAGAAAAGTTGCTCCATCTGTCCATCCTAACGTGAGCATTCGAAACCCTTTGTAATAGCGCATTTTTTGAGAAGTATGATCAAAACAACGGGCTAATAGTTCCACCTTTTTACTTCGGTTGCGATCGTAGGAGGAATCGTCCAGAACAAACACTTTTGGCCGATCATGACGGGTTAGCTTTGTCACTTTTCCAATCGTGTGAGCACTCAGAAAGAGGAGAAACCGACGCCATGCAAAAGTGGATTCATTCAAAAATCGATAGACCGTATCCTTAGCCGGAGACTCATCTGATTTCTTGCTTTCAAGAAATTGAAACCAGTTTTTATGTTCAAAAATCAAGCAGAAGACCAACTGAAAAAGATAGCCGCAAGAAAAGCCGAATGACTTCGTAATACCAGCGTTTCGTAGGTGTTTGAGCATGTTTAACTCTTGAAACGTTGATCGCAGTTCATTTGGTAGTTGATGATGCTTGCTATTTTTCGGTATCATAGAGACGCACCTCTTCTTTTTGGTTGTGTTTTCTGTCAATGACACTATACCAAACGTCGAGGTGTTTTTTTATGATTGTTTCTCATGTCAAGGACCGAACCTGATGCTTCCTAGACCAAGCAACCGTAGGTTTCGTGATCATTATCTAGGTGCGAAAGTTGAGCTTACATGTATTATCTTTCTTTCCCCATGCACTTAAGAAAGCCTCTTCTACTTTTTCCAATAAAAAAGTATGCGTAACAAGCTTTCTAATATCCACCCTCTTAGTGGCGACTAATGCGATTGGCACGTTGCCAAATCCTAGCACTACTTGCCATATTACCTATAATCTTAACGTCTTTTGTGATGAGTTGATTAGGATCGAGGTCAGCTTTTTCACTAAATAATCCTATAAGAGAAAGTTGTCCTCCTGAACGAATCAAATCTACCGCTTGAACTAACAAATCGCTTACGCCTGTTGCCTCAACAATAATATCCGGTCCTTCTTGGTTCGTAAGAGACAATACTCTTTCTTTTACATTTTCTTTCTTCGAATTGATAATCTCATCACATTCGAAATTTTTACCTCTCCTCAAGGCAGTTTCATTGATATCCACCCCAATAATTGTAGTTGCGCCCATACTTTTTGCTACCTGACTAATTAGCAGTCCGATAGGTCCTAATCCATACACTAGTAAACGTGATCCAGCAACTCGGTCTAATTTATCCAATGCATGTAGGGCAACTGTTAGTGGCTCAATCATTGCACCTTCAACATCCGTTACTTCATCAGGAATGGTATGCACTGCACGCTCAGGCAAAACAATATAATCAGACAATGCACCATTCTGAAAGATTCCAATCCTTTCACGATGATAGCAAATATTGGTTTGTCCATTTCGGCAATCTTCACAACTTCCACAACCAATATGACATTCCCCAGTTACACGTTCCCCTACCTTAAACTTACTTAATGATGAGCCTACTTTAAAAACTTCACCTGACCATTCATGTCCAGGGACCAGGGGCAGTGTAAGGGAACCGTCTTTAAGGTAGGAAATAGTACCATCATAAAGCTTCAAGTCAGTACCACAGATACCAACGACTTTTACCTTTATTAGCACTTCATTTGATTGAAGATCAGGTTGTGGACGATAAATAAATTTTAATGACTCTGGGGCGTCAATCTGAACCGCCTTCACCTTCATCACCTTCTCTCGAAACTGCTATCATTTCTTTCTATTTAAAAACGCTGCTTTTCTTTCAACAGATGTTGCGGTTTGAGCAAATGAAGAGGCACTCAGTCCATCTATTGCAAGTTGATTGGGTATCATCCCTTGTTCAACTTGATTTAAGATTTGCTTGGAAATAGAGGCTGCATAAACATCTTCTGCCAGTCGTCCGGACATTTCCCTAACTTCTTCTAGTAGTGTGTCCCACGATGGATAAATTCTTTGAATAAGGTCAAAATTATACGCTTGATTAGCGTTGTACATTTCCCCCAGTAAAATCATTTCTTTTGCACGAGAAATCCCAACCTTACGAGCAAGTCGATAGTAACCACCCCAACTCGGACCGTTTCCTAATGTTATTTCTGGTTGTCCAAAGGTGGAATCTTCAGTTGCTACCCGGATATCACAGGCTAACGCAAGTTCGCAACCTCCCCCTAGGCACGCTCCACTAATTGCAGCAATCGTTACAAAAGGTAAGTCTTCGAGATCTGCAAAAACTTTCCCTCCTCTATTTCCTTCACGATAAGCTTGTTGTTTAGAATAATCTTTCCACTCTTTAACATCGCCACCCGCAGAGAAGAATCTTTGGTCCGAAGATCGAAGCACAAGAACTTTAACATCGGGGTCATTTTTCAGCTTACTGATGACGTGCTCCAATTTTTCAATCATATGGTTGCTCAATATATTTCGTTTCGCCGGATAGTTTAATAAAACAGTGGCAATTCCGTTATCATCGATTTCTAATGATACTTCACCCATTCTTTTCACCTCTACTAATTGTTTATCTAAGACCAGCTAGTGAAAGAAGTTCTTTCATTCTATGAATAGCAAGATCTGGAACACGTAGAAGATTCGCACGATCAGCTAATTTGAAAAGTTCAATGTAATGCATTGTTGAACGCGCAGATTCATGGCCTCCAAGCATTTTAAAATGATTTTGATGACCATTTAAAAATGCTAGGAATGTAAGGCCCGATTTATAATAAAATGTCGGTGTTTGGAAGATGTGGCGCGCTAAAGGTACCGTCGGTTCTAATAGTTGATCATAGGATTCGATATCTCCGCGATCTAGGGCTTGAAGAGCTTTAGCAGCAACAGGAGCAATACCATTGAAAATCCCTAATAGGGCGTGACTAAACCCTTGTTCATCTCCCTTAATCAGAGAAGGATAATTAAAATCATCTCCCGTGTACATGAAGACACCTTCAGGTAAAAGACGCCTCATTTTAATTTCAAGATTTTCGTCAAGTAATGAAATCTTAATGCCATCTATTTTATGTTTATACTCATGCAAGATGGATAAGCAGACCTCCATCGCTTGATCTAGATCTTCCCATCCCCAATAACCTTGTAGATTCGGATCAAACATCTCACCGAGCCAGTGCAAAATTACAGGATGCTTAACATTAGAAAGGATATTTCCATACACTTGTCTATAGTCTTCAGGCTTATTTGCGACCTGCGCTAGTGCTCGACTCGACATAAGGATAATCTTACTTCCTTTTTTTTCCACAAATTCACATTGTTCCAAATAAGCCTTTTCAATTTTTTCTAGATTTAAAGACAAGTCATTAATATCTAACTGGTCCGTCCCTACACCTGATGCAATATCTCCGCCTACTGAATGTGCCTCTTTAGCAGATCGTGCAATGAGGTCTTTCGCTAACTTATAATCAAGACCCATACCCCTTTGAGCTGTATCCATGGCTTCAGCTACACCGAATCCATGTTCCCAAAGATAATGCCTATAATTTAAAGTAGCTTCCCAATCGATTGCTTCTCCTGTAATTTCTCCCTGAACAGGTAAAGGGTCAGCTACCACATGGGAGGCAGCATAAGCCTTTCTCTTCTCCAATGATTTTCCTACAAAATTAATGGGCTCTGTATTTGCAAGTTCGTAGGAGTACTGTTCTTTATTTGACGTTGGCAATACAATATTTCTTGTAGTTTTCAATTTTAAACCTCCTATAACCTGATTTCTCGACCTGTATGAGCAGACTGATAAATAGCATCAATTAATGCATAAGCTTTTCTGGCTTCCTCACCAGAAACAAGGGGACTTTCGCCGTTTTGAATAGCTTTATAAATATCTTTATACTGCTTCACAAAGGACGACACTGAAACAGCAGCTGGCCCATCAACTGTTTGATTCACGTCTCCATTAGCCTTATAACTTTCTTGCTCATGTCTTGACTGATAATATTGGATTTCGTCAGATGCCAAGGTCACAGACCCATCTTTACCAAATAGAGTAAGACGAGCTGGGTATCCGGGATATGCAGTTGTCGTTGCATTAATCGTTGCCAGTTTCCCTTCTTCAAACTCGATACATGCCGCTGCAATATCCTCGACATCAATATCCGTGTGACCGGTGGTTCCTGTGTATGCCTTCACTCCTTTGACATCCCCCAAATACCAAAGCATTAAATCAATGGTGTGGATGGCTTGTATCGCTAGTACACCACCACCAGATAAAGTTTTTTTCTTTCGCCATTCATTATAATAATCTTGTTCCCGGTACCATAAAACTTCGCAACTCCCCCCTTTAATATCTCCAAGCAGAGATTGATCAATCTTTTTTCTAATAAAACTTGATGCTTCATCAAAACGGTGTTGCGAAATCACAGATAATGTGACTCCTACCTTTTGAGCATACTGAATGTATTGGTCAATATGTTCTAAACTTACACCTAATGGCTTCTCAACAATTAAATGCTTCTCATTTTGAATACTGCGAAGTATAAAATCATGATGAACCCCAGGTGGAGTCAGAAGAATGACTACTTCAATTGCAGGATCTTCAATTAAATGAATGGCATCATCATATACCTTGCATCCTTGTTTTTCCGCAATCTCGTTCGCATCTTCAATAGATTTTGAGGCAACGCCCATCAACTTAAGTGTGTCCACTTTGTCAATGGCTTCAAAGTGAGCCGTTGATATTGCACCACTACCAATTACCCCGATGTTTAACGTCTTTTGCATTATTTAAATCCTTTCTCTTCATTGGTTAGAGCTATCTTTAACCTTCAGACTTTCTACAACATTTTTATTTTTAAAGTCTGCAATATCTTCATCGGCGTAGTTTAATTCCTTCAGTATTTCATCTGTATCCTCCCCAAGTTTTGGCGGCAATTTATACAACGGCAATGTCTCATCGTCATATCGAACCGGATGGGAAAGCACACGGACTTTTTCTCCGTTCGTATGTTCAAATTCCATAATATTTTTATTCCATTCAACTTGTGGATCATTTTCAACCTCTTCATAATCATTTACCATTGAGTGCCAGATATCAAATTCTGAAAAGGTATCTATCCAATAATTAGTAGTTTGCTGTCTAATATTCATGGCTACTTGTTGATTAATTTCTTCGCGTTTCTCAAATTGTTCATCATATCCCCATTGTAAGAATTGATCATCGTTTAGCGCTTTTGCCAATTTATCTAACGAAGGTAATGAAATGCATATATATCCATCCTTTGTTTCAAACACTCCGTAAGGTGCTTGATGGAATCTTGAAGAAATTCCCGTCTCGCTTCTGTCATATAAATGGAATTTATTTAAGTGATAATTAAACGGTTCAATCTGCATATCTAGGGCGGCATTCAGCAGGTTACTCTCGACTTTTTTCCCTTTTCCAGTGTGCTCACGCTCATAAAGTGCTGCAAGAACACCAACGACAGCTAAAACAGCAGCATGTTGATCTACAGCAGCAGTCCCAATTGGGGATGGAGGATCTTGCTTCCGACCGTTAAGACTCGCAATACCACTCATTGCTTGCACGAGTAAATCTTGACCTGGACGATCTTTATAAGGACCACTTGAACCAAAGCCAGTACAAGAGCAGTAAACAATACCTGGATTGATCTTTGCGACGTCTTGATAACCAAATCCTAATCTTTCCATCACACCAGGCCTAAAGTTCTCAACAATCACATCAGCGTCCGCTACCATCTTTTTAACGATTTCTTTTCCTTCTTCTGTACGTAAATTAATACTTAAACTTCTCTGGTTACGTCCAGCCATAAGATAAAAAACGCTTTCATCCCCTAAAAAGGAATTTAATCCCGACCAATGACGCTCATAAGCACCTTTAGGGTTTTCGATTTTCACAACATCAGCGCCTAAATCCCCTAACATTTGCACTGCAGAAGGCCCCTGTAAAAAATGAGTGAAACTAAGTACTTTAACATTATTTAGCATTTTTTATTCCTCCTCATGTAATAAACCGGTATATTTTTCAGCCCTTTTATTTTCGCTCTTCATCCCAATGATCTACTGTACCAGCAGGTGAGTAAACAAATATCATTGTCATTGTTTCATTCCCTGTATTAACCAATTCGTGAGGAACGTTAGAAGGAATATATATTGACGTTCCAGCACTAACCTCCTTCACCTCATTGCCTACTTCTATTCTCCCATTTCCTTCGGCAATAAAATAAACTTCTTCTTGCTCATGTACATGTTTGGGTACAGAGCCTTGAGGGTTCACTTTCACGTACCCCATCGTAAAATTTTCTGCCTGGATCGGGCTATCAGCGCCAATCATTACCCTTGTGTAACGTCCTGTTGGAAATGTCATCCCAGGTATGTCTGCTAAGTTAATCGTTTTCATAAAAATCATCTCCATAATAAGATACCGGTTTCCTATTATAGTAAAAGATTCATTGAATAAAATCAATACCTTTTGTCTTTACAAATTAATTTTTATTTATATCTCGAATAAATTAGGTAGAAACATGCTAATCTGAGGGAAGAAAGTAACTACTAACAACATAGCTATAATCGCAACATAAAAGAGCGAGAGAGGTTTAACTAATGATTCGATTGGAACCTTCCCGACATTACTACCTACAAATAATACGCTACCCACTGGAGGAGTGATCATACCAATGCTTAAGTTCATGACGAGCACAATACCAAAGTGTACAGGGTCTAACCCAAGCTCTGTAGCAATTGGTAAAAAAATAGGTGTGAATATTAACAATGCCGGCGTAATATCCATAAAAGCACCAATCAGCAATAAAATAATGTTCATTAAAATAAGAATCACAATTAAATTATCAGAAACTGATAATATTATTTCGCTAAGAGCAGGGGGTATGCCTGAAAATGTCATTGCAATCGATAAGATGGTTGAAGCAGCCACCAAAAACATAATTACTCCGCTCATTTCTACTGTTTCCTTTAACATTTTAGGAATGTCTTTTACACGAATGGTTTTATAAATAAACGACAAGATACTCGCGTAAAGAACTGCTATCGCAGCAGCCTCAGTTGCTGTAAATATACCGGCAACTATTCCTCCAATGACAATGAAAATTAATAATAAACTTGGAAAGGCAGAAAAAAATACATTAAAGCCTTCTTTTAAAGAAATTTTATCAATGTTAACGCCGTAACTTTTCTTTTTGAATACGATATATGCGACTATTAGCGTAGCCAATCCCCAAAGTATTCCAGGTATATATCCTGCTATAAATAAGGCCGCAATCGAAGTACCACCACTAGCTGTGGAATATACAATCAAGGCAATGCTAGGCGGGATAATCATACCTGTAGGGGCAGATGCAATATTTGCTGCTGCTGTAAACTTTGGATCGTATCCTTCTTTTTTTTGAGTCGGGGTCAACACGCCCCCAACGGCAGCAGCTGATGCCACAGCAGATCCAGACAACGATCCAAATAACATATTTCCCACAATATTGGTATGAACTAAAGATCCAGGCATTCTCCCAATTAACACTTTAGCTAAATTAATAAGTCTTTGTGCAATTCCACCATTATTCATAATAACGCCGGCTAAAATAAAAAACGGGATGGCTAATAAGGTAAAACTATCCAAACCAGACAACATTTGCTGAGCAGTTGTGAATACTGCGACATCAGCTGAGAATAAAACAAGCATTGCAAGGGCTGAGGCTATGGCCACAGTAAAAGAAATTGGTACGCCAATTAATAGCAACGCAAAAATAGTTACTAATAAAATAATCCCTATTATTAATTCCATGATGTGTGCTCCCTCCCACTTTCTTTTTGTTCTATTATATGATCTTTCTCAACAACATATTGTTTACCTCTTATCACCGAGTGGTAAATGTTATAAATGGCGTAGAAAAAAATAAAAACGCTAGTTAACGGAAGCACCATATAGACATATCCAACATTCAAAAACTCCATAGCTGGAGACGCTTGATTAAATGCAAGAAGCACAGCTCTATAACCCCCAATGAACATAACAATGATCGCAAAAAGTGTAACAATCATATCAACTATTATTTGTAACCGACGTGATAAAGCATCAGGTAATTTATTGGTTAGAATTAAAATTGCCATGTGTTTCTTTTTTCCATAAGCTAATGCCCCACCCAGAATTGAAACCCATATAAGTAAATATCTCAAAGCTTCTTCTGAAAAAGTACTAGGAGCGTCTAATACATAGCGAGAACACACTTGCCATAATGCAACAATCACCATAATACCTAATAAAGAAGATGTTAAATACTCAAGAATTCTATCTATTATATTTTTTGATTTCTCCATTTTTAGTCCCCTTCCACTAATTCTCTTATCTGCTCGTAAATATAACCAGTTTCTTCATTAGATGAATACCTATCATGTAAAGGTTCAACAGCTTCAATAAAAGGCTCCTTATCTGGATGATGAAATTCTATGCCTGATGCCTCAGCTTCTTCTATAGCCCTAGATGTTTCTTCTGCCCAAAGAGCTTTGTGCATTTCTGTCGCTTCTTCAGAAGCTTCACTAATCATTTGTTTTTCTGCTTCAGAAAAATTTTCCCATGTTATGTTACTTACATTGAGGACATCTGGTGCTATGATATGTTCAGTATGGCTAAAATCGGAAATGACTTCATAGTGACCCGTGCTAACTACGTTCAATTCACTATTTTCTGCCCCGTCAATAACACCTTGCTGCAAACCTGTATATACTTCTCCATAAGACATTGGTGTTGCAGATACACCAAAAGCATTCATCATTGCCAAAATTGTTTCGCTAGGTTGAACTCTTAGCTTTAAACCAGCTAAATCATCTGGTCGTTCAATTGCTTTATTTGTATAAAAACTACGAGCACCTGCATCATAGTAAGATAGCCCTTTAAATCCAATTTCTTCTGTTGACTGGTAAAAATATTCAGCTATTTCGCTATCCATTGCCTGATGATAATGCTCTTCATTATCAAATAGATAAGGTAAACTAAAGAGCGAGTACGTTTCTGAAAAGCTTTCCAGATTCCCAGCACCTAACTGGGCAAAGTCTATCGCTCCAGCTTGAAGTAACTCAACTGTTTCTCGTTCAGAACCTAGTTGCTCATTTGCGTATACTTCAATATTTATATCTCCATTGCTTTTTTCATATACTGAATCTGCAAAATAAAGCATAGACTGATGAGCAGGATGTGATTCTGTCGCACTATGAGCAAGTCTAAATTGCTGCATCTCATCTGCATTGATCATATTTGTACATCCAGATAATATGAGGATTACTACCATAGCTACAAGTACTGCTTGTTTTTTCATTTAAGACATCATCCCCCAATTAAATTTTTGATAAGCACATGTACCAATAAAGCGCTTACTTTAATATCATGCAATGGTGAACCGGTTTCCTAAAAGGATACAAGTAATTTCTGACTATGTCAATCTTTAATTTCTTCAATTAAAATATCAGATCTTGAATGTACATGACATGGATTCCCTGGTGAAATGATATCTGAGGCGTTCCTCGTTCACTACATGGAAATTGGTCTCTTCCATATAACTCACCTTAAGAAATCGAATGATAATTCGAAGGAGTTCTGAATCTTTGGTCCGTTGATTGAGAAAGGTAATCATTCATTGGTGTCGACATTGTCGAAGCATCCTTTGATTATCATCAGTAAGTGATAATCACCCTTCAATAAGATACCGGTTTTCTACTATAACATTAATAATAACCACCTACCCAGCCCTTTTACAACAGATAGAAGAAACCCCTTATTGACAGTAAGGACCGCCATCGCCCATCGGGAATAGATGGTAGTCATGGGGCTCGCCTGCTTGTTGAAACCCTGCTTAAATCGCTTCTGCTGCTTCTCGCGCACTCATGCTTTCCTTGAATGAATCCGGTGCGATGAGTATCGTTGCCATAATCATTCCCCTTATATTGTTACAGTAATGTTTTCACCACATAAAACGCCAAAAAATAAGACCAAGCACAGAACTATCGCCATCATGAGAAGCGTGTGCCCCAGTATTTTTCGATACGAGGCCCCTGATTTGATAATATACGCATGAGCGGCAATGTTGAGCGCCGCCAATAATAGGAAGAAGAACAGGAGCACAACAATCGTAACAATAATTGTTAGTGTTATATCCAAAATGAACAACCTTTCATTCCCGTTAAGGCTTGTACACTTTATTATAAAGAGAGGCCGTACCTTTGTACAAACAAGCAAAATGTTTATTCCGTTTGGCTGATAAACCTTTTGTTTTGGTTGATATATTGATGGTTTCGGCTGATATATTTTAATTTTAGGCTGATATCGAGACGGTTTCGGCTGATAAACGACACAGTGTAAGGTCCTTGCATCCTTGACGTGAACCAAAAAACAGCTTATCCTTAACTTAGATAAGTGAACGCTAGCAGGAGGGACGAGATATATGGACGTTCATTGGATGGAACCATTGACGGTGATTCTTGCAATTGCCATACTCGCTTGGTCCGCATTTTCAATGGTAACGGCAAAGAAAAAGGCTTAAGGCACTGCACGAGGAGACATCCCCTCGTGTTTTTTAGTTTGATCTCTTGCCTCACCTCACAAATCCTCAGACTGCTCTGGGAGGAATAAGAATGAACGCTGTTAAATATAGCCCTTTTCTTACCGCTATCATTATTATCCTTTCGCTAACGTATACATCAACGATATCTGCAGCCGAAGCCATCGATGACGCCGAAGGCGGCGCTGGTTGGGTACCAACTGCCGCGCTCCTGCTTATCATGATCGGGGCACTCGTTTTCTTTATTTCCCGTAGGAACAAATAGCCAACCCCTCCCGAATAAAGGGATGGGGTTGGCTTTTTTTACCGCGCGTCAATGCCTTCTTTAATCAGTTTATTCACGACTTGCGGATTCGCTTTCCCTTTTGTTTCTTTCATCGTTTGGCCGACGAGGAAACCGAAGGCTTTGTCTTTGCCGTTTTTATAGTCGTCAATGGATTTTTGGTTTGCTTCCAAAATGCCTTCGACGATCGACTTTAATTCACTTTCATCGGAAATTTGCACGAGCCCTTGGTCTTTGACGATTTGCTCGGGACTTCCGCCCTCTTCAATCAACGTCTTGAACACTTTTTTGGCAATTTTGCTGGAGATCGTTCCTTTTTCAATCAAATGGATCAACTCGGCAAGCCCCGTCGGTGTCATGGCCACATCTTCAAGCTCCAAATGATTGGCGTTCAAATGAGCATTCACTTCGCCCATCATCCAGTTGGCGGCTTGCTTGGCGTCCGCGCCTGCTGCCACCGTTTCTTCGAAAAAGTCCGCGCTTGCCTTTACTTGCGTCAGCACGCCAGCGTCATAAGCGGGGATTTCCCAGTCCGATATATAGCGTTCCTGTCTTTCATCGGGGAGTTCAGGGATTTCTTCTGCAATTCTGCCTTGCCATTCTTCATCAATAAAAAGATTGACGAGATCCGGTTCCGGAAAATAGCGGTAATCATCGGATCCTTCTTTCACTCGCATGAGCGTCGTTTCTTTGCGCTCATCATTCCAACGCCGTGTTTCCTGCAAAAGTTCATTGCCGTCGCGAAGTTCTTGTTCCTGACGCTTCTCTTCAAAAGCTAGCCCTTTTTGCACGTTGGCAAATGAGTTTAAATTTTTCAGTTCCGTCTTCGTTCCGAATTCCTCTTGTCCGCTCGGACGCAAGGAAATATTCGCGTCACACCGGAGCGAGCCTTCTTCCATTTTACAATCGGACACTTCCGTATATTGGAGAATCGCCTTCAATTTTTCCAAATAAGCATACGCTTCTTCCGGCGTGCGAATATCCGGTTCGGAAACAATCTCGATAAGCGGCGTTCCCGCGCGGTTAAAATCAACGAGCGACGTATCTTCTTCGTCATCATGGGTTAATTTTCCCGCGTCCTCCTCTATATG
The DNA here is from genome assembly GCF_016495725.1 of Salicibibacter cibarius. Taxonomy (NCBI): domain Bacteria; kingdom Bacillati; phylum Bacillota; class Bacilli; order Caryophanales; family Bacillaceae; genus Salicibibacter; species Salicibibacter cibarius. Next base: position 1,347,861 of record NZ_CP054705.1, on the reverse strand, counting down.
AATACGGGTGATGCCGATCGATTTTTTCTTGCCGTCAACTTCAATCTCAATCGACCCATGCTCACCGAGAGGTTGATCGAACTGGGAGATTTGATATGCTTTCGGATTATCCGGGTAAAAATAATTTTTACGATCAAATTTTGTATGCTCCGAGACCGTACAATTTGTCGCCAATGACGCTTTAATCGCAAAATCAACAGCTCGTTTGTTCAGTACCGGCAAAACCCCCGGGTGCCCAAGGCAAACCGGGCATGTTTGTGTATTTGGCGACGCTCCAAACGACGTGGAACATCCACAAAAAATTTTCGTATCCGTTTTTAGTTCGGCATGCACTTCCAGGCCGATAATCGTATCGAATGTCATTGTTTGCCCCCTATAAACCCGGTTTTTCTTTGTAATGTCCTGCTTCTTGTTCATAAGCGTGACCGACACGGTACAGAATACGTTCTTCAAATGGTTTGCCGATCAACTGCAATCCGACCGGAAGTCCATTTGAAAAACCGCACGGAATGGATAGGGCCGGGTTTCCGGACAGGTTCACCGGGATGGTTAAAATATCATTAAGGTACATCGTAAGCGGATCATTTTTTTGTTCGTCGATTTTAAACGCTGTCGTCGGTGCTGTCGGACCAAGAATGACATCATAACTGTGCAACACTTGGTTAAAATCTTCACGAATCAGCGTCCGCACTTTTTGCGCTTTTTTGTAATACGCGTCATAGTACCCGGAGCTAAGCGCGAACGTCCCCAACATAATACGACGCTTCACTTCATCGCCAAAGCCTTCGCTTCTCGTCTTTTTATAAACATCCAATAAATCATCGCCCTCTTTTTGAACGCCGTAGCGTATGCCGTCAAAACGGGCAAGATTGGCGGATGCTTCCGAGGATGCGAGCAAATAATAAGCGGCCACCGCATACCGTGAATTCGGCAGCGACACTTCCTCGCAAGACGCTCCCATGCCTTCCAATGTGCGAATCGCCGTTTGAATCCGTTCTTTAACGCCGGCGTCGACCCCTTCATCCAAAAACTCTTTCGGGATGGCAATTCTTAAACCGTTAATGTTTCCTTCAAGTGCTGAGCGATAATCCGGCACGGACACATCCACAGATGTAGAATCACGCTCATCATGGCCGGCAATTTCCTGAAGCACGTAGGCGTTGTCTTCGACTGTGCGGGTAATCGGACCAATTTGATCCAATGAAGAAGCGAACGCCACAAGTCCGTAACGGGACACTCGTCCATATGTAGGCTTTAATCCAACTACTCCACAAAAAGAGGCGGGCTGTCGAATGGAGCCACCGGTATCCGACCCTAAAGCAAACGGCACTTCTCCCGCTGCCACTGCTGCAGCAGAGCCTCCGCTTGAACCACCGGGGACGTGACTCGTATTCCAAGGGTTTTTCGTACTGTGATATCCCGAATTCTCGTTGGAAGAGCCCATTGCGAACTCATCCATGTTTAATTTTCCGACGGTCACGATGTTTTGTTCACGCAAACGCTTCATAACGGTTGCATCATAGACAGGATTAAAATTATCGAGGAGCCGACTGGCGGCCGTCGTTTTCAGCCCTTCGGTCATGATATTGTCTTTAATACCCGCGGGGATTCCAAATAATGGCTGGTTCTCGCTTTTGCCCACTTGCTCGTCAAGCGATTGCGCCTGGGCCATCGCGCCTTCTTCATCCAAGGTGAGAAATGCCTGCACGGAATCATCGACATCCCGAATTCTTTCGTAAGCCTTTTCTGTCAGCTCTGACACTTTTATTTCTTTATTTTTTATTTTGCTATGCATCGATGCGATCGTTTCATCCATAAATGACACGGCTTTCACTCCCTTAATCCAGGACAGATGGAACTTCAAATTGTCCATCTTTCGACGCTGGCGCATTTTTTAGCACATCTTCTCTTTTCATAGACGGGCGCACTTCATCTTCACGCAAAACATTTCGTACGTCCATGACGTGCGTCGTCGGTACGACATCTTCGGTGTCAAGTTCATTGAGACGTTCCGCATATTTAATAACATCGCCCATTTGTTTGGCAAATGTTTCTAATTCATCATCACTAAACGTTAAGCGTGCAAGGTCCGCTACATGTTTCACTTGTTCTTTTGTGATTTCAGCCACTGCTGTTCACCTCTCAATCATTAGACTCAGCAACACTATGATCATACCAAAACACGGGCACGTGAGCAAAAATGAGGTCATAACGTTACACAGTGTAGAGTGTAACGTTCCGGAAATTCTTTTGACATTACTATGAAATTCAACATTGATAAGGAGGGCTCTCACTCTGAGAGGGACGGGGATTACTTTGATTCACTTGTTCCTCTCAGGGCAGTTCGATCCCCGTCTGAGGGATTACTTTGACTCACTTGTTCCTCTCGGTGTAACTCGACCTCCGTTTGAGGGATTATTTTGACTCACTTGTTCTTCTCGGTGCAGTTCGACCTTCTTCCAAGGGATTACTTTGACTCGCTTGTTCCTCTCAGTGCAGCTCGATCTTCGTCTGAGGGATTACTTTGACTCGCTTGTTCCTCTCGGTGTAGCTCGATCCCCGTCTGAGGGATTACTTTGACTCGCTTGTTCCTCTCGGCGCCGTTCGCCCTCCATCTGAGGGATTACTTTGACTCGCTTGTTCCTTTCGGTGCAGCTCGATCTTCGTCTGAGGAATTACTTTGACTCGCTTGTTCCTCTCGGCGCCGTTCGACCTCCGTCTGAGGGATTACTTTGACTCACTTGTTCCTCTCGACGCCGTTCGACCTTCGCCCGAGGGATTACTTGGCCTCGCTTGTTCCTCTCGGCGCCGTTCGCCCTCCAAGGGAATCGCGCTGCCTATAATTTTCGTTTATTCATAAATGTGCACGTTCACCTCTTCTTCGCTCTCTCTCGTAATCAATGCTTCCGTCCGGTCATTCGTTGTAACGGTAAGGCTGATGTCAATGTCCGTCGGAAAATGTTCCTCCAGCTCACTTGCCGCCTGCTGGGTCACCGCGATTGTCTCCATTTTAGTTTGAAACCGGATGGGCACTTCAATAGAGAGACGCTCGAGTGCATTGCTCTGATAATGCCCCCGGGCGGTTACACCAATATGGTTGCTAAAATAACTGTTTAACGCTTCATTGAATTGGTTAAAACGCTCAGCATCTTCAGGCACATTTTCGAATGCTTGTTCGGATGGAAAAAAGTAATGCTCCTCATTCAACGTCTCCCAACTGCCAAGATCACTTCCTGCTTCAGCGGTTGCTGTTGCGATGAATTCCCCCGGTGTGGTTGAATTTCGCGGAGCTTCTCTGAAAAGATTGATGACGATCGGGACGTCGTTCAACATCCCTTCTTCCCGTTCATCCGAACGCAACCGGTTAACGATTTCTTCCGCCATTTCCTCGCCGGATTCGATCGCCTCTTCTTCTGAGATCTCTTCATCATACCAAGGGCCGTAGTTGCCATCTTCGTCTTCCTCACGGAAATAATAGATGCTATTTAAGGATAGCGCTACCCCTACACCGCCCAATTGCAGCTCTCCATCGTCATTTTCGATGTGATAGTTTTGTTCGATAATATGGGAAAGAACACATGGATTATTGCTATGCTGCTCTTCAAAATCATCCCCGCCTTCGAGTTGCGGGTTAAGTCCCAAGCCTGCATATTCCTCTTCTTCATCATCCTCATCGGACTCTTCATAACGGGCCAGCCAAGCATTCATTTCATCGCTTCCTAAAAATTGCCCTTCTTGAATAAAATAATCTTCAGGCGGAAACGTCTCCGAAGCTATCTCACTAAGCCCTATTTCCAGCCGTTCCAAGTCCAAACGGTTATAGGCGGAACCCGAATAGCAGCCTTCCCCCGATGTATACCCTCTAACTTCTCCAGCTTCATATTCACCATCCGGGAAAACATTTCGGTAGTATTCCGACAAACTGGGAACCGGTTCCCCCACATCTGCCGTTTCTTGTTGTGGTTCCCCCTCCTCTGTCTCTGCTGTTTCCTCTGACGTGCCCGGATCCAAAAAATCTGCACATCCGGAAAGAGCCAGCACCAAAGCTAAACCTACCGCCAACATCCTTCTGTTCATCCAACCCCCCCCTTTCGGAAAGCGCCTCCGTCATTCGATTTCTTCTCGCGCTCGCCTCTCGTCCCATATCTCCACGTCCAACTCCTCGGCTTTGTCCCGCTTGGAGCCGGCATCTTCACCTGCAATGAGCACATCAGTGTTTTTACTGACGCTTGACGTCACTTTTCCGCCGTTGGCTTCAATAATTGCCTTTAATTCATCACGCGTCCAATGTTCCAGTTTACCCGTAAGCACAAACGTTTGATCTTGAAACTTATCCGTTTCGCTCCCGATGCTTCCTTTAAACGCCATGTTCACGCCGGATTCCTTTAAACGCTTGAGCATATCTGCCACTTGGGGTTGCAGAAAATATTGCTCGATCGCCTCTGCCATCTTGTTCCCGATTTCCGGAACGGTTTGAATATCTTCCGATGATGCGTTTTGCAAAGCCTCTATTGTTTTATAGTGACGGGCAAGTGTGTCTGCCGCTTTCACCCCGATAAAACGAATGCCCAATCCAAATAACAATCGCTCCAATGAATTGTCTTTCGACGCTTCAATCGCCATCAGTAAATTGTTCACCGATTTATCGGCCATCCGGTCAAGCTTGATTAGTTCTTCATACTGAAGGGTGTATAAATCGGAAATATCGCTAATGAGATGATGGTGAAAAAGTTGTGTGATCACTCGTTCCCCGAGTCCATCGATATTCATCGCGTTTCTGGAGACAAAATGGATCAATCCTTCGCGAATTTGCGCGGGACACCGAGGGTTGATACAACGTAAAGCGACTTCCTCTTCCAAATGGACGAGCTCACTTCCGCATTCAGGACATTCCGATGGCATCGAAAAATCCTTTTCCTCGCCCGTGCGCGCTTCGTCTAGAACACGTACAACCTTCGGAATAATGTCTCCTGCTTTTTTTATAACGACTTGGTCACCAATTTTAATATCTTTTTCGCGAATCAACTCTTCGTTGTGAAGGGAAGCTCGTTGGACCGTCGTCCCGGCGACCGTCACCGGGTCAAGATGAGCGGTCGGTGTTACGACCCCGGTCCGTCCCACCGACAATTCAATATCGGTTAACGTCGTCATTTTTTCTTCCGCCGGGAACTTGTAGGCGATCGCCCAACGGGGGTTTTTGGCCGTAAACCCAAGTTCATCTTGCTGCCTCAAGCTATCTACCTTAATGACGATACCGTCAATTTCATACCGGAGATCCTTGCGCTTCTCGATCCAGTGCTGAACATAAGCAATGACTTCTTCCATCGAACTAACGTGCCGGTTTTCGGGGTTCACTTTTAATCCTAACTTCTTCATATAAGCAATCGCCTCATGATGGGATGCTAAACCGGCACCGCGATCGTCACCGATGGCATAGAGAAAAATATCCAAGTTCCGGGCAGCCGCAATTTTGGGATCCAACTGTCTAAGGGAACCTGCCGCCGCGTTACGTGGATTGGCAAATAACGCTTCTCCGCGTTCTCCTTTTGCTTCGTTTAAACGTTGAAACGAATGTTCTGGCATGAAAACTTCTCCGCGAACCTCAAGGCTCACCGCTTCATTGAGATGCAGGGGGATCGAGCCGACCGTTTTCAGATTGGACGTAATATCTTCGCCGATTTGCCCATCGCCTCTTGTCGCGCCGCGGACTAGGCGTCCTTCCTCATACGTGAGGGCAACCGCGAGACCATCGATCTTAAGTTCACAACTATACGTCACATCGTCTTCTGGCGACAATCCTTGGCGCACGCGGCGGTCAAAATCCCATAATTCCTGTTCATTAAACGCATTCCCGAGGCTTAACATCGCCCGCTCATGACGAACTTTTTGGAACCCGGAAAGAACTTCCCCGCCCACACGCATAGTCGGGGAATCCTCACGTTTTAAAGCAGGGTGATTTTCTTCAAGTTGTATGAGCTCCCGCATATCTTCATCATAATTCGCATCGGGGACGAGGGGATCATCGAGCACATGGTAATGGTAATTGTAGCGATGAAGCCGTTCACGCAGTTCCGCCGCGCGCATTTCTATGTCTTGATCTATGGCCATAGCCGGTCTTCCTTTCTTACTGGAGGTGAGAAGTGAGAACCTCCGGATTGCTGCACTTCCTTGCACTTTTGAACACGCACTTATTGGCGTGTGATTGGAGCGAATTTGGCAACGAGGCGTTTGATGCCTTCTTCGGGGAAGGCAATATCCAATTCCTGGTCTTCATCCGACCCTTTGACAGCGACCACCGTACCTGTCCCCCACTTTCGATGATCCGCTTTGTCTCCAACCTGCCAAGCATGCGTCTCTCCGCCCGTGCGGGTCGTCGTGGTCACCTTCCGGTGCTTTCGCGCCCCTTTCGCTGCATCGGCATCAATGGAAACATCCCCGGCTGCCTCCGGCGCAGTTTCAAATAAATGGCTAGGCACTTCATTAATAAACCGCGAGCCCGGATTCATTTGCGCGCGTCCGTAAAGGCGCCGTGACAAAGCTTTCGTCAAATGCAACTGTTCTTCCGCTCGCGTCATCCCCACATACGCTAGCCGGCGTTCTTCTTGCATCTCTTCTTCTTCGAATAAAGAACGGTTATGGGGGAAAATGCCTTCCTCCATCCCGATTAAAAAAACAGTGGGAAACTCCAACCCTTTGGCAGCATGCAATGTCATCATCGTCACCGTCCCTTGCTCGTGACCTTCCTCTTCATCATCGAGGCGATCAATATCCGCGACCAAGGCAAGGTCCGTCAAAAAGGCGATCAACGACTTGTCGTCCTGTCTTTTTTCAAACTCTTGAGCGACCGTAAGAAGCTCGTCAATATTTTCGAGACGGCTTTGCGCCTCTAATGTTTTCTCTTCTTTGAGCGCTTCCCGATAGCCAGATCCTTCCAACACTTCTTCGATGATATCGAGCACAGATAAATAGTCTTGTTGGCGTATCCAGTTGTTCAAATGTTCCGCGAAGCCGAGAAGCTTTTTCGCCACCGTTGCCGAAAGCCCGATCTGCTCGGCTTCAAGAAGGGCACCATATAAGCTTATGCCCTGATTGGTCGCGTAGGCGGCCACTTTATCCACCGTCGTCGCTCCAATTCCTCTTTTAGGGACATTGATGATCCGCGACAAACTAATATCATCATCCGGATTGGCAATGACCCTTAGATAAGCAAGCACATCTTTAATTTCTTTGCGGTCATAAAATTTTGTGCCGCCGACCATTTGATAAGGAATGTTGGACTTGACGAACAATTCTTCCATCACACGGGACTGAGCGTTCGTTCGATAGAGGATCGCGAAGTCCTGATAACCTTGCTGCTTCGTTTGCGTCGCTTTTTTAATCTGGTCAACGACGTAAAACGCTTCCTCCCGTTCATCCATGGCTTCATAAAAATGAATGAGAGTTCCTTCGTTATTTTCTGTCCATAGATTTTTCGGCTTGCGTCCGCTGTTATTTTTGATCACTTCATTGGCCGCCGATAAAATCGTTTTTGTCGATCGGTAATTTTGTTCCAGTAAAATGACTTCGGCTTCTTCATAGTCTTCTTCAAAAGAAAGGATATTGCCGATATCCGCTCCGCGCCACTTATAAATGGATTGATCCGAATCGCCGACGACACAGATGTTGCGAAAGCGGTCAGCGAGTTGCTTCACAAGCATATATTGCGCTTTGTTCGTATCCTGATACTCGTCCACATGGATGTATTGAAACTTGCGTTGATAGTATTCCAAGACCTCGGGCACTTCGCGAAAAAGACGGATCGTCGTCATGATCAGATCATCGAAATCGAGCGCGTGATTAATCCCAAGGCGCCGCTTATATTCTTTATAAACATCAGCAGCCACTTCCTCAAATGGTCCGTTTGCATTTTTGGCGTATGCATCGGCCGTGATCAGCTCGTTTTTGGCACCGCTGATCATGCCGAGCAACGTTCGCGGCGGGAACTTTTTAGCATCCAAGTTTTGATCTTTAAGGATCTGTTTGATGACCGATTGCTGATCGGTAGCGTCCAAAATGGAAAAATTGCGGTTAATTCCGATGCGATCGGCGTCCCGCCGCAATATCCGCACGCACAGGGCGTGAAAGGTCGACATCCAAATGCTGTCGGCCACCCCGCTGATTTGCTGCCCCACACGTTCTTTCATTTCTCGCGCCGCTTTATTCGTAAAGGTGATCGCGAGAATGTTCCATGGCGCCACCCCTTTTTCCCGGACCAAGTAAGCGATCCGCTGGGTGAGCACACGCGTTTTCCCGCTTCCGGCACCTGCCATAATCAAGAGCGGCCCTTCCGTCGTCTTCACTGCTCGCTGTTGTTCCGGGTTTAACCCTTCGAGTAATTGTTCGATTCTATTTCCTTGCATGACACGCACATCCTTAGCGCTTGTTGGTTTGCCTTTTTGTTTCTTTCACTGCTTTTACGGTGTTCAATGCTTCTTCTTTATTTTCATAGAGGGCGTTGCCAACGACAACCGTATCCGCCCATGCGGCCATTTCCGTCGCTTGTTCCGCCGAATGTATTCCTCCGCCGTAAAAAAGTCGGGCGTGTTCAAGCGTTTGGCTTACTTTTTTTACAACTTCAATGTCGCCATATGTACCGCTGTATTCAAGATAAAAGATTGGCATCCGCAAAACACTTTCGGAAAATCGAGAAAACGCGACGATATCGTCCATATCCATTGCCGCATCCGCAGCTGTTCGTTTTGCCGCACTGGAATGGCGATTCAAAATACAGTACCCTTCGCCCCAGACTTCGGCCGATTTCAGAAACTGACCGTGGGCTTTCAGTGCTTGTTGGTGCAGACCGCTAATAAATGCCGAATGATGGGCATTTAAAACGACCGGTATCAAGTAAGCGTCAAATCCGGGCGTGAGTGCTTCCAATTCTGTCACTTCCAACACACACGGCACTGAAAAACGCCTGACAGCCGCTAAACATTCTGTTACATTGTCGATAGTCGTTCCTTCTGTGCCGCCAACAATCACCACATCTGTTCCCGACTCACAAATCTCTTCAAGCCACTTTTCCGAGTGTGGTCTCGCCGGATCCACTTTAAACGCGTGACGCCAAGCTTTCATTTCTTCGATCATTTTAAGAGGCCTCCACTTCAGGTTGATGAGGGCGACCCTACAACCCCAATCATTTTTCACGTGCACTTGAATTCGGGTACAATTTCTCCTACTTGTGAACTGTTCCTCAAGCTTATATTATAGCAGATATTCACTATTTTCTTAAGCTGAAGAAAAAAATTACTTAAACCGAAAACTCGGCCAATATGAGGAGGCGATCAAATCATAGATCTAAGAAGTGATACATTAACGAAACCGACCGAAAAAATGAGAAAGGCGATGTATGAAGCAGAAGTAGGGGATGATGGCAGGGCAGAAGACCCGACCGTTAATAAACTGGAAAACATAGCTGCTGACGTGACCGGGAAGGAAGCTGCGCTTTTTTGCAACAGTGGAACGATGGCCAATCTCATCGCTTTATTGACCCATTGTACAAGAGGAGACAATGTTCTGGCAGGCGAATCATCCCATATAAACAAAAGCGAAAAAGCACCTTTTATGGATAGTATAGGAGGGTTAATCCCGCGGTTTTTCGAAACGGACGAATGTGGGGCCCCTGAAATGGATAGCATCCAGCAGTTGATGAATGAGCATGAGATTAAACTTCTTTGCTTGGAAAACACGAATAATTTCAACGGCGGCACTTGTATGTCAAAAGAACAGACGGATGCGATCTGTAAAGCTGCTCATGAACATAATATTCCTGTTCATTTGGATGGAGCTAGAATCTTTAATGCATCTGTGCATTTAAATACCCCGGTCAAGCAATTAGTCGATTCCGTGGACTCGCTTATGTTTTCTCTATCCAAGGGACTGGGCGCTCCGGTGGGATCGTTACTCTGCGGGGAAAAAACGTTTATTGAAAGTGCAAGGAACATAAGAAAATTACTGGGAGGGGCAATGCGGCAATCAGGCGTAGTCGCGGCTGCAGGAATTGCCGCAATCCAACACGAAGCGGATCGATTAAAGAAAGATCATGAGAAAGCTTATCTGTTGGCAAGCATGCTAAAAAACAATGATAAAATAGACATTCAGATGGATAACGTTCAAACAAATATCGTCATCGCTGACGTTTCACCGAGTGGCCTATCGGCCAAAACCTTTGAATCCAATCTTTTGCAAAGAGGGCTCAAGGTCAAGAGCATCACAGGCGATCATGTTAGAATGACAACGTATCGTGAGATAACGAAGGACGATATTATAAGAGCGGCAAATCTTTTTAATGCGTATTGCGATGAACTGTGATCTACAATTAGGGATTGCTGAACAACTGCATATATCAGCTGAAACCGGGATGCCGCTTCCATGGCTTCGCTTTTTCGCGGATGAACGGTCAAGCCTCCTCGCGCAAAACCGGCGCTGCGGGGTCTTGACGCGTCCGTTTTTCCGCTGGAGCCCCGCCATTACAGCGTCATCCCTTCGTATGTTTCCAGACGTGCAAGGGTTTTCTGCTTTTAGGATAGATTTCCTTGCATCCAGTTTTGACAACATCAACGGAAAATGCTTATGTGCCAATCTTTTTCCGTTATTCGGCAGTCCCCAATTAAACCAAAGATGTTGAAGGGGCCTCCTCGGCAAAACGGTAAAAATCCCGCAATATCAATTTTTGCGGGATTTTGAATACGTATACACAATATTCACCACGCAGTCCAGCCACCATCAACGAACAACGTTTGACCTGTGACCATATCCGAAGCGTTTGAGCTTAAATAAAGCACTGCTCCAAATAAGTCCTCGGTTTTTGCCAAGCGCCCCAGCGGGATCCTGCTGTATACATCGGCTTTAAAGGCTTCAGCTTCGAACATCTTCGCTGTTAAAGGCGTCTCTATAAACGTTGGAGCAACTGAATTAACATTAATTTGATCACCCGACCATTCAATCGCCAAGGATTTGGTCAACTGTTTGATTCCGCCTTTGCTGGAACAATAAGCGGAGCGTTTGTAATAACCGACCTCTTCCATTTGAGAAGACATATGGATTATTTTCCCTGACCCTTGTGCTTTCATAAAAGGATAGACGGCCTGATTAAAGAAAAAAGCACTTTTCAAGTTGATGTCAAGGACCGTATCCCAATCGCCTTCAGTGATTTCGGTTGCAGGCTTTGTAATATTCGTACCGGCATTATTGATTAAAACGTCAATTCTGCCGAACGTTTCATGTATTTGCTTGGCTAAATCAGCAAGGCTCTCTGTTTCTGTTATGTCCCACGGAAAAATCTCGACATCGTCGGAGGAAAGGCCAGTATCCGTTTTCACTTGCTGCAATTTGTCTTTGTTCCTTGCGACAAGCGCGAGCTTCGCACCGTTCTCGGCAAAAGTATGCGCGAGGTCCTTACCTATGCCTTGACTTGCGCCGGTAATGATCACCACTTTTTCTTGTACCGAAAAAATATCATCTATCTTCATTTTTAGCCTCCCGCGCTTTTTGAATAATTGATTGAGCGCTGATGTGCGGCCCTGTTAATACATTGGGGAGGTTGGCAGATTCGACTGCACGCGCCATCGAATATTGGGCAAAAACAATGCTTTCTGCATTTTTGTGTTCTTGCATTTTTTCTTGGATGAGTTGATCATGTTTTTCAGCATCCCCATTTTGCAGTGCCTGAAATGCTTCCGGCAAAACAAACGTCTTGATGCTTATCTTTTTGTTCCTCTTGGCAGCTACATCGTTTAACATTCTTTCCGTCGTCGGGCCCGCTGCTTTTACCGTAGCGATGACGACGATATCCGAACTTTTCTCCACGGCTTTTTCCAACATGCTCATGTCGGAACTTAATACCGGCACAGGCATCAATTCGGCAATTTTTCCTATATAAGGGGTAAAAGATGAACATGTAAATAAAATCGCATCCACATTGCTTTCGACAGCCTTGCCGGCTAATTCGCTCAATCGCATAATCATTCGGTTTGTAACGGTATTCGTCTCATTTAGTTCGTAAATTAATCCTTCATCCATGAAATTTGCAAGTTCTTCCTTTTCTTCCATTTGCGAGAACGCACGAAGGATCGGTGACACTGAATTCATTGTAGCGTGAACGAGCCCAATTCGGAGGTTATCTGACATCACTATCCCTCATTTTCTTCATTGTTTCCAATGCTTTTTTTGCCACCGCCAATGAAGAATCTTGCTGCTTGATCTCAAAACTAACAAAAGGCGGCCGCGGCAATCGTTGAATTGCGTTTACGATTTCGTTCATATCAAACGTGCCTTCACCGGGCATTAGGCGATCACTATCGGTAAGGTGGATGAACCCTAATTGATCGGCCACGTCTTGAAATAAATGGCTTTCTGCCTCCATGTGAAGACAATCAAGCATAAGTCCTAAGTTGGCAGACTTAAATGATTGGATAAACGTCATTGTCTCATCGGTACGGTTTAAGTTGTTCATATTATTTTCATTTTGAGGTTCTATTAAAATGGGTACGTTCTTTTTTTCAGCAACGTCAAGGACACGGGCAAAAGACTGTCTCATATATTCCCAAGATAAATCAGACTTTTCATCACTAATTTGGCCGCGCAATTTACCGATGATAACTGGGCAATCAAATTCTTCCGCCCATTCAATTAGGTTAATGGTCCGTTTTACGGCTTCGTCTCGGATGCTTTCATCCAAGGCCGAAAAGGACAGTCGATCATCTGCCACCATAGGGCTTGTTGCAAATGAAGCTACTTTCAAACCTTCATCAGTGATTAATTTTAACAAAGAAGGTAATTTGGCTTCACGTGCATCCCGCACTAATAGTTCAATGCCGTCATAACCGAAGGATGCAAGCGAAGGGATGATTTCTTTTGCGGAACCTTTTGCGCTAAACAATGGTTTGATCGTTTCTTCTGTTTGGTAAGGATAAGCGAATGAGAGCACACCATCACCTCTTATCTATATTGACGCGTTTATGCCGCTTGTCTTTATTTCCCGACGTAGATCGGCAACAACGTTTTCGCTAATGGGGATACCCGTGCGGAGGCGCTCTTGGGCTTTTCTTTCTTCCGGCTCTCCGGGGATAAGAATTTCGTCAAAACCTTCTGCTCGCGGAAGTGATTTCGTCCGTTTCACAAACTCATCCATTCGATTGTCAAATTCTGTTTTTGCCATAAATAAATCCGGCCGAATGGCAATGAACAAGTGACCTGCATTTTGAGGCTCCGAATGGTCAAAATATAAACTTTTTACATCCCCGCCATAGTTAGCCCCCGTTAAAACACCGGATAGAAGTTCGACGAGCATGGCAAGCGCTGATCCTTTCGCTTCACCAAAAGGAAGACAGACGCCTTCGAATGCTTCATTCGCATCGGTTGTAGGTGCCCCGTCTTTATTTAGTGCAAGGCCTTCTGCAATCGGCTCATCGTTTGTAGCGGCCAAACGAATTTTTCCTCTCGCGATCACCGTCATTGCCATATCCAACACGTATGAAGATTCATTGCCACTAGGTACAGCAGCAGCGAATGGATTAGCACCCAAGTACGCCGTTCTCCCGCCCCAAGGGGGAATGGCCGGTGAAGAATTCGTGTACGCCATTGATATAAAGCCTTCTTTCATTGCTTCCATCACGTATAAAGCTGCCATTCCATAATGGGTACTATTATAAATACCCACTAATCCAATGCCACTCTCGCGAGCCAGGTCCATCGCTTCCGTCATCGCACGATGACCAGCGAGAAATCCCATGCCGGCATCTCCATTGATTTTTGATACCGCACTCGTAATGTTTTCAACTTTTATATCCGGATTAGGATTGACGACGCCTTTTCGAATCCGTTTTAAATACATCGGAATACGGGATACACCATGAGAATCCAAGCCCCTTAAATTAGCGGCTACCAAATCTTTAGCAATGGTATTGGCATCTTCTTTTTTCATCCCTTCACTTTCAAATAATAAAGTGGAAACTTCGGTTAAATGAGAGGCTTCTATATACGTGTAGCTGTCTGACATAATGATACCTCCTTGAGTATACAATAATTTTTAGTAAAGTTCGTGGATGAACATTTGGGACACAGAGGTGATCAATGATTTAGTATTGTCATATTGTAACAATCGCCCAGTATAACAGTCTATCTACTAGTGCACATGGTGCCAATCGGCCGTATGCAGTCGTCCATCGATCTGTTTTCGGTGATCATCCAGATTTCAAATCGATCGACAGCGCTCATCGATCTGTTTTTTGACGACCTAACGACTTCCGAGAACCAGAGTTAAGTCGTCAAAATCTGTCGTTGAAGACCTAATGACCTTAGAAAGCCGGGGTTAGGTCTTCAAAAGCTCCCGTTGAAGACCTAACGACTTCAGAAAAACGGAGTTAGGTCGTCAAAGCTCTCTCTCGTTAGTGATTAAAATAAGCTTCGAAAGCCGGAGGAAAGCGCCAATAGGCATAAACGAACCATTCATTAGAAGGTTTCAAGTGTGATTGAGCGATTCAGCCACGTTCCACTAGCCTGGTGATTTCTACGATCATTATTTGTTTTCATATCTCTCAACACGCAAGGAAGCTTGTCGTTTGTGTCCCATAAACCCTTCCAGTTCACAAAGCCTTTCTGCATATTTGCCTATTTCTACACTTGCTTCCTCCGTGGCTCTCTGATAGGTGCAGTTTTTTAGGAATTTTCCAACCCAGAGCCCTCCCGTGTATTTCGCCGCTTGCTTCGTAGGAAGTGTATGGTTCGTACCAATCACTTTATCGCCGTAAGCAACGTTTGTCTCAGGGCCTAGGAATAACGCGCCGTAGTTTTTCAAGTTATCCAAATAATAGTCTGGGTCATCTGCGAGCACTTCGACGTGCTCAAATGCAAGTTCATCCGCTTCATGTACTGCTTCTTCTTTGTTATCAACAACAATGATGATCCCGTTGTCCCTCCAAGCGATTTCTGCAACTTCTGCAGTCGGCAATGTTTGTAACTGACGGGTAATTTCACCCTCCAATGCTTCGGCCAACACGCGGGAAGTTGTGATCAATGCACCGGGAGAGGTAGGTCCATGCTCAGCTTGCCCAAGAATATCGGTTGCAACCATTTCTATGTCAGCCGTCTCGTCAGCGATAACGAGGGTTTCTGTCGGCCCTGCCAACAAGTCAATGCCCACATGACCGAAGAGTTGCCGTTTCGCTTCCGCAACAAAGGCATTTCCGGGTCCGACAATCATGTCAACCTGATCAATGCTCTCTGTTCCAATCCCCATGGCTGCCATGGCTTGCACGCCTCCGAGCAAATAAATTTCATCCGCGCCTCCCATATGCATCGCCGCAACCGTTGCTTTTGGTATTTCACCATTTGCGGGAGGCGTGCACGCAATCACGCGTTCAACACCGGCCACCTTAGCAGTGACAATACTCATATGCGCAGACGCCACCATTGGATAACGTCCACCGGGGACGTAACAGCCAACACTATTTACAGGAATGTTCTTATGCCCGAGAACGACGCCCGGGCGGGTTTCCACTTCAATATCTTGGATGGATGCCCTTTGATGGCGAGCAAAATTTTCAATTTGATCCTGCGCAAATTGAATGTCCCGAATCACATCGTCCGATAATTCATCAATAGCCGTTTCTATATCTTCCTTGGAAAGCCGGAAGTTTTCCGGGGACCACTGATCAAATTTTTCCGAAAGGTCTCGGACAGCTTGATCACCACGATCTTCTACACTTTGAATAATTTCGCTCACCGATTGTTGAATTTTCATGTCGGACGTTTGCTTTTCTTCGGTTGTTTTACCTTCCTTTAGAAAAGTCGCCATTATACTACACCCCTTAGATTAGATTCGTTATTTTGAATACGTATTCATCATAATACAAAATTTCTTCGCTGTAAACGTTTTAAAATGAAGAATAAACCAACACTTTCATTGATCACAAATGAATATCCCAATAATATTAGTATTATAACACTATGTACCATGCATAAAAGAATATTGACGGCGTGAATAAAAACGCTTACAATGTATACGTATTAATGGATGAAGGAGGGGTTGGAACATGGTATCTTCCAAAGACGTTGCTCGCGAAGCCGGCGTTTCGCAGCCTACGGTTTCAAGAGTGTTAAACGCCCCGGATAAAGTAAAAAAAGAAACGGTCGATAACGTTCAAAAGGCAATCGAAAAACTAAACTATCGACCGAACGTCGTGGCACGCAATTTAAAACAAAAAAAAACCAAGTACATTGCTTTGATATCCGGCCCTCTACACAATCCATTTTTTGTCGATTCAACGACGACCATTGTCAATTATGCTAAAAAGTACGGCTACCACACGCTTGTCTATTTTGAAGATCAGGGAGACAATCGCTCTATTTACGAAGAGGTACTGAAACAACAAGTCGATGGCATTATTCTCTCTTCTATTTTTATCGATGACCCGATTTATCATGATCTCGTAGATGCGCAAGTGCCTTTCGTTATGTTCAACCGCCGCCATCAAGCTGGCGGGAACTATGTGGAAATAGACAATAAAAAAGCAGGTGAATTGGCAACCAATCATCTGTTAAAACTTGGGCATACAAAAATTGCTTGGATTGGTGGTCCCACGTATACATCAACGTTTAATGGGAGGTTATCCGGATACCGAACAGCCATGAAAGCAACCAAGCAATCTATTGAACCCGGATGGATTAAAGAAACCGACACGACAGAACAATCGGTCGTCCAGGCAGTGGATGAGCTATTGCTATTGCCGGATAAACCGACTGCCCTATTTGCCGCTACAGATTCAATGGCATTATTCTGTCAAAACTATTTAATGCACATGGGGTTTCAAATCCCGGAGGATTTCAGTATATGCGGGATGGACGATATTGATACGACTGCGCATGCCGCTATTCAAATGACCACACTGACCCATCATTCCGACAAGCCGATGGGGCTCCATGCGATTGAACATCTTATTCATATGATGGAGGTGGATGCTCATGAACGCAGCGACTTACAGTTAACGTTGGAACCTAAACTCATGATTCGAAAAACGACAGCTTTAAATCGATCTACGATATAATTTATCTATCTCAAGGAGGATCTATAAATGGACCCATATTTAGCTATTAGCGGATTTTTAATTATTTTAGCGGTTATTGGTCTCCTTATGTGGGGGAAGGTTCATCCAATTGTTGCGATGGTCCTTATTCCGGTCATTGGGGTACTCATTGCCGGCTTTGGATTTGACGACCTCGCGGAATTTTTTAGCGGCGGGGCCGATCAAGTCATGGATGTCGCCATCATGTTTATTTTTGCCATCATTTTCTTTGGCATCATGAATGATATCGGTTTATTTAATCCGATTATAAAAAATATGATTATCTTTACGAAGGGCAATGTGATTGTTGTTGCCATCGTTACCATCATCATCGGCGCGATTGCTCACCTCGACGGTGCAGGCGCAACCACATATTTGTTGACAGTTCCCGCGCTTATTGGTTTATACAGGGCATTAAATATGAGCCCAATGTTACTTTTGATGCTTGCCACGTTTAGTCTTGGATTTATGAACGTCGTCCCTTGGGGTGGACCGGTAGGGAGGCTCGCTTCGGTACTTGGTTATGATAACCCTGCTGAACTATGGTTTCCATTGATTCCTTGGCAAATAGGCGCGTTCGTCCTGGCCATTGGTTTCGCGGTGGTACTTGGAATCAGAGAAAAGAAACGCATTGAGAAACGTATAAATAATGGAGAAATTGAAGCCCAACAACATGTTAATGCGAGAGCAATCGCTGATGACTTTATAAAACAGCAAAAGGAAAATGAAGAAGCAGCCGAAGAGAAGCCCAGGAAACACCCGGCCATGCTTTGGCTCAACGGTGCCGTGTTACTCGGGGTTTTGCTCTTAATGCTTTTAGATATCGCGCCTCCGGGTCTTGCCTTTATGATCGGTTTGGCGATCGTTTTACCATTGAACTACCGTAGCGTGAACGATCAGATGGGTCGTATTCGCGCGCATGCGCCTGCCGCGCTCATGATGGCTTCGATCATCCTTGCCGCCGGACTCTTTTTGGGCGTGATGACTGAATCAGGCATGTTGGACTCACTTGCCATGTCTATCGTAGGGATTGTACCGGATGCTGTTGGCCCTTATACGCACGTGATCGTGGCATTTTTTGGAATTCCCCTGGATATCATCATGAGTACAGACGCTTATTATTTCGGTATCTTCCCGGTTGTTGAGAGTGTTGCCTCGAACTTTGGCGTAGCTTCGGAATCTACCGCTTATATGATGTTAGTTTCAAGTACTTTTTCACAAGGGTTTTTATCCCCTGCTATGTGGTTGGGTGTTGGGCTCGCCGGTGTACAAATAGGCCAATTCATGAAATACGCTTTCTTCTGGTTCTGGGGTTTCGGCATTATTGGATTAATTTTAGGTTTCATCCTCGGTATATATTAGATTTAAACATTCATGCCCCCCGGATGCCGGGGGTGTATGATTCCTAGAATGGAGTCTTTATGTGAATTTAATTAGCGTTGTATTTCTGGACGTTATTTTCCCTATTTTAATTGTGATGGCCATTGGGGTGCTATTACAGAAGAAGTTTAACTTTCAACTTACGCCGATCGTAAAGCTTATTACCTACTGTTTTATGCCCGCAGCCGTTTTTTTGAATATTTATCAGGCTGAATTTGATTATGGCCTGTTAGGCCAACTTCTTCTTTATTTGTTCTTATTTACTTGCAGCACAATTTTACTGGGCAATTTGTTGTCCAAGGTATTAAAACTTGAATGGCAGGAAAGTGCAGCTTTAAAAAATAGCATTTCCCTTATGAATTCAGGCAATTACGGTTTACCTGTCAGTCAGTTGATTTTTAGCGCGAATCCTTTAGGGGTTTCCATTCAAATTATCATGATTGTTTTCCAGAATTTACTCACCTATACGTATGGCCTTTATAATTTAGTATCTGCATCCAAGTCAGCCATTGACATTCTAAAAGCTATTTTCCGGTTACCCATTGTTCATGCTTTACTCTTGGGAATCATCTTTCAATTTTTCGATATTCCCCTCCCTAATTTTGCGCTTGTTCCGCTTGAACAACTTGCAAATGCTTTTTTTGCCTTAGCGCTTTTCCTATTGGGCGCCCAACTTGCCCACATAAATATCAAGTCATTTCATAGCGTCATTGTCTGGAGTATTCTCGGAAGGTTAATTGCCGGACCCGCCTTTGCTTTACTAATTATATTTATCCTTGGCATTGATGGGGTAATGGCGCAATCGTTACTCATCGCAAGTTCGTTTCCGACGTCAAGAAATACAGCGACAATCGCGCTTGACAATCAGGTAGCGCCGGATTTGCACGCACAGATTGTCCTGTATTCAACGGTCCTAAGTGGTATAACTGTAACGATCGTTATCTATTTGGCAATGACCCTATTTTGAATTAATATAATGAAACTTGTTTTTGTCCTCATTCTCCTTGGATGAGGACAAAATCACGTTTTCTGCCTGCTTTTGTCCTTTTGCCTCACCCCTTCCCTTGTTTCCCGCTTAAATTTATGGTATTGGTGAGGTTATCGACTGCCAAAAACGGACATACCGATAAGGGGGGAGCTTGCTTTGAAAAATCTACTGTTTTTAACGTTCGGAACGTTTTTGTTCGCCTTGTCAATCACGCAGTTTGCCATGTCCAACAACTTGGCTGAAGGGGGCATTGCTGGGCTTGCTTTGTTGCTTTTCTTCGCGTTTGGGTTATCCCCGGCGATTGTTACCTTCATTTTTAACGCTGTTCTTTTGGCAATCGGTTACCGGGTATTGCCGAAACATATGATTTATAAATCTCTATTAAATGTGCCGTTGTTTTCCCTTTTTGTTTACTTAATGGAGGACTGGGGCCAACCGATGGCGGATCCATTACTGGCGGCGATTTTTACCGGCGTGTTCACGGGTGCTGGTTTCGGCTTCATCTTTCAGGCAGGTAGCACAACCGGAGGCACCTCAACTGTTGCCCGTATGCTCAACCACAAATTCGGATGGGAACTCACAGGCGCGAACTTCGTCCTTGATGCTGTCATTGTGGGAGTTGGAATTTTTATCATCGGTCCGCTCCATACGATGTATACCATTGTTGCACTATATGTTGGCAAAAAAATCACCGATTACGTGCTCGAAGGTTTTCAATCGAGGAAAGCCCTCAATGTCATTTCCACAAAAGGAGACGACATCGCGGATGCCGTCATTCGTTTAATGAATTCGAGTGCCACCATCTACGAGGCTTATGGAAGTTTTTCGCAAAAAAAGCATCAAATGGTCTATATCGTTATTGAAAAACAACGATTGTTCCATTTAAAGCAAATGGTCTACGATATTGACCCGAACGCTTTTATCGTCGTGTATACCGTCAAAGACGTCTCCGGTGGCACGTTTTTAAATCAATACCACCCTTCCCAAAAATCTTTTCCAACGAAGGATACTTTTGAAGATGAAGATTTTGGTGAATCAAATGACTCGCGTTCTTCCCCTTAATCTGATTATAATGGAACGTATGGTTATTTACTATTCACATTACGACGGAGGGATTTTTGATGGACATCGTTGCTATTGTCGGAAGCACACGGCAAGACTCGTATAATTACAAAATCGCAAAACATATGGAAAAACGGTATGCCAATCGGTTTAACTTGGAAATTCTCAACATCGGGGACCTTCCGTTTTATAATCAGGATATCGAGCACACCCCATCACAGGAAGTCACTGCCTTTAAGAAAAAAGTGGAAGAAGCAGACGGTGTTCTGTGGGTGACGCCCGAATTCAACGCCACGATTCCCGGCGCGCTAAAAAACGCCATCGATTGGCTTTCACGTGTTGATCAAGTAATGATCGGGAAACCATCATGGATCGTGGGCGCTTCCATGGGGGCGCTCGGAACGGCAAAAGCCCAAGCTCATCTGCGTGACATCCTTTTTGCTCCGGGCCTCTCTTCGCCTCTCCTCCCCGGGAATGAAGTTTGCATCGGTCAAGTGCACACGAAACTTGACGAGGAAGGCAATCTCATTGATGAAGACACCATCGCATTTTTGGATACCGTCACCGATAACGTCATTCCCTGGATCGAAAGCCAACAGGCGACCGTCAAGCTTTAGTCTTTGAAAACCCATGGAAGGCCACCATCCTTCTATGGGTATTTTCGTTTAAATGACGAATACGTGTGAGGATAATGATGAACATGTCTGTAGACATGATACTTAACAAAATGTGTTTGGACCGTTTGCACTTCCGGAATCACATACGTTTGAACAAATGGTGCAGAATATGGAGGATACGGACCGGGCGAGTTCGGATGCATTCCAAACATTGTATAGCCTCCTTTATGCCAATTTCCTACACTTTATGTAAACACAATCTGCGTCGTACTGGTCCTTTCGCCTATGCTTTAGTGGTTGTTACAAAAGTTAGTGTTTCACCCCAGAGGATGAACTGATCTGAGAACATAAGAAGAAGCAAAGTAATCCCTCAAACTCAGATCAGGATGCTACCAGAGGAACAAGTGAATCCAAGTAATCCCTCAGACACAGATCAGGAGGCTACCAGAGGAACAAGCGAAGCAAAGTAATCCCTCAAACTCAGATCGGGAGGCTACCAGAGGAACAAGTGAATCCAAGTAATCCCTCAGACACAGATTAGGAGGCTACCAGAGGAACAAGTGAATCCAAGTAATCCCTCAGACGCAGATCGGGAGGCTACCAGAGGAACAAAAAGTGGATAGATGCAGGACAAAAGGGTGGACGAACTCAAACTTTTATCTTCAAAAGAGGTCAACGATACGCATTTTGCTGTTCAGAGTACACAAGTTGCATTCTAACTTTAAAACAAACGAAGCCCCGGGCAGGCGGATGTCTGTCCGGGGCTTTTTATTATTCGCCGTGCACGCGGCTGAGCGCCAGTTGATAACTGTCGTTTCCGTAATTAAGGCAACGCTTAACGCGGCTGATGGTAGCTGTACTTGCTCCTGTTTCCACTTCAATTTTATGATAGGTTTTCCCTTCCTGCAGCATACGAGCCACTTCCAGCCGCTGGGCAAGCGATTGGACTTCGTTAATCGTGCAAAGATCATCAAAAAATTGATAACATTCCTCGATATCTTTTAAGGATAGAATTGCATTAAATAGTTGATCCATTTCTTTGCCGCGTAATTTATCGATTTGCATAGCAATCCTCTCTTTCACGGGATAAAAATTTCATATCCATTTCGTTCACATTACGGCTCACTCTTTTACATTTTAACGCATTATCGTAGGAAAGAGAACGCTTTTTTTGTGAACGTCATAAATCCCTTTTGCTGTCGTGCGTACGTAAGGCAAATGGGTTGATGAAAAGAAAAAGATGCTATATAAAGGATCATCATATGGATAGCCACATGTTTTCATAACATCAACGAAAGCTGCATGTCTCTCCATGACCTCCTCCATAGACAAGTCAGCCATCATGCCAAAATAAGGAAGCGGAAGATGAAAGCAACGATCTTCTTGGTCATTCTCAATAAATAATCCGCCGCCGGCAGCTTTCAAATGTTCAAATGCTTTTTTCATGGCTGATTTCTTTTTCCCGATCATGATGACATCGCCGGTGATCGAAAATGTTGTTGCCAATCCGTCCAATTGGGTGGCAAACCCTTTCAAAATCGTGTTCATTCGCCATTTCCCTTCTTTATCAATCATGGCGAAGTAACATTGATCGTGTCCCTCTCCAAGGGTTTCTTTTGTTGCGTCAATATCAATATGATAAGGCTTTAATAAGACATTATTGACGAGATGAATGCCCATCGGCATGGAAAAATGCATGTCTTCTTCTTCCAACTCCCAGGAGATGCCCGGCTGTTCAGAGACGTACGGTCCCCAATCGAAGGGCTTCAGATCTTTCACGACACGTCCCTCTTGAACAACCCATTCGCCTTTTGCCATCACCGAAATTGGGACGGGATCTTGCACGTCCATGAGAAAATTGAGATGTGCCACCCTCCCGGGGGCGATCATGCCATGCATGTCTTCAATCCCGTAATGACGGGCGACATTATACGAAACCATTTCATAGGCTTCCAGTGGATCAATGCCCGCTTCAAGGACGATTTTTAACAACGAATCCATGACGCCGGGTTCATAGAACGTCGGGCTTCCTCCATCGGTTGTGAGAAGAAAACGGCTGTAATCGGTAATCCCCGCTTCTTTCAAGTCATTGATCAAATGTGGCAAATCAGGGCGTAATGAAGAATGTCGCAACGTCGTCATATAGCCGGCATCGAGTCTGCGCAACACTTCTTCCCCCGTGATCGCCTCGTGGTCACTCATCACACCGAGCAACGCGAGCTGTGCCAACGTTTTTTCCGAAGCTCCGGGCAAGTGGCCTTCCATTGGTATATTTGCTTTTTTCAATTGTTCAACCCAATGAAGCATCGTGTCATCCCCGGCGATGACGCGGGGCCAGCCGCTGAACTCCCCACCTTGGACAACGAGTGGATGGTTCACCCATTCGTCAATGTTTTGCGGAGTGAACAAACGATTTTCATCGTTTGTTTCCGTTTGTGCGTCCACCCGCGTGGACCAATACAGTGAGGAGGGCCCTTCTCCCATTTCACTGATGAAAGAAAGCGCTTTCTTTTTTTCCAAGTGCATTATCAGGATTAGATTGTCGTTAAAGATTGTGCTCGTTCCGCGTTTCAACGCATAATCCGCAAAAGCGCGGGGGTGATACAACATAAATGGGTGTGCGTGATGTTCGATATATCCGGGTACGATAAATTGCCCACGGGCATCGTACCAATTTATCTTCGGCGATTTCGCCGGCAATGCGTCTCCAACGTAGACGATGCGGTCATGGTAAATCCAAATATTCGCTTTCGTCCATTGTTTGCGCCCGCTGTTTAAATACGTAGCGTTTGTAATCACTTGCGTCGGAGCCTTTTCACCCCGAACGACACTGATTTGTCTTCGTTTTGATTGCTTGTTCCATAGCGAAAATGACGGATGGATGATTCATCACCTGCTCTTTTCTATTCAAACGATCTCTATTTTTTAATACTAATCCCATCCTAACATATTTTCACGGAAAAAGCGGGTGACAAGATTGCAACAAGTTTTCCAAACGACGCTTCTATGGGGGCGCTTCTTTTTTGATTGTCCGTAACACATCCAACCTCCTTAATCATACATTATCGTATAGACGCGGAGAGGGGGGCTATTTTGGATTTCACTCACGTATTTTTTCTTATTGTGATCGCTACGGTGTTTATTTTTATCCTTTGGAGAAAAAATGTTGTTTTTCCGGTTATGCTCGGGACGTTTCTACTTGCCTTCTTTTACTATACAGACTTGGGCGTCATCGATCGTTTGGTTTCATCTGCGCAAGCTGTCTTTCTTGCTTTTATGAACGCAGGCATTGAACTGTTTGACATCATGTTGATTATTACGTTGATGGTCGCGATGTTGCAAGCATTGCGAGCAGTTGGTGCTGCTGAAATGATGTTTTCCCCTCTGAAAAAGCTAATGATAAATCCGACGACCTCCTTTTTTGTTCTTGGAATCACGATGTACATCGCCTCTTTATTCTTTTGGCCAACGCCTGCAATTGCCCTCGTCGGCACGGTATTGATCCCCATTGCCGTCAAATCCGGCTTACCCGCCATCGGGGCGGCAGTCGCGGTTAACTTATTCGGGCACGGGATGGCGTTATCAGGCGACCTCGTCGTTCAAGGCGCAGGGAATTTAACAGCATCTGCCGCCGGGTTGGGTATAGGTGAAATTTTGCCCTATACAGCGTTATTTTCTTTCGTGGTCGGTTTGGTTGCAATTCCTATCGCATTTTTCGCGATTAGAAGAGGGATGAAAAAAGGGAAATGGAAAGCGGATGAGTCAGCACTTGATCTCAAGACGACGGACACGTATCGGGGGCGCCCAAAAACTTCGAAAACGATGGCCCTAGTCGTCCCGCTCATGTTGCTCGCGATTATCGGGCTTATGTTGTACCGTGCCGTCTTTCATCCGGAAGAAGCAATTCAAGGCCAGGAAGCAACCGCCCTTCTCGGCGGAACTGCTGTCTTTCTCATGATGGTCGCGACGTTTGCCAGCAGCGGGATTCAAGGAATGAGCAACATTGTAGAATATATGAAGGAAGGATTTTTCTTTGCGCTGAAAATCTTCGCACCGATTATTCCCTTAGCCGGATTCTTCTTCCTCGGCCATCCCGATCACGCGGAAGCGGTCCTCGGAGAAGGCGCGCCCGGATTTCTCTTCGACATCGGCGAGTCACTCTCACAATATATTGACGGCAGCCCTGCCATGCTCGTCATGGGCATCGTGGTGATCGCCATCCTTGCCGGGCTGGATGGATCCGGATTTTCCGGCTTGCCGCTCGTCGGAAGTCTTTCGGCAGCACTCGGGCAGGCAACAGGGGTGGATGTTGCCATTCTCGCTTCCTTGGGGCAAGTGGTTACAATCTTCGTCGGTGGCGG
Source organism: Salicibibacter cibarius (assembly GCF_016495725.1). Classification (NCBI taxonomy): domain Bacteria; kingdom Bacillati; phylum Bacillota; class Bacilli; order Caryophanales; family Bacillaceae; genus Salicibibacter; species Salicibibacter cibarius. Next base: position 1,322,351 of record NZ_CP054705.1, on the reverse strand, counting down.
AACGCTCGCTGCCTGGGCATTTGGCGCTGCGGCAGATGCCGGAATCGCCGGTGTGAAACCCGCCGAACTCGTGAGGCAAAATCTTGTTCCCGTCCTGATCGGGGTTATTGTTGCTTCGATTGTGGCTGTTTGGATGCTTTAACGCCAGGCAGCCTCTAGCCACTGTTGACTTATCTTATCAATAAGATATATGATAAGAGTAACCATTTAAAAAAGAGGGTGAACTGTAGGACGATGAAGTACTAATCCTATTTTTACGGAACAGACGAACGCATGTATCAATAGGCCTTCAATGGGAAGGTTTATTTTGCTTCGTCATCGTTCGGAATAGGATTGGTTATCAAAATGAGTAACCTGCGGTGTATATAGCGATATGCCTCCTATTCTGAACGTCTGTCTATGAATAGGGGGCTATTTTTGGTAGGTAAGAAAGTATAAATCAACTTTCTTACCTACATAAGTGCAACTAAGGCTTTCGCCATAAAAGCTTGGCGAAAAGCCAAGTTTTCTAATAGTCTCCATCTTTAAAAGAAATGGAGATGATCGGATTGGCATTGGTCCAATTACAAAACATCCGTTTTAATGTCAAAGATCGAACATTGTTTCATATTAATGATTTAAACATTTACCAGGGAGATCGGATCGGCTTGATCGGCCGCAATGGTTCAGGCAAAACGTCTTTGCTGCAGATGATTAACAGAGACATTCCGCCTGCTTCCGGAACCATAACAAAAAATGCATCCATTGCTCTCCTTCCGCAGATTAAGCCGCAGATGGAACAAAAAAGCGGCGGAGAAATTTCTCAGGCAATTATTAATCAAACACTCGCTCAAGCGCCTGAACTGCTCTTAGCTGATGAACCCACGACACACCTCGATACGAATCACATGGAAAAACTGGAGAAACAGTTACAGCGGCGCCGAGAAGCGTTGGTGATCGTTTCCCACGACCGTGCCTTTATGGATGCGCTTTGCACGAAAATTTGGGAGATTGAAGATGGGCAGATCCGTGAATTTACCGGAAATTATTCGGATTATGCCCAACAAAAAAAAGAAGCGCGCCAACATCACGAAAAAGAATACGAAAAATACGTGCAGAAGAAAAAACAACTGGAAGAAGCAATGCAACAAAAAGAACAAAAAGCCCAGCGTGCCACTAAAAAACCGAAGAACGTCTCGAAATCAGAGGCCAAAATCACAGGCGCAAAACCCTATTTTGCCAAAAAACAAAAGAAATTAAACCAAGGCGTATCATCCATTCAATCACGGATTGACCAACTTGATAAAGTGGAGAAAATCAAAGAGCTTCCTCCCATCAAGATGCAAGTCACCCACGAAGAATCTCTTCGTAATCGGACGATCATACACGGTGAACAAGTTCCCGGAACCGTGGGCAATCGCCTTTTATGGGAAGTGTTCAATTTCTCCGTAATCGGGGCCGATAAAATTGCCGTTATTGGCCCAAACGGCAGCGGTAAAACCACATTCCTCCGAATGATGATGGATGGGCATCCTACCATTCAAGTCTCGCCATCTGTGTCGTTTGGGTATTTTAGCCAAACGCTGGATGTATTGGAAACGGACACTTCCATACTGGATAACGTACGTTCCACCTCGTCTCATGATGAAACGTTAATCCGCACGGTATTGGCCCGCCTGAGCTTTTTTCAGAACGATGTCTTTAAACCGGTCAATGTCCTGAGCGGCGGTGAGCGGGTAAAAGTAGCTTTCGCCAAGATATTTGTAAGTCATGCAAACACATTGATCCTTGACGAACCTACCAATTATTTGGACATCGAGGCCGTGGAAGCGCTCGAATCCTTACTCGTCGACTATTCGGGAACCGTCATTTTCGTATCTCACGACCGGCATTTCTTGCAGAACGTGGCAACGAGGATTTTCGCAATAAGCAACACGACTATCCATACGTTTGACGGCTCCTATAATGATTATATGCAAACAACGCCTCAAAATAATCACGACCCACTGCAAGACGAATTGCTTAAAGTAGAAACCAGAATTTCCGACGTACTAAGCCGCCTTAGCATCACACCAACGGATGCGTTAGAAGCAGAATTCCAACAGTTGCTCCGTGAAAAAAAAGAAATAAATGAACGATTGCAGCATTGAGTTTGGAAGAAAATTATTCCCAAAACGAAATGGACTTTTGATCATGGCAACCGCTCCGGAAAAAGCGTGCCTCCTCGAAAAACGACGTTCGCTTTTTCCCGCGGGGGCTCCGCCCTGCGCATCTCCACGGAAGCCTCCGTGGTTAGTAAAACTTCACCAAGTTTTATGGCGAAAAGCCTTCGCCAATGGACAAATAACCGCATTCTCCATAGAAAATGCGGTCTCTAAATTTGCTATTTTGTTATTACTAAAGTACATTAGTCTTTTTCAATCCCACGATTGCCAATATCTTCACGGTAATGATAGCCTTCAAGATTCAACTTCTTCATCTGGTTATACGCTCGCTTCTGTGCTTTCTCGACCGTGTCTCCGTATGAGGCCAGTAAAAATACCCGGCCACCGCTGCTTCGCATCTCTTGTGCTTTTCCGTCAACCCCGGCGTAAAACATCAGGCTATCTTCCGGGTCAAACGAGAGGTTGCTCGGCACTTCCAATCCTTTTTGGTAAGGTCCGGGATAACCCCCTGCTGCCCCTACTACCCCGACCAACACTTGCGGTTTCCATGAAAGATTGGGCACGCGGCCGTCGAGCACGTCCAGAAGTACTTCGGCCAGGTCATTATCGAGACGCGGCAAGATCACTTGCGCTTCCGGATCGCCGAAACGGGCGTTAAATTCAATCACTTTCGGCCCATCTTCGGTTACCATTAATCCGGCATACAATACGCCTGTAAACGGAGAGCCTTCCGTCACCATCGCCGCTGCCGCCGGCTGAAGAATCGAATCAACGGCCTCTGCAACCATGTCCGCTCCGATGTGAGAAACAGGGGAATAAGCGCCCATCCCACCGGTATTCGGTCCCCGGTCATTATCATAAACACGTTTGTGATCCTGGGATTCCGCAAGCGGTACGACCGTATCTCCGTTTACGAGCGCCATCAAAGAAATCTCTTCGCCCTGCAAATATTCCTCGAGCACAACTTTTGCACCGGACCCGAAAGCATCGTCCGATAAAACATCTGCCAACGCAGCATATGCTTCCTGCATCGTCATGGCGACCGTCACCCCTTTTCCGGCAGCCAAGCCATCCGCTTTGACAACGATCGGCGCCCCTTTGTCTTTCACATGGGCACATGCCTCTTCATAATTGTCAAATACCGCATATCCTGCCGTAGGGATGCCGTACCTTTTCATTATATCTTTTGCGAAGGATTTGCTCCCTTCGATGCGGGCGGCATCTTTTTTTGGTCCGAATACGTTTAATCCTTCCCGTTCGAAAACATCGGCAACGCCTGCAAGCAACGCTGCTTCCGGGCCGATGACGGTTAGTTTCACCTCGTGTTTTTTCGCAGCTTCCGCCAAGGCTTCTCCATCTGTGGCATCTATGGGCAGCCGCTCAGCCACATGATCCATCCCGGGATTTCCAGGCGCTGCATAAACGCGATCCACATTTGGACTGGCGCTCAATTTCCAAGCAAGCACATGCTCGCGGCCACCGCTGCCAACGACTAAAACGTTCATCTTTTCGTCCCCCTCAAGCGTGTCTGAAGTGCCGCATCCCCGTAAACACCATCGTGATCCCGGCTTCATCGGCGACATCGATCGATTCTTGATCCCGTTTGGAGCCGCCGGGTTGAATAACCGCCGTTACGCCTGCTTTCACCGCGGCTTCCACCGTATCTTTCATGGGAAAAAATGCATCGGAAGCAAGCGCGCTTCCTTGCGCTTCGGATCCGGCTTGCGCAATCGCAATTTCAGCGGCGCCTACCCGATTCATCTGTCCTGCTCCCACACCGACCGTCCGATTGCCTTTCGTTAACACAATGGCATTTGATTTCACGTGTTTAACAACACGCCACGCAAAACCCAGGCTGCGCCATTCTGCGGATGTAGGTTCTCGTTTCGTCGCCACGTTTACATCTGCATCCACAAGCCCTTTCACATCTGCATCTTGCACGAGCATCCCGCCACTCACCGACGTCAGTGCGTAGGAGCCCTTCCGGTCTCCGTCCATGTCAACTTTCAACAAGCGAATGTTTTTCTTTTTTTGCAAGATTGCAAGCGCCTCATCGCTAAAATCCGGCGCAATCACGACTTCCAGAAATATGTTCGCCAACTGCTCTGCTGTATCGGCATCCACCGTGTCATTGACCGCGACAATCCCGCCGAAAATGGAAACAGGGTCGGCGGCATAAGCCTCTTCAAAAGCGGCCGGCAGCTTATCGGCAATGCCTACCCCGCACGGGTTCGTATGCTTGACAGCGACTGCTGCCTTCGTGTCGCTAAATTCGGAAATAAGGGCGAACGCGGCATTCACATCATTGATATTGTTGTAAGAAAGTTCTTTTCCATGCAACTGCTCGGCAGCTGCCATCGATGAAACCGCCGGCAACGGATGCTCATAAAACGAAGCGCCTTGATGGGGATTTTCCCCGTAACGCAACGCTTGTTTTTTCTCGTACGTGAGCGTCATCGTTTCCGGAAACGCTTCTTCCGTCATATAATCAGCGACTAATGCATCATAGGCCGCGGTATGCCGGAAGGCTTTCGCCGCCAAATGCCTGCGGGTATCAAAACGGATGCCGCTGCCACGGGCTTCTTCCAACACCCGTTTGTAGTCGCCAGGATCCGTCACGACCGCTACGTGTGCATGGTTTTTTGCGGCCGCCCGCAACATGGCCGGACCGCCGATATCAATATTTTCAATCGCATCCGCGTCTTCCACGCCTTTTTTACTGATCGTTTCTTTAAAGGGATAAAGATTCACGACGACGAGATCAATCGGATCAATCGCTTGTGCTTGCAATGCTTCCCAATGTGCTTCCTTTTCCCGGTCTGCCAGCAGGCCCCCATGAATCGCCGGATGCAACGTCTTCACCCGTCCGTCTAAAATTTCCGGGAAGTTCGTCACTTCGGAAATTCCGGTGACCGGCACGCCTGCCTCTTCCAGTGCGCGTTGTGTCCCTCCCGTCGAAATAATCTCAAAATCCGCATCTTGCAATGCTTTTGCAAAGTCGGATATTCCACTTTTATCACTGACGCTTATTAAAGCCCGTCGTTTCACGCTTAATACCCCTTCCTGAACAATTGTTGCAGCGTTTCCGGATATAATTGATGTTCGACCTGTTGGATTTTTTCTCCCAATGAATCTTTCGTATCATCCGCTGTGATTGGCACGGCTTTCTGCCGGATGACCGTGCCCGTGTCCATGCCGGCATCTACGTAATGAATTGTTACGCCTGTTTCATCCGCGCCGGCATCCAATGCTTGTCCGACCGCATCGAGTCCCGGATACGCCGGCAACAGGGACGGGTGAATATTCACGATTTGATGGGCGTAAGGCTCGACGATCGTTGCTCCCAACAAGCGCATGTAGCCGGCTAAAATAACCCATTGCACACCGTAATTTTCCAGAAGTTGCAGCAATGATTCTTCGTATTGCTGCTTGCTTTCAAAATCCCGGGGCTGAAACGTATGTGCAGGCACTTCATAACGCTTCGCTTTTTCCAACACGGACGCGTCCGGACGGTCGCTAAACACGAACGCAGGGACTACATCGATTTTCCCTTCCCGGATCGCTTCCAGAATGGATTCCACGTTGCTTCCCGTCCCCGAGGCAAATAGGGCGATCCTCATACCGACACCCCTTCAAGGCTCAATGTTCCGGTCCGATTGACCGTCCCGATCGCGTACGCATTGCCGAGAACCTCAAGCGCTTCCTGTTCCCGTTCCGGCCTGACCGCGATGACATAGCCAATGCCCATGTTGAAGGTCCCGTACATGTCCCGATTACTCAATTGCCCTTCCCGCTGTAAAAAAGGAAAAATGGACGCCTTTTCCCAACAGGCGGGAACAATGTGCGCGCCAAGCCCATTCGGCAACATTCTCGGAACGTTCTCCAAAAGACCACCGCCGGTAATATGCGCCATTCCGTTGACCTGGACTTCCGAAAGCAATTCTCGTATTTCCCGCGCATAAATCCTCGTCGGCGCCAATAACGTTGATCCGAGGGGCATCTCCATGGTCGCGTATGTTTTTTCCAAATCCAATCCTTGATCGTTAATGATTTTCCGAACGAGGGAAAACCCGTTGCTGTGCACCCCTGAAGATGGCAATCCGAGCAAGCGATCTCCCGCCCGCACTTCATCCCCCGTAATGAGCGCTTCCTTCTCAACGGCTCCGACGACAAAGCCGGCCACGTCATAGTCCTCTTCGCCATACATGCCCGGCATTTCCGCCGTTTCCCCGCCGATCAACGCGCACCCTGCCAATTGGCAGCCATTGCTAATGCCCTTGACGATTGATTCCATACGCGCGGGGTCGGTCTTGCCGGCAGCGATATAATCAAGAAAATAAAGCGGTTCCGCACCTTGAACGAGGATGTCATTGACACACATGGCGACAGCATCTTCGCCGATCGTATCGTGTTGATCGGCAGCAATGGCAAGCAGCAATTTCGTTCCGACGCCATCGGTCCCGGAAACGAGCACCGGCTGTTTATAATCGAGAGAGGAAAGGTCAAACGTGCCGCCAAAACCGCCAAGCGCACCAAGAACGCCGGGGCGCTTCGTCCGGTCCACGTGTTTTTTCATGCGGGAGACGGCTTCGTAACCGGCCTCCACATCTACGCCTGCTTCTTTATATGCATCACACACGTCGTTTTCCCCCCTATCTTTTTCCCAATCCGACAAGTTCTTTTTCTCCATTTGGGATCGCCGTTGGATACTCACCTGTATAGCAACCGAGGCACTGGCCGCAATTGGGCTGCGAAGCATCTCGGCCAATGCCCGTCTTCAAGCCGTCGATCGATAGGAAGCGCAAGGAATCCGCGCCCATTTTCTCGCGCATTTCCTCTATCGTGTAGTTAGCAGCAATTAATTCATCGGTTGTTGACGTATCTATGCCATAAAAACAAGGACGTATAATTGGCGGAGCGCTAATGCGAACGTGCACTTCCTTTGCGCCTGCGTCTTTCAACAACTTCACGATTCGTTGGCTCGTCGTCCCGCGCACGATGGAATCATCAACCATCACGACCCGTTTTCCTTCCACAACGCCGCGCACGGCGGAAAGCTTCATTTTCACGCCTTGTTCCCGCAACGCTTGCGACGGTTGAATAAAGGTGCGGCCGACGTAGCGATTTTTTATTAAGCCGAGTTCATAAGGGATGTTTGTTTGCTCGGCGAAACCGATCGCGGCTGATATCGAAGAGTCCGGCACACCGGTGACTACATCGGCATCGACATCCGCTTCACGGGCAAGTTGTTTGCCCAGTTGTTTTCTTGCTGTATGCACGTTAATTTGTTCAAGGTTGGAATCGGGTCTGGCAAGATACACGTATTCCATGCTGCAAAGGGCTCGTTCTCTTGCCTCCGTAAATCGTTCGGAGAACATACCGTCACAGTTAAAAACGATCATTTCGCCCGGTTCGACATCACGAACATATTCGGCCCCAATAAGATCAAACGCGCAAGTCTCTGACGCGACCACGTACGCGTCTCCCAACTGCCCGAGCGATAATGGACGCAACCCGTGAGGATCAAGCGAAACAATGAGCTCCTCTTCGGTCATCACGGCAAACGAATAAGCGCCGATCAACTGTGGCAACGCCCCTTTGAGTTGGTTTCGGAGTTCATCGGAACGGTGGCGCTTCATCAGGTGAGCCAAAATTTCCGTATCGGTCGTCGTTTGAAAAATGCTTCCGCTCCGCTCGAGCTCACTTTTTAATTCTTGATAATTGACGAGGTTGCCGTTATGGGCCATAGCGAGACTTCCATCTTCGGATTTAAAATGAAGCGGTTGAACATTCTCGTAACCACCATTGCCCGCAGTCGCATAACGTACGTGTCCCAGTGCCTGGCGACCCGGCAAACGATCCAAATCACCTGCTTGAAAGGCTTCGGTCAATAGGCCCGTGTTTTTATGAACGTGAAGTTCCTCTCCGTCACTCGTAACAATGCCGGCCCCTTCCTGCCCGCGATGCTGCAAACTGTGCAGGCCGTAATACGTCAGTTGCGCCGCTTCCGAATGTCCCCAAATCGCAAATAATCCGCATTCTTCATTTATGCCTTTGACTTCAGGAAACACGGAATCGCTCCCTTCCATACGTGATTCAAATGATCCGTCGGTTGATCGATCAACGTAACTGCTGCTTCCGTCTTTATCCGCAGCGCTTTTTCTTTTGTCACGGTGCCGTAGCGTTTGGCGGCGGGAATTGCCTGTTCTAATTTCTCGGCATATTCCGGCGCAACGCTGATGACATACCGCGATTGCGTTTCGGCGAAAAGATCGGAGGCATCGTCGGCCATCGTCAGCTCCGCGCCCAATTCCGTTTCCATCACACATTCAGCAATTGCAACCGCCAGCCCGCCCTCGGCAAGGTCATGAGCGGAGGTGATCCACCCGGCGCGTATTGCTTCCAACACTTGGCGCTGTCGCTTAAGTTCCAGGTCAAGATCCAAGCGTGGCACTTGACCGCTGAATCGGCCATCTTCAAGGTGTTGGCGTTCACTTCCGCCCCATGCCGGCTCTGCATCGCCGATGACATAAATATAATCGCCGGCCGCTTTAAAATGCTGCGTCGTTATATGATTGAGGTTTTCTACAAGTCCGACCATCCCAACGACCGGCGTTGGATAAATGGCTTCTCCGTTCGTTTCATTGTAGAGCGAAACGTTCCCGCTCACGACCGGGGTGCCAAATGTGGTGCACGCTTCACTCATACCGGCGGTTGACTGCTCCAATTGCCAATATATATTCGGTTGTTCCGGGCTTCCGTAGTTGAGGCAATCGGTAAGCGCGAGCGGTTGCGCCCCGGAACAAATAATGTTGCGCGCGGCTTCGGCGACGGCAATTTTCCCGCCTGTGTAAGGGTCGAGGGCAATGTAGCGGCTATTGCCGTCCATAGACATAGCAAGCGCCTTCTCCGTCCCGCGTACCCGCAATACGGCTGCGTCCGAACCAGGCATGACGGCCGTGTTCGTTTGTACCATATGGTCGTACTGGTCATACACCCATTCTTTGCTCGCGATCGTCGGTTGCGAAAGCAATTGGATCAATGTCTCGTTATGATCAGTGACCGGCGGTTGCCAAACAGGTGACTGTTGATGTTCCCGAAAGGCTTTCGGTTCTGTCGACGGCATATCGTCGTAAACAGGCGCTTCATCCGTAAGAGCTGTGACCGGAACGTCAGCCACCGTCTCTCCTTGAAACGTTAACGTGAGTTGCATTTCTTCTTTCACGGTGCCGATCGCTGCAACTTCAAGATCCCATTTTTTACAAATGGATTCTATTTCAGCTTCCCGTCCTTTTTCCGCAACGATAAGCATACGCTCTTGCGATTCGGAAAGCATCATTTCGTACGGAGTCATGCCCGTCTCCCGTTGAGGGACGAGATCCAAGTTCATATCGACCCCCGTACCGGCTTTACTCGCCATTTCCGCCGCTGAGGATGTAAGTCCGGCAGCGCCCATATCCTGAATGCCGACGAGGGCGTCCGATTGGGTAATTTCCAAACACGCTTCCATCACCCGTTTTTCCGTAAACGGATCACCCACTTGCACGGAAGGTCGTTTATCCGCAGATGCTTCACTCAATTCTTCGGAAGCGAACGTGGCACCGTGAATGCCATCGCGTCCGGTAGAAGCGCCCACATACATGACGGTATTGCCGGCACCGGCAGCAATCCCTTTTTGTAAATGATTCTGATCGATCAATCCGACGCACATGGCATTGACAAGAGGATTGCCGTCATACGTCTCATCGAACTGTATTTCGCCTCCGACCGTAGGCACACCGACACAATTGCCATACCCGGAAATGCCGGCTACCACTTCCTCGAACAAATAGCGCGTACGCGGTGTTGTAAGCGGACCAAAGCGCAATGAATTCAACAAAGCCACCGGGCGCGCGCCCATGGAAAAGACATCGCGCAAGATCCCGCCAACACCGGTTGCAGCCCCTTGGTACGGTTCAACCGCCGATGGATGGTTATGGCTTTCCACTTTAAAAACCACCGCTTGCCCGTCGCCAATGTCCACAACACCGGCTCCTTCGCCAGGGCCTTCGAGCACATGGGAACCGGAGGACGGGAATTGTTTCAGCAAAGGCTTAGAATGTTTATAGCTGCAATGTTCCGACCACAACACCGAAAACATCCCGATTTCCGTAAAGTTTGGTTTTCTGCCCAAGAGGGAAACAATTCGGTCATATTCGTGGTCTTTCACCCCCATGTCCGCGTATAAACGCTTGGCGTGTATATCTTCAGCTGTTGGTTCAAGTCGTAACGGCATGTGCGTCCCTCCAATGGCGATACACGCTCGTAAACAAGCGGCGTCCATCCTCACTTCCAAGGAGCTTCTCCATCGCACGCTCCGGATGGGGCATCATTCCGAGCACATTGCCTGCCTCATTTGTAATCCCCGCGATGTTCCCGATCGACCCGTTCACATCGGATGCATAGGTGAACGCAATACGGTTGTTCGCTTTCAATGCTTCATAGGTCGCTTCATCACATTCATAGTTTCCTTCGCCATGGGCAATGGGCATCCGCAAACGTTCGCCTTGCTCATACGCGCGTGTAAAACAGGTATCGGCATTTTCAACGTTCACATCAACCGTTCGGCACATGTACTTCAAATGCTTATTTCTTTTCATGGCTCCGGGCAGCAAATCCGCTTCCAATAAAATTTGAAAGCCATTGCAGACGCCAAGAATCGGCTTTCCTTTTTCAGCTTCGGCGATTACACTTTGCATCACCGGCGCAAAACGGGCAATCGCCCCGGAGCGCAAATAATCCCCATAAGAAAATCCGCCCGGCAGGAAAATAGCATCATAGGCTTCAACAGTCTCTGAAGTATGGGGGACAAGATCAACGGTTTCCGCGTCGGTAAAATCCGTCAGCGCATGATACATATCCCTATCACAGTTCGATCCGGGAAAAACAATGACCGCTGCTTTCATACCTTTTCCTCCCGTTCGAGCGTATACGTATAGTTTTCAATCACCGGATTGGCTAGCAACTGTTCACACATCTGTTCAACACGCGTTTCCACATCCGGGCCATCCACAATTTCTAATTTTAACCATTTACCGACATTCACCGTGTCGACCTCTTCATAGCCAAGCGCGGCCAATGAACGCTGCACGGCTTGCCCTTGCGGGTCGAGCACACCTTCTTTTAATGTAATGTACACATGAACGTTAATCATGAACGACGCCTCCTATACGGGAGAGAATGTTTTCATAACCGGCTTGCAGTGAACCGAGACCATAGCGATAAAGATCTTTATCCATCTTCTCTTTCGTTTGCGCATCCCAGAACCGGCACGTATCCGGCGAAACTTCATCGGCAAGCAGTAACGTGCCGTCTTCTTGCAAACCAAATTCCAATTTAAAATCAACGAGCAAAAGATTCGCCTTCCGGCAAAGCTCAAGCAAAATGTTGTTGACATGCAACGCCCGCTTGCGCATTTCTTCCAGTTCCTCTTCCTTGGCTATGCCCAAAGCGGCAATATGGTCATCGTTCACGAGCGGGTCTCCGAGAGCATCGTCTTTGTAGTACCATTCCACAATCGGTTCGGAAAGCGTTTTGCCTTCCTCCCACCCGAGCCGCCGTGCCAAACTGCCAGCGGTAATGTTGCGCACAACAACCTCAAGCGGAATGATTTCCGTCGGACGCACGAGTTGCTCTGTGTCGCTGATTTTTTTTATAAAATGCGTCCGCACGCCTTCTGTCTCCAGCACATCAAAAAACAGCGCGGAAATCGCGTTGTTCAGCTGCCCTTTCCCATCCAGAACATCATGCTTCTCGCCGTTAAACGCCGTCGCGTCATTTTTATACATAAGCCGCAGAACGTTGTCGTCGTCAGTCGTAAACAGTTGCTTTGCTTTTCCTTCATATAAAAGTGTCATATAGACATCCTTTCAAAGGCCAACTCTGGAAAATAATACATCAACGTTTTTCAAATGGTGCCGTTCATCGAAACAATCATCAAGGGTTTCTTTATCAAGCACTTTCCTTATATTTTCCTCTTGTTCCACAAGTGTTCGAAACGAAACTTTCGTCTCCCATGCTTCCATCGCTTTCGGCTGCACGAGGTCATAGGCTTCTTCCCTCGTCATGCCGCGATCGATGAGCGCAAGCAAAACTTGTTGCGAATGGACAAGGCCAAAGGTTTTGTTTATATTTTCCTTCATATTCTCAGGGTAGACGGTGAGTTGATCGATGATGGTCGTAAAACGGTTCAGCATATAATTGAGTAAAATCGTGCTGTCAGGGAATATTATCCGTTCGGCAGACGAATGGGAAATATCCCGTTCATGCCAAAGGGGAACATTTTCAAATGCGGTTTGTACATGCCCGCGAATGACGCGGGATAAGCCGGTCATATTTTCCGAACCGACTGGGTTACGTTTGTGAGGCATCGCGGATGACCCCTTTTGCCCCTTGCCGAATGCTTCTTCAACTTCCCGGCTTTCCGTTTTTTGCAAGTTTCGAATCTCAACAGCCATTTTTTCAATCGACGTCGCGATAAGCGCGAGCGTGGAGATGTAGTGGGCGTGGCGGTCGCGTTGCAACGTTTGTGTTGAAATCGGTGCCGGCGCAAGCCCTAGACGCTCGCAAACGGACGCCTCAATTTCAGGGGGGATGTTCGCGAACGTACCGACTGCTCCCGACATTTTCCCGACGCGGACGCCTTCGGCGGCCGCTTCAAAACGTTCGATCTGCCGCTTCACTTCTGCATACCAAAGAGCGAGCTTGACACCGAATGTTGTCGGTTCTGCGTGCACGCCATGGGTTCTGCCCATCATCAATGTATAGCGATGCTCATTTGCCTTGCGAGCCAGAACGTCTTTAAAGCGGTGCAAGTCATTACGAAGGATGTCATTGGCTTGTTTTAACAAGTAAGACTGGGCGGTATCGACAACATCCGTAGACGTTAATCCGTAATGCACCCATTTTCGTTCTTCTCCGAGCGTCTCGGATACGGCACGCGTAAACGCGACGACATCATGGCGGGTGGTTGCTTCGATTTCAAGGATGCGTTCAATATCAAACCCTGCATTTTCCCTGATTTTCACAACGTCTTCGTTCGGAATAACCCCTTGTTCCGCCCAAGCTTCACAGGCTGCGATTTCCACATCCAGCCATGCTTGAAATCGGTTTTCTTCCGTCCAAACCTGCCCCATTTCCGGGCGCGTATAACGATCAATCATCGTCGGTCTCCTCTGCTTTTAAGATCGGATTGCCAATTTTTCACTTTCAATCAATGTTTCTTCTCTCGTCTTTCCGGTAATATTCACATGGCCCATTTTCCGGCCCGGGCGAGCTTCTTCTTTCCCATATAGATGAAGAAATGCATTTCGATACGCCGGGATAATTTCTATAGCTTTTTCGACATGTTCACCAAGAACATTGTCCATCACCACCGGCGTAGTTGACTCCGGTTTGATTAGCGGCCACCCGCAGATGGCACGTATATGCAAGTGAAATTGCGACACATTGCAAGCATCAATCGAGTAATGGCCCGAATTATGGGGCCGCGGCGCAAGCTCATTGACGTATAGGCTTCCATCTTCGAGATAAAACATTTCCATTGCCAGCGTTCCTACGAGAGCTATATTTTCCGCGAATGTTTCAGCCATTCCCCGTGCGGATTGTTCGGCTTTTTCACCCACTTGGGCAGGGACAACCGTTCGCTTTAAAATATTGTCTTCGTGGTCGTTTTCGGCCACCGGAAACGTAACAATCTCACCCGCTTTTGTTCTCGTCACGATGACGGAGATTTCTTTGGCAAAAGCCACCCATTGCTCCAACACAAGATCCCCTGTATCTTTTAATTGCCGAAAAGCGGCGGAAACTTCGTCTTTATCTTTGATCACCACTTGCCCTTTGCCATCATAGCCACCACGGCACGTTTTAAGCACCGAAGGGGTTCCCAGCTTTTCAATGCCTTGCCTTAAATCTTCCTCTGATGTGACTTCCGCATAAGGGGCGACGTTAAGGCCTGCCGAGGTGAGCGCTTCTTTTTCACGCAGACGGTGTTGGCATATGCGCAAGAGATCGACCCCTTGCGGCAACTTTTGTTCTTCCGATAAAATGGCGGCCGTCGTCGCATCGACATTTTCGAATTCAAAGGTAACGACATCGCTGATCGCTGCCAGCTTTCGGATGGCTGTGGCATCATCATAAGGGGCGACGATCTCTTCATCCGCTACTTGCGCGGTCGGAGAATCCGGCTCCGGTTCAAGAACGGCGATGCGATACCCCATCGCCTTTGCTTCCAGCGCCATCATCCGCCCGAGCTGGCCGCCGCCGAGGATGCCAATCGTTTTCCCGGGCGTAATCATGACTCTTCTCCTCCCCCTTGCGCCAATACCTCATTCGCTTTGTTATCCCTGCGCACTTGTAATTTTTGTGCCAAAGCTTGATCAAACGCCGATAGTTGTTGTACGGCAAGCAGTCCTGCATTTTCCGCTCCGGCTTCCCCGATCGCGACGGTGGCCACCGGCACGCCTTTCGGCATCTGAACGATCGAAAGCAGCGAATCCCAACCACTCAACGCTTTCGATTGGATCGGCACGCCGATCACCGGAAGGGTCGTCTTCGCCGCAACCATCCCCGGAAGATGAGCAGCGCCGCCGGCTCCCGCGATAATCACTTTCAATCCACGCTCGCGTGCTTCTTCCGCATATGCAAACATCGTATCAGGCGTACGATGTGCCGATACAATTCTTTTTTCAAAAGGGACTTCAAATTCTTCTAAAATCCGGCAAGCATGGGCCATCGTCGCTTCATCAGACGTGCTGCCCATAATAACGCCAACCTCAACAGCCATCATTCAACCTCCGCTTTCAATAAAAATTACCCACTGTCCAGGAGGAAGCCTGAAGTCACAGTGGGCTAATTCTGCGCACATCTAAAGCTCCCTCATAGACCAGCCGTTTACGGCGACCAAGTAGAAACGTTCGAGCCATATTCTCGAATTTATATGAGGATTTGATTTGTCAGTTGTTCATCTCTTTTTTTATCGTAGTATCTATAAATAAAAATGTCAATGTAAAAGTCGAATGTTCGCAAGATATATGCATGTAATCGTTCGGGAATTGCTCATTATTCAGTGACAATAACCTACATGTCTTCATAATCGCCACCCCTGGCCGATATAAATAATGATGACGGAAAATGGAGGACCAAAATACAGGTGAATGTTCACACCAAAGACGGAAAAGAAACGTATGTAGGCAAAGTATCCCCCGTTACATATATTGAGGTTTCTAAAAATGCCGATTATTGGTTATTTTATTTGAGAAAGGAATACGTTCATACTAAAAGAGAAGTGGATAAACTTACAATTATAGGAAGCGATGCTATACAAGCATTAATTTCTTACGAGTATCGCGAAAATTTTCTTCTTATTCATTATTTAGAGTCATCCCCTTTTAATATTGGCGACCAATCGGAATTAATGATAACACCATCTATATTGTCGACAATATGCATGAAAAGCTTTCATCAAGGTTTTGATGGATTTGTTGCCATTCACATTAAACACGTTAATACCCTTATTCGTCACTACCGTCGTTTTGGCGCAAAAATGATCTCTAAGAACAGGATTTATTTTGATGACGTTGCTTCCAACAAATTAATTGATGTATACTTAAGGAAAGGAGAGCGTTAAAATGACTTCATATAAAAGCGAGCGATGTCATGAATCGAATATGACCGTCGGCGAACTTGCAAACATTATTGACCGTAAACATCAAGGCGTCTACGCTGAATCTCAGGATACAGAAACAGAGCGACAGGAAACTGATCGATTGATGAACGAGATTATCCAAAAGCAAAAAAATTCCTATTCTACTCGCTAAATTTTATGACTTACAAGTCTACGCTAAATACGTGGGCTTTTTTATTTTGATAGGATTGAGCGGGCAACCCAAGAATACTCCGGTTATAATACTAATGAATAGAGGCGTTTAACTATGATTACTTTACAAGTGTTTCAACAATCTCACATGCACAAACTAATCGAATGGATCGATTCGCCCGAATTTCTCTTGCAATGGGGTGGTCCTATCTTCACTTATCCTTTGAATGAAAAACAACTCGAACGTTATATGGAAGAGCCTGACCGCTACATTTATAGCGTCGCGGAACAAGAAACGGGAGAAGTGATCGGGCATATTTCATTGGGAAGAATCGACAGAGCAAACCGTTCGGCAAGGGTCGGCAAAGTGCTTGTCGGTGAACCGAGTGCCAGAGGCAAAGGAATTGGAGAGCGCATGATGCGCGATATCCTCGCGATTGCGTTTGATGATATGAAACTTCATAGAGTCAGCCTCGGTGTCTTTTCTTTTAATGAACCAGCGATTGCCTGCTATGAGAAAGTGGGTTTTAAAAGGGATGGTTTGCTCAGAGACCTACGGAAGATGGGCGACGACTATTGGAGTCTGTGGGAAATGAGCATGTTGGAAGACGAATGGGGAGAGAATCGTTTTTCTGAACTATGATTCCCTTGAGTTTTGGCAGATGTAATCCTCGAGCATTTATCCGGTTCGATGTCGTTTTCCGACCCCTTTGACATTTAACATGGCTTGTTACGTTACAGGCAACCGTGCGCACATTTTCGCAATGTGGCATCGGAGAAAACGACATATGGGGAACTTGGTCGTCATCCGCGAGCCTTTCTAATATAATTGGACTACGCTTGGTAGTTAGATCTCGCTTAGCGAGAATTAAAAAGGGTATCCCATCCAGACTTTTTAAAACCCGAACAGAGGAGAATAACCGGCTCAAGGGTCGCTAATCGTTCGATTAGAACCCGAACAGAGGGGGAAATCTAAGTCAGGGGGTATCTAACCGCACCTTTAGCGACCGAACAAAGACAAAAAACTGATCCAAGGGTATCTAATCCCAGTGCGATGACCAAAAAAAGCTAGACTAACGCCCTAACTTGTCAAATAACAGAGTTTGCAATATGACATTACTACAATAAAAACAAAACAGTTGGTCATTGAAAGGGTTACCGGGATCGTCCATGTAAACTTGATTCATCAATTGTATCATAGAACAGAACTTTACCAATTTATTTTTACAGAGAATCATTTTATGTGCTTTTAACTGTAGTAATTATGGTGACACGATTGATCACTTGACCCCAAAATCAAAAGGTGAATTGACGATACCAAAAAAACTACGTTACCAGAAGAAAAATACCTGACTTTAGAGGATTATTTGCGTCAATGTCAATAAGCACAAGCGTAAGTTCGTTATTTATACCCCCAAATGTTTCGTGCAATTATACAATGTACAATCCCAGTTGTTTTCCAACTTTCTAAGATTGGTTACCGATGTGTTTTCGAGACGTGTGAATGGAAGTTTTTCCGGTAACAACCGCCGGATGGTGTGGCTGATTAGTCCGCCGTGGCTGACGATCAATACCCGCTTATTCTCGTTTGCGGCCACAGTCTCCTCCAAAAATTCATAGCCTCGCCGCGACAACTCTTCCGCCGTTTCGATTCCTAAGTCTAACTGCCGCCAATGTTCTCCCCATTTTTGTACCCTTTCTTCTTCAGTGGTGCCTTCAATCTCTCCGCAATTCATTTCCCGTATTCGCGTGTCATTCGCAACCGGCAGTTTTAATTTAGCGGCGATGATTTCCGCCGTTTCCTTGGCTCGAGACAAATCACTGGCAACGATCATATCCCATTTTTCTTCCAATGCTAGCCTATTGGCGACCGCGGCGGCTTGTTCTTTTCCCGTCATATTAAGAGGAATATCCGTAATTCCCTGTGCTCTTCCGTTCTCGTTCCAATCGGTTATCCCGTGCCTAATGAGTCCAAGTGTCGTCAAATGAAGTCAACTCCCTTTGCAATACTTTCCATACATTATGCAAGAAGTCCGGCGCATTTTCCAGTCATCGAACTTTCTCCCATTGCACATGATAAGGACTGCTCAAAAAAAGTGAGCAGCCTTAATCCATTTATTCTTCATCGATGTCTAAAGTCACTGACTCCTCATAGCGTTCGTTCTCTTCATCGCGCCAATGAATGATAACTTCATAACTTGGTCGTTCAGATAGGTCGCGGATGGTTGCTGAAGTGTCTTCTTCAGAATTTGGACGAATCCTAAACCCTTCATACTCGACCTGTAAGCGCTCGATGTCATCGTCACCAATGTATGTGACGGTCAATCTACGCTCTTCTTCTTCGCCTACATCTTCAATCTCCACCTGCCAATCTTCTGTGCTCTCTTCTTTGTAAAACGTTTCCTCTGACTCAGCTTCTTGCGCACACCCTGCTATCAACAGTGTTAATATCGGCAACCAACCCATCTTCTTCACTCATTTTCCCTCCGCTTATCTGTTGTCGAAAAAATCTATCAGAAGTTCATTTACCGTTTCCGGTTGATCCAGTTGTAGCCAGTGACTGGCATTCTCTACTTTTTCATAACGCCAAGGTCCCGTCACGTATTCAGCGGAACGTTTCATTTGTTCCTCGGTTACAAAAGCATCCTCATCGCTCCAAATGCCCAGTGTCGGCACCTTGACATCAGGTGCTTTCAAAGGCAACGATGGCAAGGTTTCCGGGGCCATGTTTGCCCGGTACCAATTTATTCCGGCTGTTAAAGCCCCGGGTCGTGATAACGCTTTGATCTGCTTAATTGTCTCTTCGTGATGGCGTGTCCATTGTTTATATAAAGCCCAATCATTTTTCTTTAACATTTTTTCTGCTACGTCCTCAAACTGAAATAAAAAAATATACCATGATTTCTCCAGTTGATTGATCGAAAACTCAGTGAATTTTGTCGGATGGCCAACGGATAATGCAGCTAAACGTTCAACCCTTTTTGGGTACATACCGGCGAGCATCCACCCGACGATCGCTCCCCAGTCATGGGCCGCTATATGGGTTTGTTTCACATCTAATTCATCAAGGATGGCTAACACGTCATTGACCAAAGCGGGCATGAGATAAGCGCTTTTTCCCACCGGTTTATCAGATTCACCAAACCCGCGTTGATCCGGCGCGATCACCCTGTAGCCCGCTTCAGCCAACGCCGGGATTTGACGACGCCATAAGTACCAGGAGTCCGGAAAGCCATGCAGCAATAGAACGGCCGGACCTTCTCCCTGTTCAACAACATGAATATGTGTGCCATTAACTTCAAGGGTTCTTTCCTTAACATTCAAGTTGATGTTCATCACCTCCGAAAGTGTTTAATGTCAGTATCATAACACGATAAGTGCATTTTGCGGCACTTATTTTAAAAAATTTTGACATAACACCCACGACCGCATCAAAGTGATGCGGCGTTCTTTAGTTTCAGGCACCCGCGCTTTTACTTATGTTTTCAGCTGAGCTCTGAATATACTTGCCAAATCATCCTTGTTTACTAACAAATCCGCCAACGTGTACGCATCGAGTACTTGTAAGAAAGCATCGTTCGCTTTGTGTAACACGCTTTTAAGACGGCAAACCGGGCTGATGGCACAAAGTTGATTTTCATTAAAGCAATCCACCAATGCCATGTCTTCAAATTCTCTTACCAATGTCCCAACATTGATGTTTTCGGGATTCGTTCCGAGCTGAATCCCCCCATTACGCCCTCGAATGGTTTCAATGTATTTTTTCCTCCCCAATTCATGGACAATTTTTTGCAAATGATTGCTTGAAAGTTGGTAAACAGAGGCAATTTCTTTAATGGACGTACGTCCACCCTCGGGAAGGCTTCCCACGTAAATCAGTACGCGCAATGAATAATCAGTATAGGATGTGAGCTGCATCCCGATCCCCCTCTCTTTAGAATGTGAACATTTATTTAAAGATGTATTTAAAATATTGCTTTAAGAGATATTTTACATTACGATAAAGATGTATTTCAAATACTACTTAAAAATGGGAGTGCTTTTTTATGACCACCACAATGCTTTCCTCAAAACATGTAACCGAAATTAAAGCAAGTGCCCCCGTCCTGGCTGAAAAAGGCGAAGCCATCACAACACGATTTTACGAGCAAATGTTTGAAGCCCATCCTGAACTATTGAACATTTTCAACCATCGCAACCAAAAGCAAGGAACTCAACCGAGAGCGCTTATGCAAACGCTTTACGCTGCAGCCGTTAACATTGAAAACCTTGAAGCGTTACTCCCAACGGTTCAAAAAATTGCACATAAACACGTCGCTTTGCAAATCGTGCCGGAACAGTACCCAATTGTTGGTCACTATCTAATCAAAGCTATGAAAGAAGAGCTCGGGGACGCAGCGAGTGATGAATTGCTGGAAGCTTGGGGTCAAGCCTATGAAATTGTGGCAGACATTTTCATTGAAGCAGAAAAAAAGTTATACCAGGAAACAAAAAATCAACGCGGCGGTTGGAATGGTTTTCGTCCTTTCGTAGTCGACGCCATAACCAAAGAAAGTGACGGGATCACTTCTTTTTATTTCAAACCCGAGGATGGCAACGCATTGCCGACTTTTTCACCCGGCCAGTACATTACGCTACGTGTGTTATTGCCTGATGATCCGTACACCCATTTACGCCATTATAGCTTATCCGATGCCCCGGGCAAAGATCATTTCCGCATTTCCGTGAAACGGGAGACAGCACCAGGCTATCCTGACGGAGCGATTTCCAATTTTCTTCACGATCACCTAGACGTTGGGGACCAAATCCCTATCAGTGCCCCTGCCGGTGTATTCACTGTCGATACAAATGCCGATCATCCCCTCGTCCTCCTTGGCGCCGGCGTTGGGCAAACACCACTGATTAGCATGGCAAAAGGGGCACTTGATGCAAATCCGGATCGAAAAATTGATTTTGTTTATACCGCCAAAAATGAAGACAATCACGCGTTACTTAAAGAAATGAACGTCCTCAATGACCAATACGATAATTTCCAAGCCCATGTGCGCTATACAGATACAGACGACCACATTAACCGGGAACTGCTACAAGCAGTGACCAAGAACGATGCAGCGGAATTCTTTTTGTGCGGACCCGGCTCGTTTACAGCAGACATGAAAGAAATACTCGAGAATGACCTCAACATCAGCGAGAGTAATATTCAAAGGGAAATGTTCAAGCCGTTTGTTTAACGAAAATACTTGAGCCGGATAATATACTGCCTATGCCAAAATAGGCAGTATCATTTATCATTCTAGAAAAATAGCAAAGCCCCGATTCACCATAATCGAGGCTTCGTTCACATTACCCTTCCATATCCCGACGGCGATATCCGATAAATCCGGCAGTCATCAAAATAACCGCGACAATAGCCAGAATACTTACCGGCGCCCATTCCATGTCGTCCACCGGAAGCTCGGGGATATACCCATAAGGGGACAATTGCCCAACCCAGTCCGGCAAATCGAATAATTCACCGAAATAAAGAACAATAAAAGAGTACAGAACATAAAGCCAAATGATACTGCTCAGCTTTGGAAGCACGCCTATGAAGAAAGCAGCAAGACCGATGATCACGAGCACAGCCGGATAATAAACCAATGTTGCGCCATAGATCGTGCCAAAATCAAGGCCTTCTTCCATAACGACATCGCCCGCTGCCCAAAGACCTATAGCCGTTAGAGAGAGCATGACAAACCCATTCACGATCGCGATAATCAGATAACTACCCATTAGCTTTGTGCGCGAGACAGCCCTTCCAAGCAAATGTTCAACACGGTTCTTTTTCTCTTCGCCGTACAGTTTCAACATGGCCATGACCGGTGGCACGGTGGCGAGTAAAGCCATAACAACCATTAACGTCGGAATAAACTGCTCTGTCAGCGTATATCCTTCCCCGGCCACAAGCATTTGTTCCATCATTTCATTGCCTTCAAAAAAAGCTTCCAAGTCCCCTAACACGGACCCATAAGCAACACCCATTACAAATAAGCCAACTGCCCACGCAATCATGCCGGTACGCTGCAGTTTGACAGCAAGCCCCAACGGACTTTGCAAAAAGGCTGAAGCATTTTTCTTCCCCGGTCTTGCCGAAAAAAAGCCCGCTTCCAAATCACGAATGGCGTTTAAATAATTGGCCAGCATACCCAAAACGATCGCCACACCAAGCATCAAGGCAAGCGGCTCCCATTGGTTGTTCGCATACACCTCGGTCCGAGTCACCCAATTTAAAGGCGAGAACCATGATAACGTTTCATTGCCGACATCACCCACCGCGCGAACAAGGTAAGCAACGAGCAATACGGCAATAGAAACACCAATCGTCCCGCGTGAACTCTCAGAAAGTTGGGCGAAAAGAGCCGTCACACCTGCGAAGAAAATACCGGTAACCCCTAAAGTAGTGCCATACAGTAAAGATCCTTCGAGTCCCATGTTTTCAATCCCTAAGGCATATAAACCAAAACCCGTGATGAGGGCTAAAATAACGTATGTGGCACACAGAGCCAGTAACGTCGCGTTTAAGTTGGATAAACGTCCGACCGGGAGAGAGCGAATCATTTCAAGCCGCCCCTCTTCTTCATCCGCACGCGTATGGCGAGTCACAAGCAATATGCTCATCAGCCCGACGACCACGGCTGTTAATAGCAACATTTGATGAGCGGTCATCACGCCGATCGTATAATTATCTAAATCCGCCGGTCCTACCATAGCGGTCATCGCGGGATTAGCCATTGTTTCAGCCATCCCATCTCTCTCTTCCTGGGAAGGATACAAATCAGTAAAAGCTACCGGCACGATCAAGGTGAAGAAAGTAATCCCGATTAACCACAACGGCATACGGAGGCGATCCCGCCTCAACATAAATCTAAAAAGGGAAGCGGTATTTTTAAAAACCATCAGGATGCACCTCCCACCTCGGGTGAATCTGTTTGTTCGTAATGGCGCATAAATAAATCTTCCAACGTTGGCGGAGAACTTTCCAACTTCACGATTCCAAATTGACTGACATGCTTGATAACATTATCCAACGCTTCGGCATCAACCTGAAAGGTGACGGCTTGATCTTTTTCTTCTATGGCGTGAACACCTTTTAATTCATTCAAATCGGTCATCGGTTGTTTCGTTTCCACAAGCATATGGACACGTGTCAAATGCCGTAATTCACCTAACGTACCCGATTCAATCATTTTTCCTTGCCGAATAATCCCGACACGGTCACATAACTTTTCCACTTCCGATAAGATATGGCTGGAAAGCAATACGCTTTTTCCTTCGTTTTTCTTCTCGATCACATATTCCTGAAAAACTTGCTCCATGAGCGGATCCAATCCGGAAGTCGGCTCATCCAAAATATAAAGATCGGCATCGGAGGCAAAAGCAGCCACTAACGCGACTTTTTGACGATTCCCCTTGGAATACGTCCGGCATTTTTTAGTGGGATCGAGGTTGAATTTTTCGATCAATTCTTCCCGTTTGTTTTTATTGTTACTTCCTCGCAGTTTTACGAAAAGATCAATCACCTCACCGCCCGTCAAGTTCGGCCAAAGGTTCACATCGCCCGGCACATATGCGAGATGCTTGTGAATCTCCACCGCATCCGACCACGCGTCTTGCCCAAAGATCGTCGCACTTCCCTGTGTTGCTTTTAAAATACCGAGAAGCACGCGAATCGTCGTTGATTTCCCGGCTCCGTTCGGCCCGATAAAGCCATAGATTTCACCTTCGTTTACTTCAATATTAACGCCGTCTAAGGCGGTAAATTTTCCGAATCGTTTCGTTAAGTTATTCACGGTGAGCACACTCATGTCTACCCCTCCTTGTAAAAAGTCGTCTTTAATACGTCCAGGTATTCATAAAATTCGTCCCAGTACGGTTGTAAATCGATGTGTGCAATCGTCTCGCCTTGGAATTGTCGCATCAACTCATTCTGATACCCCTCGATTGCCCATCGTATCAGCTGGAACGCTTTGTCCACATCGACGTCGTGACGCAACAAGTTTTGATCCACATTTTTATAGATCAGAGCGTATCCGGTTTTTTGAAGATCAGCCAAACGAGTGTCTAATTCCTCCGGTAACAAGACCTCATCACTTAGATATACCATCGCGATAAAATTAGAGACATTCGGATGTTGAGCGATATATTTCCATTTAACTTGCGCGATTTGTTTCATCCTTTCGATAAAATCCACTTCATTCGTATCGATCAAACTTAGATATTCATCGTGCATAACAGTTATGGCATAATCGACAAGATATTCATAAAGATCTTTTTTATTGTTGAAATAATGAAAGAGCATTCCCTTCCCAATCCCGGCGTCTTTTATGATTTTGTTCGTAGAAGCTTGCTCATATCCCTTCTCGGCGAATTCTTTCATAGCCGCGTTCAATATCCGTTTTTGTTTCGTTTCATCGATATTTTTAAATGCTTGATTCATATGCATTCACCCCTTTTAGACCATGTTGGTCGATTTCAAGTTAACACAATCGACCAATACGGTCAATACATAAGAAAAAAAGAACTCGCCATCGCTGGCAAGCCCCTTCAAAAGACAATCGTTTTATTTTCATGGACAATGATTCTGTCATCAATATGCCATTTGACCGCGCGGACAAGGACGCTTCTTTCGATAATTTTGCCATTCTTTTTCAAATCTTCCACTTGGTCGCGATGGTTCACCCGTTTAACGTCTTGCTCGATAATCGGCCCTTCATCCAAATCATTAGTGACATAGTGGGAGGTGGCGCCGATGATTTTCACTCCGCGGTCGAATGCGCGATCATACGGTTTTGCACCTACGAATGCCGGCAAAAAAGAGTGATGGATATTGATGATTTTTTCAGCGTAAGCTTCGACAAATCCCGATGTCAAAATTTGCATATAACGCGCGAGAATGATGACATCAATATCATGTTCTTCCAACAGCTTGAGTTGCTGTTGTTCAGCCTCTTGTCGGTTATTTTTGTTTGCCGGAACATGGACGAAAGGGATACCAAACGATTCCACAAAATCTTTTGCATCCGGATGATTGCTAATGACAAGAGGAATGTCAGCCATAAGGTCCCCGCTTTCCCATTCCAAAAGAAGTTCGCGCAGGCAATGGAGTTCCTTTGACACGAAAATGGCTGCCCGTTTTAATTCTTGAACAAAGAATAACTTCCAATCCATGGAAAATTTTCGCGCAATGGTATCGAACTCTTCCCGCATTACGTTTTTTTTCGATTCAAGATCCGGGCATTCGAATTCAATCCGAATGAAAAAAACGCCCCCTTCAGGATTTGTCGAATACTGGCTGGATTCGATTATATTCGCTTCATGATGAGATAAAAATTGGGAAATAGCGGCAACAATACCCGGTTGATCAGGGCATGTAATGAGCAGCCGACCACGATTCTTATTGTCCTGTTGAAAAGTCTGACGATGATTTTTCATTGATCGATGGCAACTCCTTGGTATGTAGTTTTTGGTATATACTCCCTATTGGTTATTATAACATGCGTATATCGTTCCTACGAAGCTAGCAATGCTGTAATCCATTGAAAAAGAAGGTTTGCCCCCTCTATTGGGACAAACCTGTTTATCACTACATACGGCTCTTTATCTCACTCAATTCTTCATCATTAAGGCCAGTCACTTTCATAATGGATTCGATCGGAATCCCTTCTTTTAACATCGCCACCGCTATTTCTTTCGTTCTTTCCCTTTGACCTTCTGCTATTCCTTCCCTTCTTCCCAGCTCTTTTCCTTCCTGCCTCAATTCATCAAGCAACGGTTTGAGCGTCGGGGGATCAGGGTGCTTTGTTTTATCCATATCGTTCGCCTCCTTTCCGATCATTGGTTTCACTTCTTCTTGTAGCTTCTTTGACATGTCTTCAGGTATTTGCAATACATAGTCGATAAAATATAACAATGAGTGAACGTATTCACGTGCGTTTTTCTCCGGGTCTTGGAGCAACAATTCGAACAATCGGCGTTTGAATTGGTATCGCTTGTCAGCATCGTTTCTACTTTTTTGCATGTATATACCAGCTAAAACCACATAGGCAAATGGATTGTCTGACTGCAATAATTTTTCCTCATCCTGATCAAGGAATTTATAAGCATTATATGCATAGGTTAGATGCGTTCCGTGAAATTGGTATTCATAAGCCGTCGGTTTGAATGTGTAAGTGGGGTCAGCAAGAAGAGCGATTGCGTATATATTTTTATTGTATTTATCAAATATGCGGTAGAAATACTGAAACATGCGTTTGGAAAAATCATTGTCCTCGTCCGCTTGAACTTCAACGTGGACGAGCACCCATTGTTCTTTGCTGCTTTTCAACGGGACTTTCATCAATTTATCCGTATATTTCGTGCCTTTCTTCCACTTCGGGAAAATGCGGTGTAGCTCCTGTTCCAACGAGTCGGGGGTTTTGCTCCAATCCATCTCTTCATAAAGATCGGGTGCAAAAAATAACATGAATGGCTCAAACAGATCAGTAATTATCTTTTTCCGTTATCCAAATACTGAACCGGTTTTTCCTGAATAAGCATCAACGTTTCGGTTATCATTATTTTATCACACCCTATTTGTAAGAGAAAATCCATTATATAAAGAATAGCACATACCATTAATAAAAACAAATGTTCCTTTTAAAAATCCATAAACTTTGTATAAAAAATAAAACTACCGGAGATAACGGTTTCTCAAATTCTGCAACAGAAAACGAAATTAAACTGGAAACTAAAGCATATTAAACAAATAAGATTTATGTATTTACTTTAGTCATTCGCCTTTGTAAAATAGAAAATAAAAAAAGGGGGAGATTATCATATCTCTATCAACCAGAATCTTCCTTGCTTTAGGTGCTGGGATATTATTTGGAGGTTTACTCAACCTTTACTTCCCGGGATGGGTAGAGCCGCTTGACGAAAATCTATTGCAGCCTGTTGGCGATATTTTCTTAAGGGCAATCCAATTAATCGTTGTTCCGCTTGTATTTGTGGCCTTAATTATGGGCTTAACGCAATTAAGAGGATCAGGGTATATTGCCCGTTATACATCAAAGTTAATGAGCCTTTATATTGTAACTTCAGCGATTGCCATTTTCTTTGGCTTGGTCATTGCGTTTATTATCCGTCCGGGAGATAGCGCTGAACCGATTGCTACTGGAGAAGGAGAAACGGAGGAAGGGCAATCATTAATCGACTGGCTTGTGAGCATTGTTCCTGAAAATCCATTCGAGGCTTTGGCTTCAGGGAATCTCCTACAAGTTATCGTTCTTGCAGCTCTTGTCGGCACAGCCATTAATTTGTTGAGCGGAGATCAAACGCGTCCTTTTATCGATGTTATCGAGAGTGTATACGAGATTGTACAAAAAGTTCTAGCGCTTGTCTTAAAAATTGCGCCTTTTGGTGTTTTTGCCTTAATTGCTTCCATGGTAGCCTCCCAAGGATTTAATATTATTGCAAACCTAGCCGTTTACGTACTCGGTTTAATTTTAGCCATCGTCCTGATGATTGGTTTATATGCGTTGTTCCTATTTATCACAGGCGCTAAGCCAAAAACATTTTTCAAAGGATTCGCGCCTGCCTTCACACTAGCTTTTGGCACGGCAAGTTCCAATGCAGCGCTCCCAGTTGCTCTGAATGGGGCTGAAAAAGCAGGGTTGCAAAATGAGCTATCTCGCTTCGCCATTCCGTTTGGCACTGCATTAAAACGAGATGGCGCCGGGATCTTGCAAGGTTTTAATGCTATTTTCGTGGTGCAATTGTTCGGAGTGGATATGACGATTGAACTCGTGCTAACCATTTTTCTAAGCGCATTACTTGTTTCATTCAGTACGGCAGGCGTCCCCGGTGCCGGGATCATTATGATGACCACCGTGCTTTCTGCAGCGAATCTTCCGCTAGAAGGAATCGCCATCGTCGCCGGTATCGACCGGATAACCGAAGGGTTTAGAACGTTGTTAAATGTCGTCGGAAACACAGCAAATGCAAGTCTATTGCAACAATGGGAGAACCGTCGGGAGAAAAATCCCTAAAGCCAAGTTGCACTTATGTAGGGACTTCTAAATAACGGAAAAAGATTGGCACATAAGCATTTTCCGTTGATGTTATCAAAGCTAGATGCAAGGAAATCTATCCTAAAAGCAGAAAACCCTTGCACTTCTGGAAACATACGGAGGGATGACGCTACAATGGGAGACTTCAGCGGAAAAACGGACGCGTCAAGACCCCGCAGCGCCGGTTTTGCGCGAGGAGGCTTGACCGTTCATCCGCGGAAAGCGAAGCCATGGAAGCAGCATCCCGGCTTCAGCTGATATATGCAAGTTGTTCAGCAATCTCTATGTAGGTAAGAAAGTTGATTTATACTTTCCTGCTAAAAATGAATCAATCAAGGGAGAGGACCCCCTTGATTGATTTTATGTTTATTAATGATATTCATAAAGCCCCTGATAAATCGCGTTGGCTGCTTCGTTACGGAAGGCATCGGTCAACATCGTATCGGCTTCTGCTTGATTAGAGACGAACCCTAATTCAACCAAGGCAGCGGGCATGTCCGAGTTACGAAGAACGCTGAAATCGCTAGATTTCACACCGCGGTCGTTGCTGCCAAACTCTTGTACCATGCTACTTTGCAGGTCGGAGGCTAATGTTTCCCCCTCCGAATCCGATGGATGATGAAAGGTTTCCGTGCCACTTACGGAAGCATCTGAAGCAGAATTGGCATGAATGCTGACGAAAGAATCAGCTCCGCCATCATTGGCCAAATTCGCCCGCTCGATGAGTTCCACAAAATAGTCTCCATCTCTCGTCATGATTACTTCCGCCCCAGCTTCTTCCAACAACTCTTGGGTACGGTGAGCCACATCATATACAAGTTCTTTTTCGTATAAACCATTTCCAGTAGCTCCATTATCATGCCCCCCATGACCGGCATCAATCGCAATGGTTTCACCCGAGACACTTGCATCTGCCTTCTGAGCAGATAATCCGGCAACACTCGCCACACTGAAAATGAAAACTGCGGCTCCTTTCAAAACAAAATTTTTCCTTCCCATAATAGATTCTCCTTTTTTTGTAATATATTTTCTTATTTTAAAAAAAAGAGCGTCTATCTCCAAGGGGTTTAAGGAAAAATAGTACTTTTGTTAACTAAATTAAATCAATAGTCACCCCGGATCAGATAAGATTGATCCCGAACAACTACAGTTTCCATCATAAAACGAATGAGCACGTTACTATTATTCAAACGAGGATCATCGGTTCCTAAATAACGAGAGAGCAGACGGTTTGCTATCCCACTATCAAAATCTTCAACGAAGCCTTGGCCTCTGAATCCGGCATGAAAGACTTTCCTGCTTTTTTGATCAAAATCAACGATACCAACCGCGCATTTCGGATTGATTTCGATTCGCTTGGGAAAACTATCATCTGGCGTCCCTATTATCCATAGAAAAGCGCTCTCCCAATGAAACCACACCGGGGAATCCCGCGGACCTTCTTCTGACACCGTGGATAAATGTGCGAAAAGGGCTTTGTTGAGGAATTTGTCTAAATCAAAGCTTCGTTGTTGATCCTGATGATTTTCATTAAACTCCCCGCTTTCTTCTATATTAATCGATAATACCTCAAGGATATATAATCTTCCTCCCCCTCGTTTCCATAACTCTCTCTTTCATATTGGTATGAAAAACCCCTAGCTTCATAGAAAGTGATGCCCATATCATTGTCTTTTTCAACTGATACCCATTGTTCAATGGCTCCGAATTCCTTTTGCTGGATGGTAACGGCATCCAGAATCTTCGTTCCGATCCCTTCATTTCTTCTATCAGGATCAAGGTACAATACAAAAAGCTCGCCCGTTGTATCTCCTGTCATGCCACCGCCACCGGCACCAACGACTTCGCCATCGTCCAAGGCAACGAAGTAACCGCCCCAATGTTTGCTCGTTTCCGTGACTTCCTGCCGTATTCGATCATAGTTGTAAAACGCTTCGACCACTCTCTCAATGTATGCTTTAGGTTTGGAATGTCCATATGTCGCCCAATGGCCATCCGTGCAAACACGCGCTATTCCTTCGATATGTTGTTGATTCGCTTTTACGACCGAAATCATCATTGATCGCCCACGAAGCGGCCATTTTCAAAAAATCGCTCGATCTTGGCTTCCACTTCTTCGTCTTCAATGAGTGGCGGCGCATGATGCGGTTTAATGCGCGCATCGATAATCAGCGTGTCACAGCCCCAATGTTTATTTTCAATAAAACTATTGATGCCATGCATGTCATGGGACGGATTGCTGCGTGTGAACGTTGTCCAGAGAAAATTATCTTTGGTCTTACTGACGAAGTCACTGTCATCACAAACGACAATGAGTGGACAAGCAGACATGTCACTGTTTTTAGAGATCGCTGCGGCCACCGCGTTAATCTCGTCCGTTGCCGACGTTTCATCTTGATAGGCGTTCAATTCAACCGCCACCACGCCGGGCAAGACAAACTGAGGATTGCACGCCTCCTTGACGTTGTCCAACCCGGCA
This sequence comes from Salicibibacter cibarius, assembly GCF_016495725.1. NCBI lineage: Bacteria > Bacillati > Bacillota > Bacilli > Caryophanales > Bacillaceae > Salicibibacter > Salicibibacter cibarius. The sequence continues at coordinate 1,291,787 of NZ_CP054705.1, read as the reverse complement.
GGGATCTCTTGGCAAAGGTAACGTTTTTTCTCGCCGTAAGCGGCCATGACAACCTTGCTGCCGGTATTCAAGCCTGTCCCCGAATAATCAAGGGTGTCAATCGTTGTGTTCGTCTGAAAATGCAGATCACGGCGAAGGTCAATTCGTTCAAGAATATATTGCATAAAACCCAGTTCATCGTGGGTGTTGAGCGATTCATCATCGGCCGTGATCCATAGATATTTGGCCAAACTTAATTGCCCAAAGCCGAGAATGCGATTGGCGATCGTCAACAGTTCCATCGGTTTTTTTACTTTTTCAAATGGAGTATAGCGTTCACTGCCAATTGCAAACAGAAGAGGGTGTACCCCTGCCGCGTCAATGGCATGGACTTCTTTTACACCCGGAAGTTCTTGCGTGACGGCATTTCCGGTCAATTCATGAATAATTTCGCCGAAGCTCGTGTCTTCCTGGGGCGGACGGCCGACAACAGTGAATGGATAGATGGCATCCGGTTTTCCATACACTTTATGCACATGCAGGACGGGAAACTCATGCTTAAGGCTATAGTAACCGAGATGATCGCCAAACGGGCCTTCCGGTTTCGTATCCTCGGGGTAAACCTCCCCAGTGATAACAAAATCCGCATCATGGCTGATCACATAACCGTCCTCATAACTATGGCGAAAACGCCGGCCTGAGAGAAGACCTGCAAACAACATCTCGCTTAACCCTTCAGGGAGTGGCATCACCGCTGCTAACGTGTGCGCCGGGGGACCGCCGATAAAAATGCTGACTTTTAATGGCTCCCCTTTTTGCACAGCTTTGGTTTGGTGCACACCGATGCCGCGATGAATCTGGTAATGCATACCGATCTCTTTGTCCTGCACATAATCATTGCCATTTAATTGCGCACGATACATGCCGAGATTGGCGTTCATGAGCCCGGGATTATCGGGATCTTCTGTCAACACTTGTGGCAACGTTATGAAAGCCCCGCCGTCATCAGGCCATGATTGGATCATCGGCAAGTCAGATATGTTTATCTCTTCCAATTTGGATGCATTGACGCTCGTCAAACGCATCGGCAACGCTTTCATCGCCGAGAAACCGGTGCCGGCATTTTTCAAGGGATTCTTAAGCGCACTCATCGGATCATCGCGCATGGCAATCACATCATGCACGCCATCCCACGTTTTGCGAAACATGTATTTGCTACGCTCTGGCGTTCCGAATAAATTGGAGACCGCGCGGTACTTCGTTCCTTTCACATTTTCAAATAAAATCGCCGGTCCTCCCTCTTGATAAACGCGCCGGTGGATGGCTGCCATTTCCAAATAAGGATCCACTTCTTCGCGAATCCGGACGAGTTCACCTTGTTGCTCTAAATCGAGTACACATTCTTCCAGGCTTTTATACATCTGGACTGACCCCAACCCTTCGATTAGCATTGTTCTCTCTATCATATCATTTTGTGAAATTTATCTCGAAAGGAACGTAGATCGCCGATATATTCAAAAAAATACCAATGAGTTCCTTTATTAATCACGCAATCAAAATCTATCTCTGTAAATTCCAAGAAAACCAGCGCCCGTGTCCATCTGTATTTCCAATCGTGAGATTACTTTCTTCCCCATTTATAAAATAGTCCAAGTGGAGATCGCCGTCATGAATATTATTGTAAAGGTGGAACACTTCTCTTTCTTGACCGATACCCTCTATTTTTTTTAAAAGTTCTCGTTTTGTATGATGCGGCATTTGATTAGCCACATGCGTGTGAAAAATACAGATGGCCGTATCTTGCGGGATTTCTTTTACTACACCGGACAATAATGCTACACCATCCCCTTCGATTAAGTCTGATGGGGTTGTTGTCACCTCTTGTGCAGCGCGCTCAAACAACTTTCTTCTCTCATAATGATTTGGCCAAATCAACGATTTTAGCCATAAATAATTTTCGTTATCGTTCAAATTATTCACATGTAAATCCAGCCCTTTTCTATATGTCACCGGTGGGCTTTCCGGCAGCAAAAACAGTGAATGTTTACCTCTGTTTTCGGCTTTAATATGAACGTCGGAATGATGGTTTCCATACACTTCAGCTGTGCCATAAGAGTAACTGTATTGATCCCATAACAACTGAAACCCGGCACTCGTACCAATTTCAATTAGAGCTAGCGGCTTTTTTACTTTTTCATATATCAAACAAAAGCATGGATAAAGGTAGCTGCAACGCCTAACCTCATTAGTTTGCACAGATTTATTTTCCATAATGGAAATGATCTCGTTTCGATATTTTTGACAAAAATCCTTGAAATAAGGAAAACAACCTCCTTCTTCCTCCGGTGATTCAACGATGCTGCCGTAAAAGCATTTAAGTTCATGATCTTTACCCTTGTACAAAAGATAGTGGACAGCCCCGAAAAATAAATTCGGGACAGGCTGTCCTTCTCGCGCGTGAGCACATAACAATAGCATTTCCTCATCTTCAGAAACGCATTGTGATAAATGCTCGTACAATTGGCTCGAACCTCTGCATTCGTTTACGGCAAAATGTTTAAAGCGTTTGGATAGCGTAGTTTTCTCCAATGAAGATCCCCTCTCCTAAAAATGCCGTCTTTCATGCTTCTTCTTTGCCCGATCATAATTTCCTTCGTAATAATAAACCGTTTGATCGTCAATCCAATAAAGTTGTGAAAACTGATCCAAAAAATAGCGATCATGCGTAATCGCGATAACCGTTCCGGAAAAATCGTTAACAGTTTCTTCAATAATTTCCCGCGAGGTTATATCCAAATGGTTCGTCGGTTCATCGAGCACAAGGGTATTCACCCGTTCATAGGTAAGTTGTGCCAATCTTAACCGGACCCGTTCACCCCCGCTCAACATGGCTACTTTTTTAAAAACATGGTTCCCGTAGAAAAGAAAACGAGCGAGAATGTGCCGAGCATCAGATTCAGCGACATTTACACGGGCTCGAAACGCGTCAATGACGGTGCTATCTTCATCACCGACGAACACATGCTGGGATAAATAACCGATCCGGACATGCCTGCCGACGTTTACTTCTCCTTGATCGGCTTTTATATCACCGAGCATTATTTTCAACAATGTCGTCTTTCCTGTCCCATTGTTTCCGATGATAGCAGCCCGGTCCTGAAAGCGAATATGCATATGCACATTGGTAAGCAAAGGGTGGTCGTCGAACGCTTTATGAACCGCTTCTAACATAACAACATCATTGCCACTGCGGTCTGTCCGTTTCAGGTCAACGCTGAAACTTTTGTTTTTTGCCGGAGCTTTTACCATTTCAATTCGGTTTAAGGCTTTTTCCATGCTTTTTGCCCGGCGATGCAAACCATCATTCGGCGGATTTGCTTGATTCGCCCAGATTTTTAAGCGCTTGATCGTTTCCTTCATCTTCTTTATTTTCTTTTGTTGGTCTTCATAAGCCTTAAATTCACGAAGGAGGCGATTTTCGCGTTCGGTCAAGTAGTCACTGTAGTTCGTTTCATATGCATGCAGATCGCCATTCTCAATTTCAATAATATTGGTCACAACATCATCGAGAAAATAGCGATCGTGGGAGATGACCACTACCGCTCCCTTGAATTGGCGCAAATATCGGGATAGCCATTCCACCGCGCCAATATCCAGATGGTTGGTCGGCTCATCCAGGAGCAACAAGTCAGGATCTTTCAATAAAACAAGCGCTAGCCCAACCTTGGTTTTTTCTCCACCGCTCAACGAATGCCACGGTGCATCGAGCCATTCGTTGATATCCAAACCGTTCGTCACTTCCTCAATCCGAGCATCCATTTCATAACCGCCGTGACGCGCAAATGCTTCGAGATCCTCGCCATATTGTTCAAACTCTTTCTTTGTGGCAATCCCTTTGGCCATTTTAGCTTCCAATAATCGTAAATGTTCCGCAATATCCATTAAATGGACAAATGGGTGATATAAAATAGCACGAACTTTTTTCTCATGAGCTTCCGATGGAATCTGTTGCAAATAACCGATCCGGGATCCTTTTTTCCAGCTGACCTGACCCTCATCCGGATGGATTTCCTGTGCCAACATACGCATAAGCGTAGATTTTCCGGAGCCATTCGCACCAATTAAGCCTACACACTGACCATCGTGAATTTCTGTGCTTATATCATTCAAAATGGAACCTTCTCCAAACGAATGTTTAATATGTTGCAAACTTGCCATAATCATTTTTTTATTTCTCTCCTCATTAAAATTGAACATAAAAAACCATGGGAAACTCGCTTCCCATGGTGACCCAGGCTTCTGGTTTACCTGCGGCTTTAGATTTACGTTCAGGGGAATTGATGGTTACCGTTGATTGAATGCTATGCAGTTGCTAAAAAAAGACATACGTGTCCCGTTAGCAACTACAGCGGCAAAAAGCGCGCGGCAAAGATACATGTATATATCTACACACTTGCGCTCAACGGTCATAATCATCAATTCCACCTCCTTTTTAATGAGATAGGTCATATTGTATAGAATTTAAACTTCAAGCGCAATAGTCATATGCCGCCTTCACGTTTTAATCCAATACCGTTTTAACACATGTCCTTCTTCATCAATGTAATCCGCATCCGGGCGGCCTCCATTTTTTAGTATAGATTTTTCGGAAGCCACATTATCCCGGTTACAAACGAGAAGTACATTTTCGATTCCTAACTTTCTTGCTTCTTCCAGCGATAGCATGAGTATTGTCGTGGCATAGCCCTTCTCTCGCTCTGACTGTCTTATGCCATATCCGATATGCCCGCCGGCATTCAGTAACTCCTCCGTTAAACGGTGACGGATGTTTGTTACGCCTATCACTTTTTCGTACCCATCTACTAACCAAAACGTAGAACTTTCCGGTATCCAGGATACCGGAACATTTTTACCATATTCATAACCCGACAAAGTAGTCAGCATTTTTCCAAAATCATTAGGGTCTTCATTCACGACCCAAGGAATGATCGTTTCCCCGCTATCTTTCCATTCTTGGTAAAAAGAGCGATAGGCTGATTTTAACCGCATTGTGGGTTGAGTCAAATACAATGTCATTCCTCCAAGGGCGGGGTCCTCATCTTCGGATCGTCCGCCCTTATCGTTTAGGCTTTGGTGGTCTGTTCCCCGCTATTGTTTACAATCATGACATCACAAGCAGCTCGTTTAGCAATGCCTTTTGAGATGCTTCCGGTAATTGCACGTTCCGCGATTCTTCCTATCGTTTCACCGGCTATAATAAGATCGATTTTATAATTCGGGACAATATGGCGAGCAATCCTCACCTTTGGCGTTCCAACATCAAGAATCGTCTCGACTTCACCAATTCCTTTTTCTTCCGCCTTCTGTTTAAACGCTTGCAATTGTTCAAAAGCCTGCTGTTTAACCCTTTCCACAATTTTTTTATCAAACCTCGACATGGAGGCATATGGTTTAGGATCAACAATGGTTGTAATATAGAGTTTTGCGTCTTCTTTCAATGCAAACTCACAAGCTTGATCAAACGTTTCTTCTGATGAAAATTCTTCCCCATAAACACAGACGAGAACGTTCTTGTAATCAGACAACGTCATTCCCCCTTTTACTCTTAGCCAATGATAAAACTCTAAAGGAAAATAACACCTTCACATAGCGGTTGTCAAGAGGAAAAGCAATAAGCGTGTGTTTGAGCTTCACGTATGCTTTGTTCAATTCGTTCTAAGCCTTTTGTTCATAAAATCACGCCTAATATATTTTATTCAAAAAAAGATGTTGAACCTAACGTTACGTGCTGTTTTATACTTATATTATCAAACAAGAAAGGAGCGTGGAGGTGCTCTTATGTATACAATCGGCAAGCTGTCAAAAAAGACCGGTGTAACGATACGGACGCTTGATTATTATGATGAAGTCGGTTTATTGAAACCAAAAAGTGCAACCGAAGGCGGGCATCGTCTATACGGCGACGAAGAGGTCATGCGCCTGGAGCATATTCTCGCTTTGAAATACTTGGGATTTTCATTGGAAAAAATTCAGGCGATTTTACATGAATCTGCGCGCACGTGGGAAGAAGCATTGTCCGAACAGCTATTGATGGTCAAAGACCAGAAGAAAAGACTAGACGAGTTAGAACAATCACTTACGGCTGTGCTCTATTCCATTCGAATTGAAGATGAAGTGAAATGGCCGTTAATCTTTGGCGCCATGCAATTGTTTCAGCAAGATCCCGACAAAGTCACGCGCGTGCTTGATCGCTATTTAAATGCGGAACAAAAGGAAAAGATGCTGTCCGTTAACCATGACGAGAAAAAAACGAAGGAATGGACGGCGCTCATCCTTGAAATTCGGAAGCATTTGCATGTGTCACCGGAATCCGACGTTGCGCAAGCATTGGCAGATCGTTGGATGGAAGGCGTTTACAACATGTTTGGTGACGATGAAGAATTTTTAGGCAGCGCATGGGATGCGATATCTGAGGAAAGCGATGATGTTATGTTCTATCCAATGACGAAAGAAGTCGTTACGTTTATAACAGAAGCCATTCGCGCAAAAGAAATGAAGGAGAATGGGGATAATGAAGAAAACAGCAATTGAAATGAAAGACGTCCGCAAAACCTATGGCAAGGATGTTGTCGCCATCAATGATCTCTCGCTTACTATAGAAGAAGGAACGATTTATGCGCTGCTCGGGCCGAACGGATCCGGGAAAACGACGACGATACGGATACTCACCTCTCTAGCTGCCGCTGATGCAGGGGACATCTTTCTTTTCGACAAAAAATTGAACACACACAATATGAAAAAATGGATAGGATGTGTCGCCCAGCAATCAGGTGTAGATCCAATGGGCACCGGCAGAGAGAACTTAATGTTACAGGGGAGAATCCATGGGTTAAAAGGGAAAGAACTAAAGAAGCGTGTAGAAGAACTGCTCGAGCGTTTCCATCTTCAAAAAGATGCAAACCGTCTCAGCATGAAATATTCCGGTGGGATGAAGAGAAAGCTCGACCTTGCGATGGGGCTGATTCATCATCCGAAACTGCTTTTTCTTGATGAACCGACGACCGGTTTAGATCCCGAAGCTAGAGAAGATTTATGGAAAACAATCCGGCAATTGCAGTCGGAAGAGGGATTGACCGTGGTTTTAACGACCCATTACATGGAAGAAGCTGATGAACTTTCTGATCGCGTCGCTTTTATGAACGAAGGCAAAATAGTCGTGGAAGGAACAGCCGAGGAGCTGAAAAATAAACTTGGCGGCGATACGCTAACGATTCAATGTACAGACAACGCGCAAGCCGAACGTGCGAAAGAAATTTTAAGAGCGTTATACCATGTTACAAGCGACGAGCGTACGTTATATGTGCACTCGGAACAAGGAGCAGAAGAACTGCCAAAAATTTTCAAAGTATTAGAAAGTGAACAGACTGAAGTGCGTTCCGCGGCGGTATCCAGGCCTGCACTTGGGGACGTTTATCTCATATACACGGGCAAAGCACTGAGTGAGGAGACTAAGCAATGAAATTAATCACGGATCTATGGTGGGTGTTCATCCGTTACCTAAGAAGTATTCTGCGTTCTCCCTTTATTATTTTGATGACCGTCGTCCAACCGGTGTTGTGGATGTTTCTTTTCGGGCAAGTATTCTCAAGCATGGCTGATCTGCCGGGATTTGGGGGGAACTCGTATATGGATTTTCTCGGCCCGGGCATTGTGATGATGAGCACGATGATGGCAGGGGCCTACGCCGGAATGGGAATTATCAGCGATTATCGTGATGGGGTTTTGGATCGTTTTCTGATTTCCCCGATCCATCGCTCGGCGTTATTGTTGGGAGGCTTGCTCCAAGATGCATTGACAATGGTCTTGCAAGTAGTGATTATGGTAGGCATTGCTATGCTTCTCGGCACACAATTTTCCGGTGGGTTCTCGGGAATCCTCTTGCTCATATTGATCGCTGTTGTACTAGGTCTGGGAATGGGAGCGTTGTCGATGTCGGTTGGTTTAATCGTCCGACAAGAAAAGAGTTTGACAGCTGCGGTTGGATTTACGCAATTGCCTTTATTATTTTTGTCAGGGTTGTTCATGCCGCTTGATCTCGTGCCGGGGTGGATTGAAACCGCAGCCGCCTTCAATCCCTTGAATTGGGCTGTCGAGGCAGGCCGGGAAGTGGTTGGCATCCAGACGGATTGGGGGCTTGCTTTTCAATATAGCAGTTATTTGCTCGTAATGTTCATTCTTTCATGCGTACTCGTTCTCGGAGCTTTTCGCATTTACCAGCGATCGTTATAACTGTCCAAAGCAGCAAAACGACCCATTCCCCCGAATGGGTCGATTCCTATCCTTCAAAACTAATGCTTCTCCGTAGTGATTCCTTTGTCTTTTTTGGCCGCTTTCTTTTCTCCTCGCTTTTTCAAATAGCGCTTAGGCCACCCCAATATATCTTCCATGATCATATATACGGAAGGGACGAGGAGTAACGTGATTAACGTCGCGAATAACAATCCGAATATGATCACCGTTGCCATTGGCGCTTGGTAATTACTGGCGCTTCCTGTTGCCAATGCGAGAGGTAACATACCTGCCACAGTGGTTAGTGTCGTCATAAAGATCGGGCGCATGCGATTTTTGCCGGCTTCCTGTAAAGCGTTGGCACGCTCCCACCCTTGTTTTCGTAATTGTTTCGTACGATCGACGAGTAAAATGGCATTATTGAGGACAATTCCTACGAGAATCAGAGCACCCATCGCGGAAATCGGATTTAATTCTTGTTGCGTGATCAACAGGCCAAGAATAACCCCAACGATCGTCATCGGGATCACAGACATGATCACGAGAGGATGGATCAAATGGTTAAATTGGATTGCCATCACCATATATACGAGAAAGATGGAAATCAAGAAAATGTACATCATTTCCGTCATCATCTCTTGCTGTTGCTCCATCTGACCGCCAAATCCGGCCGAATAGCCATCATCAAAGTCATAACCGGCAATCATTTCCTGTACATCTGCATTAACGGAACCGAGGTCACGGTCTTCCAGACTGGCCATGACTTTTATGATCCGCTCGCCATCCTCATGTTCCAGCTCTTGCGGAGCTTCCGTCGTTTCCAGTTCCACGAACTCTGCCAAATCCATGGTTTCAGCTTCTTCTGGCTCTTCACCCGGCATCAGAGTGTCTTCTTCCGGTGGAATGTCAATCGCCAAATCTTCAAGTTCATCAAAGCTCGCCACTTCGAGATCCGAATTCATAAAGACCGGATAGTCCCGGCCATCCAAGGAAATTTCATCAATCTGCTCACTCATGAACGCAGCTTCTATTTGTTCACGAACCTGGCCGGTCGTTAAACCTGCATCTTCGACTTCCTCTTCATCAATGATAAACTGTTCTTCCGTTTCCATATCGGACATGGAATGGTGGATGCCCGTGACGCCTTCGATGTTTTCCAATCCAGCTTCCATATCTTCGGCTACTTCACGAAGTCCTTCCAGACTATCCCCTTGCACAATAATTTCTACGGGATTCCCCATTTCCCCCGCTTCCATAGACATCACAACATTTTCAATCGGGTGATCCTCTTCCAGCGCTTCCAAGTTATTCATGATTTCCATGTTTACCTGCGCTTGCGGAAGATTCGCTTCTTCTTCTGGTGTCATGTTTATAAAAGCCATCATCATATCTTCTTCGGTCATCACTGTATAATCGGACACATCAGGTATCTCGGACAATCGCTCATGCATGGCATCGGCAATGGCTGCTTTTTCCTCATCATCCGTATGGCTATCCAAATTCACAATGAGTTCGGATTGGCGCTCCAATACGTCCGGCATCATGCTCATGGGCACAAACGCAATCAAGAAAAGAGAGAGTAAAAATAAAAACGCGAATCCGGTTGACACCAACCATCTGCGCCATTTTTCCCATGACATCCAACCAACAAAATGGCCATACATTCGCAAGATCGCGTTTTCCTCTTTGTGAACGTTGGATTCTTTCGCCCTGATCCACTTGTCTGACAACACTGGAATGACGGTGAACGATATGATCACGGAACTGACGAGCGTAATAATGATGACCATCGCCAGCATCATAATAAATTCTCCCACGTCCCCGCTTAAAATACCGATCGGCAAAAACACGACAACCGTCGTCAGCATCGATGCCAGTACAGCGGTCGATACTTCTTTTGTTCCTTCAATGACGGCATCAAATTTGGAAAGTCCCTGCTGCAGTTTGCGGAAAATAGACTCCAGAATAACGATCGAGGCATCCACCATCATCGCGATTCCCAACCCGAGGGCGAGGAGTGTCATCACATTGATACTGTAGTCCATGAGCCACATAACCGAAAATGTGAGCAAAAGAGACAGGGGTATGGAAATACCGACAATCGCGGTGGCACGAATGCTTCTTAGAAAAGTAAATAATACCAAAAGCGCCAGGAGTCCGCCATATAACACATTCGTCTGAATGTCACGGAGGTCATTCGTGATATAATCGGCCGTGGCTAACATCTCCTCGAGCTCGATGTCTCCCGGTAGCCCCTCTTCTTTTATGTCTTCAACTTCTGCCCGCACGGCTTCCGTCATTTCCACCTCGGTTGCATCGTCGGCGCGTCCGATTTGCAAAAAGACGTAGTCGTCTTCTCCGTTTTTCCACGCTGTTGTCGTTGTATCCGCCTGAACGATTTCAATGGACGCATACTCTTCCAATGGTTCCGGGCCATCAGGGGTCGATATCTGCAACTCTTCGATATCCTCCACGCTAAACATCGTGCCATCCCATCTTAAACGAGGTTCATCGTCTTCTTCCGATAATTCCCCGATGGCTCTGTTCTGGTTTTCCTCCTGGAAAATTTGAACGATGCTCTCGGGATCAACTCCGTCTTCCTGCAATTTTTCATGGTCCAACTCGATGCTGAGTTCTTCACTATCTTCAGCGGCCGCATCGACTTCCCTAACCTCAGCAAGGGACTCGAGCCGAGGTTGAATAACTTCCTCCGCAACATATGCCAATTCTTCACTATCTGCCCCGTATAAATCATAATGCAGCTCATAGGGAGGGTTCATGGAAGCTTGCATGGAAAAAACATTGTCGATGTCATCGATCTCATTTTCCAATTCGTTCATGGCTGCATCTAATTCGGTAAAGGCATCATCCCCTTCCCCTTCTTCAAACATGATCATGAACGAACCATTGCCGAGGGTGATCGTTGTTTCATATGTATCAATATGTTCCATTTCATCCAAACGATCTTCAACGGGATTGACGACGGTCTCTTCCATATCCAGCGTATTCAGCTCACCTGCATCAATTTGCACCATCCCCATGTCCATCGTCATGCCGGGCATCATCTCTACATCGAGATCATTGCTGGCAAAAAGGCCAAACATTAAAACAAAGATGGATAACAACCCTACGATTAGCTTTCGTTTCAACAACAACCTTAACCAGTTCATTTTCCCACTCCATTTACAGAAAATTTTTTCCTTGGTTGACCAACAACTATACTACATGACGTAGCGTTAGAAGCAATACTTTTCCATGAAATTTATTAAGAATAATTTTAATAATCCTCAAGTCTCCGATTAGTGCAATGTAGCTTAATTACCCGATCATGGGGAAGATGTTCGATCGTCAACAACTGTTTCTGGTTCCCTAACTCGGACAATTGACCGCCTCATGGCGCCCGAACGAGCGATTGGCTATCGTTTTCGGTCGCCATAACCGTTTCATGAAGACCGGGAATCCTCTTTCGCAGGAAGACACTCGGTCATTGACAATGCACCCGGGCAGTAGCAGTTTAAACCGGTCAATAACTCTGGTTTGAAGTCCTAATCCGGACTTCCGGCAGCCGGTGTGATCACTTATTTCAGCTTCCCCAAGAGATATGACAACCTAGACCCGTTCCCGAACTCAAGCGAAGCGCAAGCAGGCCAATGGTTCAACAGACCGATTTTGTCCCCGTAGATGAAGAAAAACGCTTCCCAATGGGACGATAAACCCCTTTTCGTCCCACTAGAGGAAGAAAAGTGACTCCAAATGGTACAATAAACTCGATTTTGTCCCACTTTAGGAAGGAAAACGACGTCCAATGGGACGATAAACCTGATTTCGTCCCTTAAATTAAGATCGGGTCTGATTTAGACCATGATTCATATATATCCAGGTATACGGTGACCGCTTTCCACATTATTTGCCGTATTTTTTGAGAATACCACCATAGGAAAGAACTTTTTTGAAACATTACACTAGAATTCTTTTCTTTTATAAATCTGTTGCGTGATTAGGTAGGAAACGATGAAAAACACCAGGGTAACCGCCAAGAAACCACTGGAAAATAACAGATCCATATTCATCCCTTGCAGTGTATCCGGCGACATATTGCTCAAAATCGTTTCGAAAAGCCAACCGCTTAGCAGATATAACCCTAATGCCGCGATAACGCCAAACATGAGCACCATATCCGACTTTTCTGTCCCTAACTGATACGTCAATGGATAGGCGATGAAACCTAAGATAAAGGCTATGCCCACGCCGTTCATCATCGAGTATATGGATTGATCGGTCAAAATTTGCCCTGCTATAAGTTCAGCTAAGATGAATAAAACGATCGTTACCAGCAAGCCAATGAGCATCACCATGAAGTAAAAAAGATAATGGCTTTGCACAACTTGGCTTCTTTTTATGGGCAACGTAAGCACAAATTTATTCCAACCCGACATCGATTCGTGCTTTAATACCTCAAGTGCGGGCGTGACCATAAAAAGGATTGGCAAAAATGTCGCGAAAGCCATCATCATCTCATTTTGTGAAAAGAGGAGAATCGCCGTAATGACTACACTTAACAACAAATAATTCCAGAGACTTTTTTCAACTGAATAATATTGATTTAAGAGTAGACCTTTCATGTTTGTTCACCTCGCATTAACAGGAGCGAAATATCGTCGATGGAGAAGTCTTTTTTCTTGATTTCAGAAGGCGCTTGTTCTCGGTTGGATATGAGCACGTCAATCATTGCTCCGTTACTTTTATGCGTGATAATCAAGCTTGGATCAATTTGCTTAAATTCACTTTGCTCGCATTGCAAAATCGCGTAATGCTTCATCAATATCTTTTTTTGGACGTTTAACAGGATTTTCCCATCTTTTATAAAAATTAAGTCGTCCGCGATTTTTTCAATATCGCTCGTAATATGCGACGATAGCAATATGCCACGCTCCCGATCTTTGCCGAACGCTCGCAACACTTCCAACAGTTCACCTCTTCCGGATGGATCCAAACCCGCGGTTGCTTCATCCAAAATCAACAATTTGGCATTATGGGACAAGGCGACCGCAACCGATAGTTTCATCGACATGCCCCGTGAAAACCCACTGATTTTCTTTTGATGCGGTAAGGAAAAAAAGTCAACGTAATGGTTAAACGTCTCTTGATTCCATTGTTGATAAATATTGTTAAAGACATTTCCGAGTTTAGCGATCGTTAAGTCTCCGGGCAGTTTCATATCATCAAAGACAACCCCGATGTTTTCTTTCATGTTTCGATTATCCGGATCCATCTCTTCGCCAAATAGATGAACGGAGCCGCCGTCTTTATGAAGCGTTCCTAAAATGGACCCCATCGTCGTTGATTTTCCTGCTCCATTTTCTCCGATGAAGCCGACAATGGAACCATATGGAATCGAAAAAGAAACGTCCTGTAATGCAAATTCGGAATCCGCATATCGTTTGCTCAATTCGTCTACTTCCAAAATAGCTGACATATCATTCTCTCCTTAGTATCCATGACATAACTTGCCCAATAATACTCATGAACGTAGCGATGGCGACTAGCGCTGTCACGAAGTTAAATTCAACCATGTCAAAGGGTGCGAAGGTTTCTGTAAACAGTTCGTCCGGGAGTAACTCATATAAATTTGAAAATAAATTTTCACTTTCTCTTGTATTTGGTTCCCATGAAGATCTATCAATGAGAAAAAAGACAACGATGACAGCAACAACAGCTAACATTGATAAACAAATATCTTTTATTAATGAACGCCCGCTTTTATTTCCAATCATTTTCACCTCCTTAATTATTTTCAGGTAGTAACATGAAAAATGATGACGACGAATCAGGTTATAGCTACGTTTAAAGAAGGATTGCTGTAAGGGACAATCCACCCCGAAAAAGTGACAATTGTACAATCCTGCCGCCGATGTCACCAGAATTATTGAACTGCGTCGGTTCCAAAACAGTCCATCAATGAAAACCAAAAACAGTTATACGAGGATGAACACGACCAGAGTAATCGCCCAGCTTACGCCACTAGGATGTTCTCCTCTCGCCAAAGGGATAACTCCAGTGTAGAGAAAAAGTGCTGTTGCTGCCTTAAAAAAAGGATAAAAGGGGGGGAAAAGAGGATGAGTGGATGAACAACGTCCACAAAAAGAGAAAACCTCACCGCTTTGGTGAGGCTAAAAAGTATGTTTACGTTTATGAAGAACATAGGCGGCCAGAAAAACAAAACCTGCTGCCCAGAGGAGAAAATAGATAAAATGAGACAAGAATGCCTCCGTTGGCTGATGAGTGATGAGGGTTAACCCTTCATAAAATTGGTAGTTGGGGAGCAAACCCAGTGGTGTAAATGATGCGTCACGCGGGAGAAATTCACGCATTATTTCCAGGGCAATAAAAATAATGATGATGGGCCCTTCCCATATACCGACTTCTATTTTATCAGTGGCGTAACTAGCGACAATGGTTCCGATAGAGAGCATAACGAGAAGAGCCGGCGTAATGAAGATACAGACGAATAACGATGTAACAAAACCTAAACCGCTAAAAATTGAAATGAAAAATACGAAGACACACGTTATGACGAACAAGGGCATAGCTTTCACAAGCGCGATGCCATAAAGATAGACCCCTTGTTCCTTGAGAATCCGCCACGTTTGTTGCTCTTTTTCTTCGGCAAGTAAAAGCCCCTGCATTTGGAGCGGCAACATAATTAAAGTCAAAACGACGAGAAACATCCAAGAAGGATATGGCTCCAAAGACAAAATTGCATAGAAGAATAATAGAAGGATTATCATAACAAAAAATTGCCCGTTATAGCGCAAATTGGCGGTTTCTTTATAAAGCAATGCTTTCAGTTGTTTCAATTTCATGATTGACCCCTTACATGTTCAACATGTCTTTTAACGTAGCGTAGTTTCCTTTTGATAGAGGGATACTGCTTTTTTCTCTGTCATTAAGACTTAAACTGTAACTATTTTTGCTCCAAATAATAATCTCGCGCACGCGTTGCAAATTGACGACATAAGAACGATGACAACGAAAGAACCCAAATGGGCGCAAGCGCTCTTCCATCTCCTTCAAAGGCAACGGTGCCGCAAACGTTTCGTTGTTGACATGTAGCCAAGACCCGCCCTCATTGCTCTCTACATAATCGATTTCCAATGGATCAAATAAAATATATTTGTCGTCTACTTTAGCGGAAATTTTTTCAAGATGAAATGGTGTGGCCTGTGTTTGATTTTGCCCGGTATCGGTTCCATCATCGACTTCGTGTAGGCCTCGTTCATTTAAGCGATACGGTTTGCCGAGTTGAATCGCTTCTTCCAGCGAAGTCGCCGTCATGATAACGAACCGATCAGACAACTGCTCCAACATAGCATAAAAGGCAAGTTTTGTCTGGCGGTCGGCGTGAATGATGGGCTGATCAAACAGACAAGCCTCACACGGCATGATTAGGCAGCGAGCAAAATGCAAGCGGCGTTGCTCGGTGGCGGACAAGTGTTTCAAACGCTTATCGGCAACTTGCGAAAGCTCACAAATCGCTAACACATTTTCTTCATTAGTGGGCTGACCATAAAGTTTTTTCCAAAAGCGAATGTGCTGTCGCGGGGTCAGCCGCGTATACAAACCGTCTGATTGGAGGAAGACAAAAACGTTTTTGGGCTGTTCTGCTATAAAAGGTGACGAGGAAAGGAATAAGGAATGGAACGATTCGAGCCATTCGATATCACTTTGAATGGCCACAGGTTCGCCGCGTTCAACAGTAAAGTGAATGTCCGGCAATAGAAGGTTATTGTTGTTAAGGACAGCAGACGTTTGAATCGTTAATGACATGCTTAAAGGCTCCTCTGTTGTATTTCTATGTCATCGACCTCATAACGGAAATTGTAACATATAGCCGGATGAAAATATGTGATGAGCATGAAAATAAAGCTTGCAATTTGAACATTTGTTCGATATAATGGTTAGAATAGAATATGGAGACCAACAATGGCAAATACAGATGATAAAAACAACCGAATCGATCATAATCGCTTGTTCAAAGCTTTAATTCAAGAATTTTTCGAAGAGTTTATGGTATTATTCTTCCCGAAAATTCACGAAAACATTGATTATATCCATCTCAGATTTTTGGATAAAGAAATGATCTAAGTTATGGAACTGATGACGTCTTACGAACAGCGAGGGATGGGGAAAGGGAAACAAGATGCTATCTGCACAACGCGAAACAAGAGAAAGTTCGATCTATCGATAATTTAGAATTACTTAATGAATTGCTAAAACAGATCCTCTCCGCGGAAACTTTGGAAAATACACAGTTAATCATTGAGCAAGCAGCTTAACGATAATGATTCCAAGTGCGGTCAATAAGCAAAATTATTTTCAAATACTGAATCGCCCCGAGGAACTGAGCCCCGGGAGATCCAACTTGTCCCTTCCAACGTTTAAATAATACTTAATGCCTTGGCCTCGTGTGTCAGTTCCTCCCGGAATTTGGGATGGGCAATGCCGATGAGCAATTTGGCCCTTTCCGATATGCTTTTTCCCTTCAAGTTAACAGCTCCATATTCCGTAACGATATAGTGCACATCATTTTTCGATGTCGTCACTGCTGAACCCGGGGTGAGCGAAGGGCGAATGCGGGAAATTTTTTCATCCCGCGTTGTCGATGCCAAACAAATAAAACCTCTGCCGAATTGGGAAAATGCCGCGCCTTGCGCAAAATCCGATTGACCCCCTGTAGAACTATAATAACGCCCTTTGATCGTTTCGGAAGCACACTGGCCGAAAAAATCCACTTCCGTCGTCGCATTAATGGAAATCATCATTTGTTCACGGCCGATCACTTTCGGATCATTCACGTAATCAACCGGCATCATTTTGACGGTTTCATTTTCATGGATAAAATCGTACAGCCTTTGTGTGCCTAATGCAAACGTTCCGACAACCTTTCCCGGATCGTTTGTTTTCCGGCCACCACTCACAGCACCGGCTTCTGCTAAATCAACAATGCCATCAGTCAGCATTTCCGTGTGAATGCCCAAATCGCGTTTTTCTTTCAGAAAATGAATCATGGCATTGGGAACCCCGCCGATGCCTACCTGAAGCGTAGCGCCGTCAGGAATAAGTTCCGCTATGTGCGCGGCCATCTGCTCATCTTTTTCAGAGGGGGCTCGGGGCATAATCGTATGATTGGGCCTATCCACTTCAATATAACCCTCAATATCACACACATGAATACGATTTTGCCCGTAGGTTGTCGGCATTTGTTGGTTCACTTCCAAGAAAAAAGGCGCTTTTCCAATCAATGCCGACACGTAATCAGCATTGGTTCCAAAAGTAAAATAACCATCCTCGTCCATCGGCGAAGCCGTGACGAGCACGAGTTGATGATTGGTTCTTTCCCACATGATCCGTGGAACATCATGGAAATGGTTCGGAACCAAATCACACCGCCCATCATTGAATGCTTCTCGCGAAGCCCCGCTTAAAAAATAAGCCACATGCCGAAGACTTCCGGGATATTTGTTTTCAATATAAGCACGCTTTCTTTGTGCATGCATTTGGTGAACACGGACATCTGTAAAACGGGCAGCATGTTCCTCAAGCGTATTCAATAACTCGACTGGTTCTCCATTTGCCATGGAAACGATAACGTCATCGCCATTATGAACAAAGTTTAGGAACATTTCGGGACGCATTTTTTTCGAATCGGTCATGTTGAGCCCTCCTTTCTTTTGTACCTCTTATTGTTCACGACTTGCTTTGTGATCACTTTTTCAATCTCAACAACGATAAAGACGATAGCCCCCATAATGATTGGGAACAGCCAATAACCGGCTTGTAGTGGTTCCGTTTCAAAGATGGTATTCATAAACGGTACATACGTGATGAACAGTTGCAAGAGAATCAGCAAACCGGAAACGACAAAGACAGCTTTATTGGAAAAGAAATCTTTATTAAAGGCAAACTCAAGTTCAGAACGACAGTTAAACAAGTGAAACATTTGCGTAATGACAATCGTGTTGAGCGTAACGGTATTAACGATCGCTTGATCGTACCCTTGATCGATCATACTCAGGTTCATCGCTAAGGTTCCACCACCGATTAAAAGCGCGACAAAAATGATCCTGAAAATGTAATACCCGCTTAATAATGGGGTGTTCGGCGGGCGCGGCGGACGTGTCATCGCCCCTTTGTCCAGCTGTTCAAAGGCGAGCGCGAGCGATACCGTGACAGAAGAAACCATATTCACCCACAAAATCTGTACCGGTGTTAACGGCATCATAATGCCTAGAAATATGGCAGCCGTGATGAGAAACGCTTCAGCTGCGTTTGTCGGCAAGATAAATAAAATCGTTTTTTTCAGGTTGTCATAAACTCTGCGCCCTTCTTCGACAGCGTTGACGATGGTTTTAAAGTTATCGTCGACGAGAACCATTTCGGACGCTTCTTTGGCAACTTCTGTCCCTTTGATCCCCATCGCTACACCGACATCCGCGCGCTTAAGCGCCGGCGCATCATTAACACCATCCCCGGTCATAGCGCAAGTTTTATCATTTTGCTGGAACGCTTGCACCAATCGTAATTTATGCTGGGGTGTTGTTCGGGCAAACACATCGTATTCATTGGCTGCTTTGACAAGTTCATCATCGGACATTGTATCGATTTCTTTGCCTTCCAAAGCGTGACGGCCATCACCTATTCCCAATTGATAACCAATCGCGCTTGCTGTATCGACGTGGTCGCCGGTAATCATTTTGACTTGTATACCCGCTTGGTTGCAAGCTTTAACCGCCGCCATTGCTTCTTCTCTCGGCGGATCCACAATGCCGACAAGGCCTAAGAACATAACCCCATCATCTAAATCTCCGTGATCGATGGAAGTGGTTTCTTTCGACACTTTTTTCATCGCGACTCCGATTACGCGTTCCCCTTTTTTGGCATGCGTCTTCATCAGTTGTTCCCACTTCGGTTTTTTAAACCCTTCCTGATCCACCATATCAAAAATGCGATCAGGCGCACCTTTAATGTAAATCACCTTTTCCTCGGTAGCATCCACCAATGTAGCCATGTATTTATAGGAGGAATCAAAGGGTATTTTCGCTTCAACGTCCGGGCTCGCCACAGGTATGTCTGCCTTTGCAGCCAATGTGAGCAAACAACCTTCAGTCGGGTCCCCTTTAATATCCCATCTGCCTTCTTCATCCTTTTTTAAGCTAGCATCGTTGCATGTTTTCACACTTAATAGCAGATCCTTCAATGTAGGATCCTCTTCCGTTCGAACCACTTCATCTTTGTATAATATATCACCCTCCGGCACATAACCGGTGCCGGATACGTCATATTCCCGCTCACTGGTGACAACAGAGGTAACCGTCATTTCATTTTTGGTTAAGGTACCGGTTTTATCCGAACCGATAATGGATACAGACCCTAAGGTTTCAACCGAAGGGAGATTGCGAACAATCGCATTTCGTCCAGCCATATTTTGGACGCCGATGGCCAGGATAATCGATAAGATAGCCGGAAGACCTTCAGGGATAGCCGCAACCGCGATCCCGATGACGTAAAGCAACAATTCACCGAGCGGGTAATCACGGAAGAGCAAGCCGAAGATATACATCAAGACGGAAAAGCCGACGATGGCAATCGCGACCATCTTTCCAAATTGCGAGGTTTGCTTAATGAGCGGGGTTTGCAAATCTTCGACCTCGGCAATCGATTGGTTGATTTTCCCGATCTCGGTATCCTCACCTGTCGCTGTTACGATGCCGACGCCTGAACCGGATGCAATCGATGTCCCGGAAAAAGCCATGTTTTTGCGATCCGCCAGAACGGTTTCTGAATCAAGGGCATACGTATGTTTTTCAACGGTCGTGGACTCCCCGGTTAATGGAGACTCTTCCACGTTTAAATTTTCGGCTTTTAACAACCGGACATCTGCGGGAACTTTGTCGCCTGCGTTGAGTAAGACAATATCACCGACGACAACATCGGTAGCAGCGACTTCTGTCCGATCTCCATCTCGGCGTACGTTTGCGAACAGGGAAAGCATCTTTTTAATGCCGGCGAGCGCCTTTTCCGCTTTATTTTCCTGAAAATAACCAATGGCGGCGTTGACGATCGCGACGACCGCAATTACCGCAGTATCAATATAATGGCCGAGAATACCGGTAATCACCGCTGCGGCCAGCAAAACATATATAAGGACATCATTGAAATGCTTCGCAACCTTTTTAAGTAAAGGTTCTTTATCTTCCTCCGGCAGTTCATTTTTCCCGTAATGTTCAAGTCTTCGCTTTGCTTCTTCTTCGCTTAAACCTTGCGATTTTTCAGTATCCAACTCTTTTAGGACATCGCCCGCGTCCTTACTGAACCATTTCTGTTCCTCATTCATTCAATCCCCTCCGGGTGAAGCTATGCAGTGTATATTTTAGGATTAAATACCTATTTTTATTATAAAGCAAAACAATCAATTGTGAGCGATCCCACAATTGATTGTCGTTAAACATTCATTTTTTCGGGTGATATGTGCGGCGACTATTAGAGAGGATTGAAGAAAACACCTTCTGAGAGGGATCTACTTGATGAAAACGAGGGTGAAGACGCTCTAAAACGTCTTCCGGCAACACTTTTTCCATCATTGGAAAAATCACGCGTTCTTCTTTACAAATATGTTGCTTCAACATTGTTCCTAGGTGATGCATCGCTTCTCCCCCACCATCTGTCGTTTCCAACACCTGTTGAACCAATGCGCGTATGTGCACGTGCTCTACTAACATTTCCGAAATCTCCGGTTCATCAAGCGAATACGCAGGGAGTAAAAGTTCCTCTTCGTCGCGAAAATGTTCGTTCCCGCCACTTCCCAAAATCGCTGCAGCTTTTGCTTGATCTCTTCAACTGTGAACGTACTCCCTCGGTTTCCGCCCGTTTCAAAAATAGGGCAATCGCCAATCCATTCTGATGATGATGCGATAACGGGTATAATGATTCATGCCGTTTGATGCCTTTTCCTTTTTTAGCCATTTCAACCCCTCCATCTATCCAGTCTATCACAGGAAACAAAGAAAAAAGACCGATCCTAATGGACCAGCCCCACCCCTATTGCTTCTTAACTTCAAATTTCACCCGCTGTTCTGCAACCTCAACCTCACTGTTTCCTTGCCGAAAAACAGGCTTTTCAATCCTGCGCACAGGTTGATATCCGTCTTTTGCAATTCTGTCTAAACATTCGGCAATCGTTTCATTTTCTTCAACCTCATAGGTTATCTTCTTCCCCATTTATCGTCGCACTCCTTTTACCCAGAAACCGCCGTTGAATTTTTTCGGTTCATGAGACACAATAAAAGCTTTTGAATCAAGTGTTTTTACGGTGTCAAACAAATCTTTTTCCGATTTACGGGAGGTCAAAATTTCCATCATCAACCGTTCGCCTTCTCTGCCGTAAGCCACCCAGTTCGTCACGCCATAGCCTTTGTCCCGTAAACGATTCGGAATATCAGGCTCGTATTCTTTTGTAATCACATTAACGGTAATATACCCTAACGCCAGCTTTTCTTCAATCTTCATGCCGACGATGACACCGATGCCGAACCCCAAGGCGTAAGCCATCACATGGAGGACAGACGTCATGTTATCGAGCACAATGCCAAGACCGGTTACATAGATGGTGATTTCCGCCATCCCGACAACCGCGGCTCCGTAACGAACGCCCTTTAACGTTAAAATCATGCGGAGCGTAAATAAACTGACATAGGCCACGTTGATCATCAAAATAATGAAAATCAACGCCCAGGCGTTTTCGAGCAAAAAACTTCCCAAGGCGGTCAATCCTCCCGAAGATTATTTTCCGGAAAAATATATCACGAATCCCCGGTTTCGGGAAGCATTATTTTTCGCGCGGTTCGACATGACGATAGCCATTAAGCGCGCGTTCTTCGACGGGTATGCGAACAAAAAAGAGTATGCATGCGTTGGCGATCGTAAAAACAACAGCCGTTACGTACGCTTGAAAAATCAGCGGCAACAGCAGAATTTCTGTCATTACAACGAGGTAGTTCGGATGCTTTAACCAGCGATACGGGCCTCTTTTAATCATGTTTTCTCCCGGTAAAATCATCACTTTCAAATTCCAGAAACGTCCGAGTGAACCCATCACCCACGCGCGCAAACCTTGCGCGCCGAGAAACAAGATGAGTAAAACCGGCCAACCCGGCATTAAAGCAAATGCATTAAAGTACGCTTCAAACAAAAGCGACAACAGAAATGCGCTATGCATCACTACCATCCATGGATAATGCCCGCTTCCGTGTTCAACGCCTCCTCTTGCCTTCATCCATGCTTCATTTTTTCGTGCCAACCATAATTCAAAGCACCGTTGGGTAATGACCCACAAATATAAAATCACGAAAAGTATCATTGTTTACCTCCATTCCAACCAAAGCAACTCGGAACTAAAACCCGGCCCAAGGGCAGTGACTAGGCCTTCAGCGTCTCGAGGATATTTTTTTTGTAAAATTTCTTTAAGTACGTACAATACCGTTGGCGACGACATATTTCCGTGGCTCGCGAGGATTTTTCGCGCGTGTGCAGAAAGGTCCGACGGCAAGTCCAGTGTAGCTTCATAAGCTTCCAACACTTTTCTTCCGCCCGGGTGCGCCACAAGTGCTGTGATGTCGTTATAGTGTTTCCCCAATCGCCCTAAAAACTGATCGATATTCGGTCCTACCCATGAATGGACGATAGAAGGGATATCGCGGGAGAATACGACATGCAAACCGTCATTGCCAATATCCCAGCCCATGACACGTTCGGAATCCGGCATCAAAGTTGATTGCGTGTCGGTAACGTGGGGATGTGGTTCGTCCCCCAATTTCACCTTCTCCCCCGTAACAAGCGCACAAGCCACTCCATCGGAAAATAAAGACGTTCCAATTAAATTGCTCTTAGTACGATCCTCGTGCTGAAACGTCAAACTGCACAATTCAATGCATAGAACGAGCACTTGCGCTTCCGGATAAGCCCGGCAATACTCATGGGCACGCGCAAGGCCCGCGGCACCTCCACCGCATCCCAGTCCCCATAACGGAATTCGGTTCATATGTAAAGGCAATTGCAACTTATTCATTATTCGCGCTTCGATGGAAGGAGTGGCGAAACCTGTACTCGTCACAGAGATAAATGCCGTTAAATCTTCATGGTTCGTCCCCGCTTCTTTTATACACGATTCAACAGCTTCGGCACCCAATTGAACGGCATTTTCTATGAACGCTTCATTTTTTTCTCCTAAGCTCCGTGGCTTTTCATACCATTCCAGCGGTTTCACAAACTGTCTAGTCTCAATTTGTCCATGATCAAAAACTTTCAGCAAACGATCGATGTCAGCGAAGTCGTCCGCAAAAAGTGCACGGACCATACGGGCAACCTCCGTTTGCGAAGCTTCATAAGGCGGGATCGCTGTTGCCACCGCTTGAATCGCAGGCATTCTATCGCCCCCTTGTCTCCCTAGTATGACCATTTATGCGAAAAAAATGCTGCTCACTAAAAAACCTTGCATACGCTTTTTATGCAAGGTTTGAAAGGCAATCTCGGCAGTTGTATTCTTATAGAACCATTATGGGTTATTCAAAAATGTATTCAAGATCAATTTTCAAATCCTTGAATAGAGCACTTTTTAGATGATCTTCTTTGCTATAAAAGAGCGGTTTGCCGTATTTTTCATTCTCCAACGTATAGACTTCAATGTACGCATGAATAGGATCTATGATCCAGTATTCTTTTATGCCAGCTTTTTCATACAAATGTCTTTTAACCTTTTTATCCATTTTAATTGAAGAAGGGGATACTATTTCAATGATTACGTCCGGTGAACCCTTGCAACCGGCATCATCCAACTTGTCTGGGTCGCAGACGACAACAAGATCCGGCTGCACCACATCGAATACTTGATCATCAGCACGATCCTCTGCAAACAACCGCACATCAAAAGGGGCATAATACGCTTCGCATGGATCACCGGATAAATAATCATTCAAAGCTGCAAATAATTGTTTGGACGTATACTGATGTTTTCTGGATGGTGCCGGTGTCATGTCATATGGCTCACCACCAACAATCTCGATTCTTTTTTCTTCCGCCCATGTAGCGTAATCTCGATAGGAAAATTTTCTTTTCGGATCAGGCATAACCATCAGAGATCATCTCACTTTAGATGTTTTTGCCATTATAACATAAGCTCAGAGCCTATTGATGACCAGTGCGCTTTCTAACGTCACGACATTAAAAACAGAACGTTGGACAACTGTATATAACCAATTGGCTAATGCAGAATGATGACTCGGTCACCGACCATTGGGCGGGCAAATGGGAAAATGGATGCGTAGGGAAAATCAAAGGTGTTCCTACACAAGTGTAACTTTATCCTTAGCCGCTTGCCACTAATAGTCTGTTTCTGAAAATTCCCCATTAGTCACATCCCGATGGTTTTCATATGCATTATGAGAGGGACGGGGATTACTTGGTTTCTTTTTGTTACTTAAGACAAAATTTTGAGATCATCCGTCATTTTGTCTCGCATTCACTTTTTTCAGGACAAACGTTGGCACCGCCCCTCATATTGTCCTGCACCTGTCCACTTGGATCAGATGCTTGTTTCACAATCTTGTCCCAGCTACATCACAACGATGGTCGATTTAATAATTGATCACTAGTCTTCCTTTTTATTTTGTAATGCCTCCATTTCCTTCAATATATCCTCTATAAAAGCCTCCTCTTCAGACGTGAAAAAATTAGGCAGATAAAAATCTATCTCTTCCGATTCCGTTATTGCTTGTGCTTTTTCCAATTGCTCTGCGAACATTTCCAAGTCTTCATCTTTGATGTTTTTTGTTGCCAATTCAGTCATCTTTTTAACAACGTCAAAGGCTTCCGGTGAACTCGGAGAAGCATCTTTTTGCACCAGTTCTTTTATCGTCGCTAACAAATCTAACATTTCCAAATTCATCTGCTGTCGCTCTTCTTTTGTCAAAGAATAATAAAACGATCTATGACCTCATCTGAAAAGTTCTCTTTCAACCACGCTTGTTGGTCTTCCTCATACGCCATCTGATAAAGGAGAGAACCTACAATCGTCCAAGTGATTGGCTTCCCTTCTTCGATCAGTAATTGAACATGCTCAACCAGCTTCTATAGCTCGATCTAATTCATCTCTTTTTTCTGTCAGAAGTTGATGCTGCAAAGGCAATGAATTTTTCAGTTGAGAAAAAGCATCCTCGTTGACTTCAAGTAAGCGCTTAATTTCCTGCAAAGAGTATCCGATGAATTTCAGAGACTGAATCTGTTGCAGTTTCGCCAATTCTGCCAACCCGTACATTCGGTGTCCGGAGGTGTTTTGTTGTGTCGGTATAAGCAAGCCGAATTCTTCATAAAATCGCAGGGTTCTTACAGTCACACCCGCTCGCCGTCCAAACTCCCCAATCGTGAAAGTAGCATCTTGATTTTCCATGAAAACCATCCTTTCCTACTGTGTTACATTCAGATTAGCAGATGACGTAACGGAGGGGGCAAGAGGATAAAAAAGCATAGCCATAGTTAATGAAACGACGTTTCACCTGCGAAAAAAAAGGCCGGATCCCTCCAGGCCTGTTTCTCACTACCGATTTGTAATTTTCTCCGGGTACATATCATGATAGAGCAAGCGTTGCTCTGCCATTTTTTCATATTTGCTTCCGGGTTTGCCGTAATTGACGTAAGGATCAATCGAGATCCCGCCTCGCGGTGTAAATTTCCCCCATACCTCAATATATCTCGGCGCCATCGCCTCAACTAGATCATTAACGATAATATTCATCGCGTCCTCGTGAAAATCCCCGTGGTTGCGAAAACTGAACAGATACATTTTCAAAGCTTTGCTTTCCACCATTTTCTCATCGGGGATATAGCTAATATAAAGCGTGGCGAAATCCGGTTGACCCGTGATCGGGCACAGCGTTGTAAATTCCGGGGTGTTGAATTTAACAAAATAATCCCGGTAAGGATGTTGATTATCAAACGTTTCAAGCAGTCCGGGGTCGTATTCGAAGTTATATTTCGTTCCTTCATTTCCGAGATGCGTCAACTCGGGACGGTTTTCTTCGGTCATCGTAAAGCTCCTTTAAACGCCTTGTTTGTTTCCCCACAGCAACGCGTGAATTTGCGGCAACACACGCACACGATTGAATGCGGGATCCTCCATCACCCGGTCGACGAGCCATTCATACTTTTCCAAGAGATGATCCCTGAGTCGGGCGGGGTTTTGATTGTCCAAATCATCATTCCCGACTTGCAAATAAAAAGGCACGTCCGGATAACGTCCGTGTACATGCTTGGCATAAGCTAAATCTTCTTCATCAAAAATTACGATTTTCAAATTATGATTCCCGGCCTGGCGATCGGATAATCGCGTCATGAATGTGTCCAGCCGTGCCCAATCCGTTTTCATGGCCGAACTTGGCGGTTTCGGGGAAATCGTCACATCATCGACTTCCAACAACCAATCCTGCCAAAATGAACCTTGCGTCTCCACGGCTGACTCGATACCCTTTTCCCGAAAACGTTCAACTAACTCAGCAATGCCGGCATGAAGCGCCGGATTTCCGCCGGAAATCGTCACATGCGAAAAACGGTCTCCGCCAACCTGCTCAAGTTGTGCCATGATTTCATCCGCGGTCATCGGTGTTGCTTTCTGACTTCCATCCCACGTAAAGGCAGAATCACACCATGCACACCGGTAATCACAGCCGCCGGTGCGAACGAACATCGTTTTCTGGCCAGCCACCATTCCTTCCCCTTGAATCGTAGGGCCAAATATTTCTAAAACAGGGATTTTTCCACTCATTGATGCTCATCTCGCTTCGGACGATACAGCGCGTAACTTGTAGGCGTTTCACGTACAAGCACTTGCAGGCAATACGGTCGGTTACCTTGTTTTGCCAAGCGTGCATCAACCTTCTCCCAAAACACGCGGGCAACCACTTCTGTCGTTGGCAGCCCTTCTACAAACTCGGGATGGTCATTTAAAAGCGAATGATCATAAATCCCGTGAATCTCCTCTTTCAAAGCTTTAAAATTCACGAGAAATCCCGAATCGTTAAGCGTGTCCCCCGCGATCGTTAGATTAATAAAATACGTATGGCCATGCGTCTCCCTGCAAAGCCCTGCATCATCGTGATCAATAAAATGGGCGGCAGCGATTTGCATGTCTTTATTCAATTCGTACCGAAAATCATGAAAGACTTGCGGGTAAAACTGTTGTAGCATTACACATCCCTGTCCTTGCTGTTCAAATACGTTTCAAGCCCTCGTCTACGTAATTTGCACGCTGGGCACTCACCGCAACCGTTGCCGCGAATGCCATGATAACACGTAAGCGTGTATTCACGAATATAGTTTAACCGCCCCAGATCATCAGCCAACTTCCACGTTTCTGCTTTATCCAGCCACATCAGAGGGGTATGCAATACAAAAGTCTCGTCTATCGCCAAATTCAGCGTCACATTCAAAGACTTCACAAATCCGTCCCGACAGTCCGGATAGCCGCTGTAATCCGTCTCGCACACACCGGTTACAATATGCTTGGCACCGCGCTGCTCCCCAAAGATTGCCGCAAAAGAAAAAAACAACAAATTACGTCCCGGGACAAATGTGTTCGGCACCTCTCCGTCTTCACCCTCGTTCACTTCAATGTCCCCGCGGGTGAGTGCGTTAGGTGCCAGTTGGTTCAGCAAGTCCATGTCAAGCACCTCATGCTCAACCCCGACATCAGCAGCGATCTCTTTGGCGACTTCGATTTCATCATCATGCCGCTGTCCATAAGCAAATGTCACCGCGTATACTTTCTCAAAGCGTTCCAACGCCCAAAATAAACAAGTCGTACTGTCTTGTCCGCCGCTGAACACGACAACAGCGCTCTCTTTGTTCACCACAGCCCCCTCCTTTCGATCCGTCCACAGAATTCAATCTCTCTTATAATACAGGATGCATCCATAAATTTAAAGGATTCTGTTTTTATTCTATACCATAGTTATCATAAACAACCGCAAACGTACGTCGATCCGGGAGCGGCGTGACTTGCTCCACGGTACGATTATCCTGTTGGACGTGAAGCAAGTAATAATCTTGTCCATTGTGCGCGAGATAGAAATTCGGATTCCCGCCCCAGCTATTGTTCGATCCGCTTCCGATATATTCATATAAAAAAACCGGCCAGTCCGTTTCCGCTTGAATATTCGTTTCCAGCGTTTGTTGCCGGGTTAAATCGCCAATGTAATTCAAGGAAAAAAAGATCGTTAAAACAATAATGGAAAAAAAGAACGCAAACGTACGAAGCCTCCGTTTTAATCGCTTTTGATGAATCTCTTTGATTGTTTGCGTTCGAACAGACCCTTCTTCCACAGCGACCACCCCCGGATTACTAGTGTACCCTTTCACTAGCAACTCTATGAAACCAGACCGGCGGATATTCCTATCTTTTCACTCTAGTTACCTTTCCATTTTGGACGCAATTGCGGACGTTGATAGGAGGCCATTTTTTCCAGCAGTTTTTGAGGGGAAGGGTCAACCATGAGCAAATCAAGATTATCTTCGTTGGAAAACCCTTCTTGCACACTGTGCTGGATCATTTTCAAAAGCGGCAAAAAGTAATCCTCTACATTTAAAAGACCGATAGGTTTATCATGAATCCCGATTTGCGCCCAGCTATAAATTTCAAACAGCTCTTCAAATGTGCCTGCCCCTCCCGGCAATGCGATAAAACCATCGGACAGGTCGCTCATTTTCGCTTTCCGTTCGTGCATACCATCTACTTCGACGAGACTCGTCAGTGATCGGTGTACGACTTCCCCACGAAACAAGCCTTTCGGCATCACGCCAATGACTTCACCGCCGGATGCGATTATTTCATTAGCCACTTCGCCCATCAAACCAATGCTGGACCCGCCATAGACAAGCCTGATGTTATTTTCCAATAAACAGCGCCCGAGTTGGCGGGCTTCCTCAGCATACGTTTTTCGTTCCCCGGCATTGGAACCTGCAAAGACACAAATCGTGTTCATTGTGTTTGTTCACCTCTTTTTTCCAATGAGAAGTTGATTTTTTTCGATGTATCCTGTATCTTCTCTATAATAAGATATCATATTTTGCGCCTGAAAGGAGTTACCACCTTGACTGATCAACAGCAAATTGCCGCTAAGATATGGGATCCAACCCTCTATGATAATACGGCTCAATATGTTCTCTACTATGGAGAAGATGTTATAAAATGGCTAGCTCCGAAAAAGGGCGAACATATCATTGATTTGGGATCCGGGACCGGAAACCTGACAGCAAAAATAGCAGAATCCGGTGCGAAAGTAACCGGGATTGACAACTCTGAAGCCATGATAAGGGAAGCGAAAAAACAATACCCGGAGATTCCTTTTATCCAAGCTGACGCAACGAATTTTCAGTTGGACGAACCGGTTGAAGCTGTATTTTCCAATGCCGCGCTTCATTGGATGACAGAGCCGCAAGCGGTACTTGCTTCCGTATCAAAAGCGCTGAAACCGGGCGGAAGATTCATCGGCGAAATGGGCGCAAAAGAAAACATCGCTACCATTATTGCCGCGATCAATATGGCGTTTGTCGAAATCGGACAAGAACCGATGCCCGCCATATTCCCTTGGTATTTCCCAAGTCTAGCAGAATACGCGACGTTACTCGAAGAAAATGGATTCACCGTTGAGCAAATGGCACAGTTCCAAAGACCGACAGCGTTAAATAACGGCCCCGATGGGCTTAAGTCTTGGATGCGAAACTTTGCCGACCCACTCTTGGATCCCCTTAGCGAAGAGGACCGGGAATTTGTATTGGAACGAACGATCACCTATGCAGAACCGGCGCTCGTTGATGACGACACATGGTTTGCCGATTATGTAAGGCTTCGGTTTGTGGCGGTCAAGGATGATTAAACGGAAAAATTATTTTCCAGACGACAAAATCCGCGAAATTTCTTGACGCTCGTCCCTGTTTCCTGATATATTAATAATTGTTGCAAAGCTAGCCGGGATCGGGGCCATAGCTCAGCTGGGAGAGCGTCGCGCTGGCAGCGCGAAGGTCAGGGGTTCGAGCCCCCTTGGCTCCACCAGTTACATAATTTGCGTGAACCCACGCAGTTCCTCAATCGGGGGGCTGCGTTTATTTTTATATGCGGAACCATGCAGCTGATGTACAAAAAGTCACGACACAATCCACATATGAACATTGTGTCGCTTAGTCGGAGACGCGAAAATACCTATCTCTTCATTCAGGGATCACATCTCGCTTCCGATCCTTCTCGAAGTAGCGCTCCCTTTGTTTGATGGGACATAGTAATCCCCCAAACGGTGGTCGAGCTACTCCGAGAGGGACAAGTGAGGCAAAGTTTGGAGGATTACACAAGACGAACCTTATTTCGATTAATAAATTGTTGTCCTTTGACTGTACCCTAATTATGCACATGACAGCGTTTTCATCCCATCGTTATTTTGATAAAATATATGTTAGATTGAGGTCGTATAGCTGTTATAAATATTGATAGTTACGAGCGACTTGAACTGTAGAAAATTTTGGACGGTGTCTGTCGCTCAACCTGCAATAGATTTTAAGGAGTGAACCCATGGCAACGATCGAAGACTTTTCTAAATTGGATATTCGCATTGGCACTGTATTAAAATCCGAATACCTCAGCGGTGCTAACATTCCCGCCATTACAATGGAGATTGATTTCGGAGATGAAATAGGCATTAAAGCGTCAAGTGCACAAGTCACGCAACGTTACGAACCCGACACATTAACCGGAGAGCAAGTCGTGGCGATCGTTAACTTTCCTCCGCGAAAAATTGCCGGCTTCACTTCCGAAGTGCTTGTCATTGGCGGTGTTCCGGAAAAAGGGGATGTCGTTTTACTGAAACCGGACATGCCATTGCCGAACGGGACGAGCATTTCCTAATCAGCCGCCTGCAAGGGAACCATAAATTGTTGCTTAAAGTATTGGGCGTCGTCTTCCTCTTGCCAGAGAATCAATACGTCCAACGCTTCCACATCCTGAGAAATTGGAAGATTCCTGGCACCTAAGGAAGCATTTGCTGCTAGTACGTCTGCTGCATCTTCAACCAACCCTTCATCCCGATCCTTACCTTCCTCTTGCCGGAACGTGTGCATGCTTACATCTTTTTTGTTGCCCGACGTATTTTCAAGTTTCAACTCATACATATCAATATCACTGGGTTGACACAAGCGGTCACTGTCAGTATCAGCTGTGCGAACGGTCAAGCGCCAATCATCCGCTTCTAAAGTGAGCGGAAGTTCAGCAGCCATCAATTCATTCGGGAGTAAAAACAATAGCACAAGCGAGGAAATTAAAAAAATATGTTGTTTCATGCTAAGCACGACCTTCCGGCTTTTACCCTATTGTTATCCGATCGGCAAAAACTATACCGCCGTGTCACAACACAAAACCCGCATTTCTAAATGCGGGTTTTTGATTACAAAAAGAAAATATAACCGGCAAAAACAAAAAACAGCACATACATAATCGGGTGAACGTTTTTACCTTCTCCTTTTAAAATCATCGTAATCGGATAAAACATAAATCCGAGCGCAATGCCATTTGCGATACTGTACGTGAGTGGCATCACCACAACGGTGAGAAAACACGGCAGTGCGATCTCTAACTTATCCCAATCGATCAATTTAAGTGCTGCCGCCATCAACACACCGACGACAATCAGTGCCGCTGCCGTAACAGCTTCTGTAACCACCGCAAGCAACGGCGAGAAAAAAAGCGACAACATAAACAACGCTGCTGTGACAAGCGAGGTGAACCCGGTACGTCCGCCGGCGGCAACGCCGGAGGTTGATTCAACGAAGGCTGTTGTCGTTGAGGTCCCTAACACTGCCCCAACAGACGTAGCAGAAGCATCAGACAAAAGCGCACGGCCGGCGTTAGGTAATTTATTATTTTTTACAAAACCTGCTGAGTTGGCAACCGCGTAAAGCGTTCCCGCCGTATCGAAAAAATCGACAAATAAAAAGGTCAAAATAACGATGATTAATTGCATAATTAGCGCCGATGTCCATTCGACCTCTGTCAGGCCGGTGAACGCCGCGCCGAATGTGGGGGCAAGGCTCGGAATCGAATCAACGATCGCTGATGGCATTTCCACTAAACCAGTAATGATCCCGGCGACAGCAGTTATAGCCATCCCGTAAAAAATACCGCCGCGAGCACCCAGCACCAAAAAGATGACAGTTACGACAAGTCCAAATATTGCCAGAAGCGTTGTCGGAGAAGCCATATCACCGAGCGCCACATAGGTCGATTCATCAGGAACGACAATTTCTGCATTCTGCAGCCCGACAAACGCGATAAACAGCCCGATCCCGCTGGCTGCCGCATATTTGAGTTCCGCAGGGATCGCGTTAATAATCACTTCACGGATTTTAAATAACGTTATGAGAATCATTATAATTCCGGAAACAAAAACCCCAAAAAGCGCGATCTCCCAGTCAATACCCATGCCCAAAACGACCGTATAGGCAAAAAACGCGTTCAGACCCATGCCCGGCGCCAAAGCAATTGGATATTTTCCCCATAATGCCATGATCGCCGTACCGATAGCCGCAGCAATCGCAGTCGCTGCGAACACCGCGTTCATATCCATGCCCGAGTCACCGAGAATTTGCGGGTTTACAAAAAGGATATAAGCCATCGCCAGAAACGTCGTTACCCCGGCCATCGTCTCCTTGCCATATGTGGTGTTATTTTCCTCAAAACGAAAATAATTCTTCAATGGTTCATCCTCCCTCGGGTGAATTAAAAAACGGCCGTTGCACTCAAGCATAACGACCGATGATAAAAATCTATCGATCATAGTCGAAGCATTTACGGTGCTCCGGTAGAGACTCGCAAGCCATATTCCCGCGATTATATGAACCTATTTTATTTTTGATAACGACGCTATTCTACAATGTTGGCGGCGACTTGTCAACAAAAGCCGAATAATAACTTACGATCAATGGTTTATTATTCGGTTTTAGCATGATTCATCCGTACAACTGTCCCCTTGGCCAACAATATTGATCTTGTTTTCAGTCTCTTCTTCTTGCACTTTTTCCAGCACTTCCAGAAAAGCATTTGCCGGTTGGGCGCCGGATACCGCGTATTTACGATTAAAGACAAAAAACGGAACGCCCTGCACGCCGATATCTGCCCCTTCTTGCATGTCTTCCCGGACAATATCTTCATACCGATCACTGTCCAACATGGCGTGAGCGGCTTCTCCGTTGAGTCCGACTTCCTCGGCGAGGGATACGAGCGTATCGTGATCGCCGACATGTTTTCCTTCGGTAAAATATGCCTTTAATAAACGCTCCATCATTTCGTCCATTTTGCCTTCTTCTTTCGCAAAATGACTGAGACGATGGGCGTCCTTCGTGTTTGTGAGCACGGACGATTCCAGGTTATAATCCAAGCCGACTTCTTTTGCTTGATTCGTAACTTGTTGCGTCATTTCCTTCGCCTTTTCCACTGACATGCCGTACTTTCCGGCAAGCATCTCCGCGTTCGTTTGTGTTTGCTCGACTGCCGCATTAGGGTCGAGTTGAAAACTTTTATACGTTATATTAACGTCATCACGATGTGAAAATTGTTGTAAGCCGTCTTGAAATTTTCTTTTTCCGATATAACAAAACGGACAAGCGATGTCCGACCAGATTTCGACGTTCATGTTTTTGCCTCCTTTTCGTATCTCACGTTTACACTATACGGATCGGACGCAGAACACAATTAATGTGCTTGATTGCTTGGAAGGACCACCGATGGGTTTTTCTCTGCCAATTAAATCTTTTCCAATACATATTGTAGAAACTTCATTGCTTTTGTGGCCTCATCCAGATACTTCACCAAGGCCTACACGGTAGTCTTCATGCTTGCGTTTAATAAACATGATTACCTCCTGCATATTGAAACAAGCACCATTCATAACAATATGATGGGACCATTTTTTCACAAGGAGGACATCATGAGCGATTACGAGCAAAACCCTCAACAAGAAAGACGCATCCCTGTTCGAAAAACGGCAGCAGCAACTGGAAAAAATTCGGTTCGTTACCATAAGCCATCGAATCATCCTGCCCCACCTTATTCGCAAACGGTTGGCAAGAATGGGCCGATACTGGAGCAAGACAACATTTTGCATGAAAAACTGGAAACATTTATTCACGAAAAAATCGTTGAACGACCATTACATGTGAAAGGTTTTGGAGCTTTCGGCTATTTTGAGACGTTGAATAGCATGAGCGCATACACAAAACTTCCCTTTCTTCAGCAGGCGGGTCACACCGTTCCTGTCGCCGTCCGTTTTTCACTCGGGGCGAGCAATAAAGGCACGCCGGATACATCACGAAACATTCGCGGGTTTTCAACGAAGTTCTATACAAATGATGGGATCTTCGACCTTATTTGCAACCATATCCCCGTTTTTTTGTTGCGCGATCCTATGCGTTTTCCAGAAAGTATCGCGGCGCTATCGCCATCACCCCGGAATAACCTAATGGACCCGAACTTGCTCTGGCGGTTTGTCGCCAGCACGCCGGAATCCACTCATTTTATCGTTCGTCTCTTTTCTGACCACGGCACGGTCAAAAGCTTCCGGCGAATCCCCGGTCACAGCGTCAGTACGTACGTATGGCGCAATGCGGAAGGGAAACGCCATTATATTAAATACCTTTGGATTCCATTTGATGGGGTTGAATACATTACAACCCAAGAAGCAGAGAAACTTGCAGCAATCAACCCCGATTACGCCGGCGAAGATCTTTACCAAACGATCGCGAGCGGAGAACCGGTAGAATACGGGCTGTACGTGCAAATAATGGACCCAGGGGATGAAGAACAGCTGCCATTCGATCCCCTTGATGACACAAAGGTGTGGGATGAAGAGATGTTTCCTCTCCACCCTATTGGGAAGATGGTGCTCAATCGCAATCCTGACAATTATATGGAGCAAGTGGAGAAGATTGGGTTCTCTCCATCGAATTTATTAGACGGGGCAGAATTGTCCGATGATAAAATATTACAGGGACGGGCGAATGTATATTGGGATTCTCAGCGTTATCGTATCGGCCCACAATTTCGCCAGGTGCCGGTGAATGCGCAAAAACATTGGCAGCCGGGGGATCTACAGACAAGTGGGGAAGGCAGATTTGTAGAAGGGGAACTCGTGCGCTCGGATATCGCAAAACAAGATGATTTTTCACAGGCAGGAGAATTCTATCAATCGTTATCGCAAACCGGAAAATCTCAACTTATTTCGAATCTTGTCACCGCCCTGACAGGTATACGACGGGATTTACAGGTCAAGGTGATCGAGTATCTATCCCTTGCTTCCCGTGAGCTTGGCGAACGTGTAGCGGACGGATTGCGAGCATAACATCCCCTGGCTGAATCGTTTTCTTTCCATTAATGTACAGACGTTCTGTCCATTGGTTGTAAATGATTTAAGCCATTTATCTAAGCTCGAATAATACATACGTTATTCGGGTTTTTTCTTTTTCAAGTAACTTCTCTCCTGTTTGGGCAAACACACCCCCATTCTACCTTACATACACTGTGAAAAATTTTCAAACGAAACGTGAGGATCATTATGGAACCGATGTATGTGCTTTCTTTTCAATTATTTGCATTATATGTGATTGCCTTTATCGGATTTTTTTGTGCAAAGAAACAACTACTCCCTACAGGAAGCGAAAACATTTTATCTAATTTATTGCTATACGTGACATTGCCTTGCCTGATTATTAATTCTTTAAATATCCCGTTCTCCTATGCTCAAGCCTTTACAGCTTTTACAATGCTGATATTATCTGTTTATTACTTAATCATGGCGATTGTCTTGAGTAGATTTCTCAATAAAAAACTTAATAAAGTGGCTGACCGCAATGGTGTATTTCAAAACCTACTGATATTTGGAAACCAAGGATTTATCGGGATGGCTATTATTTCTGCACTGTTTGGAGCAGATGCCTTATTTATTGCTACCGTCTTTAACCTCATCTATTTTTTGCTCATATGGAGCTATGCCATTATGATTATGACGCCAAATGACACAGCACGCCCGCCTTTTACGACCTTTCTTAAAAATCCGGGGTTTCTGGCTACGTTTACCGGCTTTGTTTTATTTATCGTGCCGTTTCAAATTCCAAGCCTCATAGCGTCTCCTATACAGATGCTCGGTGATATGACGATTCCACTTTCCATGCTCGTCATCGGGGTAAGCCTATCAAGCATTACCGCCGACCAGCTGCGATCTCTTATTCGTGAACCTTTACTATACTTGACCGTTATGTTAAGAAACCTTATTCTTCCAGGCATCTTATTTATCCCTTTATTTTTCTTGTCTATATTTCCTCAAGAGTTATTAGTGATTGCATTGTTGTTAGCTGCGATGCCGTGTGCGCACACCATTACCATCTACGCCATTAAATACGGCGGTGATACGAATTTTTCATCAACGGTTGTTTTGCTGTCTACGTTTATGACCATCATTACGATTCCGGCGCTTTATTTTCTGACGACCTTTCTCTAACCATTCAAAAATTTGAGCAAGCGAAAGACGGTTTATTTTTAGAACGTTAATTCTTATTTCTATAAAAAGCGTTCGACAAGCAAAAGTGAACAATTTTCAACACGGGATCTATGCTTCAATAGCATGTTTGTTCTACCCATTATCATAATCTTCTTATTCCTAAAACAAAAAAGGCTAATCAATCTGATTAACCTTTTGAAAATTACTGTTACATTAGTTACTCAATCCAAAAATTACGAAGCAAAAAAGTTTTGAGATGATCAGCATCGTCAGGATGCATTTTTTTCCCTCGTTCACTCATAAAATCGTTGATTGCATGAAGATAAGTATAATGCTCATTAGTCGCTGTTTTTCGTTTTCGGTTTTTATCCGCTAGTTTTTGGACTTCTAAAATGGCATCTAATTGATTCATTTTCGATCCACCTTTCGAGTCAATTTCTCCAAAGTTCTCTCTATTTTTCATCATCTTTAAAACCAAATACTAAATACAATCCAATAATAAATAAACCGAGAATTATATTTATTGTTGATTGTAAACTTTCCCCTAAAGAAGTGTAGGAAAGTAGATGAGGTAGTAGAGACCAAACAATCAATATAACAGGGAGAATGGCGGTCTTAGCCCATACTGAAAACCCTATGATAAAGATAGTCATAAGCGCAATAAGAACTACCTGGCCCCAAAAACCAAAATCAACAATTGGAGCGTTCATTGCATTATCCATCGTTAAAATGCCTATAAACAACAGCGTACTTATGGATACGGGAATCGCAGCCAGTAAAACCTCTTTTGTCTTTGATAATTGGTTTTTAGCTGAATACTTGAAAACAATAAAAACCCCTGAAATAAACACTAAACTAAAAAGAAAGTAAGCAATGATATGCAATACACTGTAACTTACTTCTCCTTGTATTATGTCATTAATAACTGGAAAAGAAATGGCTCCTAAAATGATCATTGGAATATACTTAAGCCACCAAGACTTAAAATCATTGTTTATTTCGGTAGATATATTATCCATATATTCTTTTGGAGAATTGCCAACAACTTCTTTCACTGATTTGCCATTTTGTTCGGCATCATAAAGATGATCGGAGAGTTCTTGAATAATATCATCGACCTCCTCATGGCTCTTCCCATTAGTGAATAAATAAACTCTTAAATCTTCAATAAACTTTTTACTAGTTCTACTTAAGCTTACATGTTGCATGAATCCACTTCACTCCCTGTCACTTCTTTATTTATAACCGAATTTACATTTTTACTTAACTCATTCCATTGCATTAAAAATTCTTCCAAGGCTTCTTCACCTTTCTGTGTAAGCCTATAATACTTCCTCTGTGGTCCTGCAGTTGACTTTCTGCGAGTAGAAGTAACTAGATCTTCTTTCTGCATTCTTAATAATGACGGGTAAATGGTTCCTTCACTGATATTAATGAATCCATAACGATTTAAGCGAGAAGCCATTTCATAGCCATAACATTCTTCGTCTTTTATAATCGCCAAAAGGCAACCATCCATAATTCCTTTAAGCATTTGTGTTTGCGACATACTTACAACACCATCCATATATCTTGCTTAACAAGGCATATGGATATACTAACTTACAATACCTTGTAATGCAAGACATGAAATTTAATTCCTCTGTCACCAGCTATAAGCAAAGCTATAAAGAAAAACACAACCCCTTGTTATTAAAGGATTGCGCCCGTTTGCAGTAGAGTGAATGAACTGATATTAGATAGGATTGTTGTAGTTCCAGTATTAATAAAACCCAATATAAACATATAATACACCGTAACTTAGCAGTAGGCTAATAATAAAAAGTGCGGACTTAATCGGAGCAAATTGAAAGGCCGAACTTGTATCTCCAACAGGGGTACGTTTCCAGTAAAATACCATTAAATCCCCGACAATATAAACGATATTAAAAACAAATGATCCTCCAATGATAAAGTTAGCGATCATAGCATTATCAACAAAATAATAAATAGCAAAAGCAATACAAAGAAAAATAAATGATTGTAAAATGAACCCGCCCATAACGAACAGAAATGATCTTTTACCGTCTGGATCATAGGTGAAATATGTACGTACAAAATTCCCTTCCTCATCATTAGGCTTTATCCAGTTTTTATCTTGATCTCTTAACGCAACATGTGGTGGATATTGAAATAATCTTATTTGTATATTTTCTTTTGGTATTCTTACTAAAAATCGTCCTACAGTATAGTGACCCAGTTCATGAAACCAAATATGCATGAGTAATAAAATATAACCGCCTATAATCCAAAATAAAATATCCACGCTATCCACCAACCTATCCTATAAACACACTACCTTGTTCCATTTAATGGCTTTGTATTTCCACATTAACATCAAAAACCTTTACACAGCCAATTATTTTAATTGTATGTAACTGTTCTCCATTTCAGTGACGAAACAATGACGACTTCATCATTTTATATGCTCTTTCCAAAATGTGGATTTTCCTCAGTTTATTCATAAATATTGCTTATAGTTCTCTTATTTTCCCATGGTAAGGCCTTAAATGCAAGTATAAATGCAACACTTTGGGACAACTTGGGATTCCGTGTATCAGCGGAAAGGGTTTTCCTTCCAAGGGGCGGGCTAGCCCGCCCCTTGGATCGCGGCCTCAAAGGCCTCGTCGGGCGTTTGATAGCCCAAAATCTTTCGCGGCAGCTCGTTCGTCCACGCTTCGGCCCGTTCGATGGTTTCGTCCGGAATCTCCTGGATGGCTTTGCCCTTCGGGATAAAGCGGCGCAGAAGCTCGTTGTGTCGTTCATTTGTG
The DNA here is from genome assembly GCF_016495725.1 of Salicibibacter cibarius. Classification (NCBI taxonomy): domain Bacteria; kingdom Bacillati; phylum Bacillota; class Bacilli; order Caryophanales; family Bacillaceae; genus Salicibibacter; species Salicibibacter cibarius. The sequence goes on along the minus strand of NZ_CP054705.1, from coordinate 1,252,072 downwards.
CCTCGTTCGAATGAAGCATACGGATGGGCGAAATAAGCACGGACGTTCTGATACTGGCACCAGTCATGAAGGTCGCTGAATTCTCCGCCGTTGTCTGCGGTGATCGTTTGAAAGATCGATGGGGCCTGATGCCCATACCCTTTGAAAAGATCGGTGAGGGCAGCGTTGACGGCTTCAGCTGTCGGCTCCGACAACCGGCGCACAATCTCCTTGCGTGTGCTTCGCTCCGTAAGCGTCAGGAGGGCCTGGCCTTTCGTGCGTTTGCCTCGTACCGTGTCGATCTCCCAATGCCCGACGGTTTCGCGGGTGTCCACGTCCGACTCACGTTCTTCGATGCTCGGGCCCAACACTTTTTTGTGCTGGCGAGAACGTCGCTTCTTCGTGGAACGGCGCACTTTCAAGTGCAGATCAATGTTCTTCACGTCAAGGAGCCCATCGTCGATGTAGGTGTAAAGGGTGCGCGTACACGGGATCGGAACCTCCCAGTCTCCTTGCGCTCTTGCACGTCCCACGCACACATCCGGTGACCATTTCTCTTGGAGCATTTTCTTTACCGCCCAACCCAAAAATGGGCTGGCTGCCTCCATCAACCATCGGCGCTTACGTCCGCAGTTCTGCCGGTTCGTTTCATACACACGCTGACTCGTATCGGCGAAATATTTCCGTGTCACCTTCAAGTTGGAACCGAGCTGCTCTACGCTCCCACGATCTAACTCGCGCTTGATGGTACTCGCTGGACGGCCAAGTTCCCTTGCAATGGCACGAGGACCCAATCCTTGTTTGTGTAGGCCCTGGATTTCGCCGCGCTCGGTTTGGGTGAGATGTTTGTTCTTACGCTCCGCTGTGCTAGAATCGGTGTGAGCCATCGGTAAGACCTCCGTAATCATGGGTTTTGGTAACTTTCATGATACACGGTCTTACCATGGCTTTCCTAGTTTCAGAGTGTTGCATTTGATTTTACAATGAAGCTCCCATGGTAAGGATATAGAATGTATCAAAATAAACTTTACGGTGAAAGGAAGCTATACTATGTTCTGTAAGCAAATTAAACTTATGTCCGGTGAAAACAGAAAATATTTCATGTCAAAATTTAATAAAACACAAGAATCCCTACCAATTTATTTTTTGGCAGGGAACCATATTTTTTTAAATCATTTTATCCATATCAGGTTAGGGAAAATCCTTTTAAATAGGCGTTCCCTCTTCAAATTAAGTTGTATTCTTTTTCCCACTCAATTGTTCATATCCTTGAGTTGGTAAACATTATTTTTTCGGCTTAAAAAGTAAAGCCATAAAACTCATCATAGCAAACAAAATAAACATTGCTTCATAACCTAGAAACTCAGCAACCACTCCTCCAACCAACGAGCCAAACACTTGCCCTAAAGCTAATAGTAAAAATGGAAAACCAAGACCAAATGAAGCATTTGTTTTAAAGATATTGATGCCCCAAATGATCAGAACACCTGTCATGAATATATACGAACTTCCAAAAGAAATCGCCGATATGACAACAGGGAGGACGTTTGTAAATAAACCCAATAATACGGAAGAAGCACCTAGAAAAATGACACATAATCTGTAAGAAGGTAATAATCCGATATGTGAACTAAAATATCCGGCGAAACCACCTAATACTCCTGCCAAACCAATGATGATCCAAAATCCTTGCGTGAGAACTTCAGGAATATTCTCCATTTGAAACACCAAATCCCTTGAAAATGTCCAATAAGCCGCACTCGAAATCCCTAATAATAGAGAAGATATAATTAAGGGATAAGCATTCATAAGTTCCTTTTTTGTCACATGAAATGCTCGAGTCTGATGAATTTTGTTCGTAACCTTTGTTTGAGGAATGACCTTATAATTAAGGATCAATATGATAATCGCTATGATTGTAAATAGTAGAAACGTCAATCTCCAATTACTACCCATAAAAATAACCATAACACCAGTTAATGCAGTTCCCAAGCTAGTGCCCGCATTCACCCACGTATTCGTTGGCGAACGCTTATCCAGAGCCACCCATTTTTTTATGACATCTGCATATGGGGGAGAAGACAACCCTGTACTTAAGCCAGCAATAAAGATACCAATACCAAGGGCTATTGCACCATTGGCCATGGATATGATCCCCATTCCCGCAGCTGCTGTGACCCCTGCAATTAAAATTAGCATACGGGAACCGACTTTCTGCATATACAACATAGCCAAGATAATCGCTATACAATATGCCAGATACGATAGTGAAGAGATCGCTCCAGCTATAGATTGGTTGATATCCAGCGACTCACGTATATAAGGCAAAACTAACCCGTAACTAAACCTTGCAAAACCATAAGTTACCGCAATCATGGGTAAACCAACCATGATTAATCTTTTCGAATCCACCAACAACACCTCTTATTATATAGATCGATCAATATACTTATTGCAAAAAGAAAAAATCTCCGAAGTAATACCACTCCAAGATTTTCCCCATTAGTAGCAAGACATTGTCTCATTTGACCTTATGAAGCCCCATAGACTTTATGGAATGCATAAGTGCTGCAGTCACGTCATCCACATTTAGTGTTTCTGATAAAGCTGTGGCCCCTTCGAATAATAGTACTAATTGGGTAGCCTCACTATGGCTTAAACCAACTTCCGCAAAAAAAGCCAACAATGACCTTTTATGCTGGTTTACATATTGAGCAATTTCATGATCATCATTAGAAGAAAATTCTTCTTTAGCCCTTAAAAACATACATCCATTCGTATCATGTTTTCGAATCCAATCACTATGAGCAACCGATAACGACCATACAATGGAACTGTCGGAATTTCTCACGGATGATTTCAAGATAGAAAAGTATTTTTCTTCTCGTCTTTTAAGCACTTCAAGAACTAGAGATTCTTTCGAATCAAAATGATGATATAACGTCATAAGAGCAACGTTTGCTTCTTTAATGATTCTTTGTAGACCAACAGCGTGAAAACCATGGTCATAAAATAATTGTTCCGCATGTTCAATGAGATTTTGTTTCTTTTTGCTCATAAAGAACACCCTTTTTTATATAGATCGATCATTATAATAACATAAGACCATTTCTATTACAAACTGGCCTGATTGTATGTAACTGTTCTCCATTTCAGTGACGAAACAATGACGAGTTCATCATTTTATATGCTCTTTCCAAAAATGTGGATTTTCCTTAGTTTATTCATAAATATTGCTTATAGTTCTCTTATTTTCCCATGGGAAAGATATAGAATGTATCAAAATAAACTTTACGACGAAAGGAAGCGATACTATGTTCTGTAAGCAAATTAAACTTAGGTCCGGTGAAAACAGAAAATATTTCATGTCAAAATTTAATAAAACACAAAAACCCTACCAATTTATTTTTTGGCAGGGTTTTGGCAGGGAACCATATTTTTTTAAGTCATTTTATCCATATTAGGTTAGGGAAAATCCTTTTAAATAGGCGTTCTCTTTTCAAATGAGGTTGTATTCTTATTCCCACTCGATCGTCGCCGGCGGTTTCGATGTAATATCGTATACAACACGATTCACTTGCGGGACTTCATTCACGATCCGCGTCGAGATCGTTTCCAATACGTCATGGGGAATGCGCGCCCAGTCTGACGTCATCCCGTCTATAGATGTGACTGCACGAACGCCGACCGTGTAATCATACGTGCGATTATCGCCCATGACTCCCACACTTCGCATATCGGGCAAAGCGGTGAAAAACTGCCAGATTTCTTTATCCAATCCGGCCTTTTCCAAGACGTCGTGAAGGACTGCGTCCGATTCGCGCACGATCTCAAGCTTCTCCGACGTAATCTCCCCGAGCACGCGAATGCCAAGGCCGGGGCCCGGGAATGGTTGCCGCCAAACAAAGCTTTCCGGCAATCCCAGTTCCGTGCCCAGTTCTCGCACTTCGTCTTTAAACAACGTGTTTAACGGCTCGATTAAATCCAATTTCATATCTTCGGGAAGTCCACCCACATTGTGGTGGGATTTAATCGTTTGTGCCGTTGCCGTTCCGCTCTCGATCACGTCCGTGTACAAAGTTCCCTGCGCGAGAAAATCCATGTTCTCCAGTTTCGATGACTCTTCTTCGAAAATAAAGATGAATTCGTTACCGATAATTTTCCGTTTTTGTTCCGGGTCGGAAACACCTTTCAGCTTCGTTAAAAAGCGTTCCGACGCATCAATTTTTACAACGTTAATGTCAAATTTCCCTTCAAACATTTGCATAACGCGCGTGCCTTCATCTTTTCGCAACAAGCCATGATCGATGAACATGCACGTCAGTTGATCCCCGATCGCGCGATGGACGAGCATGGCGGTCACCGACGAATCAACGCCGCCACTCAGCGCACAAAGCACACGACGGTCACCAACGTTCGCCCGGATTTTTTCCACTTCAAGGTCAATAAAATTCTCCATCGTCCACTCGCCTTTGCTTTGGCAAATGTCGAAGACGAAATTATGAAGGATGTCGTTTCCGTATTCGGTATGGCGCACTTCCGGGTGGAATTGCACACCGTAAATACCTTTTTCCGCATGGCTCATCGCAGCGACCGGAGTCGTCGGGTTCGTTGCATCTGTTGTAAATCCCTCGGGCGGCTCAATAATGCGATCCCCGTGGCTCATCCAAACCGTTTGCTCGGCTGGGGTTTTTCGGAATAACCCCGACGCCCCCTTTACGTCCAGCGTCGCTTTCCCGTATTCACGATGATCGGCTGCTTCCACCTTTCCGCCAAAGTGGTGGGTCAACAGTTGCATGCCGTAACAAATCCCGAGAATGGGGACGCCAAGATCATACATGGCAGGATCACAGACGGGAGCGTCTTCAGCGTAAGCACTGCCCGGTCCGCCGGAAAAAATAATCCCTTTGAGGTTGAGCGAACGTAATTCTTCAACGCTCACCGTGTTGGGGTAAAGTTCACTGTAGACGCCCAAATCGCGAATTCGGCGCGTGATTAATTGATTGTATTGCCCGCCAAAATCAAGGACGGCAATGGTTTCATTCATTTCTTCGTTATTTCGCTCCATGAAACGGCACCTCAAATTTATTAAATCATGATGATTATTTTACCAGCCTCGGGATTAAGGGTCAATTTTGCGGAAGGTCGCCGTGGGCGACCTAACGTCTCCCGTGACAATACGTCAGGGCTTCATAATCTGTCGTTAACGCCCTTTCGCGATGTTATCCAGAAGCTGAATCCAACGTCGTTCGGTATCTGCCGGCAAATGGTCTGTTTTTTCATTTCCGTAATAAAGATCTTCATACAGCATCGTCAAGGCGCGCATATCTTCCGATTCAAACCGAAAATCAACGCGCGCTGCAAATTCGCTCGGTGTCTCATGCGCAGCCCTTTTCATCCCAGCCCAACCAAGATATTTTAGCACAGATTCATAGGCGCGGATGAATGTCGATCCGTTGTCCATCCCCGAGTAACGTCTCCTCAGCCACGTCTGTATGATTTTTCCTCGGAATTTAAAAGCCGCGAAACCGGCCAATAATAAAGCGGCACCCATTCCTGTCAGCAATCGGAATGGAAGCGCCATTTGCTCTTCCTCCTGTTCCTCTGTATCTGTCTCCCTCTCATCATCATCTTCTTCCTCTTCTGATGCATCCCCCTCTTCTTCCGAGTCTTGCTCGACTTCCTGTTCAAACATCATCTCTTCGTCGTTTTCATCACGATCAACATCCGCCGAAGCAAAATCTGCCGTATTGGAAAAGCCGGGCGTAGGCTCAAACGGCACCCAGCCAACGTCGGGAAAATAAACTTCCACCCATGAATGAGCATTTTCATTCGTCACTTCAAATTCACTGTACCCATCATCGCCGACGCTTACTTCTTCCCCGGCCGTGAACCCTTTCGCCCAACGGGCAGGGATATCAAGCGTCCGCAACATGACGACCATTGCCGTGGAAAAGTTATCGCAATAACCGATCTGCGTCTCAAACAAAAACTGATCCACATAATCCTGGTCTTCGGCCGGAACAGGGATGTCGCTCGTTTCGTATTCGAAGTCAGGCCCGGTCAGATAATCCTCGATCGCGCGTGCCCGGTCATAGCGGTTGTCTTCGCCTTGCACTACGTCTTCGGCAAGTTCCCCAACCCGGTCCGGAAGTTCCTCGGGAAGTTGTAAATGCCTATCTGTCACCGCTTGCGGGTCTTGTTGCACATCCCCCGCATCCACGTCTCGCATTTGCTCAACGGGAAATTCGGGATAATCATACGTAAGGGTGAACACACCGGCATCATCCACATCCCCTTCATTGTGCCAAACCTCGGCCCTGCCGCTTTCTTCATCGGAGTACACGGTATAGTCGCCATCCATTTCAGCATTTGCTTCTTGCAATGCGCCCTGACTGAATAGCAAATCCCCTTCACCCGTGCGAGAATCATGATAAGCGACATCCGCTTCAAGGGTTTCTGTTTCCGTCGCTTCTTCATATAGATCCAAATACCCTTCAGATTGTTCGGCCAACTCCCCACTTTCTTCGCTTTCCCAACCATGGCCGGTGTATTCGTGCTTTGACTCCCCACGCCAATAAGCAGATGTTTCCGATCTTGCCGTAAATACTTCCATGTCGTCCATGACGAATCCGCCACCGAGGCGTTCATCGTTGTCGCCGTAGCCGATCTTACGCGTCTCGTCGCCGTTGGAAGAAGAACCCCAACTAATCACATCCACCCCGGTCGTCCTTTCTATATATGAGGTAGGATCCGGCCATTGTTGCGTATATTTCGGGGCTTGCCAACCAACCAAAACAGAAAGGAGAATAACGACACCCGCAATCGTCAAATAATGGAACGAATGGCTGCTTCCAAGGTTCGAGTAGCGATGCTGAAGCCGCAAAAACCGCGTACACGCAAAAAGAACAAATCCGATTGTGACTAAGCGCACAATCGCCCACGAACCGTCATAAACCGTGAATGTATCCAGAATGCCGATATAAACGACACTCGCAGCCACAAAAAAGAAAATTCGGTGCGCGATGGCGACCCAGTAATAGACGAGATAGCTGACCATCGCCAACAGTAAAATAAGCAATAAACTGCGATACATATCACTTAATTGTAACAAACTGCCACTGAATAAAAGTGTGCTCTGCTGCCAAGCTTCCGTGAGAAACAAGGACCACCAATCAATCGACATATACGTGCCGGGCATAAACAGGACGTGCAAGCTATACGTGATCACAAGCGTATAAAAGCCAAGGCGTAAGAGCCAATGCATGGGGATCGCGGTAATCACAAAGAAAACCGCCGCGATTATAAGAAAAAACGGCAAAAAGCCGGTATCGCTAATTTGCGGCAACGGATAGAGCCACTCTGCCACGATGAAATACGCGAGCACGTAGGCGATCCCTTCCTGCGGATGTTTAAAAAAAGAGCTAAAACGTGTGATTAATGGCGCCTCCTTCTTCTTTGATAGGCATCGCGTATGACTGGACCCCTCGTTGTTTCAAAGGAAGATGGAAAGCTTCCCGCTCATTGTATAAAACGAGAATATCGAGCCCCCGTTGCTGCAAGTATTTGATTTCTTGCAGTGTAGCCGTGTTCATTTCGGGCACTGCATAGATGACCGTTTGTAAAAAACTAAACGTGCTTGGCAAAGGCGCCCGAACATTCGAAGCCTCAGGCAGAGACGGCTCAATTCTCGCGAGCTCCTTCATCACCTGGTGCATATGGGCGCGATCATTTCCTGTAGGCGAAACGACGGGGGTTGCGCCTAAAGCAGCAAAATTTAAACGTGAATGCTTGTCAAACACAGTGTTCACAGTAGCAGCAGCCCACTCAACAGCTGCTTCAAAGTTTTGTCCGCTGCCGGCTCGTGTATCGAGTAAAACCGTAAACCCTTTCCCTTCTTCCGTATCAAATTCTTTTGTTGCTAAGTTTCCGAGACGGGCAGAAACTTTCCAATCGATACTTGATAGACGATCGCCCGCGACGTATTCACGGACACCGGAAAAATTGGATGACTCCTCATGGTAGACCCTTTGAGCAGCACAAACACGATCGGTATTCGATCTTTGCCACCGTTTGTTTTGAAGGTTAAAAGGCAAAGGTTTGATACGCGGATACACGAGCAGTTCATTCACCGCAGGTAAATCTTTTTCACTTTTAAAAAAGCCAAACGGATCTCCGCTTTCCACATGTACTGAATCATACGTATATGCGCCGCGCTTTTCCGTTTTTACGAGATAGCTGTAGGTTTTTTTCCGTGAAAACATCATGAAAAAGAAAGCACCCGGATCGCTTTCAAGTGTTAAGTCACGGGGCACCAGGTCACGAACCCCGACGAAAAAACATGGCCAGCGACTCGTTTTATAAACACTTATTTGCACCTTAATCGTTTCCCCTTGGGACAGATGCCGACGCGTTACCGAACGTTCCGCACGCAAAAAGCGGAGGGGGGCGGCAGCCATTGCAAATCCCGCCAGCAATAATGCGGATACGCTATAAAAAAGAAACCAGCTGACAAAACCGCCCTGGACCATCGCGTACCAGAAAAGAATCGCTAGCAAAAAAAGTACGGCAATCACACGTCCCACTTGCCGCAATGTCCGTTTCATTTTAAAATATCCTTTCTTGTTGCCGGCACAGCGATCCGCGTGAGCATGTGCTCGATCAAAGCCTGCGCTTGTCTTTGCGGACCAAGAACGTCACTTTCCAAAATTAATCTGTGCCCCAGGACATACGGTGCCAACAATTTCACATCATCCGGGCGAACGTATGGCACTCCTTGCACATATGCATAGCTTTGGGCGGCACGCAACAGGGCAATTGACCCTCTCGGACTTACACCAAGCTCTGCCTGATCGAGGTTTCTCGTTTCACGAACGATGGCAACGATGTATTGTTTAACCGCCTCGCTTACAAATACGCTCGGCACCTCTCTTTGCATCTGTTGGACATCCCGTATATCAACGACTGCCGGCAAATCGTCAATGGGATGGCCATATTCCATGCGTTCCAGCATATCCAATTCTTCTTCTTGGCTCGGATAACCAATCATAATCCGAAATAAAAAGCGATCCAACTGCGCTTCAGGCAACGGATATGTGCCCCCGTGCTCAATCGGATTCTGTGTCGCCATGACAAAAAAAGGTTCATACAACTCATGGGTGTATCCATCAACGGTCACATTGCCTTCTTCCATTGCTTCCAAAAGTGCGGACTGTGTTTTTGGCGATGTCCGGTTGATTTCATCTGCAAGCAAAATATGACTCATCACCGGACCTGGTCGAAACTCAAATTCCTTCGTGTGTTGGTTATAAATAGAAACCCCTGTTACATCAGAAGGAAGTAAATCAGGGGTGAATTGAATACGTTTGAAGTCAGCCCCCGTCGCACGGGCCATCGCCCTCACGAGCATCGTTTTTCCCACCCCCGGGACATCCTCGATAAGAACATGCCTCCGGGCAAGCAACGCGGTTAATGTTAACGTAATCGCTTCTCGCTTTCCTACAACTACTTTTTCCACTGTATCTATGATATCGCGTATTTTTTCAGCGTAATAAGTCAAATTACGGCTCCTCCTCTATCATCAGACCGTCATTAATATTAATTGTAGCATGAGTACAGAGGCAAAACCTACGAAAACATGAACAATGGAAAAAAGATCATACGGCTTTCGGTTTATCGATTATTCATTGATTGAAAAATAGATAAGCCAGGTGCATTGATTATCCGAATTTATCCAATAAAATAATTTAAACAAATATGACGCTTCGTGAAGCTCTATTAAAGCTAAAAAGGATGTTAAACATACGTGTTTTATTGTGGACTAATTTGGCGTTCGGCTACCATTATAAGCCCCCAAAACCCGAGCCTGAAGCTCCTGAGTAACACTTTGAGTCCACAGATCCGATGCCTGAGGACTCGTCTGGCTTCTCTGCAACGCTTTCAGTACGCAGATCGGGCTCCTGAGGACTCATTTGGCTTCTGTGCAACACTTTCAGTACGCAGATCGGGCTCCTGAGGACTCGTTTGGCTCCTCTGCAACACTTTCAGTCCACAGATCGGGCTCCTGAGGACTCGTCTGGCTTCTCTGCAACACTTTCAGTACGCAGATCGGGTCCCTGAGGACTCGTCTGGCTTCTCTGCAACGCTTTCAGTACGCAGATCGGGTCCCTGAGGACTCGTCTGGCTTCTCTGCAACACTTTCAGTACGCAGATCGGGTTCCTGAGGACTCATTTGGCTCCTCTGCAACACTTTGAGTCCACAGATCGGGCTCCTGAGGACTCATTTGGCTCCTCTGCAACGCTTTCAGTCCGCAGATCGGGTTCCTGAGGACTCATTTGGCTCCTCTGCAACACTTTCAGTCCGCAGATCGGGCTCCTGAGGACTCGTCTGGCTTCTCTGTAACACTTTCAGTCCGCAGATCGGGTCCCTGAGGACTCGTCTGGCTTCTCTGCAACGCTTTCAGTCCGCAGATCGGGCTCCTGAGGACTCATTTGATACTAAGCATTGGTTTTCTCGTTTCATACAGTAAGGTATTTCTATTATTAGAAACTTCCGATAGATAACATTTACACTAAAAGGTAGTTTAAGATAAATCAACGCGCCTGAGGTAAGTATAATCGTCGGTGCTTCTCCGAGAACGAACATACGCGGGGCGTCAAATACAGCAAAAGCAGTCACCGGCGAAATCCTAAAGCTACTGGTGGTCTATTAAAGAGATGCTTTACTCAATCAAATCACTGCGTTTGCAGCAAGTGAAACATCGGGCACATTTGCAAAAGAAAATAGTGAAACTATCCGGGAGTTATTATAGTGGACAACTTTGCTAGAAAAGGGCATGGAAGTGTCCGATCCATGGTAGACAGAATGTGTCCAGAGGATACGTATCATTCACCTTAGACGAAATGAAGACATATACCATTTTTCAATAAAGTGTAAAAAAATCAATCCAGCTGCCTCACGATTTCCTTCCCAATCTCCAGCGACGCGGTAGCGGCCGGGGAAGGGGCGTTGCAAACGTGCAGGCTTCTTTTCCCTTTGATAAACATGAAGTCGTCAATCAGCTGCCCATCGCTGGATAAGGCCTGGGCTCTAACTCCGGCAGGAGCAGAAACAATATCTTCCGCTCGCACGTCGGGGACCAACCTCTGCAAACCTTTTACAAATGTACGCTTGCTAAACGACCGCGCCATTTCATTCATGCCGGTTTTCGCATATTGGCGGGCAATTCGCCAAAAACCTTCATATGTAAGGACTTCAGCCGTATCGCGAAGGCTCGCGTCCCGCTTCCTATACCCTTCCCGTTTTAATCCGGGAACGGCATTCGGCCCGGCTTCCACTTCCCCGTTGACCATCCGCGTAAAATGTACCCCCAGGAAAGGAAAATCGGGATTCGGGACAGGGTAGACTAAATGATTGACTAGGGAGCGCCTGTCAGCTCTTAACTTGTAATATTCCCCGCGAAATGGCACGATTTTCACATCCGTATGATACCCAGCCAAGCGGGCGACACGATCGCTATGCAGACCGGCGCAATTAATCATAAATGTTCCGCTAAAAGAGTCTTTCGATGTATCCACACGTACATGATCTGCTTTTTCGGTGATACCGGTGACTTCGGCGCCCAATTGCACATGGCCGCCCTTCTCTACGGCGAGTGCCGCAAGCGTTTTTGCCACACTTTTAAAATCAACGATGCCGGCACTCGGCACTCGAAGAGCGGCTAATCCGCGTACATGGGGCTCTACTTCTGCAAGTTCCACTCTATTCAGCTTTTCGACGGCCAATCCATTTTGCTTCCCGCGTTCATACAATCGCTCCATAACGGGAATTTCTTCTTGCCCGGTCGCAACAATCACTTTACCGCATGTTTCAAAATGAATGCCGTGCGCGCGACAAAAGTCTTTCATCGATTGATTGCCGGCCGTTGCAAATTTTGCTTTCAGGCTTCCGGGTTTATAATAAATGCCGGAGTGAATCACACCGCTATTATGACCGGTTTGATGCGCGGCAACCTCCTTTTCTTTTTCTAAAATAAGGATCTTTGCTTTCGGTTGCCGATCATAAATGGCTTTGCTCACCGAAAGCCCTACGATACCACCGCCGATAATGATATAATCGTACATTTGCCGCTCCTCCCGACTTTCACACAGATCTATTCATCATTCTCCAATACAATTTTTCCGATCGTTTTCCCGCTTTCAATTTTTTCATGGGCAGCGCGAAGATTTTCAGCATTGATCGGTCCCCCGCGATCCGTTAAGGTCGTGTGGATTTTTCCTTCGTCAACCAACTTACTGACTTCGTTTAAAAGGAGGTACTGTTCGATCATGTCATCCGTCTCGAACATCGAACGCGTAAACATAAACTCATAAGAAAAAGAAGCACTTTTATTTTTAAGTACATTAAGGTCTTGGTTTTCCACGGCTTCGACAATACTTACGATATGGCCTTGCGGTGCTAAAACTTCCCCCATGTTTTCCCAATGTTGATCGGTATTGTTCAAGCAAAAAATGTAATCGACGTTCGCTTCCAGTTGCTGACGGAATGCCTCGTAATGGCTAATTATTTTGTCGGCGCCGGTGTCCTTTGCCCAATTGGCGGTTTCTTTTCGGGAAGCTGTCCCGATGACGTATAAGCCTGCCAATTTCGCAAGTTGCACGGCAATCGAACCGACCCCGCCGGCGGCACCGATAATCAAGATGCTTTTCCCTTTATTAGCGGACGGATCGATCGAAAGATTCATGCGCTCAAACAATGCTTCCCAAGCAGTAATCGTCGTAAGCGGCAATGCGGCAGCTTCTGCAAAGTCCAAGCTTTCGGGCTTTTGACCGACGATTCGTTCATCGACCAAGTGATAGTCGCTATTGCCTCCTTGCCTTGTCACGCTTCCCGCGTAAAAAACCTTATCGCCAACCGAAAAAAGTTCTACATCGTTACCGACTTCTTCAATAACGCCGGCGACATCCCATCCGAGAATTTTCGGCTCCGAACCAGCCGGAGGGGCGCCGCGTCTTTGTTTCGTGTCCACAGGGTTCACCGAAATCGCCTGCACGCGAACAAGTATATCTTTCCCCATTGCTTTTGGTTTTTCCACTTCCACATCTTGCAGACTCTTTTCATCCGTAATGGGAAGGCTTTCAAAAAATCCAACTGCTTTCATTGTCACACTCTCCTGTTCATCGTGGAAATTTCCCTACTGTAAAAGTACCCTCTAAAATTCATTGTAAAACCTTGATATGTTGTAGTCATCTGCTGCTTACGTTAAAATAGAGCAGTTATCAACATGGAAAAAGAGGTCCTGTATCATGAACTTTCGTGTGTTTGTCCTTGCCGTATCAGCATTCGTCGTTGGCATGGTTGAATTGATTATAGGGGGAATATTGCCGTTGATCGCCGAAGATCTAAACGTTTCCGTCGCGGCGGCCGGCCAGCTGATCACCGTTTTCGCCCTTATATTTGCCGTTTCGGGTCCTGTGTTGCTGTCTCTCACATCAAAAATCGAGCGAAAACGTTTATATTTAAGCTCGCTTGCTGTTTTCTTTTTCGCAAACCTCTTTGCTTACGGAAGCCCGAATTTCGAAATGCTGATTGCCGCTCGAGTAATAACAGCGATGAGTGCTTCCTTAATCATCGTTCTGTCGCTTACGATTGCACCGAAAATCGTCAAACCTGCGTACCGTTCCCGCAGTATCGGGATTATCACGATGGGCGTGAGCTCTTCCCTCGTATTGGGTGTTCCGATCGGGGTATTAATCGGCGATATGTTTGGATGGCGGATGCTCTTTCTATTAATCGCGCTGCTAACCTTGGTCGCAGGTGTCATCATTTTTTATTTTCTCGAACCGATCAAACCTGATCATGTCACCTCTTTACGCCAACAAATGACATCGTTGAAAAGTAAAAAAATCTTCAGTGCCCACATCGTCACATTATTGATCCTTGCCGGCCATTACACACTTTATGGGTATTTTGCCCCGTTTTTGGAGTCCACCATGCAGTTGGAACCGTTTTGGGTGAGCGTCGCCTTTTTCGTATTTGGGATATCCGCGGTGACCGGGGGCGGCGTCGGTGGATGGTTAACAGACCGGATTGGCCCGCAACGGACCGTGATTTCTTTTATTAGCTTGTTCGCGGTCATACTGTTACTCCTGCCGATCTCCACTTCATCCATGCTTTTTCCCCTCGTGCTTGTCATCTGGGGAATGTTAAGTTGGTCGATCGCGCCCGCGCAGCAAAGCTACCTAATTCAAACGGCACCGGAAACATCGGATATCCAACAAAGTGTGAACACGTCCGCCTTGCAGTTCGGGATCGCCACCGGATCCGGTTTCGGTGGGCTTGTCGTCCAGCAAACATCCGTGGAGGCCACCGCTTGGGCCGGGAGCCTGCTTGTGATACTGGCGCTCGGTTTTGCGCTTTATTCTTTTCGGAAACCGGCCGGAGACACGAAACCGGCGAGACAGGAGTGACAAACGTTACCTCGTTGCTTCTAAGCGTACGTTCACTTTTGTCCCTTCCTCGGGATTACTCTCCACATCGATCTCTCCGCTATGGAGATCGATGATTTTTTTCACGATCGCGAGTCCGAGACCGGTGCTGCCATTTCCCGGCGTACGCGCTTGGTCACCTTTATAAAAACGTTCGAATACTTTTCCGACTTCGCCCGGTTTCATGCCGACGCCATAGTCTTGAATGGTAATGTTCACCATTTCATTCACCCGTTGCATGTTAATATGGATGTCACCACCGATGTCACTATATTTAATCGCATTTGTCATCAAGTTCATCCAGACTTGATACAGTAAGTTCGCATCCCCCATCGCCTTTTCCGTTGCTCCATTGATTTCAATATACAATTCCTTCTCCTGCCAATGAAAACGAAGCGTTTGCATAATGTCCTTGAGTTGTTGCTGGATATCAACGGGGTGTTTATCGATGATTTTCTCTTCGTTGTCCAAGTAAGACAACGTGAGCAATTGTTTGCTTAATGTGGAGAGTCGAGTGCTTTCTTTTTCTACGATCTGCAGGTACTTTTGCTTTTGTTCCTTTTCCAATTCCGATTGCTGCAGTGTCTGTGTGATGCCGCGAATCGTCGAGAGTGGAGACTGAATTTCATGGGAGACATTGGAGACAAATTCTTGGCGCATCGCTTCCAGCTGCCGAAGGTCTTTGCTCATGGATGTGAAGTGTTGGGCAAGCTGTCCGATCTCATCTCTGCGTTTGACATTCAATTCAATATCAAAAAAACCATCGGAAATTTTCTTTGTCGCTTCCGTTAAAGAAGTGACCGGTTTTACGATTCTACGGGCAGCCAACGCAACAAAAAGAAAGCTTAAAACAACGGTTAGTCCGAGTAAAACGGCAAGGAAAATGCGAAATTCCCCAAGTTGCTGTTGATGATCCGGCCGAATAAACAACGCCCCAGTCCCTTCTGTCGTTTCCACCGGAACGCCAATCGTATTGCTTAGCTCATTATTAAAAAAACCGGTCGTGAAAAAACCTGCAGGCTGCTCGGATACTCCATGGTATTGTCCGCCGGCAAGAACATTTTCAATCTCGTGTTCCGGTAACGCCATATCCCGAAACGCACTTCCAAATTGGCTCATGTTTTTATTCTCATCAAACAAAACGAGTTGATAGCCCAAATCCCCGACATGGGAAAAATAAACAGAGGGAGCTCCGTCTGCCTCATGCTCCGCATACTGTTGAATGTTCTCGGCTAAAGCCGATATCTGCGCATCATTTTCCGGTTTCAATGAAACTTGGTAATACATATTGCTAATTAAAAAGGCGAGCAGGCTGCTGATCATCATGACGGATAACGTAATAAGAACGATGCGAACATAAAAACTTTTCAACGGTGAACCTCCATTTTATACCCGACACCGCGAATTGTCCGGATTGAAAAAGCATCTGTCTCTTCCGAAAATCGTTCGCGCAATCGTTTGACGTGAACATCGACGGTACGATCATCCCCCGTGAAGTCGCGGCCCCAAATGATTTCAATTAACATTTCGCGTGTGAACGTTTGGTTCGGAAAACTCGCCAGTTGAGCAAGGAGATCAAATTCTTTCATCGGCAACATCATCGTTTTTCCATTACACGCCACTTCGAAACTTCTGCGATCAATCGTCACATCGCCGATCGCGATCGTTTCCTGATTCACAAACTGAAAGCGGCGAAGCAACGCTTTTATACGAAAAATCAGTTCCTTGCGCTCGAATGGCTTTGTGACATAATCATCCGTTCCTGCCGCAAAGCCTTTCGCTTTGTCTTCCAGTTCTCCCCTCGCGGTCAGCATTAATACGGGAATATCATACAAAGAGCGGATGTCTTCACATAAAGTGAAACCATCGACATTCGGCATCATAACGTCAACAATGGCCAAATGGATGTTATTTTTTTCAAGGATCGATAAAGCAACCTCGCCATCTTCAGCCGGATAGACGCGATAGCCTTCATTTTCAAGATCGCCACCAACAAATTCCCGTAGATGGGAGTCGTCATCCGCGAGTAATAATGAAATCATACCGGCCACCTCCTCTCTCTATTATTATCTCGAAAAAAACAAGTTTTAACAAAAAATTATGCACTACAGAACCTATATTCCCCATATATATGCTATAATAAAATTGTTATCTATATTTACGTTTTGGATAAAGAGATAATTGATCTAATCAATCGTGCAACAGATCAACACCTAATCTCCTCTCTCTTCTATGTTAAAACCCCCACTGTCAAACTTCCGTTTCTTTTTATTCATATTGCGTTCATCGACCTCCTTCATGATGACAATGACAAGGGAGGTCATGACATGTTTTTAGCGATTAGAGAGCTGCTATATTTTAAACTCCGCTATATGATGGTCGCGTTGATCATTTTTCTCTTATCTTTCTTAGTGTTATTTGTTTCCGGGCTTGCTCAAGGGCTTGCCGATGACAATGCTTCTTCGATTATAAATATGGATGAAGAAGCGGAATATTTCGTGATCGATGAAGAAGCAGAACTGCAACTCACACGCTCCTTGGTCACTGACGAAGATCAGCAAACGGTTGACGACACCTTGGAAGAAGCTCAAATCCTCGGTATCCACCAAGGAACCATTCAGGACGAAACAGAAACGATCACAGATGTGGCAAAATTTTACGTTGATCATGACTCCGCACTATTTCCGGAGGTTGTCGAAGGGCAAAGGCCAGCTGAGCAAGGGGAAGTACTGGCCGATATATCCATTCAAGAAGAAGGATATAGCGTTGGCGATGAATTTCAGGAAGATACGACGGAAGAGATTTTTTCGATCTCTGGATTCACAAACGATCAAAGATACAGCCACACCCCTGTTCTGTACATGACCGAAGACGATTGGCTCGATTTAAGCGGCGGGGATGAATTGCTTGCCAGCGCGCTCGTTCTCCCGGACACCGGTGATGACGTCGTGAATACGTTAAATAACGAAATGGATGACGCGGAAGTCGTTACCATCCAAGATTCCCTTTCCGGCATTCCCGGCTACAGCGAGGAACAAGGATCGTTGTGGATGATGATTATCTTTTTATTTATCATCTCAGCGTTCGTCGTTGCTGCCTTTTTTTATGTCATTACCATCCAGAAGTTAACGCAGTTCGGAATCTTAAAGGCACTCGGTGCGAAGGTAAGCGGGTTGGCCGGCACGATTCTTACTCAGGTTGGGATCGTCGCCATTGTCAGTGTGGGCGCGGGCATCGGCGCTACTTTCCTTGCCGCGGCTCTATTGCCGGCAGACATGCCGTTTATGCTCCCAATTAATCTGGTCGCCATCCTTGCAGGTGTGTTTATTCTCGTTGCCGTCATCGGCTCTCTTCTTTCATTGTATAAAGTTAAAAAAGTTGATGCGCTTGAAGCGATCGGAGGGATGGAAGCATGACAGCAAAACTTTTAATGGAAGATTTACACGTTGAATTTGGAACAAGCGACCATGCTACGACCATTTTAGACAGTATAAATTTTTCGATTGATGCCGGGGAATTCGTGGCCATTACCGGTCCATCAGGGTCGGGTAAAAGCACACTTTTGTCGGTGGCAGGCACACTTCTCACGCCAACTAACGGCCATTTGCTTCTCGATGGCCAGTCTCTGACACGTTTAAATGCGAAAGAAAGCGCGAATGTACGCTTACATCAAATTGGGTTTATTTTTCAGTCCGCCCACTTGATCCCTTATCTAAACGTTGTGGATCAATTGCTCTATATCGGAAAAATTGCTAAAACCCCGAAACAACAAGCAAGAAAACGCGCCGACGAGCTATTGGAAATGCTTGGTTTGGATCTTCGCCGCCGCCATTACCCCGTTCATTTATCAGGAGGGGAACGTCAACGGGTCGCCATCGCGCGTGCATGGATGAATGATCCGCAATTGCTGCTTGCCGATGAGCCGACCGCGAGCCTGGATGCCTCCAGAGGGCAGGAAGTAGTGGAATCTTTAGCCACCCAAGTCAGACAACAGCAAAAAGCAGCCGTTATGGTTACGCATGATACCCGTTTATTTCACTTTTGCGATCGTGTGATCACTCTTTCAGACGGGAAGGTGGACCAAGTTGAGAATGGGGATGATAGGTCAAAATAAGGCTTTAGAGTACACAGATGATTAGAAATTTGGCTTTCTTTTCGAGGCGTGTACACTGCCTCGCCGTAGGTCAAGGAATGTGTTCATCGACGCCACGCAATCTTCATGGCAACCGGGAAAGCAATCAGCGCCTGCGTTCGGGCGCCATAACTGCTTCATGGTGACCGGAAAAGTTAAACTCTTACGATTTCGGTCGCCATAAACGTTCCATGACGACCGGAAAGATCATATTCTGGAAAATTCGGTCACCATGCGCTCGTCATGGTGACCGAAAAAGCGATCAGTGCCTGTGTTTGTGCGCTATAACTTCTCCATGGCGGTCGCAATGCCGATCTTTGAATGCGACGTCATGTTTATAGATAAGTTTTCCATTATCCCCGGGGAAGCTATCGTTCGGTTGTTTTTAATTTTCGCTATGTCTCCGACGGACAGCATGGAAATGAGACGTGGATTAATTTGCATGTGCTGTTGTGATGACATCAATTCTCCTCCCATATTATTTGCGAAATTTGTCAAATGAAAACAGGCAAGCCATCGTGGACTTGCCTGTTCGTTTACATTTTTTAATCGCGCTGTTGGTCGCGCGCTTCATCTTTGATTTCATCGCGCATCGCTTCGATACTTTCTTCGCGGCGCTCGTTCTTTTCTTCAATTTGTTGCTTTTGTTCTTCGCCCATTTCATCAGCGTGGGCTTTTACGTAATCCTTTGCCTCATTCATATTTTGCATCGTATGGCCAATATTTCTTTCAATTCTTTCCGGGTTGTCGGAACGATCGTCCGGTTTTGGCATGATATCTACCTCCCTTTGCGTTTAATGTAGTTTGACCTTATGTGAACAAATATATGTGAAAATGCTTGATGAAAATATTTTCGTTGCCGTTTTCAGAAGGCTGTATTAAAATAAAGACAGGTTTAAACGAAAAGAGAAGAAATAGCCGATAGAGGATAACCATATTAAAAATTAAAATGATTTTCACAAATATCACTTCTTCTCGCACTGAAATGAGGAGGCACGAATGACCGACTACCAATCGCGGACGGAAAGACGCCGCGCAGAAAAAACAACAAAGGGAAAAAATAAAAAACGCCCCATATTCAAAAGATTAACAGGCATCGCGCTGATCGTTTTGTTCGTCACCATCCTTGCAGGAACGGCAACAGCAGCCGTATATATTTGGGATGCTCCTCCCCTGGACCCCGATGAGCTCGTGTTTGCCGAAGGAGCGACCGTCTATGACATGAATGATCAGGAGGTCGGCAAGCTGCAAGGGACGGAAAATCGTACGTACCGTGATATCGAAGAAATGCCCGAGCATTTGAAAAATGCTTTTATTGCCGTTGAAGATACCCGCTTTTATGATCACGGAGGCATTGATTTCTATCGAATCGGCGGGGCCATCACCGCGAATATTACCGATGGCTTTGGGGCTGAAGGCGCGAGTACCATCACGCAACAGCTCGTCAAGCAAGCGTTTTTGTCAACAGACCAAACACTCAAGCGAAAAGTGCAAGAACAATGGCTTTCCCTACAAATGGAACGGCAATATTCCAAAGATGAGATTTTGGAAATGTATTTGAATATCAGTTATCTTGACAGCGGCGCTTGGGGGTTGGAGAGGCTTCCATTCGCTATTTTAACAAAGAAGATTTAAGTGAACTTACCATTGCCGATGCCGCGGTATTGGCGGCCATCCCTCGCCGTCCTTCCTACTATAATCCGGACAGCAATCCGGAAGCTGCCGAAGAGCGGAGGAACTTGATCCTTTCCATGTTGGAGGAACAAGCGCTCATTACAAGTGACGAAGCAGAGGCGGCCAGAGCCATAGATATTGAGGATCAACTGGATTTCACACCTGCAAATAATGACTTCGCTTACCAATCGTTTGTCGACCATGTCATGGAAGAGGTGGAGTCCATTGATGGGGTTGAGACCATCGACTTGTACGCCGCCGGGTTTGACATTTATACGACCATTGAACCGGATGCGCAACAATATGCGGAAGCTGTGATCCAAAGCGATGAATACATTCATCAATATCCGGACGAGGAACATTTCCAGGTTGGTTTCACCCTTTTGGATACCCAAACCGGAGCGATCCGCGCCATCGTCGGCAATCGACAAGAAAACGAGGCCGAAAGAGGCTGGAATCATGCAACAGCTGCCAGCGGCCAACCGGGGTCTACCGTAAAACCATTGCTGGATTATGGTCCGGCCATTGACCAATTGCAATGGTCCACCGGAGAGCAAATCGTCGATGCCCCGCACGAATATTCCGACGGTACAACGATTACAAACTATAGCGGCAACTATAGCGGCAGTGTTTCCATGCGCGAAGCTTTGGTGCGCTCATTAAATATTCCCGCGGTGAAAGCGATGCAGGAAGTCGGTCTTGAAAACGCCCAGTCCTTTGCGGAGGGCCTTGGACTTTCCTTTGAAAATAACATTGAGGAAAGCTACGCTTTGGGAGGCTTCCAGGAAGGGGTTTCGAGTTTGGATATGGCAGGTGCATACGCTGCCTTCGGAAACGGCGGGAGATACAATGAACCGCACAGCGTGCGCAAAATCGTTTTCCGAGACGGACAGGAAATTGACCTTAACCCGGAATCAGAACGCGCGATGAACGATTACACTGCCTATATGATATCGGATATGCTCAAGGGCGTCGTCACCGATTCCGCCGGAACCGGTCGGCGGGCAAATGTGGACGGTTTGCCCCTCGCCGGAAAAACAGGAACTTCAAATTTTTCCCAAGAAGAAAGAGATCGGTTTGGGGTCCCTGACGGTGGCGTTCCGGACATTTGGTTTAACGGTTATACGACCCGTTATACCGCTGCGGTATGGACAGGATACGGAGATGGACGCGGAAGCGGGTATTTAGCCGCTGGTGAAGAACAGCAAATCGCCAGGGATATATTCCGCCATATAATGACCCACGTCCACGCAGGGGAAGGAACAGAAGATTTCCCCCGCCCGGATTCCGTTTGCGGGGACAGCGAACTATTTGTTTGCGGAGCAGAGCCAACAACACCGCGGCAAGATGATTCTTCTGATCGCGATTCCGAACAACCGGAAGAAGAAAACGATGTAGATGACCCATTGGAAGAAGACACCGAAGAAGACATTCCTGACGAGCCGATTGAAGAAGCGCCGGATGACGACTCCGTCGATGAACCTATCGAAGAAGAAGAAGCGACGGATGATTCCACTGAAGAGGAAGAGACAGAAGAAGAATCCACGGAAGAAGAACCCGCGGAAGAGGAAACAGACGTACCAACAGAAGAAACACCGGAGGATGAAGCGCCGGAAGAACCAACGGAGGAGGAGCCCGAAGATGACCCCAATGATAGTGGGGAAAACAACGGGAATGACGGGGATAACGGGGACGGGGACGAGGATGCTGATGGCGAGGACGCCGGAAACGACGAAAACGATGAGGGGGATGACACAGAAGATTAGTGTAGAGTGATTGAATTACTTGGTCACTCACATCAGGCAAGACCGGTGGTCCCGTACCCCTAACGCTAGAAATGATGCTGACAAACCAAATCGAATCCGTGTCCCCTTTGGCTTTTGCAAGTGTGGCATTTTTTCAGCCAAACTGCACTAGTGCAAGGTGGCTTAATTACCTAATCATGGAGAGAGTTGGAAGAAGTTCGGTCGGCAACGCTTCTGGCTCCCTAACGGACAATTTACCGCGTCATGGCGACCGAGAAAGCGGTCGGTTCTCGTGTTCGGTCGCCATAACCGTTTTATGACGACCGTAATGGCCTGAATCGAAAGCGTTCGGGTGTCATAGCCGTTTCATGGTGACCGAAAAGGCTTGTATCAAAGATATTCGGTCGGCATGGCTGCCTCATGGCGACCGAATGAGCGATTGACTTTCGTGTTCGGTCGCCATGAACTGTTTCATGGCGACCGGGGAGCCTGCTTCGCAAGAAACCATTCGGTCATTGACGATAGCCTTTGATACCTTAACTCGGGCTGTGGCGGTTTAATCCAATCGATCACTGACCCCAGTTTGAAGCCCTAATCCGGTCTTCCGATCGTCGGTGTGACCGCTTTTTTTCGACAGGCTGCACTAGAATGAACTATGCGAGAGAGCTCCGAAAACGGAACCCTCTCGCTGTTACATCATAATTATTCATTTTTTTCAATGTTTCCGAGGACCTTCTATTACCTCCTCGGGATCGATAGAAATGACGGATACTTCTTTCCATAAAAGAAAACGTCATTTGCAGGTTTTCCGCCTGTCGTAGTTCTTGATGTCATGCCATTGTTTTGGTTAACGTCAAAGCGAGGAGCATTGCTTCCCGAAATTGCCAATCGAATCGCGTGCCCTTTCCCGAAGCGATAACTTGTGGGGATTAGATCAACCTGTACGCACTGTGGTCTTCCGCTATCGCTCCCCGTGCCTCGAGTAAATGTGTCGACCACATTGTACACGTTTCCGTCGGGAGTGACATCGCTCACTTGCAAAAACAAATCCACAAGCGGCGAATCACTGGACACCCATACATTTGCTGTTATGGCGCCTAGCACATCGAGCGGTCTATCCAATGATTGAGTGGTAAAAACGAGGGTATCCTCTCTCTTATGCAGGTCGCCTTGTTCGAACATCCCTGCTCCATGCCCTGCCATTAACAAATTTCCTCCACATGTGGGAAATGGAACTGCCGGATTTCTTGGACACCGATCGGTGTGGTTGGTTTCCGGTTTCTTTTTTTCCAGTGCCCGAACGCTGCTTTGTACGCTCATATTCTCGTGACGGTCCAGATAATAATAGGAAATACCGACATCATTTAGCGGCCAGCTTTCTTGTCTATCCCATCGGCGTTGCCCCATGCGATAAACATGCACCGGCTTTTCGATGTTCAACGATCTATCTTTGAGCCAATGATCAAACCATCTAATATGAAGATCCGTGAGGTCTTTCAGTTGATCCGCTCCCAGCGGAGTAGTGGCATGATCAAAAAATACGTCACCTGCCCAACCGTCCAGATTGGAATGCGTCCACGGACCTATCCAAAGCATTCGTTTACCGCCATATTGTTGGTAAGCCCCAAGTGTTTGCCCCAAAAGTGAATCAAACCAGCCGCCGATAAAAAGGGCAGGAATATGAATATGCTTCAGCTGCTCCCGTAAATCCACCTGTTGGATTGTTTGTTTATTGACTTGACGATTAACAAAATCAAAGTAAAAGGAGTTAGGCGCCGTATTTTTCATGGGTGCCCATTCGGTCATCGGCTGATCATGAAGCCAAGAAGATAACTCCTCCATATAAGCGTAAGTGTGAGCAAGTGCTGCATCATGACCTTGTCGCTTCAACTGATCAGGAAGGATCGATTCCAAAGTCCACGTTGCCAGACTGCCATGATCGAATGGCATGATTACATCCTGCACCATATCGACCCACCCATCCGCGATCGCCATTACCGGGGCAATGGCATAAAGGGAGGGCGGCGCTTCTGCAGCGGCTGCCAACTGTGTGTATCCGTGATAAGACATGCCGAACATCCCTACTTTGCCATTTGAATAAGGGAGTGCAGCCGCCCATTCCACAGCTTCGTAACCATCTTTTCTTTCATACACAAACGGATAATAACTTCCGCCGGATGCATATCGTCCTCGCACATCTTGAAGGATCACCACGTATCCTGCTGTCACCATTCTCGGCACATCCAAATAACCATTATAATAATGAGGGTTCGTTTTATCGTAAGGAAGACGAAGAAGTAGAACCGGATAGAGGCCCCGTTCTTCCGGACGGTAAACGTCCGCCTTGAGAACAGTGCCGTCCGAACATTGACATTCTACGTCGTATTCCATGTACATCGTGACGACCTCCTCTTTATTTTGAAGCAGCACTCGCTTTATTCGCAGGGTTTAAATTTCGTTCGATCTTCCCCATCAACAGATCGGCGATAATCGCCATCAATGCCGTTGGCACTGCCCCGGCCAAAATAATGGCCGTTCCGTCGGTAGCATTGGTTCCGCGCACGATGATCGCACCGAGGCCACCAGCTCCGACAAATGCTCCAATCGCTACAATTCCTATCCCTATAACGAGTGCGGTGCGTATTCCAGCCATAATCACGCTGACAGCCAGCGGAAGCTCGACCTTTCTCAGAAGCTGAAAGCGTGTCATGCCGGAAGCATGGGCAGCTTCGATGACGGTTCCGTCAACGCCCTTCATACCAACATACGTATTTTGAATGATTGGAAGCAAAGAGTAGAAAAACAGTGTCGTGACTACTGTCGTCGTTCCCAATCCAAGGGTAACCATAAGAAGCGCCATAAAACCGAGGGCGGGAATGGTTTGAATAATGCTTCCAAATGATAGCACCCATTTGCTCAGCCTTCCGTAGCGAGCGATCAAAATTCCTAGCGGAATGGCAACAATGGCAGCGAACAAAACACCATAGGCAGCCATTAAAAAATGACGATAAAATTCTTCCAAAATGTAAAGCCCATTTTGAGATACGTAGGTCACCATCTGTTCCCAAACACTCATCACTCGTTCACCTCCTGTTCAAAATAGTTATTTTCATCAAGGAATTGTTCCGCGATATGGGATGGATTTACGAGGTTAACATCCCCCTGATAATTCATGTCTTGCATATCTTCCGTCGAAACCGTATCCGCCAGTGAATCAAGGATGGCTTCGAGTTCCGGATGTTCCTCGATCACTTCGTTTTGAATAACCGGAGATGCGTCATAAGGCGGGAAAAATTCATCTTCCAGTACAGTTAGCTCATAAGCTGCAATTCTGCCATCCGAAGAATAGCCTAGCACAGCATCCATATTGCCATTGGCAGCCGCGTCATATACAAGGCCTATTGCCATCGGATACACATCTCCGAACGGGAAATGCGTTTCCGTAAACGCCTCGTAACCGTCCCCTACCCGATTGACCCAGGCATTATCTACACCAAAATTCATTTCATCGGCAAAAGGTTCAAGGTCATCTACATGTTGAATATCATGTTCCTGTGCAAAAGCTTCCGGCACAGAAACGGTATAACTGTTCTCAAAGCCATAAGAATCTCCCCATGTTTGCTCAAATTGCCGGTCGAATTCTTCTTGTACAATTTCCATCGCTTTGTCCGTATCCGTAACACCTTCAATATCAAGGACACCGGCTAAATCTGTGCCGGTATACCGAGTAGAGGTGATGTCAACTTGATCATTCATCATCGCTTGGTGCTGGACAATGGAAGAACCGAGATTCGTAATCAGCTCCGTTTCCAAATCGGTATGGTGTTCAATCATTTGGGCAATGATATTTCCCCAAACCTCTGATTCGATCGTATCCAACGTTCCAATTCGAACCGTGCTATCGGATGGACCGCTTAGGCCGGGCAACGCACACCCCGAAAGAAGGAGCATGGTCGCCAACATTACAGCGATTCCTTTTTGTTTCATAGTATCTCCTCCTCAGGCGGTTTCTCTAAGTGGCTCGGGGGTCATTCTTTTTTCCAAAAGCGAAAGCCCCCAATTGGCGAGCAAGGCTAGAATCGTTGCCGGTATTGTTCCAAGGACGATGAGTTCCGGTTGATATAGGTTTAAACCATCAAAAATGAGATCTCCAAGTCCACCCCCGCCAATAAAAGCAGCAAGTGTTGCCCAACCGATTAAGTAGACGGTTGCGAAACGAATGCCGGCCATAATAACGGGGAGTGCCATTGGAAGTTCGATTTTACGAATTGTTTCGATATTGTTCATGCCCATACCCTTTGCCGCTTCCAGTACATTTGCATCGACGTCTTTGACACCCGTGTAAGTGTTCCGCAAAATCGGAAGCACAGAATAAACGAATAAAGCAATAATCGCCGGTGTCATCCCAACGCCCAAAATAGGCATAAAAAAAGCAAGAATGGCTAGACTCGGGATCGTTTGTAAAATCCCAACAAAAGAGATTAACCGATCTGCCACCGCGGGAATACGAGTAAGAAAAACGCCGACGGGCACAGCCACAATAACCCCTAAAAAAATGGCCGCAAATGAAATGTACATATGCTCGCCTGTTTTCATGAGCAAATCCCACCCATAGGTAGAAAAAGTTTCAATAATCGCTTCCATTTGTTTGTATCCTCCTTTCTCAACCGTTAGCGACAGCTTCAGTTTCAGTTGGCATCCCGTCGCCCCAAATAGTGTCGTACACCATGTCGGCAAGTGTCGCGCGTGTAACGATTCCTTCCAGACGATTAGATTCGTCAACGACCGTCACGTATGGACTTCCCCGGCGCAACATCTTGTGAACCGTGTCGCGAAGCAAACTGTCTTTTTGCACGGCGTACTCTTGGGTGTTCATAGCCTCATGCACATAAGTGGACGTTCGATAGTTGAGATCCACCATTTCCACGTCAATGAATCCTTGAAGCTTTTGTTCTCCATCGATCACCAGCAGAGAATCCACACGTTCTGCACGCATTTTTTGAATCGCGTCTTTCAATGTTTGGCCGTCTTGGATCGTGACCGGATTGGGATTCATGATTTGCTCGACGGTGGTCACATCGGGACGGCTTTGCAGCAACCGATCTTTCCCGATGAAATCTTCTACGAATTCGTTTGCAGGGTGGCGAAGAATGACTTCCGGAGCGTCTGCTTGGATGATTTCTCCTTCATTCATGATCACGATTTTATCTCCCAGTTTTATCGCCTCGTCCATATCATGCGTGACGAAAACGATTGTTTTGTCCACTTCTTTTTGCAGTTTTTTGAACTCATCCTGAAGCCCGTCACGCGTAATCGGATCCAACGCCCCGAAAGGCTCATCCATCAAAATTAACGGTGGATCTGCCGCTAATGCCCGCAGCACCCCGATGCGCTGTTGTTGTCCGCCGCTTAGTTCATGAGGATAACGATCGAGGTAGGATTCCGGCAAACCGACAAGTTTAATCAGTTCTTTCGCCCGTTTTTCTTTTTTCTCCTTATTCCATTTCAACAAAGAACCAACGAGAACAATATTTTCCGCAATGGTCATATGCGGAATAAG
Source organism: Salicibibacter cibarius (assembly GCF_016495725.1). NCBI lineage: Bacteria > Bacillati > Bacillota > Bacilli > Caryophanales > Bacillaceae > Salicibibacter > Salicibibacter cibarius. The sequence continues at coordinate 1,224,495 of NZ_CP054705.1, read as the reverse complement.
ACCGATTTGCTGAATAACATACCCAATGGAGCGCCGAAGTTGTACAGGATCCTTTTGGGTCACGTCTTCCCCGTTAACTTTTATTTCACCATCCGTCGTATCAATCAATCGGTTAATCATTTTCATCGTTGTGGTTTTCCCACATCCACTTGGTCCGATAAATACGACAAATTCTCCCCTTTCTATAGAAAGATTCAAATTGTTGACCGCGGGTTTGGACTCGCTCCCAAAACGTTTCGTTACATCATTGAACGCTAGCACGTAAAGCACCTCCATAGTTGATACACTCGTTTAATTCGACTATTTCAGTATAGTGATAGGCATCCAAGAAAAGAAAGTCGAAAAAAATAGCTTCTCGCCATGTAATTTATGCAATTTTTATTTTATAAGTTTTACAATAGAGTCTATCTTACAATTCCTCACTTTTGCTTTATAATGTTACCCTAACTGCTTTTTTGCACGGGGAAAAAAACGTGCTATTGTTACAGATAGGTTATATAACTAGGGGATTGACTCTGGCACAGAAAGGGGATGACGGGACGCCGAATGAACAACGATCAATTACTGGAAGAACTGAAGGACGCAGAAAATCAGATTACCGATCGGATCGCTGACAATATGGAAACGTTCGGGGTTTCTTCAACAGTTGGACGCCTGCTTGGCATCATCTATATGAACCGAAGCGCGATGACTTTAGATCAGCTCGCAGAACATACGGGCATGAGCAAAACAAGGATGAGTCAAGTCATGCGTCAGATGATGGCCCTGAATATTGCTGAAAAAGAATTTGTGAAAGGGAGTCGGAAGGAACACTATAACGTAGAAAATGATTATGTACAGACATTTATTTCCCTTTTCACAACAAACTGGCAAGAGGTCATTAGTAAAAACATGGCCCTTGAGCGTCGTTTGCGCGAACGCATCACAAAGCTCGAAGCGTCGATCGAAGATGAACCATCGGCGGAGATACAAGATAGGATGGCATCGTTCAAACAAGAGCTTGACGATTGGTCATCGTACTATCAATGGATTCGACGATTGGTTGATTATTTTGAGAGCGGTGAGATTTTAAACGCTGTACCCGTTAAAGAACCCAGGGAAGAAAACCAATACTCAGAAGGAGGAGAAACAAATGGCTAAAAAAACCATTATTACGGCCGCGGTAACAGGTGCAGGAGAAACGACGGAGAAAAGCCCACACGTACCGGTGACACCAAAAGAAATTGCCGAAGCAGCGATTGAATCTGCGAAGGCGGGCGCTGCGATTGCACATATCCATGTGCGCGATCCGAAAACGGGCGGTTTAAGTCACGACCCTGCTCTGTTCCGGGAAGTGGTCGAGCGTATTCGTGAATCAGACACAGACGTCGTTATTAATATCACCGCAGGTGGCGGCGGAGACTTTGTTCCGGATCTCGACAATCCTACTCAAGGCGGCGTCGGAACAGATATCCAGACACCTAAAGAGCGTCACGAGCCTGTCGGCGAATTGCTGCCTGAAATTTGTACACTGGACTGTGGAAGCTTGAACTTCGGTGATCAAGTATATCTAGGCCCGGCTGGGTGGTTACGCGAGCATGCAAAGCTCATCCAGGAAAGTGGCGTGAAAGCGGAGCTAGAGATTTTTGACACTGGACAAATCCGCCTCGCCAATCAGCTCATCCACGAAGGGCTCATTGACGGAGATCCCATGTATCAATTCTGCCTTGGCATCCCTTGGGGAGCAGCCGCAGATGCCGAAACCATCTCCTATATGAGGAGTCGAATTGTCGAAGGGGCCACTTGGTCTGCGTTCGGCATCGGGCGTATGCAACTTCCAATGGTTGCGCAAGCGGCCTTGCTCGGCGGCAATGTGCGCGTTGGATTGGAAGACAATTTATATCTTGATAAGGGTGTCCTCGGCACAAACGCGCAATTGGTTGATAAAGCTGTCGAGATCTTACGCGGTGTGAGCGTTGAGCCCATGACTGCCGCAGAAGCACGTGAAACTTTACAACTGCAAAAGGCAGTGAAATAGAAAGAGGTGTGCGTGTCCATGCCACAAAAAACGATAGCAGTCATTGGCACAGGGGTAATTGGGAATGGCTGGATTGCCCGATTTCTAGCCAATGGGCACCAAGTCATCGCGTTTGATCCGGCCTCCGATGCAAAAAAGAAAACAGAAGCATTCTTGCATGATGTTTGGCCGACCCTTGCCACGTATGGGATGGCTAACGAAGCGTCAATGGATCATTTATCCTTTGCAAAAACGCTGGAAGAAGCGGTTCAACACGTGGACCTCGTTCAAGAAAATGTACCTGAACGAGAGGATATGAAAACAGAAGTACTTTCTCAGGTGGATACGGCCGCGCCCGCGACAGCCGTTATCGCTTCCAGCACTTCGGGATATAAGCCTACCGTTCTGCAAAAAGATTGTACATTGCATCCGGAACGGGTTATCGTCGCGCATCCTTTCAACCCTGTTTATTTAATCCCACTCGTGGAGTTGGCAAAGGGAGAGAAAACAGATCCTTCGATGGTAGAAAAAGCACGCGGTATTTATGAAGGGCTTAACATGAAGCCACTCGTGATGTCAGGGGAAATTGACGGGCATATTGGCGATCGATTAATGGAAGCCATTTGGAGAGAAAGCCTTCATATCGTAAATGATGGCGTGGCAACGACAGAAGAGGTGGATAAAGCGATTGTTTACGGGCCGGGCTTACGTTGGGCACTCATGGGCCCGTTCTTAACGCTTCACCTTGCAGGAGGAAACCAAGGGATGGCACATATGTTGAAGCAGTTTGGCCCTGCCCTTAAACTCCCGTGGACGCGCTTGGTCGCTCCTGAACTAACGGAAGAATTAAGTCGGAAAGTCATCGAAGGGACAGAGGATCAAAGTGGTGAACGGACCGTCCAGGAGATGGAACACAGACGCGACCGTTTCTTGATCAAACTCATGCAATTGCTGGAGGAGGAAGGCTTCTGGCCCTCGGAAAGGTTGGTACGCCATGACGGTTGATATTTGGGAAGGTGAAGTACTTGCGGAATGGGTCGATTATAACGGCCACATGAATGATGCTGCCTACGCCACAGTTTTTAGCAGTAGTTTAGACGCGCTCATGACACGTATTGGACTTGATGAGACAGGACGAACTAAACATGGTTATACGATCTTTACTTTGGAGGCGCACTTGAAGTACTTGGCGGAAGCGCACAAAGGTCAGACCCTTCGCGCGCATGTCGCTCTCCTTGATGTTGATGCCAAACGCATGCACCTTTGGTTTACCTTGAAAAACGAACAAGATGAGGCAGTCGCTACAAGTGAACAAATGGTGATGGGTATGGATCAAACGATCGGCAAACCCACGCCGTTCCCCCAAGAGATATATGAAACCATTTTAGAACTCCCGCTATTCGAAAAAAGCCAATGGCCCGAAACAGCAAACATGCCAATGGGTATCCGAAAGGGTGAGCAACGAAGCTAAGCTATTATGGCGCATGATAAAGCGAGTACCTCTTTATCATGCGCCATACGTTTTTTTAACAAATTAGTGGAACGTACCAGAAATTCTGCAAGAGCCGTTCTCTCGTCCCTCAAGGGAAAAGAAAACTGCCGCTAGAGGTACGGCAACCCTGTTCCTGTCCCTTTAAGAGAGAGAATATTACTCTTAGAGGGACGACTAATCCGACCTCTCCTCAAATGAGATGGATCTACTGATGTACTCTGTCCGCACTCACTCCCGATGAAGACTAATATCAGTCATTTTCGATTATTTGGCGGCATAACTACAGGTGATCATTTATTTCAGCCGCTCAGAGCTAGTGCAAGGTGGCTTAATTACCCGATCATGGGAAGACATTCGGTCGTCAACAACAGTTGTTTCTGGCCTCTAACCCGGACAATTGACCGCCTCATGGCGACCGAAAAAGCGGTCGGTTCTCGTGTTCGGTCGCCATAACCGTTTTATGACGACCGTAATGGCCTGAATCGAAAGCATTCGGGCGTCATAGCCGCTTCATGGTGACCGAAAAGGCTTGTATCAAAGATATTCGGTCGGCATGGCTGCCTCATGGCGACCGAATGAGCGATTGGCTTTCGTGTTCGGTCGCCATGAACTGTTTCATGGGGACCGGGGAGCCTGCTTCGCAAGAAACCATTCGGTCTTTGACGATAGCATTTGATACCTTAACTCGGGCAGTGGAAGTTAAATCCAATCGATCACTGACCCCAGTTTGAAGCCCTAATCCGGTCTTCCGATCGTCGGTGTGATCGCTTATTTCCGACAGGCTGCACTAAGTCTCCTTCACCCAATCTTTGAGAAAATCAAGAAGCCACCCTCATCAGATAACTCAGCAAAGCATGTGCTCTATCACAGCCCGATATTTTTCGCAATAATATTTTTCATGATTTCGTTTGAACCTGCATAGATCGAACCGACGGCGACATCACGGTATCTTCTCGCGATTTCATATTCTTCCATATAGCCGAAGCCACCATACAGTTGCATACATTCCGTGGCGACTTTTTGTGCCAAATCCGTTGTCCACCATTTTGCCATCGAAACTTCGGTGACCATGTCAACGCCAGCTATATGTTTAGCGATCAGCTGATCGACAAAGGTACGGCCAATCTTAGCTTCTGTCGCCATTTCCGCCATTTTGAATTGTGTATTTTGGAATTTGCCGATCGGTTGGCCGAAGGCCGTTCGTTGTTGAACGTAATCCATCGTTTGCTCCAACATTTTTTCTACTCCGACGATGGCTCCAATGGCAACGACAAGCCGCTCTTGTTGTAGTTGTTTCATTAAATAGTAGAACCCTTCATTTTCTTCTCCCAAGAGATTTTCTGCAGGTACACGCGCATCTTCAAAAATCAACTCGGAGGTATCTTGAGAATGTTGGCCCACCTTTTCCAACTGTTTTCCTTTCGAGAATCCCGAGGTGCCCGCTTCCACTACGATAAGGCTAATCGCTTTGTGGCCGGGTTGAACCTGTGGGTCCGTTTTGCAAACGACAACGACAAGGTCGGACTGAACGCCATTGGTAATAAACGTCTTCTCCCCGTTCAAAATGTAATGGTCACCATCTCTAACTGCCGTTGTTTTAACAGCAGCAAGGTCGGACCCCACGCCCGGTTCCGTCATGGCAATCGCGGAAATCATTTCTCCGCTAATCGCTTTCGGCAACCAGCGTTGTTTTTGTTCCTCGGTTCCATAAGCTTCAATATAAGGGATAACAATATCATTATGAAGACCGACACCGATCAACCCTGTACCGACCTTTTCCAGTTCCTCATTAATGATCACCGAGTATCCAAAATCCGTGCTTAAACCGCCGTATTTCTCCTCAACTTGAGGACACAGAAAGCCTTGTTCCCCCAATTTCCGCCAAAAATCGCGAGGGACCCGTTTTTCTTTTTCCCATTCCTCAAAATGGGGAACGGCTTCTTTTTGCAAAAATTTCTGTAACGATTGACGAAAAATATCATGTTCTTCTTGTAAATAAGGGTGGGACTGACTCATGGTTGCGTACCTCCAATCCTCGTTTTTACGTGCCAATTATTTGGGTTGCATACGAATGGCTCCGTCGAGACGGATCACTTCCCCATTGAGCATCGGATTTTCCATGATGCTTTCCGCCAATTGCGCGTATTCTTCCACGTCGCCAAGCCGCTGTGGAAACGGTGTCATTTCTCCCAATGCTGTTCTGGCTTTCTCCGGTAATCCCGCAAAAAGCGGAGTGTCAAAAAGCCCCGGCGCGATCGTCATCACCCGAATGCCGTGCTGTGAGAGATCCCTTGCAATCGGCAATGTCATCCCGACGATCCCGCCTTTGGAAGCACTATAAGCAGCCTGACCGATTTGCCCTTCATACGCGGCAACGGAAGCGGTGTTTATGATCACGCCACGCTCCCCTTCATCATTCGCTTCATTTTCGGCCATTTTTTCCGCAGCCAAGCGAATGACATTAAACGAGCCAATCAAGTTCACTTGAATGACCTTTGAAAAAGAACCAAGGTCATGCGGCCCTTTTTTACTGATGGTTTTCTCCGCAGCTCCGATCCCCGCGCAATTAACCGCGATATCAATCTTGCCAAACGCTTCAACCGCATGGTCCACAGCGTTTTGCACACTCTCTTCACTGGTGACATCCGTTTTGATAAATCGGACTTGCTCGCCGAGCTCTTCGGCCAAGCTCACTCCTTTTTCCTCTTGCACGTCAAAAATTACTGCATTTCCGCCCTGGGAAACAATTTTTCTTACCGTCGCTCCACCTAAACCGGAGACACCTCCGGTCACAATAGCTGTTGCGTCTTTTATTTGCATATCATACAACTCCTTGGATTCAAGCTCCATACTGAGCGCTCAGTCAGTTTTTGGGCAAAATTGCTGAATGCTACTCTAGCATATTACAACGTTACCACTATTTCAACGCTAAAGTAAGCCCTTTCATAATTTTAATGGTTTCATGCGAAAGAAACGACGTCTAACCTTAAGGAGCCATTGCTTTAGGCATAAAAACGGGACCTGGTTCACGCCTCGTTTATACTACACTCAAAATTTACTTCCACGAACCAACATCGTTTCTGTTCGTAGATCATTCGTTTTTATGCCCCAAAACAACCATGACGCGTCGCGACACCCATGGAAAGACGAAAAGGATGGTTGAGCATATCGTGTTTTTTGCATTTGCGGACTCATTTGGCGCTCGGAAAACATTATGAGTTCCCAAACCTCCATCCTGAGGACTCATTTGGCTCCCAAGCAGCGCTCAGGGTCCGCTAAACACTATCCTGCGGACTCATATGAATCGCGTGCAGCACAAAGAGTCCTCAAAACCCAATCGAGGGCTAAACGGATACTGAGTTTTGGTATTTTGGGGGAAATTTATTTTCAACTTACTCTTGTCCTTTGCGCGGCAAGGATTCCGTGACACATATAAACCTGATACTATTCCATTACATGAGCAACAATAAACTAACTGCCATCACTGCCATGCCCAACACAAATCCGTAGATGGAGGAATGTTCCCTGTTATAGGCCTTGGCCGCGGGGATTAAGCCATCAAGTGAAATGAAGACCATGATACCGGCAACGGATGCAAACACAATACCAAATAAAATATCATTTAAAAATGGCATTAGAATCAAAAACGCGACAACCGCGCCAAGGGGTTCCGCCAGCCCTGACAAAAAAGAATACGTGAGTGCTTTTATTCTGCTCCCGGTTGCATAGTAAATCGGAACAGACACAGCGATGCCTTCCGGGATATTATGAATAGCTACCGCTACGGCAATAGCAACACCGAGCGTAGGATCCTGAACCGCGGCAGTAAAGGTGGCGATCCCTTCCGGAAAGTTGTGAATCGTAATCGCGAGCGCGGTAAACGTCCCCATTTTCAATAATTCCGGATGTTTTGCTCTCGCCTTTTTTGGTGATTCATCCATATCTTCCACTTTTTTCACTTCATGGGGATTGCCCAGGTCAGGTACAATTTTATCGATCAAGGCAATCAATAGCATTCCGCCGAAAAAACCGATGACTGTCAACCAATTGCCTGCCACTTCCCCCGTAGCACCTACAAGAATTTCCAACGATTCAGGAAAAATCTCCGCGAAAGAAACGTAGATCATTACGCCTGCGGAAAATCCCATCGCCCATGAAAGGAAGCGTGTATTAGTCGTTGATGCAAAAAATGCAATTAAACTGCCCACACCGGTTGAAAGCCCTGCGAATAAAGTCAAGGCAAAGGCAAACCATACCTCATCAGGCATAACCATCCCTCCTCGTCCTGTCATTTTCTATTTATACGTTTCTCATATGTCGAACATCCATGCAGACATAAAGGATGACCCAAAAGGTATTTTAGCACAAAACAACTGTACAAAAAGAGCCATGCATCAAGCTCAACCACTTGATGCATGGCCTTCCGGTACTCTACACAGGTTTCAACGTATCTTCATCATAGAATACATTACGGCTGGCAAATTCTTTGGGTGCAGTCATAATCCTTTTCACGCGAGCAATGCTTGCGTTTTCGACGCCGGGTGTATAAGGGTTATCCAGCTGTAATTTTGATGAATATATCCAGTTGTACAATATGGCGTTTTCTCTGCCTGTTACCGACATATTCGATAACTGCGGCAACCTTTGTGAGTTTTTCCAGGTCGGATTCACTCAGATATCTAGCTCTTGTTCATCGAAACTCAATTCATCAAAATACTTTTCATAACTCGCAGAATACAAATCAATGAGCAGATTTGTCAACGCAATATTAAAATCAGCTGCATGTATTATACTGTAAACCCTTTCCATGTTTTATCCATCCTTTCTGACGTCCGGAAACAGCTCCTTTGAGATGTTTTCCGCAATCATATCTATCTCCCCTTTATCCAAAACTGTTTATTCATTTTAAACCCCTACATCTTTATTAGAAAACTTGGCTTTTTGCCAGGCTTTTATGGCGGAAGCCTTTGTCGCACTTATGTAGGTAAGAAAGTTGATTTATACTTTCTTACCTACCAAGAAAATACCATATTAAGGTCAATCACCATGTCAGCAAAAATCGATACTTTCACCTTGTCGTTTTCCGAATAGACACCCGGTCTTCCGAATCGTTGTTTCTCATCCAAGGTAAAAACGCTAACAACCTTATCCTGAGGTTCAATAATCCAAAACTCATGAACACCCGCCTGCTCATATTTATTGAATTTTTCAATTTTATCTTTTCTGGCTGTTGATGGTGACGTTATCTCCATGACAAGATCAGGGCTGCCTTTACATCCATCATCATCAAGTTTAGCAGAGTCACAAACAACCGTAATATCGGGCTCAAAAACATCCTTACTGTCCTTTTCATCTTCATTCTCTAAGCCCAATACGACATGAAACGGAGCCGGATATACTTTACAATCTGTTCCAACCAAAAAATTGGCAATTTGCCGATGCAATTCCGATAATATTTCTTGATGAATTCTTGAGGGGGTAGCGTGCATAAATGGAATACCGTCAATGATTTCCGCTCTTATATCCTCGGGCCATGATAAATAATCTGTATAGGTATAGGTCTGATTTTTCTTAGGTAATGACATGCAATCACCCCACGTATTTACCATTATTATATCACGTTTCGAGCAAAAATAACCGATATACACTAAACAGCATTTGTGGCAATAGAAAAGCCCGGAATCTCAACTCTATCCGGGCATTTCCATCATCAAGCCTCATGTGGCCAATCTTTGTACTGTTCCTTTGCTTCATCCATAATCGCGTTTGTTATAAACTTCAACTGCTCGCCTTTAATTCCTTCTTGCGTCAATACCCGTTTTACGGACATACTCACTTTCGCATGAATGCTCATTCCTCGCTTGTCCAATCGTGACTCAGGTTCTTTTTCAACTCTTTGACGACCTTGTGGATTAGCTTCGCGAGAAACTGATGGTAACTGCTTTGTAAAACTCCGCTTCTTCGTCGGACAGGCCAAGTTCTTTGCGAAAGTCCGCTTCATAATCGACATCTTTTTTCATATCAACCATCATACGTAGCACATCTGCCGCCTGAATAATGCGGTTATGATAATAGGTGAGTGTTTTCTTGAGCAATTCCCTCATGTCTTTTCCTTTCGGGCTGTTTTGCTTGAAATTCACTTGAATATGGTCTTCCAGCAGTTTCTTTAACAGTTTGAGCCGTAAATCTTCATGCTGTTTCTTTACCTCCTATATTGCGACTACGGGAAGACAACGAAACAGCCACTCTGCGAAGTGCAAAGGAATATCAATTTCTATTCCCGAATAGAAAAATGACCACAAACGTCATTAGTGAATGGTACGGGATCAATGGTTCCAAGAAAAAATAAGAAGAATTCTATCAAAACATTTCAAACACCTGAGTCAAGGTAAAGGTTCCGATTATGTTTAGTGACGATCATTACCGCTGACCGGAATACCAATCATATGGTTAGTGACCTTTTAATCAGTCCACCTCCACTGTTCGGGTGTTAATTGTATGATTAGTGACCTTTCGAGCATATTTTTCCCTTTGTTCGGGTGCTAATGACTCGGTTAGTCACCCTTCAACCCGTTTTTCACTGCTGTTCGGGTTCTAACTCCCAATTGTACGCCTCCGTTCGAACGTTAAAAACCGCCGGCGCGTACGCCTAGCGGTAATTGTAATTTCGGCTTAATTTATCTGCTTTCACGTACTTGATATGGAGCGGGCAGGGCCGATATTTTTCACCCAACGTTGACAAGGACGATCCATTATTCTGATACAATGCAGCCCTTTTATCAGCCAAACTTTTTTCATTTTTACATGGCTAAAATGGCAAATCCTCATCCGGAATGCGACTTGTTTTTTCAGACTGATTCCCCTTCTTTTTACGATCCTGTGGTTGATTAGAGTGCTCAATCGAAAGTTGCTTCCCGAATTTTTTCTCATATAAATCACGAACCCATACCTTTACAGGCGCTTTCCACTGTTGTGAAGGGGAAGGGATGTTTTTCAATAAGCTTTTCGGTGTCATCCCCAGTTCTTTTGCCATTTGGATGTCAGCTTGATTCAGACGACAACGTTTTTTGGCTTCTGCCCAAGTGGCATTCTTTTTCTTCCCCATTGGCTTCATTCCTCTCCATCTTGGTTATCCATCGACTATAAACCTTTTAAGGGACTATATTCCCTGCTGCTTTATAAAGCTCGTACCATTCAGGCCGTGTAAGTGGGATTTCGGATCCGTCACTTGCTTTTTGCAGGCGGTCGATTTTCGTTGTGCCGGTAACGACTTGGATATTCGCCGGATGGCGGGTGATCCACGCGACCGCGATGGCATCAGGGGATACTTTATATTTTTCGGCAAGCCTGTCCAACACCTTATTCAGTTCGGGAAAACGGTCGTAATCCCCGAGGAAGACCCCTTCAAAAAAGCCCGTTTGGAAAGGCGACCATGCTTGCAAGGTGATGTCTTTGAGGCGGCAATACTCAAGCGTACTGCTATCGCGGTTAATCGACTGATCTTTTGTCATATTCAATGCAATTCCCGAATCGATAAGTGGGGTATGGGCAATCGCAAGCTGCATTTGATTAACAATAAGTTTTTGCGATAAAGCGCTCTGGAGCAGTTCGATCTGCATTGGATTATGATTGGAGACGCCAAAATAACGGACCTTACCACTTTTCTCCAATTCATCAAATGCCTGACTTACCTCTTCCGGTTCCACCAACGGATCTGGCCGGTGAAGAAGTAAAATATCGAGATAATCCGTCTGTAAGCGCGATAAGATTCCCTCGACTGACCTCAAAATGTGTTCTTTGGAGAAGTCAAAATAACCTTCGTCTTTATGAATCCCGCATTTGCTTTGAATAATCATCTTTTCCCGCATGGTAGCGTCCATGGAAAGCGCTTGTGAAAAAAGGGATTCGCATTCACCATCGCCGTAAATATCGGCATGGTCGAAAAAATTAATGCCTGCCTCTTGAGCCGATTTCACAAGTTGATCAATTTCCCGCAGAGAAAGGGAATCGATGCGCATATTGCCCATAATAATATTGGACGCCGACAAATCTGTTCCGGGTAATGTCGTGTATTTCATGATGGCTTTGACCTCCTATTTTATGTAATAAATCGCGAGCAGCTTTAGGGACGGTTCACATTATGGTGCTCTTATCCAACTTCTATTTTCAACAATAACATAATTTTATACTTATCCCCAGGCTCTTCACTAACCAACCTCAGGATGCCCGAAACGATGAAGGCTATTCGCTTGTTGAAGTTTCGTGATTAAGATATACTAGATTGGTGTTTCTAACCCTCCTTTATCACTTGATCATAGAAGGTGTCTATATATATGGATATGACAACAAACCGGGATCGGTATTATACGTTTCTATTGCTTGCGGCTGTGATGTTGATAGCCGCCACTCTTCGTTCTCCTATGACGTCAGTCGGTCCTCTAATCCCCTTATTGAGGGAAGAGTTACAAGTATCAAATGCCTTGATAGGGATGGTAAACACATTGCCCCTTATTGCATTTGGATTATTTTCACCGTTTGTACCAATTTTATCTAGAAAAATAGGAATGGAAAAAACATTATTAATAGCTATGGTTATCTTATCTATTGGAACTTTCATCCGTTCACTCGGTGGAATTTCAATTCTTTTATTTGGGACGTTACTTGTTGGAATTGCTATTGCGGCAGGGAATGTTCTTATGCCTGGTCTAATCAAGTTGAGTTTTCCTTATCGGATTGGGCTAATGACCGGTCTTTATTCCGTTGCTATGAATGTATTTGGCGCACTTGCTTCAGGAATATCCGTTCCTTTAGCCGATTTAGAACTTCTAGACTGGCGAAACTCCTTGCAAATATGGACTGTTCTATCATTTTTTGCCGTACTCGTATTACTCTTGCGATTACCGGCCATTCTTTCTAACAATAAAAAAGTTCCCGGGCAAGTAAAGGCGCAGCCAACAAACAATTTGTTTAAATCCAAAATTGCGTGGGCAGTTACTATTTATATGGGTTTGCAATCTTTGATTCCATATAGCCTTTTCACATGGCTGCCGGATATTCTGCTTGAAAAAGGGTTTAATCAAGGAGAAGCCGGTTGGTTGATCGCACTCTTTCAAATTGGCTTATTACCGGCAAATTTTATCGTACCTATTATTGCTTCTAAATTAAATAATCAACGTATCCTTGCCTTTGCATCCGGCTTATTTTTCTTTTTTGGATTATTGGGGGTTTCCCTTATATCTTCACAACTGATTATTGTATTTTTACTATTGGCGGGTGTTGGTGCAGGAACAACATTTAGTTTAGCAATGATGTTTTTCGTGCTTCGTACCAATACGGTTTCCGAGTCCTCTCAACTGTCAGGCATGGCTCAATCCATTGGTTATATACTTGCCGCAACCGGGCCTATTTTTCTAGGCGGAATAGCAGAATGGTTTCACGGCTGGACAGTCCCTTTAATCATACTAATGATCGTATCCCTTTTAATTGCTATCTCCGGAGTGATAGCCGGGAAAAACGAAACGGTTTCAACTAAAGCAAGGGGGACGTAACGTTCATACAAACAAACATGGCGCTTAGCGTCATGTTAATTCCCCCTTTTTTCCTCAAAAAGCCGCATGCGCTCTTCAAAGCTCACTTCTTTGTGAACTTGATGAAGCATCCATTGATAGCCGAAAACGTCGCTAAATATAGCATTTGAAACTCCGAAATCAGGAATTTCCGTCACCGGTTGCACCTCCGTACAGCCAACACGGATCGCTTTTGAAAATGTTTCATTGATGTCGGGAACCGTGATGTTAAACCAAATCGTATTGGGCTCGTCCGGGTTTGGTGCTTTCAATCCGAATGTTGGATTTTCATCCAGCATGTGAAAATTCACGCCGTATATGCTAAAAATGACTTCATTTTCACCTTTGGGGAAATCAGTAACTTCAACACGTTGAATCTCAAATATTTCTTCGTATAATTCCAATGCTTTTAAGCTATCTGTAACAACCATATCAATTTCCACTCCGGTCACTATGAACACACTCCTTTAATTCCGTCATATATTGAAAACCATATAGAAGTAAGCCTCTCAAAACGTCAATCAATAGGTATTGAAATCTCGTTAATTTTACTAAGGAAAATATTTTAAAGTGCTTAACAATCCTTAAACCTCCAAAATAGATAAAACAAATATGTAGAATGGTATTAGATATAAAATACAAAGGCAAATTACCGTATGTCATTTTTAACACCCAGAGGCTTGTCACCAAGTAAGGGCCAAAATTAAAGAAATTCATGCTGTCAAAGGAGTGTATGCCTTTATAAAATGTCCACCATTTCTTATTTTGACCAAATATATCGATCGCTTTCGTAAATGTACAAATAAATATTGCAGCCGGAAGAAATCGTTTAAATGCCTTACTTCCCAGGAGTGGTACGGTTAACCAAGGCAAAATGAGCACAATCAGTAAAACATATTTTTTTGAATGTTTTCTTAACATCCTTTTCACCTCTTCCTGTCATAATGTTCGACACAAACGATAAAAAATACATTTTTTCACGGAAAAGGTGTTATTCCATTATTTGGACACGTTCTTGAGGCCTCGAACTCACGATTTACAAAAAAAGCGAGTCGCACCCTCTGCAAGAGTGCGCTCACCAAAATAGTTTTGTTAAACCGGTCTAACCGTAATCTCATTCACGTTCACATAATCCGGCTGGGTCACAGCATAGACGATTGTTTTTGCAATATCAGCCGGATTGAGTTTTTTTCTACCATTTTCAAAAGGGCTTTTTGCACTTAATGGTGTTTCTACCATTCCTGGTGAAATGTTGGTGGTACGTACACCCGTATTGGCGAGCTCCTTTTCCAGTCCAGTGGAAAGCGCACGTACGGCGAATTTTGTTGCAGAGTACACCGTAAGCCTCTCATACACCTCATGCCCTGCATCAGAATCAATATTTACAATATGGCCGCTTTTTTTCTCAAGCATATCAGACAAGACGGAATTAATGCCATAAAGCACCCCTTTTATATTGAGATCAATCATCTGATCCCAGTTCGAAACATCTCCTTGCAAAACTCTGCTTGAACCCATTTTTCCGGCGTTGTTCACGTAAATATCTATATGGCCAAATGCTTGCTTTGCACGCTCAACCATAGATCCAACATCGTGTTTATTTGTCACGTCCGTTTGAATATATAATAGTTTTTCCATATTGCCAATTTCTTCTATGTTTTTAGGTTTTTCTTTATCCGCAAGTGCCACGTTCGCTCCTGCATTAGCAAGTTCTTTAGTAATTGCCATTCCCATACCACCGCTTGCTCCTGTAACAATGGCTGTTTTCCCCATCAATTGTTTTGTCATTACAATCTCCTCCTTGAGTACGGCGGACAATTCTTACCACTTGTGCGGTCTTTTTTACCACCTTTTGCAGGAAAATGTACCACTCAATGCGGATCCCTTTACCACAGATGAAAAGAACGGCTTGAAATAAGATATTCCCCGCCCATGGGCGGGGAATATCTTTAGCCATTAAAATGGGAGTCTCCCTAATTCAAAGTCAAGCTCACATTTCAGCTTATCAATCTTTTTTTGTAACTCTTCCACTTTTTCCTCGAGTCTTACGATTTTGGTTTTATCACTAATTCCTTTTTCATAGGGTGTTCCAACACGACTTAAATCGACCAAAAACGATAATACTGCTGGCTCTGTAATATTGAAATCTTCTCCATTTTCTGTTGCTTCGATTTCACCTTCAGCGATCCATTTTCTAACATCTAATTCATCGCAGTCAATCTCATAATTGTGTAGGAGATCGAGAGTCTCCGCGAGTGTCATGTATTCCCTCATTTTAAACACCCTTTCATTTCTAGGTTTTTTATAAAAAATTGTTGTTCTCTTTATCGTTTGCCGTTTGTTTTTGCACACCAAGACGTTCGCGCATCGACACTTTTCCGTCAATGAAAATATCATAGGAATCATGAATAATTCGGTCGAGAATGGCTTCTGCCAAGGTGCCATCTCCCAGTTTCTCGTACCATCCATCAATATCAAATTGAGAACAAAAGATGTTGGATTGTTTTGCCTGACGTCTTGCGTTTATGATTTCAAGAAGGAGAGCTGCTTCTTCATTGGTTAAGGCGTGAAGCAGCCATTCATCAAGAATAAGAAGATCTACCTTTAGAAGCTTTCTCATGAGTTTGACATAGCTGTCATCCTGTTGATATTTTGCAAGTTTAAATTCCTCTAATAGATCAGGAAGCCGTGTGTAATGTACTTTGAAGAACTGTCGGCACGCCTGTACGCCAAATGCGGCGGCCATCCACGATTTCCCGGCTCCAGACACGCCTTTAAAGATAATATTTCGCCCATCCAGAATATAGCTTCCGCTGGCTAAACGCTGGAGTAAATCTTTGTCTAGTTTCCGGTCATCATAATACATGATCTCTTCGATTGAAGCCGGTTCAGGAAACGCTGCCTGTTTGAGAAGACGGTTGAGTTTATTACTTTTCCGGCGGGATTCTTCATGGTCAATTAAGATGCCGAATAATGTATCAAAATCCATCTCTTTATTTTCTGCCTTCGTGAAAAGAGATTCATAGGCTTCTGCCATCCCTGATAGTTTCAATGTTTTTAGTTTATCAATATTCTGCTGGTTCATTTGTTTTTCCCTCCAAAATAGGAAGCCCCACGTGTAAACGCATGCTTATTTTTGACGTTCTGTTGCTTCTGTGTGAAAGCTTTCTCTGCGTCTGCTTTTTTATTGTTCTTGATGAGCGTTTGAATACTTTTTACTGTAGGCCGATTCGTGATCTGGTGGACCATTTTACACGCACGTTCGATATCATAAACCGTGTAGGTGCGTTCCAATTTCTTTAAGGCAAAAACAGACTTCAGCGCTTGTTTTTCAACCCCGTAGCTCTCCAACAAGAACTTCACCACGGAAAGCGTATGTTCCCCAACATCTGTAGCCCAATCTAATGCATTTTGCGGCGTTTGTTCCACGTAATGCTTATGGTTATCCGGCATATGATCTTTCACAGTAGAATGTTGGCCGTATTTCCCATATAATGTTTGATGTGAGGCAATCCTCATGTGATCGAAATAGACTTCGATCACATGATCTGAGACTTTCACATCGACGTGCTTTCCGATGTATTCATAGGGAACGGAGTAGAACATGCTTTTCACAGAGATGTGATAATCAGGCTGCACCTTGGCGGTTCGCCACTCAGACATCTCGTAGGGTTTAACGGGAAGAGGAGTAAGGGCGAACTTCTCTTCTTCCATAAACGCTGACCAGCGAGAGCCTTCTTTTTTTGTGAAGGGCCGGTGGTTAAACTCCCCTAGCTTCTTTCGGATCTCTTGGTTCATTTCCTCCAACGTAAAACATTGGACATGCCTTAACGCAGCGATAATCCACGTCGACACCGTGTTCACCGAACTTTCCACACTCGGCTTATCTTTGGGTGAACGCACGCGTGCTGGCATGACCACGGAGTGATAGTGGCGGACCATTTCTTCATACGTCTTGTTTAACACCAGCTCTTTGGAGGTATGCTTGGTCACCCCTGTCCTTAAATTATCGGGCACAATAATTTGGGTGGTGCCTCCCATGTATTCAAACGCGTGTTGATGAAGCTTAATCCAAGAAGCTAAATCCATGGATAAAGAGCCCTCCACATAGGAAAGCTGAGAACACGGTAAAGCTGCCACAAATACATAGACTTTCACTTTTTCCCCGGTATCGGGATCAATGATAAATAGGGTAGAACCTGCCCAATCGACTTCTAACAATTCCCCTGGTTTCCGCTTAATTCTCATGGTCGCTTTATACTTCTGGGCAAAATTGTGGTAGTGTTCCGTAAAAGTCCGATAGGCATAGGGAATCTTCGCTTGGTCCCGGGCTTTCCTCACATATTCCTCATGAAGCAATGTCAAAGTGACATGGGGCTTGGCCAACTCCTCATGCAAATAATCAAAATCAATCATTTGCCGTCCAGAAGCTTCTAACTTTTTCTCTGGATATAGAAAATCTTCAATCCAAGCATCTGTCATTTCCTCATCGAGCGGACACTTCAACCCTCTTTTCTCCGCCAAGCGTATGACTTCCGTTACTTTTTGCCTTGAACGGCGGGTCATAGCTGCGATACTTCGTAAACTCCTTTCCTCGTCATGTAATTCCAGCATCTGTCGATATGGGAACATAAAAAACCTCCTGTATTCCTAATGTCATGCCGTTTGGCATGCCCATTAAGTATACAGGAGGTGGTGTATTGGTAAAGGCTTCCGCAATAAGTGGTAAATATCTCCGCACTTGGTGGTAAAAAAGATTGCAAGGGTGGTACAAACCGAATGCAATACTCACCTCCTTAGAATATAGCATTAAAGCGATATGAAGTTATGATTCAGGGGAGGCTCAACTTGTCCATCCGGCCGCCGTCTACTGTATAGATCTTTCCTGTGACAAACCCAGCCTCATCGGCGGCGAGAAAGGCCACGAGCGCTGCCACCTCTTCAGGGGAGCCTGTACGGGCCACAGGGTGAATGCGCCCGATGTCGCGTCGGAATGCTTCTGAATCAGGTGCGTTTTCGATGAAATCAAGGTTGAGATCGGTGTCGATCCAGCCGGGCGCCACCGCGTTGCAACGGATGCCTTCATAGCCATGGTCCACCGCTACCGAACGGGTCAGTCCGTGAAGTCCGGCCTTGGAGGCGCAGTAGGCCGCATGCCCTGGGTTGGCGGCCAATCCCTCAACCGAACCAGTATTGACGATGTTGCCTCGCGTCTTACGCAGGTAAGGCAGCGCCGCGCGGATCAGCAGGAAGGGAGCCGTCAGATTCAAGTTGAGATTACGTTGCCAATCCTCAAGGCTCAGTTCTTCAATCCCGGCTTCCATCATCATGCCCGCGTTGTTGATCAGCACATCGAGCCTACCTGTGCGAGCGATGACCTCTGCAACGATCCGCTCCGGTGTATGCGGATCGGAGAAATCTGCCGCGATCCAGTCAAATTCCTCATCCTCGCCACGCTGTGCGGTAATCACGGTCGCTCCTTCGTCGCTCAGCCGACGAGCGATAGCCCTGCCAATCCCCGAACGTCCGCCTGTCACCAGCGCCACTTTGTTTTCAAAACGCATTATTTGTTGTGTCATTATAATTTACCTCCTTATTCGATCTGACCCTTTTCCGGAAATCAAAAAAATGCAGAGCCCATTTCAAAAATTAGATATACCTTTGTTTAGTATACTAAGTTCAGGTGTTGCACAACAAGACGTCATGCAAGAATGCTCCCGCAAAAGTAAACGAAGTAACCGAGTGCTGTTTTCATGATGTCCTTTGCCATTGTTTTTGCATTTACCGGGCTATCATCAACGGCATTTGCAAATGACTCCTCTATTCAAAATGAAGAACGGTTTTATTTCACAACAGACGATAGTGTTGGATGAGCAAATATCAAATCCTAACCGTTCATTTGATGTAAATATTGAAGTTTAATACAACAATGCATCTCAGGCTTCTTTAGGTTCGTTTGTGTAACGCTGATACAAGAAATTGTACTCCATTTAAGGAGTTTAGTCCGCAAGCGGAACTGAAATTCTCGGTATGGCATCTGAAACATACTACGGTGACAATGAGTCACGAAGCTCTCAAGAGACATCTGGTAATGTAGTTTATAGAGGTGCAATTGGATATTAGCACGGGCACTGACTCGTGCTTTTTTCCCACAAAAACAATCCCCTGGCATCTGCCAAGGGATCATTGAAGGGGGACAACGGAGGATTACAATTAGTCACAATCAAAATAGAACTTGACTGTGCACTCTTGCTCGCGCTTGTGGTCGTCTTTTTTCTTGCATCCACAGTGATCGTGGCGCTTATTACATCCGCAATGATCGTGTTTGCTTCTTTCTTTTTCGCATTTACACTTGTATCGATCACCATCGAAGTTAACGCCAAAGACGAGTTCATCCCACTTATTATACATTTTCCATACCCCCTTTCTCAATGAGGCATACAATACTTTATGTAAGATCGTACATTGCTTGTAATGCATATACCTACTTGTACAAAAAACAAACGACTCTCCTGGTTCAAACGAGCACCGGCTCGTGTTAATCAGGAAATAAAAAAAGCACCCGAGTGGGGGTGCGATTATTCTTCGGTATGATTTGATTTGGATAAGCCTTGTTTTTTCTTCGAAAGCATTGGAAGGGTTATCAGGATATTTTTAGTAAAAAGCATCCCCATTAAAAGAGAAATGAACGATCAATATTTCATTTATGTTCTAATTTTGCTATAATCCACTCGCTAATTTTTTTAAATGAAGCAATACGTACAGGTGTGTTTCCCAAGAACACATTATTAAGCAATTCATCCATATCATTCATACGAATGGTTAACGCTTGTATGTGTGCCCAAACCGCGCCAGAAGGTGGCATTGGCTTGTTGTTTATAGCCCAAATCCCTTCTAGCATCGCCCAAATAGATGTACTCACTACATAGGATGCTTTAAATTCACCCTGCATCTTTTCCGCTGCTTTAATCTTGTAAAGTGAACTGCATAACCAATGGGAAATGCTTTTAACCTCTTTTTCGGATACGCAATAACCTTTAAATTTTTGTTGGGCGATTGTTTTTAATCGCACCAACACCCCTTTTTTATCAAACAATATTTTTCCATCTAGAAATAAGTATATTTCCATAGAATTTTTCTCTAAATTCAATTGCGCTTGTTTAAAATTCGCATATTTATATTCGATTAGGATATTTTCTTTTACTTCTGAATGAAATCTTTTAATATGTCCATTTTCTAAAAGAATATATAAATCTAAATCAGAATCTGGATATGCGTCTCCTCGTGCAACAGAACCAGTAACCATTAACCCAATTAATTTATCATCCGGGAAAGAGGCATTTAAAACTGTTTTTACTAAGTCTAAATCGTTGCATATTTAATGAAGGATAAATTATTATTCAAAGCTTTTCCCTCCGAAAGAGCTACAGCTATATATAATTAGGGATTGCTGAACAACTTGCAAATATAAACTGAAGCCGGGAGGCCGCTTCCATGGCTTCACTTTCCGCGGACGAACGATCAAGCCTCCTCGCACAAAACCGGCGCTGCGGGGTCTTGACGCATCCGTTTTTCCGTAGCAATCTCGCCATTGCAGCGTCATTCCTCCGTATGGTGCAAGGGTTTTCTGCTTTTAGGATAGATTTCCTTGCACCTAGTTTTGACAACATCAACGGAAAATGCTTATGTGCGAATCTTTTTCCGTTATTCAGCAGTCCCTAATTACTCAATGTGCACAACAAATTTTTCACTTGACTCAAATTTTATTTGTAGGAGATCCTATTAGCTTGATCTTCATTTCCTATTTGCTGAAATCATTAAGAACATGGGCCTCCGATTTTCATCTTCCATTTGGGGATTATTTTTTGACATTTCATCTGAAGGAAACGATTCTTTCACTGCTTTTATAATAAAATGGGTGTCAATAAGATTATTTATATAAGTTGAAATTGTACGATGGTATTTTGTAACATTTTCATTTAAGACCCCCATGCAGCTGACGCTGCACCAATAGAGGAATGAAAATGGTTTCTGTCGAATGTAGTCTATACGGCTGGCGAAGGTAGGTCGTCATTCTTTGGTGTTTCGAACCCGTCTTTAAGACTGATCACAACGACCCGGTGCACCGTAGATTGTTGCCATAGAGCACGGAGGGTAGATTAACCCATTTTGGTTGTTGCACCAGCCTTTCAATTACCTCAGCCGTAAGGGAGACTGGAATCATGAAGGTGATGTATGAGCGATGTTGTGGGCTTGATGTTCACAAGAAGTCAGTGACCGCTTGTCGGATGACCCCGGAAGGCAAGGATATACAAACGTTCAATACCATGACGGACGGGGTGATGGCTCTTGTCGACTGGATCAAAGAAGAGCAATGCACCCATGTTGCGATGGAGAGCACTGGGGTCTACTGGAAACCGATTTATAATCTGTTAGAGCTCGAAGACATTGAAGCAATTGTGGTGAATGCCCAGCACATCAAAGCGGTTCCCGGACGCAAAACCGATGTCAAAGATGCCGAGTGGTTGGCCGACCTTCTCAAGCATGGGCTGTTGCAAGGAAGTTATATTCCCACTCGCGAGCAACGAGAGCTTCGAGAGTTGGTACGGTACCGTCGAAGTCTGGTAGAAGAACGCACCCGGGAGGTGAATCGTCTTCAAAAAGTGTTGGAAGGAGCGAACATCAAGCTGTCTTCGGTCGCGTCCGATGTCCTTGGCAAATCCGGACGCATGATGTTGGAAGCCCTGGCCAACGGCCAGGAAGACCCCAAAGTTTTGGCGCAATTCGCCCAACGCCGACTCAAAAACAAAAAGGCCGAACTGGAACGCGCGTTAAAAGGCTTGATGGGCTCGCATCAACGGATGATGCTCCGCATGCAACTGGGGCATATTGACGATTTAAGTGAACGAATCGCCGAGATGGACAATGAAGTTCAGGAGCGGATGCGCCCTTTTGAGGAAGACCTGGCCCTTCTCGATACCATTCCCGGCGTCGGCCTGCGAACCGCAGAGGCGATCATCGCTGAAATCGGCAACGACATGAGTCGATTTCCATCGGCCGCTCATTTATGCTCATGGGCCGGGATCGCTCCAGGGAACCATGAAAGTGCGGGAAAACGAAAGTCAGGTAAAACCAGGAAGGGCAACAAAAAGTTAAAATCCGCCCTTACAGAAGCCGCCCGCGCCGTAGCAAGAACCAAAGACACCTATTTGTCTTCCCAATACCATCGAATTGCTGCACGCCGAGGGAAGAATCGAGGCGCCGTCGCCGTTGCCCATTCGATTTTGACGAGCGCTTACCATATGCTGCAACGGAGGGAACCTTATCGGGAATTGGGCCCCACCTATTTTGACGAGCGAAAGAAAGAAGTGGTCACTCGACAAGCAATCAAACGTTTAGAAGATCTAGGCTATGACGTGACTATCGAACCAACGGCTTAATTGCTCTCATCTCAAGGAGGTTTGTCATTAGGGGACGACCACCATAATAAAAAATTGGTAAATATTGGACTGTAAATAGGTCTTAGTTTCCTATTGCCTTTTTTATGCCAGTGTCATGATTTATTTTCAGGATAGAATGATGTTTCACGTACGCCTTCTTTTTGATAGTTATCAACTGGCCAATGCAGGCGATTCCTTTGGTCATCATAACACCATTCTTGTTCTCTTCGAGAAGTAAAAATTGGGTGTTCCACAGAAAAAACAAGGCTTCCTCCAGGCTTTAGGGAATCATAAACTTTTTCACAGATTGACTTAAACGACTTAATATAGTGAAAAGCAAGAGAACTGAATACCACGTCAAATGGAGAGTTTGAATAATCGATATCCTCAATTGGCGCTTTAATATACGAAATGAAGGGATCCTTTGTCATTTCACGAGCGCTTTGTATCATCTTTTCAGATATATCTACACCTATTACAGAGCACGCTTGCTGCTCACGGTCATATAAGCAATGCCAACCGAAACCGCAACCCAAATCGAGTACGTTTTTATCTTTCAGGTCTGGTATAAGTTCTTTTAATATATGCCATTCTCCAGCTCCTTCAAGTCCTTTAACTGATCGAGGCATTTGTTCGTACGCAGAAAAAAATTTTGGATTATCATATTTGTTTTGTTTTATCGTCAATACATCTCCTGTTACCTTATTCATTTAATGGTCCTTTAACGAAACAAATAATAGTGATCGAACCATCAAACTTTATTTTAACACAAAAAGCTAGCCGCACTCTTTAAAAGAATGCGGCTAGCTCGGAAAACCAATTTTCAACACAAAATGTTAGTTTTTCGCTCTTAAAGGCTAAGGAGAATAGCTTAAAACCCTCGTATGAAGGGATTCAGGCGGGCATTACAACATGCCGCCCTTAACTCCACGCATTTTTCATCGAATAAATGCTACATAAAATTATCCTCGCTTAAGCAATTCCATTTTATTATTAGTCACTTTAAATAATCAACACTTACTCAAATAATAAAAAAAGGTATGTCATTTGCTTTTTTGTATGCCATTAAAATTATCTTGTTTCCGTCCCTTGATTAAAAACAGGTGTTCCTATATAATATAACAAGAACACACATTCTTGGGGGTTATACAAGGAGTAAGCAAACGTTTATCGCAAATCCGAAGCATACAGAATCAGAGTGGAGATTGATTGCAAACACCGTTTCCATGGCAACAAAAATGCCAAATATTCTCGAAGTTAAATATTATATGAACAGCGATGTGCACACAGTCTAATTAAGAAACACCGAACCGATAACCCTTTTAAGATTGCAGAACAAAAACATATTGTGATCCTGTACGAGGAGTTGGGATCCACTCTTGGTTATTTTCACACTTCCAGGCGGATTCGTTTTATTCACATAAATAATAAATTGAACGAGAGCATGCAAAGGTTTGTTTGTGCTCACGAACTTGGGCATTCCGTGTTACATCCGGACGTGAACACTCCTTTTTTAAAGAAAAATACTTTTTTCTCAATGGATAAGATTGAAACGGAGGCCAACGCTTTCGCTGCTAAACTACTATTACAGGACGATATAATCTATAATTATCAAGATACAAATATGACAATCCAAGAATTAGGCAGCATTTATGGTGTTCCTGAAGAAGTGACGCATCTGAAAAGGATTAGTGATTAATTTTTTTATCTTTTAATGGAAATAGTTTCTGTGTATTACTGCAAAAGCTTTAGTTTGTATAGTATTATTTCACTTGTAATTAATTATAGGGGGTTAATATTATGAGTGAAGAAATAGTAAAGAAACCGTTCTATAAACGATGGTGGTTTTTCGTCATCATCGGTATTCTGATAATTGGTGCTATTGGTAACGAAGATGAAGAATCAGCTTCCCAAGAGGAAGAAAACGAAGAAGAAGTGAACGCCGAAGCATTAGAAGATGAAGATGAAAGCGAAGAATACGACTTGATATCCAATGATCCGCTAGACATAGCAGAAGAAATCCTTGGCGACGATTATAAAGATGGTTCTTCGGATGACGGGGGAACATCGGTTAAAATTGATTACGGTGACCCTTTCTTCAGTGGACAACGAGGGTTTGAGCGAGATATTGAAAATATCTTAGAACAATATCATCATTTAGATGAAACTCCTGATTCTGCATTTTACTTGTTAGATGATAACGAAGACATAGTTTTCAGTTATGAGTTTGCAGCAGAAGATGTTGAGGAAATGGATGAAGACGAAGGAATAGATGATATTCAGTCATTCGCCGCTACTTATTATGAGCGTGAGGAAGAAGGCGAGGACGACGAAGATTCTGTGGAAGAACCAATTGACCTCACCATCGAATCAGATGAATCTATTTTTTTCATGAGTTTTTCAGTAGAAGCTGATGAGGTTCACGTATACGAAGAAGACGATCAATTGTTAATGGATTTTCGTTTTTACTGGACGAACAACCTACTTTCCGACGAAAATGACGAAGCCACATTTTTGATGGCAAGCGGTATAGATGTACACCAGAGTGGTGAACTTTTAGATGAAGTGGCGGGAGGATACTCCGATACTAACTCCAATGTATACAGAGAAGTACCTTCTGGAGGAGCAAGAGCCACCGTTGATTCAACTTACGAGCTAAAAAATGTCGAAGATGTAGTAGAAATCTCGTTCATCCCTCGCAGCGAATACGATGAAAACCAAGGGTTTATAATTGACATAGAAGATGAGACTATTACTACAAATGATTGATGGAAATAGTTTCTGCGTATTACTACAAAAGTTTGTTTATATATAGTATCATGTAAATTGTAATTATATTTAGGGGGTTAAATGTATGAGAAAATACTTAGTTGCATTAGGAATTGGATCATTGTTAGTTTTATCAGCTTGTGGCGAAGGTGAAAACGGAAACGGCGCTGAGGAAGCAGATGCCGAAGATACTGACGAGGGCGAAGAAAGTGAAGACGAGAATGGCGATGAAGAAGATGAAGATGAAGATGAAGATGAGGATATTGATGACCTAGATCAAACTTTCAGTGTAGGGGAAACCGTTGACATAGACGGCTACATGATCGAAGTTACAAGCGTAGATGAAGTAGAAGGCGAAGAATTTGAATCGCCAGCAGACGGAAATGTTTTTACAGCCGTCGAATTGCAATTGGAAAACGAGAGCGATGAAAATGTTTCCTACAATCCTCTTGATTTTTCGGTGCAAGATGGTAGTGGTAATATCGAAGGTACAACTATAGTGACTTCTGACGATGAGTTAAGTTCTGGGGAGTTGGCCCCTGACGGAGAAACAAGCGGAACCGTAACTTTCGAAACGCCAGAAGATGATGACGAACTTATTCTTATTTATGAGGAAAACCTCTTTACAGATGATACGGTTGAGATTAGTTTAGAAGATTAAAGACGCACACAGCCCTTTCATTAGGGCTTTTCTTTCAAGTGATTATCGAACATGAGTTTCAATTAACAACCAGCAATGCTGCAATTAGAATCAAAAATAATCTTGGAAGGAGCGATATAAAATGGCATCGTACAGGAAGCGAGGTAAGACCTGGTATTACCAAATTGCGTACCGCAACCCGGTAACAGGCGATCGTGAGTACATTACGAAAGGAGAGTTTAAGCGCAAGAAAGAGGCAGAGTTGGCGGTGGCAGATGTTGAAAAAACATTGGATGAAGATACGTATATTAAAGAATCCGACATCAGTTTTGCTGACTTTGCGGATGAATAGCTTAATCATTATGCGTCAACCGGAGCGCAAAATGAACTTATCAACATCGTTGGGTCGGACTACTACAATAAAGGCTACATTTTCGGTAAGGTCGAAAAAGAATATGGATACCCGGTATTGATCAAGACAGTTGAGCGTCGCATGAAGCGCCTAATGAAGAAAGCCGGACTGAATGAAAGCCTAACGTCCCACTCATTAAAGCACACCCATACATCGCTTTTAACAGAGGCTGGTGTGCATCTCGATGAAATAATGGACAGGCTTGGTCACAAAGACGACGATACAACAAGAAGTGTATATTTGCATGTCACAAAATCACGTAAAAAAGAAGCCGCTGATAAGTTCAGCGACCTCATGAAACGAACACAAAATTAATCTTTTGAAGAAAAAGTATGCCAAAAATATGCCATTTGGCTACTTTTCACGGAGTTTAAAGGGTGTATGGTGCGGTGTATCAAGGTTTTGAAAACCTCGTTACATCATGCCGCCCATTCCCCCCATTCCTCCCATGCCGCCCATGTCTGGGGCGCCACCGCCACCGTCGTCTTCTTCGGGACGGTCAGCTACAACCGCTTCGGTTGTGAGGAACATTGCAGAAACGGATGCTGCGTTTTGGATGGCATAACGGGTCACTTTTGTCGGATCGACGATACCGGCGTCCACCATGTTTACCCATTCGCCTGTTGCCGCGTTGAAGCCGGTGCCTACATCTTCGCCTTTGAGACGTTCAACAACGACTGAGCCTTCCAGTCCGGCATTGGTAGCAATCTGACGGACAGGCTCTTCAAGCGCACGCAACACGATGCTTACACCGGTTGCTTCATCGCCTGAAGCATCCACGGCTTTCACAGCCTTGTAAACGTTAACGTAGGCAGTGCCGCCGCCGGATACAATGCCTTCTTCCACGGCAGCGCGCGTGGAGTTGAGAGCGTCCTCGATGCGAAGTTTGCGCTCTTTCATTTCCGTTTCGGAAGCAGCGCCGACTTTCATGACAGCTACACCGCCGGCAAGCTTAGCCAAACGCTCTTGAAGTTTTTCACGATCAAAATCAGATGTGGTTTCTTCAATTTGCGATTTGATCTGGTTGATGCGTCCGGTGAGTTGTTGCGCTTCGCCTGCACCTTCGACAACGGTCGTGTTATCTTTGGTAATAACAACTTTTCCGGCGCGTCCGAGCTGATCAATCGTTGATGATTTCAAGTCGTGTCCAAGGTCTTCCGTAAGGACTGTTCCACCGGTGAGGATGGCCAGATCTTCGAGCATTGCTTTTCGGCGGTCGCCGAATCCCGGTGCTTTTACGGCAACGGCATTGAACGTTCCGCGAAGTTTGTTCAATACAAGTGTCGCGAGTGCTTCCCCTTCTACGTCTTCAGCAACGATAAGGATCGGCTTGTTTTGCTGCACGACTTGCTCGAGCAATGGCAATACTTCTTGGATGTTTGTGATTTTCTTGTCTGTAATCAAGATGTAAGGGTCATCGAGACTCGCTTCCATCGTGTCATTGTCGGTCACCATGTAAGGAGACGCGTACCCACGATCAAACTGCATCCCTTCCACGACCTCTAGCTCCGTGTCAAGACCTCTCGATTCTTCAACCGTGATCACGCCGTCGTTTCCGACACGTCCCATTGCTTCCGCAATAAATTCACCGACTTCTTCGTCGTTCGCAGAGACGGAACCGACTTGTTTAATAGACTCACGGCCTTCGACTTCGCGGGAGATGCTTTGAAGCTCTTTGATCGCAGCTGTCGTTGCTTTCTCAATCCCGCGGCGTAATCCTACCGGACTAGCACCGGATGTCACGTTCTTAAGCCCTTCTTGAATCATCGCTTGCGCTAAAACTGTGGCGGTTGTCGTACCGTCACCAGCAATGTCATTTGTCTTGTTGGCAACTTCGGATACGAGTTGCGCACCCATATTTTCAAAGTTGTCCTCAAGTTCAATTTCTTTGGCAATCGTTACACCATCATTGGCAATAAGCGGAGAACCGAATTTCTTTTCAAGAACGACGTTCCGTCCTTTTGGTCCCAATGTTACTTTTACGGCGTTAGCGAGCTCGTCTACCCCACGTAGCAAGGCACGGCGGGCATCTTCGCTAAAACGAATATCTTTCGCCATCGTTTATTCCCTCCTGTTTTGGAAAATATGTAGGCAGCCGGCCTACGAAACGTCTTTACCCAACAACCGCGAGTACATCACTTTCTCGCAAAATCAGGTATTCTTTTTCGTTGTATTTCACTTCCGTTCCCGCGTATTTGGAGAAAATGATTACGTCGCCTTCGTTCACTTCCGGAGCAACTCTTTCGCCATTCTCCGTCACGCGTCCATTTCCGACAGCAATGACTTTTCCTTCTTGCGGTTTCTCCTGTGCGGAATCAGGAAGTACAATGCCACTTGCCGTTTGTTCTTCTTGTTCCACTTGCTCGATGACAATTCGGTCACCTAATGGCTTCAACAAGGAAAACACCCTCCTTTAAAATGGAAATGTGAAGTGTCGTTTTGCGGGTTGCAAAAACGAAACTTACGTTTCTAGTCTATTGTTAGCACTCTTTATGTTTGAGTGCTAACACCACTTACAATAATAAAAGGTTCATGCGTCTTTTGCAAGCCCCACGGAAAATTTTTTTGCTTTTTTATGCGATGACAAGATATTGAATTCTCTGCGCATACCGTTCTGCTGTGATACAATGTGTGAAGTCATTGTTAGAAAACTTGGCTTTTCACCAAACTTATGTAGGTAAGAAAGTGGATTTATACTTTCTTACCTACTAAAAAAATAAAAGGAGTCGTGCTTTTTGAGTTTACGATACTGGTTTGTGATCATTACATTTGTGGTCGTCGCGCAACTATTTAGCGCCGTTTTGGCCATTCCGCTGTACGCGCTCGGATTCGAATTTGGTGATGTTATCACCATTTCGACGATTTCAAGTTTTTCCCTCGGGTTACTCATCATTTGGCTTTTAATCCGTAAAGAGAGGGACCCGGTGCGCGGAAACGAACCGCCGATGCACCTCGGTTGGTCGTTATTATTGGGCTTTGGCGGATTAATCGCTGCGCTTTTCGCGCAAAATATTGCTTTTCAAATTCAACAATTGTTATATGACGCTCCGGTCGAGTCGGAAAACACGCAAATGTTGCTCGATATTATGAATGAAAACATTTGGCTCCTCCTAGCCGTTGTCATTGTTGGTCCGATTCTTGAAGAGCTCGTTTTCCGACAAGCAATCTTTGGGCATCTTTACAAAAAAATGAATTTCTTTTGGGCAGCATTGATTAGTTCCTTGATTTTCTCTGCCATCCATTTGGATTTTACGCATATCCTCGTCTATGCAGCCGTCGGCTTCATATTCGCGGGTCTGTATGTGTGGAGCAAACGAATTATCGTTCCCATCATTGCCCACGTGCTCATGAATGCTTTTGCGTCTCTGCCGATCCTTCTCGATATCGACATGGAGGACTTGGAAGAGATAGAAGAAAACCTTCAGTTTATCTTCGGCATCTTGGGAGCATGGATGTGATGCGCTCACCGGGTTTCTTAAGCTTTGTCTATGTTGCCATCGGAACGTTATTTGTTCTTTTCGCGGTTCTCCTAGTGCAGCTGGAAGGATGGGGCTTCCTTCCAATTTTGCTTCTTGGGTTAGCCGCCCTTGATTATCTCATTGCTTGGCACTTTATAAAAAAAACAGGCAAAAGCCCTAACGATAAGTGACACCTTCCCGGCACTAAAGGACCGAACTTCCATGTGTAATACGCCTGAGGAGGGCATATACCGTACAAGGGATGTGCCCTTTTGGAGGTCTTACGCGAGTCATAGGGTAACCCCTACGGCAGTTTCACTGCATAGACACTCAGTCTATCGGAAAGGCGTTTTTAAACCGTCAAGATCATGTTTTTGTTGCTATAATGTTCGTAGCGGTTTATGTCCGTCTCCGTAGCATTATATCTGTATTTTGAGAAAATTTATACTGGAGGCGCGATCAACCATCTATCGCACCTCTTTTGGGAATGTTTCCACACAAGGAACATCCCTCATCGAAAGTGATTGCTTCATTATGAACTGGTTCGATAGATTAATCGACGTAACAAAGCATCTACCGGCCCGCGTATTCCCTTGCGCTCCAAAACTGCAGCCAAAATAAGACTTATGATCCAAACAATCACGGCGACCACAAATGCTCCGGGGCTATTTAATACCCGCCCCATACCGAATGCCACCGGTGACATAATGATAACCAACATGGTTTCATTGAATACATAAAAGGTGAGCGATCGTTTCCCCAAAGCGACCAATGAACGGGTAAAGTGACCCGTTCGACTAGCAATCGGACCGATGAGCCCAAACACTGCCAGATACCCAAAGCCGCCAGCAAGTCCGCTTAACATTTGAAGGGCAGTGGCTAATCCAACCATTATTGGCCGCGGCTCCCACCATTGAATACCGATCATAGCGAGCGGAAGGGCACCCATCACCGAGAACGAAATCCCAATGATCGCGATGCGTATCAAAAGTTGGCGATGAGATGTACCATTTAACAAATTCTTGCGTGCCGCCCATATTCCAACAAGGATAGGGAGAAGTATCGGGTGCATGAAAAGATGAGCTATGATCCTAAATGGAAATCTAATCAAATTAACCAGCATAGCCTCTAAATATGAATCCGGGTTCGTTCTATCTATGTTCATTCCATATCCGTACGCGACTCCAATCCACACGACAGGAATAAGGATGAGAGAAAATAAGAGGACAAGCAGGATAGTTTTTAGAAGAATACTATCTCGGCAGAATAATACCCAGCCGATGAGCAGCCCGGCGAATCCATAAAACGCCAAAATATCAATTCCGCCGATAAATACAAGATGAATAAAACCAAACAGTAGGAGGAACAGGGATCTCCGCCATAATAATCGCCTGGATTCTGTCTCTAACGTACCAGCAGAAAGCTGTCGTCTAACCATCATAGCCATCCCGTAACCAAACAATGCCGCAAACATAGGGACTGCTCTATTATCCACAAATAGAGCACTAACGAAGTTAATGCCTTCGCTGAGGGGACCCCCGTCTTCCGGACGGCCTAATAAATTTGTCTCCGTGATATCGAGCCACAATGGGGCATGGGCCAAAGCTATCATTAACAGCATAAACCCTCGAGCTAAGTCCGGGGCAAGCGAACGCTCATTATTCGAAACAGAACCACGAGCGAGTGAGGGGTTGCCGTCCGTTTCCTTTGTATGATTTTTATTCATCATTTTATGACTACCTCTAAAATAATCTCTTGTCGATCAGGCAACAATAATAACCATCAAAACGACTAACATTAATTCTCAAAAGGCACGTCCCTTTTTTAAGGGTGCCGTACATAGCTGAAGCGGACCTCGTTAACCATGGCTATCTTATCAATGCATGAACAATTCGTATATCCATTGCGTCTTTTTTTGACTTCCTATTTAGACTTTCCCATGAGATTGACATTCATCTGAAATATATTTCAGATGGTTGGGATCATGTAGAGGACTAAATCCTACAGCGCCCTTTGAAGAAACGATTTGCAGTCCAAGTAAATTTGGCAAGCTTTCCGCTTTACACATTGGCGAAACGGTGTACAAGATTTCTTTGTCTAGATTATATATCAGGCGCGTTTATTATCCAAATTTATCCAATAAAAAACTTAAAACGCTTCGTGAAGCCCTATTAAGGATGAAAACGATGTTAAACATACCGTGTTTTATTATTTGTGGACTAGTTTAGCGTTCAGCTACCATTATGAGTCCCCAAAACCCGATCCTGAGGACTCATTTGATACTAAGCATTGGTTTCTCGTTTCATACCGAAAGGTATTTCTATCATTAGAAACTTCCGATAGATAACATTGGCACTAAGATGCATTGGATTGCTACGTAATCGAACATAGAACACCCATGTGAAGGTATTTTAAGGTAAATCAACGCGCCTGATTATATATACATGTGTTCCAAATAGGCACTTTTGTTGAAAAGAAATTGCTCTGTGTGTAAGATAGTAAAGTTGCCTCATCAAATTTAATTTATAGAAAGAGAGGAGACGATCAAATGAGCGCTTCCACTAGCTCGACCTGGGATTTACCTATAGGTCAAAAAGTAGCCATGATTGCCTCTCTTTTGACTGGCGCGTTCATGGGCATCATTAACGAAACATTACTGGCAACCGCGTTACCGACCATTCAAGCCTCTTTTGATATCACGCAAAGCAGCGTGCAATGGTTAACGACGGCCTTTCTGATGACGAATGGGATTATGATTCCTATCTCAGCTTATTTAATCGAACGGTTCTCCACACGAGCGTTATTCTTAACCGCGATTTCGCTGTTTGGCGCAGGTACTTTCATTGCCGCGATCGCGCCCGCTTTCTCTATTCTTTTGTTAGGCAGGATTGTTCAGGCTTCCGGCTCGGGCATTATGCTCCCGTTGCTAATGACCGTGCTGCTTGCCATCATCCCTGTAGAACGAAGAGGAACCGCGATGGGGCTCATGGGTATTGTGATTTCCTTTGGGCCGGCGATTGGGCCAACGCTTTCCGGTTGGCTCTTAGAACATTTTCAATGGCGTGCTCTGTTTATTACCGTTTTACCCATCGTCTTAATTACGATGACTATGGCTTCCATATTTTTGAAAAATGTCACCGAACTGGGCAAACCGAAGCTAGATGTCCCATCTATCATTCTCTCTTCATTCGGGTTCGGCGCGTTCCTTTATGGGTTCAGCACGGCATCTGAAAGTGGTTGGAACAGCCCCAGTGTACTTCTTTGCATTGTGGGCGGCGCTGTCATTATTGGTCTGTTTATTTTAAGGCAATTTCGCTTACGTTCACCGATGCTTGAATTCCGCGTATTTAAATTTCATATCTTCGCACTCGCGATTACGATTACAATGGCAGTGCTTATTTCATTAATCGGGGCGGAAACGCTGCTTCCTTTGTATATGCAAAATGTACTCGGCTTTTCTCCTCTTGAATCAGGCTTGATGCTCCTTCCCGGAGCGATTGTGATCGGGATTATGTCACCGATAACCGGACGCCTGTTTGATAAGTTCGGAGCAAAGTGGCTTGCCATCATCGGGCTTTCTATTGTAACCGTAACGACGTTCCTATTTACGGATTTATCATTAGAAACGTCCTTCACCTTTTTAACAATCGTGTATGCGATTCGAATGTTCGGACTCTCTTTTGCGCTTATGCCTGTGATGACCTCGGCTTTGAACCAGTTGCCCGTCAAATGGTACGCCCACGGGTCAGCAATGGCGAACACGATGCAACAAATCTCCGCATCTATTGGTACAGCCATTCTCGTCACACTCGTCAGTGTGGGTGCGCAACAGTATCGACCCGAGAGTTCTGTCACTGAAAGTTTGATCCCGCAATTGGCTCAAATTGAAGGCTTTGAATGGGCGTTTATGGGGAGTACCATTCTTGCGTTTATTGCTTTCTTGCTCTCATTATTCCTCCGTTCGCCGAAACAGGAAAAAGCCATGACCGCGAATGTACAAAACGAAGCACCGACCAATTAATTTTGGGGTGCTTTGACCGAAACTCAATCATCATACCTGAAAATAACCTTACCAAAAAAACGAGTGTTGGGTCCTGTGCCCATACACTCGTTTTTTATCCCGGCGGTAAACACCCCGATACTAACCACCAGAGGGGAATGCTCGGATGGAAGGTTCACTTCATAGCTATTGATCGGACGTTGTCATTTCTTTCTGTCGGGCAACTTCTTCTTTCATTCGTTTCCTGAACGCGTATCGGGCAATCACGACACTTAGCTCGTACAACAAGAAAAGCGGTACGGTTACGATGAGATGAGACCCCAAATCAGGGGGCGTGATAAAGCCGGCAATAACGAGCAGCACAAAATAAGCATATTTGCGAATCCGATGTAAAAAATTCGGTGTAATCAGACCCAGCCGGGTCAAAAACATAACCACGACCGGAAGCTGAAAAAGAAAACCAAACGGCACTGTGATCCGAAACAAGAAAGAAAAATATTCGTTAATTCCATACTGCTCCGTAATATTGAGGCGCTCGGCAATGTTCCCGAGAAATTCCATGAAATACGGCAAAAGCACATAATACGAAAAAGCGAGCCCTCCCAGAAAAAGAACCATCGCGATCGGGATATACGAAAGGGTCACCTTCCGTTCTTTTTCCGCCAAGCCCGGGGCGATAAACGCCCAAAGTTGATAGAAAATCACCGGCAAAATGATAATAATCGCGATAAAAAAAGCAAAGTTGACGTATACGCGCAACGGATCCGTCAATTGAAACGCGTTCATTGGAAAATCCTGCGCTTCAGGGATGCTTTGCAAATAAGCAATAACGGGGGGCGCCAGGAAAAAACCGACAAGCAACCCTACGACAAGAAATATCGCGATAAAGATCAATCGTTTCCGTA
The DNA here is from genome assembly GCF_016495725.1 of Salicibibacter cibarius. Classification (NCBI taxonomy): domain Bacteria; kingdom Bacillati; phylum Bacillota; class Bacilli; order Caryophanales; family Bacillaceae; genus Salicibibacter; species Salicibibacter cibarius. The sequence goes on along the minus strand of NZ_CP054705.1, from coordinate 1,189,817 downwards.
ACTCTTCAAAATGGGCACGGAACGGCATCTCCCGTTGTTTCATCGAACACACCCATCCTATCTCTGATTTTGCTTGTCCTCTTTCTTATGCTCTTCGGAATCATTTGTGAGTCCCTTCGTAGCATTTTTAAATTCACGCAATGTATTTCCGGCTACTTTGCCCATTTCCGGCAATTTACCCGGACCAAAGATCAACAAAGCGACAATAATGATTAAAATAATGCTCGGACCGCCCATTCCTCCCATGGGATATTCCTCCTTTTTTTCATAGCGGATAATGTTTTAAGAAATAGATGAGCGATTGCAATTCCACCGACAAATCAATGTGATGCACCCGAATATGCGAGGGCACCGTCATACGGGAGGGGGTGAAATTCAAAATCCCCTCGATGGGTGTACCGGCGATCCGATCCGCGACCTCTTGTGCCGCAGTCGACGGCACGGCAACAATTGCAGCCCATATCGATTCATCGACCTCTTTTTTCAAATTGTCCATATGACTAACGGGGACGCCACCGATGCTTTTTCCAATGACTGCCTCGTCATTATCAAACGCTTTTACGATTCGCGTGTTATTGTTTTCCCCGAAGTTATAATGAAGCAATGCTTTCCCAAGATTCCCGACACCGATGAGAATGACCGGTGTTGCCTCGTCTTGATCCAACGTTTTTCGAAAAAAAGCAATCAAACGTTGGACGTCATACCCATATCCTTTGCGACCCAACGCTCCAAAATACGAAAAATCCCGCCGAATTGTCGCTGAATCAACTTTGACTGCATTGCTTAGTTCTGTCGAAGATACTTTCGTTTTTCCCGAAGCATAGAAATGTTCCAAGTATCGATAGTAAAGCGGCAAACGTCTCGCTGTTGCCTGTGGAATTTTTTGCAGTTCGTCCATAGGGCCTCCACAATTCAGCTTGCTTTTCGTTTCTTAAGTATAACATGTTTGCTACACTTGTCAGTAGCATAAACGGCGAAAAGGATGAAGCTCTAGTCAACTACCCGCCACTTAAACCTTAACGGTCTTTAACAGTAATTGTTCCTGTTCGTCGGTTGGATTGATGTTTATTTTCGCGGTCAATGTCAGTTTCATAGGCTATCACCACCTTCCACTTACCATTATTATACAATATAACCAGTGAAATTAGGGCAATAAGAAAGGAGGAAGGCAAGGGTTGGTTGGCTTTCGCCAACGGCAATTCCTCCCCACCTACGCTACGCTAAGAGGTGAGGGTATCCTTGCCGAATTACGATGAATATTTTACAATGCGATCGTGTGACCAAGTCTTTTGGTGCTGAAACGATTTTACAAGATATTAAGATGGAAATCAAAAGCGGGGATCGTGTCGCGCTCGTCGGACGAAACGGAAGCGGGAAGACGACGTTGCTCAATATCATTACCGGAGATGCGCCTTACGACAGCGGGTCTGTTTTGATGCCCAAATCGCAAACAATGGGGTTCCTCGCCCAAGATACCGGTCTTGAATCCACACGCACGATTTGGGAAGAAATGTTAACCGTCTTTGCTTCCCTCCGCAGCGTTGAAAATGAGTTGCGCGACCTGGAAGCAAAAATGGCAGACCCTTCCGTCTATGACGATCCGCCGTCCTACGAAGCCGTATTAAAGGAATACGATGAAAAACAAGAGTATTTTCGGTCATCCGGCGGCTATCATTATGAAGCCGATATACGAAGCATCTTGTCAGGGTTGAATTTTGACCGGCTTTCCTATGATTTGCCGATCGCTTCTTTAAGCGGCGGGCAAAAAACACGCCTCGCACTTGGCAAGCTTTTGCTTACAAAACCAGATTTGCTTGTTTTGGACGAGCCTACGAATCATTTGGACATCGAGACGTTAACATGGCTGGAAAATTACTTAAACAGCTATGAAGGCGCGATACTCATCGTCTCCCACGACCGTTATTTTTTGGATAGAGTGGTTACAAAAGTATACGAATTGGCGCATACGAGAACGAAGCTGTACCACGGAAATTACAGTGCGTTTTTGGAAAATAGGGCAAAAGACGCTGAACTTCAGCAAAAAGCGTACGACAAACAACAAGCGGAAATCGCCCAATTGGAAACGTTTGTCGCTAAAAATATCGCGCGCGCCTCGACAACCAAACGAGCGCAAAGTAAACGGAAAAAATTAGAAAATATGGAACGGGTGGACGCACCGCTCGCGGATGCCAAAAGCGCATCAATAGCCTTTGATATTGAGCAAACGAGTGGAAATGACGTGCTGGCGGCAAAAAAAGTCACATTTGCCTACTCCGGCAGCGATCCACTGTTTCGCGCCGTCGACTTTTCGGTGACAAGGGGAGAAAACATCGCCATCATCGGCCCGAACGGAACCGGAAAGACAACGTTTCTTAAAATCCTCGGGAACCGGCTGGCCCCCACGGAAGGAGATGTTCATTACGGCAGCAAAGTAACCGTCGGCTATTATGACCAAGAGCAAGCCCAACTGAATGCGACAAAGACGGTCCTCGATGAATTATGGGACGAGCACCCTCAAGACGTCGAAAAGGACATACGCACAGTGCTTGGTCGGTTTCTTTTTAGCGGCGAAGACGTGCACAAACTTGTCCACAGCCTCAGCGGTGGGGAAAAAGCACGACTCGTCCTCGCCAAACTAATGATGAAAAAAGCAAACTTGCTCCTCTTCGATGAACCGACGAACCACCTGGACCTCGACAGCAAAGAAGTGTTGGAGGCTGCCCTTATCGACTACCCGGGTACGATGGTATTTATTTCACACGATCGCTATTTCCTGAACCGTATGTCCACACGAACCGTCGAGTTCTCCGGAGATGATAAGCTGCAGACGTACCTCGGCAATTATGATTACTACTTGGAAAAGAAAGCGGAAGCCGAAGAACGGGCGCAACTTCAGGAAACTCACGCGGCAGCGCCTGTGGAAAACAAAAATAAACAGTCGTTTAAGCAGGAAAAAGAAGATAAAAAAATCGCCCGCAAAAGACGGCGGGAGATTGAAGCGATTGAAAATAGAATCAGCCAACTGGAAGAAGAAACGGAAACGTTGCAATCGTCCATGCTTGAGCCGGAGGTCTATGAAGACTATGCCCGCGCAAACCGTACGCAAGCAGACATCGATGAAAAGGAAACCGAATTGGAACAACTGATGGAACAATGGGAGGCGTTGCAATTAGACGAATCCCAGTGAGAGGGATGCCGGGCTTTCCACAGTTTCCACAGAGTTATGCACAGATTCAGAGTTGAACCGACGGCATTCGGTGCCTTTACCCACAAAACAGACCGTTTATCCACGGATTTACTGTTCACAGGACGATGATTGGCTCGCGGGGGACGCGTTTACTTATCCACTTCGTGCACATTTTTCTTTTCCACAGACAGCGGGACAATCGGGTGACTAACTCTATTTGGCTGAAATATCCCTTGTTTCGGCTGATAAACGCCTGATTTTGGCTGATATATGTGCTTTTTCGGCTGATAAAATGCTCATTTCCGCTGATATATTGGAACGGATATGACCCCTGCACCCGCGAGCTTTGACAATCAAAAAAAGAAGCGATGATCCATCACATCGCTCCTTTGCCGGGCAGTTTCCCCGTTGGTTGTATTATTCATCGCACCCCGGATTAGCAATCTTTACCGATTCGGGGTGCGTTGGACCGTTCATGGCGATCGGGTATATCAAATCGCGGCTAATTCGGGACTCATGAAACCTCCATAACGACCGAAATATGTCTTCCCGTGTGGTTTCAGTCGTCATGAACCTTCTATGACGACTGAAACGGAAGCTCCGGTACGGTTTCGGTCGCCATAAGCCATTCATGGCGACCGAATTGGGTGACCCCAAGCCGTTTCGGGCTCCAAGAACCGCACATCAAGGCGTACATGACACCTCTTATTAGTTAATTTTTCTGATCAATGGTATATTTTCCTATCCAAAGGTGCCATGAGACCGTCACGGATCTCGTGCTATCCGAGCGCCAACCCCGGCTCTCCGTTCAAATCATAGCCTGCCCGCTCCCCTTTTTTCCAGGCGATATTTGCGGCAGCCCCGATCATCGCTGCATTATCCGTGCATAACGAAAGAGGGGGAATGATCAGCTCAACCTCCCCGTCGCTCGGGAAAGAGTGTCTCATCGCTTCCCTGAGCGCGCGATTCGCGGCGACGCCACCTGTAACGATCAGTTGCTTCACCTCATATTCCGAGGCTGCCCGCTCTGCCCGTTCCACGAGTACGTCCACAACGCTTGCCTGAAAACTCGCGGCAACGTTTTCCGGGACGAGCTTTTCTCCCCGCTGCTCGGCATTATGCACCGCATTCAACACCGCTGATTTTAATCCGCTGAAGCTGAAATCATAAGAGCCATTTTCCAACCATGCCCGGGGGAAATCAATGGATACCTCTCCTTCAGCCGCTAAACGGTCGATTTCCGGACCGCCGGGATAGGGAAGCTCTAATGTTCGCGCCACTTTATCATAGGCTTCCCCGACAGCATCGTCTCTCGTTTCGCCAATCGTTTCATATTTCCCTTCTTCCGGGAGATAAATGAGAGACGTATGGCCGCCGGACACAACGAGCGCCATAGCCGGGTATGCCATGTTTCCAACAAGTTCAGCCGCATGTATATGACCGGCAATATGATGGACCGGCAGCAACGGCAGATTATGGGCATACGCGAGCGCTTTCGCCGTATTCACGCCCACGAGCAACGCCCCTACCAACCCGGGCCCCTCAGTAACCGCAATCGCGTCCAAATCTTTATAATCCATATCCGCGGAGACAAGCGCCTCTTCAATGACAGCCGTCATATTTTCCACATGATGCCGGGACGCTACTTCCGGGACGACACCTCCGAACCGTCGGTGGATGTCCATTTGCGACGCGACCACGTTAGAGATTATGTTTTTTCCGCCCTCGACAACCGCTGCCGCTGTTTCATCACAACTTGTTTCGATGGCTAATATTCGAGGATTGTCATTCATGGCAACACATTCCTTTTCAAAACTACGAAAAAGCCAGGCGCATGATCCAAGCATCTTCGCAATTATCCGTATAATACCCCTTTTTCACTCCGCTTTTTTTAAAACCAAATGTCTTATAAAAGCTCTGCGCATCCGTATTGCTTTCCCGAACCTCCAGCGTCATCGATATAGCCTCTAATTCAAGCGCTCGTCGGATCATCCCCTGTAACAGCAATCGCCCGACGCCTTGATGTCTATGGGAAGACAAAACAGCGATATTCGTAATATGGGCCTCATACAGCGCGATCCAAATGCCACAATAACCAACAATTTGTTCTTGATTCGCCGCAACCAAATAGTAGGCAAACGGATTTTTCATCAATTCATTCATAAATGCCTGCCGAATCCAGGGCATTTGAAACGCATCCCTTTCCACGACTAACACATCTTCGATGTCATCCAGCATCATGGGGCGAATGGTATACCGCTCACTCATGATAGCCTTGCGCCATTCGCCAATTTTTCTCCGCTTCCGCAAGCTGTAAGTAACGGGGGACGACAGCATGAACATCCGTCACAGGCACGGATTCCGAGGCAATTCGCAGAATCTCCCCCGGCTTTATCCTGCCATCCATCCCTTCGCCCACATGTGCTCTAGAGCCCAACACTCGCTCAATGTTTTCACGATGCCCGGCAACATCCAAACTTAAAAAATAAACCGGCAAAGACGTCGAAGCCAATATTTTTAACAAGTCATCCATTAACCACAAACGCTCTTCATACGCGGTTTTCAGGTGTCCGTCGTCAGCTTCGTACACGGCGGCATACACCTGCCCCCTCCTCGCATCGATAAAAGGACAGACAAGGCCAAAAGCAAAACGCCGATTGCCCGCAAGGGCTTCCAACGATGAAACGTCGTACATCGGAAGACGGAGCGCACTCGCCATCCCTTTTGCTGTGGCCACGCCAATACGAACCCCGGTGTAAGAGCCTGGTCCGGTCGTTACCGCTATGCCCTCCAAATCGGAAGGGCTGGCATTGACCGTTTTCATCACATGGTCGATCCCCGGCATTAACCGTAAGGAATGATTTTTCTTTTCATGTGTCGTCCACTCCGCACGAATGGTCGATGAATCCCCCAATGCAACCCCTAAAACATAGGTTGAAGTATCCATGGCTAGTATCATTGATCCATAAACTCCTTGAAGATGCGTTCAAAACGCACATGATCGGTGCAAACAATCAATTCTCGCTCTTGCTCGTCCACGCGTTTGAAAGTAATATTGACCCGTCGGCCCGGCAATTGTGTCCGGAGATTGCTCGCCCATTCAACAACCGTTACACCGCTACCTTCCATATACTCCTCCAACCCAAGTTCTTCCTCCTCATTTTCATCAAGGCGATAGGCATCGATATGATAAAAAGGGAGGCGACCGTTATATACTTTTAAAATCGTAAACGTTGGGCTGTTCACCATTGCTTCGACGCCGAGTCCTTTGGCAAGTCCTTTGCTGAAATGGGTTTTCCCTGCACCGAGATCGCCATCCAACGCGAAAAGATCACCTGCCTCTGCTTCTTGGCCGAGACGCTCCGCAATCCTCATTGTCTCTTCTGTAGAATGGCTTACAAATTGAAATTGAGACATCGCTGTCACCTCATTCATGGCGATAACCGGCCCTTTTTATTCGTGTTCTCTCTCCGTTTTTTTGCATGAGTACTTGTGATGCCCCCTCTTGTTCTACCGAGCCGATTGCTGAAAGGCGAATCCCTTTTTCTTGTGCGGTTGATTGTATCGTCGGCCAATGGGCTTTGGCTACCGTTCCGACAAGTTGAAAGTCTTCGCCCCCGGTCAGCGCGTATTCATAAGCCGTCTGTTTCCCGAAAAGCTTTATTGCGTCTTCACTGACGGGGATGTTTTTTTCTTCCAAACAAATGCATACGTTGCTCGCTTCCGCCAACTCCCAAATTTCCGAAGATAATCCGTCACTAATATCATTGAGCGCGATACGAAAACCGCTTTCTTTTAACAATTGTCCAAGGGTTAGTTGCGGCTCGGGACGCTGATGAACACCAACAAGCGCATGTTCTTCTCCCGTTAACCCCTGCGATAAAAGAAGTTCCAATCCTCCACGTGAATCGCCCAACGTGCCGGAAGCAAACACGATATCCCCTTCACAGGCTGCGCTTCTGAGAAGCGAACAATTTTTTTCGATTTCTCCTAAAACAGTGACAGAAATCACCAAACCATTCTGCGCAGATACAGTATCGCCTCCGATTAAAAGAACGTCGTATCGATTGGCCAAGTCATTCATTCCTCTATAAATTTCGAGGATCTCTTCTTGCTTCCAATCCTCCGATATGCTCAAGGAAACGAGATAATAGCGGGGCGTCCCACCCATCGCCGCGATATCGCTGAGATTGACGGCGAGTGCTTTATAACCGATATCGGACAAATGTAACGTGGAACGTTTAAAATGGACGCCCTCACATATTGTGTCCACACAGCTAATCATGTCTTTATGAGCACTGGAAGAAGTAACAGCCGCATCATCACCAATGCCAACTTTAACGTCCTCATGGGCTGTCGTGAACGAGTCAATTTGTCGAATAAGATCGAACTCATGCATGATTTTCACCTTATACCTTGTATTTTACCCTATCGTAGAACAGAATTAGAAAACTTGGCTTTTCGCCAAGCTTTTATGGCGAAAAGCCTTGGTTGCACTTATGTAGGTAAGAAAGTTGATTTATACTTTCTTACCTACCAAAAAAAATAACAAACGCCAAGGTTTGTTTTTGCTTAAAAGTGTATGAACTATTTTGGTTGCACTCCAGAGTACTTCTGATGTTTGCTTCGCAAACGATATTGGTTGCGGGGGAAGGATTCGAACCTTCGACCTCCGGGTTATGAGCCCGACGAGCTACCTGACTGCTCCACCCCGCGATATGAAAACCTGGCAACGTCCTACGCTCACAGGGCGTTACCGCCCAATTACCATCAGCGCTGAAGAGCTTAACTTCCGTGTTCGGCATGGGAACGGGTGTGACCTCTTCGCTATCGTCACCAGATTTATTTGACGTCTCTCAACGTCACCTTAAATAATATAACATACTCTGCAAACCTGTTCAAGTCATATTCGAGAATTTTTTATCTCGAATGCTTTTCACGCCGATTTAATGCAATGGGATGCTTTCAGCGGATAGGAAACCGGGGTTTCTACACTAGGTAGCATGACACGATTTTTACTCATTCCCACTGCAAAAAAATTGTGGGTATCATAAGGTTCAACCAGTTCAAAGCTACCCATTGCACCGTTTCCTTGCCCCGCCAAGTATTTTGGATAATATCGGTTATACCGTCATAATCATGTTCACGATCATGCATCATTTTCCTGTTAAAACATTTCATGGGTCCATCCCTTTTTATTTTAAAAAGCCACCCACGCAAGTGGGCAGCCTAAACATTTAGTGCTCTACAGGGCTAAATGTTTTGCAATCCGTATCGGCTTGCTCCGTCGTTATATCATCTGCTCTCGTCACAACGTAGATCCGATCCGCCTGGCAAATGTTTCCTTCTCCCCAGTGCACACAGTTTTCCACTTCACACAAAACATCCTGTGCCATATACACATCCCCCTCATCAACAGTATGTCCAAAAAACGTGTCCTATTGATATGGAAATTTAGAAAATATATGGGGTTAGGAACAGATGTCATATCCGATGTCTGACCACGACGATTAGCTACGGATCTGCTCTTATAAAAACACTCCCATATCCTTAAATTTCATTCCATAACCATAGTATGACACCATTAAGAGGGGAAATCCTCCAATCATAGGTGCCATGAATCACTTATGACACCTGTAAAAGGATGATTACACCAACTATAGGTGTCATGAGCAGCTCATGGCACCTATAAACGGAAAAAAACAACCAATGACAAGGTGTCCAGCATCGATTTTGTGTCGCCTATCGCTAGCCGTACATACTAAGAACGTTTTAAAATCGGCACACGTGTCGTAAACAGGATTAATTATTCTGTCACTTTTGCCGTGGAATCTGTCATTTTCGCCATATAATCTGTCACTTTAACAAAAAAACACCCGCCTATCCCTGAATCAGGAACAAGCGGGTGTTTTTCTTTCTATCGCCAGGCGGCGTCCTACGCTCACGGGGCGTTGCCGCCCGATTACCATCGGCGCTGAAGAGCTTAACGTCCGTGTTCGGCATGGGAACGGGTGGGGCCTCTTCGCTCTCGCCACCTGACCGTGGGAGCCATTCTCCCAAAACTGAATAACGCTTAAGCTTGACCGACGGCTTCCGGGTGACCCATGGGTGGATAAACCGTTTGACCGATTAGTATCTGTCAGCTCCACGTGTCGCCACGCGTCCACACCAGACCTATCTACCTTATCGTCTTTAAGGGGTCTCGCGGGAAATCTCATCTTGAGGTCGGCTTCGTGCTTAGATGCTTTCAGCACTTATCCGATCCACACGTAGCTACCCAGCGATGCTCCTGGCGGAACAACTGGTACACCAGCGGTGTGTCCATCCCGGTCCTCTCGTACTAAGGACAGCTCCTCTCAAATTTCCTGCGCCCGCGACGGATAGGGACCGAACTGTCTCACGACGTTCTGAACCCAGCTCGCGTACCGCTTTAATGGGCGAACAGCCCAACCCTTGGGACCGACTTCAGCCCCAGGATGCGATGAGCCGACATCGAGGTGCCAAACCTCCCCGTCGATGTGGACTCTTGGGGGAGATTAGCCTGTTATCCCCAGGGTAGCTTTTATCCGTTGAGCGACGGCCCTTCCATGCGGGGCCGCCGGATCACTAAGCCCGACTTTCGTCCCTGCTCGACCTGTATGTCTCGCAGTCAAGCTCCCTTCTGCCTTTGCACGCTGCGAATGATTTCCAACCATTCTGAGGGAACCTTGGGGCGCCTCCGTTACCATTTAGGAGGCGACCGCCCCAGTCAAACTGCCTACCAGACACTGTCCCTGAACCGGCTCACGGTTCGAGGTTAGGATTTTCATATCGCAAGGGCAGTATCCCACCAGCGCCTCCGCCGAAGCTAGCGCTCCGGCTTCCTAGGCTCCTGCCTATCCTGTACAAGCCATATCAAAACCCAATATCAAGCTACAGTAAAGCTCCATGGGGTCTTTCCGTCCAGTCGCGGGGGACCTGCATCTTCACAGGTCATATAATTTCACCGGGTCTCTCGTTGAGACAGTGCCCAAGTCGTTGCACCTTTCGTGCGGGTCGGAACTTACCCGACAAGGAATTTCGCTACCTTAGGACCGTTATAGTTACGGCCGCCGTTTACTGGGGCTTCAATTCGACGCTTCGCCTCTCGGCTAACGCCTCCTCTTAACCTTCCAGCACCGGGCAGGTGTCAGCCCCTATACATCGTCTTTCGACTTCGCAGAGACCTGTGTTTTTGGTAAACAGTCGCTTGGGCCTTGTCACTGCGGCTCCCGCGGGCTCATCACCCGCAAGAGCACCCCTTCTCCCGAAGTTACGGGGTCATTTTGCCGAGTTCCTTAACGAGAGTTATCCCGCGCGTCTTAGAATTCTCATCCCACCTACCTGTGTCGGTTTGCGGTACGGGCACCCATGGCCTTCCTAGAGGCTTTTCTCGGCAGCGGAGGATCAGGGACTTCGGTACTTTAGTTCCCTCGCGCTCACGCCTCAGCCTTCGCGTTGGGCGGATTTGCCTGCCCAACAGCCTCGGTCGCTTCGACGTGCTACTCCAGCAGCACGCTCGCCCTACCTTTCTGCGTCCCCCTTCGGTCCAACAGCCATCGGTGGTACTGGACTTTCCACCAGTTATCCATCGCCTACGCCTTTCGGCCTCGGCTTAGGTCCCGACTAACCCTGAGCGGACGAACCTTCCTCAGGAAACCTTAGGTTTTCGACGGAAGGGATTCTCACCCTTCTTTTCGCTACTCATACCGGCATTCTCACTTCTGTGCGCTCCAGCCGTCCTCTCGGTCGACCTTCCCCGCACACAGAACGCTCCCCTACCCCCGGCACTCAACGTGTTGAGCGCCGGGCCACGGCTTCGGTGATGGATTTAGCCCCGGTACATTTTCGGCGCAGCGTCACTCGACCAGTGAGCTATTACGCACTCTTTCAATGATGGCTGCTTCTAAGCCAACATCCTGGTTGTCTAAGCAACGCCACATCCTTTCCCACTTAATCCATACTTGGGGACCTTAGCCGGTGGTCTGGGTTGTTTCCCTCTTGACGACGGATCTTAGCACTCGCCGTCTGACTCCCGGAGAACAAGTCGCTGGCATTCGGAGTTTGACTGAACTCGGTAATCCTGTGGGGACCCCTCATCCAATCCGTGCTCTACCTCCAGGACTCTCTCATCCGAGGCTAGCCCTAAAGCTATTTCGGGGAGAACCAGCTATCTCCGTGTTCGATTGGCATTTCACCCCTACCCACCCCTCATCCCCGTAATTTTCAACTTACGTGGGTTCGGGCCTCCAGTCGGTGTTACCCGACCTTCACCCTGGACATGGGTAGATCACACGGTTTCGGGTCGACGACGACGTACTCCATACGCCCCTTTCAGACTCGCTTTCGCTGCGGCTCCGTCTCTTCAACTTAACCTCGCACGCCATCGTCACTCGCCGGTTCATTCTACAAAAGGCACGCCATCACCCTTGAATGGGCTCTGACCACCTGTAGGCACACGGTTTCAGGTTCTCTTTCACTCCCCTCCCGGGGTGCTTTTCACCTTTCCCTCACGGTACTGGTTCACTATCGGTCACTAGGTCGTATTTAGCCTTGGGAGATGGGCCTCCCTGCTTCCGACGGGGTTGCTCGTGACCCGCCGTACTCAGGATCCACGCCGGAGAGGGCTGTGTTTCGCGTACAGGGCGCTTACCTTCTGTGGCGGACCGTTCCAAGTCGCTTCCGCTACACTGCCCCTTTCTTACTCCGTATGGCGTGTCCTACAACCCCGGACGGGCTAGCCGTCCGGTTTGGGCTCGCTTCCGTTTCGCTCGCCGCTACTCAGGAAATCGCGTTTGCTTTCTCTTCCTCCGGCTACTAAGATGTTTCAGTTCGCCGGGTCTGCCTTCATCTGCTTAATCCTTTGGGCAGATGATCTTCTCCCATGACGGAGAAGGGGTTCCCCCATTCGGACATCTCCGGATCCAAGCATACTTACAGCTCCCCGAAGCATTTCGGTGTTCGTCCCGTCCTTCATCGGCGCCTAGTGCCAAGGCATCCACCGTGCGCCCTTCCTTGTTTAACCACACAAGGCATGGGCCTTTCTTCCAAGAAACGCTCGTTTCTTTTTTGACACCCGGTGTGTGTCGTTTCAAGCTTTATCGCGTTATTCAGTTTTCAAAGAACGCCTTTCCCACTTGAGCAGTTGCCCGCTCAAAACTGAATGAAAGCCTAAGCGCTTGGCCTCCGGCCCCTTCACCGAGGGGCCGTGGTGCTCCTTAGAAAGGAGGTGATCCATCCCCACCTTCCGGTAGGGATACCTTGTTACGACTTCACCCCAATCACCGGCCCCACCTTCGGCGGCTGCGTCCCATAAGGGTTCGCTCACCGACTTCGGGTGTTGCCGGCTCTCGTGGTGTGACGGGCGGTGTGTACAAGGCCCGGGAACGTATTCACCGCGGCATGCTGATCCGCGATTACTAGCGATTCCAGCTTCATGCAGGCGGGTTGCAGCCTGCAATCCGAACTGAGAACGGCTTTTTTGGGGATTGGCTCCACCTCGCGGCTTCGCTGCCCGTTGTACCGTCCATTGTAGCACGTGTGTCGCCCAGGCCATAAGGGGCATGATGATTTGACGTCATCCCCGCCTTCCTCCGGTTTGTCACCGGCAGTCAATGTCGAGTGCCCAACTTAATGCTGGCAACGACATTCAAGGGTTGCGCTCGTTACGGGACTTAACCCAACATCTCACGACACGAGCTGACGACAACCATGCACCACCTGTCTCTCTGCCCAAAAGGGAAACCTTGTCTCCAAGGCAGTCAGAGGATGTCAAGACCTGGTAAGGTTCTTCGCGTTGCTTCGAATTAAACCACATGCTCCACCGCTTGTGCGGGCCCCCGTCAATTCCTTTGAGTTTCAACCTTGCGGTCGTACTCCCCAGGCGGAGTGCTTATTGCGTTTGCTTCGGCACTACGGGTATCGAAACCCCTAACACCTAGCACTCATCGTTTACGGCGTGGACTACCAGGGTATCTAATCCTGTTCGCTCCCCACGCTTTCGCACCTCAGCGTCAGTCACAGACCAGAGAGTCGCCTTCGCCACTGGTGTTCCTCCACATCTCTACGCATTTCACCGCTACACGTGGAATTCCACTCTCCTCTTCTGTACTCAAGTCAGGCAGTTTCCAATGCCATTCCGGCGTTAAGCGCCGGCCTTTCACATCAGACTTGCCTCACCGCCTGCGTGCCCTTTACGCCCAATAATTCCGGACAACGCTTGCCACCTACGTATTACCGCGGCTGCTGGCACGTAGTTAGCCGTGGCTTTCTGGTGAGGTACCGGCAAACCCTTGGCATTTCCTCCAAAAGCTGTTCTTCCCTCACAACAGAGCTTTACGATCCGAAAACCTTCCTCACTCACGCGGCGTTGCACCGTCAGGCTTGCGCCCATTGCGGATGATTCCCTACTGCTGCCTCCCGCAGGAGTCTGGGCCGTGTCTCAGTCCCAGTGTGGCCGATCACCCTCTCAGGTCGGCAACGCATCGTCGCCTTGGTAGGCCCTTACCCCACCAACCAGCTAATGCGCCGCGGGCCCCTCTTTGAGCGACGGCCATTGACCGTCTTTCTCCTCGCTCGCAGGCGCGAGTAAGGATCGATTTGGTATTAGCACCGGTTTCCCGGTGTTATCCCAAACTCAAAGGCAGGTTGCCCACGTGTTACTCACCCGTCCGCCGCTGACCAGCCGGAGGTGCAAGCACCTCCGGTGGCCCGCTCGACTTGCATGTATTAGGCACGCCGCCAGCGTTCGTCCTGAGCCAGGATCAAACTCTCCATAAATGTTAAGTTCCGCTTCGCTCACGGGGGGTGGGCAAAGCGCTGACTCGTTGCTTCTTTCTTTCGTTCGCTTGGCTTTCATTCAGTTTTCAATGGGCAAATGATGGTTAACAACCACGATTTACAACTATATCAGCGAATCGATTTGTTGTCAACGACTTTTTTAAATCGAATCAATGGTGGGCCTGAGTGGACTCGAACCACCGACCTCACGCTTATCAGGCGTGCGCTCTCACCAACTGAGCTACAGGCCCATTGGAGCGGGTGATGGGAATCGAACCCACGTTATCAGCTTGGAAGGCTGAAGTTTTACCATTAAACTACACCCGCAAATCAATGGTCGGGAAGACAGGATTTGAACCTGCGACCTCTTCGTCCCGAACGAAGCGCTCTGCCAAGCTGAGCTACTTCCCGGGCATTTTCCTTTATATACCCTTAACTTTTTGACAAAAAAATAAAACGTTAATCTTATATATCTAAAATTATTACTGGCGCGCCCGAGAAGACTCGAACTCCTAACCCTCTGATCCGAAGTCAGATGCTCTATCCAATTGAGCTACGGGCGCCTATTGCCCAATAAAGAGTTTCCCTCGTCGTTTCGCCACAAATAATATAGCATACACACATACATAACGCAAGCATGTCTTTTACAAAAAAAGATCCGCACCATAAAAGAATGATGCAGATCCCAATAGTGTTTATTGACCGGATTGATTTTGAGCTTGTTGAAGTTGCTGGCTTGCTTGCTGCAACTGTTGCTGCGCTTGCTGAATTTGCTGTTGCTGGCCGGGCTGTGCGTTGGTTTCCGCTTGTTGCATTTGTTGCTCGGCCTGTTGCAATTCCTGTTGTGCTTGTTGCATAGCTTGTGGATCAGCTTGCTGAACAGCTTGTTGCACCATCTGCTCGGCCTGCTGGGCAGCCTGTTGTGCTTGCTGCAACGCTTGACTTTGTTGCTGGTTCTGTTGTTGATTCTGTTGTTGCTGGTTTTGCTGTTGCTGATTCTGCTGTTGTTGATTTTGTTGTGGGTTTTGCTGTTGAGCCATAAACACCACTTCTCCTTTCTAGGTATCACTTTTCTTCCTTCGCAGTGCTGAAAATAGCCGGCAAAGCGAGGGCACACGTATAGACTGCCATGCTTGCACCACGTTTATTCAGTTTTAACAATATCAACGCCGTATTCTTTTTCAAATTCTTCGATTTAGCGGGGAGGTTAGGCGCCCTTTTTATCTCTTGCTCGTTAGAAAACTATGCTGTGAATAAGAACTTTCGGAACTTGTCTTCATTCATTAGCCTACATTTGGCGCTGTAATTCCCGAAGGGGTTCACTGCTTCATCAAAATCTTTGATTTAGTTGGAGAGGTTCACCGGAATGTGTTATTCATATCGCTTTGACAACCATTTCCATAAAGATAGAATGCCCCTGCTCCCTATAAAAACCATTGCGATAGATGTTGTATTATAGAACCAATTCCATGATTTCCAACTCACTGCCCCGGTCTTTTTCTCCACAAAGTATTCGATCAAAGTGTGAATACCGCTGTAAAAAAAAGCTCTCCCAACAACACCCCATATCTTTGCATGATAGGTAGATTGATTAAACCAGACACAAAATAGAGGGAGAACGAGATATTCATAAACGACATTACCATCAAAATATCGCGGGAGAGGGCGCACGGTATACTCTATTTTTTTTGCTTTTACCGCCAACTGAGCAAGTATAGAGGCAACATATCCTGTGGAGAAGAAAATAAGCCCCCATTCTTTCACTCCCTTTTTACGAAGGGTGAAAGGAAGGAGAAACAAACAGAGAACAAAAATGATACGTGTGACCGATCGTTCCAATGTATTTTCCACCTGCCTGACTTTCCGTGAAATTATCGTGACCGTTTTAGTGCTATTATCTCAATTGTGCCAAGGCATTATTCACGATCATACCCCAGCTTCACATTAGTAATATCGCTCGTTACCTCGTCGAGGGCGACAAGGTCTTCGCTATTAACGTCATGAATAGAGGATTTCCCGAGTGCGCGAACCGCCTCCTCCATTTCCTCCGAGCAGGAGGTGATGAAATTTTCCAGATAATAAGCGGCTTTTTCTTCGTCAAACTTTTCTTCCTTCTTTTTTGCATAGAAAACAAGTGAGGTCGGAGGGTCCCACGGCAATGATTTGATGACTTGATCGTGGGACATCGCCCAAATGAACGTGGTTCCCATATAGACGGCATCCGCCCCTAACGCCATCGCTTTTAAACATTCACCAGGTGTAGTCAGGCCACCGCCGACGAGCAGGCTAATTTTATGTTTTAAGCCTTTCTTCTTCAAGTATTTCACAGTCCGAGCAAGGGCATAGATCGTTGGCAGACCAAAATCGTCTTCGAAAATCGGCGCATCTCCCTTTGTCCCGGCTTGCCCCCCATCGATCGAAATAAAATCAACGTTCGCTTGTACCGCAATCTTCAAATCCGCTTCCAAATCACCGCCTGTCACCATTTTCACCCCAATGGGAACACCATCTGTCTCTCTACGGACCCTATCGACCATTTTTTCAATCCATCCGGTTCTTTCGTTTCTTCGAACGGCGGGACGACGAGCGTTTCACCGGGGGATAGCTGAAATGTTTCACGGATTTCCCCGGGCAAATCTTCCGGGGGAATGCGATATGTAGCCGCAGCCCGAGCCCCTTGTCCGATATGTATTTCAATGGCGTCGGCTTGACCGAGAATTTCCGGGGATTTTGACCAGTTCCCCGGGGCATATTGCAAAATAAAATGCTCTGCCAATTCTCTTTCTTCCGGAAGATACGCGCCTTCTCCGGAGTTCGTCGCAGTTCCCGTCGCACACGTAGCCCTTGCAATCGCTTTTTTCACCTTCTTGCTGAGTGCATTCCCATACCCCATCCCGCCAGCCATTAACGGGATATCGAGGACGAGCGGATGTTTTGCATGGGGGCCGATTGTCGTCGTCATTTCTACGGAATCACTTGCATCCGCGGGCGGCTTTGCTAACTGGCCAGGGGAAAAAACAAGTCCTTCAAAATGGTGAAAATCGCGAGGGCTGCCAAAAGGGCGACTGATGATTGTTCCCGAAGCGGACCGGAGGCTGTTCTCCATAATCGTGTTCGGGGTCACCCGTGTCATGGCGGAGATCAATTCCCACAGATTGTCCTCATACTTTTTGGACATAAATCGTTTCATCATCCCCGCGAAAATCCGTTTGACAATGGGCCTGGAAAAAATAACAATATATAACACGCTGAGGATGACGGATAAGCTCACGATAATGAGCGTGTTTAGGAGAAAAAGCGTCCAATCAATCTCAATCATTGCTACCGTCCTCCGCCTGCTTTGTATAAGTTGCAACCCCAGCCGGAGACCATTTCCAAATTAATGTTTTCATTTGCTGGGCTTGGGTCTTGTTCGAACAATGAATCAAAAGAAACACTTCCGTCAATGATTCATTTTCTTTCTGCTCCCGCGTTTTTTTGATTCTAAGCACATCGATTACGCCACCGATCATTACTCCTAAACCTAATCCGATGAGTCCCCAAAGAATCGGCCCCCATTCTAAAATAAAACCGTAGATCATACCGAACAACGCAATGATGGACCCCGTGATAGGCAAGATTTCAAACGATTTCTGGTGGTAACTCTTTTCGGTCTTCTGTTCAATTTTCTTAGCTAGCGGGAGAGCAAGGATGTTTTTTCGATCGATGTTGTTATATTCAATTTCCGCGATAACCCTTTCCAGGTTTTTATTTAGCTTAAAGGAAGCAACGACATACATGGCTTCTCCCTTTCCATTTAGATAGGCATTTGAAACTGCTGATGTTGATAAGTTTTTTCCAAGTGGAGTTGCTGATACCGTTTGTACAATTTGTTGTACTCAATCGTTTTTAAGTAGGCATCATAAGCCATAAACCCATAAAACGAGGGGAGATTCATTAACCATTGGGGATTTGTTATATTTCGGGCCGATTCGAAATCTCCAACCATCGTGTATTGGACAGCCGGGAGCAAGTTGGACATATACATAAAAAGAATAAGCAAAGGAACCAACAGAACGATGAACAATCTGTTTATGTAAATATGACCGAGCCCCGGTGCCAGGATCGACCAAACAACGGCGACATACGGTTTTTTTTCTTCCAACCTGTTAAAACTGTATAAAGATATGCTGTTGGAATAGATGTTATAGCCAATTTGGCGGGCAATGATATAATCTTCATTTTGCAGTCTAGTTTGTTGATAACTATTCCAAATCGTAAAAAAATAAACAGGAAAGTACGCCACAAACCATTTTTTATCAATCGCTTGTACCGCCTGTTCAAACTGGCCGGTAAACGAATAATAGATAGCCCAATTTATACCGCTTAAAATATTAAGTGCTATTTCATGAACAAAAAGGATAAACCCGATGAAGTAATTGCCCAAAATAAAATGCCCGAAACCAGGATAGGCAGCAGACCACCACGCAACCACCGAAGGATTTTTTATATCAATATTGTTTGTCATAAAGGGACTGATAGCAGCGATGACGCTACGGTAATTTTCCGTTGATTTTGTCGGTTTCAATGATGGCACCACCTCATCCAGACTGGAAATATAGTGTCTGTTTATTTCACAGAAATATACATGCCAATCATTATCGTAGGTAATCAATACATAAATAAATAAGTAACCCGTTGTCAGAGAGGATGACAACGGGAAAGCAAACGTAGGATACGGCGTCCTACTTATGACAAGAACTACGACAGTCAAGTGAGGCCGGATTAATCTGATAATGCGATTTTTATGTGGGCTAAGTGGTGTTCTTCGTGCCAGGCTAATTTTGCAACTTTTGTTGCAACTGTTATCTCGTCACCTTTTTGGAGAGTAAACGTTCGATCTAATTGCTCTTCAGTTAAACGATGCCCTAACGATACAATGCGTTCATTTAAACCTTCCAGCAATTTAATAGAACTTTCTACAGGAAGGTTTGTATCCGGCTCAGTCGCCCACCTATCTTGATCAAAAGCCGGTACTGTCGGATTCTCATCTGTTAGCGCCAGTTTCAAACGTTGATACATGTTCAACTGGGAATCTGCTATATGGTGAACAAGTTGACGAATTGTCCAGCTACCATCACGATATGTTCTGCTTAATTCCTCATCATTTAATGCATCAACAGTTTCTCTTAATCGAATCGTGTAAGTTTCGATTTCCTGTAAATATTCGTGAACATTTTCTAATGTTTCTTTGCTCGGAACTTCTAATTTCCCAATCGGAAATCTTACATCCATTTTAATCCCCATTTCCTTATTCGTTATTTTTATCTTCCTCAGGCCACACAGAGCAATGATCTATTTCCGCATGGTAATCATTAATTAATCAGGGAATATTCGGAACTATGCAGGATCACACCCTCATTCCCTATTACTGTAATTCATTTTGAGTTTTGTGCCAAGCCAATGCTTTGCTTTCAATTTCCAATACTAATTGTTCCTTTTCCCTGGTATATGAGGCAACGTCATAAAGAAAACGCTTGGACAAATCTTCTTTTACATCCGCATATTTTTTCAAAACTTCAGGATGCGTTCGCAAGTAGTCACGGAATGCTAGGTGGCGTTCAATATTAGAACTGCCTGACTCATAAACGTGCACATGATGAGTACGCTCCTCCCCTCCCTTTTGGAAAAAACGCCGCCCTTGTATTCCGTGTTCTCCTTTCGGTTCGTAGCCAATATCGATCATTGCCGAGTTATATCGATCAATCTGACTAATGCTCTTTACGACAGGCATTATATCAATAACTGGTTTTGCTTTTAATCCTTTCACTGAGGTACTGCCAATATGATGAATTTGAATGATTTCAGAACCAAATATGGTGTGTAATTTATTGGCCTCTTTAGAAAACATCATAGGCCAATGATTGTTATAGGGAGTTATTTCAGCCTTTCTCATGCATCAATCACCTCAACATAATCAAATTTTGCTCCTCATTAAATGTTGATTGGTAAGAAGCCATCGGTTCAACATGAACGAATAAATCATATAGATGTTTTAAGATTAAGGAAAAACCTTATGGTTTAGCCCATATTAAATATAAATAACCTGCCAGATAACGCTCTTCTCTGTTAATTTTTAAATACGACTTTTTTACAATTTCAGAAATATTTCTGTTTTGATGGCACCCTACAACCTTTAATGCCAATGGATCCAAAGATTTTTGCAACCATGCTAACGGTTTGTTTGCACTAATGCCATGCTCCATCATTAGTATTTTCCCTTCTGGCTTACACCATTTTTGAAAGCTATTTAGGACATTAACGGGTTCTTGATAGGCGCATAAACTGGCAGAAGATATGATGGTATCAAAGCTGTTTTCGTTAAATTCAGCTGTCTCAACATCTGTTTGTATAAGGGTCGTTTTAAAAGGATAATTTTTTGCCGCATTCTGTGCTGTTTTCAACATTTCATGACTAAAATCCAAGCCTGTCAATTCAATTTCTCTATTGTAGAAAGGAAAATTAAGTCCAGAACCAATGGCAACTTCCAAAACCTTTCCATTGGCTTCTTGAAAAATTCGTCGGCGAAACTTATAAGCCTGACCGTTTTTACGTCTTTTATCGTATTTTTTTGCCTGCTTATCAAACTTTTTAATTAATGATTGACGATCCATATCAACCCTCAATCTCCTGTTCATGTAGTATGCTGATCAATTTCATTGAGAATATTAAGATAATAAATTCGACTATGCCAGCTGCTGGTAACAATACGACGGTTGGAAATCCTCCATACTTATTTCTTAATGATACATAAAACTTTCTTAACAATCCAGCCTTTTGAACGGTGATATTGAGCTATCCATTCCAATCCTGCTTTTTACGAACTTTAGCGACGAAAAACAAAATCAAAGGGATTAGCAAAGCAACTACGGCGCTGTAATAAAACCAGGAACGGCTCTTCATAAGGGTCATAAAAACAACTTCATTCGGGCTGATAACAACGGCTAAGATAACTAATATCATGCCAAGAGGCAACAGCACTGCTCGATATGTTCGCAACTCGAAGGTCTGGGCTAGTCCGACAACGGCTGCATAAAAATAAAGGGCCAATTTAAAATAGGTTGTGACGATCCAAAGGATCGTGATAAACACTTCAATACCTTCGATAATATTGGCAATGCTTATGCTTTTCGCCAATGTATAGCTAGGATAAATCGATCGTACAGTAGCATCAACACCTAGCACACTAACTGCACTGAAAACCCCTGCCCATAAAACACCCCCACCAATGAGGATTCCTTTGGCAAATGCCGGATAAATGCCTTTTACTCGGTTCACCCGCGGAAGGATCATTAAATAAACAAGTTCAAAAAATGTAATATTGGTAAACACCAGGGTCCCTTTCAGAACCGGGGACAGGCCTTCTACAAGCATCGGTTGGAGATTTCGGATCTCTATATTAGTAATGTTACCTAAGAAGAGAACAAGAATGAGCAAAAACAATACGGGCAAAACCAATTCACCCATTCGAGCCAGCGTTTCAATGCCAAGCCCCACACCCATGACGACAATAAGCACAAACAGAATATGAATCACTTCAAGGGGCGTTTCCATCAAAATCTGCACAATGATAAAATCGCTGCCTAGTCTAAGTAACAACGCAGACGTAACGAAGAAGTGCAAAATAAATACGAGCGAGAGGGCTTTCCCCATCCATTTCCCCAATATACGTTCACTATATTCCACTAACGTTTGGTCCGGAAACATAGACTTTAACGATGTATAGAGCCATGCCATCAATAATCCAACGCCCATTCCTATAAAAGGGACCAACCAAGCATCTTGTTTGGCATATGCAGCGATAAACGCAGGCGCATTAATCATAGATCCGCCTACTGTAATTAAAATGACTAAGACCGAAAATTGCCGCAGACTAATTTTTCCTTTTTCCAACATAGCCTTCCCTTCTTAAATGATCCATTTTTATTCATGAACGATACTCAGGACAATCGCTATGCATAAAAGTATCGCAAACAAGCATATTTCTTTTATGAATGTGTTTTTCACGAGATAAGGAACTTCGATGATCGCTATGACAACAGCAATGGCAAGCGTCACTGCAATCATTATGGACATTCACTCCTCTTCATATAAATCATCAATCTCTCCGGTTTGTAAAAGTTGAACATCTACATTTAAGTTAACAGGCAAATCGACAAAATGGTTGTCCCAATCATCTTCGATTTGTTTCCACACGTCTGGATGCTCCCGATAAATCACATGTCCAAACCCAAAAATATCCGCTTGAACTCCGGTTTGTGCTTTTTCGATCGCTGCTGCCATTTTCTTCTCCACCACGCCTTCGGCAGCGGCTTCGAGCCGAGAAACAGACGCCGGTTTCGTTATGTCCATGCCACATTCTACGTCTGATATGTTTGCCTGGAGGCTTATGTTTACTTCAATATGGGGGTGCTCATTTTTTATATTGCTCGTGCTGTCTTCATTCATGCGAAGTTGCTCTAGCGAAATGTGCCCCTCTTCTCCACATGGCACATTTATAACCGTACTGGTGATGTTCCCTTGCGCGTAGTTGTATCCTTGGCTTTCCTCTTCATTGAGCCATCCTTCCAATCGATCGTCTTTAAATACGGCAAGCCCGTCATAATTAAGGGAGGTAAAAGCTTTACTGCTTTCCAGATTTTCCGTCACCTCTCCTTTTTTCGCATCTCCGAGCACTTGTATCCCGCTGACAACGGCTTCTTGATCATTACTGTTAACATGATCCACAAGATCATTGATATTAACCACTATCGTAGTTCCCCAAACTTCTGCGTTCGTTTCAAGCGATGCTCGTAATTGATCTGCCGGGATTGTTTCAATAGGAGTAAGAACGCTCACAACATCTTGAGCTTCGATCCCACGGCTGATCGCCATCAACATGTAAGGAGGGAATTCATGATCCCTAACAAAGAGATCCAATGTATCCCTGACCCCCTCTTTGGCCAGGGTTTCTCCAATAACGATGACTTGGGTGTGAGACACATTTACTCGCCTTGGCACTTTCGTATGCAATTTGCGAATAGCTTCCTGGATGGTCACCCCTTCCGCTTGATAGACAGTAACAGAAGTGTCTTGTCCCCCTCCTTCACGAAGGGGATCAATCTCTATAGGATCAAGGACCTGAATGGACATTCGATAACCATCATCGGTTTGATCGATACCCAAAGCCATGACAATGGCCAAATCTGGCAACTCCATATTATTCCAACAACCTGCCACACCGATAAAAAGCAGCAGTGTAAGCGCAACCATATAATCTTTTTGTTTCAACTCGTAACTCTCCTACCCTTTAGATCTAGGCCGTGGGGTCTGCTCGCGAATAACATTTGTCTGACTAATCAAATGGGGGCGCGAATGCATTCGCCATTGCGGCATCCGTAAAATCGAATCCTTCTGATCATCAGGAATATAAGGCGCCATCGGACTCATATACGGCACCCCAAATGAACGCAAACTACATAAATGAAGACCAAGGGCAATCAGACAAACGATAATCCCAAACATGCCAAAAGAGGCGGCGAAAGCCATGATGACAAAGCGAAGCATCCGAATCGAAATGGCCATATTATAAGCGGGTGTGATAAAACTGGCAATCGCTGTTGCAGACACGACGACAACCATCGCAGCCGAAACCAACCCCGCTTCCACAGCGGCAAGCCCAATGACCAATGCCCCCACAATAGAAACCGCCTCTCCCATCGGCTTAGGCATGCGCAAACCAGCCTCCCTCAACATTTCAAACATGGTCTCCATAATGAGCGCTTCTACAACGACAGGAAAGGGGATGCCTTCTTGTTGAGCTGCTAAACTGACGAGTAACACATGAGGAAGTGCCTCGATATGAAACGTGCTCATGGCAACATAAACAGAAGGGCCAAGCAAAGAAATAAACAAAGCCATGAGGCGCAAGAGTCGAAGCAACGTCGCGATATCGGA
The DNA here is from genome assembly GCF_016495725.1 of Salicibibacter cibarius. Lineage (NCBI taxonomy): Bacteria > Bacillati > Bacillota > Bacilli > Caryophanales > Bacillaceae > Salicibibacter > Salicibibacter cibarius. The sequence goes on along the minus strand of NZ_CP054705.1, from coordinate 1,165,858 downwards.
ACGTTGATAATAGTCTTCGGCCGCTTGGTAAAACTGCGTAAACAACGCGGGTACAAGGAGGACAAAAGGGGTGCCGTCCACCACGATCGCCACCCTTCCTTCCATCAAACCAGCAGCAATGACATCCGGACGCTCGGAATTATATATTGTGGGAAAAGGCGTACGGACTTCATCTTGAATGAGTTCTTCAATATATCCGCTTTCGAAAATGGCGTCTATGTCGATCTTATCCAATCGCTCATGAGCTTCTTGTACGACTTTGTCATTCGCAATGCCGTGAATATAGAGGACAGAGACCTCCGTTTGTGTGACTACCCCGATCGTTTTCGTTTTCACCCTAAGGTTCGGAGATTTAATTTTTTTCCTGATAAGGGATAGGTTAACCTTCAACGTCTCGACAAACGCATCTTGTGGCCCACGAACTACATTTTGTTGGGTAGGTTCGGACACCGCGCGATCGCCCTCTAAACTCTTTGTTCCTGCGATCAATCCTTGCTCGCATCCGTCTACGATTATAACCGTATCGCCGGACAATACTTTAAGGTAAAGGGTTTGAAAATCCGTGCATACATGAACATCAGCAACCGTCAAAACGCTGTCCATCAATACTTTTAACCGATCTTTATCAGTCGTGGCCTCCGTATCCAAATCAACATTTCCTATGTCTACCATCAACGTTTTCAAGATGGATTCTTGAATAAGCTGTGTATCAGCTAATGTCTCCATAAAAATAAAGGCAGCATTTATCTGTTCTTTCTCGCCAAGTTTCACTTCTCTGATAATGACATCGGAACTATTGCCAAGCGCTTTCTTCACTTGGGCAATGTTTTTAGAAAGACTTGCTTTCAAAAGGTTCCTTTCCGATTTTTGTTTCTTAAATTTTCGTTTCATGAAGATCATGCTTTTTCACCCTGGATGCCATATGGTTAGTTTCTCTACTTATGTTTGTGGAAATAAGTAAATTTTATACGAAAACCTATTTTGCGAACTTTAAGCACTTCACATGTTCAATCTCCAACATTTTCGTTATGTAGAGAAGGGACAAGCGAAGATGCAAAAATGCTGCAAACTAATGGGGATAAATCAACCCCCATATGAAAACGAAGACAAAGGATCCTCCTTAGAATTTAGTCAGTATAAATTATTTTCCAAGAATCCCGTCACTCCATGGAATACTATCTATTTAGCAAGCTTGGCTTTTCGCCAAATTTTTATAGCGAAAAGGCTTCGCACAACCTATGCAGGTAAGAAAGTTGCTTTATACTTTTTTGCCTACTAAAAAATATCAACACGCTCTATGTGTTGATGTATCTATTAGGCTTTGGAAATATCGCCTTTGCAGACGCATTTTGGCATCCATAAATTCCGGTTCCGTTTTTAACACCATTTCGGCAATTAAAGACTTATAAAGAATTAAGCGCAATTCATGTAATTATAGAATTGCGCAGTAAGTTGGTATTCCGGGAGCAATGGATGTTTTCACAAGAAAACCCTTTTTTTCTTTTCTTAATCATCTTTACGACGATTCGTTCCTGTAAGCACTAAACCTAAGAACAGACCAATGCCTGCGATAAAAAAGATCATAAACGAGGAAATGGCAGTAAACATTTCTCCGGTAGCAAACCCGGAAGAGCCGGCTACATAGAAGCTAAAAAGCATAATCCCCATAGCCAAGGCATAAAGAGAAGCGCGGATTTTGTTCATCGCGTATCTTTTGGAGGTTTTTCTCGTTAAGACGCTATACGTTAGCAAGGCACCACCTGCGACAATGAAAATCAATGGCCCAACCACTGCAACATTAGGTACATCCATGAAAAAAAGCATGAGCGAATTAAAGAACCCGAATAATACAAGTACCGTACCTGCAATCAACCCAGCGGTTGAAATGCGTGCGGCTTTCGTAGAATAAACGGATTTTTTCGCTTCCTCCCGGCCATGTTTCCGCATATCATCGACCAGCCCGTTTAAATCCCCCATTGAAATGACGGCTTCTTTAAATGCTTCATCTTCCTTTAACCCTCGTGACTTATAATCTGCAATTTTTTCTTTCAAGTTTGTAGAAAGCTCTTCTTTCATATCAAATAGCTCTTGGCTCCCGCCAATGTCTGCAAAAAGATCATCAATATAATTTTGGATTTTACGATCCAAATGAGTTTTATTTTTCGCCATCATCAAGCCCTCCTTTTATCAATTGATCTAAAACACCTTTGGCAAAATCCCAGTCTTTTTTGCTTTGCTCATAACGTTCTTCTCCTTCTGCAGTAATACGATAATATTTACGCCTGCCTCCTTGCGTTTCGTCCCCCCAATAAGAAAGGATGTAACCCTCCTTCTCTAAACGCCGAAAAGCTGTATATAAGGTTGCTTCCTTCAGCTCGTATTGATTTCCACTCAACTCAATGATTTTTTTATAGATGTCATACCCATAGCTATCACCCTGACGAAGGATATTCAGAATAATCGTCACTGTATGGCCACGGATGAGGTCTGTTGAAATTGTAGAAGCCAAGCATCATCACCTCCTGAAATACATCATATGTGATATTACTATTTGTGTCAATGTAATATTTGTGAAAAAATATTACTCGATTTTTTCACCATTAAAAAAGCATTCCCTGAAGAAGGAGAATGCGCACATAAATGATGCCGTCCCATTTACTTTTTTCCTTTAACAAACTTTTGATCTTCAACAAGCGCCTATGAGTTAATAATCCAATTGACGCAAATACAAAAGAATCTCATCATCACCAAATGTTTTATAAGTGTAATTTATTTTCACATTTTTCTGTTATTTTTTGTTGTTTGTTTCCTTTACCGATCTAAAAAATGTATTAAGGTTATTATTACCAAGATAACCAAGATGCCTATCGGAACCTTTATTCACAACTTCTTACGCCATTGGCTCACGCTGATATCCCAAGGGCAATATTCGATTTCAGCACCTTCATTCGTCAGCCAGTTATCAAAAACATCCGGTTGGGTGTCAAATTGGAGAGTAAAAGCTAAAGCTATTTAACTTAATCTCAACAACAATACAGCGTTTATAATAAAATTCACAAATACCCCCTTTCATTTTTACTTCTCCTTAATATTTTAAAATCTCCTTGATCTTTCCTCCCCCTCACATTTTATGTAATTATTTACTAAAACCATATGTTATGGCTATTCAATACCAAAATTATGGAGTAAAAAGGCATGAAGATGATCAGCCTTATCCGTGGGCATATACTGTCTTTGTTCATTCATGAAATCATTAATCGCATGAGAATAAACGTCATGTTCATTCGTCACTGTATTTTTCAGTAGATTATCCGCTCGGCGTTGAACTTCCATCACACATTCCAGTTGGTCCATCCCTTCTTCCCCTTTCCATTTACCTTAATCTTTGTTAAGTTAATTTTTACATTACATTTTCATTACAACTATATTTCATTTTAAACTATTTGATTACGTATGTAAAATATGTCATTTCAAGTTCGTTCACTCGCCATTGAAGCCGGAGAAGGTGTACTCGAAAAAGGTGGAACGCATTTCGTTCATTTCCAATACCCCATAGGCTGTCTCGTCGTACGTCATATTTGCGATTAAGAGACCATCAAAGTTGTTGTTCATTGCAACCAACTATTTGAATCTTTATTTGCATGGAACCATTATGCTCTGCTTTACACAACTTTTGAAAAAAAGGGCTCCTTTGCATGACAGAGCGAAAGGAACCTTCCATTCACTAGTGTCGCATAATTTAATACTGAAATTTCTGTTTAATTATTTCACTCGCCAAAGACAAAAAGGAAAACCTGAACAAAAGGTCTATGTCCATTTGGTGTTACCAGCAGAGTCATCCCTAGCGCTTTAGGAACAATGTGACAACGTTCCAGCCGATCTCACAGCCACATCCCCAACATCTTTCAGCGGCTTCACTTGCATCTACACTTAATCCACATTTCATCTACAATCTTAAACCAATAATCTGAGGTCAACACTAAAATCTATAGCTGACAAATAGTGTAAGTACGAGCTATGGTAACTGTTACGAAAAAACACGACGTTTTCCGTGAACTTGCGCTCAACCTCCTCGTTAGAAAACTTGGCTTTTCGTCAAGCTTTTACGGCGAAAAGCCTTAGTTGTACTCATACAGGTAAGAAAGTTGATTCTTACCTGCAAAAGAGACGTTCGCTTTTTTCTGCGGGGTCTTCCCGCTGCGCTTTCCCACATCAGTATCCGTGTTTTCTCCGTTAGTAGTCTATATCAGAAGTTCTTATCAAAACGCCTATTCAAATATCTCCCGATTCTTTGTAGACTTAGCGGGGTCAAAAATTATATTTTGAGTCCTCGGTTGACTGGTCTGAGGACTCTGCGGGGTTTAAAACCGCATTTTGAGTCCTCGGTTGACTGATCTGAGGACTCTGCGGGGTTTAAAACCGCATTTTAAGTCCTCAGTTGACTGGTTTGAGGACTCAACAGGGTTTAAAACCGCATTTTGAGTCCTCAGTTGACTGGTTTGAGGACTCAACAGGGTTTAAAACCGCATTTTGAGTCCTCAGTTGACTGGTTTGAGGACTCAACAGGGTTTAAAACCGCATTTTGAGTCCTCAGTTGACTGGTTTGAGGACTCAACAGGGTTTAAAACCGCATTTTGAGTCCTCAGTTGCCGTGGCTGATCAGCGTTTGGCTGGATTTTTGTGCATGAAATTTTTGAAACGTTGCACTAGCTCGTGTTATCACCATTACTATTCACTGACGTCAACGATAGATTTTAATGGAGAGCCACAATCTACGAAAAAGGGCAAATTCATTTTAAATGAATTGGGTTCCTCTTTATTTTTTTGAATCATAAAGCCTCAAAGAATTGCTGAATCAACTCTTTGAACAAACGATCATGATCAATTCGGCGACTACAGAAATTAAAAACATCGGTATCTCTTAAGGCAACAATCAATCAAATTGACAACGAAGTGAAAAACATACACTCATGGAACGACTTTTTATCACAAAACGAAAAAAACCAACACGCTCGAAGTGTTGGTGTGTCAGTGTTTATGTTGGTGCGGTCGAGTGGACTTGAACCACCACGGGATTTAACTCCCACTAGGCCCTCAACCTAGCGCGTCTGCCATTCCGCCACGACCGCGAGAATGGTGCGGGCGGTGGGACTTGAACCCACACGTCGTAAGACACTAGATCCTAAATCTAGCGCGTCTGCCGATTCCGCCACACCCGCTTGTGCAACGTCCTCATCCGTTCATGAGGGGATTTATTGGCTGGGCCAGCTGGATTCGAACCAGCGCATCTCAGGACCAAAACCTGATGCCTTACCGCTTGGCTATGGCCCAACAGTAAAAGTAAAAATAAAATGGCGGGCCTGACGGGAATCGAACCCGCGATCTCCTGCGTGACAGGCAGGCATGTTAACCGCTACACCACAGGCCCTTGATTAATATACCTTTTCCTTCCCTAAACCGTGGAAGACATGGTGGAGGGTGACGGGCTCGAACCGCCGACCCCCTGCTTGTAAGGCAGATGCTCTCCCAACTGAGCTAACCCTCCGAGATGGTGACCCGTGCGGGATTCGAACCCGCGTTACCGCCGTGAAAGGGCGGTGTCTTAACCCCTTGACCAACGGGCCATATCTGAACTCTGTATTCTGGAATGGCGGAGAAGGAGGGATTTGAACCCTCGCGTCGCTTGCGCGACCTACACCCTTAGCAGGGGCGCCTCTTCAGCCACTTGAGTACTTCTCCGCTGGCTCCACAGGCCGGATTCGAACCAGCGACCTACCGGTTAACAGCCGGTTGCTCTACCACTGAGCTACTGTGGAATGTGGTTCAGTTCATTAATGACAAATAAGATAGTACATGAATTGAACGCGCTTGTCAACTCATAATTGCAAACGTTTGAACCTATGTATTCCGCTTCAAGCGACCTTTTATAATATACCATAGGAATAAAGTGTCGTCAATGCTCTTTCATGATTTTTTTAGCTTCCCGCTGCAAACCCCGCAAACATACCGGTTCGTGTCCATCGCTCGCTTCCGAGGATAAACATGGCCACACCCTTCACATTGATAATAATATTTAACCGGCAACGTTCTCCTCATGCCGGGAACTGTTTGACAATGCCTGGAGCCGCCCACTTTTTTTAGCAAATGTTTAAAATCCTTGTCCTTATGTTGGTAGCCCTTGCCTTCTAAATGAAGGTGATAATGACACAATTCATGTTTGATAATCGACTTTAGTTCTTCACGGCCGAAGTGCTCTTCATGCTTAGGGTTAATTTCGATATCATGGCTCGCAAGCATATAGCGCCCGCCGGTCGTTCTTAACCGTGAATTAAAGCGGGTCTGATGCCGGAAAGGCTTCTTAAAATAAAGATCGGACAACCTTTCCGTTAATCGTTGCAGTTGTTCGTCGTTCATCTTTCTAGTCCTTTCCGAAACTGATAAATCTTGCTCAACGTTGACAAGCCTCACGACATATAATAAATGAAAGCCTTTAAGGACTCATGAACAAGGAGGGATCTCAAGTGCCTTACTGGCTAAAAAAACAATTGGAAAAAGCCTATTTTGAAAAAAACCGCTATGAGATTGTCATGCTTAACCAATGTTGGTACGCATATTTGAAACGCAATGCCCAACAGGCGCTATAACGATGAAAAAATTCCTTTCATACATCATACCATTCCAAATTCCAATTTTGGTATGAAAAAACCTGCGGACGCTCACGCAGGTTTTTTCATCGTCAGAGCAATTCTTCCCTTTTTCAAATCAACATCATCCACCCACACGGTAACGATGTCGCCGACAGCAACCACCTCTTGCGGATGCTTTATGAAGCGATTGGCAAGCTTTGAGATATGCACAAGTCCATCTTCTTTCACACCGACGTCGATGAATGCGCCAAAATCAACGACATTCCGAACGGTCCCTTGAAGCTCCATTCCTTTCTCCAAATCCTCCATTGCCATAACGCCCGTTTTCAACAATGGTTGCGGCAAGTCCTCACGAGGGTCACGATTCGGACGGGCCAACGCCTTCGCGATATCTTGCAACGTCATTTCTCCAATATCCAATTGTCTCGATGCCTCGGAGATATCAAGTTGTTCCACTTTTTCCTGAATCGTGTTGGACCCGAGAGCATTCTCGAGCACATCCATTTCTTGTAGCAATTGCTCGGTAACTGCATAGCTTTCCGGGTGAATTGGCGTTCGGTCAAGCGGCTCGTTCCCGTCCGAAATCCGCAAAAAACCGGCGGCTTGCTCAAATGTTTTCGCCCCTAGGCGGGGGACATCGTTCAGTTGCTTTCTCGTATTGTACTTTCCGTTGTCTTCACGGTATTTGACGATTTGGTTCGCGACCGTTTTATTCAATCCCGACACATGTTGAAGCAGGCTTTGTGAAGCTGTATTCACATCGACGCCCACTTGATTGACCGCCGTCTCAACAACGAAATCAAGGGAACTGCCCAGTGATTTGGCACTCACATCATGTTGATACTGCCCGACACCAATCGATTGGGGATCGATTTTCACAAGCTCGGAAAGGGGGTCCTGAAGTCGTCTCGCGATCGAAATCGCGCTTCGTTCCTCCACTTCCAAGTCAGGAAATTCCTCGCGGGCAATTTCTGAAGCAGAATAAACACTTGCACCTGCCTCATTAATGATCACATACGCTGCATCTGAATCCGTTTCGGATAAAAACTCCGAAACAAACAATTCCGTTTCCTGTGAAGCCGTTCCGTTCCCGATGGCAATGACCTTACAATCGTACTTATTCAACAAGGCTTCTAGCTCTTTTGCGCTTTTTTCTTTTTCATTTTTCGGGGGCGTTGGATAAAAAACACCCGTTTCCAACATTTTTCCCGTTTCATCAATAACCGCCCATTTGCAACCAGTACGATAGGCAGGGTCAATGCCGAGGACCATTTTTCCCAAGAATGGCGGTTGCAGCAATAGTTGTTTCAGGTTATCCGAAAATACATGAATGGCCCGAGTTTCCGCTTTTTCGGTCAATTCATTTCGAATCTCTCGTTCAACAGCCGGGGCAATCAAACGTTTATATCCATCTTTTATTGCCTCCTGAACGACAGGGACAGCCGGTGAACCAAACCGTTTAATGACGAGATTTTCGATTTTATTAATTAAAAATGAATCATCTGCATCCACATTCACTTTTAGAACGTTATCCTTTTCTCCTCGGTTCACCGCTAAAATGCGATGTTCAGGCATCCGATTTATCCGCTCGGCGTATTCATAATACATTTCGTATGTACCGGCTTCGTCTGCCGCATCTTTTTTGCGTGCGGTCTGTAGCTGTCCGTTTTGAAATGTCAACTCCCGAATCGTTTGTCGAACAGTCGGATCGTCTGCCGTCCATTCCGCGATAATGTTATTCGCTCCTTCCAATACAGCGGCACGGTCGTTAAGATCCTCCTCCGGATTTATGTATGCATCCGCTTCCCGCTCCACGTCAATCTCGCGCGGCAATTGGAAAAGGCGTTCTGCAAAAGGCTCCAACCCCTTTTCTTTGGCAATCGTAGCCTTTGTGCGTCTTTTTTGCTTGTAAGGGCGATAGATGTCCTCTACATCTTGTAGCTTGGTCGCTGATTGAACCGCTTCGGCTAACTCATCAGTAAGTTTTCCTTGCTCGTCGATTAAGCGAAGGACCTCTTGCTGCCTATCGTGAAGCTGATTCGCATATTGCCACTGATCGAGCACTTCGCGAATGTTCAGTTCATCCGCATTTCCGGTTTGTTCTTTCCGGTAACGGGCGATAAAAGGAATCGTATTCCCATCCTCATGCAGATCAATAATGGCTTTTACGTACCGTTGTTCCGTTGATATACCGCGGGCAATCCGCCCGATCGTCTTTTCCGTATCGATTGTGACAGTTTCCAACGGTCATCCTCCTTTTAAAATTTACTAAACCATACGAAAAACCGCTTGTCTGCGAACGACAAAACGGTTACTCGGTTTCCCTGTTCACTTCATATGCCCGGATATAATCGTTATGTCATCTTTGCGTGTAGCGTCATTGGAGCCAACCATTTTTTGCACAAACTCGGAAGGTGCTGCAGCGTATTGAACAAAGCGATCTCTCATATTGTGTACCTCTGCGCCATCGGAATATAAAACAAACGAAACTTCCGAATCAAAAGGGTATTCGTATGTTTTCGGTGTGATTCGACGCCCGGCAAGGAAACCGGTACCTGGGATCGGGCGATAGCACACCCCATCATCAATAGTTAATATACAACCGACGTTTCCGATGTTCCCATACAAAATTCTTTTCGAATCATAATCGATTTTTAAAATCGTCATCACAACGCCCCGTTCTTTGCTGAGCGCTGCATTACAGGTGGAAAACAACCCTTCAAGGCTTGTGCCGGCATGTTGCTTTTTAATGATATTTACGGCAATGCGGGCCGAGCGGTTGGCATTCTCCCCGCTGCCGAGACCATCGGCGATGGCAACAAGAAAGTACCCATCTTTCTCAATCATGTAGTAAGCATCCCCACATATCGAGTATCCCTGTTTTTCCTTTTGATATACGACTGTTTTCCCTTTGAGATGGTCCTCTTCGATAATGTTGGCCATCACAGACACTCCGATGGTTCAACGCGGATTGAATCACGCAATTTATGCAGTGCCCGCCGTTGCAGACGGGAGACATGCATTTGCGAGATGTCCAAACGGTCGCCTGTCTCTTTTTGACTAAGGTTGTCAAAATAGGTACAATGCAAAATTTCTTGTTCACGATCGGTGAGCACGGCAAACGCCTTTTCCAACAGAAGGCGTTGATCGGTCTTTTCAAAGCCTTCCTCCGTTGAGCCAACAAGGTCCAACAACGTTACTTCACTGCCTTCGGTATCCGCTTCAATCGAACGGTCCACGGAAAGCGCTTGATAGCTTTTTCCCATTTCCATCGTTTCCAGCACTTCTTCTTCCGTAACTTCCAAATGAGCGGCGATTTCAGTCACTTGTGGCGAGCGTTGGTATTCAGTCGTTAACTCTTCCACAGCATTTTTGATCCTTGGCCCTAACTCTTTTATTCGTCGGGGCACGTGGACACTCCACGTTTTATCCCTGATAAACCGCTTGATTTCACCGACAATCGTGGGGACGGCGAATGACTCGAATGAGCGCTTATAGGCAGGGTCGAAACGGCGAAGCGCAGCAAGTAAACCGATCATACCGACTTGATAAAGGTCGTCATCGTGCCCTTGGCTCCGTGAGAATTTGCGCGCAAGCGATTGAACGAGCGGGTCGTAGTGACGGATTAGCGCTGTTTGAATCTCCTCTGTCGGTTCTTGTTGAAAGCTTTCAATCCATTTGTAAATGTTCGCTTCATCGATGTTTGTTGATTGTTTCTGTTTCGATTCCGTTGGTCCCATGCGCTACCCCATCCTTTTGAAAATACTTCTTCATTACAATGGCCACGCCTTTGTTTTTTCTAATTTCGACGTCATCCATTAATGTTTCGATAAGGAAAAGGCCTAGCCCTCCTTCATTAAGTTTCTGGATAGGCTCATCTGGCTGAATCGGACCCCTGTATTTTTTTAATTCCTCTACATCTACATTTGTTCCATCGTCCGCAATTTTGAACTCGACAAATTGATCATGGACATGAAACTGCAAAGAAATTAAACCTTCATCATCGTAAGCGTGATCAACGACATTCGTACAAGCTTCGGCAATCGCGACTTTAATATCCTCAATTTCATCATAAGTGTAACCAACACGATTGGCAACCCCTGAAACCGTCAGTCTAACAACCCCTACATATTCGGGTTTTGCAGGCACCTTCATTTCAATAAGCTCCTCATACACTGTCATTTCCCGGCACTCTCCCTTCGCTCCTCGATGTCGATCACTTCATCAAGCCCGGTAATCGAAAAAAGACGCTTCACTCGCTCATTAAGGGATACAAGACGTAACGTTCCATTATTCTGATCCGTCGATTTCAGCGCACCGACAAAAATGCCGAGACCTGTGCTGTCAATGTAGTCGACGCCTCTCAAGTCAACGGTGACCGCTGGCTCCTGCTTCTCAACCAAGGGCATTAATGCTTCTTTTAATTGCGGGGCTGTATAAGCATCAATTTCCCCTGATACGAACATTTTCGTCTCGTTGCCCAGCGTTTCTGTCTTTACATCCAAGTTCATATTATTTCCTCCTTGATGGACTTCTCGCGATGGTATCTCTTTTTTGTATAAAATAGATAAATGCAGCTTAGAAAAACTTGACTTATCGCCAAGCATGGCGAAAGTCAAAGTCTTTCTTATACTATCATCCGAACAATTTATACCTTCTGATAGTGTAAAATAAAACGGCCCGAGTAGGCCGTAATTGTTCATACCCATTATTCTTTTAAGTTAAACGTTTCGCCGTAAAATAATAAGGGTAAAATCATCATGAAGTTGAAAGTCCTGCCATTTTTCCAAGTCTTGATAAACATGCTCAACCATTTCCTGCGCACTTTTGTTTCGGTATAGACGAAGGAGTCTCATCAGCTCCTCCCGCTCTAAAAATTCATCGCCTGCTCTGCATTCCGTAACGCCATCCGTCAGCAAGACAATATAATCTCCGGGAGAAAGCGCCAGTTGGTACTCTCTGTATTGGGTGTTACGGGAAATGCCGAGGGCCAATCCCTTGGCGTATAATTCTTCGAACCAATCTTCATGGGCATTATAATAAAAACCGGGCTCATGGCCTGCTCCTGAGTAAGAAAAAAGATGTGTACGAAAATCATAGAACGCATACATCATCGTCACAAACATGTGAGACGCAATGTTTTGCTCGACGGTCCGGTTCAAGCTTGCCAATAATTGGCCAGGTTGCATTAACCCCTCGGGAAGGCTGTCCATCGCGTATTTGATCATCGACATGCAAAGGGCCGCGGGCACCCCTTTTCCGATTATATCTGCGATCGCGATACTAATGCTTCCGTTGTCCGGTTGGACGATATTATAGTAATCGCCATTCATCTTTGAAGCGGGAACACTGATCACCCCCATGTCTAAACCTTCGCTTTGCGGAATCTCAGTTGGCAAAAATGTATCTTGCATACTCGCCGCTACATCGATTTCCGATTCCAATTCCAACTGTTTTTGTTTCAGGATTTGGTGTTCGCGATACGCCATTCCGTAGCCGATCATCACTTCCAATAAAAACTCGAAAGACTCCCGTGTTTCCGGCGACAGATTTGGATATAATTCTTCAATGACCTCAAGATGAATGCTGACAATCTCTTCGGGTGAAATGTCTTCTTCAATCACTTTTTTGCTAAATTGCTGCGCATCGTACAGGCTTTGTTCACTTTTTTGATGGAGAAAATTGTAGAGAATTTGTTTATAGTTGCTATGCAGTACTTGATATGCTTCCATCTCCGTAAACCTCCCTACCGAAGCCATTTAATTGCCGTAATGACTGTCCCCTTTCCGGGTTCGGTTTCAATATCAAACTCATCCATCAACCGTTTTACCCCGGGTAGGCCTGCCCCTAGTCCATTTGATGATGAGTAACCATCCGTCATAGCCTCTCCTAAATTTTCGATGCCCGGCCCTTCGTCGCTGGCAACAATTTTAACGCCTTTTGAAATGCCTTGCTCTACGACTTCCAAACCAATTATGCCGTTTTCTGCATAGAGATGAATATTTCGTGCCAGCTCCGATATGGCGGTTGCTATCCGGGCCTGGTCGACATTGCTGAAACCCACTTCCTTTGAAAGGTCTCGACCGGCTTGACGCGCCGATACAATACCCCATTCCGTCCCAATTTCCACAGAGGGTTGCGCACGCATGATCAACCCTCCAATTCCTGTTGCAATTTCTCAAGCCCTTGCTCCAAATTTAGTGCTGTAGGAACATCGTTTAATGTGACACCCATCTCAACCAATGTAATGGCAACACTTGGCTGTATGCCGGTCAAAACGACTTTCGCGCCCATTAGATTGGACATTTCGACAACGTCTCCAATTACTTTTGCAATATAGGAGTCGATCATCTCAACAGATGTCAAATCAATGACGATTCCTTCGGAACCCTCTTCATGGATCCGGTTTAGCAGATCCTCTTGGAACTGAAGTGCTGTCTGGTCATCCAGTTCTACTTGCACAGAAATCAGTAAATACTTCCCTAGTTTTAATATTGGTATTCGCATAATGTATACCTCCGTAATAGATGTGAGAGGTGAGAAAAAACGGTGAACAGAAACACTGTTTTATTTTGTCGGGGCTTCTTTGATCTCACGATTCGTTATTTCCAAGGCCGCTTCAACGCCTTTTTGCAACGTGCTTTTTGTCGAGAAATTGCGTAAATCGATGCCCAGGGTAACGATTGTCTGGGCAATTTCCGGCCGTATTCCAACGAGAATGCAATGGACTCCCACAAGCCGCACAGCTTCATAAACTTTTATAATATGGTGCGCCACCATCGTATCGACGACCGGCACGCCGGTAATGTCGATGAGCACCACTTGGGCACGATGGTCGACAATCCCTTCCAATACATTCTCCATAATATACTTGGCACGCTTTGTATCAACCGTGCCAATTAAAGACATCACACTGATGTCATCAAATACCGGAATCAGGGGAACGGATAACTCCTTGAGCGCATGATTTTGCGTGTCAATAATCTTCTCTCTCATTTTCGCGGACTCGTCTGCCAATTTGCTGATCAATCCGTCCAATTGAGCCTCAAATTCCAAAATGCATTCTTCCGTATATTCTTCCGCCAAATCATTTCTAAGCATACGCCGCAAGGAGTGCAAACCGCGAATAAAATTGCCCAACGGGAGGCCGTAATGAATCAAACGGTCAGCGAACCGCCGCAGACGTTCTCCTTGCCCTTTCTCTTCGGTATATAAATCATTTAAAACGATATCTATTATTTCAATTCTTAACTCGTCCGCCAGACCTTCCGAAAGGCTAGCATCGTTAAAAACAAGTGGATCAATATCTTCTTTCCATCGAATAATATAGTGATCTTTCCTTTGATGAATAAAATCTATAACCGAAGAACTCATTCATATTCCTCCCATATTGCAATGTGAAATCGGAAATTAGCATATAGATTAATTATTTCATTATTTACACACAAACGCAAACCTTACAGGAGACAGATCCGATATTTATGTGCAATAAAAAAGTTGCCACCGATCATCTTGATCGAAGCAACTATAATCCGTAGGGGTCGTCTTATATAAAGTATAATAAGAGAAAAACTAAAGCTGTACCCCTCTAATAGTCGTGTAATGAACCTGTGATTCTGCTTCCTCTTCCAACTGAAACGACTCATCGGCGATGTTCAAGTTAATGGTGGCCATCTCAATATAGCCCTTTTGCATGGATTCCCGCACGACCTGTTTTCGCTCATGCAAATACTTTGTCGCCGCTTGGTGGATAAAATCACTTCGGTTTAACCCATCGCGTTTTGTCATTCGGTCCACCTCTTGTAATAAATAGTTCGGAAGGCTGATCATAATTTGTCTGCCGTTATCCTGAGACAAGTTGGACACCCCCTGCACACACCATTCGGACACGCTCTTTTATTACTCTGTACATATAATAGCATCCCGCCCACCAATTTGCAAAACAGATTTTTTCCATTTTGCTATCAAAAACCACAGCTATTATCAGTACGATTCGACGTGTTTCGAGAAATTCCTGCATATATCTTAGAAAAATTGGCTTTTATGGCGAAAAGCCTTAGTTGCACTTATGCAGATAAGAAAATTGATTTATGCTTTCTTCTGCCAAAATTAATCATATTTTTTATTAGGAGTCAAGGTTTGTATACATACGGGGAATCCTGCCGTTTAGCGTACAGGGGATTTCATACGTAATGGTGGAGAGGCGTTCCGATACTTCTTCTATGCTGATTTCTTCACGTTTCTGTTTTCCGATTAACGTCACTTTCGTTCCGATCGGGACTTCCGCGGGAAGTCTGATCATCATTTGATCCATGCATATTCTGCCAATCATTGGACAGCGCTCCCCTTCCACAAGCACTTCTCCCCCGTTTGTCGCGTTCGCCCGTAACCATCCATCCCCGTAGCCAATCGGCACCGTTCCGATCCATTCTTCTTCGCTTGCTATATAAGTGGCTCCATAACTGATGGAGGTTTTCGGCTGTACTTTTTTCACATGTGTCAATCTGCTGTGTAGCGACATCGCCGGCTTTAGAGAAACCGGAATATCCGTCGCCGTCTCAATCGCGGGGACAAGGCCGTACATCGAGATGCCAAAACGGATCATGTTATAGTCGTTTCCAGGATACCGCAAACTCGCGGCGCTATTGCTGTAATGAACATAGGGGATGTGTCCGGCCGTTTCTTTTGCCAACTGAACATACGATTGAAACGCTGTTAATTGCCGAGACAAATAATCGCTCTCCCATTCATCCGCGGTTGCCAGGTGCGTAAAAATACCTGTCATTTCAAACCTTTTGTCAGCCTTCAGTATCTTTATCATGTCCAGCAATGTCTGTCCATCCGTTAATCCAATTCTCCCCATCCCCGTATCACATTTTAGGTGGACGTGTAGAGGTGGCTCCGGCTCAAGATAACTGCCCGCCTCCGTCAACCATCCGCTTTGAAAAACTGTGATCGAAATGCGGTATCGTTGGGCAACAGACGCATCTTGGGGGTTAATAGGACCGAGCACTAAAATTGGAGCTTCTATGCCTGCTTCCCTTAGTTCCACCGCTTCTTCCAGAAGAGCCACGCCTACCCATTCCGCCCCTGCTTCGATCGCCGTTCGAGCAACGGTTACCGCACCATGGCCATACCCATCCGCTTTCACCACTGCCATAATGTGAACATCCGGATGATGGAGCGTTTTTACTGCTTTGACGTTGCTTGCAATTGCCTTTACATCGATTTCTATCCAAGTGTCTCGACCTCGATACGAATCCACAATAATATCTCCTTGTTTATCAATCTATTCATTTTTATTATTGGACGCTTTACTATTGATGTCAAGCTACCAATCGTCCGGAAAACGGAATTCGGAAGCTGGAGGTCAGAGGCGCATATCGAGGGGGAGAACGAAAAAAATGTCCGAAAGAAGGTTATACCGGGCCGTTTTGCTCGAGAAAGGCATGGAATTGTCCGATCCAAACAATTGATGACATATACCATTTTTCAATGGAGGAACCGTTCTCGTCCCTCAAAGGAAAAGAAAACTGCCGCTAGAGGGACGAGAGAGGAAAAGTAATCCCTCAAACGGAGGTCGAGCTACTCCGAGAGGAACAAGAGATGCAAAGTAATCACTCAAACGGAGGTTGAGCTACTCCGAGAGGTACAAGAGACGCAAAGTAATCACTCAAACGGAGGTCGAGCTACTCCGAGAGGTACAAGAGACGCAAAGTAATCACTCAAACGGAGGTCGAGCTACTCCGAGAGGTACAAGAGACGCAAAGTAATCACTCAAACGGAGGTCGAGCTACTCCGAGAGGTACAAGAGACGCAAAGTAATCACTCAAACAGAGGTCGAGCTACTCCGAGAGGTACAAGAGACGCAAAGTAATCACTCAAACGGAGGTCGAGCTACTCCGAGAGGTACAAGAGACGCAAAGTAATCACTCAAACGGAGGTCGAGCTACTCCGAGAGGTACAAGAGACGCAAAGTAATCACTCAAACGGAGGTCGAGCTACTTCGAGAGGAACAAGAGACGCAAAGTAATCCCTCAAACGGAGGTTGAGCTACTCCGAGAGGTACAAGATGTTTATGATAATCGCCTACCTTAAAAAGACCCAGAATATACGCTGGGTCTAGGACTATTTATTTTCGTTTATGTCGGGTTATTTTGCCGATGAAGATGTCATGGATTCAGCGATAGCGGACATTTCTTCGGACTCCATTGAATCGGAAGCAATGATAAACTCAATTCCGCCACTCGTCCATGTCAGTGTTTCCTCTGACATGACACCTACCACATCCCCCAAAACTTCCGGCTCACCATAGCCTAATTCCGTTGGCGATGTTCCGGAAGCGGCAGAGATGCTTGCCGGCTGTTGGATAATGGTAAACGGTTGGTCTCCTTCATAGGTTAAAATCACACGTTTTCCTACATCTGTCTCAACTTCTTCACTTTCGGCCAACTCTGTATTCGCCGGTTCATGGGATGGCATAAACACGTCAAAGGTTGTTGCACCCTCTTCTTCTTCCTCAACCGCTGTCGGTTCTTCCCCTTCTTCCCCGCTCTCCATATTGGCATCCATATCGAATTCTTCCCTTTCCAATGTTTCGTTGAGCGTGAACGATTCGAATACGACTTCCACTAAAGTATTATAGTCTTCGTCAAACACCCGAACCGCGTGCGGGGATAAATCATCACTGTTGAGCACAATTTCTTGTTGATGAAGGTTTTGATTTTGATAATTCGTATTCGTTTCAAATACGTACCGATCCTCTTCCACGGCAAATTCGCGTTCGGTATCTGTTAATATATCCCCGATTAACGACTCATACAAATAGATTTGGCTGTTATTATTCGGCCAATCGCTTTGAAACCGAAAACTTTTATTCAGTGCCGGAGTGAGCAGAAAAACACCTTCATCATTCCGCAGAATCATTTGATTCTGTTCCTCGTCTTCATTTTGCAGTTCTACACGATAGTAACGGTTTTCTTCGTTTTGCATATGCGCAATCTCTACGTCGTATTGCCGTGGCTCTTGTCCTGTTTGCATCGTCATTGTCGCTTCCGTCTGATAACCACTCATTGTCTGCAGTGTCTCATCCAGCTCCTCAATGACTTCTTCTTGTGATTTGTCACCGCAAGCTGCCAACAATAAGACCGAAGCCAATGTTACCAAAGATAGCCATCTTGCTTTTTTCACCGAATATCTCTCCTTTGTCTCAGATGTAACGACAAAGGAGGGTACCTTTTTGAGCAGCTGTTTAAAGATCGATAATGCAAGTGGTCGGGGTGAATCCTCTTAGTGGGTGACATTGCTTTGGCGCCATCGTGATGCCGGTCCCATTTTGTCGCGGCGCGATGGCACGAAAGCAACTACCGTCTTGCCACAACGGGGATTAGAAAACTTGGCTTTTCGCCAAGCTCTTATGGCGAAAAGCCTTAGTTGCACTTATGCAGGTAAGAAAGTTGATTTATACTTTCTTACCTGCCAAGTGATCGCTAAGATTCACAGCCAATATTCCATTTATTGCTCCCTATTATCCATCAACCATTATGGCAGCACCCCGCAATCCAAGACATTCTGTCCCTTCCCACTTACATGGCAGGCCCCTCCTAACCGCAATACATCATATGAGACAACCTGGGCACTTATGCCGGCTCGTCTGAAAGAGAAATATTCATATGAAAAATACAGAGGGACCTGCAACAGTCTAATACAGCCTGTCGGAAATAAGCGATCACACCGACGACCGGAAGACTGGACTAGAGCTTCAAACTGGGGTTAGTAATCGATTGGATTAAACGGTCACAGCCCGAGTTAAGGTATCAAAGGCTATCGTCAATGACTGAATGTCTTCTTGCGAAGCAGGACTCCCTGGTCCCCATTAAACGGTTCATGGTGACCGAACACGAAAGCCAATTGCTCGTTCGGTCATCATGAGGCAGCTATGCCGACCGAATTCTTTCGATACAAGCCTTTTCGGTCATCATGAAGCGGCTATGACGCCCGAATTCTTTCGATACAGGCCATTACGGTCATCATAAAACGGTTATGGCGACCGAACACGAGAACCGACCGTTGTTTCGGTCGCCATGATGCGGTAAATTGTCCGTTAGGGAGCCAGAAGCGTGCCGACCGAACTTCTTCCATCTGTCCCCATGATCGGGTAATTAAGCCATCTTGCACTAATGCAGAACGTCTGCAATGCGTGATCACCTGGCATTGCGAGGCCCCGTATATTGGAAAAAAACCTAATATTAGTCGCCATCCGGTGATCGTGGCGCCAAAAGGGGAAGCGCCCAATGTTCATCGTCACCCGATGATTGTGTTGCCCACGTGGGGCCCGGAAAACGTTAGGGCGCCAACATTGGAGCCCTAAAGCGTGGCGATTGCCGTTTTTGGCTGATATATTGATGTTTTTCGGCTCATATCGAGGCGTTTTCGGTTGATTAAAGTCATTTCTTAAAAGCCCATGTTTTTCGTTCACAGAAACATCGTGAGAAGTAGCCAAACGATCTAAAATCTGAGCTACCGCTGAAAAAAGACCGATAGGCGCTTACTATCGATCTAAAATCCACGCGACCGCCGAAAGCAAATCGATAGGTGACTTCTATCGATCCGAAATCTAAGTGATCGCCGAAAACAGACCGATAGGCGTTTTCTATCGGGCTACTTCGTTCGAAAAACGATCACCACGCCCCTGCCTTTCCCCTAAACTGTCTCCAAAATGACTTGACCGATTGCATAGTCGCGGGAATGAGAAATGGAGGCGTGCACGTGGATTGAATCATCGAGCTTTGGGCAAATCAGCAGAGGCGCCCCGCCTTCTGTATGAAAAACCTCCACGTCTTTCCAATTGATCGCTTCGCCGATCCCGCTTCCATTCGCTTTTGCGAATGCCTCTTTAATCGCGAATCTTCCGGTGATAAATTCTATTTTTCGGCGATCAGTCATTTCATCCAACCTTTTTTGTTCTTCCACTGTTAAAATTCTTGATATGAAACGGGGTTGCCTTGAAATAACCATTTCCATTCTTTTACATTCCGCAATATCGATGCCGGTGCCTACAATCATTTCTGCTCCTCCTCATGTTCTCTTTCTCATTCGATCATGCACATCGTCATATGATAGAATATTAGGAAGCGTCGGAAACAGCTCTTTGGAAAGGGTGGTCTAATGTTCGTCCGTAATGAATCATTTTATTCGTTCACGCGTAACTATCCGGTCATAACAACATTACTTAGCATACATTTAATTTTGTTTCTCGTTGTAACACTCGGTCAGTGGGGGATATTTCCTCCCGGTCTTTTTGTCGAATATTACTTCGTCGGTTTTAACGCCGCGATCTTCGCCGGTGAGTGGTGGCGGCTGTTCACACCGATTTTTTTGCATCTGGGGCTGCAACACGTGTTATTTAATTCATTTGCCCTTTTTTTGTTCGGACCTGCTCTTGAACAGATGCTCGGAAAAGTAAAGTTTATTGCTTTTTATTTTCTGACCGGAGTTACGGCGAATGTTGCCACGTTGCTGTTGGAGGATCTCTCTTACCGCCATGTCGGTGCTTCCGGCGCGATTTACGGACTGCTCGGGTTATATGTATATATGATGCTTTTTCGGAAAGAACTCATCGACCCCCAAAGCCGACAAATCGTTACAATTATTCTCTTCATCGGTATTATCATGACGTTTCTAATGCCCGGCATCAACATTTTGGCACACCTTATCGGTGCATTATCAGGAGTGGCATTTGCTTCGCTGTTTTTAAAAAATGCGCGGCCGTTCGTTCCTTATCAACGGTTCAGACCACCGAAAGATGACGACGGTTCACCGCAATTTAACCCCAACCGCTGGAAAAAAAGACGAGGGCCTCGAGTCAATGGCTCGTGGATCGCTAACACATTGGGAGTCATCTTTATTATTCTCGTTATTGTAGGTGTTTTGGCAAACCTCTTTTTGTAAAACATGCTTTCCAACCTCTATCATGACACCAATAAAAGCAAAAATATTCCAATCAGAGGCGTCATGGATAACAGGTGCGAGCAGGGAATTCGGCTATTTTGCATTCGATCGCCACCTAAAAATGAAAACAGACGAGAGAAACATAAACACATCAATCATTTTTGTCCATCTCTAAACAAAAACCGCCCCGACGCTGGTTCGACAAGCATAAAGTGCTTGTGAAACCAGTAAAGAAAAGGGGCTTTTTCTATGTTTCATTTATCAACCGTAAAGATTGCCCGCGCGTATGGCCCTTTGATAGACACTCATCTTAGGCACGCATTAGTCGGGGCGATCAGGCCGTTGCGATTCACCCCGTGTTTTTTGCAAAATATGACCGATAACTGGATTCGCAGCATAAAAGCTTTTCCCGTCCTCGTCAAATTCAAGCGTGAATCAGACTGTTATCAAAACGGGAGTGCCGTATTCCAATACATCGCTGACGCTCATGTCCGTTGTAAAGTGCAACAATCGTTCCCACGTTTTTCATGCCAAAGCGGCACGTTAACCGCTCAAGCGCTCGAAAAACTATGTAATAACTGCGATGATATTGAAAAAATCTATTTAAATCGTTCCGTAAGCGCACTGCTCAATACCGCTACAGAAACGACTCGTTCCAGCTTTTTACAAGAAAGCGACATCACCGGTGATGGGGCAACCGTCGCGATCCTTGATACCGGCGTGCACCCAAGTAAAGATTTCACCGAACCGGAGAATCGCATTGTAGCTTTTAAAGACTTCATCAACGATCGTACCGATCCGTACGATGATAATGGCCACGGCACGCATTGCGCAGGGAGCGCGGCCGGGAATGGGTATTTATCCGACGGGAAATACGTAGCCCCGGCACCAAATGCGAATATTATCGGTGTCAAAGTGCTTAACAAATCAGGCGCCGGTCCATTATCAAACATCATTGCCGGCATTGATTGGTGCTTGGAAAATAAAGACGCATACAACATTGATATTTTATCCCTATCCTTGGGAAGCCCGGCCTCAGAACCTGCCGACGATGATCCGGTCGTGGAGGCGGTGAACGAAGCCTGGGACGAAGGAATCGTCGTAGTTGCCGCCGCCGGGAATGAAGGCCCGAGTTCCGGCACCATTTCTTCCCCCGGAATCAGTCCCCGGATTATTACCGTAGGTGCCCTCGACGATCAAAACACCCCGGAGCGCGCCGATGATACGGTTGCTTCATTCTCTAGTCGCGGACCGACGATCGATGGAGGAACGAAACCGGACATTCTCGCGCCGGGCGTCGATGTTGTTGCCGTTCGATCGCCGCGTTCGTTTCTCGATAAAATAACAAAATCCAGCCGCGTCGATGATCATTACACGTCCATGTCCGGCACGTCGATGGCCACACCGATCGTTGCCGGCATTTGTGCCCAAATGTTGGAATTAAACAACGACTGGGGACCGGACGACATCAAAACAAGACTGCTCGAAGGCGCAGAAGATATGGGGCTTGACGAAAACACACAAGGCGCAGGCTCCATCGATGCAATGGAAAGTGCAGCTGATTTTGTATAGGTCCTCTGCCGGAAGCTTCCATGGGCTTCCGGCATTAATTTGCTATTTCTTCAATATAGTTTGGGGAGACGGGCGGATCGATTGTTTCGCTTAAATCATATGGTCCGACTTGTTCGATTTCGTCCATAGCCCCATCAAATTCGACATCATGATAGCCAAAATCAGCGGCCGTCAATAAAACGCCTTCGACAAATATCAACAATTGTGTTTCGTCATTTTCACTCCATTCATCCAGACCGGAGTATGATAACAAAACACTTTCGTCGCCGCGTTCATCCACGTCATCCAGTTCAACATAGGGAGGAATCACCGAATCGACATATTCATTTTCTTCCGTTTCCATCCGCTGTAATGTTTCTTCCAGATTCTCATCAGAGGCACCTTCCATATCCAAGCTTTGTCCGGTTACAAGATAAGCATTTCCTTCATCGGCTTGAAAAACATAGTAACCGGCGGATGCTTCGGAGCCAGCATCCTCCTGTTGGAACCATTCCTCCCATTCGGACGGCCACGGTTGCTCTATATCAAAACGGGCAATTTCTTCTAGCCCTTCACGGATTTTCACATCTTCCTGCTCCTGTTCTTCAATGTCCAGTAACGGAGACGCTTGCAACCCAAGTGCATCCGGGTCTATACGATCGAGCATCTCGTCAGCGCCATTCTCTTCTGCGTCCCCGGAATGGTCAACGGTAATTGGCACGATCGTTTCATTGTCAGGAGCTAAAAACGGCAATGCAAGGAGTTGTTGTTCGTTTTGAGAAGCCGCGGGCCGGTAATGAACGTCGGCATACACTTCGTCCATTTCCACTACTCTTCGATCAATGGAATCCTCTTCTTCCACATCTTCCTCTTGCTCATCCTCCTCGCCATTGCTATCGGCCGGGGGTTGGGCGTCTTCTTCCCGCGTCTCTTCTTGTATTTCCTCTTCATCTTCTTCAATAACGATTTCCTCTTGGTCCTCTTCCGTATCTTCATCGACGTCCCCTTCATCCATTGAAGAACGTTCCTCTTCGCGTTCCGCTGTTGACTCAGCGCCGAACTCTCCTTGGGAGGATGGGGAAGGGCCTTGAGAGACGACAATCACTGTCAATACGACGACAGCAGCTGTCGACAGACCCCATACAACCGGTTTTCTAAATCGGCGAACCGACTGCTTGGGTTCTTTCAGTTTCAGCTGGATGTTGCGATAAATCTCTTCTTTGCTGCGCGTATCTTTGATTCCATCGAGCGCTTTTAAATTACGTTCGATTTCGTCTTCGTGATGATTGCGTCTCAAGGTTTCCCTCCTCCCTTTCATCTGTGTTCAAAATCTTTCTAAGTTGTTGAATGGCCCTATGTTGTGTTGTTTTAACTTTGCTCTCTGACCACCCTAACGATTCGGCTGTCTCCCTGACGGATAATGACTGGATAAAACGAAGAATCAGCACTTGGCGATGAGCAAGTGAACAAGTGCCAAGAGCTTCATAGACGACTCGCACTTCATCCTTCTTCACAGCAATTTCTTCAGGCAAAGGATCAGGATCGTGGGCATCAATTTTTTCATTCGACACGATCGTCCCAAACCATTTTCTTTTCTGTCGGTTTTCTTTTCTAATATAATCAATCGCCAAATGCTTCGCTATTGAAAATAACCATGTTTTTTCATTGCTTTTTCCATCAAAATTTTCATACGATCCTAAAACTTTTATATAGACATCTTGCACAAGTTCTTCGGCTACATTTCGATCCCGAACCATATAATAAATAAATTGGTATATGGATTGGTGATATTGTTCATAGAGGCGGTCAAACGTACGATCAGCCACTTCCGTTCCCCCTAACAGTCGTTTTTTAACCGGAAGCGTTACAATTATGTGTCATCATTTTTTATAGTAAAAAAGCAGTCTTTGCTATTATAGCATGGATTGCTCATCCTGCTAGAACCTGATTAAAGTTTTGACAAACGAAAGGGGGTTTCTTAAACTAAAGTGGCAACATTTATTCGGGGAGGAAAACATATGAAACGACCGCTTATTTTTGCTGTTACCGCCACCATGGCGATAACGCTCGCTGCATGCAACGATGCTGAAGACGATTCAGCAGGCGACAACGACCAAGAACTGCCTGAAGAAGAAACGGAAGAGGAAACAGATGACGATTCAGATATCGGAGAAGAACCGGTAGAAGAACCCGAAAATGGAGAAAATGGCTCTGAAGAGGCTTCGGATGGCGACACGGGGACAGAGAATGGAACAGAAGAGGAAGGTGCCGAAGAAGATGGAGCAGAAGAGGAAAATGGCGCGGAAAATGAAGACGGCACAGCCACGGAAGACATCGATCTTCTTTTCTATGATGACGAAGCGTTAAACATGTATCGGGAGTCTCACACAGTGAGCGCTGATTCTACGGAAGAATTGCCTGTTGCCGCGGTGGAAGAATGGTTAAACGGACCGGAAAGTGACGAATTGACAACCCTCCTCAGCGATGAGGGCGTGCACGTCCAATACTTAGAAGATCAAGAGGGCACCGCGCACATATCGTTCTCTCCGGAAATCACCGATGCCAATTTCGGTTCTTCTGCAGAAATCGCTTTTTTGGACCAAGTCGCTCACATCATGATACAGTTTGGCTATGACTCCACTCAATTTCTTCTCGACGGAGAAATAGAGGAATCCCTGCTCGGGCACATTGATACTTCGGAGCCTTACACTCCGGACGATAGTTTGGATTCTTATGAAGAAATCGACGGATGAAACCGGCATATGCCGGTTTTTTTGATGTAACGAAAATGTTAAAAACTTAGGTCTTTCCTATGGATACAACCTTTCTTTTGTCATTTTGTGTAATTGGGATTCATTCCCTGATGCAATAGTCCTTTGTCCTTGTTACTTTGAGATTGCACATATTGATAAAGGAGGTACATAAATCTATGAAACGATTAAAATGGGCGGCTTTGCCGCTTGCCGCTTTTTTTGCTTTTGCGGGGGTTTCAGAAGCCAATGACGGTACGCACGAAGTGAACGAGGGAGAATCGCTTTGGTCGATCGGGATTGATTACGGTGTCGCGACCGAGGACATTAAAGCGGAGAATGGAAAGTCTGAAGATGCGATTAACCCCGGGGAACAACTGGAGATTCCCGAATCCTCCGTCTCACCCGAAGAAGAGGATTTACTGGCCCGCATCATACATGCCGAGGCAAAAGGCGAACCGTATGACGGCAAAGTAGGCGTCGGAACCGTTGTGCTTAACCGCGTGGCCGCTGATGAATTTCCGGATTCCATCAATGGGGTCGTCTATGAGATTGAAGGCGGGAGTTACCAGTTCAGCCCTGTTATGGATGGAACGCTCTATGAACCCGCTGACGATGAAGCGAAACAAGCCGCCCGTGATGCGATTGTCTTCGACGGCCAAGGCCAAGGATCGACCTACTTCTACAATCCTGAAACAGCATCCAACCATTGGAACGCCACAAGAGACGAGACCATTTCAATCGGGGATCACGTCTTTGCGCGTTAATCTTGAGATCGAGAATCGGGGAGGGAAACTTTTCGTCCCCGGTTCTTTTTTATCTTGGGAAAATAACATGGGCAGGAAGTCGAGACATGGAACGGCCATCTGAAAGGCGTGAAAATGTCGGGACAGATCGACACATCTTCTGAAATCTCGGTAAGGTTCATTCTCTCCGGTTGATGACCTAACGCCTTCCCGATCATTAGTTAGGGGTTCATTTAGCTCGGTTGACGACCTAACGGCTTCCGCAGTCTTCAGTTAGGGCCTCATCCGCCTCGGTTGACGACCTAACGGCTCCCGCAAACTTTAGTTAGGGCTTCATCTGCCTCGGTTGGTGACCCGTTTGAGCACAAAACCCTTCCATATCCAGCACTCATAGATTGTTTCAAACATTACCTCATGTAACTAAAATGATAATTTCCGTTTTCACGCCTGTTATGGCAGTTTTTTTGTTGAAACATATTTTCGTTGGGTATTTTTACCTGATGCTTTTGTCATGCTCCCTTGTTATCTTCCAAGTGTACCAAAAACAGAGGAGGCTTTAATGAGCGATGAAACGATTAAAAATCGCGACTCTCCCCTTGGCTTTGTTCTTCGTCTTTATAGACGTTTCAATGGCCAATGCTCATATACACACGGTTGATGAAGGAGAATCCCTTTGGTCGATAGGTTCGGACTATGGTGTAGCACCGGAAGATATTCGAGAATTAAACGGAAAACCTGATGGCGCCCTTCACGCAGGTGAAGAATTGGAACTTCCATCTTCGCTAGCGGCCACGTCTGAGGAGGAAGATCTTCTTGCCCGTCTCATCCACGCGGAAGCGAAAGGCGAGCCCTATGAAGGAAAAGTAGCCGTTGGAGCAGTTATTCTTAATCGTGTTGCGGATGATCAGTTCCCGGATTCCATTCATGACATTGTTCATGAGGTTTCCCCAAGCGGCCATTATCAATTTAGTCCTGTTCTTGACGGAACGATCGATGAACCGGCAGCCGAAGACGCTAAACAAGCAGCCCACGAAGCGTTGGCAACAGACGGAGAAGAATATGAGGCACTGTTTTTCTACAATCCTGAAACTGCGGACATTCATTGGAATGCCACGCAAGAAGAACTAAAAGTCATAGGGAACCACGTCTTTTCGCGTTAACTGAGCAAAAAAACCGGGTGCAGGGGAATGTCCTTGTGCCCGGTTTTTGTTTGATGATGATTATTGATACTTTTATAAAATAAATCCGTAAATTGCAATATTAAATGCAACACTTCCATCATAGGGGAGTGTCTTCAGCTTATCAATCTCATGCGTTAACACAGAGCCATGACTGCTACGGCTTGCACACCTCCTAAATAACAACAACAAAAAAAGAGCGGAGCATCACCCCGCTCTCCTCTATTCTTATTGCAACAACTGAAGGACGTTTTGCGGCAATTGGTTGGCTTGTGCAAGCATGGACTGGGAGGCTTGTGAAAGAATGTTGCTTTGTGTGAATTCCATCATTTCTTGAGCCATATCCGTGTCTCGAATGCGAGATTCTGCCGCTTGAAGGTTTTCGGATGCGTTATCAAGGTTGGAAATTGTATGCTCGAGACGATTTTGTACGGCACCCAAATCAGAACGTTGAGTGGAGACATCGTTTATGGCTTCGTTAATTTGATCAATGGCAGCATCAGCCGCACTTTGATTTGAAACATCAATACCATCGCCACTTGATGCGGGGATCGTACCCTGCTCAGGATCATCCTCATCGACTTCAACATTCACTGTGCTGGCTCCGTCTGCTGCAACAACGTCCCCATCCTCCACTTCGACTTCACTGTACCAAGATCCATCTTCAGCAAGATAGGCGGTGGTATCTCCTTCTGCACTAGTAAAAACAGATGTTTCTACCCCATCTTCCACTTCCGATTCTGCAATGCTCCCGGTAATCGCTTCAGAACCTTCTCCATCGCCTGCTACGCCCAATGCTTCCGCAGACATCAAATCGATGTTCACTTCAATATTTTCATCGGAATTTGCCCCGATAAGAAAAGTCAAAGATTCATCTTCAAAATCCCCGTTGAGTAGTTGTTGATCATTGAATGTTGTGTTGTCCGATATACGATCAATCTCTTCAGCGAGGGCATCAACTTCTGCTTGAATGGCTTCGCGATCGACGTCATCTTGATTGGTATCATTCGCAGATTGCACGGCCAATTCTCTCATTCGTTGTAAGATTTGGTGTGTTTCATCCAATGCCCCTTCAGCAGTTTGAATTAAAGAAATGCCATCTTGGGCGTTACTACTTGCTTGATCGAGGCCACGGATTTGTGCCCGCATCTTTTCGGAGATGGCAAGCCCTGCCGCGTCATCTCCCGCACGGTTGATTTGCTCGCCTGAGGACAACTTCTCCATGGAACTTTGCATGTTATTCTGGTTGACGCCCAGTTGACGGTGCGCGTTCATCGCGCTTAGGTTGTTGTTGATAATCATGCTGATCATCCCTCCGTAGATTTAATGTGGGCCACATCCTTGTGTCCCTTTATATACAACCCCTGTTTCCAGGAGAATGTACCAGGTTTTTAGTACTAATTACCCTTCTAATTTACGTATCGGCAGGATGAAAAAAATATTAACCTTTCCATGAAAAAAACTTACTCACTTATTATTCTTGAATCAACCAAACATTCTGATCGACCGATCCTTTCATCTTTTCGTGCGGCTAAACCGAAAAAATTGCACTTGTTATCATCTCTTCTTAAATAGGCCACTCAAATAAAGGTTTATTTATGAATATTTAGACATATAATAGCGAAACTTAAATAAAAATTGACATAGACAGTTACATAGGGCAGTCTATGTCAATTGGATTCACCCAAGCCATTGTATTAATTTTGATAGAGGAAAAGGAATCGGCAAGTTTTCATCCGATACTCGCTATGCAGAAAGCAATACTCCCAAGCATCGTTCCTCGTGTACCCACCATTCGTTTCCGGATTGATATGCATACGTCAAACGGTTGTCATCGCACCATCGTCCAGAGACCTCATGATACGATTCATATCGGTGTATAAACGAAACTTTAAAACAAATTCGCATTAACCTTGGTTTTTGTTATAATTAAAGAGAGAAAGGGGGCTTACTTTGCTTGACCATTCCAGCATGTTCACGAAAAAAGAAGAGATAGCAAACGCGGTCACCCATGGGATCGGAAGCCTTCTGAGCATCGCGGCGCTTGTGCTGCTCATTGTTTACGCGACCCACATCGGCACCCCTTTACACATCGTCAGTGTTTCCATTTTCGGCGCCACGATGTTGTTGCTTTATGTATGCTCGACGCTCGTCCATAGTTTTCCGAAAGGGAAAGCAAAAAACCTGTTTGAAATCCTCGATCATTCTTCGATCTACTTGTTTATTGCCGGGACGTATACCCCAGTCCTTTTCCATGCCTTGGATGGCGCTTTAAGTTGGGCATTGTTTGGCATCATATGGGGGCTCGCGATCACCGGGATTGTGTTTAAGGCCCTTTTTGTTAAACGATTTCGCGTGTTGTCTACGCTCATTTATATTGTGATGGGGTGGATTATCGTTATCGCTTGGGGCCCCCTTGCCGCTGTAGTTCCAACGGGTGGATTAGTGTTACTCCTCATCGGTGGCGTTTTCTACACGACAGGCGCATTTTTTTATCTGTGGGGCCGCTTTCCTTATCATCACGCCATTTGGCACATCTTTGTCATTGCCGGGTCCGCTGCCCACTTTTTCGCGATCCTATTCTATGTTATCCCCCTTTAATCCCTTCGAGGGCAAGATCGGGGGAGTAAAATTTCGAAAGTGTTCATTTTTATTTAGCGGAAATGGTTAACTTAGTTTAGCAGTTCCAGCAACCCGGTTTTATGCGATATAAAATCAGTACATTAATTGAAATTAGACCGTTAGACGCTTCTTTACGATATTAAATCAGTGCATTTGCCAAAATTAGATCGCAAGACGACTCCATACGATATTAAATCAGCGTATTTGCTAAAATTAGATCGCAAAACGACTTCTTACGATAGTAAATAAGCATATTCGCTAAAATTAAACCGTAAAACGACTTCTTACGATATAATATCAGTGCATTTGCCAAAATTAGATCGCAAGACGACTCTTTACGATATTAAATCAGTGCATTCGCTAAAATTAAACCGTAAAACGACTTCTTACGATATAATATCAGTGCATTCGCTAAAATTAGACCGCAAGACGCCCCCCATGTGATATCGTCTGCAAGAA
Source organism: Salicibibacter cibarius (assembly GCF_016495725.1). NCBI lineage: Bacteria > Bacillati > Bacillota > Bacilli > Caryophanales > Bacillaceae > Salicibibacter > Salicibibacter cibarius. The sequence continues at coordinate 1,135,955 of NZ_CP054705.1, read as the reverse complement.
ATGGTGCTAGTCCGAGACCTAGATCCGAGCCCTAGACGCATCGGATATTTGCACTTTTGCCCTAGAGTTTTAACCTGTCATCCTCCCATAAAAAGGCAGGCGAGCCTTATTAAGCCCACCTGCTGCTTATCTTTTTTCCTATTCGGTTATGAACATTTGCGTCCAATATTGGCCGTAACTGCCACCTTCAACATGGCCGATGCCGATGTGTGTGAAGTCTTCGTTAAGAATGTTGGCACGATGTCCATCCGAATTCATCCAACCTTCAACGACTTGTTCAGGGGATTGCTGTCCGGCGGCAATATTTTCACCCGCGCCCATATAATCAATGCCGAACTCATCCATCATATCAAATGGCGAGCCGTAATTCGGGCTATCGTGGGAAAAATAATCGCTATCGCGCATGTCTTCGGATTTCGCACGGGCCACATCGGAAAGGTCGCTATGCGCTTCCAACGGCTGAAGGCCTTGAGCTTCTCTTTCTTCATTCGTCAAGCGAACAACTTCTTGTTCAAATTCACTTTCCGTCTCGAAGTTTTGATCATTATTTTGCTCATTGTCTTGCTCTTCATATTGGCCGTCGCCCGGTTCTTGCTGGTCGTCATTTCCTTCTTCTTCATTGGAACCTTCATTGTTTTCTTCCGGTTGCTCTTGCTCCGGCTGTTCTTCATCAGACGGTTCTTCTTCCGGTTGACCTTCTTCTTTCTCATTCTCTTCAGCTTCGTCATCTGCCGGTTTATCCTTATCTTCTTGACCTTCATCTACGTCTTCCGGGATTTGAAGATCGAGCTCCTCGCTAATGACTTTGATCTTATCTTCTACCGTCTCCCATTCTTCGCCGGAGACGTTAAAGCTTCCGGCATAACCGAAAACGGCGATCGATTTATGATCATCCCCCTCTATGTATCTGACATCCTCTTCCTCTGCCATCGCTCCTGCCGGAACGAGTAAAAAAGCTGACAATGCTAATAAATATTTTTGCATGTATAAGCACCTCCTGATATGTATTATGGCAACGCAAAACGCCCGTGAAAAGGGGAGGGAAGATTATACCATGGTCCAAATGTTGGCACCGATAGTAAGATTGCGAAAGATATTTACAATAGTTTTTCAAAGATTTCAAGGCAACAAAAACAAGACTACGTTTCGATAAAAAACAATATCAATCGTATTAAAAAATAAGCACCAGCTTCATTCATAAGCCAGTGCTCCTATGTCACATTTTTAAATATCGCCGTCTTCTTCACCCATGTCGTCGCCTTCTTCTGGCATGCCTGGGTCATCATCCATATCCCCGTTACACGCTGCGAGCATTCCTACCGCGAATACACCGGAAAGCAAAGAATACAACCATTTCTTGTTCATGTTGGTTTCCTCCTTTTTGTAACTCAATAATCTATATCCATTTTAGCAAAAAAATATGCGTCCCACCCTGCTTTTCGAGATTCTTTTACAATAATACGATTTTTTTATATATTACCGGAACGTCGTTTGACAGTATAGTAAATCAACCCGGCAATAAGCAAAATTAACACGATCCCAAGAATAAGAAGCAGCATTTCCGTGTCCCCGGCGGCTACACTGGTGCCCATTAAGGTGAAAACGATAACTCCAGGCAAAATGCCGATTGCTGTCGCCGTGATATATTTAAGAAAAGGCGTTTGCGCGAATCCGCAAACATAACTGATTAGATCAAAGCTAAGCATCGGGAAGAGCCGTAAAAATAACACGTAATAAAACCCGTAGCGTAACAGTTGGTTTCTAAAGACAAGCAACCGCCCGCCTTGCATCTTTTTTTCTATCCACCGGCCCCCGAGGTACTGAGCCATAAAATAACCCAATGCCGCCGCAAAGAGCGAACCGATGATGGTGAGTACCGCTCCGCCCCACAGACCAAAAAGCAGCCCGCCGACAAAACCAACAACGGAAGCGGGGGCAAAAAAGATGGGCCGCAATCCGCTGAGAAGAAGAAATAACAGCGGCGCAAAAATCCCAAATCCTTCGATATAATCACGAAGACGTGCCGGACTCCAGGCATCGCCGACTTGCGAGGCCATATAAACGATGACGATGACAGCAATGCCAACGAAGATCCCTTTTATCTTTCCCTTGTCCATATAAAACCGTCCTTTTTCACTTTCAATGACATTTGCTTTTCTCTCAACCCGGACTGTTGTAGAATAATAAGGGTATCCTCAAGTAAAGTAGGTGGAACGATGAAGTTAGTAGCGATCGACATGGACGGAACATTACTACATACAGAAAAAGAAATCAGTGATCACACGGTTTCCGCTATTCAGCGTCTTCAAAAGGAGGGGCACGCCTTTATCATCGCAACCGGCCGCACCTTGCAAGACGCCAAAAAAATTGTCTCAACCGCCGGCATCCCGGCTGACGGTTATATTTGTGCAAACGGTGCAATGATCGCCGACCGCAACGGCCATATTTTAACGGAAAAACACCTTGGTCTTCACGTTGCCACCGATATCGCTTCCTGGTTGCACGAACGGCAATTTTATTTTCATCTGGCAACGTCCGAAGGGATTTATACGACGGACGGCACCTATCAGTTCTTTTTGGATGACCTACACGCGTATGCCCGCGAAAAAAACGACGGGGGGAAAATGGCAGCCATCATACGGGATCAAGCTGATCGCCAGCTCAACAATATGGGAGTTAAGATGCTTCCGTCTCCCGAGGATATCCCGGGTTATGATTTTACCGCTTATAAATTTCTCGTTCTCTCCCTATTCCCGCAAAAATTACAAACCATTCGCACCGCTTGGGAACCAAACCCGAGCATCGCTCTGACATCTTCGGGCAGAGACAACATTGAACTCATGCCTTTTGATGCCGAAAAAGGCAGCGGATTGACGTTGATGGCAAAGCAGCTCGGCGTCACTCCCGCAAACACGGTCGCGATCGGCGATAATTATAATGACTTGTCCATGTTTAAGACAGCCGGCCTCAGCATTGCCATGGGCAACGCTGAAGCAGAGGTCAAACAATATGCCGATACGGAAACCGCCGATAATGATGACAATGGTGTCGCAAAAGCAATTGAAACACACATTTTCGGTATTCGGCAATAATGCCCGTCTATTGGTGTATGCGCTCGGCACGTTTGTTATGCCCGGCGTGCAACTATATAACTAACAGCACATAATTACAGATAAACAACAACGCGATCACATATTGATAAGGGTGCACTTCACTGCGCCGGCCGGTCGCCCATTTCAAAAGCGGGTAGAGAATGAATCCTGCGGCTAGGCCATCAATAATCGAGTACGTGAGCGGGATGAGAATCGCCGTTAACCCGGCGGGAAACCATTCGGTAAAATCCCCCGGGATATCGCGCAATTTTTCCGCCATCGACATGCCGACGATCATTAAAATCGGCGCGATCGCCGCCTCCGGAATAGCGGAAATAAACGGCATTACCGCGAAACTTGTCAAGAAAAGAAAACCGGCGGTCACAGCGGTCAATCCTGTTTTTCCTCCTTCAGCCATCCCAGCTGCGCTCTCGACGACGAGAACTGTCGGCGAAGTCCCGAAAAAACCGCTGATCCCGGCGTTAATCGCGCTTGTTTTATATACTTTACTCACATCTTTATTGTATGGTACGAGTCCGTGCACGAGCCCCAACGTGTCAAAAAGAACGAGCAATGTTAATGAAAAAACAGCCATCCAAAACGGGGCGTGCAATAACCCGCCAAAATCAGCCGCGGTGAAAATCCCAAAGTATCCACCCAAATCCAGAGGCTCACTCTCCGGTTCCCCGCCGAACCCCGTTAAATAAATGACCGCTGTTGTTAACAAGAGACCGATCACAAAGGCGCCTCTTATTTTTTTTACATAAAGAATTAAAATAAGCAATAAGCCGAACAGCGTAAACGCGAGTGACGGAGAATCAAGCGGCGCAAGGCTGATTAACGTTTCAGGATCCGCGACAATCACTTCGCCCATCTGCAAGCCAATCATCACTAGCAACAAGCCGATCCCCGCGCTGATGCTGTATTTTAACGATACGGGTACAGCATCGGACAGCCTGGCTGCGAGCGGCGTAAACGTAGCAACCATGAGGAGCAGGCCTGACACAATGACAACGGCAAGTCCCATTTGCCAGCTTAAGTCATACCCTTGGACGAGCGTATATACAAAAAATGCGTTAATCCCCATGCCCGGGGCAAGTGCGAGGGGCACATTTGCGTATAGCCCCATGAGCAAACTGCCAATGACCGTGACAAGGACCGTCGCGATCATAGCATATTGAAAAGGAATGCCGCTGTCAGCTAAAATCGTCGGATTAACGATAATGATGTGCGCAGCCGCAAAAAAAATTGTGATGCCGGCGACTAATTCTTGTTTGATCGTTGTATGATGTTCCCGTAGTTGGAATAGCTTTTGCAACATCAGCATTCTCTCCAGTCTATTTTCAGCAAAAAATACAGGCTCCCCTCGTCAATAGGGAGCCCATGCATCAAATAGTCCACCGTTTAGGTTACTGTTTTGATTCTTTTAGCTGTTGACGAACACGATTGATCTCTTCCTCCAAATGACGGAGTTGCCGCGTTGCAGGCCGTACATTTCCGCCAATGGATTCCATTTTTTCCACATCACCTTGAACCCGGACATAATCCGATTTTAATAGACTTAATTCATCTTCCAATTCTTTCACTGTCATAATTAAGGAACCCCTTCGCTTTGCTTTGCCTTTAACGTAACATCTTCGGTCAAGAAGGGCAAATGGCGGACGAAAGGTGTTGGATTAGCAGGGGGTGTTTAGTCACATTGAGCCAAATAAGATGAAATCAGAGATAAATATTAAAAGAAATATGAATAAAAGGAGCTCAAAAAGTGGCTTATAAATTCAAAAGGCACGGGGATCATATAAGATGGTTTGCTTTACAAACGAAGATAAATGAAAATTACACTGGAGGATCCGGTCATTTTTTCCCTCGCAAAGCTATCGTGAGCGTATTTTTTGGTGAGAATATCGGATACGAAAAATCAGGCCTAAGACCCTCCGTTGTCGTATCTAATGATGCTAACAATAAAACTAGCGGGAATATTGCAGTTGTACCACTAACCAAAATCGAAAACAAGAAAAAAATCTGGGAAAATTAACCTTTTAAATAGCCAATATATTTTACAAAAATCTAAATATAAATTGAAATTTGATTCAATCGTCCAATGTCCAATGTGAAGATGTTCGAATCATAAGTAAAGCAAGGGTAGGAGACGTTATTGATTTTGTCCAAGGCTATGATAAACGACGATTAAAGTATTTTTTTAATCTGAAATAAAAAAATGGACGCATAAGATCCTTGACATATTCATATACTGACGCATATTTTGCGGTCGCGGGCAAACGTTACCGTTTACTATCGGGAACTATGATGTTCTCACACGGGGCAGGTATCTTCGGATACCTGCTTTTATAATTGCAACGAAACTCGTCAATAGCACATTCTCTATGATTTAGGGGGTAAAGTCAAAGTACAACAATTTATTAATCGTAATAAGGGTTCATCTGTCTTTCTCAAAAGCCACACTTAGCTTCACGTGTTCCCCTGGGAGCAGTTCGTTCTCCGTTTGAGGGATTACTTTACTTCACTTGTTCCTCTCAGAGCAGCTCGACCCCCGTCAGAGGGATTACTTTGCTTCACTTGTTCCTCTCAGAGCAACTCGACCTCCATCAGAGGGATTACTTGTGATCAAATTGCCCCCACCGAACGAAGATAGTGCTACTTCGAGAAGGATCGGGAGCAAAAAGCACCGGACATATTGTTTATATTTGGACTTTGACGGGGACCATTCTCTATGATTGAAATCGATATCACTCCAACCGTTCTCCAATATTGGGTACATTACGTTGTTTTAAAAATTTAAGTGTTTCTTCATCTAATTCAACGAGCAAATCTACCCAAAAATCATTTGAAATACTATCCTCTCCATAATAATTTTCATATGTACGTGCATTGAAGTTGGCTTTACCGTTCCTCACCGTCACACCTTCAACATTTCTTTCTGCAGCTTCGAGCCATACTGAGTTTAAGGCTTTTACATGCTCTATCTTCCCCCTTTCATCGGCGTCAAGTTCAATAAGCACATCATCCATCTCTTCCGTTCAAATCTTTGATAATCAGCCAATTCGCTAAAATAACTGCCTACCTTTATTGCGTTTACGGATGTATCGTTTTCAATTGTTCTTGGCTCCAACCGCTCGAATTCGATAGCCAAACGCTCATACTTATCTTTTATCCGCGAGATATCTCCGTTGTATGTTCGAAGTGCTAACAAATGGGCGTGGCGCTTCGTGATCCGGTCCGTCTCCAGTATTTCTGCATAATAAGTTTGACTACGGGTCATGGCAGTAACTAAACTGTGAAAGTCAGTCTTCAGATCACTCTAAATATTTGCTTCATACATTTCCCGTTCTTTATATTGGTTATAGCTGAAACCGATAAGTAAGACAATCCATAAACCGATCAATAGCTTTTTAAAGTTTCGTTTTATCATTATAGCCATCCTCATATGTGAAGAGTTACCTGCTACTCGGGAAAGTATTTTATCTTTTTTTCTTTTCCACTCTCCGTCTAGTTCCGGATGACGTAAAATAGTTTGTGTAAATGACTTGCTTGTGCGCAATGTGTTCATAAAATAATCATTACAGCAACGATCATCGCGAGAACATTAATCGCTGCTAAAAGCCATTTCTTCCACCCTCTGCCCATAAGCGCTAAAACGAGGCCAATAATTGGAAAAAAGACAAATCCAAATAAGAAAACAAAAACCATAATCCCATCGATATACTGTGCAAGAAAAATACCGCTTATCCACAACAATAGAAAAAGAATAATAGAAACCAGCGAAAGCCCATGTATTTTTTTGTCCATCCCCCTCGCCCAGTGCTGTGCCACTTGCAAATAATAATCTTCTTCATCCTTATTTTCACGGAGAGATGTAAACGAATCTACCAATCTTCGTGTGCTTTTCTTTTGGTTGGGGTGGGTACCTTCCGTTAAATCCCCGCTCAACCGATCATCGGCGACAAGCCTCTTCCGGTAACTTTCCAGCACATTGTTTATTTCTGTGACCTCTTTTTCTTTCCATTTCCTTCGCCCCGTCAATAAATAGATGAGGAACCGCATCAAAGGGATAAATTGATATGCTCGTTGATCCGTTTGTGGGGGATTCCGATAAACAAAAATCAAAAGAGACCATGTCGCAGTAGTGATGAGTAATGGCAATATGATGAGCGTATCCAGACCGCCACGACCAATATCCCAAATTACTGCGAAAACCACCAGGAACAACGGCGCTAAAAAAACGAGCCATTTTTTCTTGAAAAAAGAAAAGAACAAACAACCGATAAGCCCCGCGGCTATATAAGCATAGGATACCAATAATAAAAATAGCATTGCTCCCATACGTTCACCTCACTGCTCCGAGTCTAACGATTGTAGACGGTATTCCCATTGATGGGTACACTCCACCAACATATAATAGCCACGTTTTTCATCTTCTTCCACACGGCTACACTGTTGGGTGGGAATCGCGCCTTCGCCTTCATTGTCGGAGACATCTATCCAACTCTGGCCGGTATTCTCGTCATACCTCGTTTCCAGCACGTTGCCATGTATCGTTATTGTTTCGCCGTCTTCTTCTTTTTCGACTGCATCAATGAAAGTCTCCATATCCCCCTCATCTGCTGTAGGTGGAGTAGGGTCTGGCGTCGATGGAGATGATTCCAATTCAATCTCCTCCATCCCTTCCCAAGTGGGCAAACGCACCGTTTCATCGGTGATCCACTCTGCATCATGCAACCCGAGAACTTCTTTGCCATCTATACCGGGTGGGAAGTTCCTGTCCATAATACGCATGGACTGATCATCGAGGTATCTGCCTATGAAACCGAACCTCGTCTCGTGAAAATTATAGAAATAGGTAGTTTCTCCGAGCGTGAAGTCCCTATATTCGATAAAGAGTGACTGTTGGCCATGGGGAGAGTGAATCGTCGTATAGCTATTATCCGACATAAAGACCATAAAACTATGGACGAGCAATATTGGCATGCTAAGGAATAAACCAGTAAAAACCCATACATTACGAAGGGAGGAGCAAAAACCAAGCACAGCCAAAACGATCATATTAATCACTATAGGAATGATATAGCCTGTAGGTTTCAAAAAGAGGAAAGAAAAGTCTGTCAAATGAACGATGAAAAGAACCAAGTTAAAAATCCCCAACAAAATCAGCGTATATTTTGCTTTTGTCATAGGCCTTCCCTCTCCCCTCGCATAGAACCATCCTGGAGTTTAAACGACAGGGCGGCCGAAATCAACAGTTTTTTCCTAACGACCACATAGAAAAATCCCCTGCTATCAGAGTAGCAAGGGATCATATATATTCTTAATCCAGCACTGTAACTTCAACACTTTGACGGCCAAACTGTTCGGCTTCTTCTTGTGTTGGAACATGAAGATCGATACTTTCGCCAGTGATGTTTCCGCCTGTGTCACCTGCAACGGCTTCGCCATATCCTTCAACATGGACAGTGGAGCCGAGTGGGATGACATTAGGGTCAACCGCCACAACGTTTGCGTCACGATTGTTGTTAAGGTCAATGCCTGTTGCTGTAATACCGCTACAACCATCACAATCAGCTGTGTAAGCGGTAGCGTCCATTGTGTACGTTTCGCCTTCCGCATCGGAAGATTGAGTCATATTTTCGTCATTGCCTTCGTCTTCTGTGGATTCTTCATCTTCTGTAGCGTCTGCTTCAGAAGCTTCGTCCTCTACAGCGTCTTCTTCTGTAACTTCGTCTCCTGTAGTTTCTTCAACAGAGTCTTCCTCAGTTCCTTCTTCCTCTGAAGCATCTTCTTCTACAGGTTCTTCTTCCGTTCCTTCTTCGTCTGTAGATTCATCTTCTTCTGTAGCTTCTGCTTCAGGAGCCTCTTCCACAGGTTCTTCTTCTGTTGCTTCATCTTCCGTAGCTTCTTCTTCTACAGGTTCTTCTTCTGTTGCTTCATCTTCTGCAGCATCTTCCTCTACAGGTTCTTCCTCTGTTGCTTCATCTTCTGTAGCTTCTTCTTCTACAGGTTCTTCTTCTGTTGCTTCATCTTCCGTAGCTTCTTCCTCTACAGGTTCTTCTTCTGTTGCTTCTTCCTCAGCGACTTCTTCCTCTGCAGTATCTTCTTCTACTGCTTTGGATTTTCCGTAGTATAACGCTCCGAACGTTTCAGGTCCGGCCAATCCATCGACTGCAATGTCAGCATCGGACTGGAAGGATTTAACGGAATCGTGCGTTTCACCATCAAAGTATCCATCTACGGAACCGTTATAATAACCGGAATCTTGTAGCGTTCCCTGTAAATCGGTAACGAGCTCATTTTCGTCACCTTTTCCGAGTACTTTTAACGCACCGAGCGTTTGCACGCCCGCCAAGCCATCTACAAGTAATTGCTGGTCTTCTTGATAATCGGTAACAGCATCGGTTGTTGCATTGTCATAGACGCCATCGGCATCCTTTTGCTGCAAATATCCTTCTTCAACGAGTAGATTCTGTAACGTTTCGACGTGACTATTTTCTATGCCATCGGTAAGTAATTTGCCTCCGAAATCACTGGCATCAGCGGCTATCGGTCCGGCAAAGAAAACAAACCCTGCCGCTACAGCAGACAGACCGTAATTTCTTAGCCTGTTTGTCGCTTGTAACTTCAGCACCAATCAACGCCTCCTCTTGGTAATTAATGGGCGAACGCCTTTCAACCACCCAGAAGCATCCTAACAAGCTATGAAAAAGTAAGCAAGGGTAAATCATATATTTAAACAAACTGCAAAGGAACTGTAACAGAGGAAATACTAGGTCATATCTCCGTCTTTTGTTTGTCCGAAAATCTATAATTATCGTGAAAAAGTGTGTGAAAACCTCAGCGGAGCGATGCTTCTACTTCCGCAACACGAAACGTCATGACCCATTCCTTGAGGTCTACACCATCCACCGTCCATGTATCCAGTCGCAAATAATGAGGATTTAGTTTTTCATAAAATGGAAAGGAAGGGTTGTCGGCGAGGGCAACAATCATGAATGTTGCCCAACCTTTTTCGCGAAAGTTCGTGAGCACCTGTTGCAGGAGCGCTTGGCCGATGCCTCGTTGTTGATCGTTTTCGAGAATGTATATTGCATTCAGTTCCCCTTCCACCGGTTCTTTTTCATCAGCCTGATCGCAGATGGCAAAACCGATAATCTCTGAGTCGTCATTGACAGCTACGAGCCCATGATTAGACTTCCGGGGATATTCAGCTAGGATGCTTTCCCATTTTTTCTCACGTTCCGACACGTGTAAGCGATCCAAGTAACTTCGGGGAACGATCTCTTGATAAGTCGTGTGCCAGCTATGCACATGCACATAAGCAATGCCGTGTGCATCCCCTTCTTTCATCTCACGAATCGTATAAGTCATATTGACCTCCTGCGCTATTTTTCATCCGCCAACCGTTTTGTTGCCCAAAGCAACACATTCGCCCCTTTTTCGATGTCGGCATCACTCGTATATTCCTCTTCATGATGGCTTTTCCCGTTGGCGCTCGGCACGAAAATCATACTCGTTTCCGCAATACGGATCATATTTTTCGCATCGTGGGAAGCACCGCTGTACAATTGTTTCGCTTCATATCCAAGTGATGACGTCTCCTCTAAAAGGATGTTTTGAATTCTTCCGGGAAAATGAACCGTGTCCGCTCGCGCATTCGTTTCCAACTCAAAATCAACATCATACATTTTCGACGTATCCGATATAATTTTGCGAATGGCCATCGGGACCCCTTTGCGCATATGGTCATCGGGATGGCGCATATCAATGGTGAAGGTGACCCCACTTGGAACGACGTTCGGAGCACTCGGCTCGACTTGCAACGTGCCGACAGTGATCACCAACTCCTCGACAGACGCTGCATATCTAGATAAGGCGGTAACCATGGCAGAGGCAGCGACGAGCGCATCTTTACGGTCGGACATCGGGGTCGTGCCCGCGTGATCCGCTTTCCCTTTAACGTGCACCGTCAACCAAGCCAACCCTTGAATCCCTTGGACGATGCCAATGCTTTTTTGGTTTTGTTCAAGCACCGGTCCCTGTTCAATATGTAACTCCATGAATGCATGTGCATCCTTTAAACGATGAGCTTTTTCTCCTGGGTAACCAGATTCGTAAAGCGCCGTTTCAAAGCTTATTCCTTCGGCATCTATCGTTTCATAAACGCTTGTTTTTGAAAAATCTCCAATCAGAGCGCCGGAACCGAGCAATGGGGGCATGAAACGCGCCCCTTCTTCATTTGTAAAATTAACGATTACGATCGGACGCTCTGTTTTTATGCCCTTATCATTTAGCGTGCGGATCACTTCCAATGCCGTGAGCACCCCAATGACCCCGTCATATTTTCCTCCATATGGTTGGGTATCCAAGTGCGACCCGATGACTACGGGAGAAAGGCCAGGATTTGTGCCTTCACGCCAGCCGTAAATGTTGCCGAAATCATCGACCGTAACCCGAAGGTCTGCCGTCTCCAGCCACTGAACGAACGTGGCACGCATTTCCGTGTCTTCCCTTGAGAGGGCTAACCGATGTAAACCGCCGTTTTCTGTTGCGCCGATCGCTGCACTCGTATTGACCGTTTCCATGAGCCGTTTCAAATTGATCATCATTTTTGTCCTACTCCTTTTTGTTCACTCATTCACTTTTTTCACCCTGCCGACTTGGCCATCCATAAGTCTCACTTTAATGCCATGGGGATGTGTTGGGGCATTTGTTAAAATCTCTTTCACTTTTCCTTTCGTTCTTTTTCCCGTTCTTTGGTCTTTTTTCAAAACGATTTCGACATCGGCGCCGGTGTGGATGTTAGCTCGTTGGTTTCCGTCAGTCACTGTTGAACAGCCTCCTTTCGATGAGGTTTTTGTGTTACAAGTATAGCAGCATATAATACCAGTGCGATACCGATGACTTGCCAAAACATGAGATGGTCCCCCAGAAAAAGAACCCCGGTAATGACGGCCACAATTGGCTCAACGGTCCCCAAGATCGATGCATTGCTTGCCTCGATATGCTTTAAGCCCGTCGTATAAAGCAAATAACCGAGAACGGTCGAGACGATTGCGAGTGACATCCTCTCGGCACTGAAATGCCGAGCATCCATGTGAATGCAATGGGGGTTGCTCGCTCCTGTGGAGGGCTTATACCGTTCAGGCTATGTGCCCCGTTGTTCCCTTTCGGGCCCACCATTCTTACGCGACAACCATACCTCATGCCACAGTGAGGCTCCTATGTCAGATTGTACCGCATAGGCACTTGGTCTATCGGAACGATGTTCCTACTCCGCCAAGCTCGTGCTTGTTGCAATATTATTCGCAGCGTTCAAGTCAGCATGGGTTTTACGTCCACAGTTTTTGCATTGGAATGCACCCCTATGTCGGTTGTCTTTCTCTACATGGCGGCATACGAAACAAGTTTGACTGGTTTTGAAAGGGTTTATATCTACCACAGGAATGTTATGTTTGACTGCTCGTTCTTTAATAAACTGCTTCAATTGATAAAACGCCCAAGAATGAATCGTCCTATCCGCTTTTTTCATTGATTTTGCGGTTTGGCGAATATCATCCAACGCTTCCATTTTGATAAGAGGCCGATCAAACTGCAAAGCAAAATCGATCATATTTTTGGCTAATTTCCGATTGTAATCTTTCATCCAACGTGTCTCTTTTTGACCTATACGTTCAATGGCTCGCTGAGCCTTCTTCTTGCCTAACGAACGTCGTAGGGAACGAAAGTGACGACGGATGTATCCGACTTCTTTGCCCGAAAAAAATTGACGCTTGCCTGATATCGGCTCGGAAAGGACAGCCAGATGCCTTAAACCCAGATCCACACCGATCGGCGTATAAGCCTGCACATTCACTTCTTGATTTAATGCCGAAGATACTTGAATAGGAATCGCAATGTACCAGTTACGACCTTTTCTTAAAAGCTGGATTGTTCCACGATAATTATGGTGTTTTTTGGTTAACCATGGAAAATACGTTTTGACGTCGCTATTTTCCGCTACTGGCATTGTTTTCTTTCCGTTATTTCCGGTGAAAGAAATGTACCAGCGACCGTTTTTTCGACGGTGTTCCAATTTTGAAAATTTATTTTCACGCCAAGCGATTGATTAAACCTCGGAACGCTCTTAGCCTTTTTCTTTCTGACGTCAGTGACAGCTTTTTTAGCCAAACGAATTGCTTCATTTTTAATCGCAGCCTTTAGATCAGCATCCACATTTTTAAACGAGAGCTTTTCGCCGTTTTTCATTCTTTCTACACATGTGTTTACGGTTGAAACAAAAACTTGTTGTTCATATAACCATTGTTTTTGCTTTGATTTGGACGGATTTTTAAGTTGAACAAGAATCGTTTGAATCGCCATGATTTTTCACCTCCTTAATTAGCATTGTAGCAAACAAGTGTTTGCAATGCAAGCTATATCTTTATTTTTTCAATATTGAAAAATATACGTCGAAATTGTAAACGCGGAATATCGATGGGTGAGCGCCTTGCCGAAAATGCTGTAAAGGGCGAAACAAAAGGCGGGCAAAATCCCCATAACGAACACTTGAAGCGACACTTGCGCTTCCCAAAACGGCAAAAGCCCAACGACGAAAGCGCAACCAAAAACCGCCAATACCAACGCGATCATTTTCCGTGACGTAAAACGGTTCTTTTAAAAAAAGCCGGGACAAAACCGTCACAAACAACGGACCCGTATACAATAAAGTTACCGCCAGCGATAACGAGGATTGCGCAAATACTTCAAAATAAAAGAAATTAAAAAAAACCATGCTCAAAATCCCGGCCCCGGCAAAAAACAAATGATCACGAAACTGCGTACGCAATTGCGGCCGAAAAAAAAGAAACATCAATAAAAAAAGAAAAACAAAGGAAAGGATCACGCGAATCGCGACGACATCCCAAGCCGTGAAGCCCCACGCATAAAGAGGGGCAACAAAAACGCCAATCAGCCCCCACGCGGCAGCTCCTGACAGCGCACAAAGGTATGCCTTCGTTTTGGACATTTTTCTCCCTCGATTCATAGAAATAGGAACATCATCATTCACTTTAACATATTTTCATACATGAAAAAGAAATCGGCCGCTTCTTTTTGACGAAGCGACCGAAGATCTTCCTTACACATTTACGGCTTCTTTTAATCGTTTGCCCGGTTTAAACGCGGGTGCTTGGCTTGCGGCGACTTGTATTTCTTCGCCCGTACGCGGATTGCGCACTTTTCTCGCCTCGCGCTTTCTCGTTTCAAACTGCCCGAAGCCAATCAGTTGCACGCGTTCTCCCGTTTGCAAATTTTCCGTGATAGCATCAAACGTGGCATTCACCGCGATTTCAGCCTGTTTTTTTGTAAGGTCGCTTTTTTCGGCAACGACTTTTACCAAATCCGATTTGTTCATGCTTTTTCCTCCCATACGTTTAGGTTAATCATAGTTTGGGAGATCTAGCAGACATTTATACATGTTTTGGTCAATTTTTCCTTTTAAAAAGCGGTCACTTTCAACTGTTATGAAACACCCATTAGCAGAGCGCGGCGTGGAGGGGAAGTGATACCGAGAGGGAGGAGTCCTACTTAGAACTTATCCCTCAAACGGGTGGGAGGCGGTGCTGAGAGGAATTACTTCAACGGCCTTATCCCTCAAACGGGCTAATTGCGTGGCCAAGAGGGATTACTTTCCGAATCTAATCCCTCAAGCGCATAGATTACGATGCCGGGAGAGATTACTTCAACAATCCTATCCCTCAAATGGACGAAATGCCGTACCGAGAGGAATTACTTCATCGATCTTACTTGGATTCTGATCGGAATATATTTCTTCTCATCAATGTTGACGTAATTCTTAATATTAATTTTCGGGAAAAGATTCTCGGCGATAATGAAATTAAATAGTTGAGTTTTCCGTCTACGACATAATTTTTTCCTTTAATCAATGCTTTATAGCTTGTCCGGACTACTTGCCGGGTCGTGCGCATTCCACCTGCTGTAATTGTGTCAGGCGCCGAATCAAAAAAATCAGTTTGAGTGGTACCAGGGCAAACCGCCAAGATCCGTATCCCTTTGCCTCTATATTCCTTATGCAAACTTTCGCTAAACGATAACACGAAGGCCTTCGTCGCTGCGTACACACTCATGTAAGGAATAGGCAAAAAGGAAGACGTTGACGCGATATTGACAATCGCCCCCGTGCCCCTCCTTTCCATATCCGGAAGAAACTTTTGCGTCATGTTCACGACTGCATTCACATTGAGCATGACTTGTTTATGTGTATTCGTTTCGGAGCTGGCCAAAAAAGCACCTGTCGTCCCGAAGCCTGCGTTATTGATTAGCATATCAACGGTAAGATTTTTTTTCGTAACTTTTTCGTATACATGCTTGGCAGCCCATTCTTCGCTCAAGTCTTGGACAATCACACTTGCATCGATGTTATATCGCTTTATAAGATCTGCTGCCAACTGATCCAACTTGCTTTTTGAACGGGAAACGAGGATCACATTATAGCCTTTTTCCGCGAGAAAATAGGAATACTCTCGGCCGATACCATTTGACGCTCCGGTGATTAGCACTGTTTTTTTCCGCACCCTGTAACACCTGCCCGTTTATGTTAGGTTAAGCCTACAATGGTTCCTGAAACGTTTTTCAAGTTAGCATAAGGTTGTTAGCCGGTTTCTTCCCGGGTTCGCGGGGTAACGAAACCCCATGGCGACTGTTTTGCTGGATGTTTAACGATTTCGAGCACCATGAACCTTCCATGGCGACTGTTTCACTGGTTGCTTAGCAATTTCGGGCACCATGAAACTTCCATGGCGACCGTTTCACCACGATCACCTCGATTTCGGGCGCCATGTGAAACAGAGACACCACCACTGCCTTTTTTATCCTGCAGCTATTCCTCTCCAGAATACATCCCATGATCCGTCAAAACGCTCTCGAAACTCATCTCCCCCATAGATAATGCTTTCCGTAAACAAACCGTCCATTAAACAATAAAAGGATGCTCTGAATACAGAAAAACATACATCACGAATGGCCTCTTCACGTTCCGCTTGCTCGTAAATCTCCCGCAAAAGCTGATCGATGGCTTGGTCTCCAAATTGAACCAACGCTTGTAAATCCCCTTCAAGTTCCGGCGGCGGAAATAACAGTAAACGTCTATAAATCATCCCTTCGTGTTCCCGAATAGTAAAAGATGTACTTTCTGTTAATACTAAATATAATCTTTTGTCTATGTGTTCATCTTTGTGCTTTTCCCAACTGTCCTTCATCACTTCCAGCATTTCACCCAGGACTTTTTCAGCTACTGTTAAAAATAGTGCCGCTTTTCCGGAAAAATGATTGTACAGCGACGGTTTTTGAAGCCCAACAACACCTGAAATTTGGGCGAGCGTCGTTCCTTCATAGCCACGGGTGGCAAATGAAGAAAGTGCCGCTTGGATTATTTTTTCTCTCGTGTTTGTTGCCATCTCGCCTTCTCCCCTTTAGTACCAATCGATTGCCAAATCCGTCATTGCGTGTTAGACTAACTAACGTTAGTTTGTAATAATCATACCAAAAATCGAGGTGTTTGCAAATGAATGGACGATGGTTTCAGGTTGTCATAGCCGCTGCCTTTGAGGTGGGTTGGGCAACAGGACTGAAATATGCAACTGATTTTACAACGTGGACGTTAACGGTTATTGCTATTATTGTTAGCTTTGGGTTGTTAATCAACGCGGCAATGGCACTCCCAACCAGCACCGTCTATGCTATATTTGTCGGTTTGGGGGCGGTTGGCACCGTCCTTGTCGATATTATCCTTTTCAGCGCGCCTATCAATGGTTGGATGCTCTTTTTCGTTGCGTTGCTCCTCGTCGGCGTGATTGGATTAAAGATGGTTACCGGTGAAAAAGAACCAAGGAGGGCTTCTTCATGAGTTGGATTGCGCTTATTGTTGCCGGCCTCTTTGAAGTTGTCGGCGTGACCGGTATACAAATGATAACAAAGCGGCAAAAATATATAGGTTTTACCGTTCTCATTGGCGGATTTATCATCAGTTTAAGTTTGCTGTCTATCGCGATGGCAGTCATTCCGTTAGGCGTCGCTTACGCGGTATGGACGGGGATTGGCACCGTTGGAAGTGCCCTCGTCGGCATGATTTTTTATAATGAATCAAAGGACCGTCTGCGATTAACTTTCATTGGCATTGTCATTATCGCCATTGTTGGGTTGCGTCTCGTTTCGAATTAACCGCCTATCAAAATTATTTCCCGGGAAATCATTTGTTCCGGGTTTTTCGTCCTTCTTTTGTCATAACGACAATTAACCCTAAAGTCATTAATAACATAACGACAGAAAATGGCAGAGCAGCGATAATTAACGCATTCTCCACCGCTTGCAAACCTCCGGAATAAAGCAATACGAGAGCGGTAGCGGAAAGCAGCGTCCCCCAAATTAATTTTAATCGTTGCGGCGGCGAATCGGATCCATTCGTCGTAAACATCCCTAATACAAGCGTGGCAGAATCTGCGGATGTAACGAAAAAGATCACGAGCATCAGCATCGCCAAAATCGACAAAAACATCCCAAAATCGACATTCATAAACATGCCAAATAAAACGATTTCCTCCGATAATGAGGCTAGATCGGCACCGCTTTGTTCCACGTTAATAGCCGTACCCCCGAATATTGCAAACCATAAAAAGACAATAATCGATGGCACAAGCAAGACCGCAAAAACAAATTCACGCACACTCCGCCCCCGGGAAACTCGCGCGATAAACGTTCCCACAAATGGTGCCCACGCGACCCACCACGCCCAATAAAAGAGAGTCCAATCATTGATCCAATCCCTAATCTCCGCATCAAAAGGCGCGATGCGAAAACTCATTCGCGGCAGCGTTTGGATGTAATTACCCAGTGTATCCGTAAAAAGATTTAAGTTAAAGATCGTCGGGCCAATGAACAACATGAGAATGAATAATACTGCAGCAACCAACATATTTGTATTGCTTAAAAAGCGAATCCCCTTCGATAAACCCGACCATGCAGAAATCATAAATAAGACGGTAATAATGAGCACAATAATGACTTGAGAGAAAAAGTTCGAGGGCAATCCAAATAAGTAGGAAATTCCTCCATTTAATTGCGTTGCACCAAAGCCAAGCGACGTTGCCACACCGATCACCGTTGCAATCACGGCAGTAACATCGATGATTTTGCCGACAACACCCTTCACGGCGCCCCGAAAGATAGGCTGTACCGTCGAACTGATTAAGGCAGGATGATCATTACGAAAATGATAAAAGGCTAAAGCCAAGGCAAGCATACTGTACACGCCCCAGCCGTGTAACCCCCAGTGAAAAAAGGAAAACGTTAACGCATTGGTGGCTGCTTCCGGTGTGCCGACCTCCCCCGTCGGCGACTGTACCGCGTAATGGCTTAACGGTTCGTAAGCACCGAAAAACAAAAGGCCAATGCCCAAACCCGCGCTAAATAACATTGTGATCCAAGAAATTCTTCCAAATTCGGGTTTTTCATCCGGTTTTCCCAATTTCAATTTCCCTGCCGGACTGACGAGAAAATACAAGCTCGTGAGTAAAAATAATGTGACGAGCAGAAGGTAATACCACCCGAACGTGTCACTAATCAACCCCTGCAATCCCCCGGTAAAACGTTCCAACTGTTCAGGAAGTAAAAAACCGACCGCCACTAATATTAAAATGATGATGATGGAAAAGATCAGCACGCTGTGTTTTTTCATATTTTATTCGAGATCCTTTCGGTCAAATGATCGCTACGCTTATCATTAATTTGACCCAATCTCGTCAGCAATATGAATATCAATCGTCATTAATAAATAATTTCTGTTCGTGTATGTGTCTCTTCCAAAAATTCTTCATCAGGGTGAACCTCTCCACCTAAATCAAAGATTTTGATGGAGCATCCCTTATCTTAAATACAGCACAAACAAAAGCGGTTAAGTCACCTTCGGCGACTCTAATGCTTTCGTAAGGCTAATTAATGAAGACAAAGTCGTATATGTCCTTTTTGCCACTTCAGGAACGTTTGCCTGAAGTGACAACCATTTCGTTTCCGACATGGATTTTTGGATACCTCGAACAAAGTATCGTGCACCGATATTATACGAAGCCGATAAATCGGCATGATAGACTTTTCCACTTGAAAATGTGGCGAGGTCTTTTTTCCAATTTCGCTCGACTTCTCCGGAACCATCAAATGCCAACTTGCTTGTATTACGAGCATTCACTCTTGACATACGCATACCGAGATAATGTGCCATCTCCGTTACTTTGTTTTGAATCCCTTTCTTTCGCCAGTAACGAAGTTTGAAGCGAAGTTTTTTTGCGCCCCAAAACCCTTTCGGCATCTTCATCTTATCCAAGTATTCAAAAACAATGACATCGCAATCATTATCCATTGCGAACGTTATTATTTCATGCGATGTATCATTCACGATGTGTTTTTGAATCCCATTGATACGACGCCAAAAATTAGGTGCAGCAATCCAACCCGACACCCGTTGCGCTTTGCGCAGCTTGTTCGTCAACGTATATAACCGGTCTTTTTCTTTTGGCTGGTTGATAAACTTTCGAGCCAAGACAGCACCTTTTATATCCATGACCGAACAAACCGCAGAGTTGTTAATGCCAAGGTCTACCGCACAGATTTTTTGGTCGTTGATTTTTGTTTTATTTAATTTTACTTTTGATTGATAACTAAAATTCAGGAAATATTTTTTTCCGACTTTAACAAGCGTAGGGTTGTTTTCTTTCCAATCCCAAACGCCCCGTTTATATAAGTCTTGGTCTTTGAATTTGATATCGACCCATACCCAATCATTGTTATGAAAAATTTTGATTTGAGCCGTAGTATCCGATGTTCGTTTGAACATATTGCCTCGATAAAACACTGGGAATTCCTTGTGTTTTAATTGCAATTTCGGAGGGCTCTTTTTAAAATTTTTCCCCTCAGAAAGCGCAATTGCCTTCTCTTCTTCCCAGTTACGCAAATTGGAACGATAGCTTTTCACTTTCCCGAAAGCCGAAGCAAGGGCACTTCTGCGAAAGTACGAAGGAAACTTATAAAAACGAGCGTTAAATGCCCGGTACTTTGGAGAAGGGTTTGATGCAGTTGTATGAATGAGCCTTTCCACCGCAGCAGTAATAGACTTCGTCGTCATATCATCAAGTTTATCAAATTCTTTGTCTATGACTTCGATGATAAAAGCCAGTGCGTCGTTGTATATATCTAGCGTTTCATCAAAGATACGAGAGTGATTCGTAATCTTATGCGACAATGTTTTGGCTATCTTCATCATCAAACCCTCCTTCCAAACGTTTTCCAAGGTAATTTATTTATAACGGAAACATTTGTTTGATTTTATTATACCTTACTCTTTATGCAAAGTCTAATTCTATACTTATCCAAAATGATTTTAAAAATAAACAGACCAAGACCTTAGCGCCTAACCCCCACTAAATCAAAGATTTTGAAGGGGAATGCGGCGCTAACTTTTTGTTCAATACCATAATCGTAATACTCTTCATAAGCTTCCACCTGAACCAGTTCTTCATCGGAAGAAGCGTCCGCCAGTAGATAAGCCGCATCATAATAAAAGTCTTCGTCCTCTGCGTAAACCATCACATTAATGGTATGGACCCCTTCCCCAAAGCTTAACGGCACATCTATGTTGAACTCCCCGTTTTCAACTGGGGTTGTAAATTGGGATTCTTCCCCATCTTTTTCAACTTGAACCATTACAAGTTGATCATCACTTGCCTCGGTAAGTGTCCCCGCTAACGGAACCGCATTTTCTTCTTCAATATAGCTTTGGGCCGGTTGCTCGATCTGAAGCCCGTATTCATGACCCAATAACGTGTACTCAATCTCCCGTTGCACTTCTTCACTTGCATTATGTACGTCCAAATTCAAGCCTTCATAAAATGTATTTTCTTCACCGGAGTCATTGCTCGGCACCCGCACACTTACGTGATGATTGTAGTCCCCGGAATGTAAGGCAATTTCCTCAGAAAAAGAACCATTTTCATCGATTGGAACAAAATATTCAAACGATTCATTGCCGGTTTCGGTTTCATCGTCATCCTCGGTGTCGAGGATCACCCATAGGTAATCGTCATTTAACGTTTCGTGCGCCTCAATATTCCCTTCAAACGTAAATGTACCCTCTGTCGCAAAAGATAGATTTTCAGGCGTTTCGACCGTCAATCCGACATCGTCCCCGTATGCCTCGTTTAGATCTTCAGCAGAATCGGCCGCTTCATTTTCTTCTACATCCTCATCCGAACACGCCGAAATCAATAAGAGAAAAACTCCCGTAATTAACCCCTTGCTCCATCTCATGAAACATCCCTCCGATTAAAAAAGGAGAAGCCTCAGAGAGGCTTCTATATAATGAAAGAAACCCGCTTCTAATTAGGGTTTTACTTTAACCGTGTGTAAAATATGTGTAAAAAAGTTTTAAGTGTAAAGATTCACTCCCCTAACCACTTGTCGATTTCGTCTAAATCAAAAATCACAATTCTTTCGGTCGGTTTGGAATAAGGAAAATCGCCTTCTCGCATGTAACGTTGAATCGTGGATATACTGATTGGGCAGTTTATAGATTCTAGATATTCAGCAACTTTTTTGACGCCTCGTACTTTGCGCACTTGAATCGCTCCTCATTTTTAAGACAGTTTAATTTATTATACGCATAACTTTAGACTACCAACAATATGCAATTTGTAGTACTATATACGTAGATATATAATAGGAAAAGGAGGAATCACATGGAAGATCAAGCAACACAACCAAACCCAAACATTGCATACGCCGAAGGAAAAAGACCGGGTAAGAAAACATTTTATCTGTGGACATTACCGAAAGGGATTATTTTAGGTACAACCGGTGCTGCTATTTTAATCGCTGGGTTATTTCTCATATTTACAATCCTCGGGATAATACCGGGAATCGGAATGGTTATAACAAGCGCCCTGTTCTTTGTTTTAGCTATACCAATCGTCGGTGTTGACTGCCCTGCATGCGGGAAAGAGAGCGCAAAATATGCATCTAACTTCATAACTGAAAACGGAAAGTGTAGCGCTTGTAAAAACCACTTCCGCATTGAATGGACGAATAAACCTGAGTGGATGCAGGATAAGAAAAAGAAGAAAAAGAAATAAAGAGGGGTTAATATGGCGGAAGAAAAACAAAAAAAGCCGATTTATAAACGGTGGACATTTTGGGGAGCCATCATCCTGGTAATGGGGATATTTGGAGCATTTGTTGATGACGGTGAAGAAGTTGCGGACGACGGGGATGAAGACGAAAGTGTGGATGCGTCTTCGTCCACAGAAACGGAAGAATACGAAGGAAACCAAGAGGTTGAAATGAGTGTCGATGCAGAAATGGGCGATGACATCATACAACTCGACATTAATACAAACCTAGCCGAAGGTTCGGTTCTTCATTATGATATTATCGGTGAAGATATTGACGATTTTTCAACCGGAGAAATTGAAGTTACAAACTCCAATTTAAGCGAGGAAATAGATATTTCTGATTTCCCTGCTTTAGATCAAACTGCATGGTCGCAAGCTGAAATGATCGTCCTTTTTGAACCTTCCGTGCAAAGCGAAGATATACAAAATATCTATGGTGAAACAGGCGAGAACATTTATTCTAGTTCCAGTTATTACAATCAGGAAGAAGCTGAAGATGGTTATAGACATAATTTGAGGGCTGAGTTTGAGATTACATTTACAGGCGGGGATAATGAATCATCTACAGAGGAATATAAAGAATTCATACAAGAAAACTACGATTATATGGACAACGCTTTGTCTTTAGTGGGTATGACTATGCAGGAAGGCGCATTCGAAGATGACTTATGGGTCGAGGAAATGCAGGAAGATTTAGCCCACATCACCAATTGGCACGACCAAGCCAGAGACTATGACGGAGACATACCGGAGGAACATGAAGACTTTCATGATGCTTACGTAAACAATACTGAAACGCTCAGTGAACATGCTCAAAACATATCAGATGAATTGGATTACGACCCAGAAAACATGGATTATGATGCGCTAACGCACGACATGGAAATGTTATCGATAAACGCCGAAACATTTAGGCAGATGGAAAATCAAGCACTCGACTAAACACGGGCTCCGGCTCGTGTTTTTGTGAGTATGTAAAAAACCCCCGGACAAAATCCGAGGGAATGCGATAGGGGAACTGCCTGATACCATTGATCAGTTAGAAAGCGCTGAAAACACTTCTATTCTCAATGGGGTATGTAGTACTTTATGTAAGGTTGTATTTTGTATGTAATGCATGTGCCTATTTATACAAAAAACAACTCCCTTTTAATACGGGCCAACGCTCGTGTTTTTTGTTGTGTGAAAATTAAGTTATGGTATACTACAAATAAGCTCGGGATAGGGGGTTTATAGGAATTTGATCAAAGACTTCGAAACATCTATATACGTTAATTTAGAACGTGAATTCGAAGATGGTCTTAGACGAGGTTTATCAGATGATGAAAAAGAATTCCTAGAATGGCTCACTGAAAAATATGCAAAAGAGAAATCCAATAGATTATAAGCAGGTGAACATGAATACCCTCAAAGCCTTATCTGATGAATTGCTAGCAGAAGCTTACGAGAAAGCAAAAAAGCTAAACTTAAATAAAGACTTTCTCATGCATTTAGAAAGCGAAATCCAACGTCGAGATTTGAACAACGATTAATTTTATAAACAGCGCGGGCTTCGGCTCGTGTTTTTTTATAGCACTTGTCACATTTACATAATTATCCTACAATTGGTATTGTCTGCGTATCAAGAAGGGTCGTTATGGAGGTATTTTCATTAACGATCAGAACAAAGAATTACTTAATGAGGCGAAAGGTATAACTCATCTTCTGCCGGTTGATGAAGATAAAATTAATGAGGTTGAAACTTTTGATGAGTTTTTAGATGTACTTGAATCGTCTATGAAATATTAAATAGATGATTTTTTTACACGGGCTACGGCTCGTGTTTTTTGCTTTAGTGTGACTTTATCTTTGCATATATAGTAAAATGTACGATAAATAGACAGTCAATTAATTCACCATTCTCCGTTTTTAGAGAGGAGTGACCGCAATAAATTACACAAAAGATGACTGTTTAAATGCTTTACGATTAGCAAGCGAGGAACTGGACGATCCTATCAATCAAGAAACGTATGAACGGTTGCGGTATATATTTATTGAACTTGATCTTTTTATTGCAGCTTTGCCGGATGTAGAGACAATATGCGAAAAGTGTGGTAGTTTTGAACAAGCACTCAAAGAAGCATTTTATGAATGAAACCGAGGCGCTCCTTTAGGGAGGATATTTCAATGAAGTTTGAGTACACGGTAAATATAATGGGCGGTGATAAACCGCCAGAGAGACTTCGCGATGCCGATATGATCAAGGATGTAAATAACGTGTTACAGCATAAGTACGATAAAGGGTTATATGCTGAAAAAACTAGTGATAATCAACTAACCGTTAAAAATTCATCTGAATATATTGTGGGAATATTGGAATTTGATCTGCGTTATTATGACTGGGATCGCCCGCGCAAAAGGCAAAGGGCTTATAAAATTAAAGGGGATCTAAATATTTAACTGGGCAAACGCCCGAAAGGTTGATTGAAATGGAACAAAGCTTAGAACTTATGAAAGACACAATCAACGATGTGGCGCAAAATTTAGATTTTGAAGTTACAGACGAGCAGAAAAAAGAAGTGTTGGAGCAAATCTTTTCAACTGACGAATGGGCGGGGATAATGATGAAAATTGAAGGCATGTTTCGTGAAATGAATGTAAACGATGAATGAAAAACCGAGGCTCCCACTGCCCCGGCACGACTAGAGGTAGCCTAACCTCTAAAATGAACGACCCGCCACTTCCGCTTCAAATGAGAGGCGTGGCGGGTTCTGTTGATTGCATTATATCATGATTGTTTAACAACTTCCACATGGCTCGGGAGCACGCTTATATAGTTTCCTGACTTGATTTCATACAAATCGCCAGTATGGCTCATGATCGCCCGTCGCACAACCGTAAACGCTTCACCCTCGCTGACTGTGCCGGCAATAGCATCGTCGGCCCAATTGGCGCGACTGCGATAGTTGAAGCTTCTTATCATCCTCACTACATCACCGGGCATAGCTGCTGTGGTGTTTCCTTCTTCTGCAAGTTTTTCGAGGGTAGCTGGTCCAGGTACGCCATAAAAGTTAGCACCACTTTGAGAAAGGCTGTGCTTATCCTGGAATGATCGTACAGCGTCTAGTGTTTGCTGACCAAATATGCTGTCTGCCGAACCGGACGGAAGCTCATCGACCAATTGCAACAATCGTTGTATTGTCTTTACTGTCTCGTCATCTCGCCCCCACCAATCACTGTGGTAGTTGGCAAAGGATTCGTTGTTATCTCCGTATCGTGGTGCGCTACCGCCTGATCCGCCGCTACCAACATTCCGCTTAAATTCAGACATAGGAAAACGTCTGCCCGGGCAGCTTGTCTGCCCCAAATCATAATGACCGACAATGTTGTCAGCGTTGGGGTACGTCTTTTTTAATTCTGGAATAAGCCAATAAAGCGAATCCATCTGATCACTGGTTGGTGTTTGGCTACCTGTTTCAAAGTCACCAGTAAGCGCCACGCCAATATACGTGCTATTATACCCGCTTGCATGAGCGCCTACATGATCTCCACGACCTTCGTAAATTGTGCCGCTTCTTAGTATCAGGTAATTATATCCAATACCCGCCCAACCCAGCGTGTCACGGTGATAAGTGTGAGTATCCATCAATCCCCAAGAAGGGTGTGCCAAGTGATGTATGGCTGTGCCTCTAATATTACTAGGATTGAGGCTTGTCAAACTGCCGTTCCAGCGTAGGTTAGGATAATTAATTTCACTCATTATTGATCACTCCTTTATAAGATTAAAAAGAGCAAAGGCTATTACCCTTGCTCTAACTCGCCGTTATGAGGTTGCTTTTTCTTCTCTTTGCCATCAGCAACTAGGTTGTTGTATCCTTTTTGAATGGATGTTTTAATCAATTCGTCTGACACCTCAATACCATAATTGTTCAGCAATTGAGCTGCTGCGGTTGCCGCTTGGTTAAACTTTTCCTTCCCTTCCTTACCTTGGAATTCTTCTTCCACATACTCAACCGCCCAATCCGTGATAGCGTCGATGATCCCTAGATTGTCAGCATCGGATGCAATGGCAATTAGCCGCTTAGCTTTCGGCGCTAAATAAGAAACGATTGCGGCGATCAGTACACCCACGATCGTAAAAACGGATTCCATTAAACTTTCTGTGATAAATTCCATTTATGCTTCCTCCCTTATGCTTTTTACTTCGAATACCGTTCCTTCTCTATACTCATAAAATGACCACGATAACCCCGAGCGCATTAACAGCTCGTTTAATTCATCCTCTAAATTTCTGTATCTTGTGGTCACCTCTACCACCGGACCACGACCCTTATCAGGAGCAATAATAAGGTCAGCAATGTTTCTACCTGGTTCAGTTGCTTCGACAAGGTTCCTCCGAACCAGATGCTTCATAACCGTTTCAGCAGGCGCTTTGATCACGTCCGCCTGCTTACCCTCGGGCGGCATTGTGATACGTTGACTTGCTGTACTGTTCAGTTCGACGACTGGCATTTAAATCTCTCCTTTAAGGCGTGTAATAACTAATCAAAATTGGCGTTAAAAAAATCAGGATGGTCACCACCGTCCCGATTAATCCTACTGCCGTTTTAATTGTAAATTTCCGGTTTGCGTCGTCCCGATCAAGTCGCTTGTAGTACTCCTTTTGGTGAGCGTAGACAGTTCTTAGTGCTTCTTGCGCATCATCTTCTGCCTTGTCTGCTTTTTCGTACGCATCATCTGCCCTTGCTCGGCTATCTTCTAGCAATTGGATGATGTGTTCTTGCTTCGTATCAATGCGTGTCAGCCATTCACGCACTTCAGCCATAGCTTTGTTATTTTCGCCATCCACCGTATGCCTCCTAACGCCTTATTTCGTTACCAATTTGCGATATTTCACGTTTTACTTTAGATATCAAGTTAGGCATTTCCTTCCCGAATACAGCTTCCAGTTCAGTGGTCCCTGGTTCAAATACTTCCTTGATCTCTGTGATGGGTGTGTCTATGGCTAAACCAGGTTTTGGTATATTGGCTTCATCGCCATTGACCACAGCTTCAAGTGCCGCTATGGTTTCATCCGTGGGTACGCCATATTCATAGTCTCCGTGATAGCTGATACCGTACCGCTCCTGAAAATCCCTGACAGCGTCCAAAGTATTTTGACCAAACACACGATCTATCCCGTGGTCGCCAATGTCACGGTCTGCTTTAACCAGCAACTCCTGCAAATCGCCAATAAAATCACTCTCTGCAAGCCACAAATCATCGTGGGCTGTTGCAAAAGTTTCGCCATTGTATAACGGTCTGCCGGTAACCGTCGGGATGAAATGCCAACCTTCTTTTTGGAGGGTAACTTTATCGCCCAATCGGTAATCCCTCTCATACTGAAATGTGGAGTGTGTAAGGATGCCACCTTCAAGCATCTGTTCCACTTCAGTTTCCGACAATTCTTCTTGCCCACGTTCTTGAAGGATATCTATCTGTTCATCCTCATCAATCTCGTTGCCGTCGTCATCTTCATCACCGACATCACGGGCATCAATAAATATTTCATGACGATCAAGGCCTGTTCCTTCACCCGTAATAGTAACTAACCGTTCTTCCCCTTCACCTTGGCCGGCAACATAAGCTGTGTTTTTATAATCCGTTTGACTGTCCACAAAATGGAGTTCACCAAGGGTGTCAAACTCAGGACTGAATATCACCCGTGGATTCTCGTCCTGCCCGGCTGTCCTGTCCACACCTTCATACACGTCAAATACCAGTTCATTTTCTTCAAAGTCAGCGTATATATTCCAGCCTAATCCCGTAAATTGAGAGATGGATTCCAATTCTTCTGCAAGATTCTTGTATCGTGTCCCCCTATTGATTGTCTCTCCCCGTTCTTGATCAGGAGCAATACGCATGTTAGGAATAGCACGATCACTGTCTGTGGGATTGACAAGATTGTTTTCCACCCACTGTTTCATAATTGTTTCGGCTGGCGCTTGGAGTCTATCTTCTGCCCTACCTTCTGGCGGCACAGTAATTCTCTGTTCTGCAATACCTTTAAGATCAGGTCCTTGTGTCGTCCACACTTCGGATGCTTTACCGGTATCATCCATTTCAATTTCTCTGTGACGGATCATGCCAACCTTATCGCCGTTCATTCGCAAGACCTCATGTTCGCCGTATATATTGATTTCAAACCGAGTTAATTCAGGCGTGACACGGTTGTTTGACGTTCGTAGCATCTGCCTTGTGCAGACCCTCATACCGTTTGTTTCCGTGCCGGATTGCAATGGTATTTTGCCGCCATTTCTGATCTGCCGCCAATCACCGCCATTGACACGAGCTTCGACAGTGACGCTTGTGTCATCCGGTTCGTCTGACTCCCATGTAATTTCGCTGTCAACATAATTGACGATAGGCGATAGATTGATATTTTGCGAGAGTCGCTCGCCGTAGGTGTCGTATTGGCGGTGATGGTCGCCGAAAATATCATCCCAGACCTCATGAAATTCGTAATAATTGCGGTCAAGCGGAATATCGTGGTCATCATCCTGTGATTGGTCATTTTCCCAGGCGGGTTGGTAGGTTAGGGTTAGCATGTGTCACCTCCTTGAAAGCAAAATAAAAACGCCTTTCGGCGTGTGGTTATTAAAACTCAAATGATTGGGGAGTTAGTTGAATAACGTCATTTGTATTTATCCGGCAAATACCTCTTAACATCTTGGAAATTCATCGGCTCGTGATCAATACCATTCTCATTAAAATAGCGCCTCACTAAATCAATAAAACCGTGCTGTTTTGGTGAGTCAATGCCTTTTTTATTCATATTTTCAAGTGCCCAATCAATAGCTTCTTTCATTTTAATAATACCCCCTAAATATTACGGAGATGCTCCCTTGTATATCATCCTCCTCGGGAAGTCCATCAAATTGAACATTGAAGTGCATTCTGTCATTCGACAAAACAGACCGTTTCATATCCTCAACCGGAAAATCCGCATCCGCAAAACTCGTTTCTTGTAAAGATTGATTTACAAAAAATTCATGGTCTGCTGCCCGTAGCATTTGTTCTAACGTTAATCTTTTCCTGTTTTCTCCTTCTCTCCCCGTGTTAGCTGGTAATTTTGTTCTAAGTCTGCGTAAATTAGAAAAATCCCATGTCCGCGTCACCCAATTATAAAAATCGCCATCATCTGCAAAAACGCTAAAATCACCAAACGCCCAAGTTGAGTGTCTATATATTGAAAAGTAAAGATCAAACGATGTATACCTATTTCCGCCAGTATTTGTTGCGTGCGTATCAGTAAAGATAATATCAAAATCACTTAAACCGGCAGGTATATTAAAGGAGAATGGATGGACATTTTCATCCCGAATTTCAACCTGTTCAGCTATTGTTATCAATTCAACATTTCGCCCAGTTAGTCGAGTATCTATCGGCTCATCCAACCTATCCTCAATCGCCTGCAACCGCTCAGCCACGGCTTCATCCTGTGTGGACAGTTGCTCACCCAATCGGTCAATAATCTCACCCTGCTTCTCAATCTGTTCCTGCAATTTCTCATTCATATCCGCCCACTGTTGCATCATTTGCTGCGGTTGTACGCTCATCATGTCACTCTCCTTTGCTTAGCTTCATGCCTTAATCTAGCTACGTAACCTCCAAGTTAGCCAGCATACCACTGCTTAAATCCTCATCCCGTTCAATGCTCGTTTGCTCCGTTTCCGGTTCCATGGTCACGATATAGTTACCTTTTCTTAATAAATCAGCTCCCTGCATATGCCGATTGACGTGTAATTCAAACTCGCCCGGTGAATGCCAGCGGTTGGTACGCTGATAAGATGAATAACGGTCTATTTCTGCTTGCAGGACAAAGTTAGGAGAGAGGATACGGATAGGTTTCACCGAATCTCACCTCTTGCCAGTCAGGAAACACAACGTCATCGGAAGGGTTCGGTCCGTGATAACGAAAGACATCCACATGCCTTTCATCGTTTTCATAACGTACAGATATGATAGGATTAATCGGCAATACTTCAGACCTTTTCCGGGTTATCATATCGTCGCCTTCGTACGGTTGTTCAAAATCATTGATTAGATCAAACGTTTCTTCAAATTCGCCGTTATACGTAACAACGACCGTCCTTTCATCTGTGAACACGTATTCAATACGATCTTTATGTTGTCTCGGAGTTAAAAGGACTTTCATTAACGCCACCTGCCTTCTGCTTTAATACGGATATCTGTATTAACACTAGGGTCACTTTCCGCAGAAAAGACACGATAAGGGATTGTTTCCCCATCGCTTGTACCACCTGTAACAGCCGCCCACCTGTTATTGCCCGTTGTGGTTATACTCACATAAACACCCGATCCTTCAAGAAAAGGAGATGGTACTACCCAATTCTGCGCTTGTGTTCGGTATAAAGCACCAACCGAGTTGGAAACACCTGTGATGCTTCTACCACTGTGGTAACAAACTTGTTGTCCGTTTGTATACCTAATACAGTACGATCCGGCGCTGCTTTCTACTCTCTCAGCTTCCAAAACTTCTTCGTGCCAACTTCCCCAGGTCAAATCAGCACCTAATCTATTGGAGGCACGATTGAATTTACCGTATATTTGATAATTTTGCTGATGCGCCCAATCAAAAATGGTGACCGTTTGGATACCTGTATCGGTCTGACTTGCGTAAGTTTCTACGTACATGCGCAAATCACTTAAATCCCTGCCATAATAATGATCAATGCCTATACTATCTAACCACTCCTGAAATATCTCGGATTGGTTATCCCCATGGATATAAAAAGCCGATGCCTCATGGTGGTATTGATACGCTCGTGTGGTCGGACGTTTAATATCAACCGAATGGACCTGATCATTAATTTTCGCCGGGCGCTCTACACGACCACATACATCACGATCCCCACGCTCATCCGTAATCTGACTATCCTCAATAAACGACTTTCCTGCTTCAATGAGTACCTGTGCAATCGACAATTCCCATATATAATCATCCCGGGTTAACTCCGGCGCTTCCACATCACCTTCTGCTGTGCCTTTCAAGATAGCAGCATGGATTGTTCGTTCTTCTTGTCGTCTATCCAATCTAATCACAATCCGGTCAATCCGGTCATACTGTGCGTCGGCGCTGTCATGAGTGAGGGTAAGATCATCTGTGTTTGCGTAATCATAACCTTCAATAAATGCGCTGCCTTCGGACACAATGACGTCCATGTTTCCACCTTCAGGGGATACACCCAGCCCCATAAAAAAGCCATTGCTTAAAAAGTTTTGGAAGAATTGACCGAAATCATCGGCTTCGTATAGCCGCTCGTCGCCTTCGGTGGAATTAAAGAATCTATATACTTCAACCACTGCTTATCACTCCTATATTCCGACATAAAAAAGAAGCCCCGGAAGGCTTCTTAATCTTTCTTTACTTTTTCATTGATGAATGTCTCTACAGAACGCAATAGGTCACAATCCTCTGGGTTTTCAATTCGCATCATTTCATCAAAATCTATACGATCGCCATCTTTTTCAATAAGGGTAAACTTGAGATATGTCATCCCTTCATGACCATAAATTTCAAGGCCGTGGAATTCACCTTCCATCACATAAACCCTCCTATATCCCCACATACCTGAACTGATAACTAATTGTCACCTGTGCATCTTCCGAACCTGCATATGCTAAATATTCGACCTCATTATCTCCGGGTTCTAATTGCCAAAATGTTGACCCTCTGTCTATCCAGTTGATCACGTTTCTGCCATTAATACGAACATGTTTTTGCCCCTGCGTGGTATCGATCGTCAAAACATCATCCTCGCCCAACTCATCATCGATTCGGATATATTCACCGGTTCGATTATTTCGTATCTCTGGGCGATCTGAAGGACCTTGAAATTCCACTTGCACAGGGCAAGGAACGTCTCCTGTATTGTCAATCACCACAGATGATCCCTGTATCCCAAACTGCGTTGGAAATGTCATAGGCAAAATAAAAAGACCCCGGAAGGAGTCCATGGATTCTGTGGTTATTTCTGTCGATTTCCAAAACGGCGAAGGTGCAAGAAAATCAACCATTCCCCTCTGTAATCCCGGGACACGGTTTTCACTACCTGTAGGGTAGCTAACCGCCGTTTCGGGGGCGGCATTGATCACCCACACACCGCCGTCATTTTCGTATTTCAATTCACACAATCCCAGTGTGGGATTCATGATTTTCGACGCTTTCCGTTTCAATTTTTCAAGTTCCATTTGATCCTTATTTAATAGAAGAAACTCCATCGTCATAGATTTAGTTTCTAACAAGCTATCCACATAACTTTCACCCTGCTGAAACGGAGCCTTTTCTGTTTG
Organism: Salicibibacter cibarius; assembly: GCF_016495725.1. NCBI lineage: Bacteria > Bacillati > Bacillota > Bacilli > Caryophanales > Bacillaceae > Salicibibacter > Salicibibacter cibarius. The sequence continues at coordinate 1,103,308 of NZ_CP054705.1, read as the reverse complement.
CACTTCCGCATCCAACTCTGATTCAAAGTCCATGAGTTTACATTTTCGATCCTCGCTTGTAAACGTCATGGACTCTCCACGTGCGTTCGTAATCGTTAGTGTTGTATTCATCAACCCCACTCCATTCCGAGGCGTCGTAACTGCTGTTTTTGTTTTCGTGCCAATTGACTTGGCGTAGGATTGGCATCGGTATAGGTGTTGTTGACTGTGATGTTTGTTTCTCCGCCACTGTCATCAGCACCAATCATGCGACCAACATCGCTGTGGAGTTGCTGGGCACGTCCACGTCGATTAGCGGACAACGGTATAATCGCTTCCGGTCCACGCTCGCCGACTCTTGCCATTTGATCCTGGTTGACAATACCGCCACGGGCGAACCTTCTCGCACCTCGGGGGCTCCATCCCCGTGTGCCTCCTGGGTTATCTCGTCGCCACGTGCTGTTGTTAAAAAACGCAAGCAATTGGTCAAAACCGGACAAAATGTTGCTATGTCCGGGCATGGAATAGGCGGCGAATGTGGACGGGATATACTGTAATAGACCCTGCGCCGGGTTACCCATCCGCATGTTTATATCGTTGACCCCAGGTGATTGCACAGCCTTTTCGTTCCCGCCTGATTCTAGCTGTATTTGTGACAATATAGCGCTGATATCAGAAGAACTTGCGTTTGCATTCATACGTGCGGATGCTTGTTGGATCACCGAGCGCCATCTTTGCACGCCTGAACCACCCGGATCAGACGTTGGCGGCGTCCATGTTTCTGGATTCTGAGATTCTCCATCCTCATGAATTTCAAAGTGGACGTGAGGACCTGTGCTGTTACCTGTGCTTCCAACCTCTGCAATCATGTCGCCACGACTAACTTCATCACCGACGCCGACAAGGTTTTTGCTGTTGTGACCGTAACGGTACAAGATATTTCCCGACTGTATTTCTACCAAATTACCTAAACCGCCAGCCCATCCAGATGTGACCACACGACCGCTTGCCTGTGCAGGATACGGCGTACCCATCGGAGCGGCGTAGTCAACACCTGAATGGTGGCGTCTGTCGCCTGTGATTGGGTGGACACGCCATCCGTATCCGCTTGTCCGAGTGAAGGCATCACCAAAATCAATTCCTTGAAAATCAGAAAAAGCCATTGTTTGCGCATCGGTGAACCCGATCAAACCTTCTTTGATTTGTTCTATGACCCCTCTACCTAAACCAGAGAGGAAATCGTCCCCGTCTGGTATATCAAAGCCGACCATATCAAACAATCCATCTATCGCCGCACTCGCACCGTCTGAGAGAAAATCCCATGCCGCAGACGCTGTACCTGTAATACCATCCCAAACGTCGCTTCCGAACGAGGTGACATTATCCCAAGCATTTGACGCCCAACTACCGATGCCGCCGGAGTAAGCAGGTAGGTTACCGCCCATCATGCGGTTAGATTTTTCATAAGAAGCAACTTTACTGCCACGTGGTAGGTTTACAACTCTGTTTTGACCACTCACAAATCCGGGGTGGTTACCGGGCGTTTTAATGAGTTCCGGACCACGCCCGTCGTTGACCATAGCTGGTCCACCAGGATGGCTATTTGTCCCTCTTGCCAATCGAGGGATAGATAACTCATCAATGCTTACACTCAAGCCAATCGCTGAAAGCAAATCATTCAAGCCGCCAATAACAAAATTGACACCTTCTTCTAAGCTGTCAGCCATTGAGTTTATCATGCTTTTAGCGCCATCGACTGCTGCACTCGCCATGTTTGATATGGCATCACCGATTCGACCAGGTAATTCCTTCGCCCAATCGACAATATCGTCAAATGTGTCAGATATCCAATTTTTAATCCGGTTAAACATCCGCCGTGTGGATGACCACAAGCTATCCCACGCATCAGACACCCCTGACCAGATATCATCTGCAAAACCTGTCACAGTAGACCAGAGAGAGTCCCACAAATCAGATAGCCAGTTAAATAGGCGGTTGAATATGTTTCGAGTGGTACTCATTGTGTTGTTCCAAGCATCACGGATATTATTCCATATTCTGGTAACAAAATTAGATATGGCGTCACGGATGCTGGACCAAATATTGGAGAAGAATGTGCTTATGCTGTTAAATATGTTCCGTGTCGTATCAAGAGTGCCGTTCCAGCGATCACGTACAAAATTGACGATTATGCGAATCAGTCGCTGGAAGGTGTTACGAATCGTTGACCAGATGTTTGAGAAAAAGGTGGAAATCGCAGTAAATATTGAAACAATACTGTCTTGCATAGAACTGAACCATGATGACGCTGTATTTACAATTCCTCGCACAACGGTTGAAAATATATTTCTAATCGTATCCCAGACTGTGGATGTAACATCTTTAATGGTATTCCAAACAATGTCAATAATATCTCTAACCGAGTCGAAGTTTCCGGAAGCTAACGTTTTAATCATTTCCCACACGGAAGAAAGGGCACTAGTAATTCCATCCCATACAGTGGACGTGACGTCACTAATCGTGTTCCAAATTCCAGAGAAAAACGCCGCTATTGGCTCAAAAACAGCGACCGCTATGTCAACAATTAATGTCCATAAATGAGAAAGGTAATCTGAAATGAATCCCCACACCGTGGTGATTGTATCTCTAATCGGCTCCCATATTGTTGTAAGAAAATCTGAAATGTACCCGAAAATGGTTAGTGCTGTGTCAGAAATCCAACCCCACACTGTACTAAGGACATCGGTAATCGTTCCCCACACACTGGATGATGTACTGCTAACCGTTCCCCACACACTGGAAATAAAATCAGAAATAGCGTTGAATATCGGCATAACAATAGCCATTAGACCTTCCCAAGCTTCGCTCAGGATAGTAGTGACAACGTTCCACCACGCTTGAGCTGTAGTTGAGATAACTTCCCACGTAGCAGCGAGAAAATCTGCAATAGCAGAAAATATTGGGGCGACAGTGTCATAAATAGAGTTCCATATACTGGAAAGGGTATCTTTAAGCCAATTCCACACGGTTATAGCCGTTTCTGAAATCCAATCCCATGTATCAGTCAGAAAACCAGCGACTGCTTCGAATATCGCTATTGCTGCATCCCTAATGGTTTCCCATATATTGATGACGGCATTTCTAAATCCTTCGTTGGTGTTCCATAGATACGTAAATACGGCTATCAATGCGCCTACAATCGCAATGACCCATCCGACTGGATTTGACAACAACGCAAACGCTTTTCCTACTCCCGCCACCACTGGTGTGAATAGTTTAAACACAGCACCTATTTTTGTTATAGATGATATGAGCGTTCCGGCTACGACTAACAAGGGACCAATAGCCGCCGCAATTCCACCTATAGCAATAACCATACGTTGAGCCGCAGGACTAAGATCGCTAAACCATTTACCTAAATCTTCTATCCATCCAATCAAATCCATGAAGAAAGGTTCAAGATCCTCAAGAATATCCATAAAGACTTCACCGAGGGGTGCTATCGCTTCTTGTATACGGTTTTTCATCAACTGAAACCGATCGCCAACAGTCATGGTTTCCTCTGAAAGATCAGAAATAGCCCCTTCAGAATCTTCCAATGCATCCCCTAGTTCGTCCGTGGATGGAATAACACCGTTTCTAATCGCTGTGGTCAATCGTTGCGCACCTTCTGCTCCAAATGCTTCAGTGGCAATAGACAAAGCTTCGGTTTCTGTTTCCGCATCCTGCATCTGGGCAACGACCTTGTCAAATTCCTCTCTCGCATCCTTACCTTCAGATGCCCAGTTACGAAAAGCACTATTGAGCCCGGGCATGACACGGGAGACAGATATACCGCTGTCTTCAAGGCGAGCGAACAAGTCAGCCGCTTCATGCATTTCAAAACCAGCGTTTTGTAGAACGGGTCCATAAGCGCTCATAGTTCCCATCAAATCGCCCATACCGATGTCATATTCTTGCGAGGCTTTAAACAAGCGATCCATTGCTTGCTCGCCTTCTTCAGCCGGTATTTGCCATTGGTTCATAGCCCGTCCAAATGCTTCGGCATTCGCCGCTCCATCCTCTCCCATCATTCGGGAAGCTTCAAGAACGCTTGTAGTCATACCTTCCAATGTTTCGCCAGTGGCACCTGTACTACTATTTAAAGATGCAATAGCAGATGATGCAGTCTCGCTATCAACCGGGATGCTCCGGAAAACACTTTTGAAATTTTTCTCAAGACCTGCCAAATCATCTCCGGTTGCGCCTGTCTGCACCTGTATTTGGTTATACGCCTTGTCAAAATCATTCGCCGCCGCAAATGCAGCGCCACCGATAGCAACAATTGGAGCCGTAACAGCCGCCGTCATACCTTTACCGGCTGTTTTTAGGGCGCCGCCAAGTTTGTCAAAATTCTTTTGCGTCTCTTGCATTTTCTTTTCAAATTCGGATATATTTGCACCGATTCTAACCGTTAGATTTGCTGTCTCTGCCATAAGCAGGGCCTCCTTATAAATAAAAAAGCCCCGCTAACAGCGAGACTTAACCCATTCCCATATTCTTTTTCATATCTTCCAAGTCTTGCTTGGCTGTGACCGGTTTTTCTTCTTTTTCTTTCTTTTTATCCGCTTCTGTTTTCGGTGGTTTGCCGATCATCTTTTCAATAGCTGGTATCTTGTTTTCTTTAACGTGAGCGCTCATCACCCATCGTGCGTGCTTAGCTAATTTCGCATTTTCCTGATAGTCAAGCCATAAGTAACTATCAATCATAACGTTAAACTCAGCGAGGGTAAGTTCCCAAAATTCCCATGGTCTCATATCAGAGATGCTAAGAACGTATTTCATGAGATCCTCATACTCCCACTGAGTTACCCGTTTTTTCCTTCATCTTCCTCGCTAACGTCCTCTTCTTCATCTTGATCGGGGATAATACCGGAGTTCGTTAGTGCTTTTTCAATTGGTGACATGAGATCCTGTAAGTCAGTTCCGTTGTTCAATTCCTTGCCTAGGATTTGTCCAGTTCGATCTATAGTTAAACCTTTTTCCTTCCACTTCAATCCAGCCCAATAAAAAGCACGGATTGTTCTAAATCCGATCTGTCCTTCTTGCACAGCCGCAAACAAACCGTACCCCATTACGTCCTCAAAGTCCGCCATCGCATTAAAATCAAACCTAAGTAACTTTTCTTCCCCGTCCAATTCCACACGTACTGGTTTTGTTGTATTTTTAGCCATTCCATATACCTCCTATAAATTAAAAAGAGAGGGAAGGCCCCTCTCTGAATTAGCTATAATCTGCTGTTACTTCAATGTCTTGGGTGTCGCCTTCTTCCATAGTGGCTTCAGAAGGTGACGCCGAAATCCCTTGCACTTCCGGCTCAGGTTCTTCCACAGTGATAGATACCGTTGCGGTTTCACCTTCATACGAAACAGTGATTTCAGTTTCACCAACACCAACGGCAGTAATCGTTCCACTATCACTAACCGTCGCAACATCTGTATCGCCACTTTCATAGCTTGCTTCCTCGGTTACGTCCATGTTAATCATCCTCCTCGCTATATATAGCTGTGGCAGTCAATGATTGGGTATCCCCTACTGTCATGGAGACTGAGGACGGGGACACCTCAATCTCCGTCGGACTCTCCCCCATCGCCACCGTCGCCGCCATCACCATTGTCACTATCGCTCCTGCGTGTCTTGGTGTATTTTCCTTGACCGTTAAATGTCATGGAGTAAGTCATAACATCATCCATCGGTGCTTCGATCGGGTAATCTGTTAGGATAGCGTCACCTTCGTAGTTCGTGCCGCTTTTATTTGTCCAGTGGACATGGATGGTTTCATCGTTTTCAAAAGCATCGTCAAGCAATTCTAGGCTTTCATCATCTTCGAGCATGACACCATCCATTTCAATGGACCATGAACCCTGACCAGCGAGATTGTAAGCCCAACCAGCCGTAAGCTTATGAGTAGCATCAATTTCCTCTTTTTCACGGTTCAACGTCGCTTCACGCTGACCACCGATAAACTTCTTGTCCCCATCTTCATCCTCAATTGCAATGAGCACGTCTACACCTGTTCTTGGCATAGCTAAAACCTTCTTTCTTTTTGAGTTTGAAAGATTCGATACTGCAAAATCCCATGGCGTGTGTAACCATCGGGATCAAGTTGCACGTCTGTGTAATTCAAACGGCAATCAAAAACTTCCGTACGGTCTGTCTCCGCCCGGAAGCCCTGCATGGCGTCTTGTACCGCCATCATAATTTCGTGGATTTCCCAGTCATCCCTTCGACCCCAAACATCTATTTGATAGGTGACATTAGCACCGTCTGTTTGCTTGGTGTCGCCGGGGTTGGCGAAACCCGAACCTTTTGAGACATAAGGAAAGGACGCACCGTCAGGTACGCCCCTGTTGATATAAATGCCTTTGACAAGGTTATTTAGTTTGTCATCGTAGTAAAGCAAGTGGTCAATATTGTTTTGTATTGCGTGATAATCGACAATCATTTGAGATTCCTCAATACATCATTCGCATCTTTGACGTAGTTATCTTTGTTTTTTTCATAACTGGGTATCATAAACGGCTGCGCTCCGTGGTTGACCGTTCCAAATTCGATCCAGTGCCGGCGAAACCCTTCGCTTCCTCGTGGGCGAATGTCGGCTGTTAAACCGTCATCCTCATATTCAATGGAGATACTTCCTTCAGTCGCCCCTGATCGCTGTGCTACAGATCTTTTTTGATCCTGCTCAATCGCTTCTGCATTCTTCTTAATCGCTTCTTTCATGTCTTTCTTCGATTGACCAGCTATTTTAGAAAACTTCCGCATAGCCTTTTCAAGACCTTCGATTTCAACATCAGCCATCACCAACCACCTCCACACAGTCGAGATGCATTTCCCGGTGCTGCTCATCCAAATCAATCACAGCTTCAATTTCAAACGTTCGACTGCCGTATTTAATCACCTGCTGTGGACGAATGCCGGGGAAATACCTAATTTCCACACGATGCGTGAGTTCAGACTCTATTTGCTGTGCCGCAAACTTTTCCGATCCAGAGAGAGGGTGTACCCGTGCCCAACACTTATGATAGGAAACAAATTCTTCCTCATATCGCCCGTTTTCCTGCCGCACTTCCTCCACATCGCCAATTTCGATACGCTTGTCCAGCTTACCTATCCTGACCGCACGCATCAGAAAAAGCCCTTTCGATAGGGAGCGACAAGGGCTTGGAACGTAAACGGTATTTGCGTGGCGTTGGTATCTGTGATAATACCTCTGTTTTCGTATAGGTGAGCAATCAGCAAAAGGGCTGCCTGCCGTAATGGTTCCGGCACATACTCGTCATACACCTTATATTTGATTTCCATTTGCGGAACTCCCGGTGTTGTGTGGGTGATTACGTTTCCATCACGGAAAGCTTTTGTTTTAAACCCAATACCGTTTGAATCGAATGCCTTCACCTCGTCAAGTTGGACAATGTCTTTGTCAGGTATTTCCACGACCGAATCAGGGTTATCCACAACATACGTTCTATCATGCACTTTCAAGCTAGAACGAGTGACGTTTTTGATGTGTTCCTCGGCGGTGATAATCAATCCTTTTATAAAGTCATCCTCCATATCGTTATCAATACGGAGGTATAACTTTGCTTCATCTAAGGTTACGATCATGAGGTTACTCATCGTCGCCACCATTTTCTAGCGCTTCAACCCTCGCTACTAGGTCATCCCAGTCGGATTCAGAGGGGAAACCATCAGCACCGTCCGAACCATCTTCACCGGGCGGTCCTTGCTCGCCATCTTCGCCCGGTGGACCTTGTGGTCCTTCCGGTCCTCTCTCACCGCTCCCGCCGTCAACACCTTCAATCTCGCCGTCGGTGACATCTAATTTACCGGTGACAACCCATGTGTCGCCACCGTCTGTCTTATAGTTTTTAGGTTCGTGAGCCATTAGCTATCGCCTCCACTCGAATCAGCAAATGATAGTGTTTTAACAGCCGTACTATCCATCAATCGACCGTCCAAACGTCGATACATACGGAAACCAATTTGCCCCCTCATGGCACGTACTTCGTCCAACCGTTGCATCGCCATACCTACACGGTCAGCAATGTAGTAACGAGAAAAGTCACCAAACGCAATCACTTGGTTGCCTGCTTCAGCCTCAGGCATGTGGTCAGATATAGCGACAGGGCGGTTTAAAATTGTATCCGGTTGTCCAGCTTGGATGCCCGGCGCCCAGATAAACTGACCGTTTCCGTCTTTCAATTTACGGATCGCTTTAGCCATCGAATCATGAATCAAGAATGTGGAGTTTCGGCGATGATTCCGACGCAAGGAATGGTACAAATCAAGCAGCTTGTCCGCTTTTAGTTGACTAGCTGAAGAAACTTCCACTTCGTCCGTAGCATCTTCAAGTACGCCTGTCGGTTTGTTATCTCCATCACCATCAATAAACGCCAGTTCTTCTTTCTCCGCAATCCGGGTTCCGAAAATGTCAGATACATACGCTTCAATGTCGAAGAAAGCGTCGTTTAAAAGTTCTTCCGACGCAAACGTTGCAGTTGTCAGCTTGTGAGCACCAAGCGTGATGTTTCCGAACTCAGCGTCACTAGTCTCATAATCTTCTTCCTCACCAATCCAAAACGCTTCGCCACGATCACGTTCAATCGGGAATTCACGCACACCGCTTCCGGTTTGAATGGTTGTAGCTAATCCACGCATGACGTTGTTATCTTCTACTAATCGAATGAGATTAGCTTCAAATTCATCCGGAACAATATAACCGCCCACAGCGTCATTACCGATAGCAAGGGAGCGAACGTCTTGGCGGTGCAATAGATTATGCTGTTCTGAATTGATCGCATTTTTGCCTTTCCGCTGCGCTTCCCAGAACGCACTACGGTACTGTTCTGTTTTGCGTGGATTAGTTTCACGTTCTTCACCAGGCATTTCACCCGGTTGATAATTTGTAGCAACGCGCCCTTGAGATTGCTCAAGAAAACGTTCCTCTTGCTCAAGTGTTTCTTGACGGTCAATTTTGGCTTTCAGATCGTCCACATCAGCCATGATTTTGTCATATTGCTTCGTGTCCAGTTCTCGGTTTTCTTTTTCCGCTGTCTCAATCAAATCACGGGCTTGGCTAACGAGATTCGCCCGTTTTTCTCTCATTTCTTGTACATTCATGTATTTTCGACCTCCAGTAATTTGAGTCTTGCTTTTCTAAGATTCATAGATTCTTGATTTCCATCTTTCAGAAGACTTTCAAGGTAGCCAATCGACCGCTTAACCACCTCCCGGTCAGCGTCGGATACATCCAACCCGTGCTTTGACCGGGCAATGATCGCCGCGATCTGGTCAAATTCCAATCCAACATCATTAAAAAACGAACGCACATTTGCGCTCGTTTCGGGGTAAGCTGGGTAAGTGACTACCGATACATCAAATAGTTCAACTTCTTCCAGCGTTCGTATATTTTGACCGCCTTGGACTTCCCAGTTATCACGGTCAACCATAAAACCAAAACTCATTTGGTTGATATCGCCACGGGACATGGATGTTCGCAAATCATTTGCCCATCCAGTGTCAGGTGGATCAACTTCCATGCGTAAACCACGACCATCTTCTTCAAGTTTCAATGTTCCTGATTTGTTACGACCAAGAACATAATTGGGGTCGTGATTCATTAATGCACGAACGTCTGAACCCTCTTGCAATGTCCGTGTAAATGCTCCTTCTGCAATTTTTTCACGGAAACCGCCTAAATCCTCACTTAGTGAGTTATATAAAGCAGGGTATCCAATGATAGATGACGGTTTATCTTCACCTTCATCCCGTAACTCAATCTTTGTTTCAAAATAGCGCCGTTCTTTCATCTGCTCACCACCTTTCTAATCTTCCGCAACGATTTCACAAATACAACCGCCGTGGAGGGGCGGATGCCCAACATCATTACTTGTTACAAAATCCTCGCCAACTGTATCGCCACTATTAACAAACTTCTGATTCACACCCACAACCGTTCCGTTCATTTCTTGACAATACGGGCAAGACTCTGATCCTTGTGACACCCAGCGCATAGTAACAACACCGAGTAACACAAAAGCCGTCGTTGTAATAGCACCGCTCGATCGTACGGTTTCTTCGTCAGCAACTGAATCAATACGATTTTCCTGCCAGTGATTAAATTCACCTTGAAAAGCTGAAACCACATCATCAGGGTTATTTTCTAATTGGGTTATCAATCGACTAAACGAGTTACCACTAATCCGTTTCGCCATACCCTGTATATAGTCTTGGATGAAATCTTGAACACTTGTCGGCATATCGCTTGCTGTTCCCAATTCATCTTGAACAGAAGCATAAACCTGTGTTCCTATCGATTCCATAACCGGAGCCATTTCTTGTTCAATTGTTTCTCGTTCTTCCCCGTAATAGTCAGAGAGCCAAGACGCAAAGGTTTCATCGACGTTTCGTTCTTCAAACGTATCCTTGACCTTAGCCATCACGTCTTTTTCTTCTCGTTCAAAAATACGTTTTAAGGTGCTACGAATAATTTTCTTATTCGAGTCACGGATATTTGATCTATAATGAATAGCCCGCTTTTGAGCAGGTTTTAATTGTTGCGTGTGGTACTTAATGGAGCGATCTTCGCCCTCTTGCTCAAACGGACTGTTATTATCAGGCGGCGTGGGTTGTTGTTCCATCCTTTCATACGCCTTATCAGCCGGCACCATGTTAACAGGGAATCTGTAAATATCTAACCCGTCAACATGGTTCTTATTTTCTTTTTCTCGGGCATCATTCGGGCTCATCCAACCATCTTGTATAGCTTTCGAGTAAGCATTATATCGACTTTCAGTATCTCCGCGAAGCAATCCTTCAAGTACGAATTCCGGGAAGTGTGTCTTTTGTGTTCCTTGCCCGAATAGCTGCATGTGTACATTTTGCTCCCATCTCTTAATCCATGGGGTTATAGAGTGGGTGACAAAATCAATGGATTGCTGTTCAATGTTACTAAAAGTAGCGCGTTCTAAATCGCCAAGCATATGAGGAGGAACACGGAAAAACCGCGCGATTTCCTCTGTTTGAAACTTCCTTGTGCTCAAAAATTGGGCTTCGTCAGGGGTAACGCCAATCTCCCTGTACGTTGTTCCTTGCTCCAATAAAGCTACACGGTGCTTATTTTCAAGACCATCATGCAACCTTTCCCAATCCTCTTGCATGCGCGTTGCCCCTTCATCACCAATCGCTTGAGGGCTTTCAAGCACGCCAGATGGTCGCCCGCCATTTTTGTAAAAGCTTGCACCGTATTTCTCGGCCGCAACGCCCATTCCGATAGCTTCACGGGCGAGTGTGAGAGGGCTATAACCGAGCAATCCATCAAATCCCATACCCGGAATATGCAAAATGAGGTGGTTAGGGAAAATTTTATTACCGCCATCAGGATCAACATAATAGTATTCCAATCCTCTATCGTCTCTCGTTCGTTTTACATCCATTTTGTCCGGGCGGAGAGGCCATAACGCCTTAGGTCGGTTGGCTTCATCTCGCTCAATTTCAGCGTAGAAATTCCCACGCAATAACAGGTGATTCATCGCCGTTTCTCTAAAATTAAACGCCGTCATATGCGGGTTAGCCCGACTCTGCAAAATATTATATAAATGGTGATCTGTCGCCTTTTCCTTACCGTGATTAACACGCTTATATACAGGGAACGGTAAATGTGCCACAGTCTCTGATAATATACGTACGCATGCGTACACGGCGGTTAACTGCATCGCCCTTGATTCAGAGACATTCACGCCTGAATTAGTATTGGTGCCGCCACCGAAAATAGAACTTCCGTCTTTTAGCGTGAACCGTTCACCATCAGACGAACGAAACTCACCCTTCATTCTCGTAATTATCCCTATCATCATCACCTCCAATACCGAAGAATGCTAGTAATATAAAAAACAGCCCTAATATAATTAGCGCTGCTGGTATATAGATTAATCCCACACCGACAGAGATAAGTAATATTCCTATCAGTGCGGTTATGTCCCTTAGATCCATGTCTCCCTCCTAAAACGCCCGAATACCACGTACGTTGTATACGGATCTAGACTCCTCGTACATAAGCGCCGTTGCCATTGCATTGATAAGTGCCACAGCAACGTCAATGCGTTCCCTTGATTTATTTTTCATAGGTTTAATGTTTTCATTACCATCTGTGGAAACGATCATATTCCCGAAGCACCAACGAGCGAGAGAGTTTTTTTCATGCGTAAACTGCCCTGACCGCATCATACGTTCGATCATTTTCATAGCTTCAGTTAACCCTTTGATCGTTTGGGATATTTCAATGACGTTAACACCCTGCTTCATTAAGCGTTGGGTAAGCATCCGGCTATTCCATGGGTCGGTGCCGAGCGTTTGAATATTATATTGCTTGCTCGCTCCAATCAAACGGCTTTCTACAAACTCATAGTCAACCACATCACCGGGTGTAGCTTGCAGTATCTTTTCATTCACAAAACGATCATACGGCGCTTTATCCCGCTTGATCCGCTCTTTCATATTATCCTCGGGTATCCATGCATCAAAAATGGCTCTCCACTCGTCCACGCCTGATTGTGGCGGGAACAGATAGCAAGCCCCTGTAATATCAATCGTGCTTGCCAAGTCCAGGCCGACATAACAACGTTTGCCAACCAGTTCGGACAAATCCCATTCACCCTGCGTCTGATCCCACAGAGAGAGAGGGAGCCACCCATCACGTTTTAGTGATATCCATTGATTCAGTCTTAACCAACGGAATAAACGTTCAGATGATTCGCTGTTTCGGGCTGTTACGGATTCTTGACGCAATGTATTAATATCAATCGTCTTACCTAATGATGGATTCGCTTTATACCATGTCCGCTCGTCGTAAATATCATCTTCCTCGTCCGCCCCAAATATTTTTGCATACCAAATGGGATCTTCAATCTCGCCATCAATCAATCTTTGAGCGTAGTCGTGTACTTCCCAACCGATGCTGTGCCGATCGGGGTCATCACCAGCCGTTGTAATCACCCACCAAAGAGGTTCCTTGCGGGATGATCCAGCACCAAAGGTCATGACATCCCAAAGGTCACGGTTGGGCTGGGCGTGTAACTCGTCGAATATGACGACCGAAGGATTAATCCCGTGCTTGGAATACGCCTCGGCAGACAACACCTTCAAAACCGTTCCTGTTTCACGGTTCATAATCTCTTTTCGACTGTCTGTAACTTTCAACAAATCGCCAAGCACTTCATCTTGGTCTATCATGCTTCTAGCTGCTTTATACACAAGTGTTGCTTGACCTCTGTCAGCAGCACAACAATAAATCTGACCTTCCGGACCATCGCATGTAAGATGATAGACAGCCAGACCAGCTATGGTGGTTGTTTTTGCGTTCTTCTTAGGAATTTCCAGATATGCATACTGATATTGACGATAACCATCATCCTTTACGGTTCCGTATACATCCCAAAGCACGTCATGCTGCCAATCCATCAAAACAAAAGGTTCGCCGAAAAAGTCATCAGTGAGTTTGAGCATCTGTAAAAATTCAATAGGCTCCATTGCTTTTTCTTTGTCATGAACCATTTTTCTTTCGCTCCAAAAACTCTGCCATTGGCGACTTTTTCTCATCCTTCGCAACAGCAGACAATTCAGATCGGGAGGATGGCGTTAGGCCGAACTCTTTCGCAAATGCTCGCACTTCAGCAAATGATTTTTCAGCAATGGCAACGTGAGGTACTTTACTCATCGATTTAATGTCCCCATCTTTATCACGGGTGACATAGTATCGCCCATTCTTGGCCATCCATGATTCTGCTTCCACAGCTCTGGCCCAAGATGCGCAGTAACTAGCTAATGATGCGCCGTCAACGACGGTAAGCAATCCTAACCGTTCAAGTTCTGGAACAACCCGATCCCATTCTTCCTTAGCTTCATCTGTCAACCATTCAGGACATTCAGGTGTTTCTTTAGTTGGTTCCGGTTCGTTCTCATTCAAAGGACGTTTCCCCGGATTCCCTTCCATGACTTTCAAGTTTGTTGGCTTAGGTGCTGGTCCTCGTTTTCCCATCTATTTTACCTCCTTTCACAAACCGGGTTGATCTAATTCAAGATCGCCCGGAAATTCATCTTTGTAAACCTTGCGATTATCAGTTCGTTTGTTTATCCGTTCTTTCCCCATGGATAAATCTTCAAAATTAGATTCATCCCAATCACCTTGATCCCAAACTTCATCGACTAACTGCATCATAAATGCGTGCATGTCAGGATCATCGCTTATTTCAAAGTTTTCCACACGGGCGTTTTCATTTAAGTTCATACTTGTCCTGATTACTAAATGCCAATCATCGTTATCAAGCAATATAAATTTTGCGTGGGTACGAGTGAGTCTTAAACTATCTGCCCCAAACGTATCTATTAACTGTTGACAATAGGCAGGCTGTCGAGTCGGGAAGCTACGATCCACTAAAAAACGAAGGTGAGTGATACTCCCTTCGTTAAGCAAACGGTAGGCGGCGTTTATTTCTGCTTTCGCCGCTGTCCATGTAGCGAGAGAGAAACGTTAGCCGGCCCCGTTTGATGTAAGATATTTTTAAGCAAGTGGATCAACGAGAACTGTCCTTTTGTTAAACCGAAAATTTCACAACCAGGATAGAGTTCCCCTATTGCTTCCCTTGCGCTTTCCCCAGCATGATCGCTCTAAGTTCACGATTTGTGCCCTCACGCCGATATGTTTGCATATCTACCCCTCCTTGCCGTCGAAAAACACGTTCGTAAAAACCTGCGAAAAATTTCACGCGAAGCTGGCCGCCGGTATGACGGGCTTTCCAGCCATCGATTTAATCCCCTATCCCTTCCGGGAATTTCTCAACAAATATATTTTTGAAATTTTATTTTTGAAATCTGAAAATCAAAATCTGAAAATCTGAAACTGGAAAATCTATTTTATCCACGAAACTCAGGAATTTTATTTTTCCTGTTTGTTTTTCCTGTTAGATATTCAATCTCATGATAAGTGGGTTCTCCCTCGTCTGCTGTAATACGAACGCCTGTTACGCCATGTAATTCCTTTCCATCCTGAAATACTCGGCAGTGCTCGCCGCAATATTCCTGCACAAACACCAAAGCTTTATCCTTAACGTCAATCAATCCGTTATCCATGTCTATCCATCTCCTTATTTGTCTTTATCGAATGGCAAGACTTACATAATGATTGCCAATTGTTTTCACTATCCCAAAACAATTCCTTGTCACCTTTGTGCGGAACAATGTGATCCACTTCAGTCGCTGGCGTTAACAATCCATCTTCCTCACAATGAACACATAAAGGATTCCTTCTAAGAAACATTAGTCTCGCCTTCTGCCATGTTCGATTGTATCCACGCTCTGTAGATGAGAGACGAGAGCGCTCGCTTATGTTCTTATGCTCATCGCAATAGAATGATCCTACAGTTATGTTTGCGCAACCTCCGTACTGACATGCTCTCCCTGGTCGTACAGGCATGAGTTATACCTCCTATCAATGTCTGGGGAGTATGTATATATCAATAGGGGCTATGTGTATATGTGATAGGGGTACCTCTATATACAAACAGGGGTACTGCCATATATACATAGGGCCTGCCACTGCATAGCACTCGGCACCCACACAAGAATACCCCGGGTATAGTTAACAACCCAGGGCACACTAATGGACAAAGGAGGGAGATATGTCATGTGCATGATGGTCAGCTTATGCTGTCAGTCATTTGGCACACTATCATAATAACACCTAAGTTGACCCCAAAAGTGCAACAGGAGTGCAAGTTAATTTTCTCCTAGTAAATGAGCAATAGCATAAACAATCTCCCGCCGATAATTAAAAGCTGTACGCCTACTTACAAAACATTCATCAGCAACATATTCCCAGTTAGCACCACGCTTAGACCAATACCTAAGATGCACTAGGTTCTTTTGTGTGTCATCTAACTGCTCATACACCCGTTCAATGGCATTACTTATCTCCTCTAATCTCCTGAGCCTTTTGTTAGCTTCTAGTTTTGTTGCTCTTATTTCAGTGGGTTGGCCTGGACTTCGGTAAGAGTTCTTACCAGCGCCTATATTCTCATCAACTTCTCCTTGTCCGTGTATGATCTCATCCCTTATCTGTCTTATCTCTCTCTGATAATCAGGATAAGCATATAGTTCGGACTCTATATATTTAAAGGTGGCACCTTTCAATTCCGTTCCTTGCATCCAACCACTCCTACTTCCTTTTGTACATGATGGCAATAGCTATAAGAGGTATCGTTACGAGCGCTGTTAGTATCAATCCGATTGTGATTAACCAATCTGGTAGGGTCATTCACCATCGTCCTCCTTTGTTAAAAGTTCTCTGATATAATCTTTTTTACTGGCGCCAGCATCACAATACGGACAGGATAGAGGTCCTTCATAATCAACAGCATATTGGTCTGAACAATTGCCACATTCATAAAGATACAGTTTCAATCGCTAACACCCCTTTAAAATTTAACCATCTATAGTATAGACACCAATCAACTTAGGCTCGTCTATCTCATAAACGTCCAGCAAAAACCACCGCAAATCAGGGTGTTCACTTTCAGCTATCTGGATAGCTTCGTTTTCATCGTGGGCAAGTACAGTCGCTCCCACTACGCCGTCCCATTCAACATCATCTGCGTGGATGGTCAATTCGTATATTTTCATTCGTATTCACCCTCCAATTCCATTAATTTTTTATCTAGCTTGTCTACATAACGATTAAGCTTTATATATCCCATCTTTTCAATGTTTTCCGGTGTTATGGACAGCACTTTTTCAGACCGACGAACAAAATCACGAACAGTGTTCCTGGTCATAGTTCCGGGGAATACCTGATTTAAAGGTGTATCCAAATCTTTCGTTTTAATCCACGTGTCTTTATTCATCACCTACGTCCTCCATTTGATTAGACATCATCAATGCCATGATTTTTTGTAGAGGCATTTCAAAGACTTCCTCCTCGGTTTTTCCTGTTTGCTTGCAAATATAGATAATCGCTTCACCTAGCGTTAAGGTTTTCATTCGCTGTCATCCTCCAATTCTTGTAATAATCTACCTATTTCTTTTAGAGATTTCTCGTTCGTTTCTTGTGTAGCAGGAGGTTCTAGGATAGGATAAAAGGCATTTAACACATCTTTATGAAACCGTTCATACCGCTCCGCTTTCTCGGCTTGCTCCCGATACCACCGATATTGATTTTCCGTCATATGGACAGGGTGCGTATCCCTGCTCAAATCATCACTCGTTATCATGTTTTCATTTTTAGCGATGATGTTGCCGTTTGCGTCACGTATGATTACTTTGTTGTCTAACCGCTCGCTCATTCGCTACCCCTCCATTTCCTCCAAGTTTTTCACAAACTGTTTGCATATCGACGCAATCAATGCATTTTCTCTGATTGCTTTAGAATAGAAGTGTGCATCTTCTTCATCTGCTGCATTTGCTGCTTTTACCCTTCCGTCTTGCGCCGCTTCAAAGTACCTCTCGCACTCGCTGTGGTAAAAATCTATCAACTCTTGTTTAGTTGCCATTAATTTCACCCTCCATAAAAATCACATCATTTACTCTGACCTCTAGGAACTTTTTGTCCACCTTTACAACTGCAACAGGGTACGCAACAATTCCACCTGGGTGGCCACCGACCATCAACGATGCATCATGAGGTTTCGAATACTGGAACACGCCTACACACTAGCCTTCGATCTAGTCTTTTTTTATGCGGACATAGCATGGTTCACTCATTCGCTACCCCTCCTACATAAACAATTGAATAATCCAACCGAATCCTAAAAAGAGCAATACAACAATTATTGAAGCGAGGGTGTTCATTAAATTTGCTTCCTGTTTCCATCCTCTACCTATTCCCACGAACTGGCCTAACATATTTAGCGTTTCAACCTCAGTACCTTTTGTTTTGATCAATCGAAAGAAAAACAATAAACCTAAAGAATGGGCATAAGATAGCTCAGTAATTCCAAAAGGAGTCACAAACCATCCCCATATCTTCATCAAAACAAAAGCAACTAAGAAGAAATAACCAACCCTAGAAATGAAATTAACCGTTGATACTAGACCGCTTTTTTGATCATCTTTTAAATCTTTCACCCTCTACCACTCCCTTATTATCAATTCCACAAATATCCAGACGAACAGTAAAATAAACAAAATCTTACCAACGCCTATACGCCTAAACATGCGCTATATCTCCTTTAAATTCATACCATCGTTTCCTGATTACCATAAGTCGCCTTTGAGTCGCCTGATGTGTGATCCCAAACACATCACCAATCTCCCTTAGTTTAAACCCAGACAGGCGCATACGAACGATTGTTTGTTGACCATCATCCAAGGACTTTATAAAATCGTTAACCACAGGTGATGTAAAATCATCCGAATCGCTTAACGCCCCCTCCAAGATATAACTTTCTTCGTCATCGTCATATTCAAAGTCAGAAAACGTTCGTATGGAAAAATATGATAGATACTTCAGCGCCCTTTGAGCATCCACGAGTGATTGGTTAAACGTTTTGCTAATAATATCAGCGCTATAGTCTTCCATTTCATGCTTCCGAATCTTCCCCATCGTTTCCCGCACACGTGGAGGAATGTGGATACCGTTGTTGTAACCTCTCATCTGATTTAATGTTTGCCTTATCATAATAAAATACGCATATGCCAAAAACGTTTTACCTCGCTCATGATCGTACGTGTTATAAGCATGGACTAAAGACATAGAGACTAATTGAGACACATCTTCTCGGTCCATATCACGATACTTACCTTCGATGAACATTTTGTTTGTTATCTTCTTGATCAAGTTTCGGTATTGGGTTAATGCTTCTTCTATGGTCAAATCCTTTCCGTCAAGGTTTTTCGTTTCCATTTACATATTCCTCCAACCATTTCAGATAAACAGAAGCTTTTTTTAAATCCTCCACACCGTTCTTGTGCTTGTACCGCCACAGATATTTCATAATGTTTCCGGTAAGGTAGCCTTCAAATCCGTCTAAGTGTTTTGTTGCTTCCTTGATTGCATCGATGCATTCGATATCGCCGGACGTGTAGTGATCAGGGGAGTTGATATTATCTTTATCCGGTTTAATAGCATTCCAATAAGCCTGACCAATCTCTCTTTTACCTTCTTTTGTCAAACCTTCACCCATTTAACCTCACCTCTAAATTTATAATTAAGTGGATCGTGCTTTTCATTTTCGTAATAGACCTTTTCAATACCAGCCGCTATAATCAGCTTCCTGCACTGGTGACAGGGTTCATGCGTCGTTCGCATACTTGCACCTTTTGCTTGCTTTCCTGCTTCCAGTAGCGCCTTGGCTTCTGCATGGACACTGTTAATACAATGATTGTTGTGATGGCACGTATGATCATCGCATGGAGTGATGGGGCGGTTCTCGCCCGCCCCTAATATTCGATTGCCTTTATAGACCACAGCTTTGACGTATAACTTTTGGCAACGCTCAGTAGCCATTTGCTTGTCTTTCGTGATTTACTTTGTTTTTGGCAAAATAGGCTTGTTCGACTTCGTTCCAGGAAAAGCCCATGCTCTCGCCTAATCTGACAAACTCTGAAAATATCCTTTGCCAAATTTGATCTTTGTTGTTTCCAAAGCTTAATTTTATGTTTTTGTACAGCCCGGTCACCTTATCCATCACGTAAATAAATTGCTTTGTGACATCGTTATTTGGAAACTTCGGCTTCAACGGTTGTTTTTCTGTGATGTTCAGTTCCAAGCCAATAGATAGGATAAAATGCAGGCAGTCCACGTTCTTCGAGGAGTGGGTTTTTATATCCGCCTAAAGGTGCTTCCTGATCGTTTTCTCCGGGGTTCATTGTAAAAACTTTATTTCTCGGTTCCTGATCCTCCGACCAATATTTGAATCCTCTATGCTCGTTGGCGCACTCGCCCAATTCCACTTGGAGTGCTATAATTAAATAGGGAGTCTGTCCATGTCCTGCAAACCATGTTTTTCAATGATGCGATCATCTAATGCTTTCTGCGTTTCAAATAGTTTGGTTAGGTTCATTCCTCCGCCACCTTCCTCATCGTCACAATATACCGGGGAGCACCATTTTGATCTCTGGTCTCTCCAATATCCCCCACTTGCTGATAGCCTCGTTTTTCATTTTCCAGAATTGACGCATAAGCTTCTTGCAATGTGCAGCGTGTGATTCTTATTTGCAGGGTGTGCATTTGGCTTGTTTTTGGCATGTTATTGCTCCTTCATTCGTTCAAGTTTTATAATTGGTTACCCATCCAAATCCTTATCACAACAGGGTTCATGATTGGTAGGTATCCGTAACCGTTCAAAACCCATTCCATTTACGTTTTACAGAGTAAGTCTTTAAACACTTACTTTTTATTCTTATATTCTAATAGTGTTATATTTCGGTTACTCGGTTACCTTAACCGAGTAAATACTAATTCGACAGTACTTTGACTAGGTAACCGAAATAGTAACCAAGAGGTAACTAGGGTAACCGAAATAAAGTAATACTTATTGTTAAAAGATGATCCCTTTTGTACGTAATAAACTTTTGATCCAGTCATAATTTTCCTCGATAATCACCTTTGAATGGTTACCTTGGCCGAAATACATAATACAATCATGACCAGTATGACTTTTTATTTGTTCAACATTATGGAGGTTAACCATGATCTTCTCCCCGTTTGTTTTGCTCGTCACTTCTATGAACATTTGCAAACCTACCTTTGTTATGGTTTTATTTCAGATTCAGAAAGTAAAAACGTCTTCTTATTCCTACCGTTAACCTTCCTTTGTTTAGCTGTTAAATTATATTTTTCCTTTATATCTTTGGAAAACGCCCTTGTACTCCTAGGTTTAATCAGGTTATCCTCACACCATTCCTCATACACTTTAAAAGCGTCTGCCACGGGCTGATTAATAAAATCGTCTTGTTCGACCAACTCCAAATATTGTTGTATAGAATCGTTCTCATAGTGATACTCCTGGTTGAACTGTTCAACCTTGTCTGAATGGGTAAACCCGTTATTTTCATAAAGCCTGAAATAACCTTCAACAACCAATTTCACCCAATATTCTAGCGCTTTGTCCGTTGTAATCTTGGTGATAAACTTTGGGTCCTTATTGGTCGGTTTTGTATACATCGGGAGCCATAATATACGCCTCTTATATGCATCCCCTTTTTCCCACGATTTAAGGAGATGATTTGAGGTAAATATTAATGACGTTGTAATCGAAACTGTTTCAGAGTTCTCCCTCATCGCACGGATACTAATGTCGTCACATGTGCTGATGTTCTTCAATATTTTGATCCGCTCGTTATTAATAGGCTCGTCTTCAATGTCATCACCCAAGTTGGCCAAATTACCTTTAATGTTGTAAAGATACCTTTCATCAGCCATGTCTTTAATACTTAGTGACGAACAGTTATCCCTACCTAAAATGTTCCTTATGATTTCCAGCAACGTTCCCTTACCGTTCCCGCCGCTGCCAACGAACACAAAAAACTTGGCCAACAACCTTTTAAACTCTTTATCCGTAACGAGAGTATGTCCTAAAACTTCTAACACTAGGTTTTTATATTGTTCATCGCCTTCTGTCAGCATGTATAGGTAGTCGTCCACTTCTTTGACAGGCTCGGCATCCGGGGTGTACGGGATCTTGACGTAATAGGGCGTAAACTCTTTGAAGTCAATAGGGATGAACTTACCATTTCTTAAAATACCGTTGGAAAATTTAATATCAAACGCCTTATCATCCTCAATAAGCGGAGCCGTATAACGCATCTGCTTAATCACCTCGTCCATAAATGTTGTTTTTACAGCCCCTACCTCATTTGCCACCATTCGTCTAAGCCTGTGCTCATCATTTGTATATTCATCGTTTAAACGGAAATAGAGGTTATTTGTAAACATCACTACGTTGTACTTACGCATGATCAAATTAGCATAATCAGGCTCTTTCATGTCCTTCTTGTCCACGGGAATGTCATCCCTAGCCAACGTCTGAAATTCTTGGTCACTCAATGGATCGGCGAAAATGTGATTGTTGATGAAACGTAAGACTTGCTCCCAGTTGTCCACCAAACCCTGTATCTTGACCCGATGGTTGAACATGGCGTTATTCCTACCATCACCGTCGGATAACCCTTGTAAGTTCTGTAATGTTTTCCTTGTATGCAAAATGGAGGGTAAGTCTTCTCTAATTCCTGGGTTCTCTATTAGACGCTCCTCTCCATTTTGTTTGACGGCTGTTGCGTAGGTGTTTTTGTTATGTTTAAACTCCACGTTAAACCCTAGTGGAATAACCTTTGAAGCACCTTTAAAACCGTCGGGCTTTTTAAAGTAGAGATGGACACCCCTTGTCGTCCAGACCCTTTCTGTTCGGATGTTAAAGATGTCTAATATATTTTGGATAGTCTCTTTTGGTAAATCGTCAATGTCAACAACAAGGTCATCCGTTGTTAGGATGTATCCAGCATCTTGGAAAGCGTCATGAGTCTCTGCTATATCAGCACCTTTGGCGGCATGTTTTTCACCTGCTTTAAACTCGACATACATATACATACTCCTTCTTAATTTTCATTAGCCCCAGCGTTCCAGACGTTTCAACACGATTTGGTAATAGTGATCAATGTTAATGATCTTTTTAAAATCGTGGAACTCGGTTAATTCCCCATTAAACAAATACATGTCGTTTGACATATCGGGGAACATAACCAAACCTCCGTCTTCCCTCTTTTTGTATAGAGTGGTTCCTTTCCCCGGAAACGTTGGGAAAACCCGATTCACTTTGTTATACTGATTACCCTTATCGTCAAAAGTTCCTTGGTAAGTTGAACCAGCTTGGAGTACATATTGGAACAACATCGGTTTATCTAAATGTTCTTGTAGGTTGTCAATAATGTCCTTACCATAAACAAGATAATCAACAAGGCAAATGTCCAATATTCTAGCGCTGTTGTTTTGAAAGAACCTGTTCCCGCCGTATCTGTTCGTGTCCCCACCTTTGGTTTTAATGCTTCCATCTTTTCCCACAGCGATATAGTTGTTAACATCCCTTTGAAACCATTTGTCAAACTCATCCAATTCTAGGGTAAAGTTAAACTCCTGTTCCCAATCTTTCCATATTCTATGGAACTCGTTATTATGGGGAACAAACGCCACACCATCTGTGTTAATATTAATGATCGTTGCATGGTGTGAAAGTCTCCGGCATAATTCATACAAAATACACTGACCGTAGGCACAAATGGTCTTAGAAGCGTTCGGGTTTAGCAGATCGCTATACTTATTTTTCAAGTTTCCATATACACTGTTTAAAATCAGCTTTAGAGCGTCCGATCTTTCTTTATCGCCGTTTTCTTTCGCTTCCATGCGGTCTTGAATCATTTGGATGTATTTGCGTGTACCGTCCTCAAGCACTTTTTTTGTGGGTTAGATTTTTGATGATACTGGGATACAGTGAACCAACATCCAGAAGTTTTACGTTATCCGCTTCTTTGATGGAATGGTGTACCCCATGCAACCCCCGAAGCCCCATTCAATTTTGTTGTCGAACTCATGCGTAACTTTCTTACCCTTGTCTTTGGTTTTCCACATATCGACAACCTCAGCAGGAGCAAGGTTTAGGATATGTTCCGGCACTTCCAACCAAGCCCATTTTGTAAGAGACTTGTCTACCAAGATATTTGAAGAGATAGTCGTTGTGTTCCACTTATATGCGTTATCCGGGAAAGACTTATCCAACATACTGACAAGATATTCCTTGGGTTTGAAATAACTGTTCACGCGCTGCTTATAAACATCAATCGTCTGTTCAACGTCATAGGCACAATAGTTCAATGTCTCTTCCAGTTCTTCGTCAGTTAATTTCCTGTCGATATCAAACGGTATTTGAGATTCGTAAATAGCACGTCCCATGTTGGCTTCAATTTTTTTCAGACTTGGACGGCTGACATCAATTTGCTGGAAACAATCATAAGTTTTACAAGGGAGTTGGTTTGTTCGTTTTCGATCTCCGCCTATAATGTCGTCGTTGGTTTTTTTGATTTTTGATTGAGGAACATTCTTGGTCATTTCATATAAAATCACATCATCATAACCATAGTTGTTGAAACCCACTAACACCTTGTCTTGAATGAATTCACCTAATTGGGAAAAGCCATTAAGAAATGTGCGTATAGTGGCTTTGTTAATGTCTTTGAAAACAACCATGCTGTCATGTTTAAACACTTCCACGTCGTAGAACAATAGATTGTCTGTCACTGTCTCACCTTCCTTTGAAGAGAAAGGAGGGGAAGAACCCCTACCTTATTTCTTTTTCTTAGCAAACGGTTTGATCTCTGCATAAGGGAACTTACCAAAAGCGACCTTGACTTCCACCATGATCGATTTACCTTCTAATTCCTCCATGTTATCCGGAGAAATCCCAAACTTATCTTCAAACTTCGCGTATTGCTTTTTCTGCTTTTGTGGATTAACGAACCATTGTTTTTTAGCTTCCAAGTAATCCGCATAAGTCATCTTACTTTCGTAAGTGTCGCCTTCGTACTCAAATTCAATATGCATCGCTTTACCGTCGTCATGTACCTTTGTGACTTCCGTTTCAAAAATCTGACCCTCATCGTCCTTGGAAAATTTGCTGATCATTTTCACAGGCCAGAGAGCGTTAAACCGGTCGTAGGCGTAAACATCTTTACGATCCCCGACAGCTTGTCCCAGTTGATCAAAAGGAAGGTTAAAATATTCTTGACTCCATTCCTCAACCTTTTCGGCTTTGTCAGGATCATCAACAAATTTTCCTTTATCCTGATCGAACGATTGTTTGTTAAAATTGACTTCCCGGATTTCGCCGTTGTCCTCATCTAAAAATGTAAGCACCGCTTTGTTACCGTCGTTTTCTACGTCTACCAATTCCAATTGCTCTAATATTTGTTCACCCATGTTATTCATCCACCTTTGTTTCAAAGTTTAATTCCTTCTCGTTAAGGAGCATTTTTGCAAACTCATATTCTGCCTCATTACTGAATACAATCATGTAAGACTTACTCTTACTCCCCTTGTCCATCTGCTGACTAACCTGTTCCTTTTCCTTGTGACGGTTCTGGACCGTATTGATCGAATCAACTAGATTCATAGATTGCTTGTACTCAGCAAGGATTTCGTCCTTATTGTCCAGTGTCTGAAGGTGTTTAATTTCTTGATCCCGCTGTTCTAACCAATCGACAAGTTCCTTCTCGACTGTGTTTAAGGATGTTGACTTATTGAGGTGTTTTGCTTGTAGAAAATCCTCAAACCGGAAGAAGTCTTTAAATTGGTATTGTCCAATACGCTTATCCCAAAGGATTTCAATCTGCTCACGTTTACTTTGCCTTTCTTCTTCCTCAAGCTGTCTAACCTGACCCCTGACCGTTTCATCCGCTTCTTTGACAATCTTGACAATCTCTTTAACCTGTTTTTCAAACTCGTTATAAGGCTCAAGCATCTGTTTTTTGATGGAGATGCGCTTATCTTCAAGTTCTTTCACACGGCTGTTTATCGTTGCCAGCATCTTTTTAGATGTTTTGATATTTTCCTCGTCGACCTTCAAAACCTCAATCTGTTTAGCTAGATATAGCGCTTCGTCTTTCAGATTTTCATAACCATCGAAGGTTACATTTCCGGGTTGAACTTGAATGCTACTTACATCAATGGTTAGTTGTTGTTCTTCCATGTGATCCCCTCCTAATAAAACCGACTGGACTTGTGAAGCTCTATCAGTTTTGAATCCTTGTCCCTTCGGTTCATAAAGTAAAATTCCTTACACTGTTTCGTACTCAAATGTGTCATTGTTGCCGACAAATACGGGTTATATCGACCTGACCAGTTGTTTTTGACCTGCTCAATCTTTTTGGGATCGTAGTTGGACTCTAGAAACACCCAATCATAGGGACCTTTTGGAGCGTCGCTCATACTGGCAGTGTCGGTAGCGTAAATAAGCTTTTCGTTATCCTTGCTTGTCCATGTAAACCCATACGTCAAAACCGGATGCTCACACTCAAACGGAAGAAACGTGTAGTCGTCTGTCACAACATCAAACCCAGCGTTGACAATGGTATCTACAGGAAAGTATTGGTGTACTTCATAGTTTCCTAGAATTTGTATTTTCGGAAAGAACGTTCTAATACCCGCTAACGTGGGTCTTTTCATATGGTCACTATGCGTGTGGGTCAACAGCAAATATTTAACGTCGTAAAGGTGTTCTTTGATCGCCTTCATTCCCACACCACAATCCACCATTACATCATCTATAATCACGCAATTACCTTTGCTACCGCTCTGTATAATTTTATATTCCAATCCCTCACCACCTGTGTTACAATGTCCACAACTAAATATTGTTTTTCTGCCGATCAAGTTGCCGCTTGGTCGGCGTTTTGTACGTAATACTGGTATTCGGATTCGGTTAGGAGCGTGAAGAAAATGAGATCACCGTTCAAAGCTTTTACATGATACTCATTTTCACTTCCCTCATGTTCCCATGGTTCTATTTCATACTTTGAAAACAGTTGAAAAAACGCATCTTCACGCATCTGAATTTCCATTTGTCCGGTTAAGAAGTTTCGACTAACCCCGATGCAACCAGCACTTTGAAGTTCGCCCCACACATAATCCAATTCCCTCGCAGTTTCCATCACCGCTACTTTATAACTCACAAAACCACCCCTTCTGCTCGTAATTCATGGATGTAACTAAGCATCCGCTCTAAATGCTCGACTTTCACGGACAACATCGCATCACTGCTCATGAGTTCTACATCTTCGCTGAGATCGCTTAAGATTCGTTGCATTTTGGGTCCTCCTTATTAATGCCTTCGATTTTGATGTCGAGGATGTCTAATATATTTCTTGCGGAAAACCTTTGCCTGGGATTTAGGCAGTCGAAATACTGTTTGGCTGCTTCCTCCGGCGTTTGCTCGACTTCGTATCCGTAATAAACAGCAGTAGCGAAGTCTTTGATTGATAGATCGTTGAAACAGGCGTTTTTTGGATAAAGCCATGAATCTAGCGCATGTGCTATCACTAGATCATCGTATTCAAATACTTCTTCCCTTCCTGCGAGCCTTTCTTCCAACCTCTCCGCCTGCTCCCTCGTAAGCACCGGTTTTTCAATGTTCATTTATTCGTCCTCCTCCCTCTCCTTTTCAATCGACTCTGCCAGTCTGTTATAAGCGGACATTGTTTGCATGTAAGCAAGTTTGTCGCCGCCGATGCCCATGATTGGCCTGTGTTGTTTTGCCAATTCAGCTAGCCTTTCCATCTGAGACACTTTGTTTTGCAATCGATCCGATGAGCTTTCTGCCATATCTCCAAACATGTTTATCGCTTCTTTACAATCTCAAATGTGATCCATTGTCTGCCTGTCGTGTCCGTATCCATCCAACCTGTTTCATGATTTGGTTTACTTTTTGTCTCTTTTTCAGCGATCACGTTTGTGATATTCTCTTTATTTTCAATAACTCGACTAATCCAGTTTTCTGCGTTTATTGGCATGTTGATTCACCTCCCTTTAGAATATCGCCGCTAATACCATGCAACCGATGATAGAACAATAGAATAGGTGCAGGATGGTTGTGGGTTTAGGTTGCATGGGGTTGGTCCTCCAGAAACTTATTCACAAAATAGACCTGCCCTTTCCCGGTAACCTTCGGTGTTCGTGTTGTTCGTATAGACCCGTCTGGGTTATTAATGGTCCGTTTCTTAATCTCAAATAATTCTTTGTCCATGCTCCGCTGAGTCGGTAGATTGTAAGATTCGCCGTTTTGCTTAATGAGGTATCCATTTCCTCTAAGCCATTTGAAAAGGCGATTTTGACCAATCTCGACCCCGTTTTGTTTGAGGACTTTTGATAACTCCCCGACAAGGACGCTAGATGTTGATGTTTCGACGGCGTCGGCGAACATAACTTTGGGTTTGTCTAGCTGCATTTTCTGTTCGAGTTCGGTCACTTTTTGGTCAGCGTATTGTAACGCTCGTCTCATAACTGCTTCTGGGCTGTTCCATAGTTTTTCTAGTTGCAAAAAGTACTGGCGAGCCTGTTTACCTTTGTCGGTTCGTTGAAGCATGGATATTTCTTTTGCCATGTCTAGTTTTAGGTGGTGGTCTTGCGAAGGCCTGCCACCTCGACTTTCTTCCATAATTGGAATAAAGTCAGACCCTTCCTCAAAACCGTAACCAGTCATTCGGTTAAACCATGTTGTGTAGTTGCTGTTCACCTCCAAAAACTCATGCAGTTCTCGACCACTAACTAAAATATCTCCGCTTTCGCTTTCTTGTGTTGCGATTAGTTCGTTCATGCGCTCGCTCCTTTCAGTCCCCGTTAAATATTTGATTAAAATTCTTATCCAAGAACGCCGCCATTTCTTTAGCCTGAAAACTCCATGTTTGCCCTTGTGACTGTGGATAGTAAACGAATCCTTCAAGTTCCTTTTTGAATTTAGGACGGTAAAGAATGTTTTCTTTTAGCCATTCTTGTTTTTTTCCTGTCCGTTCTTCAAACTCTTTCATGCTCCAGTAGACTCCGGATAGTTGCTGCTCTTTCAAAGTCTGCAACTCAACTTTTGAAACAAGCACCTTATCTTCCGGGATCGAAATGGACAAATTCACATCTAATTGTTGCTGGGCGGTCATTTCACCGCCTCCTTTCTGGCATTCTCCGTGGACTTTTCAAACAGATATTCGATGTTTATATCTGGAAAATATGTGCGCTTAACTAGATAAGCTTCATCATACGTAAAGTCATAATATCCGTTGATTTTGTCGGACACAGTTGCAGCACGAACATTTAAAAGCTCCGCAACATCCTTAACTAGAATACTGCGACGCGCTAATTCCGCACGTAGATTTCTGAGCATGTTTACACCCACTTCCTTTATTAATTTGATATACTCAATTTCGTATCATGACCAAATAATATACTCAATTTCGTGTTATGTCAACAGGAAAATAGAAAATAAATATGAAATTTCGTGCATAAGGTGTTTACAAATGCGCAGAATAGTATATAATAATATGTAGGGATACGGTTTTTCGTATAAATTGGAGGTATCGATATGCAACCCGACAAACGAACTGAAATAGTTAAGAAACTAATCGGAGAAACTGAGCTAAGCACAAAAGCTTTTGCGGAAAAAGCAGGCTTACCATATACAACATTGCGATCTATGCTACAACGAGGAATCGGTAATGCCTCTGTCGATAATGTCATGAAGGTATGTAAAGCTTTGAACATCACCACGGATGAACTTCAAGAAATGGCTGAAAATAATACAGTGGATCTACCAGAGCTTACGAATAAGGACGAACAAGACATACAAAAAGAACTACAAAAAATGATCGACGGCTTAAGTAATGATGGATATGCCGCGTTTGACGGGAAAGAAATGGGTGATATGAACGAAGAGGATCGTGAAATGTTAATCCAATCATTGGAGTATTCCATGCGTATCGCTAAGAAATGGCAAAACAAAAGTTCACCCCCTATAAATACCGCAAGTAAAGGAGTGAACAAGATGATCAAGGGGAAAGTCAATCAATTAAAAAGAAAATATGAAACAAGCTGCCCTTTTGAAATCGCTGACAGTTTAAATATCACGGTTTTGAACAGACCTTTAGGCAGCATACTTGGTTTTTATACGAAGCAGTTTAGAATGAAAAGCATTCATATCAATGAGCAAGTAAGTGAGAAAGAAAGGCTGTTTATTTGTGCTCATGAACTCGGGCATTCAGTTTTACATACGGACGCAAGCACACCTTTTTTGCGACGTAATACGCTATTTTCCACAGACAGAATAGAGAAAGAAGCGAATCTCTTTGCTGTAAACCTGCTTGCAGAACGATTGGAAGTAGAAAACACAACAATCAGCGAAGCTTTGCACGAATATAATATTCCGGAAGATTTGATCAATGAGTATATTCTATAAAGGAGGGGTGAAAAATGGCTAGTTTCCAAAAGCGTGGTAAAACGTGGCAATACACCATTAGCGCAAAACCTAAGCCGATCCGAAAGAGTGGTTTCCGCACCAAGAAAGAAGCGCAGGCGGCTGCTGCGGAAGTCGAAACTGAAATGAGGAAGGGGGTTGCACCTCAACTCCAACCTGTACCGTTTGATGAGTATTTAGAGAATTGGATAAAGAGATTTAAGACAGATATCGAAAGCATCACGCTACAAAAGTATATGGATTCGCTCGGAGCGGTAAAGCGTTATTTTGGAGATGAGCCGCTTCAAAGTATAACAAGGAATGCGTACCAAGATTTTTTGAATAACTACGGAAAAAACCACGCCAAAACGTCGGCCCAAAAGTTAAATTCGCACATACGGGCTTGTATCAAAGATGCCATTGACGAAGGGATCATACGTGTTGATTTTACGAGGGATGTGGTTTACACTGGTACGCCATCTAAAAAAGCATCGGACAAACATCTGGGATACGATGAAAGCAAGCAATTGTTGCAAATGATTTATGACAGGTTGGACAGATCGACAACGCACTACTTGCTTTTGCTTGCGCTGACATCGGGAATGAGGTTCGGGGAGATTGTTGGTTTGCAAAGAAACGATTTCGATTTTTTTAACGGTATAATCAACATAAACAAATCATGGGGTTATAAGAAAAATATGCAAGATGGTTTCGGCGAGACAAAAAACGAAGCATCTGTACGCAAAATAAAAATTGATCATGAAACAATGAGGCGATTTAAACAGCTATTTAAAAACACACCAGAAAACATTTATCAACTTGTTTTTTACAGTCCTTCGTCAAAATATAAAGTCATAAACAACGGGACGGCGAATAATGTGCTGGTTGGCATGTTGGATGAATTAAAAGCACAACGTATAACTGTACATGGATTAAGGCACACGCATGCCAGCGTACTGTTGTACAAAGATGTATCCATACAATATATATCACGTAGGCTGGGGCACGCTGACATCGATACCACGTTAAACACGTATTCACACCTGATAAAAGAAATGGAGGAGAGGGATGAGCAAAGAAGCGTGGAGGTGTTTAACAGTATGCTTGTGTAAATTTTGTGTAAAACAAAATGAAATCCTGCTGTTTCTTGCCGTATTCTCCACACAAAGAAAATCCCTAAGAACGCTGATATGACAACATTCCAGGGATTTAAATCAATTTTTATCTTACCCTCATTTAACGTGAAAACGTTTCAGAGAGGCTTCTATATAATGAAAGAAACCCGCTTCTAATTAGGGTTTTACTTTAACCGTGTGTAAAATATGTGTAAAAAAGTTTTAAGTGTAAAGATTCACTCCCCTAACCACTTGTCGATTTCGTCTAAATCAAAAATCACAATTCTTTCGGTCGGTTTGGAATAAGGAAAATCGCCTTCTCGCATGTAACGTTGAATCGTGGATATACTGATTGGGCAGTTTATAGATTCTAGATATTCAGCAACTTTTTTGACGCCTCGTACTTTGCGCACTTGAATCGCTCCTCATTTTTAAGACAGTTTAATTTATTATACGCATAACTTTAGACTACCAACAATATGCAATTTGTAGTACTATATACGTAGATATATAATAGGAAAAGGAGGAATCACATGGAAGATCAAGCAACACAACCAAACCCAAACATTGCATACGCCGAAGGAAAAAGACCGGGTAAGAAAACATTTTATCTGTGGACATTACCGAAAGGGATTATTTTAGGTACAACCGGTGCTGCTATTTTAATCGCTGGGTTATTTCTCATATTTACAATCCTCGGGATAATACCGGGAATCGGAATGGTTATAACAAGCGCCCTGTTCTTTGTTTTAGCTATACCAATCGTCGGTGTTGACTGCCCTGCATGCGGGAAAGAGAGCGCAAAATATGCATCTAACTTCATAACTGAAAACGGAAAGTGTAGCGCTTGTAAAAACCACTTCCGCATTGAATGGACGAATAAACCTGAGTGGATGCAGGATAAGAAAAAGAAGAAAAAGAAATAAAGAGGGGTTAATATGGCGGAAGAAAAACAAAAAAAGCCGATTTATAAACGGTGGACATTTTGGGGAGCCATCATCCTGGTAATGGGGATATTTGGAGCATTTGTTGATGACGGTGAAGAAGTTGCGGACGACGGGGATGAAGACGAAAGTGTGGATGCGTCTTCGTCCACAGAAACGGAAGAATACGAAGGAAACCAAGAGGTTGAAATGAGTGTCGATGCAGAAATGGGCGATGACATCATACAACTCGACATTAATACAAACCTAGCCGAAGGTTCGGTTCTTCATTATGATATTATCGGTGAAGATATTGACGATTTTTCAACCGGAGAAATTGAAGTTACAAACTCCAATTTAAGCGAGGAAATAGATATTTCTGATTTCCCTGCTTTAGATCAAACTGCATGGTCGCAAGCTGAAATGATCGTCCTTTTTGAACCTTCCGTGCAAAGCGAAGATATACAAAATATCTATGGTGAAACAGGCGAGAACATTTATTCTAGTTCCAGTTATTACAATCAGGAAGAAGCTGAAGATGGTTATAGACATAATTTGAGGGCTGAGTTTGAGATTACATTTACAGGCGGGGATAATGAATCATCTACAGAGGAATATAAAGAATTCATACAAGAAAACTACGATTATATGGACAACGCTTTGTCTTTAGTGGGTATGACTATGCAGGAAGGCGCATTCGAAGATGACTTATGGGTCGAGGAAATGCAGGAAGATTTAGCCCACATCACCAATTGGCACGACCAAGCCAGAGACTATGACGGAGACATACCGGAGGAACATGAAGACTTTCATGATGCTTACGTAAACAATACTGAAACGCTCAGTGAACATGCTCAAAACATATCAGATGAATTGGATTACGACCCAGAAAACATGGATTATGATGCGCTAACGCACGACATGGAAATGTTATCGATAAACGCCGAAACATTTAGGCAGATGGAAAATCAAGCACTCGACTAAACACGGGCTCCGGCTCGTGTTTTTGTGAGTATGTAAAAAACCCCCGGACAAAATCCGAGGGAATGCGATAGGGGAACTGCCTGATACCATTGATCAGTTAGAAAGCGCTGAAAACACTTCTATTCTCAATGGGGTATGTAGTACTTTATGTAAGGTTGTATTTTGTATGTAATGCATGTGCCTATTTATACAAAAAACAACTCCCTTTTAATACGGGCCAACGCTCGTGTTTTTTGTTGTGTGAAAATTAAGTTATGGTATACTACAAATAAGCTCGGGATAGGGGGTTTATAGGAATTTGATCAAAGACTTCGAAACATCTATATACGTTAATTTAGAACGTGAATTCGAAGATGGTCTTAGACGAGGTTTATCAGATGATGAAAAAGAATTCCTAGAATGGCTCACTGAAAAATATGCAAAAGAGAAATCCAATAGATTATAAGCAGGTGAACATGAATACCCTCAAAGCCTTATCTGATGAATTGCTAGCAGAAGCTTACGAGAAAGCAAAAAAGCTAAACTTAAATAAAGACTTTCTCATGCATTTAGAAAGCGAAATCCAACGTCGAGATTTGAACAACGATTAATTTTATAAACAGCGCGGGCTTCGGCTCGTGTTTTTTTATAGCACTTGTCACATTTACATAATTATCCTACAATTGGTATTGTCTGCGTATCAAGAAGGGTCGTTATGGAGGTATTTTCATTAACGATCAGAACAAAGAATTACTTAATGAGGCGAAAGGTATAACTCATCTTCTGCCGGTTGATGAAGATAAAATTAATGAGGTTGAAACTTTTGATGAGTTTTTAGATGTACTTGAATCGTCTATGAAATATTAAATAGATGATTTTTTTACACGGGCTACGGCTCGTGTTTTTTGCTTTAGTGTGACTTTATCTTTGCATATATAGTAAAATGTACGATAAATAGACAGTCAATTAATTCACCATTCTCCGTTTTTAGAGAGGAGTGACCGCAATAAATTACACAAAAGATGACTGTTTAAATGCTTTACGATTAGCAAGCGAGGAACTGGACGATCCTATCAATCAAGAAACGTATGAACGGTTGCGGTATATATTTATTGAACTTGATCTTTTTATTGCAGCTTTGCCGGATGTAGAGACAATATGCGAAAAGTGTGGTAGTTTTGAACAAGCACTCAAAGAAGCATTTTATGAATGAAACCGAGGCGCTCCTTTAGGGAGGATATTTCAATGAAGTTTGAGTACACGGTAAATATAATGGGCGGTGATAAACCGCCAGAGAGACTTCGCGATGCCGATATGATCAAGGATGTAAATAACGTGTTACAGCATAAGTACGATAAAGGGTTATATGCTGAAAAAACTAGTGATAATCAACTAACCGTTAAAAATTCATCTGAATATATTGTGGGAATATTGGAATTTGATCTGCGTTATTATGACTGGGATCGCCCGCGCAAAAGGCAAAGGGCTTATAAAATTAAAGGGGATCTAAATATTTAACTGGGCAAACGCCCGAAAGGTTGATTGAAATGGAACAAAGCTTAGAACTTATGAAAGACACAATCAACGATGTGGCGCAAAATTTAGATTTTGAAGTTACAGACGAGCAGAAAAAAGAAGTGTTGGAGCAAATCTTTTCAACTGACGAATGGGCGGGGATAATGATGAAAATTGAAGGCATGTTTCGTGAAATGAATGTAAACGATGAATGAAAAACCGAGGCTCCCACTGCCCCGGCACGACTAGAGGTAGCCTAACCTCTAAAATGAACGACCCGCCACTTCCGCTTCAAATGAGAGGCGTGGCGGGTTCTGTTGATTGCATTATATCATGATTGTTTAACAACTTCCACATGGCTCGGGAGCACGCTTATATAGTTTCCTGACTTGATTTCATACAAATCGCCAGTATGGCTCATGATCGCCCGTCGCACAACCGTAAACGCTTCACCCTCGCTGACTGTGCCGGCAATAGCATCGTCGGCCCAATTGGCGCGACTGCGATAGTTGAAGCTTCTTATCATCCTCACTACATCACCGGGCATAGCTGCTGTGGTGTTTCCTTCTTCTGCAAGTTTTTCGAGGGTAGCTGGTCCAGGTACGCCATAAAAGTTAGCACCACTTTGAGAAAGGCTGTGCTTATCCTGGAATGATCGTACAGCGTCTAGTGTTTGCTGACCAAATATGCTGTCTGCCGAACCGGACGGAAGCTCATCGACCAATTGCAACAATCGTTGTATTGTCTTTACTGTCTCGTCATCTCGCCCCCACCAATCACTGTGGTAGTTGGCAAAGGATTCGTTGTTATCTCCGTATCGTGGTGCGCTACCGCCTGATCCGCCGCTACCAACATTCCGCTTAAATTCAGACATAGGAAAACGTCTG
The DNA here is from genome assembly GCF_016495725.1 of Salicibibacter cibarius. Classification (NCBI taxonomy): domain Bacteria; kingdom Bacillati; phylum Bacillota; class Bacilli; order Caryophanales; family Bacillaceae; genus Salicibibacter; species Salicibibacter cibarius. The sequence goes on along the minus strand of NZ_CP054705.1, from coordinate 1,067,915 downwards.
CCCGGGCAGCTTGTCTGCCCCAAATCATAATGACCGACAATGTTGTCAGCGTTGGGGTACGTCTTTTTTAATTCTGGAATAAGCCAATAAAGCGAATCCATCTGATCACTGGTTGGTGTTTGGCTACCTGTTTCAAAGTCACCAGTAAGCGCCACGCCAATATACGTGCTATTATACCCGCTTGCATGAGCGCCTACATGATCTCCACGACCTTCGTAAATTGTGCCGCTTCTTAGTATCAGGTAATTATATCCAATACCCGCCCAACCCAGCGTGTCACGGTGATAAGTGTGAGTATCCATCAATCCCCAAGAAGGGTGTGCCAAGTGATGTATGGCTGTGCCTCTAATATTACTAGGATTGAGGCTTGTCAAACTGCCGTTCCAGCGTAGGTTAGGATAATTAATTTCACTCATTATTGATCACTCCTTTATAAGATTAAAAAGAGCAAAGGCTATTACCCTTGCTCTAACTCGCCGTTATGAGGTTGCTTTTTCTTCTCTTTGCCATCAGCAACTAGGTTGTTGTATCCTTTTTGAATGGATGTTTTAATCAATTCGTCTGACACCTCAATACCATAATTGTTCAGCAATTGAGCTGCTGCGGTTGCCGCTTGGTTAAACTTTTCCTTCCCTTCCTTACCTTGGAATTCTTCTTCCACATACTCAACCGCCCAATCCGTGATAGCGTCGATGATCCCTAGATTGTCAGCATCGGATGCAATGGCAATTAGCCGCTTAGCTTTCGGCGCTAAATAAGAAACGATTGCGGCGATCAGTACACCCACGATCGTAAAAACGGATTCCATTAAACTTTCTGTGATAAATTCCATTTATGCTTCCTCCCTTATGCTTTTTACTTCGAATACCGTTCCTTCTCTATACTCATAAAATGACCACGATAACCCCGAGCGCATTAACAGCTCGTTTAATTCATCCTCTAAATTTCTGTATCTTGTGGTCACCTCTACCACCGGACCACGACCCTTATCAGGAGCAATAATAAGGTCAGCAATGTTTCTACCTGGTTCAGTTGCTTCGACAAGGTTCCTCCGAACCAGATGCTTCATAACCGTTTCAGCAGGCGCTTTGATCACGTCCGCCTGCTTACCCTCGGGCGGCATTGTGATACGTTGACTTGCTGTACTGTTCAGTTCGACGACTGGCATTTAAATCTCTCCTTTAAGGCGTGTAATAACTAATCAAAATTGGCGTTAAAAAAATCAGGATGGTCACCACCGTCCCGATTAATCCTACTGCCGTTTTAATTGTAAATTTCCGGTTTGCGTCGTCCCGATCAAGTCGCTTGTAGTACTCCTTTTGGTGAGCGTAGACAGTTCTTAGTGCTTCTTGCGCATCATCTTCTGCCTTGTCTGCTTTTTCGTACGCATCATCTGCCCTTGCTCGGCTATCTTCTAGCAATTGGATGATGTGTTCTTGCTTCGTATCAATGCGTGTCAGCCATTCACGCACTTCAGCCATAGCTTTGTTATTTTCGCCATCCACCGTATGCCTCCTAACGCCTTATTTCGTTACCAATTTGCGATATTTCACGTTTTACTTTAGATATCAAGTTAGGCATTTCCTTCCCGAATACAGCTTCCAGTTCAGTGGTCCCTGGTTCAAATACTTCCTTGATCTCTGTGATGGGTGTGTCTATGGCTAAACCAGGTTTTGGTATATTGGCTTCATCGCCATTGACCACAGCTTCAAGTGCCGCTATGGTTTCATCCGTGGGTACGCCATATTCATAGTCTCCGTGATAGCTGATACCGTACCGCTCCTGAAAATCCCTGACAGCGTCCAAAGTATTTTGACCAAACACACGATCTATCCCGTGGTCGCCAATGTCACGGTCTGCTTTAACCAGCAACTCCTGCAAATCGCCAATAAAATCACTCTCTGCAAGCCACAAATCATCGTGGGCTGTTGCAAAAGTTTCGCCATTGTATAACGGTCTGCCGGTAACCGTCGGGATGAAATGCCAACCTTCTTTTTGGAGGGTAACTTTATCGCCCAATCGGTAATCCCTCTCATACTGAAATGTGGAGTGTGTAAGGATGCCACCTTCAAGCATCTGTTCCACTTCAGTTTCCGACAATTCTTCTTGCCCACGTTCTTGAAGGATATCTATCTGTTCATCCTCATCAATCTCGTTGCCGTCGTCATCTTCATCACCGACATCACGGGCATCAATAAATATTTCATGACGATCAAGGCCTGTTCCTTCACCCGTAATAGTAACTAACCGTTCTTCCCCTTCACCTTGGCCGGCAACATAAGCTGTGTTTTTATAATCCGTTTGACTGTCCACAAAATGGAGTTCACCAAGGGTGTCAAACTCAGGACTGAATATCACCCGTGGATTCTCGTCCTGCCCGGCTGTCCTGTCCACACCTTCATACACGTCAAATACCAGTTCATTTTCTTCAAAGTCAGCGTATATATTCCAGCCTAATCCCGTAAATTGAGAGATGGATTCCAATTCTTCTGCAAGATTCTTGTATCGTGTCCCCCTATTGATTGTCTCTCCCCGTTCTTGATCAGGAGCAATACGCATGTTAGGAATAGCACGATCACTGTCTGTGGGATTGACAAGATTGTTTTCCACCCACTGTTTCATAATTGTTTCGGCTGGCGCTTGGAGTCTATCTTCTGCCCTACCTTCTGGCGGCACAGTAATTCTCTGTTCTGCAATACCTTTAAGATCAGGTCCTTGTGTCGTCCACACTTCGGATGCTTTACCGGTATCATCCATTTCAATTTCTCTGTGACGGATCATGCCAACCTTATCGCCGTTCATTCGCAAGACCTCATGTTCGCCGTATATATTGATTTCAAACCGAGTTAATTCAGGCGTGACACGGTTGTTTGACGTTCGTAGCATCTGCCTTGTGCAGACCCTCATACCGTTTGTTTCCGTGCCGGATTGCAATGGTATTTTGCCGCCATTTCTGATCTGCCGCCAATCACCGCCATTGACACGAGCTTCGACAGTGACGCTTGTGTCATCCGGTTCGTCTGACTCCCATGTAATTTCGCTGTCAACATAATTGACGATAGGCGATAGATTGATATTTTGCGAGAGTCGCTCGCCGTAGGTGTCGTATTGGCGGTGATGGTCGCCGAAAATATCATCCCAGACCTCATGAAATTCGTAATAATTGCGGTCAAGCGGAATATCGTGGTCATCATCCTGTGATTGGTCATTTTCCCAGGCGGGTTGGTAGGTTAGGGTTAGCATGTGTCACCTCCTTGAAAGCAAAATAAAAACGCCTTTCGGCGTGTGGTTATTAAAACTCAAATGATTGGGGAGTTAGTTGAATAACGTCATTTGTATTTATCCGGCAAATACCTCTTAACATCTTGGAAATTCATCGGCTCGTGATCAATACCATTCTCATTAAAATAGCGCCTCACTAAATCAATAAAACCGTGCTGTTTTGGTGAGTCAATGCCTTTTTTATTCATATTTTCAAGTGCCCAATCAATAGCTTCTTTCATTTTAATAATACCCCCTAAATATTACGGAGATGCTCCCTTGTATATCATCCTCCTCGGGAAGTCCATCAAATTGAACATTGAAGTGCATTCTGTCATTCGACAAAACAGACCGTTTCATATCCTCAACCGGAAAATCCGCATCCGCAAAACTCGTTTCTTGTAAAGATTGATTTACAAAAAATTCATGGTCTGCTGCCCGTAGCATTTGTTCTAACGTTAATCTTTTCCTGTTTTCTCCTTCTCTCCCCGTGTTAGCTGGTAATTTTGTTCTAAGTCTGCGTAAATTAGAAAAATCCCATGTCCGCGTCACCCAATTATAAAAATCGCCATCATCTGCAAAAACGCTAAAATCACCAAACGCCCAAGTTGAGTGTCTATATATTGAAAAGTAAAGATCAAACGATGTATACCTATTTCCGCCAGTATTTGTTGCGTGCGTATCAGTAAAGATAATATCAAAATCACTTAAACCGGCAGGTATATTAAAGGAGAATGGATGGACATTTTCATCCCGAATTTCAACCTGTTCAGCTATTGTTATCAATTCAACATTTCGCCCAGTTAGTCGAGTATCTATCGGCTCATCCAACCTATCCTCAATCGCCTGCAACCGCTCAGCCACGGCTTCATCCTGTGTGGACAGTTGCTCACCCAATCGGTCAATAATCTCACCCTGCTTCTCAATCTGTTCCTGCAATTTCTCATTCATATCCGCCCACTGTTGCATCATTTGCTGCGGTTGTACGCTCATCATGTCACTCTCCTTTGCTTAGCTTCATGCCTTAATCTAGCTACGTAACCTCCAAGTTAGCCAGCATACCACTGCTTAAATCCTCATCCCGTTCAATGCTCGTTTGCTCCGTTTCCGGTTCCATGGTCACGATATAGTTACCTTTTCTTAATAAATCAGCTCCCTGCATATGCCGATTGACGTGTAATTCAAACTCGCCCGGTGAATGCCAGCGGTTGGTACGCTGATAAGATGAATAACGGTCTATTTCTGCTTGCAGGACAAAGTTAGGAGAGAGGATACGGATAGGTTTCACCGAATCTCACCTCTTGCCAGTCAGGAAACACAACGTCATCGGAAGGGTTCGGTCCGTGATAACGAAAGACATCCACATGCCTTTCATCGTTTTCATAACGTACAGATATGATAGGATTAATCGGCAATACTTCAGACCTTTTCCGGGTTATCATATCGTCGCCTTCGTACGGTTGTTCAAAATCATTGATTAGATCAAACGTTTCTTCAAATTCGCCGTTATACGTAACAACGACCGTCCTTTCATCTGTGAACACGTATTCAATACGATCTTTATGTTGTCTCGGAGTTAAAAGGACTTTCATTAACGCCACCTGCCTTCTGCTTTAATACGGATATCTGTATTAACACTAGGGTCACTTTCCGCAGAAAAGACACGATAAGGGATTGTTTCCCCATCGCTTGTACCACCTGTAACAGCCGCCCACCTGTTATTGCCCGTTGTGGTTATACTCACATAAACACCCGATCCTTCAAGAAAAGGAGATGGTACTACCCAATTCTGCGCTTGTGTTCGGTATAAAGCACCAACCGAGTTGGAAACACCTGTGATGCTTCTACCACTGTGGTAACAAACTTGTTGTCCGTTTGTATACCTAATACAGTACGATCCGGCGCTGCTTTCTACTCTCTCAGCTTCCAAAACTTCTTCGTGCCAACTTCCCCAGGTCAAATCAGCACCTAATCTATTGGAGGCACGATTGAATTTACCGTATATTTGATAATTTTGCTGATGCGCCCAATCAAAAATGGTGACCGTTTGGATACCTGTATCGGTCTGACTTGCGTAAGTTTCTACGTACATGCGCAAATCACTTAAATCCCTGCCATAATAATGATCAATGCCTATACTATCTAACCACTCCTGAAATATCTCGGATTGGTTATCCCCATGGATATAAAAAGCCGATGCCTCATGGTGGTATTGATACGCTCGTGTGGTCGGACGTTTAATATCAACCGAATGGACCTGATCATTAATTTTCGCCGGGCGCTCTACACGACCACATACATCACGATCCCCACGCTCATCCGTAATCTGACTATCCTCAATAAACGACTTTCCTGCTTCAATGAGTACCTGTGCAATCGACAATTCCCATATATAATCATCCCGGGTTAACTCCGGCGCTTCCACATCACCTTCTGCTGTGCCTTTCAAGATAGCAGCATGGATTGTTCGTTCTTCTTGTCGTCTATCCAATCTAATCACAATCCGGTCAATCCGGTCATACTGTGCGTCGGCGCTGTCATGAGTGAGGGTAAGATCATCTGTGTTTGCGTAATCATAACCTTCAATAAATGCGCTGCCTTCGGACACAATGACGTCCATGTTTCCACCTTCAGGGGATACACCCAGCCCCATAAAAAAGCCATTGCTTAAAAAGTTTTGGAAGAATTGACCGAAATCATCGGCTTCGTATAGCCGCTCGTCGCCTTCGGTGGAATTAAAGAATCTATATACTTCAACCACTGCTTATCACTCCTATATTCCGACATAAAAAAGAAGCCCCGGAAGGCTTCTTAATCTTTCTTTACTTTTTCATTGATGAATGTCTCTACAGAACGCAATAGGTCACAAATCCTCTGGGTTTTCAATTCGCATCATTTCATCAAAATCTATACGATCGCCATCTTTTTCAATAAGGGTAAACTTGAGATATGTCATCCCTTCATGACCATAAATTTCAAGGCCGTGGAATTCACCTTCCATCACATAAACCCTCCTATATCCCCACATACCTGAACTGATAACTAATTGTCACCTGTGCATCTTCCGAACCTGCATATGCTAAATATTCGACCTCATTATCTCCGGGTTCTAATTGCCAAAATGTTGACCCTCTGTCTATCCAGTTGATCACGTTTCTGCCATTAATACGAACATGTTTTTGCCCCTGCGTGGTATCGATCGTCAAAACATCATCCTCGCCCAACTCATCATCGATTCGGATATATTCACCGGTTCGATTATTTCGTATCTCTGGGCGATCTGAAGGACCTTGAAATTCCACTTGCACAGGGCAAGGAACGTCTCCTGTATTGTCAATCACCACAGATGATCCCTGTATCCCAAACTGCGTTGGAAATGTCATAGGCAAAATAAAAAGACCCCGGAAGGAGTCCATGGATTCTGTGGTTATTTCTGTCGATTTCCAAAACGGCGAAGGTGCAAGAAAATCAACCATTCCCCTCTGTAATCCCGGGACACGGTTTTCACTACCTGTAGGGTAGCTAACCGCCGTTTCGGGGGCGGCATTGATCACCCACACACCGCCGTCATTTTCGTATTTCAATTCACACAATCCCAGTGTGGGATTCATGATTTTCGACGCTTTCCGTTTCAATTTTTCAAGTTCCATTTGATCCTTATTTAATAGAAGAAACTCCATCGTCATAGATTTAGTTTCTAACAAGCTATCCACATAACTTTCACCCTGCTGAAACGGAGCCTTTTCTGTTTGCACTTCCGCATCCAACTCTGATTCAAAGTCCATGAGTTTACATTTTCGATCCTCGCTTGTAAACGTCATGGACTCTCCACGTGCGTTCGTAATCGTTAGTGTTGTATTCATCAACCCCACTCCATTCCGAGGCGTCGTAACTGCTGTTTTTGTTTTCGTGCCAATTGACTTGGCGTAGGATTGGCATCGGTATAGGTGTTGTTGACTGTGATGTTTGTTTCTCCGCCACTGTCATCAGCACCAATCATGCGACCAACATCGCTGTGGAGTTGCTGGGCACGTCCACGTCGATTAGCGGACAACGGTATAATCGCTTCCGGTCCACGCTCGCCGACTCTTGCCATTTGATCCTGGTTGACAATACCGCCACGGGCGAACCTTCTCGCACCTCGGGGCTCCATCCCCGTGTGCCTCCTGGGTTATCTCGTCGCCACGTGCTGTTGTTAAAAAACGCAAGCAATTGGTCAAAACCGGACAAAATGTTGCTATGTCCGGGCATGGAATAGGCGGCGAATGTGGACGGGATATACTGTAATAGACCCTGCGCCGGGTTACCCATCCGCATGTTTATATCGTTGACCCCAGGTGATTGCACAGCCTTTTCGTTCCCGCCTGATTCTAGCTGTATTTGTGACAATATAGCGCTGATATCAGAAGAACTTGCGTTTGCATTCATACGTGCGGATGCTTGTTGGATCACCGAGCGCCATCTTTGCACGCCTGAACCACCCGGATCAGACGTTGGCGGCGTCCATGTTTCTGGATTCTGAGATTCTCCATCCTCATGAATTTCAAAGTGGACGTGAGGACCTGTGCTGTTACCTGTGCTTCCAACCTCTGCAATCATGTCGCCACGACTAACTTCATCACCGACGCCGACAAGGTTTTTGCTGTTGTGACCGTAACGGTACAAGATATTTCCCGACTGTATTTCTACCAAATTACCTAAACCGCCAGCCCATCCAGATGTGACCACACGACCGCTTGCCTGTGCAGGATACGGCGTACCCATCGGAGCGGCGTAGTCAACACCTGAATGGTGGCGTCTGTCGCCTGTGATTGGGTGGACACGCCATCCGTATCCGCTTGTCCGAGTGAAGGCATCACCAAAATCAATTCCTTGAAAATCAGAAAAAGCCATTGTTTGCGCATCGGTGAACCCGATCAAACCTTCTTTGATTTGTTCTATGACCCCTCTACCTAAACCAGAGAGGAAATCGTCCCCGTCTGGTATATCAAAGCCGACCATATCAAACAATCCATCTATCGCCGCACTCGCACCGTCTGAGAGAAAATCCCATGCCGCAGACGCTGTACCTGTAATACCATCCCAAACGTCGCTTCCGAACGAGGTGACATTATCCCAAGCATTTGACGCCCAACTACCGATGCCGCCGGAGTAAGCAGGTAGGTTACCGCCCATCATGCGGTTAGATTTTTCATAAGAAGCAACTTTACTGCCACGTGGTAGGTTTACAACTCTGTTTTGACCACTCACAAATCCGGGGTGGTTACCGGGCGTTTTAATGAGTTCCGGACCACGCCCGTCGTTGACCATAGCTGGTCCACCAGGATGGCTATTTGTCCCTCTTGCCAATCGAGGGATAGATAACTCATCAATGCTTACACTCAAGCCAATCGCTGAAAGCAAATCATTCAAGCCGCCAATAACAAAATTGACACCTTCTTCTAAGCTGTCAGCCATTGAGTTTATCATGCTTTTAGCGCCATCGACTGCTGCACTCGCCATGTTTGATATGGCATCACCGATTCGACCAGGTAATTCCTTCGCCCAATCGACAATATCGTCAAATGTGTCAGATATCCAATTTTTAATCCGGTTAAACATCCGCCGTGTGGATGACCACAAGCTATCCCACGCATCAGACACCCCTGACCAGATATCATCTGCAAAACCTGTCACAGTAGACCAGAGAGAGTCCCACAAATCAGATAGCCAGTTAAATAGGCGGTTGAATATGTTTCGAGTGGTACTCATTGTGTTGTTCCAAGCATCACGGATATTATTCCATATTCTGGTAACAAAATTAGATATGGCGTCACGGATGCTGGACCAAATATTGGAGAAGAATGTGCTTATGCTGTTAAATATGTTCCGTGTCGTATCAAGAGTGCCGTTCCAGCGATCACGTACAAAATTGACGATTATGCGAATCAGTCGCTGGAAGGTGTTACGAATCGTTGACCAGATGTTTGAGAAAAAGGTGGAAATCGCAGTAAATATTGAAACAATACTGTCTTGCATAGAACTGAACCATGATGACGCTGTATTTACAATTCCTCGCACAACGGTTGAAAATATATTTCTAATCGTATCCCAGACTGTGGATGTAACATCTTTAATGGTATTCCAAACAATGTCAATAATATCTCTAACCGAGTCGAAGTTTCCGGAAGCTAACGTTTTAATCATTTCCCACACGGAAGAAAGGGCACTAGTAATTCCATCCCATACAGTGGACGTGACGTCACTAATCGTGTTCCAAATTCCAGAGAAAAACGCCGCTATTGGCTCAAAAACAGCGACCGCTATGTCAACAATTAATGTCCATAAATGAGAAAGGTAATCTGAAATGAATCCCCACACCGTGGTGATTGTATCTCTAATCGGCTCCCATATTGTTGTAAGAAAATCTGAAATGTACCCGAAAATGGTTAGTGCTGTGTCAGAAATCCAACCCCACACTGTACTAAGGACATCGGTAATCGTTCCCCACACACTGGATGATGTACTGCTAACCGTTCCCCACACACTGGAAATAAAATCAGAAATAGCGTTGAATATCGGCATAACAATAGCCATTAGACCTTCCCAAGCTTCGCTCAGGATAGTAGTGACAACGTTCCACCACGCTTGAGCTGTAGTTGAGATAACTTCCCACGTAGCAGCGAGAAAATCTGCAATAGCAGAAAATATTGGGGCGACAGTGTCATAAATAGAGTTCCATATACTGGAAAGGGTATCTTTAAGCCAATTCCACACGGTTATAGCCGTTTCTGAAATCCAATCCCATGTATCAGTCAGAAAACCAGCGACTGCTTCGAATATCGCTATTGCTGCATCCCTAATGGTTTCCCATATATTGATGACGGCATTTCTAAATCCTTCGTTGGTGTTCCATAGATACGTAAATACGGCTATCAATGCGCCTACAATCGCAATGACCCATCCGACTGGATTTGACAACAACGCAAACGCTTTTCCTACTCCCGCCACCACTGGTGTGAATAGTTTAAACACAGCACCTATTTTTGTTATAGATGATATGAGCGTTCCGGCTACGACTAACAAGGGACCAATAGCCGCCGCAATTCCACCTATAGCAATAACCATACGTTGAGCCGCAGGACTAAGATCGCTAAACCATTTACCTAAATCTTCTATCCATCCAATCAAATCCATGAAGAAAGGTTCAAGATCCTCAAGAATATCCATAAAGACTTCACCGAGGGGTGCTATCGCTTCTTGTATACGGTTTTTCATCAACTGAAACCGATCGCCAACAGTCATGGTTTCCTCTGAAAGATCAGAAATAGCCCCTTCAGAATCTTCCAATGCATCCCCTAGTTCGTCCGTGGATGGAATAACACCGTTTCTAATCGCTGTGGTCAATCGTTGCGCACCTTCTGCTCCAAATGCTTCAGTGGCAATAGACAAAGCTTCGGTTTCTGTTTCCGCATCCTGCATCTGGGCAACGACCTTGTCAAATTCCTCTCTCGCATCCTTACCTTCAGATGCCCAGTTACGAAAAGCACTATTGAGCCCGGGCATGACACGGGAGACAGATATACCGCTGTCTTCAAGGCGAGCGAACAAGTCAGCCGCTTCATGCATTTCAAAACCAGCGTTTTGTAGAACGGGTCCATAAGCGCTCATAGTTCCCATCAAATCGCCCATACCGATGTCATATTCTTGCGAGGCTTTAAACAAGCGATCCATTGCTTGCTCGCCTTCTTCAGCCGGTATTTGCCATTGGTTCATAGCCCGTCCAAATGCTTCGGCATTCGCCGCTCCATCCTCTCCCATCATTCGGGAAGCTTCAAGAACGCTTGTAGTCATACCTTCCAATGTTTCGCCAGTGGCACCTGTACTACTATTTAAAGATGCAATAGCAGATGATGCAGTCTCGCTATCAACCGGGATGCTCCGGAAAACACTTTTGAAATTTTTCTCAAGACCTGCCAAATCATCTCCGGTTGCGCCTGTCTGCACCTGTATTTGGTTATACGCCTTGTCAAAATCATTCGCCGCCGCAAATGCAGCGCCACCGATAGCAACAATTGGAGCCGTAACAGCCGCCGTCATACCTTTACCGGCTGTTTTTAGGGCGCCGCCAAGTTTGTCAAAATTCTTTTGCGTCTCTTGCATTTTCTTTTCAAATTCGGATATATTTGCACCGATTCTAACCGTTAGATTTGCTGTCTCTGCCATAAGCAGGGCCTCCTTATAAATAAAAAAGCCCCGCTAACAGCGAGACTTAACCCATTCCCATATTCTTTTTCATATCTTCCAAGTCTTGCTTGGCTGTGACCGGTTTTTCTTCTTTTTCTTTCTTTTTATCCGCTTCTGTTTTCGGTGGTTTGCCGATCATCTTTTCAATAGCTGGTATCTTGTTTTCTTTAACGTGAGCGCTCATCACCCATCGTGCGTGCTTAGCTAATTTCGCATTTTCCTGATAGTCAAGCCATAAGTAACTATCAATCATAACGTTAAACTCAGCGAGGGTAAGTTCCCAAAATTCCCATGGTCTCATATCAGAGATGCTAAGAACGTATTTCATGAGATCCTCATACTCCCACTGAGTTACCCGTTTTTTCCTTCATCTTCCTCGCTAACGTCCTCTTCTTCATCTTGATCGGGGATAATACCGGAGTTCGTTAGTGCTTTTTCAATTGGTGACATGAGATCCTGTAAGTCAGTTCCGTTGTTCAATTCCTTGCCTAGGATTTGTCCAGTTCGATCTATAGTTAAACCTTTTTCCTTCCACTTCAATCCAGCCCAATAAAAAGCACGGATTGTTCTAAATCCGATCTGTCCTTCTTGCACAGCCGCAAACAAACCGTACCCCATTACGTCCTCAAAGTCCGCCATCGCATTAAAATCAAACCTAAGTAACTTTTCTTCCCCGTCCAATTCCACACGTACTGGTTTTGTTGTATTTTTAGCCATTCCATATACCTCCTATAAATTAAAAAGAGAGGGAAGGCCCCTCTCTGAATTAGCTATAATCTGCTGTTACTTCAATGTCTTGGGTGTCGCCTTCTTCCATAGTGGCTTCAGAAGGTGACGCCGAAATCCCTTGCACTTCCGGCTCAGGTTCTTCCACAGTGATAGATACCGTTGCGGTTTCACCTTCATACGAAACAGTGATTTCAGTTTCACCAACACCAACGGCAGTAATCGTTCCACTATCACTAACCGTCGCAACATCTGTATCGCCACTTTCATAGCTTGCTTCCTCGGTTACGTCCATGTTAATCATCCTCCTCGCTATATATAGCTGTGGCAGTCAATGATTGGGTATCCCCTACTGTCATGGAGACTGAGGACGGGGACACCTCAATCTCCGTCGGACTCTCCCCATCGCCACCGTCGCCGCCATCACCATTGTCACTATCGCTCCTGCGTGTCTTGGTGTATTTTCCTTGACCGTTAAATGTCATGGAGTAAGTCATAACATCATCCATCGGTGCTTCGATCGGGTAATCTGTTAGGATAGCGTCACCTTCGTAGTTCGTGCCGCTTTTATTTGTCCAGTGGACATGGATGGTTTCATCGTTTTCAAAAGCATCGTCAAGCAATTCTAGGCTTTCATCATCTTCGAGCATGACACCATCCATTTCAATGGACCATGAACCCTGACCAGCGAGATTGTAAGCCCAACCAGCCGTAAGCTTATGAGTAGCATCAATTTCCTCTTTTTCACGGTTCAACGTCGCTTCACGCTGACCACCGATAAACTTCTTGTCCCCATCTTCATCCTCAATTGCAATGAGCACGTCTACACCTGTTCTTGGCATAGCTAAAACCTTCTTTCTTTTTGAGTTTGAAAGATTCGATACTGCAAAATCCCATGGCGTGTGTAACCATCGGGATCAAGTTGCACGTCTGTGTAATTCAAACGGCAATCAAAAACTTCCGTACGGTCTGTCTCCGCCCGGAAGCCCTGCATGGCGTCTTGTACCGCCATCATAATTTCGTGGATTTCCCAGTCATCCCTTCGACCCCAAACATCTATTTGATAGGTGACATTAGCACCGTCTGTTTGCTTGGTGTCGCCGGGGTTGGCGAAACCCGAACCTTTTGAGACATAAGGAAAGGACGCACCGTCAGGTACGCCCCTGTTGATATAAATGCCTTTGACAAGGTTATTTAGTTTGTCATCGTAGTAAAGCAAGTGGTCAATATTGTTTTGTATTGCGTGATAATCGACAATCATTTGAGATTCCTCAATACATCATTCGCATCTTTGACGTAGTTATCTTTGTTTTTTTCATAACTGGGTATCATAAACGGCTGCGCTCCGTGGTTGACCGTTCCAAATTCGATCCAGTGCCGGCGAAACCCTTCGCTTCCTCGTGGGCGAATGTCGGCTGTTAAACCGTCATCCTCATATTCAATGGAGATACTTCCTTCAGTCGCCCCTGATCGCTGTGCTACAGATCTTTTTTGATCCTGCTCAATCGCTTCTGCATTCTTCTTAATCGCTTCTTTCATGTCTTTCTTCGATTGACCAGCTATTTTAGAAAACTTCCGCATAGCCTTTTCAAGACCTTCGATTTCAACATCAGCCATCACCAACCTCCACACAGTCGAGATGCATTTCCCGGTGCTGCTCATCCAAATCAATCACAGCTTCAATTTCAAACGTTCGACTGCCGTATTTAATCACCTGCTGTGGACGAATGCCGGGGAAATACCTAATTTCCACACGATGCGTGAGTTCAGACTCTATTTGCTGTGCCGCAAACTTTTCCGATCCAGAGAGAGGGTGTACCCGTGCCCAACACTTATGATAGGAAACAAATTCTTCCTCATATCGCCCGTTTTCCTGCCGCACTTCCTCCACATCGCCAATTTCGATACGCTTGTCCAGCTTACCTATCCTGACCGCACGCATCAGAAAAAGCCCTTTCGATAGGGAGCGACAAGGGCTTGGAACGTAAACGGTATTTGCGTGGCGTTGGTATCTGTGATAATACCTCTGTTTTCGTATAGGTGAGCAATCAGCAAAAGGGCTGCCTGCCGTAATGGTTCCGGCACATACTCGTCATACACCTTATATTTGATTTCCATTTGCGGAACTCCCGGTGTTGTGTGGGTGATTACGTTTCCATCACGGAAAGCTTTTGTTTTAAACCCAATACCGTTTGAATCGAATGCCTTCACCTCGTCAAGTTGGACAATGTCTTTGTCAGGTATTTCCACGACCGAATCAGGGTTATCCACAACATACGTTCTATCATGCACTTTCAAGCTAGAACGAGTGACGTTTTTGATGTGTTCCTCGGCGGTGATAATCAATCCTTTTATAAAGTCATCCTCCATATCGTTATCAATACGGAGGTATAACTTTGCTTCATCTAAGGTTACGATCATGAGGTTACTCATCGTCGCCACCATTTTCTAGCGCTTCAACCCTCGCTACTAGGTCATCCCAGTCGGATTCAGAGGGGAAACCATCAGCACCGTCCGAACCATCTTCACCGGGCGGTCCTTGCTCGCCATCTTCGCCCGGTGGACCTTGTGGTCCTTCCGGTCCTCTCTCACCGCTCCCGCCGTCAACACCTTCAATCTCGCCGTCGGTGACATCTAATTTACCGGTGACAACCCATGTGTCGCCACCGTCTGTCTTATAGTTTTTAGGTTCGTGAGCCATTAGCTATCGCCTCCACTCGAATCAGCAAATGATAGTGTTTTAACAGCCGTACTATCCATCAATCGACCGTCCAAACGTCGATACATACGGAAACCAATTTGCCCCCTCATGGCACGTACTTCGTCCAACCGTTGCATCGCCATACCTACACGGTCAGCAATGTAGTAACGAGAAAAGTCACCAAACGCAATCACTTGGTTGCCTGCTTCAGCCTCAGGCATGTGGTCAGATATAGCGACAGGGCGGTTTAAAATTGTATCCGGTTGTCCAGCTTGGATGCCCGGCGCCCAGATAAACTGACCGTTTCCGTCTTTCAATTTACGGATCGCTTTAGCCATCGAATCATGAATCAAGAATGTGGAGTTTCGGCGATGATTCCGACGCAAGGAATGGTACAAATCAAGCAGCTTGTCCGCTTTTAGTTGACTAGCTGAAGAAACTTCCACTTCGTCCGTAGCATCTTCAAGTACGCCTGTCGGTTTGTTATCTCCATCACCATCAATAAACGCCAGTTCTTCTTTCTCCGCAATCCGGGTTCCGAAAATGTCAGATACATACGCTTCAATGTCGAAGAAAGCGTCGTTTAAAAGTTCTTCCGACGCAAACGTTGCAGTTGTCAGCTTGTGAGCACCAAGCGTGATGTTTCCGAACTCAGCGTCACTAGTCTCATAATCTTCTTCCTCACCAATCCAAAACGCTTCGCCACGATCACGTTCAATCGGGAATTCACGCACACCGCTTCCGGTTTGAATGGTTGTAGCTAATCCACGCATGACGTTGTTATCTTCTACTAATCGAATGAGATTAGCTTCAAATTCATCCGGAACAATATAACCGCCCACAGCGTCATTACCGATAGCAAGGGAGCGAACGTCTTGGCGGTGCAATAGATTATGCTGTTCTGAATTGATCGCATTTTTGCCTTTCCGCTGCGCTTCCCAGAACGCACTACGGTACTGTTCTGTTTTGCGTGGATTAGTTTCACGTTCTTCACCAGGCATTTCACCCGGTTGATAATTTGTAGCAACGCGCCCTTGAGATTGCTCAAGAAAACGTTCCTCTTGCTCAAGTGTTTCTTGACGGTCAATTTTGGCTTTCAGATCGTCCACATCAGCCATGATTTTGTCATATTGCTTCGTGTCCAGTTCTCGGTTTTCTTTTTCCGCTGTCTCAATCAAATCACGGGCTTGGCTAACGAGATTCGCCCGTTTTTCTCTCATTTCTTGTACATTCATGTATTTTCGACCTCCAGTAATTTGAGTCTTGCTTTTCTAAGATTCATAGATTCTTGATTTCCATCTTTCAGAAGACTTTCAAGGTAGCCAATCGACCGCTTAACCACCTCCCGGTCAGCGTCGGATACATCCAACCCGTGCTTTGACCGGGCAATGATCGCCGCGATCTGGTCAAATTCCAATCCAACATCATTAAAAAACGAACGCACATTTGCGCTCGTTTCGGGGTAAGCTGGGTAAGTGACTACCGATACATCAAATAGTTCAACTTCTTCCAGCGTTCGTATATTTTGACCGCCTTGGACTTCCCAGTTATCACGGTCAACCATAAAACCAAAACTCATTTGGTTGATATCGCCACGGGACATGGATGTTCGCAAATCATTTGCCCATCCAGTGTCAGGTGGATCAACTTCCATGCGTAAACCACGACCATCTTCTTCAAGTTTCAATGTTCCTGATTTGTTACGACCAAGAACATAATTGGGGTCGTGATTCATTAATGCACGAACGTCTGAACCCTCTTGCAATGTCCGTGTAAATGCTCCTTCTGCAATTTTTTCACGGAAACCGCCTAAATCCTCACTTAGTGAGTTATATAAAGCAGGGTATCCAATGATAGATGACGGTTTATCTTCACCTTCATCCCGTAACTCAATCTTTGTTTCAAAATAGCGCCGTTCTTTCATCTGCTCACCACCTTTCTAATCTTCCGCAACGATTTCACAAATACAACCGCCGTGGAGGGGCGGATGCCCAACATCATTACTTGTTACAAAATCCTCGCCAACTGTATCGCCACTATTAACAAACTTCTGATTCACACCCACAACCGTTCCGTTCATTTCTTGACAATACGGGCAAGACTCTGATCCTTGTGACACCCAGCGCATAGTAACAACACCGAGTAACACAAAAGCCGTCGTTGTAATAGCACCGCTCGATCGTACGGTTTCTTCGTCAGCAACTGAATCAATACGATTTTCCTGCCAGTGATTAAATTCACCTTGAAAAGCTGAAACCACATCATCAGGGTTATTTTCTAATTGGGTTATCAATCGACTAAACGAGTTACCACTAATCCGTTTCGCCATACCCTGTATATAGTCTTGGATGAAATCTTGAACACTTGTCGGCATATCGCTTGCTGTTCCCAATTCATCTTGAACAGAAGCATAAACCTGTGTTCCTATCGATTCCATAACCGGAGCCATTTCTTGTTCAATTGTTTCTCGTTCTTCCCCGTAATAGTCAGAGAGCCAAGACGCAAAGGTTTCATCGACGTTTCGTTCTTCAAACGTATCCTTGACCTTAGCCATCACGTCTTTTTCTTCTCGTTCAAAAATACGTTTTAAGGTGCTACGAATAATTTTCTTATTCGAGTCACGGATATTTGATCTATAATGAATAGCCCGCTTTTGAGCAGGTTTTAATTGTTGCGTGTGGTACTTAATGGAGCGATCTTCGCCCTCTTGCTCAAACGGACTGTTATTATCAGGCGGCGTGGGTTGTTGTTCCATCCTTTCATACGCCTTATCAGCCGGCACCATGTTAACAGGGAATCTGTAAATATCTAACCCGTCAACATGGTTCTTATTTTCTTTTTCTCGGGCATCATTCGGGCTCATCCAACCATCTTGTATAGCTTTCGAGTAAGCATTATATCGACTTTCAGTATCTCCGCGAAGCAATCCTTCAAGTACGAATTCCGGGAAGTGTGTCTTTTGTGTTCCTTGCCCGAATAGCTGCATGTGTACATTTTGCTCCCATCTCTTAATCCATGGGGTTATAGAGTGGGTGACAAAATCAATGGATTGCTGTTCAATGTTACTAAAAGTAGCGCGTTCTAAATCGCCAAGCATATGAGGAGGAACACGGAAAAACCGCGCGATTTCCTCTGTTTGAAACTTCCTTGTGCTCAAAAATTGGGCTTCGTCAGGGGTAACGCCAATCTCCCTGTACGTTGTTCCTTGCTCCAATAAAGCTACACGGTGCTTATTTTCAAGACCATCATGCAACCTTTCCCAATCCTCTTGCATGCGCGTTGCCCCTTCATCACCAATCGCTTGAGGGCTTTCAAGCACGCCAGATGGTCGCCCGCCATTTTTGTAAAAGCTTGCACCGTATTTCTCGGCCGCAACGCCCATTCCGATAGCTTCACGGGCGAGTGTGAGAGGGCTATAACCGAGCAATCCATCAAATCCCATACCCGGAATATGCAAAATGAGGTGGTTAGGGAAAATTTTATTACCGCCATCAGGATCAACATAATAGTATTCCAATCCTCTATCGTCTCTCGTTCGTTTTACATCCATTTTGTCCGGGCGGAGAGGCCATAACGCCTTAGGTCGGTTGGCTTCATCTCGCTCAATTTCAGCGTAGAAATTCCCACGCAATAACAGGTGATTCATCGCCGTTTCTCTAAAATTAAACGCCGTCATATGCGGGTTAGCCCGACTCTGCAAAATATTATATAAATGGTGATCTGTCGCCTTTTCCTTACCGTGATTAACACGCTTATATACAGGGAACGGTAAATGTGCCACAGTCTCTGATAATATACGTACGCATGCGTACACGGCGGTTAACTGCATCGCCCTTGATTCAGAGACATTCACGCCTGAATTAGTATTGGTGCCGCCACCGAAAATAGAACTTCCGTCTTTTAGCGTGAACCGTTCACCATCAGACGAACGAAACTCACCCTTCATTCTCGTAATTATCCCTATCATCATCACCTCCAATACCGAAGAATGCTAGTAATATAAAAAACAGCCCTAATATAATTAGCGCTGCTGGTATATAGATTAATCCCACACCGACAGAGATAAGTAATATTCCTATCAGTGCGGTTATGTCCCTTAGATCCATGTCTCCCTCCTAAAACGCCCGAATACCACGTACGTTGTATACGGATCTAGACTCCTCGTACATAAGCGCCGTTGCCATTGCATTGATAAGTGCCACAGCAACGTCAATGCGTTCCCTTGATTTATTTTTCATAGGTTTAATGTTTTCATTACCATCTGTGGAAACGATCATATTCCCGAAGCACCAACGAGCGAGAGAGTTTTTTTCATGCGTAAACTGCCCTGACCGCATCATACGTTCGATCATTTTCATAGCTTCAGTTAACCCTTTGATCGTTTGGGATATTTCAATGACGTTAACACCCTGCTTCATTAAGCGTTGGGTAAGCATCCGGCTATTCCATGGGTCGGTGCCGAGCGTTTGAATATTATATTGCTTGCTCGCTCCAATCAAACGGCTTTCTACAAACTCATAGTCAACCACATCACCGGGTGTAGCTTGCAGTATCTTTTCATTCACAAAACGATCATACGGCGCTTTATCCCGCTTGATCCGCTCTTTCATATTATCCTCGGGTATCCATGCATCAAAAATGGCTCTCCACTCGTCCACGCCTGATTGTGGCGGGAACAGATAGCAAGCCCCTGTAATATCAATCGTGCTTGCCAAGTCCAGGCCGACATAACAACGTTTGCCAACCAGTTCGGACAAATCCCATTCACCCTGCGTCTGATCCCACAGAGAGAGAGGGAGCCACCCATCACGTTTTAGTGATATCCATTGATTCAGTCTTAACCAACGGAATAAACGTTCAGATGATTCGCTGTTTCGGGCTGTTACGGATTCTTGACGCAATGTATTAATATCAATCGTCTTACCTAATGATGGATTCGCTTTATACCATGTCCGCTCGTCGTAAATATCATCTTCCTCGTCCGCCCCAAATATTTTTGCATACCAAATGGGATCTTCAATCTCGCCATCAATCAATCTTTGAGCGTAGTCGTGTACTTCCCAACCGATGCTGTGCCGATCGGGGTCATCACCAGCCGTTGTAATCACCCACCAAAGAGGTTCCTTGCGGGATGATCCAGCACCAAAGGTCATGACATCCCAAAGGTCACGGTTGGGCTGGGCGTGTAACTCGTCGAATATGACGACCGAAGGATTAATCCCGTGCTTGGAATACGCCTCGGCAGACAACACCTTCAAAACCGTTCCTGTTTCACGGTTCATAATCTCTTTTCGACTGTCTGTAACTTTCAACAAATCGCCAAGCACTTCATCTTGGTCTATCATGCTTCTAGCTGCTTTATACACAAGTGTTGCTTGACCTCTGTCAGCAGCACAACAATAAATCTGACCTTCCGGACCATCGCATGTAAGATGATAGACAGCCAGACCAGCTATGGTGGTTGTTTTTGCGTTCTTCTTAGGAATTTCCAGATATGCATACTGATATTGACGATAACCATCATCCTTTACGGTTCCGTATACATCCCAAAGCACGTCATGCTGCCAATCCATCAAAACAAAAGGTTCGCCGAAAAAGTCATCAGTGAGTTTGAGCATCTGTAAAAATTCAATAGGCTCCATTGCTTTTTCTTTGTCATGAACCATTTTTCTTTCGCTCCAAAAACTCTGCCATTGGCGACTTTTTCTCATCCTTCGCAACAGCAGACAATTCAGATCGGGAGGATGGCGTTAGGCCGAACTCTTTCGCAAATGCTCGCACTTCAGCAAATGATTTTTCAGCAATGGCAACGTGAGGTACTTTACTCATCGATTTAATGTCCCCATCTTTATCACGGGTGACATAGTATCGCCCATTCTTGGCCATCCATGATTCTGCTTCCACAGCTCTGGCCCAAGATGCGCAGTAACTAGCTAATGATGCGCCGTCAACGACGGTAAGCAATCCTAACCGTTCAAGTTCTGGAACAACCCGATCCCATTCTTCCTTAGCTTCATCTGTCAACCATTCAGGACATTCAGGTGTTTCTTTAGTTGGTTCCGGTTCGTTCTCATTCAAAGGACGTTTCCCCGGATTCCCTTCCATGACTTTCAAGTTTGTTGGCTTAGGTGCTGGTCCTCGTTTTCCCATCTATTTTACCTCCTTTCACAAACCGGGTTGATCTAATTCAAGATCGCCCGGAAATTCATCTTTGTAAACCTTGCGATTATCAGTTCGTTTGTTTATCCGTTCTTTCCCCATGGATAAATCTTCAAAATTAGATTCATCCCAATCACCTTGATCCCAAACTTCATCGACTAACTGCATCATAAATGCGTGCATGTCAGGATCATCGCTTATTTCAAAGTTTTCCACACGGGCGTTTTCATTTAAGTTCATACTTGTCCTGATTACTAAATGCCAATCATCGTTATCAAGCAATATAAATTTTGCGTGGGTACGAGTGAGTCTTAAACTATCTGCCCCAAACGTATCTATTAACTGTTGACAATAGGCAGGCTGTCGAGTCGGGAAGCTACGATCCACTAAAAAACGAAGGTGAGTGATACTCCCTTCGTTAAGCAAACGGTAGGCGGCGTTTATTTCTGCTTTCGCCGCTGTCCATGTAGCGAGAGAAACGTTAGCCGGCCCCGTTTGATGTAAGATATTTTTAAGCAAGTGGATCAACGAGAACTGTCCTTTTGTTAAACCGAAAATTTCACAACCAGGATAGAGTTCCCCTATTGCTTCCCTTGCGCTTTCCCCACGCATGATCGCTCTAAGTTCACGATTTGTGCCCTCACGCCGATATGTTTGCATATCTACCCCTCCTTGCCGTCGAAAACACGTTCGTAAAAACCTGCGAAAAATTTCACGCGAAGCTGGCCGCCGGTATGACGGGCTTTCCAGCCATCGATTTAATCCCCTATCCCTTCCGGGAATTTCTCAACAAATATATTTTTGAAATTTTATTTTTGAAATCTGAAAATCAAAATCTGAAAATCTGAAACTGGAAAATCTATTTTATCCACGAAACTCAGGAATTTTATTTTTCCTGTTTGTTTTTCCTGTTAGATATTCAATCTCATGATAAGTGGGTTCTCCCTCGTCTGCTGTAATACGAACGCCTGTTACGCCATGTAATTCCTTTCCATCCTGAAATACTCGGCAGTGCTCGCCGCAATATTCCTGCACAAACACCAAAGCTTTATCCTTAACGTCAATCAATCCGTTATCCATGTCTATCCATCTCCTTATTTGTCTTTATCGAATGGCAAGACTTACATAATGATTGCCAATTGTTTTCACTATCCCAAAACAATTCCTTGTCACCTTTGTGCGGAACAATGTGATCCACTTCAGTCGCTGGCGTTAACAATCCATCTTCCTCACAATGAACACATAAAGGATTCCTTCTAAGAAACATTAGTCTCGCCTTCTGCCATGTTCGATTGTATCCACGCTCTGTAGATGAGAGACGAGAGCGCTCGCTTATGTTCTTATGCTCATCGCAATAGAATGATCCTACAGTTATGTTTGCGCAACCTCCGTACTGACATGCTCTCCCTGGTCGTACAGGCATGAGTTATACCT
Source organism: Salicibibacter cibarius (assembly GCF_016495725.1). NCBI lineage: Bacteria > Bacillati > Bacillota > Bacilli > Caryophanales > Bacillaceae > Salicibibacter > Salicibibacter cibarius. The sequence goes on along the minus strand of NZ_CP054705.1, from coordinate 1,045,408 downwards.
CCTATCAATGTCTGGGGAGTATGTATATATCAATAGGGGCTATGTGTATATGTGATAGGGGTACCTCTATATACAAACAGGGGTACTGCCATATATACATAGGGCCTGCCACTGCATAGCACTCGGCACCCACACAAGAATACCCCGGGTATAGTTAACAACCCAGGGCACACTAATGGACAAAGGAGGGAGATATGTCATGTGCATGATGGTCAGCTTATGCTGTCAGTCATTTGGCACACTATCATAATAACACCTAAGTTGACCCCAAAAGTGCAACAGGAGTGCAAGTTAATTTTCTCCTAGTAAATGAGCAATAGCATAAACAATCTCCCGCCGATAATTAAAAGCTGTACGCCTACTTACAAAACATTCATCAGCAACATATTCCCAGTTAGCACCACGCTTAGACCAATACCTAAGATGCACTAGGTTCTTTTGTGTGTCATCTAACTGCTCATACACCCGTTCAATGGCATTACTTATCTCCTCTAATCTCCTGAGCCTTTTGTTAGCTTCTAGTTTTGTTGCTCTTATTTCAGTGGGTTGGCCTGGACTTCGGTAAGAGTTCTTACCAGCGCCTATATTCTCATCAACTTCTCCTTGTCCGTGTATGATCTCATCCCTTATCTGTCTTATCTCTCTCTGATAATCAGGATAAGCATATAGTTCGGACTCTATATATTTAAAGGTGGCACCTTTCAATTCCGTTCCTTGCATCCAACCACTCCTACTTCCTTTTGTACATGATGGCAATAGCTATAAGAGGTATCGTTACGAGCGCTGTTAGTATCAATCCGATTGTGATTAACCAATCTGGTAGGGTCATTCACCATCGTCCTCCTTTGTTAAAAGTTCTCTGATATAATCTTTTTTACTGGCGCCAGCATCACAATACGGACAGGATAGAGGTCCTTCATAATCAACAGCATATTGGTCTGAACAATTGCCACATTCATAAAGATACAGTTTCAATCGCTAACACCCCTTTAAAATTTAACCATCTATAGTATAGACACCAATCAACTTAGGCTCGTCTATCTCATAAACGTCCAGCAAAAACCACCGCAAATCAGGGTGTTCACTTTCAGCTATCTGGATAGCTTCGTTTTCATCGTGGGCAAGTACAGTCGCTCCCACTACGCCGTCCCATTCAACATCATCTGCGTGGATGGTCAATTCGTATATTTTCATTCGTATTCACCCTCCAATTCCATTAATTTTTTATCTAGCTTGTCTACATAACGATTAAGCTTTATATATCCCATCTTTTCAATGTTTTCCGGTGTTATGGACAGCACTTTTTCAGACCGACGAACAAAATCACGAACAGTGTTCCTGGTCATAGTTCCGGGGAATACCTGATTTAAAGGTGTATCCAAATCTTTCGTTTTAATCCACGTGTCTTTATTCATCACCTACGTCCTCCATTTGATTAGACATCATCAATGCCATGATTTTTTGTAGAGGCATTTCAAAGACTTCCTCCTCGGTTTTTCCTGTTTGCTTGCAAATATAGATAATCGCTTCACCTAGCGTTAAGGTTTTCATTCGCTGTCATCCTCCAATTCTTGTAATAATCTACCTATTTCTTTTAGAGATTTCTCGTTCGTTTCTTGTGTAGCAGGAGGTTCTAGGATAGGATAAAAGGCATTTAACACATCTTTATGAAACCGTTCATACCGCTCCGCTTTCTCGGCTTGCTCCCGATACCACCGATATTGATTTTCCGTCATATGGACAGGGTGCGTATCCCTGCTCAAATCATCACTCGTTATCATGTTTTCATTTTTAGCGATGATGTTGCCGTTTGCGTCACGTATGATTACTTTGTTGTCTAACCGCTCGCTCATTCGCTACCCCTCCATTTCCTCCAAGTTTTTCACAAACTGTTTGCATATCGACGCAATCAATGCATTTTCTCTGATTGCTTTAGAATAGAAGTGTGCATCTTCTTCATCTGCTGCATTTGCTGCTTTTACCCTTCCGTCTTGCGCCGCTTCAAAGTACCTCTCGCACTCGCTGTGGTAAAAATCTATCAACTCTTGTTTAGTTGCCATTAATTTCACCCTCCATAAAAATCACATCATTTACTCTGACCTCTAGGAACTTTTTGTCCACCTTTACAACTGCAACAGGGTACGCAACAATTCCACCTGGGTGGCCACCGACCATCAACGATGCATCATGAGGTTTCGAATACTGGAACACGCCTACACACTAGCCTTCGATCTAGTCTTTTTTTATGCGGACATAGCATGGTTCACTCATTCGCTACCCCTCCTACATAAACAATTGAATAATCCAACCGAATCCTAAAAAGAGCAATACAACAATTATTGAAGCGAGGGTGTTCATTAAATTTGCTTCCTGTTTCCATCCTCTACCTATTCCCACGAACTGGCCTAACATATTTAGCGTTTCAACCTCAGTACCTTTTGTTTTGATCAATCGAAAGAAAAACAATAAACCTAAAGAATGGGCATAAGATAGCTCAGTAATTCCAAAAGGAGTCACAAACCATCCCCATATCTTCATCAAAACAAAAGCAACTAAGAAGAAATAACCAACCCTAGAAATGAAATTAACCGTTGATACTAGACCGCTTTTTTGATCATCTTTTAAATCTTTCACCCTCTACCACTCCCTTATTATCAATTCCACAAATATCCAGACGAACAGTAAAATAAACAAAATCTTACCAACGCCTATACGCCTAAACATGCGCTATATCTCCTTTAAATTCATACCATCGTTTCCTGATTACCATAAGTCGCCTTTGAGTCGCCTGATGTGTGATCCCAAACACATCACCAATCTCCCTTAGTTTAAACCCAGACAGGCGCATACGAACGATTGTTTGTTGACCATCATCCAAGGACTTTATAAAATCGTTAACCACAGGTGATGTAAAATCATCCGAATCGCTTAACGCCCCCTCCAAGATATAACTTTCTTCGTCATCGTCATATTCAAAGTCAGAAAACGTTCGTATGGAAAAATATGATAGATACTTCAGCGCCCTTTGAGCATCCACGAGTGATTGGTTAAACGTTTTGCTAATAATATCAGCGCTATAGTCTTCCATTTCATGCTTCCGAATCTTCCCCATCGTTTCCCGCACACGTGGAGGAATGTGGATACCGTTGTTGTAACCTCTCATCTGATTTAATGTTTGCCTTATCATAATAAAATACGCATATGCCAAAAACGTTTTACCTCGCTCATGATCGTACGTGTTATAAGCATGGACTAAAGACATAGAGACTAATTGAGACACATCTTCTCGGTCCATATCACGATACTTACCTTCGATGAACATTTTGTTTGTTATCTTCTTGATCAAGTTTCGGTATTGGGTTAATGCTTCTTCTATGGTCAAATCCTTTCCGTCAAGGTTTTTCGTTTCCATTTACATATTCCTCCAACCATTTCAGATAAACAGAAGCTTTTTTTAAATCCTCCACACCGTTCTTGTGCTTGTACCGCCACAGATATTTCATAATGTTTCCGGTAAGGTAGCCTTCAAATCCGTCTAAGTGTTTTGTTGCTTCCTTGATTGCATCGATGCATTCGATATCGCCGGACGTGTAGTGATCAGGGGAGTTGATATTATCTTTATCCGGTTTAATAGCATTCCAATAAGCCTGACCAATCTCTCTTTTACCTTCTTTTGTCAAACCTTCACCCATTTAACCTCACCTCTAAATTTATAATTAAGTGGATCGTGCTTTTCATTTTCGTAATAGACCTTTTCAATACCAGCCGCTATAATCAGCTTCCTGCACTGGTGACAGGGTTCATGCGTCGTTCGCATACTTGCACCTTTTGCTTGCTTTCCTGCTTCCAGTAGCGCCTTGGCTTCTGCATGGACACTGTTAATACAATGATTGTTGTGATGGCACGTATGATCATCGCATGGAGTGATGGGGCGGTTCTCGCCCGCCCCTAATATTCGATTGCCTTTATAGACCACAGCTTTGACGTATAACTTTTGGCAACGCTCAGTAGCCATTTGCTTGTCTTTCGTGATTTACTTTGTTTTTGGCAAAATAGGCTTGTTCGACTTCGTTCCAGGAAAAGCCCATGCTCTCGCCTAATCTGACAAACTCTGAAAATATCCTTTGCCAAATTTGATCTTTGTTGTTTCCAAAGCTTAATTTTATGTTTTTGTACAGCCCGGTCACCTTATCCATCACGTAAATAAATTGCTTTGTGACATCGTTATTTGGAAACTTCGGCTTCAACGGTTGTTTTTCTGTGATGTTCAGTTCCAAGCCAATAGATAGGATAAAATGCAGGCAGTCCACGTATTCTTCGAGGAGTGGGTTTTTATATCCGCCTAAAGGTGCTTCCTGATCGTTTTCTCCGGGGTTCATTGTAAAAACTTTATTTCTCGGTTCCTGATCCTCCGACCAATATTTGAATCCTCTATGCTCGTTGGCGCACTCGCCCAATTCCACTTGGAGTGCTATAATTAAATAGGGGAGTCTGTCCATGTCCTGCAAACCATGTTTTTCAATGATGCGATCATCTAATGCTTTCTGCGTTTCAAATAGTTTGGTTAGGTTCATTCCTCCGCCACCTTCCTCATCGTCACAATATACCGGGGAGCACCATTTTGATCTCTGGTCTCTCCAATATCCCCCACTTGCTGATAGCCTCGTTTTTCATTTTCCAGAATTGACGCATAAGCTTCTTGCAATGTGCAGCGTGTGATTCTTATTTGCAGGGTGTGCATTTGGCTTGTTTTTGGCATGTTATTGCTCCTTCATTCGTTCAAGTTTTATAATTGGTTACCCATCCAAATCCTTATCACAACAGGGTTCATGATTGGTAGGTATCCGTAACCGTTCAAAACCCATTCCATTTACGTTTTACAGAGTAAGTCTTTAAACACTTACTTTTTATTCTTATATTCTAATAGTGTTATATTTCGGTTACTCGGTTACCTTAACCGAGTAAATACTAATTCGACAGTACTTTGACTAGGTAACCGAAATAGTAACCAAGAGGTAACTAGGGTAACCGAAATAAAGTAATACTTATTGTTAAAAGATGATCCCTTTTGTACGTAATAAACTTTTGATCCAGTCATAATTTTCCTCGATAATCACCTTTGAATGGTTACCTTGGCCGAAATACATAATACAATCATGACCAGTATGACTTTTTATTTGTTCAACATTATGGAGGTTAACCATGATCTTCTCCCCGTTTGTTTTGCTCGTCACTTCTATGAACATTTGCAAACCTACCTTTGTTATGGTTTTATTTCAGATTCAGAAAGTAAAAACGTCTTCTTATTCCTACCGTTAACCTTCCTTTGTTTAGCTGTTAAATTATATTTTTCCTTTATATCTTTGGAAAACGCCCTTGTACTCCTAGGTTTAATCAGGTTATCCTCACACCATTCCTCATACACTTTAAAAGCGTCTGCCACGGGCTGATTAATAAAATCGTCTTGTTCGACCAACTCCAAATATTGTTGTATAGAATCGTTCTCATAGTGATACTCCTGGTTGAACTGTTCAACCTTGTCTGAATGGGTAAACCCGTTATTTTCATAAAGCCTGAAATAACCTTCAACAACCAATTTCACCCAATATTCTAGCGCTTTGTCCGTTGTAATCTTGGTGATAAACTTTGGGTCCTTATTGGTCGGTTTTGTATACATCGGGAGCCATAATATACGCCTCTTATATGCATCCCCTTTTTCCCACGATTTAAGGAGATGATTTGAGGTAAATATTAATGACGTTGTAATCGAAACTGTTTCAGAGTTCTCCCTCATCGCACGGATACTAATGTCGTCACATGTGCTGATGTTCTTCAATATTTTGATCCGCTCGTTATTAATAGGCTCGTCTTCAATGTCATCACCCAAGTTGGCCAAATTACCTTTAATGTTGTAAAGATACCTTTCATCAGCCATGTCTTTAATACTTAGTGACGAACAGTTATCCCTACCTAAAATGTTCCTTATGATTTCCAGCAACGTTCCCTTACCGTTCCCGCCGCTGCCAACGAACACAAAAAACTTGGCCAACAACCTTTTAAACTCTTTATCCGTAACGAGAGTATGTCCTAAAACTTCTAACACTAGGTTTTTATATTGTTCATCGCCTTCTGTCAGCATGTATAGGTAGTCGTCCACTTCTTTGACAGGCTCGGCATCCGGGGTGTACGGGATCTTGACGTAATAGGGCGTAAACTCTTTGAAGTCAATAGGGATGAACTTACCATTTCTTAAAATACCGTTGGAAAATTTAATATCAAACGCCTTATCATCCTCAATAAGCGGAGCCGTATAACGCATCTGCTTAATCACCTCGTCCATAAATGTTGTTTTTACAGCCCCTACCTCATTTGCCACCATTCGTCTAAGCCTGTGCTCATCATTTGTATATTCATCGTTTAAACGGAAATAGAGGTTATTTGTAAACATCACTACGTTGTACTTACGCATGATCAAATTAGCATAATCAGGCTCTTTCATGTCCTTCTTGTCCACGGGAATGTCATCCCTAGCCAACGTCTGAAATTCTTGGTCACTCAATGGATCGGCGAAAATGTGATTGTTGATGAAACGTAAGACTTGCTCCCAGTTGTCCACCAAACCCTGTATCTTGACCCGATGGTTGAACATGGCGTTATTCCTACCATCACCGTCGGATAACCCTTGTAAGTTCTGTAATGTTTTCCTTGTATGCAAAATGGAGGGTAAGTCTTCTCTAATTCCTGGGTTCTCTATTAGACGCTCCTCTCCATTTTGTTTGACGGCTGTTGCGTAGGTGTTTTTGTTATGTTTAAACTCCACGTTAAACCCTAGTGGAATAACCTTTGAAGCACCTTTAAAACCGTCGGGCTTTTTAAAGTAGAGATGGACACCCCTTGTCGTCCAGACCCTTTCTGTTCGGATGTTAAAGATGTCTAATATATTTTGGATAGTCTCTTTTGGTAAATCGTCAATGTCAACAACAAGGTCATCCGTTGTTAGGATGTATCCAGCATCTTGGAAAGCGTCATGAGTCTCTGCTATATCAGCACCTTTGGCGGCATGTTTTTCACCTGCTTTAAACTCGACATACATATACATACTCCTTCTTAATTTTCATTAGCCCCAGCGTTCCAGACGTTTCAACACGATTTGGTAATAGTGATCAATGTTAATGATCTTTTTAAAATCGTGGAACTCGGTTAATTCCCCATTAAACAAATACATGTCGTTTGACATATCGGGGAACATAACCAAACCTCCGTCTTCCCTCTTTTTGTATAGAGTGGTTCCTTTCCCCGGAAACGTTGGGAAAACCCGATTCACTTTGTTATACTGATTACCCTTATCGTCAAAAGTTCCTTGGTAAGTTGAACCAGCTTGGAGTACATATTGGAACAACATCGGTTTATCTAAATGTTCTTGTAGGTTGTCAATAATGTCCTTACCATAAACAAGATAATCAACAAGGCAAATGTCCAATATTCTAGCGCTGTTGTTTTGAAAGAACCTGTTCCCGCCGTATCTGTTCGTGTCCCCACCTTTGGTTTTAATGCTTCCATCTTTTCCCACAGCGATATAGTTGTTAACATCCCTTTGAAACCATTTGTCAAACTCATCCAATTCTAGGGTAAAGTTAAACTCCTGTTCCCAATCTTTCCATATTCTATGGAACTCGTTATTATGGGGAACAAACGCCACACCATCTGTGTTAATATTAATGATCGTTGCATGGTGTGAAAGTCTCCGGCATAATTCATACAAAATACACTGACCGTAGGCACAAATGGTCTTAGAAGCGTTCGGGTTTAGCAGATCGCTATACTTATTTTTCAAGTTTCCATATACACTGTTTAAAATCAGCTTTAGAGCGTCCGATCTTTCTTTATCGCCGTTTTCTTTCGCTTCCATGCGGTCTTGAATCATTTGGATGTATTTGCGTGTACCGTCCTCAAGCACTTTTTTGTGGGTTAGATTTTTGATGATACTGGGATACAGTGAACCAACATCCAGAAGTTTTACGTTATCCGCTTCTTTGATGGAATGGTGTACCCCATGCAACCCCCCGAAGCCCCATTCAATTTTGTTGTCGAACTCATGCGTAACTTTCTTACCCTTGTCTTTGGTTTTCCACATATCGACAACCTCAGCAGGAGCAAGGTTTAGGATATGTTCCGGCACTTCCAACCAAGCCCATTTTGTAAGAGACTTGTCTACCAAGATATTTGAAGAGATAGTCGTTGTGTTCCACTTATATGCGTTATCCGGGAAAGACTTATCCAACATACTGACAAGATATTCCTTGGGTTTGAAATAACTGTTCACGCGCTGCTTATAAACATCAATCGTCTGTTCAACGTCATAGGCACAATAGTTCAATGTCTCTTCCAGTTCTTCGTCAGTTAATTTCCTGTCGATATCAAACGGTATTTGAGATTCGTAAATAGCACGTCCCATGTTGGCTTCAATTTTTTTCAGACTTGGACGGCTGACATCAATTTGCTGGAAACAATCATAAGTTTTACAAGGGAGTTGGTTTGTTCGTTTTCGATCTCCGCCTATAATGTCGTCGTTGGTTTTTTTGATTTTTGATTGAGGAACATTCTTGGTCATTTCATATAAAATCACATCATCATAACCATAGTTGTTGAAACCCACTAACACCTTGTCTTGAATGAATTCACCTAATTGGGAAAAGCCATTAAGAAATGTGCGTATAGTGGCTTTGTTAATGTCTTTGAAAACAACCATGCTGTCATGTTTAAACACTTCCACGTCGTAGAACAATAGATTGTCTGTCACTGTCTCACCTTCCTTTGAAGAGAAAGGAGGGGAAGAACCCCTACCTTATTTCTTTTTCTTAGCAAACGGTTTGATCTCTGCATAAGGGAACTTACCAAAAGCGACCTTGACTTCCACCATGATCGATTTACCTTCTAATTCCTCCATGTTATCCGGAGAAATCCCAAACTTATCTTCAAACTTCGCGTATTGCTTTTTCTGCTTTTGTGGATTAACGAACCATTGTTTTTTAGCTTCCAAGTAATCCGCATAAGTCATCTTACTTTCGTAAGTGTCGCCTTCGTACTCAAATTCAATATGCATCGCTTTACCGTCGTCATGTACCTTTGTGACTTCCGTTTCAAAAATCTGACCCTCATCGTCCTTGGAAAATTTGCTGATCATTTTCACAGGCCAGAGAGCGTTAAACCGGTCGTAGGCGTAAACATCTTTACGATCCCCGACAGCTTGTCCCAGTTGATCAAAAGGAAGGTTAAAATATTCTTGACTCCATTCCTCAACCTTTTCGGCTTTGTCAGGATCATCAACAAATTTTCCTTTATCCTGATCGAACGATTGTTTGTTAAAATTGACTTCCCGGATTTCGCCGTTGTCCTCATCTAAAAATGTAAGCACCGCTTTGTTACCGTCGTTTTCTACGTCTACCAATTCCAATTGCTCTAATATTTGTTCACCCATGTTATTCATCCACCTTTGTTTCAAAGTTTAATTCCTTCTCGTTAAGGAGCATTTTTGCAAACTCATATTCTGCCTCATTACTGAATACAATCATGTAAGACTTACTCTTACTCCCCTTGTCCATCTGCTGACTAACCTGTTCCTTTTCCTTGTGACGGTTCTGGACCGTATTGATCGAATCAACTAGATTCATAGATTGCTTGTACTCAGCAAGGATTTCGTCCTTATTGTCCAGTGTCTGAAGGTGTTTAATTTCTTGATCCCGCTGTTCTAACCAATCGACAAGTTCCTTCTCGACTGTGTTTAAGGATGTTGACTTATTGAGGTGTTTTGCTTGTAGAAAATCCTCAAACCGGAAGAAGTCTTTAAATTGGTATTGTCCAATACGCTTATCCCAAAGGATTTCAATCTGCTCACGTTTACTTTGCCTTTCTTCTTCCTCAAGCTGTCTAACCTGACCCCTGACCGTTTCATCCGCTTCTTTGACAATCTTGACAATCTCTTTAACCTGTTTTTCAAACTCGTTATAAGGCTCAAGCATCTGTTTTTTGATGGAGATGCGCTTATCTTCAAGTTCTTTCACACGGCTGTTTATCGTTGCCAGCATCTTTTTAGATGTTTTGATATTTTCCTCGTCGACCTTCAAAACCTCAATCTGTTTAGCTAGATATAGCGCTTCGTCTTTCAGATTTTCATAACCATCGAAGGTTACATTTCCGGGTTGAACTTGAATGCTACTTACATCAATGGTTAGTTGTTGTTCTTCCATGTGATCCCCTCCTAATAAAACCGACTGGACTTGTGAAGCTCTATCAGTTTTGAATCCTTGTCCCTTCGGTTCATAAAGTAAAATTCCTTACACTGTTTCGTACTCAAATGTGTCATTGTTGCCGACAAATACGGGTTATATCGACCTGACCAGTTGTTTTTGACCTGCTCAATCTTTTTGGGATCGTAGTTGGACTCTAGAAACACCCAATCATAGGGACCTTTTGGAGCGTCGCTCATACTGGCAGTGTCGGTAGCGTAAATAAGCTTTTCGTTATCCTTGCTTGTCCATGTAAACCCATACGTCAAAACCGGATGCTCACACTCAAACGGAAGAAACGTGTAGTCGTCTGTCACAACATCAAACCCAGCGTTGACAATGGTATCTACAGGAAAGTATTGGTGTACTTCATAGTTTCCTAGAATTTGTATTTTCGGAAAGAACGTTCTAATACCCGCTAACGTGGGTCTTTTCATATGGTCACTATGCGTGTGGGTCAACAGCAAATATTTAACGTCGTAAAGGTGTTCTTTGATCGCCTTCATTCCCACACCACAATCCACCATTACATCATCTATAATCACGCAATTACCTTTGCTACCGCTCTGTATAATTTTATATTCCAATCCCTCACCACCTGTGTTACAATGTCCACAACTAAATATTGTTTTTCTGCCGATCAAGTTGCCGCTTGGTCGGCGTTTTGTACGTAATACTGGTATTCGGATTCGGTTAGGAGCGTGAAGAAAATGAGATCACCGTTCAAAGCTTTTACATGATACTCATTTTCACTTCCCTCATGTTCCCATGGTTCTATTTCATACTTTGAAAACAGTTGAAAAAACGCATCTTCACGCATCTGAATTTCCATTTGTCCGGTTAAGAAGTTTCGACTAACCCCGATGCAACCAGCACTTTGAAGTTCGCCCCACACATAATCCAATTCCCTCGCAGTTTCCATCACCGCTACTTTATAACTCACAAAACCACCCCTTCTGCTCGTAATTCATGGATGTAACTAAGCATCCGCTCTAAATGCTCGACTTTCACGGACAACATCGCATCACTGCTCATGAGTTCTACATCTTCGCTGAGATCGCTTAAGATTCGTTGCATTTTGGGTCCTCCTTATTAATGCCTTCGATTTTGATGTCGAGGATGTCTAATATATTTCTTGCGGAAAACCTTTGCCTGGGATTTAGGCAGTCGAAATACTGTTTGGCTGCTTCCTCCGGCGTTTGCTCGACTTCGTATCCGTAATAAACAGCAGTAGCGAAGTCTTTGATTGATAGATCGTTGAAACAGGCGTTTTTTGGATAAAGCCATGAATCTAGCGCATGTGCTATCACTAGATCATCGTATTCAAATACTTCTTCCCTTCCTGCGAGCCTTTCTTCCAACCTCTCCGCCTGCTCCCTCGTAAGCACCGGTTTTTCAATGTTCATTTATTCGTCCTCCTCCCTCTCCTTTTCAATCGACTCTGCCAGTCTGTTATAAGCGGACATTGTTTGCATGTAAGCAAGTTTGTCGCCGCCGATGCCCATGATTGGCCTGTGTTGTTTTGCCAATTCAGCTAGCCTTTCCATCTGAGACACTTTGTTTTGCAATCGATCCGATGAGCTTTCTGCCATATCTCCAAACATGTTTATCGCTTCTTTACAATCTCAAATGTGATCCATTGTCTGCCTGTCGTGTCCGTATCCATCCAACCTGTTTCATGATTTGGTTTACTTTTTGTCTCTTTTTCAGCGATCACGTTTGTGATATTCTCTTTATTTTCAATAACTCGACTAATCCAGTTTTCTGCGTTTATTGGCATGTTGATTCACCTCCCTTTAGAATATCGCCGCTAATACCATGCAACCGATGATAGAACAATAGAATAGGTGCAGGATGGTTGTGGGTTTAGGTTGCATGGGGTTGGTCCTCCAGAAACTTATTCACAAAATAGACCTGCCCTTTCCCGGTAACCTTCGGTGTTCGTGTTGTTCGTATAGACCCGTCTGGGTTATTAATGGTCCGTTTCTTAATCTCAAATAATTCTTTGTCCATGCTCCGCTGAGTCGGTAGATTGTAAGATTCGCCGTTTTGCTTAATGAGGTATCCATTTCCTCTAAGCCATTTGAAAAGGCGATTTTGACCAATCTCGACCCCGTTTTGTTTGAGGACTTTTGATAACTCCCCGACAAGGACGCTAGATGTTGATGTTTCGACGGCGTCGGCGAACATAACTTTGGGTTTGTCTAGCTGCATTTTCTGTTCGAGTTCGGTCACTTTTTGGTCAGCGTATTGTAACGCTCGTCTCATAACTGCTTCTGGGCTGTTCCATAGTTTTTCTAGTTGCAAAAAGTACTGGCGAGCCTGTTTACCTTTGTCGGTTCGTTGAAGCATGGATATTTCTTTTGCCATGTCTAGTTTTAGGTGGTGGTCTTGCGAAGGCCTGCCACCTCGACTTTCTTCCATAATTGGAATAAAGTCAGACCCTTCCTCAAAACCGTAACCAGTCATTCGGTTAAACCATGTTGTGTAGTTGCTGTTCACCTCCAAAAACTCATGCAGTTCTCGACCACTAACTAAAATATCTCCGCTTTCGCTTTCTTGTGTTGCGATTAGTTCGTTCATGCGCTCGCTCCTTTCAGTCCCCGTTAAATATTTGATTAAAATTCTTATCCAAGAACGCCGCCATTTCTTTAGCCTGAAAACTCCATGTTTGCCCTTGTGACTGTGGATAGTAAACGAATCCTTCAAGTTCCTTTTTGAATTTAGGACGGTAAAGAATGTTTTCTTTTAGCCATTCTTGTTTTTTTCCTGTCCGTTCTTCAAACTCTTTCATGCTCCAGTAGACTCCGGATAGTTGCTGCTCTTTCAAAGTCTGCAACTCAACTTTTGAAACAAGCACCTTATCTTCCGGGATCGAAATGGACAAATTCACATCTAATTGTTGCTGGGCGGTCATTTCACCGCCTCCTTTCTGGCATTCTCCGTGGACTTTTCAAACAGATATTCGATGTTTATATCTGGAAAATATGTGCGCTTAACTAGATAAGCTTCATCATACGTAAAGTCATAATATCCGTTGATTTTGTCGGACACAGTTGCAGCACGAACATTTAAAAGCTCCGCAACATCCTTAACTAGAATACTGCGACGCGCTAATTCCGCACGTAGATTTCTGAGCATGTTTACACCCACTTCCTTTATTAATTTGATATACTCAATTTCGTATCATGACCAAATAATATACTCAATTTCGTGTTATGTCAACAGGAAAATAGAAAATAAATATGAAATTTCGTGCATAAGGTGTTTACAAATGCGCAGAATAGTATATAATAATATGTAGGGATACGGTTTTTCGTATAAATTGGAGGTATCGATATGCAACCCGACAAACGAACTGAAATAGTTAAGAAACTAATCGGAGAAACTGAGCTAAGCACAAAAGCTTTTGCGGAAAAAGCAGGCTTACCATATACAACATTGCGATCTATGCTACAACGAGGAATCGGTAATGCCTCTGTCGATAATGTCATGAAGGTATGTAAAGCTTTGAACATCACCACGGATGAACTTCAAGAAATGGCTGAAAATAATACAGTGGATCTACCAGAGCTTACGAATAAGGACGAACAAGACATACAAAAAGAACTACAAAAAATGATCGACGGCTTAAGTAATGATGGATATGCCGCGTTTGACGGGAAAGAAATGGGTGATATGAACGAAGAGGATCGTGAAATGTTAATCCAATCATTGGAGTATTCCATGCGTATCGCTAAGAAAATGGCAAAACAAAAGTTCACCCCCTATAAATACCGCAAGTAAAGGAGTGAACAAGATGATCAAGGGGAAAGTCAATCAATTAAAAAGAAAATATGAAACAAGCTGCCCTTTTGAAATCGCTGACAGTTTAAATATCACGGTTTTGAACAGACCTTTAGGCAGCATACTTGGTTTTTATACGAAGCAGTTTAGAATGAAAAGCATTCATATCAATGAGCAAGTAAGTGAGAAAGAAAGGCTGTTTATTTGTGCTCATGAACTCGGGCATTCAGTTTTACATACGGACGCAAGCACACCTTTTTTGCGACGTAATACGCTATTTTCCACAGACAGAATAGAGAAAGAAGCGAATCTCTTTGCTGTAAACCTGCTTGCAGAACGATTGGAAGTAGAAAACACAACAATCAGCGAAGCTTTGCACGAATATAATATTCCGGAAGATTTGATCAATGAGTATATTCTATAAAGGAGGGGTGAAAAATGGCTAGTTTCCAAAAGCGTGGTAAAACGTGGCAATACACCATTAGCGCAAAACCTAAGCCGATCCGAAAGAGTGGTTTCCGCACCAAGAAAGAAGCGCAGGCGGCTGCTGCGGAAGTCGAAACTGAAATGAGGAAGGGGTTGCACCTCAACTCCAACCTGTACCGTTTGATGAGTATTTAGAGAATTGGATAAAGAGATTTAAGACAGATATCGAAAGCATCACGCTACAAAAGTATATGGATTCGCTCGGAGCGGTAAAGCGTTATTTTGGAGATGAGCCGCTTCAAAGTATAACAAGGAATGCGTACCAAGATTTTTTGAATAACTACGGAAAAAACCACGCCAAAACGTCGGCCCAAAAGTTAAATTCGCACATACGGGCTTGTATCAAAGATGCCATTGACGAAGGGATCATACGTGTTGATTTTACGAGGGATGTGGTTTACACTGGTACGCCATCTAAAAAAGCATCGGACAAACATCTGGGATACGATGAAAGCAAGCAATTGTTGCAAATGATTTATGACAGGTTGGACAGATCGACAACGCACTACTTGCTTTTGCTTGCGCTGACATCGGGAATGAGGTTCGGGGAGATTGTTGGTTTGCAAAGAAACGATTTCGATTTTTTTAACGGTATAATCAACATAAACAAATCATGGGGTTATAAGAAAAATATGCAAGATGGTTTCGGCGAGACAAAAAACGAAGCATCTGTACGCAAAATAAAAATTGATCATGAAACAATGAGGCGATTTAAACAGCTATTTAAAAACACACCAGAAAACATTTATCAACTTGTTTTTTACAGTCCTTCGTCAAAATATAAAGTCATAAACAACGGGACGGCGAATAATGTGCTGGTTGGCATGTTGGATGAATTAAAAGCACAACGTATAACTGTACATGGATTAAGGCACACGCATGCCAGCGTACTGTTGTACAAAGATGTATCCATACAATATATATCACGTAGGCTGGGGCACGCTGACATCGATACCACGTTAAACACGTATTCACACCTGATAAAAGAAATGGAGGAGAGGGATGAGCAAAGAAGCGTGGAGGTGTTTAACAGTATGCTTGTGTAAATTTTGTGTAAAACAAAATGAAATCCTGCTGTTTCTTGCCGTATTCTCCACACAAAGAAAATCCCTAAGAACGCTGATATGACAACATTCCAGGGATTTAAATCAATTTTTATCTTACCCTCATTTAACGTGAAAACGTTTCAGAGAGGCTTCCAAAACAGTTACAAAAACGATTAATAGCCGTCGCCTTCCACGTCATCGTCGACGAGTTCAACTTCTCGCAAATCATAATTAGCATCCGCTTTGTGAATAAGTCCTTCAACACTATCGGAAATTCCTGCGCGGAAATCATCGTGGGTCAACGGAAGTATCGTCGCGTCATCTATGATGATTTGCTGTGCTTCTGTGTAAATTTCAATTCGTTCATCGTCGTCTGCTTCTTGACGACCGGCATCCAAGAGATCATCGACCTCTTCGTTATCATAAAACGTTCGATTTCCCGGAGCGCCGTGGTTGTCGGAATGGAACAACGGATGCATCGCGTAGTCAGCATCACCGGTTACGGCTGTCCAACCGAGCATGACCATTTCAAATTCACCCTCAGCCGTTGTGTCGAGCAAAGCGCCCCATTCTTGTTGCTCAATGGAAAGATCCACACCTATTTCTTGCAAATCATCCTGAACAATTTCAGCAATCTGCAAATTCACCTGATCGACATCTTCAACTAGAAGCGTCGCTTCAAATCCATCTTCGTAGCCTGCTTCTTCCAACAAGGACTGCGCCTCATCAGGGTCATATTCAATCGGTTCCAAATCATCGTTGTAACCAAAAACGAGTGGGTTTAACGCGCCAATGGCTTCTTCCCCATATCCTTCAAAGATCCCTTCAATGATCGTGTCTTTATCCACTGCCATGTTAAGGGCACGACGGACATCCCGATCGTCAAAAGGTTCCGCTTCATTGTTCATGCCAATATAATCCATTCGTACACTTTCCACTGCAGAAACATTAGCGCCATCCATATTTTCCAATTGGTCCATTTGCGACGGTTCAATGTCATCCGCAATATGGGCCTCGTTATTTTCAAGCATGCTCATTCGGGTTAACTGCTCATCCACGACTTGATACGTAGCCGAATCAATGGAGACCGCTCCAGCGTGGTAATCATCAAATCGTGTAAGCACGGCTTCATTTCCCTGATCCCAGTTTTCCAATTCAAACGGCCCGGTACCTACGGGTTCCGTATCGAGGTTACGCTCCCCATTCTCCTCTTCTTCTATGGCCGCTGCGCTCATCATTCCACCACCATCATGGGCCAGGTGGAACTCTAATGGTGCGAAAGGATACTCCGTCGTAATATGCACCGTATGCTCATCAACCGCTTCGACGTCTTCAATCATCTCATACATGAACAGTTTCTCAGAGGCAAAATCCTCATCAGTGACCCGTTCTAAAGTGGCCACAACATCATCTGCGTCGAAAGGTTCCCCATCATGAAAGGTGACGTCTTCTTTTAAGTTAAACTCCCAAACATCGTCTTCAATTTGCTCGTAATCTTCCGCCAGTTCCGGTTGAACTTCCATATTTTCATCAAAATCCACGAGTTTATCGTAAATTTGAGAACGCACCTGTGTAGAAGATGTGTCATTAGACCCATGAGGATCAAGGTCAACCGCATCCGAACCCATCGCTAAAATTAAATCCCCGCCATCGCTGGATGCAGCTTCGTCATCTTCCACGTCTTCGCCGTTTTCTGCCGCATCACCCTCACCGTCTTCATCGGCATCTTGCGGATCGTCTGTACAAGCCGCAAGCATACCACCCAACGAAAGTACGAGCACACCGCCTACCAATTTGTGTTTAAATTTTTTCAAAATATTTCCTCCCCCTGTCTGATTTTAATGACAATAATGCCTTTCTCTATTTCTCCTTTATTGTAGCCGTTTATTCGTAGATTCTCAAGAAAAATTTTTCGTTTTTCTTAATTTGCCAATTAAAAAATCATAGACAAAAGTTTTGCGCCTTTATTCCGTCAGCATGGAGATATCGATATCCGTGACGGTCTTTTTTCCTGCCAGTGCCATCGTTATGTCCATATCCGCGATCATGTTTTGCAAGACTTCTTTCACTCCTTTTTCGCCGGCCACAGCCAACCCATACATCGGCGGTCTTCCTACAAGTACTGCTTTCGCTCCGAGCGCGATGGCTTTTACAGCATCCGCGCCTCTCCGTATACCGCTATCCATGAAAATAGGCATTTGCCCGCCGATAGCCTCGGATATACGCGGAAGCGATTCAAGGGCACTAACCGCTCCATCGACTTGCCTGCCGCCATGATTTGAAACAATGACACCATCCACGCCGTAGTTCGCGGCTCGTTTTGCATCATCAGGATGAAGAATGCCTTTTAACAAAATCGGCAAACGCGTATGTTCCCTTAAAAATTCAAGGTCGTCCCACGTCAAGCCCGGGTTGCCAAACGTTTGCGCCCAGTGCATGATAGCTGCCGTCGGATTTTCTTCAGGGGCTTTGGAAAGTTTGGAACGAAAAGCGGGATCTGTAAAATAGTTTCCTACGCCTTCGCCGATTAAAAACGGCAAATAGACATTTTTTAAATCCTGTTCCCGCCATGCCAACATAGGCGTGTCCAATGTGACGACAATGGCAGAATATCCCGATGCTTCTGCGCGCCGGATAAAACTGGCAGTGACATCCGTATCTTTGCTCCAATACAATTGAAACCAACGCTCTGCGTCCCCCATAACTTCCGCGATCTCTTCCATCGATTTCGACGATGCTGAACTTGTGATATAAGGAACGCCCAGCTTTGCACTCGCTTTTGCAGAAGCCAGTTCCCCGTCCGGATGAATGATCGATTGCACCCCGATAGGTGCTAACAAAAAAGGAAAAGGAGCGGTTTTGCCAAATAAATCAACCGTCAGATCACGATCTTGCACATCCCGAAGCATACGCGGGACGATTTTCCAATGGTCAAAAGCATGTAGATTTGCCTTCATCGTGCTCTCACCACCGGCACCCCCGGCGATGTAGTAAAATGGGCCGTCTTCCAATATCTCGCGGGCACGTGCTTCCCATTCCTCATAAATTACCGGAAGCCTGTCCGGATTGGGATTTTGCATTGTAGCATAGATTTGATATTGAATTTGATTTCCGAAGTTGGACATTTGTGGGTCTCCTCTCTAAAATTATGTAAGCGCTCACAAAAAATTATAGACTAAATGAAGATGAATAGGCAATCGTTTAATTTACAACAGATTCCTGTGAGCACCCATTAAATTCCTCTTTTACTGATGACTTCCGATCCATTTCCACTTCCGTTACAATAGAGGTGGACGTGAGTACGATGAGGAGGATTCAATCATGCAAGATGTAAGAACTATTTTACAAACAGAGAGAGATCGCCATCTGCGGGAGCTAAAAGAGTTGCTTGCCATTCCGAGTGTTAGTGCCTCACCGGAACATAAAAAAGATATCGAAGAAACAGCCAAATGGATGGCAAACGCGTTAAAAAACATCGGCATGGAAAACGTAGCTATCATGCCGACGGAAGGACATCCAGTCGTCTATGGAGATTGGTTGCATGCAAAAGGCAAACCGACTGTACTTATTTACGGCCATTATGATGTGCAGCCCGTTGATCCGCTTGAATTATGGGAAACGCCACCATTTGAAGCGGACATCCGCGACGGGAAAATCTATGCCCGCGGCGCTACGGATGACAAAGGGCAAGTGTTTATGCATCTCAAAGCAGTGGAAACGTTAATGGAAACACACGGAGAATTGCCGGTGAATGTGAAATTTTGCATTGAAGGCGAAGAGGAAATCGGCAGTCCGCATCTTGATGATTTCGTGGACAAAAAGCAGCAATTGCTAGACGCCGATGTCCTCGTCATTTCTGATAACCCGATGCTTGAAAAAGGACAACCGACAGTTTGTTACGGCCTGCGTGGCCTTGCCGGGTTACAAATCGATGTGACCGGTGCGAAAGGAGACCTTCATTCCGGGCTATACGGCGGTGGTGTCCCAAACCCATTGCATGCACTCGCCGATGTACTCGCATCCATGCATGATGATAAGGGACGCGTCAGCGTTGAAGGCTTTTATGATGACGTCGTCCCTTTGACTACGGAGGAAAAAGAAGCGTATGACGCACTCGGCCATGATGACGAAGCCGTTCGCGCTGACCTGGGAGTGCCGGCGCTCTATGGCGAGGAAGGATACACGTTTTTAGAACGGACATGGGTACGCCCAACGCTTGAGATTAATGGCATGCACGGCGGATTTCAAGGCGAAGGCATCAAGACCGTCCTGCCTTCGAAAGCGAGCGCAAAAATCAGTTGTCGGCTCGTTCCGGGCCAAGACCCTGATCATATTTTACAATTGTTGGAACAACATATCGAAAAGCATTCATCAGATGCTGTCACAGTTGAAACAACCCATTTTGACAAAGGTAAACCTTTCGTGACACCTTTTGACCACCCCGCGATACAAGCAGCAGGCGCCGCGCTTTCCAAAGCGTATGGAGCAGAGACCGCTTATACACGGATGGGAGGCTCGTTGCCGATCGCGGAAACGTTCAGCGATATTTTGGATATTCCGATTGTTTTGATGGGATTCGGACTGCCGACAGAAAATTTCCATGCGCCGAATGAACATTTCCATCTTGAGAATTTCGACAAAGGATTGGAAGCGATTTGCGACTATTACAGTTCGTTGGCTGAAAAACTGCAGTAAAAAAACCGATCCTTGCCATCGTGCAGGGATCGGTTTTTTGGTAAATGTGCTCGGCTAACCATTCATGGCGACCGAAAGCCGGTGTTAGCCTCCGTTTCGGTCACCATAAGTCGTTCATGGCTACCCATTCCATTCCACCTTCTTCAATTCGGGTTTCATGAACCGCTCATGACGAATGAAAACAACGCATTCACCCGCACTCGGGCTCCATGGGCCATCCATGGTGACCGATTTGTTGGAGGATTACCGATTTCGGGCGCCACAGCAAGTAAAAAATTCCTGTCCATCGGATAAGGCGATTAGGATTTTTCGTTAATGATTCCGTCTCTCTTTTTCTCTTTGATCTGCCTCATCGTGATCTGCTAGTTCGGAAGCATATTCTACGTGCCTTTCATCCTTTTCTTTCAGATGTTCGGGGGTTTGTGATAGCTTCGATTTGTCTTTGCCTTTGTTATTCCTTGATTGTCCTCTCGCCAACGTTCTCCCCTCCTTTCCTCCTTAATTTCCTACGTATTTTATACGGTTGCCTCTTCTTCCTGTTTACGCTTGTACACCCGAATCGACAGTAGAATACCTATTTCATACAAAATAATAAACGGCAGAACGATAAGAACATCCGTTAAAAAATCCGGCGGTGTAATCAATACCGAAATACAAAACAAAGCAAAATATGCATATTTGCGAACGTTTCTCAACGAATAGGGATTCAAAAGGCCAAATGACGTTAAACACATGAGCACGACCGGCAATTCAAACAAAAACCCTACCGGCAGAGTGGACATCACCATGAAGGAAAAATACTCCTGGGCGGTGATCATCATCTCAAAGTGCACTTCCCCGAGGTTCATAAGAAATGAAAACGCGAGCGGATGAATGACAAAAAAGCCAAACGCCAACCCTGTCACAAAACAAAAGAATATCGCCGGTATATAATTGAACAATGCAGCGGCTTCTTTTTCACTTAACGCCGGTTTTACAAAACGCCAAGCTTCAAACGCCAAATACGGCGCTGACAAACCGAGCCCAAGGACGCCCGATAAGGTAAAATAAAGCCGCAACGTATCGAGAGGGCCGAGCATCACCAAATGATGATCTCCGGTTAAAAAATCCACATAAAAACGAAGCAAAATAAAGATAGCGATAAACATAAACGCGAAAACGAGCAAACTCCGAATAACCGCGCCTCGTAATATAATAATATGTTCCATTGCCGGTTGCTTATCCATCGCGGTGCTTTCACTTGTAGCCATGTATAGACCCCCTCCGCCAAATCTTTTCCAAACATTAAGATCCCCGTAAATCATGAAACTTATTCAATGTTTAGCCGATAATACTTCAGGGTAAAGTGATGGTTGTTGAAAGTTTGACTAGCATAAGGAGTGAACACCATATGGCAAATCGCATTCATTTAGGAAAATCAGATGTATCCGTGAATCCAATAGGACTCGGGGCGAACGCAGTCGGCGGTCACAACATTTACCCGAATATGTTGGATGAGGAACAAGGAAGAAATGTCGTCCGTACCGCACTCGACAATGGCATCGATCATCTCGACACCGCCTATATATATGGACCCGAGCGCTCGGAAGAGCTGATCGGTGAAGTGGCGAAGGAATACAAGCGGGAAAACATCGTGATTGCCACCAAAGGCAGCAATAAATTTGTCGGAGAAGAAACAATAAAAGATAATTCCCCATCTTTCTTAAAAGAAGCGGTGGACGCCAGCCTCCGACGACTTAAAACCGACTATATCGATTTATTTTACATCCATTATCCGGATGAAGATACACCGAAAGCTGAAGCCGTCGGTGCATTGAAAGAATTGAAAGATCAGGGAAAAATCCGATCCATCGGTGTGTCCAACTTTTCGCCTGATCAATTGAAAGAAGCAAATAAAGATGGCTATGTAGACGTATTACAAGGGGAATACAACTTGTTGATCCGCGAAGCAGAACAGACGCTGCTTCCTTATACTGCACAGAAAAACATCACGTTCATCCCCTATTTCCCACTTGAGTCCGGTTTATTGGTAGGAAAATATAACGAAGACGATACATTTGCGGATGTGCGTGCACGCAGACCTTCTTTTCAAGGCGAGAATTTCAAACGTAACTTGGAAAAAGTAAACCAACTTCGAGCTATCGCCACCGCAAAAGAGGCCGAAATCGCGCATATCGTTCTCGCTTGGTACTTCTCGCGCCCATCGCTCGACGCGATCATTCCGGGTGCGAAACGGCCTGAACAAGTGGCGAACAACTTAAAAGTAGCCGATGTCCACCTAACAGAAGACGAGATTGAGCAAATTGATAAGATTTTTTCCTAAAAAAACCAAGCCCCAATATCGGGCTTGGTTTTTTCATCTTACTGCTGGCCGTTTTTCACCCAAGTAGCAACTTCTGCTGTTCGTCGCGCTTGGTGTTTAACCGCTTCTTCGATGTCTTCTTGCATATTCCCTTCGCCGTCAACCGTCGTGGAAGTTCCGTAAGGATTCCCGCCGGAGCTGAAAATCACTTCGTTGCTATATCCTGGTGGCACGATAATCGCGCCCCAGTGCATCATGGTTGTGTAGAGGGCATGAATGGTTTCTTCCTGCCCGCCATGTGGGTTCTGAGCAGAGGACATGCTGCTCACGACTTTATTGACAAGTTTTCCTTGCGCCCAAAGACCGCCGCCTTGGTCAAGCAATTGCTTCACTTGTCCCGGAACGTTTCCGAAGCGTGTCGGTGTGCTGAAAATAAAGGCATCTGCCCAGTCAAGATCGTCCGGTGAGGCTACGGGGACATCTTTCGTTTCTTCGAGGTGCTGCTCCCATGCCGGATTTTGTGCGATTGCCTCGGCCGGCGCGAGTTCTTGCGCTCGAGCGACTTTCACTTCATGACCCGCTTCTTTTAATGCTTCCTCTGCCCAACGTGCCATTTGATAGTTCGTTCCTGTGGAACTGTAGTAGATGACTGCAACCTTGACATTACTCATGAAATCTCCTCCTTATGTTTTCGACGGACGGTGCCCGCTCAAAATCTAATTTACTCATCAAGAGACAATCCTACTCGTTTTAGCAGCGCGATCATCGTTTCTTTTTCTTCGTCGCTCAACTGCGCGAATATGTTATGAACAGACGCTCGATGCTGTGGAAATACACGCGCCATAAATGTCTTTCCTGCTTCATTAATGGATGCATAAACGACACGGCGGTCCTCGGTGCAACGGATCCTTTCCAACATGCCTTTTTTCTCCAGTTTGTCAACGACATAGGTAAGGCTTCCGCTCGTTAGCAAAATCCGCTTTCCGAGTTGTTGAATCGGTTGATCGCCTTTATGATACAACAATTCCAACACCGCGAACTCCGACGGCGTTAACCCGTAACGCTTCATATCCGCTTGAGTTGCACTTGCAATGGCATGCTCAGCCTTCATTAACACAACGAGCAACTTCAACGATAGATCTTGTTCTTCCATAGGGCTCACTGCTTTCGGATTATTTATCTTGATTTCAAGATGAATTATATCAAGGTACAAGAAAGGTGTCAAATGTAAGTCAACTTTTTTATCACTTTATACACGGTGCTGTTCATAAACCTCTGCAGGAATGCTGTTTTGCAACCGTTCATATTCTTTTTCCGTTAACGGCTCCAACTCGGAAGCGCCGATGTTTTCAAGCACTTGTTGCGGCGTGCTTGCGCCTGCAGTCACTGATGTAACAGCCGGATGCTTCAACACATATTGA
The DNA here is from genome assembly GCF_016495725.1 of Salicibibacter cibarius. Taxonomy (NCBI): domain Bacteria; kingdom Bacillati; phylum Bacillota; class Bacilli; order Caryophanales; family Bacillaceae; genus Salicibibacter; species Salicibibacter cibarius. The sequence continues at coordinate 1,021,386 of NZ_CP054705.1, read as the reverse complement.
ATTGCCGTTTGTGCGGCCGCTTCCATCCCTCGCATTTGCTGCACCTTTTCGGCAGCACGCATAATTTTCGCACGAGTGTGTCCGAGAAAACCGTTTGCCGGCGTTTTTTCAGCTGCTTTCATGCTCAACATTCCTTTTGCAACCGGTCCGCGAACAATGACGCTAACATCCTTTTCATATAAAAAATCAAGGAGTTCTTCTTCCGGGCGCCTGTCAAGGAGGCTGTACTGCATCATTACGCTGGAGATCCCCGTGCCCGCGTATCTCTTGATCACATTCGGACGAATCGAAGAAATGCCCCACTCCCGGATGTAACCGTCTTGCTGAAGTTCCTGAAAAGCCTCGACCGTTTCATCGATCGGATCCTCGATGGTCCCGCCGTGCAATTGATATACATCAAGATAATCAGTGCCGAGCCGTTTCAAACTGGCCTTACAGGCTTCTTTAATATACGCTTTGGAAGGATCCCAAAACCAATCATCCTTTCCTTCTTCCCAATGATTTCCACCTTTGGAAGCCAAAATAAAATCATCGCGTCGACCTTTGATGACCTTACCGAGCATTTCTTCAATTTCACCATATTTATATAAATCGGCGGTATCGAAATAATTCACCCCTTTTTCAAGTGCAGCGTCCACAATGGCCGTCGTTTTTTTCTGATCGAGGGGCAAACTCATCGTCCCTAACCCTATTTCTGATAGTTGTATGTCTGTCTTTCCTAATTGTCGATATTTCATCGCACATTCTCCCTTCCAGTCGTCTCTCGTTTGCTTTACCCGTTATGGTTGGTTTTCATTCGTAAAAAACAAAAATGTTGACACATTCATCAGTTTAGTTATAAACTGAAAGCGAAGGAGGGACGCCATGGGTTTATCAAAGCACGATAAGCAACGAGGACTGCTCTTGTGGTTCAGGCTTGCCCATTTTTTTCAGCAAAGTGTCAAAGCATCCAACCAGCACTTGGCGCCATATGATCTGTCGATCGCCCAATTTGATCTCCTCGTCCAAATCGGAACGCATCAACCGATCACACAGCAAGAACTGGCGCAAAAACTGCTCGTCTCAAAGGGCAACATCACGCAATTGATTAAGAGAATGGAAAATAGAGCATTAATTACACGCAGACAAGAATGGAAAACGAAATATATTACATTAACTGAGCAAGGAAAGGAACTCTACCAAGAGGTCGTTCCCAAACAAGAAAATTTTCAAGCATCTCAATTCCAAACGTTGGACAAAGACGAACAAATACAATTACTCCATCTTTTAACGAAACTCCAAAAACAGGAGGGTTTATAAACATGGAATTAAAAGGCATTCACCATCTCTCGGCACTTACGGCCAATGCACGCGAAAATGTTAAATTTTATACCGAAATCATGGGCATGCGGCTCGTCAAAAAAACAGTTAATCAGGATGACGTTGGCGTTTATCATCTATTTTACGGCGATGAGCGCGGGAATCCCGGCACTGAGCTTACGTTTTTCGAAATCCCGATGGCTGCACCCAACCATCGCGGAGCGAGCAGCATATCCGGGACCTCGTTAAGAGTGAAAAATGATGAAGCCCTTGACTATTGGAAGAAACGGTTTGAAGCGCATGACGTGAAACATGAAGATATTCGCGTGCGCGCAGGACGAAACACCCTTGCCTTTGAAGATTTTGAAGATCAACGCCTCCTTCTCGTCTCTGATGAAAATAATACAGGCGTCGCGGGTGGGGTTCCATGGGAGCAGGCACCAGTGCCGCAAAAATACGGCATTCTCGGTCTTGGCCCCATTTACCTGACCGTTCGTGACCCCGATCCTACAGCCCAAATCTTGACAAAAGTGATGGGGTTCCGCAGAAAAGAGAATGCCGACTATACAGCCGATGACGGCGATGTCCTCGTGTTTGAAACCGGCGAAGGTGGAACCGGTGCGGAAGTGCATATCGTAAAAGCGCCGGAGCTTCCCTTTGAACGCCAAGGACGAGGCGGCGTTCATCACGTCGCTTTTCGCGTTGACAACGAAGAAGAGCTAAAGAAATGGATCAGCCATATTAACGACACCGGATTGCCGAACTCCGGATTTGTCGAGCGTTACTATTTCCGCTCCCTTTATTTTCGCGAACCAAACGGGATTTTATTTGAACTCGCCACCGATGGTCCCGGCTTTGACACCGATGAAGATCTTGCTCATTTAGGCGAATCGTTGGCGTTGCCGCCCTATCTAGAATCGCAACGCGAGCAAATTGAAGCAAAACTAAAACCGCTGGATACGAAGCGTTCTTAAGGAGGAATGACCCATGCATCATATTTTCAAAGAAGGCACAAACACAAAAGCGCCGGTTCTTTTACTGTTGCACGGAACTGGCGGGGATGAAAACGATTTACTGCCTTTGGCGCAAATGATTTCGCCTTCATCATCCGTTTTAAGCGTTCGCGGTAATGTGTCCGAAGGGGGCATGCCGAGGTTCTTTAGACGGTTGGCCGAAGGTGTTTTTGACGAAGAAGATCTCGTAAAACGAACGAAGGAGCTTGCGGAGTTTCTCGACGAAGCAGCCGCAAATTACGGTTTTGACCGGCGGCAAATCGTTGCCGTCGGTTACTCCAACGGCGCAAATATCGCTGCCAGCTTGCTTTATCACTATGAAGATATACTGAAAGGCGCGATCCTACATCACCCGATGGTGCCGTTGCGGAATGTCACGCTCCCCTCACTCAAAGAAACGCCTGTATTCATCGGAGCCGGAAAACAAGATCCGATATGCCGCCCGGAAGAGACGGAAGAGCTGGCCACCACCCTGGAAGCGGCCGGATCAAACGTCGCCTTATTTTGGGAAAATGCCGGCCATCAACTCACGAAATCTGAAATCGAGGCTGCAAGCGAATGGTTTCGGAACAATTTTTAAAGATGCTTTTCAAGGCATCTTTTTTTTTACGTGCTACAATAAGGAGGTGAGTATTTCCCAGCAAAGGAGTCCTGTTACGTCATGAAGAAGCGTATATTTAACCCAAAGGTATGGATCATCCTCGCGATCATCCTCGTCGCCTTTAATTTACGCCCGGCAATCACGGGTGTCGGGCCGCTGATCGGCATGATCCGGGATGATCTGCAACTAACGAATAGCGAAGCAGGAATACTCACGACCCTTCCCTTGCTCGCGTTTGCCGGCCTTTCCATCGCCTCCCCAAGGCTAGCGAGAAAATGGGGGCTCGAATGGGCAATTTTTGCAGGGCTTTGTACGTTACTCATCGGCATTCTCTTGCGATCAGGAGGGTATCCTACCACTTTATTTATGGGAACCGCCATTATTGGCATCGGCATAGCTATCTGCAACGTCCTTTTACCTGGATTTGTAAAACTGAAATTTGAAAAGCATACAGGCGTTATGACGAGTGTTTACACAACAGCGATGAGTTTGTTTGCAACCGTTGGTTCCGGGCTCAGCATCCCTCTTGCCATAAATCTCGGATTGGATTGGCAAGGCGCACTCGTATTCTGGTGCACGATTACCGTAACAGCCATGGCGGTTTGGACGAGTCAACTCCGAAGTGCGCAAAAGCCCGCCGAAAATGGAGGACGCGAAGCAGAAGCCCCAAAACTATGGCGCTCTCCACTCGCCTGGCATGTCACCGCGTTTATGGGGTTACAATCCACAATTTTTTATAGCTTGGTCACGTGGCTCCCCGAGATCGTGCAAGCGAACGGGATTAATGCCGCAACAGCGGGATGGTTACTTAGTTTTATGCAACTTTGCGGGCTGCCCGCCAATTTTTTAACACCGATCCTCGCCTCGCGCATGCAAAATCAACGAGTCATCGTGTTAGTCATTATCTTTTTTTATTTAATCGGATTTAGCGGATTATTGTTTGTCGGAAATTCTTTGCCCCTCCATTTTGTGTTCACTTCATTTATTGGAGCTTCCATGGGGGCCAGCATAAGTCTGTCTTTTATTTTATTCAATTTACGAACGACCTCGGCCCCGCAAGCCTCCCAGCTATCGGGTATGGCCCAATCGTTCGGTTATTTACTGGCAGCTGTCGGACCGATATTACTCGGATCCCTTTATGATTTCACAAGTGCGTGGACCTTGCCACTGCTGATCCTCACCGGCGCCAGCCTCCTCCTCGCGATCGCCGGATGGAACGCCGGGAAAGATACGTATGTGTTTTCGAGGAAGCCGGTGCGTGCTCGTTTGTAATCTATGAAAATCTTATTTTCCTGAAAATGAACGATATGAATATTCTTTTAAGAAAAGAGAAAAACGGTCATGGATTTTCTTAAAATCCATGACCGTTTTTCTACAGGTATCTCGGAAACCGTCAACCTCCATAAACAGCTGTCGATCTTTTGCTCAGTATGTGGAAGTTTTTTAGCTTAATTCTAAATAAAGATGATCTACTGGCTACCGTGATCTCAAACACATAGTTACTGATTCGATAGTTCGTGCCAGAATTCGCTCATTTTCGCCGTCCTTCATTTTTGGCCATCTTGAACTTTTCTTTTTCAGCGCCCGTTTCCTTTCGAAGTATACCTTTCCCTGATATAGGATGGAAATAATAGTTACTATGCATTACGATTTAGATCATCTTCCTCGTTTATTTGTGATCATACTCTATGCCAGGGAAGCACCTCGGATTAACACGGAGAAAGAGGGACGGGGGTTTCCATTCGTTACTTCATGTTAACAAGCATATCACTCGTATTATTTTTCAGATAATCATTCAGTACATCTATTAATAAATACGGAGACCTTGGAATAGCATCAACTGTATCTCCAGCTATATGGGATGTTAACGTGACATTATCCAAACTTAAAAAATCATCATTATCTTCAAGAGGCTCTGTCCATGAAACATCTAGAGCCGCACCTGCAATAGCGCCTTCTTTAAGTACCTCAAGTAAATCTTTTCTATCTATTAACCCTGCTCTAGCTGTATTAATTATATAGCTGCCTGGCTTCATTAGACGCAATAAATGTTTATTTACGAGATTAGCTGTCCCATTTGTTAAGCGTGCATGTATGGATAAAATATCTGATTGGCGAAATAATTCATTGAGCTCTACTAGCTTCACGTTCAGATTATCTAATTTTTCTATATCAACATAAGGATCATAGGCTATCACATTCACACCTAGCCCATTTAATCGCTTTAATACAAGCTTACCGATGTATCCTAATCCCAGTAATCCTACTGTATGTTGGCTGAGCGCTTTTTTATAAGGATCATTCGCAAAACCTTTGACCCACTGCCCTTGTTTTATATAATAATGTGAACGGGCAATATTTCTTGTTTCTGCTAGCATTAGACCAAGTGTAAAATCTGCTACAGGTTCTGCATTACGAATCACATGAATAACTGGAATTTCTTTGCGGTTGCACGCTTCTAAATGAATGTGTTCCGTTCCGCCCCGACAGGTACCAATAAACTCTAATTTTTGAGCTGTTTCGATCATTTTCTTCGACACTGGAGCAATATGAACTAACAGGTAATTTGCTGTCTCTAATTCTCCTATGATACCTTCAGATATTTTGACAGCTTCTGATCCGCCTGCTTCAATCTGAAATATTTTTTCTTGAAATTGCTCTTTTTCCAGATTGGAGTACCACTCAAAGCGCTTCACCTCGATTGGTTCATTTACATTTAATTGATGTACTGCTCTTTCTAGCGTCTCGCTACTGACAAGTGCATCCCCTATTACGATCACTTTTTTCACTTTTATCACCTCTATGAATTGATTGGCATTTTGTTATCAAATCCATCTCCTAGTGCCATAATACTCACCCCCATACTTGGTTGAGGCGGGTAATACTCATATCCCGAAGCAAGTAGGGATAGGTTCGTACTTGCAAATCCCGTTTGCTGCTTAGATTCAGGCCAGGAAAAAAGACGGTCCTACGTTTAACAAGCCATTTCTTCAGGATCTTTCGTTGGCATTCGCTAAGCGTTTTTTTATTCGAATTATCGCACCCTCCCCCTTAACTTCCATATTATCCCATTAGATAAATAACAAAGTAATCTTTACCATCAATTCATCCGTTTAATAATTTCCATCATACGGAAACACCCTCAAGGTACCGGGTTTTACATCCAAATGAATAACATCATTTACTTCGTAAACCCCATTAATTTTAAAGGTATAATCTTCAAATACAATTGTCTGATTTTTAATTATAACTTCATATTCTATAAAAGAACCAAAATATGTCTTCTTTTGAATCATGCCTTTTACATGGCCATGATCGCTCACGTACCAATACTCAGGCCGTGCAACACAATGCACCTTATCACCTACCGCGTACTTCTCTTGTGACCTGTTGTTGATGTCTAAGTGATAGCCTTCTAAATTAATGGTGATAACTTGCTCACTGACATTGATAACATGTGCTTCCAAAAAATCTGCTTTCCCAATGAAATCAGCTACAAATTGATTTTTCGGATCCTCGTAGATCTCTTGGGGCGAACCAGCTTGTTCAATATGCCCGTTGTTCATAATGACAACTTTATCTGATATCGCCATCGCTTCAACTTGATCATGCGTAACATACAGACTGGTGATATTTAAACGTTGTTGAATTCTACGTAGTTCTTCTCGCATGTAAACACGAAGTTTTGCATCCAAGTTTGATAGCGGTTCATCAAATAACAGAACTTTAGGTTCCGTTACAACAGCCCGGGCAAGGGCTACGCGTTGTTGCTGCCCCCCTGATAAATGTGAAGGGGCTCTATCCCGAAACTTCGATAGATGCATAAGATCCAAAATACTAGCTACTTTTTGTTGAACTTCTTTTTTTGCCATCCCTTTAATTTTTAAACCATACGCCACATTTTCAAAGACGGTAAGGTGCGGAAAAAGAGCGTAACTTTGAAACACCATACTGACATCTCTTTTATTCGGAGCGGTAGTTGTAACCATGTCATTCCCAATCTCAATGGTCCCAGTTGTAGGATATTCAAACCCTGCTACCATACGTAAAGTCGTTGTCTTCCCACACCCGGAAGGGCCAAGTAACGTCACCATGCTTCCCGCTTCTATTTCTAGATCAATGTAATGAACAGCTACATGCTCCGTCTCTCCAGCTTGAGTCGGAAAGATCTTTGATAAGTTTTTCATTCTAACTGGGGAGCTCGTCTGGGTTTTTAGTTCCGTTGATGTCATTTTTTCACCCTCCTAGGTCGTGCTGGTCCTAATGTATTAACAACCAATTGTAGCAATCCCAGTGCTATTAAAATGATAATGATTAATATCATCACATATGCGGCCGCCGATCCCATTCGACTAGATTCAATTTGAGAGAGGATGGAAACAGTCACAAGGTTCCAAGATGCGGAAACCAAGAATATGACCGCGCTAATCTGTGTCATGGATTTGACAAAGGCGTACACTAATCCTGAAAAAAGTGCTGATCGCATTAATGGCAACGATATTTTGAAAAACGTTTTAAAGCCGTTTGCCCCTAGATTTGCAGAGGCTTCTTCAATGGAGACATCGACTTGACGTAAACTATTTGTGCCGGCTTCTATACCTACGGTAATATTACGGACAACAAAGGTCATAATCAAAATAATGGCTGTTCCTGTTAACGTCAATGGCGGCTCGTTGAAGGCTAATATATAGCCAATCCCAATCACTGTTCCTGGAACTGCAAAACTGAGCATGGTTGAAACCTCTAAAACTTTTTTTCCTATAAACTCTTTGCGAATAAGCAAATAGGCAATAATCATCCCAAGCAAAGCTGTAATCGGCGTTGATCCGATAGCAAGCATCAACGAGTTTTGTATCGTTTCAAATCCTAAAGACAGGACATATCTAAAGTTATCAAGCGTAAATGTGTGATCGACGCCCCAAACTTGCACAAGCGAACCAAATGCCACTGAACCGTAGAAGAGCAATATGGTAGCTGTAAATAATACACATAGCCCAAATAATGGATAGACGATGGTCTTCTCATGGATTTTCATCGATGATTGGCTAGGTTTCCCCGTAACGGTTACATAAGATTTCTTACTGATCCAATATTTTTGTATAAGGAAAGCCGTCAACGACGGTAATAGTAAAGCTAAGGCTAAAAAAGCGCCTGTATCTATATTATACATCCCAGTAATCTGTAAATACGCTTGAACCGCCAATGTGTTGTATTCCCCGGCTATAATCATAGGGTTCCCAAAATCTTCAATAGACTTAATGAACACTAATAATAATGCACTAAACATACCCGGAACAGCCAATGGCAACGTGACCGTTCGAAAAACTCGCCACCGTGAGGCTCCCATATTTAAAGCGGCATCCTCGAGAGATGGATCAATGGATTCTAGTACACCTTTTAGGTTTAAATAAGCAAGAGGGAAAAAACCCAAGGTCTGAATAAATACTAAGCTACCTAGCCCATATACATCCGAATTTTCTATTCCGAAAATGCCGCTTGAGATTGCCCCGTCTCTCCCAAACAAAAGAATCATGGCAAGGGCAAGAACAAATGGCGGAGATATGATAGGTAAAAGGGAAATCAGATTAAAGAACCTTTTCCCTTTCATTTCAGTTCTGGTGATTGCGAAAGCAAAAATGAACCCAACAATGGTTGCTAAAATAGCCGAAAATATCCCTAAGCGCAAACTATTCCATAGTGTGCCTAAAAAGTACGAATTTGTGATCATTTCGTATATACGCTGTAGACTAAACCCTTCTTCTCCCGTAATACTTACTATGAAAACCCTAATCAAAGGGTATACGGCAAAAACAAAGAAAAAGGTAAAAATTGATAACACAATAACGAGGAGGGCTGGTTGTTTTAATAATTGTCTTATTCTTTTTCCCTTTATTTTTTTACCCTTATTTTCACTTAAATGATTGACGTCATGTTGCAAATTTGACATTGTGCTCCTCCCTAAAAAACTGTATTTCGTTGAGGGTGAAGTATTTAGATGTTTATTCTAACCAGATAGCGTAATGTGGCCATCCATTGTATATTCTCCACTCATAAATACTGTCTGGATGTTTAGACATACCCAAGTACTTAAATGATACATACCATTTTATGGGCACGAGCCGTGGGCTCTTGCACATTTATCGGTATGAATATCCAAACGGTGAAACTTTTTATATGTTAGCTCTTCACCCTTGATCGTGAGCTTTTAAATTCAGGGAAGGAGGCTAACAGTGTCCACTAGCGTAGTATAAGCAAGACCTATTCAGAGTTGACGGCACATCCTAATACTCGGAGATGAAAAATAACAAAAAAGGATCCAAATTACCCTTTCGTATGAGGTTTTTGATATCTAACTAATTTGCCAGGTAATTTGGATTTTCTTTTTACTTGAGTGTAGAATCTTGTTCACGTAAGTTGTTATAGAGACATCTTTTTATAATCATTTGTCTGTAAAAACCTTAAGATTGATATTCAATCTAGCGCAGCACCTTCTCCCACAATCTCCTCTTCAAAACGATCGATGAGTTCACCTCTCATCTCAGCTGCCTTTTCACCATCGTAATCAATTGTGTTTAGCTCGTCTAAAGGAACAGCATCATCTGGGATTTCAGCATTACTATCAAGAGGCAATCTATTATGTTCAGCAATTAAATTTTGGGCTTCTTTACTCACAGTCCAATCAATGAGTTCTTTTGCATTTTCTTTTTCCTCTTCAGGCGCTCCGTTTATAAGGGCTACTCCAACCTCTTCATAAGCTGTTCCATCTTCAGGATAGGATATTTCAATAGGGTATCCTTCAGATATTGGAGCAAAAATATCATGTGTCATGGCAATACCGGTACCTACTTCCCCTAAACCAGCATTATTTGCAGGTGCTGGTCCAGTATCCGTGTACTGTCTAATGTTTTCGTTCAGTTCGGCTAGATAGTCAAATGCTTCATCTTCACCCATAAGCTGAACAAGTGTTGCAAGTACAGTATACGCAGTTCCTGATGCTGCAGGATGAGCAATACTTACATTATCGGAAAATGATTCATCCAATAAGTCCTCCCAACTTTCCGGTGCATCTACACCGCTTTGTGCAAGCCAATCTTCATTTGAAGCAAAACCTACAGCTGCTAAACTAACCGGTGTCCACATCCAGTCATCGTCGGTATGCTCTTCCGGAATGACACTAGCGCTTTCCGGTTCATACGCCTCTAGAAGCCCTTCATTAGAAGCATTTATTAGCTCTTCTGTTGCCCCTCCATACCAAACTGAGGCTTGTGGGTTTCCTTCCTCCGATTGCATCCTTGCTAAAATTTGACCACCAGATAACCTTACAAAATTTACATCAATTCCAGTTTCTTCTTCAAATGCTTCAAGATAAGAAACTGCCTCTTGTTCCGGAAAAGCTGTGTATACAGTTAAGCTTCCATTATCTTCACTTTCTCCACCACAAGCTGCCAAACCAATTCCACACAATAAAATACTTGTCATACCCAATGATCTTGTAACCTTCATTATCATTACCTCCAATTAAATTAATTGCATGAATGTTTTATAACATCACAATGTGCATCCGCTTACAAATATCTATAAAACTTTCTATGTTGTCTATCATTATATTTGATCCAAATATTTAAATCAAGCATTTATCCAACAAAAATAAAAATTTTATTTTTGTTTCAATCATAATTGAGTTGCTTATTTCCCGAAAACTATTGTTGTTTTATGGAAGGTGCGATATCATAAAAGATAAAAGTAAACGTTTAAGAGAGGGTGTTTTTAGTTGATTAACACTGGTAGTAAGACGGTATTGATAGGAAATGACCGCCAACGTTCTATTTTAGAAATGTTGGATCAACAACAAAAAGTCAAAGTCACAGATTTAAGCAAACATTTCAATGTTACAGATGAGACCATTCGAAGAGATCTTGAAACGTTAGAGCAAAGCAATTTCTTGATTCGTGTACATGGTGGGGCTATGAAACCTCAACACGAGGGATTTGAACTGCCTATGATGGAGCGCGATAGTGAACACTTTCAAGAAAAACAAGCAATCGCTCGCGAAGCACTTTCAATTATTGAAGAAGGAGACATCATCGCATTGGATGCGAGTACGACTTGCTTACATCTAGCTCGAGCCATCCAACATGAGTCTTTAACCGTGATTACAAACTCCATTTCCGTTACAGTCGAATTAGCGAATAAATCCCCGCATATACAGGTCATTTTGACAGGAGGCTATTTGCGGCGGGAATCCATGTCCCTCGTCGATTTTTCTACGGACAAAATTATTGATGATTACCATATTAATAAATTTTTTCTATCTTGCAGTGCGGTGGATTTAAATTGGGGACTTAGTGAAAGCCATGAAATGCAAACCAATACAAAGCTTCGAATGAGTGAAATTGCTGATGAGCTAATCCTTTTGGCGGATAGAAGTAAATTTCAAAAGAAGTCTCTTGTTCATTTACTGCCCCTTAACAAAGTGAACACAATCATTACTGATCCTAAAATCAGCCAAAAGATCGCAACTGATTTTGAAACTCGTGTAGGTTTATTTAAAATTGCTCATGAATGACCCTTATTCATCCTCCCCGATATATATCGGGGAGGATGTCTAAAGAACACACATTATTCTGTGATGAATTTCCTGAGGATAAACCGATACAGCTTGGCTTAACGGGAACGAAAGCAATGCTGAGCTTTTCCGTTCCAGGGAACTACGATAAACAGTTTAGTTTCTCGTTTAAAAAAGAAAAGATCCCTCTCTGCTTTTGAAATGGCTTAAAAAAGAAGTTTTTAGAAGCAAGCGGAACTTGTCTTCACCAATGAATCCAATCAAATAAAGTCAATTAGATTCTGTTCTACACCAAAAAAGGGGAAATCACCTTTAATTATGATAGATCTTTTCGGTTATTCAATGGATGAGCAGACTTGCTCGAGAATCAGGTTGAAAATATTAAGTACCGATGATGATACAGATGGGATAGACATCACTTTCTCTAGAGCGCATGAACCCTTGTCATCAACGGATTCCTCTAAAATCTATTAACAATCAAAGAAAACTTATGGAGAATGGATTCACCTCACTGCTTGTAAAAGAATGATTATCGTAGTCCCCCCTTCATTTTTCTATTTTGAGAAGCCTTGAACAACCTCTGGTAGAGATCAAAACCGGGCATAAAATTTCTTGCTTCTTATTTTCTGGATAATACTCCATTTCTGAACCCTTATATTTTTTACCTTGTAAATGCCGCCGGCACGCCTCCGTCTACCGTTAACATACAACCGGTCGTTTTTGCAGACCGTTCTGAAGCGAAGAAAGCTATAGCCTCGGCAATGTCTTCCGGAAGCACATTGACTTGCAATGTTGTCCGCTTGCGATAATGTTCTTCCAGCTCATCCGGTTCAATCCCATAGGCAGCGGCACGTTCATTTCGCCAGGATGAATTCCAGATTTGTGAACCCTGAAGAACAGCATCAGGCAGTACAGCGTTTACACGGATGCCATGTTCACCGCCTTCTGCGGCAATGCAACGTGCCAAATGGGTTTCGAGTGCTTTGGCAGAACTGTAAGCGGCTGCATTTTTACCGGCATAAACGGAATTTTTGGAGCCAACAAAGACCATGTTCCCGCCTGTGTCCTGCTTTTTCATTTGCTTGAACGCTTCTCTGGCTACTAAAAAGTACCCAGTTCCGAGGACGTCCATATTTCTTTGCCATTCACTTAATGTCGTTTCTTCTAATGGACTAGAGGATGCAAGGCCGGCATTGTTGACGATAATATCGACGCCCCCGTATGCGAGAGCCGCTGACTTATAAGCAGCTTTTACTTGCTGTTCTTCGGTTACATCTATGCCAATAGCTGTTGCACGACCGTCTCCAAATGCTCGGTTAAATGTTTCCGCTTGCTTTTTGGCACCTTCCACATTTACATCTGCCAGCAAAATATGAGCACCCTTTTCAAGGAAATTTTTTGCTGTTGCACTGCCAATTCCGCCGGCGCCACCGGTAATAAGGGCAACTTCTCTTGATAGCTCAGCTTCAGAAGGGGCAAGTGATAATTTATAAAGTTCGAGCGGCCAATATTCGATGTTATAAGATTCATTTTCATTCAGAGAAACAAAGTTTCCAAGTGCAGTGCTTCCTTCCATGACGGCAATCGCTCTATAGTAGAGATCACCACTGACAGTTGCCATTTTGATATTTTTTCCGGTGTTGATCATGCCGAGACCAGGGATTAAAATAACCCGAGGAGCAGGCTCAAACATTTCGTCACCATCATTTTTATTTCGGGCAAAATACTGCCGGTACTCTTCTTTATATTTGGGAATCTCATCTTCAATTTTTTGTTTTAACATCTCGATCGTTTCGTTTTTTGGGTCCCAATCAATGAAAAGCGGGGTGCGTTTGGTATGAACGAGGTGATCCGGGCAAGCTGCACCAACTTGTGATAATTCTTTGGCGCCTTGACTGTTCACAAAACGCAAGACGTGATCATCATCGTTCGTTGTTAAAATCATTTTCTTTTCGTCACTAACCTGCCCCGAATAAGCGGCAATATTTCACCTAAAATATCACTTCTTTCTGCTTGGGATAGTGCTTGATATTTTTGACCTCCAAAAGATTCTTTGTTTTCACTACATCGTTCAATGTATCGCTCCGCTTCCTGAATGATTTGAATGGTGCGCTCATAGCTCTCCTGTGAAGTTTCGCCCCACGTCACTAGTCCATGTTTTTCCATCAAAACAAGCTCAGCATTCGGATTATTTTTAACACCTTCCGCTATCATTTTTGATAAACGAAAACCCGGGCGTACGTAAGGAACCCATACAAAACGATCCCCAAAAATTTCTTCAGCGATTTCATACCCATTATCTGCACAACAAATGCTAATAATCGCATCAGGATGTGTATGATCAACATGTTTAAAAGGTAAAAAGGCATGAAGTAACGTTTCAATGGATGAGCGAGGGTGAGAGCTATCCACCATACAATGAGTTAAGTAATTCACCATCTCTTCGTCACTCATGTCCTCACGTTCCAAAAGAGGATAGATATCATCAAGCTTAAGGCTTGTAAAATGTTGCGCACCCATCGTAGCTAGATCGGATCCGCTCCCTTTCACCCATAAAACGTCGATTTCCCTTCCTCTAAAATCCGTTTCTGTGGTTTTTACAGATGTGTTCCCTCCGCCAAAATTTGCAATCGCACGATCAGATCCTAATAAATTTGATCGAAAAACGAGCTGTTCAACAGCAGTCTCTTTAACAAGCACACCACTCTTATCCCATTTATTTGTAACCATTAAGTACCTCCATTTATGATTTATTTTTGTTTATTTCTAAAATCATCGTATCACATTGTTTTATGTTTTTGAATAAAACATTTTATTTTTGTTTCAAAAATATATAATTTCTCTTTAACCTAAAATAAAACTCTGCTAATAGCAGAGTTTTACATCAAAATTTTATATCGTCCCAATCCTCAGGTTCTATATGCCAAAAAACATAATGTGCCCAGGCTGTATTCGCAAAGAAGCTGGCATCCACTAACACTTTATTTTCATTGTCCAAAACCTCATAAATCACAATGACATTATTGATTAATATCCAATAGTAACCATTGAATTCATAACCCACATCATTGTCAGTATTCACAAGATCATACGCCACTTTTTTAGGATCTTTGGATAGGAGAGAGAGTGATCTCCGAAAAACCAAATTAGGATCAATATTAAACTTGGACATCTCAGCAAGTTTGATCCTTGCGCGATCAATCCAGATCACTTCATAATCATTATTACTTTTGATTTCCATTAATCTTTTCTACCAATTTCGCAAATTCTTCCGTATCCCCACTGTAAGCAGTGAAATCTGCGTCCCGGTTTTCCTTAGCGTATTTTAATTGATCAATGACTTCAGGTTCGGAAAATAATTTATCCGTGGCGAATTTACGTTCATTATCCGTTAAACTGTCCTTTTGCAATGTAACCGAATAACCCATTTCTTCGAGAGCATAAACAAGATCATCCACTGTAACTGTTTTATTAAATCGCTCACGTGCAAATTCCACAGTCATCACCACCTACCTTTTATTATAACACGTCGGATGTTCGTAAGTGCCTTTTTGCCTTTTAAGGGACAACATAATCAATCAATATAATATGAAGCTGGTCCTTTTCCAACTCGTTTGAAATAATTGTTAAGAATTCTTATAATTTTTTTCCGATCACCTTCCACCGCGCACCATTCACGAATTATGGCACTGGTTATTTTTCGATCTGGAAAAAGGAGCTTGAATTCTTTTACACTACGGATGATCGCGGTTTCGGATTTTTCTTTATAACCGCACCCTGCACACATCCATACATATCCACTTGCAACCATAAAGGATGCACATTTATCGCACACAACGCCTTTTTTCAATTGTTCATATTCATACTCAGGCAAACGGGTATGAGGCGATTCTTTTAAATGCCGAGCAACCAATTGTTCAGCCAGTCTTTCATGACTTCGATTGACTGTCGACGTGATGTTGTTCATTTTTTTCATAAAACGGTGAAACTGGTTAGTGAAAATAGCAGGCAGTGTCGGAGGGGCATTGTACAGGTAAAATTCAGGATGAGTAAAAACAAGGAAGGATTCGATCGGGATGTTGACGTTGAGGCGTTGCTGAAGCAGCCTTCTCAGGAGGGATTCGGCTCGTTCCATTTGGGGCAGGGGACTGTTTATTTCTTCGCCGACAATCGTTTTCCATTTATTATCATCAAGATAAAAGTCGCCTTCGTGGTATTTCGAGTCGAAGACATAGATCATTCTTTGGAAAATCACCAGCGAATCAATCTGAAAAAGCTTTCCTTTGTACTCGAGTAACAAGTCATTGACGACAAGACAATCATTCGTAAGGCCTTCCAACCAAACGTCCAGTTTCAACTCGCCGGCAAACCCTTTTTCTTGAGTGAACCTCTCCACCTAAATCGAAGATTTTGATGGAGCATCCCTTATCTTAAATACAGCACAAATAAAAGCGGTTAAGACGCCTTCGGCGACTCTCTTGCTTTCGTAAGGCTAATTAATGAAGACAAGGTCGTATATGTCCTTTTTGCCACATCAGGGACTTTTGCCTGAAGCGACAACCATTTCGTTTCCGACATGGATTTTTGAATGCCACGAACAAAATATCGTGCCCCAATATTATAAGAAGCTGATAAATCGGCATGATAGACTTTTCCACTTGAAAATGTGGCGAGGTCTTTTTTCCAATTTCGCTCGACTTCTCCGGAACCATCAAATGCCAACTTGCTCGTATTCCGAGCATTCACTCTTGACATACGTGTGCCTTGATAATGCGCCATCTCCGTTACCTTGTTCTGAATCCCTTTCTTGCGCCAGTAACGGAGTTTGAAGCGAAGTTTTTTTGCGCCCCAAAACCCTTTCGGCGTTTTCATTTTATCAAGGTATTCGAAAACAATGACGTCGCAATCGTTTTCGCTTGCAAACGCCACAATTTCATGAGACGTGTTGTTTACGATGTGCTTTTGAAGACCATTGATTTGTCGCCAAAAATTAGGCGCAGCAATCCAACCCGACACCCGTTGCGCTTTGCGTAGTTTGTTCGTCAATGTATATAACCGGTCTTTTTCTTTTGGCAGATTAATAAACTTACGAGCCAAGACAGTGCCTTTTATATCCATCACCGAACAAACCGCAGAATTATTAATCCCGAGGTCTACCGCACATACTTTTTGGTCGTCGATTTTGGTTTTGTTTAATGCCGCTTTTGATTGATAACTAACGTTTAGGAAATATTTTTTTCCGACTTTAACAAGCGTAGGGTTGTTTTCTTTCCAATCCCAAACGCCACGTTTATATAAATCTTGTTCTTTGAAGGTGATATCCACCCAGACCCAATCATTGTTATGAAAGATTTTGATTTGAGCTGTTGTATCCGATGTTCTCTTGAACATATTGCCCCTATAAAATACAGGAAACTCTTTGTGTTTTAATTGCAACCCCGGAGGACTCTTTTTAAAACTTTTCCCATCGGAAAGAGCGATTGACTTCTCTTCTTCCCAGTTACGTAAATTGGATCGATAGCTTTTTACTTTCCCGAACGCCGAAGCAATGGCACTTCTGCGAAAGTACGAAGGAAATTTATAAAATCGAGCGTTAAATGCTTGGTACTTCGGATGAGGGTTTGATTTTGTTATGTGAATAAGCCTTTCTACCGCGGGCACGATAGATTTTGTCGTCATCTCATCGAGATTATCAAACTCTTTGTCTATGACTTCGATAATAAAAGCCAGTGCGTCGTTGTAGATATCTAGCGTTGCATCAAAGATACGAGAGTGATTCTTAATCTTATGCGACAGCGTTTTGGCTATGTCCATCATCAAATCCTCCTTCCAAAAGTTCCCTAAGGTTATCTATTTATAACAGAAACACTTGTTTGTTTTATTATAACTTACCCTTTATTCAAAGTCTAATCTTATCCTTAACCAATATGATTTTAAAAATAAACAGACCAAGACCTTAGCGCCTAACCTCCACTAAATCGAAGATTTTGAAGGGGAATGCGGCGCTAACTTTTTGTTCAAATAATGATGATGATCCGGGAGAGTCATTCTCGGATTTAATAATCGTAAAATTTTTAATTCGGTTGATGGTTCATGTTCCTTTATAGTTTTCATTGTCCACTCCCTTCTTTTTTATAAGTATAGCATAAAAAGAGCCCCGGAAGGAGCTCGTTACACAATTTTATAAGACTATTCATCATGGGGATCTCGTTGTGTCGATATAACAACTCATTGAGAGATCACAACAAGCTACCGGTGACCCCTCTTGAGGAACAACTCATTCATTATCGTACCTTTCAGTGCGAGTCGCCCACCTTTTTTGGGACAATTATCGCTTTATTGTACCTTTCGATACAATTCTTCCATCCTTTTTGGGACAATCCCTTCCTTTTTTTACCCTTTGGTGCGGTACAGTCTCGAAACGGCAACCTGGGCCGCCCCTCCCCTCACGCATCCTCCAAAATAATATACGTCGCCCTTACCGGTCCGTGCACACCGACGACGAGGCTCATTTCAATATCCGCGCTGTTGGATGGTCCGGAGACGAAGTGAATCTGCGAAGGGATGTCCTCCCCGTTTTGCACGCGTTCATGAATGCGGTGGGTTGCTTGCGTCATGCGCGGCACCAGCGAACTGCGGGGGATGACGGCGATATAATTTTCCGGCAAGAGGTTCACAACCCTGCCCTTCTCAGGCGCATTCAACAAGACAACCGTGCCTGATTCGGCCAAAGTGATATCGCTATACGTGATGCCGACGCCGGCGCGTTCCGCTACCCTGATGTTCTCCTCTCCCTTCGCCGTGTCCCACACTGTCGTTTCCACGCCCAACGCGCTCATTTGCGATCGAAACCCATCATCAAGCCCCGTGCGTTCAAGTCTGTCATCGTCCCACATGATGACCGAATCTGCTTGATACGCCCCGATCGTTTCCGCTACCGCTTCCCGAAGCCCGGCAACATTTGTTTCAACCACATCGGTATGAATGTTTTCGCATTGCGCTTTAAACCGTTCCACGAGTTGGTCGGCATTCTCATCTGCAAAAACATCCCATTGCGGTTGCGACTGCCACTCGGGCATCTCCACATGTTCACTCCGCGGTCGCCCGATTTTCTCCGCGATTTGATTTAAAAAATCTTCTCTCCCTTGAATCGATCCTCTACTCATCGGACGATGACCTCCTTCGCTTCGCAAACCAATCACGAAAACGTTCCCCGGCAGGCGCCGGTAAATCGCGAAAACGTGTCCATGCTTTCAATGGTCCCGGCCCATTCGAAATACTCGAGCCTTTCGTCCACGGCCGCATGACACGATGCGCTTGTTTAGACGCCAGTCGGTAAAGTTTCGGCGCAGACACCCCCGTGCCGAACATTTTCATCGCCCATTTTTCCGGCATGGGACCGAGTTTTTCTTTTTCCGTAATAATTTGGCGATGAGCGATTAAGTGCTCATGCAAGGGAATTTTTACCGGACATGCTTCTGTACAGGCGGCGCAGAGAGAAGAGGCGTAAGGAAGCTCCTTGTTATCCTCGTAACCATCGAGAAGCGGCGTCAACACCGCGCCGATCGGGCCATTATAGATGGAACCGTAAGCATGGCCACCGACGTGGCGGTATACCGGGCATACGTTCACACAGGCGGCACATCGGATACAGTGAAGAGCCGACTGAAATTGCGTCCCGAGGATATCGGAGCGGCCGTTATCAACAATCACGAGATGGAAGTCTTCCGGACCATCGATCTCCCCCTCGCCTTTTGGTCCCGTTAAAGCGGTAATATAGGACGTTAGCTTCTGGCCAACGGCAGAACGACAAAGCAGACTCACCATGACATCCAGCTCTTCCCACGTAGGAACGATCCGTTCCATGCTCATCACCGAGATTTGGGTTTTCGGCAAAGCTGTAACCAAATCGGCGTTCCCTTCATTGGTAACGAGTGAAATCGATCCGGATTCGGCGACGGCAAAATTACAGCCCGTGATGCCAATGTCCGCATCCAAAAATTCCTCGCGCAATTCACCTCGGACGAAGCGGGTAATATCGTTCGCATCGTCGCTGTCTCCATAACCCTTTTTATCAGCAAAGACGTCTTTAATTTGTGAGCGGTTTTTGTGCAGGGAAGGAGCAACAATATGGGAAGGCGGGTCATGGTCATCCACTTGCAAAATGTACTCCCCCAAATCCGTCTCCACAATCTCTAGCCCATCGTCCTCGAGAGCGTCATTTAACGACATTTCTTCAGTGACCATCGATTTCGACTTTACGATTTTTTTCGCTTCTTTTTGACGAGCGACGTCACGCACGTAAGCGTTCCCTTCTTCAGCGGTTTTGGCAAAATAAACATGACCGCCCCGCTCCGCCACCTTATCGCTTAACTGCTCCAGATAATAGTCGAGGTGTTCGAGCGTATGGGTGCGGATTTCTTCCCCGAGCGTGCGCCACGCTTCCCAGTCGCCCAGTTCTTCCGAGGACGCTTGTTTTCTAGTTCGCAATTGTTCTTGGGCCGAGCGGACGGTGCCGCGCATAAAGGCATCGTCCAAGCCATTGTTAACGCGTGTTTGAAAATCTTTTTCCCCCACTCGCAGCGGCATGGGATCACCTCTCTTCCGTATGATTTAGAATTTCGGCTATATGCATGATTTTGACGGGGCTCTCTTCGCGACTCATCCGTCCGCCGATGTTCATCAGGCAACCGGGATCAGCACCGATGAGAATATCGGCTTCGGTAGCTTGAACACAGCTCACCTTCTCATCGACCATCTCTTTTGAAATATCCGGCATTTTAACGGCAAATGTGCCTCCAAATCCACAACAATCGTGCTTATGGGGCAAGTCCACCATTTCCAAACCGCTCACGTGGCTAAGTAATGTTTGCGGCGCACGCGTCTCCCTGAGTAGGCGCGACATATGACAAGACGTATGATACGTCGCTTTGGCATGAAAGGAAGCACCGGTGTTCTCGACTTGAAGCACATCAACGAGAAATTGTGTCAACTCATAACTTTTCGCGCTCAACGCCTCTGCTTCTGATTGCCACTCAGGCTCCCCTTCCAATAAATGGCTATATTCATGCAGCATGGCCGCGCATGACCCGGACGGTGTTACAACATAGGAAGAATTTTCAAATGCTTCAATCGTCTGCTTCGCGGCTTTTTGTGCATCGCTGTGATACCCGCTGTTAAAAGCCGGCTGCCCGCAACACGTCTGCGACTCCGGAAAATCCACCATGCAACCGAATTTTTCCAGCAATTCAACCGTTGCCTTTCCGGCATTTGGATAGAACATATCGCCTAAACACGTAATAAAAAGTGATACCTTCACAAAAAAAGCCTCCTCTCCTTCATAGTCATCTGATGACCTGTTCTCTTAGTATAAACGAAAGCGATTTCATCGTCCAACAACTTTTTCTCTTCGTTATTTCTCCTTGTGAAATAAAACTTGTTCCACGCTTTCCAAATGTTCACGCATGCGCTGCTGTGCAAGCACGGCGTCTTTTGCTTTTATCGCTTCATAGATACATACATGTTGCTCGTATAGACGCTCCGCGCTGACTTTTTCGGAAAAAAGCCAAATGCGTCTCGTCTCAAGCATCGTCTGCTTCGTTTTCTTAGCAATGTTTTCCAAGAGATCGACAAGCATGTTATTTTGCGTGGCTCGCGCGATCGCGAGGTGAAATTGCCAATCGGCTTCTTCACCGAGCTTCCCGTCACTAATCGGCACAGCCATCTGTTGCAAGGCCTCTTCGATCACCGGCAGCTGGTGCTCTTCCCGACGATAAGCCGCGCTCCCGGCAGCGCCAACTTCTACGATTTTCCTTACTTCCAAGAGTTCGCTAATTTCTTCCGGGCGCATGCTTAATAAAGCGGATACCGACAATTTTAACGAAAGGCGATTCGCAGATTTGATGAATGTCCCTTCCCCGTGTTTAATGTCCACCAATCCTATCGCCTTCAAGGCGCTCAATGCTTCCCGAACGGCAGAGCGCCCGACGTTAAATTGGCGTGCCAGCCTTTCCACGGAATCCAACCGATCCCCCGGTTGCAACTCCCCGTTATCAATACGACCTTTGATGTCATCAGCGACGATTTCGTATATTTTTTTCGATTGAATCCGTTCAAAATTCATGATCCTCTCCTTTTCTTTTAAAAGAAAACGCCCGTCATTCGGAAACGTTTTCCTTCTTTGGGCGCCTAATGTTCATTTGTTCTTCTCTTTGCCTTTGCCGTTCTTCAACGTTTCCTAACACTTCCTCCAGATCATCTTGTGCACTTTCCTCATAGAGCGGCACACCGGAACGATATGCCGCTCGGCAACAGACATGGCCGACAACGGGAGCAGTCAAAAACACGAATACAATCCCCAAGAGCAAACGGACGCTAAAAAAACCTTCGATCAAACCGAAGTGTATAAAAACCCCGGTTAACGTACATAGCACACCGAGGGTTGCGCTTTTCGTCGCCCCATGTGAACGTGTATACACATCAGGGAGGCGAACGAGCCCAAAAGCGCTAATGAGAATCATGACAACGCCAACGATCAATAAAATGGCAACGATGACTTCAATCATCACGCTTGCGCTCAATGATAACCCCCCTTTCAATATACTTCGCAAAGGCTACTGCCCCGATAAATGCCAGAATTCCGAGCAACAATATCGCTTCCAAGAAAGCTTCCGTCTCCAAATAAAGGGAAACCACCCCGATCAACGCGATCATCATAATGCTGATAAGATCTAGCGCGATGACACGATCGGCCATCGAGGGTCCTTTTATCGCTCGGTATAACCCCGCCAATATCGCGATCGCCAATAAAAAAAGCATCAAAAGCAGGACAGCGTCAAACATTAGCGCGTCACCTCCATAATTGCTCTTTCAAATCGCGTGTGTGACGCGATTACCATATCACTGGAGATGGGGATGTCCATCGCGTGCATATAAAACGTTCGCCGATCCGGGGAAACTTCTACAACAACCGATCCCGGGGTGAGCATAAAAAGCAAAGCGAGTGTCGTAATTTCCCAATTGCTTTCCAGCTCTGTTTCCAGCTTGAAAATCCCGGGTGTAATATTTAATTTCGGTCGCAAAATTTGTCCGGTAACGACAATGGTCGAATGAATCAACTCCCACATGAATATTAAAAACAACACGATAAGCGCCCAGATTCTGTGTAAATAAAACTTTTCATTGAAGAAACGCCGCATCAAAAACAAGATTGCAAGCCCGAGTAAATACCCTAACGTGAACGTAGGGAGACTCCAGTCATCTTGTAACGTTACCCATAAAAAGGCAATGATTAAGTTGATCAATATTTGAAAAGGCATTGGTTCACCCCATTCCTATCAATTTTGCAATACAGCGTCGATGTATGCTTGCGGATTGTTCAAAACTTCCGCTGCCTGTAACACATACACATTAACCCATTCAACACCGACCCCAAGACCGACACTCAGAATCGCCAATATTGCACACGGGAACAACAAACCTTTTGTGGACATTTTCTCATCTTCAACGGACAATTGGTTTTCTCCCCAAAAGCCGTTCATAAATATTTTCATGACTGAATAAAGCACCATAAGGCTTGTGATCAAACCGACCGCAGCCATCACATAGAAGCCTTCGTCAATCGCCCCTTGCAACGTCAACAGCTTGCCGATAAATCCACTGAGCGGCGGGACGCCTGCTAACGCAAATGCAGCGAGGAAAAACATCCACCCCAGTAACGCGTGATTGCGAATCATACCGCTCATCTCACGCAGTTGGTTGGTACCGGTCAACCCGATCATAACCCCGCCAAGTAAAAACAACAACGCTTTAACGATCATGTCATGAATCAGATAGTAAATGGAACCGGCCAGCGCGACTTCCGTAAAAACAGCAAGTCCGATCATAATAAACCCAACGGCGATAATGACATTGTAAGCCAGAATTCGCCGGAGATCCCAGTATGCTACGGCACCGATGCCGCCGAGTATCATCGTTGCGACCCCTAACCAACCAATCAACTCATGCGTGATGACCGCTTCGTGATAAAAAATGAGCGTAAATGTCCGGAAAATGGCATAAATGCCGACCTTTGTCAACAATGCCGCGAACATGGCAGAAATGGCCATAGGCGGAACAACATAAGCGCCCGGGAGCCAAAAAAACATAAGCAGGGCTGCCTTGATGGCAAACACGAGCAAAAGAAAGATAGCCACCGTTGTAATTAACCCATCTTGTCCTGTCTCCGCAATTCTCACCGACAAATCGGCAAAGTTCAACGTACCGGTAATGGCGTACAGATATCCGATCGCCACCAGAAAAAGCATGGACGAGACAATATTGATAACCACATACTTCAAAGACTCCCGCAGTTGGCCTTTCTCCCCCCCGAGGGAAATGAGTATGTAAGAAGAAAGCAACATAACCTCAAAAAATACGAATAGGTTAAAAAGATCACCGGTTAAAAATGACCCCATGATGCCGACGATCATAAAATGAATAAACGTGTAAAGATAATGCTTTTCTCTTTCTTCCCCGACCGTTCGAAAGCCATAAAGCACACAGCAAAAGGTGACGATCACCGTTGCCAGTACGAGTAATAACGCAAACATATCAGCAACGAGCACAATGCCATAAGGCGGTTCCCATCCGCCCAAATTCAACGTTTGTGTACCTTCCACCGAAACTTGGTGAATAAGCGCAATTGTTACGACCGTTAACAACAATAAAGACACGGTTGTCACATAGCGTTGCACACGTATTTGTTTTCGGAAAAAGATCAGTAGCACACCCGTTAACAACGGAATGAGCAAAGGTAAAATAACTAAATTATTCATCTTCAGTGCCCCTTAATTCCTCCATATCATCTGTCCCCAACTCTTGATAAGAACGATACGAGAGTACGAGGAAAAATCCCAGCGTCCCAAAATTGATGACGATGGCGGTTAAAATCAACGCTTGTGGCAGCGGATCGGTATAAGCAGTGCTCTCCAACCCCAGTAACGGCGGCGCACCGGTTTTAATCCCGCCCATCGTGAGCAGCAAAAGCAAGGCACCGTGACCTATAATTGCCGTCCCTAAAACGATACGTATTAAACTTTTGGCCAGTACCAGGTAAGTGCCTGCGGTAAACAAAATCCCGGCAAGGACAGACATTAAAATCTCCATATTTATGCATCCTCGCTAATACTTAGAATAATCGTCATCGTAGCCCCTACAACGGCAAGCGATACACCCACTTCAAACAATACGGAAGTCGCCAGTTCGATTTCGCCGAAAAAGGGGAAATCCACATATTCAAACGTATGGGTGAGAAACGGAAAACCGAGGAGCATGGCCCCGACTCCCGTCAATGTGGAGAGACCAACGCCTATCCCCGTTAAAATTTTATAATCGATACGGATGCCTTGTTGGACCGTTTCCATGTCAAATGCCAAATACAAAAGCACGAGCGCGGAAGCAAGGACTAATCCACCGATAAACCCGCCTCCAGGATCATGGTGGCCGGCAAAGAACAAATAGGCGCCAAATGCAAGAATGATAAACGCCGAAATACTAGTGATCGTTTGTAAGATCACATCATTGGTTTTCATTCTTTTCCCTCCTTGCCATCTTTACTTTTATTAGCGCGAAAACCCCTAGACCCGCAATACAAAGCACAAAGATTTCAAGCAATGTATCTAGCGCGCGAAAATCCGCTAAAATCGCATTGACCATGTTTGCTGCACCGGCCAGTTCGTAAGCATCCAAGTAGTAATCGGAAATCGACGGAAAGAGGCGGTGACCGTTCGCTGCTAACGCCACCAACGTTACAAGGATCCCAACAGCACTCGCAATCAACATATTGATTACATTGAAGCCATCTCCTTCTTCCTTTTGTCGCAATCGCGGAAGATGATAAAAGCACACCAAAAACAACGCGACGGTAACCGTTTCAATCGCGAGCTGTGTCAACGCCAAGTCCGGTGCCCGCAACACAACAAAGAATAAAGCGACGATATAGCCTAAGACGCCCACACAGATCACTGCCGCCAATCGTGAGCGCGTGAAGACAACCATCGCCGTGGCCCCTACCAACACGAGGGAAAGAATGACTTCAAACATATTAATATGCGCGACAGTACCCGCATCAAAGGAGATACCATCCAACATGAATAAGCTTGCACCGACGATCATGATAAAAATCAAGAAAATATAACGAAGATAATCGCGGCTAAACCCGGTCATGTGCGCATCCGTGATTTTTCTTGAAATGCTCTCCATCCCTTTAAGTCCCGAATTGTACGCATTCGTAATCGACAGTGCTCTCGGCATACGGTTGTACAACCCTATCCACCTTCTTAACGTCAAATACAAGACGATACCGAGAACAACGAGGGCAATCGTCATAAACAGTTCCGGCTCAAAACCATGCCATGCTTCAATATGAAAATCAAATTGCCCGACCAATGCCGGCAAGACCGACGCCATCATCGGTTCCAAAATATATTCGCCGAGTACGTTTGGAACAAAAAAGATCACAACGACGAACAGCGCTAAAATTGCCGGCGGAAGCAACATCCCCCATGGCGCTTCGTGCGCCTCTTTTTCCAGACGCTCCGGTTGATAGTTGCCGAAGAACGTTTTAAATACAAGAATAATGCTGTAAATGAACGTAAACACACTGGCGACCCAAGCAACAATCGGAATTAAAAATCCATACGTCTCCATTCTAAAGATGTCAAGACTCGCTGCATTTAACGTTCCTGTAAAGAAAAGCTCTTTACTGAGGAAACCGTTAAACGGAGGCAAGCCTGCCATCGATAAACTTCCGATCAACGCAAGGGTAAATGATATCGGCATGATTGACATGAGACCGCCGAGTTTGCGAATGTCACGCGTCCCCGTTTCATGGTCGACGATACCGACGACCATAAATAAACTACCTTTAAAAGTGGCATGATTGACCAGATGGAAAACAGCGGCAAGGACCGCCATGGAATGAAGGTGCGCCAGTTCGCCTCCGCCGTAATAAAGCGCCGCTGACCCCATACCCAAAAGGGACATAATAAGTCCGAGTTGGCTGACCGTAGAAAAAGCCAATAATGCTTTTAAATCCCGCTGTTTCACTGCCAACAAAGACCCCCAGAAAAGTGTGAGGAGCCCGACGCCCGTCACGATCCAAAACCACTCCATCGTACCCCCGAAAAGCGGCGTGAATCGGGCGACAACATAAATACCCGCCTTTACCATTGTTGCCGAGTGCAAATAGGCACTGATCGGCGTCGGGGCTTCCATGGCATCCGGCAACCATATATGGAACGGAAATTGCGCCGACTTTGTAAAAGCCCCAATCAACAGCAAGACCATCGCAGGAATAAACAGCGGGTGCTGCACAAGTTGGTCACTTTGGGAAATCAATTCACGGATGCTGAACGTATCGCCCATTATGCCAAGCATAATGATCGCCGCCAGCATGGAAAAGCCGCCAAAAATCGTAATGAGCATTGCTTTTTGTGCGCCATAACGCGATTGTCGCCTCGCGTACCAATAAGCAATCAATAAGAAAGAGGAAATACTCGTCAATTCCCAAAAAAGATAAAGGACAAT
Source organism: Salicibibacter cibarius (assembly GCF_016495725.1). Lineage (NCBI taxonomy): Bacteria > Bacillati > Bacillota > Bacilli > Caryophanales > Bacillaceae > Salicibibacter > Salicibibacter cibarius. Next base: position 994,340 of record NZ_CP054705.1, on the reverse strand, counting down.
GAGGTTATCCGAAAACACAACCCCAAGCATGGCTGTCATGAATATCATGAGATAAACATAAAAATTATGGAGCGCTTCGCGGCCTTTGTCCAAATAATAAATGGAATAAAGGACGACGAGCGTTCCGATCCCCGAGATGATCAAACCGAAAACGAGTCCAAGGCCATCGACATAAAAACTCATGTCAATATTAAAACTGGGGATCCACGGGAATGTATACATCGCCGTTTCCCCGCCTGCAATCATAGGGAGGAACGTAAGCAAATAAACGAAAATCGCCAGCGGAACGACCAATACGAACCAGCCGGTATGTATCCTTGCAATTTTTTTATACAAAATCGGAATAATAACGGCAACGAGCAAAGGTAACAAAATGAAGATATGTAACCAGGACAAAATGTATCAACCCCTTATGTACTTCACATTGGGACAAGCTTTATTCTTCCCAAATGACGGCACGAGATACCAGCAAACATGAAAGTTGTTTTCCCCCTTGAAAAGGGCACAAAAAAGGCGTATTATCCTTTTAAGTGGATCATTATTATATGTCGTTTTGAATTTTCTGCAAATACTCATCGGTGCTTTTTAGGCACACAACTGCTCCTCTATTGTAATAAAAGTCTATTACATCTGCATAGCGATAAGGTCGAACGGTTGAAGAATTGTAACATTTTTTGCCCCCTGCCTTTAGGTTAGTGCATAAAAACAGAAAAATGACGCACGGTAACATGGATAAAACTTATCGTTTTCTACCCTTCGCACCCCTGCTATGATAGGCGCCCAAAAAAATTTCAAGAAAGAACGAAAATGACATTGACAGCATAAAACAAACAGGAGTAAGCTGTTAGTTGGCATTATCAAAACAGCGCATAATGCTCCCTATTTTGTTGTAAGAGGTGAAGGCATATGGATCAAAACCAAACGCAAACAGACGAATGCATTCTAACCTGCGTTTATTACGGTCCAAATGGGGAAAAATTGATTAAAAGAGGCGGCAAAATCGCCAAAAAACTAGGTTGCCCATTTTATATATTAACAGTTAATGAAGCGGACGTAGATGACCTTGACCATGATAAAAGCCATTATCTGGAGTACTGGGAGACGCTCGCCGATGAATATAACGCGACGGAGTTCATCATAAAATCAAATAGCAAACGCCCAATCTCCAAAGTGATTGCGCAAGTTGCCAAGGATAAACAAGCGACACAAGTTGTCATCGGGCAGACCGCCAGAAACCGTTGGCAGGAAATAACAAAAGGATCTCTTATTAATTCGTTACTCAAAGAACTTCCCTTCGTTGACTTGCACATCATTGCCATGACACGAGGATTGGAAAACTATAAAGATGAGCATTTTGAAACAGGGGTTCGCGCCTATCTAGTCAAAACCGATGACGACAAATACCGTCTCTCCTTTAACCATACGCATTCCTGTTCACACTCGGGTGTTTTTTATAAAGAAATCGGCACTGATTTCAACAATGGCGTTTTTTCATTCATCAACGGAAACAAAAAGTGCGATGTCCACGTAACGGATGATTATGTGCAAGAGTATATGCCTCCGCAACAGAAATCCGGGGCATCTAAACCTTAACCGCCGATAAAAGAAACCTCGTAGGATCGTACGTTCACGAATCGCTTTGCACAGCCATTTCGCCTAAGTTAAATAGCGGGGTGGCTTTTATCATTGGACGTTGTTGGTGCATGGGCTGCTATGTACTTGCACAAAATCGGCAAGTCATCAATTATTGCCCCAAAAGGCTGTCTATTTTGATCACTTTAAATGGCGCCCTAGACAGGAGTCGAACCTGTGACCTACAGCTTAGGAGGCTGTTGCTCTTCCTCTGAGCTACTAGGGCGGGTTATTCGTGATTGCCGTTTTATTTACTGCTTTTTAATCTTAACAAAAATCGCGTTCGGCTGTCACGAATAACGCATTTCACTTGTCAAATCTTTCCGGATGATAGGGGGATAAGTCAATTCCCATCTCTTTTCCGAGGGTCAGATCACTGATCAGTTTACCTGCATAAGGCCCCATCGTTAACCCCGAAGGGCCGAGTCCGTTGACAATGCTTAACCCTTTCGGGGTTTCCATACATCCAATGAAAGGAAGATGGTCCGGTCCGACCGGACGAAATCCGATGCGCGTTTCATATAGCGTGCTTTGAGCAAGCCCCGGCGCAACCGAAAGGGCGCTCTCCAACACCTCCCGGACGCCCCCGGCTGTTTGTCGATAATCGAAACCTGTCCCATTTTCCCGGGAAGCCCCTGCAACTATCCGGGAATCGTCAAAGGCTAGCATGTAATAACTCGTTCTCGGAAGAATCATCGGCCACTTGGACGTGTCCGCTTCCGGGATTTGCAAATGCACAATCTGACCGCGCTGGGGTTCAATCGGAAGCGTGACACCGACCGGCGCAAGCAATTCCGGTGCCCAGGCGCCCGCGGCTACGATGACATGATCGGCCGGATGAAACGTTTCTTCCAAGTAGACGCCATTCACTTGACCATCTTCTTTTGCCAGACGCGCTTCTCCTTGGCGGATGTCTGCATGATGTTTGATCGCCGCGCGCTTAAGGGCGTCTCTTAGTTGTCTTCCGTCAATGCGGATGGCACCTGAGAGGTGAACGGCACCGAAACCATCCCCTAACGGCGGAAAAAGATCCTTGGCTGCTTCGTTTGCCAAGCGCTTAATATCGCCCAGTTCCGGCGAGGTTTGTTTCGCATCACGCGCACTTTTTTCAATGTCATCCAGTTCCGTTTCATCCTCGCTGACGGCAAGTGCGCCAACGCGCTTAAAACCCCATCGATCTTCCCCATCTTCTGTTAACCGCTCTACGAGCGCCTCATAATAGTGTGCACCGCCACGCGCCAATTCGTACCAGGCCTGATTGTCTTTTCGTTCGGAAATCCATGGGCAGACAATGCCGGCGCCCGCCGCGGTCGCTTGCCCTTCATGTGTTTGATCGATCAAGGTTACGTCTATACCATCTTCACGGGCCAAATGATAGGCCGTGCTCATTCCTGCAATTCCTCCGCCGATAACAATGATTTTCATGGTTTCACATCCTCTTCGATGATGATGTATATTATTTATGTAGAGGGTTCTTGTTTTTATTTTACACAGTCGATTGAAATGGCTCAAGTTAGGCGAAAATAATCAGAGACACCCCTCCGTGCTCACTTCATGTGTGCCTTTGACATAAATTATTTTAGAAACGCTACGTTAGCTTCATTTTAAATGAATCTAGTGCAAAAATACGGTAGCCTTGCTATGATGGATAATGAAAGGTTTGTATGGATCGAATGCAAAGGGTGAACAAACATGAGTGATGATAAATTATATGATGCTTTAAAATTGTCGTTGCCGAGCGAAAGGATTCGTCGAAATGAGTCGCTCGACAACTATACGCACACGAAAACCGGGGGCAAGGCAGATTATCTCGTATTGCCGCATACGTATGAAGAAGCGAGCGCAGTGACCGCTCTTGCTTACGAAACAGGGGTCCCGCTGACGATGCTCGGCAACGGCTCCAACATGATCGTCCGAGACGGCGGAATAAGAGGGGTCGTCCTGCACTTTAACCGTTTAAGCAAAATAACCGTTCAAGGAAACACCATTATTGCACAAAGCGGGGCTGCCATCATTGATGTTTCAAGAACAGCCCTTAGCCAGACGTTGACAGGGATGGAATTTGCTTGTGGTATTCCCGGTTCCGTAGGCGGAGCGCTCGTCATGAACGCAGGGGCGTATGGCGGGGAAGTTTCGAACGTATTGGTAAATGCAACGCTCCTAACAAAAGAAGGAGAAATCATTACCCTCAGCAATGAAGAATTGGAACTTTCTTACCGAAGCAGTATTATATCAAAAAAAGATTACATCGTTTTGGAAGCTGTCTTCGGATTAGAGCCCGGACAGTATTATGCCATTAAAGCAAAGATGGATGAATTGACCTATTTACGGGAATCCAAGCAACCGTTGGAATTCCCCTCATGCGGAAGCGTGTTTAAACGCCCGCCCAATCACTTCGCAGGGAAATTGATTCAAGATAGCGGCCTGCAAAAAGTGCGTATTGGCGGCGCCGAAGTTTCCGACAAGCACGCTGGCTTTATCGTTAACGTCGACCGGGCAACAGCCACGGATTATTTATCATTGATCAACCATATTCAACTTACCGTGAAGGAAAAATTCGACGTCGACTTACACACGGAGGTCAAAATTATCGGAGAAGATTTATAGTCCAAGAACAGTATTGCAAGAAAGCTTGTCCACCGCTTATAATTAAGTAGACTTCCATCCGAGGGGGCTCTTTCCTCCCTTCGGAGCTTTTTAAGGCACACCGGCTAAAATCGCCACCTCTGTAAGCCAAGCTTTTGAGTACGAAAAGGGGGAATTTACGATTGAACATCGGATTTTTTCTGTTGCCAAAACAAGAAGTAAAATATTTAAGCCCGGAAGCAACGGTACGACAAGCACTTGAAAAAATGCGCCATCATAGTTACACGGCGGCCCCGCTCGTTAATGAGGAAGGAAGGTATGCCGGCACAGTCACCGAAGGGGATCTCCTTTGGCAGCTCGTCGACAATAAAGTAGAGGGGCTCGACAAAGCGATGAGCCTCAGGCTTAAAGACATTACGCTACGCGTGCAAAACATACCTATTTTCATACACGCACAGATGGAAGATCTCATCGCCCTATCAGCGGATCAAAACTTCATTCCCGTCACAGATGACTCAGAATATTTTATCGGAATTGTAAGACGCCGCGATATTATTAAACATTGTGCTTCACTTATATTTGAACATAAGGAATAAAGGATAACCCCTTCCAACTATCAGGAAGGGGGTTTGCTTATTCGTTATATGTTTTTACGATTTGGCGTAACTTCAGCGCGTGCCCCAGTTTTCCTTCTACTTTTGCTGCCCCATCATAAATGCCTTTGCGGGACTCCCAATCTCCATCGAGAAGTTTGATGAAATTTTTTTCGCTCAATGTGAACTGTTCATCGGAAAACATCAGTTCATAATAACCTTCCGGCTTTAATACCACATGATAGCATCTTGTAAAATCTACAATGTGCTCAAGACTTGTATTTATTTTTGCGGCAAATTCATCGAGTTTTTCAGATGTGTTCACGGTTTTTCTCCCCTGGCAATAGGATTATGATCGTAGGAAGCCCAATCGCTCCAACTCCCGGGGTACAATTTCACATTTTCGATGCCCGCTTGTTTTAAAGCAATAATGTTCGCATTTGCGGACACACCGGAACCACAATACACGACGACGGCGTCTTTCTGTCGCAAGGAACGGAAGCGTTCGACGAGCGCTTCGGTTGATTTCCATTTACCCTCGCTTCCGACATTCTCCTTCCAAAACCAATTTTCTGCCCCCGGAATGTGCCCGGCTTTTTTATCCAGCGGTTCCCGTTCACCGCGGTAACGTTCCGGTGCCCGCGCATCAAGAACGGCGACGTTATCTTTTTCTTTTAATTCTTTCACATCGTCTATATCGACGCGCATGTCAGGTTGTAGTTGCGGTTCAAAATTGGTCGGCCGAAGAATCGGGACCTCCATGCTCGTCGGGTATCCATGGGCCTCCCATTCGGAATAGTTCTCATCCAGAAGCGAGACGCTGGGATGGCCGACATAGCGTAACAACCACCATAATCGTCCCGCCATCGATCCGTGCTGGTCGTCGTAGACGATAACATGTTTATGAGTGTCGATTCCGGAAGCACTAACCGTCGCGGCAAAATCAGCCACCGCCGGCAACGGATGCCTTCCGCCGTGGGTAGCGACGGAACCGGAGAGGTCTTTTTTTAGATCAAAAAAGATAGCCCCCGGGACATGGCCGTTTTGATACGACTGCCAACCGGCTTCCGGATCCTTTAGGTCATAGCGGCAGTCTGCAATCACAATATTAGGGTCATGGAGATGGTCGTGAAGCCATTCTTTTGTGACAAAATAATCAACGTGCACGTGATCTCCTCCTTGTTCATTATGATGGCGCGGAGTTCAGGGTTAATGAGTGGTTTCATGGCGACCGTAACCGAGGTGTGGAGACGATTTCGGGCTTCATGAGCGCTTCTTGCCGACCGGGTCCGAGGCGCGGAGACGATTTCGGGCTTCATAAACGCTCCATGGTGACCGAAACCGAAACCCAGGTCGAATTTCAGGCTTCATAAACGTTTCACGGCTCTATCAATCTTTTCAAAAACGCAACCGGTGCAATTGATCGTCGGGTACGAGCCCTTCTTTGGCTGCCCGCCCCAAAAATGCTTCAACGGCACCGTAGCCTTCTTCGCCCAGTTCTTTCGTGAATTCATTGACGTATAGATCAATATGATTTTGGGCGACTTCTTCGTCCATTTCTTGTGCATGAGTCCGCACATATTCCCGTGATGCTTCCGGGTGTTCCCACGCATAGTCCACCGATTGCTTGATCCAACCGGCAAGAGCTTCCCGATCCATGGAGCGGCGGGCAATGATCGCACCTAACGGAATCGCGTAACCGGTGTCTTTTTCCCACCAATCGCCGAGATCGACTAATTTTTTCAACCCATAGTTTTGGTACGTAAAACGCGCTTCGTGGATGACGAGTCCGGCGTCTACGTCCCCGTTTTGTACGGCCGGCATAATGTCATGGAACGGCATTACAACGACGTCGCCAATATTGCCTTCCACTTGCTGTGCCGTCCACAGCCGAAACAATAAGTAAGCGGTGGAACGTTCGCTCGGGACCGCCACCCGTTTGCCTTGTAAATCATTCGGATTATTTTCATCGTTTGCGGTTAAAACAAGTGGGCCGCAGCCGCGTCCGAGTGCCCCTCCGCAAGATAATAACGCGTAATCTTCCAACACCCACGGGAGAGCCGCGAATGAAATTTTCATGACGTCGTGTTTCTTGGGATCCCCGTCAATCGCCAAATGGTTCGTGACATCGATATCCGCATAGGTAACGTCAAAAGGGGGTGTCCCTTTAATCAAACCGTGGGTCAGGGCGTGAAAAACAAATGTATCGTTCGGGCACGGGGAATAAGCGATTTTCATTCGGATATCTCCTTTATAGCAACTCCCACCTTCTCAAGCGTGGCAAGCGCTTCTTTAATGTTCCAGTTTTCTTTATCTCTTGGACCTATGAGGTTGGAAACCGCACGGATTTCCAAGACGGACAAATTTTTTTCAGCCGCGGCTGTAGCGACACCGAATCCTTCCATTGCTTCTGCGTAAGCATCGGTAAACCTTTGCATAAGCATCGTGGCAGTGTCCTCCGTCCCCGTCACCGTCGAGAGCGTCACAATCGTTCCTGTTCGCACCTTTTGACCATTTTCGCTTAATCGGATGGCCATTTGTTGAGCGGAAGAAGCATCGGCAGCAATCACGTTTGAACCAAACCCGAGTTCATCGATGGGAAGGAAGCTCTCCGTCGATGATTCCGCACCCAAGTCAGCGGCAATCAGGCGCTCGCCAATAACCACGTCACCGATCGCTGCTCTGTTTTTAAAACCGCCAGCGATTCCCGCGCTTATCACCATGTTGTAATCATCTTTTGTCAAAGCAAAAGCAGTCCGGGCCGCTGCCTGGGCCGGACCGACGCCGCAGAGCGCGACATCGATATTTTGCCCCTCGCCGATCCCGCGTTCAACCGCCTCTTTCTCTACTTCTACTGCGGTCATAATAAGTGTTTTTGCCACTTTCGTGATCAACTCCTCTTCTTTATTTATAACATTTTCAGCAAAAAAAGTAGAGAGAAATTGTTTTTGGCAATGTAAGTACTTATTTCACCCTCATTCATTCCAATGCTGACGATTGGTTCTACAAGCCTGAGATGTCTCATATTTAATAATGACAATGATTATATGTAACATTCTTGTCACCTCCTATATACTAGTGTAGGATGAAACTGTATTTTCATCAGAAAGATTGGGGGAGATAAAAGAAAATACGAAGCAAACTACTTCCGTTTATATTTTTATACTATTTTTTTTATTCCGAAAGGGGAGTTAACTGTGAGAATTTCTTTAGTTTATCAAATTTTGATCGCATTCATTCTCGCTATCCTATTTGGCGCCATATTCGGCGAAGCCATTTTCGTCGTGGAACCTCTGGGCGATCTGTTTTTGCGGCTAATTCAATTTGTAATCGTTCCGCTTGTGTTGGCCTCTCTCATCGTCGGGGTTACAAGCCTGGGGTCAGGAAAGCAAATGCTTCGCCTCGGCGGAAAAACGGTCGGTTATTTTCTCATCACTTCTTTCATCGCGGTAGGCATTGGGCTGTCTATGGGCTTTTTGTTCAACCCCGGTGAGGTCGCCGATATAGATCCACCGACCGAAGAAGAAGTGGATGAGGAATTGGAGGACGCTGAAGAACAAGATGATGATGTCGTTGACGTGATTTTAAGCATTGTGCCTGAGAACCCTATCGAAGGCATGGCGCAAGCGGATATCTTGCAAGTCATCTTTTTTGCATTAGCCTTAGGGATTGGCATCCTTCTCGTCGGGGAGCGCGCGGAACCAGTGAAAAACTTTTTTGACGCTCTGGCCGAGGTTATGTTTAAAGTTACCGGCGGCATCATGAAGGTAGCCCCGCTTGGTGTGTTTGGCATTTTGGCACCGGTGGTCGGCGAACATGGCTTAGCCGTTTTAATGCCACTCTTCGTGGTTATTGCGGCTCTAGCGGTTGGTTGTTTGCTCCACATTTTGCTCATTTACGGAAGTACCGTCAGATTTCTTGGAAAGATTTCACCGTTGAAATTTTTTAAAGGGATGACTCCCGCGTTCCTATTTGCTTTCTCAAGCGCGAGTAGCGCGGCCACTATTCCGCTTTCCATGAAAAACGTTCAAGAGAACGTTGGGGTGTCCAACAAAACGAGCAGTTTTGTTATCCCTCTCGGCGCGACCATTAACATGGACGGAACCGCTCTTTATAACGGCGTCGCGGTCCTGTTTATCGCCCAATTTTACGGGGTTCAACTTTCCTTTTTGGAGATCGGCACTGTAATGGTCGTGGCAACACTTGCTGCCATCGGTACAGCCGGTGTTCCCGGAGCGGGATTGATTATGCTGACCATTACGCTCACGGCGGTCGGTTTGCCGCTCGAAGGGGTTGCCCTCGTCGCGGCCATCGACCGTATCCTTGATATGATCCGAACCGGCACGAACATTCTCGGCGACAGTGCTGCTACTGTTTATGTCGAGCGGTCCGAATACAAAGACAAAGCATTTCAATCGAACACCTAAAATAATGTTTGACACGTTGGCATCGTAAGTCAACGTGTCTTTCTATTAAAAAATACAAAACATTTGCAGGTTTTTGATAGGTAAATCTCGTATATTGTAAAGGGAAATGATAAAATTCATGGGGATTGACACATATATGAAAGGAGTAGGTACTGAATGGAATTCGGCGTTTTAACGTTGCTTCCCCCGTTGCTGGCGATCGTTCTCGCGATTGTGACACGTAATGTGATACCTTCTTTATTTGCCGGTGTTTGGATCGGGGCAACGATGTTGGCAGACTGGAATCCCTTGATGGGCTTCTATGTTACGTTTCAGGACTTTATTATCCCTGTGATCGGAGATGAGTGGAATGCTACCGTGTTGGTTTATGTAGCATTATTTGGCGTCTTGATGGCATTTTTCCAACGAACCGGAGGTGCTGAAGCATTAGCGAAGCTTATTTCCGGGAAAGTAAAAAGCCGCCGGGGCGCACAAGGATCTACCGGAGGAGTAGGCATCCTTTTATTCATTGATGATTATTTTAATGCGCTAACAGCGGGGAGTGTCATGCGTTCGGTGACGGATCGCATGAAAGTGTCAAGGGAAAAACTTGCTTATATTGTTGACTCTACCTCCGCACCGACTGCACTGCTCGTGCCTGTGTCCACTTGGGTCGTGTTTGTCATGGGATTAATCGGTGCCCAATTTGCGGAACTGGGCATTTCCCAATCGGAATATTTTGCCTATGTGACGACGATCCCGTTTAATTTTTACTCCATCTTTGCAGTCTTGTTCGTTTTCGTCATAATTTTTCTAAAGCTCGATTATGGACCGATGGCAAAAGCGGAATTCCGTACAATGACGAGCGGAAAAGTTCAACGTGACGGGGCGCAACCGCCATCCGCGGATGAAATTACCCAAGCAGAGCCAATGACTTCCAAGCCAAAATTAATGAATTTACTCGTTCCATTGATCGTCTTGCTTGCTATGATTCCACCGCTATTTTTGTGGACGGGCGGATATCCGGAAAATGACTTTGTCGTTGCCATCGGTGAAGCGGACGGCGCAATATCCATTCTTTTAGCCGCTTTCACAGCAGGATTGATTGGATTGATTATGGGATTGGCGCAAAAACTATTCTCGTTTAAAGAAGCGGTATCGATCTACATGAGTGGCATTAAAGGGATGGTTCTTGTGTTTATCATCTTAATCCTTGCCTGGTCGATCGGGGATATCGCCTCGGAAGTCGGAACGGCGGAATACGTGAGCAACCTCGCTCAGCAGTTGTTTACGCCCGCGATTATACCGGCGCTGATTTTTATCATATCCGGGATTGTCGCGTTTACAACCGGCACTTCGTACGGTACCTTCGCGATTATGATTCCGATCGCGATGCCGATTGCTGCTTCCTTGGACATCTCGATGCCGTTGGCGATCGCCGCTGTACTAAGTGGAGGGGTCTTCGGGGATCATTGTTCTCCGATCTCGGATACGACCGTGCTTTCGTCTGCAGGTTCATCGTGTGACTTGGTCGATCACGTCCGCACCCAACTTCCCTATGCACTCACTGCTGGAGCAAGCGGAGTTATCGCTTTCGTGATTGCCGGGTATACGGAATCCATATGGCTGTCACTGTTAGTAGGGATTGTCGCATTAATTCTGTTGGCGTTTGCGCTGAATCGCATGTTCGGGCAAAAAATGCCAAATGAACAGGAAACGAATGCTTAGAAAAAAAGCCTGAGTTCACCGAAAAAGAACTCAGGCTTCTTATTTTGGCGCACTGGATTCATGACACATGGTGACTGAAACCGGGGACGGCCGACACTTTCAGGCTTCATGATCCACTCATGGCGACCCAAACTGGAGTGGACTAGCAGTTTCGGGCTTAATGACCCGTTCATGGCGACCGAAGCCGGTGAGGTTCGGCGATTCCGGGCTCCATGAACCACTCATGATGACCGAAACCGGAGTGGATCGGCGATTTCGGGCTCCATAACCCGCTCATGGCGACCGAAGACGGGACGCCGCAGCGATTTCAGGCCTCATGACCCGTTCATGGCGACCGATTCCCGCGCAAATCCACTCTTTATGAACGCTTCATTACTCATTTTCAATTAATGGTTGCTCTAGTTCGTGATCTTTCACGTATGCTTTCGGTTTCATGATGCTTCCGGCATCAAAGGCCTCCAACGGCTTATTTTCCAATACGCGATTAGGCGTATCCGGGTTGGCCAACGCTTGCCGGGCGATCGCGACGAAATCACACTGCCCATCGGCAATGAGTCCGGCGGCTACCTCAGGATCGCTAAGATTTCCGCAAGCGATAATCGGTTTTCCGGAATATTTTTTCGCCGCTTCCGACATCGTCATCGTTCCTTCCCCAAAGCCGGGAGTTGTCGCATCATCATCGGAAAGATGAATAAAATCTACGTCCGTTTCACCTAATCTAGAGAAAATGACTTCCGCGTCCTTCTCTCCACCCGGCCATTTATAAGCTCCATTCGTCGCTTTTAATTGAGAAATGCGAATACCAAGCATCATCTGCTCACCCACTGCCTCTCGCACATCATCGATTAATTCAATGAGAAGGCGCAGGCGATTTTCGATGGAACCGCCGTATTCATCCTCTCTTTGGTTAATATTCTCAGATAAGAACTGATCCAATAAATAACCATTGGCGCCGTGAAGTTCAATCCCGTCAAATCCGGCACTCGCGGCTAAACGCGCAGACCGGACGAATCCGTCTTTGACATCTTCAATGTCATCTTTTGTCATTTCTTTTGCAACCGGAAAATCTCCTTGGCCGCCGTAGACTTCCACCATCGGATTCGGTGGTTGAAAGGGCGAGGGCGCGACACTCGTATCCTTATAATAATTCCCTTGTGATTGACCGCCGGCGTGCATCAGTTGCACGATCATTTTTGCGCCGTGCGCTTTTACGTCTCGTACGATCGGCGCCCAAGCTTCGGCGTGTTTCTCTGTTGCCAATCCTGCCTGGTTTTCATACCCCTGGCTATACATCGTATCCGGGTACGTGCCCTCGGTCATCACCGCGGCAAATCCGCCTTTCGCGAAACGTTCATAATAACGATGAACCCGTTCATTCGGTGTGCCGTCAGCTTCGGAACTTACCCTCGTCATCGGTCCGACGATATACCGGTTTTTTAAAATGTGATTGCTGATATGTCCTTGATCGAATAATGTATCCTTATATCTTTGCATTCCCATCACCTTACTTTATTTTTCCCTAGCTTCTATTCCTTTTTATTGTTCACGTTAAACTTCTCGAAATTCCTTTGCTCTGAAAAAAACGAGAAGCGCGATCAGCATTCCGGCCGCCCCCAATCCAAACAAGACCATTTGCACCGGAATTCCCGCTGATACAAAGCCGGCAATAATGCCATAAGAAACCGGGTCAAATCCATTCATGGCAAGGAAAATAATACTCATCACCCTCCCCATGATACGGTTTTCCGTTTTCTCTTGCGCTACCGTAAAAAAAGGAATGTAAACGAAAACCATCGCGAAGCCGATGAAAAATAAAAACACGGTGAGCCACGAAAGAGACGGTACTTGACTAAAAGCCACGAAAAGAAGCAAAGACGCTATTAATCCATAAATGGTCACCGCGCCCCGACGTCTTTTTATCGTATACACACTTAAAATAAAACTGCCCAGGAGCATACCGATGCCTAGACTGGCCTCCATGAAACTTAAATTCAACGGCGAACCATCATGCACGTCCACGAGTAACGGCATGGCTATATGAAGGGCGCCAAAAACGAAAAAGTTCAAGGCAATCAAAACGATAAGCCCCGTCAGGAGAAAACTTGAATGCCGAACATAAGTCAGTCCCTCTTTTAAATCTTTCCACGGGCTTTGCGGTACGCTCTCATCGACCGGCGCTTCCTTAAGAAATGGCGGAAAGATAATTGCCGCCGAAAGAAAGACAAGGATCGTCGCGATCAAAAAGCTGGAAGCCACCCCCAACGATTCCATCGTTATTCCGGCAATAATCGGACCGATGATAAAAGAGATCTGGTCAGCCCCCTGAAAAATCGCGTTTGCCTGCTGCAATTGCTGTTTCGGAACGACTTTCGGAATGAGTGAAACACTCGCCGGTCCGAAAAAAGCGTCCAGCATCCCAAAAACACCAGCAAGGACGAGCAACACCGTCAATGTTAAGTGGTCACTAGCAACGAACAGATACATGCTGAACAGCAAGATGGCCTGGATAAGGTTTGTCGTGAACATAATGGTTGTTTTTTTATATTTATCAGCGACGACACCGCCGAAAATCATCATTAACAAACGGGGGATCGTGGCAGAGATTAAGACCAATCCGACAGCAGTTGCCGAGCCCAGCTCACTAATGGCATACCAAGAGACTGTTGTTAAGAACATACTAAAACCGACAACTGCAAAGATACCAGCAATAAAAAGAAGAACGAAAATTCGATTTTGTAATAATGATTTTTGCTCCACGCTTTTTCCCTACTTTCTAATTGAACCGACCTAAAACATACAACATGTGAGCGGCTATTGCAAACGCAGAAGATTGAGAAGCCTTCACCATTCTATATCTGTTGCAGGGAATGATAGAATGTTGGGAGATAGGACATTTGAGGTGAACCGATGTATCGTAAAATTTTTGTCTTCCTGATTCTCGCCTTCCTGGCGGGCACCGTCTTTTTATATGGCGAAGAGATCGCGGTTTGGATCGATGAACACGGCACGGAATCAATCGTTCTCACGGCCGCCCTCGCCACGCTCATGTCGTTATTCCCGGTCATTCCTTACCCGATCATTGGCGGAATCCTCGGGGCGATTTACGGTTCGTTCCTTGGAAGCTTTATTACCTGGTTCGGATCTGCCATGGCATCCATCATTATGTTTGTTTTCGTGCGCTTCGGCTACCAAGATTGGGGATTAAAAATAATCGGCAAGTACGAGGCAATTTCCAAAGTGACGATGCTTTTTGAGCGTAATGCCTTTATGACGATCTTTTTAACACGACTCATCCCGATCGTTCCTTCGATCATCGTCAACATCTACTCGGCGCTCAGCCGTGTCGGTTTTTGGGCATACACGGTCGCGTCTTCAGTCGGTAAGATTCCTTCGATGATTTTGTTTGCCACCGTCGGAAGTACGATCGTACGCAACCCTGCCGATTTATTTTATGTCGGTCTGTTTTACGGCAGTTTTATGCTTATCGTTTACGGCTGTTTCCGCTTATGGAACCGTTACGTCGTGAAAGCGAAGCGCCCATCGGCAAAATGATCACGATGCGGCGAGCCACTTTTCGTGCGGACACATACATCGCGGCCCCGAGAAACACACCGGCTGTGTTCAATACAAGATCATCGATGTCACTCACGCGCATTGTGAAGGTAAATTGGTATAACTCAATGAAAAGGGAAATCAACATTCCGACGAGCGTTACTCTCCCAATGCTTCGCAAACGCCGAAACAATAGCGGTAGAAATATACCGAGCGGCACGAAAAGAAGAACATTGCCGATTAATATTTTCAGTGGATCCCAAATGTCAGGGCTAAACACGCCAATCCGATATATACTTCGAAAGGGGACGGGGTTATAGTTTCGCCCGCCTGGCCCGTCAGGTCCCAGCGAGGCTCCATAGTTCCAGGCGAACGCGGTAATGTATAAAAGCATTGCCATGTAGATGGCAAACATTGACCAGGAAAAAATCCGGAGAGAACGTTGTCTCATCTTCGCACACCTTCCATCGTAGAGGGCTCGTCTAGTATATGCATCAACGCTGCCCGCTCATGATTAGAAAACTTGGTTTTTCGCCAAGCTTTTATGGCGAAAAGCCTTAGCCGAACTTATGCAGGTAAGAAAGCTGATTTATACTTTCTTACCTGCCGAAAGAAAAAAGCGACCGCCGTATCGCAGCCGCATCCTTTATTTATGTGTCTTCTGCTGTCATTTTTTCAATTTCAATCCGTTTTAACGTCGCGTCTTCAACCGTTAAAATCGTAAAGTGCAGATTTTCATATTCGAAGGTGTCTCCCTCCATGGGGATATATTCCAATTCATCTAAAATAAAAGCCGCGAGGACATCTTCTTTTTCCGGAATAGCCGTATGAAACACTGTATTCAATCGCCGCAACGTAAGTTTGCCATTACAAATGATCGTCGTGTCCGTTAACCGTTCAATTAAGCGATCGTTCCCCAGATCCGTCTCATCCTCGATTTCCTGCCCGATCATTGTCTCAATGATATCTTCATGACTGAGCAGGCCAACCGTGCCCCCGTATTCATCAAGAACAATTGCCAAGTGCTTTTGTTCTTTCGACATCTGCCGGAATACTTGCTCGATGGGTTGAAATTCATGGACAAACATCGGGGACATGTCCGAGAGTTGTGTTAATTCCTGATCAAAGTCAACGGACCAATAAATGAGCCCTTTGGAATGAAAGACACCGATAATGGAATCCATATCATCACGATAAATCGGGTAGCGCGTAAATCGATTGGCAAGAATCATATCACGTGCATGTTCATAGGATGCGTCCTGGGGAATGCCGACAATTTCGACGCGTGGCGTTTTCATGGCATCGCGGACGTTCAAGTTATAAAAGTCCAGCACACCTTTAATGCGATGGCTCTCGCCTTGGGCAAATGCCCCCTCCGTTTGGGCAATATCCACCATCGTCCGCAGTTCTTCTTTCGAGATCGAGGAGGTTACGTCTTCGTCTTTCGATAATGCTTTAATCACGTACCTAGTGATTTTTGACAGAAGGTAAATAAACGGCGTCAATAGCCATAAAACAAATCGAATCACGGGGAGCACCGTGTAAGCGATCCGATCCGGATATGTAGCGGCAATTGACTTCGGAAGCACTTCCGAAAAAACGATTAATGTAATCGTTAGTATCGCCGTTGCAACCCCGACGTTAAAGCCTAAGTCAATCGCTACCATCGTCACAAGCGTCGGCAGGATAATATTAACCACATTATTGCTGATCAGTATTCCGGTGATAAAATGATCCGGTTTTGACAACGTTTTCAGTAACTTCTCCGATTTCCGGTCGTTGTTTTCCGCTCTTGTTTGCGCTTTCGTTCGATTAGCGGCTGTTAATGCCGTCTCACTACCGGAAAAAAAAGCAGATGCACACAAAAGAAGCGCGATCGCAATACCTGTAAACACAGTTTCAACTCCTATTGGATAAAGGACTCATTCGCTTGATAGGTAAGAAAGTATAAATCAACTTTCTTACCTACATAAGTTCGGCTAAGGCTTTTCGCCATAAAAGCTTGGCGAAAAGCCAAGTTTTCTTATCGTACTCCAACTATACAAAATTATTGAAAAAACGACAAATGAGTCGTTTGAAATTCTACCATAAACTATTCACATTTGGATGAAATTATTTTAAGATTAATAAAGATCAAAAACAAAAGGGGGATTTGCATGCTCGAATCGTTCGAATACATAACCGGTGAAATAAGTGATTTTGTCTGGGGCTTGCCATTAATTATTTTGCTCGTAGGTACAGGTTTATACTTAACCTTTCGTTTAGCCTTCTATTCTTTTCGGATGTTGCCTTATGCGTTTAAACTTACGTTTTCTAAACAGGATAAAGATTCCGAAGGAGACATCTCCCATTTTCAGGCACTGATGACTTCTACGGCTGCCACCGTCGGAACAGGAAACGTTGTCGGGGTTGCTACCGCCGTCGTCGCCGGCGGACCGGGCGCCGTCTTTTGGATGTGGATGACCGCCCTTGTCGGGATGGCCACGAAATATTCCGAAGCGATCCTCGGGGTCAAATATCGGCAAGAAAATGCCCGGGGGGAAATGTCCGGCGGCCCCATGTATTACATTGAAAAAGGACTGGGCCAAAAATGGCTCGCTGTTCTGTTCGCATTTTTCGCTGTCTTTGCGGCTATTTTCGGCATTGGAAACATGATTCAAGCAAACGCGGCCGCTGACGTAGCCAATGATGTTTTTAATGTTCCGGTATGGGTCACCGGCATCGTGTTTATGATTCTTATTGGCTTGGTCATCCTCGGTGGCATTAAGAGCATTGGACGCGTGGTCAGTTTTATCGTTCCGTTTATGATTATTATTTACGTCGTGGCCGGTGTTTTTCTGGTTGTTTACAATGTGGACGCTGTCGGTGGCGCCTTCGCCTTAATCTTTACCGATGCCTTTACAGGACAGGCAGTTGCAGGCGGCGCGATTGGCACGGTCATTCAAATGGGGGTTGCCCGCGGACTCTTTTCCAACGAGGCAGGTTTAGGTACCGGAGGCATCGCCGCTGCCGCTGCCCGCACCGATGTCCCTGCCCGCCAGGCCTTGATTTCCATGACACAAGTATTCATTGACACCATTATCGTGTGTACCGTAACCGGTCTAGCCCTCGTCATGGCGGACATGTACATGATTGATATTGAAGGCGCCGCCCTCACCGCGCAATCCTTTGATGAATTGCTTCCGGCATTCGGCAGCTTAATTGTCGCGGTCACGTTACTGTTTTTTATCTACTCAACGATTCTTGGCTGGGCTTATTTCGGTGAGAAGTGTCTCACCTATCTTGCCGGCACCAATTTTACAATGGTGTATCGCATCATCTTCGTTTTGGCCATTTTTCCCGGGGCAACGTTATCGCTCGATACCGTCTGGAATCTCGGGGATACCTTTAATGCTTTAATGGCGATTCCTAACCTTATCGGGCTCTTGCTATTATCAGGCGTTGTCGTAAAAGAAACGAAACGATTCAATGAAATACGAGCCTATGAAAAAGGAAAAACAAGTATGTAAAGAATAGCGCCTCGCTTCTTTTCAGGGACGAGGCGCTTTCTTCACGAAAACAGGATTAAATTTAGGCCCGCGAGGAGCACCAGAAGCATCGCGATGGTACGGATCATGGACGCCGGCAATTTTTCAAACCACCGTAGCCCCAATACTGCTCCAACGATGACACTCACGACACCAACGGCAAAATAAAGCAGGAACGACAGATCAAAATCCCCATTCACGCCATGCAAAAGCAACGAAAATGAACTTGTCATTAATGTAACGATTTGCACATTCGCCGTATACCGATGCTTATCTTCTTTATACAAGTATAAACAATAGACGACGAGAAATGTTCCCCCAACTGCGAACAGTCCCCCGAAAAAACCATTGAGAACACCAAGGCTTATCGGCACCAGTTTATTTATTTTTTTTAGGCTTACGTTTCTTTTATTGTTAAAATACAAGTAAACGACAAGGGTGATGAGAAAAACACCGAGCCACGTTTTTAAAATGTCCATGTCACCATATGTCGTCAGCACAAAAAAAGAGAGAATTCGGCCTGCAAAAGATGCAACAACAAACATGATTAATCCTTTTAGTTGCACCGACCGGTAATTTTTTATAAGAATCGTCAACGCTGTTGCCGCCAAAAACGATAAGACGAGCAATGTGCTTTCCTGAACGCTTAGCATAAAGGGCAGAAAGCCCATGACGACTAAACCGAGGCCAAAACCGCTCGCGCCCTGCACGAAGGCACCGACCAAAACAATCAAGACAATGAACAATAACTCCCAAAGCATCTCTATCCGTCCTAAACTCTTTTGTACTAACTTTTATATTTTATCATGTTTAGAAAAGAGATGGGGCGTTTTTGAGCTGCGCAGGAAGGAGAGATGAACGCGATGTGCCTGATTAATTTCACATGGAAAGCCCATGAAAAGTACCCACTCATCATTGCCGCAAATCGCGATGAATTTTACGAACGGCCTACGGCGCCGGCCCATTTCTGGGAAGACGCGCCGGACCTGTTGGCGGGACGCGATCTATTGCAAAAAGGAACATGGCTCGGCATCACAAAACAAGGGAAATTCGTGGCATTAACGAATTTTCGTGATCCGCAACAAATCGCCCCAGGCAAAGCTTCCCGGGGAACAATCATAAAACAGTTTTTAACGGAGGATTGGGACCCATTGGCGTTTGTGGAGGCTTTGCAGGAACATCGTGACGATTACACCGGTTATAACGTGATTGCCGGCACCCTTGACGAGATGTACCACTATAATAATGTTCACGATGAATTGAATGAGGTCAACCCCGGCATCCACGGGCTGAGCAATGATTCTTTAAATACACCTTGGCCCAAAGTCGTAAAAGGAAAACAGGCACTAAGCGCCTATACAACTCAACACAGTGAAATCAAAACAGAAGCGCTATTCCGGATACTTTCCCATACAGAACAAGCACCGGATGAAGCGTTGCCGTCAACCGGCGTTGATCTCAACTTTGAAAGACAGCTATCACCATTATTTATTCATACGGGCAATTACGGGACACGTGCCTCTACCGTGCTTCTCATCGACAACCAGGGAAAGGTAACCTTTGTGGAGCGGCGATTTGACCAAGGGGCATTCGCCGGAGAGCAGTCGTTTTCGTTTGAGGTTGCTGATAACTAGTACAGGATGGTCGAATTACCCGGTCATATCCAAGGGAAACATCAAAAAGATGAGGACGCACTAATCATTATGGCTGAATTTCCTCACACTTGGTGATTTTACCTTTCGGTTGTTCCACATGACTCACTCATGACACCTCGGATTAGGATATTTTTGCTTTTAGAGGTGCCATAACCCGTTCATGACACCCCTGATTGGATTATTTAACCTTCGAGAGGTTCCATGACTCACTCATGACACCTCTAATTGAGATAATCTCCCTTCTAGAGGTGTCATAGCGGGGATTCCCGGACGTTCTCTTCACGGCGTCTATCGTTCTGTTTTTGGCGGTTGCCCAGATTTTGGATCGATAGAAGGCATCTATCGTTCTGTTTTCGGTGACCGTCTAGATTTTAGATCGATAGAAAGCTTCCATCGTTCTGTTTTCAGTGACCGCCTAGATTTCAGAGCGATAGAAAGCGTCTATCGCTCTGTTTTCGGTGACCGTCTAAATTTTAGATCGATAGAAAGCGTCTATCGTCCTGTTTTCGGTGACCGTCTAGATTTCGAAGATAAAAAGGTGTTTTTAGAAATAACTTCTGCAACACGCCACTAGACTGACCAAATCTTCATTCTTGCGTCGAAAGCACATCCTGATATTCCGGATGTTTATCCATTTGTTTTTTTGTATAGGAACATTGAGGGATAATTTCTTTCTTTTCCTCACGGGCAAAAGAAACCATCCGTTCTACTAAAGCTTGGGCGACACCTTCCCCGCGAAGTTCCTCTGATACGTACGTATGGTCAACAACTAATTTCGTGGACCCTTCCGATTCAAAAGTGATTTCAGCCAAAGGGTCCTCTTCTTTATCTCCGACAAAAAATTTATTCTCGCCCTTTTTTATATTCGCCATTCTTTTTCACACTCCTATTACTTCGGATTCGTCGCCCACAACTCGGCATTTTTCACGAACATGCGCGGGTGCAGTTTCAATTGCGAGATGACGACATCCGCCAAGTCTTCTGCTTGCATAAAGTGTTCGGCGTCTTCCGTTCCGTCGCTTAAGTTGTGTTCGGACGCAAAATCGGTGATCACTTTACTTGGGCTGATCGCTTGGACACGAATATTCTCTCTTCGCATTTCTCTCATTAATGACTCTGTCATCCCAAGCACAGCGAACTTCGAAGCGCTGTAGGCACTGGAACCCTCGGTGCCGCGGAGCCCTGATGTCGAAGAAATATTGATGATTTCCCCGGCCTGACGCTCGATCATTTCCGGCAGCACGGCTTGAGTGACATGATAGACGCCCATGACATTCACATCCCAGACGCTCCGCCAATCATCTTCGCTGAGGTCGAGAAAACGGCCATACCTCCCGATACCGGCATTATTAATCAAGATATCGATCTTCCCGAGCGTGTCTTTCACACTTTGAACAACGTCTTTCACCATACCGACATCGGAAACATCCGCTTGGACGCTCAACACTTTAACATCATATGTCTCCAACTCTTTTGCCACATTTTCCACGTTCGCACGTGTTCTACCCATGAGTGCCACGTGAACGCCTTCGCGGGCGAACGCGTGGGCAAGTGCACGTCCGATGCCACGCCCCGCTCCGGTGATGAGTGCTGTTTTCCCTGAGATCGATTGCATGTTTTAAAACTCCTTTTCCGAAAAATACCCATTAATCGGCTTTCAAAATAATACGGCGAAACGCCATGACCAATACGGCCTGCGAAGCAACTAATGTCACGACCCAATGCATGCTTCCGTATACGGCAAAAATAGCGGCCACACTCGCCAGAATGATCGAGAGAATGAACATTCCGATCACTTTTTTGTCTTTTAAATGTTTCATCTAAGCTTCCCTTATTCCCATAGTTTATAAATCGATTGCGTCCCGCTATTTTCTTCCCCTTGCTCAGCGAGTTTATCATACAAAGCTTTCACCAATTCGACGCCGGGCAACCCTTCTTTCATTTGTTCGGACTCTTCGATCGCGATCTCCATATCCTTGATAAAATGTTTCACATAAAAGCCGGGGGCGAAGTCTTCTTGCAACATGCGTGGTGCCAAATTTTGCAGTGTCCAGCTGCCGCCGGCACCCGTTGAAATGCTCTTCAATACTTTTTCCTGGTCGAGGCCGGCATGTTTTGCATAACCCATCGCCTCTGCCGCGCCTATCATGCTAGCCGCCACGGCAATTTGATTACACATTTTCGTATGTTGGCCGCTCCCGGCGGGTCCCATGTGTTGAACATTTTCCCCCATCACTTGAAATAAGGGTAGGGACTGATCGTAAGCGTCTTCGTCGCCACCAACCATGATCACAAGTTTGCCGTTGCGCGCGCCCACGTCACCGCCGGAAACAGGGGCGTCCAAAGCCGCACCCTCTTGCTCTTTTGCCGATGCCGCGATTTTTTTTGCCAAAGACGGTTTGGACGTTGTCATATCGATCAACGTGGCGCCTTTTTTCATATGTGCGAGCAATCCGTTTTCTGAAAAATAAACATCCTCCACATCTTGCGGATACCCGATCATCGTAATGACAATGTCGGCCTCGGACGCAAGTTCCTG
This sequence comes from Salicibibacter cibarius, assembly GCF_016495725.1. NCBI lineage: Bacteria > Bacillati > Bacillota > Bacilli > Caryophanales > Bacillaceae > Salicibibacter > Salicibibacter cibarius. The sequence goes on along the minus strand of NZ_CP054705.1, from coordinate 972,122 downwards.
CACGGAATCTTTCCAGGTGGCACCGCTGGCGACGAGATCGTCCGCTTTCGCTTTCGTTCGCGTGTAGACGAGCAACGGATAGCCCGCATCCAAAATATGTTTCCCCATGCTTTTCCCCATCACGCCAATACCGATAAACCCGACCGTTTTACTCATCGAAAAACCTCCTCTTTTGCTTCTTCTCTATGAAACCATAATATCATACCTATCCAATAGAATTCCAAATCATGTATAATAGAGATGGAAGCGCTCTATTTTTATTTGGCATAATTCTTGCATTTATGCTAGACAAGGAGGTATTTTTTATGACGAGCTACAATTATGTAAACGTATCCACGGAATCTTTTGTCACGACGGTAGAAATCGATCATCCCCCGGCAAATACACTGTCTCCGGACTCCATTAACGAGTTGCGGGGTGTCTTTAAAACATTGTCCAATGATCCAGACACTCGGGCGATCCTTTTGACAGGTGCCGGACGTTTTTTCGTCGCCGGTGCCGACATTAAAAAATTTGTGGACGCGTTTGACGATGCATCGAAAGCCGAAGCCATATCCAAGGCGGGCCAAGACCTTTGCGAGGAGATTGAGAAGTCAAAAAAACCGGTGGTTGCCGCGATTAATGGAGCGGCTTTAGGCGGCGGCCTTGAAGTAGCGATGGCTTGCCACTACCGATTCGCGGCTGAAGACGCTGTCCTGGGGCTACCGGAACTCAAACTCGGTTTAATCCCATCTTTCGGCGGCACGCAACGCTTGCGCCGATATCTAGGCTCGGCGCGGGCCATGGAATTTATTTTGACGAGCAAAAACATGAAAGCAAATGAAGCCGCTGATCTCGGCCTCGTCCAACGTGTCGTTCCGGGCGAATCCGTCCGTGCAGACGCCCACGTTTTTGCAGAGCAACTAATTGAAGGCAAAAGCATGACGAGCATCGAGCGCGCGGTAACTGCGATTATGAATGGTGTGGATGGTTCAACAGAAGATGGTTTGGAACTTGAGCGGCAATTCTTTGGCGAACTCTTTTGCAGCGATGACGGTAAAGAAGGCGTCCGGGCGTTTATCGACAAACGAACCCCTGATTTTAGGCATTCCTAGGAGGTAAAAATGACAAACGAAGTTACATTTTCAACAAACCGAAAAGGATTGGCAACGATCACATTAAATCGGCCAAAAGCACTGAATTCATTAAGCCTAGACATGATTGTAGCGATCGGGGAGCAGTTGGAAGCTTGGCGCAACGATCATTCCGTCCAAGTGATCGTGATGGATGGTGCCGGGGAAAAAGGTTTCTGCGCCGGCGGTGACATCAAAACGTTATCGGAAGCCCAAAACGGCGGAGAATCCTTCGAGAAAGCAAGGGAATTTTTCAAGGAAGAATATCGTGTGGACCTAATGGTGAAGGAGTACCCGAAACCGATCGTCGCCTGCCTTGATGGCGTCGTTATGGGCGGCGGTGTCGGTCTCACGCAAGGAGCAAGCCACCGGGTTGTTACCGCCCGTACGAAATGGGCGATGCCGGAAATGAACATCGGCTTCTTTCCGGATGTGGGTGCGGTTCATCTTTTAAACCAAGCCCCCGGCTATACCGGTCGTTATCTTGCCTTGACATCGGCAACCATAAAAGCCGCGGACGTGCTCTATATAGGGGCGGCCGAGCATTACGTCTCGGAATTGACGGACTTACTTGATAAGTTGCATGAAATCGATTGGGTGAACAAAACAGATCCAACAGGCAAACTCGATGACATTCTCGCCGAACAAAACAGCACGCCGGAAGAAGAAGCGCCCCTTGCTTCCATGCAAGAAGCGATCGATCGTTATTTTAACGCGGGTTCGATTGAGGCGATCGTGGAAAAATTGGAGAACGGGGACGGGGCATTCGCTGCAGAAACACGAGAAACATTGCTGTCAAAATCACCGGTTTCCGAAAAAGTAACATTGAAACACATGATCGACAGTGAAAACAAATCACTCGCCGAAACGTTAGAGATGGACCTCGTTATTGCCGTAAACTTTTTGAAGCACGACGATTTCTACAAAGGTGTCGAAGCGGTTATTTTCAAAAAGAGCCAAAGCCCAGACTACACGTACAAACGCTTGGCAGATGTGTCAGATGCGAAGGTAGAGCAGTTCTTTGAAGCTTCATAGCGAAGCGGACATTATTGATGTGATTGAACGCGACCGATGGATGATGGAAGTTTTGCAGGCGGTAAAGGATTTGCAGTTGCCTGATGGCTGGATCTGCTCCGGTTTTGTGAGAGCGAAAATCTGGGATACATTGCACGATTTTCATAAGCGAACACCTTTGCCGGACGTGGATGTCATCTATTTTGATGCCGGGAACATCGATGAAAGCGAAGAAAAGAAGCGAGAGGAGCAACTAAAAAATGTGCTTCCTCTCGTTCCTTGGTCCGTGAAAAACCAGGCAAGAATGCACCTTGTGAACGGCGGTCCACCTTACACTTCATCCGTTGACGCGATCTCAAAATTCCCGGAAACGGCAACCACCCTCGGCGTAAGGCTAGGAGTTGATGGGCGTGTGACGCTTACGGCTCCATGCGGAGTGGAGGATGTGCTTCAAGGGACGGTGCGGCCCACACCCTTTTTCAGAGAAACGGAAGAACGGCTTGCTGTGTACAAGGAAAGGGTCGTGAAAAAAAATTGGTCGGCGACGTGGGGAGAGTTGGATATTCGGAATACGTATAACGATCGTGCATAAGAAAAAATTCGAAGCGAGGCTAAGATCCTTACTTCGAATTTTTAGCACAATATCCCCTTGTTAATAACCCCTTTTTATCAACCCAAGAAAATTTAAATTCATAACTATTTTTTTATCTTGATTATAAGTGTTTAATAAAATTGAAATATAGCCTCTATCTTTCTTGTAATTATGATCTTGCTTGTCGATAATACGTGCCTCTACGGTTAATATATCTCCCGGGTACACAGGCTTTAAAAACTCATGGTCCATCCTAACTCCACCAATGATATCTTCCCCAATCAAATTCATATCAACCCATAGTTTCCAACTGATACTCAAGGTGTGAAGTCCTGAAGCGATTACCCCTCCGAAAATACTTTTGTTTGCTTTCTCATCATCAGTATGCATATATTGGGGATCAAATTTTAAAGCAAAGTTGTATATTTCCTCTTTTGTCACCGTATAAGTTGCGGTTTTATAAATGTTATTTATCTCCATTTGCTCATATTTCATACTAATCTGCCCTCCAAAAAAATGAGCCTCATGTTGTTTGCTAAGAATTTCACTTAGGGGGCTCTTACCTTCTACTAACTATTCATTTCGCTATTATAAAGTCGGGACTGGTAAAACGAGATAATACACACTCGTAAAAAATACAAAAGAAGCTAATACTGAAAGATAAGCTTTGGTCTTTGAGAATTGTTGCGTCGTTTCTATTATTCTGACACAAATGAGATACATCCAACCGATCCCAAAGAAAAGTCCTATGATTACCAAAATTAATCCTAAATTCGGTACATCGACTTCCATAAGGATTGGGGCACTTAAAAGTCCTGGAAGAAGAGAGATTGAAACAATTTGATTTACCTCCTTCATTCGCCCGGGTCCACCAAATGCACGTGCACCGGCCCAAAGAAGTAGGGTCAAACCAAATTTAGTAACAACCGCCGTTAATAAGCCCAGTGCTATTAATAAAAGTGGTGCAATGACAAGCCCCAAAAATAGGGAATTGAAACCGGATAGAAATTGGAGATTAACCATAACAGCCATCACACCATACATAACACCCACCATAACTAATGTTGCTCGACTGTATTTCGATGCTTTTTGACTCTCCATGAACGTTTGATATGCATCGCGCTCCAATACTATCATTTTTCCAATCAAAATTCTTAACCCCCCAATCTTATAATTTTCTACATACCCCAAGGGAAAAGCGCCCATATACCAACAGCAAAACTAAGCACTAACGCAATCACTGGGCCAAGTTTACTGTTATAGCGATAAGCTTGTACATCCTTCCACCCATGTATACGTTCGATTAATTCATGATCTTCTTTCGTCGTCAATTTATCCGCAAGACTTGGCATGCGATTAGTCACATAGGAAACAACGATCAGAATAATAAAACTTAAGGGAACTGCAAACATCGCACCGGATATCCCCATCTCATTTGTAACACCATGGTCGGTAAGAACCAGACTTGGAGCAACGAACGGCGATAGAAGAATGTAAACAATACCGCCGATAGATGAAGCTGCTATTGCACCATAGCGATTCGTTTCCTTCCACCATACTCCCATTATTATGAGTGGAGCAATGGTTACTCCGGCTAAGCCAAAAGCCCAGAATATACTGATCGTAAGGAATTCCGGTGGATTTATACCTAGGAGAATACTAGCGACTCCTCCTAAAAATATGGCTAAATAACCCATACGGACTTTAGCTTTCTCCGTCAATTCCGGTTTAAGCGTTGCTATAATATCTTGCGATAATAAAGCTCCAATTGACAAAAGATTTCCGCTCAATGTTGAGACACCTGCAGCAATAGCTCCGGCAATAACTAAGGCCGCAACCCATTCAGGGTTATACACAATGTTTAGGATCATCGTCAACCTATCAGCATCTCCGGCTTCAATAAATAACCCTTGCGTTTCAGTAGCATAAACGCCAACAAATCCCATTGCGTACGTAGCTGAAAACACTAAACCGGTAACAAAAGCGTACCAAACCATTGCCGACCTCGCACTTCTTAAACTAGATGAAGTATAAACCCTCATAGCTAAATGAGGAAGTCCCAAAGCCCCAATTGTAATTGCCGGAATAAGCGCAATAAACCACTTTGTTGGAAATTCATAGTCAAAAAAACTTGGGAACGCTTCTAACATAGCTGGGACCATATCTGAGTATAATAGAGGCGGAAAAAACCAACCGGATCCCCCTAACGCTTTCATAATCGCTCCAAGAGGGATGATAAACATGAGCGCAATAATTACCATTTGAATAGCTGCATTCGTTGTCGCTCCTGACATCCCTCCAATGGTTATATATCCGACAATAATAAGCCCGCCTACAAAAAGTCCTGCAATATATGGAACACCTAAAAGCGTTTCAAAAGCAGCCGCAACACCGATCATTTGTCCAAGCGCATACATAATAGAGACAATAATCATAAACACAGCAGCTATAATACAAGCTTTAACACCATACCGTTCACGAATAAAGTGCGTTGGAGAAGTCACCCCCATCCTTCGTAGGCTCGTACCGTAAATAATCGTAATTAGTGGGATGGCAACGATTAGCTGAATCCACAAAATAATTAACGGCATTTGCAGTTCAAGAATAAGGGCTGTAATGCCTAAAAAGGTAGCAAGACTCATATAACTGGACGACATAGCCAAACCATTTGTAAATGCGCCTACTTTCCCACCGGCAATGTATAAATCTCCTACAGTAGTTTGTTTTCGATTAGAAACATAACTTACCACATAAAATAAAACAAATGTTACCAATACAACGACTATCCCCAATACTGGATTTGATAATTGATAGGTTTCCTCCATTTAACCCACTTCCTTTCGTTGTTCTGTACCTTCTATTTCTTCTTCAATTTTTGCATCCAATCGATTCCCCATCCGACCTGCCAAAATGGTTAAAAAGTAAACACCAAACCATCCGAAAAGAATTGGGATAATGTACCTTATCGGAAAACCAAATAACGTAACCCCTTCAAAGGGAAACATCGAGAACATTATTCCAAAACCATTTCCAAAAACAACAAAAGCTAGCACCATCCAAATTGTGAATTTCACTTCTTTTTTATATGCTTTCAACACATCCACCTCCAAAAGAATTGATTGACCATGCCTTGAGCATTCATAAGAAATTAGTATTTCCTAATCACTAATTTTTAGCAATTTTCCTAAAATATTACCGGTATTTTTGAAAGCGCATCATTATTCTTATTGGCGGGAAAGCCTCTAGGGACTCTCCGCCAATTTAAATTGTGTTAATACCACCGCTCTGTCACGACTTTCTTCCTCGTATAAAATTGCACGCCGTCTTTCCCGTTTGTGCCCAAGTCCCCATAGAACGATGCTTTGTTACCGGCAAAGGCAAAGAATGCCATCGGCGCGGGTACGTTGACGTTGACGCCGATCAAGCCGGCATCGATGCGATCGCGAAACGTTTGCGCCTCTTTTCCGTTTGACGTATAAATGACCGCTCCGTTTGCAAACCGCGAGCTGTTCGTGACCGCGATTGCCTCATCAAGATCACGGACGCGCACAACGCTAAGCACCGGCGCGAATATTTCATCTTGCCAGATTGTCATGTCGGTATTCACATTGTCAAAAATCGTGGCACCGACGTAATAGCCTTGTTCTTTTTCCGCTCCTTTATCGCGCCCATCAACGACGAGATCTGCGCCTTCCTGTACGCCTTGGTCAATATACCCGAGGACCCGCTCTTTATGCGTCTCCCGAATGACCGGACCGACGAAGTTTTCTTCATATCTTCCGTCCCCGACTTTCAAATCTTTTGTCGCGGCGGTGAGCTTCTCCATAAATTCATCGGCAATGTCATCGACAACGGCCACGACCGAACAAGCCATGCAGCGTTGACCGCTACTGCCAAACGCTGAGCCGATAACCCCTTCGATCGTTTTTTCCATGTGACAGCCCGGCATAACGACCGCGTGATTTTTCGCTCCGGCCAATGCTTGCACACGCTTGCCATGGGCGGTGCCGGTTTCATAGACGTGTTTGGCAACCGGTTCGGAACCAACGAACGAAATCGCCTCGATATCCGGTTGGGTCAACACACGGTTCACAACATCTTTTGCGCCGTGAACGAGGTTTAACACGCCTTTCGGAAACCCTGCTTCATAAAACAATTCCACGAGTCGTTCCGCTAAAATCGGTGTTCGCTCCGATGTTTTTAAAACAAACGTATTGCCGCAAGCGATTGCTAACGGGAACATCCACAGAGGCACCATCATTGGAAAATTAAACGGTGTAATGCCCGCGACGACACCGAGAGGGTAGCGCCAAACGGACCCGTCAATGCCACGCGCGATTTGCGGAAGCGCATCCCCCATCATCAAATTGGGTGCTGATGTAGCGAGTTCCACGACTTCAATGCCTCTTTGCACCTCGCCGTGGGCATCTTTTAACGTTTTTCCATTTTCTAGCGTGATGATCTCGCCCAGTTCTTCCCGGTTTTCGTTTAGAAGCTGTAGATACTTGAACATATAGCGCGCACGGTCAGGCACCGGCACCAATGACCAGCTTTCATAGGCTTCTTTCGCTGCTTCCGCCGCACGGTCAACATCTGCTGCTGTTGAGATCGGTACCGTGGCGATTGCTTCCCCAGTCGCCGGGTTTGGAACCGACTCGGTGACGCCACCTTCCGAATCGACCCATTCACCGTTGATCGAATTGCGCATAACTTTTTCATCCGTGATCATTTTATCCGCTCCTTTTTCGCCTCAAATGAGATATCTTGTTTGCCAACATGCTCATAGAGAACAGCCATATCTTTTGCTCCAAGACCTGCCTCTTCCGCTTCTTCATACACTTGCAATAGCACATCTGTCACTGGCAAGTGCAGATCTTCCCGCGTCATTGTTTCTTTTACAAAATTTAAATCTTTACGCAATAGATTCAATGTAAAACCGGGGTCGTAAGCCTCGTTGGCGATAAATGTTTTATAGTTCCGTTCATAGATGCGGCTTTGGCCGTAGCTAACACTTAACACGTCAAAAAGTGAATCAAGATCCATGTTTTGTTTTTTGGCAAGGGCGAGCGCTTCACTGACACCTGCAGTATAAAAACCGATGAACAAATTGTTGATCAGTTTAGTCAGTGTCCCGCTTTCGATTCGTTCGTCGATGTGAAAAATATCCTCGCCAAGCTCATGCATGAGCACAGAAGCTTCGTCAAAAATTTCCTTGGGGCCGCCTGCCATGAACGTCAATGTCCGATTCACAGCCCCAACGACACCCCCGCTCACCGGCGTCTGTAAAAATCGTATTGCCTCTTCATTCGCTACCTCGGCTACTTTTTTATTGCTTTCCGGAGCAACGGTACTCGTATCCAGAAGCAGAATGTTCTTATGGCTATTTCGAATTAATCCGCCTTCCCCGAGATACACAGATTCATAGGCTGCCACCGAAGGCAAACTCGTAATAATTGCATCACAGGATTTTGCCAAATCATCCATCGAGCGTCCGATTTGGCCACCCGCTTTTTCAAAACGCGCCTCTGCTTCATGGTTCACGTCAACCCCATATACATCGTAGCCGGCATCCAACAGGTTTTCCGACATCGGCATTCCCATATTACCAAGTCCGATAAAACCGATCTTTTTCATAACACTTCCTCCAGTTACGTCTGATATTTTTCGGCGTTAATGACATACTCGCTAATGTCCCGTTTTTTCTTCAGCACATTTTCAACTGCTGGCACATGGGTCCGTGCGCGTATGCGGTCGATCATTTCTTGTCCTTCGGCTCCTTCGGCAACCGCACTCCAAAGCCGAATAAGATCCCTCTCCACTTTTTCATATCCTTCTTCACAAATGACGTCTGTCATCAACTGCTTGAGAGCAGCTCCGCTCCCTGCTTTTTCAGTGCGTAAATATGCGGCGCGCATGACACTAATTTCCTTGTAAATATCGGCAACCAAACGCGAGAATTCCTGATTTTTCGATACGCCCGCTTTCAATAGATCAGCAAAATGCCGCTCCGCTTCCAAAATAAACATGGCATTCCGGTCGTGTTCGATTTGTTTTTCAGACGGTTGATGCCGAAATTGGGAAAATAAAGCCTTCGCCACCGCCAGTCGATTAATCTCATTTGTCCCTTCAAAAATGCGGCTAATCCTGGCATCACGGTAAATTCGCTCCACTTCATATTCTTGCATAAATCCGTAACCGCCATGGATTTGAACCGCTTCATCGGCAACCGCTGCAAGCACTTCCGAACCTTGAATTTTGCCGGTGGCGCATTCGGCGATAAATTGGCCGACGATTGCCTGCGCATCTTGCTCGCTGTTTTTCTCCAACGCATTGTCAATGCGTGCAGATGTTTGATATACCAAGCTTTCAACACCGAAGATCGCGGTGTTCATAGTCGCGATTTTTTCCTTGATCATTGGAAAATCAACGAGCTGTTGCTGAAATTGTTTTCGTTCTTTACCATATTTAACACTCAGTTCTAAAGCCCGTTTAGCTGTGCCGAGGTTCGCAAAAGCTAATTTCAAGCGCGCCAAATTGAGGGTGTTCATGGCAATTTTGTGCCCTTTGCCAATCTCTCCGAGCACATTTTCTTGCGTGACCGACACCTCATCGAGGATAAGCGTAGCCGTCGATGTCCCCTTAATGCCCATCTTCTGCTCTTCGGGACCGACGGATAGTCCGTCCATCTCTCTTTCCACGATAAACGCGGTCATTCCGGCGTCCGTGTTGGCAAAAACGACATAAACCCGGGCGAGGTGTGCATTCGTAATCCATTGCTTTTCGCCTGTCAGTATCCAAGCATTTTTAACTTCATTCCATACCGCTTTCGTTTTTCCTTTAAGGGCATCGGAACCGGCGGATGGCTCTGTTAATGCATAGGCACCGACCCATGCTCCGCTTCCCAACCGCGAAAGATATTTTTGTTTTTGCGATTCGTTTCCATAGTTCACGTAAGGAGAAGTTCCAACACCCGCGTGGATGTTATAGGCGACACTGAACGAACCCCCACCGTTCCCGATATTTTCGGCAACGATCCCGGCGACGTGCTTGCCAAGTTCGAGTCCCCCATAAGCTTCCGGGATTTCAATGGCTAAAAGCCCAAGTTCGCCCGCTGCCGCAAATATCTCTTGTTCCATTTGGTAGTCATGCTGTTCTAAGCTTTCCACATTCGGAAGAATTTGCTGTTCCACGAATTTCTCCGTCGTTTTCGCGATCATGACCTCATCCTCGGTCAAATCTTCCGGTGTGAAAATATCAGGGGGATCCAATAGATCTTCCCACCAAGGTACTCCCGATAACCGTGTGCTCATCATCTGACCTCCTTTTGTAATCGGCTTTTATCATTGGCTTATGTGAGCGCACTTCTCACCGTCACTACATCACAAGATGCGTGTCGCACACAGGCTTCTGCCACACTGCCAATGAGCATTCGTTCAAAGGCATTGCGGCCGGTGGAACCGGTTACTAATAAGTCGACATCATTTTCAGCCAATAGTTTTCCGGTTAATTGATTGCGCGGATTTCCGGAACTCAACAATGTTTCTACATCTTTCACCCCTTCATCATCGGCTTTTGCTTTATATTCTTGTAGCATTTGTTTCGCTTTCTTTTCTGTTTCATCGTACAATGATTGTGGGGTATAATCCTGCGTGTAGAAATTTCGAATATCAACAACATGCGCGATTGCCAGAGAAGCACCGTGGAGTTTTGCCAATTGAATGGCTTTATCCAACGCTTGTTCGGACTGTACTGATCCATCCACAGCAACTAAAATTTTTTTATACATCTCAATCACCTTCCTTGCCCTTAATTAAATGCAATAATTGTGCCATACTTCCAAACCGTCACGAAAAACGGGAAAGTTTATTATATAACGTCGCACGAGAGATCCCTAAACGTTTCGCTGCCTTTGATTTATTGCCATCTACTTCTCCCAAAACCTTCTCGATCTGTTTTCGTTCAAATCTTTCTTCCTGCTTTTGTTTTCTTTCCTGCCATTCACTTAAAGATTCAGACACTTGATTGTGTTCACTGAAACCATCCGGAAGATCTTCGAGTCGAATGTGATCATCCTCGCATAAATGGAACATTTGCTCTAAAACATTTAACAACTCTCGCACATTCCCCGGCCAATCGTATTGAAACATCCTTTCCAAGACTTCTTTTTCAATCGTCGTTTCCTGCGTTTCGTTTTCCTCACTTAATTTCGGCAGCCGATCGGCAATAATTAAAGGAATATCCTGTTTCCGATCCCTTAAAGGCGGGATATGAAGCGGTATCACGTGAAGGCGATAAAATAAATCTTCCCGGAATTTATCTTCTTCCATCTGTTTTTTTAAATCTTTATTCGTCGCCGCGATAAGGCGAAAATCAACGGGGATCGGGTTGGTTCCTCCCACGCGGTCCACTTCTTTTTCCTGCAGAACCCGTAAAATTTTTGCTTGCGTCGTAAGGGGCATATCCCCGATTTCATCCAAAAATAAAGTTCCTCCACTTGCCAGTTCGACTTTACCCGGCTTGCCGTTATTGCGTGTCCCGGTAAACGCCCCTTGCACATACCCAAATAATTCCGATTCCAAAAGGTTTTCGGGGATCGCCGCACAGTTTACGGCCACGAAAGGACCATTGGTTCTGTTTCCATCTTCATGAATGGCACGGGCAAATGGCTCTTTCCCAACGCCTGATTCCCCCGTTATTAAAACCGTTGCTTTTGCTTTAGAGGCCTTCCTTCCGATCCTTTTTATTTTCGAAATCCCGGGGCTTTCACCGATAATATCATCAAAATGTATCGGCCCTTGGGCGGTCGGTTCTCGGCTCATTTGCTTGTCAGATTGTTTGTCTATTGTCTGTAATCGTTCCATCCTTTGAAGGACTTGGCGGATCTCGGAAATACCTTCATAAACCAAAATTCCGACCGCGCCGATCACTCTGCCGTCCTTCCAGATCGGCAACCGATGCACGACCAATTCTTGCCCTTGTAATCGGTGTGGTTGGCTTCGTTCGGGAACGCCTGTTTTTAACACGGCCGGTAAACGTGAATTTTCGATAACATCCGCTGCCGGCCTTCCCAGTGCTTCTTCTTTGCTCACTCCGACATAGCGGCTGTATGCTTCGTTAAACAGTTGTATAATCCCTTTTTCATCAACGATGGCAACTCCTTCGTATGCCGTGTCGAACCCAAGTTTCAACCATTCAATCGTTTGCCTGGCATCTTTTTCCTGCTCCCGTACGTATTCGTAATAAGCAATCATTTCCTCGTGCCCGACCACGCCTTCCAAGGCGCCGTTTTTTTCATGAAGGACATAGAGCGGCCGTTCTGACGTTTTTTTATCATTTAATGAAAAATCATGGCTGACCGCGTTATAATCGGTTTTCATAATCGCAGAGACTTTTCCTTCGTCCAAATGCGCCACACAATCTTGCAAAGTAACGACCCCAAGCAAATGACCATCTTCCACGACAGGCAATTCCTTGTCTGTGATTTCCGAGAAAAGCACAAGCGTTTCCGGGAGCGTATCTTCCTTAGACAATGTTACCGGCTGTAGATTCATCCATTGCTTGACGTGATCATTTGAAATCATTTGCACCGACCCCTCACTTTTTAAAATTGTAAGCGCTTACTACCATTATACTAAAACAACATGGCGACTTTAACAATTCATCATGTCGTCTCTTTTGCTTCATTTCTAAGTGAGATGCGCCTGATTTTTCCGGAGGTCGTTTTGGGCAGTTCATCAATAAATTCAATTTTTCTCGGATATTTATAGGGAGCGGTCAACCGTTTGGTATGGTCCTGCAATTCGCTAACAAGTTCTTCCTTATTGCCAATGCTTTCGGAATCCCGGAGCACAACATACGCTTTGACAATATTGCCCCTGATTTCATCGGGGACCCCAACGACCGCACATTCTTTTACTGCATCGTGTTTGACTAAAGCATCCTCTACTTCAAATGGGCCAATCGTGTAACCGGAACTAATGATAATATCGTCACTTCTGCCTACGAACCAAAAATAGTCATCTTCATCCTGGTAGGCTTGGTCTCCGGTTAGGTACCAATCCCCTCGATATGTGGCTTTCGTTCGTTCCGGGTCACGGTAGTATGCCTTAAAAAGCGCCGGGGAATCTTTATGAACGGCGATGTCTCCCACTTCCCCTGTATGGCAAGGTACGCCATCTTCATTAATAACCGCGACTTGATTGCCCGGTGTTGGTTTACCCATAGACCCCGGTTTGATTTCCATACCTTCCTGAATGCTCACGAGCAACGTGTTTTCGGTTTGGCCGTACCCATCACGAACATTAATATCAAAGGCTCGTTGAAAAGCGTCAATCACGGGACGATTGAGAGGTTCGCCTGCAGAAACCGCGCTCTTCAGATTCGAAAGATCATAGCTTTTAAGATCATCGACACTTACCATCAAACGATATTCAGTGGGCGTACAGCATAATATTTCGATTTTTTCCTTTTCTAATAACTGTAAATAAGTGTCCGGATTAAAACCTCCGTGATAAACAAATGCTGTCGCTCCAAGGCTGATCGTTGACAAGAAAGGGCTCCAGACCCACTTCTGCCATCCGGGGGCGGCCGTTGCCCAAACGAGGTCTCCTTCCTTCACGTTCAACCATTTTTTTGCAGCAGTCTCTACATGGGCATAACCCCATCCATGCGTGTGGGCGACACCTTTGGGGTTTCCCGTTGTCCCGGACGTATAGGAAAGGAAAGCCATATCATCTCTCGATGTTTTTTCACCCTCGTATTGTTCGTTTTCTTTCTCGGCGAATTCTTCGATCGAGGACCAGCCATCAACCTTTTGTCCAATGATAAACCTCCGCTCGAGTGCTTCATGACCGCCCTCGATGGCATTGACTTCGGCAATTGCCTGATCATAAGCCACAATCCCTCTCGCTCCAGAGTGTTCCATTCGAAATTCCAGATCTTTTTTTCGAAGCATTTCGGAGCATGGAATGGCAACCAAACCGGCTTTGAGGCAAGCAAGGTAAGTGATGTAGGCCTCAGGAATTCGAGGCAGGATAATTAAAACTCTGTCCCCTTTTTCCAGCCCGGAACGCCGTAACACTTGCGCGTATTGATTTGTTTTTGCGGCCAACGCCGAATAAGAAACTTCTCGAGTGTCTCCCTTTTCACTCTTCCAACGAATTGCCGTACGGTTAGGGCCTTCTGCGAATTTCTCTACCGCATCAGCAATATTATACTGGGCCGGTGCAATTAAATCTTGAACGTTCATCGGTGACCTCCTCATATAAACAATGTCATCATTTTCTTATGCAAACTCCATGCCACACATTAGAAAAAGTGACTTTTCATAAATAAAGAAATAACGACACACCTTCATGCCGGATTTCTGTATACGGTAACCGAAAATGCCCTTCAACCTTCTAATTATTTCAGGCCATGTAAAAACATTAGACGGATAACTGTATAACTGTATAGACACTACTGTGGAACAAAACTGTCCATGCCCTTTCAATCTATTGTTGTATACGTGTCTAAACACAACATGACTCGTAACGGCACAGAAATTGCATATATAAAGGATACGAATTTTATGAAAGAAAGGTGATCACCATGCATTCTATGCATTTTCCGCGACAAGCCGTCTATGGGGAAAACAGTTTGAAACAAGTTGGAGACATTGCCCATCTAGAAGGCAGTCGGGCACTCTTGATCAGCGATCCGGTTATGAACGAATTGGGGAATGTCTCTCTTTGTCACCGGTTATTGGAAGAAGCGGGTGTTGATGTCGTGACGTATTTGGGGGTGGAATCGGAGCCTACCGATACGTATGTTGACGAGGCGTTGTTTATTTGCAGAGAACATGCATGCGACCTGATTGTAAGCATCGGCGGCGGTAGTAGCATCGACACGGCAAAGGCTGTTGCAGTTGTCATGACGAATGGTGGATCTGTAAGCGATTACATCAACGGAAAAACGATCGCCGAAAACGAAGCGCTTCCTCTCATTGCCATTCCGACAACTGGCGGAACCGGCTCTGAAGCGACTGATGCCACGGTCATTACAAATGAAAAAAACGGCATTAAAATGATGATCAAACAACCAGCGTTTATGCCTAAGATCGCGATCGTTGACCCACTTCTTACCCTTTCCACACCGAAAAACACAACAGCGGCTGTCGGCATTGATTCTTTAACACACGCATTGGAAGCGTATATATCCAAATGCGCCCATCCATTCACAGACCAGCTTGCACGCTCTTCTTTCCAATTAATCATGGAAAATTTGAAAGACGCCTATAACGATGGCGATGACAGAACCGCCCGATCCCATACCATGTTTGCTTCAATGCAAGCCGGGATGGCTTTTTCCAACGCTTCTGTCTGTCTTGTTCATGGTATGTCGAGACCGATCGGCGCCCTTTTTCATGTGCCCCATGGCATCTCCAACGCCATGCTGTTGCCCGTCGTGTTGGAATATAGTAAGGATGCTTGTCAAGAACGCTTACATGATTTGGCCTGTCACGTCTATCCAGAATTAAAAGATGTGCCGGAAAGCGAAGGCGCAAATCGCCTCGTCGATCATATTCTTGCCCTTTGCGAGCATTTGAACATTCCCAATTTAGGCGACTGGGGAATCGAAAAGGAAGAATTTGAACGCGTGTTACCAAAAATGGCGGACGACGCCCTCATGAGTGGCAGCCCCGCCAACAATCCCAAAACCCCGACAAAAGACGAAATCATTGATTTATATCAACAAGCATATCATTACCAATATTCATCCAAAACGACATAGATTTACATTCCATAGAAAAAAGGGGTTTTTTCATGCTTGGCATACTCCTCGGTTTAATTCTTTTAATGATTCTGGCATATCGGGGATGGTCCATCATCTGGATCGCCCCGATATGCGCCGGTATCGTGGCAATCACCGGTGGCCTTGACTTGTTGGACGCCTATACGAACACATATATGGGTGGGTTTGTTGATTTTGCCAAAGAGTGGTTCCCGGTGTTTATGCTGGGCGCGGTTTTCGGTAAACTGATGGAATACACTGGCATGGCACAATCAATTGCCACCGGCATTATCAACGTTCTCGGTGCAAAACGCGCGATTCTCGGCGTATCAATCTCGTGCGCAGTCCTTGCGTACGGCGGCATTAGTGTATTCGTCGTCGCATTTGCCGTTTATCCCCTTGCGTTGGCCATGTTTAAAGAAGCGAATCTGCCTCGACGATTAATGCCAGCGACGCTTGCGTTTGGGACACTCACATTTGCCATGGTTGCTCTCCCTGGAACCCCGCAAATCCAAAACTTAATCCCCACGGATTACTATGGGACGACTGCAACAGCGGCTCCCATCATGGGGTTAACCGCGGGCGCTTTTATGGCCATTACCGGCTACACGTATTTAAAATGGCGAGAGAAAAAAATAATACAGGCAGGTGAAACGTACACCGAGCCCCCGCAGAAAAAAGAAGAAGAAAATACAATCAAAAAAACGCCACCCCCCTTTTTAATATCCATTCTGCCGCTTTTTACCGTTGTCATCACGTTGAATATTTTGCAATTTGACATTATCGTTGCCTTATTATCGGGAATCGTATTGAATTTACTTTTATGCATTCAAAAATACAGAGGGTTCGTTACAGCCATGAATGAAGGAGCCAGTGGTTCCGTCTTGGCTATTATTAACACAAGCGCGGCTGTTGGGTTTGGAACAGTTGTGCAAAATGTTCCCGGGTTTGCTCAACTTTCCGATATTATTTTAAATGTTCCCGGAAATCCGTTAGTATCTCAAGCCTTTGCCGCCAACGTATTGGCGGGAGCCACCGGTTCAGCCTCCGGGGGCTTGGGCATAGCGATGGAAGCGCTAAGTGACACTTATATGTCGGCGGCACAAGCCACTGGTATAGATCCGGAAGCTTTTCACAGAATTGCATCATTGTCTTCGGCGGGGCTCGATTCACTCCCCCATAACGGGGCGATCTTAACGATCCTTATCGTCACCGGTATGTCCCATAAAGAATCTTACAAGGATATCGCTGTAGTATCGGTTATTATTCCAATTTTGTCGGTCATTCCGGCAATTATTCTTGCAAGTTTCGGCATTTATTAATAGGAGATCCCAATATATGTTTAACATCTATCACATCAAGGGTATCTATAGTAAAAGAACCCTATCTATGATGCAAAAGAAAGGACGATGCAAAAATGACCGAAGAACAAATTTTCCAGCAGATCAACATGGTTAGGCAAAGTACCTTGAATGAATTAGACGGCTTATCCGAACAACAGGCAGATCAAATGCCCGAGGGGTTTAATAACACGATCCGTTGGAACCTGGGCCACACCTACACCGTTCAAAACGTTCTACTTTCAAATTACGGCGGTAAAAATATTGAAACACCCTCTCGCTACTTAGAATTGTTCGCCCCGGGAACAAAGCCCGCCGATTGGGAAGGTGAAGTCCCGACGCTCGACGAAATACAACAAAGTCTTGAAGAGCAGCCGGAAAAATTGAAGCAAGCATTGTCCGGGCAACTGGATGATGAAGCAGCGGAACCATTTATGTCCCTCTCAACAGTCGGTGAGATTTTGAATTTCACCTTGTATCACGAAGGGATGCATGTTGGAATGATTAAAAGTATCAAAAAAGTTCAATGACGAATCTAATCACCCATTTACATTCTTTTCTTAGAAAACTTGGCTTTTCGTCAAGCTTTTATGGCAAAACCCTTAGTTGCACTTATGCAGGTAAGAAAGTTAATTTATACTTTCTTATCTACTAAAATCAAACTTGACAATCCCAAGAATGTCCATCCTTGGGATTTTTTCTATTCTTCTTGAAGATCTTCAATAGAATCAATATCCATATATTCCGGCACAACTAACCCTAAAGGAGCCCCCTCTTCTATATTTGGACCTAAATCTTCAACTTCACCTTCCACTTGTTCGTAAAACGTTGCGTGTGAATCCGGCAACCATGAAGTAAGCATGGCGTCTACATCACCATTTCCTATGGCTGTGTACATATGGATCGATTCCACATTAGTCAATTCAACGTCATACCCCATGTCTTCAAGTACAAGGAGCATCACGTAGGCCGCTGCAAGGTCCGTTCCCCAAGGGCCATGAACAATTTCGAATATTTCGCCGTCGACTTCGTCCACACCTTCCGTCCAACTCGCGACCACATCTTCGTTCTCATCAATCCAATTTTGCGCCGCTTCAATCTCATCCACCCCTTGGTTCATTTCATACATGATTTCTTCCAAGTCCTCAGCTGTCCACTCAAAAGTTTCCAGTATTTCATAGGCTTCCGGAAAATCCTCCTGCATCTCTTCCCGAGCGAGCGTATGAATGTCTTGAGCTTCTCCAAATGAAAGCTCCGGGTCATCAAGATATTTAAGGTCATGGTCTACGAATTTCCAGTGAGGACCCCATCCGGTCACGACAATCGGTTCTTCATTATCAATCGCGTCTTCCAATGCCGCTATCATGGCTTCTTCTGAACTCGTTTGTAAATTCCACTCCGCAAGATCATAATCTTCTAAAGCTTGATCCGCTCTTTCCATAATTCCAGCACCTGGATCAATACCGACGATAGTGTAATCCATTTCTTCCGCGTAGTTTTCTTCTTCCGCATCTCCACTTTCATCGGCTTGAGTCATATCCTCATTGTCTGCACCGCAACCGGCGGCAACGAGTGTAAGCGAAAGTCCGGTGGCAATACCGAGACGTTTCCAGTGCTTAATCATCGACTGACACCTCTCCCTTTCTATTATGTTAATTAACCCCCCTGCGCGCTGCCAGCGGCAGGGAAGAAATGTTCTATTTTTTCTTTTTGAGTTGAAAACCGGCGGTTAAGCGGTCAAGAATGATCGCCACGACAACGATCGCGATACCGGCTTCGAAACCACTGCCCACATCATTTCGTCCGACGGCTGTATAGACAACATCCCCGAGGCCGTCAGCACCGATCATCGAGGCTATGACAACCATTGATAAGGATAACATTATCGTTTGGTTGACCCCGGCCATAATCGTTGTCTTGGCCATGGGAAGTTGCACTTTATATAGTTTTTGCGACGGTGTGGAGCCAAACGCGTCCGCGGCTTCAGTAACCTCTGAAGATACTTCCCGAATGCCTAAATTCGTTAAACGTATCGTTGGAGGCATTCCAAAGATGACAGATGCAATAACCCCCGGCACCATGCCGATCCCGAAAAAGGCAACCGCCGGAATCAAATAAACGAACTGCGGCAATGTCTGCATGAAGTCCAGGATCGGTTTAATGATTGCTTCAACCGTCCTGCTTTTTGACATCCAAATGCCAATCGGTATCCCGACCAAAACGGAAATAAATGTCGCTGCCAGCACGATGGAAAGCATAAGAATCATGTCATTCCAAAATTGGAGATTATCGATAAGCAATAAGCCGAAAAAGACGAACAGACTTAAACCAATCTTCCTGCCGGCAAAGAAAAAGGTAAGAAGGGGAATCCCAATAATCACAACCGGAATAGGCACAATGTCCATAATCGTCGTTAAAGCGCTCAGGATCCAAGCGATTAAAGCATCAATTGAATCAAATATCACATCCGCGTTCGTTAACCAATCAACGAAGCTTTCAATCCAATCAGCTAGAGAAAGGCTCGGAAACAGATCCATTGACATTCACCTCTCCTCCTGCCAGGGCACCAAGCACTGAGCTTCTCACGATAATGCCGCGAAGCTTCCCGTCTTGGACAACCGCCGCGGGCACTTTGCTGTTTTTAATAAGATCGATCACTTCGGTAACGGGTGTTTCAAGTTCTACTCTCAGCACATCATTGTGGATAACACCCTTGAAATCATCGACTCCTTCATCCACGAGTTGGGATAATTCGTCCGCGTGGACAATCCCTATCAGTTCCCGGTCGCGTTTAATGGCATAAATGCTTGAGATGCCTGAATTGCGCATGCGCTGCAAAGCGACGCGCGGGCCTTCCCGTTCCGGCTGGACGGTTTCAGGTCTCGTCATGACATTTTGTGCCGTGAATACTTTTGAACGGTCTACATCTTCTACGAATTTCTCAACGTACTCATCGGCCGGATTCGTAAGAATTTCTTCCGGAGTTCCGATTTGTACGATGGCTCCGTCTTTCATAATCGTAATCCGATCTCCAATCCTGAGTGCTTCATCCAAATCGTGCGTGATAAATATAATCGTTTTCTTCATGTTTTCCTGCAAATCCATCAGTTCATCTTGCATGTCTTTTCGGATTAAAGGATCGAGCGCCGAAAATGCTTCATCCATAAGAAGAATTTCCGGATCATTGGCCAGGGCGCGGGCAAGTCCTACACGTTGCTGCATCCCGCCCGATAATTCTTCGGGATACATGTTTTCATACCCTTCCAAGCCAACGAGCTTCAGGGCATCACCCGCTTTTTTACTTCTTTCCTCCCGTTCAAATCCCTGTACTTCCAACCCATACTCCACATTGCTTTGAATCGTTCGAAAAGGGAAGAGGCCAAATTTCTGAAACACCATGCTCATGTCCCGGCGGCGAATCGTCCGCAATTTTTTTTCGTTCATTTCCGCCAAGTTGTCATCATTTAAGTAGACAGCACCTGATGTCGGTTCGATCAAACGGTTGAGCAAACGCACGAGCGTTGATTTTCCGCTCCCCGACAAGCCCATAATCACAAACACTTCACCATCTTGAACGTCAAATGATGCTTTGTTTACACCGACGGTAAGGCCTGTTTCTTCGAGAATTTCTCCTTTCGACTTGTTTTCTTTCAAAAGAGAGATGGCCCGTTCCGGCCTTTTCCCAAATACCTTGGTCAAATTCTCAACCTTGATTTTCATCAAGGCATTCACCCCTTCAACGATTAAGTTTTATGAAGTTGATAAGATAATTCCTGAATCGAACATCATCTATCTCCTCCAAACCTTCTGCCAGATGCTCACCCCCCGTATAATCAAACAAAACTACAGCTTTCTATTGGGATATACACATATTGTGAAGGATTGTGTAGCTTAAGGTAAGCACTTACCAATATGTCGAACATAATTTTAAACAGCGCCTTTTTATTAGATTAATTCTTTTTTCAACCTCTGGTATCTTTCTTAATTTGATCTTAATCATATAGCTTCGTGAATTAAGGAGCCCTCCAAAGTTTTATTTTACTTTCAGGTTTGTCGTCCTCTCGGAGGAGTATTCAGCGTGAGATGGCATTGACCGATAAAATATATGGCCGACAATAAACTGATTTACTCGAGTTTCGCACCCCAAATAACAAGGGATTCAGCGTGTATATTGCTGCCTAAGGCCCTTGTATGACAGTGTTTTCATCGAAATTCCATTTTCGCTCTTTAAGCGACATTATCGTCGTCAAATAGCTGATGGCCCAAAAATGAGTCTTCAAAAAGGGTTTTGATGTATTGGTATTCCTCAGACGTCTTAAAGGCATGAATATCGACCGCTCCTGATTCTGAGGTGGCTGCGATAATCACGTCCAGGAGCTCATCAAACATTTCCCATAACCGTTGTGCCATATTTTTCTCCACCATGTCGTCTTTCATCTCTTCAAATAACCCTCCCAAGGTTTCGTAATCGTTGACTCGTCGGAAATAAGACAAAAAGGCATACAGGATGTAGGTGGTTGTTACATGGGCGATTTGCGCGTCGAAATCTTGGGATTGGCATTTCCCCAGACGAAGGTGCTGTTTCGTCTCTCTGAAAAAAACTTCGATCGTCCAACGAACCGAATAAATGTCCATGGTTTCAATGAATGATAAGCTGATATCTGTAGAGAGATACAGTCGCCACTCTTTTTGGTACGGAAAGCGGCAAAAAAACAATTTGACGGTTTCATCGATCCCGGGATAGTAGACGGTGACTTCATAATAACGCGTATTGCGTTTGCGGCAACGTTTTTCTTTTCCTTCGCTTTTCAGGGTTTTCAGCAGTTCCTTCGCATGCATGTCTTTCCCTTGGTAACGGTACTTTCTCCAGTCCTTGCGGACAGCACAAATGACGTGCATCGCTCCATCTTTGACCCCTCTGCACGTGCGGATAAAGTCCTTGCTGGCAAACCAACTGTCTACGAGAACATACTTGGCTTTGAAACCGTGCTTCACCGCTCTTTTGAGCATACGTATCGCATTCGTGATTTTGTCGACATCGCATTCCTTCTTGCGCTTGGCACCGTTTGAGCGAGGATCACGCTTCTTTTGATATTGCTCTTTCCGCTGTTTCTTGTATAGCTTCTTTTCAGAATGAAGACTGAAATCAAGCGGGTTAAAGCTTTTCCCATCAAAGAGTCCCATGGTGAGATTTTTGAACCCGAGCGTTGCTTTGGATTTCTTGCGTCCGGTCACATGGTCGTGGACGTAAGAAACCTCTTCAATCCGGCGGCCAACACGCTCGTCCATCGTATCATCAAAGATAAAAGCCGACTTATCGTCCACGTCCTGATCAGGGTTAACCAAAGATTGAAACTGCTTAGACACATGAAGAAGCAGGTTGCGCCAAGGCATCCGGGCGTGGTTTTTCAAGCGATAAATCGTATCCTTTTGCATTTTGGTGACCTGTTTGTATCCACTTTTGTAGAAGGCATTGACGCTGTTCAAAAGCATCAGTGGAAACACCAATAGTAAGGTGATGATATCTGCAACCGGATATCCTTGCTCTTTCTTGAATCCGACCTTGTGACAAAGGGAACGAAAGTTGAACGTTTTCATAACATCCCTTATAATTGAATCAATTGAAAAACTATGAGTTTGAATCACTTTTTCAATCTCTTTGGTTTTTCCCCGCATGATAACACGTCCTTTTGGCATGATTTGGATTGGTACCTTAATTATACCAAAAGCCCTGTGTTCATGCGGGTTTTTTACGTTTTTTCATCCATTTTCATGGTGTTTTTTTATTGATTTATCAGGGTGCGAAACTCGAGTGATTTAATAACTAAAAAGGCAGGGCAAACCGCTATTCTTTTATAACAAACACGAAACTTACTCGCTAATCACTTTAGTAAGCTTGTCAGTTCTTTTATGTCCTTTAATTTTTCCAAATTTAGAACCATGTCAATTATTTTTAACCTGCGATTATCAGCGATATGATCTTTGGTACACATCTCAAACTTCACTATTAGGTCTTCCAAAGAAAGAGGATTCTCCGCATCACCTTTAACAATGTGTACTTCTTTTTCAAATACTTTCCCGTCATTCATTTTAACTTTTAACCGCGCCGGTCTTTTTTCGGGGAAATCTTTTTCGAGTTCATCTACTTGTGTTATACGGATTTTTTTCGCCATATGATGAATATCTTCATTGTTTAAATGATCTTCAGATACGTGATAAGGTTCGACTGTCCCATAACGTAAAGCTGTTGCGACAGTGAATGGAATGCTATATTGTGCAGATTCCGATGTTTCCGGCAATATATGGCTAAGGGTTACAGCTTTACTAAATGTTTCGATAATTATCTCATCAACTTCATCCCAATTCGGATTGAATGCTTCCTTAATATGGCTTGCAGCTGTAATCGGTGAATGCGCCCATTTGCACGCAGGGTACTGCTTAAAATAAATGTTTTTTATTTCATAAATGTCTCCTAATGTTTGAAAAACTTCTTTAACCCCGTCATCATAATCCATTAAAATGTTATCGGGTCCTGTAAATCCAGATTCCGCCAGTTGTACACTCATAAGCCCTGTAGTAGCTCCCCAACCAACACTCTCCTTTGTCATCGAACCCGCGGCAATTGATTTCTCGCATTGTGCGGTTGGACCGTAAACTTCACCAATCGTCAACGAATGGAAAAGCGGTTCCCCTGACAGTCCTTTCATTTTTGCTGCCCCTGCCGCAGAACCAAAATGTGCCCAACCCCCGGAGCCGAAAAATTGCTGTTCATGTTTTGCGTTCATCACGATCCCACATCTAATTCCAACCTCATAGCCTGCGACAATGGCTGTAATTAAATGCTTCCCGGAACCGTTTTGAATGAGTTCTCCGTACGCCAACGCAGGGGGAATAACCATACAACCGGGATGGCCCACCGCTTGTCGGTGTCCATCATCGATATCCATACAACTTGACAAAGTTGCATTAGCAAATGTTGCAGCAAAAGGGGACGCTTTATTTTCCTTTCCTAGTACCGTGCAAGATCCTTCCCCTCCTAGCCAACTCGCCGAATTAAGCGCAATGGTTGATGCATTATTCTGATAACCGGCAAATGACGCAGCGATAAAATCCAGTAAGCATTTTTTGGCATTAGCAACGACTTCCGGTGACATGAAGTCATAGTTTTCATGTTCGATATAGTCCGATACTTTGGTGATTGGCATCGTGATTCCCCCCAAGACTATTTGAAAATGGCCATTTTAATGAACCGTTTAAGATCAAACAACATCGTAATCGGAAGGGTTGTTTCTAAGTCCAATGCCTTTTGGACCCCTGCTGCCCAAGAAGCGTAATATTAGTAAATCTGGTGCTTGATCCTTCTTTGATGTTTATATAGAAAGATATTCATCGCTTCACCCTCTACCATGACCTATGGCAGAATACCGATTGGTTAAAACTTTTCAGGCTTCAGGCATTTGCTAGATTCTCAGAAGGTTGTAAATATACATCTAGATGTTTTTTAACGCCTCTCTTATTCCTGTCTTACCTGTAACAAGATCAAATGCACGTTTATAAGTGCTTTCTTCATCCAAGGCTGCAATGGCAGTCTGTGCCACATCTTCTCGCGGTATCGTATCTCTCTCCACGTAGTTCCCTGCCTTAATTTTGCCTGTACCTGGTTCATTTAACAGACCACCCGGACGAAGAATTGTATGGTTCAAGTTACTTGCCTGCAGGAATCTATCGGCATAATGCTTTGCTGCTGAATAATGGACAAGTTTATCCGACCAGTACTTCCTTTTATTTCTGTGGATGGCGCTAACCATTACAAAGCGCTTTGCACCAGTTTGCTCAGCAGCTTCCATCGATTTAATAGCCCCATCCAAATCAATTATCATGGTTTTATCCGGACCGGTGTGACCTCCTGAACCAGCTGTGAAAATAACTGCTTCACAGCCTTTAGCCACTTTAACAAGCCCGTCCACACTGCCTTCCAGATCACCCAAAACAGCTTCTACACCTGATTGCTTCAGCTCCTCTACCTGCTCTTCCTTTCTGACCATTGCTTTTACCGTATGTTTATCACTGTTCTGCAGCTGATCGACAAGATGTGTTCCGATTTGTCCATTTGCACCAATTAAAAGAATTTTCATAATAGTACGTCCCCCTCCGCTTTTTGCTTTATTACCGCCTGTTATTCCATTGTAAAAATGAGAGGCAAGCAAAAAGCAAAAGAATTAAAAAACATGTATGAATTTAATGACTATAATATTCGGAATTTTTTCCATTTATACAGCTTGAAAAAGCAGAATGATATAATCAATTTATCTGTGTGTAAATGTATGTCCTTTTGTTAAGCGTACCCTAAAACTATGAATAAAGTTTAATTTTCATCGTTAAGCGTCTCATCTAAAATGCGGAGCCCTTTTAATCATTTCATCACGGAATCAGGATTTAGATTACTCACCAAATATCTCCAACCGTATAACCATTCGGAAATGGATCCGTTTCATCTAACACATGCTGACTAAAGCCAGAAATCCAAGCTTGCCCTCCAACAGTAGGCACGATTGCTTTATAACCATAAAACTCAGTTTCTTCTATTGCATGTCCCGTAAAAATAATTCCTAATAAACCTTCCCTTCGGAAAGACTCATTTATTTCCAATTCACCTTTCTCATATTTAACAGCCATAATAGCACACGTTCCTGTTCCGCAAGCACATCGATCGAGTGCACCCGTCCATGTTTCGGGTTTATCAAAATCAATGTCTCCTGTAAAAAGTGTATTTACACTTTTCCAATCGGCATTTGGATTGTCCGTTGGTCCATGAAGTTCAGTAACCGTCATATCGATACCGGGATAGTCAGGGTGCTCCACTTTGAGCTGCTCTTGCGCGGCTTTCAGACATAAAGCGGATACTTTCGCAATTTCTTTTCCCATTTCGGGTATTAACTCTAAACCTTCGAACTGTCTTACATCAATGAGAAGATAAAACATCCCTCCCCAAGCCACATCTACTTTAACTTTTCCTAAATGAGGGACATCGATTTCTTTATCTATATAAATTGGAAAAGATGGGACGTTTGAAAACGTGACTTGCTTTACTTTACCGTCTTTGCAATCCGCCTTAATGCCAATTAACCCAGCAGGCGCTTCCAGGTTAAATTCTGTTACTGGTTCCACCATAGGAATCATCCCAGTCTCTAAAAGAGCTGTTGCTACAGATATGATGTTTCCCCCACTCATCATGGGATATTCCGTTTGTTCCATAATAATAACGCCTGCTGCTGCTCGAGGGTCTTTTGCTGGTACAACCAGGTCACAATTAAGAGGGGGTATCCTCTTGGTTCTTTCAACATCAGTTTTTTAAATTGATCATCATTATCTCTTAACCAATTCGTCTGTTCATATACTGAGTCTCCCGGAATTGTTGGTATTCCACTAGTTATCACCCGTATTGGCTCTCCACAATGAGTTTCTATAGCGTTAAACATTCTTTTAAAAGCCATTTTTTCACCCTTTCTTCTTTTTTCTTCATCAAATTCCGAAAGTAAGGCTAGTTCCTATTCAGCAGTAACATCAAGTACAAATTTACCAGCTAGTGTTTTTGACAAGAAAGTTTTTTGAGCTTCTACAATATCCTTTAGCGGAAATTCTTTTGCGATGATGGGTTTAATTTTTCCTTCTTCGATATAGTTAATGAGATTCAAAAATGATTCTTTTGATTGATATGTGGCTCCAAAAAGACTCAAATCTTTCAAATAAAGATTACGAACATCGAGCTCTACTAAGGATCCAGCAATTGCGCCAATAACGCCGTATTTTCCGCCCTTTTTCAATATCTCCAAAAACTCCGGCCATTGTTTTCCAGCCACCCCATCTAAAACGACATCTACTTTCATCTTTCCAATTTTTTCTACAAAACTATCCCCTCTGAAGATAATCTCATCAGCACCGTAGCTCTTAACTCTTTCTACTTTTTCTTCATTATTGTCACAAACAGCAATAACCTTGCCACCTCTTACTTTTACTAACTGTACAAGTGCAGAACCGACGCCACCTGATGCGCCAGTTACTAAAACAACATCATCCTTTTTGACCCCTACTTTATGAATAAGGTTTTCAGCAGTTCCATATGAGCAAGGAAACGTTGCAAGTTCTTTATCAGATAAACTTGAATTAATAGCAAAAGCTTCTTCTGAAACGACTGTTGCGTATTCGGCAAAAGCACCATCACATTCTGATCCAAACGTAATAGATTCTATGCCTTCTTCACTTGATTCTCTTTGTTGAACTGTACGTATTAATACTCTTTCACCTAGTCTTTCTTGACTGACACCATCCCCGACAGCGACAATCGTGCCACAACCATCAGCCCCTTGGATCCTAGGTAATTCCATGGCTTGGCCAAGCCATGTGCCATCGTCTTGAACCTCTTCTTCAAACCCAGAGTCTCCACCTGTATTGGTTGACGCGTTTACACTTTTTGAATACCATCCTATACGCGTGTTCACATCTGTATTATTTACAGCTGCTGCACCGATTTTCACCAATACTTCTCCTGACTTGGGGGTTGGAACATCAATATCTGTGCGATATTCTAGTTTTTCAAAGCCCCCCAGTCCTGTTAAATGGACACCACGCATTTTTTTTGGCACTGCATTCATTATGATTCTCCTTTTTTAAATACCTGTTTGCAATTTTAATCAATAAGCATTATCCAATAACTCGTTAATAAGGCACGCTAGTTTACCATAACACCCTTTTTACGTAGATGTCATATTTTCCTTTCATGGTGATACCAAGGGGAGCAAGTATGCCGGATTATCCTATAGTTACTTAACGTAGCTCACCATTGCTACTGTTGACGATGCAAAACATAATCATGATTACGAAAATGAGAAGAGGTTTTAATCAACAAAATCAGCATTCGCTCGTCTTAATTAACTTGTAAATGCACTTTTTTCAAATTTACGTCCGGATCGGATAGCAAATCAGAATCAACGGGCTGTTGTTGTTTTATCAAACGACGGACGGCTAGCGCATTTTTCGGTTGATTCACGAGTAGTGCTGCCTCTATCACGCCATTTTCATCTAAATAAAAATACGTAAATTGTTGATCTTTCACATTTCCCCGTAACACAGTGGTCGCCCAATCCTTTGTATGCCCAAAATATTGCAAACGGTGATCATATTGATCGGACCAAAAATAGGGAATGGTTTCATAAGGCGCGGGGTCTTCTGCCAGCATATTATTTGCGACACTTTTGCCATGATTCATAGCATGGTCCCAATGCTCGATATGAATATTGGTCCCCTGATATGGCCACACCGCGCAATCCCCTGCAGCATACACATTTCTTAGCGATGTTTCTCCAAATTCGTTTACAACATACCCACGATCCATATCCAGTTTGTCATCGGACAAAATTGTATTGGGTATAACGCCAATCCCAACAATAACAGCTTGACACGGAATGACCCGACCATTCTCTGTCAGGACCTTCTCAACTTGTGACGTCCCTCCAAATTCAACTACCGTATCTTCTGTAATAGCCTGTATTCCTTTAGATTGATGTAACTGAAGAAAATACTCTCCCATTTCTTCACCAAGAATGTGTGCTAATGGGAGCGGCATGCGCTCTAGCACGGTCACTTCTTTTCCCAGTTTTTTGAGTGACGAAGCAAGCTCCGCACCAATAAACCCTGCTCCAACAATGGCAACCTGCTGAACATCACCCAATTTGCGGCGAAGATTATTCGCATCGGACAGTGTTTTTAAATAATGAACGCCCTCAAGTTCGGCTCCTTTTACTGGTAATTGCCTTAAACGAGAGCCTGTCGTTAAGAGAAGTTTTTCCCATTCAATGATCGTACCATCTGATGCAATGGCCATTTGTTTTTCAGCATCAATGGAGGTAATCTCAACACCTAGCTTTAATTCAATACGAAGATTATTAAAAGTGTCATGGGTTCGTAAATGTATATTTGCTTCTGATACTTCCCCTAACATAAACTCTTTTGATAATGGAGGACGATCATAAGGTAACTGTGTATCACGGTCAATGAGCAGGATTCGACCTTCATATCCTCCATTACGGAGCGTTTCAGCGGCATGGACGCCAGCTATACCCGCTCCAATGATAACGATAGGTTTACTCGTCGTCATAATACGAACACTCCAATCTCTTGGCATCACTTCTTTTGATGAAGGGTTGCACTTTATAAATGGACCAATCCTTTAAGAAAAGCTCTAGACGCTTTAGGTTTAGGCGATCAGTATTGGAAAGCATGTGACTGAAATCGCTTTCTGGCGACTAGCATGTTTGAAGTGACTCACGTCATTCAGCACCTGGAGCTAAACATGAACACCGATTTGTTTTTAATTTTGTATGGAAACAATTTTGCATTGAAGGCATTGTAGGACTAATAAAGAAAATAATTTGCTAATCAGAACTTGAGGTGGTTCAATCTATATTTTGAACCAGCTTCTTACATAGGGTATCTTTTTTAAGATTCACCAGAAAGCATTCATCCTGTTGTAGTGTTAAAATATTACCAATTCATGAAGCAGATATGCTCATTTTTAGAGCAAATAACTATTTTAAGGTAAATGGTGGCTACGGCAACGTAGCCACACTGTTTCTTAGCTAATAATCCCGCTCAACACTAGCCTTTGATCCATATAAAACCATCTTGTTCTAACACGTCATACACTGGCAAGGGTTTATCAGCCGGCCCTTCCGTGACGGAACCGTCTCGGATATCAAAACTGGCAAAATGAAGGGGGCAATACAAACAATGGTCCTCCAATTCACCATCGATCAACTCGGCATAAGCATGTGTACATATACCGTCTACCGCATATACAGAACCATATAAACGTGCCACAACCACAGTTTCTTTCCCGACTGTCACTTCGATCATGTCACCATCAGCGATCGAATCACTAGATGCCACAAAAGTGTACCCACTACTACCATTCAATTGAAAATCAAAATCCATTGTTTGATTCGTCATTTATCTCACCCCTTTTTTTACATTCAAAACTGAAGTTCATTTGATAAAAAGGATATGGCACCGTATATATACTTACACAGTACATATCCTATATCTTTTTTAATCTTCTTTTTCAAGTTCCGATTGAACATATTTCTTGAAGTTAGCTACCCGCCAATCGATTGGTGTGAGGGTCCCGCCATCTTTATATGCTCGTGATTGATTCCCCTCCTGCGCAAGTGCACATGCCGCCCAATCTTCTTGACAAGTTACATCCCAAAATTCAACTGCATCTTCGATATAGCAATCTTTCTTTTCCATAACATCTGGATCAAATAACCAGTATCCCTTCACCACTGATTCGTCTGCTTTAACCGGGAATATTGCTGCAATGAACACATAGTCAGAAGCCATGCAAATATAGGAATGCGGAAAAATGTGCATATAGGTGATTTTACGTTCTTCTTCTTCTGTAAGTCCTGGAAAGACAGGACGATAAGCTTCCCCATCTACATTCACGCGCTCGAAACCAGAATTTAATCCCATAGAGCCAACATGTTTAATAACCTTTGTTTCTGGCACCTCTTCATCGACCCATTGTCTAGGCTGCATTGGCGGGGTAGCACGACTTAATTCCGGATGAATCGTACCGCAATGATAGCATTCTTCTGCATTATCCATTAATATCTTCCAATTTGCTTTTACATTATAGGTTCCTGTTTTTCCTATTTTCAGTCGGTGCATTTGATAGTTTTCATAAATCGACCATGACTCTGGCAAATTAAAACTTTCTGCTAAGGAAGGAGCATCTGGATCAGCATTAATCCAAATAAATCCATCCCATGTTTCTGTTTTTATGCTTACCAGAGAATGCTCACTTTTATCAAAACCTTCATCTTCGTCCGAGATATTTGGCGCTTTTGTCAATTCACCAGTGTCCCCGCTGTACATCCAACTATGGTATGGACAGATGATCCTTCCTCTGTTGAAGTGCCCTGACTCTTCAGTACACAAACGGGAACCACGATGTCGACATACATTATAGTAAGAATTGACCTTACCATCTGATCCGCGGGTAACAATGAAATTTTCATGTGCAATTTGGACCGTCTTATAGTCGCCACTATGCGGAATTTCTTCTTCTCTTCCTGCAAGTAACCATGTTTTAAACCAAATTTTATCTAACTCTTTTTGAAAGTGATCGGGATCATAATAATCACATGCCGGAGCTGTTGGTTCGAACTTCGCGTAACTTGGAAAGCCACCTTCAATTGATTTCATGCTAATAACCTCCCCTTCTTAATATATTTATAAATCAAAA
Organism: Salicibibacter cibarius; assembly: GCF_016495725.1. NCBI lineage: Bacteria > Bacillati > Bacillota > Bacilli > Caryophanales > Bacillaceae > Salicibibacter > Salicibibacter cibarius. Next base: position 940,988 of record NZ_CP054705.1, on the reverse strand, counting down.
GTTTTCAGCAATCGTTTTTGCTTGCACAAAATTTAATAGATAGTCTTTGCAACCTGTTTTTGAACCTGTACCCGACATGTAATAGCCGCCGAACGGCTGTACACCTACTAAAGCGCCTGTGCATTTACCGTTAAAAAACAAATTGCCGCAGTCCATTTTTTGACGAGCATACATGATTTGCTCACGATTATTCGTGTATAAGGACCCTGTTAATCCAAACTCGGTGTTGTTATATACTTCCACACCTTCTTCAACATTTGCTACTCTACAGATGGCAAGCACCGGACCAAAAATTTCTTCTTTCATAATACGGGATTCTGGTGGCACGTCTTTAAAAATGGTTGGTGTAATATAGTACCCTTCCGCATCATCACTGTCGCCTCCAAAAACCAACGTACCTTCGTTTTTTCCAATTTCAATATATTCATTAATTTCCTTGAATGCTTTATTATCAATGACGGGATTAATCGCATTGTTTTCGTCCCCAGGTCCAACTTGAAGCGCTTGCGTTCGCTTGGTAATTTTATCAACCATCTCATCATAAACGTTTTCATGAATGATAGCTCTTGAACCAGCAGAACACTTTTGTCCCTGATAACCAAATGCTGACGTAACAATGCCATCGGCTGCAGCATCAAGATCAGCTGATTCATCAACAACAACACCGTTCTTACCGCCCATTTCCGATATGACACGTTTAATCCAGCGTTGGCCAGGTATTCTTTTGTGTGCCATTTCATCGATGTGCAAACCCGCTTCTTTGGATCCAGTAAACGAAATGAAGTTAATGTCTCGATGGGCTACCATGTAATCGCCAATTTCACCAGACGATCCTGGGATAAAATTAATAACACCGTCGGGTATATTGGCTTCATGCATGATTTCCATAAACTTCGCCGCAATAACTGGTGTTAAAGCTGCAGGTTTTAGTAATACAGTATTGCCAGTTACAATGGCTGATACTGTCATACCAGTCACAATGGCTATTGGGAAATTCCATGGAGAAATAACGGCTCCTACCCCTAGTGGTTTATATTCAAGTCGATTTTCTATGCCTGGTAATGATACAAGATCTTGCCCTTGGTCAAGCTCAATGGCTAGACGCCCATACATCTCCAGAAAATCAATGGCTTCGTTAATTTCCCCATCCGCTTCTGCGAAATTTTTTCCTGCCTCGTATATTTGCCAAGCGACAAGCTCGGCTTTACGACGTTTCATAATTTCAGCTGCTTTAAATAAATACAATGAGCGTTCTTGAAAAGTTGTTTGGCCCCAGCTTTCATATGCACTTCTGGCAGCAGATATCGCTGTTTCTATATGATCTTGACTAGCTTGGTTAACGTAACCTACAACTTCACTATGGACGGCTGGATTGTAAGAAGGTCGTTTATTTTCAGTTAAAACTTCCTCCCCCCCAATCATTAGAGGATACTCCTCACCAAATTTCGATTTAACAAATTCCAGATTTTTATTTAAAATAGTCCTGTTTTCGGGTGCTTCCCAATCTATTGGTGCATCATTTTTGAACGGAGCAACTGCCAAGCAAAACACCTCCTTAAAATAATCAGTACATGGCAGGTTCAGACCACAATTTCACTTCCGTACCCAATCCACGTTCTTTCGCATTTTGGTAAATTTGATAGCTATTCGCTGTATCTGTCGCGCATAGGCCTAACGTTACAAAAAAGATGCTGTCATCCTCATTTTCTCGACAAACTTTATTTCCTTTGATCACTTGCCCTAGTTCAGTAATATCGTTCTGATCCATTCGCCCGGCTTTCGTTAATTCTGATAAAGGATATTTATCATCATTTAAACGAAGTTTATAGTCCATGCAATGTTTATTAAAACCTTCTAAAATAGCTTCATCTTTGTGATCCCACATGGAAACACCAGAATGGAAAGAACCTTTTTTTATCCACTCTTTAGGAATATATTCATTTCCTAAATTCACATTTGTTGCTGTATACACAATATCGGACTGTGCGACTGCCTCTTCAACATTATTACAAATTTCAAATGTATACCCTAAATGTTCCCATTTTGCGGCGAACTTTTCTGCTCGCTCCCTGTCAACATCATACAATCGTACGGTTTTTATATTTTTCATCACTCGGCTTGTCGCTTCGATGTGCGCGTTCTGGATAACGCCACAACCAACTAAACCAAGAATTTCAGAATCAGGCCTAGCGCAATATTTGGCACCAAGCGCGCTTGAAGCACCAGTGCGCAAAGCGCTTACAATTGTGTCATCCATAACCGCAAAGGGGTATCCGGTGTCTTCATCATATAGAATAATCATGCCATTCGACCTTGGTGTCTGCCTTTCAACCGGATTCATCGGATTACTTGGAATACCTTTAACAGAAGCAACTTGCATCTCTTCAGACTGAATAAGTGCCGCATGGACCCCGATTCGCTTACCTGAGTAATTACCTTCTTCCCATAGCAGATGTAATAACTCCGGTTCAACGACTTTATCTTCCGCTAGCCATAAATTAACTTTTTCTACATTTTCCAAAATCATGTCCATATTTTTCGCGCCGCCTTCAATACACTCTTCCTGAGACAACCATAAAACGTTAACTTCTTTGTTGGAATTGCTCATTTTAACGAAACACTCCTTGATTTATTGTTGCTGTCACTTTCATGTAAACGCTTTTATATGCTTGAATTCTTAATTTTTATAACATCACCCTTTTTTGAATCCATTTGTATGCAATCAACTAATCGTGATTAGTAACTGTGATTATCATTCTAATCGTGATTAATATAATAAGTCAATACCTTTTAAAGAATTTTTTTATTAACAAATTTGTTTTACATTCTGTCGAGTTATCCGACCCATAGCTTTTCTTTCTCAAAACACTTTTTCGGGGCTTGGCTTTGCATGCGGAATATGGCGCTTCTAAGATAAGTAGAAAACTCATGCTGATGGTTGGAGCTCTTTTTGTCTCTTAATTATCCTCTAATAATTCCTAAATTTTTTGCTTTCTATGCTAACAATCTGTTTAAAACTTAAGGGGCGATCATCATTTTGGTAGAACACATACATTAATAACAAAACTAATTATTTCACCTTGCGTTTTATCATGATTACTATTATAATCGCGATTATGATTATGTAAGCGAATACAAAACTAAAAATAAACATTTTGATACTCTCATCACTTTTTTTAATGATAGCCCAAACAAACATATGAAACCCATTAGCCAGTTCCCTTTAAGATTTAATAAATTTTTAAAAAGGATGGTATATTCAAAAATGATGGTTACTAAAAATTTAGTTTTAAAAGTTTCTTTAGCTTTAAGCTTTTGCTTTATCATTGTAGGGATTTTGTTTACAGACTGGTTAAGAGTAGCTGCTGACGGTCTTCTTAATATTTTAATTACATACTTTAATTGGTTTTATTTATTAGCAGGTATTATTTTTCTTTTTCTTTGTCTCTATATGATGTTTTCAAAATATGGGAATATTAAATTAGGAAATGACAGTGACACACCCGAATTTAGCAAAAGTTCATGGCTTTCCATGCTTTTTGCTTCAGGAATGGGGGTAGGTTTAGTTTTCTGGAGTGTGGCAGAACCAGTTAGCCACTATATAAACCCTCCCTACGGAGAAGCTGAGTCGGCAGAAGCTGCAAATCTTTCCATGCAATATGTTTTTTTCCATTGGTTCTTCCCTTGGGCTATCTTTGGTGTGATGGGGCTTGGATTAGCTTACTTTCAATTTAGGAAAAGACTACCTGCTGCTATCAGTTCATTGTTTTACCCTTTACTAAAAGAGAGAATTTACAGCGGAGAAGGTAAAACGATTGATATTTTTGCAATCTTTATAACTTCTATCGGCTTAGCCAGTACTTTAGGATTAAGTGCACTTCAGATTAGTGGTGGTTTATCCTTTGTGTGGGATCTTCCCAATTCAGTGTGGATACAAATCGGCATCATTGTATTGGCTACATTGCTTTTTCTTATATCTGCATTATCAGGTTTAGGGCGTGGCATTAAATATCTATCGAATCTTAATATGATACTCGCTGGATTAGCTATGCTTATAGTCTTTAGTCTAGGTCCTTCAAACATACTGCAAGTATTAGTAGGTTCTACCGGTAGATTTTTTAATAATATAATTGAAATGAGCTTAGGTGCAGAGCCCTTTCTTAACGAACGAAGCGATTGGACAAATGAATGGACTGTGTTTTATTGGGCTTGGTGGATGACCTGGGCACCATTTGTCGGTGCTTTTTTCGCCAGAATATCAAAAGGGCGTTCAATTAAAGAATATATAATGGGCGTTTTAATTGTTCCCACACTTATTTCATTTGTATGGTTTTCTGTATTTGGTGGTTCAGCTTTAAATCTTTTACTAAATCAAGGGGCAAACTCTTTAATTGAAAGCACTCAGGCTGATGAAACCTATGCCTTATTTGCATTTTTGGAATTAATTCCTTTTGGGTCATTTTTAACGATTTTAGTATTTGCCTTAATTCTTTTCTTTTTTGTAACATCTGCTGATTCAGGAAGCTATGTACTTGCTATGTTTAGTGACAGTGGCAACTTGACTCCCCCAAGCCGGTTAAAAGTTATCTGGGGTATTATGATAGCCGGGTCCGCTATTGTTTTCCTATTAGCTGGCGGTCTCGAGGCCGTTCAAACCATTTCCATTGTTGTAGCTTCTCCCTTTGCGATCCTTATGTTATTTATATGTTACTCAATCGTTCGAAGTGTTAAAGATGAATTTGGAGAGACTCCTGCCCAAAAGAAAAGTATCAGGAAATTATCAAAAAAGAGCAACGAGAAAACTTTTAGATAGCATAGATTTCATTCCTGAAAATGTAGTCAAGGATGGCTTCAAGGAAAAATGAATCAGAAACAAACACTCGACTTTAAAATAAACCGTTGTGGGAAACTATCTCGTTTGTATTAGACCTTTCAATTGACTTTGGTATGTAATCTTGATTAACTGTACAAATTCCTTTAAAGTATAAAATGAATGTATCAAGAGATCACGGAAATTGAGAGGGGTCACTTTTGAGTAATAAAGAAATTATTAAAGAAATGCACACACAGAGAATGGGGCAATATTTTGTAGATGCTACCATCGAGATCATTGAGCAAGAGGGGATTAAAAGTGTTACAATACGAAAAATAGCTGATAAAGTCGGGTATAATAGCGCTACCATATATAATTATTTTCAGGAACTTTCTCACCTCATCTTTTTTGCGGCGCTAAGATATTTAACTAAATATATAGAAGAACTTCCCTTTTATATGGAGAAAGGAGAAAATTCCCTTCACAAATATTTATTAAGCTGGGAATGTTTCTGTAAACACTCCTTTAAAAATCCCCAAGTGTATTACGCCATTTTTTTAGCTAATCTGGGAGAAAGACCGGAAGAATTGTTAGAGTACTATTATAACGTTTATCAGGATGAAGTATTCGGAGATCTGACGGAAGATATCAGAACGCTCATTGTTGAATACCATTTATCAAAAAGAAGCAGGAACGAATTGGAACAATCCGTGCAGGATGGCTATTTAAAAGAAAACGACCTTGAGGTTATTAAGGAAAGCACTGTATTAATTTGGCAAGGGATGCTTACAACAGTCTTAAATAATCGTCGAAATTATAATGCTGAGGAAGCAGCGAATACAACGATGAAACATGTAAGAGAGATTATTAATAACTATACACTCGTATAGGCGAGAATACGCACCAGAGCAAAAGTCATAATTAAATTGTTAGGTGCGTTTTTCATGCCTACTCTTTTATCATACCTCTATACAAATCATAACTTTCCTTCCCTAAACAAAAGAATGGGGAGGTCTACCATATTCAATGTGAAAATCTAAGCTGCAATCATCTCGACAAACCAAAAATTCATTACCATCGAGCAGGGGGTCTTCAAAAATGGCAAAGGGTATGTTTTTCCTGTCGCTTGAGGGACAGGAATAGGTTTATCGCCCCTCTAGAAGTACTAAGGATGCAATGGTGTTGACCCGAAAAAGTATAAAAGCGGGAGAAGGCGGATCAAACCATCACTCATTATGATGCTTTCCCGCACTTTCGAATGGCAGATTCCGCGAGTCGTACACTCATAAGTCCTGTGGTGGCTCCCCAACCAACACTCTCCTTTGTCATCGAACCGGCTGCAATCGATTTTTCGCATTGTGCCGTTGGGCCATAAACTTCTCCAATCGTCAATGAATGGAAAAGCGCATCCCCTGACAACCCTTTAATTTTTGCTGCTCCTGCCGCAAAACCAAAATGAGCCCATCCCCGGAACCGTAAAATTGCTGTTCATGTTTTGCGTTCATGACGATCCCACATCTAATTCCAATCTCATATCCTACCACAATCACTGATATCAAATGCTTCCGGGAACAGTTTTGCATGATTTCTTGACATGCCAACACGGGGGAATAACCATACAACCGGGATGTCCAACCGGTTGCCGGTGCCCATCATCGATATCCATACAACTTGACAACGTGACATTAGCAAATGTTGCAGCAAGAGGCGAAACTTGATGTTCCTCTCCTATTACTGTACAAGATCCTTCCTCACCTAACCAACCCGCCGGATTAAGCGCAATGGTGGTTGATGCCTTATTCTGATAACCGGCAAATGACGCGACGATGAAGTCCAGCAAACATTTCTTGGAAATAGTAACTACTTCCGGTGACAGGAAGTCATAGTTTTCATGTTCTAGATAATCTAATGTTTTGGTAATTGGCAATGTAATTCCCTCCATTATTCTTACATAGGTTCTCGTCACTCATCGGGACGGGTGTGACGGGGATTTCCTTGACTATCTTTAGACGGCGGTTGACGCCACCCCACCCTCCTAGATACAAGTAAAATTGTTAGAGCAATACCTAACATGATCAATACGTATATCCAGTGAAAGCCTGCAACCATCAGTAATGGCGAAAACGTAACAATAAGAACTTCCACTGGAGCTATAGGGACATAGGCAAGTGCAAAATCGTCTAACGTACGGCTCTTTAATTTTGGATCTACAATTCTAAGCAAAGCTATCGCCATAGGAACCGCGCCTGTTGTCCATCCCCAGGTGAAAAGTCCTCTTTCAAACCAATACTGTGGAAAAAATTTTTTAGATAAATATCTGAAAAGGAAATAACAGTACAATAAACCGAAGACAAACAAGATGAGTAACGGCCAAATATATTCCGCTACAACTATTAAGCTAATCGAAGCAATACCAAATGCAACTAATAAATCTGTCGCACCACCGCTCACTCGTTTAAATATGTTATTGTCTAAATATTTATTAATATTAGTATTAGTAATTAACATTTTAACCAAAAGACCGATTAAAAACGCTACAGCAAACTCCGGAATGAATACATCTCCAAATATCCTTTCAACTAAAGAACTGAGGAAATAACCTAGCATTGCAATTGCTCCAATAATTGCCACATGAAAAATAAGAGGGTCGATAGACATACTGGATAATGTGTCTTCACCCATTGATTCTCTATTTTCTTTTGCTAATAATCCGGTTCTCAAATCTTGTGACAGATCGTTAAAATTGCTAATATAATTTGTGTCGCCTTTGGTTGTGGCTCTTTTAATGAACCACAGACCCATTAATATAGCGCTAATTATTCCGACAGTTGCAGAAGTCATTGCTAATGACGTTGCCTCTTCCCACCCTAACGAATCTAAAGCATTGCCTAATGCAGCTGCTGTGCCATGTCCTCCTGCAAAGCCAGCTCCTAGTATTAATCCAAATGCATTCGGAACGTCAAAAAGTGTTGTTAATAAAATCAAGCCTAATAACGCTCCCAGCCCCCATTGGGCGATCATTGCAAACTGGGAGTATGCCCAAAGGCTACCAACGTCGTTTTTAACTTCTTTCCACTTATATCCTTCGTTTGTCAATGGAAGTGCACCCAAAACAACAGCAATAAGTATGCTCGGATAAGTTTCAATCATTTCTGAAAAAGGGATCAATCCTAAACCATTGGGTCCGAATGCAAGTCCTAACATTCCAGCTATAATACTTGCCGGCAAGAAAAGTTTTTGAACCCATTTTACCTTTGCACGTATATACGTTGATATTAATAACAGTGCAGATATCAAACCAAGATCGATGACAACATCCCAAGCATCCATAACTAATTCGCCTCCCCATTCTTTCTTTACTTTGCTACACAATAAAATTATTGAATTGGGATATTCATCCTTATATGGGTTTTAAAGCATGAACAGTTGATTTCCTCAAAACATGTAAACTCTTTTCCCAAATAACAACTAAAATTGAGGAAATAGTTTAGAAGGCCATCAGATGCAACAGTTCCTTTTCCATCCCTGAAATGTTTGTCCCCGCACCAAATACATGCACATTGATGATTTCTAGGATGATTGATCTTTATTAAAGGTGAGTGCTCGAGGGAGGAGCAGCACCGGAGACTAATATGGAAAATATGAATATGAAGCTTTGAAGCAACTTGCAGAAACCTTCTTATACAGATGTCACCTTTGGTTTTAGCTGGTCTGTTTCAATAGACCGGGGTAGTTCACACACGTATTAACCGATCAGGTCGAAACATGTCTATATTCATTGTAGGTGTCAACTCTGTAGCCACTTCAGCTGCTAATTTGCCCATGATTGGTGCAAATTTAAATCCATGTCCTGCCATTGGTCCAAGCATGGTTACATTTGGCATTCCTGAAACGGACCCAATAATAAAATGATTATCCGGTGTATTCGTGTACATACATACTTTAGCCTTCACAGCATTGGGATCAAGGTCGGGAATATATTTGTGTATAAATTTTGATAGATGTTCTATATCTTCTTTATGTGTTGTCCGATCAATCGTATCCGGATCAACTTCATCCCCGCCATGATGAAAGGCCACTTTAACGAGATGCCCATCTAAGGATGGGAAACCATACCACCTTTGCCCCTCTGTTTCTCTTCCGAAAATAGGGAATTTTTCCATTGAAAAAACATCCGGATTTTTCGCACGGTACCAGACTAATATTTGCCGCTCTACCCAAACTGGCAATGATAATTGTGGGAGCAGCTTAGATGCCCAAGCACCTGCAGAAACGACAACATGACCGACCCTAAATCTTTCTTCTCCGCAATAAATAGTCACCCCGGCATCATCAGGCTCAATGGCTGTAACGGAAACACCGCAGTACAACTTGGCGCCTAGTTCAATTGCACGTTGCGTTGCAGATTGTATAGCAAGCTCAGGCCTAACAAAACCTGCTTGTGGATCGACATAAATCATATCATTCTCTTCAAATCTATGTTGCGGAAAACGTGCCGCAGCTTCTTTCGCATCCAATAATTCATAGGGCAATTGATAAAGTTTTGCTCCGCTGATATCTTTCTTGAGAGCCTCTTTTTCCCCAATGTTAATTCTTCCTATTTCCGAATAAATATCAGTGTCTGTTTCTGTTTCAAGGTGCCGCCATAGCTGTTTGGATTCTTGAAGGAATGGCACGTACTCCGTTCCTTCCCCATAGGCCGTTCGGAAAATACGGGTTTCTCCATGGCCGGCCCCTTTGTCATGGCCCGGTGCATAGCGTTCAAATCCCAATACGTTCGCCCCTAGTGAAGCAAGCTGCCAAAATGCTGAACTACCCATTGACCCAACACCAATAACCGCTACATCTGCATCCATCATACATTCCCCTTTTCTAATTTGGGTTCTTCACCAAAATCTATCGTTGATATCAGTGAATCATTATGGTAATTACACTAGCTCTAGCGAAGGAAAAACACGGAGACTCCTGCGGGGAAGCGCAGTGGGAAGACCCCGCAGAAAAAAGCCAAGTTTTCTAACGAGGAGGCTGAGCTAAGGGCCCATGGAAAGCGTAGTGTTTTTCCATAGTGTTGACCACTAATTTAAAATCTCTTTAATTATTTGCTTTGATCCAACCTAATTCTTCTGATACCCGATTCGCACATGCCTTTGTTTGTTGAATTAACTGGCTCATTCGGTTTTCTTTGAATCTTGAATCGGGACCTGCAATACTTATTGATGCTAAAACTTCATCCTCCCATGAAAATATAGGCGACGCTATACTTGTCGTCCCTTCTGTTGTCTCGCTATGGGAAATAGCATACCCGTTCTTTTTTATCTCTAATAAATCATCCCGTATAATTCCCATATCTTTAATCTGGTACCTGGCGCTTAGTTCATTTAAAACCTTGTCTTGTTGCCATTTATTTAAATAAGCGAGAATTACTTTTTTAGAACCTCCTTTATGTAATGGTCTACGCATCCCAACGGGCTCGACAATTTTTAACAATTGCGGAGAGTCCATACATTCAATGAAAATACCATCTGGACCTTCCGGTATTGTCAGGTAGACACTTTCGTTCGTTAGTTCTGACAGGTGTCTCATTTCAGGTAATGCAAGATTGCGAACGGATAAATTATCACGTATTGTCAATCCCAGTTCCATTAGGTTAAGCCCTAATTTAAATTTTTTCGTTTCATCATTTCGATACACAAAACCATGTTTTGACAAACTGATCAGTAAACGATGCAGTGTTTGTATTGGAATATTAAGATCTTTACTTAGTTCAGTAGCACTCCACTCGATTTGATGCTCGGTAGGTTTTAAGGCATTTAAAATTAATGCAGTTTTTTCTAAAACTTGCGACATCTAAAATCATCCTACCCGAATTATTTTTTGGTTCTTAATTGCAGAAAGAATAGCATCTGTTTTCCCGTTAATCAAATATGAAATCCCAATATGTGGGATGATGCACTGGAAGTATAAATATTTTAAATTTTTATTTTCCTAAATGGTCCCTTGTGACATTGATATACCAACTCTTTAAGCGATCAACACACATAATTCATTTGACTAAAAAAGTTTTTATTTTATTCCCTATTTTTTTCTGTGTTACAATATTCTTAAATTAAATGGAGGTGATTTTATGTAATAACAATCGGTTCCAATATCATTATTATTTTCACAGAAAGGATGAAAAAAGATGAGTAAAATGAACTTGGAAATTGCGAAAAAAATCATTGAGGGAGCAGAGGCTGAAGCTTCAAACGTTGGCGTTCAAATGGTTATTTCTGTTTTAGATGACGGCGGAAACCTCATTGCTACACATCGGATGGATGACGCGTGGTTAGCGAGTATTGATATCGCTCAAAATAAGGCGTGGACGTCAGTGGCTTTAAAAATGCCTACGAGCAATTTAGCAGAGGCAACAGTCCCTCATGCCGAGCTCTACGGTTTAAACACAACAAACCAAGGACGTCTTGTCGTATTTGGCGGGGGCATTCCTCTCGAACTAGACGGAAAAGTTGTAGGTGCTATTGGTGTAAGCGGAAGTACTGTCCCCCACGATGTACAAGTCGCGGAAGCAGGGGTTAAAGCATTTAATAATCTATAAAACTGTTATATAGGAGGAATACAATGGCAGGAAATCGTGGTGTCGTTTATACCGGACCCGGCAGTGTTGCCGTGCAAGATATTGAATACCCTGATCTGGTTTTAAAAGATGGGCCGGGCGTTCCCGCTGCAAACGTTGGTCGTAAATGTGAACACGGAGTCATTCTTAAAGTTGTAACCACCAATATATGTGGCAGTGATCAACATATGGTGCGTGGCCGAACAACAGCGCCTGAAGGGCTCGTTCTCGGCCATGAAATAACGGGAGAAGTGATAGAAGTAGGAAGGGATGTCGAGTTCATCAACAAAGGCGATCTCGTCTCCGTTCCGTTCAACATCGCATGTGGCCGATGCGTCATGTGCCAGGAGCAAAAAACGCATATATGTACCAACGTTAATCCCGAAAGACCGGGAGCAGCCTATGGCTATGTTGATATGGGGGGATGGGTAGGTGGACAATCCGAGTATGTGATGGTCCCTTATGCAGATTTTCAACTTCTGAAGTTCCCGGATAAGGACCAAGCGATGGAAAAAATCTTGGATTTAACCATGCTTTCGGATATTTTCCCTACCGGTTTTCATGGGGCATATACAGCCGGGGCAAGACCGGGCTCAACCGTTTATGTTGCGGGCGCCGGTCCCGTCGGATTGGCTGCTGCACACTCGGCTCAACTACTGGGAGCATCCGCCGTTATCGTAGGCGATTTGAATGAGGATCGTCTGCAACAAGCGAGAAGCTTTGGGTGTGAAACCGTAAACTTGACGAAACATGACCGGTTGGGTGAACAAATTGAACAAATACTTGGCATTCCGGAAGTCGATTGCTCGGTCGATGCGGTTGGTTTCGAGGCTTCAGGCCATGGCGCTGATGCCGGAGAACAACCTGCAGCCGTTTTAAATGCCATTATGGATGTCACACAAGCTGGCGGTAAACTGGGCATTCCGGGCCTGTATGTGACGGAGGATCCCGGAGCGGCCGATAAAGATGCACAAACCGGATCTTTAAAAGTAAGATTCGGTCAAGGGTGGGCGAAAGCGCACACCTTCGTCACCGGTCAAACGCCGGCGATGCAATACAACCGCAATCTCATGAAATCAATTCTATCGGGGAAAGCACAAATTGCGAAAGCAGTGAACGCGACAGTCATTGGTTTAGATGAAGCACCCCAAGGTTATAGTGATTTTGATAGTGGCGTAGCCAGAAAGTTTGTCATTGATCCGCATGGAATGATCCGTTAAGAGAATTAAAAGTGTCCTTTCGGACAAACATATAAAGCCATAGCATTGTTTTCTGGAATGCTTCCGTGAAAGTTAGATACTTTTTCGGGAGCATTCTTTTTTTCATTCTATTGACTGGTGCAGCCGACTCACCTCGGGGTGTAAGTATTTACATCGAGATTAGAGAAAAAACATGTTGATTCATAATCATGATCACGGTACAATCATGGTTATGTGTTGCAAATGTTTGCGAATAAGTACTTGAGGAGAGAATATTTTGTTAAAAGCGCATAGTGTTTTTAAGATTTCTCTGACGTTAAGCATTGTTTTTGTCGTCGTAGGTGTTCTATTTTATGATTGGTTAGGTGAACAAGCATCATCTTTCTTAGATTTTGCTGTTGTGAACTTTAATTGGTTTTATCTTTTGGTAGGTTCTATCCTTGTTTCCCTTTGCATATACTTGATGTTTTCAAAATACGGGAATATACGATTAGGGAAGGATACTGAAAGACCGGAATATAGTACTTTTTCCTGGATTACTATGTTGTTTGCTGCCGGAATGGGCGTCGGTTTAGTGTTCTGGAGTGTTGCAGAACCTGTTGGCCACTACACTACGCCACCTTATGGTGAAGGATCAACATCAGAAGCTGCGAATGTATCGCTGCAATATACTTTTTTCCATTGGGGATTACACCCTTGGGCAATTTTCGGTGTAATAGCCCTGGGGTTAGCTTACTTTAGTTATCGAAAAGGCTTGCCAACAACGATTAGCTCTATTTTTTATCCGGTATTGGGTGATAAAGTTTATAGTGTCCCAGGAAAAACGATCGACATTCTTGCCGTTTTTGTTACGGCAGTGGGGGTTGCCAGTACGTTTGGCTTAAGTGCATTGCAAATTTCCGGTGGCTTGAATTACCAATTTGGCACCCCCAATACATTCACTACCCAGCTCATTATCATCGGAATTGCTACTGCTCTTTTTATTATTTCCTCCTGGTCGGGAATAAGCCGCGGCATCAAATACTTGTCGCACTTTAATATGCTGTTATTGTTTTTAGTAATGGCTTTAGTGATTATCGTCGGTCCAGGGAAACAAATTTTTGAAATGCTAATCAGTACGACGGGAAGCTATATTGGGAATATTGTGCCCATGAGCTTGAGACTGGAAGCTTTTAATGATGAAGCCAGTAATTGGATTGGAAACTGGACGGTATTTTATTGGGCTTGGTGGACAACATGGGCACCTTTTGTCGGCGCATTTATAGCAAGAATATCTAGAGGACGTACGATTAGACAATTTGTTGCAGCTGTTTTATTAATCCCTTCATTGGTATCTTTTGTTTGGTTTTCCGTTATTGGAGGTTCTGCTTTACATTTAATTCATAATTTAGGACTTACAGGACTGGCAAGCAATATTAATGCGGATGTTGAATCCGCGTTGTTTGTGTTCTTTGGAAACATGCCGTTAGGATTTTTGCTTAGCGTTCTTGCAATCGTTTTGATTTTTACTTTCCTTATTACTTCAGCTGACTCAGCCACTTTTGTGTTGGGGATGCTTAGTAATAATGGTGACCTCCATCCATCTACTTTGGTTAAAGTCACTTGGGGAGTGATTACCGCCGGTGCCGCTACAGTTTTTATTTTAGCCGGTGGTGTTGATGCAGTAAGGACCATCTCAATTGTTATCGCCTCGCCTTTTACCATTATAATGTTGTTTATATGTTTCGTCTTATTTAGGGAAGTAAGGAAAGAGTTGAAAGTTAGTGGGACACAATCTTGATTATCTACACATATTCCTTTAATGTGAAATATAAATCACTTATTGAGAGAGATGACTGTTAGAAAAATCCGTGCAGGATGGTTATTTAAAAGAAAGTGATCTCAAGGTTATTAAGGAAAGCACTGTATTAATCTGGAAATGGATGCCTGCAACAGTCTTAAATAATCGTCGAAATTATAATGCTGAGGAAGCAGCGAATAAAACGATGAAACATGTACGGGAGATTGTGAGTAACTATGAATTAGTGTAGAGCGTGAAAAACGCACCAGAGCAAATTGCCGGGTGCGTTTTTCTGTATGTTATCCTTCTAATATATTTGTATACAAATCATAATTTTCCTTGTCAAAACAGATGAAAAATACTTGTTTAACGGATGATTCGTCGTCGTTTAACATTTGCCCGACCGTTTCCACAGCGATCCGTGCCGCGCGTTCCTTCGGGAAACCGTAAACGCCGGTACTGATATTAGGAAACGCGATCGTTTTCAGGTTATACTCCACCGCGAGCTGCAAAGCATTTTTATAACAGTTTTGAAGTAGCTCGTCTTCGTTATTTTCGCTCCCGTCCCACACCGGCCCTACAGTATGAATAACGTGGCGCGCAGGCATCTTTCCCGCGGTGGTGATCACCGCTTCCCCGGTCTCGCAACCGCCTATTTCTTTGCATTCTTCCAGAATCTCTTTTCCGCCGGCGCGATGGATGGCGCCGTCCACGCCACCTCCGCCACGTAGCGTTTTGTTGGCAGCGTTAACGATCGCATCTACATCGAATGTCGTTATGTCTTCCCGGAGAACTTCAATTTTCATCGACTTTTTCACCTCACGTTACAATGATCGGCTCGTCTTTTGTGACGATAATGGTATGTTCGATCTGGGCAACCATGCTTTTATCCCGTGTCGTTAGCGTCCAGCCGTCATCTTTTTCATAAATTTGTTCAGCTTTCGTGGAGACGAATGGCTCGTAGGCAATCACCATGCCATTTTCCATAAGCGTTCGATCCCATGGATTGAAATAATTAAAAATATGATCGGGAGCGTCACGCAAGGAATGGCCAACGCCGTGCCCGGTTAAATTTTTAATGACTTTGAACCCTTCTTCCCTTGCTGTTTTATGAACGGCGCGCCCCACATTGTTCAACTTGCCCCCTGCCTGAAACTTTGCTAATCCGGCATCAAAAACTTTCTTTGTCGCCTCGAGCAGCCGGCTTTGTGATGGTGTTGCTTCACCAACGACGAAGGACATGCCGGTATCCACCCAATAATCGTTGTAAGCGCCGGACACATCGATGTTGACGAGGTCCCCTTCCTGAATAGTACGCTCACCGGGGATGCCATGGGCAACTTCTTCATTGATACAGATACATGTATTCCCCGGGAAACCATACGTGCTGATCGGCGCCGAAACCGCGCCACTGTCCGCAAACATCTCCCCTGCCAATTCATCAAGCTCGATTGTTTTCACGCCAGGCTTCGTCCGACCGATCATTTCATCACGAATACCCGCGATCACCTGCCCCGCTTCTTTTAATCCTTGGATATCTTTATCGTCTGTTGCAATCATTATGAAGACCCCTTTTAATAAAAAATGAAGGCAGCCTCTGTGTAGACTGCACAACTGATCTCTTTCATTTTATTGTAGCCTTCTTGGCTTCATGCAACAACAATGAGGCTTTAGGGCGGGGAAAAAAAGGTGAAGCTATAGGGCGCAGCACCAAAAAACCAAAAACACCGTACAACCGGGGCTTTTGATCTTTAATCAAATTTGCTTTCTTTTAACTGTGCTTTTTTTCTAGGTTACGTTGAATTTCAAGCACTTTTTCTTTATCTAACCCTGTGGTTTTAGCTACAAATTCGATTTCCAAACCTTCTTCTAAAAGGCTGCGGGCAACGGTTTCTAGTGATTCTTGTTTTCCTTCTTTCTTACCTTCTTCCCTGCCTTCTTCTAAACCTTCCCTTCTCGCGTCTTGTTTCCGAAGTTCGAATTCCCGTTTTGCAGCCTCTTCATCCATAATCTGTTTCGCCCGTTCTTCATACGCCACCCGTTGTTCTTTTGTTGAACTGAGTTCTTCCCAGTGACTGAAGGCATCGTATAATGTATCATCTTTCATGGCGATCCTCCTCGGGCCCACACGAGGTGGGTTCTGCAGGCGTTGCCACAGGAGGTGGCGGTTTTAGCCTGCCTTCCTTATTTTCTACGCTTATATTTGGGAAACTTACATAGGGTTCACAGAGTTACATAGAGGGGCAATCTTCAGTGGAAGGAAAGCAGAAAGGAAAATTGATTTTCGAGGGTCTGTAGATGTCCACACTCGTCTGCAGGCTATGCACTTAGGCGAAAGACACTCGTACACTTCCCTCTTTTTGAGCTGTGTCTAAGCAACTCATGAAAAAGTTATCAAGTTCTCTTCGTAGATATACTAAATATTCGTTATTCGGGTCATGGGGCTCATTATCACGATGTAATTGATTGAGGGCCGTCATTGCTTTCTCGGCTTCCGATAATGACACTTCCTTGCTGTGGCCATTCCCACTTACACCTGCATAATAATCAGATGCATTGAATAATTCATAAACGATTAACGCATTTGAATCTCCCATTGTAAAACGAATATGACAAATCTCATTACCTGCTTTGTTAAATCCGCAAATGTCGTGACTCACAAAAACTCCTCCTTTTGGAATTGAAAAAATACGGTCTAAAAACAATTAGGATTTTCTTTGGGATGGTATTGATACGGAAGAATTCAGGGGATTGACAGGCAGGGCAACAATGATAATGGGTATTCATGAAAGGAATCTTGAGAGAAAAGGTGTGGCAACGGGACAACGGGAAAGGCCAAAGAGAGGACTAAGAGAGGAAGAGAAGATAATTTATTATTGCACGCTTTAAAATAATTGTCAAATTAAAATTGTTAAAAAAGTTCCATGTTATTCTGGAGTTTTTTCATCCTTAACTCTTTAGTCTCACCCTTGATTTCCAGACGACTGTGTCATTATTTGACCAATGTATGAAAAATCTTCTTTTACCCACCCGCCTTCATTATTTGTCTCGATAATTGCCTGTAAAATCCGACTGAATCGTTGCCTTTGATCAAATTTAGTTGATGATCTTTTGAACGAGTGCTGATGCGAACGGGATTCGAGATCGACATCCTCCGGTCTTTCAACAATGCAATTTCCTCAATTTTACTGTAAGGAATGCTGACGACTTCCGATCGTTTCGAAACCCATGATTTCTCTACAAAAATAACCCTTTGATCGGTGAGAGCGACAAAGTCAATCAGCAAGCCATATGTATGCAGAAGCTGTTCGTCCTCAACTAAATATTCCCGCGCCTGATCCTGGTGTTTTTTTCGGTTATCTGCTTTTTTCCAAAATGCCATTTGTGTACCCCCTTTGGAAAGACGAAGTAGCTACCCTTGAGATATCCTCTTGGTAGCTACTTTGATTGTATTCTAAGCTTAGAATTCCTCATAAACAGCCGGATCCAGGTTGTTTCTGCGGCCATCCGGACGTGTCAATTCGTTTAAAGCGACCATGTCCTCATCATCCAGAACAAAATCAAAAATCGTGATGTTTTCCTGCTGGCGTTTGGGAGATGCGGATTTCGGGATCGCAACGGCGCCGAGTTGATAATGCCAGCGCAACACCACTTGAGAAGCGGTTTTTCCGTTCTTATCCGCGATTTTTTTAATCGTATCGTTGCTTAAAATAGCGTCCATTCGCATTAAAGGGCTCCACGACTCGGTAACAACGCCGTGTGCTTCATGCCATTTTCGCTGCTCGTCCTGGTTGAAAAAAGGATGCAGTTCCACTTGATTGATACTTGGCAATATGCCCGTTTCTTTTTCCAGCCGTTCCATATGCTCCGGAAGGAAATTGCATACGCCGATGGAGCGGATGAGCCCCCATTTTTTTGCATCGATTAACGCTTTCCACGCCTCGATATATTGATCTTGCATGGGATTCGGCCAATGAATCAAATATAAATCATAGTAATCAAGATTGGCACGATAAAGTGATTCCTGGATCGCCTTCACTGCCTGATCATAAGTATGGTATCGGCCGGGAAGCTTCGATGTGATAAGCAGTTCTTCGCGTGTAACGGATGTGCGTCTGACCGCCTCCCCGACTGTCCCCTCATTTTCATAATTATACGCGGTATCAATAAGGCGATAGCCTTGATCAATGGCACTCGTGATGGCCGCTACACCCTCGTTTCCCCACAATTCATACGTACCGAAGCCAACGGTCGGTACACGCATGCCGTCATTCAGTGTGATTTCTGGTATTTGCATCGTCTCGTATCACTCCTTCGCTCGTTGTCCCCCATCGTATCACAAAATAAACATCCATACCGCTGCTATGAAGTAGAAAAAGATAATAGCGATCGAAGGGCCTAAATAAACGTTTCGCCCATTTCGCGAAAAAATGGCGTAACATAAGATTGCGCTGTTCACAGTCAAGAGTACAGACGTCGCCGTATGACTCGAGGATGCCGATTGCAAAATCGATCCTTCGTATAAGAAATCACACAGACACAAAATAAGCAAGTTAAAAAGGTTACTCCCAATGATCGATGCAGCGGCAAGGTTTGAATTGTTCAGCTTAAAAGCGATAAACACCGTCATGGCTTCGGGCAAAGACGTAGTCGTTGCAATCAAGAAGCTTCCGACAAAGCTCGAACCCAACCCGGTGATAACCGCGATTTGATCCCCAGCATACGTTAGGAGCGTGCCCGCGATCAAAATCGTAATGGCAGCGGCAAAAAAACCGATCACTGCTTCCTTCAACGTATACCTCTCTTTGCCGCTTCCCCCGCTTACCTTCTCTTCTTTCGCAGGTTTTCGGCGCATCACCCATAAACTAAGCAGGTAGAGAGCAATAATGAGCAACGTGTCCAAACCTACGTTGAAAAATGGAATCTCTAATGTAAAAAAAAGTGCAATTGGCACGATGGCCATCATAATAAAACCGAACAGAGCGGTGTACCGTTGTTGCCGATCGATGCTAGTCAGTACTTTTCGCTGTCTGTAAATAACGTCGAAAACAGCCAGAATTAACAAATTAAAAAGGTTGCTTCCGATGACGTTACCGACGGCGAGATCAGGATTATTCAGATAGATCGCCGAGACACTAGTCGTTACTTCCGGGAGCGATGTTGCCCCCGCCAGCAAGAAGGTACCAATTAACAGCGACCCCATCCCGGACAAACGACTGATGGCGTCTGAATACGCAGAGATTTTTATGGCAGCAAAGACCGTGACAATAATTGCGAGAATGAAAAGAATGTAGATCAATGAAATTCTCCTTTACCGAACGTATAAAAATTGATATCCGGCAAAGGTGCAATAAAAAAGAGACCTCTGCCTGCGCGTAGGCAAAGGTCTCGCAAACAACGTCATCGTTGCCTTTAAAGCCGGGGCATTATTTCCCGTCATGACGGCTTTAAATAAGCTGCTACTCCCCTTTGATATCTGTGATAATTATAAGTCATCGTCATAGGGTTGTCAATGAATAGGAGCGCCGAGTTAGGGCATCGTCAAAGTCCAAAATATATTCACGAATGTCCTGGGACATCTTTTGTTCGGGTGCTAACTAAGCGGTTAGATCCCCCCTTGAGCTGGATTTTTACCTCTGTTCCTAACTAAGCGGTTTGCGTCCCCTGAGCCAAATTTCCTCACTGTTCTTCCTAACGCCTGTATTTGGATACGCTTTTTAAATTTTGTCGCTACCAAAGTTCAAACAATCGAGCATCGAACATTTTGTTAGTTATTGCACGTGGTTAGACGTCCCAACGGTCACGATTGGAGTACTTTTTCAGGCTGCACACCTTTCGTTCACGTCCCAACGGGCAATTAGATACCCTTGGAATGATATATCATCTTTGTTCGGGTGCTAACTGAGCGATTAGATACCCTTGGAACGATATATCATCTTTGTTCGGGTGCTAACTGAGCGATTAGATACCCTTGGAACGGTTTTCCCTCTCTAGTTCGGGTCATAAATTGTTGTACTTTGACTTTACCTTGGCGCCGAGTTTTTCGCGCTGTTCAGGCATAAAAACAACACCAGATTCGCGCCTGTTTTTTGCTACACCTCGTTGAACGCCGCTTCCTCGGAAGAATTCTGTGACAGCGCAATGAGCTCGTGGCCTCATGCAAATCCATTAAACGTCTCCGATTTTTATTTTAGCAAATCCAATTCTGGGCAAGCTATGAATAGGACGTACATAAAAGATGGAGGAATACGATGGACAACCTTGGAAAAAAAATAAAACGATTAACGATGGTCTTGATTTTAATGGTTTCTGCCATGCCTCTTGATGTTGAAGCAACAACATCCATCACAAAAACCCAATCGGAAGAAACAGCTTCCCTTCTTGAACTGATCAATGAGTCCCTTCATGAAAATACGGAAGAAGAAGATCAAGTCTCGCTTGCTGAAACTTTTCTAGACACACTTAGCGAAAAACAACAAGAACTCGTCCGCAATGAATTAACCGAAGAAAACGCTACGACATGGAGCAATGTGCCGGCCACTTATGAAAATCGCAATGGCATGTCGCTCGGGGATTTGTCCGAAGAGAGCATAAAAGCCGCTTTAAAACTAATGAAAGCATCGCTAAGTGAAGAAGGATACCAAACATTAACGGAAATCATGAAAGCCGATGCATTTCTACACACGGAATACAAAGATGACACGTTAGGATCAGGGATGTATTTTATTTCCTTCCTTGGAACACCCTCGGATAACGAGCCATGGATGGTGCAGTTCAGCGGGCACCATCTCGCTGAGAATCTTGTGTTTAACGGCAAGGAGGCAGGGGCTACCCCTCAATTTACGGGAGTTGAGCCGCGAGCGTTTACCATGTGGGATAATGTGACATATCGTCCCATCGATGACCGGATCACAAGTATGGAAGCGATGCTCGGTTCGCTGAATGACGAACAGCTAAAGAACGCTGAAATGGAGGAAAAATTCGACGAGGTCGTCGTCGGTCCCGAAGAAGACGGGAATTATCCGGAAACGGTAGGAATTCCATATGCTGATCTGGATAAAAAACAGCAAACCTTCGTTAAAAAGGCAATCAAAGCCTGGGTGGACGATGCCTCTGACGAAGCCGGGGGTGCGTTGCTTAACGCCTATTTTTCAGAAGATGCCCTGCAAAACACACATATTGCCTGGTCAGGCTCTCCGGACGTTGAAGAAACGGGCGCTTATGTCAGAATTGACGGGCCACGCGTATGGATTGAACTAACATCCCGGGAAGGGGAAAGCCATCCCGACAACCCGCATTATCACACGGTTTGGCGGGATAAAGTTGCTGATTATGGCGGGTTGTTTGCCGAATAAACAGTCATTAGCAGAAGTGATCCCGGCATGTTCAGGGGTCACTCCTTTACTAGCTTGAAATAAAATATGATATACTTACACTTGAGGATGGTGAGCGGTATGTCATTTATGACAAAAGACCAATTATATCAAAAATTGGAGGATAAACAAATACTTGAGATAAGTGATCTTGTAGCACTTATCGAGAGTGAATTCAATGTTTCAGTGAAAATTGAGGATGGTGACCAGTCTGGTTTTAATCCCTCTGA
This sequence comes from Salicibibacter cibarius, assembly GCF_016495725.1. Classification (NCBI taxonomy): domain Bacteria; kingdom Bacillati; phylum Bacillota; class Bacilli; order Caryophanales; family Bacillaceae; genus Salicibibacter; species Salicibibacter cibarius. The sequence continues at coordinate 918,983 of NZ_CP054705.1, read as the reverse complement.
ATTAGCTAAAGATCCCAATGTTATTCGCCAAATGGAAGGAAGTCACGAAGATATTAATGCCGGTCGAACTTACACTGGTGAGGAGGGCTTGGAGATTTTAGAGCAAGCCATTCGGAAACATGAGCGCGAGTCAACACGTATAGAGTCAGATGGACATATACAGCCCTTGATGAGCTTGCTGGAATGATCCCATATACCTCTGATGTGAAGATGAAAATCTACAGAGATTCATTGGATCGTTTCCCTATTTGACAGCCAAACCTATTCCCTTTGGTCGTTGGGAAGGGTATCAAACAAGGTTAGGGTTATACCAGGTTATTCTCATTTATCGGGTGGATGAAGAGCATAACTTAGTATGGATTTATGCGGTTAAGCATAAACGGCAACATTTATATTGGAACGAATGCCCCTTGCAACGTTTATTTTTACCTTGCCGGGGCATTTTTTCACTTATAAAATCTTACTCAAAAACTCTCTCGTACGTTCATGCGTCGTTTCATCAAACACTTGCGTCGGCGTGCCTTCCTCAACCATCTTCCCCTCATCCATAAAGAATACGCGGTCGCCTACTTCCTTTGCAAAACCCATTTCATGTGTGACGACAACCATCGTCATTCCTTCATTGGCCAGGTCCTTCATAACGGCGAGCACATCACCGACAAGTTCCGGGTCAAGGGCGGACGTCGGTTCATCGAAAAGCATCACTTTCGGATTCATTGCTAACGCACGGGCTATGGCGACCCGCTGTTTTTGCCCTCCCGAGAGGCTGGAAGGATATGCATTCGCTTTATCGGCAAGTCCAACTTTTTCTAACAAATTCAAGGAGCGAGCACGAACTTCTTGCGTGCTCTCCCCTTTTAATTTACGCGGTGCCAACATCACATTGTCGCGGACGGTTTTATGGGGAAAGAGATTAAAATGTTGGAAAACCATCCCTACCTCTTGGCGAACGGCATTAATATCCGTTTTCGGATCGGCAATGTTCACCCCGTCAATCATCACTTCTCCTGCAGTAATCTCCTCAAGGCGATTTAAACAGCGCAAAAATGTACTTTTTCCGGAGCCAGACGGCCCGATGACACAAACCACTTCCTGAGCATCAATCTCCGTTGTAATACCGGTCAACACCTCGTTTTTTCCAAACGATTTATGTAAATCCTTCACCTTAATCATGAATGGTCAAGCCTCCGTTCTGTGAAACGTAACAATAAAGATGCCGGAATGGTAATCATGAGGTAAAATACGCAAACCATTAAATAGGTTTCAAAACTGGCGAACGTGATGCTAGCGTACGTTTGGCCTTGATACATTAATTCCGTCACCGCGATGGCCGACAGTAAAGATGTATCTTTTAAGCTTATGATAAATTGGTTTCCGAAAGGCGGTATCATTATTTTTATTGCTTGCGGCCAAATAATGTGGCGCATTGTTTGCCGTGCGTTTAACCCGAGCGAACGGCCGGCTTCCAATTGTCCCTTATCCACGGACTGTACACCGCCTCGGACAATCTCTGCCAAATACGCCCCCGAGTTAATCGCGATCACGCCAAAAGCGGTAATTAACGCGTCAAAATTAAAATTGAAAAGTGCGGGAATCCCAAAATGAATAAAAAAGATCTGCGCAAGTAATGGGGTGCCTCTTACAACTTCCACATAGATCGACGCGACCGTTTTGATGAACCAATTCGTTGATAATCGCATAATTCCAAAAATGGTGCCGATCACACAACCGATTAACACACCGATAATCGTGATGATTAATGTGTACCACAGTCCCGTAAGTAAGTAAGGGGTAACTTCAACAAATGCTTCAGGTGATAGATTCATAACGGACTCCTTTTGAAAAACGTAAGATGGATAAGGCTGCCCATGCTAGACACCTGCATGAGCAGCCCTTTTTCACCCCGGGTTTATGTCCCTTCAGGGCGTTCCCCAAAGTAATCTTCATAAATATCATCGTACGTTCCGTTTTCTTTCAGTGTCTCCAAAGCTTCATTCACCGGATCAACGAGTTCATGATCTTGCGGCATGCCGATGCCATAGTCATCTGCCAGTAAGGTTTCGCCTACCGTCACCATTTGGCCCTCTGCCAGATCCTCTGTATGATAAAGAACGTTCGGTTCATCATACAATACAGCGTCCACATGACCTCCGATCACAGCTTCATAAGCTTCGGTGATTTCCGGAAAAGCTTCGATCTCAATGCCATCAATATTATCTTCGAGATACTCTTGGCTCGTGGACCCTTGTCGTGTACTGATCGTCGCCCCTTGTTCCTCAGCATCCTCGAGCGATTGGATCTCATCGTTTCCTTCAGCAACCGCTAAAATAATCCCGGCGTCAAAGTAATACGGATCAGAGAAGTCAACGGTTTCTTCCCGTTCTTCCGTAATCGACATGGCGTTAATTGCCGCGTCATATGAGCCAGATTGAATACCTGAAAGCGAGGCTGCAAAATCCACCGGTTCATACTCAATATCGAATCCTACTTCTTCTGAAATGGCATTCATCAATTCAATATCAAATCCGGTCAATTCATCCGTTTCCAAATCAGTGAACGCAAACGGCACGAAGTTGTTGTCGGTCGCAACCGTAAATGTTTCTCCTTCTACAGAACCGTTTCCGCCATTTTCATCCCCATCATCCTCGGCAGCTTCCTCATCTTCGTCTTCACCGTCTTCGTCTTCTGCCTCAACGTCATCCGTGTCATCGCCATCGTCAGCGTCCTCTTCGGTATCATCCGTACCGCACGCGGCAACAGCCAGTAAAGAAACACCCAAAACCCCGGATAACCAGAAATTTTTCTTCATTTCTTTTTTTACCCCCTATTCTCCTTCTAAGAAATATTGAAAAAATAATGTTTGTATCAGTATACCACAATTGGTACACATCGCAATTATATAAAAAAATAAGATGCATGTATCCATTGCTTTCATAGTGGTAAGATATGAATGTATCAAAAAATCCGGAGGTTATCGATGCAATCTACCTTAATGGCTGACTATTGGCATGAAGAAACGACCATCGCCGAAATTCACCAAGCTTATGATGAAGGCACACTTACAGCGAAAAACCTTATTCTGTATTACTTAAACCGTATTTCAATCTGGGATCAGGATGGCCCTTATATCAATGCTGTCTCCGACATCAACCCCGACGCCATTCCGATCGCCAAAGCACTGGATAAAGATCGGGAACAACATGGTCGAAAAGGCGCGCTACACGGCATCCCGATTCTTTTAAAAGAAAATATCGGAACCGCCGATAAATTGCCTACACCCGCCGGTTCAATAACGCTTGAAAATTGGCGCTCAAACGAGGATGCGTTTCTCGTCAAACAACTACGGGATGCCGGCGCGATCATTCTCGGCAAAACAAATATGACTGAACTCGCTCATCGCATCGGCACTAACATGCCGGAAAACTATAGTTCAAGGGGCGGATATGTCCTCTGTCCATACGGAACCCAATTTGATGTCGGCGGATCGAGCACGGGTAGCGCGGCAGCAGTCGCGGCAAATTTTGCAACCGTAAGCATTGGAACAGATACATCCGGTTCGTTGCTAAATCCCGCGACACGAAATTCTCTTGTGACGGTCAGGCCGACCATCGGGCTTGTCAGCCGCACGGGAACCATCCCTTTGTCCTATGCACAAGATACTGCCGGGCCGATGACGCAAACAGTGACGGATGCCGCACGTCTTTTAGAAACGATCGCGGGCAAGGATCCTCAAGACGAAGAGACAAAAACACAACCGTTTATGATACCAAATTATGTAGAAGGTCTTCGCAAGGACGGTGTGCAAGGCAAACGGATCGGTATTTTTCGCGACTATCAACCGGGCATGAGCGATCAAATTGACCTTACCCTTTATGAAGAAACGATTGTCACATTAAAAGATCTTGGGGTGACGTTGGTTGACCCAGTATCGATCCCAGCGATTAACCGCGGGGATAGTGATGCTGTTGTCAGCTATGAATGCCGACATTCCCTAAACAATTTTTTTGCCAGAGCGTATCCTTCCACGGGTTTTCGTTCCTTTGACGAGTTTTTGCAATCCTATGAGGATCATGCCCACTTGCATAAATATGGCTATGATCGTCTTAGAGTTCGAACGTCGGTCGAAAACAGTTTATCAAACGTGAGCTATCTCACTCAGAAACTCCGTGACGAAGGCTTGGACGACCCGCAAAGCCTGGAAAATGTTTTATTCAATCAAAACTTGGATGCTATCCTTTTTCCAAGTTCGAGTAGTTATGATGTTGCTGCCCGCGCCGGACTGCCGTCCATCGCCATTCCTGCCGGTTACCATGAAAATGGACGACCCTTCGGGATTACGTTTACGGGACAGGCGTTTTCAGAAGAAACATTATTTCAGATTGCTTTTGCTTATGAACAAGCGACGATGCATAGAAAAAAACCGGACATGACACAGTGACATCGTTGATTTTACATCTCCCAGTAAAACGATTCTTTTTGTCCCACTCGGAGCAGCTCGACATCCGGCTGAGGGATTACTTGGCTTCTCTTGTTCCTCTCGGAGCAGCTCGACATTCGGTTGAGGGATTACTTGGCTTCTCTTGTCCCACTCGGAGCAGCTCGACATTCGGTTGAGGGATTACTTGGCTTCTCTTGTTCCTCTCGGAGCAGCTCGACACCCGGCTGAGGGATTACTTGGCTTCTCTTGTTCCTCTCGGAGCAATTCGACCTCCGGTTGAGGGATTACTTGGCTTCTCTTGTTCCTCCCCGGACACGTCCATACCTTTATCTAGCGAAACTGTCCGATATAGCCCTCTGATCGGACAGCCTCGCTGTTTTCTTTTATTTGTCTGAAAAAAGGCTGATCCTCTTTTAGAAAATCAACCCTACTCGTCCACCATTTAGCTCTCTTCCCAAACCTCGTCCGCAACTTCTTTAATATGGCGCAGTTTTGCCCATTGCGCTTCTTCCGATAAAACATTCCCTTCTTCTGTGGAAGCAAAGCCACATTGGGGACTGATCGCCAACTGTTCAAGCGGTACATACTTTTCAGCTTCACGAATACGGCTTTTCAACGCCTCTTTATCTTCAAGTTCACCTGTTTTTGATGTTACGATGCCGAGCACAATTTTTAAGTCATCACGATTTACATATTGCAAAGCTTCAAACGAACCGGAGCGCTCATCATCGTATTCCAGAAAAAGACCATCGACTTCAACTTCCTGGAAAACCGTCTTTGCAACCGGATCATAAGCCCCACTCATGGACCAAGTGGAACGGAAATTCCCACGGCAAATGTGCATTGTCACCGTTAAATCATCCGGGCGATCCGAAAGCGCCTCATTAATAATCTCTTTATACCACTGTTGCTTATTTCGTTTGTCTTGTTTTTGCTCTTCCGTGTCATCTTCGGTCGGAATAAGAATCGCCCAACCAACATCATCGAATTGCAAGTAACGACACCCGGCATCGTAAAAAGCATGAACAGCTTTTTTGTATGCGGCCGCGAGATCTTTGCGAAAACGTTCGCGATCCTCATAAACACCGGATACAAAATGATGATCCGCGTAAAGCATGCTTGGACTCGGAATCGTTTGTTTGGCCACGTGATCTTCGCCGACGATGCTTTTTAAGTAGCGAAAATGTTCGAGGAATGGATGATCTTCCGGAAAATCAAGCTCTCCGATGATTCGTACGAGCCAAGGCTTCGTTTCCACACCTTTAAATTTATAGCCATGTTCCGCTTCGTATCCTTCCACCCCGTCAAGCCCTTCGAGGAAATCGAGATGCCACCAGGCGCGGCGGAATTCCCCATCCGTAATAGCCGTAAGCCCCGCTTCTTTTTGTTTTTCCACAATCGCGTAAATTTCTTCATCCTCGACCTCGCGCAATTGTTCAGCCGTAATCGCGCCGGCTACACGATCTTCCCTCGCTTGCTTCAAACGCTCAGTCCGTAGAATGCTCCCTACATGGTCTGCACGATATGGCGCGTGCTTTGCTGTCAATTCTGCCATCTTTCCCAAAACTCCTTTAATAAAAATAAACCCTCTCTTCCGAAGAAAAGAGGGCTATAGCCGCGATCCTCTTATCTTCCTGGCATTAGCACCTTCCACCATCGTGGGGTTGCTGAAGCGTCAGCGGGCCAGTCCCTCTGCTTCTCTTTATAAGAAAAACCAATTATTTAACTCTGAATAATAGTCTATCAGGTTCTATGTCATTTGCATAGATCAAAAAAGAGAGATGATCCGTTCGAACGACCGACGCTTCTCGTTGACGTCGTGAATATTCGTCAGAATCAGCCATTTGTCATTGTGATAGCGCTCCGTAAGATAGCTTAATTGTTCCCGTACCGTGTCCGGACCGCCAATGATCATACGCCTGCGATTTTCCCTGATTTTTTGTTGATCCCGTTCCGTTTTTTTAGCCGCTTTCGCCTCTTCTACGGTCGGCACACGGCTATCCAACCCTTTTTCCGTTCGCAACAACCACATATCCTGGCTCGTGGCTAGTTTTTCTGCATGTGCGTCTGATTCTCCGCAAATGACGAAAACAGCGGTTAACGCGTGCGGGGCAGTCAAGCTGCCAAGTGTGAATTGTTGCCGGTAAACCTCGTGGGCTGCTTCTCCGCGCGAGGGATCGATAAAATGCCCGTACACATAACCTATACCGAGACGGGCGGCGATTTCTGCACTATTTTCCCCGAGACCAAGAGAATAAACTGGTGGCGCTGCCTCCGTTCTCGGTGTTGCTCGTACGCCCTGTGGCGATTGGCCACGGACATATCCAGCGAGAGCTTCCAATTTTTCCGGATACGCATTTAACTGATTCTCTTTCCCATCGGCGAGCGCAGATCGAACCCGTTCGCCACCTCCGGGTGAGCGTCCCACGCCCGCTTCAATCCTTCCCGGGAAAAGTGCTTGCAATTGCAGGAGTTGGGAGGCGACTTTATAAGCGCTATATTGCGGAAGCAAAATACCGCCGCTACCCACGTGCAAACGCGTCGTACGGCTCGCCAAAGCCGCCATCATAATTTCCGGAGAACTAGATGCCATCCCCTTCGTCGCGTGATGTTCGGCAAACCAAAAACGTTCGTATCCAAGTTGCTCCGCGTATTGGCCGAAGGAAAGCGTCTCTTCGACGATATCTTCTGCTGTCTTACCTTTTGGGGTTGGCATTTGTTCCAAAATTCCCAGATTCATCGTTTATTCCTTCTCCATTAACTGTTTTTGATAGCAGCTAGCTCTGTTTCTAAGCGATGGATTTGTTTTCTCATAGCCATCATTTCTTCTTCCATATATTGAAGGCGACCTTCCGTGACTTGTCGCTCGTTCGTGCCGACAGCGCCCACCCGCGCTTCCTCTTTCCGTTCATCATAACTGAATTGTATTGTTGGCTTCTCTCCGTGTACAGCCTGGATTGCCTCGGATATCACTTTCCCGTAACGGTCTTCCAACCAATCTGCCGCAAACTCATTCGCTGCCATAATCGTCCACACATGATTCGTGATCTCCAACGTCGTACCCTGCAACCATGTTTGAAAAGCCGGCTTTGAAAGGTTTCGTTCCAATACCGCCAAGACCTCCCGCCAAACGTGTGTATTAGCCATTGTACTCCTCCGTTTTTAAGAAAAATAACCTAAGCCTTGCTTTTCACAACTTCAGTTTTTTAAGCGCCCTTTTTCTTTCCCGGTTAAAATGCTTGGTGGTTTCGGCAAATAACTCGTCCCATCTGGACTTAAAATAATTGTACACGGCAGGGTATTGCTTTTTTAATTTTAGAATCCCTGCCGCATACCAGTCTTCGGCTTCTTCAAAATCCTTGGGGATCGGTGGCAAAGGTGTCATTGCAGCGTCTAAATCATCATTAACATTGCTATAGAGCTTCTCTGCATGAATAATGACCATCGGATAAATCTTTTCATCACGGGACAAACGATCCATCTGCTTTTCGAGGTGAACCAATTTCTTTATCTCTTTGATATCTTCTTTTATATCCGGATTCGCGGGATCGATTCTTTGCGCCAATGCTAAAAACACTTCGGCTACCCGGTAGTATTGATGATCAAAGGCTTTGTCATACTCATCCATTACACTATTCAGCAGCTCTTCTTTCTCTTCCTTCTCCTCAATAACATCGATGAACTTCAGAAAGCGTGATTTTGCTTTTCCAAGAAGCGACCAATGATGGGCGTTGCCAATGGCACGCAACCATTGCGCATAAACCGGCCAATCATCAAACGTTTCCTCGCCGTCTAGGGGCAATGCTTGCTCAGCCACCTCTATCGCACGTTCAAATTTTTCCAAAATGACACAAAGGATCGATAATCCTTCAGCAATGACCCTCTGTGATGTTCGATCCAAAGCCTTTTCCCAGCCTTCTTCGAAAAGATCAAAGGCAGTTTCCATATGATCATGGTCGATTAAAATACGTGCGTAAAGGGAATATAGATTCCCGAGGGAAAGATTATAATTCTCTAGCCGAGTATTGTTAAGGGCTTGATCAAAGATTTGCCGAGCCGCTTGCACATCCCCCCGATTAACTAGAATACGCATCAAATCCGATTGCGCATGCAAGTTACCCGGATTGATGGCTGTGATTTGCTCATACATTTCCTCCGCCTTTTTCTCATTGCCTCTCTGAAAGTGGTCTCTCGCCTCTTCGAACATTTTATCGATTTGCCCGCCGTATTTTCGGGAGATATCATATTGCTTGCGTTTGACCGGATCTTTTAGCGTCTCATAAGCTTCCCGAATTTCTTCAAAACGGTTAGGGTCTGTCTCAGGCGGGTGTTGTTTTACAGCATTAATGTATTTCTCTTTAATCCGGCGTTGGCTAATGTTTGCGTTTGTTCCCAACCGTTTGTACAAACTTTCCTGTTTCGCTTGAGCCACACTCATCCCCCCTTACAGTTCTAAATCAACGGAAAGATCGATTGCCCGCTCGATTGCATCGTGCAACAACGTCGAATCTTCTTTTGACAGCGCCGTTTCCAACTCCGCGATCGTCTGTTCAATCTCTTTTTTAACGTCACCTTCTCGATTTCCCAATTCCTCTACCAACTGTGATTTGTACTGTCCTGCCTCTTTGCTTAGGTCGGAAGATGCTCCTCCCTCTTCTTCCTCATCGAAAATGTCATCGACGTCCTCGTCAGATCCATAAGCGGATTCCACCTTGGCAAGGCTGTCTTGAAATGCCGTGTCTGAATTTCGATCCAGCGCGTCTTCAACGGTAATCGTCATTTCTTTCCCGGTCGTTATACTTTTGGCAGTGACTTCCAAAATACCGTTTAAATTGTAACGAAACGTGACGCCAACCCCTTCCGCACCGGCAACGTTCGGCGGCAACCCCTCGAGCAGGAAGTCATTAAGAAAATAGTTATCTCGCACCCATCGTTCTTCCCCTTGATAGATTTCAATCGAGACTGTTGTTTGGAAGTTAAACGATGTTGTAAATTGTTCGGTCCGTGTCACGGGGATTGTTGTATTGCGAGGGATAATCGCTTTAAAGGCACCCGGTTTTTCACGACCGCGGCGTTCATCCAGCACGGCGATCCCCATTGAAAAAGGAGCCACATCGGTAACAATAAGTCCGCTCCCGAGAGAACCGGCTTTTATGCCCGCCTGTACAGCCGCGCCTTGAGCGACAGCTTCATCAGGATCAACGGCGCGGCGCGGGTCTTGGCCTAAAAAGTCTCTGACAAGTTGCTGAACATAAGGGGTCTTCGTAGACCCACCCACGAGCAACGCATCATTAATAGCATCCACTTTCATTCCGGCATCGTTTAAGACTTGGTTCATTTTTTCTTTCGTTTCCGCGAGCAGTGGCTTAATCATTTCTTCAAATTGTGCCCGTGTCAGCACCGTATCCAAACCGACAGGCATGTCCGCTTTGACTGTGACGACCGGAATAGAAACCTCTACTGATTCCTTGGAAGAAAGTTCGATTTTGAGCCTTTCCGCTTCTTCTTTCAATCGAGCCTTGGCGCGCACATCTTCGCGCGGATCGACCTGGTGTTCTTTTTTTACTTTTTCCGCCAACCAATCAACGATTAGCCAATCAAAATCCTCCCCGCCCAGTTGATGGTTACCTGCCGAGGCTTTCACTTCAAGAATGCCACTCATCATCTCCACAATCGAAACATCAAACGTACCTCCACCGAGATCATAAACGAGCACACTATTGTCGTCTTCCAAGTTCTGTGCGCCGTAAGCAAGAGCAGCAGCCGTCGGTTCATTAATGATACGTTCGACGACAAAACCCGCTAATTCTCCCGCTTTTTTTGTTGCCTGCCGTTGTTGGTCGGTGAAATAGGCGGGAACGGTAATGACCGCTTCTTTTTCGCCTTCGCCAAGCTGCTCATCTGCCACGCGTTTGATTTCTTTTAATATGAAGGCTGAAATCTCTTCGGGGGTGTACATTTCTTTGCCGAGAGAAATATCCACATCCTCTCCCATATTTCGCTTGATGGAGGCAATCGTACGGGCCGGCATCGCAACGAGTGCACTGCGGGCTTCATCTCCAACGACGATTTTCCCATTGGATTCTTTAAGCACAACAGAAGGGATCATGTACTGGTCATCAGCCATTTCCATCATTTTCGGATGCCCTTTCTGAACATAGGCCGCCGCGGTATTGGTCGTCCCTAAATCAATGCCGATGATTGGGCGAAACGATTGATCTTGTCCTTGTTTAGCCATTTTCTGCGTCCTCCTTTACAGTTGTCACCTGTGCTTTTCGTATGATCGTTCCGTCTTTATCATAAAATCCTCGTTGGTGGATGTGCACAATTTGGTAAGGACGAGCTTGCGGTTCGGGAGGGAGAACAGCCTCGATTGCCTCTGTCCGTTTCGGATCAAACATGTCTCCATGATGAATACTTTCTTTAACCCCGAGATCGGCGAGTGTATGTAATAGCCTCTCGCTCCATTTTTGAATGAGTGCTTGCCAATTCGGATCATTCTTTAGCTGAGCGCTCACCATATCCATGTCATCAATTTGCCGTATCAGTTGCGGAATGATTTCTTTGTCGGATTCGCCGGATGCTTGCTTCGTTCTTTCCATCGTTTCCGAAAGCGTGTTGAGTTGTTCTTCCGTGTTTTTTCCCGTTTTGTATTGTAGTCTTGTCAGTTTCTGTACTTGATTTTCGATATTTGCGATTTGTTCTTGCATTTGCTCGGATTGTTGTTTTAATTGATTCATATCAGCGTTAAGCGGATGTTCTTTTTCCTTTTCCCAAAACTTCCAGTTCATAAACGATAATACTCCTCCATTTTCATCCTTAATGCTTTCATTCTACCATATTTTTATACCGCTGTTTATTTCATGTTAGAAGTCAATCATCTTTGGGAATCTAAAAATTGAGACTTTCATCGTTTCGAATCTATTATATAATCAAACAAAGCTAGTTCACGCGATCAAAGAGGTGCTCACGATGATCAATGCCATCAACGGTAAAAAAAGAATCATATTTTATCCAATCATATGGATCATCGCTACGTTTATATTGCTCTTGCTTTCCCCTGATTTAAATCAAATCGTCAGTGAGGAAGGGCAAATTGAAATCCCGAGTGAATACCCGACGCAACAATACGAAGATATGGTTGCCTCTGACGGCGCATTTACCGGCACAGAGGTCATTGTTGTATACCACGAAGAAGAAGGGTTGTCGCAAGCGCAAGCGGATCAGATCGAAGAAACGATAAATGCATTTGAAAATGACCCCGGCGATGTGCCCCTTTATGATATCGTTTCCCCACTTGACGGAGAGCAGCAAGCCGATCAGTTAGTCAGCGATGACGAAACGCTCTTGCTCGTTTCCCTTGAATTGGATATGGCCTCCGAGGAATACGATACATACCGAGACGACATCCAACAATTAACAGCCGTGGATGGACTTGCGCACTACCAAACGGGAGACGCGGCCATATCAACGGATTACGACAAATCGACGCAGGAAAATTTGGGTGCGTCTCAATGGATAACGATCGCGTTAGTTTTTACTGTCCTGCTCAGTATCTTCCGCTCGCCATTGACGCCGATACTGATGCTCATCCTTCTTGGATTATCTTTTCTCGGTTCAATATCCATTGTTTCTTTTCTTGCCGATTGGTTTGGGTTCCCGGTTTCCACTTATACGGAAATTTTCATTTTGGCGATCATTTTTGGCGTGGGCACCGACTATTGCATTTTATTGATGCGGCGTTTCCAAGAGGAGTTACCCGCGAGCGGGAATGCCCATGAAGCGATGCTTCAAACGTTTCGCTTCTCCACACAAACGATTTTTTACGGTGCCATCACCGGCTTTATCGGTTTTGCAACCATCGGTTTTGCCGATTTTAATATCTTTCAATCGGCTGTCGGCGTTGCAGTCGGCATCGTCGTGTTGCTCATCGGTATATTGGCAGGGATGCCTCCCTTGATGAGCTTTATGGGGAATCGGATTTTCTGGCCGAGCAAACCGAGAGCCGAACGGCAAGACAATTGGCTGTGGAGAAAGCTAGGCGGCTTCTCAGTGTACCGACCGGGTTACACAATGCTGCTCGTTGCTGCTATCTTAGCGCCGTTGTTATGGATGTACGACAATGACATATCGTTTAATATGCCCGAGGAAGTCCAAGAGGACTATGAATCCATCCAGGCCTATGACTTAATCGCCGATCGTTTTGGAGAGGGGGATGTCTTTTTCACAACCCTCGCTGTGGAAGCCCCCGAAGGAACGTGGGAAGAACCGAACGCGCTCCCTTACTTGGAATTAATGGCGATTAACTTGGAAAAAGTCGATGGGGTAAGCGATGTGCGTACAATGACGCGGCCGGAAGGGGAACGCTTGGAAGAAATGACCATCCCGGAACAGGCGGACATATTATCATCAAGCTTAAACGAGACACTCGATGGCTTAGATGAGATTTCCGATGGCCACGACGACTTGCTCGAAGGGGTGGCAGACGGTGCCGAACAATTCTCGGAAGCGGAAGAGGGCGTGGAAGCATTACTGAATGGAACGGATGAGGCATTGGACGGTGTCGAAGAATTACAAGATGGGCTATCAACCCTCGGAAGTGAACTAGTGACCGCTCAGGAGGAAGTCTCGGCTGCTTCCGAGGAAATTGCCGAATACGAAGCGCAGTTGGATGAATTTCAAGAAGCGATCCCGAACACCGAATCGTTGGAGCAACAATTGGAAGAAGCCGAAACCGCCAGGCAAGAAGCACTGGAGACCATCAGCGAGCGACAAGAACAACTCGGGACGCTGCAAGACATGATCGGCGGCCTCGCGTTTGACCCTGAAGCCATCGACACCGGGCTGCGGGAAAATATACAAGCGTGGCAGTCAACATTGGATGAACTTAGTGAAGAGGCAGACGAGGCAGCGCCGGACTCTGACATCAGCGAACAAATCGACACCATTAATGCCGCCTTGACAGAAGGCGAAGCGCAAATGGATGACGCTGTCGCCTTTGTTTCGGAAGTGGAAGATACGCGCCAGAACATTGAATCAGAGCTGGAAGCCGTTTCAACCGATCTGGCGGAAGCCGAAGAATTGCTTACCCTTGAAACGCCTTTAACTGACATGGATATTCCGGATCCGAACACGGCCATTCAAGATGTTCAGGCTGACCTCGAAGAAGCCGGAGCAGGCATGGAAGAGTTAGCCGAGGGGCTTGGAGAAGCTGTGGACGGTTTGGAGGACATGCAGGAAGGAACACAGGAGTTAAACGAAGGGTTAACAGAGATCCAGGAAGGTCAACAAGAACTGATGGAAGGCATTGAAGCCGCCAGCGACGGATTTACGGAAATCGAAGAAGGATTGTTGGAAGTAGATGAAGGCACGCTTGATGTCATTGAGGCGATTGAGCAAATGGAAGACTTCATATCCAGCATGGCCGACCAACCTTCTCATCCATTGGAAGGCATTTTTATTACAGACGACATCATGGAAAACGAAGCATTCGACCAACTCTGGGAACACTACGCGACGCCGGATGATCGTGTTATTTCCTTCATTGACATCACGATGGAAAACGATCCTTACGGGCTTGAAGCTATTGAAACAGTGGATGAAATTGACGAGGTCGCGGCGTTCTCGTTAAAAGAAACACCGTTCGAAGACGCGAATATTTTACTCGATGGCATCGCCGCGCAAAATCGAGATTTAAACGACCTGACGAATCGCGACTTTATCACAACGGCATCGATTATGTTGACGGGCATTTTCCTTGCTTTAGCCGTTCTTTTTCGATCCATCATCATGCCGCTCTATGTCCTTTTTTCGTTAGCCGCCACGTACTTTGGCGCGGCCGCGATCACGGAATGGATTTTTATGGATTTAGTCGGTTATCAAGGCTTAATGTGGGCCGTGCCGTTCTTTAGCTTTGTTATCTTAATGGCTCTCGGTGTCGATTATTCAATCTTCCTTATCACCCGGTTTCATGAAACCCGAAAAACGATGGACCTACAAGAAGCCATGATGTTAGCGATGCGACGCATAGGCGGAATCGTGCTGGCTGCTGCCCTCATCTTGGGCGGAACATTCGCATCCTTACTCGCATCCGGGGTGCTCACCCTTCTGCAAATCAGCACCATGGTCGTCATCGGTTTGCTCCTTTACTCTTTATTGTTACTGCCGCTATTCGTCCCGGCCTTAGCAACCATTCTTGGACCATATAACTGGTGGCCGTTTCGTAAAAAATAGCATGAGTGGGGGCTCTTCGCCCCTTACCCATGCTTCATTTTTTCTTCCACATCACGAATCACAAACCTGCTTTTCGGGATCGTGGGCATACGTACCATACTATAGCTCAAATCTTGATCGGGCACGGTGTACGTAATGTGGTTCGTCAAAAATTCCAGGCTCGTCTGCATAAGCATCACCGTAATCCATTCGCCGGCACAGCGATGCCCCATGTAATGATCCCCTCCGCCTTGCGGAACAAATGCAAACGGGCTCCCTTTCCAATCTTTAAAACGCTCGGGTTTGAATGCATCAGGCGCGTCCCATAAATCCGGCCGATGATTAATGCCGTGAACATCAAGCATGACGAGCGTCCCCTTTTTGAAAGGATACCCTTTCCAATGAAAATCTTTGCGAGCGATCGCTCCCAATAAAGGTGTAAATGGATAATAGCGGCGGGTTTCTTGGACAAACATCGTCGTATACGTGTCGTCTCCTGCATGTAATCCGGGCAATGTTTCCGGGTGATCATGCAACGCGAGTGCACCGAACACGACGTACCGGCCAATCGCCACGATCGGTCTGAGCACATTAATGATTTCAACGGCAGCCGTATGGGTATCTAAACGTTTTCCTTTATGATCTCGGTGAAAAGACATAATATAAGCGGCTGTATTTTCCGGAGGGTTCAGTTTTTTTGCGCGAATTTGTTTGACAATCGTTTGTATCCATTGCTCGGCACTGTCTCTCGCTCTTTTGCCGCGCCGATTTCGTTCCCCAACACCGCCGAAGGCATCGATCATGTCACCGAATTCCCGCGCCCGTTGTGCAACTTCTTCTTTACGGAGAGGAATACCTGCCCACGCACAAGCACTTCGGCACATGACATCCTCTGCTTCATCGAATAACACAACCCCGTCTTTTCTTTTCCACTCGGGAATTTTCTTTTTCCATTGTTCCATCGTTATTTTTTTGATTTCTTCCAAACGTTCCGGCGTCATTAACGATAAAAACATTAGTTTCCGATGTTTATGTTCCGCATCATCCAACCCTTGCACGCCATGTTCACCGAACAATGATTTTTTTATGCGCCTCGGTGCCACTCCTTTTCGCTTAAAATACCTTTCATCATAAAAAAGCTGTGCAGCTTCTTCCCCACTGATAAGGATCGTTTTTTGGCCAAGAAGGCGCGTCTGTATAATGTCGGATTGTTGATGTCGCCGCCTGTTTGAAATGTATTGGTACCCTTCATTCAATAATGTTAAAGTCTGGTCCAATCCTTTTTCTTTCGGAATCTGCTTCGTCGCTCGCATCATTATTATTGCCTCCTCCGGTATTATTTTTTCGCCCAAAATGAAAATCATGCGTTCTTCATCTTGACATCTAATTGAAAAAGTTGAAGATGACATCATTGAAGGTTTTTTACAAGAAGGAGATAAGATCTCTTCCACCAATAATTCGCCACCTATTATCAAATCAACCCTGCCACGGCAGATAAGGGGATTAATAAACTCGTCGATGACGGGGTTATGTTTAAAAAGCGAGGGGTTGGCATGTTCGTGAACGAAGGTGCAAAAGAGATTCTTTTAAAAAAAAGAAACCAGGCGTTTTATGACGCATATGTTCAACCTGCCCTGCAGGAAGCGCGTAAAATCAATCTTTCCAAAGAAAAATTAATCGAAATGATTAAACATGAAGGAGGATCAAAATGAGCAGAAGCATTATATGTTCAGACATTACAATGAACTATCGTTCCTGCCCTCCGATATTTCAGCTCCTTAATCTTGGTTGCATTCGTGTTTTTTGGAGTAGCTGCCTTGATCATGCGCAAGACGCCTTTACAATCGGCGACCGCAAAATAAAGAAGTAAAAAGGAGGGGCACCTTAAACCTCCCCTCCTCCTAAGCTATTTTGTAATTACATTCCTGCTTCGTACTGAAGGCGTTTCGATAACTCCCGGAATTGTTCTTCGTCAAATCCCGGCGCGAATTCTTCCGGTATATGCTCAAGATCCGGGATTTCGCCGCCTTCCGGCAAACCATCAACGACTTCAAGTTCACCCGGCGATCCAACCGGAGTCGGACCATTCCAAATGCGATCGAGCAATTTGTAATCATCGTCGCTAAACCGGTACAACTTGCGGTGAATGCCTTTATCTTCATATTTTCTGGCATGGTCAAACTTGGAATTATCCAAATCAGGGACAGGCAGCATCTTCATCATATTGACGCCCGTGATATCTTCAAGTGCTTTTGCATAGGCAACCGCGTGGACGCCGCCGCGTACGAGCAAATAGCCCGCCAACTCACGTGCCGTTTCATTGTCGCTCATTTGGTAAACACGCATTTTATGCGTCCGTGCGCCGCACTCCAAATAGAAGTTATGCAACAAATCGTTAACAAGATTTCCGCTAGAGAAAACATTGTCACCTGTCCAGGCTTTGCCGGCAGAATCAGCCGGTATAGCATTTTGCCCGCCTAAAATAAAATTAAACTTGTTTTCATATCCCATTACCGGAGCGAGCGGTGTGTCATCCGGATTTGTGCTGCCATTTCCAACGGAACCGTCAAGATTAAGGTTGATCGTGTTAGCGACCAATTCCACGTGACCGATTTCTTCAGCCGTAATATTTGCTATCAACTCATAAAATGGGCGTAGCTTTTTCTTGCTCCTAAAATTAAACGACTGAAACATGTAATTGTTTAGCGTCGACATTTCACCGAACCTACCGCCCAATAACTCCTGCACAACACCTGCCGCTTCGGGATCCGGCTTTTCTGGTCTCGGAAGGTCAATTTGCAACTTGTCGACTCTTTTAAACAATTTAATACCTCCTTGTAAAATGTGACCACAGTAAACCTATTCCCAAAATAGATGGAAAAACAAACATATTCTTAATTTATTCATTAGAAAATTTGGCTTTTCGTCAAGCTTTTATGGCGAAAACCTTCGTTGCACTTTCAACGATCTACCCTTTTCAAAAAGGTTGGATGCTTTCTCCACAAGGTGCTTTATACTACAACTTTCAGGCTGTTGTTCATTTTAACTGCAAAATCAAGTTGTTATATGATGTCACCTTCTTCAATAAGTTGGTTCGTTAGCTTTGCAAATTAGTTTCGGATAAACTTTAACTTCCCTTTTACTATCACAACCCCTACTAAGAAAATCCAAACCAAAAATAACAGTCCTATAGCTTCAGTCAGTGTATGAATAACCTGCATCCCAAACATCAGAAGTACCCCAGATATACAACCCCCTCAAAACCCCTTATCTTGGCAGTTTCCATTCATCAAGCGGTTGGAACTTTGAAATTTTACCACTGAAGCTCACTGATATTCACTGAACTTCACTGCTTACGCTAAACTCGTCTAGCTATCTCTCAGTAGATTTGTGACTACATAACACTCCATGATAGGTTACTGAAGGAGCAAAAAGAAAGGATGTGTTTTTTCTACAAAAACTTATTAAACTTTAACTATTTCATAAAACGCCATAAGCCGGGGATGAAAGGAAGAGGATGATTCGTATGAGAAACGAAAATGAAAGCGGATATACAACATGGATATGAAAAAAGACGACAATCAATTAAAGTATGCACAGCAGCATTTGGCCAATGAACGTACTTACTTAGCATGGGTGCGTACCGCCGTTGCTATTTTGGGCATCGGGTTTTTAGTCACCAGTTTACATTTATCGATGGGGATATCAGAAAATCTACTGATTGTGATCTTGGGGATTTCTACTGGTTTTTTGGGAGTTTTAACGATCATTTTGGCATCCGTCAGTTATTTTAAAAAAGAAAAACAAATCCGGAAACAAACCTTTTATTCATCCTATACTATGATTTATTTCTTTTCTCTTTTATGGATCATTATTGCCCTAGTTGCAACCCTTTATATTACCCAAATATTAGTATAATAAACGCAGGCATTGACGTATGAGATGCAAAAAATGAAATTCTGTCACTGAAGCTCACTGGCATTCACTGAACTTCACTGCTTGCGCTAAACTTACCTAGCTATCTCTCAGTAGATTTGTGACTGCATAACACCCCATGATACGTTTTAGAAGTTAGCAACAGAAAGGGCGTGTAAATCTTATGAGCTTTATAGACACCGACATTCATGAACGTGTCAGTTATGAACAACTTCTTCCTTATTTAGAACAACCATGGCGTCGTTACATCACTGATTGCCACTGGATGCAAGAAAAACACATGCCGTATACGCAGCCTGCCGTCGCCGGGGTTGACCGTGCAGACGCTCGGTTACCTGATGGTCGCCCTGCGGGTTCTGATCTTGGATTTATGCAGGAGCAACTCCTTGATAGCAACGGGCATGAGTATGGAATTCTTACTGGGGCTCTTGATCCTTCCCCATCATCGATGCATGGATGGTATGAAATGGCAACAGCCCTTGCCAGCGCTTATAATGATTGGCAAATTGAGCACTGGCTTGAAAAAGATTCACGTCTATATGGTTCTGTGCATATCGCCGCACAAGATCCCGCCGCGGCTGTCCAAGAAATTGAAAGAGTAGGGGATCACCCAAAAATGGTCCAGATCCTCCTCCCTATTGATGACATTCTTTGGGGCGATCCTTTCTACCACCCCATTTATGAAGCAGCGGAAAAACATCAGTTGATGATTGGCATGCACCATAATGAACCGCCTATTTATTATGGGAAGTGGCCGAGATATTTTATAGAGTGGCATACATTAATCCCTACCTCCCATATGAACCAAGTTACGAATATGATTTTTTCGGGTGTTTTTGAAAAATTCCCCCGCTTAAAGCTCATGATGATTGAAGGCGGCTTTACGTATGTCCCGTTTTTAATGCGAAAAATGGACCAACAATACACAGACTTGCGCCATGAAGTCCCTTGGGTAAAGCGAATGCCGAGCGATACAATTCGTGAACATTTATGTTTTACCACCCAGCCGCTTGAAGAACTGAAAAAATGGGAGCTCATGCAAATCATTGAGCAAATGGGGAGCGATCAGATTATCTCCTTTTCGACCGATTATCCCCACTGGGATTATGATTCTCCGGAACGTGCACTGCCTCCACGCCTCGATGAAGACTTGAAGCGAAAACTCTTTTCTGAAAATGCGCGTCAATTTTACCCCAAGCTTCATAAAGGAGGGAGAACAGATGGATAAAGTAGTCGCTCACACGGATGACCTGGCTCCCGGTGAAATGATGGAAGCTGAATTTGATGGACGATCTGTCGTGATCTGCCGTGCTTCAGATGGCGATTTCCATGCATTCACCAATCTTTGTCCTCATCAAGGAGCGCCCTTGAGTAAAGGCAAGTTATGTGGAGCTCCTGAGCCAACAGACGAAATTGGCACCTACAATTACAAAAACGAAGGAAATATTCTGCGTTGTCCATGGCACGGAAGAGAATTCAACATTAAAGATAGTGGCCGCATGCTTGCCAATGAACGTCAAAAACTACGTGAGTATAAATTAAGTGTAGAAGAACTGAGCGTAGCAGATGGAAACATCATCTTGTACAAATAAGAGAATTTTAATGCGGATTCATTCCGCATTTTTAATGATTATATAAAAAAAGAGAGGAATTTTTAATGTGTAAAAATCGTTTCGTGTATGGATTAGTATTCTTTGGAATGTTAGCTGCACTTACAGCTTGCGGAGACGAAGGTTCATCAGTTGCCGAAGAAGATGAAGAAAGTAATGGAGCAGACGACATTGAAGAAATTGTTGGCATCGACCCGGGATCGGGTACGATGGATATGGCTGAGAGAACAATGGATACTTATGATTTAGACGTTGATCTCGTGTCAAGTTCAGAAGCTGCCATGATAGCGGAATTAGAAGATGCGATTGAAAGTCAAGAACCCATCGTTGTTACACTTTGGCAACCACATTGGGCGTTTAATGACTATGACTTGGAATTCTTAGAAGACCCGGAAGAAGCAATGGGTGAATCTGAAAATATCCATACGATGGTCAGAGAAGGTCTGGAAGATGATCATGCTTCTGCCTACCAATTACTAGATAATTTCCACTGGGAAATCGAAGACATGAATGAAGTTATGTTAGATGCTAGAGAAGACGATGTGGAGTTTCCCGACGCAGCTGCGGAGTGGATTGAAAACAATCGGGATGAGGTTGACGCTTGGCTAGAAGGCATCGAACCAGTTGAAAATGAGACAATCGAGTTGGCTTATGTCAATTGGGAAACAGAAACTGCATCCACGAATGTCGTTGCGCAAGTTCTTGAAGAATTAGGTTACGATGTCGAGTTGTCGTCTGTTGATATGGGTGTGGCATTTCAAGCCCTTGCCGATGGGGAAAGTGATGGCATGTTGATTGCTTGGCTCCCTGTAGGTGCATCATCTTACTATGAACAATATGAAGATGAGATCGTCGACCTGGGTCCGAATTTGGAAGGTGCTCAACAAGGTTTTGTTGTACCAGATTATATGGATATTGATTCTATTGAGGACCTGCAGGATGAAGAATAAAGATCAAGATAGATTTTTTGATCCCTCTTAAATGCCACTGTAGTCTGATTCATGGGCCTTCATCGAAAAGAATGCTCTGATCTCCAGAATCCCAGTGCACAGAAAACCATGATTGGAGGTGTAGAATAGTGGATGATGATTACATGGATACTTATGATATAACCGTTATTGGTGGGGGGCCAGCAGGATTGTTCACCGCTTTCTACGGAGGGATGCGCCAGGCAAAAGTGAAGATCATCGAGAGCATGCCCCAACTGGGCGGTCAACTTTCTGCCCTTTATCCCGAGAAGGATATATACGACGTGGCCGGTTTCCCAAACGTTCGCGCTCAAGACCTTGTTGACGACCTGGTTGAGCAAATGCAAATGTTTGAACAAACCGTTGTGCTTGATCAATCCGTAGAAACCGTCGATAAGCTCAACGACGAGACGTTTAGAATTGAAACAGACAAAGACACCCATTACTCACGGACGATTATCATTGCCGCCGGTGTTGGTGCTTTTCAACCCCGAAAGCTCAAAATTGAAGAGGCCGAACAATATGAGGGCAAAAACCTTCATTATTTTATTGATAACCTAGGCGCTTTCAAAAACAAGGACGTCCTTATTTGCGGGGGTGGAGACTCTGCCGTTGATTGGACGCTGATGCTTGCCAATGACGCGAATGTGACCCTGACACATCGACGTGATAAATTTCGCGCCCACGAGCATAGCATCACCGAATTACAATCAGCACCTGTCAACATGCACACCCCATTTGAAGTGAGTGAACTTCGGGGCAATGGCGAAAACATTAAACAGGTCGTTCTTCAAGAAGTGAAAGGTACCGATCAAAAAATCGTTGACGTTGACAACGTGATTGTCAATTATGGGTTCATTTCATCCCTCGGTCCCATTAAAACGTGGGGACTCGATACAACAAAAAACTCCATTATTGTAAATTCCCGCATGGAAACGAACATCAAGGGGATCTATGCGGTCGGGGATATTGCCACCTTCGATGGCAAAGTGAAGTTGATTGCCACCGGATTTGGTGAAGCTCCAACTGCCGTCAGTAATGCTAAAGCCTATATGGACCCGAAATCCCGACTTCAGCCTGGTCACAGCACGCATATGTTTTAAGTTAAAGAGGGGGGGCTTCGTGATACTTTTAACATCTACATGAAAATATGATAAAAAGGAGCGTGATCCTTTGCGCTTACAAATGTATATCGACGGTCAATGGGTGGATGCTGTCGACGATGAAACACGTGATATCATCAACCCCTTTAATCAGGAAGTGATCGCGACAGTAGCGGAAGGTGGCGAAAAAGATGCAAAAAAAGCCGTTGCCGCTGCACGCCGTGCATTTGACAACGGGGCATGGGCGACAACACCGGCGAGTGAACGTGGAGCGATCGTTCATGAGATCGGTCGGTTGATTCGTTCGTCTCGTCAAGAACTTGCTGAGCTCGAAACGCTCGATACCGGGAAAACCGTGAGTGAGAGCCTAGATGATATGGATGATATCGCCAATGTTTTCATTTATTTTGCCGGCCTTGCTGATAAAGAGGGCGGTGAAGTGATTGATAGCCCAATTCCTGACTCCGAGAGTAAAGTCGTCCGTGAGCCGGTTGGTGTGTGTGGCCAGATCACCCCGTGGAATTACCCGTTATTGCAAGCAGCGTGGAAATTGGCGCCTGCGCTTGCCGCGGGAAATACGCTCGTGATGAAACCGAGCGAGATCACACCGCTAACGACCGTGAAAGTGTTTGAGCTTTTTGAACAAGCCGGCGTCCCTACAGGCGTGGCAAACCTTGTCCTTGGACCGGGCAATACGGCAGGTGCGCACCTATCCGAAAGTACGGACGTTGATTTGATTTCTTTTACAGGCGGCATGCAGACCGGGAAAAAAATCATGCAGGCGGCAAGCAGCAATGTGAAAAAGCTTGCCCTGGAACTGGGCGGCAAAAACCCCAACATTATCTTCGCGGATGCGGATTTTGATGTTGCGGTCGATCAAGCATTAAACGCTGCTTTCTTCCACGCGGGACAAGTGTGTTCGGCCGGTGCGCGTGTGCTCGTTGAAAGCTCCATTCATGACGCATTCATCGATGCCCTGGTCAACCGGGCGAAGCATATTAAACTCGGCAATGGTTTCTCCGAAGAGACGCAATCCGGGCCGCTCATTTCCGCCGAGCACCGTGAGAAAGTAGAAACATATGTCGCTATCGGCCAAGAGGAGGGCGCAAAACTTGCCCTTGGAGGAAAACGACCGGAAGCCGAAGAACTGCACCAAGGGTTCTTTTATCTGCCGACGATTTTCACCAATTGTACAGCGGATATGCGCATCGTGCAGGAAGAAGTCTTTGGCCCGGTGCTGACGGTAGAAACATTTGAAACAACAGAAGAGGCAGTGGCGAAGGCGAATGACACGATCTATGGACTCGCAGGCGCGATCTTCACGGCAGACATTGCAAAGGCGGAAAACGTCGTTACCCAACTTCGTATGGGCACCGTTTGGATCAATGATTTCCACCCTTATTTTGCCCAGGCGCCCTGGGGCGGTTACAAGCAATCGGGCATCGGCCGTGAACTTGGACGTCCCGGATTGGAAGAGTATACGGAGACGAAACACGTCTTCCGAAACATCAAACCGGAACCTTTGGAATGGTTTAAATAAAAGAGCATGCCAAAAGAATGCCAACTTTCGTATCTGCCAGCCAGAGCTAAACCCTTGTGCCGATGATGGTACGAGGGTTTTTTCTTTTACGGCAACATCAAACGATGGCTTTTCATAGATTATCGATTTTTTGGCAGTAGACGTAACACATTTTATAAACAGCAGCTTTAATATTTTATATCGCATAGCATGTTGTCACTGGCGATCGCAATTTTTCCTGAATCACATTTCTTGAATCCGAGGCATCATGAGCTATATAATAGATAAATACTGCCGTTCGAGGCTACATGGAGGCTTAATCGTGGAACTCATTACCCCTACTCGTGTGCAAGAATTGATTGATTCTTTTGCCAAACAAGATGTTTATTTACATTTAGAGACAACCAATGGCGCCTATGCATCTCATTTTGATCAATCTTTCTTTTCAGCAGGCGCTTATATACGTAACGCGCGCGTTAACTACAAGCACGGAAAAATTACTGGCGACGGCCCTTACCGTGTCGGTTTGGAGCTGGACATCGGTTGGGTATACGGAGAAGGGCTCACGCATTTCGAGCTCAATGAAGATGGTCAACTCATTCTCGCCGGATTAAATCACGAAGATAAAATTGCCGTTACACTTGAAATTTCCGAACAACCGTTTAGAAAATAAGGGGGCTGATCATGGTGAAAAAAGAACGCCACGTACTTGTTATTTTTCCTCATCCCGACGATGAAGCTTTCGGCGTTTCCGGAACCATCTCCGCCCACATTGCCAACGGAACGCCGGTCACTTATGCTTGCCTCACCCTGGGAGAGATGGGAAGGAACGTTGGAAATCCTCCGATTGCCACACGTGAATCCCTCCCGGACGTACGAAAAAAAGAACTGGAAGAAGCGGCAGACGCGATGGGACTCACCGATTTGCGAATGATGGGTTATCGGGACAAAACTCTTGAATTTCTTGCTCCCGGCGTTCTCAAAGGCATGGTGGAAGAACTAGTTGCAGAGCTTAACCCAACGCTTGTCATTTCTTTTTATCCCGAACATTCGGTACATCCCGATCATAACGCCACGGCGGCAGCTGTCGTAGAGGCACTTGCCGATATGCCTAAAGAAACAAGGCCAACCCTTTACGCCGTTGCCATCACCCTTGATAATCCGGATGTTGTCTACTCCGTAAAGGATTACATGCGGGAAAAGCTCCTAGCATTACGCGCCCACCATTCCCAATTCGGGGCGACCTTTGCCGAACGGGAAAAGCACTATCGCGACGGTGATCCTGAAATTGCGGAGCGATTGGAAAACGAACGTTTTTTTGATTATAAGTTTGCAGATGACGCATAAGCATCGTCCTTTTTTGGAGGTGCTTTGTTATGTCCTGCTTTCTATATTAATGAGAAGTACTCATAGTTTAGTTTGATCGACTTCCCTGTTGTCGCTCTTTTGGACCAAAAAATAGCCCCTATTCAGAAGTAGGTGAGGATTATTTAGAGCTATTTTTTAGACTAGATAACGACAATCCTCTATAAAGAGGTTGAGCATTTACCGACCATAGTTCCAACTGTGGTTGTTTTGCATTATGCCGCATCAAAAGTGTCAATCGCTTCTTTTTCAGCAAAAAAAGCAGCCAACACGTAAGTCGAGTCCAACACTTTGAAAGACCCTTGTTCGAACCTTACACTTTCATCCTTTACAGCAAGGTCGGCGATCCCGAGATCGTCTACAAATGCCTCCAGTTCATACAGAGGAGTAGCAGCATACCCGGGGACACTTTTATGAAAAGTAGCCGCGCGACGCATCGCCTCCGGATTAACTGTCGGATGGTCGGTCGGCACCGTTTGTTAGTTAGGGACTGCTGAATAACGGAAAAAGATTGGCACATAAGCATTTTCCGTTGATGTTGTCAAAACTAGATGCAAGGAAATCTATCCTACATACGGAGGGATGACGCTGCAATGGCGAGACTCCAGCGGAAAAACGGACGCGTCAAGACCCCGCAGCGCCGGTTTTGCGCGAGGAGGCTTGACCGTTCGTCCGCGCAAAGCGAAACCATGGAAGCGGCATCCCGGCTTCAGCTGATATCTGCAAGTTGTTCAACAATCCCTAGTTAGGCTTTTCGGCCCATAGAGACGCTTCCATTCTTTCCTTCCTTCCTTTCGAAAAACCGTTCATTTTTTCCAATTATTATACCAATCATTTGAGATAGCCGTATATTTATTTTGCTTTAAAATGGGTATATTATGAAGAGAAGTGGAAGTTATAACCTTCGCGCGATACTACGATGGAGGAGGGTGAATAATGGGAACCGTCTCCGTAACCGGAGCGCTTTTAATCATTACCGGGTGGTTTGCGCTCTTGGAGTACGATAAATTCAATGAAGCTGAAAAACGGGACATTTTACAGGGCATTAAAAAAAGCCCGGTGAAAATCGCGATCATTGCACTTATGCCCGTGGGAATACTCGTCAACATTATCGGCGGATTTGTGTTTTCGCCGATGACAATGATCATCGGTTCAAGTATGATCTTTTTACAGGCAATCATCGTAGCGGTGTTATTTTGGAATCGAACCAGGTGGAAGAGTATCCTACTTCTAGTCGTCATCATCGGCTTAGGGGTCTTTATTTATATCCCTTTATGGATTTAAAAAAATCAACCTCACGGAGGTTGATTTTTATTCATCTTCCACTTCAAAGTTGATCGGCAAACCATCCAGTGCCTGATTCCATTCAGCGACTTCCTCTGAAGAACGATCCGACAGAGCCACAGTTAACCCCGCACCGTTTTCGCTTAGGCTGAAATCATTCAATTGGAGTTCACCTATGTCGGCACTCCAGATGACTTCTCCGTCTTCAGCATTCTCGGCAGCTTCCTGCAAATCAAATGCAGCTGTGTTTTCCTCAGCGCTGGCGCTTTGCTCGCTATCAACGTCTGCTTCACTGCCAACGATAAAGGTATAGAGCAATCCAACGCTCACGATAACGGCTATGACCGCAAAAATGGCGATCATGAATTTTGCTGCTTTATTCATCAGTGGTACATCCCCTTTAACATTAAGCAAAAGTTATACATTTCTTTTATCGACAGATTTTGGCTTGATCGTTAAAATTCCTCTACATCACCATTCATTTCCTAAACGTCGAGTTTTAAAACATCAATGTTCACACAAATCTCTGTTGTATTTTATCACAAAAACGAGAATTTGAGGGGCAAAGAAAAAAGACCCAGTGAAAACTGGATCCTTCATCTAGCGAAATACATAACGGTTTCGTTATGAACGCACCACCTTATTTTTTTCTACGGTGCCCGCGTCTTTCGAATGTACGCCGTGACGATAATAGTCCTTATATTCAGGTTCCAATGGCTTTTGTCCGCGGATGATGTCGGCTGCTTTTTCTGCCAACATCAAAACCGGTGCATGGATATTTCCATTCGTCGTATACGGCATAACGGATGCATCAACGACCCTCAGGTTTTCCAGGCCATGGACCTTCATGGTCAGCGGGTCTACAACCGCCATCGGATCTGAATCAGATCCCATTCTTGCACTGCAGGATGGATGGAGCGCTGTTTCAGCGTCATTCCTTACCCACTCCAGAATTTCCTCATCCGTTTGGACAGATGACCCGGGGGAAATTTCACCTGAATTGTAGGGCGCTAACGCCGGCTGGGAAAGAATGTTCCGTGCAGTACGAATTGCTTCAACCCACTCACGCTTGTCCTCTTCGGTAGATAAATAGTTAAATACGATACTCGGATGCTGATAAGGGTCGCGAGAACGTATTTTAAGGCTTCCCCGAGAGTTGGAGTACATCGGTCCAACGTGTACTTGGAATCCATGCTTCGTATCCGCTTTTTCTCCATCATATCGAACCGCTAGCGGAAGGAAATGAAACATCAGATTCGGATAATCAACATCTTCATTCGAGCGAACGAAACCTCCACCCTCAAAATGATTGGTTGCTGCGGGACCAGTACGCGCGAGCAGCCATTGCAAGCCAATCCAAGGCATTTTTGCTTTATTTAAACTAGGCATTTCAGAAACAGGCTCCGGCGAAGCGTGTTGAACATATGCTTCGAGATGATCTTCAAAGTTTTCACCTACACCCGGCAAATCAACGAGTGGTTCAATGCCAAGGGAGCGTAAGTGTTCAGCGTCGCCTATCCCGGACAATTGAAGTAGCTGCGGAGTGTTGAATGCACCACCTGCAAGGATTACTTCGCCTGCGTTAACATGAAATTGTTTCTTATTTCTTTGCCACGTCACACCATTAGCTCGAGTGGCGTCAAAATTAATATTGGTAACGACAGCAAGCGTCTCCACTGTAAGGTTTTCGCGTTTCATTACAGGGCGCAAATATGCATTCGAAGCAGACACGCGCCGCCCGTTATGCACGTGACTGTCGAATGGACCAAACCCTTCTTGGCGAAAACCATTGACATCAGGTGTTCTCGAGTAACCGGCCTCTACAGCTGCATCAAAAAAAGCCTGAAATAAAGGGTTCTTTGCAGGACCCCGTTTCAATTTAATCGGACCATGACGTCCGCGGTACTCATCAGATGAACTTGCTCCAAAGGTTGCTTCCAGCCGTTTGAAATACGGTAGACAATGGGCAAAATCCCACGTTTCCATACCCGGGTCAGCGCCCCACTTTTCATAGTCCATTGGGTTTCCGCGTTGGTAAATCATTCCATTTATTGAACTCGACCCTCCGAGTACTCTCCCCCGGGCATGCGAGACTTTCCGTCCATTCATATAAGGCTCAGGATCTGTATAGTACTTCCAGTCATATAAAGGATTACCGGACGGGTACATTAAAGCTGCCGGCATTTGAATAAACAAATCCCATGGATAGTCACTGCGTCCCGCTTCCAGAACGAGTACACTTTTCGATTTATCTTCGCTTAGACGGTTAGCGAGAACACAACCCGCGCTGCCACCACCAACGATGACATAATCATACGTTTGACTCATCTCTAAAAACCCCCTCTTATTTAAACCATCCCAAAGGTTCCGGTTTGATGTTTCGATAGACGTGCTTCGTCTCCGTATATTCCTCCAGGCCGGGACGTCCCAGTTCACGGCCGATGCCCGATTGCTTGTAACCGCCCCAAGGCGCCTGGGCAAAATAAGGGTGGAAATCATTGATCCAAACGGTGCCCATACGAAGTTGGGTAACAACGTTTTCCGCCTTTGCAATGTCTGCCGTGAAGACCGCGCCTGCGAGTCCATAGATCGTGTCATTCGCCTTCGCCACTGCCTCTTCTGTTGTTTCAAATGTTTCTACCGTCAGCACCGGGCCAAAGACTTCTTCCTGCACGATGCGCATATCCGCTGTACAATTGGTGAAAATCGTCGGCAGATAAAAGAACCCTTGGTGCAGTTCTTCGGCTTCCGGTCGTTTTCCTCCAAGGGCAAGTTTTGCGCCCTCCTCTTGGCCGATAGCAACATATTTTTCTACCTTCTCGCGGTGCTCGGCAGAAATGAGCGGCCCGGATTGCGTATCTTCGGAGAAGCCATTGCCGAGTTTAATATGCTTCGCCCGGTTGACCAGGGCATCGACGAATGCGTCATGAATGGAGCTTTCAACGAGCACGCGCGCACCGGCCGAACACACTTGTCCCGCGTGGAAGAAAGCCGCGTTTAATGATTGATCGACTGCCACATCAAAATCCGCGTCCGCGAAGATGATGTTGGGGTTTTTGCCGCCCAGTTCCAGGGCAAGCTTTTTCACATTGCTGCTTGCCGCCTGCATGATTTTTTTCCCGGTCTGCATGCCGCCTGTGAAAGAAATCAAATCAACGTCCGTGCTTTCGGATAGGTGCGCACCTACCGTATTGCCCGGTCCAAGGACAAGGTTTGCCACGCCTGTAGGGACGCCGGCTTGTTCAAAAAGCTCAAACACTTTCACGGTCGTTAGCGGTGTGATCTCGCTCGGTTTCATCACGAGCGTATTTCCCGCGGCAAGCGCAGGCGCCAATTTCCACGCTGCTTGCAATAACGGGTAATTCCACGGGGTGATCTGGCCACACACACCAACCGGCTCACGGACGACTTTACTCTCGGAGTCAGGAATTGGGCTATCAATCACTTCACCGCCCTCTTTATCAGCAAGGCCGGCAAAATAAATGAAAACATTGGCGATATCATCCATATCATCTAGGCTCTCACTCACGGTTTTCCCGGTATCGAGCGTTTCGAGCTCAGCAAGTTCTTGACGAGACGAACGAATCAACCGACCGATCTCATGAACGATCGCTCCACGTTCACTCGCCGGTGTTGTCGCCCATGCCCCGTTGTCAAATGCACGGCGTGCAGCGGCAACGGCTTTTTTTGCATCTTTTTCGCCACCTTCCGCTACTGTCGCGATCACTTCCTGATTAAAGGGGTTGATGATATCACGTGTTTCATCGTCGACAGCATCCACCCATTGACCGTCGATATACATTTGTAAGCGCAAGGGATCACGCTCCTTATTGTGGTATAGTCATTTGTTTAACTTTTATTAAACGTTTCGAACAATTCAAAGTTACCATAAAGTGATGAAACTGTCAATGACATTGGATATAAAAATCATTAAAAAATATTATACTAATTTTATTAAACTTATGGTATGTTTAATATGGTTAAATAATTTTAAATAAAAGTGAGGTGAACTCAAAAACTATTTAAAAAACAAACAGGAGGAATTATACGTGAAAAGATTTATGCAGGTAATCTTGGCAGCTCTTTTCGTGATTGTCCCATTTAATCAAATGGCCAATGCAGAGGAAGCCAACTGCGAGACTGATGAGTGGTCGGAAGAAAGCACATATACAGAAGGAGACCGCGTTTTACATGACGGGGAAATATATGAAGCCAAGTGGTGGACACAAGGCGAAAACCCGAATGATTCCGGTGAATGGGATGTATGGAAAGTGGCCTCCGAATGTACAAACGATGGGGAGGAAAGCCTGCCCGTTTGGTCAGAACAAGACACATACGAAGACGGAGATCGCGTTCAACATGAGGGGACTATTTATGAAGCCAAGTGGTGGACACAAGGCGAAAACCCAGATGATTCCGGTGAATGGGACGTATGGGAAAAAATAGATCAACATGAATTACGCGTGATGTCCTTTAACATTTGGCTTGGCGGCGATCAGGTTTCTTTTGATGAAACGGTTCGTGCTGTCGAAGAAGCAGATGCAGATATTGTCGGCGTCCAAGAAGAAGGAGGAAACTTGGATCGGTTAGCGGACGAACTTGGTTACTACGCAGATCACAACCAAGAAATCATTAGCCGTTATCCGATCATCGATGTAGGCCATCCTGATTACGTTTATGTTGAGGTTGAGCCTGAGGAAGTAGTGGCAGTAAGCAATGTCCATTTATTGCACGATCCTTACGGCCCTTATGACATAAGAGACGGATTCACCGTTGAACAAGTCATCGGAAATGAACGACACCATATGATGGAAATGAGATCCCGTTTTCACTCATTAACAGAATTGCAAAAAGATGATGTTCCTGTATTTCTAACAGGTGACTTTAATGTCCCTTCCCATCTGGATTGGACCGAGGAAACAAAAGAAGAAAATTTCAATACAGTGGTCGAATGGCCAGTTTCTATGCATTTAGACGACCTGGGTTTCCGGGATTCCTATCGTGAAATTAATGAAAGCCCCTTAGAATTTCCGAGTTATACGTGGACACCGGGAGATCCGCCGGGAGATATTAATGATGATGAAGTCCATGATCGTATTGACTTTATCTATGCTGCCGGTACTTCCATCACAGAGAATAGCGAAGTGGTAGCCGAAGTCGGGCCTTATTCCGATATTGAATTGGAGAATTGGCCTTCCGACCATCGCGCTGTAGTCTCAACCTTTACTTCCACTTCAGTGCCTGCTCCCGAAGAGGAAGTAGCTCTGTCACAAATGGAGTATGAGGTCGGAGAAACCATTGATGTGAATTTTTATGTAGACGATCAACCTTCGGAAAAAGATCAAGTCGCCGCCATCTATCCGAAAGACGGTGACCGAGAAGAGAATCCTCTTCTCTGGAACTATACCGGTTCCAATAATCAAGAACCTGGAGAGCCCAAACAGGAAGGTACAATCTCTTTTGACGAGGATTCTGTTTCTTCCAGTGAATGGCCACTTCCTGCCGGAGAATATGAAGCTGTATTTCTGGCTGATGGCGATGATGAAAGAGCAACCTCTTCCTTTGAAGTATTGAAGTCCAGTGAATCAGCAACCTTAAATGTGGAACCTGAGCAAAAACATGGTGAACCAATTCAAGTAGAATGGGAAGATGCTACCGGTTTTCCATATGATTGGGTGGGGATTTACCCGATTGACGAATCACCTGATGATATAAGCTCCTTACAATGGCAGTATCTAGGAGGCGAACGTCAAGGCTCACTATTCCTGGATGGCAGCTGGGGAGATACGGATGTTCTTGATCCGGGAGAATACCGTATTTATATGTTTGAAAATGAAGGTCATGACATCCTTACATCTACTGAAATTACAGTCGTTGATGAATAATAAAGAGAGCCGCCCTAATAGGTGCGGCTCTCTTTATTCGCCCTGTCTTTTGTTTTGTTTCACGCTGAAATTAAATGTAATTGTTTGGGAATATCTAGGTGAATCGTTTGCCCTTTTGTATATAGATCCTTTCCGAAAACATTATAATCGTCGGCAAGAAGAACGGTATCGCCCACTTTCACTTCGTAACGTATGGAGTTCCCATGGTAGACCCTATTCAAGACGACTCCTTCAATGGAGCCATTTGGATGAATATCGATCATTTCCGGACGGATTAAAACTAATCCATTTTTGGCATCCATATTTTCAACGGCAAATTGTAAGTCCTTCGCGACAAAATAGGAATCATTGTTTTCTTGCTTCACTTGGCCCGATAATAAATTGGCATGACCGACAAAGTTTGCAACGAATTCATTGGACGGACGCTGATAGATGACTTCCGGCTTATCCAATTGTTGCAAGTTGCCTTCATTCAGTACCATCACCCGATCTGAAATACTTAACGCTTCTTCCTGATCATGTGTCACAAAGATAATGGTTAAATCTAATTCTTCCTTAAGCCGGCGTATTTCATCCCGCATGATCATACGTAAATTTGCATCCAAATTAGACAAGGGTTCATCCAACAGCAATACCTTTGGTTTTAAAACGAGACAACGGGCGATCGCTACACGTTGTTGCTGCCCCCCGCTTAACTCGCTTGGTTTGCGCGCTTCGTACCCTTCCAATTGCACTTGGGCCAAAGCATCCTGCACTTTGTTTTTCTTCGTTTCCTTTGTTTCTTTTCGCACATCCAAACCGTAAGCCACATTTTCAAAAATCGTCATATGGGGAAACAATGCATAATTTTGGAATACCATACCGGTTTCCCGTTTTTCAGGTGGAAGATCATTAATCCGTGTTCCATTCAAGTAAATATCCCCGGATGTGGGACTATAAAAACCGGCGATGGTTCGTAGCAATGTCGTTTTCCCACAACCGCTCGGACCGATAAACGTCACCAATTCCCCTTTATTCACATCAATCGAAATGTCCTGAACAGCTCGCACATCATCAAAAGCTTTGTTTACATGATTTAAGCTGATTATTGAATCTTGCTGTGCCACTCGCGATTACCTCCCTCTTTTTCAAATCCCTGAGTTGCTTCGTCGTTCTAACCATTTAAGAATTGCCATACACACGAGTACAATGGCAATCATTATGACGGACATGGCCGAAGCTCTGCCAAGAGCTGCTTGATTCGCCAAATTTAGAATGTAAGCAGAAGCCAAGTTTGTTCCCGGTGAAATGAGGAAAATGACAGAGCTAACCGAAACCATCGCGGTCATAAACGTATACACAAAACCGGACATAAAAGCCGGACTCAATAATGGCATAACAATTTTACGAATGGTACGTGTTGGTTTTGCACCCAAGTCCGCTGATGCTTCCTCCATTGAGGGATCGATTTGCTGCAATTTACTAATCCCTGATTCCAAACCAACCCCAATTTTCCGAAACGCCATATTTAGCACAAGCAAAAGCACTGTACCTGTTAGGAAAAATGGTGGTCCATTAAAGATCAACACATAACCGATCCCCATAACGGTACCTGGCACTGCCAAACCGAATAAAGCCACAAATTCCAGGAATTTCTTAGCAGGGATATTTTTTCGAACGGTCAAATACCCTTGTAAAAGACCTAATCCAGCAGCTAACAACGCTGCAAAAAGTGAAACGATCACACTCGTATAAATGAAGCCCCATCCACTTTGATCCGAAAAATGATCCAACGTAAATGTATTATCTACTCCAATTATTTGCACAAAGGCTCCCAAGACTACCATGATGAACATAATGACAATAAAAAATGTCATCAACGTACTAATGCCAAACGTAATGCCTTGCAAACCTTTATTAAGTGAAGCATTTTGATTGCCCGCTGAACCGCTGATCGATGTGGTATCGGTGTCTTTTATAAAATAGGTCTGGAACAAGAAAACGATTAAACTGGGCACGATTAAGAATACACCGAGAACCGCAGCCATCTCCATGTTTTGCTGCCCGGTCACCAATAAGTATGCATCTGAGGCCAGAAAAGAGGTTTCGCCTCCTATAATAAGCGGATTGGAAAAGTCGGCAAGCGCCATAACAAACACAATCAATGATGCTTTTAAAATGCTTGTACTGGCCAAGGGAAGAGATACTTTAAAAAGCGTGCGCGTCTGACTCGCTCCTAAATCCCTTGATGCATGTTCCAAACTTGGATTCATGGAACGCAAAGAGGTTTCAATCATCATATAGGCAACCGGAAAGAAACCGAGCACCTGCGCAACGACTACTCCCCAAAATCCATAAATGCTAAATTCCACACCAAACATATCGTTAAGATAATTGGTTACAACTCCCCGCCTACCGAATAAAATAATTAATGATAATGAAAAGATAAAAGGAGGTGCCACAAGAGGCAGTAAAGATAGCCCTCTATACGCTTTTGATAGTGTACTTTTCGTTCGCGTCACATATAAAGCAAAGGGTACGCTGATGGAAATAACAATACTGGTTGTAACAATACCCACCCCAACGCTATTTAACAAAGCCTGAAAGTATGAGGAGTGTTGAAAGAATTGTTGATAATACTCCATCGTAAATCCCTCGGCACCGACACCAAAGCTTCGCAGCAAGACCGCCGAAAGAGGCAGCAATATGAAGAAAATCAGCAGGGCAGCCACAATAATGGCTGCCACTGCAAATCCCGGTTCAGAGAAAAAACGTTTCCATGTAGATTTAAATCGCACGATTATCCTCCTAGCTATTAAAACGACTGTCCCATTCATCTTGAATATCTTGGCGATTTTCCGCTGCCCAAAGCGCGTCATAATCAATTATATTCGGTTCTTCATCTCCGGCAGTCCCTTCAATGTCTGGTTTTGTAACCATAGAGCGGTGCTCTGCAGCAGATTCCATCCCTGCCTCTGAACCGACATAATCTATGATTTCCTGGACATTTTCATCATCTTCATAGCCATCGTAAATAAAGATGACATCCAAGTCATAGCCTACGCCTTCATCTGGGACGACTCCTTCAATTGGGTATCCTTCTTCGACAAATTCAGTTACAGCTTGATCCCAGGTAATGCCCACTGCGTATTCTCCTTGAGCAGCCAATTGTCCCGGGACGTCAGCTGATTCCACATATTGGCCTACATTTTCATCCAATTGTTCAAAGTACTCCCATGCTTCTTCTTCACCCAACATTTGAATAATAGTGGATACGAATAGAAAGCCTGTTCCTGAAACACTGGGATCCGGCATGACAATTTCTCCTTCATATTGAGGGTCAATGAGGTCTTCCCAAGAAGATGGAGTGTCCAAGCCTAATTCATCCACGATATCTGTATTTACGGCCAACTCATTGTACCAATAAGACCAGCCATACCATTGTCCATCCGGGTCCTTAAATTCATCAGGGACATCTTCCCATTCAGGCGATTGATAAGAACCTAGCATGTCTTCTTCTTGAGCAAGAAGAGCTAAGCTATGCAACTGTCCCCAGTGTACCTCTGCTCCAACATCCGGGAATTCCGATTCAGCCCGGCTAAATCCTTCTTCGCTGGATAAATTAAGAAAATCGGCATTTATACCGGTTTCTTCTTCCATATCCGATACCATGGGTTGCATTTCATCTTCTACGTTATGTGTATAGATCGAGACACTGTCATCATCGCCGCATGCAGTTAATGCAAAAACGGCCCCTAGTAACACACCAGGTAATTTAAGTTTCATGGATTCAATCGCTCCTTTTCAGTTAAAAATAACCATTTTTTGACCATTTTCCAAATGAATCATGTATGGATCGATAATTCACCATAGTCATGAATAATATGGTCAGCATCGGTCAAGTGCGAAGCATTTGGATCGTCATGGGCAACGATTCCGATATTAACCTTTGCATTTAAATTGTCACCCAAATTCATATCGCCGTTTGTATCCCCAATGACAGCGACATGCGCCGGATCAACCATTAGTTTTTGACATGCCTTATGCCCAATGTCAGGAAAAGGTTTAGGCCGGTCAATTTGGTCAGATCCTATGATACTATGAAAAAAATGATGGATATTCAATAAATGTAAGTGTTCCTCGGCAATATCCGTATCGTCGGATGTAACGACCGCCATCTGCACATCATTTTGAGACGCTTTTTCCAAAAAAGATATCAATCCTTGAAGCGGTTGCAAATATCGATTCCAATCAATCGTTGCATTGACATCCTCCATACTGTTCCGCACCGTTTGAACTGCTTCATTCCACGGGAGTTTCTGCCGATATAGGTGTAAAGCAACAATAATGGCACTATCCTGCATTGTTCCTATTGCCAAGGGACCTCTAGGTAAAATAAGATGCTGTTCAATATCCACCCCTAGATCCTTTGCTACTTCCCCATCACTAAACATAACCCCTGGTTGCTTATTTTTAATCTTTACCAAAAGCTGATGAAACCAAGAACTCCATAGCAAGTGTAGATCAAGAAGGGTCCCATCTTTATCAAACAAAATACCCCGTATATTATATTGGTGGCCATTTACTTGCAATTCAGCCAGAACTTCATCACCTCACTCCAATAATTAATTTACAATATTTTAATCGTTTAAATTTCATTAAACGATAACTATTATTGTATTATATCAGGTTGTCGAAAGAAGTCAAATTTAGTACCGTTTAAAGATGAGGAATTAAAAAACCAGCGCCTAGACGCTGATTTTTTTCTCATTATTTATTTTCATCCAATATCATCCGAAATAACTCACCGGATTCTGTTTTAGCGACGAGCAGGTCCAGGAAATCATAGTAAGGCAGAGAACCTGTAATTTTTTCAAGTTTTCGTTTGGCATCTTCCCTGATATCCTCGGGCGTATCCGGATCGTCAATCAATGCTTCATATCGTGGCTGAGCCTGACGGACGCCCTGCATGTTCACACTTACTTCCCTTTGCCAACGACGCGAAAAAACACTTGTGAAGAATTTAAAGTAATCCTGTTCTGCCTGATACAAATCCTTCCGTTCTCCTTTTCTGAAAACACGATGAATGAGCTTATCATCCATCAACCTGCGTACGCCCAGACTCATACTTCCTTTGCTCATGCCCAATTCATGCCGCAAATCATCAAGCGTCATCGGCTCGCCATGCAAATACAATATAGCATAAATCCGCCCAACGGAACGCGTGTAGCCGTATATATCCATGGTATCGGCAATGCTATCCTCGATGGATCGATTACCCTCTTCCAACTCGGCTTTTTTTTCCTTTCGTATATCATCCATTACATCACCTCGTTAAAGTCAACGACAGAAATTCGAATCATTTAAAATTGATTTAATCTAAATTATACCGACACCCAATGAAAAATTCAATCGCAAGAGTGCCGAAAACTTCGAATATCCGTTGACATAGCGTCTATTTGTGTTATAGTTAGCTTATTGTTGTTTAATTAATATTAAATATTCTATATTATTTCAATAGGAGGTTTTACAATCATTCATTTTTTAAAAAAAGGAAAGTGGTTTTTACCTCTTTCACTTTGTGCGTTGGTTCTTGCTGCATGCGGAGATAATAATTCAGGAGAAGCGCCCGACGATGAGTCAAGTGACGCAGAAAATGATAAAGGAGAAATCGAACTAGTCTTGGTAGCCTGGGAATCCGAAATCGCTTCCTCCAATGTAATTGGCAATGTATTAGAAGAAGCAGGCTATGATGTTCAATTAACGACGTTAGAAATGAGCCCGATGTGGCAAAGTGTTGCCCAGGGAGATGCGGATGCCTTTGTCGCCGCTTGGCTGCCTTCAGATATGCAACATGAATACGAGGAATATGGCGATGACATGGTCGAATTGGGACCCAATTTGGAAGGCAACAGAATCGGTTTGGCCGTACCTGAATATATGGATGTGACAAGCATCGAAGAAGTGACTCCCGACAATTTTGATCAAATCGTAGGGATTGATGGTGGCGCAGGCATTATGAATGCAACCGAAGACGCCATTGAAGCATATGATCTCGACATTAATCTGATGACATCGAGCGATGCCGCG
This sequence comes from Salicibibacter cibarius, assembly GCF_016495725.1. NCBI lineage: Bacteria > Bacillati > Bacillota > Bacilli > Caryophanales > Bacillaceae > Salicibibacter > Salicibibacter cibarius. The sequence goes on along the minus strand of NZ_CP054705.1, from coordinate 880,594 downwards.
ATGACAGCCGAATTGGGGGCAGCTATTGAAAATGAAGAACCGATTGTAGTCACGGGTTGGCAGCCGCACTGGAAATTTAACACGTATGACATACGCTTTCTCGATGATCCGTTAGACGTCTACGATGAAGAAGAAGAAATCCGGACAATGGTACGGGAAGGGCTTGAAGAAGATGAACCGGAAGCTTATCAAATTCTCGATAACTTCTATTGGGAAACCGACGATATGAACGAAGTCATGCTCAACATCGAAGAAAATGATATGGAACCGGCGGATGCTGCCCAAGCATGGATCGATGACAATCGAGACACAGTTGATGAATGGTTGGATACCGGCAGCGAAGAATAGATTATTAATACGGAAACAACCCGATCATTCGGGCTGTTTCCGTTTTTTCCACCATTCACGATAAATTCACGAATGGGGAAACTAATTCTTCTGCCACGACAGATAACATGGCCAGTAATACTGCAAGCGTAAATCACCCACATATTGGTCCAAATTAGCACTTGGCTTTTTGATTCTCCAAAGTCATTATTATCACAGTTCTTTTGATTTTCGGATTAATTCCGGCGGGGATACGGTCCTTCTTTTTCGAAGTTTATTATAAAGGGTGTTAAAATGTTATCTGCCAAGGTGCCATACACATTAATCCTTCACGCCTTTTATGGCGTCGTCTGGAAACTCCTTTTTGTCAAAAAACCCCGTTGACATCCCCCTACATTATGTTATAGTCATCATGTATTTAATTTGTATTAAACATTCATCATAAATTAACTAGGAGGCATATCATGCATTTATTAAAACAGGGCAAGTGGGTTTTGGCCCTTTCGCTTAGCACATTTAGTCTTGCCTCATGTGGAGATGCTGATTCCGATGAAGCGTCCGACGACGAGTCAAACGAAACCGGAGGTGAAAACGGAGAAATCGAACTCACCTACGTTGCCTGGGAATCCGAAGTGGCTTCAAACAATGTTATTGCGCTTGTTTTGGAAGAGGCAGGTTATGATGTGAATTTAAATCAAGTCGAGCAGGCTATCATGTGGCAAAGTGTCGCCCAAGGGGATGCGGATGGCTTTGTCGCCGGTTGGTTGCCTTCGGATATGGCGACTGATTATGAACGTTATGGAGATGAAATGGTCGATCTAGGCCCAAATTTAGAAGGGAACCGTACCGGACTGGCCGTTCCTGATTATATGGATGTAACGAGTATTGAGGAAGTAACTTCCAACAACTTTGATGAAATCACCGGAATTGACCCTGGTGCAGGGGTCGTGGATTCAACCGAGCAAGCCGTAGAAGCGTATGATTTAGACATTTCTCTGCAAACGTCAAGTGATGCCGCCATGACTGCAGCATTAGGGAGCGCGATTGAAAATGAAGAACCGATTGTAGTAACGGCATGGGAACCACACTGGAAATTTAACACATATGACATTCGTTTCCTCGAGGATCCTGAAGGCATTTATGAAGAAGAGGAAGAAATCCGCACGATGGTCCGGGAAGGGCTGGAAGAGGATGAACCGGAAGCCTATCAGATTCTCGACAACTTCTATTGGGAAACCGACGATATGAACGAGGTCATGCTCGACATCGCCGAAAATGAAATGGAGCCGCGAGATGCGGCACAAGCGTGGATTGATGATAATCGGGACATGGTTGATGAATGGTTGGATGCCGACAGCGAAGAATAAGTCACTCCCACGGAAAACAGCTCGCCCCAACGAGTTGTTTTTTTATGTTAAATTCACGAATGAGGAAACCAATTCTTCTGCCATGACAGACAATATTGCCAATATTACTGCAAGAAAGCCGACCCCCAGATTTGTCCAAATAAACACTTGGCTTCTTGATCCCCCCAGCGTCGTCATTGTCGTAGCACCGATTTGGCTGCTAAACAAAATAGATGATAAAAAACAGACTCCGATTACACCGAAACGATCGAATGTTCTTTTGATTTTCGGATTAATTCCGGAGGGGGTACGATCCTTCATTCGAAGTTTATTGTATATGGTGTTAAAAAGTTTTTTTATTTCAGCTCCAAAAAATATAAAGATAAGGACACTCACCGCATTACCAAAAACAGCAACGATTAAAACCGTTATCGTCGAAAAGTTGAAAGCTATAATTCCCGTTGGCACCGTTAACGTTACCTCAAGGAAAGGGATCATGCTTACAAAAAAAACAAAAAGATACTGGAGAAATACGTCCATATAAGTCCCCCTTCTTTTTATAAGTCATTTGACTTAAATAAATTTTAATATACATGTTATAATAAATCAAGGGAGATATTTTATGCCTAAAAAAATCGATCATGCTGAAAGAAAAAATGAAATTGTAGAAGCAACGTTTCGCATCATTTATTATTTCGGTTTCGAAAAAACGACTTTGCGAGAAATTGCCAAAGAAGCAAACTTATCCTTAGGTTCTGTTCAACATTTTTTCCCTAAACAAAAAGACATCTATTTGTTCGCCATGGATGTGATCCATGAAAAATTTCAGGAACGAATGCAAAAAGTAGTTGAAGTGGGTAAGGGGACATTTGAAGATGCCGTTCGCATGATCAAACAGATTGTTCAAGTTACTACGGAAGAAGAAAGAATTGAGAATGATATATGGGTTAAATTTTCCATGATGGCAACGATGAATGTTGATTATCAGGAACAAAAGGATAAATTCCGCGAAGTAAATTTTAATTTTGCCGAGGATATCATACGCATGCTTTATAAAAATAAATCCCTTGAAAAAAGCCTAAATATAAAAGAACAAGCAAATTCGTTACTTATATTCATTCATGGTTTAGTATTTGAATCTGTCATTTATGCGGACCTATATAACGATCAAGTGGTTGAAGAAGAAATCAGGGAGTATTTACGAAGACGTCACTAAAATTTTAAAACAAAGCGGGTTTCAACCGATCCATTTTCGGTTATAGTTAGCGGGAAGAGAGGATGATAATGATGAAAATACTATTAGTTGGTGCAAGTGGAACGATCGGAAGCAACGTGCATGATTCGCTCAGCAAAAATCACGAAATAACACGCGCAGGCAGGAACGGCGCGGATGTTCAGGTAGATATTATGGATGAAGCCAGTATTCGCAACATGTATGAACAAACAGGCAGCGTGGATGCCGTCATTAACGCATCCGGAAGTGCCGGCTTTGCACCACTTCCGGAACTGACGCCCGAGAAAAACGAAACAGCCATCAACAGTAAACTAAAGGGCCAAATCAATCTTGTTTTGCTTGGTCTTCCGTATATGAACGACGGCGGCAGTTTTACTTTAACATCCGGCATTATGATGGATGACCCTATCCCCCAAGGTTCTTCTGCGGCCATGGCCAATGGCGCTATTCGTTCATTTGTAAAGTCCGCAGCGATTGAGATGCCCCGGGGCATTCGCATTAACAGTGTAAGCCCGAATTTATTGCAAGAATCCGCTGAAAGAATCGGCCATCTATTTGCTGGCTTTGAGCCCGTGCCTGGCGGCAAGGTGGCACGCGCGTATCAAAAAAGCGTCGAGGGCATGCAAACGGGAGAAAGTTACGAGGTATATTAATCAGCATAAAGGGCGCCCCTAATTGAAGGCGCCCCTTTTTTTCCTTAGTGAACGGCATCCGCTTCTTCCATCCCTACTTCATCTGCTCCCTGTTTATAGATCTCTTCAAGTCTTTTGTCACGAGATCTGCCCAAAATTTGCATGCGTGTGGACAATTGCTTTTGCGTGAAGTTCATCGTATTTTGTTTTGCTTCATCGGTGTTCCCTTCCGAACCTTCCTGATTGATCCGAATCGCGAGTGGTGTTAATTCCTCCATTTTCTTCATGACCAAGTCATAAATGTGTGGATGTTCGCTAATGATACGTTGCAACAAAAATGTTCCGTAAGCAATATGACGGGATTCATCTCTTTTTAAATTGCCGACCCCTTCCAATAATGCAGGCATCGCATCAATGTTCTGCAACGATTGATAAAAACCATAATAGCCGGTTTCTGCCAACACACCTTCCACAAACATGTTATAAACCGTTGCCGCTTCCGCTACCGCCTCCGGCGATTGATCGTGGACGAGGCGTTCCATTGCCGTAGGCAGGATTTCATTGAAAATTTTATGGTAGGTATCCGAATGGTACTCTGTCAAATCTCGCTTTACCCCAAGCTCATTTAGTACTATTCTGAAAAATTCAGTGTGCTTGGCCTCTTCAAATAAAAACGTCGTTAAAAACATTTCTTCTTCAAGGCGCCCTTCATTGGAAATGGTCATGATTAATGGAAGCAAATCCCTCGTTACCGCTTCTTCCCCTGCTTGAAATTGGGAAATTAACCGTAGTATCCCTTCCTTTTGCTGCTCGCTAAATGTTTCCCAATCTTTCTTATCCTGTGTAAAATCCAAATCAGACGGATTCCAAACCCCAAAACGTTTTGCCTTTTGGAAAAGCTTTAATGGTAGCGAATCCTCCCGAAGACCGGCGGCACTCGTCGTTTGAAACGGTTTCTGAGTCATCGATATCCTCCTCGTTTCATGTTTGTAAGGGCTTACATTTTTATTTTTACAGATCCCGTGTTGATTGTAAATCCCGACAAATGTAGGGTATTCTACAAGAAACAAAAAATAAGAAGGGGGTGACAATATGCCAATTGCGATAAAACGCATCTACCAAGCGGCGGAAAAATCAGACGGATACCGCATCCTCATTGATCGCGTCTGGCCGCGCGGTCTATCGAAGGGACAAGCCCTCATCGATGAATGGGTAAAGGAAGCAGGACCATCAAAAGAATTACGGCAATGGTTCGGGCACGACCCGGAAAAATTCCAGGCGTTTAAAGAAGACTACAAAGAGGAACTGCAGGAAAATGAGAAACAGCACGAAGCGTTGGAGCGGTTAAAATCCCTTGCCAACATCCACGAGAAAGACATGACTCTTATCTTCGCGGCAAAAGAAGAAACATATAATCATGCCCGGGTGCTAAAAGAAATATTGGACAGGCAGTAGCTCACCCTAATGAACAAGTTCAGATAGAATTCGGGAAACTAGCGCAAGGTGGCTTAATTAACTAATCACAGAGACAGTTGGAAAGAAGCTAGGGCGCCAACGCTTCTGGCTCCCTAACGGACAATTTACCGCGTCATGGCGACCGAAAAAGCGGTCGGTTCTCGTGCTCGGGCGCCATAGCCGTTTTATGACGACCGTAATGGCCTGAATCGAAAGCGTTCGGGCGTCATAGCCGCTTCATGATGACCGAAAAGGCTTGTATCGAAAGAATTCGGGCATCATGGCTGCCTCATGGCGACCGAACGAGCGATTGGCTTTCGTTTTCGGTCACCATGAACCGTTTCATGGAGACCGGGGAATCCTACTTCTTAGAAAAAAATGGCTTCCGCCAAGTCCTTATAGCGGAAGCCTTAGTTTTACTTATACTTAGCATTTGATGCCTTAACTCGGGCTGTGGAAGTTAAATCCAATCGATCACTAACCCCAGTTTGAAGCCCTAATCCGGTCTTCCGGTCGTCGGTGTGATCGCTTATTTCCGACAGGCTGTACTAGTGCTACGTTTTAAAATGAATGATACACTTTCCTGTGATACACGGCCTCTGGCTAATCATGCCAAGGTTTTTTGTTCCTCTCAGAGTAGCCCGAACTCTGTTTGAGGGATTACTGTCCTTCTTTTGTTCCTCTCAGAGCAGCCCGAACTCTGTTTGAGGGATTACTGTCCTTCTTTTGTTCCTCTCAGAGTAGCCCGACCTCCGTTTGAGGGATTACTGTCCTTCTTTTGTTCCTCTCAGAGCAGCTCGAACTCTGATTGAGGGATTACTGTCCTTCTTTTGTTCCTCTCAGAGCTGCCCGAACTCTGTTTGAGGGATTACTGTCCTTCTTTTGTTCCTCTCAGAGTAGCCGACCTCCGTTTGAGGGATTACTGTCCTTCTTTTGTTCCTCTCAGAGTAGCCCGACCTCCGTTTGAGGGATTACTGTCCTTCTTTTGTTCCTCTCAGAGTAGCCCGACCTCCGTTTGAGGGATTACTGTCCTTCTTTTGTTCCTCTCAGAGCAGCTCGACCTCCGTTTGAGGGATTACTTTGCTTCTCTTGTTCCTCTCAGAGCGACTCGACCTCCGTTTGAGGGATTACTTTGCTTCTCTTGTTCCTCTCAGAGCGACTCGACCTCCGTTTGAGGGATTACTTTGCTTCTCTTGTTCCTCTCAGAGCGACTCGACCTCCGTTTGAGGGATTACTTGTAATTCCGAGCAGCTGTCTGATGCATAGGAACGATTCATTCTTTGTTTGCAAACTTTTTCTGTTTGTCTTTTTCTATAGTAATTTTTTCAGAAAACAAAGAGGCCAGTCCCTCTTCATCCTGATTCGCCAATAAAAAAATATACCGTTCCTTATCTGATTTCTCAATGACTATCGGAGGAAGATCGTACTTCAACAAAAGAAAAATAATAAACATTCGCCCCACGCGTCCATTTCCATCTGCAAATGGATGGATGCGCTCAAATTGCAGATGGGAAGAAGCCGCTATATCGATGATCTCTTGAGCTGAAGAAGCATTATTTTCCCGATAGACAATATTATCATGCCATTGTCTCATCGCCAGATAAACTTGAGAAGGCGGTGTTGGTTGAAAGTCTGCGCCGAGAATAGCATTTTCAGCTTTTTTAAATGAACCTCTTTCGTGATGTAGGCGATCCAATAGTTTTGCGTGCAGCTCACAAACAATGGAAACGTAATCTTCCGTTTGCTTCACATGATCAAGCAGAATCTCAAACGCCTTTCTGTGGTTCAATATTTCAAAAACTTCTCTTAATGATTTTTTTGCAGGTACGGTATCATACAAAAGAATGGATACAGATTCAGGCAAAGATATCGTATTGTTTTCTATGGCTGAGGAATGATGGGCCATCCTCACAAGCAAATCATTATAATAGTCTTCGGATAGATGCATAAGATCACCATCTTCTGTTTTTTATACGTCTATTATAGCATGATGAGAAGGGCTAGAAAGATGACCCTATCCCATCAATTCTTACGCCTGAACGTAAGTGTCGCTAAAAAGATTAATAAGGCGGTGAACCCGAGTAAAAAGATCACTTCTCCGGCGGTGGTCACCGGCTGCCCGAAAAATGTGAGGTTCAAGCCCATTTCTTCCCGCACCATCGCACTCAAATTCTCCACATCAATCATAATATGTTTCATTAAATCCACACCGTAGGTGACCGGGTTCAACGTAACGAGAAAATCCACCCACGCCGGCATGTTATTCAATGGAAACAAGGCACCGGACATAAAAATCATCGGCATGACCAAAATATTGACGACAAGTTGAAACCCTTGCATCGAGTTCAAGAGGCTTGCGACCAACAACCCAAGGGAAGCAAATGCGCAAGCGATCATAAACATGACCGGCAACAACTGTAGAAAAGACACAATATCGATGCGCATGCCGAGAAATGGCATGAGCACCAACATCATAACCCCTTGCACAAAGGCAACCGAGGCGGACCCAAACATTTTCCCGATCGCGACATTGACTCTGGAAACCGGCGACACGAGAATCTCGCGCATATACCCGAAATCACGGTCCTGAATCACCGAAAGCGAGGAAAAAATAGAGGTCATGAGGAGGGTCATCGATACGATGCCGGGAAAAATAAATTCGACGTAATTAAAATCTTCCGCGCCGGTTCCAGCTGTAACTAATGACTCCATGGCACCGCCCATGCCAACCCCAAAAACGATCAAAAATAAAATCGGCATCGAAAAGGAGCCGATCATACGTGGACGGTCTCGAAAAAACTTAATCATATCTCTTTGCCAAATGGCGATAATGCCTTCCACGAACAATTCCCTCCTGGTTAATCTCGGATTTCCCGCCCTGTGAAGGAGAGAAAAACATCATTTAATGTTGGTTTGCGAATATCCAAGCCCGTGAGCGGGGTTTGCAACGTTTTAATGAACTCAGAAACGAAAGCATCGCTGTTTTCAACTTTGCAGTGGATGACGCCATCTTTTAGCGTTAAATCAATCACTTCAAACGCAGCATCGATCTCTTCCATCGCGGTTTCATTATCCGTCGTCGTAATTTCAATAATATCTCCGCCGAGCTGTTGTTTAAGACTTTTCGGCGTATCGATGGCGATAATGTCTCCGTGATCCATAATCGCGATTCGGTCGCTGATTTCCGCTTCGTCCAAGTAATGCGTCGTTAAAAACATCGTAATGTTTTCTTTTTCCTTCAGCTTTAATATGTATTCCCATACATGCGCCCGTGTTTGCGGGTCCAATCCAACGGTCGGCTCATCGAGAAATAGCACTTTCGGATAATGGAGCAATCCGCGGGCGATTTCCAGCCGTCGCTGCATACCGCCGGAAAATTTCTCGACGAGCAGATTGAGGCTATCGGTAAGATCCACGATTTCCAAAACCTCACGAATACGCGCTTTTCGCTTTGAGCGGGGTACGCCATAAAATTTGCAATGAAGCTTTAAATTTTCTTTGGCGGTTAACTTTTCATCTAATGTATTTTGCTGAAAAATAATGCCGATGCTCTCCCGCACACGGTTTTGATCCTTCACCACATCATAACCGTTTATAGTCACAGATCCGCCCGTCGGCTGCAGCATCGTCGATAAAATGTTAATCGTCGTGCTTTTGCCCGCTCCGTTAGGGCCCAGGAACCCGAAGATCTCTCCTTCCTTCACATGAAAATTGCTATCATTAACGGCTTGAAAAGACTTATAGGATTTTTTTAAGTTTTGCACGTCGATCAACATTGGCACCTCTTTCTTCTTCCATGCCTATTTTATAACAAATGAACAGATTGTCCACTCATTTACTTTTTCCTAAACCAATCGGCCCCTTCGTCCATATGCAAAAATGGCAAATCCGTGTCTACCTCTCCGGTGAGTCGATCCGGAGTTACGTCTTCACCTTCCAGCCAGCTTGCAAAATCAAAGACTGCCGGTTCGCGGTCACCGCCCAAAGTGATCCAAATTTTTCTCTCCTTTGGAAAATAGACAGACGTATGGATCGTTCCCGCCCAGCTTTTATAACGTTCGGAAAAAATGGGCTGGTTCGTATCATTCAATAACCGGAAAGCATCGCGGGCATTGAGATTGGCATTATTTAGCGTGTCCAGCCGCTGTTTGGAATCATCAAGATGAAAGCGATTTTCCCCCGTTTGGATGTCGAAATGATTCGTGCACGCCGTTGCCTGCCTCGCATTCACACCCCGAGGTGAGGCTTCAACGACCATCATCTCTCCCTTCGGATCATAAACGAGATAACTGAACGAATGGCGGTGAGGAATTTCTTTTGCCATCTCTACCGCTTCTGTTACGTCCGCGCAAGATTCCAAAAGCAAACGCCCGATCATGCTGCAAATAAACCCAGCACCCGGCTTTTTTCGGTTCGTCAGGTTATAAGCCATGACGAGTCCTTTTTCATTGATACCATCCATCCGCCCGGTGATCCGCTGGCTCGGACCGGCGATTGCATACCCTTGATCCGTAGGTTGGAAAAAAAGAAAACGGCCGTCGTAGGTCTTAGGGTGATAATCGTAATTACGGATGAGATAACTCTTTCCGGCGAGCACCGAACAACCCGAAGGCGAACTATTCACCCGATAACCGCCATACTCCTGCAGCACACGCTCCAGCGGCCATTCCAATGCATCTTGCAGACCGAGCAATTCATCCCATACCCCCGGGGCAAATGCACGAATCGCTTCTTTTGCTTCTCCGATATTTATGTTAAACCTAGGCGTACGAACCTTCCATTGGTTTTCCCGATTTTTGACGGATAAAGAATTTTTCAGCTTCTCCCCTTGGTCGTATCCGAACGTATAGTGGTTACCGCGAAATTGGAGGATATCGCTATATATTTGTTTCATCTCTTTCCCCTTCCTTCTAAAGTAAGGATAATGGAATGGTACACGAAAATAAAGCCATTAGAAAAGAGGACAGCTTACAACCCTGTTGCAGCTGCCATCTTCTGGGGAACATTTTTATCAGACAAAATTTCCATTTTAAAAAAAAGAGAGAACCCTGAAAACAAGGTCTTCTCCTTATTTTTTCGCCACCGGAATCCATATTTCACTTTTTACTGTGCTCCCTTCCTCCGCGTCCTCCTCGTTCCAGAGGATTTCCGGGCCATCCGTGAGTTCATAGTCTGATGAAGGAAACCATTCCGAAAAAATGCGTCCCCATACATCCTGAAGGGCATCCGGGAATGGCCCCTCAACGGTAAACACCGCCCACGTAAGTGCAGGAATATCGAGCCGCTCCAGGTTTTCAGGGGCTTGTTTCGTGGTAGCTGCCGCCAAATAATAATCCAATTGCCCTTTTTTCGATCGATCTTCCGTGAAATTAGCGGATACACTTAGCAGCCCCGTAGGGTCCTGGTCGGAGAGTGATCCTATTTGGTTAAAGGTTCTATCACTTATACTCCGCGTAAACTCGGCAATTTCCGGGTTTACACCTTGATAGATCAGGTTCACTTTTTTCTTCTTCCCCACGACATGAAAAGCCGCTTTTTCTTCAATCCGATAATTCATTTCCGTACCTCCCTTAACAGATAATTGAAAGGTCATCCGCGGGAATGCTTTTAAAGAAGTGCCTTTTCGCCTCGCCTCCGTTGGTGTAACCCCATGTTGGCTTTGAAACGCCCTGGCAAAAGAATCAGGCGAATGATAGCCATACTTCATCGCGATATTAATGATTTTTGTGTCCTCATTCTCCAACTCAAAAGCAGCCAACGTCAATCGTCTGCGGCGGATATATTCGGACAACGTAACTCCGGCGAGAAAAGAAAACATCCGTTGAAAATGATACCGGGAACAGCAAGCGACTCTCGCTGCTTCATCGAAATCAACCGTCTCCGTCAAGTGATTTTCAATATAGTTGACTGCTTCGTTCATCATTTTCAAAGCATCCATGTGAATGACCTCCCCTATGTGAAGGTTACCGATTAATGGCGCTTTTTGCCCGACATTTCATGCACAAGTTTGTCGGTTCTGCCTTCACTCGTTCCTTATGATAAAATAAATATTTAGCAAAAGCTGAAAGGATACCGCGTATGAGCAATCAACAGGATTTTACCCAAGGAAAAATACTTAAACCGCTGATTGTGTTCTCCGGACCAATCATGCTTACGAATCTTTTGCAAACATCCTTTCAGTTTACCGATAGTCTGTGGGTAGGGAATTTGCTTGGCGAAACCGCGTTAGGCGCGGTGGCGGTTTCCAGTACGATCATTTTCACGATGCTGTCGTTTGTGATCGGATTAAATAACGCGTCATTGACGATTCTTTCCCAACAAAAAGGGCAAGAAAACGAAAAAGGGCTCACCCGTTACCTTAACGCTTTTGTCGTTGTGCTCTCGATTTTATCATTATCGCTCGGGCTTACGGGCTCTTTTTTTGCCGAGGAACTTTTACGATTGCTTGGCACGCCGGAAAGCATGATGGCACCCGCCACTGCCTATTTGCAGATTAATTTTCTCGGGATGATCTTTCTTTTCGGATACAACTTTATCGCGACGACGTTACGGGCAATGGGCGACAGCAAAACCCCGATACGGTTTGTCATTATTGCCGTCCTGTTAAACATCGTGTTGGATCCGCTCTTCATTACCGGATTTAATATGGGGGTTGAAGGCGCGGCTTACGCGACAATCCTTTCACAAGGGAGCGCGTTTCTATATGGGTTGTTTTTTGTGCTGCGTCGGGGGCTTGCACCTTTTACCATTCCCTCTTTGCCTAAAAAAACAGAAGTCGGTTTAATTTTGAACCTTGGCATTCCTTCGGGGCTGCAGATGGCCGTCATCTCCGCAGGTGTGGCTGCGATTATGAGTGTAGTTACGACATTCGGAGAAGATGTCGTCGCCGGTTTTAGCGCTGCGCAACGGTTGGATAGCTTGATCATGCTTCCGGCAATGGCGCTCGGAACAGCGGTGAACAGCATGGCCGGGCAAAACATCGGCGTTGGATATTGGTCGCGTGTAACCGCGATCACAAAATATGCAGTAATGTATAATTTTGCCGTAATGATCGGGATCGGCTTGATTATTGTCATCTTCGCCGAGTACGGCATCCAAATGTTCATCCAGGACGAGGAAGCTGTGGCGTTTGGCACGAGATATTTGCAAATCGTCGCGCTATGTTATCCGTTTCTCGGCATTAATTTTGTTTTGAACGGGATCGTGCGTGCATCGGGCGCGATGTATCAAGTGCTCGTGTTGAATATCATCTCTTTTTGGGTATTGCGTTATCCCCTGACGAATTTGTTCTCAAGTTTATTCGGGGATATAGGCATCGCGTTTGGCATGGGCGTAAGCTTTATGCTGGGCAGTTTGGCTGCTTACCTGTATTATCGGTTCGGAAAATGGCGCGAGAAAGAATTGTTTCGAGAAGAGTGACCGGCGGACCATTATTCTTGCTTGCGGCTTGTTCATGGCGACCGTGGGTGTGGGGGGTGGATCAGTTTCGGGCTCCATGACCCATTCATGGCGACTGAAATCGCGGTGTCAACTCAATTTCGGACTCCATAACCCGCTCATGACGACCGAATTTGCGGGACTCGCTAATTTTCGGGCTCCATAACCCATTCATGACGACCGAAATCGCGGGGATAGCCGACTTTCGGGCTCCATGCCCCACCGGCGCCCAAACGTGTAACGTTCCCCCGTCTTCACCCTCCATGCACCCGATCTCCTGCCCCACTCGTGTCTCTAACGGCCAAGCCCCTCGCCAAACCGGCAAGGGGCTACCTTTCACACGCTCAATAACTCTTTCACATCTTCCGGCCGTAAGCTCGTGAGCTGTTGCTCGCCCGGTTGGATGACTTCTTCCACGAGCGCTTTTTTTTGCTCTTGCATCTCCAGCATCTTTTCTTCAATCGTTCCAGATGTAATCAATTTAATCACCTGAACATTGTTCTCTTGCCCAAAGCGGTGGACGCGATCCGCCGCTTGCTGCTCCACGGCCGGGTTCCACCACGTGTCAAAAAGGATAACGGTGTCGCCGCCGGTTAAATTCAAACCAGTGCCACCGGCTTTCATCGACACTAAAAAGAGGGAGTGTTCCCCTTCATTAAAACGTTCGGTGAGCGCAAGCCGGTCCTTTGCAGGCGTTTGGCCGTCCAAGTAATGATACAACCAGCCCCGCTCGTCAAAAGCCGCCCGGATCATGGAAAGCATCGATGTAAACTGGGAAAAGATGACCATGCGCCGTCCTGAAGCGAGCCCTTCATCCACGTATTCCAATAACCGTTCGAATTTCCCGGATTTATAGCTCTCATCCGGCAAAACAAGCTGAGGATGGCAACAAATTTGGCGCAGCTTCGTTAAACCGGCAAGAATTTGCATGCGCTGTTCCTGAAATTGATCTCCATCGATGGCCGAATCCACATCCTTTGCCAATCGATTGACTTGAGCCACGTAGAGCTTTTTCTGATCATCGGTGAGGTTCGTGTACTGCACCTGCTCGTCCTTTTCAGGCAATTCCGTGAGAACATCCTTTTTCATGCGCCGCAATATAAAGGGGCGCACGCGTTTGGAAATTTCATCGTTTTCCATCGCCTTAAAGGCTTTTTTCGATCCTAAAATGCCCGGAAGGAGCGTATTAAAAATAGAATAGAGTTCGTCAAGGCGATTTTCAATCGGCGTTCCCGTCAGGGCAAACGCGCTGGCTTTTTGTAGCGAGCGTACGGCTTGTGCTGTCTTCGACGCTTGATTTTTGATAGCCTGGGCTTCATCCAAGATCAGGGCATCAAAGGGTTCGGATTGGTAGATATCCGCCTCCCGTTGAATGAGTGGATAAGATGTAATCAGCACTTGCGCTTCCGAACTTTGCTCCAACTTTTTTTGTCTTTCCGCTTTCGGTCCCGCGATAACCACGGTATCCATTTCGGGAGCAAAACGCTGGAATTCTTTTTCCCAATTATAACTCAAACTCGCGGGTGTGATGATAAGCGCCCGCATATTCGGGTTTTCATCCGTCAACGCTTGCAAATACGTAATGGTTTGCAACGTCTTGCCAAGGCCCATATCATCGGCCAATATTCCGCCGAGCCCGAAATGGGATAACGTTTTTAGCCAACGAAAGCCGGTTAATTGGTATTCCCGGAGCGAGGCGTTGATCGCTTCCGGAGGATCAGCATCAACAAAATCCGGCTTTTGGACATCATTCATTAATTGCCGCAAGGAAGCGGACAGCTTAAATGACTGCGCCTTTTCATCCTCCAGGGAAAGTGCCTGATAAAGGGGAACTTTCATTTCTTCTTTCAATGTCCCTTTTTCTGGTGCGAAATGATCAACGGCATTTTTTACGTTCCCGAACTCTTCCCCTTGTAGATGAAGAAAAGCTCCGCTCGGAAGGCGATAATACGTCTGATTCTTTTTTAGCGCTTCAAGCACTTGCTCCACTTCATCGGACGGAATGCCCTCCACGGAAAAAGAAACATCAAGCCAATTTGTTTCCTCGTTCGTTGAAAGGGACACGCTCGGTTTTTTCTCGAGGGGAGCGATCATTTGCCTGACGGTCGCCGTCGTATAAATATCAATATAGTCTTGCAGCAGTGGCAATTCCTCAAAAAGAAACGCGGCCATTTCTTCTTCATCATCGAGCACAAGCTTACCATCCGATTGTGTGAACGGAATTCGATCGAGCAGCGATTCAATCGTTGCCTCTGTTTCCACATCGCGCACAATGATCGCCGTTATATCCTCATCGTGCCCTTGTTCCCCATATGGATTGATCTCCATGTCCCCGTATTGAAACGTTACAAGGGCACTGAGGACTTCTTCGCTATACTCAATCTTCATTTTCGCATTCAACGGATACTGCCGGATCACATCCGTTAACGCTTCATCCATTTCAACCGCCGCGATTTCTTTTAGCTTCGGCAGTACGTATGAACAAAAAGGTTCCATGTCTTCGGGCGAAAAACGAGTCAATGCCCCGCCCCACTCCGAGGTGCTTAGTAGCTTTTGAATAATCGTTGCTTGCTCTTGATTCAATCGACAAAGTTTTTCTCCGTTTTGCACAAGCTGATGATCCGTAGAGAAAAATAGATGGTTTCCTTCCTTTAAATGTAGCTCGACCGCATCTTCGTCCGAACTTTTTTGCAACAAAAATTCAAGCCGTGCGTCGGGGTGGAAGGCATCGACCATGACGGTTTCCGACGCATGCCCCGAAATGATATCGACGTGACGGCCTTCCAGCAACTCGAATAGATCCGGAACCATCAGATCGGGGATGTCGAGTTCACGCTCGTGTCTATAGATGGAATAAGCAGAAGGTTCGCTTTTGCTTATTTTCCATAACAAATCCAACACTTCCCGGTCTTTTTCAGCCAATTGGTGATTTTCCGGTTGATAAGTAAATTTTTTCGTAAAGAAATGGTCTTTCCCCATTTGCACGTCGTCAATAAACCGTTTAATATTTTTTACGACATATGGACGATTCACGCCGGCACGCAGGCGGACTGAAATGTCTTGGACGATACCGGAAAACGGATGGACGTTACAATCCAGCTCATAACGAACATCGAGTGTATCTTTTTCCATGATAGCAGCTGGCTTTTCAGGCTTAAACGCCTCTTTAAAAACATCGATCATTTGATGTCCTTGGCTAGCACCATATTTATGTCCATATTCCTCCGTAGACATCAATTCGTCAAGTTCCAACAAAAACGCGACAAGATGTTTACATATCCCCGCATAGGAATCAAATGCAGGGCAAGAACAGCTTAATCGGTCCAAATCCCCATTGCGTTGAAATATCGCTTGGCATTGATAGCTTCTTGACCCATGGACCGCAGCTTTTGTCGTTTTCTCATGCTGAAAAAAAGACACAGGTCCCACGCGATCATTGTAATAATAATTTTCGCCGCGCGTATATGTCCGCGGGTTGTCCACGGCTTGAAAAATATAATCCGGATGCAAACTATCTTGGTTTATTTTAAACATCTAGGGTTTCCATCTCCTCCACTAACCGCTCTTTTATTCCCATTCTACCACTTAAGCCTGTCTATGATAAAGCAGGGGCCATCCCTTAACAATTTCCAGCAAGCTCTATTGACAAGCAACGCCCAAATGCTAAATAATAAAGTTAGCACTCAAGACCACTGAATGCTAACTTTTTGAAAGGAGCATTTTCATGGCAAAAACAGAATTCAAAGCAGAATCGAAACGATTGTTGGAACTGATGATCAACTCCATTTATTCGCATAAAGAGATTTTTTTACGGGAATTAATGTCAAACGCCAGCGATGCCATTGACAAGATTTATTACCGTGCGTTAACCGATGATTCCTTGACCTTTGACAAAGATCAATACTACATAAAGGTGACGCCTGACAAAGAGAACCGAACGCTGCACATTTCCGATACCGGCATTGGCATGACAAAGGATGAAATGGAAGACAATCTCGGTGTTATTGCCAAAAGCGGTTCGTTGGCGTTCAAAAATGAAACCGAATTGCAAGACGGGCATGACATCATCGGCCAGTTTGGCGTCGGCTTCTATTCTTCGTTTATGGTCGCTGACCAAGTCACCGTCATCAGCAAATCCTTGGATAGCGATGAAGCGTACAAATGGGAATCCAAAGGCACGGACGGTTACTCGATCGAGCCTTATGAAAAAGAAACCGTCGGCACCGACATTATTTTGAAAATCAAGGACAATGGCGAAGAAGAAAATTATGATGATTTTCTTGAAGAACAAGGCTTAAAAACAGTGATAAAAAAATACTCCGATTTCATTCGCTATCCAATCAAGATGGACGTCACCGTGCAGCAACCGAAAGAAGACGACGAGGATGAATACGAAGAGTATCAGGAAGAACAGACGGTCAATAACATGGTACCGATCTGGAAAAAGAACAAAAGTGAATTAACGGATGAAGACTACGAGAATTTTTATGCCGAAAAACGATACGGCTTCGACAAACCGCTCAAGCACATCCATATTAACGTGGATGGATCGATCCGTTACGACGCCATTCTTTTCATCCCGGAAAGCGCACCGCCCGATTATTACACAGCCGACTTTGAGAAAGGCTTGGAATTGTACTCCAGCGGCGTCCTCATTATGAACAAAAGCGCGGACTTGCTTCCGGATTATTTCGGGTTCGTTAAAGGCATGGTCGACTCCGAAGATCTGTCGCTTAATATTTCCAGGGAAATGTTGCAACACGATCGCCAATTAAAAACGATCGCGAAAAACATTAAGAACAAAATTAAAAGCAACCTGCAAACGATGCTCAAAAATGAACGGGAAAACTATGAGAAGTTTTACAATGCCTTCGGACGGCAATTGAAGTTTGGCGTTTACAATGATTTCGGCATGAACAAAGAAGATCTGCAAGATTTGTTGATGTTCTATTCATCTACCGAGAAAAAACTAGTCACGCTGGACGAATATGTTTCCCGCATGCCCGAAGATCAAACGTACATCTACTACGCGAGCGGCGACAGCTATGAAAAAATCGACAAGTTGCCGCAAACCGAATTAGTTGCTGACAAAGGGTATGAGATCCTCTACTTCACCGAAGAAGTGGACGAGTTCGCGATCAAAATGCTCATGAATTACAAGGAAAAAGAATTCAAATCCGTCTCAAGCAGCGACCTCGACATTGAAAACGAAGACGACAATACGGAAGAAGAGGAAAAAGAAAACAAAGAAGTCTTCGCTGCCATGAAGGAGGCGATCTCTGACAAAGTGAGCGACGTACGGGCATCAAAAAGACTAAAATCCCACCCCGTCGTCCTGGCGTCAGACGGCGAAATATCCATTGAAATGGAAAAAGTCCTGCAAAGCATGCCCAATAACCAGGGCATCAGCGCCGAAAAAGTCCTGGAGATCAACGTCAACCATGACGTATTCAAATCCCTGCAAGACGCTTACGACAATGACAAAGACAAATTGGCGCTTTATACCAATTTGTTATACAACCAAGCCCTACTGATTGAAGGCCTGCCGGTGGAAGACCCGGTGGAATTTACGAATGATATGTGCAAGGTGATGGTGTGAGGTTGACTCCCCGGGTGAATGCCCGGGGAGTTTTTCGTGCATCTCACATTTTCGAGCTAATTGCGCTGTCTCAAAGATCTTGGCATACAAGGGATGACTGAAACGCGAAAAGAAATTCCCCCAAAAAGACCTCCAGCATATAAAATGGACCCCAATGCTCAGCATCAGATTAGGTCTTAATATTGGGCTTTGAAGACTCCTTGTGTTGTACAGGATCCAAATGAGTCCTCAGGATCGAGGTTTGCGAACTCATCATGGTTGCCGAGCGCCAACTGAGTCCGCAAGTGCAACAAAACACGATGTGCTCAACATCCTTTTTATTTTTCCATGGGTTTCGCAACAGTTCATAATTATTTTGGGGAACATAAAAACGAATAATCGACGAATAGAAGCGATATTGATCCGTGGAAATGAATGTTGAAGGTAGTACAAAACAAGGCGTGAACCTAGCCCCATTTTTATGCCTATAGCACAAAATGTTCACATTTTCGAAAATATCATACGCCAAATAATTATTTTATGGTATAATGACTAAAAGACCATATGTCTAATCCCCATAGGTTAAAGACCCTTTTATTTCTTAATATTTTTTATATTTATTCGATGGAATTGTTGTGCAACTCCCCAAGCCTGAAAAACAAATCGAAGAAAGGCGGGAAACAAGATGGGCGTCTATATTTTTATGGATATTTTGCCAAATGAGATTGATCCTGACGAATGGGAAGACGTGTATGAAGAATCGTTGCAACTCATTGATGCTTATCCTTTTTTGGATAACACAGTGGACACGGAGACTCACGGCGTCATTTGGAGATACGGGCATCGCGCCAAAGAACTGGAAATGGATTTTGATCACGATTATCGCCGGCAACTCGGGTGGCACGTCTTCGGAGATTATCCCTCCATGCAGTCGGCAGAATCGTTTAGTCTATTCAGGAATCTTGCCTGTTATCGAAAAAAAGCACGGGGTAATGACGGCCACAATGATATTTTGGTCAAATCAATCGAACAAGAAGGAACAGAAATTCCTGTCAACAACGTAACGGTCTTTGGTAACAAGACGCAAGGGTTTCCCTTCCATATCTATTTGCTGGCAATCGCTTGTCTAATAGAAAGCCGCTTCCCTAAACATGCGATGGTTAAAGGCGACATATCCATCGCGCAAATGCAAAAAGCCATTGACTGGGCGAACTCCATTCTTAACAAACCCATTCAACTAACAGAAAGAGCCAATAATGAAAAATTATTGCTTCGCATCAAAGCAATTTTACCAGATGATAACGAGGCCGCGTTGGAAACATTCATGTCCATGACGATGCACGGCGAAGACGTGCATCTCGGAGATGTTATCAGGAAACATTTTCAACCGGAAACAATAAGATTTTATTTTTTAAAAGGATTCAAACATTACAATATCGAACAGATTGGTTTCAAGATGGAACTTAGCCGTTTTTTGAATCTCGGTTTCAGCATCGAAGACGCTTGTGACATCTGTGTGCTGGATGACGATGGTTGCCGGTATGATCCGAAGGTTTTTGCTGAAGCGATTTTGACTATGGAATGGGGCGCCGATGAAAGTAGCAACGAAATCCCTTTGACGTTCAATGATCCCGATGATGAAGAACCTGAGACGGTCGATGCCCAATTTGGAAAAACATTTTTGCGGGCAGCAGGGTTCCAGGAACGTATGAAATCAAACCTTTCATATGAAGACGTCAGCGCTATTTTACAAAAAAAGTTGGGCGATCGTATTGATATAGCGCCTGTTTTGAAAGAGTCTCGGATAGAGCAAAATGAAAATGACGATGAATTGGATGAACTTTTATCGCGTTTCCGTAAGGGCAGCGGCACGGTTCATGATGATAAAACGCGCTACACGATTGAAAACCTTGAAGATCTTCTCCAATGGCGCGAAGGGGATAGCGTTCACCCTGCTATTGAAGAAGGGTTAAAACGATTAAAAGACTTTGTCACAGAAGACTTGGAAAATAACAAGATGAAATATGATCGTTTTCATGACCATGCAGATGATGCAAAGATACGCATGCTCATCAATGCGAATGAATATTTCCTCATACGCGATGAAACATGGCAGCATCTTTTCAATCATTTAGATCATACTCACCTCATGAATACAGTTATCGGCATAATGTCCATTAAAGCTGATGAGGTTACGATTAACAAATATTGTAAAGCATTAATGAATAACATGAATTTATTGAATCGTTATATGTTGTAGATAATATTTTTTGAAATTTGCAAGATTTTTTGAGTGATTGTGAATGGCTGCTCCATTATCACATCCCTTATCTCCATACCATAACATGACAGCTGATAAGCCACTCAAGGATTTACAGCTGTCATGTTTGTTTCACGGTCCATCCTTTAATAACCTGCTCCTTCCGCATCATCTGATAACGTGGTATTTTCCAACATGAAAAGCCCGTTCGGTTGCAAGACAAAATCTTCAACGTTGTCCGAAAGGCCTACGGCAAAATCCGTGTTCACGGTATAAATTTTCGGTGCGTCATTTACGATCTCTCCTTCACTTGTCCCTTCTTCCCCAGTTCTTTCTGTAGGTGTATCAACACCTTCATCTGTATAGGCCATGGTCGTGGCAATCAAACCACAACCCCTACAAACGGCAATAGTTTTTCATATGTGCTGCCCGTCGTGTAGTAATTAATCTTTTCCCATGTTCATTGTAAAATTATTTGATTGAATTCAATCATCTACTTGGGGTGACATGGGGCGACCCGAGACAGTCAAAATCCCTGGGAAAACCCAGGGACCTATTATTCGTCACCCTCCCCGCTAACGAGATAATCATACAAATGACGTTCCACTGGATTTTCCAACAATAAGTTCATGTGAACGACTGGAAGTTTTTTAGCATTTTTATCTAGCATAGACCCTTCTTCCACACTCTTTTTCTCACACGCTGCTTCTCCTAAATAATAAAAGTCTCTACCCTCATCATCATCTTTTTTAACGAATAAGTGTAGGCTAATATTGTTTTCAACAGCGTGAATAATCTCCTGAACTTCCTTTGATGCTAATGTTCGTTGGCTTCTTGTACTCCATCGGAGAACATTTCGATTAAGGAACGCCTCTTGATAACTAATGCTTGCTTCAACATCGTCATGTTTATGATATGTCACGAAAATCGGACAAGTATGGTGTTTCGTTTTGTAACCGTATAAAGTTGAGCTTTCGTCATTTTTCCAATTCAATAACTTACAGGCGTCCTTTCGTGAATATTTTTCATACAACGTTAATCGTTGAGCATTGTCATAGCTTTCGTTTTTTCGCTTTGCGCTTTCAATGATATCGACGAACAATTGGCGAAAATACTCATTTTCATTCAAGCTTGTATGAATTGCATCATTCCATACGTACCGGTTCTCTGTTGATACGTTAATCAGCGGGATTCCACCATATTTTTTTCATCTTTCGCAGAGAAGAAAGACAAATCAAATATTCGTTGCATAGATGCAATCGTGTCATCATCGGACTCCCCTCCCAATTGAATAATCCTTTGACGAAAATCATCAATGTGAACAGAACCGTACTGGAGCATGCGCTCTAATAAAATAACCTCGTGCAATCGCTTTCCGTCTAAAATCTCTAAGGAAAACATCGTTAATACTTGTTCTTCATACGTGGTTAATCCAGCTGTCTCTTCTTTCATTTTTAATAAAAATTGATGATAGTTTTTATGTTTGTTAACGATCACAACTGGGTCAATTGAATGATTCAACATAAAATCATGCAAGAGCGGTGTTCTTCCAATTCGTTTCTTTAGTTCAACGAAAGCTTCATTAAAAATTTTTTGCGCTGTAAGTGTCGCTTTATTTATCGACTTGTAGATCCTCTCTTTTGCAATCTCTTCAAAATTGATAGATGAAACACCTTTGATATAGCTTGTGTCCTTCGTTCGACGTCGAATATTATCTTTATTCTGTGATTGGTCCCCCGATAACGCGACAGGAATTAAATAATTGTTCTCGTAATTACCAATGAAATCAATGATCGTGACAAAGTCCTTGGATTCATGCTTTCGAAGACCTCTTCCTAACTGTTGAATAAAAATAATACTGGACTGAGTTTCGCGTAACATAACGACTTGATTTACAGCTGGGATATCCACACCTTCATTGAAAATATCAACAGTGATTAAGTAATCAAGTTCCCCATTTTCTAACGACCTGACGTAATGCTCCCGTGATTTTTGAGCAGCCTCCCCTGTCAAAGCTTGTGTTTTATAGCCATGTTCATTCAGTTGAGCAGACAGCTCCTTCGCCTCACCTCTTTTACTGCAAAAAATCAAACCTCTTACTTTATCTCCAGAAAACCCATAGTATTGGACTTTGTCTATAAGATGGTGAACCCTTTCATCTGAGACAAGTTTCGAAGTAAGTGTCACGTCATCAATAGTAGCTCCATTATGTTCCAAATCGGTAACACCAAAATAATGAAAAGGACAAAGCATATCTTCTTCAAGAGCTTCTTGAAGGCGAATCTCGTAAGCGACATTATAATCAAATAGAGCATACAGATTATAGTCATCTGTTCGCTCTGGCGTTGCCGTCATACCAAGGAGGAATTTCGGGTTGAAATAATTGATAACATCCTGATACGATTTGGCACCGGCTTTATGTACTTCATCAATTAAAATGTAATCAAAAGCTTCTGGGTCAAACGCTTGTAAAATACTGTTTTTTACAAGCGTCTGCACAGTTGCAAAAATATATTTCCCGTCAACTTGTTTAGAAGAACCTGTCATAACTCCAAAATCTTTATCACAACCTCCTAATATCCTTTGAAAATCATCTTTCGCTTTTAATAATATCTGTTCCCGATGGACAATAAACAGCATTCTTCTTGGGTTGAAAGACCTTACATCAAAACCGGCAAGATAAGTTTTTCCCGTGCCCGTGGCTGAAATGATTAACGCTTTATCATGCCCCGCATTACGAACTTGCTGAATTCCATCTAGCGCAGCAGTTTGCATTTCATTTGGTTCTATTTCAAGAGATTTTCTTACCGAGTTTGTTTGATATAACCCAGGCAACTCCTGTACTTTATTAACTTCGTTTTGAAAATTGGGCGGCTCATATGCTTGCTCATATGTATCAATCCAAATCTCAGTTAACGGATGAGCTTCCTCCCAAACCTCCTCAAATTGATTCATGAAGTGGTAAATAATCTCACCATTTCCGTGAGATGTCAATTTGATGTTCCACTCATGATTTACCTTTAATGCTGTTGCAGTTAAATTGGAACTCCCAACAATTAGAG
Source organism: Salicibibacter cibarius (assembly GCF_016495725.1). NCBI lineage: Bacteria > Bacillati > Bacillota > Bacilli > Caryophanales > Bacillaceae > Salicibibacter > Salicibibacter cibarius. The sequence goes on along the minus strand of NZ_CP054705.1, from coordinate 857,263 downwards.
AATAATGATCTTTACGTTCGAAAATATAGCCCTTAGCATGGAATCCTTCAACATCAGTCAATCTCACTTCTACATTCTTTAGCTTCAATAATTCCTTAAAAACCTTGGGTTTGTTAAAGCTTAGATACGTGGAAGTTAACATCCGGCCCTTTATTCCTTTGAGCTGCAAATCAAACAACTGTGATTTAAGTAAAGCAAGGCCACTTTCCGTTATAAAAGCGACCGAAAATAGGAATGAATAACTACTATTGAGTTCTGCAGTTAGCGATGTTACAACATTTTCGTTTGTCTTTGTATTATTCACAAGTAGCTGAGGTTGATAGCTTCCTGACTTGTAATACTGTTGATCTATGAATCCTCTATGTAATGATCTCTCCAAGTTTTCAATAAAATGTTCCATAATTAGCATCACACTACTATTACTGATTTTTTATTTTATCAATGGCGGGGATGTCTGCTGGCGCCCAATCTAAAGACGAAAGTTCTGATCGATGCAGCCATTCCATCGCAACATGTTCAGTTAATATAGGCGTCCCTGCGACGAGACTACAATAAAAAGTGCTTAAGTGCACAACGCCAAAATCATATTCGTAAACCGTCGTATCAATGTGGGCACCAATGTTAATCTTACAGTTCATTTCTTCAGTAATTTCCCGGTGCAACGCTTGCTGTGGTGTCTCGCCTTTCTCGATCTTGCCTCCGGGAAATTCCCATTTTAAAGGAAGTGTTTTTGTGTCACCTCTTTGCGCACATAAAATCTTGCCATCCTGCTCAATCACTGCGCCAACAACGTGAATATTCTTTTTCATTTGCTCCTCCGATCATGTTTAACAATCATTGTAACAACTTTTCTTAAATCTAACATCAATAATTCTAAGTACTATAGCCACTGTAATCGATAGTTACAGATCTCCCTTATTTTAGCATAATAGTGTTTTCAGGTAGAATACTAAATAATATTGCAATTCACGGACAAAAAATAGAGGGGGTGATTTCTGTTGAAGAAGTTTTCATTAGCAATAGCTATTGCTTTCGTTTCTTCGTTGGGTTTAATGGCTTGTTCGCCTGTGGAGCAAGAGGAGCAGACTGAGGAAGAGAACCAGAATAACAATGAGTCTGAAGATGTTGCTGAGGAATCTGATAATGATGCCAATGACGATGATTCATCATCATTCACGAACGTCATTGCAAAACTTGATGAATCTGAAGTAGAGGACGGTATAAAAGCATATGCCGAATCTATTGCCGAGGATGATGATGAAGATGAATTGGAAGCGTTCACCATTGAAGCTGAAACAGAGACTTATGAGGAATTAGCGTCCCTCGAAATTGATAATGAAGCACAGGAAGCTGTTTTAAAAGAAGCCTTTGACCAATATGGTTATGATTTTAATGGGATTAAATTTTATCATCGTGTGCAAATGGAGGCTTACGAAGAAATCCAGGAGCTTGAACTTGACAATCAAGGCGAGGAGATTCTGGAAGATGCCAAATCAAGCTATGGACATGACTATGACATGATTCTTTTCGTATTGGAAGAGGAACTACAGGATTAATTCACACTCAATGCGGTTCCATGGCAATACACTAAAAAGACCGAAGGTGCTGTCCCACCAACGGTCTCCCAATAGAACGCCATCCTGCAGAGATATGCGTTCACTTTTGAAGTGAAGTGGTTACCTAGAGAATCCAGATCTCAGGGGTAGCTGCTTTTTCTTTCTACTGTATCGACTGATGCAATATTATGTTACACACCATCGCGCAATCCATAGCTTCGTTATTTCCCTTTGCATACAACTTCTCGGATGTTGCAAGAAAAACATTAAGTCTATTATCTGATATTTTGCTTGAGTGTAGTGAGGTCCCTTTAACGCTTTGTTGTATTTAAGGCTTGCATTCAATTGGTAAGCATCTTTTTTCCTAACACACATGTTTCTGTGATAATATTGGTTCTTCGTTTTCGATATAAAGCGTTTATTTCTTACAATGTTTTCACCCTCATTCTTTAGCTTCGATAACTGAAATCTGGCATTTTCACTCCCCTACCCCACTCTTAACCGTAAACACATCACACGGCGCGTGCCTGACGCATGCTTCTGCCACACTTCCGATGAGCATGCGTTCGAAGGCGTTGCGTCCGGTAGAGCCGGTGATCAACAAATCAATGTTATACTCAGATAATAAATTCCTGGATAGTTTGACACGTGGGTTGCCGGAACTGAGAATGGTTTGGACATTTTTCATTCCCGCTTGAACAGCCTTATTTTTGTATTTTTCCAACATTTCTTTCGTCTCGGAATCAGTAAAGACGCCTTGCTGGTTATAGGCATGCGACGAAAAATTACGAAGATCAATCACATGGGCAATGAAAAGATAAGCATCGTGAAGCTTAGCCATTGCAATCGCTTTTTCCAGGGCCTGTTCAGACTGGACAGATCCATCAACGGCTACTAGAATTTTTTTATACATTCTCACTCCCCCTTTTGGTAATTGTACCCGATTTATCACCAATTAAATCGAAAGGAGCGACATTTATGCCAACGTTAGCCGAACAACTGCTGCTCACCGCCATTAACCCTAAAAATGGAAGGCCTTATGCACGAAGCAGCAACGCCTTGCCCTACAGCCTTAGCGGTGCGTTTCTTGCTGAATTGATGCTGCGTGCCAATGTCGAGTTACGGAAAAAGAAAATCGTCGTCATTAATGATCAAGCTGACCATCCATTGCTTCAGGAAACAATCGTGATGATTCAGAAACAGAAAAGACCGATGACGCCCAAGCACTGGGTGTCAAAACTCAAGTCAGAATTCAAACAGATACAAAAAATTGTCGCGCAACATTTGGAAAACGATGGTCAAATCACGATCGAAGAAAAAAAGATCTTGGGGCTATTCACTAGCCAAAACTATCAAATAAACGATCCCAATCACCTTGGACATTTACGAGATTCGTTTACGGAAATCCTCCATAAAGGGGAAGCGGGCACCCCGTTCAATCAAGGAGACGAGCGCTATATTGTGCTTTTGTCACTCATCGAGGCAAGCAAATTGCTTTCCATTGTTTATCCGACCGGCAAAGAAGCACAAGCTGCCCAGAAACAGCTCAAACACGTCAATAAAAATCTCCCGGTTTCCAAGGCGGTGAAAGAAACGATTCAGGCTATTGAAGTAAGCGTCATCGCGGCCATAGCGGTAACGACAACTTCATCGAATCAATCGAATTCTTAAGCCGAAGCGATCCGGTGAATATGATAGACTGGTAGAGAGGTGATCAAATGAACGTAACCGTCCTTGGGGGAGGTAACGAGGTCGGCGCTTCCTGCTTGCATATTGAGATGGCGGAAACGTCAATCTTAATTGACGCGGGGATGCGCATGCAGGGCGAACAATTATTGCCGGCGCTCGGGATGCTTGAAGATTTGCCGCGACCGCAAGCGATTCTCGTTACCCACGCGCACGCCGATCATATCGGGGCGCTACCCCTTATACATAAGCTTTTTCCGGAAGCACCGATATACGCAACAGCTCCTACGATCGCGCTTATGCGTATCATGATGAAGGACTCGTTAAAAATTATCGAGGAACGCAGCCGACGGGAAGAAACGATACCGCCATACTCTGAAGACCAGGTCGAAGCGCTGCTCGCTGCCATGCTAGAGATTCCCGCGAATAACACGCTTCGCATCGGAGAATTGCGCATTGAAAGCCATCAAGCAGGCCATATTCTGGGCGCGGTGATGTTCTCGCTAATGGGTGGGGGCGCGGAACTGCTCGTCTCCGGCGATCTTAGCTTTAAAGCCGGGAGGACGATTTCCGGCGCCAATGTGCCGCGCCATTTAAAGCCTGATGTCGTCATCATGGAGTCTACCTATGGGAACCGGGCCCACACGGACCGCCACACCGAAGAAAAACGGCTTGCCGAACACGTGGCAGAAGTTATCGCCGGCGGTGGTTTTGCGCTTGTACCTGCGTTTGCGCTCGGTCGCGCCCAAGAAGTATTACTCGTGCTGCAAGATTACATGGATAAAGGATTAATTCCCGAGTTTCCGATCTACGTCGACGGTCTCGTGACACCAGTGAGTCGCGTATACCGCCAATACCCGCAATTTTTAAAAGGAAACCTTGCCCATCGTGTTTATCGGGAAGGGGATGTTTTCTTAAAAGAAGGACGTTGTCAAGCGGTTCATCCGAAGGAGCGCGAGGCGATCTTGCAAGGCAAGCCTGCCTGCATCGTGGCGTCTTCCGGCATGCTGACCGGAGGCGCGAGCAGTTGGTACGCGGAGCAACTCATCGGAAACGATAAAAACGCTGTGCTTCTCACTGGCTATCAGGATGAAGAAAGTCCAGGGAAAGCGTTGCTGGATGTTGCGGAAGGAAAAACGGAGGAACTTTCGATTAACGGAACGCCTTATGAAGCAAAAGCCCGCATTAGCAAGTACGGCCTGTCTGCTCACGCCGATGCTTCGGAAATGCAATTGTTCATTCAGCAGTTGGCACCGACGCATACCCTTCTCGTTCACGGTGATGACGACGCGCGAACAGCTTTGTCCGACTTGCTAGACGAACGGTACAGCCCTACCCTCGTTGAAAACGGAGACAACTATCCGTTTGAACTCCGTGATTCGAAAAAAGGCATCAAAGGCAAACGTTATAAACCAAACAAGGAACATGAGGCGTTGCGATCCTTAAATGGGCAATTTATCCTTTATGAACCCGAAGACGATGACCCGCTCAAAGTAGCCCTGTGCACTGGCGTTCATCCGAAAACGAACGTTTTGTTTTCGCAAACGCTCAAAGGAAAGCCTGTAAAAATTCAACCTCACCAACTCATACAAGCCTTAGGGCAAACAACGCGCACAATTGACGACGTCCGGGAGTCGCTGCAGCCGCTGCTTGATTTTAATCGCCAAGAAATGAAAGCTTTACAATGGAGCCACGCGCCTGAAGGAATCTACACATTTCAAGGTTTGTTACGTCATGTCGCCGTACATGATTCACTCGAAGAACGGCTCGTATTAGCCCTCGCTTTACAGGCGCTACCTACTGAACATAAAAGAGACGGGCAATCGGGACAAATAGAATACAAACTTGATGATGATTTTATGGCTCAGGCGCAACATGGAACGCTACCTATGCAGGGTAGGAAAATGAACGCGGCGAAGGCAATGGATATTGCGCGGGGAGCCCTAGCGGATGAGCCTGATTTCACACGTTGTGGGGCCGATCAGTTAGGGGAAACACTGACGCTCTACTTCGCTTTTCCGGATGCTTACACGGATAAACAAAAAGAACGAATGACCTCATCCATCGCCGATCAAACAGGTTGGGAGGTTGTCATTTCCCCTTCAACAAGGCAAGATTTGCTGTTTCAGGTACTCTCAGACCTTACCGAGAACGGCGAACCCGAAAGTTTCTCCCTCCACTTACAAGAAAAAACCGTTCGCGCAACCCTCCCGGAAACTAGCGATGTCATGGAAATCGCCGAACGATTCAAGCAGCGTACCGGTTTTTATTTTCAGGAAAAAGGTTCTGAAGCAGCTGGTCCGACGCAATCGAACGATCTCTTTAAGGTCACGGATCGAAGCGTGCGGATGGAAAATAATGAAGCAAGGGAGGAAACGAAGCGCTGGGCGGAGGATCGAGACATCACGCTCTACAAAATCAGTTTCAAAGGCCAGGGCGACGACAGCGTGTTGGAAGTGCACTTTATTTCACCGGAAGTGGCCAAGCGGCATGAGGTTGATCTGGAGGAACTTTCCTATCGAACTGGTTTTCCGGTCACGTATGCCGAAAACCCGAAACAAAATGAAATTATAAAAGAAGCCGTTGCCCGCATACCCGCGTCGTGGGCGTTAAAGAAAAACCCCTCGATTCATCGTGAACAGAGCATCCTTGGTTTAAAAGTAGGCGAAGCAACCGATCCGGATGAAGCACAAAGGGTAGAAGACGCAATTCTACAAGCGACCGGGTATGGGATCGAATTGAAGCGTTAATCTTTTAGTTGGACAAGAAGTCAAATGCATGGTAGTTTTCGGTCAAAGGAACAGTGAACCTGCTCTGAGTCACGCGGTTGCTGTTCTGTTCTTTATCGCTAAAACTACTCCATCTGATTTTAGATTTCCTCCTTTAAGTTATCATACCCATTTTGAGAGGGGCGGGACATCACTCTGCTTTTCCTTGTTCCTCTCGGAGCAACTCGTTGTCCGGCTCAGGGATTGCTTTGCTTCCCTTGTTCCTCTCGGAGCAACTCGACCTCCGCCTGAGGGATTACTTTGCTCTCCTTGTTCCTCTCGGAGCAACTCGATCTCCGCCTGGAGGATTACTTTGCTCTCCTTGTTCCTTTCGGATCAGCTCGATGTCCGTGCGAGGGATTACTTTGCTTCCCTTGTTCCTCTCGGATCAGCTCGATGTCCGGCTGAGGGATTACTTTGCTTCCCTTGTTCCTCTCGGATCAGCTCGATGTCCGGCTGAGGGATTACTTTGCTTCCCTTGTTCCTCTCAGACCAGTCTACTTCGAAGCCGATCAATTTTTTCACTAAAATATTCCTAATGCTCACGCACGAAAATGAGCCTTCTCCCCTTTTGGGAAAAAGGCTCCTCATAGACCCTAATTAACTTTTTTCGCTCCTTGCCAATGCTCTTCTCTTAAACGAAATTTTTGCAACTTCCCGGTTGCCGTTTTCGGCAAGCTTTCCACGAATTCGACAGCTTTCGGCGCTTTAAAGTGAGCGAGGTTCTCGCGGCAAAAAGCAATCACGTTTTCTTCGGTCACACGGGTATCCGGTTGCCGGACAACGACGGCTTTCGGAATTTCGCCCCATTTTTCATCGGGAACAGCTATAACGGCTACATCCATAATATCCGGGTGTTTAAACAGCACGCCTTCTACCTCTGTGGAAGAAATATTTTCACCGCCGGAAATGATTAAGTCCTTTGCCCGGTCACGGATTTCAATAAATCCATCCGGATGGGTAACCGCCAAATCACCGGTATGGTACCAACCATCACGTATCGCTTCCTCTGTTTTTTCCGGAGCCTTGTAGTATCCTTCCATGACAACGTTCCCGCGGGTGACAATTTCGCCTAATTCATTTCCGTCCCAATTTACTTCTTCTCCGTCCTCACGAACCACTTTCGTCTCCCCGTTAAACGCAAGTTCAATGCCCTGTCTCGCTTTTATGGCCGCTTGTTCCTCAGCCGGTTTATCGTCGAATTCTTTTTTCCATTCACAATAAAGAATGAAAGGAGACGTTTCCGTTAAACCGTAAACATGTATCATGTCCAATCCTAAAATGTCTTGGGCTTTCTGGATAAGAGCTGCGGCCGGAGGCGCACCTGCTGTTGCCATCCGCGGCTTCGTTGCGATGTCGATTTCTTTTGCTTTTGGATCATTGACGAGCATATTAATGACCGTTGGAGCACCGCATAAAAGAGATATATTTTTATTTTCAAACAAATCGAGAATGTGCGGAGGATCGACTTTCCGAAGACATACATGGGTAGCCCCCGCTGCTGTTATCGCCCAAACACCGCCCCAACCATTAGCGTGAAACATCGGCAACGTGTGCAAATAGATATCATCGTGCCGAACGTTTAAATGATACATAAAATTGGCGGCATTCATGTAATTCGCGCGATGAGTAAGCATGACGCCTTTCGGTTTGGACGTCGTCCCACTCGTATAATTCAAGGTTAGGAGTTGGTTTTCATCGATGGCCACTTCGGGAGGCGCGGCATCTGATGGAACGGACCGGATAAATTCCTCATATACGATCCCATCTAAGTAATTAGAATGCCCTTCTACAGAGATAATAATGATTTTTTCCAATGATAGCTTTTCCCTGATTTCCTCAATTGGCTCCGTGAACGCTTCATCGACGATCAGCATTTTCGCATCGCTATGATTAATGATATATTCCAGATCTTCCGCGGATAATCGGTAATTAAGCGGCACCATTGCCGCACCCAACTGGCAAATACCATAAAAACTCTCGAGCATATAGTGGGTATTCGGAATCATAACGGCAACGTGATCGCCTTGTTGGATACCTGCTTCATTCAAAGCTACGGAAAGCCGGTCAGTACGCTCCCCGAATTCCTTATAGGTAAACTGCTTTTCTTCATCAATGACGGCTATTTTTTCCGGATAATACTTGATCGCCCTTCGCTTCCAGTCCAAAGGGGTGAGAGAAGCTAACATCAGCATGCACTCCTTTTCTTTCAAGCTCGTTCCACTTTTATCATAACACATTATCATTTGAAAAAAATAAATTTTACATCGAAGAAAAAACCGATTTTCACTTTGTTACTATGAAGATCGGTTTTTTATTAGACAAACTACACTTGTGATACATCATCCATATGATTTTCATAATTCGACCCTTGTGTATCGACGTCACGAACCGTCATAACCAAACCGCCAAACTTCCCCGCGAACAAATTATAGATGAGTGTGACGAGCGCCGTAATTCCAAAATATAGACCGACATAAAAAATGACTCCGATTAGGAAAAGCGGCAAGCCGATAAGCCCCATTGGACCTTCCAGGACCGTTATAAATAACGACCAAAAAATCACAAAAATTCCGGACAAAGCAATCGGGATCACCAAGAAATAGCTCGTTGCCTTCAAAACACTTGGAATCGTTAATTTTCGAATTTCGATTTGTTTCTCTCGTTCCAATCCCACCACCTCCTCTCGCTTCCAATTTTTCATCGAAGAAAATTCCCACCAATAATGATGGGAAAGGTCTTGATAGTTTACATAAACATTAAAGCTCCAAGGACTGCGTTAATCAACGTTAGGATAAATGTAATTGCCCCAACCACGATCCCAGTAATTGCTGCCCATCGATTCGCGGCTTTTAAACTGAGCGCACCCAAAATGATCGCCACAATGCCGATCGGGAAGCCCAAGATCGGGATTAACCAAAAAATTAAGTTTACAAGTCCCAATATGAAGGCAGCAGTCGCCATGCCGCTTTTCGGCTTACTTTCGACAGCTGTTTGATTCTCCATCACTATCCCCCTCATTCCTTACTGTAACCAAAATATACTGCTTGTTAATAATAAAATCACACATTTTACTTATGAAGTCAATTCATTTACCTTTTCCCTTCTAAAATATAGACTTTTGTTATAGTACATCTACTTTATTTTTTCGATTCACAATATTTGTATTCCCCCCATTCCTATGCCATGATTAAATGAATATTTCTTTTTTAGTGAAATGGTGATCAATATGGCAATGAACATGGGTACGACCCGACCGTCGGCGCTCCCTGAACCAACGATGTATCGCATTCTCATTGTGATTGGATTTGTGCATTTATTAAATGATTCGATTCAAGCGGTTGTTCCCGCGATGTTTCCCATATTGGAAGGTTCCATGGGGTTGACCTTTACGCAACTGGGGATTGTTGCCTTTGCCTTGAACGCAACAGCTTCACTTGCGCAACCGCTTGTCGGTTGGTACACCGATCAAAGACCATCGCCCTATGCATTGCCGATCGGATTATGTTTTACATTTGTCGGCGTCCTCGGGCTCGCGATCGCGCCCTCTTTTTGGTTTATCGTCGCCTCCGTTATTTTCATCGGCATCGGTTCAGCAACGTTTCACCCCGAAGGGTCGCGCGTGGCGAACATGGCAGCAGGCGGACGCCGCGGGCTTGCCCAATCGATTTATCAAGTTGGCGGCAATGGCGGGCAAGCCTTGGCACCAGTGATTACCGCGCTCCTGCTCGTTCCCCTCGGCCAAATTGGCGCGCTTTGGTTCACAATCGTTGCTGCTATTGCAATTGGATTATTAGTATACATTGCCCGCTGGTATGCCAAACAAAACCCGGTAACCAAGAAGAAAACGAAAAAAATGACCGGAGAGCAAGCAAAAACGAAGCATCCGGCCCGCAAATTGTTGATGTTTTCCATTGTGTTGCTCGTATTTCTTGTTTTTGCCCGTTCATGGTTTCAAGCTGGAATGACAAATTTTTACGCTTTTCATTTGATTGAAAACTATGGATTGACGATTCAGGAGGCGCAAATTTACCTGTTTATTTTTTTGGCTGCAGGTGCAGTCGGCACGTTTTGCGGTGGACCGCTTGCCGATCGGTTGGGCAAACGCAATGTAATCATGATGTCTTTTCTGGGAGCAGCGCCGCTCACGATGGTTCTGCCGCACGTCCCGTCTTTTTTGCTTTATCCGTTACTCGCCACTCATCGGTTTTATTATCATTTCCAGTTTCGCCGTTTCTGTCATATACGCCCAAGATTTATTTCCGGGAAGCATCGGCATGGCATCGGGGCTGATCGTAGGGTTGGCATTCGGGATGGGGGCTGTCGGTTCCATCGGACTCGGAGCATTAATGGATATGGTCGGCGTAACCAATACGATGATCTTCATCGGCGCCCTCCCATTACTTGGAGTTCTCACCATATTTCTGCCGTCTGATCAACGGTTAGCAACTATCCATGAAGAGGGGGGTTGAATAAGAAGAGGGAAGGAAGAGGGGAATATTTCCATAGAGTGTCTTATGGCGACGAGAATGAGGGCGATTTCCCCGGTTAGGGCCTCATGAAAGCTTTATGATGACCGAATCAATGCGGGCAACTGAATTTCGGTCTTCATGTACGCTTCATGGAGGCTGGAGGTCATGATAAATACGCTGCCGATACAGTATCTCCCTCTTCTTCCAGTCTGTTTTTTACCCACTGCACAAACGCGTCATGAACATGAAAAAGTGTTCCCCGATTTCGCAAACGTCCTGCCTCAGTGCCTCGGTAAATGGGATCATTTTTAAATTCATCGTAATGAATGATCTGTTGGAATTCAGCAATTCCCCTAACGGTGATACCATCATCATTGAAACCTTCCTCCACCTCTGCCACGCCGACCAATCCCCTCTTTTCACTGCCGCTTCGGTAACATAAAATCAAATCCCCATCCCAAGCCATTCTAAAGTTACGTGGCAATCTTCTCATTCCCCAAAAAACAGGCGCCTGACTCGTTAATATATGCTCCCAGCGGAAGGTAGCAGCTGTATCAGAAGCAACCATCAACCATGTTTGTCGTTCAGCCGTATCCATCATCATCAACTCCATGCTCAACTTTATTTCTCCCAAATTTTCTCATACTTTCTATCATAGATGACAAAACGAAAACAGGCCGCCCGACTGATTTTGACATTACAATAAGAGGTGTAAACTTATCAGCAGACGCCAGATTTATTGTCGTTTGATCATGACAATGCCCGGTCTCCTGAAAAAAACGATATCAATGAGGAAGGAAAAATCGTCGATTTATCAGTTGCTTTTGTCGGGGATGCCTTACCAAAAAGATTTCTATGCTGTTACCCACGAGTCGATAAAAAACTTTGTATGGATCTGATTTTCCGACAGATATTAATACCATTCTCAGATCAACTGGCATATGACGAATAAGGACTTGATGAACAGGAAAATAATGAAAATCTTGTAGATCCCATGGTTTTTTGTTCCTCTCAGAGTAGCCCGACTTCCTCCTGAGGGATTACTTTGCTTCTCTTGTTCCTCTCAGACCAGCCCGACTTCCTCCTGAGGGATTACTTTGCTTCTCTTGTTCCTCTCAGACCAGCTCGACTTCCTCCTGAGGGATTACTTTGCTTCTCTTGTTCCTCTCAGACCAGCTCGACTTCCTCCTGAGGGATTACTTTGCTTCTCTTGTTCCTCTCAGACCAGCTCGACTTCCTCCTGAGGGATTACTTTGCTTCTCTTGTTCCTCTCAGACCAGCTCGACCTCCGGCTGAGGGATTACTTTGCTTCTCTTGTTCCTCTCAGACCAGCTCGACTTCCTCCTGAGGGATTACTTTGCTTCTCTTGTTCCTCTCAGACCAGCTCGGCTTCCTCCTGAGGGATTACTCTCCCAAGTGTCCGATGTTACGGCGCTTGCTGCACTGCAAACCGGCGATTTGAGCTATCAGAATTTCTGAAAATACCACTAACGCCTTAATATTTTATTAATTTCATCTTCAGACAATATAGGATTATCACCTTCCAGCGCCTGCAACAATTTCTTTTCTTCGTGGGGAACCTTCACATCATAATATCCTTCATAATCTGCATTTTGTCCCTTCCATTAACAAAAACCTCCGATCAGCGCTGTCTCATTGTGTCCTTGACCTTCCTATGTTAACTTTTGACCCTTTTGCACCATGATTTTTAATGAAGTTTCCTTTAAAATATTGTTAGCGCATTATACCATAATAAAACGTCAAGGAGGACGTAAAATGGATCCGCTCACGCTCATCATTATTATCATAATGGTCATCTTTTTCTTTCCGGTCATCATGCGGGGCATCGGCTGTTTACTTCGAACAATCTCGATCGTCATACTCATCGTCGGCGCATTGATTTTGCTGGGGATATTTCTCTGACCGAGTGTTCATTCCACCGCACCTGTATTATCAATGGTGAAATCGACGTTAACATCGACGTCTACGTCCGGGTAAGCTTCTTCTTCCCACTGCTGAATATCAAGCCCCCGGACATTTTGTCCCACACGCTCCCCAATACCGATCGGATCAATGTTTCGTCCTTGAAAGCTTTGAATAACCTCATTCATCCGGCGTTCAAATTCTTCCGTGGCGAGTTGCTTCAATTTCTCCATATTTTCCTGTTCATACCCTTCAATGCCGTACGCTTGTCGAATTCCCCCTTCCATTTCCACATCCACCTGTACGTGCGTACCATCCGGCTCCTGGTTGATCGTCCAATTCGGGTTGGACGAGATATGATGAAACGTCACCCCATCATTTTCATTAAGCTTCACATGAAAAGTACCCCCATCCGTAGATTCAATGAGAGATCGAAAGGTTTGCATCTCTTCGAGGGTGATCTCATCAACGAACATATCTCCCTGAAATAAAGCCAACCCGGCAACCCTCACATTGTCCTCTTGTTTTTCCAGCAACGGGAGATAAGGATCAGCCCCTTCCGCATAGTAATTATACATAAAATCATGCAAACTCGTGTGCGGCATCTGTTCCTTCTGATTCCATTCAATCACATTTTGTATATAACGAAAGATCGGCAATTGAAAAGCGTACTCACTCTCCAACATCTCCCGTGCAGGTTCACGTGTAATTGCCACCTTCATGTCCTGATTGATCATAGGATTTCTTTGGACCGTATCAAGCACTCGAAAGACCCCTTCTTGAGCGGCAAAATCTTCATGAAACAAATGCACACGCGTTCGGCCCGTATCCACATAGCGAGGCGAGTCCGCTTGAAGGGAATCATAAAGGGTTTCAAGCGATTCGCCGGAGACGTTTATCGCATGGTTTTCCGGCAATGTATCTTCCGCAGCTGTAAAAATGGTCGTTAAACCGGTGACCAGGTGTTCTCCTTCTTCAAAATCATGGCCCATTGCCTGAATGTATTGGATCTCTTCCACATAATTAACCTGAGGGCTACAACCGCCTACAAAAAACACCAACGCAAGGGAAAAAATACACATACGTTTGATCACCGGCGCTCCCTCCATTTCGTTACGATCATTTCGATCACATATAACAATGGCAGATAAACAAATACGGAATAAAAACCCAAGTTACCTGTAAACGATGACAGCGCCTCAACTTCCCACCGTGTAACGAAAAAGAAAGCAGCAGCAAAAACAAAGAGCGTAAGTCCTTGCAGTGAACGTCGTTGGGAGATTTTAATCGTTTGTTTCACAGCACGGCTAGCCGCCCATAACCCTAACGCCAAATTCGGTACGAGTATCATAAACCATATAGACACCCCGATATACTCCATTCGCCACAAGGAAAGCGTTGGCCATAAAATCGTCGAGATATGATGTTCATGGAAATAAAGCACAGGGAGAATGAAAATAAACAGATAAACCATAGTACTGATAATGACACTGAAATGCGCCCATTTTTGCGATCGCGGTGCCTCTTTAATAAAAGGGTAGGCCATAAAAAGAATTTCAAAGCCTAAAAATTGAAACGTCATCGTTTGCCCCGCCATGGCTATATCCATGATGGAATGATCCCATATGGGAAATAGACTCCCCAATTGCAGTTGGCCGTAGGGAAAGCGACTAAAAAAAAGAAAAGGAATCGCCAACACAACGGACAGCACACTCATGCCCGTTATCATTCGCAGTCCGCCCCCTACAAATAAATAAACGAGAAACAACGTAATGAAGAAAAGGACCCCGCTATAAACTTCGGGAAATAGCCAAACACGAAGAATTTCCACGTAGCTCACCAAAATAACAAGCACAAACAAACTATAATAAAAGATCCAATACAAACCTAGAAAGCTTCCGAAGATTCTCCCGAAAATTCTTTTTTGAACATCGATGATTGTCTCGTCTTCCCTCAGCATGTGATAGGCTAGCCCGATGACGATATGGACCATTACTGCAGAAAAAATGATCGCGATCCAACCATCATGACCGGCAATATCGACGAGAAGGCGTTGAAACGTAAAGACACCTACGCCGACTTGCATCACAGTCACAATAAAAAATGTTAAAAACGGGGATATTTGCCTCGTTTTCATCGTTTGTTCGTGCATATACCTACTCCTCGATATCTTTAGGGATCGTTTTTCGATGCTTCACATTAAACCGTTTCCGTTTTTGCGGCCGTAGGACCGCCGGTCTTTTCTGCTGCTTTTGAATCGGCATCTTGATAACCACATCTCGAAGATCCTTCACACGCAAAGGATAAAGGGGAGCCAAATACGGATATCCCAATGATGTCAACTTGAATAAATGATAGAGGTACAGTCCCGAGCAGAAGGCCATGCCAAATATACCGAAGAACTGCGCGAAAATAATAAAAGGGAAGCGGATCAACCGAATCGTATTGCCCATGGTATAGATCGGTGCCGTAAAGGAGGCCAACGCCGTAATCCCGATCATGATCAAAAGCACACTGCTTGCCAGCGATGCCTCAACGACAGCTGTCCCGATGACAATCCCGCCGACAATCCCTATTGTTTGCCCGATACGGCTCGGGAGCCTTGCCCCTGCTTCCCGGAGCAACTCAACCGTCACCTCAAGAACGATGACCTCCACAATCGGAGGATAAGGAACCTCGATTCTTGATGCGATGAGCGTATCCAATAATTCATCGGGGACCACTTCATGGTGAAAAGAAGTTACGGCAATATAAAAGGACGTGGCATGCACCGAAAATAAAAGGGCTACGATCCGAATCAAACGAAGCGCCGAGCCTATAGGCCAGAGCATATAATGATCATCCGGGGACGCAAAAAATTCCATGAAATTGGTTGGGCCGAGCGTCGCGTGTGGAGATCCATCCATCATAAACGCGACTTTCCCTTCTACTAATCCCGATGTGACACGTTCCGGCCGTTCTGTTTCCAACAGTTGCGGGATATGGGAATTCGGGTAGTCCGTAATAAATTGGTTAATTTGAGAAATATCAACGAGTTCATCATAATCGACATCTTGGATCCGTTGCCTTAAGGTTTGTACAAGCTGCCGGTTCGTCAAGCCTTCTATGTACAAAATCGCCACCCGGCTTTGGCTAAGGCGTCCAAGTGTGATTTCTTCAACTACGAGGTCTGATGTACGCATTCGTTTACGTATCAGATTCAAATTAACATCGATGGATTCGATAAAAGCTTCGTTGGGACCAACAACGGTGAATTCATTTTCCGGCGTTTCAACGGTCCTCTTTTCAATTAATTCTGCCGGAAGGCTAAGCACCTCATCGTATTCGTCTTTCTTTTGAATAATAATGTGCCCTCGCAAAAAATGCGCTTCAATCAAATCGCCCTCACAAACAATTTTGGCTTCTTCAAGGGGGATCGCTTGTTGAAGACCCATGAGTGTATGCATATCTTTACGCTTTGTGTAAGCCAGTGCTTCATCATGGATCGTACGATCATCCACGACAGAATCCAAGTAATGAAAACAAAACGGACTTTCATCAGACACACGAAAGGAAACAAAATCTGCAGATTTTTGAAACTTAGTCAAGATGTATTGAAACGTCTTTTTCCTTCGATGGTTTATTTTTTCTTTTTGAAATCGCTTAAACATACACGTCACCTTTTGGAAATAGCTATAGGTTTAACGTGTGCGAACGGTAAAAGAATTATTCGACAATAAAACAGTACGTATTTTTTATTGACAGTCATTTTCTCTCACCTTATACTAATTGTATTATTTTAACTAATACAATTAGTTCACCCCAGGGAGGGAACTAACTTATGCTATCCATTGATCCACGGAGTAGAGATCCGATTTACCGCCAGATTATCAATCAAATTAAGGAACAAGTGGCTCGCGGGGTGTTAAAGGTAGATGACAAAATCCCGTCCGTACGGGAATTATCCACACAAATCGTCGTCAATCCGAATACAGTCAGCAAGGCCTATCAAGAACTGGAGCGGGAGGGCATCATCGTAACGATGCGCGGGAGAGGGACGTTTATCACAGAGCAAGTGCCTGGGGAAATTCTAACGAAAGATATCGAATCGGTGCGGACAAAGCTTAAGCAGGTGGTCCTCGAAGGATACTACGCCGGGATAGAAAAAGAAGTGATGCAAGACTGGGTCGCTTGGTACTACAAACAATTTGGGGGAAAGTCATGATACAGGTACAAAACGTTTCCAAAACGATGGGAAACCAACAAGTATTAACAGACATAACATTTACCGTCGGGAAAGGAACGATTACCGGAATTGTCGGTCGAAACGGTGCCGGGAAAACGACATTGTTACGGACGATGGTTACCGTTGTGGATCCCGACCGGGGAACGATTTCGGTGAACGGTGAGGATGTATTTGCAAAGCCTGAAGCAAAAGCGTCCATTCTGTACGTAGACGATAGTGTCGAGGCTTTGAAAAATTATTCCGTTTCCAATGTCGTGTCATTATATGCAGATATTTATCAGAACTTTGATCGTGATTATTTTCAGGAATTAATGGATCGGTTCCAAATGCCAAAAACGAAAAAGGTGAAACATTATTCGAAAGGTCGAAAAGCGTTGTTTTCGCTCATTCTTGCGTTTGCTGCTAAGCCTGAATACGTCCTCCGCGATGAGCCGACCGACGGGCTTGATGTCATTATGAAAAAAGAGATCATGCGTTTTATGCTCGATGAAGTGGCAAAAGAAGAGGTTTCTATCATTATCGCCACCCATCGCCTGGATGAGTTGGACAGTTTGGCCGATCAAATTTTAATTCTCACTGAAGGGGAGATTACAGAAGCGTTCCAGCTAGATGAGGTACGTGACATTTATAAAAAATGGCAGGTCGTCTACCGTGAAAAAATGCCGGACTCGCTTTCGGATCACTTTTATATTTTACAGCAATCGGGACGGGCGTACACGTGTCTGGCGGAAGGAAATCTTCAAGAGTTGGAAGTCGAGTTGCAGAAAACCGAGCCCTTATTATACGAAGAACTGCCATTAACTCTGGAAGATCTATTCGTGGCCAAGCTAGGGGGCGAGCATATTGCTGAATAAAGCTTTACTTAAAAAAGACTTAAAACCGTCTACGATGATCCTTCTTATTTTAACGGTCCTATTTGTGATTCAATACCCGTTGAGAACCATACTGGAGTTGGAACATTTAAGGTTGTTAGAGTCCGATGTGTCACACGTATTTTCCAGTCGATTAGACAGCTTTGTTCAGGATATCTTCGCAGGAAATGCACTTTCATTGTTGTCGGTCATAGTAATTGTTGTCATGGGCGGGATGTTTATTGGCTTAGAGCGAAATACACGCCGACACAACTTTAGTCTTTCATTGCCATTTTCCAGGCAGAAACTTTTCGTTACGAAAGCCAGTATCGGCCTTGGTGCCATTACGGTCATCATGGGTGTTAACTGCTTGGTTGCCTATGTGATTATAGGTTTCTCGGAATATCGCGATGCGCTTGTGAATTTTAGCTTTATGGAAATGTTTCTAGTTCCCTTGCTGGCTTATTTGGCGATCTTTGCTTTTACGCTATTGATGGGAACGATATCAGGGGAGATGATTTCCCAGGTTGTTTTGAGTTTTATATTTTTGATATTCCCCTTTGGCTTTGCCACATTATTGACTGCCTTTTTAACCGGACATTTTGGGAATTTAGGAACGTTAACGACGCACTTTGATGAATGGATTACGATATTCGTATTGCCATTTCATGTGATGGTGGACTTTGGTTCTTTTCCTGAGATTCCAACGGGGATGCAGTTGGCCGTCTCTTTGCCTATTATAGTGATCAGCTTAGTGATTGGCATAAAACTGTATGAAAAAGGAAAAAGCGAACGCAACGGTGAATTTCTGTTATTCACCCCTTTAAAACCGGTTTTCCTTGTCGGCATCGTCGGTTGCTTCGCGATGTTAGGAGGCATGATTTTCAGCGTATTCGGAGATCCTGCCGGAGCAACCATTCCGTTTTATTGGCTGGGAGCGATTGTTATTGGCGGATTGGCTCTATTGATCACAAAACGCTTATTGCAAATGAATGTAACGATGAAAAATAACTAAGAAGGCCCCCTGTATGACAGATACGGGGGCTTAACCACCTTAAATCGAAGAACTCATGTCGGGCGGTATTAATTAATAATAGTCAAACTAACAATAATAATCAGGATTACTATAACGGCAGCGAAAAACATGATGTTGTTTCTAACGTTTTTTCCCGTTCCTTTGTTTGCTATTCTTTCTTGTTCTTGTTTAATCATGCGCTCCCTAAATACGCTCCAAAGCAATATACCAACAAAAGCAACAATTATAAACGGTCCAAGAAACTCAAGCGGATTCATTAAGAAACCTTCTCTTATAGATCGATACACATAAAGACCGATGGATACAAACAACGGCATTAAGAGAACATTTTGGAGCAACAACTTCTTTTTGACTCGATTGTATTCTGTTTCCTCACGCCCCACCGAATCACTCCGATCATATCTCAAACCCTATTTTGTTATTTCCCCGAAATCAATTAGCCCTACCCGGCCTTGTCTTTGAAAATTTTATTCATCATCAATCTCCACGTCTTCATTTAATTCATCTTCCGCGACCATTTCACCGACTTCAGCTTGAGCAGGGTCAGATTCTTGAATGCCACCATCAACCCACACTTCAACGGATTGTCCTTCTTGTAGTGCCTCAAACGTAATATCGTCGGCATGACTCAGCCAGACCGCACTATCGTAATCAATTTCTTGAGTGGCACGATCAGCATCTCCCATTACATCTTCAACATCTGCCTCGTCAACGCCTTCAAAAACGAGAAAGCGTTGCTCCTCTTCGTCCTTATCAATGACAATACCTTCATAATCCGAGGCTTCGTTGTCGTTGCCATTGCCGGTGCCAATACCAGTGCTGCTGTCATATTCCCCATTTGTATCTTCCACATAGCAACTAACCAAAAACGCCATTGATAGGACGAGCAATATGATTTTCATTAATCTAACCCCTTTCATTTTTAATACTATATCTTTAATGGGTAAACCCGATTTTTTTCCCTTTGATTAAAGCCAAGTTTATTCAGTTTACTGGAAGGTAATAGCCTTTATAAGGGAAATAACGCGGAAAAGGTTGATATATATTGTTAACTATCACCAGAATCATTTTGGCAATCATTGTAATGGCTTTAGCCATTTATAGTTTGATCACGGGAGACCATTCAGCGTAGCCATACACCATGCTTTTCTTAGGTTCATTGGTTTTAGTTACGGGGATTTCAATAATCAAAGGAAAATATAGATGGTTGGGTGGATTTCTTATCATCGTTTCTTTATTCGCCTTTTTTGTTTCCATACAGGAGTTCCTAATGAATTGATTTTTATGAAAGGAGGGGCAATATGTTCTCAAGCAGCAAACTATTTGAAGTAATAAGTGTTATTGTGCTTGCCTTGTTCGCAATATTCACCGGCGAAGTTGTTACATTCATCATGTTGGGTTTAATTTTGATTCAGTTGCATAATATCCAACAAGCAATTGAGAAGAGTAACGGTCCTACTTAGGTAATAAACAGCCGAGAAACCTCCATCGACATTGATCCCTTTAGCATATTTATCATTACGATTTCTATTTTTGTATTATGTTCTCTTGGAATTGGCTTGTATGCAATAATAAAGCATTATCCAACGCAAGGTAAAACGGATGAAGATTTCCGACGATCAATTACACGTGGAGATGCGGGATAAAGAAAAGTCTCACCGGGATTGAATATAAATGTTAGCAACTTTAAAACCAGGAGGTTTCAAAATGAGCCTAATACTACTATTAATTTTCGGTGCTCTAATTCTCATCTCTTATAATTTGAAAAGGATTGGCGAAAACCTCGAAGAATTTTAAAAATAGAAATGAAAGAAGCAAGAAAACGAACGGACGATCATTCTAATAATGAGTAGGCACGGTCACATTTTTCCACCGATGTGAGGGATACATTCATGGACACGCTAACCTTTTGGTTAATAATTACTTTTGTGTTATTTTTCAACTTATTATTTGCTTTCATGTATAGAGATACGGACAAAGTCGATAAAGGATTTAAGTTGAATGTCTATAAGTTGTCGTATCGAAGGAAGCTGATTAGAAATTTCACATCCCTGCCCATTTTAATTCTAGGGATGTTTATCATTTATCGCTATTCCAACTGGAGTATGACGGCAACTATATTGTTTGGGCTATTCGTTTTCATCATTTTTGTCATACAAATAATATATAACTCGAGTTTCGCACCCCAAATAACAAGGGGTTCAGCGTGTATATTGCTGCCTAAGGCCCTTGTATGACAGTGTTTTCATCGAAATTCCATTTTCGCTCTTTAAGCGACATTATCGTCGTCAAATAGCTGATGGCCCAAAAATGAGTCTTCAAAAAGGGTTTTGATGTATTGGTATTCCTCAGACGTCTTAAAGGCATGAATATCGACCGCTCCTGATTTTGAGATGGCTGCGATAATCACGTCCAGGAGCTCATCAAACATTTCCCATAACCGTTGTGCCATATTTTTCTCCACCATGTCGTCTTTCATCTCTTCAAATAACCCTCCCAAGGTTTCGTAATCGTTGACTCGTCGGAAATAAGACAAAATGGCATACAGGATGTAGGTGGTTGTTACATGGGCGATTTGCGCGTCGAAATCTTGGGATTGGCATTTCCCCAGACGAAGGTGCTGTTTCGTCTCTCTGAAAAAAACTTCGATCGTCCAACGAACCGAATAAATGTCCATGGTTTCAATGAATGATAAGCTGATATCTGTAGAGAGATACAGTCGCCACTCTTTTTGGTACGGAAAGCGGCAAAAAAACAATTTGACGGTTTCATCGATCCCGGGATAGTAGACGGTGACTTCATAATAACGCGTATTGCGTTTGCGGCAACGTTTTTCTTTTCCTTCGCTTTTCAGGGTTTTCAGCAGTTCCTTCGCATGCATGTCTTTCCCTTGGTAACGGTACTTTCTCCAGTCCTTGCGGACAGCACAAATGACGTGCATCGCTCCATCTTTGACCCCTCTGCACGTGCGGATAAAGTCCTTGCTGGCAAACCAACTGTCTACGAGAACATACTTGGCTTTGAAACCGTGCTTCACCGCTCTTTTGAGCATACGTATCGCATTCGTGATTTTGTCGACATCGCATTCCTTCTTGCGCTTGGCACCGTTTGAGCGAGGATCACGCTTCTTTTGATATTGCTCTTTCCGCTGTTTCTTGTATAGCTTCTTTTCAGAATGAAGACTGAAATCAAGCGGGTTAAAGCTTTTCCCATCAAAGAGTCCCATGGTGAGATTTTTGAACCCGAGCGTTGCTTTGGATTTCTTGCGTCCGGCCACATGGTCGTGGACGTAAGAAACCTCTTCAATCCGGCGGCCAACACGCTCGTCCATCGTATCATCAAAGATAAAAGCCGACTTATCGTCCACGTCCTGATCAGGGTTAACCAAAGATTGAAACTGCTTAGACACATGAAGAAGCAGGTTGCGCCAAGGCATCCGGGCGTGGTTTTTCAAGCGATAAATCGTATCCTTTTGCATTTTGGTGACCTGTTTGTATCCACTTTTGTAGAAGGCATTGACGCTGTTCAAAAGCATCAGTGGAAACACCAATAGTAAGGTGATGATATCTGCAACCGGATATCCTTGCTCTTTCTTGAATCCGACCTTGTGACAAAGGGAACGAAAGTTGAACGTTTTCATAACATCCCTTATAATTGAATCAATTGAAAAACTATGAGTTTGAATCACTTTTTCAATCTCTTTGGTTTTTCCCCGCATGATAACACGTCCTTTTGGCATGATTTGGATTGGTACCTTAATTATACCAAAAGCCCTGTGTTCATGCGGGTTTTTTACGTTTTTTCATCCATTTTCATGGTGTTTTTTTATTGATTTATCAGGGTGCGAAACTCGAGTATATAACTATTATATGTGGAAGAAAAAAGAAAAGGAATAAAAAGGGTCGATGCATATGAAAACCTTTTGGCAAACAATCAAAAATTATTCTGCCTCACCTATATTCACGCCTACAATCGATCGCTTTATTGGCTTGGAAATTACTTTTACCGGAGCTTTTCTGGCTTTTTATTTAGGAGATCAGATACCTTTTTGGCAACTGCTCATTGTTTTTGCTTGTTATTGTCGCTATCCTATCTCCGTTGACACAATGGTCAGGAAAGAAATGGAAACAATATAAAAGAATTAATAATCAAAAGCAAAAACCTAACATTCGAGCCGAGCATATATTATTAAACGCTATCGTTGGTATCTCTGTTCTCCTTTTGCTATTTGCGCTTATTGTCAATATTGTCGACGATACGTTTAATTGGGCATGGATGGGTTTTCAAGTGTTTCTTGTCCTATGGTGTGTATTATGGCGTGTGTTTCACATTCGAAGGTTAAAGAAAAAGCTTTTAGTCGCGTAATGCAAAAAAGAGAAGGTGTCGGGATTTCAAGTTACCTATTTCAATTTTTTCGAGATGGGGAATGGCAACATTGGACAGAAATGCTTCCACCTGCGATCGGTTCTTTTATTGGTATTTTTATTCTAAGCATTGGTTTTCCTCAAGTGTAATTGGTATTTTTCTTAATCAACTGTCATGATTTGCAAACCGGGAGTGGTTTAGATGAGTACGCAGCCATCGATTATAGAGAAGGGTGATTATTTATGCTTGAGTTTCTTCACCGTATCCTACCATTTTTAGCAATAGCGATAATAATAGTTGGATCTCTCCTGTATTCAGAGTATACAATGTATTTTGGTTTCCTATTGTTTCTTGTGGCATGTGTTGCCAATGTGATTGTGGCAATAAAAGAAGGAGCGTATTTATATACCGTATTTTTCGTAATTGTGGCTACAACACTTCTCTCTGTTACTTTATTTATCACTATTTAGCAGAATAAAGAAGGGAACGGCTATTTATACATTTTCATTATATACTTGATAATCCTGAAAACTCTAAGTAAGATAGAGGTGAAAATATTTGTACAAATTTTTCTGTGACAGATGATCCACCATTGAAGTGAATCAATTGGCAGACTTCCCGGGAAAAAGAATGATGAATTGCTTAGTTTTCATCATTTCCGCCAAAAATTAACTGGTGGGGGTACTATCAAAGAGCGAGGAGACGGCAAGCCATTTTTAGAAAAACTTGGCTTCCACCAAGTCTTTATAGTGGAAGCCTTAGTTTATCTTATACTTAAATCTTTTGGCAAAATTAAACATTCTTAAAGTGTTAGAAAAAAAATACTACAAAACGACTTTAAAATGGCTCAGAGTTGCAATGCTCGCATACGCAGCTGTCCTCTCCAATGGATTACTTTCTCCATATTCCGTGCCGATTTGGTTGATGTGGGCAATCTTTTTTGTTCTTATCATTTGGATCATGGGTTTTGAATTATTGGCACAGATAAAATCGAGCAAGTATACAAAAAACAAATTGGTGATGTATGTAACCATGATTATTTTGTCGTTGTGGGAGTTTTCCTCTATCTTATGGTTGCGAGTGAAGGTCTTTTTGGAGGGTAGGCCATAAAATCAAAATAATAAGCAGAAGATTTTGGCACAATTGTTTTTCGCGAAATATTGAATTGTTGGAGGAATACTTAATGAAAACATTTACAAGAACAACACCTTCAGTTTTTCTCAGTGTAGCATTGTTAGCCGCTTGCGGAGATGGTGAAGAAACTACGGGTGAGGATGATGCTCCGGACAGTGATGGTGACACAAATGAAGTTGAGGAAGTTGAAGATGTAGACGAAGAGGAAGAAAATGAAGACGAAAACGGATCCTCGGAAGATTCTGCAGAAGAAGAAGGTGAAACTGAAAATAATGACGGTAATTCATTCGAACCTTTTGAGTATGAAGGCGCTTGGCCGGATGTTGGCGTCGACGTTGAATCTTCGGAAAGCGATTTGGAAGAAGATTTAGTCGTTTTCTTTGAGGCGCAAATTGATGAAGAGTTCCCGCAACATTCCAGTGAGTATACATCTTATTTAAGAAGTGTAGCTAATGCCGTGGAGCAAAATGTAACCGTCGACATTCATTTCAATCGTTTCATGGACGTTGTACCCGAGCGTATCCGCAACATGGAACGGGCCGAATTCACAACAGATGAAGTCGAGTTTATACGTACGGCATACTTGGAAGGCATGCAAATTCATCACGACGCTGTAGAAGCATTGGACGACCAATTTGATGACATCCACGAAGAACAGCATGATCTTGAATTGGAAGAAGCTTTTTATGACGGAATCGTTGAAGGAAATCACCTACTGGCTACCGCTTACATTCAAATGGTTCAAATTGCAGAAGAAACCGATGTTATCGATATAGATGAACTTACCGAGATGGAAGAATTCATTGAGGATAATTATCTCGACGATGTTGAGGATATTGAGATTGAGGATGAAACTGTAATAAATTGGTTTGGCGAGGGGAGTAGCGTATGGAAACTTTAAGAAATTGGTTAAGAGGTATAACGATTCTATTGGGGATCATCATTGTGGGGAGATATTTAATTGGCATACCTGCTATACCTGAACCTTTTGCAACGCTCATGCTCTTTATTCTCATTATGTTCAGTGGTGCCACTATATTCATCGATAGAAAAATAAAAAAAGAAAAGCAGCAAGCAAGCGACATTTTTGAATAGACACCGTCCCCCCCCCCTTTTAAAAGTTATATTCTAAAAGCTAACATATGGTGTCACATGTGATATACTAGACGGAACAATAGAACGTCGTTTCCCAAGGGTAGGAGTTTGCCATTTGTAACTTCCATCCGTCGCTAACGGATAGAAGGAAGGTAAACGATTATGTTCATTACTCACGAAACAGCCATGCTTTGTATGGCCGTGGCCACATTAGTTGTTTTGATGATGAAACATGATAAACACGAAAAAAAGTGACTACCCCTGAGATTAGCTATCTGATGGTTAGTCACCTTTCCCGGTTTCCCGGATGCCAAAGCTTTCCGGGTACGAATCATTTAGTTTTATTTATGATGATTGATAAACTCAGTCGTTATTCACACAACCATTAAAAGTCGGATCCTTTCTCCGATACCCGATCGTTAAAAAAGAATACGCATAGATAAAAACCAAACTACTAAAGCCAAAAACAGCGCTGAGTAAATAAATACTCTCACGTTGTTTCTCAGTTTAACACTTTTCACAACCTTTATTAAGAAAACGGATGCGATTGATATTCTTACAATGACTGGTATTAACGAATCCAATGTCTCCAAATCCATATCGTCTGCTTGTTCCACAGTACTCACAACACTACCAACAATGGCTGTAAGAACAATAAAAACCATAGGTAAAATTCGATCCTTAAGAATCTTCTTTAATCTTCTGTTCATTAGACACCGCCACAAACATTGCCGATAATTTAGTATATTCTATCTATTTTAACATTACCATTTTCGTGTCTACAATCTTCACATCGTCCCCGAATCGTGCCGTGTCACATTTATGCTTTAACAATTAATTCCGGGAATGATATGCTTTGCTTAGGTGGTAACAAATGTTTTTAAAAAGAATATCGCTTTTACGCGATAAAGTCCTTTCATTTCATGAATATCCTTTTTCAATTCCGATTATCAAACACTTACATGAATTAAATATAGAAAGCAACGTGACTTTTTTTGTTGGGGAAAATGGATCAGGCAAATCTACGTTGTTAGAAGCCATTGCTGACAGGTGTGATTTTCATACTGCTGGCGGCGGGAGACATAACATGTATGAAGTTTACGCATCAGAAGCTGCATTAGGTGAATACATCAGGCTTTCTTGGTTGCCAAAAGTAACAAATGGATTCTTTATGCGGGCAGAATCCTTTTTTAATTTTGCCTCTCATATTGATAATGTGGACACTGTGGGATTTAAAGATTACGGTGGACGATCCTTACACCAACAATCCCATGGTGAATCTTTTTTATCATTATTTTTGCATCGTTTTCAAGGAAAAGCCATCTATCTTTTGGATGAACCGGAGGCCGCTTTGTCACCTACGAAGCAGTTGGCATTCTTGAAAATCATTCATGACCTACATTCTGGAGGAGACGCACAATTTATCATTTCCACCCATTCTCCAATTTTATTAGGCTATCCCTATGCGGACATCTTTTCATTCGACTACGGACAAATTTCCAAGATTGAATTTGAAGGAACGGAGCATTATCAAATAACGAAAGCCTTTTTGGAAAACAGAGAAAAGGTCCTTTCGGAATTATTCAGAGAAGATTAGTGGCTATCAGCTTCATGCAAAGAATGCCCCGATCACTTTTCTTGTTGGTCTCGTACTTAATAATCAATTGCCTTCGCTTGTTGATTTAAATCGGCATTTATATCGGATTGCGGACCAAAAAAAGCAAAAAGAGCAACGTGCGAATAGTATTGGAAAATAGCGTGGCCATTTCGACTATTTTTATTTTATTGTTACTACTGTCTAGGTACGTCTAGCATATGCCTCCGTGAAATTTCTGAAGTATGGTGATATACATGGCCGCAGTTGAGAGAGCAATATTTATCCTTTTCTTTATTTTGATCATCGCATCGTTGTTCGCTTTACTAAGAGTAATCGTTGATAAATATTTCAGCGAATTTTACTATCAACTTTTTCATAAATCTTCTCGTCTATTTAAAAAGATTTTTAGGAAGTGATCCTCTTTATATTCTATAACATTTTAAATATTTCAATGAAAATGAGCTTTTTTCTAGCTGGAATTAGTATGTTCATTGACTTGGTATTTCTCGATTCAGGTCAAGGTTTTTTCATTGGTATGGCTTTTTTTGTTTTAGCTTTAATTTTGTTGGGTACTGGATACAAAAAAGTGGCTCAAAAGGATGACTTTTCGTAAATGACACACTTAAAGGAGTGTATATATCATGAAATGCGTACCGTTGCTCTTCCTAAGTTTAGGAATGCTTTCCGGATGCGGACTTCAAGAATCAAATTCTGAACAAGAGCAAGGTGAATCAAATGCTGCATCTGAGATTTCAGGGTATGTGGTGGATGAAAATGACGAGGAAGTTCTTGTAGTGGATACCGAGGCAAGTTCAACCGCAAATGATGGTGAGCACTACGATGCGGTCTGGTTATCCGATTTTTCCGAGGATGTCGAACTGGGAGAAAAGGTAAATGCCGAGTATGGGGATGCCATGGAACCTTACCCAGGTGAAACATCGGATGTAGCCTATATCGAAGTAATAGAAGAAGAACGCCCGGAAGATGCTGATCTTACGGACGCTGAAGTGTTGCGTGAAATTTTGCCGGTGGACGAACTTGACGTTCCCGTTATAAAAACATTGGAGCATGATGCTGAAGCTAATCAATGGACGATTGAAATGGCAGACGGTGTTGAACTCATGGGCGGGGATATGGATGCAGAGACGATTGATTTTGAAATCGATGATGAATAAGATGCTTATACACCAGTAATATAAAGATGTGAAATGATCATATACAGCTAGAAAAATAATTGCCTATACACTTTAGGATTTTTTGTTCTCGTTGCATGTGGAACTGAAGACCATGAAGGCGTGAGGACCCGTTCCCTGACGAAGAACACGCCATTAGAATCCTTGATCACCACATGTTTATACTCGCGTAAACTTCTCAACCCATACCCTGCAAAGCTGAACGGATTTTATCGGACCATTACATGAACATCTTGTTATCCTTAAAAGTGAAGGGAGGTTGTTCCAATGGATTTGCTTGAAAATATGAACGCAGCGGTAAGCTATATCGAAGACAATTTAAATGAAGAGATCAATTATAAAGAGGTTGCAAAGATTGCTTGTTTTTCCGAGCATCATTTCAAACGAATGTTTTCGTTTATAGCTGGGATATCCTTGGCGGAATATGTTCGGAGAAGACGTTTGACCTTAGCTGCTTTTGATTTAAAAGAAAGTGAAATAAGAGTGATCGATGTGGCTATTAAGTATGGTTACAGTTCACCCGATTCATTTTCAAGGGCATTCCAAGCGCTCCACGAAGTAACGCCTAGTTCAGCCAAAAATTCTGATGTTCCATTAAAAGCTTACCCGCGGATGACCTTCCAAATCGCGATTAAGGGAGATGTAGAAATGAACTACAGATTTATAGAGAAAGAAGCCTTTGCCGTCGTAGGAAAAAAAGAAACAGTGGCGGCCACGGATACTGAATTTAATCCGAAATTGTGGGGGCACCTCGAAGAGATCGAGGAAAGTCTCGAACCATACAACAATACCTCGTTCTCGGGCATATTACATGTTTCATTGACCAAAGAGAATGGAGACGTTGATTACTATATAGCTACAGCGACTACCAAGCCATGTCCCGAGGAATTCGAACAATTGAAGATTTCTTCCCATACATGGGCGGTATTTACAGCCACGGGTGAAATGCCGGAGGCATTACTAACAACATGGGAGCGGATTTATACCGAGTGGTTCCCTACATCTGGTTATGAATTAGCTGAAGCTCCTGAAATGGTTAGAGGAATCAACGATTCAACAGAAATTTGGGTCCCTGTTAAAAAAAAGAATTAGTTAAAAG
The DNA here is from genome assembly GCF_016495725.1 of Salicibibacter cibarius. Taxonomy (NCBI): domain Bacteria; kingdom Bacillati; phylum Bacillota; class Bacilli; order Caryophanales; family Bacillaceae; genus Salicibibacter; species Salicibibacter cibarius. Next base: position 828,263 of record NZ_CP054705.1, on the reverse strand, counting down.
AATATAGAAGCTGCACCCTTTTGGGATACAGCCTTCATGGTTACAAGCTCGCCTTTTTGTGACAAAGGTGAGCTTGTTGAATCAACAATAAATAATTACATAATTGAAAAGGACTAGTGGACGTACCAGAAATTCTTTCCGAAACTCCTATTCACATATCTCCCGATCCTTTGAAGACTGGTCGGGGTCAAAAACAGCATGTTGTGTCCTCAAATGACAAATCTGAGGACTGTTAAGGCCAAAAATTTATCTTTTGAGTCCTCAACTATCATGCCTGAGGACTGATCGGGGTCCAAAATTGCATAATGAGTCCTCAGATGTCAGAGCTGAGGACTACTAAGGCCAAAAATTCATCTTTTGAGTCCTCATCTATCATGCCTGAGGACTGACCGGGGCCCAAAATTGCATAGTGAGTCCTCAGATGTCAGAGATGAGGACTACTAAGGCCAAAAATTTATCTTTTGAGTCCTCAACTATCATACCTGAGGACTGGATCGGGGTCCAAAATTGCATAGTGAGTCCTCAGATGCCAGAGCTGAGGACTGCTAAGGCCAAAAATTCATCTTTTGAGTCCTCATCTATCGCACCTGAGGACTGATCGGGGTTAAAAACAGCATGTTGTGTCCTCAGTTGCCGTGGTAGTTCATCGTTTGGGTGGTTTTTTGTGCATGAGAAGAAAACTGCAGTTAGAGGTACGCCAAACCTGACCTTATCCCTCAAATGGGATGGGTTTGCTTTGACTGCCCCTATGTAGCCAAAAGAAATCAAAAAAGAGCTGGCATGTTACCGCCAGCGAATTAATCTAATTTATATCCGATCCTTTAATACAACCAACTCTTTTTCAGTGATGCCCGTCAACTCAGTGATCTCTTTATCTGAAAATCCCTTTTTACAATTACAAATCCCTTGATCTCTGGCTCAATATTTTCTTTCTCAGTTAACGATGTCAAGGCCAATTTAAAATTTTATAAAATAGCCGGTTTACTTTTTTAGAGTATAGCCAGAATTTTGGTAAAGGAGGTGGGCTAGCCCACCTCCTTTACCAAAATTTCTCGCTAGTTGGCGGGGTGGTTGTGGGTGCCCTCTCTACAACTTAATCATGTACTGATCACTCTCACGTAAGTCTAGATTGACATCCCCCATAATGACATACCATTTGTTGGCTAATTCTAGCCGGCAAGGAATCGATTTTCGACCAATGTATAGTTCAAAGCTTTCTCCGCAATGGAGCGAATATTTCCTTCCCTGTAACTCAACAGACCACTGATCTTGATGCTGATCATAATGCATACTGTACTTGGTCATCATAGCCCCTCCGTTTCCGTTTGTGTTGGTACAACGCCTGCTTGAATTTTCTCTTTAAGGCGATAGGAATCACCCCGAATATTGAACACGGAACTATGGTGCAAGAGCCTATCCAAAATGGCTGTTGCCAATACAGAGCTGCCAAGCATATCTCCCCATTCGCTATACGACTTATTGGACGTGATTATGATTGAGCCTTCCTCATAGCGTTTTGAAACCACCTGAAACAGAATTTGTGCAGTCGCGGCGTCAAATGGGGCGTACCCAAGTTCATCCATAACCAGAACGGTGGGCTTAGCATATTGCCGCAGAAACTTTTTCATTTGATAGCGATCCGTAGCTTCCTTTGCGGCCTCTATAAAGTCATCAGAGCGTATAAATAAAGCTGTCTCCCCCTGATCAATGGCTTCTAGGGCAATCGCAATGGCCAGATGGGTTTTTCCCACCCCGGGAGGGCCCAAGAGTAAAAGATTGTGCCCATCCCGGTAAAAGGAACGCATGACAAGGTCGCGAATACGTTTTTCGCTTACACTGGTTTGAATCGTAAAATCAAATTCCGTCAAGGATTTCACAAATGGAAACTTGGCTTTTTGGATTCTTCGATTCCAAGATGCTTCTTGTTTGAAAGCTTCTTCATGGTTAAGGATTGTGCTTAAAAATTCGGCATATGTTATACTTTCACTAGAAGCTTGTTCCAAGATGGCGTCAAGGTCTTGGGCCACTGACTTCCATCCAAGCTGTAGACAACGTTCATGCAGGTCATCTATGGCTTGCATAAAGTAGATTCCTCCTCTTTTAAATTCTCGTAATAATCGAGGGATCGAACTTCCACATTGGGAGCTTTCTGAACGTGTGGGGCGGTCGCCAAACCCATATCCCCCTCGTCAGGAGTTCCTTTTATTTTTGGTAGATGTTCAGACCGGTAAACAACTGTTTTTTGCGGATTGGTGTCGACGGTATACGTCGTTATTTTTTGTTCATTATCCCAAATTTCAAAGGTTTCCCTGTCCATCCATCGGATGCGAACTTCCTTCAATAAAGGCCGGCTGGGAACCGAGTACCTTTTGGATTTAACGGATATATAACCGTCGTGCACGATGCGTTTTTCCCATTTTGTGACGATATAAGGTTTTATTCCTGTAATGGGTTGTAGCTTGCCCCTCTCCTCTTGAAAACGCTCATCAGGTGCTACTCCAGTCGTCTGATTAGGATTTGCATTCGCCACCGTACTTAGCCATTGCAGGGCATCGTAGTTCCAAATTTCCAGAGAAGGTTCATGTCTTCGCTGCAGGAAATTGTTCCGGACATATTTTACCGAATTTTCAACTTTCCCTTTAGTCCGAGGCTTTCCAGGCTGACATAGATCCACTCTGAACCCATAGTAGAAGGCGAAATCATTAAATTCCGACGTGAGGATAATTTCCTTTTTAAGACGCTGTTGAACGACAGTTTTCATGTTGTCGAACAGGATTTTCTGCGGGATACCACCGTAATAGTCAAAGGCTTGCATCATGCATCGTAAGAAAGTATCCATTTTCATATCCGTTGTAAAACAAAGGTATCGTTTTCGGGAATAACTCATGGTTATGACAAAACCATATGTACGTTTTCGAACCCCGTCCATTTCCCGGATACCACAATCCATCCAATCTACTTGGGCCTGTTCTCCTGGTTCCGTTTCATATCTGGGAATCCCCTGTTTGCCTGGCTCCTTCCGAAATGGTTTTATATAATCTTTAAGAATCGTCTTTTTCCCGGTATATCCCCTCTCTCTTAGTTCATCAAAAAGAACCTCGCAGTTTGTTGTGCCTTCTTTAATCCTTTGTTCCAAGTAGTCCTTATGCGGATCGAGCTTGCTTTTTCTTGTTGGCCGCGTTTGTTTTTTAGGTATTTCTTCAGTGTATTTCTTCGCTGTAGGCCAACTGACTTGCATTTCTTCCGCAATCGCCGTGATACTCCATCCTTTCTTGTGTAAATCCTGAATCATCCAGAATACCTCTTCTCTTGTTTCGTCATTCATTTCCTCTCCTCCCGTAATAGATTATATATCTATTACGGTCGAAAAGTGTCGATATTCTAAAAAGTTATTCCGGCTATATTCTTAATTTTACACTCGTCTGTACCAACGAAATTGTTTCCCTATTTTAATGTTACAGAACCCGGATTTTTCTTATCTTTTTCCGATAATTCATCAAAAATATTGTGAGCCTCCTGTTGATTTGGATCCGTATTCTGCTCGATTTGCAAGAGCTGCTTGAAATCTTTTATTGTCAAAGGTCTTGCATCCGGAACAAGTTCATAACCTAATTGTCCATTCGGTTCTAAAGTGGCCGTTTTCACATCCGATAAAGATGTAATGCCTTGTTGTCGCAACTGAATCTCAAGTTGGTCAACGGTGTAACGAAGTTTCTTTAAGTTTTCGGTATGTGGAGCCCCATTTTCAATAACAACCTTTGATTTTCCAGTAATTATTTTTTCAAGAAAATTAAATTTGATCTGAACATATTCCATAATAATTAGTGCTATGACGAAAATGCCGGCTCCTATCATCGCCTCCCAAACACTCGTTTCTACAATGGGCTCGATAATGATTGAACCGATGGAGATCATCACCACCGTTTGTGCCATTGTCATTTGAGAAATTGATTTGCGTCCCGCGATTCGGAGTAGCAATATCCCTGAAATGACCATTACGATCGATTGCCATGCTGTCTCCATAATTTCCTCCTATGACCCTATGATCATTTATCATCCTTAGTTTTACTTGGATGTCGATGGACTATACGCTTCATTGACATTTAAAAAAAGAAACAAGCGCTGGTCCTTATATAAGGTAAGCGCCTGTTTTCTTTTTGTCACAATTTTTTAATGAGCCTACTCTTTACATGCCTATTCCAAAAAGTCTTCATTTTCGTAAGATGGATTTAGATATTTGTAGAATCCCTCAGCGGATTCGATACCAGCAATTTGACTACCTAACGTCCTTCCGGCAACCGTTACATGTTTGAATTCCATAAAAATCCTTCCTTTTAATAATTGCGCAAATGCTTTTCCGTATATATTTATTTTAGCCTTTTTTTCAAATTCAATCCCATTTACAAGATAAAGTAAATACATGGCAGACATAATTTAATTGATATGAGTGACACTTATACTACGAGGAGGTGCGCCAATGAAAAATAATGCTCATTTAACATCTGCAGAAATTGCTTCCCTGTGGACAGCCTATATGAATGATAGTATGGCCGCATGTATCTTACGCTTTATGCTCAAACACATCTCAGACTCAGACATTAAGCCCGTTATTCAGTACGCCTATGATATTGCATCCGAGCATTTAACGCAGTTGCGCTCCATTTTTGAAAATGAATCATTTGCAGTCCCGAATGGTTTTGGTGAACAAGACGTCGATATGGACGCGCCATGGTTGTTTACAGATACGTTTTGCATATCCTGTATGAGACATATGGGAAAAGTAGGAATGCTCTCTTACAGTGGCTTTGTTTCGGTAAGTGATCGGGAAGACATACGAACCTATTTTTCACAAGCTTTATCGGAAACAAATAACCTTTATAATCAAGCAAGCGACATTGAGCTTGCAAAAGGAATAGCCGGCAAACACCCTTATATTGAGGTTCCCAAAAGCATTGATTACGTCGATAGCAAAGGATACTTGAGTGGTTTAAACCCTTTTAACGATGAGCGCCCTTTAAACGCCATTGAAATTTCCCACTTGTACATGAATGTTCTCACGAATTCTATAGGGATGAAATTGTGCATTGCCTTTGCTCAAAGCTCCACGCACAAAGAAGTTCAAGATTTTATGCTAAGGGGCAAAGACATCTCAAAAAAACACATGAAAATTTTTACCGATAAACTGTTAGAGGATGAAATCGAAGCTTCACATCTACCGGATGTAGGTGTCAGTGATTCAACCACTCCAACGTTTTCCGACAAATTAATGATGTTCCTGATGTCGCTGCTCATTTCTTCAGGTGTAGGAAATTACGCGACAGCTGCAGCGGCAAGTCAAAGAAGCGATCTCGTAACGGATTATGAACGACTATCGTTAGAAAATGCCAAGTTTGCCAAGAGTGGCGCTGATATCATGATTAAACATCAATGGCTCGAACAACCGCCAGGAACTAAAGACCGAGATAAATTAGCGAAAAACAAGCAAGAAGGCTGACATTAATGAGGTCAGCCTTCTTCAGGTATCCACCTTATGCCAACAAAAATCGATCAAAACAGGTATCAAAAATTTATTTTCGTTTACATCCTTGCTTCCATTGTATAAAAGCTTCCATTTTCCTAAAAATTACTCACGTTTTTTCATGAACATTGCAATCAAGATGATTAACCCGATACAAATGAAACTTGCATACGCAAAGAAATCAGGTAAATTGAGCTCAGGCCAAGTGTCGAAGTTTTCTTGCATGCCATTATAAATAAAAAGAGCCGGAATGATCGATAAAACAATCATCATTATCGCGAAAAAATATCTCATTTTGATCCCCTTCATACATCAATTAAAATTCTTTCCTTTTATACACTTGGAGTGCGATCCCATAAGAAACAATATAAAGCACGAGGGTGATCACAAAAAAACCGGCTGTAAACACCAACGTATGATTGATCCCTTGAAAAGCTTCTTCTATAAACTCTATATACAACCAATTGCTTAGCAAAAACAGCCCAACGGCCACAAAGACGCCCAACATGAGCACTGTATCCGCTTTTTCTGCTCCCCAACGGTATGTCAGCGGGTACGCCACGATCCCCAAAAGAAGGGCAATACCACCGCCGTTCAGGATCGATAACATCGTTAGAGGGGTAAAGACGTCTCCCAACACGAGGTCAGCTAAAACAAACATAGTGGTTGTAACCAATAAGCCACTGAGCATTGCCATGAAAAAAAAGAGAAAGTGGCTTTGTACAACATGGGCCCTTTTTATCGGTAACGTAAGCACAAATTTATTCCATCCGGACTTTGACTCATGCTTTAAAACTTCAAGGGCAGGCGTAACGATAAATATAGTGATCAATACCTCCGCGAAGCTCTGCATAAATTCATTTTGAGAAAAGATAAGAATCGCCGCAATGGCGACACCTAACAACACGTAATTTCGAAAGCTTGTGGAAACCGAATAGTATTGATTTAAGAGTAGACCTTTCAAACTTCTTCACCTCGCATTAACAAGAGCGTAATATCATCGATGGAAAAGGCTTTTGTCTTGATCGAGGCGGGTACTTGTTCACGATCGGATACGAGGACTTCCATCTCATCTCCGCTTCTTTTGTACGTGATGATCAAATTTTTCTCGATATGCTCAAATTCGTATTGCTTGCATTGCAAAATGGCGTATTGGTTCAACAATGTTTCCTTTTCGACCTTTAACAGAAGCTCTCCATTTTTAATAAAAATCAGGCTATCCGCTATTTTTTCAATGTCACTCGTAATATGCGACGATAATAAAATGCTGCGCTCTTCGCCTATAACAAACGTCTTTAAGACGTCCAACAATTCATCTCTTCCCGTTGGATCCAAACCCGCGGTCGCTTCATCCAAAATTAACAATTTCGCGTCATGGGATAGGGCAACAGCAACTGAAAGTTTCATTGACATCCCACGAGAGAAACCACTTATTTTCTTTTTTTTCGGCAAGGAAAAAAAGTCAATGTAATAATCAAACGTCTTTTGATTCCATTGTTGATAAATGTTGTTAAACACTTGGCCCAACTTATCGACGGTTATACCTCCGGGCAGGTGTATATCATCGAAGACAACACCGATACTTTCTTTAATGTTTGTCTTATCCGGGTCCATTTCTTCATCAAAAATTTGAATCGAACCACTGTCCTTTTGAAGGGTTCCTAAAATGGACCCCATCGTCGTTGATTTCCCTGCCCCATTTTCCCCGATGAACCCGACAATGGAACCATAAGGAATGGCAAAGGAAACATCCTTTAAAGCAAATGAAGAGCCTGAGTATTGTTTGTTCAACGCTTCTACTTCCAAAATCGCTGACATTAATAAACCTCCTATCGTTTTGATGATTCTCCTCTACTTTACCGAGGAGTAAGGAACAATGCCTTCAATCATGCACGAAAGGAGGTGGATTCATGGTAAATGGGTACGTTTAATGTTTGAATAATCTCCGGATCATTCTAACGGTAAGCATAACGATTAATAACGCCCAACCGATGGGTACATACATATGTTGTGCAAATGCGGATGCAACCTCCTGCTGTTCAATCAATTGCAACCCATGAAACATATGATAATTGGGCAATGCCAATAAAATTCCTGGGTTACTGTCGGTGTTATAACTCACGATTCCTTCAAGCAAAAAGTATATTAAAATCACCGGCCATCCATACAAACTTACGTCTATGGTATTTTTGGACATGGTGCCAAGGATTGTACCCAGACACAGGAACATCAGAAGTAATGGAGAAATAAAAAGAAGGCCTGCAAATATGCTGATCGGCGTGTAGCCATATACAATAGCACTAACGACAAACACAATGGTTGATAACGTAAACGTTAAGACGGATTTAGCAATAAAAATGTCAATGGGATGAACCTTCATTTGATAGAGCAATTTTAATGTTCCCTGTTCAGATTCTTCGACAATCAAATTGCCCTGTACATACATCGTAAGTAACGTTGCAATAAAACCGGCAAAAAAAGAGGGGAGCACGTTTTGCACATCTAAATTATAAAGGCCGAAGTGTATCAAAACTTGACAGAACAATAATACAATCACTTGACCATTCCACCGTAAATCCAACATGTCTTTATATATAATTGTACGTAGTGATTGGCTTCGATCCATGTAAGCCGCCTCTCCTCTTTCATTTACCAATTTAATAAATCTCTGAGCCCCGCATATTTACTCTTTGACAATGGAACGGTTTTCTTTGAATGATTATCCAAAATCAAGCTATAACTATTCTTACTCCACACAATCACTTCTCTGACTCTTTGCAAGTTAATCAGATAAGAGCGGTGACAACGATAAAAACCATAAGGCAAAAGTTTATCCTCAAGTTCTTTCAAGGACATAGTGGAAATAAACTCCTCTTCGTTAACGTGCAAGATTGTATGCCGTTCCCGAGTTTCCACATAATCAATTTCCAAAGGATCAAAAAGAATGTACTTGTCTTCATATTTCGCTGATATTTTCTCAAACTTTATTTGATGGGTCGTTTCTTTTGTATTTTCATCTTTCGGTTCATCATTTCCCGCGTCTTCATCGTCTGTCTCTACCTCTTGAATACCCCGGTCAGTGATTCGATATACGCTTGTTCCCATTCGAATGCCTTCTTCCAGCGAAGATGTTAGAATAATCACGATCCCGCCGCTTTCAATAATTTCCTCCAAAATAAGATTAAACACTTGCTTGGATTGAAGATCGATTTTGTCGGTTGGATCCTCAAACACATGAACGGACGTTTTTTGAATTAAACTTCGGGCAAAATGTAATCGCCTCATTTCAGAAAACGTCAATCGTTTATTAACAGTTGATCGAGCGTAGCTTAATTCACTGATGTCCAATAATCTGTCCGAATCGATTTTCGATTGATGCAATTTAGACCAAAAATTAAGCATCTGTTCGGGATTCAGTCGTTTATACAATCCCATCTCATGACGATAAATAAACACTTGATCAGGTCCTGTAAGTGCCTGTTTGTCCATATGTACCCTTTTGGACGTGTACATGCTTTGATCTTCCAAAAGTTCGAAAAATGTTCTCATATATTCTGTTTCAGATTGGATGGCTATAATCTCTTTATCTTCAATGGTCAATTCAATGGTTGGCAATAACGTTTTGTTTCCTGAAATCTTATTGAACTGATTAAAAGTTAACGTCATGAATGCATCTCCCTTTTTTTGACATCACCCTTATTATAAAGAAAATCATCATGAATATCATTGAAATCAACACGAATGGAGGGGAATAATGTGTAAAAGGAGGGGATTTTGAACTGAATGGATGAACTTTATCATGAATAAGCATACGTCCGGAATAGCAAATATGCATAAACCGAACGGTAATAAAAAATACGATCGGGGAAAAGACATTTTACACTTCCGAAAATGGCATAGAAAAACGTGCCAAAAGTTACCTTTAGCATAGCTCATGGCACGTTACAATTTTATAATAATGTTTGATCACTTTCTGCCCGTCAATGGAACATCTATTTCGTATTTAGAAACTCGGGCAGTTCCTGTTCATGCTTGTCGAGCATAATCTGTTCAGGATCAATGCCCTGCTCATGCAGCACTTCAATGTTCTGGACGAGGAATTCGTCACTGCCGACAACATAGAAAAGTCCTTCCTTGTCTGCAGCAAGTTTTTTCACTTCTTCATAGTAATCTTTACGGTTATCGACGAACTGTGATGTGAACGCCCTGTCAGGGGCGGATTCAAAAATATTAGTGAACAAGAAATCTTTTGATGAATCGATGTTCAGGGAATGAATTTGATTAACGTTGTCCACACGTTCGAAATAATCAAGTACAAGCGGTCTGAAAGTTGCCAGTCCGACACCTGATGAGAGCAGATAAACATTTTTGTCTTCTCTTTTAAGCGGTACATTCGAATGCGTTTTAAATATGGCAACTTCTTGGCCGACTTCAAGATTTCTTAAAATCGATTTAAACTCAGAGCACTGCTCCCTGATGCGTGTTGTGATACCGATTGAACTTTCATGCGGCAAAGTGGAGATTGACATGTGGCGAATCAGGCTGCGGTTTGGTTTATCTCCAGCATTAAAACCTTCCAATGCGAAGTGTGTGTGGGAACCTTCTTCCCATGTAAAGCCTTCCGGACAGTCAAGCATGTATGTTTTAATCTCAGGCGTTTCTTCAATAATCTCATTTATTTTAGTCCAGTATATTTGCATTTTATATTCTCCTTACCCAATTGTTTGTATCGTTACTATCTAATATACAATAATTGATAACGATTATCAATTAAACGGCCTGGATTATTCGTAGGTCCACAAGTATTTTTTTACGGCGCTCATGTTTGAAAAGGATATTGGCATTGTGTCCATTATAAGCAAGATAGCTCCGTGTTAGGAGCTGTTTTTATTATGATAAAATCGATTTGCTTTTGCACGATTCCCACAGTCTGCCATCGAACACCAACGTCTGCTGCGATTGCGGCTTGTATCCAGAAACAACCAACCACACGGATCACCTTCACACTTTTTCACTCTGCTTAGTTCTTTTTCAGAAATAAGAATATCTATAGCGGATTGAACAATCGGGGGAAGCATTCCGTCTAATGTTTCTTCACCATTCAAAAACTCCAATGAAAAATTTTTTCACCGGCACTACGCACATCATCGTGTAAGCATTGCCTAAAGCTTCATTCAAAATAGAAAGATCTTTAGAGTCTGGTGTTTCATTGCTTAATACTCGACTAAAAATATGGAAGATCGATTCTCGCAGCTCAATCGCTTGTTGCAGAACTGCTTTTGCCTCCGAAGGTCGATTTTCTGCTTTTTTTAGTAGTGAAAGCGATTGGTTTTTTTCAAGAATATTGGCATGCAAACTCCAGTTAACTAATCTTTCGTAACTCGTCAGCAACTCCTGTGATTTCTCACGGCTATCATGCCAACTGACTGTATTAGCAAAATCCAAACACAAACGTCCGCCAAGTAAATCATGCTTGTGTACATCTTTATTTATATCAGACATGTAACTTCTCCTTGTCTTACCGTACGTATTTTAACAGTCCAGACAATATAACGTTGACTTTTTTCTTATAACCATTATAAAAGTTATTGACAGTTAGAATCAACCACTTTACAATATAACCATCAAAAAAATTATAGGAGGTTATATACATGCTGGGAAAATGTCCTGATTTCAAAGGTATCTTTGAAATCGGTTCCGGAAAGGATGTGTCCCCTTAAGGCAATTCAATCATGATTTTTTGATTAAAAGGGGCGTCTGAAAATGAAAGTTGACATCCATCCACTAACACCGGAGCGATGGCATGGTGTGGAGCGATTGTTTGGTAAACATGGAGCCTGTGAAGGGTGTTGGTGCATGTACTTGCGAGTAAGAAATAAAGATTTTAAAAAAAGAAGCAACGCCGTAAATCGCGCTGATTTTAAGGACATTGTTAAAGAAGGACGGGAACCCGGATTATTGGCATATGCAGAGGATCAGCCAGTTGGTTGGTGTTCAATTGCACCACGTAAGGAATTCAGTGAAAGAATCAATCATTCTCATGTTTTTAAACCGATCGATCATAAACCGGTGTGGTCCATTCTTTGTTTTTACGTACACAAAGATTTCCGAAATAAAGGGATTGCAGACAATTGCTGGGGGATGCCATTGAGTTAGTAAAGACACAGGGAGCCAAAACATTGGAAGCTTTTCCTAAAGACTTTGCTGGCAGAACTTCTGATGCAGCCATTTACATGGGTTCAACCGATTTATATCAAACATTTAATTTTATTGAAGTTCATCGCCGCCATCCGAAACGGCCCATCATGAGATATGAAATCACCTAAATTATTGAAGAGAGTTTTTCAAAGTAACCTGAATCCGGTTGGCAGTTGGGTGTATGCCTAACAAACATTTATTGGAGGGATAAAAATGAGTGAAGCATTAAGAAACTCGGTTAAAACGATGGTTAAGGAAACATTCGAAGGACCTCCAGTCCCAGTAAAAGGAAGTTGGTTCACAGATCCTGAACCGAATTCCGGAATTTTCGGTGTCATAGAAGGACTGTCTTGCGACCAAGCCACAATGTCCGTTTATGGAACAACATTGGCTGCACATACTGATCACGTCTGCTATCACATGTGGGGAACCAATGAAATCTTAAAAAAAGGGAAACAACCGGAAATGGATTGGGGAAAAAGTTGGGATATTCATTCTATAAATGAACAGCAATGGAACCAAATGCAGGAAGGATTAAGAAATGAATACTCAACATTTTTGGAATCGATTGACGCAATTGAATGGAATGAACAACTTGTCAATGAAGTGTTATCATCTTTGGTTCATTCAGCATATCATCTCGGAGCCATTCGATAAATATTAAAAATAATCAAGGGGGAGCTTTGACATAAAGTTTGATCATTAATCGAGTATCGGTGCAAAGAAAGGGATCCGGGCGGTTATGCGCATTCATTTGTTTTGGTTCACCATTATTGTGAAGTGTCGCATCATTTCACAATATGACATCAATAAAGCATATCGAAATCAGCAAATCGATCATTATCTTGATCGGGAAAAATCCCGAATCATAAGAGATCTTTATTTATAAGAGCTATGCCATCAGTCGCGCTAAACGATTTGATGGCATCAAGAAGAATTACACCGCAATCTGGACTGATTGCGGTATAGTATTTGGAGTCATCATATCCAAAGGGATCAAGCGGAGCAACTTTTTTTGATAAACGGTTTATTTTAACCCCTACTTCTTAGGCTACAAACAGCTCCATATAAATTCTATACTTGAAGCCTTTCATCTTTGAAAAACGTTCCTTTTTACGCTTGAACGCTTTAAAACCCAATTTTTTATATAACCGATAAGCAACCTCATTTGTATCCACAACTTCCAGAATATAATGATGATAATCCTCATTCTCTAATACGTAACGCATCAGAGCAGTTGAAATACCTTTACCTCTCGCTTTAACTGCGGTGGCAACACATTCAATATAACCTGTGTCATCTTGGTAAGACAATTTTTTATTAAACTCACCTTTCATAAAATGATAAGCTATACTCCCTTTCACGTAACCAAATGAATGTCTCAAAATTGTTTTATCAATAGTTAATGCTCGACTCTGGTTATTGGAACAAGCCAGAATTCCAACAATTTCATCATCTAAAGTAGCAAAGTAAAAAACATCTGGGCAGATCATTTTCTGAAACGCTTCAATTAACTTTTCTCGATTTTTTGAGAGAAAGGCTAAGTCTTTCTCATAACCATCAACGAAAACAGCTGCTGCCTCACGAGATACATCTCTTTTAAACCTTCTCATTGGCCTTACTTTAATTTCATAGCTTTTCATTTAAACTTCCTCCTTAGTATTTAACTGACCGTACGGTTTATTAATATTTTAATTTAAATTGAACCACTGGTTAAGAAATCCATCTGCATCTATTTGGGCGTATATAAAATCGGCACCCAAGAATGAAAGTACTGCAAAAGCAATCGCCCAAACGATGATGCTTCCGCCTACCCACAATGTTGTTGATTTTTTTGAAGCACCTAACGAAAGCGCTATTAAGGCTGTAGCATGGCTGCTTCCAACTGTTACTGGGTGAATAATGGCCAAACCGGGCAATCCATATTTATTCCAAAGTTTAGAGGCTTTTTCATGCTTATCTTCTTTTCTTTTCTGTTTGGTTCTGCGCCGTTTTCCCAACCATATTTTGAGTCGTTCAGCCAGAATTACTGCCAACAAAAAAGTAATGATATTCGCGATAAGACTAAGAATTGTTACGCTCCATGCATTAAGGCCTGCTAATATTCCTATTGGAATAATCAAAGTAGACTCAAGAAAAGGGATAGCCGCAACAAGCAACACAATGATATACAAAAGAACTGGCGACATACTTCTTTCTCCTTTTTTTGTTTATCATCATATTAATAAACTGACTGATCGGTTTATTAATATGTTTTTTTAAAGCCCCACTTAAGGGGCTATTCCATTCAAAAAAACGTCAATCGCATTGTCATAAAGAAGATAAAACTTATCCTCATCGTAACCGAGGAATTGTGTAACACTCATCCCAGTAAGTGTACTATAAAGAATATACGCTAAATCATCAATCGTTTTATTACTTACAAACTCTTTATTACGTATGCCTTCCTCGATAATATGATAAAATATGTCATATTCAGGCTGAAAAAGATGGATAATCTTTTCTTTTACCATGTCTTCAATGTTCTCCGTGCCCATATATTCTGGAACAATTTTAGAAAGTGGATGTTGCATATCTGAAGCATAATATTGGGCAAGCATGTATAATTTCTCGGTAGCCGTTGTCACTTGTTTGGCCTGAGCTTCCCATTCTTGCCTCCAAGACTCAGAGACTGTTTCAACCGTGTACAAAAATAATTCTTCTTTGCTTTTAAAGTGATAATAAATACTGCCTTTGCTAATTTCCGTGAATTCACGGATTTCTTCCATGGAAGTGGCAGCATAACCCTTTTGTTCAAAAAGAACTCTGGCTTTTTCAGCAATGTGCTTTTTCGTTTTTTCGCCTTGACCAACAGGTCTTGCCATAATGATTACCCCATTGATTGTATTCAATTAGTAAACTGACCGATCGTTTTATTAAGTATAATTGATATACCTCAAAATTGCAACCCATTTTAAAAATTATTCTTCTGAACCTTTCATTTATGCAGTTCTTGCTTGGATCCATCCACAGCGACAAATCCACGTTAGTGTCCCCATTGCTATTTTTTTATTTGCTTTATTATCACTGGGTTAATTTTAACCTTTTTGCTAAGGGCGTCAGCGTGTAGCCATGGATCGCTACCGTAATAAACACAAGTGCCAGCGTCATCGGGAGCAACCGCTCTGCATCCGTAAATCCTGCTTCCACCAATATTGTTTGGAAATAGCCGCTAACGGTCATAGCGACAATACCGCGTGGGGCAATCCAGCCAATCAAGGTTTTTTCACTTAGAGTAACCTCCGTTTTCGCTAACCCTATCCAAACGGACAATGGTCGAACAATCAACATCATCAAAAGGACGAACCCGATAATCCGGATGTCCCATAGTTCAATTAATTCCGCACGCGTAAGGGAAGCTGTCAGCAGAACAAATACAGCACTGATAAACAACGTTGATATATTCTCTTTAAAATGACGTATATTATGTAAAATGTCAGCATTCAGCCCCATATTCGTTAAGGTGACACCCATTGCCGTCACCGCTAACAGTCCGCTTTCATCCATAATGAAGTCCGATATGGCAAAAATAAAAATAACCAACGCGAACAGCATAGGCGCCTGCATATCACCGGGAATTATGTTTCGTTGAAATGCATGGCTAATCCCAACTCCAGTTCCAATTCCTAAGACAAGAGCCGCGAGTGCTCCCAAAAAAAAGAAGCCAAGTTCGGCAGAATCTGTGACGCCGCTCGCCGCCAGACCAATTTGAAGGGCCAACAAAGCTGCCAGAGCGCCCATGGGATCAACAATAATACCTTCCCAGCGGAGTATCTTGTCAGGTCTTGCTTTTAATTTTGCCTGCTTTAATAACGGGGTAATAACGGTAGGACCTGTAACGATAAACAATCCCCCGATGACAAAAGCAGTCACCCAGGACAATCCGACCACCATGTTGGCAATGACCGCCGTTAACACCCAGGATATTAACGGGACTAACGTATACATCCGCCTAACCGGTTCTTTGAAGTGAAAAATTTCCTTCCTATCCAGACTGAGACTTCCTTCAAACAGAATAACGGCAACGGCCAGAGAAATAATTGGATCAAGCAAATTTCCAAATAATTGATCCGGCTGGATCCAGTTCATCCCCGGTCCAATCATTAATCCAATAATGGTCATGCCAACAATGGCAGGGATCCCCCACCTCCATGAAAGCCATTGCGCAATCATGCCACTCAACAATACTAGTGAAATTCCTATCATCAGTTCTATTGATAACACCCCCATATGCTGTAAGTTTGGGCAGTTCCGTATTTGAATCAGATAACAATCCTAGCATTCCCTTCAGATACCTGACCTATTATAAATTCTGCTTTCATTTTGGGTCAACACTAAAACCTATAGCTGACAAATAGGTGTAAGTATGAGCTATGGTAACCGTTACGGAAAAACACGACGTTTTCCGTTGACTTGCGCTCAGCCTCCTCGTTAGAAAACTTGGCTTTTCGCCAAGATTTTATGACAAAAATCTTAGTTGCACTTATGCAGGTAAGAAAGAAATTCGCTTTTTTCTACGGGGTCTTCCCACTTCGCTTTCCCACAGGAGTCTCCGTGTTTTTTCTACGCTAGTGGTCTTATATCCCTCTAATACTCTTGCTTGTCCCTCTCAGAGCAGCGCGACCGCCGTCTTTGCTTGTCTTGTCCCTCTCGGAGCCGTGCGACCCCCGTTTGAGGGATTACTTTGCTTGTCTTGTCCCTCTCAGAGCAGCGCGACCGCCGTCTGAGGGATTACTTTGCTCGTCTTGTCCCTCTCGGAGCCGCGCGACCGCCGTCTGAGGGATTACTTTGCTCGTCTTGACCATGAGAGCCGTTGGTTTTACCTCCAAACAAGTTCGCACGATGATTATTACCGAAGGATTAATCATTGGTTTCACCGGTGCGATTGGTGGCATCTTACTCGGCACCCTTTTTCTAGGTGTCACAAGTTATTCCGAAGCGCTTGGAGATTTCATCTCTTTTCATATACCAGTAAGAAACAGTATAATAACAGTAACAACCGGATTGTTACTCAGCATGATTGCATCATGGTTTGCAAGTAATCAGGCAGTTAAGCAGAGAATCACCAACTCCTTAAATAAAGGTTAATGGATTATGTCTATAAAATATGGCATTTTAGCATTATTGCATGAGCATCAACGCCACGGCTACGATTTAAAAGTGGAAATGGAAAATTTATTAAGTATTAAGGGTAAGATTAACGCCGGTCAAATTTATACAACACTGGACCGTTTAGTACGCGATGAACTCGTTTCCGCAGCAGACAGCGATGAAAGCGAACGAAAATATTTTCAACTAGAACCAAAAGGTCAAGCTGCTTTAGAAAAGTGGTTTCTTACCCCAGTGTCATATCAAGCCAAGGATGATTTCTCCTTCAAGTGGAGTTGTGCCCGTAAAATCAAGTATGAAAAAGAAGAAAAGATGCTTGATAATCAAAAGAAAACGATTATGAAAGAAATCATGGAACTTACCAAACTCAAAACCGATTTACTGGCAGATGGTGAGCATCTTCGCTATACATTAATTTCTGGAACAATTATGCACTTGGAGGCTGATTTAAGCTGGATTCGAATGATAGAAGTTAACAGGAGCCCAAATATATAATGTGAACGCCTGTTAATGTTAAATGATTGATGGCGTGAAGCCGCATTCTTCCGTTGAGAAATGCGGCTTTTCGTAAATAGTTGATACAAAAACACAAAAAACATTTGGGTTTTCACTATCAATAACGAGCGCAACTCCTCTATAAAAGGAATAAACGAAAGCGTTAAGCAAGTTTCATTTCAAACATAATCATGTCTACGGCTTGGATTCCATTTTCATATATCATTTCATCATATTTATTAAAGAAGCCTCTTTTAATTGTTGAAAAACGAAAGCCAGCTTTTTGATAAAAAGCAAAGTTTCCGATACTTGAATTTGCTGTGCCAACGATCATCCACTCATATTGTTTTTCTTGATATAATGAAAAAAACTGATTTAGTGCTTCTCTACCAATACCCTTCCCTCTACAATTCGGAGACAAAGCAACATTTTTTAATTCAACAGTCCCTGAAGAAGGGAATGTAAATAAAGCAACTCCTACTACATCTCCGTTGTCCTCAATTGAATACATATCTCCCTCATAAATATATTCACTCACGACTTGTTTACTTTCATCCGCCATTAATAAGAAATCTATGTAGTCTTTTCTTGCAACATCATATAAAGGTTTAATATTCATTTTGTCATCCCTCATCCGGTACTTATTTCGCTGATCTTTCCTTTTAATTAAATCATCATTCCATAAATATCCCCTTTGGAATCATCATATCCAAAGGGGTAAACCTTCGCAACATTTGTATAAGCGTCGCATCTTTTTTACAAACGTCGCAACTTTATTTTAAAACCACATTCTTCCCCGATCTCTTACATTCCCTATTCCACCGTTACACTCTTCGCCAAATTCCTCGGCTTATCAACGTCACATCCGCGGTGCAAGGCTGCGTAGTAGGAGATCAGCTGTAGCGGCACGACAGCGACGAGTGCCGTCAAATACGGGTGAACGCGTGGGATCACGACTTGATCATCTGCCCGGTGGCAGCCTTCCATGCTGATCACGCAGGCGTTGGCGCCGCGGGCGACGACTTCTTGCAAGTTGCCGCGGATGTTCAAATCGACATTTTCTTGGGTTGAGAGCGCGATGACCGGAGTTCCTTCTTCGATCAAGGCAATCGTTCCATGCTTTAATTCTCCGCCGGCGAAGCCTTCCGCTTGAATATAGGAAATCTCCTTCAATTTCAACGCGCCTTCCCTAACGACATGATAATCGAAAGAACGGCCGATGAAAAAGGCGTTGTGCGTGTCAAACAAATAGTCGCGGGCGATTTGCTCCATATCATCTTTCGAATCGCAAAGCGTTTCCATCACATTGGCGGCAATGCTGAGTTCATGAAGCGCGTCGAAGCCGGTATCGCCTCCGGCGGCATGCGCGCCGTCCATGGCGAGAATTGCCAAAATCGCCATCTGTGCCGTGTATGCTTTCGTAGAAGCAACCGCGATCTCCGGGCCTGCATACGTGTGTAACGTGTAGTCGGCTTCACGTGAGAGCGTGGATCCCGGCACGTTTGTAATCGTGAGCGATGGGTGCCCCGCTGCTTTTACGTTCACGAGGACGCCACGGCAATCCGCTGTTTCGCCGCTTTGCGATATGAAAATAAAGAGCGGGTTTTGGGACAGTAAAGGTTGGTTATACAGAAATTCACTCGCAATATGCACTTCCACCGGTTTTCCAATGACTTTTTCCATCATTTCCTTCCCTACGAGCCCGGCGTGGTAACTCGTTCCTGCCGCGATAATATACACACGGTCGGACGCATAAAACGCATCCCGAATGTCATCTGGCAGTTTGATCTCATTGGCCTCATCTTGATATTTTTGTAAAATATTGCGGATGACGAGCGGCTGTTCATCAATTTCCTTGAGCATATAGTGGGCATACGTTCCCTTTTCCGTATCGCTTTCATCAAGCTCGGCAATAAACGCTTCCCGTTTCACATCATTGCCGTCCAAGTCTTGAATCCGAATCCCTTGGCGAGTGACGGTGACGATTTCCTCATCCATGAGTTCGACAAATGTTTTCGTAATATGAAGCATCGCCATGGAGTCAGATGCGACAACATTGGCATCGTCAGCCGTTCCGACAAGGAGCGGGCTTTTATTTTTCCCTACATAAATGCGGTCATCAGCTTCCCCGTCAATAAGGGCAAGAGCATAGGAACCTTTTAAAAGCGACAATGTTTTCCGAAAAGCATCATTTACCGCTAAACCATCAGATACAAAACGCTCAATGATCTGTATAATGACTTCCGTATCCGTGTCACTTCTCAGATCAACATCGAAGAGATATTCATCTCTGAGGCTTTCATAGTTTTCAATTACCCCATTGTGAACGAGCGTAAAACGTCTACTTGCACTCTGATGGGGATGGGCGTTCCGGGCACTCGGTGCGCCGTGCGTCGCCCAACGTGTATGCCCGATGCCACATGTTCCTTCGGGATTGGCTTTCTCCACTTCTTCCCGTAATGTCGCGATCCGCCCTTTTTCCTTCACGAGCTGCACATCTTCTTGTTGCTCATCCACAATGGCAAGGCCTGCCGAATCATATCCGCGATATTCAAGTTTTTGCAGGCCTTTCAATAAAATATCCGTTACGCTTTCTGCCCCGATATATCCTACAATTCCACACATTAACTTATGCCTCCGTTTGCGCGAGGCAAGACATGCCATGCCGGGGCAGGCCATTCCTTGCCCCGCTCTTCATGTTGGTGCGGTCACTGCTTTCGCCTTTGTGCGAAGAGTCGCCCCCTCGTTTTGGGCTCAAGCTTACGGTTGTGCCGCGAGAAACCGGGAGGTATCCGCCGATGATTCGATGAACCTCCTCCTCGTCAACTGTTTTTATTTCCGTCCAAAAACAGTCCGGGCGCTTGTTTGAATGGATGAATCCATTCAATATTTTTGCTTCCCCGACCCTCCTTTCTTTTTCAATAATAAAACCAACGCCAGCTTACTACATGTGCAAACATCCGTCAAAAGAAAGCCGTGCATTGGCAGCCCTTACACATTGTGATTGCCCAGCTGCTCCCAAATGACAGACGTGATCTCTTCCACATAATCTTGGCAAAGCGTTTCTGTCTCTGCCTCAACCATGACACGCACAAGGGATTCGGTGCCGGAGGGGCGTACGAGCACCCGTCCATTGCCCGCCATCCGTTTTTCCACATCGGAAATGGCCGCTTGCACGGTTTCATTTTCCTCGACTGCATGTTTATCCACCACTCGAACATTTTCCAAACGTTGCGGATATTTTTCAACATTTGCAGCGAGTTCCGATAAGGCTTTACCTTTCACTTTCATAATATTCACGAGTTGCAAAGCTGTTAACAGACCGTCGCCTGTTTTGACATAATCGAGAAATATAATATGGCCCGATTGCTCTCCGCCTAGACTGTAACCGCCCCGGCGCATTTCCTCCATTACGTATTTGTCGCCCACCGCGGTCTTTTTTGCAACAATGTCCATGTCTTTAAAGGCTTTGTATAACCCCAGGTTGCTCATGATTGTAGTTACAACCGTATGATGGGCCAACAGTCCTTCTTCTTTCATAAAGCGACCGCAAATGTAAAGAATTTTATCTCCATCAACGATATTTCCTTTTTCATCAACAGCAATGAGCCGGTCCGCATCGCCATCGAAAGCCAAGCCAATATCTGCTTTTTTCTCTTTTACGAGGTTGACGAGTTGCTCCGGCTTCGTGGAGCCAACGTCCACATTAATGTTCGTGCCGTCCGGGTTGTTTCCCATCGTAGAGATTTCGGCATCCAGATCCGCAAACAATCTCGGCGCTACCGAAGAGGCTGCCCCATGTGCACAATCAAGGGCAACGTGCAAATCCATAAAATCTTCGTCAACCGTTTGCTTTAAAAACTGAATATATTTCTGTACCCCTTCATAGTAGTCACTGACACTTCCCAGTTCAGCACCTGTCGGACGCGGGATATCCGTTTCCTGGTCAATCAACGCCTCGATCTCTGCTTCTTGGGTACCGGACAGTTTAAATCCGTCACCTCCGAAAAACTTGATTCCATTATCCTCCATGGGGTTATGCGAAGCTGAAATCATGACACCAGTGTCAGCACCGATTGCTTTTGTAAGATAAGAAACACCGGGGGTGGTAATGACGCCTAAACGCATGACTTCTGCTCCGATGGAGAGAAGACCCGCAATGAGGGCGCCTTCCAACATTTCTCCGGAAATCCGTGTATCACGGCCGATCACAACTTTTGGGGATCCATGGTCGTTCGCCAATACATAGCCACCCGCGCGCCCGAGCTTAAATGCAAGCTCGGGCGTAAGTTCGGTATTCGCTACACCTCTTACCCCATCAGTGCCAAAGTACTTACCCATATCGTATCGCTCCTTATGGCTACCTCTTTAATAGAGGTTGTTCAAAAATCCTGTTAAAAGACGGAAAGTCACGGACTGCCATTACTCTGATTTAGGCTATTCACTATCTTCGGGATTTGTTATTTCCACTTCCACACTTTCCGGATCCGGCTCGTACATAAAGCCGTTTGGTCCTTCCACTTCTACCTGCATGTCGTGCGACGCTTCGTCGCCTTCATCCATATTCTCATCATCAAGTTCGTCATAATCTATATAGAGGCGTACATCGTCTTCGATTAAATCATCAAGTTCGTCTTCGTCACCCTCAACTGTAACATTGAGGGATTCTTCATCTGTAACCGTTACTTCAACCTCTTCAGGCACATTGTCCATCTGCAATGGCAGATCCATCGTCTGGGTGTCTTGTTCTTCCGTATCTTGTTCTTCACTGTCTTGTTCTTCCGTTTCTTCTTCGTCATCGTCATCGACGATCACCTGTACGGTAACTGTCTCGGGTTGGACGTGTCTTACCCCGTCCGGCACGTCAATATCCAACTCCATCGTCTCGCTTTCCGTCATCCCGCTTAAATCGACCGGGCCTACTTCGACGGCAGAGAAATCATTAATGACATCCAAATCTCCGTAGATGGTGGCACTCTCCGGCTCCACGGAAAAATCAACGAGTTCCATATCTTCATCAAGGGTTCCTTCGGTCTCTACTTCCAGTGGAACTTCTGCCGAAGGGGGAGTAATCGGAACGACAACATCCACCGTAGTTGGATCGACGGCAAAATCCAACACCTCACCATAGGGACCGTAGACCGTTACCTCCACCGTTTCATAGATCGTTTCTTCTGCGCCTCCGACATCAATATACGCTTGCAATGAATCGATGTCTTGCAATTGGGAGGCAGCCCCTTGTACCTCTACTTCTTCAGGGGTTACTTCAGGTTCTCCGAGCGTGTAACCTTCCGGCAGTTCATTTTCATTCATGAATTCAATGTCTACCGGCAACGTCGTCATTTCCCGCTCTTCCAACGTCACCTGTACCGATTCCGGTTCCGTCGTCACATTAATCCCGGCAGGAAAGTCACGTTGTTCAACATTGACATTGTGTACGCCGGGTCCCAAATCTTCAAGGTCCACATACACTTCATAATTTGGACTCGTTACTTGAAAAAGGTTTAACGCGCTTTGGGTCCCTGACAGTTGGATATCTATTGTATCTTCCATCTCAACAATCGCGTATTGCTCATCATCATAATAGACTTCCAATTCCACATCTTCCAAGGTTAACTGTTCGGAATTCGTTACCGGGAAAACACCCGGTTGATTTCCCATATCATCCATATTAACCATCAAAAAAAGCATCGTCGCGATCACTAAGGAGAAGAAACGTAAAAACCACCGGTTATTGAAGAGCTTATCCATTTTTACGCCCTCCCCACTGCCAACGGGATTGTGTTTTCACATTCTTTAATAACTGGTTTTCCAGCATCTTGCGAAGCCGCTCATCATCAATCCCACGATGGATTTCACTATTTTTCGTCACCGATATATCTCCTGTCTCTTCGGATACGATAATGGTAAGCGCATCTGTCACTTCGCTTACTCCGATGGCTGCACGATGGCGTGTGCCCAATTCTTTGGAGATAAACGGATTTTCCGAAAGCGGCAAATAACAAGCGGCAGCACTTAGCTCATTGTTTTGGATAATAACGGCCCCGTCATGAAGCGGCGCATTTGGAATGAAAATATTAATGAGCAATTCGGTAGAAATTTGCGCTTTTATCGGTGTTCCCGTTTCGATATAATCATCCATCCCCGTTTCATTTTCTATGGTAATTAGCGCGCCGATTCTTCTTTTGGCCATATACTGAAGCGATTTCGACAACGCTTCAATCGTGTTTACGGAGTTTTTTTCCTCAGGTGTCGGCCCTCTGCCGAACAGTCGGCCTCGCCCCAACTGCTCAAGCGCGCGCCTCATCTCCGGTTGAAAAATAATGATAATAGCTAAAACGCCATATGTAACGACGAGGTTCATAAGAAACTGCATCGTCTGCAAGGCAAATAAGCTGCTAAAAAACCAGGCAGCCAAAATAACTGTAATCCCTTTAATCAATTGCACGGCCCTCGTCCCGCGCACAATCGTTATCAATTTATATACGACAAACGCCACTAACAAAATATCCACAATTCTTGTTAGCCACGTGATGAACTCCTCGCCAAACATTATGTGTCCTCCCAATAGGAATTAAAACCGAGAAACCTCGAGAGGTTAGCTTTTTTATTATAACATAGCTGAAGGCATTCAGGGTGAATTTGGTATGGTGATCAAAAAACTGCTTCATTTTTCCATTATGCCATTATCTCTGGTCCAATATCCGTCCATTATATATATCGGTATTTAACGAGAATTGTTACGGTCAATGAAAAAAAAGCATTAAAAAAAGCAAAACCACACGTTTTGCCATTGATTATGGTATGGAGCGGGTGATGGGAATCGAACCCACGTCATCAGCTTGGAAGGCTGAGGTTTTACCATTAAACTACACCCGCAAAAATATGTATATGACTCATTTGGAGCGGGAGACGGGATTCGAACCCGCGACCCCCACCTTGGCAAGGTGGTGTTCTACCACTGAACTACTCCCGCGTATGAAAAATGGTGGAGGAGGACGGATTCGAACCGCCGAACTCGAAAGAGAGCGGATTTACAGTCCGCCGCGTTTGGCCAACTTCGCTACTCCTCCAGTTTGGATGTTAGATGTTGGATGATAGAGATACTTCTAATTTCCAGAATGGTGACCCGTGCGGGATTCGAACCCGCGTTACCGCCGTGAAAGGGCGGTGTCTTAACCCCTTGACCAACGGGCCACTTAAGCTGACAAGTTATATTATATGATCCTTGCGGTAAAAATGCAAGTAGGAAATGGTGATTTTTTTAAGATGTGGCATACAGACATACTAAAGTTACTTAATGATACGGAAGGTAAGGTGTGTAACATCAGGAGACTCAATCACCCTTGTCTTTTCCAGGCGAACAGAATCATCCCCTGATAGATCGAACAAACGGATACCGCTGCCGAGCAGCACTGGCACCAGGTGAACATGGATTTCGTCCAGAAGACCGGCATTGATGCATTGCTGAACTATATGGGCGCCTCCCACACTGACATTTTTATCATCTGCTGCTGCATTTGCCTGTTCAATGGCGCTTTCGATACCGTCCGTTACAAAAGTGAAAGACGTTGAACCATTGGGGGTTGGGGATGGAATATGATGGGTTAATACAAATACCGGGACGCCATGAATAGGATGGTTGCCGCCCCACCCGCCTACAACATCATACGTGCGTCTACCCACAACAATCGCTCCCGCTGTCTCGAACGATTCATCAAAAACGCCCCTACTTTTTCTGCTTAAAAGTTGAAAAAAATCATTATGCTTGCTAGCAATATTGCCATCAAACAACCACTCATGAAGGACCGATCCTCCTTCCCCCAGAGGCTGAGCAATACTATCGTTAGGCCCGGCAATAAAACCGTCCAGTGACATGGACATATAAACGACAACTTTTCCCATAGTCAAATCCCCTTTTTTGCCACCTATGTCATTTCAATTAAATAAGCAGTCAATTCTTCGATCTTTCCATCTTGATCGAGCTTATAAATGTCGCAAAAAGCATACGTTTTCTTTTCTCCGTTTTCCATTGGCATGAGCATCGTTCCTTCGATAACGCCAGCGTTTCCACCTGTAATGATATTTTTCGTTACATATTCTTCTGCAACCACTCCTCTCATCGGCTCCATCATTTCCATGACCGCACGCTTTCCTTCCACTTGTGAGTTGCCTACCATGTTCCATTGAATGTTTTCTGCTACATTCTCAATAATTAAACCGACATCACCGGTTGCAAATGCGTTATTCATCTTTTGAAATAATTTTTTGTTTTCCATAAACATATCCCCTCCTTGGGATGATCTTAACACGTTATCAATGAAAAAGTTTCTTATCGATTGCTATGTTGATGTATACGATTGAGAAAATTTTGCATGAGCAGCGGCAGGGAAATGAGAATAGGGGGATCGTCAAGTCTTGGCGGATGGAGCAACAGCTTCTGGTACGGAACGGGAGAAGATGGGCTTACCATGATCGCCTCCTTTGCCCGGCCGCGTAATGTTGTATGTGGCATCAAGAAATCCATCCCCTGCATGTCCCAGGAAACTGCTGTAGCCATAAGGTAATAAATGCCCGGCTGAACATCTGTAAAACAAAACTCCCCCAATGAGGAAAGTAATGTTCCGTACAGGGGGAATCCTTCAGGAATGGGTTTGGCAAACAAACCAATCAATATGATTCCTTCGAATGGAAATTCCGCTTGGACCGCCCCTGCTATTTTATTATGATCGTCCATTCCAGATTGTAATGGCGTCCATTTATCTAGTTTTTGCAAAGCACCTAAGTGGACATCGGCTTGTTGCGCTGTAGTGCGAAAACGGGATGGACTCACTCCTACGCGTTCGGTAAATCGAGTCGTGAACGTTCCAAAGCTTTGTTGACCGATCTCAAGCCCTATATCCCTGATGCCCAAATCTGTATGTAACAATAAATCCTTAGCCTTTTGCAAACGTAGTGACGACACGTAGTAGAGAGGGGAAATGCCCATTCGCTCTTTAAACATACGTGTGAAATGGTAAGGACTGTAAGCAACGTGCCCAGCCAATTCGGAAAGGGTGAGGGGCTCGTGGAGATTTTGTTGAATATAGAGGATTGTCTTATCAATTTCTAATGAATGGCCGACCACTTTTCTCACCTCCTAAGGAATGTATTCTTGCCGAGGGAATGACCCTATATAACACTGCCGCCTTCGTTCCGACTTGGAACGGCTCCACTTAAGGCGGGACGACATTTTGCTACTCATATCGATAGATAAGCGCAATATTCTTAATATTAATTTTAATGGGCATATCCACACTTTAATCTGTAGACTCTACAATGCGTTTGGAATAACTTCGCACCGGGTACAGGATTTCAAAAATTCCGGGCGATAAAACCACGATTCTTACGCTCCCAAAACAAACATGACGCTTCGCGACACCCCATTGGAGATGAAAGGATGTCAAACATACCGTGTTTTTTACATTTGCAGATTAATTTGGCGTTCGGCAAATTAGCCCACAAAACACGAGCTTGAGGACTCAGTTAGCTCCAGAGCATCCCTTTGAGTCCACAGATCACCTCCCTGAAGACTCAGTTGCCTCCAGTGTATCCTTTCGAGTCCGCAGTTCACCTGCCTGAGGACTCTGTTGCCTCCAGATCACCCTTTTGAGTCCGCAGATCGCATTCCTGAGGACTCAGTTAGTTCCAGTGCTTCCTTTCGAGTCCGCAGAATACCTGCCTGAGGACTCACTTGCCTTCAGTGCTTCCTTTTGAGTCCGCAGTTCACCTGCCTGAGGACTCAGTTAGTTCCAGTGCATCCTTTCGAGTCCGCAGTTCACCTGCCTGAAGACTCAGTTAGCTCCATATCATCTTTTTGAGTCCACAGTTCACCTTCCTGAAGACTCAGTTGTCTCCAGAGCATCCCTTTGAACCATTGGCTTTATCTTCTCATGCCAGGAGATAAAATGGAAGATTTAACCTTCCTGAAATGCCCCCACCTTCGTTTCATTTTTGTCGCATAATGTTTTGTGAATAGGTTTGAAGGATATAACTAAGCAAATCCCTTGGAAAGGAACGATGACAATCATGATACGAACCATTTTAATGATTATCGGCTTAATTGTGGTGATCGGTTTTATCATCAGTCTGTTTTAAGTCGGAAAAGTAACGGAGACTGTCTTTCACACTGGAAGACAGTCTCCCATTTTTATCTTTTACTCCCCTGTTTTCCGCCTTTTCCGCCACCTTGCATGGCGAAAAGGTTGGTGTCGATGGAGAATGTTAAGCGCTCGCGGTTTCGTTCCCGCTTCAACGCCAATTGAATCATCTCGTGGATAAGGGTGGTGAAATCTTTGCCGGCCGGCTCCCATAAATAAAAGGAAAGCGATCCCGGGATCGTGTTAATCTCATTGACATACACTTGATTTTCGTTTTTGTCGATCATGAAGTCAATGCGGGAAACGCCGCTACAGCCGAGAGCACGGAAGGTTTCCTTTGCCAAGCGATGAATCTCCGTAGAGAATTCCCCGTCGATCGGGGCGGGGATGACACGATCCGTATTCTCCATTCCCCCGGGGCCTTTCGCCCCCGACGTATCTCCTTTTCCGCCGGCACCGCCTTGATACTTATCGGCATAACTTAAAATCTCTTCGCTTTTCAATACTTCTTCCAGCTCGGAGGTCTTTGTCTCTTCAGAATCGCCGAGCACCGAGCAATTGACTTCGGTTAAGTCAGAGATCAAGGGTTCAACAACGAGTTTAGAGGCGAAGGAAAATGCCTCCTCCACCACCGTTTCAAGTGAAGCCGAATCATGGGCAATGTCAATGCCTACACTTGACCCAAGGTTTGACGGCTTGACAATGACCGGGTACCCAAGTTTGTCCTCGATTTTTTTCTGTAGCGCCGCTTGGTCTCCTGCCCACTGATGCTGATAAAACCAAACATCCGACAGCACCGGCACGTCCTGGTCCCGAAGCATTTGCTTCATCATGATTTTATCCATCCCGGCCGCGGAGGAAGCGACATCGCAACCGGCATATGGAATATTTAACAACTCAAAGAACCCTTGCAACGCCCCATCTTCGCCAAACGTTCCGTGCAACACGGGGAAAGCAACATCGATATGGGCGACTTCTCTTTTTCCAAACTTGGGCACCGGATTTTTTTGTAAAATAACGCCACCGTTTTCAGCCGCAACAGGGGTTACGGATTGTACTTCTTTTAACAAACCATCCAAGTCCTTGTAGGCTTCAATGTCCAACAATTTTTCCCCGGTGTACCAGGTGCGGTCTTTCGCCATATAAATGGGGACCGGCTCATAACGGCGGTCATCCATGGCGTCAATCGCCTGCAAGCCTGAAATCACGGAAACTTCATGCTCAACAGATATTCCTCCGAAAAAAACACCTACTTTTGTTTTCATGTTCATTGTTCCCCCTACTATTCATTGAACGTATCCGGCAAATCGTTTTCCAGCAGCACAACGGAAGGTTCCGTTGCCGTCACCTCGCGCATTTTTTGCAACGCATCTTGCAAATCTGCAGCCACATAATAGCGCGCCTGCGGATATTCAGCTTCCGTTAACCCGTCTTGAAGCGGTTCGGTTTGTTTTTTGCCAACGAGAATAATAAAATCACAAACCCCGGCCGCATGGTGCGCAAGTGTTTTATTAAGCTCATATTCTTTCTCGCCCAACTCAATCATCCCGGGCGTGACGAGCACTTTTTTCTCCGGCATCGATCCCAGCACCTCGACGGCCATCTTCGAACCGGTCGGATTGGAATTAAAACTATCATCAATGATAGTGAGTTTTTCGCTCGATTTTTTCAGTTCGAGACGATGCGGAACCGGCGGAACCCCTTTAATGGCCCGGGCAATTTTTTCCAGCGGAATGTTCTTTTCCGATCCAATCGCCACAGCCGCGAGAATATTATAGATGTTATGCCTGCCCAATAATTTCGTTTCAATCATCACGCTCGATCCGTCATACTTTAGCACCTTAAATGTGGTGCCTTTTGCCGAATACGCGATTTCTGTCGCACGGTAATGAAGATCATCGGCATCGATCCCGTAATACATCGTGCGGCAATTATTCATTTGCGGATACGCGCGGATGTTTTCATCATCTTTATTGAGAAAAGCCGTTCCATCTTCCGGCAGTGTTTCCACGAGTTCAAATTTCGTCTTTTTTATGTTTTCAAGGGTTTTAAACGTTTCTAAATGCTGTTCCCCGATCGCGGTAAGCACGCCGTATTTTTGATGAACAAGTTCACAAATCTCTGCAATATCATTCTCTTGTTTCGCGCCCATCTCGGCAATAAACAGATCGTGATACGGCTTCAAATGTTCCCGAATCGTTCTTGTAACCCCCATTTTCGTATTGTAGCTTTCCGGAGTCATGAGAACGTTGTACTCAGCTGCCAATACAGCCTTTAAAATATGCTTCGTGCTCGTTTTTCCAAAGCTTCCCGTGATGCCGATTACTTCAAGATCGGGCATCGATTCCACGATGCTTTCGGCATCATTAAAATAACGTTGATTAATCTGCGACTCGACCGGCAAATTGATGACATTTGCAATCATAACGATAAAAAAAGCAAGAATATTAGCCGCAACCAACAAAAGCAAAAGGGCGACGAAGGCATTAACGCCAATTAGCCATGCAATCGCGAGGATAAGCACATAAAGGATGCCCGTTGCGACCAACAGCCTTTTCACGCGCGGTGTATAAACAAGCTTCTTTTTCTCCGCGGCTTTCGGCCGCGTGACGATGAGCAAACCATAGGCCGCGATCGCCCATAATGCCGCAAGCGTTAAGGCCCAAGTAGCTGAGAACCCCCAGAACGGCAACAAGAAAACAAGCGCAAGCGCCGGCCACACGTCACGCGGATACATTGCTTTTTCCGGGTGCTCTTTCATCCAGCGGAAATACCGCTCCGTTCGATATGCATTGAGTTGGAGCATATGCACGTTCTTTTTCACACGGATAATCGTATACCAAGCCCAAGCGGCAATAAGTAAAAGAATCAATAGGTTACTCATGCGACGTACGGGCCCCCTTGTCTTTATCAAGAAAATGATTGAGGATGACTAAAAATTCCTGTAGGTTATCGAGATAAGCATAGTGGCCTGCGCCTTTAAGGACGACAAGGCCGGCATCGGGAATCATTTCTTCCATTATTTTAGCATCGGATACAGGCGTCGCGTCGTCATGCTCGCCCCAGACCAATAATGTGGGCACCGCAATGCGCGGCAAATAATGGCGCAAATCTTCATTCACGACTTTCACGAGCGTTTGCTGCATCACACCGGATACGTTTTGATAGTCAGTGGATCCCAATTTCTTTTTCATATTCGCGAGGATGTCTTCCTTGCGTGATTTTAAGCCAGGTAGATTTAATAATGCTTTACTCGTTTTATACGAATATACTTTCACTTGATTTTTTAACTTGCGTTTCGGTTTAATGCCCGCGCTATCCACTAAAATAACCTTATGTACATCTCGGTCAGAGGCATAACGAATCGACACCCTGCCTCCGAATGAATGTCCAATCAGAATCGGGCGCTGAATATCATGTGTTTTCATAAATTGTTCCAACATATTTGTATAATCATCGACGCTCCACGGCTCCGGTGGTTCCGGGCTTTTCCCAAAACCGGGGAAATCAAGCGACCATACCTTGAAATGCTGTTCGAGGTTACGATGCACCGGGGAAAAAGCGTCAATGTTCGCGCCCCATCCATGCAGGAGAATCACATCTTTCCCCTCTCCCGAGCAATGGTAATGGACTTGTTGCCCCCCATTTATATCTGTAAACACGTTATACGCCCCATTCTCATAAACTTTACAAGATAATCATTTCATATCATATCATAAATCGTGTACCGTGAAGACACAAATTTTTTTCCGGGAACCGGAATGGCTGATAAATCGTTTATTTTGGCTGATATTCTAATGTTTTCGGCTGATAAATATACGGTTCTCAAAGGGCGTGCCGGTTTTGCCTAGCTGTCCCACATGCTTATGAAAAAACACCTCGGCCTATTCGTGCAAGCTTTTTGCCGCTTGTTCATCGGCAAGGATGGTAACATTCGGATGCTGTTGCAAAGCGGTGGCCGGAAATTCAGTCGTCATCTCCCGATACAGCATGTCTCTGAGTGCTTCGGCCTTATCGGCACCCGAGATGAGAACCAGGATTTCGCCGGCAGCTAAAATCGTTTCGATTCCCATGGTTATTGCTTTTTTGGGAACATCGCTTTTTTTGTCAAAGTAACGGGCATTCGCCTCTCTCGTTTTTCCATCAAGTTCGACAATGTGAGTGGTAGAAGCAAAGGGCGTGCCCGGTTCGTTGAAGCCGATGTGACCGTTATGCCCCAGCCCCAACACTTGTATGTCTACACCGCCTGCCTCGCGAAGCAATGCTTCATAACGTGCACATTCCGCCGTTAGATCAGCCGCTTGGCCATCGGGCAAGTGTGTATTCACCACTGAAAGGTCAACCTTTGAAAAGAAACGATCCTTCATATATACGCGATAGCTTAAAGGATGGTTCGCGGGCAAACCGATGTATTCATCCAGATTGAACGTGGTTACCTGTTGAAAAGAAAGTACACCCTTTCGATGTTGCTCGACCAACTTTTTGTACATCCCTTCGGGCGTACCACCCGTTGCCAATCCCAATACACTGTTTTCTTTTTTTGCAATCTGTCCGGACACATGCGCACAAGCTTTTGTGCTTAGATTCTCGTAATTTTTACAGATTTGTATGTCCATCCTTATCGCTCCTCGCTTTGATACGCTAACTGACCGCGACACCACGTTTCCTCAACGTCCAGATGTTCATTAAGCAAGACAAGATCTGCGTCTTTTTCCGGGGCAATCGAACCTTTGCGATCATCAATCCCCAGCGCCTTTGCCTGATTGCCGGCGACCATGGCCGCAAGCTCGGGCAAAGCGGCATCCGTATATGCACGCATATTACGCACGCACCCATCCATCGTTATAATGCTGCCGGCAAGGGTGCCGTCCGCGAGGGTAGCCTTCTCATCCCGAACAGTTACACCTTGGCCGCCCAGATCATACGTGCCGTCTTGAAGCCCCTTCGCTCTCATACTATCGGTAATAAGAAAAAGATTACGGAATCCGCCTGTCCGATAAGCCGTTGCCACAGCAGGCGGTGAGCTATGCAACCCATCCGCGATGATTTCACTCTGGAGTTCATCAATCGTATAAGCCGCGCCGACAACACCTGGTTCGCGATGGTGAAAGCCGCGCATCCCGTTGTAAAGATGGGTGATGTGCTTTGCGCCGGCTGCCACCGCTGTCTTCATTTCCCCGTAGGTTGCATCCGAGTGGCCAATGGAAGGGATCACGCCTGTTTCACTTATATAGGCCGTTAAATCCAGCCCACCCAACATTTCCGGTGCGTAGGTGACTATTCGGATAGTGCCGTCGGCTTCCCGTTGAAAAGCTTTGTAAAGATCAAGGTCATTACTTATAATATGTTCCTCCGGCTGCGCACCTTTTCTCTTGACGTTGATAAAAGGTCCTTCCAAATGAAAGCCCAACAATTCAGCAACGCCTGCTTCCCTTTGCCGGTGGTAATAAACAGCTCCTGTCTGCAACGCCCGCGTGATGTTTTCTTTCTCTTGCGTAATCGTCGTCGCCAAATACGCGGTCGTACCTTCAGACGGCAAAGAAGCCCCTAACGTTTCAAACACTTCTTGGCTGCCGTCCATCACATCGACCCCGTATCCGCCATGGGTGTGAATGTCAATAAACCCGGGAAACGCAAGCATGTTCTCTCTGTACATCCGCCTCGGGATTCCGGGAAAATCGTCGTCTTTTAAATCTTTCCCGACAGCAATGATCGTTTCATTTCGCAAAAAAATATATCCATTTATCCATACGTCATTTTTCATTATAAGTTTCATTCCATGCAAAATAACGTTTGATTGACGAGGCATTTTTTCTATCCCTCCATCTCTTTATCCCGGTGGTAATCGCACGTGCTCCCGAAGGCAGGCATCGGAAAATTTCTTGGCTGCCCTGACGGCTTTATTATGCTGTTCAACGACGCTTTGCCCCTAATTTTGAGATCAAAAATCGGACCTATTGATGCGGTTTTATCTTGATTCAAACCCTTTTAAAGACAAAATTTTAGGGTCACCCGAGATTTTGTCCTGTATTCACCGATTTTCAGGACAAAGCGCCCTACATTTCTCCTATTCCCGTATCCTTACGTTCTGAAATCCTGGCAACCGCTGAAAACAGATCGATAGACGTCTGCATATAGTCGATTGATACGGAGTTCGACCTTTTACACAACTTACGCACAAAAAATCCATCGTTTGTTTTCATGCTTTGCCGGGAAAGATAATTACATACGATGAAATAGGAGGATTCGGTCATGAAAGTAGACGCTTTACGAACAACAGATGGAAAGGTGTTCAATTTCCGTGTTGGTAATATTGAAGTAAAAGATAACGATGATTGGACCGGCACATTTCAAGGCGTTGAAGAGCAAAATTTAATCTTTGATGCCGTAAGTTCAAAAACACCGATGTATTTTGAGTTTGAAGCTGAAGGAGGCACTTATGAAGGTCGGGCGATTGTTGCGGATGTCGATGGCGAGAGTAAAGAAAACATTGTGACCTTGGAAAGCGCGGGGAACTTGGCAGAAAAAGGGTAATGCCTTGTTTCCCGACCGATCGTCACGTTTACTTCTTCACCCCCGTGACTCGGACGTCCTCTGCACCGAGACGTTCCCCCATGCGTCTGGCCCCGCGCTCCACTAGTTCCGCACGCGTTTTTGACCATTTCCGGGAAGGTTCTTCATGGACATGAATAGAAAACCTCCCATGGTCACGGTCAAAAAACGGATCTGCCCGTCCGATCAGCTGATCATCCAGCAGGATTGGAAGTGCGTATGGACCATAGCGCCGCTTGTGTTGCGGTATATAAATTTCCCAACGATACGTGAAATCGAATAAATCTTCCAAGCGCGTTCTGCGCCACAACAAATTATCGAGGGGTGGCAAAAAAGAGACGG
Source organism: Salicibibacter cibarius (assembly GCF_016495725.1). Classification (NCBI taxonomy): domain Bacteria; kingdom Bacillati; phylum Bacillota; class Bacilli; order Caryophanales; family Bacillaceae; genus Salicibibacter; species Salicibibacter cibarius. The sequence goes on along the minus strand of NZ_CP054705.1, from coordinate 793,871 downwards.
CATTGTTGACGCGCTCATTGTGTGCTTCGTATGCAAGTAGCTGTTCAGCTTCTTCTTGCAACACTGTGTATCGCCCGGTCGCGCCCTCGATATCCACCGGGGTGAGCGTGCCATCAGAGATAAAGCCGTCCACCCAGTCCTTACGCTCCTTAGCTGTCATACGCTGCCAACCAAATCGCGGATCGCTGTCATCGATCAGGCGGTATGCGCGCAAGTATTTGTGCACAAGTCTTCGGTCCGCTTCTTTTTCGCTGATCGCTTCTGCTTCTTGTTGCCAGGCCGCGGGAATAACATCTTCGCTCAAAGCAAAATAGCGCTCAGACCCTTGTCTGCCACATACTTGAATGGCACCGGTTTCAAACAGGACTCGAAGCACATGACTCGTTTCTTTCGTTGTCGCGTGCGTTGGTTGGTCCCAGGCACCGACAACCTTTTTATCTGAAGCAAAGGCCTTGGATGGCAACGGGCCTTGATCTGCTAACGCTTGGCGGATCATACGTTCCACATCTTGATACAGATGCCTTTTCGATGCCCATTCCCGCTCACTCGTTTTTATTTTCCCTTTAAAAATCGGATAGTCCTCCATTGGGAGTAAACAAGCTGCATTGGCAAAATATTCAAAAGCATGCCCTTCCCACAATTGGCGTTCGAGTTCTTGCCGATTGTATTTTTCCAAACGATTGAAAAATACAAGGTGGTGATTACGCTCAATGATCGCCACCGGATCCAATTGCACGCATTCCAATTGGCGAAGTGCTGTCGCCACATTCGAGTCGAGTGCACCATAATTATTCAGACCTGATTTCGCGAGAAGGAACCGCCGTGCTGCCTTTTTGCTGACTTGAATGGCCATGTTTCGCGCTCCTTACACTTTGATCGGGGGTTGAACGTCAGACCAGCGATGCCCCCAATGATTCGTCGGTCCTTGCCCTTTTCCGATATTGAGCGGATTTGAGATCGCGGCAGTGATATATGCTTTGCCAATTTTCACCGCTTCATAGAGGGACTTTCCGTTCGCCAGGCCGGCTGTAATAACCGCTGCATACGTACAACCGCTTCCGTGCGTGTGTTTCGTATCAAAGCGTTTCGCCGAGAATTTTTCAAACGTTTGGCCATCATACAGATAATCATCGGCCTCGCCTTCATAATGCCCGCCTTTGATCAATGCAGCGCTCGTCCCATATTCCTCTACGAGTATCCGCCCGGCTTCTTTCATATCGTCGACCGTCTTGATCGTTCGATTTGTCAACGCCTCCGCTTCCGGCAAATTCGGCGTCACGACCGTTGCCAAAGGAAGAAGCTCTTTCGCAATCGTCTCCCTGGCCGATTCCGAAATGAGCGCGTGTCCACTGGACGCAATCATTACGGGGTCAAGGACATAATTGGCGACATTTGCTTCCCTTATTTTTTTGGCTGTCAACGTCATTACTTCCGGATTGGAAAGCATCCCCGATTTCACCGCATCCGGAGATATATCTTCAAATACCGCGTCAAATTGGCTTTCCACAAAATCAAGTTCTAGATCCACAAATGACTTTACTCCGAGCGTATTCTGGCTGACGACTGATGTGATCACACTCATCCCGTATACGCCGATCTCCTGGAACGTTTTCAAATCCGCGTGAATACCGGCTCCTCCGCTCGGATCCGTCCCTGCCACCGTTAATGCTTTTGCTATTTCTGTCATGTCCGCGCCCTCCTTCGGCTCTCGGCACGAAACCAGCGTTGCCCTTCAATTTAGAAAAACTTGACTTATCGCTAAAGATGGCGAGGGGCAAAGTTTTTCTTAATACTATCATCCGAACAATTTATACTTTCTGAGAGTGTAAAAAAACACCTTCGGACGGAAGGTGGCGGCGCATAGGACAAGAATCAAGTGCTCTCTTCGCTTACGTCCCGAAGCCACTTTCCTCCGCCGGTACTCCCCGGATCAGGTTCGAAGGGTTGAAGCAATCACTTCTCTCAGCGCTGTACGCACCCCTAGTGGTTTTTTCTTTTCCTTTATTCTATCATAATTATGCGGGATCTTCATATTTTTTCTCACACTCAAGAAATCCACTTTCTCCTGAAAACATGATATAATGGACTCGAGTTTCGCACCCTGATAAATCAATAAAAAAACACCATGAAAATGGATGAAAAAACGTAAAAAACCCGCATGAACACAGGGCTTTTGGTATAATTAAGGTACCAATCCAAATCATGCCAAAAGGACGTGTTACCATGCGGGGAAAAACCAAAGAGATTGAAAAAGTGATTCAAACTCATAGTTTTTCAATTGATTCAATTATAAGGGATGTTATGAAAACGTTCAACTTTCGTTCCCTTTGTCACAAGGTCGGATTGAAGAAAGAGCAAGGATATCCGGTTGCAGATATCATCACCTTACTATTGGTGTTTCCACTGATGTTTTTGAACAGCGTCAATGCCTTCTACAAAAGTGGATACAAACAGGTCACCAAAATGCAAAAGGATACGATTTATCGCTTGAAAAACCACGCCCGGATGCCTTGGCGCAACCTGCTTCTTCATGTGTCTAAGCAGTTTCAATCTTTGGTTAACCCTGATCAGGACGTGGACGATAAGTCGGCTTTTATCTTTGATGATACGATGGACGAGCGTGTTGGCCGCCGGATTGAAGAGGTTTCTTACGTCCACGACCATGTGGCCGGACGCAAGAAATCCAAAGCAACGCTCGGGTTCAAAAATCTCACCATGGGACTCTTTGATGGGAAAAGCTTTAACCCGCTTGATTTCAGTCTTCATTCTGAAAAGAAGCTATACAAGAAACAGCGGAAAGAGCAATATCAAAAGAAGCGTGATCCTCGCTCAAACGGTGCCAAGCGCAAGAAGGAATGCGATGTCGACAAAATCACGAATGCGATACGTATGCTCAAAAGAGCGGTGAAGCACGGTTTCAAAGCCAAGTATGTTCTCGTAGACAGTTGGTTTGCCAGCAAGGACTTTATCCGCACGTGCAGAGGGGTCAAAGATGGAGCGATGCACGTCATTTGTGCTGTCCGCAAGGACTGGAGAAAGTACCGTTACCAAGGGAAAGACATGCATGCGAAGGAACTGCTGAAAACCCTGAAAAGCGAAGGAAAAGAAAAACGTTGCCGCAAACGCAATACGCGTTATTATGAAGTCACCGTCTACTATCCCGGGATCGATGAAACCGTCAAATTGTTTTTTTGCCGCTTTCCGTACCAAAAAGAGTGGCGACTGTATCTCTCTACAGATATCAGCTTATCATTCATTGAAACCATGGACATTTATTCGGTTCGTTGGACGATCGAAGTTTTTTTCAGAGAGACGAAACAGCACCTTCGTCTGGGGAAATGCCAATCCCAAGATTTCGACGCGCAAATCGCCCATGTAACAACCACCTACATCCTGTATGCCTTTTTGTCTTATTTCCGACGAATCAACGATTACGAAACCTTGGGAGGGTTATTTGAAGAGATGAAAGACGACATGGTGGAGAAAAATATGGCACAACGGTTATGGGAAATGTTTGATGAGCTCCTGGACGTGATTATCGCAGCCATCTCAGAATCAGGAGCGGTCGATATTCATGCCTTTAAGACGTCTGAGGAATACCAATACATCAAAACCCTTTTTGAAGACTCATTTTTGGGCCATCAGCTATTTGACGACGATAATGTCGCTTAAAGAGCGAAAATGGAATTTCGATGAAAACACTGTCATACAAGGGCCTTAGGCAGCAATATACACGCTGAATCCCTTGTTATTTGGGGTGCGAAACTCGAGTAATGGAGAAAAATAGCAAAAAGAGAGGAGGGAAACGATGGACATTTTATCAATCGCCGTTGGCTTGTTATTTTTTCTTAACGCGATTTTTGCCGGCATCATTGTTTTCATGGAACGGCGTGATGTGCACGCAACATGGGCTTGGTTGCTCATCCTAGTATTTATCCCTTACCTCGGATTCATCCTTTACATGGTCCTTGGACAAAACTTAACCCGGAAACGTTTATTTCATTGGGACGGCATTGAAAAAATAGGTTTGAAAGACTTAATCAATGAGCAATTAAGTGACATGAAACATGACCGCTTTGATTTTCAAAATGAAACATCGAGCAACCATCGCCACCTGATTTCCATGCTGCTTCGCAGTAACGATGCCGTGTTAACCCAAGACAATCATATAGACGTGTTCACGGACGGCGTCGATAAATTTTCGCAATTGTTGGCGGACATCGCGGAGGCGAAAGACCATATTCATCTGCAATATTACATATTTCGTAATGATACCCTCGGCAAACGCGTCATAAACTTGTTGACTGAAAAAGCACGCGAAGGAGTGCAAGTGCGTGTGCTCTATGACGATATGGGGTCCCGCAAGCTTCATCCGAGACATTTTCAAACTCTAACGGAAGCCGGGGGCGAAGTAGGCGTTTTTTTTCCATCCCGTATCCCTTATGTGAACTCACGACTGAATTACCGCAATCACCGTAAAATCGTGGTGATCGATGGGAAGACCGCGTATGTTGGCGGTTTTAACGTCGGCGATGAATACTTGGGGCATAATAGACGAATGGGGTATTGGCGCGATAGCCACTTACGGATGCGCGGCTCTTCGGTGAAAGCACTGCAAACCCGTTTCATTCTTGATTGGAATCAAGCTTCTCAAGACAAAACCATTCATTATGAACCCCATTATTTTCCCGACATGCCCCCTCAAGGGGAGTTTAGCACACAAATCGTTTCCAGCGGTCCGGATACCAAATGGGAAGAAATCAAAAACGGGTATATCAAAATGATCACGTCGGCACGCGACTCCGTATTCATTCAAACCCCGTATTTTATTCCGGATGCGAGTTTGCTTGATGCTTTGCGCATCGCTGCCCTTGCCGGCAAGGATGTACGCATCATGATCCCGAATAAACCGGATCATCCCTTTGTCTATTGGGCGACGTATTCCCACATGGGAGAATTACTCAATTCAGGCGCCCGGTTTTTCATTTACGATGCCGGCTTTATCCATTCGAAAATGCTCGTCGTGGACCGCAGCGTCGGCACCATCGGGACCGCGAACATCGACGTGCGCAGCTTCCGTCTGAATTTCGAAGTGAACGCCTTTATGTATAATGATGACCTCGGCGAAAAAATGGCATCAATTTTCGAAGCCGATCAAGCTCTTTCTTCGGAAATGACCCCGCAACGTTACCAAGAACGGGGAATGTGGGTACGTTTCAAAGAATCGATTGCCCGGTTGCTGTCACCGATATTATAAATGATTGCAGGCGATGGCAAACACTCATCGATCCAGGCAGGGTCACGAAGCTATGGCGACCGAATGACTACTTTTTGGGCAAGTTCGGGCACCATGGATGCTCCATGGCGACCAAAATTTGACTCTTTGGACGCAACCGGTCGCCATGACCGCTTCATGACGTCCAAACTACGATTTTTTGGCCGCTTTCGGTCACCATAACCGCTTCATGGCGCCTGCAGTAACCCTTGTTAAATGCGCTCAGGCGCCATGGCACCTTTAACCCTCTTCAATATCCACACCCATATGGAAAATGGAAAATAATATCAAGTGCGTAAACATAAGCAGAGCACCTTCCACCATCGCTACTAAGAGCGTCCACCCTATCTCAATCCAATGCCGCTCATCGAGGAGCGGGAGCGTCAAACGGTTCCCAATTAGCGTTAAGATCTCTAACTCAACATGCAGTCGCCCTTCAACAAGTACGGGTTTCCTAGAATAATGATTGGTTTTTTGGCCAGAACAACTTAACTACGGAAATTTGCTGGATTGGCGGTGTCACCGATCACTCTTGACTTTATACGCGCGTAATGATATCATTTTTATAGACTGACGGTCGGTCAATAAAATAGGAAGGTATAAAAATGAGAATCTCAAAAAACCCCGAAGAACGACGAAACGAAATCTTGGACGTTGCCGAGACGCTTTTTACAACAAAGGGGTATGCTAACACGACAATAAACGACATATTACAAATGGTTGGGATCGCCAAAGGAACGTTCTATTATTATTTTCGGTCCAAAGAAGATGTCATGGATGCCGTGGTCATACGGTTTATAGACAGCGGGACCGAAGCTGCCAAGATGATTGCCGCAAACGCCAACCTCGAGGCACCTGAAAAAATATTTCAGATCATTATGGCTCAAAATCCCAACGCCAGCCGAGAAAAACGCATGCTTGAAGAGTTACACGATGTTCACAATGCTGAAATGCACCAAAAAAGCCTGGTCGAAACCATCCGGCGGCTGACCCCTGTTTTGACAGATGTCGTCGAACAAGGGATAGCGGAAGGTTCATTCACAACCCCTTATCCAAAGGAAATGGTGGAATTTTTGCTTGTCGCCCAACTTGTGTTTGATGATGGCATTTTCGAGTGGCAGCCCCAGGAACTCATGCAAAAGGCAACTGCCTTTACGCACATGATCGAAACGTCGTTAGGGGCCAAAACTGGCAGCTTTGCTTATTTACATGAAAGACTCATGCAAGCCTCTAAAAATCCAAATGAAAAAGGAGAAGAATCCAGTGAATAATACAGAAGTAGTCACAAAAGTTGCGGAGGAATCAGGTGTCAATGTTGAAGATTGCCAAAAAGTATTGGATGCTTTTGAAGACGTCTTAAGTACTGAATTATCACAATCAAAAGATGTTCGAAGTGCGTTTGATAAGGTTTATAAAGTTCTGCACGTTTTCAAAAACAAATAAACTTGGTGATGTTATGAACAATATGATCGTTGTCAAAGATTTTGTGAAGAACTATGGGCATTTCACAGCGGTGAACGATGTTTCTTTTGAAGTTGAAAGCGGGAGTATCTTTGCTTTTTTGGGCCCTAACGGCGCGGGCAAAAGCACAACCATCAACACCTTATGTACCATTTTGGACAAAACGTCAGGAACCTTGCGCATAGACGGCAAAGATGTGAGCACAGATAAAGATGCTGTCAGAAGTGTCATCGGCGTTGTTTTTCAGGATTCTACGCTCGACAATAAAATGACGGTGGAAGAAAACTTGAAAATGCATGCCTATTTTTATAAATTGCCTAGAACGATTATAAATGAGCGCATTCAATTTGTGTTAGACATCGTTGATTTGGCGGCATGGAAAAAAGCAATGATCAGCAGCTTATCAGGAGGCATGAAAAGGAGAATAGAAATCGCCAGAAGCTTAATGCATTTTCCTAAAGTTTTGTTTTTGGATGAACCGACGACAGGCCTTGACCCTCAGACGAGAGCGAACATTTGGGAGTATATCACCAAACTGCAAAAGGAAAAAAAGATAACGATATTTTTAACAACGCATTATATGGATGAGGCTGAAATTTGCCATAAAGTGGCTGTCATGGATCACGGTAAAATCATTGCCTTTGATGAGCCGTACGCATTAAAAAAACGATATACAAAGGACAAAGCTTACATCGCAAGCAATGATAAGCAAGCCTTGGAAGTCTTATTAAAAAAATATAATCTTAATTTTCAAAATAAAAATGGTCATTATATTGTACAACTGCGCGACTTATCCCCTTTAATGGAAACCATCAGCGAACACCGGTCAGCGATTAAAGATATGGAAATTAAAAAAGGAACATTGAATGACGTGTTTCTCGCACTGACAGGGAAAGACATAAGGGGGTAGTTGGAAATGCGTGTCATTGCGGCATTGTGGTTGAGAAATGTGAAGCTATTTGCCAGAAACCGTACCCAATTGATTTTAATTTTAATTATGCCGTTTTTTTATTTATATTTGTTAAGCACCATCTTTCAAAGTGCTTCCATAAGCAATCCAGTCCATTATGTTTTAGCGGGGATTGTCATTATTGTCGTTTTTCAAACCTCCTTGAATATCGCGACCTCGACGATCGAAGATATCGTGTCAGGGTATATGAAAGAAGTGCTTGTCAGCCCTGTAAAACGAATACAAATCGCAGTCGGTCAGATACTCTCTTCCACAACCATTGCCACTTTCCAAGGCATTATGATTTTGTGTGTCGGTTATGTTATCGGCATGACGTACACTTCCATAATCACACCGGTTGCCGTAATTGGTTTCATGATCTTTGTAGGGCTTGTTTTTTCGGCTTTTGGGTTATTTTTAGCCACATCGATCAAGAACGCACAAACATTCCAAGTCATGTCGGCAACCATGACAATACCGATAACCTTTTTGTGCGGCGTTTACGTCCCACTCAACCTCCTTCCCAATGGTTTACAGGTGATCGCATTATTTAATCCAATGACCTATGCAGCGGCCTTTTTCAGAACGCTTAGCTTGGAAAAAATGTCATTATCAGCAGATGAGTTAATCGCGGAACAGCTTGCCTTTAAGATGGGAGATCTTGTGATTATGCCGCACATAAGTCTGTTTATTATCTTTTCATTCGGAATATTATTTCTATTCCTTTCAACGCTTGCCTTTTCACAAATTGATTTTTCAACACTTAACCGTGCTAAAGGGAGCAAGGACATTTTTCAGCAGTAGCCTTATATGCTGCACAATATTCAAAGAAGGAGTAAGGGAAGATGCTGTTCAAAATGTTAAAGAAAGATATTGCTCAAAAAAAGACAATAACCGCGACGCTATTTATATTTATTACACTGTCATCTTTACTCGTTGCCAATGGTACGCATATGATGATGGAATTAACCCATTCTATGAACAGCTTATTTACGAAATCCAATGCCCCGCATTTTGTGCAGATGCATACTGGTGAACTGGATGAGAATGCTATTGACAATTTCGCATCAAGAAAAGCCCAAGTGAAAGATCATCAGCTTGTTCAGATGGTCAATATTGACGGATTAAATCTAACATTAGGTGACAATCCGACACCGGAAACAAGCGGTATCATGGACCATTACTTCGTTAAGCAAAATCATAATTTTGATTACTTGCTTAATTTAAAAAATGAAATCATTCAAGTTTCGCGTGGGGAAATTGCTGTACCTGTTTACTTCATGCAGCAATACAATCTGAACATTGGAGATAAAATCAGAATTGATGATTCACCATTCGATATGGATTTCACTATCGTCGATTTTGTTCGCGATGTGCAGATGAATCCTTCCATCATTCATTCAAAGCGATTTGTCGTCAATGACGATGATTTAGATATGCTCAACAAGAACGTCGGCGAAACGGAATACATGGTGGAGTTTCAACTTACTGATGTAAGTAAACTGAGCGAATTTAGAAATGCCTATCAAGCAGCAGACTTGCCCCAACAAGGTCCGAACATTGACTATCCGCTATTTAAAACGCTGCACGCGCTAACAGACGGTGTTGTGGCAGCTGTCATTCTATTCGTCAGTGTCCTGCTTACACTGATAGCGATGCTTTGTATAAGATTTATCATGCTTACAACGCTTGAAGAAGATTATAGAGAGATTGGGATTATGAAAGCGATCGGTATTGGACAGAAGGATATTAAAAAAATGTATCTCGCCAAATATATCGTGTTGGCGGCTTTGGCTTCCGGGACTGGTTTTTTGATCTCTTTATTTCTGAACGATCTATTTACGGCCAATATTCAGCTCTATTTGGGCACTGCCGAAAAGAGCGTACTACACTATATGGTTCCGTTTATTGCTGTGCTTGTCACCTTTTTAACGGTTTTACTTTATTGCATGTTCATACTCAGAAGGTTCAACAAATTGACAGCAGTAGAAGCATTGCACTCGGGATATATGGGAGAGGAAGCTAACGTAAGTCGAAAATCTCTATCACTGAGTAAAAGTAAATACTTTAGTGCTCCTGTATTCTTGGGGTGGCAGGATGTCTTCGGACGGTTCAAAATGTACAGCTTATTATTCTTTGTCTTCTTCGTATGTTCTTTTATGATCATCGTCCCGGTCAATTTTCTGAATACCGTCCAATCACCTGATTTTATCAAGTATATGGGGATCGAGCAAAGTGATATACGGATCGATTTACAACAATCAGACAACACCATGGAACAATTTAACCATATGCTTGCCCATATTCAAAACGACGAAGATATCGAGCAATTTTCACCGCTGATCACCAGTCAATTTAAAGTCATCAATAGTGATGGGGCTGAAGAAAACATCACCGTTGAAAGTGGAGATTTTTCTATTTTTCCATTGGACTATTTAGAAGGGGGTCCACCATTACGTGAGCAGGAGATCGCGCTCTCCTATTTGAACGGACAAGAGCTGGAAAAAAGCGCAGGGGATCGTCTTCATTTAATCATCAATGGGCGAGAGCAGGAGATGATCGTCAGCGGTATTTACCAGGACGTGACGAATGGCGGCAGAACAGCAAAAGCGTTGATACCTTTCAATCCGGATACCGTGCTTTGGTATGAGGTGAGTGTAGATGTAAAATCCCCTATCCGTACCGGGGAGAAACTGGATGAATATGCACAACTTTTTCACCCGGCAAAGGTCACGGATTTGCAAAGTTACTTAGCTGAAACATTCGGAAATACGATTGAACAACTCAGACTTCTGACGCTATTAACCATTGCCATTGCCGTAGGCGTCGCTTTACTCATAACATCGCTGTTTCTAAAAATGGTAATGGCCAAAGATGACACTCAAATCGCAATTATGAAAAGCATCGGTTTTTCTTTCAAAGATATTCGAGCCCAATATGTTACCAAAACATTGCTTGTGCTGGGGATCGGGATTACTGTCGGGATGATCGTGGCCAATACGATTGGCCAGAGTGTCGTTAGCTTTCTGTTATCCCTTATGGGTGCCCCAGAAATCAGTTTTGTGATCGACCCTGTCCAAGCGTACATTCTTTGCCCATTGATATTAATGATGGTGGTGACAATAGCCACACTCATGGGCACCGTATCTATCAAGAAATCAAGTATCGCTGAGCTGGATGCAGAATAAGGAGTGCTGATATGGAAATCGTATTAGAGTCAAAACAATTAAGTAAAGGATATAGGGTCGGTAAGGATCATCAACACGTTCTTAAAAATGTGGATGTCCAAATAAAAAAAGAAGAATTTGTAACGGTGATGGGTCCGTCCGGCTCCGGTAAATCGACTTTGCTGTACAACATAAGTGGTATGGACCGCATGACTGCCGGACGTGTGATATTCGACGGACAGGAGATCTCAACACTTTCCGAAACAGAGTTGTCCAAATTGCGCTTACATCATATGGGGTTTATTTTTCAAGGCATTCATCTTTTAAAAAACTTGAGTATTTTTGACAATATCATCCTATCAGCATACTTGGCCAAGAAAAGCAGTCGTCATCAAATAAACGAACGAGCGCTGGAATTAATGCAGCAAACAGGCATTGCAGACCTTGCCCATCATGACATTATGCAGGCTTCAGGGGGACAGCTGCAAAGAGTGGGCATTTGCAGGGCCCTAATCAATCATCCTAAAATGATCTTTGCTGATGAACCCACAGGTGCACTCAATTCTAAATCCGCTGCCGAAATTATGGATATATTAGCGGATATCAACCAAACAGGGACGACGATTCTATTAGTCACCCATGATGTCAAAGTGGCTGCAAAAACAGAACGCATCCTTTATATGGTCGACGGAAACATTGTCGGCGAAAAGTTGCTAGGCAAATATAATCAGCATAACAACGAAATGAAGACCAGGGAAGAAAAGCTTTCCAAGTGGTTAATGGAAATGGGCTTTTAACACTTTTTCCACGGTCGGACAGTTGTCAAATAAATGAAGCTTGGCGTCATCGGCTAGTAATGACGCCATGAAACAATAAGTCGCTTTTAATTGGTCTACTGGATTTTTTATGAAGTCAGTTCCATACTGACGACCTTCTCAAACTTCAAATAATGAATATCCGATTGAGTACAAACGATATGAAACTGTTGTTGATCTGTATTGATGTAATGGCAGTGACCGATCAGATCAAAGAACTCTCCATTTTCCCAGTAAATGAATTTAACGGGTTCGTTAGACGCCATCGCTTCAGAAATGACGAACTCAAATTCTAGCCAACGCTGCTCGTCAAGCATTGGCTTCTTCGCTTTTCTCGTTTCTTGCTGATGTTTGAGCCACTGCTCCCGATGCTCCGGCAAAATCATACGGCTCGATTCCCAACGCAAGTTGCTTCCCGGTGTTAACTTGTTCACTTTACCTCATCCCTTATTTATAATGGCCGCCGAGTTTCTGGGCCCGAAGCAGCGCCTGCCCGCCCGCCGTTAACGACGATGCCCGCAGCACGGCCGCATCCCCGTATTTATTTTTCAATTCATCCACGGTATGGTTAAGTACTTCCCGGTCACGATCCGGGTAAAATAAACTCAGTTGACGGGCTTCGTCGGTCGTTAAGCCGTCGAGACTGACGCCGAGGCTTCGTATCGGATCCTGATTCCAATGGGTTAAAAACAACCGTTTTGCCACGTCATAAATCACTTTGCCGTCATTCGTCGGGTCATGGAGTTTGATCTGACGGTGAAAACCGGACGGTTGATCGAAAAAATGATGCCCACGTACGCTCACGGTCACCGTCATGCCGAGATAGCAATTTGCCCGCACGCGCCGGGCAACTTCCTCGCTCAATTCCAGCAGCACCACCTTGATCTCCTCCCACATCTGGTAATCACGCGGCAACGTCATGTGGTGGCCGATCGCTTTGCGGCGAATGTGCGTGTCAATCGTGACCGGCGATTCATCGTAGCCGTGTGCTGTCCAAAATAATAATTCACCGTTAATGCCCCAGCGCTTGCGCAAATCGGACAGGCTAGCCCGCGCCAGCTGCCCAATCGTACGAATGCCCATATCATGAAAATGCCGTGCCATGCGCGAACCGACCCCGAACATGTCCCCAACCGGGAGCGACCAGAGCTTTTCCCGTAAATTTTTTTCATGCAGATGAAAAATACCGTCGGATTGTTTTTTGGCAAAATGATCGCATGCCATCTTCGCCATCACTTTGTTCGGACCGATCCCTACACGCGCGAGCATCCCCGTTTCCCGATATATTTTGGTGGTTAGCATATTAGCCGCTTCTTCGGCAGTCATGTTCAGCCCGGGGAGAACGTTTGTCATTTCCACGAAAATTTCATCGACGCTGTACGGCTCCACTTCATCCGTGAACGCCTCAAGAGAGGCCGCGATGCTCACGGAAATATCAAGATACAGTTGCATGCGCGGCCGAACCACGACGAGATACGGACATTTATTCTCTGCTTCCCACAAAGCTTCCGCCGTCTTCACGCCCCACTTTTTCGCGAGCGGGCATGCGGCCAGGATCACGCCGCTTCGAATCTCCGGGTCGCCGGCAACAACTACGGGGTGATCTTCCAATGTCGGATCCTGCACCTTTTCAATGCTCACAAAAAACGACTGCATATCAACGAGAAATACAGTTCTTGATGACTGCACAGCCATAGCTAATATCACCTCTTAAGAACTTATGTTTCTATATATTATAGCGATCGTGAGTTCGTTTTAATACTGGAACTTGGAGGGAATCGCAGAACAAAGATATGAGCCGCCTACTCGGGGGTGTGGGATGTTTGGCGTCACACCCCTTCCCAAATTAAATAGCGAGCAGCCACCCGGCTGCTCGCATCCTTCACTACTATCCCTGCATATAATGCTCGTAAACGTTATCCGTAATAAAAGGAGAAAACTCACCATTCGCACACAGATACAATTCATGCATCGCGCGCGTGCAGGCTGTATAAAGTAAGTAACGGTCCCGTTCACGGTAATAGTTCGCCCGAGAGGCATCGGTGACGACCACCGCGTCGAATTCAATTCCTTTCGCGAGATAGACCGGTAATACGAGCAAAGCCGCTTTAAATTCGGACGTCTGCTCATGGATCAGTTGCACGTCCCGTCCTGCCCTCGTCAGCTGCTCCCAAATCTCTTCACTTTCCGCGAACGTCTTCGTCACGATCGCGACCATGCCCAATTCGCTTTTTTCCAGGCGTTTAGCCAACTCGCCCACATAGCGATCATGCTGGGCTTCATTTTCCAGTTGCTTCATCTCCGGCTTTGGTCCCGGACGCTCAAAAGCTTCTATCTGCTCGCTATTCGGAACCATCTGCTTCGTAAATTCAACGATCGGTTGCGTCGAGCGATAACTCCGGTGCAACGTGATTGTTTCTTGTTCTTTTGCAGCCGGATCTTCCACGAGCGGCGCATTTCCCGCACTCGTATGGGCGTGCACCGCTTGATTGGCATCGCCGAGCAACGTCATGCGGCTTGATGGAAACAAATGTTGCAAATAACGGATTTGCATCGTCGTGTAATCCTGGGCTTCATCGATGAAAATATGGCGGATGTCCGCGTAGACAGGCCTTCCTTTTAACTGATCTTCAAAATGGAAAAAAGGCGCCGCATCCTCCCAATGCATCTCTTTTTTATGGAAATGATACGCCACCTCCTCGGCAATCACTTTATGCCTTGCCCATCGGAAAAACTGGATATACATCGCTTCCACGTCCAGAACGTCGAACGCTTGAATTTGTTTTCTCAGCGGCTTTATCGTGCGACGGACGACGAGTTTTCGCAGCAAATCCTCTGCCAATACGGCATCGTTGAATGCTTCCTCGTCCTCCTCTACCTTCTCAAACACCCGGTTGTACGTCGCTTGATCCAACAAATCCATTTTCTCATCGACCCATGCTTTCGGCCTTTCTTCCCTTTCGGTAATCTGCAACATTTTGAGCAACCATTCGGCCACCATTTCCAGACGGTCAGACATCGACAAGGACGAATCCATTTGATAAAAATAGTCCTGAAGTTGCGTCTTTGTCACCCACACCTCCCCGCGAAAATAAAGATCTTTAAAAATAAGACCAGAGCGGGAGAGCGAAGCTACGTAATCGTGAAGCTGATCAATGAAACGAGGGCCCGTTTTCACCGACAAGCCTTGTGAGCGCGTCGCTTCAACCTGTTCGGATAAAAAATATTCAATATGGGCGTGGGGACTTTCCAATTCCCAGCCACTCGGCAACCGTTTTTCAAAATGTTGGAAGAGCGTGGACTGCTGCAAGTTATCTTCTCCCAATTCCGGGAGGACGTTGGATACATAGCGCGTAAACAGCGGATTTGGCGAAAATAACAACATGTTCCCGGCATCCAACTTTTCCCGGTGCTTATAAAGAAGATAAGCCACGCGCTGCAACGCCGCTGATGTTTTCCCGCTACCCGCAGCCCCACGCACGATGAGCATTTTGCTGCGTTCATTGCGGATGACCTGGTTTTGTTCCCGTTGGATCGAGGCGACGATGCTTTTCATTTGCGGGGACGATTGCTGGCCGAGCAATGACTGTAAAAGTTCATCGCCGATCGTAAGCCCTGTATCAAACATTCCTTCAAGGCGTCCGCCCCTTACAATGTATTGCCGCTTCAGCGTAATGTCACCCTCTACATCGCCGTCTAACGTCGGGTAATGGGCACGCCCGGGCGCAAAGTCGTAATACATACCGGAGATGGGCGCGCGCCAATCGTACACGAGAAACTCTTCATCGTTTTTATCCATTAACGAAGCGATGCCGATATAAATCGGTTCCGTTTCGTTCTCCCCGTCTTCCGTGAAATCGATGCGCCCAAAATACGGATTGTCTTCTAATTTATTCAATGTCTTTTTTTGTTGATGAAGTAGCCCGTGACTGCGCTCACGTTCACTCAACAACTCGGCGCGTTGCTTCAGGCTGGCCTGCGTTTCAATGACATCATCCGGCTCATCAAGGTTGACAGTCACATCATCCCAAAACGTACGCCGAAGCTCGATGACATCATCTTTGAGTTCATCGCTTTCCCCTTTAAGCGCTTCTTTTTTCTTTTTCACACGGGAAATGACGGCTTGCAACCGCTCGTTCTCTGTTTCCCAATCGATATGTTCCTGGCTCACCGGAGGTTCTCCTTTCATCCTGAAAGCGTTCCATCTTATGTTATTATTACGGATATCCAATGTATCATGTTTCCATGTGCGTATCAAAAACACGGGGCGGAGCAATGAAAGGAATGGTGAAGCGTGGGCGACGGTTCTTTTTTTGGTAGGTAAGAAAGTATAAATCAACTTTCTTACCCACATAAATGCAACTAAGGCTTTCGACATAAAAGCTTGGCGAAAAGCCAAGTTTTCTAAGTAAAAGCGATCTTTGGTTGGCGATTGCATGGATGCTTTCTATTATCGCAACCGCGTACATATATCCTTATTTGCCCGAAGTGTTTGCCATCCATTTGAGTATAACGGGTGAACTTGGGAATGAAGTGTCCAAAAGCTTCGGCGCCTGGGCTTTATTATTCCTTATTCCGGCCGGACTACTCTTTATGAACGCGATGAAACTGGCAGCTACCTACTCGGCGCTTAATACCCTGTATGATTCTGAAAAACCGGGCGGGGTTCTTTCCGATCGCGGGGTTGTTCTATGGCGTGCGCCGGGGCGGGCAACATTGGAACTATTTGAAAAAACAAGGAGGGCAGTAAGATGCCAATGATCACCTTTTTTGATCGCAGTGACCGTTTTCTCATTCCTTTTCTTCTCTTAATGGTTGTCGGCACAGCGTTCGTCTATCCGTTATTGCCGGATTCGGTTGCGATTCAATTCAATCCGGCGACATCCGAGGCGAGCTCGATCGTGCACAAAAGTTTTGGCATTTGGGGATCGATGGGACTGATGGCGATTCTCCTGCTCATTTGCAACGCGAGCAAATTTATGCCGCCGATCCGCCCCCTCTTTGATGATGGAGCGCCATCAGTGCAACAAATCGAAGCGGCGAACACTAGCAAAGCAATCCTTATTCGGATCAAATCGGCGATCATTGTTGCCGTGGCCACACTTCACGTAGGGATCATACTTTTTAATCTTGATATTTTGCCCTATCCGATATTTTCACTGCTTACGATTGGATTCGTCGTTCTGATATTACTCTACATGGCCCGAGTGCTCGTTATCTTCAATCCGCCCGTGAATCTATGGGAAGAGGAGCAGCCCGCAGAAGTCAAAAAAGTGGCGAATCGTTATATTGCCATCGGGCTGATGGTGATGGCGGCCAGCATCGCGGGCATGCGTTTTATTAACAGCACGGAGTGGGTGCTAATTTGGGTTTTATTCACGACGATTTTCGCTCCGCTCGCTTTGATTGTATTCGGCATTGTGAAAGCTAAGAAAAAATGGGAGGAAATTGAAACGGAAGCGGGCTGAATGGTGATTTGGCTGATATATGCCTCATTACGGCTGATAAAATCGGTTTTTTGGCTGATATATTGCTGTGTTTGGCTGATAAACGTCGGGGTTCGGCTGATAAATGAATCCGCCTATATGGTGAAATAGTTAAAAAGGGGGGGAATCACATGACAGATTACTGAACTGAACGTCGTTTTCTGGCCATTTCCACTCATCGTAACAGCTACGGCTACATATATACTTATGGTATAATGGTGGTATTGGAGGGAGATGCAGTGAACGATAAAAAGAAAGATGACCTCGTCCGTGAACGACCGATGACATACGAAGATTACGCAAATATGCCTGATGATGGAAACCGTTACGAATTAGTAGACGGCGTATTGGAATTGATGAGCCCGGCACCCAGTCCAACACATCAAATGATTAGTAGCGAAATTCAACAGCGCATTAAGGATGATTGTGAGCAGGATTATATCACTTTTGTTGCTCCCATTGATGTGATTTTTGCGGAAAAAGTTGTGCGTCAACCGGATCTAGTCCTTGTTCACCGAGACCGTTTTTCTGAAATTGTGAAAAAGAGAGGCCTTGTCGGAACCCCGGATCTCGTTGTGGAAATTTTGTCTCCTTATTCCGTCAAAAGAGACCGGGAAAGCAAAATGCGTTCCTATGTCACTTACAAGGTTCCTGAATTCTGGATCGTCGACCCCGCAAATGAGGCGCTTGAACAATACATTCTTGAAAACGATCATTATCCTCTCCCTAATGTGTACACCGAGGACGATAACATTCAATCAGAACGACTCCAGTGTGTTTCCTTTTGTATAAACGACATATTGGAAAATATCCCAGAGATCCCTGCAGACTAATACGACGCCATTATTTTTCATGTCTTTACTACCCGCATTCGGCCCGAACACCTTTTCTTGCATCGAAGCCGCCTCGCTTGAAAAATCTCGAGAATCGTAGGATCGATAAAACGATCCGCTCAGTCGTGTGTCCCCGCCGTACACCAACGCGTCATAATCCGCATCGAGAATCCCTTTCAAACGGTCAAAATGTTTTTCATTAATAATACGTCCGTAATCATCATTATTTTTAATATCATCACCGTAAAATTTCCCGAGTTTCTTTTGCGGCTCTTCACTAAAATCTATCGTTGATATCAGTGAATAGTTATGGTGATAATACGAGCTAGTGCAACGTTTAAAAAAAGCTTTCCTACACAAAAATCCAGCCAAGCGATGATCAACCACGGTAACTGAGGACTCGTAATGCAGTGTTTAGCCCCGATCAGTCCTCAGATCAGACAACTGAGGACTCAATCTGCAATTTTTGGCCCCGATCAGTCCTCGGATCAGGCAACTGTGGACTCAAATCGCTATTTTTTAGTCAAGTCCTTAATTATGTGTAAAAGTATCACAATGAATCAGCGAGTGGGAGATAGGTTTTGAACTTGGGGTGTTTCCTTCTAGGGCGCCCGCGGGCGCCCTAGAAGGAAAATTTTGCTGAATCACCCTTGCTTTCTTGCCTTTTCATTTGCTTACAAATCGGTTGGTTTTCCTTTTAAAAACGTTCGGTTACCACGATCAAGGCTTTCTTCATGTTCCTTGAGCAACGCTCCAATTAATCGAAAGGCGGATTGGGTATTTGGAAAAATCCGAATGACTTGCTCGCGGCGGCGAACCTCGGAATTTATCCCTTCGAGATTGTTTGTCGTGCGCAATTGGTCATGATAAGCGATGGGTTCATTCATAAATTGAATCGCATCTTCAAATCCTTCATCGAGTTTCTCTAACGCTTTTTCATAACCTTTGACGCCCTCGTATTGATCAAAGATCTCGGTGCGTAACTGGCGGGCTCTTGCAGGAGAACTCCCGTTTAAGAGCTCCTTAACGAGCGAACGAAAGCCTTCTGAACCTTTTTTGGGGATGTGTTCAAACAAGTTTCGCTTAAAATGAACCGTGCACCGTTGCCACGAGGTTCCAACAAACGCTTGTTGAATGGCCTGTTTCAGGCCTTCGTGCGCATCGGAAATCACCAATTGTGGCGATGCCAGACCCCTGGCTTGAAGCGATTGAAAGAATTGAAACCATCCCTCTTTGGATTCGGCATGATTCACTTGAAGACCAATGATTTCCCGTTTGTTTTGGTCATTGACCCCGAGCGCGATATAAACGGCTTTGGAGACGACCTTTTGATCCTCACGGACTTTAATATACATGGCATCGGCGTAGACATACCTGTAGGCATTCACGTTCAAAGGGCGCTGGGCCCATTCGTTGACGACCGGGTCTAATTTTTCGGTGAGCGAGGACACGAAAGATTTGGACACACGCTCGCCGCAAAGCTCTTCCACAGCCTTCGTGACTTTCCGCGTGGATACGCCGTTAACGACCATCTCCAACATCGCTAAGAGAAAGGCTTGTTCGGAACGTGCATATTTCTCAAACACAGAGGGAGAGAATTCGCCGTTGCGCGTGCGTGGAACGGTCAGTGTGACTTTCCCAAAAGACATCGTGTAATCACGTTCGTAATAGCCGTTTCGATAGTCCACACGCGCGCCATTGCGTTCATAGGCTGCTGCTTGTAAGTAATCATCGCGCTCCTGCTCCATGATTTGATTCAGGACGAGGACCATCGAGGATTTCGCGACGGCACTCATGTCTGAATTCATGAGCTCTTCTTTTAATTGATCCGCGTTTAGGGTAAGATGGAACTGGGTCATTGTCGATTCCTCCTGTTTGTTTTTTTCGCTGAAAACATTGTAACACGGGAGTCGACTTGACCCTTTTTCTTTTTACACAATTATATGGACTATACCTATTTTTTTCCCCGGTCAGTCCTCAGATCGGGCAACTGTGGACTCAAATCGCAATTTTTCACCCCGATCAGTCCTCAGATCAGGCAACTGTGGACTCAATCTGCAATTTTTGACCCCGATCAGTCCTCAGAGCGGGTAACTGAGGACTCAATCTGCAATTTTTAGCCCCGGTCAGTCCTCAGATCGGGCAACTGTGGACTCAAATCGCAATTTTTTCCCCGATCAGTCCTCAGATCAGACAACTGTGGACTCAAATCGCTATTTTTTTCCCCGATCAGTCCTCAGATCAGGCAACTGTGGACTCAAATCGCAATTTCTCTCCCCGATCAGTCCTCAGATCGGTATAGTCCATATAATTGCGTAAAAAGAAAAAGGGTCCCCTCCCAATTTAAACGCCATCGATCGTCGTTATGTTTTTAATTCAAACGCATCTGCCAATAATTCAAAGGACCGATGCCTTGTCTTTTCTTCCGTTAACATGTTCAGGATCATGATTTCATCCACTTTCGCCTGTTCTGCGAGTGCCCTCAATTTCTTTTCGACGTTCTCTACGCTGCCGATAACGAAGCGACCGCGGTTTTCCTGGCGGACTTGTTCTTCCTGAGGCGTATATACGTAATTATCTGCTTCTTCAAGGGTTGGGGGCGCAAGCGTAAATTGTCCGGTACCCCATCTCACCCACTGCAATTCTGCCGGAGCGGCAAGATACGCTGCTTCTTCATCGGTTTCGGCTGCAATGACGATAATGGCAAGCGCACTCTTGGGCTTTTGTAAAAAATACGACGGTTTAAAATTGTCCCGATAAGCCTTCAACATTTGCATCGCCAAGTGGGGTGCAATGTGGGCGGCAAATACGAACCCGAGCCCATTTTCCGAAGCAAAACGCATGCCTCCGTCACTGGATCCTAGCATATAAATATCCGGAATCAACTGCTCGGCAGAAGCACGTATGTTTTTAAAAGGGTGTTCAGGTGAAAAATTGCCGCTAAAATAAGAAAGCAGTTCATCAAGTTGCTCCGGAAAATCATAACCGGTGACCGACTCACGCGAACGGCGAAGCGCCAAGGCCGTCAATCCATCCGTTCCCGGCGCGCGCCCGATGCCTAAATCTATGCGCTTCGGGTTAAGCGCTTCCAGTAGTGAGAAATTCTCTGCCACTTTTAGCGGACTATGATTCGGCAGCATAATGCCACCGGAACCGATGCGAATGTTCTCTGTGACGGCTGCCACATGGGCACCGAGCACATCCGGAGAAGTGCTCATTTGAAATTCCGCATTATGATGTTCCGCGAACCAATAACGTGTGTAACCCAGACGATCGGCGTGCTGGGCGAGCTTCACAGAGTTATGTAACGTCTCGGATGCAGACTCATGATTGTATATCGTTGCCAAATCCAGAATCGATAATTTTAACTTATGATTGTCCATTTAAAGCACACCTTTCCTTAGCATACTAATAAAATCACGTAATATTTTCGAGCATTTGTTTCATTAACCTACGCATAAGCATACGCTCTTCCGGGGAGATCCCGTCAAGAAGTTTTGCCTGTTGTTCACGCCATATTTGCTCGACCGGCTGTTGCATCGCTTTCCCTTTTTCACTCAAATAAACTCTGCTTGTTCTCCGATCATCTTCGCCCCTTTTGCGATAAACGAGCTCATATTGCTCAAGCTTTTTAATCATATTTGTGACCGTCGGGGGTTCACAGCCCAGGCGTTCACTCAATTCCAACTGGGTAATTCCGTCTTCCATCCAAAGCTGGCACAACGCTTGATCCTGGCCAACATGAATACCGTGCTCACGCAAAGATGCCGAGTAATTTCTGCGTGTTTGTCCACAAATCTTGCTTAAGAGATCGCGAATATCACCATCAATCATCCCATCACTTACCTTTTCAATTAATTAGTATGCTAATTTTATACTACAATCATTTTCCAGTCAATGAACCATAACATCAAGCCAATGACAAATGTCACTACAAAAGAATTTCGTGTCACGTCATACTACAAGTAATCACTTAACGAAAAGAGGTTCTGACCTATGACGATTGCAGCAATGCAAGGAATTGTAAAACGATACGGCAATGAACTTGCGTTAGATTACGTTGACCTCTCCATCCAAGAAGGGGAGATTGTCGGCTTGCTCGGACCAAACGGCGCCGGGAAAACGACGCTGATTCACACGCTTCTGGGCATGATTCCGTTCGATAAAGGCAACATCCAGTTATTCGGCCGAACAGATAACGTGTTCAGTCATGAAAACAAGCAAAAACTGGGCTTAGTGACGCAAGAGTTGACGGTATTTGAAGATTTAACGGCTAAAGAAAACCTGGAATTCTTCGCGGGGGTCTACGGTCTCAAAGGGGAAGAGCGGAAAAAGAGAGTCGAAGAAGCGTTGGCATTTGTCGGTTTATCTTCAAAGTCCGGTAAAACGCCGGCAACATTCTCCGGAGGAATGAAACGGCGACTTAACATTGCTTGTGCACTCACGCATCACCCGAAGCTACTCATCATGGATGAGCCGACCGTTGGCATCGATCCGCAATCGAGAAACCATATTATGGAAACTGTCAAAAAGCTACGGGAGCAGGGCACGACGATTCTTTATACGACACATTATATGGAAGAAGTGCAAACAATTGCTTCCCGGGTCGTCATCGTCGATCAAGGCCAAATCATCACGGAAGGCACGGTAAACGAACTGATCGCGAATATCCAACATGAAGAAAAAGTAAACATTGACGTGAGTGCACCCGGTGATGTTCCGGTAGAGCGTCTCAAAGGTTTGGAAGGTGTGAAAAATGTTCACGTTGACGGCAGCACCGTGCAAATCATATCTACCGTCGGCTCGGGAAATCTCGACCGTTTGCTTTCGCTCATCAAAGAAACGAGCGGAGTCGTCGGTATTCAAGCAGAAAAACCGAATCTGGAAGATGTCTTCCTCACCCTCACTGGAAAACAACTTCGTGACGGGGAGGGGGAGGAATGAAAGAACTTTACACAATGCGCTTTACCGCCCTGCGGCTCATGCGCGCTTGGATTGTATTGCTTATCCTGTTTGGCGTGCCGCTCGTGCTTGTCACGATCTTCTCCATCATACTGGGGGATGTCGAAGAAGCCGGAACGATGCTTAGAGATGAAATCAATGTGATGATGGTTCTCGCATTTCAATTGTTTGGCGGCTCGGTCGTTATGAATTACATTAACGATGACTTCTTCACCAAACGCCGCTACCGTATTCAATTGCTGCCGCTAAATACGAGCGTTTACGGTTTCACCATCATGCTTGTCGGCACCCTGTATTCGATTATTTTAGGTGCCATTTTGGCTAGTTACACGGCGCTCCTGTGGGACGTCGATTGGGGAAATATCGCTTGGTCAATTTTTATCATCGCCCTCATGGCGACACTGTCAAGCATTGTCTGCCTGATATTCACTTTTTCCGTGAAAAAATTTAATATTGCGGAACGACTGAGTGAAGTTTACGGGATTGGCGCCATTTTACTCGCCGGTTTAATTTTCCCAATGCCTGATCACGCTGTGATTAACTGGGTGAATGATTATCTCAACCCGATAACACTGTCTTATGACGCGATTGATGCCTACAGAAATACAAATCTCGGAGACGCTTGGATGAACGCGGGACTTCTCGGCGGGTTGATCGTTATTACTTTTATCACCATGCTACTCATTGGACGGAGACGGATGCCATGACAATTTTTACATTTGCCCTTAAACGTATTTTTAAAGACAAAACGAATCTCATCTTTCTCACGATGTTTCCCGTGGCAGCCATTTTCCTGCCTGAACCGGACGATTGGCCATTGTTGCCATACGGCTATCATTATTTCGGTGTCTTGATTCTTTTTGTCGGCATTAGACTCACCGGAATTTTGGTCGAAGACCGCCAAAAAGGTGTTGTGAAACGTTTGGCAGCAGCACCGGTCACCCACTTTCAATATCTATGGCAAAATCTTCTAGCCTTTGCTGTGATCCTCACCGCCCAATGTATGTTCATGATCGCAGGGGGCGTCATTTACGGACATGAACTATATGAATCTTGGCTGCTTCTGATGTTATTTATCGTATTCAGTTTCACAGCCATCGCTATCAGCCTTGCCTGGAACTCACTGTATCGCAACAAAGAGACATCCTTTCTCGTATTCATGTGCGTCATCATTATCATGGCAATGCTCGGAGGCATCATGATGCCCATCGAAATGCTGCCGGATATCCTCGAACAGATCGCCGTCATTTTTCCAACTTATTGGCTTGCCGAAGGCCTGGATTGGATTGTAATGGGAGAGGATATAGCAGATTTCTTGCTCATCAATGGTGTTTTATTGCTCTATACATTGCTGTTCCTCATCATCGGCAGTATCAGAAGAATCGACTAAACCATTTCCTCCGGCACTTGAGCCGGAGGCTTTGTCGGTTTATAGTAAAAAGAAACAGCAGGAGGGAACGAGAGATGAGGGAAAGCTTCGTAACCATATGGCGTTTCATGAATATCCTTTTTCTTCTCAGTTTATGGACCATACAATCCGAAAGCATTATCAGCTTTTTACTCATCGTCTCACTCGCCATCCTCGTTTGCCTACGGTGGCGTTTTCACCTGCCCGCCTGGACAGTCCTTATTGACATCGTTATATGCGCGCTGTTTATCCCCGTCTGGAGCGCCAGTGTCTTTGGTTTCGCACTTCCGTTATTTGAAAGTATTACAAGGGGAAACTATGCATACATCCTACCGATTGTCATCTTGATTCCGATCGGGGAGATGTACTCCGTTCTCCTTTTTTGGTTTCTTTTTCAAGCGGGGTTTGTAGGCGTGCTCGTCCGTCAATGGAAAAAACAGCGCGATTTGTACATTTCGGAGGCTGACCTTGAGCGGCATAGCCGCCATGAATTGGAAAATATGAAAAATGAACTGCTCAAAGCCAATCGTCAGACCGCACAGCTTGCCGAACTATCGGAACGAAACCGTATTGCCCGTGATCTCCATGATCATGTTGGCCATGATCTGACCGGAGCAAGCCTGGCGATGGATACGTTTGAACACCTTGAAGGAAAAGACGCCGAGAATATGATTCAAGAAATCAAGCTTAGGATCGCAAGAAGCGCAGCGAGACTTCGCGATACCGTTCATGATATGACCCCGGTGGCGAGAATGGACGCGGATGTGCTTGAACATATCGCTGATGAATTTCAACATACTGCTACCAACTTCCAAAAGTCGGGGGATATGAGCCAAGTTCCCGCGCATTACTGGAGCTTGCTAGAGCCTTGTTTGAAAGAAGCTCTGACGAACGTGGCACGCCACAGTGACGCGACAAATGTTGAAATTCAGCTTGACGTCACCGCTACGATCATTCGCCTGAGCGTCCAGGATAATGGCATGAATGCTTCCGGCTTAAACGAAGGCACGGGACTTAGAAATCTGAAGCTTCGCGCCCGAGCCGTCGGAGGCAGCCTTTCCGTCGATGCAGCTTCCGGCCATCTCGTTGTCTGTGTTTTGCCGCTCGGAAAAGAGGAGGAAAACCGATGAAGATCCTGATTGTCGATGATGATCCGCTCGTACGCCAAAGCCTCAAACTATTGCTTGAAAAAGAGTCAGACATTGAGGTTAGCGGCCTTGCCGCAGACGGCCAGGAAGCCATTGATCAATGTGAAACAAGACTGCCGGACGTCGTGCTTATGGACATCCGCATGCCGAACGTGGACGGAATTGATAGCACAAAGCAGTTGAAGGCGAAATGGCCGGAACTTCACATCATGATGCTGACAACGTTTAAAGATGAACAGAACATCCGCCTCGCCCTTCAAGCAGGCGCGGAAGGGTATTTGCTGAAATCAACCGCGGTTGAAAACATGGCGCAACAAATACGCGCCTTAATGGCAGGCGGCTCCGTCCTCGATGCGGATGTTTTAAAACAAATCATGGAACCGGAAGTTCACGATAGTATCAGCGAGCTCACCGAACGTGAAAACGACATAGCCGCGGCCATCGCCCAGGGTTTATCCAATAAAGAAATCTCTGAACAGCTGTTTTTAAGCGTCGGCACCGTACGCAACACCCTCTCGGTCGTGCTGGATAAACTTGAATTGCGGGATCGGACCCAGCTCGCGATTTATTATTGGAAGCGAGGGAAATAAGCCTTGCCTTGCAAAGGAGAAGAGCAAGTCGAAAATAAACTCCCACCAAATACCAACACTCAGTATCTGATTAGCCCTCTAACCGGGTTTTGCGGACTCAAAGCGCTGCTTGTGACCCATACGAGTCCTCAGGATCTGGTTTTGCGGACTCAAAACGTTACACGGGACCCATATGAGTCCCCAGAATTGGTTTAGCGGACTCATAATGTTTGCCTAGCGCTAAATGAGTCCGCAAATGCAACCTAACACGATATGCTCAATGTCCTTTTCATCTTTCCATGGTTTTTTTGGTTTTTGACGACCTAACGCGAGACTGCGAAAGTCAATTAGGTCACCAACATCGGGTTTTGACCACCTAACTCGGGAGCGCGGCAGTCATTATGTCGCCAACATCGGGTTTGGCGACATAACTCGGGAACGCGTTAGGGAATGCTTTCTGAGTGATACGGTGCTTATTATATAAAAAAGATATGTTAGCGATAATCGAGGTGTAAAAAATGTATTCCATCCTTATCGTGGAAGACGATGATAAAATTGCCGGGATTCTCAGTGATCACTTGCAGCGCTATGGGTATTCCGTAAGCACAGCGGAGCAGTTACATGCCATTAAAGCACAATTTGTAAAAATAGATCCTGACCTTGTCTTGCTCGACATCAATCTGCCTTACTTCGATGGCTTTTATTGGTGCCGGCAAATTAGGAGTATCTCCAATGTACCGGTTATTTTTATATCGGCACGAACCGATGACATGAATCAGGTGATGGCGATTGAAAACGGCGGTGATGATTACATTACCAAGCCGTTTCATCTCGATCTCGTCACAGCGAAAATCAAAAGCGTTTTACGCAGAGCATACGGGGCGTATGCCCTGAACAATGCCCATAGCCAAACAGCGGAATTGGCCGGTCTATTTATTCATCCGGAAAAAAATGAATTGGCGTACAGTTCCGCGCGCATCGAACTTTCAAAAAAAGAGTTCACTTTGTTTCGGAAATTAAGCGAAGCCCATGACCGTATCGTCAGCCGGGATGATCTTCTCGAAGCGCTTTGGGATGAAGTTGATTTCGTGGACGATAACACGTTGTCCGTGAACGTGAACCGATTGCGGAGACGGCTCCAAGAATTAGGCATCCACGATGCGATTCAAACGGTTCGCGGGCAAGGATACCGATTAGATGTTAATTGGGGAGACGGATAATGGAAAATGCCAGATCAAACACGAAAATCGCCAGATTCCCCTCCCCCCTCGCTAACCCCTTCTCAACGAGCGACGTCGCCTCTTCGCCGTTCGGTGCCATCTGCATTCTGCTCGCTATCAATGATTTCCATACCGCAATATGATATGTTTATCATGCATCAAATACCTCTGGGGGATGGACGATGATTCGACACTACCTAGCAGACCGTGCGCTTTTTATTCTTTTTTACGGGGTCAACACCGTTGCAATCGCGCTCGTCGCCTATCTGTCTCTCCTGTTCGCCGGTTTGGAACAGCCATGGAACGCATTCGCTTATATGGGACTCCTTAGCCTGTTTTTTTTGCTCGTTGGACTGGCCATTGATTACGCAAGAAAACGTCCGTTGTTGAAGAAAATAACCGACATGGCAAAAAGAAACCCATTGCCACTCGAAACCGCCCATGAATTGGAAGCGATGAGAGTACCATCACGCGAAGCATCCTTGTTCATCGGTATGCTTCGCCGCTATCAGGAGCGCTACCGCGAAGAATTGGATCATTACAAGTCGATGCAAGAGCAACATCAAGTTTTCGTCACTCAGTGGGTGCACCACATGAAAACACCGGTATCGGTCATCTCGCTATTAACGCAGCAGGGAAAACAACAGCTTGAAGACCGGAGATCGAAAACGTTTCTCGATGAAATCAACGACGAAAACGACCGTTTTCGCCACGGCCTTGAACTCATGCTTCATTTGGCGCGGCTCGACCATTTCGCCGTTGATTTTGTTGCCGATGAAGTCGATGTCGTCGCGTTACTGCGTGAACTCGTTAACGAAGAAAAACGTCAGTTTATTCGGCGAAACCTCTTTCCGGAAATCTTGGTCGACAACGAAAACCTGCTCGTATACAGTGATCAAAAATGGTTGCGCGTCGTTTTCCACCAACTTTTGCTGAATGCGCTTCGTTATTCCCGGCAAGGAAAGGGCGATCGCGTCACCATTGCCATCTTTAAAGAGGGGGACGCCACCCTTGTAGAGATTCAGGACCGTGGCATCGGCATTCCCGCGCATGACTTGCCGAACATTTTCTCCCCGTTTTTCACCGGAGATAATGGCCGGGAAAAAACGGAATCAACCGGAATGGGACTGTATTTAAGCCGCATGATCGCTGACCACCTCGGGCACTCCCTGTATGCCCATTCACGGGTCGGCGAAGGCACGACAATGACCGTGCGCTTTTCTTCACGAACCTTACATGACAGATGACAAGATTGTAAGATTCCGCCGGTGATTTGAAAGTTAAATCGATGGGAGCCGGAGGCCTTCTTTTTTTAAAATAAGGACAGATATCAGGAAAAGGAGTGATCGACATGGCGATACTCGAAGTCGATGCCCTCGGCAAAACGTACTATCCGAAAAAAGAAGGGCTCTCGTACAAAGCGTTGACAAACTTTCATCTGCAAGTAGACAAAGGGGAATTCATCGGGGTGATGGGACCGTCGGGAAGCGGGAAGACGACGTTACTCAATATGCTCGCGACGATCGACGCGCCAACATCGGGAAAAATGGTCATCAACGGCACCGACCCCACGACATTAAATAACAATCAACTGGCGATTTTCAGACGGCGGCAACTCGGTTTTGTCTTTCAAGATTTCAATTTGCTCGATACGTTAACCGTTCGGGAGAATATCTTGTTGCCACTCGCGCTCGATAAGTATTCACACAAGAAAATGAACACACGTCTGGACGAAATTGCTGACCAACTGGGCATTACGGATATCCTTGAAAAACGCATCACCGAAATTTCCGGTGGGCAGCAACAACGTACCGCTTGTGCCCGCGCCATTATTCACGATCCGACGATGATTCTTGCCGATGAGCCGACGGGGAACCTTGATTCCAAATCAGCCCGGCAAGTGATGGATACCCTCACGACGATAAACGACGACCAAGGCGCAACCATTCTTACCGTCACCCATGACCCGACGGTCGCGAGCTATTGCGATCGCATCGTGTTTATCAAAGACGGTCGTTTTTTCTCGGAAATTCGCAAAGGGGATCGCCAACAGGCATTCTACCAAAACATTCTTGATACGCTCTCTGTCCTCGGAGGTGACTTCCATGAACATTCGTCGCCTCGCGCGTAGGAATTTAACCGGGAATGCCCAGCAGTATGCCGCTTATT
Organism: Salicibibacter cibarius; assembly: GCF_016495725.1. Classification (NCBI taxonomy): domain Bacteria; kingdom Bacillati; phylum Bacillota; class Bacilli; order Caryophanales; family Bacillaceae; genus Salicibibacter; species Salicibibacter cibarius. Next base: position 764,409 of record NZ_CP054705.1, on the reverse strand, counting down.
TTCTCAGTTGCGTGTTTGCGGTAAGTATTTTCTTCATTTATACGCAATTCATTTTGCATCCGGAGGTTATGAGCGGTGAGATCCAAGGTGGCGATGCCGTTCGCAGCGGTATGATTTCGGCACAAGTGATTATTGTGATTTTCTCGGTCTTTTTCATTGCGTATTCGAACAACACTTTCCTGCAAACCCGCTCACAAGAATTTGGTTTATTAACCCTGTTTGGGATGAGCAAGCGGCAATTACGAAAACTGATTTATCTCGAGCAAACAATTACATCTTTACTCGCGATTGTGTTTGGCCTTGGCATCGGAACACTGTTTTCGAAATTGTTTCTCATGCTCATGAGCGCGATGCTTAACACGGAAGCCCCCATCGCTTTCGAATTTGTGCCAATGGCTTACGTTATCACGGCGATCGGTTTCATCGTTCTGTTTCAAGCGTTAACGCTGCTGTCTTTTTGGAAAATGCGTGGGCAGACCGTTCAAGATTTTTTACAAGATGCACGCAAGCCGAAAGTAATGCCGCGTTCTTCGATGACGGTAACGGTGATCGCGCTTTTATTTCTCGGTTTTGGTTACTTTATCGCCGCCACGGCGAGCATTGAACTATCATTTTTGTTAATTTTTCCGATTCTCTTCTTCGTTCTGATCGGGTCTTACTTTTTATTCACGCAAGGTACCGTAGCCGCCTACAAGCGTTTATATAAAAGAAAATCATTGCTAAGAGGACCGCAATTAGTGACGCGCACGAATATTCTTTTTCGTTTAAAAGATTACGCGCGCATGCTTTTCCTCACATCGACGATCACCGCCGTCGTGCTCACCGCTGCCGGCACGGTATATCTTGCGAATGAATATATGGTAGACATGGTCATGGAGCAAACACCGGCTTCCGTCACTTGGACGGAAGAAAGCGCAGCTGAAAATGCCATTCTTGAGCCGGAACGGGCGGAAGAAATTATTGCAGAATATGATACGGATGTTGAATACACATTCAACATAGAAATGCTCCCCGCGGATGTCTCCATTGCCGGTGAAGAAGGCGTTGTTGCTGTCTTTCCGGAAACCGAGTACAACGAAATTGCCACATATCGGGGCTTGGATCCATTGGAAATGGAAGAAGACGAAATTTTTGTCACGTCCCCCATGCTCGGGTTTGGTCCATGGGAAGAGCTTGAAGAAATGGAACAGTTAGACATGGATATGAACGGGGAACAAACCACCATGGACATCGCCGGCACAGCGGAAGATGCAATCGTCGGGGCAACCAATCAAGGACAAATTCAAGTGGTCATGAATGATGTGCGTTTTCTCCACTACGCCTCTCAATACAGCGATGAGGAAAAAATTCGCTCATTAGGTTATCACTTCGTCGATTGGGAAAATGAAATAGAAGTCTCAAATGCGTTGGATGAAGAAGTCGGGGATCCCTCCCTATTCCAAACGATGGCCCCGCCATTTCAAGCACTACAACAAGCATTTTCCTTAACATTATTTATCGGACTGTTCGTCAGTGTCCTCTTTTTCATTGTACAAGGAAGCATGTTGTATTTGAAATTGTTCACGGAACTGGAAGATACGAAAAAACAGCTGCTATCGTTAAACCGTATTGGCATCACCCGTAAAGAAGCAGGAAAAATTCTCGGGCATAAAATTAAATTCCTTTTCTTTGTCCCTTTGGCTGTCGGTGCACTGCACGCCAGTTTTGCCTATGCCATGCTCGCAAGCATCCTGGGTGTCAATCTATTCTGGAGCGCTATTATGGTCATCTCTATCTACGCCATTTTGCAATATCTCTATTATTTAATCACGCGTCATTTTTATTTAAAAGCGGCTTTTCGCTAGCAGGAAATTTGACGTTTCATCACGAATGAAAAAGGTAGGTGTTCATGTACTAAGGAGGGATAAATGATGGCGAATTTGCTAGAAGTAACAACCGGACGACTGTTGGAAAATATCGCCGAACGCGAGGGGGAGCGAGAAGCGGTTGTTTATCCTGATCGCGACTTGCGACTCTCCTATCGAACGTTTAACGATTTATGCCGACAAACCGCGCGGGGAATGATGGCGCTCGGCATCGAAAAAGGGGATCATGTCGCGGTGTGGACGGCGAATAAACCGGAGTGGCTCGTGTCACAATTCGCAACCGGGAAAGCAGGGGCAGTGCTCGTTACCGTTAACACCAGTTATCAAGAAGAAGAGCTCGCCTACCTGCTCTCGCAATCGGAATCGTCGACTTTAATTTTACAACCGCAATTCAAGACGACGTCTTACATTGACATTTTGTACAGGCTCGTTCCCGAGCTAAAAACATCAGAACCGGGAAAATTACAGTCGGAACGCTTCCCGCGTTTGAAACGCGTAATCATCGTGGATGGGGTCGAAGAAGACTACCCCGGGATCTATTCATGGGATTCTCTTCTGGAAGCAGGGGATACCGTGCCCGAATACGCGCTGGATAAACGCATGGCGATTCTCGATAAGGATGACGTCATCAATATGCAGTACACGTCCGGAACGACCGGATTTCCGAAAGGCGTCATGTTAACCCATTCCAATATTGTAAACAACGGTTTGAACATTGCCGAATGCATGAAACTCACCAATGAGGACCGCCTCTGTATTCCCGTCCCATTTTTTCATTGTTTTGGTTGCGTCCTCGGAATACTCGCTTGCGTAAACAAAGGAACAACGATGGTTATCGTCGAGGAATTTGATCCTAAACTGGTCATGGAAGCGGTGCATCAAGAAAAATGTACCGGCCTTCACGGGGTGCCGACAATGTTCATCGCCGAGCTCAATCATCCCGAGTTTGATCAATACGATTTTTCCGCGCTGCGCACCGGGATTATGGCAGGATCAAACTGCCCGGTTGAGGTCATGAAAGCCGTGATGGACCAAATGGGTGCCCAGGAAGTAACCATTGCTTACGGACAAACGGAATCGTCACCCGTCATTACGCAAACGCGAACCGACGATTCACTGGAACGAAAAACAGAAACCGTCGGCCGGGCGCTCCCGAATGTGGAAGTCAAAATCGTCGCTCCCGGGACGGACAAAGAAGTGCCCGCCGGGACACAAGGCGAGCTCTGTACACGCGGATACCACGTCATGAAAGGCTATTATAATGATCCGGAAGCGACCGCTGAAGTGTTAACCGCCGATGGATGGCTTCATACCGGCGATCTAGCTGTGATGGATGAACACGGCTATTGCACGGTTACCGGCCGAATGAAAGATATGATCATCCGCGGAGGGGAAAATATTTATCCGCGCGAAATCGAAGAGTTTTTATATCGCCACCCCGCGGTCTTAGACGTGCAAATCGTAGGCGTCGCCGATGAAAAATACGGCGAAGAAATCGGAGCTTATGTACGATTAAAAGAAGACCAACAAGCAACCGTTGAAGATATTAAAGACTTTTGCCACGGTTCCATTTCCCATCATAAAATTCCAAGACACATCACTTTCGTCGATAGCTATCCGATGACCGCGTCGGGCAAAATCCAAAAGTACAAATTGAGGGAAGATGCCAAGAAAATATTTTTAGGATCATCCGAAACCTGATGGGTTTCGGATGATCCATGATACGCCTAATCTCGTAAAACGCGCAGCAGGTCATAATTCCAATATTTTACATTACAAATTTTCTACTGATCTGCGTAAAGCTGTGTTCTTGAAGCGAGGACATTCAATGCCTTTCTGGTCGCATTAATTGAGACACCCGTTGCCTTTGCAGCTTTTTTGGCTGTCGTAGAAGGTTGGAGAGCGTATAGAAGAGCCAGACATGCCGCTCAGAAGCGGTTTCATAAAGTTCCAGACCATCCTAAAAGCGCGCAGTCCGCTTCCTAAAAAAACATGTTTCTCACTTGGAGATATCGTAAAAGTGGACATGTCCATTTTCCAAGAACTTGCTCAGGGTAATGACGCAAAGTTCATGAGAGAAAAAAGCCATCCGCATAACATCACCAAAGTGATTACAAAAACAGCAAAAGATGTTGGTGCCACTCAAATCATCATCGGACAAACACAAAGCCTCTGGACGACCTTGATCGACGGATCCATTGTCGATGTCCTCCTGGCAGATGTCCCTGATGCCGACCTGCACGTTGTGCCGAAATCACGCGCCGATCAATCAGAGAACCGGAACACCGAACGAGACATATCAGGTTATCTGAAGCAACAATCCGGCGGCACGCACAAATTAATTTTCGACAACAAAAAGAACGCGGATTATGAAACATTTTTTTCAAACATTTAAACACAGATTTCAACAACGGATCTTCGCCCTAAGCTTCGAAAATAGGGTCTATAAGGTCCGGGTAAAAGAAGATATCGTTTCTGAAATTGTTGATGATGAACGGAGGGCTTTTTGCACAAGATGGAGGTCGAGCTGTGTTAGTGTTCGGCCTCTTTAGCAAAAGTAAATATCTGAATAAATAGAATTATAAATAACACGATGAATGGCTTCCTTCAGTATACCTCAAACCATGGTTGGGCATAATAGAATACAAATTCTAACGATGCGCGAAGGAAGTGAAATTTCATGGATTACAGTCATCACGATGAACATATTTTGGTTTGCGTGAATCACGGCGAGTCGGGAATCCGACTTATCCGCCGCGGCCTTAAACTCGCTTTGAAGCTAGAATCTCCCCTGACCATTTTAGTTTTTGGCTCCTTACCTGAAGACGATGAGCATGACAAAATTGTCGGCATGCCGTTATTCAAAAAAATTTCCAACCATTACGGAGCAAATTTAATTATGGAAAACAGCGACTCTTTTAAAGTCAACAAAGTGATCGCAGACAAAGCGAAAACCATTGGCGCTACCCAGATCATCATTGGTCAAATGGTCGAAAGTCTTTGGCGGCGCTTCCTGGGAAACACAACACTTGATGGTTTGTTAAAGGATCTCCCTTATGCAGATGTGAGAGTTGTGCCGCACCCCCATCATCATGAAGGTGGGGAAAAGGACTACGAACATGGAGTAAACGCCTATTTGCATGAAAATGAAGACGGGACATACAACCTCGCCTTCCATAACGACACCACCGCCACCCACGAAGGCGTGTTTTATAAACATATTCAAACGGATTTTAATAACGGCAGGTTTGTTTATTATGAGGAAAATGATATCTATGAAGTACGGGTATTGAAAGGGCATGTGCCGCATCTAGAGAATATTATCGAAGGCATGATGTAGCGGAAAGGGGCAAGGAAGCCCCTTATGCACAGTTTATGTTAATTTAATCTCTACCTAAAACTGCAGAGTGCTAAAACCTTAGTTTCGCGATGAATCTTTTCGTCATCGTCTCATAATACGACGGGTAATGCTGTCTGACTTTCTAACCGCTTTGTATTTCAATCCACGCACCCATGAAGGGTGCGACCCTTGAAAATCGTCAATGCTGGTAGGGTCGTTATTTCAATCCACGCACCCATGAAGGGTGCGACTACATCGCCCCATTCTTCGCAAGTTTCGTATTCGAATTTCAATCCACGCACCCATGAAGGGTGCGACTCATTCTCTCCGGATGACCTTAATCCTGACCACTATTTCAATCCACGCACCCATGAAGGGTGCGACTGTTGATTATCAAGAAAACGACGATGGCATCTTAATTTCAATCCACGCACCCATGAAGGGTGCGACCGTTATTGTCATGCCCGTGGGTGATTCTTACGTGTATTTCAATCCACGCACCCATGAAGGGTGCGACAGACCGTCAATAGCTACGCTTGCGCCATCTGAAAATTTCAATCCACGCACCCATGAAGGGTGCGACCTTCGCTCGGTGAAATATCAGGTTGATGGAAATGATTTCAATCCACGCACCCATGAAGCAGCTCTGAGGATTAAATATTTTTCGTGCTAAATTCTATCAAATAGACCTCTAGAATATGCCAAAAATGGTATAATGAAGTATACCAAACACTTCTATAAGGCGTATTCTAGGGGGAATGTGAAATGGTGACAAGGAAGGAAAAAAGGGAGTTTGAAAAGGACACGAACTATTTTTTCGAGTTCGTAAAAATCAAGGAACATTTCTGTAAGAATCTCGATCGAAAGTTAAAACGTGTGAAAGATCCCAGACATCAAAGCTATGTGACGTATGGGACCGATCTCCTTCTTCTAATGATCATTGTCAAAAATGCATCGAATTGTAAAAGCATGAGAGAGATGAGCCATCGATTAAACCGAGACGAATGTATCGAAAACATCAAAAAGGTATTGCGTCTGGAAAGCCTGGACGAACTCCCGAACTACGACACGATCAATGACTTTTTAATGAAAGTATCGCCCGAAGAACTGGAACACATCCGAACCTACATCATCCAAGAATTATTAAAGAAGAGAAGTTTGGAGAGATACCGAATCAAAGGCGGTTATTGGGGTGTGATCGTTGATGGGACAGGCCTTTTCAGTTTTAATGAAGAGCATTGTGACCACTGTTTGAGGCGGGTTTATACCGACGAAGAAGCCGGAGATAAACAAACCGTGTACATGCACCATGTGCTCGAAGCCAAATTGGTGGTCGGCGATATGGTATTGAGCATCGGCTCCGAGTTCATTGAAAATGAATCGAAGGATGTATCCAAACAAGATTGCGAACTCAAGGCTTTTTATCGATTAGCAGAAAAGCTTAAAGAGACATTCAAACGGTTACCGATTTGTATTCTCGGCGATAGCCTTTATGCCTGCGAAGGCGTTTTCCATCTATGTGAACAGTATCGTTGGAAATATATTCTCCGTTTTAAAGAAGGCCGAATCCAAAGTTTAGGAGACGAATTTCAAGCCCAAAAAAAGCTGGAACAATCCACGATGAAAAATGTCTTTTGGGCAAATGATTTAGCCTACCAAGCCCGAACGGTGAACATGTTAGAGGGAACGGTCGAGGAACAGGAAAAGCAAAAACAGTTTTTATTTCTGACCAACATCAGGGTGAACGATCGTAATGCCAAGGCGCTGGTCAGTGCGGGACGCAATCGATGGCACATTGAAAACCAAGGATTCAATCATCAAACCCAGATTTCGCGCCACTGATCAGGCACGGCAATCATTTTTGATACCTAAAGCGTGATCCCTGTCCTATAGCCATTGATTCTCAACCCATGTAATAAAATATGAGCCTATCCCCAATCATTCGACATGATCAAGGCAAACGAAGGGGCGGATCAAGGTTACTGGTGACGGTTTTCGACACCCTTTGAGCTTCTTGGTTCCGTAAAAATGCTCGCATCCATTTCTAACAAATCGAGGATACGGGGCAATTGCGGCTCATAATGCTTGGGGAAGAACCGCCGACGTTGGCCGTCGATCTCCATATGAAGGATGTCGACGGTATCCAAAAGTTCCAAAACAGACTCACCCGTGGGGTGAAAACTTCTGCGACCCCCACCGCCGAGCTGATTCAGGGGTTCGGAGGCCCCTTCCATATTTTTGCGAATCAGGTATTCGAAGAGGCTGTAGACCATCGTGCTGATCATCATCACAGAAGCAAAAGCTTCGACGCGTCGGGGCTTGGACAGGAAAACTCGGCCGACAAAAAAGGGGTTTTTGAGAAATCGAAAGCGATTTTCCACCGTCTGTTGCCCTTTATAAGCTTTTAACAGTTCCACATTCGGCTGATCATCTTTGGCCACATTGGTCACGAGAATAAAGATGGCGCCTTGTTGCCGGAGCGCCTCGAGCTGTTTATCCGATGGCGGATGAAGCGTTAATCGGACGCGGTAAACGGTTACGGGCGGCGGTGGTGCCTCCCCTTTCTTGGGCCGTCCTCGCTTTTGTCGTTTGCCCGGGATCTCGTCACGAACCACCGTTCCTTCAAACGTATGGTAGCCTTTGCGGTGATTTTTGAGAAACGTGGTAAGCGCTTCTTCCGCGTCGGCTTCGCAGGCGAAGTCTTGGCTTTCCAGCTCGGCTTGATCCTTGTGCCAGCTTCGCTGTTCCTTTTCCAGGTTGTTTTGGATGGTTTTTTCTTTTTGAGCCTCCATATGGTCGGATTGGACCACTAGAAACCGGTAGGTTTTCCCGTTAAGTTTAGCTTTGGCAGGGTAGATGCGGTAAGAAGCAGCGCCTTTACGCTTCACGAGGGCACCAATCTCCTCCCACTGATCCTGATCCTGCTCTAAAGCCTCTGCCTTCAAGGTTTTAGCGAGCTTAAAATTTTCCGGCAGGCGGGACAAAAACTGAAAATCAGGCTGATTCTCTTGGCCTTTGGTGGCCTCTAAATTGGCTTGGGTCACCAGGGCACTATCGGAAATAAAAATGGCTTGTTCCAGCTTCTCTGGGTCATACCAATCGGTTAACGCATTCAAGACATGCTTGTTCCACGTTTTATCGTCTTGATTGCCGTTTAAAATATCGGCATACACCGGAATGCCTTCCGGCGTCGTTCCCATGCCAAGTTTGAATTGAGGTAGGTCAGGCCGGTGATCTTTGGAATAGCCGCGCACGATTTTCAACACGTCTTCTTCGTCCTTGGGCTGTCCCGTGTACACAAAAGACGTGGTATCAAAATGAAGCCCTTTCCACGTGAGGTCGATCGGGGCTTGGACGGCCTGAACGGCGGCCTTGCAAACGTTTTCGATCCCCGCGTCATGAAGGGCGTCCAACGCCCGGCCGAGCGCATCGTCATTGAAATCGCTCGCTTTCGTTCCGGCGCCAAAGAGCAACTCGACATCTTGCTCTTGATAAAATTCTTGGACGCGATAAAGGGCTTTACGGTGGGATAATTGATTGATGATCATAGCAGCCACTCGTGTCCCTACGGAGACGTTACAGTCTTTCTCTTTGACAGAAGAAAGCTTGTCGATGGCCTCAATCAGTCCCATTTTATCAATCAGCTGGCGGATCACTGGCGTTGATCCGATACGAACGGGTTGAATGTCAGGAAGATCTTTTGGTGATAGAGTCAAAGGAATCACCTCAAAGTTGGTGTTTCCCTAATCTTTGATATATGCAGGGCAAATTCCTGCCAAAAATTAAAAAACGTGCTCAAATGGGCGCGAAATGTGGGATCAAAAAAATCATCGCTATCATATTGGACATGCAAATAGTCATGATTATCAAGCGATGAAGAACCATTACTTGCTTACGCAAATCACGGATATCCTCATGCAACTGTATGAAAAAGGGTTGGACGTGCTTAAAAGGATCAGAAAAAGCAAAAAAGAAATATCCTCAAACTTGTTAGAAGCCATTCGCACACGGTTGCTAACAGATGAGGATATCTCGCACCTTAAAAAACCTATACAGGTAAGGCTTACCTGATGGGTTTAGTATAGCAAGGATGTGATGCCAATAAAAGACTGAACGAAAATTTTTAAAAAATCCCATCCGAAAATTCGGCTTGTCTTTTTTGTCGAAATACCCGGGAAACTACATGGAAAATTTTTACTTAAAAATAAACTATCTCCTGAATTATTCATACTTCCAAGTGAAAGCGGAATGAAACATCAAATCCCACCATTATTCGGTTTTGTTCACAAAAATGAGGCGTAATAATTGAAATTGTAAAGAGGTACAATGACAACCGCTGAAAAATGCCCTTTTTTGGACATACGTCTCCCTTGGTCTTGAAATGGCTTTTAAAAAAATTGCATGTCACTCTAATTTTAGCCTTTGAATACGATTGAGCACATTCCAGAAAAAGGTTTCGTAGACAAAGCTTGAAGATAATTTGAAATAAAGCGAACGCCCTGATTTCACCAATTTGCTTGCCACTTTAATGACCTTCGATCGTATGGTTTGGATTTGCATGCTTTTTTGTTCTTCCGGAAAACAGAGCGTGCGCAGCCAGTTGGTTAAATTGTACGCTAACAAGCTGAACATCATCCTTGCTTCGTTGGCTTGAAACGAATGGCTACTCATTCGATCCAAGTCAAAACCATTTTTGGCTTCCTTAATATAATTCTCCATCGTTCCACGTTTTTGGTAAGAGCGGACGACCTCCTTGGGAGAGAAGGCATCGAATAGGTTTGTGGCAAAGAATGCATGTGTGAAAAACAATTCGCCAGCCGGACGAACCGATTGAATGATGACTTTTCGGGGCTTGGCCCATGATTTCGCTTGGTACTCGGTTTCCTCATAATAGTATTCGGATTGTGTAACGTCAGATGGCATCGTTGAAGGACGAAGTTCCTCTGCCAGTCGTTGCAGGTTTGGGTTGGACTTCAAACGAATCACGTAATAGACGGATTCGTCTTCACATAACTTGTACAGCTCTGGAACCGCAAAGCCACTGTCCCCGCGCAGAAACGGGATCGTTTCCGGAAACGTTTCATTGTAATGGGTGATCAGGGGCTTCACAAAATCCACAACCCCATTAGAGGTATAGACGTTGCCCGGTCGGAGTTGAGCCTTCATAAAATCACCGGTCAGGCCATCGAAAGCGACCATCGGGTGAAAGCCGACGGTTCCGTAATGGGCATTGAAAGCTGTAGATTCTTGCTCGCCGTATGTATCGGCATGTGTGGAGTCCAAATCAAAGATAAGACTCTTTGAGCCCCTCACTTGGTGGACTTTATCTAAAAGCTCCTGATTGGCCTGATTGAGTTGGTCGGTCGATTCCTCATTAAATCGCGGGAAAAAGCGAGATAAAGTGGGTTGAGAGGCTAACGCATCCGTTTCAATGATGTGCTTAAACACAGGATCATTTGTTAATTTATCCGCCGCATCATCTTCAGCATAGCCGGCAATCATCTGATAAATTTTTTGTCGAAGCATTTGCTCATTCGAATGAAAATGATACAGTCTTTCGTCTTTCAGATCCAGATGTTTATCCAAGGTGCGAAAGAAACCAAGTTTTTCCTCGAACTCTCGAAATAAGATCTCACCTGTATCAGAGGAAAGAGCACCTCCATCATTCGACAGCTTCATTTTGCGATTGAAATCCAGGGTTATTTGCGTTAAAGTAGTCATCAGAAGAATCCTTTCTGTGGTTATTTTTTCCTTGATTTAACTCTAACAGAAACGGATTCTTTTTTCATTTATTAGATGAACATTCATTTCAGCTGTATGCCCTATGATCAGGGGATTAATCATTCATTTGCGAATTTCTGTGAATATATCAGGTATCTTTCTCCGATGAAAGGCATATGATCAAATTTACTCCTCAGAGCTACCCATGAAGGGTGCGACTTGACATTCTCTGCTTCAAGTTCTTCGTATGGTGATTTCAATCCACGCACCCATGAAGGGTGCGACAGGTGGAGCTGGGGGAGTGTGCCAATGAGCATAGAATTTCAATCCACGCACCCATGAAGGGTGCGACTTCAATATGGATACCGTAGACATTCCCGTTACCTATTTCAATCCACGCACCCATGAAGGGTGCGACTTTCGGAAGACTTCCTTCAGTTGATCATACTGATATTTCAATCCACGCACCCATGAAGGGTGCGACTCCAATGTGTTGCGCTTTGATTCTTCCAACTCATATTTCAATCCACGCACCCATGAAGGGTGCGACTCGAAACTCACCGTTGATGGTATGAACCTTGTTATTTCAATCCACGCACCCATGAAGGGTGCGACTTAATCTGGCCTTCGCTGTCATTTCCCCGGAAACATTTCAATCCACGCACCCATGAAGGGTGCGACAAAAAGATGTTTTTGATGCCCTCCCACATTTGGATTTCAATCCACGCACCCATGAAGGGTGCGACTATAACTATCAGGGTCAAGGGCAATTCTATCGCTATTTCAATCCACGCACCCATGAAGGGTGCGACGGGTTTTGAAGCAAATGCTCAATATGAACCAGAGATTTCAATCCACGCACCCATGAAGGGTGCGACCAAAACAAATTGGAGCCTTTGCACATGGTCATATTTCAATCCACGCACCCATGAAGGGTGCGACGTTGATCCGGAGGAAACAGCCGTAATTACACCCTCTATTTCAATCCACGCACCCATGAAGGGTGCGACGCCTTCCGGACGGACACCAATCTGGAAGATGAAATTTCAATCCACGCACCCATGAAGGGTGCGACCGCATGAAAGGAGATGTTGTGGATGGGACTCAAAATTTCAATCCACGCACCCATGAAGGGTGCGACTTTACGGACATTTTGAATCTGAAGTCAGACATGTATTTCAATCCACGCACCCATGAAGGGTGCGACGATTAATCATATCACGTTCTCGATTCCGGGGACGATTTCAATCCACGCACCCATGAAGGGTGCGACGGCAATTTTCAACTAAAATCTGTTAAATTAATAAGTATTTATTATGAAAATCGCTTTGTTTTGTTTAATAATCGAACCTACATTTGCATAATTATCAAAAATAACCTTCGTAGATAGTAAATAATAGGTGCGAACCCTCCCGTAATTTTATGTGCACTTCACATTCGCACTAGAAAATTAAGGGGTCCTCCATATTCATCGCTTCTTTCACACCAATATGGTCAACTTTATTTCTATAATTGTTTCCCAGTTGATAAAAACGAAGGCTGTCCACTTCTTCATCAATGATTTTTGTCAATTCTATTTTTAAAGCCGCAAATTGAGTGGAGTCTACAACACATTCAAAAACGGAATTTTGTACTCGTTGTCCATAGTTTTGGCATGCTTTTGAAACTTTTCGTAGCCTTTTTGTTCCTCCGATACTTGATGTGCTGACATCATAGGTAATTAAAACGAGCATGCGATAATTCACCTACTTCCATAAAAACGGGGGATATTCGTCTAAATCATTCCGTAAAAAACGTGCCAGTAATAATGCCTGAGCATATGGTACTAAGCCCCACGAGATTTTTTCCCCTAGATATGGATGTGTAATTTTATCTTGCTTTCTATCTTGCCAAGCTGATAAAAACTTTTTTCTGGCTTCGTCTGTCATGATGACTGCTCCGTTCTCTTTTCTTAAAAAATCGTCTTTGTTGACAATTTTTCGGTTGATCATTGTTAAGACAAATTTGTCCGCATATACACCACGTAATTCTTCCATGACATCCAAAGCCAACGATGCCCTTCCGGGTCTTTCTCGATGCAAGAATCCAACATAAGCATCAAGCCCAACAGACTCTAATGCAGACGCAACATCATTAGCTAATAATGTGTAGGCAAGAGAAAGCATAGCATTCACATTATCGAGCGGCGGTCGGCGCGATCGGGAATGAAAGTAAAAATCGTCTTTTTGCTGTAAAATCATTTGATTAAATACTTTGTTATAATTAACCGCTGCCTGACCTTCCCAACCTCTCAAACTATCTAAGTCCTCACATGCCCTTGCTTCATCAATGACAGTAGAGAGTTGATTAGAGACTTCTTTAAACTTATTAACATCCAACCTAAGAGAGTAATCTCTTGTCATTCTTTCAATGGTCCACTTATTGTTATAGACCTTGCCAGTGATAAAATTTCTTGCGATTTTAGCTGCTGAATGTTCATCTTCAGCTATCTGATATTGCCTCTTCCGCAGAATCACATTCCCTCTGCTCTTTCCTACTACCCTTGCCAGAAACCTACCGGTCATGGTCAAAAACACTATTGATATATTTCGATCAGCACAATATCCCATTAACGCCGGACTTGCACCAGTATAACCAAAACTAACGACAGACTCCAAATTATGAAGAGGTATTCTTCCTAATTTTTCTTGCTCTTTAAGTAATACTATATTATCTCCATCCAATGATAAATAAACGTCTGGTTGTGTCACAAATAATGTATTTAGTAATTTTTTCATTCTTTTATTTTCCCTTCGATGTAACTTTTCACAGAACGTTTATTCATTAACCTTGGTAAGCAAACATTTTGAAGCGAACAACTCTTGCAGAACGAGCCTGTCTTCACTTTCGGGGTATGCTTTTTCCTATAATAATGGTGCATTTCTTCAACGATTGACCGTACCTCGTCTTTAATTTCTGATGTTAAAGGAACCTCTACTCTATGCTTGATTTCATTGTAAAAAAGATACCCTTGGTGAATATCACAGAGTAGCATTTCTTCCAGACACATGGCCTGAGCAGCTAACTGCAATATATCCTCGTAATCTTTTTTTGGTTTGCCTCTTTTATATTCAACAGGGTAAGACTTGTACATACCCTGTTCCCCGGCAATTTCCACACCACTAGGATCTTGAACAAATTCAACGACATCACATACTCCGTTAATCTTAAGATCTTCTGATTTCACTGGCATCGCACGTACGATGAGTTTGTTTCCTCTTTTTTCACGTATAAATGGTTCATCTGCTTTTTGATGAAGGTGTTGCCCTTCAATCGTTTTTACATTTTCTTCCCATTGTTGTTCAATGTGGATAAGTGCCCATTGGCGTTTACAAAATTGAAAATGCTGAATACCTGACAACATCAGATAGTCTATTTCATTGTCCATCGAGAACCTCGACTTTTAAATTGTCGAGTTCGTGTAGTTCTACTGAATAATCTTCAAAGCTTTTTGGATCTTCCACTTTTGGTTTAATATCCAATGAGCGATGAACTTTAGCTGAAGAATACTGTCCGAGCTTTGATCGATGTTCCCACCAGTACACATTGTGCACTTCCATACTTCCATCTGGTCGGGCAGATGAGCCATCATTTTCGAACAACGTTACAAGGGCTTGTTTAATTTTTTCTGCATCTCCATTGGTGAAACCGGTTTTTTCGGCCAATTGTGTATTGATACTCCCATAAAAAACATAAGTTCCAAAATCAACACGATGCTTCATTCCCATTGTATCGGAGCCTTTTTTATCTCCAGTAACTGAATTCACGCTTTTGGTGATTTGGACACTTGCGATATCAATGGGATCAATACTCGTCGCTGTATGGATTGATACCGGCCCACGAACACCTACCGATACCTCAGATCCTTTAAAAGCGAATACCTGCCCAAAGCTCCGAACATCCAACCACTCTTCACATGCGATATCATGAAATTGTACGATATCTTTGTTTTTTGTTTTTAATATTTTTTCTAATTCTGGATTAGCATCTGCTCTTTCTTTCAAACTTTTATAACCATCTGTTTTTCGATCATCAGATTGAACGAAGATCGCCTCCCCGGCGTCTTGTAAACGGTTCCTGATTTTTCTTTTCAGTGCTACATCAGAGATCTCACCATGCCCATCATAATTTTGCCTTGGACGATTGCCATTTAAGGGGTCCCCGTTGGGATTTGCCTGGGTTACTGATAATAAGACAGCGAAATCAATTTTGTGATCTAATGTGGTCATTGTTACTTGTCCTCTCTTTCGTTTGTTTTACTTTCCTCAGATGGTTTCCTATTTTCTAGCTCCATTACCTGGCTTGAAAATCCAGCCAAATACGTTCCAGAAAGTTTTTCATCGTTAAATTCCCCAGGGAGAAATTGATCGGTTACTTCGATAATTAATTTGTAAAGCTTATTAGCTCTATTGCCCAAGCGAGATTTATAAGGAAGCAAACTATCATGTATTGTCTTCCATGTTCTTTTAGGTTTGTTAGAAAAACTAACCATATACCGTTCAGCATTAGTATCACGTTTTTCTCCTTGTTCATTTAAAGCCCATTTTTCAAGTACATAAGCAATAGCAAGTAACCTTCCAAATAAGTAATCACGAGTATTATCTTCCTTATTTAGCGCCAATCCTATTTCCTCCTCCTTATTGACTAATGCACAGGCAATACTAAGTGTTTTCTTCCATTCCCAAGACTCCATTGAAACTGGATTAGATGCTCTCTGAACTGCACTTCTTATAATGTCTTTTGGAACATTACGTTTATCCACGATGCATGGAAGCACACGTTCCATTAATCCTTTCACAACTTTATCGCTTGCACCCGAGCCATAAGCTGCAAATGCAATGTCTTTCGTAGCAGGAGCGCCCTCAAATTCTACAACACCTCCTTCACTCTTACGATAGCGATGCCTCCAAACACATGTCTTATGCCAATGTTCTAAACGATTTAAATAGAGCTCCTTATTCATATGTTGATAATAAAGTACACCCATTCTTCCTGTAGTAGCAGAATCTAGAATTAAAATATTCACGTGGGCTTTAAACGACCCTTTACCTCTATATCCATCAATCAACTTCATGACTTCATTGGCTTGAATTAGTTGAGTGTTAGCCTTCTTTTCGATTTTCTGGTTACCTTCCTCCCAAAAATCTAGTGGATCTCCACCCGGATCTGGCAAGAAATCTTCTTCTTCATTTCCCCAGATAAGAAAGACACGATTGTCCAAAATTTTACCTTGGCGGTGAATCAGCCATTTCAAGGCATTATGCGCTTTTTGAGAAGCTTCGTAGCTAATGGTTGCTGCTTCTTGGCTGTTCATAAACCTTCCCCGGTAAGTAAATCCATTTTTGTCATTTCCGGAAATGAGCTTTGCTTTATCGTTAGCATGACGAATTTTGTTTGCATGGAGTGTGGTGATTGGATTAGTATTTCCTGTTACAAAACATACATCTTCTTCTGTTAATTGATCTCTATAAAACGCGATAAAAGAATCGTACATATCCTTATCCTTCCAAATATCCGTTAAAACATCATTGGAAGCATAAACATTAAAACGAACAAATGCACTTTGTTGACCACTTGTAACAGCAGAAAAGATTTCTGGCTTTTCACCGTATAATTTCTCGTATTCTTTATTCCATTTTTCTATCATTTTCTTATTTTCATCAAGATAAACTATTTTTTCCGCAACTAAATCCTTAATCAACCTCCCTTTTCTAAGGTAATTATATATACTTTTCACTTTTTCAACCGCGTGAGAAGAATTTGCCCAATTACGAAGTTGATTAATATATGCTACAAATGGATCTTCTTGTTTGATTATTCCGCCATATTCTTGAAAGTCTCCCGCCACATAACTTAACTTATCATGAAGTGGGTATGGAGCAACCTTTGTTCCGGAACGACTTGCAGCATCATCCGTACAGGGGATAAGAGTACTTTCTTTGCCTAACAGATGGGCAGTATGAAACTCCCCATCTTCAGTAACCAATACTTCAATATGAGCATTTTGCGTTGTGTGTGATATTGGAAGTAACGTATATTCACGATCATTATACTTTTTTATAACCTTGCCTACTTGATTTTCATTTGCTTCATAGGTTTCATAAAGATGAAGTAACCAGCTCATTTATTCACCTCCTATTTTATGGGCTAAAGAATCTGCAGATTCAACATTTGTTTTATCGAAATGTTTAGGGGTAATTTCCTTAATTTTCCTAACCAATGTACACTTTTCTGGTCTTTGAAATGTAATAATACCCTTTTTCATTACAGGTTTCCACAAACGAACTTCAAGTTCATTTTTTCCTGTCTCATCAGGATAATTCATTCCATGAACCATCGTTCCAAAATGTATCTCGCCCTCGTAATTATCATAAAAGCCCTTACCCTCACCAAAAGTACACGGCTCGACATACCCTTGACATTCACGCGTGCCGAGAAAAATATCTCTCCTTCCACCGGCTTTTAATGAGCGTTGCATAATATTGAAGTGCTTCCCTTCATTGCGGTCAAATGTCATATCTGGACGATTAAAGTTAAATTCAAAGTGAGCCCGTACTTGATAACACACATCTTTCAAATAAGTGTAATTAGCTAACGTATTTCTACCTCTATATTCAATGGGGCGAACCCCTTTGGATTCCATTTGTATGGGTTTCATGACTCTAACTTTATCAATTACGAAAAATAAAGTGGGTTTCCAATAAATGGATTCAACAATTCCTTTCAAAGCTTGATAAGTCGGAACATCATAAGTAAGTTTTTCACCACCAATTTTGGTTAACGGATCTGTAAACAACGCGTAGTCTCCATATAACTGGAATTCAAGTGTGTTTTTCATTTTGTCACCTCATAAAGTTAATTGGGACTTTTATAAAGAAACTCCAAGCAGCCATGCTTTAAAGCTCGCTATGAACTGCTCGGAACTCACTACACTTTAACCACATAATCACTGTTTTAGCGCAATGATTCGAACAATTTCCCTTAAAATCTCAGCATGAATAAGCTCCAATTTTTTATCTTTTACTATCATTTTCACAAGCTCGCCACCTTCCCTGTCAATTCCCTGGATATGGGGGATTATCTAATGGTATGATCAAAAACGGTATTCATACCAACCTTCACACATATTTGCTCATTGAACTATTTCGTTTTCATTAGATGCGTTATAAGTTATCGCCTTTAACTGATTTTACCGTAAGCGAAAAACGTTTATTCGCTGTTCTCCACTCAATATCCATGTTAAACTAAAGATATCGCTTTCAAGCGGGGATTGAAATAATGATAAATATGTGTGTGAGCCTACCTCCTCAGAGGTAGGTTTCTAAACTAATGCTAACCCCAACTCCCCTTCGCCCTCCATATCAAGCCCATGCTCCTTGCTATACCAGCGCTCTTTCAACTCGATGACCTGTCCATCCAAATGAATTTCCAAACCCCCTTCACTACTCAACTCATTCACTTCGTTTGGATACAGATTGATTGTGTATTGCTGCGCTTTTCGTAAGAGCTCGGTCAATTCCTCTACTCGAGCAGCACTATTTAATTTGTTGATTAACTCTTTTCCATCTCCATATGGCACTATCGCTGGTTGCGTAATATCGTTAATGACTCGAAAGTAATCTGCTGCTGTTTTATAACTGCTTGTATTAAGAAGCTCCAGCCCCTCATTTTCTTTCTTGTAGTCTTGAGCATACCCATTCCTATACGAATTAAACAAGAGATCCGTCATATCCTTATCGCCTAGATCTGTGATTGGGTAATTTAAAACTTCTTTAAACTTAACAGTATAAAATCGCCTAAAGTACAGTGTCATAGCCTCTCGAGATAACAAGCCGCCGCCGTGAGCCTTTGGGTTAGCTGACAAATCAGCAAGAATTTGCTTAGTTAAAATTTTGCCTTCCTTAATCTCCTTCAATTTATCTAACTTCTCCTCCAAGTGGTCAATCACATATACATATTTCAGCTCCTCATACTCACCATGGCGATTACAACGCCCCCCTGCCTGAGCAATAGAGTCGAGACCAGCGAGGGAACGAACAACACAAGAAAAGCTTACATTAACTCCCGCTTCAATCAGCTGAGTTGTCACACAAACAAAAGGTATTTTCGCTTTTAAAAGATCCTTCATTTCTCTTAGAATTCGATTCCGATGAGCAGGGCACATTGACGTGCTTAAATGGTACACAGGCAAAGAAAAAGAATCATCATTTTTTAATCGCACGTAAAGATCCTTAACTACAGCTTTCGTATTTAAAATGATAAGAATGCTCTGCTTATCTTCCAAAGTCTTCTTATTAATCCAATTTCCAAGATAATCAGTTGTCATAGGATATGACGTTTCATCAATAATCTCCACTCGTTTAAAAGCATCGTTGACACGATCAACTTGTTCAATGATCTCTCCATCGGCATTAATTTCAAGCTTATGATCAACGAATTCTAAAGCAGGCTGAGTTGCTGTACAAAACACTATGCTACAATGGGCGTCTTTCCTCAAGAAATTCAACGCTTCATTGAAGAGTGAAACACATTGAACCGGAACCTTTTGAACTTCATCGAAAATAAGTACAGAGTGACTTAGATTATGTAGTCTCCTTATATTGCGGGTTCCTTTCGAGTAAAAGACATTTAGAAACTGCACCATCGTTGTAAAAATAAGTGGGCTATCCCAATCATCACGAGCAAGCTTAATTTTTTCCTTAGTGTTAAAAAGGCCTTCTTGTTCCTCTTCATTTCCATCATTATTTTTGTCCTCGTCAATCACTATGTTGGAATGGTGCTCTAAGATGTGTCGATCATCTTTGAGAATGTCACGTACTTCTTTCGCATTCTGCTCGATAATGGTTGTAAAAGGGACAATGTATATGATTCGTTGCTTCGGATGCATTTGTGCATGTTTCAGCGCATACCTCAAACTCGCTAATGTTTTCCCACCACCCGTAGGAATTGAAAGTGTGTAAATACCCGATGGTTCTTCCGCAAACTTATCACATCGTTCGGCCATACCTGCGCGCAACTTATTAATCGGATGATCCGAAGTGGCACTCCGATTAAAAGTTTCATATTTGTCAATCAGCTTTTTGTAATATGACTGAAATAAACATAAGTGATCAAAGTACACTTTATTTTCCTTGTTATCTTCAAATTCTCTTGTGTTAGTTCTGTCAGCATCTATTAGTCCACTAAAGATATATTTCGTCAGAAATATTACTTGCGTAGGCGTTCGATCCATAATCGTTTTTAATTCATCTAAAGCATTGTTCACGTATTTATCAAATTCTACCTCTGTCATAACATACCGAAAAAAACATTCTTTGGATTTTTCAAATTCACAAATATCTTTTTCTTGCACCCGGAACAAATACTTTGAATTGAGTTCGGGCGTTATAAAATCTTGTAAGTAAGCATGATGAGAAATAATTGCATTTCCAACGATTTCAGCTAAAATTTTTTTGAAAGGGTCTGTCGTGTTATCATGGTACATGTTATATAGGAGTCTCCCACCTGCGGTAGAATGGTCAATTTTCCCTCGTTTTTCCGCGATTTCTGGATAGTGTACTGCATCCCAAATATAATTACGAAACTTTTCCGTATACTTCCCTAGATCATGAAGAACCCCTGCTAGCCCTACTACATGTTTTAACCCTATTTTCTCTCCATAATTTTCTGCCAAAATTTTAACGCCTAGCAAATGTTCACTAACTGTTTGAATCTTTTTGTCATATTCACGGATATGAGCAATGGATTGCACCTTATCAGACCTTCCTATCATTAATTAATGATCCCCGTAGCTATTTAGCGATCCAAAAAAACTGATATAACTTCTTATGGACGGTAAAGCTATCGCATAGTCAGGTTGGTTTCACTATTACTTAACATTTACAGATCTCTTTCCTGAACTATTCATAGAAATTCCAAAGTGACTTATGAACCCTTGGCTATCAAGGAATTCAGCTGAATGAAGTATTCATCAAATAAATGAAAAAAGAATCCGTTTCTGTTAGAGTTAAATTAACCGAAAATAACCACAGAAAAGATTCTTCCAATGGCTACCTTACAGAAAAGATCCATTGATTTCAATCGCAAGGTGAAGATCTCGAATGACGGTGGTGAGCTTTCCTCCGATACAGGGGAGCTATTATTTCTAGAATTAGATGAAAAACTTGGATTTTTCCATACGCTGGATAAACATTTGCACCTGAAAGACGAGAGACAATATCATTTTCATTCGAATGAGCACATGCTCCATCAAAAGATTTATCAGATGATTGCCAGTTATGCTAGGATGATGCGGCTGATCAATTAACAAACGATCCTGTGTTTAAACACATCATCGAAGCGCTTGACGCTATACTTCGTCACAATGCTAATCATCACACCACATTTTTTAAACAAGATCGAAAAATCGTTGGCTTTGATGTTCGTTCATGCTTTTACTTGGAGGTATGAATAATTCAGGTCTTTCTTTTTTATAATACTATCTGTCTGATAGTAAAAATGCAACTATAAATATGAGTATTTTAGATACATTGTTTTTAAAACTTAAAATACGTTAGATAAATTTAACCATAGGTTTTCACCCAAAAAGGTCAGCTAGCCATTTATGCTATGCCACAACATATAGTGTGTAAGACGGTAAATTCAAAACAATATAATGTGTTTTAAGAACGTATTTTTAAAAAACCTTCCTTTTTGGGAGCAAACCAACCATAACGATTCTAAAAAGTATACTCCCCTCCCTGTCAACTACTCGAATATAAGTTCTTTTAATCAAAGATTTAGTAAATCTCCTGATTATCAGCCTGGACTACTGCTCTATCACATGCCCACCATTCAAAAAAACCTTGACAAAACAATAAATTTAAAGAATGATTAACACTTAGCTTTTTTGTGCTCAGCGTCCAATGGTATCAAAAGGGGAGAAATAATGAAGTTTGGGGATTTGAAAAAAAGGGTTAATTTGCCCGTATTTTTCATAAGTGGTGGGTTGCTCGTTTTATTCGTTGTTATGTCATTTTTGTATTTTGATGGTGTCACTAATTTTGTTAACGCAGGTTTTGATCTTTCGATTACTTACTTTGGGGCTTTTTGGCAACTGTTATTATTAGCTACATTCGTTGTCGGGGTCGTTTTAGCTATTTCGAAGTATGGAAAGGTTCGTTTAGGGAATAAAGATAAACCGAGCATAAGTTTTTTTAAGTGGGCAGCTATTCTCGTTTCTTCGGGATTGGGGGCCGGGGGGATTTTTTGGGCAGCTGCCGAGCCTATTTATTATTTTACGGAAGTTCCTCCTATGCATACCGGTATCGCTAACGGCTCTCAAGAAGCAGTGGGTGTCGCCATGTCCCAAAGTTTTATGTCTTGGGGGTTTACTGCGTGGGCTGTTTATGGTGCAATTAGCGGCATGGTCATTATGTATGCCCATTATAATAAGAGCCTATCATTAAAACCGAGAACATTGTTATATCCAATCTTTGGCGACAAAATTGAGCATAATAAATGGGGAATAGCGGTTGATGTATGCTGTATTTTAGGAGCGGTTGCCGGTACAATCGGCACCGTTGGTTTTTTTGGTTTCCAACTCAGTTATTGGTTGGAGCATTCTTTCGGGGTTCCTGATGGGTTATCCACACAAATGCTCGTAATCGGATTGTTGATTACGATCGTTACCATTTCTGCGGTAACAGGCATCTCAAGAGGTATCCAGTTTTTGAGCAGAATGAATATTTGGTTGATTTTTCCTGTTGGCATCTTAATTCTTCTTTTGGGCCCGGGAGCTTTTGTCATCGATACGTTCATATCTTCCTACGGAACTTATATAACCGAATTTATGAACATCCATACGTTTCGCGGTGACAATGAATGGTTAGGTTTATGGATGCTGTTTTTCTTCGGTTGGTTTATCGGGTACGGTCCTTTAATGGCGATGCTCGTTGCCAGAGTGTCTCGCGGGAGAACCATTCGAGAGGTGTTTTTTGTCGTTTCGATTGTAGCCGCACTAGTGTCAAATGTTTGGTTTACTGTCCTGGGAGGATCTGGCATTTTTTATGAATTACAAAATGCGGGTTCCGTCAGTGGCCCTTTGATGGAAAGCGGATTGCCCGCGGCTGTTATTGCCACTGCAGAACAAATGCCTTTAGGCGCTTTAATGGCTATCCTTTTAGCTATATTAACCATTTTGTTCGTGATTACCACTGCAGATTCAATGTCCTATTCCATTTCCATGTCTGTGACCGGTGAAGGGGATCCGCCGAAACCGATTCGGGTATTCTGGGCAGTGATGATCGGTGTGATTTCGGTCATTTTGATTAATATCGGTGAAGGAAGCATCGATGCGATCCAATCGTTTATCATCATTACGGCGGTACCGATTTCCATCATTATGCTGCCGCTCCTATGGGGCGCACCTAAAGTTGCGAAGAAAATGGCGATTGAGCAAGGCATTGAAGAACAAAAGAAACAGGAATAGCGAAAAAAACCGAGTGCAGCCCTCCCCCTGCACTCGGTTTTTTTCCGCCTTATTCAAACAGCGAACTCACCGACACCTCATTGTGCACGCGGTGTATCGCATCCGCCACGAGCGGTGCGACGGAGAGAGTTGTGATCTTGTCGATCAATTTTTCCTCGGGGAGCTCGATCGTGTTGGTGACGACGAGTTCTTTTATCGGTGAGCCGTCGATGCGGCTGATCGCGGGGCCGGAAAGAACCGGATGCGTGCAGCAAGCGTAGACGGCGTTGGCCCCGTTTTCAATCAAAGCATTGGCTGCAGATGTGATCGTGCCGGCGGTATCGATAAGGTCATCGATGATGATGGCGTTTTTCCCTTCGAATTCACCGACGATGTTCATGACTTCAGATACGTTTGGGCGAGGGCGCCGTTTATCGATGAAGGCGATGGGCGCGTTCATTTCATCAGCCATTCTGCGCGCGCGGATGACCCCGCCGTTATCGGGAGCAACCACGACTACGTCTTCCAATTGCTTTGCTTTGAAATAGTCGGCAACGATCGGCACGCCTAACAGCTGGTCCACGGGAATATCAAAAAATCCCTGGACTTGAGGTGCGTGAAGGTCCATCGTAATCACACGGGTCGCGCCGGCGGTTTCCAGAAGATTGGCGATCAGCTTGGCGGTAATCGGTTCTCGGGAGCGCGCTTTTCGATCCTGTCTCGCGTAACCATAATAAGGAATCAGTACATTGATCTTTTTTGCCGAGGCGCGCTTTAAAGCGTCCAACATGATCAATAGCTCCATCATGTTCTCGTTCCCCGGTTGGCTCGTCGATTGGACGACGTACACCTCACACCCGCGGACGCTTTCTTCAATGCTCACCTGGATTTCCCCATCGCTGAACCGTTTGACGGAACTTTTTCCGAGTTCGCAGCCAAGCTGTTGGACCACCTCATGAGTGAGTGTAGGGTTCGAACTTAATGAAAAAATTTTAAATGTATCGTTTAACGAATAGCTCATTGTTCCTCTCCTATTTAGGTAAATTGACTGGTGTCACTGCTTCTTTTCCATTGAGGACTTGAATAAGGTTATCCGCAGCTAAATCGGCCATCGCGCGTCGTGTTTTTACACTGGCGCTGCCAATATGCGGGACGGGCGTCACGTTCGATAACGTTAGGAGCGGGTGGTCCGCCGGGACAGGTTCCTGTTCATAAACATCAAGCCCGGCGCCCCAAATTCCGCCATTGGCAAGAGCATCGTAAAGCGCATTTTCATCAACGATGCCGCCACGGGAAGCGTTAATTAAAATGGCATTCTCCTTCATTAAAGCAAGTTCACGTTCTCCAATCAAGTGGTGGCTTTCTGAACTATAGGGTAAAAGGAGCATGACGAAATCGGCCTTTTCGAGTAGCCGGTCCAGTTCCGCGTATGCAATGTCAAGTTGCGACTCTTTGTCTATTTTTCTCGTCCGACTGTAGTAAAGCACATCCATCTCAAAGCCTTTCGCGCGCTTTACGACCGCTTCGCCGATTCTGCCGAGGCCGACGATGCCAAGCGTTGCGCCAAATACGTCCTGGCCAGTAAATTGCATCGGCGACCAAGCGCCCCATTCTCCTTTTCGGAGGGTGTCCGATGTTTCTACCAAGCGGCGCGCGGAAGCCATTAAAAGCGCGAAGGCAAGGTCCGCAGTCGTTTCCGTCAAGACATCTGGCGTGTTCGTAACCGTGATACCGTTGGCGGTGGCTGTTTCTACATCGATATTGTTATGCCCGACCGCCATGTTCGCGACCAATTTTAACTGTTTCGCTGCTTGCAAGACTTCTTCATCAATTTTTTCCGTAATCATGCAAAATAACCCATCGACGTCTTTGATTTCCTCAAGCAGCGTCTCACGCGGCACCGGCGTGTCTTCTTCGTCCCAAGACCGTACATCAAAATGTTCGGCGAGCCGCGACTCAATATCTTCCGGCAATTTTCGAGTCACATAGATTTTGCGGATCGAGGTCAACATTTTCACTCCCATTGCTTTTTTCTTTTATTATTATAGCATTAATATACAAACAATTTTAGGGATATGGAGGGATAGACATGAAATTGAAGGAAAAAGTCGCGGTCGTCACCGGTGCCGGTTCAGGCGTCGGACGAGCCATTGCTCAGCGATTCGCTCGGGAAGGGGCGAAAGTCGTTGTTTCTGACATGGATATCGACGCTGCAAAAGAAACTTTGTCGGGCATTGAGGCGCGGAGCTGGGTAGCATTTGCACATCGGGCTGACATCACGCGGGAAGAGGATGTTGAGCATTTGATTGACGCCGCGATTGAACATTTCGGCACGTTTGATATTCTCGTTAATAACGCGGGGATAATGGACAATATGGTGCCAGCCGCGGAAATAACCGACGAACTCTGGCACCGGATTCTCGATGTCAACACGACCGGTATGATGCGCACGATTCGCACAGCCCTTCCTATTTTTATGAAAAAGAAACAAGGCGTGATCATCAATATGGCACCTTCAGCGAGTCTCCAAGAATCGCGCGCAGGATTGGCTGATACGGCTTCCACGTACGCGGTGTTTGGCATGACAAAAAACGTCGGTTTCCAATACGCGAATGAGGGGATTCGTTGCAACACGATTGCACACGGCAAGGGGAATGCGGATGAAGCGGCCGGGATCGCGCTCTTTCTCGCTTCCGAAGATGCCTTGTTAGTGAATGGCGAAGTGATTCGTGCTGACGCGGGATGGTTGGCGTACTGATCATCGTACCTCGGACAATTTTGCGGGAGGCTACCATTGAATCCAGAACACAATACATTATACGATATAAAAATGGGCTGATTGCCGATATTATATCGCTAAACAGCCCTTTGCGATATAATATTAGAGCGATCGGCCGGAATTATACCGTAAGAAAGGTTTTTACGATATAATCTCAGAGTAATCGCTGAAATTATATCGTAAACACAAGCTGAATGGTTTCACCCACCCACATTGAAACATCATCCTTGTTTTCTTTTGGCCCGATTCACCTTGGTTCATGGCAAAATACTCATGTACGTCGCTTTTTTGGCTTGATTGGCCTCGATGCATGACAAAAGTCTTGCGCTCCTCTCTTTTTTGGCATTAATCGCTTCGATTCATGCCAAAGTTCTCCTGCCCCTCGATTTTTTGGCCCGGCCTACTGCCGAATGCATGCCATTCCTTCGCTGCTTTACCCCAGCACCGCACGGTCATTCGCGAGCTGTTCCCCGCGGATCTTCTGAAATTCGTTAAGCAGCTGCTCGATCGTGAGCGCCTGCTTTTCTTCACCGGAGGCTTCAAAAATAATCTTTCCCTTATCCATCATGATTAAGCGGTTGCCAAGATCCAACGCTTGCTGCATATTGTGCGTCACCATTAGCGTCGTCAAACCGGTACCTTCAACGATGTCTTTTGTGATACCGGTGATCAGTTCCGCGCGCGACGGATCCAAAGCGGCGGTATGCTCATCAAGCAACAGAATCGAAGGCGTTGTGAACGTTGCCATCAGCAAAGACAACGCCTGGCGTTCCCCGCCGGAGAGGAAACCGACCTTCGCCGTCAGCCGGTCTTCCAGACCGAGGCCAAGAGTCGCTAATTTTTCCTTAAAATACGTCCTTCTTTTTTTCGTAACGCCAACAGCGAACGCGGAGCGTTTTTTCGTACGGCTATAGGCCATCGACATATTCTCTTCAATCGTCATCGATGGTGCCGTGCCGGCCATGGGGTCTTGAAAAACCCTGCCGATAAACATCGAACGTTCGTATTCGGCGAGTTTCGTCACATTTCGACTGTCAATCTCCACGACACCGACATCCGGAGTCAATTTTCCCGAAATCATATTCATGAGCGTTGATTTTCCGGCCCCGTTACTGCCGATCACCGTTACAAAATCCCCCGGCGCAAGGGTAAGATTAGCGTCCTCGAGAGCGGTCTTTTCATCGACCGTTCCTTCGTTAAACACTTTATAGATCTGACTTAGTCGAAGCAGAACCGCTCCCTCCTTCAAATTCCTGTTTCAATTGGCGCGCTTTGCGGGATCTTCGCCTGCGGTCTTTTTGATTTTCGAGCATTTTCGGAATGACGAGGGCACCGACCACGATCACCGCGGTAATTAACTGCATATCGCCGGTCTCCAGAAAATCAACCCGAAGGGCAAGCGCCACTACCATGCGGTAGATAACAGCACCACAAATCACGGCGAGCGTAATTTTAAAAACAGATCCTTTTCCAAAGATCGCTTCCCCGATGATGACAGAAGCAAGCCCGATAATGATCATCCCGATCCCCATGTTCACATCGGCAAAGCTGCTATATTGGGTCACAATAGCCCCCGAGAGCGCGACAAAGCCGTTGGAAATGCCGAGTCCCAATATTTTTAATCGATCCGTATTGGCCGACAGGCTGCGAATCATGTCGGGATTGTCCCCTGTCGCCCGCACCGCGAGACCCACTTCTGTTTTTAAAAAATAATCCGTAAACGCTTTTATAAGGATGACGATCAGAATGGCTAGTAATAGCACTGCCCACGTCGATGGGGCAAATGGAATACCAACCGCGGCCAAAGCGCCATTGACCCAACCATCGATCGGGAGGCCAGCCCAATAATCAGAAAACATGGAAATAATCGTGTTGTCATTCATCAAGGAAATGTTCGGGCTGTTTCCCATGATCCGCAAGTTAATGGAATACAACGCGATCATCATTAAAATCCCCGACAACAACGGATTGATTTTCCCTTTGGCATGCAAAGTTCCCGTTACGCAGCCGGCGATAAATCCGGCGATCAGCGCGGCTATTGTCGCCACAATCGCCGAATATCCCGACACAATCATAACCGCCGCGACCGCACCACCGGTGACAAAACTTCCGTCCACGGTTAAATCCGGAAAATTGAGTACCCGAAACGACAAATACACGCCAAGAGCCATAATGCCATAAATAAGTCCAAGTTCAATCGAGCCAAAGATGGCGGTGAACATGCCTCTTCACCTCGGCTTCCTATTCATTAATAATCTCATCAGCCAGATCATCCCAGCTATCATCCCACTCGATATCCATCCGCTCGGCAGCCCCTTCATTAAAGACAAGTTCCAGTTCCGGCGGAAATTCCACGGCAAGCGACTCCGGATCCGCTTCCCCGTTCAGCACATCGATCGCCATTTCCCCCGTTACATAGCCGATATCATAGTAAGAAAACCCGAAACCGGCAAAACCGCCTGCTTCCACGGAATCAAGCTCGCCGACAAATAGCGGCAACCCTTCATTTTCAGCGACGCCAATAACGGAATCAAGTCCCGAAACGACTTCATTGTCGGTAATGATGTAAAACGCATCGACAGACCCAACTAAACTTTCCGTGGCACTTTGCACATCGGCAGATGTTTGGACGGTCGCTGTTTGCACATCCATACCGGCTTCTTCCGCTGCTTCTTCAGCTAAGCCGACTTGGTATTCCGAGTTTTGTTCGCCGGCGTTATACACCATGCCGATCGTCTCCACATCCAGCTCATCGCCCATCAGCTCGACCGATTGCGAAATGGCGTCGGGATGCAAGTCCATCGTCCCCGTCGTATTTCCGCCCGGTGCATCAAGGGTGTCAACCAGTTCCGCCCCCTCTGGATCCGTTACAGACGTGAACATAATCGGAATATCATCGGTGGATGACGTCATGATTTGAGCTGCAGGTGTGGCATTTGCGAAAATTAAATCAACATTATCACCGACGAACGTATCTGCGACCGTCTGTATCACGTTCATGTCACCGCTTGCATTTTGCTCATCATACGTGACGTCAAGCTCGGATTCCTCGATCGCATCTATAAACCCTTCCGTTGCTTGATCCAGCGACGGATGATCGGCATACTGCACAACACCAATGTCATAACTTTCCCCTTCCGCTGCATCCCCGTTCTCATCGCCTGCCGCCGCGTCCTCTGTTTCTTCATCTCCACAGGCTGTCAGCAACGCTGTTAGTAATACGATAGACCCTATCTTGAACATCCCTTGCTTTTTCATTCCATCACTCTCTCCCTAAATTTTAGTCCTTTATTCCTTTAATGTTTTTTTTCGTTAAAGTAAATTATAAACGGTTTATATAAAAATTCAATGGTATTTTCTCCGCACTTATGTTTACGTCTCTATTTTTTTCGGGTATTGCCGTGGTGTACCTAACCAAAAGGAGTGAAGCTCTATGGCTGACAATAAAAAAATCTTGATGGTCGTCACGAACGGCCAAGAAATGAACAACGGACATTTTGCCGGTATTTGGCTATCGGAATTCGCCGAGCCGTATGAAGAACTGCGTGTCAATGGGTATGAGGTAACCGTCGTGAGCCCGAAAGGCGGTGAATCTCGCATCGACAAGAATAGTTTGGAAGATGATACCATCCCTGCCGGGTGGCAAGAAATTGCTCGGCTCTTGAAAAACACGGAAGCGATCGATAACGTGAACGCCGATGATTATGACGCCATTTTCTTGCCCGGCGGACACGGAACGATGTTTGATTTCCCTGAGAACGCAAAGCTACATTCTTTGCTTCGCAATTTCGCGGAAGATGACAAATCGATCGGGGCCGTTTGCCACGGACCAGCCGGTTTGGTTGGCGCTACCCTGAACGACGGAACACCGATCGTGAAAAATAAAACCATTACGGCATTCACCGATTCCGAAGAACGTGGCGTACAATTGGAAAACGAAGTTCCTTTTCTGTTGGAATCGAAACTGCGAGAACAAGGTGCCGCTTTTGTTACGGCAGACGATTGGACGGAAAACACGCAAACGGACGGCAAGCTCGTCACCGGCCAAAATCCGCAATCTTCAGTGAGTGTGGCGAAGCAATTGGTAAAAACATTAGAAACGTAAAACGTGCAGGCATGTATTTGGAAATACATGCCTTTTGTACTTTAAGAATGTTTAACTTTGAATTAAAGTATAAGTAAAACCAGGCTTCCGCTATAAGCCGGAAGCCTAGTTTTACTAATGTTTAGCCCGTCTCCTTCACGGGTAAAATAACCCCCGTAGCCATGAGTAGGCTTTGGAGGTGTAGCGGATGTTCGACTTTTCTGATTTGCTGCGTTTGCTCGTGTCGGTCTTTTTTATATTGCCGACTGTCTCCATCATTCGTGAAGCGGGTTATTATTTAGCTGCAGTTTTGTTGGGCGCAACAAACAAGTATATCGTTGTCGGATCCGGTCCGGTGTTATTTCGTTTTCCTTCCATAGAAGTACGCCGGTATTTTTTTATGACGAGCTGGATCACCTACGATGAAATTCAACCTGACCATAAATTTTGGCATATTTTGATCTACGCTTCCCCGATGCTCAGCAATATTATCGTGGCCGTTATCATCAATTCACTGCTCGGTGCCGAAATTTTGGGCGGAGAAATTTTTTGGAATACGTTTTTATTTTATACGTTTTATTTCGTACTTTTTGATGCCCTACCGGTCTATCAACCCGATGGACAGCCGACGAACGGACGGGCAATTTATGATGTCATTCGCCACAACCATTGGCACACGTCAGAGCGAAGCTACGACGATCCCAACCACCCTGCCGCGCGGACGAAAGAGCAGGAAGAGACAATCAAAAACCGGGATCGGGATATAGAGCGGAAGGATGAGGCTTGATCCTTGTTTTCATGTCTAATACAATGACCCTTTAGCGCTTTAAAGAGAGGAGATGCCTTCGTGGAAAATAAAGCTGGTTTACGTGGGTCCCTGTTGGTTTTATTTATCGTTATTCTCGTTCTTGCCATCAGTATCCTCCATTATGAAGCGGCGCCCCATATCCCGATTTTAATCGGGGCAATGATCGTTACGGTCTATGGGTTCATGCTCGGTAACAAATGGGATTCTATGGAAAAAGCGATCGTTAACGGCATCGCGCAAGGAATCGCCCCGATCCTGATTCTCAGTTTAATCGGGACACTCATTGGCGTCTGGGTGTTGAATGGCACGGTTCAAACCATTACATATTACGGCCTGCAGCTTTTATCTCCCGCTACATTTCTTGTTTCCGCCGTGGTTATCACCGCGATTGTGGCAACGATGGTCGGGAGTTCATTAAGCGCGATGGGGACGATCGGTGTCTCGCTCATGGGGGTCGCCTACGGGATGGATGTATCACCGGCAATGGCCGCGGGCGCGATCGTAAGCGGCGCGATTTTCGGCGATAAATTGTCGCCCCTTTCAGACACGACAAACCTTGCCGCCGCGACAGCGAAAACAAACATTTTTGAACACATACGCCATATGTTATGGACGACGATCCCGGCGCTTATTATAACCTTACTTATTTTTGGCGGAATCGGATTGGTTAACACGCAAGGGGCAGCAGATACCGGACAAATTGATGACATGATGAACGTCTTGCAATCAGAGTTTACGATCAGCGTTGTGACGCTTTTATCCCCATTGCTTATCATCGGTTTGGCCGTCGCGCGAGTGAAGCCGATTCCTTCATTGGCACTGGGACTACTCGTTGCGGCACTAACAACATTTGTCACAGCACCAGGGAGTACACTTGGTGATATCATGGCAGCTGCCCATTCCGGATTTACCGCTGAAACAGGCTTTGAAGCCATTGACGATCTTCTGTCATTGGGAGGCCTGGAAGACATGCTCTTCGGGATATCGCTAATTATTATCGCGCTCGCGTTCGGCGGTATTATCCAGGGGATAGGCATCACCGGAGCGTTAATCGGGGGATTGCAGCGTGTACTCAGAAGCCGGGGCAACACGATCGCCTCCACTTTGGTTTCTTGTCTTGGTGTGAACGTCGCCACCGGCGAGCAATATTTATCGATCATTTTGCCCGGGCAAATGTATGAAGAAACGTACCGAAGACACAGCCTCCATCCGAAAAACTTAAGCCGAACGATTGAAGACGGCGGAACCATCCTGCATCCGCTCGTACCCTGGGGCGTCATCGGCGCATTCGTCATGACAACGTTGAACGTGGGGATGGATTATGTGTTTTTTGTATTTCTTAGTCTTGTCACGCCATTCATCGCGCTGTTTTATGCGTATACGGGATGGACGTTGGCGAAGAGGGATGATGATTCGTTGTAAGTGAGGCAACCGCCGGGAGCGGTTGCCTCATCGACGTTTGGCTGATATAATTCGTTTTTCGGCTGATAAATCATCTGTTCTAGCTGATATATTCCGTTTTATGGCTGATATACGAGGATGTTAAATCCTATCCAAACAATCCGTTTAAAATCAGCAACAACGGCAGTGCCACGCCCCATGCAATCGTCGTCGGGATCGACCATACTAGAAGCTGCTCTTTGACGTTCTTGATCCCAAGCATGCGATTAACAACCCAGAACATGCTGTCGTTAAAGTAAGAAAACACCATTGATCCTACTGTAGCTGCCAACGCTGCAAAGACCATGCTGACATCCATTGTTGCGACAATCGGTGCGGAGATCGAGGCACCAGTGATCATGGCAACGGTACCACTCCCTTGGATGAGTCGAACAGCGGTAGCAATGAGGAACGGGATCATAATAGCAGGTAGACCGGTTTGGGCAATTTGTTCCCCGATCAGTTCCCCTGTGCCACTTTCTTCTAACACGGAACCGAGTGCGCCCCCGGCACCGGTAACAAGTAAAATAATACCCGCGTTTTTGATTCCCTCTTCCATCCGCTCAATAGCATCCGCCTGCCGAACATTATGAAAAAGTCCATAAATCGCAATGATTAAACCAATCGCGACAGCAATGACCGGATCACCCAAAAACGTGATATATTCAACCGCTAAACCTTCAGTGTCGGTTGCCGCTATCGATGTGTTCATTAAGATTAAAATGATCGGTATTAAAATGGGCGCGATGGATATCAGCAATCCGGGTAGATTTTTTTGTTCTTGCATTTCGTAGTATTCGTCTAGACTGTTAATGGTATTCTCCGGACGAACATAGTCCAGTCCATCTTCCGTGGGCAATTGATAGATTTTCTTTCCTATCCATTTTCCATAAAGGACACCGGAGATTAAGACGGGAATCCCGAGAATCAATCCCCAGAGCATCATCATTCCGACATCGATGCCATAAATTCCGGCTACACCTAACGGACCAGGGGTCGGGGGTACCATATGGTGGGTAGCTGTTAAACCAATTCCAAGGGCAATGCCTAGCGATACAACGGATTTGCCGGTTTTTGTTGATAACGCTTTCACAATAGGCATTAAAATCACATAAGCAGAATCGACGAAGATAGGAATAGAGACAAAATAACCCGCGACTGCCATCGCCCACTCTTCTTTCTTTCTCCCCAACCACTTGATGAGCGTATAGGCGATTCGTTCTGCGGCACCGGAGACTTCAAGCACACGACCCATCATCACTCCAAGACCGATAACAATTCCAATCGTGCCTAATGTGCCACCGAATCCTTCCGTAATCGTTTCGATGACCGTGGAGGGGGCCATCCCTCCAACAATACCGGTCACCGAAGCAGCAATCAGCAACGCTACGAAAGCATGAATTTTCGTTTTCAACACTAACACGATGAGTATAAATACGGCGAGAATTAATGCGAAAATCATCTGTGCGCCTTGCGCTTCCATATTCATTCACTCCTCTACCTATTAAACGTTTGTAAAATACTTGGCGTATTTGGCTGATATTTCCAGGCATTCTTCCATGCTGACAGCGCTAGCCTCACCGGTCCCTGCAATATCAAAGGCGGTTCCGTGGTCGACAGATGTGCGTAGAAAAGGAAGACCATTCGTAATCGAAATCGTGCGCTCAAAATCGGTCATCTTCGCCGCAATGTGACCTTGATCATGATAAAGGGATAGCACGGCATCGTATTTTCCTTGCAACGCTTGATGAAAAACGGAATCTGCCGGGACGGGCCCTACCGCAGCGATCCCATCTTCTCGTGCTCGTTCAATCCCAGGTGAAATTTCATTAACTTCTTCCATGCCGAAAAGTCCATTCTCGCCGCTGTGAGGATTCAAGCCGGCAACAGCTATCTTTCGTGAATCAACACCGAGTTGCTGCAATGCTTGGTCACAGCGAAGAAGATAATCATGGACACGGTCTGCTGTCATTTGTGCAATGGCGTCCTTAAGCGAGAGATGTCTAGTTAGGAAAAAGATTCTTGATGAATGAACCTCAAACATCGTTAATGGATCATTCGTCCCCGTCATATTGGCGAGCATTTCCGTGTGGCCAATATGGGGAACTTCTGCTGCCTTCAATGATTCCTTATTAATCGGGGCGGTGGCAATGACATTGATTTGACCTTCATTGGCCAACTCCACTGCTTTCTTAATATACGTGTAAGCGGCTTGACCACATGACGCTTGCACCTCTCCATAACGCAGTGAAGGCATGTCTACGGTCTCTAAATTCAATACATCCATTTGTCCATATTCAAATCGGGCTTCACTCGGGTGATCAATTTGGCGGAGTTTTATTTTAGAATTAGTCACTTCAATCGCTTTCTCTAGAATATCGCTTTGACCAATAACAAAGATATTCCCTAACGCCTGGATCTCTTGATTGGCCATTGCCTTTACAACGATTTCAGGGCCGATTCCCGCCGGATCCCCCATTGTTGTTGCAATGATCGCCTTGTTATCGCGCATAGCAATCTCCTTCTTTCTTTTTTAATGCTTCTTGTAAATAACGCACTGAATCGTACATGGCCCGCTCATCACCGGCCAACCCTCCTTTGGTCACCATCGGCAAACGATCAAATTGACCACCGCTCAGCTGACCATATGCCAGCAGTGGTTGAATTTCTTCAATGAGCTCAATGCCCTGGGCCTTAGCTGATGTGCAAATCGCTGCAAGCACTTCACCTCCGCTTGAAAACAATCCGATATTCCCGCTAAAATGATCTCTAGCCATCATGCTTGTGAAAATTTCTCCTAATCCATCAGTGATTCGATTTCCCAGTTCACTTATTTTCTTTCCCTTTTTTTGCTGCAAGTCACTCAAATCAACGGATGGTTGACTCGGGTGACTAGTGGTAATGATGACAACATTCGCATGTCGAAATTGATCAAGTGCTTCCCTTGACACACGTTCGATTTCTTCTTCCCAATGACCGCTAAAGCTTGCCAATTTCTCCGTTTCCGTATAGACGATACGGACATCTGCCTTTGCTTTTAAATATTCGATCTGATTCTTCGTATGGCTTGTCGTACTCCCTACGATTAAAAGAACCGGATTATCTTGGTTTTGTTTTTGCATTTTCTCTTGTACATAATACGAAGTGAGCGGCCCCGGATCTACTGGGATCACATAGTGATTCTGTATAGAAGCTATTGCTTTTGCAATCGTCTCAACATCACGATTACTGACCGCATCACAACAAATCATGCGCGCACCGTTGTCCATTTTTTGTTGTAACAGTATTTGTAATTCAATAGAGGATAGGCCGTTTATATCATCGAGTGAAATCAAGGCTGTTGCATGTTGACTTTGTGTTTCCAATAGGCCGGGTATGCTGGATTGTCGAATAGGCTTTACCGGGTCTTTTGCCACTTCTGTATTTTCCAGCAGGTCATCATTTACAAATAAACGACCATCGCGGACTGTTCGTTTTGAATCAGGAAAAGCGGGAACGATGATCGCCACGGAATCCGCGACAGATTCAAGGATGGCATCGACCTCGGCACCGATATTTCCACGAAACGTGCTGTCTATACGTTTCGTAATAAGCTCTGCTTCCCAGCCGCTAAGATAAGAGAATGATTCCTTGATTTTTTCTGCAGCTTCAGTTGGTTCCAAATAACGACTGTCCGTATTGAGAACGAGCGTGTTGTATCTCTCATCAGGAAAGGCTGTCCGATTGAGGACTGTAAGTGTACGTCGCCCCTGCTTCGTTAATTTTACGCCCGTCGCATTTGCCCCCGTCAGATCGTCCGCAATCACACCGACTCTCATAAACCTCCCTCCACTTTAGCGACGACCACGTTGCCGTGTAGATGCCTCGCCTTCATTTGTTCATCGGTTATTATTCCTTCTAATTCCTCAAGATGACATACATGGGCGAACGTTTTATGGTCAAATTTACTATGATCAGCAAGAAGCCACGTTTCGTTGGCGGCCTCAATCATGAGTTGTTTGATGTTTGCTTTTTCAATAGAAGGTGTTCTTACTTTGCCTTCGGAATCTATCGAATGAGCGCCAAGAAAACATTGATCAACATACACCGATTGAAGTATGTTTTGGGTATGGCTGCCAAACATCGCCCCCACCTCATGCTGAAGCTCGCCCCCTGTGACAATCACCTCAACCGGACTATTTATCAGTTCAGCAGCAATCAATACGTCGTTCGTCACCACCCTTAACCCTTCCCGGCCTTTTAACCAACGAGCGAGCGCCAACGTCGTCGTGCCTGAATCCAACATAATAGTCGAATGGTCAGCAACCTTCGAAACCGCTTCCAAGGCAATCGCTTTTTTTTCGGCTAAGTGAACATTTTCTTTCAATTGATAAGCGGTTTCTTCTCTCAATTGCGGAGCCGCCACTGCACCACCATGGGTGCGGATGATTTTCCCCTCTTTTTCTAAAGCGTTAAGATCCCTTCGAACAGTCATCGTTGATACTTGAAAGTGATGGGTTAAATCGGTGATATCAACTTTATCGTATTCCTGAATCAATTTAGCGATATGTTCTTTTCGATCATTCATATGCATATATACACCCATTTAATGATTGATTTAAACATCATTTGCCGATATTTTGATTGATATAAACATAATTGTCAAGTGTCTTGTATCACAAACACGCAAAAAAACCGTTGGTAGAGACGTCCCTCTTTCCAACGGTATCTTGCTATCCTTATCAGGCCCTCATCAACCACCGAAACAAGAAAGGCAAAACAATGAAGATAGAAATAACTCGTATAATGTGCAAGCTTGCGACAAGCGTCGGTTCAATTTGCAGCGCAACGGCTGTTGATGCCATTTCGGCCGCACCGGCAGGGACCGTGCTTAACAGGCTAGTCAAATAGGAAAGAGGCGTTAACCAAAAAAATAACACGGCAATCCCAAGGCTGCATAAGAGGTATAAACCCAACACCTTCAAGCTTGCCAACCCAATTGACTTTAACCTCTCAACGGTACTACGCTCAAAACGTATGCCGACCATTGCTCCGATTAACCCTTGCCCGATTCCGGAAACATATCCCGGTACCTCACCGATATTGACGATAAATTCACTGCCCAGAAACCCAAATGCAATAGAATAGATCAAAATACCGCCCGGAAAAGAAATGAGTCGGTTCAAAACGTAGGATCCCAAAATAATGATGGCGAAAAAAGAAAACTGTAAAGTTGTTGGGATTAACAGCGTTTCCGGTTGCATGTCCATATTTCCTTGTCCATACACCATCCCTATCCCAAACGGAATAATAAGCACAAACATCGTAATTCGCGCGGTATGAAAGGAAGCAACGATACGTTGGTCTGCTCCGTAGTCGCTGGAGATCGCGATTACTTCCGAAGCCCCTCCCGGAATCGTGCAAAAAAAAGCGGTTCGCCGATCCAGATCTGTCCAACGATCAAGAAGAATACCAAGTAAAAGCCCAGTCAGTAACGTCAACACTAATGTGATGAATAACGGAAAAAGATAATGGATTAACTGTTGAAATAAATCGGTTTCCATGATAAGCCCGATATTGATGCCTACCATCGCCAGCGCCATTTGAAAAGGCCATCCCGAAAAATCAAACGCACGTATAAATAACCCATAAAATATGCCTGTCAGCAAACCGCCAAGCAACCAACCGGCCGGAACACCAATCGACGAAAAGAAACCTCCGACCATTAGTGCCACGGCTAGAAACAATAACTTATAGACCTTCATCATTATACACGGCTTTCTTTATTTGATGCCTTTCTTTCTGTCAACCGTTTGCATTATACTCTTGCTCCATTTTAACGGCAATTGGCCATCTTGATAACCATAAGATAAAATATAGAGACACTCAATCACCAATCGCCGTTATCGTAAACAAGGGGGATTTTACTATGCGCCTCTTTAAGCATGCAACCGTTCGCACGCGTATTATTTCTATTTTCTTGATACTAACATTCTTACTTTTGTTCTTATGGATGGTTATTTTTACAAAAATCGAAATTCAAAATGTAGAACAAGAGTATGCTCAATTATCAAGACAGACAGCAAATAGTCTTGCTTTTATGCCAGCAATGGCAGAAGCAGTTACCAATGATGAACAAATGGAAGCCCAAGAGATCATTAACCAACTGCAACTGCAAGCAGATAACCCGATCATCACCGCTATTTCGCAAGATGGTTATTATGTCTATCATCCGGAAGAAGAAAAAATAGGCGAAAACGTGGATGATAGCCAGTTTACCCCTGCCATTACATTTGGTTCTTTTATCACTGAAGAAGATGAAGGGGTGTTCGGCCCATCAATGGTGACAACTGCCCCCATCTATGAAGCGGTAGGGGAAGCAGATCAAGTCGTAGGCGCAGTAACGGTTGAATATTTGTATGAAGATATTAACGCCTCGGTTTTTGACAAATTGCTGCGCTTAGGCTTTGTAGCAATCTTTGGTGTTGCCGGAAGCATTGGAGGCGCGATCATCATAGGCAAAAACATTCGTCGTGATACACTGGGAATGGAACCGGCGGAGATTGCTGAATTATATCGGGAACGGGAAGGGATGCTTGATTCTGTAAAAGAAGGTGTCGTTGCTGTTAATCAAGAAAAACAAGTCACTTTGTTAAACCCGGCAGCACAAACGATATTGGATGCTTTGAACCTTACGAAGGAAAGTGCGTTCATCGACGTGCTTGGCTTATCCGAAACATTGGAACAAGGCGATATTGTTGATGACGATGAACGTATGCATAACGGTCAAGTATTGATAGCAAGCAGGCGCCCGCTTTTTGACGGAGAAAAAATCGTCGGTGCCATTTGCAGTTTTCGAGATAAAACCGACATGAAACAACTCCGGGAAACGATCATTCAAGTACAGGGTTATTCTGATGGATTGCGAGCGCAAGCGCACGAATTTAAAAATAAACTGTATGTCATTATGGGATTGCTGCAATTGGGAAATGACGAGGAAGCGCTTGAATTAATTGAAAAAGAAACGACTGTTTCAACAACGGCAATGCCTCTTTTTCACTCGATTAAAGACCCCGGCATCCAAGCAATTCTTCTCGGAAAAATGGCGAAAGCAGCCGAGAAAAAAATTCATTTATGGGTGGATGAAAATAGCACGCTTGAACGCACATCCTACCCGGCATCCGACGTGGCTGTCATGCTCGGAAACTTGCTCGATAATGCCATTGAGGCAGTTGCTCCAACAACAAAAAAAGAAGTCGCCGTATTCATCACGGACGTAGGCAACGACATTGTTATCGATGTGCAGGATTCAGGACCGGGCATCGATCAAGCAATGCAAGCGGACATATTCCAAAAAGGAACTTCTTATAAAGGAACTGTTCGGGGATTCGGTCTTTCAAATGTACTGGAAACTGCGAGGAAGTACGGAGGGGATGTAGATGTTTCAAACCCTGTTGAAGGCGGTGCAGTTTTTTCGCTATATTTACCTAAACATTGGGGGGAATGGAAATGAACGTTATCATCGCTGAGGACGATTATCGTGTGTCACTTTTGCATGAACAATTTTTGCAACCCTTCCCACAATTCAATGTAACCGGCAAAGCATTGAATGGGGAAGAATTAAAGAAGCTGTTAAAACAGGCGCAGCCCCAACTGATTTTGCTCGATATTTATTTTCCCGATATACATGGGACAGCACTACTGTCATTCATTCGCTCGAACTATCCTCATGTTGACGTAATCATTATATCAGCATCCGATAATCGCGACGATTTACTCAAAGCGAAACGCCATGGGGTTTATTATTATTTTGTAAAACCAGTAACCGCATCGGATTTTCAACAAGTGATGAAGCGTTATTTAAGAGACTATGAATGGTTCCAGGAAAAGGCGCCCTTCCAACCGAAGGATATTGAACGCCTATTTGGACATGCTGGCAATCAATATCCTTCCGATAAGCAAAGCGAACTTCCTACCGGCATTGATGTTATCACATTGGAAAAAGTGAAGGAACAACTTACACGTGCGAAGGAAGGGCTTACCATCGACGAAACATGCAATGGCGTAGGGATTTCCCGCACCACAGCAAGACGATACCTCGAATACCTCGTTTCCATATCAAAGGCCGAGCCGAAACTAAATTATGGAGTAATCGGACGACCAGAACGTGTATATGTCACCACGGAAGATTAAACATCCTTTTACAAGGGGTGTTTTTGTTTTGGTGTTAAAGGACAAAAAAGCAAAAATAAATAATAAATGTTATATGCATGAAATGTTGTTGACGATTCAATGAACATGATAGATTATATCGTACAATATTGAAAGCGATTACTAAAGAGGTGAATATATATGCGCAAGTTCGCGCTTATTCTTGCTGTTCTATCAATGGCGGGGTGTTCAGCATCAGGGGACAGCAATGAAGACGCATTCCCTGAGCGCCCCATTGAAATTGTCGCACCCGCTTCCCCGGGGGGCGGTTGGGATATGCAAGCACGTTCCGTACAGCAATCGATCATCCAGGATGATCAGACAGATGAAAACGTCACGGTTGTTAATCAACCGGGCGGTGGCGGAGAAGTGGGCTGGCAATATTTGTTGCAACAGGACGATCCGCATGTTGTTTCCGTAAATTCAAGCTTGCTGTTGACAAGCAGTCTACTTGGACAAACGGACCTCCACCACGAAGATTTTACTCAACTTGGCATGCTCTCCACAGAGTGGTTGGGAATTGCCACTCATGCAGATGCAGGTTTTGAAAATATCGATGAGGTGATGGATCAGCTCAGAGAAGACCCTGAATCCTTAAGCATATCCGTTAGCCCGTCTCTCGGAAGTGGAAATCACCTTTCCTTTGTGCAAACCGCTTTAGAAGCCGGAATAGACCCTGAAGATTTAAATTTCCTTGTTTATGATAGCGGCGGTGACGCTATGAACCCCGTCCTCGGTGGACACGTGGATATCTTAGTGAACTCTATCTCGGATATGGTTGAACAATATGAAGCCGATGAAGTCGATATTTTAGCAGTCAGCTCACCTGAAAGACTTGAGGAATTTCAGGATGTGCCAACCCTCCAGGAAGAGGGCATCGATGTTGTATTCCCTCATTGGCGAGGCATTATGGGCCCTCCGGATATGACGGAAGCCGAGGTGGATGCTTGGGAAGAAATATTGAGTTCTGCAGTTGAAACAGAGCAATTTCAAACAGACTTGGAAAATAACGACTTAGATCCATTATATAGGAATACCGAAGAAACAGAAGAATTTCTGGAAGAGGAAGAAGAATTTTTTGAAGAAATCATTGAAAGCGTAGAACTCGCACCATAGGGAGGTTTCGGAACAAATGAGAGCAGTACGTTTATCATTGCCTATTCTTTTCATCACGATAAGTCTTATTTATTTAATCATGATCTTTCAATTGCCCCCGGCGTTACTGGGAGATCCCTATGCACCAAGGTACTTCCCGATGATTGTCGCTGCAGGAATATTGGTTTTTGCAGTGATCGATTTAATTAACGTACGGACAGAGAATGTAGAGGATAATGAAGATCTGGCTGCACTTATCAAAAAGGATTCACTTAAAGTCATCGGCGTCATACTCGCGTTTTGTGTCGGCTATGCTCTGATTTTTGAATGGGTCGGGTTTCTGGCCGCTACGCTTTTATTCTTGGGAGCATTAATGTTTTATCTAAACGGTTATCGCAGATGGGTATTAAACCTAACAGTAACACTCATTTTCTC
The DNA here is from genome assembly GCF_016495725.1 of Salicibibacter cibarius. NCBI lineage: Bacteria > Bacillati > Bacillota > Bacilli > Caryophanales > Bacillaceae > Salicibibacter > Salicibibacter cibarius. Next base: position 722,165 of record NZ_CP054705.1, on the reverse strand, counting down.
GTTTAGCTCTTGGTATATATTCAGCCAATTATTGGAAATTAGTTTGCCGTAGAAGGGAGGGGTTAAGAGATGGATATGAGTATCATTCTTGATGGGCTGATCACTGCGCTACAGCCGATTAATTTGTTGCTACTGTTATTAGGTGCACTGTTGGGAACCATTGTCGGTATTTTGCCGGGATTGGGTCCAGCTACGGGGATTGCTGTGCTCATTCCATTAACGTTTGGAATGGAGCCTGTTAGTGCTTTAATATTAATGGCCGCTATTTACTACGGGGCTTTATTCGGTGGTTCGAGAAGTTCGATTTTAATTAACACACCCGGAGACGGATCTTCGGTCGCGGCTACCTTTGACGGCTATCCGATGACGAAAAACGGACAAGCCGGGCAAGCCATGTCCATTGCTGCAATCGCGTCACTTTTTGGTGGCATTATGGCTATTTTCGGGTTTATTTTTCTCGCCATTCCACTTGCCGATTTTGCACTAAACTTCGGCCCCGCAGAATTTGTATTGCTATTTTTATTCGCTTTATCGATTGTTGTAACGCTGTCTGTGGGAAACACAATCAAAGGGTTTCTTTCGATGTTTGTCGGTTTGGGGATTGCAACCATTGGGGTTGATTTGCAATCGGAAGTGCAGCGGTTCACTCTTGGCATTCCGGAATTAATCGAAGGCATTGATTTCATAGTTGTCATTATTGGCATCTATGCCATCGGTGAAGTGCTTTATAATTTGTTCAATATAAGTCAGCCAAAAACCACGGATCATAACATTGGAAGAAAATTGTTTACAAAAGAACAATGGAAGCGTTCTTTGGGCCCTATTGTACGGAGTGGTCCCATTGGTTTTATTCTTGGTGCTTTGCCGGGATCCGGAGGAACGATCTCTTCCCTGTTTGCCTATAGCGCCCAAAGATCACTATCAAAAAAACCTGAGGAATATGGAAAGGGAAAGGTAGAAGGATTAGTGGCGCCCGAATCTGCAAACAGCGCATCAGCTGTCGGTGCATTAATCCCGACATTGACAATGGCAATCCCCGGTTCAGGGGCAACGGCAGTTATGCTTGGTGCCTTAATCATGATAGGGGTAACCCCAGGACCTTTGCTTTTTGAGGATAGCCCGGATCTTGTATGGACGTTAATTAATAGTATGTTTATTGGAAATATTATTCTTGTCACCCTTAACATTGCGTTGGTCGGCGTGCTAATGAAAGTGTTGCATACGCCTCCGAAAGTATTATATCCCGTCATCCTTCTTCTATCCTTTATTGGAGTATACACCCTTGGTTACAGCACAATCGATTTTTATATCTTGCTAATTGCCGGTGCTGTCGGGCTGTTAATGCGGGTCATGAACTATCCGGTCGTGCCGCTCATTCTCGCGTTAATTGTTGGAGGAGATTTAGAGCAAGAATTCCAACGTTCAATGGTGATCTATGATAATGCATTTGGCATCCTATTCGCGTCACCCATCACCATTGTACTTGGAATTTTGACTCTCTTGTCGATCGTTTTGCCTTTAATAAGCAAATGGTTGAAAAGAAGAAACAGGAAAAAACAACCCTCACAATCGATGTGAGCATTGTAAGCTGTTCGGTTTTACCGAGCAGCTTTTCATGTGAGTCACTGCCTATATTCTATTTTTTCTTGAAACAATGCTTTCACATCTATATGAACACACGCCAGCTTCGGCGAAGTTAATGAATGGTCCTCGCTAAATGTTCCATGCAAATGATATCTCCCCTCGCCCAACACGAATTGATCAACGGTCTCGTGAGGAGGATCGACGACCCAAAACTCGGGAATGCCAAAGTGTTCGTATATCGCTTTTTTATTTATTTTATCGTGTTTCCCAGATCCCGGGGACAAAATTTCCACAACAAGATCGGGCGGACCTTCAATTTTTTGACCATGAACAATATGCATATTTTCATTAGAAATAAAAATAACATCAGGTTGTAACACATTATCTTTATCCAAATGCACATCCATCGGGGCTACGACGACAATCCCGTTTGATTGACAAACATCATGCATCACGCTCGACATTTTTGTAGCCAAAAGCTGGTGATCAAGTCCCGGAGAGGGCGATAAATAATAACGAGCCCCGTTGATGATTTCATACCGTTCTTCGATAAGCGGTCTTTCATAGGGAGCCTCAATTTCAGAAAAAGTCTCCGGTTGTTCTTTCACCTTATTTGTTTTGCCGATAGGTTTTCGTTCACACATTTAAAACACGCCTTCTACAAGTTTGTTGATTTAATCATACCATATGTGTCCGTCATGTATTTTAGCCTTTTTATAAAATAATTTATAAAAATATAACCAATTATTATTTATAATCAAAACTAATATATGTTACCTTATTAATAACAACGAGAAGGCAGGTGGGAGCATCCATGTCAAACGACAAAATTGCACTTGTTCCTTATGGGCTAGGCCCAATAGGAAAAGAGATTTTAAAGAAAGGAGTGACAGATGAAGCATTTGATGTAATCGGCGGGGTTGATATTGATCCGGAATTGATCGGAAAACCGCTGACGTCCACTCTTCAGGGAGAAGGGCCAAAAGACGCCGTTGTTGTCTCCGATGTTTCTGAACTATCTGAGAAGGCCGAACCTTATCAACAAAAAATGGCCGTGCATGCAACCGGTTCCAATGTTCCTTCCGTGTGGCCGCAAATTCGGCAATTGCTTGATCATGGTTATCATGTCGTGACCACTTGTGAAGAAATGCTCTATCCGTGGGATCGGTATCCGTCTCTCAGTCAAGAGATTGATGAATATGCGAAAAGCAAAGGTTTATCCGTCATTGGAAGTGGCATCAATCCCGGATTTGTAATGGATTCCCTCCCACTCACCGCCACAACTGTGACGGATCGCGTCCGCTCGGTGAAAGCGATTCGCCAAGCGAATGTTGGAGAACGGCGGGTCCCGTTACAGAAAAAAGTTGGGATAGGAAAAAGTGAAGAAGACTTCCGTCAACTTGCACAGGATGGGAAAATCGGGCATGTCGGCTTGGAGGAAACCGTTCGTCTTGTTGCCGCCGGATTAAACGTCAAAATCGAGCATTTGGAAACAAAACTGGAACCGACGTTTGCCACCCAAGACTATGAACTTTCCTGGTTGACGCTTAAAACTGGCGAAGTCAGTGGCCAACACCAAACAGCAAAAGCTACCACTTCAGAAAACGTAAGCGTTGAGATGGAGTTAACAATGGCTTTAGGCGTCGAGTCGAAAGATGAAATCTTCATCGAAGGAACGGACCCGGTTCATGTCATTATTCCAAACGGAATTTTCGGCGATACCGCGACCGCTTCCATGATCATTAATACCGGCAAACGAATTGTTACGCAGCAAAAACCGGGATTATTAACCATGCTGGACGCCGGGCTTCCTTTTCACAGTGTCCATCCGATCCCTGCACAGGTAAACAGATGAACCTTTTATCATTCCGCTATTTTATGGAAGTCGCGGATACCCTAAATTTCAGCGAAGCATCCAAACGGTTGCATGTGAGCCAACCCGGTTTAAGCCAGCAAATTTCATCATTGGAAAATGAAATCGGCTTCAAATTGCTGAAAAGAACGACGCGGCAAGTATCCTTGACGGAAGAAGGCGCCTACCTTTACGAACAGTTATATCCGTCTTTTCATAAAATTGAAGACCTTATCCATGAAGTCGTTAAATCTAAAAGAATTCCGCAAGCAACGGCGCGGATATCATCCGTGCCATCAGCGGCAAGCATCTGGCTTCCACAGTTGTTGAAAAAAATGCAAGCAAAACTTGATACAGTTGAGTTATATATTGAAGAAACGACATCAGCGCAGGCAATCGAAGCAATAAAAAAACAACAAAGCCACCTCGCTTTTATTCGTACACCTGCTGATTTAAACGAACTCCGGAATATGAATATCGCTGCATTGGAGTTAAGCAGACATCCATTGGTGGCCGTCCTGTCAAAAAATCACCCGTTGACCAATGAACAAAGCCTTGATTTGAAAAAACTTAAAGGCGAGGCTTTTATTCATTTTCACCCAAAAAATTCACCTACGCTTTACTATTTATTGGAAAGGGCTTGTCTTGAGGCTGAATTTGTGCCAAACACGCTTTGTGTCGGCCCTGAATTGCGGACAATTGAAAACTTGATTAGCCACGAAATCGGCGTCACGCTTATGCCTGCCGATATGGCCGCTGTCATGACAGAAGAGCATGTAACATCCATTCCCATCGCGGGTGAAGACTACATGAGTTCCATCTCACTGATTTGGGAGGAAACACCTTATACACCTTTTATTACGAATGACTTAATCGCGATTGCAAAAAAAGAATTTTCTTATTTTATTCATGAATAGGGATTTTTTCATAGTTTTATAATATAATGACATGGGAATTTTATTTTAATTTTTTTAAGGGGGTCACCATTATGAAAAAGATATTGGCCAAGACAATTGCCGTCGGTTCAGCCACGGTACTGCTCACCGCTTGCGGTGATTTCGAGGAAGAATTGGAAATTCTCACGGGTGGTGAACAAGGCGCTTATTATCCATTGGGGGGCCAACTTGCCACATTAATTAATGAAGACGTGGAAGATTACGATGCTTCTCATTTTGCCACGAGCGCCTCGGTTGTAAACATTAACGATATTGCCGATGACGCAGGGGATCTTGCTTTAACGCAAAATGATACCGCTTACTATGCCGTCAATGGCGAGGTTGATTTTGAGGAACCGGTGGAAGGATTTAGTGCAATGACCTCCCTCTATCCGGAAGTCATTCAGATTGTAGCTACGGAATCTTCCGGCATTGAAACCGTGGAAGATATGGAAGGCATGAGCGTTGCTGTCGGGGACGCGGGTTCAGGCACGGAAGTCGTGTCCCAACAAATTTTGGAAGCCCACGATATTACGTATGACGACATAACGGTAGAATACCAAGACTTTGAAGATGCTGCTGACGGCTTACAGGATGAGAACATCGATGCCGCGCTTATGGTTGCTGGGGCACCAACAGGAGCAATAGAATCGTTAGCTGCCCAACAGGATATTACGATGGTTGAAGTGGAAGAAGATGTAGCGGACGAACTGCTTGACGAATACCCGTACTACACGGAGCATGAGATTGAAGCAGGTATGTACAATGAAGATGACGATGCTACGAATACGCTGGCTGTGCAAGCCATGCTCATCGCCCATGACGAGTTGGATGAAGAGGTCGTTTACGAAATCATGGAAGTGATTTATGACAACACGGACAGCTTCGAGACCGCCCACGAGTCCGGAAGCTATATTGATCTCGAAACCGCCCAGGATGGAATACCCATTGACCTTCATCCCGGTGCGGAGCAATTCTATGAAGATCAATAGGTGAGCGCATGAGAACCAGCTTAACTTTTTTGCAAGGGAGACAGGGAGTCTTCTTCCTCTTCCTTGTTCCTCTTCTTTTATTGATCGTCTTTTGGGAACAAACGCCGAAGTTACAAGTTGTCGCTACAGCGTCCAATGACGTTTTATTCGAAGAAGAGATTCAGCCGGGAGACACTTTTTTTCATGAATATATCCATTCGGTCATGAAAACGCCGATCCGGGAAGTTTTTGAGATCAATGATGATTTTGAAATCGTATCGAAAGAAACGTGGACCCAGGCCTTCGGTGCCGGTATCCCCTATGACTCCAACGAACCAATTCGTAAAGAGGATGACTTTTACATCATTCCCGATGATGGAAGGGTTGTGGAAGAGTTACGATTAATCCCATCCAACCTCTACACACACACCTTCGAATTTAAAAATGAAACCCTCTATTTATCAGACATGGAGGAAGATGACCGCCGCGTCATGATTCACGTGCAAGGAGGATAGCGTGATGGCAGATACTTCAAAACAGCACGAGGAAAATATGGAAACCATTGAAGCTCCGGAAGAAACAGCGGAGCAAGCGATGGAAGCAGAAGGAAGCGACCGAAGCGTTTTCGGTTGGAAAGCGATACTGATTCTCATCATATCTGTTGCGCTTTCTCTTTACCATTTATATACGGCCGGTTTCGGTTTGATCGTATCCACAAATCAGCACTTATTTATTCACCTGCTTGCTGGGCTCATCCTTATTTTCCTTATCTTCCCTAGAAAAAAAGGATTGGGTCAAACGACCATTGCCTGGTATGACATGGCACTCGCGGGAATAGTGCTCGTTGTGGGCTCATTTGTCATGCTGAACCAAACCCACCAAACGATACTCCAGGGAAGTATGGAGACGAGCCATATGTTCGCCGGGATTATCATGATCCTATTGCTCTTGGAAGCGGCTCGGCGAGTAGTTGGAAAACCTTTATTGATTATTGCTTTTATATTCATTGCCTATTATTTCTTAGGGGATTATTTGCCCGCGCCCTTTGGGCATAGTCGGGCCAATTTTGAACAGTTCATTTATGAAATGATGTACACCTCGACGGGAATCTTAGGAACTCCTTTGTCTGTTTCGGCTAATTATGTTTTCATTTTCATTCTGTTCGGAGCAATTTTGGAAGCGACCGGCGCAGGCAAAATGTTTATCGATCTGGCTCTCCGCGCCGTCGGCCATTCTCGGGGCGGACCGGCAAAAGCAGCCGTCGTTGGCTCCGGATTTATGGGCTCCATTTCCGGAAGCTCGGTAGCAAACGCCGTTACTACCGGTACATTCACGATCCCGCTTATGAAAAAGGTAGGGTTCCGGCCACAAACAGCAGGCGGAATCGAAGTCGCCTCATCATCAAGCGGACAGTTTTTGCCGCCGGTCATGGGCGCTGCCGCCTTTCTCATGATTGAATACACGCCCTACAGCTACGCGCAAATTATGGTTTCCGCCTTAATTCCCGCGATATTAACGTATATCGCGATCCTTTGGATGGTTCACATCGAATCATTGAAACACAACATCCAGGGATTGGCAAAAGATTCACTCGTTTCCGGACGAAAAAGTTTGTTGCAGCAGGGTTATCTGATTGTTCCGATCATCGCGCTTGTGTATTTTGTCATGGCCGGGAACACCGTCTTTAATGCTGCCTTTTATTCGATTGTGATGCTTTTGACGGTTGCTGTTCTCGCCCATCGCTTGAGGGGGCGTTTCGGAGCAGGATTGCTGATTTCAGGGATGCTCGCAATAATTGCGTATGGCATGCATTATTTCTTCGGTTGGCATATGGAAATTTCTATTATGATCGCAATCGGAGCCTTTATTTGTGTGTTCTTCGTGCTTTTTCAAAATAAATTCAAGATTGCCTCTGCCCCTATTAAATTCGGATTTCGCGAATTAATGGTCAGCCTTGAAATGGCGTCACGAAAAGCACTCACTGTCATTGCCGCCTGTGCAACCGCAGGTATCCTCATTGGCATCATTAACTTGACGGGACTATCCGGCTCACTTCCTACCATTATCGTAGGTTTTGCAGGCGATCAATTGCTTCTTGTTCTCTTTTTCACCTTTATCGCCTGTCTCATCGTCGGACTGGGACTCCCGACAACAGCAACTTATGTTATTTTGGCATCCATGATCGCACCGGCGCTTATCGAGATGAACGTGCCGATTATGGCTGCACACTTATTCGTTCTTTACTACGGTGTGCTTGCCGATGATACGCCTCCGGTGAACTTGCCGGCGTATGCCGTATCCGGGATTGCGAAAGCGGACCCGATCGTTACCGGAGTCCAAGGCTTCAAGTATGACGCCGGGGCCTTGTTGCTCCCATTTGTGTTCGTCATGAATACGATCATCTTGTTATTGCCTGAAAATCAAGGGATGTTTGCCTGGTATGAAATTGTTTGGGCCATATTCACCGCCCTCGTCGGCATACTGGCATTCGTCACCGTCATCCAAAACTATATGTTCGTAAAATACCGCTGGTTTGAGTGGATATTGGCCCTCAGTTCCGCGCTAGTATTCATTCACCCTGCTTTTGTTTCAGACCTCATTGGTGTGGCGCTCTTTGCGCTACTCATCAGCATTCATTTGCTGCGCAAAAAAGCGATAGACCGAGAGGACAGAGTAGAAGTCACGGCCTAAAAAAGAAGTCTGCCGAGGGATGTTTATGGCCCCGGCAGGCTTCTTTTTGTTTTATCAGCCAAAATGGATCACTGCCATTCCTCTAGCAAAGCATCCGCTTGCTTCTGGAGATCTTCATACGCTTCCTCGCTAATCAACGTATTGTCTTCTTGCTCGTCCAATAAATCCTTAAACCCTTCCATGTGGGTGATGGCTTTTTCTGCTTCTTCTTCGTTTTCATAATGATGGACAGCTGTTAAATGAGTCTGTAAGTGGCGAACGGCTTCCTCATTTTCAAATGCATCTTTTCTTTCGTACTGTTCAACGAGCTGCTCAATATCGAAGGCGTCGTTGGGCAAATAGCTTAATCCATGGCCGAAATCATAATGATCTTCAATCGTAACCGGGAGCTGGCCGCCGGGCTGAGCGCCAAACACCACATCAACAGCGGCATTCATAGACGTTGCGTTCGCTAATTCCCAATTATCTAGGGCATAGGAAGCGAGATACGCGTCAACGTTCGGATAGTTTTGCACATCGTACGGAAGCCCAAGTGAGACAGCCGCGACAGGTTTCCCTGTTTCTTTTAACGCCTGTACCAAGTCACTTTGTCCGTCCGGAAGCTCACCGAAAGAGAACGTTGGCACGAGAATGCGATCGGCCTCTTGCGCTTGTTTCACGGCAGTTTCTATATCTTCATTTTTGGGATCATGACTCTCGGCTTCCCAAGAAAGCACGTCCCCGTTGCTTTGCTGTTGTATTCGATCTGTTACGTCATCCACATGTGTAACGCCGGCCACAAACGTTGTTTCTTCACTATTAGCATCAAAAGGTAGAACATCTTCATTTTTTACTAACGTGATAGAATCGCGCCCCATTTGCTCTACGATTTCTTGATGCTCTTGATTTCCGACAAAATCTTCCACTTCGGATGCATCTACATACCGGTTGTCAAACAAGTCATATTCTAATTTCTTCGTGAGAATGCGTTCCAGAGACTCATGTACCCGTTCCTCCGATAATTCCCCCGATTGATAGGCATCATATAGCGCTTCATATGCTTCTTGTGGGGACGCAAGTGCCATCACGATATCCGCCCCTGCCTGGATCGACATCACAGCGGCTTCTCCGGCTCCCCAGTTATCCGTGATCGCTTCCATGGCCATGTCATCAGTGACGATCAGTCCATCGAAGTCCATGTCTTCACGTAAAAGTCCCGTTAATACATCTTCGGATAATGTGGCCGGAAGATCAGGATCTATCGCCTCTATGATAATATGGGCCGTCATTATTGAATCGATCTCAGCATCAATGGCTGACTGGAATGGAGGTAAATGTAATTCTTCAAGTTCTTCACGATCATAGGTTACAGTTGGCAATTCAAAATGAGAGTCCGTATCGGTATCACCATGACCCGGAAAGTGTTTGGCTGTAGAAATGATGCCTTCTGTCTGATAGCCATATACTTGAGCCGCAGTCATTTCAGACACTAAATCTGTCTGTTCGCTAAAAGAACGCACACCGATAACAGGATTTAACGGGTCGACGTTCACATCCGCAACTGGAGAATAGGTCCAGTTAAAACCTAACGCATCAGCTTCTTGACCCGCTATTCGTGCAAATACATCCGCATGTTGCAAGCTATTGGTAGCTCCAGCTCCCATTTGGCGGGGGAATGTAGTCGCGTCTTCAGGTACCTGCTGTGCAGCCCCATTTTCCAAGTCGGCCGTCGTGAACAATGGAATATCCATGCGATGATCCGCCGCATAAGCTTGTAATTGATTATTGTATTCCGCCTGTGTGATTGCATCTCTTTCTCCGCGAATAATCACAGAACCCATGCCATACTCCTGAATCATCTCTTTCGTGTATTCGTCCGGCATGCCGTCAGCTCCATCCTCAGGCGCCATCATAACGAGTTGTCCAATCTTTTCTTTATCATCCATCTCATCGATGAGCTGTGCGACTCTATCTTTTTTCTCCTCATCGAATGACGGGTTGGCCGTTTGAGCCTGGCTGAATCCTGAGCTTGCCATTAAAAGCTCAATCATCGCCAGCGAAATGAATGCTTTCATCTGCTTCTCCCTCCCTCGTTAAGCATCTATGTCCACTTCTCGATCAAGTCTGCCGCTTGTGTATCGAGAATATGAAACGCCTCTTGAGAAATCTCCGCGTTGATTTTCTGTTCAGCAAGTAAATCCTGAAAACCCTCCATATGCTGAATGACTTTTTCTGCTTCCTCTTGATCCTCGTAATGATTGACAGCTGTTAAATGAAGCTGCAAGGTAGAGGCGGCTTCATCATTTGCAAATTCTCCCTCCTCTTCAAAGTCTTCCACGAGGGATGTCATATGGCTTACATCCCAGGCATCGATAGCAGCTGCTGTCTGATCAGCGACATTTTCCCGAATGGTGTTCGGGGACTCTCCTTCCCGTGTCGGATGAACACGATTGCTGAGTAAAATCGCCGCCGTTTGCTCGTTAGGATCAAGGACTATCGACGTTCCTGTAAAGCCGGTATGCCCCATCGTTTCAGAGCTTGCTAAATCACCCATATACCATGCTTGATCCAGTTCCCAGCCCAATCCGTGGGAATCCTCCGGAAAATTTGGCAGCTGATCCGTACCAATCTTTTTTACCGTATCTGCTTGCAGAATTCTTTCTCCTTCATACTTGCCTTCATTAAGAAACATCTGTCCGAAAACGGCCAAATCCCTGGCCGTTGAAAATAAACCGGCATGTCCGGACACACCGTCCATCACCCACGCGTTCTCATCTTGAACCTCGCCCCACACGAGTCCTCGATCTACTTCAGGTTGATATTCAGTGGCAGCCGTACGCTCCTGCAGGGATTCCGGTGGATTGAACATCGTGTCATCCATTCCGAGCGGTTCGGTAATATTTTTTTCGATATATTCGTCGAGACGTTCTCCCGTGATGTGTTCAATCACCGAGGCTAACGTAATCATATTCAGATCGCTGTACACATAATCGCTTCCGGGTTCATGGATTAACTCAGAAGAAAAAACGATATTATAAGCTTCTTCACCCCAGATTTCGCGCCACTGATCAGGCACGGCAATCATTTTTGATACCTAAAGCGTGATCCCTGTCCTATAGCCATTGATTCTCAACCCATGTAATAAAATATGAGCCTATCCCCAATCATTCGACATGATCAAGGCAAACGAAGGGGCGGATCAAGGTTACTGGTGACGGTTTTCGACACCCTTTGAGCTTCTTGGTTCCGTAAAAATGCTCGCATCCATTTCTAACAAATCGAGGATACGGGGCAATTGCGGCTCATAATGCTTGGGGAAGAACCGCCGACGTTGGCCGTCGATCTCCATATGAAGGATGTCGACGGTATCCAAAAGTTCCAAAACAGACTCACCCGTGGGGTGAAAACTTCTGCGACCCCCACCGCCGAGCTGATTCAGGGGTTCGGAGGCCCCTTCCATATTTTTGCGAATCAGGTATTCGAAGAGGCTGTAGACCATCGTGCTGATCATCATCACAGAAGCAAAAGCTTCGACGCGTCGGGGCTTGGACAGGAAAACTCGGCCGACAAAAAAGGGGTTTTTGAGAAATCGAAAGCGATTTTCCACCGTCTGTTGCCCTTTATAAGCTTTTAACAGTTCCACATTCGGCTGATCATCTTTGGCCACATTGGTCACGAGAATAAAGATGGCGCCTTGTTGCCGGAGCGCCTCGAGCTGTTTATCCGATGGCGGATGAAGCGTTAATCGGACGCGGTAAACGGTTACGGGCGGCGGTGGTGCCTCCCCTTTCTTGGGCCGTCCTCGCTTTTGTCGTTTGCCCGGGATCTCGTCACGAACCACCGTTCCTTCAAACGTATGGTAGCCTTTGCGGTGATTTTTGAGAAACGTGGTAAGCGCTTCTTCCGCGTCGGCTTCGCAGGCGAAGTCTTGGCTTTCCAGCTCGGCTTGATCCTTGTGCCAGCTTCGCTGTTCCTTTTCCAGGTTGTTTTGGATGGTTTTTTCTTTTTGAGCCTCCATATGGTCGGATTGGACCACTAGAAACCGGTAGGTTTTCCCGTTAAGTTTAGCTTTGGCAGGGTAGATGCGGTAAGAAGCAGCGCCTTTACGCTTCACGAGGGCACCAATCTCCTCCCACTGATCCTGATCCTGCTCTAAAGCCTCTGCCTTCAAGGTTTTAGCGAGCTTAAAATTTTCCGGCAGGCGGGACAAAAACTGAAAATCAGGCTGATTCTCTTGGCCTTTGGTGGCCTCTAAATTGGCTTGGGTCACCAGGGCACTATCGGAAATAAAAATGGCTTGTTCCAGCTTCTCTGGGTCATACCAATCGGTTAACGCATTCAAGACATGCTTGTTCCACGTTTTATCGTCTTGATTGCCGTTTAAAATATCGGCATACACCGGAATGCCTTCCGGCGTCGTTCCCATGCCAAGTTTGAATTGAGGTAGGTCAGGCCGGTGATCTTTGGAATAGCCGCGCACGATTTTCAACACGTCTTCTTCGTCCTTGGGCTGTCCCGTGTACACAAAAGACGTGGTATCAAAATGAAGCCCTTTCCACGTGAGGTCGATCGGGGCTTGGACGGCCTGAACGGCGGCCTTGCAAACGTTTTCGATCCCCGCGTCATGAAGGGCGTCCAACGCCCGGCCGAGCGCATCGTCATTGAAATCGCTCGCTTTCGTTCCGGCGCCAAAGAGCAACTCGACATCTTGCTCTTGATAAAATTCTTGGACGCGATAAAGGGCTTTACGGTGGGATAATTGATTGATGATCATAGCAGCCACTCGTGTCCCTACGGAGACGTTACAGTCTTTCTCTTTGACAGAAGAAAGCTTGTCGATGGCCTCAATCAGTCCCATTTTATCAATCAGCTGGCGGATCACTGGCGTTGATCCGATACGAACGGGTTGAATGTCAGGAAGATCTTTTGGTGATAGAGTCAAAGGAATCACCTCAAAGTTGGTGTTTCCCTAATCTTTGATATATGCAGGGCAAATTCCTGCCAAAAATTAAAAAACGTGCTCAAATGGGCGCGAAATGTGGGCTTCACGGGAATCTGCCTCCGTATAAAATGGAACCCAGTCCTCAAAACCGGAAGTGTGAGTGATGAGATGGCGAATCGTTATTTCGGATTTATCGCTTTCATTAAACTCCGGTATATAGTTTGCTACCGGATCGTCCAAGTCGATATCACCATCTTCGTACAACTGCATGGCAGAAATCGCCGTGAACACTTTCGTAATAGAAGCTATATCGAAGATCGTGTCTATCTGCATGTCCACGGGATCATCCATTTCGGTGAGATCATCGTCAACGTATTTTGCGGCCTCGCCATAGGCATCTTCTTTTGCAATTACTCCGTTCTTGGCTGTCAAAACGACCGCTCCCGGCATCACATGATCGTCGATCCCCTGCTGGATGGCGTCATCAATGCCGTTTAATTCTTGTTCCACCATGCCGGCACTTCCTAGCGATCCCGGCTCGATCCAGCCTAATCGGTCACTAGAAGCATGGCTTGTCTCAGCGCTAAAAAACAACAACGGCAACAATAAAACACCACCTGTCACCATCGGCATCCATCGATTGGCCATTTTTTCACCTCCCCTCTTGCATCATCAGTGCGTCGACTCTCTTCTTTCTCAGTTTCATAGTGTTCAAGCGTTGTTATTAAAAATTTACCCTCACCTTTTCGCTTCTGTAATCATAGGAGGGTGTTTGTCTTTACGTTCAAGCTCTTATGTCTAATAATTCCTCCACTTGCAAACTTAAAATGTCATATGCTTCCTCAGTGATTAACGCTTCCTCTTGTTGATGGTCTAGGAGATCCTCAAAACCTTCCATATGCTGGACGGCTTGTTCCTCCGAGCCTTGATTTTCGTAATGATGAACAGCTGTTAAATGGACGGTTAAAGCACGGTGTGTTTCATCATCTGCAAATGCCCCGTCTTCAGCCAGACCCTCAACGACGGCTTCAATATCGGCGGCACTTTCCGGCGGTTCGACTTCAGGCTCTTCGCCCATATCAATCCGTGAAACTTCATTTGGTGTGACTTGAACGTTTTCGTCAGCGTCTTTTCCGTTGATTTCTATAAAATAGTTTCCCGGTTTGAGGTCGGTTACGGCAAAATATCCATTGGCATCTGTGGAAACTTCCACTTCGGCAGGCTCGTCTCTTCCTTTTTTTAATGTAATGTCCTGATTAACCTGTATTTCCCCATCAACAAGAAGTTGTCCGAGAACATGACCTTTTCCATTATCCTTCCACTCTGCTGTCGGCGTATCTACCGGCTCGGAAAACGGTGCTTCCTCTTCGTTATACTCTGTCGGTTGGGAAAGGGAACGGATCAGGTCTTCCTGCGAAACATCATCATTGCTCCAGTCATTGTACACATAAGGGCTCACCCCTTCAGCTATATTTTCGGAAGGCGATGGTTTCATAGCCCGGTTGATTTGCGATATGCCGTCTGCGACGGTATTCAAATATAGCCCTGGTCCGATCACCATGCCGCGGTTACGATCCAAATCCTTTTGCCATTCAATCCAGGCATCATAACGATCAGCTCGTTCAGGGTCCGCGTCTTCGTCATAGTTCATGACATAGACATAATCCAAATATCCTTCCTGCACCCACTCTTTCCAGTTTTGGTGAACTCGTTGGACTGGATCCAAATCCCACCAATCGGTTTCACGCGGATCATCAAGCCCCCAGGAAACGACCGCTGTTGACAAATCAACTTCTGGATTCTCATCCATCATCTCTGTATATACTCGTTTGACGAGGGAGTCCGTCTGTTCGACTTTCCAATCCAACCATTCTTCATCTTCAGGATGAGGGCGGTCTGTGCGTCCTGTTTCTTCCTGAAACCGTTCCAGAGAAGTCGGATTATACCCGTTCCACCCAATTGGTTCTCCTTCCGGGTTCTCCGGATAACGAATGTAATCCAGGTGTACTCCATCTACGTCATAATTTTTAACAACATCTCGAACTATGTCCACAACATGATCTCGAGCTTCCGGATGTCCTAAATCCAAATAGGGCTGCGCAGCATCAACATCATCTTCATATCCTTTAGTGACCCACGTCTCATCATCCGGTGCATCCGGCCCGTACTTATTATAAATATGTTCAGGATTTTCCGGTGCTTCTCCCTGCCACATTGTTCCAACATTGATCCAAGCATGCACTTCAATGCCATGTTCTTCAGCTTTATCGATGAGGTATCCGAGCGAATCAAAGCCCTCTGGCACAGCCGTATCCTCGGTAAAAGGCAATACATCGCTATGATAATAAGCATCATGCCGACGACTCACCTGAGCGATGATCGAATTCATATTCGCATCCTTAACATCCATGATCAGCTGATCGATTTCATCTTCTGTTTTTAAACCGGGTTCAAATGCGTGCACCCAAAACGACCGATAGAAATCTTGTTCACTCTCCACAGCATCTACACTTGAAACGTTTTCGAATGTAAACGATGTAACAACGAAAACTAGAGAAAGAAGCATGGCCAGAACGATTTTCATTCCATCCCCTCCCATTTTTATGAAAAAGGGGCATACAGCCCCTTCATCCTGTTACTGCCACTGCTCCATGAAGGCGTTGGCTTCTTCGGTGAGTGCTTGATAGGCTTCGTCCGATATCTGCTCATTTTCTTGCTGGTTATCGAGCAGATGATAAAAACTGTCCATATGCTCGACCACCTTCGCCATATCTCCTTGCTGTTCAAACTGTTCAACCGCAGACAAATGTGTCAACAGTTCACGTGTAGCCTCTTCGCTTGCAAATGCTCCCTGTTCTTCAAACGCTTCTACAGAAGTTTGTAATTCTGTAACACTATCGAAGTAGAGCAAATAGTCGTTTCTCGTTTGTTTAAAATCTTCCAGGTCGTCTTGCCAGCTATCGATGATTTCATCAACGGATGTGCCGTTTTCTATTTCTTCACGGACCCAGCTGTTCCCCATTAAGCTATCGAAGAAATCGTCTAATTCGAAGTCTTCGGGATAATTATCATGAATCGTTTTCACAATGTGCAGCCCTGTCTCAAGGGGTTCATATGCTTCATCGTCCTGAACGTGAAGCTCGATCCCCCCGGATAGTTCTCCCTCGTGTTTTGAGAACATAGGCGTAAAATAAGAAGCCCTGAATTGCACGCCCGGAAGGTCCAGTTCGTTCAATTCTTCCGCCAATGCAGTTCCATCAATAAATGGGGCACCAATAAGTTCAAATGGCTTCGCCGTCCCCCTTCCTTCCGACACATTCGTTCCTTCAATAAGAGCCGTACCGGGATAAACGATGGCTGAATCAAAGGTTGGCATGTTCGGAGATGGGAGAACCCATTCGAGGTCAGTATCGTCATACTTCATTTGACGCTCCCAACCTTCCATTTCCACAACATTCAGGTCAGCGCCAAGATCAAACTCTTCATTAAACAACCTTGCTAATTCGCCAACGGTCATGCCATGTTGCAAAGGTATCGGATACAGACCAACAAACGAAGAATAATCCGGATCTAATACAGGTCCATCAACATCCAACCCGCCGAGCGGATTAGGGCGATCAAGGACCATCATTTCAACATCATTTTCACCGGCCGCTTCCATTGCGTAAGCCATCGTGTAGATGTACGTGTAAAAACGAGCTCCGACATCCTGAATATCGAAAAGAAGGATATCAACGTCCTCCAACATTTCCGGGGTTGGCTTTTGTGTATCTCCATATAAGCTGTAAACGGGGAGGCCGGTTTGCTCATCAATGTATTTATCAACATCGTCTCCCGCTTGCGCATCCCCTCTCACGCCATGTTCCGGACCAAACATGGAGACGAGATCAACAGTTTCATGCTCGTGCAATACATCAACAATGCTGTTTAACTCCGCATCGACACCCGTCGGATTTGTAATCAGCCCTACGTTTTTGTCTTCCAGTTCACCGATTCTCTCTTCAAGCAAGACGTCAATGCCAAGTTTTAATTCTTCCGATTCTTCTGTCCCATCGTTGTCCGTTTTCTCCGTACCGTCCGCGGTCACGGAAAGGGTTGAAAGGATAAAAACAGCCGCTGTCGGCAAAAGAAACCATTTCTTCACGTTCCAATTCCTCCTTAAAAGGGGAGCGGGAAGTCCCGATCCCCTAAAAAATTAAAAACTATTGCCACCATGCAATCACATCATCCGTACGATCCATGAGCGTGTCATAAGCTTCTTCCGAGATCCATTCATTTTCCAGCTGCTGATCAAGCAGATGCGTAAAGCCTTCCATATGATCAATCACTTTTTCAGCTTCCCCTTGATTTTCATAGTGACCGATAGCCGTTAAATGGCGCTGTAAGGTATGAATGGCTTCGTCGTTTTCCAAATCCCCTGTGTCTTCGAATCGGTCGATCAACTGCTCGATAGTGGCCGTATCGATCTCATAGTTCAATCCATGGCCAAAATCATAATGCTCGGGGATCGTGACCGGCAATTCTCCTTTTGGATTGACCTCGCCGATCAAAGCGCTTGCCAAGGAATGAATGGAAATATCCTGGTCGCCATACGTCGTTAAATAGGCATCAACATCAGGAAAGTCCGCGATGTCATACGGATTTCCCACGCCCGTTACCACAATCGGTGTGCCGGTATCCTGGAGGGCGGTTACTAAGTTTTGTTGCTGCTCGTCCAAATGGGCCGAAGACGTCGGCACAACAACCATATCTTTATTTTCCGCCAAAGAAACGGATTCATCGATTTCTGCATCCGTTGGGCTGTCGCTCGTTTCATAGCTTTCAGCCTCTGGTAAAAGATCCGAGAGTAGCTCCGGTTTTCCGGATTCAGGACCGGTAACCAACAATTCTGTATCATAATCTAATGGAAGAACGCCGTCGTCGTTTTTTATCAGCGTAATGCTATCATCGGTCATGTCCTCTGCCAATTGAAGATTTTCGTCGCTTCCGATCTGATCGACCGCTTCAGGGTCTTCGTATGGATCATCGAACAATCCTTTCTCCATTTTTTGTTCCAAAATGCGGTAAACGGATTCATTTAGTCGGTCTTCGCTGATTTCACCGTCTGCGACGGCATCAAGCATCGCGTTATATGCCAAATCAACATCCGGTGGATCCAACAGCATGTCAACCCCGGCTTTAAAGGCTTCCACCGGTACTTCTTCTTCCGGTATGACATCGACACCGTCCATATCCAGACCGTCCGTCACAATCAGCCCGTCATAACCTAACTCGCCACGCAAATAATCCGTTAGGATCGGTTCGGAAAACGTAGCAGGAAGTTCCGAATCATCCAGTGCAGGGACGACAATATGAGCCGGCATAATCGCGTCCACTTCATGATCAATGGCATCTTTGAATGGGGGCAAATCTTCTTCAAGCAACATTTCCAAATCTTTTTCAATAATCGGGAGCCCGTAGTGGGAATCAACATCCGTATCGCCATGGCCGGGGAAATGCTTCGCCGTCGAAATCACGTCTTCCGATTGGAACCCTTGAATTTGTGAAATCCCTAAATCTGAGACTAAACCGGGATCCTCAGAATAGGAGCGAACACCGATCACAGGGTTGTCCGGATTAACATTTACATCCAATGTTGGAGCAAAATTCATATTTATGCCTAACTTTTTCATCTCTTCGCCCAGGATTTCCGCGGACTGTTCTGCGTAGGCCGAAGATCCGGTCGCGCCAATCGCCATATTACCCGGGAATGTCGTAGCCGGCTCTGTCACACGCGCGACAATGCCACCTTCCTGATCCGCTGATACTAACATGGGAATAGACGACCCTTCGTCCATCGCGATATCCTGAATTCCGTTGGACAGGGCATTCACCTGCGATGTGTCGACGGGCATGCCAATATTATCGGCCCAGTTAAAATAAATCACACCACCGGGATGATAATTTTCAATCACTTCCTTGAAATTCTCTCCGCCGCGATCATTTTCCAGGTTTTCTTCTTCATAATTCGGATCAGTCGGCGTTTCTCCATAGACATGAACAATAAAAAGTTGCCCGACTTTTTCCTCCAACGTCATATCGTCCATAATGGATTCGATTGCGTCAGGTTCAGGTTCTTCTTGAGTATCTGACTGTACGGCAAACGTTGAGTGTAGACTTATCATCAAAGGCGCTAATAATGTCACCGCCAAAATGGGTCGCCATCTCATGGAACGACCTCCTTTTTTTGAAAAATCTGTGCCAGATTTTCGTGAGATAATCTGGCACTTTTTAATGTTATTCCGGCACTTTACCGACTGCTAGGCAGCTTCATCTGTGGTTTCGCCCTCGCTAACAAGACCGGAAACTGCCTCATCAATTAAGTCGCCGACATGTTGAATCTTGTCCGGACTCACTTTATCAATCGTGTCTTCCGGCGTGTGATACCAAGGCTCTAAACCAGCATCTCCCGGTTCCGTTCCGGGCTCCATCCAGATAAAGAGGGCTGCATCAATGCCTGCTTCATGAAAAGGGACGTGATCGGATCTGCCCATTTCGTGCAGTGTTCGTTCATCGTCGTCATAGCCTAATTGCTCAGCAGCTGCATCTACAGATTCCCATACGGCATTTGATTCTCCGTCAACAGTGCTCACATGCAGCTGCGAAGCCGGATCCCAATCTGTCCCCACCATATCCATGTTAAAGTTCATTTCACTGCGATCAATTTCATCCTCGGACAACTGATCAACATACTCAGATGCCCCAACCAAGCCAATTTCTTCGGCCCCAAACGCTACGAATCTGATTTCCTTGTCCATCGGCATATCTTGCATCACCCGGGCGTGTTCTATTAGACTTCCCGTTCCCGAGGCATTGTCATTCGCGCCCGGAGATTCCGGAACGCTATCATAGTGGGCGGTGAGATAAACGATTTCCGGATCTTCCACGTCTTCTGCTTCTTTCACCGCCACGACGTTTTGTGATTCGTCGTCGTCCTCGATTTCAAACTCATGGGTAGACGTTTCATAGCCGAGATTTTCAAACTCATCCTGGATGTAATCGGCAGCCTCCGCTTCTTCGGCAGTGCCGGCGACCCGTGGGCCGATGTCCACACTTAAATGCTCAACATGGTCCATGACCCGGTCAGCCTCAAACATTGTTTCATCGTTTGCGATCAGATCATCAGCGAACGTATTCAAAATCTCATAAGCTTCATCGGAAATCAATTCATCGTCCAACTGATGATCGAGAAGATCATGAAAACCTCCCATATGTTCTACGACTTTTTCCGTTTCTTCCTGGTTTTCATAGTGACTTACCGCTTCCAAATGAATGTCCAAGTCATGAGAAGCGTCCTCCCCTTCGAACTCCCCGTCTTCCTCGAATTGCCCTACGAGCGTTTGCAAGCCAGCGGCCGTGACTCTTGGATCGTCACAGTCTTCCAACGGCATGGCGCTCACTTCGTTGTAAGTCGCTTCTCCATCCATCAGAAATGGGATAACGGTCATCATCGACTGACCCATAGTAACAAATACCCCATGCTCACCCACTTCTTCCGTTTCCAAGGAAAAAGCATCGATATGGCGGTCGATATCTTCAGCCTGTGTAGTGTGAAGCATGTAGCCGCACGCGTGGGGGTCTAACATTTCAGTCGGCTCCCAATTGTCCGCTCCGTCAAGATAGAAAGGCTCGGATTGTTCCTCACCCGCGGTCGCTTTACGCTCCGGAGCTTCATTCACTTCGATGGAAATCTCATCCATCCGTTCGCGATAGAAATCCAACACTGATTCCACCGTTTCCATCTGGGCATCCACCCGATATTCTGGCTCTTGTTCACCTGCGGTTTCAGTTAACAGGCCCAATCCATGCCGAAGGCCTAAAACATTTCGGGAAATCCGTTCATCTCCGCCACCGGATCCGCCTGGTTCACCGTACAAACCGGTCGAAAATCCCGCATCTTCTACATCAGGAAATAAGTAGTCTTCCACCATCTCCTGGTTTAAGTTACGGAGATCTTCATCCCCGTTAAGGTTGCGCGGCCACAACATTTCCATATCAGGATCACCGGTAGCCGAAGGTCTTTCATGGGCATCAACCGTAATATCTGGAGAGAATTCCTCTAAAACATCTGCAATGATTTGTCCCTCTGGTTCTTCGAGGTTAAGGTGATCACGGTTAATATCCACCCCGTTCGCATTTTCACGCGTGTTTGCTTCCCGGCCATCCGGATTAGCCGATGGAATAAACATAATCGTCGTTTCACTCAACTGTTCCTCTAACTCCGCATCATCGGTAAATGCCAAGTCCCGCAGCATTTGTAACGCCATCTCCCGGCCGGCCGGTTCATTTCCGTGTTGTGAGCCGATCACCAACATGTTGTTTCCATCGGCGATGGCTTCATCCGCTGGCGGCCCCGGATCTCCCACCTGCACTAAATGCAGTGGCCGATCTTCCACGGACGTTCCGATTTCGGAATACGTCATTCGCTCCGATTGTTCCGTTACTTCTTCCAGAAATGCCAATTCATCCTCATGGCTCGTCCATTCTTCTCCATCACTGTCTTCAAAGCCGGTCGTCGGAGGTTCCTCCGCACTTTCATTTTCTTGGGCGATGGCTCCTGCCGTAGGACTTCCGACGAGCAAAAATGCAAAAAACAAAGCAGAAGGAGTCTTCTTCCATTTCATATTTTTCATAGTGTCCTCCTTAAAATCGTTTTCATAGATTTCTAGAAAAAAGCTGACCGAAAACGTATGTTCATGGGTCAGCTCTTCGATGTAGATTACTGCTCTTCACCATCGGTTTGGGTAGCTGTAAACGTCCATTCCAGCTCTAAAGAATCGCCCTGGAACTGATTCATGTCTACGTCATCGCCGCTTGTGAAGTTAAACTGCACGACGAGGTCGTGGGATTCATCGACCGGAAGGCCGTCATCGCCTAACTCAGGATAGAATACGTGCTCACTGATCGCCTCCGGTTCCATGTCCTGAAGCTCACTTAACGTCGTTTGGAAGATCACCTCATCCAAATTATCGGCGTTATACAAAAATTCCACCTCGATAAACTCCCCGAAATCTTCCGTATTATTTCCCTCCGCATCGATCACCGTGTAGTCGGTCTCCAACGTCACCGTGTCAATGTCGAGAGACCCGTTGTTTTGCAGTTCAAAATCACGAACCATCGTATCCCCGGGCTGCAAATTATCCACGTCAATGATTTCTGTCGGTTCCGCGTCTAAATCAAGGGTTCCGGCCGCGAACGTATTGTTCGTTTCGACACTGTCGCTAAAGTAAGCGAATGTCCCCCCTCCGATTAACGTCAAGCCGAGAACGGCCGTCGTCACACCCATACCAAGCTGCTGTTTGATTCCCATGTAAAAAATTCCTCCCTTTAAAATTATGATTATGTGAACGCCTGATCAAGGCGATGTCACCATTCTTATTGCCATTCGTCCATAAGCACGTCTACATCATTCGAGAGAACGCTATACGCTGTCTCGGAAATCAACTCGCTTTCATGCTGCTGGTCGAGCAAATCCTGAAAACCTTCCGTATGCTGGACAACTTTGTCCACTTCTTCCTGATCTTCGAATTGACCCATGGCTGTCAAGTGCATATCCAAAGCGTGGGCAACTTCATCGTTTTCGAAAGCGCCTTCTTCTTCAAAATGCTCAACGAGCATTTTCATGTTATCGACACTTGTATCGACGTAAAAGATTTTTGTCTCCCTCTCCGTTCCGCCTGCTTCTGTGGTTACTTCAAACGTAACGGCATGGAAACGTTCTTTTAACGGCTCGTCCAGCTCCAATGATAATGTACCTGTTTCTTCATCAAACTCAGGTTCATATTCGATGCCATCAACGATGATACGGAAGTCGCTCTCATCGGCTTTTTCCCCCTCGATATCGGCCTGCAAATCCGGAGTGTTATCTGCCAACTCTTCGCCCATCTCTAGCGAAGGGGTTATAGTTACGCCTGTATCGCCATCTTCGTCATTTTGCTCCACTTCTTCCAAAACCCGCAGATGGTTTTCGCCCAATATTTTCTCGATATCTTCTTCTGAGTAGTCTCTATTTTCAAGTTCATCTGTAATTTTATAGAATTCGGATGCATCTTGAAGATCTTCCGGCATGTCCGCGCCATCGAAATCCGATCCTAACGCAACATGCTCCACGCCCATGACATCGACGGCGTGATCAATATGATCGACAACATCATCCACGTAACCTTCCGATTCATCGGTTAAAAATGCAGGGTAAAACACGACCCCTAACACACCGCCATTGTCAGCCAACGCTTCCAACTGTTCATCGGTAAGGTTCCGCTGGTGGTCATGTAATGCATTCACACCCGAATGAGTGGCAATGATCGGATCTTCGGAAACTTCAATCACATCCCAGAACGTTGTCCGGGCCATATGCGAGACATCTATCATCATCCCGATGTCATTCATTTCTTCGGCCACTTCTTCACCCAAGTCTGTTAGTCCACCTTCGGAAGGCGTTTCCTCGGGATCACCGTATACCCGGTCAGCGCCCTCCCCGAGCGCATTCGAAGTGTTCCAGGTAAAACCGAGCGCCTTCACCCCTAAATCATCATATTGGTGCAGCAGTTCAATAGCATTTTCTTCTTCCATGGAATATCCGCCTTCAATCGTTGGTACGGCGGCTATTTTTTCATCCTGCACCGCTTGTTCGATCTCTTCACGGGACGGAGTTATAGTGAGCTCCTCCGGGTTGTTGGCTTCCGTCCAATAGAGCCCGTTAATCTTGGCCAGCGTTTCGCTAACGCTGCGCGGGGTGTTTTCATAATATCCCGGCGTATAAGCGGCCAGATAAGGAACATCCAACCCGCCTTCTTGCCCTTTCGGAATGTCAAAGTCAAACGATGTCTCTTCCCCGATATCGGTTTCCGGCAACCATGTCGTCTCATCCAACGCGTGCATAAACGTGTCGATATGACTGTCTACGACGGTAGATTGATAGTGAGTATCCTGGTCGCTGGCCAAAGACGTGCCTTGAAAAGCAAAGGATGCGGAAAAAATAAATAGGATGCTGAGCACTACCCTCATGACAAGCACTCCTTCCTCATTACGGTTGTTTTTCAATCAAGGTATCGGCTTGGGCAGTGAGAATGTCATAAGCTTCATCGGAAATGAGATTATTTTCTTGTTGATGGTTTAACAAATCGTTAAAGCCTTCTTCCATATGCTGGGCCACTTTTTCATAGTCTTCCTGATTTTCATAGTGGTTGACAGACGTTAAATGAAGGTGCAAGGCGTCGGCCGCTTCCTCATTTTCAAATTCACCCTCAGTTTCAAAACGTTCCACGAGGTTCATCATGGATGCGCTGTCAAGCGTGAATCCAATCGCCGCTCCTTCGCGGTTATCATCCGCAACCCCTTCAAAGACGCCTTCACCAGGGTCAACGATAATGCTTTGGACGTTGCCGATTCCGCCAGGGGTGTCGTCAAACTCATGACCACGCGCTTCCAGCTCATCCCGGGCACCTTGCGGAATCCCTTCTTCCCAACTAATATCGGGGTAATCCATCGTGTGA
Organism: Salicibibacter cibarius; assembly: GCF_016495725.1. Taxonomy (NCBI): domain Bacteria; kingdom Bacillati; phylum Bacillota; class Bacilli; order Caryophanales; family Bacillaceae; genus Salicibibacter; species Salicibibacter cibarius. The sequence continues at coordinate 697,677 of NZ_CP054705.1, read as the reverse complement.
ATACGAGGCTCTTCAATCGCTTCCTGCAAGCCCATATCATGGTCAATGACATTGTTGACGACATTAAATACCGCATTAATAATTTGTGTTCCTCCCGGTGAACCGGCGCTCATATACGGTTCGCCGTCATTAAAGATGATCGTTGGGGTCATGCTGCTCAATGGCCGTTTGTTAGGCTCCACTTGATTAGCCCCTCCGGGGGTCGCGTCGAAATCCGTCAGCTCATTGTTCAGCATAATCCCGTAGTCGGGAACCATAATGCCCGAGCCGAATACTTGCTCGATCGTGGTCGTAAAACTGACCATGTTGCCCCATTGATCGGTGATTGTAAAATGAGTGGTCTCCCCATCGTCTCCACGTTCTTCTACCTCAACAGATTCATAGTTCGGTTCCTGATCCTCATAAGCCCACGGGTCTCCGGGCTCCACGTCTGCATTGGCTTCTTCGGGGTCGACCAAAGCGCTGCGTTCTTCAATATAATCAGGATGCAACAGCCCTGTAAAAGGAACGTCCACAAACTCGGGATCACCCATATACTCACCCCGATCGGCATAACCGAGGCGCATCACTTCCGCCAATAGATGATAACGCTCCGCATCCTGGCTGCCATACTGGCCGATATCAAAGTCATCCAACAGCGCGAGCATTTGCAAGAGAGTCAAACCTCCTGAACTCGGAGGCGGCATACTCGCGATGTCATACCCTTGATACTCTCCCCATACCGGTTCATCAATGTCCGCCTCATAATTACGAATGTCATCCATGGTCATACTTCCGTCGAACGCCTGGACAGTATCAGCAATGGCTTGTCCAATTTCACCATCATAAAAAGCATCCAGCCCTTCGTCTTGAATGAGTTGCATCGTATCAGCCAAGTCTTCCTGTACGAGATGATCCCCTTCCTGTAAAGGCTCGCCTTCAGGCAAAAAGACATCCTCGGCGGCGCTTTCCGATAATTTATCCTGATTATTGTCAATCGCGTTCGCTAACTGTCCGTCGATTTCAAAACCTTCATCGGCCAGTTCTATCGCCGGTTCCATCAACGTTTCAAAGTCAACGGTTCCCCATTTTTCACTGGCCGTCATCAAGCCATCCAGGGTACCGGGAACGCCTACCGAATCACCACTCGTCACCCTATCTTGAAAAGGAATTTCATTGCCGTCTTCATCCAGGAACATATCCGGCTCCGCACCGGCGGGCGCTCGTTCCCGGCTGTTCACGATTGTGGTATCATCTTCTTCGGCATCATAGACCATCATGAAACCACCGCCACCCATGCCGGACATCATCGGTTCCACAACATTCAAAGCAAAATGAACGGCAATGGCGGTGTCGACCGCATTCGCGTTTCTTGCCAGCATCTCTTCGCCAACTTCGGAGGCGAGAACGTGAGATGTCGACACCATGCCATCCTCTCCTTCATCAACCAACGGATCCTCGGCAGCATCAGCTTCATCCGTACCGAGACCCGCAAGAGCCGTCGAGGCGATAAGCATAAAAGACGTTGCCATAGCCAGCGAACGTTTTCTTTTCATAGATATACCTCCGTTTCGTTTCAAAATTGCCGGAATAAAGTGCGAAAGTGTCAGATTCATCTCGTCGGTCGACGATCACAGCGCGTTTTCACTCAATTCCCACGCCATCAAATCCATCTCTGACTGCTTCGGTTTGGTCACTGTCTTCTCCATAGATGTCGATCGACGACTGAACGAAGGCAAAACGGGTATCATCAAAATCGGACATTGGGGTTAAATACGTGGTTAAAGCTCGATAAGCAATTTGCCCAAGGTCTTCACGACCTATATCTTGTCCGATTAAATAAGCCGCGTGATTAATAATGGAGGAATTGATATGAACGCCGCCGTTATCCAAATCAATCGGCAAGTCATAATATTCATCCATGTGTGAAGGATACGCGCCGGAGCCATCCCCATACGCCCAATACGCTTCATCGACGTCGAACTGTCCGGGGTCTTCGAGGCTTCGCAAAGCAAAACGTCCGTCCTCGATCGCAGCCGGTGCCATCACGTCTTCTCCGATATGCCAGCTGGATTCATCAACCAGAACACCGAATATATCCGACATTGCTTCATTTACTGCGCCGGATTGGAAACGATACACGAGTCCTGCTGTATGTTCGGTAACACCATGAGTCATTTCGTGAGCAGCCACATCCAACCCTGCCGAAAGCGGAATAAACATTTCATCATCTCCATCGCCGTACGTCATTTGGCTGCCGTTCCAAAACGCATTTGCAAAATCTTCACCGTAATGGACAGATGAGACAACACTCATCCCTTCATCATCGAGGGAATTGCGGTCATGTTCTTCCCAAAAATACTCATAAACTTCGGTTGAATTGTAATGGGCATCTACCGCAGCCGCGTGGAATTCATCACGAAAGTCAAAAGCCGCATCCTCATTGGAATAAGGGACACCGGGCAAAACGAAATCTTCTTGGGCATCATACGTTAGGATGCCATCCAGGTCAGGAATGGAAAAATCAAATAAGCTGAAGGTTCTCCCCGGTCCGTTATCTGCCGCTTTATGAGAGATGTTTAGCACCCGATTCTCACCTTGAACGCCTATGCCGGGACCAGTCGCGGATTGATACTCTTCAGCGTCCGGTTCAGCATCGGAAAAAGATGCATCAGCTTGTTTATTTTCCTCATTTTGTAACGCTTCATCTTCCAACCCAGCCGCCTCTGCCATATGGGAAATTGTATTGTATTGATCGATCACTTCACCTGTAGAGGCGTCAACAAAGACAAACCAATTGCCCGGTTCTTCCGTCATAAACGTAATGTTTGCTTTGTAAACGAGATGTGTGTCATCGCCTACTGGATAGTACACAAGTTCTGTTTCAGGATCTTCTTCCAGATCCTCCGGTGCATTGACGGCTTCCCGAGCGTTTTCGATGGCTTCATCCTCTGGGAATACTGCACTGCTTGAAATCGTATCCATCTCGTCCACTTGCGAATCGAAATGGCCATTGACCGAGTCGATGGTAGTGTCTTCGTCAAAATGAACAATCACCTCATGACCTTCAACCGGAATCCCATTTTTCGTTTGCTGCAGGCGAATATGGGTCATCCCTTCATCATCGGTTTGTTCTTCAAGCACCTCCATATCCTGGATTGGATCCGTCATATCAAAAAAATCGTTGTTGGCTTCCAAAAATCGTTTGGCTGAGTCCGCATTGCTTTCCTGATCTTCAACGGAACGCTGCATTTGCGCAGACACAGCCGTATCATCCTGATAAATGATCCTTGAATCTTCACTGTTTTCTTCCGGAACTTCGTCATTCGGTGTTTCGTTATCAGCTAAAACTCCACTGGAGACAGCCAGTGACACGATTAAGCCCATCGACAAACAGCCCGTCCATTTTTTAGCCATTTATTGCTCCTCTCCTTCAGTTTGTGTGGCTGTAAACGTCCACTCCAGCTCTAAAGAATCGCCCTGGAATTGGTTCAAATCTTCTTCAACGTCGCTTAAAAAATTGAATTGCACGACGAGATCATGGGATTCATCGACCGGCAAGCCGTCATCGCCCAACTCCGGATAGAACACGTGCTCACTAATCGCTTCCGGTTCCATATCCTGAAGTTCACTCAATGTCGTTTGGAAAATTACCTCGTCCAAATTGTCGGCGTTATACAAAAATTCCACTTCGATGAATTCCCCAAAGTCTTCCGTATTATCGCCTTCGGCATCAATCACCGTGTAGTCGGTCTCCAACGTCACCGTGTCAATGTCGAGAGACCCGTTGTTTTGCAGTTCAAAATCGCGAATCATCGTATCCCCGGGTTGCAAATTATCCACGTCAATGATTTCTGTCGGTTCCGCATCTAAATCAAGCGTTCCGGCCGCGAATGTATTGTTCGTTTCAACACTGTCGCTAAAGTAGGCGAACGTCCCCCCTCCGATTAACGTCAAACCGAGAACGGCCGTTGTGACTCCCATGCCAAGCTGCTGTTTGATTCCCACTTGAAATTCCTCCCTTTAAAACTGTAATTATGTGAACGCCTCATCAAGGTTACTCCTGACGGGGCGGCGACACCGATTCTTCATTTTTCTTCGACGATTCGATCTGCCGCAACGCGCGCCATACGGTGAACGCGGAGTATGCCAACAACAAAACGCCAGGCAAAATTAATAACAGCACTGCTCCCTGCTCCGAGGTGGCAAAGACAAATGCGTAACCGAGAAACGGGACGGTCAACCCTGTGTATTCACCAAGCACATTTTCAGCCAGCACCGGTTCTGAATCCGTCGAGTTATTGTTATCGCCCTTCGTAATATATTGCTGGCCATCACTTTCAACTTCGTGAACCCTATGGGTAACGAGATTATCATCGGAATTGGTAAACGTGATGACATCTCCTTTCTCAAATTGGGTCGTTTCCTCCGTCGGTTGGACTGCAATCATCGATCCGGTTTGAATCTCCGGTTCCATGGACCCTGATAAAACCGTTTTCAATTCATACCCGAATACATTCGGTTCCCCATCAGCCGCCTGGCTGGAGATAACCGCGAATAAGGTGACGACGAGCAACATAAAAAGTAAAGCAGTTGTAAAGCCACTGATGATTTTTCTAGTGACACGCCACATAGTATTCATCACCCTCACAATAAAATTTTCACCCTTGAATTGATTGGCTATATTAAAAATAGTGGGATATTATTGTTCTTCTTCCTTTTTCTCGTCCTCATCCGTTTCATCCTCATCGTCCAGCTCTTGTCCGCTTTCATCTTCTTCCGAGTCTTCATCGTGATCCTCGTCATCACTCTCGACATCTTCTTCATCCTCTTCTCCGAATGAATCATTCGATGAAATATTGCCTTCCAGCGATTCCTCGTCTTCAAACGTCGCCGATGTCGGCGATGTCACCAAAACACCGATAAAAAACAATAAATAAGTCACCGCGAACAGCCGGACAGGAACGCTTATCTTTCTGTGCAATTCACCCGCTCCTTTTTTCCCTCCTGTGACGGTCACAGGAGGGATTTGTTTTCATTTTCACTTCCATATTTCCAGGAGAGCTTCTGCTTGGGCACTTAAAATGTTATAAGATTACTGGAGATCAACTCCTCCTCTTGTTGATGGTCAAAAGAGACTCTCAAAACCTCTCATGTACATGGATGACTTGTTCCGTTTCATCTTCATCTTCGCAATGATGGATGGCGGTTCGCCTTCAGCTTTCGTCCATTTGTACATCCATTTGTTGCGGAGATAGCGTTCCCTGATACTCAAATTCGTCTTCGATATGAACCGTAACGGAGGCGCGATCGTCTTCAATCATGGGATCATTTTCTTCAACGATGACCTCAAACGCTCGTATCTCACCGTTTTCAAGCGTTCCTAGCCCTGTAATGCTAGCCCAATCTTCTTTCGCCTGCAGTTGGCCCACTTCCTCGGCTTCTATCTCGATATCCTCACCCTCGTGATTAAATTGGAAATAACCGGTCGCTGATGAATCACTTGCTGCTTGTTCGACAGCGATCGCTACTTCTTCATCCGTGGAGCCGGAACTATCTACATTACGCAATGTTCCGGAGCCTTCAACGCTGACATCTTGATCAACGCTCATCGGCCGACTCGGCATATTCCCCGTTCGTTGCAGTGCTTCACCGATTTGAACATCGGTCGTTTCACCATCTTGTAGGGCAAATTCACCATTCACAAGCACATGCTCAATCCCATCCGCATACTGCTGAGGGTCATCGAATTCGGCGTTGTCCGTAACCGTATCCGGATCAAAAACCGTAATGTCAGCGGTCATGCCCTCGGCAATAAAACCCCGATCGGTCATTCCGATCATCGTGGCCGGCAAACCCGTCATTTTCTGCACGGCTTCTTCAAAAGAAAGCAGCCCTTCTTCCCGTACGTCCTTGCCAAGCACCCGTGGCTGTGTACCATAACGACGAGGATGAATACCATCCGAGTACGTGGCGCCCCCATCTGATGCGACGGCCGTTGTTGGATTTTGAAGAATTCGTTCATAATCATCTTCATTTCCAAAATGATAAATCGTCGTCAAGCTCCCTTGATCTTCTAATATTTGCATTGTCGCTTCCCCTGGGCTCACACCCTCTGCTTCAGCCACATCAGCCAAAGTCTTATCTTCACCCGGAAAATAAACATCTTCCGCTGTTTCCACCCGGCTCGTCATCACATCTTCAATTTCCTCTTCAATTTGCGGACGTAATTCGGAATCGGCAAAACGATCCAGCATTGCGTCAAAACCGCCATCCTGTGCCCACTGTGGGATGAGCGCCGTCAATCCGGTTGAACTTGCCAAATAGGGATAAACATCGGCGGCTGCATATGTTCCGCGCTCGTTGGCCTCTTCAATGAGACCGACCGTTTCTTCGGAAGCTCCCCAGTTATCCGCCCCCATCACTTTCATGTGCGTGATGACCGGAACGAGTCCTGCCTCTTCTCCAATTTCGATCGTCTCTTCGGTCGCTTCTACGACATCATCCATTTCGTCACGAATATGGTGCGGGAAGTTTGTCCGCCATTGATCAGCAACCTCGACAACATCGATCACTTCTTCGGTATCGGCATAATTGCCAGGCGTGTAAAAGAGGCCGGCCGAAACGCCAAACGCTCCTTCTTCCAGTCCTGTTTCAACTAACCCTTGCATCTCTGCAATTTCTTCCTCCGTGGCATCGCGATCGTCCTCACCGACAACCTCTTCCCAGACAGAATTGAATCCAATGTATGTACCGATGTTAATCGCCAACCCGTCATCTTCCAGATCGTAACGTTCCGTCACATCGACCGGTCCGCCACCATCAGGACTTAAAATCTCTGTTGTCACTCCTTGTGTAAGCGAGCTGGTCGCAGTCTGTAACGCTTCAAGATCAGCATGGCTGTGAACATCAATAAAACCCGGCGCAACGATGTTCCCGTCAACATCGACTTCATGCGCAGCATTGGCTTCATCCAAATCTCCAATCTGTTTAATGTACCCGTTCTGAACCCCTACGTCCGCTTCATAACTCGATTGGCCTGTCCCATCCATCACTGTGCCATTTTTAATAATCGTATCGAATTCATTTTCTTGGGCATCACTTTGGTTGTCATGTTCCAGTGCTACGACAGACCCGCCGATAAGAATGACTGCTAACGAAACAATGAAAAGACGTTTCCCCATTTCATGCGATCCTCCTCGAAAATTTTATACTCTCTACCGTTTGCGAAATCTACCTCCCATTCGTTTTTTTACAAGTTTTTCAAAAGTTTAAGATATTCATACAAAATATTACCATTATGACATTAAATAAAAAAATAAGTTTAAGTTATAAATATATAACTATTTATTATTTAATGTTAAAAATGGTTTTTTTATACTACATTTTCATTGGGCTAATAGAAATAGTTATCAATCATTTTTTGAATCTTATTTCTCAATCATACTATTATTCATATATATCTATACTACTGTTTTTATTTTTTATAGTATTATAAAATCTTATTGGGATAGGATTTTCTTTACTTATCTCATACATTTTCATATATTTTCCTAAAAAAGTAAGATGTAACTATTCATAAATCTAGAAATTTTTTGTAAGATGGTTGAAATATATAATGAAAAGGAGGAGGTTCAATGAAAAGGACAAAATTTGTCACATCCTCGATTTGCGCAATACTCATCGCCTCTTTATTCGCACCGGCGATCCATGCAGAAGAAGATGCCGATGCCGATTCCCACATGACCGGTCATGGCGGGGCGGTAGCCTCCGAAGATGTGCACGCCTCTGAAGCCGGGATGGCAATTCTTGAACAAGGCGGCAATGCCGTCGATGCAGCCATTGCCGTTGCGGCGGCACAAGGGATAACAAGGCCTTACTCCGGCGGCATTGGCGGCGGTGGCATGATGCTCATCCATTTAGTAGACGAAGAAGAGCCTATCGCGATTGACAGCCGTTCCATTACGCCGGCTTCTTTTAATGACGAAACATACATACACCCGGACACAGGGGAGATTTTCCCATCAGCGATGAGAACCTCAAGCGGAACATCTTTTTCGGTTCCCGGGACGGTGAAAAATTGGGAAGTTGCTTTGGAAGAGTATGGAACAATGACGTTTGCAGAAGTGCTCCAACCGGCGATTGACGTAGCCGAAGAAGGATTCGTTGCGGATGAAAATTTTGTGCGGGAAACGACAGAAAATCAAGAACGTTTTGATCTTTTCACTTCTACAAGGGACATTTACCTCAATGGCGACGGATCCGCTCCGGAACCTGGCGATTTGATCCAAAACCCTGATATGGCCCATACTTATCAGCTGCTAGCAGAGGAGGGGAGCGAGGTTTTCTATGAAGGAGAAATCGCCGAGGCGATGGTCGACACGATTAACGACCCACCTGTCGTGGACGACCCGGACTTTGAAGCCGTAAGCAGCGAATGGCTGACAGATTACGGGGTGTTGGAAGGCGATGTCACGATGGAAGACTTTGCAAACTATGAAACGGTGACGGACGAGCCGATCCACACCGATTACCGCGGCTACGACATCTATGGCATGCCCCCTTCTTCCAGTGGCGGCATCACGATTGGCCAAACGTTTAATATGCTAGAACATTATGATATCGAAAATATGTCCAGCACCGAGGCGTGGCATCATTTTATGGAAGCAACGAGGTATGCGGTCGCCGATCGGCGGGCGTATATCGGAGACCCCGCACATTCGGAAATCCCCATTGATGAATTGCTTTCCGACTGGTATACGGAAGAGCGGCTGGCCAACATTGATTCGGAGCGGGCATCGATCGGTCAAGTCCCGCCGGGGAACCCTTGGGGAGAAAGCAATGAACATCTCACCTACGACTTCGGGGAAGAAGATGGTGCTGAATGGAACCCGCAAAAGTTTCACCGAATCGATAACGGACCTGAAAGCCATCCGTTTGATGCAAGCTTTACGATTGAAGATGAAACAGGACGGATTGATTTAGCAGAAAGAATGGATGGCAGAGGGAGTGCTTACGGGCGTGCAGCTGCTAACATGAATCCCGTGGAAGATAATGAAGTGAACGTGCGAGTACGCGCGGATGAAGAGGGATATGACCAACGCTTGCGGTTATGGCTGAACGGTGATGTATGGCAATCAGGCAGCAGTGTGCCGAGCAATGGCTACGGACTCGAAATCAACACGGAAACCGGAGAACTATTTCTTCAACGTGTCATCGATGGTGACTTGGCGACCCTCGAGCGTATCGATTATCCTGTTGAAACGGAGTGGCATGATTTGCGTTTCCGGGTGGAAAATAACGAGCTTAAAGTAAGTGCTTGGGAAGCGGATGACGAGGAGCCCGAGGAATGGTTAGCCGTCCATGAATTAGCGGAAGAAGACCAGCTGGATGAGCCCCTCGGACGTTTAATGATGAGCGTGGTTAATTTTGATTATGAGCAAACGCAAACGTTTTTCCTTAATCATATTGAAACAGAATCCGTAAACGAAGACAGCGAAACGCTTGCGGAGCCTAGTCAAACGAGCATGCTGGCTAATGATGCAACCCCACCGCCTGAAACGACTTCCTTAGAAGAGGAAGCTCAAGGGGTGCAAGCCGATGAAGAAAAACGCATAAAAGACGAAGAAGACATTGTCGATGAATCGACGATTCACCTTGCTGCTAGCGATGATGAAGGCAACGTCGTGAGTTATACAACAACGATTGTATCGATCGGCGGCAATGGCATGGTCGTTCCCGGGTATGGTTTTTTGTTAAATAACGCCGTGTATGGGCGAACGCCGATCGAATCCCCCATGCATCCTAACTATCCGCGACCGGACATGCGTTCCTTGAGCAGCATGGCCCCGACCCTTGTCATGGAAGATCAGTCGCCTGTCCTAACAGTGGGCGCTCCGGGAAGTGATACGATTTTAACGACCGTGTCGCAAATCATGATGAACAAGTTGGATTTTGATACGCCACTTCCGGAAGCGATTGAACAGCCACGCTTGTCGCAACGAAACAACTTTAACGCGTTGGCTGAGTATGAGGAAAACTATTTGGATGCAGAAACGGAGCAACACATCGAAGAGCTGGAGGCAATGGGCCATCTCTTTACGGCCAATACGAACGAGCAAGGGATCGGAGCGGCAGTCGGCATTGAATTTTCAGAAGACGGTCAAGTCACTGCGGCCACTGAACCTGAGCGTCGCGGGGGAGGGAGCGCTCTCGTGCAAAGTGAAATAGGTGATAATGAAGTTAGCGCAGCAGCGTTGTTACAATTAGTGGACCGTTTTGCCGAAGAAGGCGAATTCGAAAACGATGAAGCTATCCGCGCGTTGGACGTGCATTTAACGTCCGTAGATCATTTCGAAAATCAGGAAGATGAGGGAAAAGTCATTGACCATATGGGCGGATTCAAAGATTTGCTTAACCACCAACGAGCACAAGACTGGATATCCGATGACGTCTATGAAACGTTGCAAGAAGAAGCGGATGCATTAATTGAAGAGTGGGAATAACTGAAACAACCGGGAACGGGGGTGCGTTCCCGGTTGTTTATATCAGGTGATTTATCACCGAAAGTCAGAAGCGGAGAAACGTTCATAACTGATACATAAATATGTAGTCGAAACGGTCATTTTAGGGTAGAATGAAAAGTAAGGATCGGTGATAACAATGAACACTGATGAGAAAGTTAAATATTGGATTGATTTATCTGATTATGATAGAACAACCGCCGAAGCCATGTTGGAAATGAAACGGTTTTTATATGTCGGAATCATATGCCACCAATCTATTGAAAAATTACTCAAAGCATTATTTGTTCATGTAACCCAAGCCCAGCCACCGCGCACTCATAATTTAACACGCTTAGCACGAAAGGGAAAAATATACGATGACCTTTCGGACCATCAAAAAGATTTCTTGGACTTGTTAGAACCTTTAAATATTGAAGCTAGATATCCTACGCACAAAGAAAAACTTTTAAAAACACTGGATGAACCCAGATGTACCGAGATACTTTTTAAAACAAGGAGCTATCCGCATGGATAAAAAGCAGGCTATCCTAGCAGCTAAAGAGTATTCCAACAAAATTAAAAACGTTTTCCGGTTAAAAAGATTCTCTTATTCGGTTCTTACGCAAATGGAACAGCTACAGATGATAGCGACATTGACATTGCAGTAGTTGTTGATTTCGTAGATGATGATGTATTAACAGAAAAAGCACGATTGTATCAATTACGAAGAAACATCAATGATCGAATCGAACCTGTCTTAATTGAAGATGGAGACGATCCCAGTGGGTTTTTACAATATATTTTAAACAACGGCCAAGTGATTTTCGAATCAGGTTAAAACAGCCGGGAATGGTATTCCGTTCCCGGCTGTTTTTTCAACCAAACCCCATTATCACGGCATAACAATCCGTTCCGGCAAAGTGTACACGTTCAGTGACCCGTCACGAATAAAACCGATGCTTGTAATCTCCAGTTCTTCGGCCAATTCCAAGGCGCGGTCGGTCGGTGCTGATTTGGAGAGAACGACTTCGCAACCGATCTTCGCCACTTTCAAAAGAATCTCCGATGAAAGCCGTCCACTGAACACGATAATCTTATCTTGTAACGAAATGCCGTGCTTCAGGCAGTATCCGTAGATTTTATCAAGGGCGTTATGTCTGCCGATATCCATGCGCATGAGGACAATGCCATCGAGCGTGCATAAGGCGGCGTTATGTACACCGCCGGTTTCATGGAACGTCTCCGCCGCTTGTTGCATGTCTCTCATTAGACGAAAACAATCACCCGGAGCGATGGCCACTTGACGAGTGCGCATCACTTTTGTCGTTTTCACATCGGCTGCAAAGACGAACCCTTGGCGGCTCATCCCGCAACAGGACGTAATGTAGCGCTTGTTTTGCATTTGCCGATGCAGATGGTCGATTTTTTTCACCAAAGTCACGTGAACATAACCGTTTTTATCGTCCGCTCTCAGTTCCTTTATCTCGTTGAAACGAGCGATGATTCCTTCCGAAGCCAAGTATCCGATCGCCATATCCTCGATGTAATCCGGGCTGCACACCATCGTCACGAACTCTTCCCCGTTTATTTTTATCGTCACGGGATATTCGGCAGCAACGATGTCGTCTTTCCATTCGGTATGTCCATTTTCGAACCGCAGGATGGACCGAGCATTTTGTGTCTTCTCGTTCAAGTTGATCACGAACCTTGTTTCTTAAAAATAAAAGGCAAAACAAGCAGAGACACGCCAGCCGCGGCAACATACCATTTGTTGGACGGAGGAGACGAACGACGGGACACACGGCTTCCGGCTACCTGTTTTTCCGATTCGTGTTGAAGTTTGGCATCTCGGTCTTCCAATTTTTCTCTGTGTTCTTGATTGGCACCGAATCCTTTGAGGAAAGCCATCATCACGTTCATGCCTTCCACAACTTCCGGGTCTTTCATGGTACGAAGGAGGGCGGGGTACCCACCACCCTCTTTTCCGTAATGTTCGTATTCGGCCACTTGGGAAACGGCCGCATTCACCTTTAAAATAAGCGGTTCGACTTGTTCCATATCAAGATTCCCGAGAACGCCAAACATGAGGAGCATATTTTTCATCGATTGAGTGGTATCCGCGTTATCAATGGCTGTTACAAGCCTTTCGAGCACCTCGTCCCCTTGTTCAAAAAGGGCGTTCAGGGTATTCAATACTTCTTTCTCCCGAAGGTGTCGCATCAGCTCAAACGTATCGGCAATGACATCCTTGTTTTCTAAAAGGGTAGCTTCAATTTGGTCCCAATCTCGCTTGCGCAATTCTTCTTCGGTCGGTTCGATGCGATGGATCACTTTTGTCGCTTTAGCCATTGTGCTGAGACCTCCTTTCTTTCACGAGGTCGCCCGGGAATGTGTAGTCTTTTCGTTCCCATTTCTTTTCAACCGCTACTCCTATTTGCGGTTGCGGGTTGCCATTGCGGTGGTTGATTCTCGGCAATGGGCTTTCGCCTTTCGGTTCAAGCACTTCCATTTTTGCCGACACCTCTTTATAAGCCGGGGTATCCGTATCCTTATCGGCATGGCTGCTCGTTAAGTAGTTAATGGCCCCTTCACCTGAATCATTCATCGGCAAATACAATTCTTTGCCCTTCACACGATCAGTCACAAGGCAAGGAACTTTCACATTGCCGTATGGCGACGTCAAGCGCACCACCGTTCCGTCCTCCAACCCGCGTTCTTCGGCAAGTTCCGGGGAAACTTCGAGGAAAACGCTCGGTGTTTTCTTCGTTATCCCTTCGGATTTATACGTCAGATTCCCTTCGTGGAAATGCTCGAGCATGCGCCCGTTGTTGACGTGAAGGTCATACTCTTCACCCATCTCAAGCGGTTTCGTCCATTCCACAGGAAAAAGTTTTGCCTTACCATCCGGAAACGGAAAGCGGTCTTTGAACAGAAGCGGTGTATCCGTGCCATCTTCGGCTACCGGCCATTGCAAACTGTCATACCCTTCCAATCGATCATAGCTGACGCCTGCAAACATCGGAGCGAGGGAAGCCGCTTCATCCATAATGTCACTTGGGTGCTCAAAATTCCAGTCACCGCCAAGACGATTGGCGATTTCCATTATAATCTTCCAATCGGGCTTTGAATCACCGAGAGGATCAAACACTTGATACAAACGCTGAAAACGACGTTCCGTATTCGTAAACGTCCCCTCTTTTTCAAAACTCGGAGAAGCCGGTAACACTACATCCGCAAACTCGGCCGTTTTTGAAAAAAAGATGTCCTGGACGACGAAGAAATCCAATTTCTCCAACGCTTCCTGCACATAATTGGCGTTGGAATCAACGATGCCCATCTCTTCGCCTTTTAAATACATCATATTCAAATTACCGTCGTGGATAGCCTCAACCATTTCATGATTGTTCAGTCCGGGCTCGGCCGGAAGATCCACACCCCAACCTTTTTCATAACGCTCACGAACCGCATCATCGTGCACTTTTTCGTAACCCGGGAAGCGATCAGGCATGCTGCCAAAGTCACTGGCACCTTGTACATTGTTATGCCCGCGTAGCGGATAGGTGCCTGCGCCCGGTTTCATGTAATTGCCGGTCACGAGCATCAAGTTCGATATGGCCGTGCTCGTATCGGAGCCTCCGCCATGTTGGGTGATGCCCATCGCCCATAAAAAGCAAGTCGTTTCCGCTTCGTGGATCGATGTGGCAATCTCGATCATTTCTTCTTTCGTTAAACCGGTAACTTCCTCGGCATAATCGAGGGTGTACGGCGCAAGGCTTTCCATGTATTCATCAATGCCGTTAACATGTTCCTCCAAAAATTCGCTGTCATGCCAGCCTTGATCTATGATGTATTTCGTGACGGCTGAAATCCAGACGAGGTCGGATCCGGCTTTCGGTTGGACAAAACGGTCGGCCCGATCAGCCATTTCATGCTTACGCAGATCGGCGACAATCACTTTTTGCCCATGAAGTTTTTGAGACCGTTTCACTCTTGTCGCGAGGACCGGGTGGGCTTCCGCCGTATTGGAACCGGTAATAATGACGAGCTCGGCTTTTTCAATGTCCGTGATACTTCCGGAGTCCCCTCCGTAACCGACCGTTCGCCATAAACCCATCGTCGCCGGCGACTGGCAATAACGGGAACAATTATCAACATTGTTCGTACCGATAACCGCGCGACTAAGCTTTTGCATGACATATGAATCTTCATTCGTACATTTGGAAGAGGTGATAAACGCGAGCGAATCGGGTCCGTTTTTCTCTTTCTCTTCCTTGAATTTATTGACGATCAAGTCGTAAGCTTCTTCCCATTCCGCCTCGCGGAACGCATCGCCTTCGCGGATGAGCGGCTTCGTCAAACGTTCTTCGCTGTTGACAAATTCCCAACCGAACTTCCCTTTCACGCAAGTGGAAATGCCATTTGCCGGGGCTTCTGATTGAGGTTCGACTTTAAGGACTTGACGATCCTTCGTCCACACATCAAAGGAGCAGCCCACGCCACAATAGGTACATACCGTTTTTGTTTTTTCAATACGATTTTCTCGCATCGAAGCCTCCATATCGGAAATGGTCATGAGCTGCTCGTAACCCGTTTCTACATTTTTCGTGATGTTGATCATCGGGCGCATGGAAGAGTCTTTAATCCCCGTTAAAAAGCCGGCTTCTCCTTCCATGCCCACTTCCATCATGGCGTTGCAGGGGCAAACGGTTGAGCAGTGGCCGCAATTGACACAGGAAGATTCCTCAATCGGGGAGTCCTTGTCCCAGATGACACGCGGACGCTTCCGATCCCAATCGATCGTCAGCGTTTCCGTCACTTGTACGTCTTGACACGCCTCTACACACCGCCCGCACAGAATACACTGATCGGGATCATAACGATAGAAGGCATTTCGGTCCACTTCATAAGGCTTGAAATCAAAAGGCGTCTCTTGATGGCTCATTTTCAACTCTTTAACCGCATTATGTATCTCGCAGTTGCCGTTGTTGTAATCACAGACCGTACAATAAAGTTCATGGTTACCGAGAATGCGATCCATCGCGATGAGTTGTGCCTCGTGTGTCTCCTCGTTCGTAGCGATCGCGTCTCCGTCCTTTACCGTCGCGGAACACGAGCGCACCAATTCTCCGTTCACACTGACGATACACGTGTCACACGTTTCAATCGCACCAAGGCTTGGATGGTAACACAGGCTTGGCACTTCAATGTCATGTTCGGTCAATACGTCAAGCACGCTCTGGTTTTCCTTTGCATGTATGCGCTTACCGTTCACCTTTACATCGAGCATTTCAGAAGACCTCCTTACCGTACTCTTTTTCTAATATATATCATTTTTTAACAGCGTTGTAAAACAATCTACCAGCATAGCCTTGTCTAAAATCGCGCACCCTAAATAAATGTTTAACCGCTACGCGTTGCGGGTACTCACTGAAATAGATTTACTAGTTGTTCAATATTTTCATAAGTGACAAGGGGTGTACGTTTTGCAAGCAAACAAAAATCGTTGGTTGATTGCTGTATCAGCCATTGCCATTCATTTGTCGATCGGTTCCGTCTATGCCTACAGTGTGTACCAAAATCCATTGAACGAATCCCTTGGTTGGGATATCGGTGCGGTAACATTCGCTTTCACGACAGCTATATTTTTTCTCGGTATGTCTGCCGCTTTTCTCGGAAAATTTGTCGAACGTAACGGCCCTAGCAAATCCGCTATGATCTCCGCCGTTCTATTTGGAACGGGAACATTGGGCGCAGGTTTCGGGATCCAAATGGAGAGCTTGCCTCTCTTTGTGCTTTTTTACGGTGTGATTGGTGGTGTCGGTCTTGGAATCGGTTACATATCGCCCGTTTCCACTCTCGTTAAGTGGTTTCCGGACAGACGCGGGCTCGCGACAGGCATGGCCGTCCTCGGCTTCGGTGCCGGTTCCCTCATTACCAGCCCGGTGGCCGAAAATTTGATGGGCATAATCAGTATCCCGGCAACGTTTTATACACTCGGAGCTGCCTACTTAATCCTCATGTTTGCAGGAGCTTCCTATATCGCACCACCCCCGGAAGGCTGGGAACCGGCAAACATGAAAAAGCAGAAACAGAAAAAACAAGAGGGTAAAAAGAAAAAGCAAGAAGATCTCGCCCAACTCAATGCCCGGGAATCACTGCAAACATTCCGTTTTTATTTGTTGTGGGGGATGATGTTTATTAACATTTCCGCAGGGATCATGCTGCTTGCTGTTGCCTCGAATATGACGCAGGCGATTACGGGCGCAAGTTCTGCCGCCGCGGCAACCATTGTCGGCATCATGGGTTTTTTCAACGGTTTCGGGAGAATTGGCTGGGCAAGCGCTTCGGATTATATCGGTCGCACAAACACGTATATGATCTTTTTCGCATTACAATTGGGAGCATTCATTCTCTTGCCATTCACGACCAATGAAGTGATCTTCGCGATCCTCTTGTTTATTATCATGACATGCTACGGCGGTGGCTTTGCATGTTTGCCGGCTTACATCGGGGATTTATTCGGCACGAAACAGTTAGGAGCGATTCATGGTTATACACTAACCGCCTGGGCGATGGCAGGTGTTTTCGGACCGATGGCAGTTTCCACAATTGTTGGAGCCACTGCTGACTATACAGGCGCCTTCGTTCTCTTTATCTTTTTGTTAGCGATAGCGCTTCTGATGGCTATCATGATGCATTTTAATATCAAACGCATTCGTCATCAGCAACAGGCGACAAACGGGTGAACAGAATGGGTTTTATGATGAAGGCTGTTGCGACAAATGTCACGGCAGCCTTTAAGCATACAGCTATCCGATTGGCCGAATGCCGATACCGGCGTTTTCGATTTTTTCCCGAATGGACTTTGCGAACGCCAATGCATGGGGGCCGTCGCCATGGATACAGACAGTTTCGGCAAGGATGTCCACGTCCTTGCCTTGTTGCGCATGCACTTTTCCTTCTTCAATCATGCGAGTGACCTGCTCACCTGCTAAGCCGGCATCTTCGATCAGAGCATTTGCTTCACGTCGTGATGTAAGGGTGCCGTCTTCCTGATACGTACGGTCGGCGAATACCTCACTGCCGGTTTTCAACCCGACTTTTTTTCCCGCGTTAAGGAGCTCGCCACCGGCCAAGCCGAAAAGAACCAGATCGGGATCGATATCATAAACCGCCCGGGCTATTGACTCTGCCAGTTCCGGATCCTGAGTCGCCCGATTATAGAGCATGCCGTGTGCTTTCACATGTCGGAGATGCCCACCTTCCGATTGCACAATACCCCACAACGCGCCGACTTGATAGGCGACAAGATCATATGCTTCTTCAGGAAAAAGATCAATGTGACGACGCCCAAATCCCATTAAATCAGGCAAACCCGGATGTGCGCCGATGGCAACGCCATTCTCAATCGCCAGTTTCACCGTTTTCCTCATGATCGAAGGATCGCCGGCATGAAATCCACACGCGATGTTGGCGGAAGAAACGTAAGGGAGAATTTCCTTATCCGTTCCGAGTGTGTAAACGCCAAAACTTTCGCCCATATCACAGTTCATGTCGATGGTTTTCATTTTATAGCTCCCCTTTTAACATTAGTTAAACCATAAGGCAACGATATCTTCAAAGGCCACAATGCTTGCTCCAATCGTGAAAAGTACAGTGATTGCTCCAACAACAATCAGCCAAGCCGGATGTCGATAATCTCCGACAATTGATTTTTTCCGAGAAGCCACTAATATCGTCGTTAGAACGATAGGCAATATCATACCGTTCACTGCACCGGCAAGAATAAGGAGCATAACCGGTTCACCGATTGTAATGAATACAAGCGCAGAGATGGTAATAAAACCAGCGATAAACCACCCATTGTATTTTTCAAACATCGGATGAAACGAGCGTAAAAACGAAATACTTGTGTAAGCCACGCCAATGACGGAACTAATAGCAGCCGCTGTTAAAACAATCCCAAACATGTAATAGCCTAAATCACCAAGACCAACGAGAAATGGAGTGGCTGCCGGATTATCCGGATCTAAAGTAAAACCTGCACTTACCACACCTAGAAACGCCAAAAAGAGAAAAACACGCATAACGCCTGTCGTTATGATTCCATAGATCGAAGCACGACTAACAAAAGGAACATTCGCTTGTCCGGTAATTCCGGCGTCCACAAGCCGATGGCCGCCGGCAAACGAAATGTAGCCGCCTACCGTGCCACCCACAATTGTCACGAGGGGAAGGAGTAAAATTAAGTAATCATCGGGCAGTACAGATTGGACGAGTGCTTCTTGATACGGTGGATCCATGGTTAACATAACATAACCAGTCATCAAAATCATAACTACGCCAAATATTTGCAGCAAAACATCCATAATCCGAGTGTAGTTTTTGATAGAAAAGATAATGATGGTCGCCACGGTGATAATGATCGCACCCACTTCTATTGACAGGTCAAAAAGGACATTAAGACCTAATCCCGCACCACCCAGATTTCCAATATTAAATGCAAATCCTCCGAAGATAATAAGTCCAGCTATCAAATACCCTAATCCGGGAACGACCATGTTTGATATTTCTTGACCTCTTTTCCCAGATACAGAGATGACGCGCCAAATATTGAGTTGAACGCCAATATCGATCACAATTGATGCCACAATCGCGAACGCAAAACTAGCCATGTAATCTTGCGTAAATTGAGCGGTCTGGGTAAGAAAAGCAGGTCCGATCGCTGACGTGGCCATTAAGAAAATTGCGCCGCGTAAAAACTTATTTCGCTCTTTACTGCTCATGGGGTGGCCTAACCCATTTGTCGTCATGAGATCCCCTCCTAAAGTACGCCGAGTGTCTCATTCTTCACGTCAGTAATGAACATATACCCCGGGAGCATGCGTAATCATGAGATCTGGTTTGCTTGCCATCGCAACGGCTTGCGGTGTGACCCCACACGCCCAAAAACCGGATCTTCACCCTCTCTTATAGACACAGCTTGTCCAAAATCCAGTGCGTCTATGTTTGAGATACCGATAAATGCAGGATTACCAATAGGAGTCTTTTTTGCTATTCCGTTGCCTTTAAAAAGTTCAATTTCCATTTCATCGTTTTTCACTTTTAAATGTTCTAGCCCTTGCTCATTCAATGTTTGCATTAACACTTACAATTCTGCAACATTGTACATTTTTCTCCCCCTTTTAATGACTGCCCCATTTTAAAGCAATCCCTATTTTTCTTTCACGCATTGCTCGGGCCTGTTTTAAATAAAGTGTTTCAGCTTCTTGAAAGGTAATCGGTTCAAACATTACTTTTTCATTCGGCCGGAACTGGGCAACCCGCCCTAAATCAACCGCTGCCACTTGTGCAAAGCGCGGATAGCCACCTGTCGTCTGCCGATCAGCCATTAAAACGATCGGTTGGCCGTCACTCGGAACTTGCACCGTTCCAAACGCGACAGGCTCCGATAAGAGACTAAAAGATTCTTGGCGTTCGATGGGAGCGTCTTCTTCTGCTTGCAACCGATACCCCATACGGTCCGATTGCGTCGAAACTGTAAACGATTGTTGAAAAAATCGTTCCCGACTCTTCGCTGTAAACTGCTTAAAGTGGGTACCGGGAAACGCCCTTATTTTTTGTTGTCCACGGTCGAGCAGACTGCCATTTGCCCCCCAATTTTCTGCAAATACGCTTCCGTCTGCTTTTTGGGAAATCTGTTCAAAACGCCTATTTGCTTCTCTATCCTTTTCCCCTACATGTAACCGATCCCCTTTTTTAAGTGGCCGGCCTTCCAAACCCCCGATTCCCGCACGCACATACGTACTCTTACTATTCATCACTACAGGTACATCTAGACTACCCGCAACCGCCAGATAAGCACGATAACCGAGGGCAACCGGTTTAAACGCAAGCGTACTTTCGGCAGGGACAAAAAGAGGCACCCCAAGTGAGTAAGCCGTACCATTGACTGTTGGTACCATGCCTCCACCTGTTACCGCTATAAGGCTATCCCTCTCGACCTTGACCTCCGGACCGTTCATCGTCATTTCAAGCACGGCTTCATTTTCATGATTGCCCACGATGGCATTTGCACTTTGCAAAGCGATACGATCCATCGCGCCGCTCTCCAAAACCCCTTGCTGCAAAAAACCAATTCGGCCTCGGTCTTGAATGGTCGTAAACAAGCCTGCTTTCAAGATAAATAAACTCACATGTCCCCTCCTCGTACACTTCAAACTCCGTGCGCGTAATTGCCTTAAAATAAACCATGTCCCCGGACTTCAGCAAGCTCGGTTGTTCCCGGTTCGGATCAAACATTTTAAGGGGT
The DNA here is from genome assembly GCF_016495725.1 of Salicibibacter cibarius. Classification (NCBI taxonomy): domain Bacteria; kingdom Bacillati; phylum Bacillota; class Bacilli; order Caryophanales; family Bacillaceae; genus Salicibibacter; species Salicibibacter cibarius. Next base: position 676,881 of record NZ_CP054705.1, on the reverse strand, counting down.
GTTTGCCCGATCAGCTGCCATCCTCCCGGTGTCTCAAGCGGATACACTCCTGTTTGAATGCCGGCGATCCCGACAGCACCGGCGGGGATTTTTGTTCGTGGTTCACTCCTTCGCGGCGTAGCAATCTTTTTTGACATCCCACCGAGAAAAGAAAAGCCGGGAGCAAAACCGATCATGTATACCAGATACTCGCCGCTTGTATGAATTCGGATCACTTCTTCTTCAGAAAGGCCGTTCTCCTTCGCCACATGGGACAAATCGGGACCAAAAGCTTCTTCATAACAAACGGGGATCGTTACGACATCCCCCATACCGTCGTCCCCCGTCGTCTCCCCTATCTCATGAACTTTTTCCCGCAACTTTTCCATCACGTATGCACTCGGAGTATCTCTTTTCTCCATGATACGGAACACCTTTACCGGGTCGTAAAAGACGGTTAGACCAGTATAGCTCGGAACGCATTCGAGATACCATTCGAATGGAGCGTCTTCCAACAAGTCCATCATTTTTTTTGTACGTTTATGGATTTCCGGATCAATTTCCGTTCCAAAAACAATATTGATCGCGGTTTCTGATAACACGTATAGTTCCGGTTTTTTTTCCTGCGCAGACATAAAGGCCCCCTCTCACCTTCCCTTACCAGTATAAATTTGAGTTTCCCATTTGTTTTATTTTTGATAATTACCCCTGTGGCCGATCACTACAGCCATATTATACCTTTAGAAAATGATTGTTATCCTTTTCCCTTATGCATACCCAATCAAACGATCGACAGGAAATATTTGATTATTTCTTTTATTGGTGATACTATATTATAAGAATACAATATCAAGAAAACAAACCACTAGGGGTGCTTTTATTAGCTGAGAGAGACGCAGTCTCGACCCTTATTCACCTGATCCAGTTCGCACTGGCGGAGGGAAGTGGGCTGATGACGTATAGTATAGTTTCCGGCATCGCCACTTCCTATGATGGGAAGTGGTTTTTATTTTGGGGGGAAAAAAATGAAAACGCTCATTCAACAAGTGGAAAAGCGCAGAGATGAGTTAATTGGCTTGCTATCGGATTTGATCGCGTTTCGCACACCTGCCCCACCGGCCAGAAACACGGATGAGATTCAAAGCTACATAGCCGACAAACTCCAAACAATAGGTTTCGATGTAGACCAATGGGACGTTTATCCCGGGGATCCGAATGTTGTTGGCACACGAACAGGATCCCATTCAGAAGATTTTCAAAGTCTAATATTGAATGGGCATATTGATGTTGCTTCGGTGGAAGAAAACGAGGGCTGGGAAACGCCTCCATTTGAAGCAGTCATACGAGACCGAACGCTCTTCGGACGGGGATCAGCAGATATGAAAGGAGGTATTGCCGCCTGTTTATTCGCACTTCAACTGTTGCACGAGAATGACGTCGATCTTCGCGGAGACGTGTTACTGCAGTCTGTGATTGGCGAAGAAGTTGGAGAGGCCGGCACGAAGCAGTGTTGCGAACGTGACTATGGAGCAGATTTCGCCATAGTAGCTGACACGAGTGATTGCGAGCTTCACGGACAAGGTGGTGTGATCACAGGCTGGGTAACGGTGAAAAGCCCGGCGACCCACCATGATGGCACACGTCAACGCATGGTCCACGCCGGCGGTGGATTGCGAGCGGCAAGTGCCATTGAAAAAATGAATAAACTGATCACAGCACTACAGGAATTAGAGCGCGATTGGGCGATAAACAAATCATATCCCGGTTTCACCCCGGGCACAAATACCATCAACCCCGCTGTGATTGAAGGTGGGCGCCATGCCGCTTTCGTGGCTGACGAATGTAGACTATGGATCACCGTTCATTTCTATCCGGATGAAAGCGCTGATTCCGTGGCAAAAGAAATCGAAGATCATCTTTTGGCAACGGCAAACGCCGATCTCTGGATGAAAGATCATCCGCCTACGTTTCAATGGGGCGGCGGGTCGATGATTGAAGAGCGCGGCGAGGTATTTCCGTCTTTTTCTATTGATGAAGATCATGCAGCTGTCAATGACTTGATGGAAGCACATGAGCAAACATTTTCAGAACCTGCAAAAATATCCATGTCCCCATCCGTCAATGACGGTGGTTGGCTCGCCGAGGCCGGCATTCCCACGGTATGCTACGGCCCCGGAAAATTGGAACATGCGCATGCCGTTAATGAACACATCGACATCGATCAATTGCTAGACTACACGAAAACACTGCTCCGCTTCATCGTTAAGTGGTGTAATCAACCAAAGGAGAGATCATAATGACATTCAGCAAGCGCATTCGAAAAACCGCGGACCCGATCTGGAAAGCAAGTCATGAACATCCCTTTGTACAGGGAATCGGGCGCGGCACATTGGACATTGAATCTTTTAAATTTTTCATGTGCCAGGATTACAAATACTTAATTGAGTATTCCCGCGTCATGGCCATGGGCACCGTTCTTGCGCCAGATTTGGAAACGATGTCAGGATTCGCTAAAGCCCTCGATGATACTTTGAACATGGAAATGGACTTACATCGCTCCTACGCCGAACGACTCGGCATTTCCAGCGAAAATCTTGAGGAAACGGTCCCCGGGCCTGTCACCCTTGCTTATAGTGGTTACATGATGGCGGAAGCGCAAAAGGGTTCCATCGCAGAACTGATCGCCGCTATCCTTCCATGCGCTTGGAGCTATTATGAAATTGGCATCGAACTCGCTAAAATCCCCGGCGCCACCGAACACGAACAATACGGCGAATGGGTGCGGATGTATGCGTCCGATGAATTTGGCGAAATTGGCGATTGGTTGATCAGGAAGCTTGATGAGCTCACGGAAGGCAAACCCGAAGCGGAGCTGGACCGACTGGAGGCTATTTTTCTGAACACGAGCCGCTATGAGTTTATGTTTTGGGATATGGCTTATAATCGGGAAGGATGGCCTGAAGAGATCGTATAGTGAATAATGGCATCCTTTGTGGCAGGGCTAGCGCAACGTTTCAAGAGTTCTTTCCTGCACAAAAAATCCAGCTGCAACTGAGGACTCAACATGCTATTTTTTGACCCCGATCAGTCCTCAGGTGCGATAGTAGAGAGGACTCAAAAGATGGGTTGTTGTCCTTAGCAGTCCTCAGGCCTGGCAACTGAGGACTCTAAAGGCTGTTTTTAAACCCGGTCAGTCCTCAGGTGCGATAGTGGAGGACTCTAAAGATGGGTTGTTGTCCTTAGCAGTCCTCAAAGAATCGGGAGATATGTGAATAGGCGTTTTGGGAAGAACTTCTGATATAGACCACTGGCCCCGCTACATTAAACATCTCCGTAGTCATTCCACCCAAGGTAGCGAATAATACATGTCACTCAACCCATCATGAAATCCCCAGCCAAGACCATCCGTATTGATCACGACATTTTGTAACCTGTCTGCAAAGTGCCGATAATAGTCTTCCTCTTCACTGCACCAACGTACGACGGAAGCATAAGCACGTTCCATACTATCGTAAAAACTTTCATTAATATCTCCATATTCGTTCGTGAAATCTACCCCGTTTTCTACATAGAAAAGGGTAAGATCGACAACTTTAAAATCATCCCCTGTCAATTTCTTGAACTTGTTAATAGCATTCTTCGCTTCCCTTAGCCGCAATTTCCCGAAGCCCTTCTCGGGAAAGAACTCGTCTTCAATCTTTGCCTTCGCTTCTTCATATAAATCATTTACCCCGTCTTCCCCGGTAAATTTTACGGATAAATATTTTTTCGCATCAGGGCTGATTTTATAAATTTCTGATATAATGCTGATCAGCTCTTTGTTGTCCAAGGTTTTCAGCTGTTTCTTCAGTTCCGTAACTTTCAGTAGACTCATTTCATTGCAACTCCTTATATGTTCGCCGTTTTTATTCTATTGATTTCCATTCCTTATTTTGATACTAGATCGCGAAGATAATCCGTGTCTGCATTCTGCTTTTTTAATTCTGTCAGCAATATTTCATGTCGGTGTTGATTCAATTGCTTTTCGTCTTTGAATTCTTCATACCTTTGCTGGTTCACTTGCTTTTCGTCCTTAAAATCTTGCCGCATTTCAGAAACAATCTTGTTGTTATCGGCTACCATTCGAATTAGCTGTTCCATATAGCCTTCCATATTTTTTAAACGCTCTTCCTGCATGGATACACCTCCCCTATGTTGTTTCATCCTATAATGCCATGATACAGAACACTAGTTCCTTTTTCAAATAGAAAAATTCTTATTTTTTATGCCCTATTTCCCGCACATATTCCTCAAATCTCTCTTCCCTCCGTTCATCCTGCAAAAACTCAGACGTCGCCAATTCCTTCAACAATGCCAACTTCTTTTCTTTCGAAACATTCATCTGAATAACCCTCCCGCGTGCCTCCTGCAAAAAAGCTAATTCGTCCCCCGCGTTCCTCGGTAGTACATGCTCAATTGCCTCCTTTACCCTTTTCGTATACGAAGGACTGGCGCCTGCAGTTGATACGCTCACCGTCAGCAACCCGTCATTAATCCGGGCCGGTATGTAAAAATTCCCCTCACCGGCATCATCAGCCAAATACACGAATTGCCGCGGGGCTTTATTTTTCTTAATCGCGCTATGTAAGTCCGGCTGGTCCGTACATAAAAACACCATATCACATAAAAACACTTCCGAAGCCACCGCCGAGCGACGTTCCCACTTGAACCCATCTTCTTGCTGCAACCTCAGCAGCTCTTCATTAAGCGTTGGGGCAACAACGACGAGCTCCCGTGCCCCTGCTTCCAATAACGGTTTTATCCTTCGGCAGGCCACCTCGCCCCCACCAACGACAACACAACTCAGTTCTCTCATTTCTAGCATAAAAGGGAGCGCGCTCATGCATACACACGCCCTCTATCGTTCAATGTTTCTTCTGTCCGCCTAGCCAAAACGCCGCTCAATCCATCGTCGGAACCGAGAAAATCACAAAGCGTATAACGGGTATCCGTCCACCCTTCACGGTCACGGAGCATCTCGCCCAACTCTTTCATCAACACCCCGGTAAACAGTAAATAAGGCAACACATACACACGCGGCGCTTCCAGTTTTTCCACTTTCGCGAGACCTTGCTCGACCGTTGGCGTTGTAGCGGCCAAAAAACATGTCTCCACATTATTACAGGCAACTTTTTCATAGATCAAGCGGGCGATTTTCGCAACATCGCTCGGCTGGTTTCCGTCGCTAGATCCCCTGCCTACGACCAACACTGTGCAGTCTTCACGCTCTTGATTTTCTCCCAATACCGGCAATCCGGCGTCTGTCAATCGACTAACAGCCACATCGATCACGTCATTTTCAATGCCAAAGGGTCTTCCGTAAGAAAATGTAACTCCAGGGTATGTGTCCTTTGCCCTTTCCAGTTCACGGGGAATATCCACGATTGCATGGGAAGCGCTTAGCAGCAATACCGGCACGACTGCAATTTTCGTCGCGCCTTGTTTTATGCACGCTTCGATGCCTTCCAAAATGGTCGGTGAAACCAATTCAATATAGGCGACTTCTTGAATCAATTCTTTTTCATAATTTTTTTTCACATGATCAATAAACATTATAAATTGCCCATTGCCTTCATTTACACGGCTTCCGTGTCCAACGTATAAAATGGCTTGCGACGTTTTCTCGAGTGCGATCGGGAATTTTTCGGTCATTACGGTGAGCATATCAGCCATCGTACCACTATAAGGGGTGGCTTCCCATTCCCCGCGATGGTTATACATATTCAGTTCGTACGTCTCGGGGTTGAATCGGGTCAGTCTCGAGCGATTGACTTTTACCCCGTCTTCCTCGGAATAGATGATGAGATGGGATCCGTGTGTTCGAACGTTAAGATGGGTAAAGCCTTGCTCATGAAGGGCGTCCTTGAGCATTGTTTTGGTCGCGCTCATGATCCGTTGAACCATTTTAAACCGCCTCCTTTTTTAATGCTTTCATGCCCTGCCTTCTCCTTCATTCACATACCGACTGAGTTCAACAACCATCGCTCCCATCCTTTCCATTGAGGGCGTGACGACCCGATTCACCCCTTCCTCAACGAGCGCTTCCGCCGTTACCTTACCGACAGCAGTGGCTATGGTTTTATTTTCCAAAAGATCGAGCAACTGCTCATGATCCCCGTTATCCTTCGCGCGGTGAAACAATGATTTTACTTGCAAACCGGTCGTAAAACAAACGGCATCATATTTATTTTCCGACACCAGCTCCCGAATAAAATGGTCCACTGCCTCATGCTCCGGGGCTTCATGAATATAAGGCAACCACGTGGTGACCGTTGCCCCCTGCTTTTCTAAAAAATGGTCTAGCACGGGCGACGGCAAACCATATTGCTGAACGATCACGTGCTTCCCGGAAAAATTAACTTCTTTCAGTTGTTCCATTAACCCTGCGGTTGTGCCATCATCCGAGCGGATATCAACATCAACATCCATTTTTTTTAAAGCCGCAACGGTTTTATATCCGCGTGCGGCGACACGAGCGGACTTTATTTTTGTCAAAAATTCATTTGTCACTCCTGCTTCATCGGCCCCCTCCATAAGTGTTGCGACACCGATGCCGGTCGTGAAAATAAACCAGTCAACGCGTTTCGGCGCCGCTTTCTCAATGGCCTGTATCACCTTCTCCTTCTCCTTCTCCTGGTTGACGGTTCCTTGCATTGGCCGTACATCACTGGTCGCTCCTTGTTTATGTAAAAGCGTCTGCATTTCATCGGTTTTGCGTGAAGCTGTTATCGCTACATGTTTCCCTTCCAAGTTCCTCATTCTCCCACACCCTCCTTCGTCCATGTTAACGCAAAAGGCCATATAACGCCAAAGTAGCGTTATATGGCCATGGGAGGCGTTATTGAAATTGAGATCCTTGCATTCCTTGGGATCCTTGAGAAGCCTGCGATCCCTGCGAGCCTTGCTGTTGTCCTTGTCCTTGCATTCCTTGGGAGCTTTGTTGTCCCATTTGATTTTGCTGGTTTTGTTGCTGCTGTTGTTGCTGTTGCTGAGACTGTTGGCTGATTTGGTCAAGTTGTTGTTCCGCCTGTTTCAAAGCCTGATTCACCTGGCTTAAAGCTTGATTGGATTGCACGGTTTGCAACCCCTGGCTAAGAATGTCTACCGCTTGTTGCATGGACTGCTGAAGTTGTTGATCCGCTTGCTGGCTCTGTTGTGTCGTTTGGTCACTGAACTGTTGCAGTTGTTGGACCAACGAATCCAACTGTTGGTTCGAAGGTTGCTGTTGACCGGATGATTGCTGACCGGACGACTGTTGATTTTGTTGTTGTTGCATTTGCTTCAGCTGCTGTTTCAACTCATGCACTTCCTCAGCAACCGCGTGATCGTTAGCTTCAACTTCGGGACGAATAACTTCGCTCATCGGAACGCCTCCAAGTGGTTTTTATTTAAAAAGATCACATGACATGATCCTTACCTTCATTAATTTTGGCTGCCTTCGATTGATTTATGCGATCCAGTACTTGCCTTTCCTTTTGTATTATTTTTTCGAAAAATATAACCAGGAACACTTGTTTTGTTTTTTGGCTTATGCTATCCTGCTTATAAGATCATTCATAATCACACCAAGGATGTGGTAAAATAATGACAAACGCGCTGCCCACACTTGTCCAGGAAGAACCTGCCCCGTACTTGGACCATGACGGCCTATGGAAAAGAGTGATCACCGATCTGTTTGAGCCATTCATGTTATTTTTGCTCCCGACCTTTACGAACAACTGGATTGGAGCAAACAGCCAGACTCCCTGGAACAGGAACTTAAGCGAACTTTCCCGGAGAAAAAAGGGACAAAATATTCGGATAAACTCATGCAAGTTCATCTGAAAGACGGAAAAGAACAGTGGATTCTTGTTCATGTGGAGGTTCAACGCGACAAAGAGGATCATTTCTCGGAGCGGATGTTTCAATATTTTTACCGTATTTTTGACAAGTATGACCAAAAAATTTACGCCATTGCCCTCCTCACCGACGCCAACCGATCGTTCCATCCCACATCATACGACTACCATTTCCACGGAACGAGTCTCACCTATGCCTACAACACCTATAAGATATGGACGAAGGATGAAAGAGCTTACTGCGATCAAATAACCCCTTTGCCCTTGTTGTATTAGCCGGTAAATACGCGTTAAAAAGTGAAAACAACGCCAATGACCGCTATCAATTCAAACGTCAGCTGTTCGATTTGATTATCCATCACAAACAATATTCGCAAGAGGAAACCACTTCATTGATATCGTTTGTCGATTTTTTACTCGCCGTGCCAGAGGAAATGAACCAAAAGCTACAAGACGAGTTTAACTCAACAGCAGAAGAGGAGGTGAACCCTATGCATAATACTTCGTTTCCCGATCCCCCTACGTTCAAACCTTTATTTGAAAGGTTGAGAAAGGAAGAAGAGGAAATAAGTGAAAGAGAAAGGCTGAAAGAAAAAAAGAAAATTGCTGAAGCAATGTTGAGTGAACGATTTCCGACGGCAACTGTTACGAGAATGACAGGTCTTAGTGAACAAGAGTTGGAGGAAATCAAAGGTCAAATGTGAGCTAAAAGAAGATAAAAGGAGATTTGATGTGAGCAAGCCTCCTTCAGCTCAAGAAATTATTAAAATGACGAGTATCACTGAAGATGACTTGGAGGAAATCAAAGATCAAAAGGGAAGTAATTAACCGCCGCTACTCCATTTTTCAGCCCTCGGATCCAAATGCACCCCCGAGGGCTTTACCCCACCATGCATTCAGCCCTCCGTTTTCGGTTCCCGCGCCAACACAACGTACACGCTCATCGGCTCGTCTCCGGTATTTTCAAGGCGAATCGTCTCTGTTTTATCGCAATGAAGCGCGTCGCCTGCCCGAATGGCATGTTCTGTTTCATCAATCTGACAGACGCCGTTACCCTCAAGAACGAGCACATACGCCTGGGCATGAGGATGCCCGTGAGTGGGAAGTTCTTGCCCGGGCATAAAGGTAAAGACGATCACCTTGCTTTTGCCGGCTTCAAACAGCGTTTGCTTTCCCAATCGATGGTCATCATATCGTTTAGCATCATGGATATTTTTCACATTCATCGGTAGATCCTCCTATAACTTTTCTGCCGTAGCTATTTGCGTCAACGGCACTTGTAACTCAACCGTTGTGCCCATTCCCGGTGCTGTCGTTAAACGCAACGCTCCATTCACGGATTTAGCCCTTTCTTCCATGCTCACCAACCCGACCCCGGAGCGAGCCTGGTTTTTCTCAAAGCCAATGCCGCTATCTTCGACTTTAACGTGAATACATTCGTCATCTTCATTTACCGCAACAGAGGCCTCATCCACGTTTGCATATTTTCGGATATTAGTCAGTGATTCCTGAACCATTCGGTAAATCGCCGTTTCAACATGATCGGGCAAGTGCCGGGTCAGCGAATAATCAAAAGAAATATGGATGTTGTAATGTTCCCTGTAACGATTAAAAAACGAGCGAAGGGCGGAGACGAGGCCAAGGTCATCGAGCACGGACGGACGGAGCTCCCACGATATTTCCCGCACTTCTTCAATGAGCGCAGAGGCTTCATCACGCAACTGTTCAATGAGTGGGTGGGCCTTCACAGCATGCAGTCGATTGATCGTAATCAGGTGGCTATATAAATTTTGCCCGATGCCATCATGCAGTTCCATCGAGAGTTTGCGCCGCTCTTCTTCCTGAACGTCCATGATTTTCATCATCGTTTGTTGCAATTCTTCCTCCACTCGTTTTCGTTCCGTAATTTCAAAACGTATGGCCAGATATTGATATGGTTTCCCCTCTTCATTTAAAAAGGGAACGATCGTCGAGTCGACCCAGTAAAAACTGCCGTCTTTTGCCTTGTTTTTTAATTCCCCGGTCCAAACGCGGCCCCTCGCGATCGTACGCCAGAGATCACGGATAAGATCTTTTGAATGATAGCCGGAATTCACGACGCGATGGTCCCGGCCAATCAATTCCTCCCGTGAATACTGCGACACTTCACAAAACTTTTTGTTCACATATTGAATGATGCCCTTTTGATCAGTAATCGCCAGAATCGTTGATTTATCAAGGGCAAATTTCGTATCCAAGAGTTCCTTGAATATTTTCTCCGGATCTGTATCGGACACGGGATAGTTTTGGGTATATTGTAAAATTAAAAGCGTATAGTTTTCCTTTTTCAGCGTAAATGAATGTTTGCGAAGAAAAAGAGGCACGCGCTCACCCTTGCTGCTTTCTCCGAACTGAAGAGCGGGCCGATCTTCTTCGAGACGATGAGGTTTGAATTTCGGTATAAGCCTTTGAATGGGTTGACCATCTAATTCTTCGGCAGAACGACTGAAAATCCTTAGCGCTTCCGGATTAATCGATTGAATCGTTGAAAGGGCATCGATGACGATCGTTGCTTCCGGTTCCGTTTTTTTATCCCTGCTCTCCATGCTCGAAAACCTCCTTTGAAACGCCAACAGCTGCTTGCTCCACTTTCTTTTTTTCCGCTGCATGGAAGTCATGAGCCGTCCGGTAACCGGCAAGCAAAACACCTGCCGCTTTCCCGTCCCTTAATATGGGAACGGAAAAGGCTGACACCAGCTTTTCTGCCAACATAATAGGGTAGTCTGTCGCTTTGCCGCGTACGTTATCGGGAAAACGGTTGATTTCCATCGCACTGCAACTGCTCATCACTTGGCCGGCGAGTCCTTTTCCATAACGAAGTTTAATACGAAAGTATTTATCGTTCGTATAGCCAACAGCGTAGGGCCAAGTAATATCGACAAGATTTTGATCTCTAAGGGCGATGCCGACGAAGTCACAACCAAGATCCGTCTTTAAATCAATAAGTTTATTGGATGGCACTGCCGAGCAATCCTTTCTTTAATGCGTAAGAAACCAACTCGGGCCTTGTTTTCATTTGCAGCTTGTCCATGAGTTTGCTTCTGTGGGCTTCCACGGTTTTTACACTAATGTAAAGCTGTTCGGCGATTTCTTTGTTCGCGTACCCTTTCGCAATCAATGTCAGGACTTCCTTTTCCCGGGCGGAAAGCTGTTGGTAAACATCCGTCCCATGCTCTTTCATTGCTCCTAAGTATTCATCCATTAACCGTTTCGTTGCGGAAGGGGTTAAATATGCTTCGCCGTTGCTGACATTTCGAATCGCTTGAATCAACTCTTCGTGAGGAGCACTCTTTAACACGCACCCGGAAGCACCGGCCTGTACCGCCCGAAATAAATATTCTTCATCATCGTGCATCGTCAAAATCAAAATCGCCGTGTCAGGGAGTTGGTTTTTTAATTCTTCCGTCGCAGATAAACCGTCTTTTCCGTGCGGCATGCTAAAGTCCATCAAAATGACATCCGGCCGCGTTTCATGCGCGTTTTCAATTGCCTCATTGCCTTCCGAGGCTTCTGAGACAACTTCCATGTCTTCGAGAGAATTCAATAACATTTTTAATCCCATGCGCACGACCGCGTGGTCATCGACTAACAGTACCCGTATCAACTGGACACCCCTCCTGTTCTTTCAGATGGATAATGACAGCATGATCTTTGTGCCCTTGCCAAGCTGGGATGAAAGTTGGAAATCGCCTTCGGCGAGACGCATTCGTTTCTTCATCGCCGCGATCCCCAAAAATTGGACATCCTTTGCATCAAACCCTTTCCCGGCGTCCTCTATCACTATTTTCAACGTTTCTTCTTCCCATGTGAACTGGAGCGAAGCCGTTGCAACTTCCGCATATTTTGCAATATTGATCAACGCTTCCTGACAAACGCGAAAAACATTTAAACTTTTTTGTTCGGACAAGATTTTTTCCGGTCCATTCGAGGAAATCTCGACAACAACGCCAAACGTTGACGTGAACAATTGGGCATAATTTTTCATCGCAGGTGTTAACCCTAATGTCGTTAGCGTAGGGGGATAAAGTTCTTCCGACAAATGACGTAATTGCAGAATCGCGCTCGACAGCTCACCTGACATTTGCAGGACATACTGTTTCAAATCCGAACCTTCGAGTGCCGATTCAATCGCGTGAAGTCCGATATGAATGCTATATAGACGTTGGCAAATGCCGTCATGAAGTTCGTCACTGACCCTTTTTAATTCTTCTTCCTGTGATTGTATCATGTAACGGCTCGCGTGTACTGTTTGCTGTTCCATAGCGTCATCTCCTCGTATCGTATTTTCATTTTCCGCTATCATTGAAGGCACCGGCGTATTGCATCCCCTCGCCTGATTCATCCCGAATGGAATTTTTGTCATGATAATGGAGCCAAATCACGAGGATCAAACTTGCCAGTGAGACTTGTGACAATGCCATAAAGCCAATGGCGTAATGCCCGGTGAGACTGTAGAGGGACGTTAAAATCAACGGCGGGAAAAAACCGCCAAGCCCGCCCATCGCGGATACAATCCCGTTGACCATCCCGGTATGTTCCGTGAAATATGACGGAACGAGTTTGAAAACGACGCCGTTTCCGATTCCGCCGCTCGCCGCGATCGCCAGGCAACCAATCGTAAACAAACCGATGGACGGGGAAAAAGCAAGGACAATCGCCGCCACGGTAAAGCCGGCAAACACAACCATTAAAAGATACATGGCATTGAAACGATCGGCGAGCCACCCGCCGATCGGCCTTAGAAGCGTGGCAAGGGCAATAAAACCTGCGGTTCGCATGCCGGCATCCACAGTCTCCAAGCTGAAATGATTGACAAGAAACGTTGGGAGGAATACTGTAAACGCCACAAATGAACCAAACGTAATAAAATAAAACAAGCTGAAAAGCCATAGTTTCTCGTTTCGGTAAACCCCTTTGATTTGTTCCGCCATCGATGTCTTTATTTTTTCTTCCTTTTTATCGCCGAAGAAAAAGGTCATGAGAATAAAAAGGCCTAAAAGCACCATATAAAGTTGAACCGTTGCTTGCCAGCCGATCGCAACCGCGATGGCCGGCGCAGAAAAAGTCGTAATCGCCGTGCCGATGTTCCCCGCGCCGTAAATGCCGTTCACTAGGCCTTGCCGCTCTTTCGGATAGTACTTCGGCAATGAAGTGACACCAACGGAAAACACCGCCCCGCCGATCCCGAGAAACAAGCCACCGATGATTAAATCAGTCAACGTAGTCGCTATGCTTATATAGTAGACAGGTAATAAGAGAAGTACGAAGCTGGCGACGAATATCGTCCGCGCCCCAAACAAATTTGTTAACCAACCCATCGGCACGCGTAAGATTGACCCCAAGATGACGGGAATGGCGGTAACCCAAGCGACTTGATTGGAGGTAAGGGCGATATCTTCTTGTATATGTGGAATTAATGAAGATATGAGCACCCATACCATGAAGCCAACGACAAAATTCGCCGTCTGTAATGGTAGCTGGATTTTTTCACGCATATACTTTCTCCTCCATTTTAATCAAATACGAAAGCCCGGTTTCCCGATCACGAGCGCACCATTCCTTGCCCGTTTGCTGCACCGTCGAGGCAAGCGGGACAGCTAAAAAAGTTCCGTCTTGAAAATAGAACCGTAAATGAGTGTGATCCGGACAGAAGGATATTTGTTCCATCGTTTTCATCACCCATGGAGCCCCCTCTCTGTTATGTTCATCGCGGATACAAACCCAGACAGGGATCTGCTCCCGTTGCAATGGTTGAAATTCTTTGCTTTCCACTGGATCAACACCCTTTTCGGATAATTTTTGTCTGTTTTCATCCTCATAACGGATAAGATGTCCTAAACTCCACATTTAGCCCGAATTCATCGTTTGATTTTTTTCTTTTTTATAGATCCACAAAGCGATCGGAAACAATAAAATATTAAGAGCAACGTAGATAAGAACGAGCGTGTATCGTTCGAAAAAAAATTGATGGACGGCCAATTGCAAAAAAACGATGTTAAGTAACAACACGAGACAAAGGGCTAGCACACCCACATAGCTACGCTTCATAACGTTTCACCTTCACTGCGTAAATGGTTCCATCCTGCACTTGCAATTCAATTTCCGGGAGCGGCCGCCTTGGCGGACCGCCCGTCGGCTCACCGGTTTCGGCGCTAAAGTATCCGTGATGGCAGGGACAGATCATTTCCCAACTTTCTTTTTCCCAGAAAACAGGACATTGAAGATGTGTGCAGGCGTTTTGGTAAGCAACATAATCGTTCTCGGCAAGCCGAATGAGGAGCGCGCTGTCATGCTCCGTCGGGTACGTAAAATCGAACGATTCACCGACCGGCACATCGGTGACATTGGCGATTTTTTGCCGCTCGTCTTCATCATCAGCAAAATTCCACAATTCCCGGGCTGCCACGCCGCCCCAAGGCAAGGAACTTACGGCGAAAACGCCTGCTGCCCCAACCATTGTTTTCATAAACCCACGCCGGTCAAGCGTCCGCTCTCTGTTGCGGTGAATATTATGCGTATAATTATCCTCTTCATAAGGTTTATTTTGCTCTGTCATTTTCGTCGCCCCCCTTTTAAAACAGTTTTTCCGTCCCCTGCAAAATACCGGGAAGATTAATTTTCACGTTCGTTTCGTTTTCCAAAGGCGGCATGCTCGCCACCCATTTGCCGTTATCCAGATCATGACGGCGCTGTTTGTTCTCGATTTCTTCTTCCGTGAGCCATTGCAATGTATTCGACGGACACACGCTGGCGCACATCGGCGGGATGTCATATTGCGTGCGATCAATGCAAAGGTCGCATTTATACATTAGGTTTTGTTCTTCATCAAATTTAGGAATGCCGTAAGGACAAGCAATCGTGCAATTTTGACAACCAATGCATTTCTCCGCCATGGCCGACAATACGGCTCCCGATTCATGAATTTGAATCGCTTGTGCCGGGCAACTGCGGGCACAAGGCGGGTCTTCACAGTGCAAACACATGAGCGGCATCGTCTGCGTGTCCACAAACGGATTGATGTCATACACATAATTGCGGTTGCGTTGTTCATGACCGCCGCATTGCGTGCAAGCCGCCAGGCAAGCGCGGCAGCCAATGCAATTTTCCAGTTCGATATACAGTCTTCTTTTCATCATGATCTACACCTTCTCAGCTTCCAATTTGTGCATGCGTACCGCGCAAACTTTGAACTCGGGCATCCTCGAGATGGGGTCAAGCGCTGCGTTCGTTAACAAGTTAATCGCTTCTTCATGGCCATAATGATAGGGGACGAACAGCGTATCCGGACGAATGGCCTCGGTGATTTTCACTTTAAACACTGTTGCCCCTCTCCGCGTCGTGAGCCGAACCGCTTCCTCGTGCGCCAATCCGTATGCGCGAGCCGTATCCGGATGCATCTCCACATAAGGCTCCGGGGCCATATCGGAGAGAAACGGAATTCGGCGGGTCTGGTTGCCGGATAAATAATGATAGACGACACGCCCGGTCGTTAAATACAGTGGGTAGTCCCCATCCGGTTCTTCGCCGGCTCCGCGGTAAGGAAGGGCGCAAATTTTTGCCTTTCCGTCGGGATGATAAAATGTCTTGTCTAGAAACATGTGAGGTGTTCCCGTGTCTTTTTCATCTATACAAGGCCAAAAGACACCATCCTGTTTATCGATTTTGTCCCAGGTTGCCCCGTAATAATCGGCGACCCCGCCTTTGGTGGCGCGCCTAAATTCATCAGCTATATCCTCAGCCGTTTGCAAATGCGTAAAATATTGTCCTCTGTCCAACCGTTCCGCAAGTTCAACTTGCATTTGCCAATCCGGCTTTGATTCTCCGATTGGTTCTTGCGCTTTGTTGATTTTAATGATCCGCCCTTCAAGATTAGTGACCGTGCCTTCATCTTCCGACCAACTTACTGCCGGCAAAATCACGTCGGCAAACTCCGCCGATTCGGATATAAAAAAGTCGGAACAGACCATAAAATCAAGGGTTTTCAATGCTTGTTTGACAAAATTGAGATTGGGCGCAGAAACGGCAGGGTTCGAGCATAATAAGTACAATCCGCGAATCTCTTTTTGCGCCATCAACTCGATCATCTCGTAAGCGGAAACGCCTTCTTCCGGCATTTCTTCCGGGTCAATGCCCCATACTTCGCTCACGGCTTTGACATTCTCCGGGTCGGTAATCTTTCTGTAGCCCGGGAGCAGATCTGATTTCTGACCGTGTTCTCGTCCGCCTTGCCCGTTCCCCTGACCGGTAAACGTAGCGACGCCGGCTTTCGGGCGCCCGATTTTCCCGGTGACGAGCGCAAGGTTCGTATAAGCCGACACGTTATCGACCCCTTTACGCTGCTGCTCAATGCCGCGTGCGAACATGACAATTGCGTTCGGGGCTTTTCCGTAAATGTGTGCGGCACGGATAATTTTATCCTTCTCTATACCGGTGATCTCACTTGTGTATTCCGGAGTGAAAGATTTCACCACTTCTTTTGTTTCTTCAAAACCGTTCGTGTGCTTTTCCACGAAAGCATCGTCTGTATCGTTATTTTTTATCAAAAGATGCAAAATGCCGTTCGCGAGCGCAAGATCCGTGCCCGGCCGTAAATCAAGGTGAATGTCGGCCCGCCTCGCGATCGGAGTTTCACGGGGATCGGCGACAATAAGGTAACCGCCTCTTGTTTGCACTTCCCAAACGCGAAACATTGACGTCGGATGGCAATCCGCTGTGTTGCTCCCGGCGATGAATAGACAATCGGTCTCGTGAATGTCGGTCCATGGCAACGTCGAGCCCCGATCGACCCCGAACGATCGTAAAAATCCGCCGGCGGCACTGGACATGCAAAAGCGTCCGTTGTAGTCGATGTATTTCGTCCCGAGCGCGACGCGCGCGAACTTACCGGTTAAATAACATTTTTCATTTGTCATTGATACGCCGCTAAACACGGAAAGGCTGTTTTTCCCGTAACGTGTTTGCAGTTGCTTGAAATTGTCGGTGATTTTATCGTAGGCTTCTTCCCAGCTCGCCTCGCGAAATCCTTCTTTCGTTCCTTTTAAAGAAGCATCATCGCGAATGAGCGGGCGGAGGATACGATCCTCATGATTCGTTTGCTGATAGGCGGTCACGCCTTTCGGGCACATTTTCCCAACCGTTACCGGCCAATCGTAACGAGGTTCCACACCAATGATTTTATTCGTTTTCGTATTCACCCTTAAGTTCATCCCGCATTGCATCCCGCAATAACTGCAATGCGTTTTTACTAACGTTTCATCGGGATGATGCATATTTTCTATATCCCGAAAAAATTTATCCTTCGGCATGCTGATTGGCCTCCTTAGCTTTGATCCCATGAGTGGGAACACCTGAAAATCTCGACAAACGGTACTTTCTGCGGCACGGCAGGCAAAGTTCGGCTAAATGGAAGCCATCCTCCATTTGAAAATCAATGTTGTTCATCTTCAGAACATCGATCACGTCATTGGACTGTTCCGTAGAAACGAAATTTTCGCCGCAAACTTTACATTTTTTCATGGATTGGTTGCCGTAATGTTCCCGATAATTTTTTGCAAAAATGCTGAGCGGACGGAAGGGCACGTGGGCAAGCTTTCCAAACGGCACATAAATCAACGTGACAATGACGGAAAACTGGTGAATGAGCGACATCGTATAATGCCCCCAGCCGTGTAAAGCAATGTTGCTGAAGGTTAAGAGCAATCCTGTGACACTGACAAACAAAAGAAGATACAACGGCAAATAATCGTAAAGAAAGCTTTGTTCAGCCCTTGCCTGCATGTTTTTCCGACGCCTGTAAATGGCCATGGCAGCGCCAATCGTCACCATCACCCCGGCAATATTCAGCCCGTTGGAAAACAGGAAGATCATAACGCCATCCGCGCTGATTTGCATAAGGTTCATTCCCATGGCGACAACGGTGTACGTGCCGTTTTCTTCCATCGTGAAATACATCCAACCGAACACGAGCGGGAAGGTGATCAGGCAGGCGAGAATCGTCCCCCATCCCAACATCACGTGCTGGATCCAGCGATAAAGGCCTCGATTCCAAATAAATCGATACGTTCCCAGATGTTCAACGGTTGTTTTCGGAGTGGAACCCAAAAACAACACACGAATTCCTTTTTTCAACAAAATTTTCGTCGGTGGCCGTTCCGACCAGGCGATAAAGCGGTAAAACATCCCGCCAAGAAACACGACCGTTCCTACCATATAGCCGTACAAATTCAAATCCACATGCGTGAACATTCGCGTGCCGATAAACGATAAAACCGCAATAGCCATGATGGTGATAAACATCGCTTTGGCAAATTTCGAAGCAAAAATATGTAAGCGTGGCCGTTGAGACCTTTTAATAGGGGTCTCATTCATTGTTTCCATATGCATTCTCCCTTGAAGTCCGTGATACTTTTATTATAGGAAGAGAGCGTCTCCGGGGGGTATTAGGGAATATCCCGATTCATCGCGGGAGACTCCCTAATTTTCTAGAGATTGGAGGTGGGATTGGTATTAGAAAACTTGGCTTTTCGCCAAGCTTTTATGGCGAAAAGCCTTAGTTGCACTTATGTAGGTAAGAAAGTTGATTTATACTTTCTTACCTACTAAAAAAAGCCCATGAGGTTGCGTAGCACCTCACAGGCTTTATTCTTCTTCATTTTCGCAAGGAAAACAATAGAGTTTGCCGTCTTTATAAACGCCGTTCAGGAAACCATCCAGACAATAGACATCTTTTTCGCATCGGGAGCACGTTCCGACCCATTCTTTCATTCGAAAACCTGCTCTACCATTTTGTCGACGTGAATCTCCATTGTATCCAACAGGGCAACATCAACATCGTCTTTATTCAAAATCATCGGCAATTCCGTGCAGCCTAAAATCAGACCGTCGAGGTTTTCTTCCCCAATCATCCGGTTAATGATTTTCAGAAACGCGTCCTTCGTGTCTTGTTTTACGATGCCATTTTCCAATTCATCCACAATTTTTTCGTGCAGAAATGCTTGTTCATGTTCCGTCGGGACGACGATTTTTTTATCGCTTGCCAAAAAAGGTTTTTTAAAAAAATCATGTTCCATCGTGAATTTCGTACCAAGCAATCCTACATTTTGCAATCCTCGCTCATCTGCTTTGGCATAGGTCGCTTCCACGATGCTGATCATCGGCACGTTGACCTGCTCGCGCACCTCATCAAAGACGATGTGCGGCGTGTTGGCCGCGATAATCACAAAATCGGCGCCGATCTCCTCCAATTTTTGCGCCGCGCCGCCGACATAATTGACTAATTCATCCATTTGATTTTCGCTAATATAATGGAAGATATTATACATGTTAATACTGTTAATAAAAAGTTCAGGCAGCACTTTATTACTGCTCACGTTTTCCTGATACATATGGATAAATGACTGGTAATAATCCACCGTCGATTCCGGTCCGAGACCGCCCACAATACCTGCGCGTTTCATCGTACCACTCCTTTGTTCATCTCCATTTTAACATACAGCGATATCTTTTCATCCACTGCCATCTGTGGAATAATGGAACAAAGAAAGGAGTGTCCCATCATGGCGTCTTCTTGCCCAATCGACCACACACCGGAACAGGTCAAAGAGAAACTGGACAACCAACACCCTTATTTACCGGAAAACATTTATGTTAAAGCCGCTCACCTGTTGAATCAGGAACAATCCCAGGAAACGTTAAACGAACTCTTCCATTTATTGAAAAAATACGACCTTGCAGAAACCCGGGAGCGAAAAGAACGAAATGAAAAAATTCTTGCCCTTGCTTAGAAGTCTTCGGTCTCCTCTGAAGGCTTCTCTTTACATAATCATGCTGACGCTATTTTCCGCCTGTTCAATGGAGGAAGACGATACCGTCGAAATTCAGGTAGCTGCAGCTAGCAGCATGCAAGATGCACTTCGGGATTTGGAAAAAGAAATCGAAAACCAAGAAGAACACATTGACGTCGTCTTTCAATTTGGCGGATCGGGATCATTGCAACGGCAAATTGAGCAAGGCGCCCCCTTCGATATTTTTTTATCGGCATCGGAAGCGGATTTCAACGCGTTAGTCGAAGCGGATAAAATCAAGCCGGAACAAGCGGAACATTTGCTGACAAACGATCTCGTTTTAATCCAACCCACGAATACAAAAACGCCCATCGACGCTGTCGAAGAGCTAACAAAAGCAAACATTGCAACCATTGCCATAGGCACTCCCGAAAGTGTACCTGCAGGAACATTCGCAAAAGAAGCGTTGGAAAACATGCACATGTGGGAGGAATTAGAAGATAACATCGTACAAGCTAGGAGCGTTCGACAAGTGCTCACGTACAATGAAGAAAACAGTGTAGATGCAGGATTTGTGTTTAAAACGGATGCAGAAGCTTCTAATCGGGTCGAAACGAGGGAGACGATTAGTGCAAATCTGCACGCTGACATTTTATACCCCATCGGCATCGTCCGTGACACGGATCATCCGGAAGCCGCTGCGAAGATTTATGATTATCTCGTCAGTGATGAAGCCAAAGACGTCTACGAAGCATATGGATACGAGGTGGTCGAAGAATGAATGAATTTTGGAGCCCGGTCTTGATCTCAGTTCAGACCGCCTTTACAGCGCTCGTCATCATCTTTGTGCTCGGCACGCTCCTCGGCCGCTGGATGTTTCGCACGCGCTTCCCGGGCAAAACGGCTGTAGAGACGCTGTTTATGCTCCCTACCGTCCTGCCGCCAACCGTTATCGGTTTTTTGTTCATTATTATTTTTGGTTCAAGCGGATGGGCAGGGCAAATCCTTGATTTCTTCTTCGAACAGTCCCTGATGTTTACATGGAGTGCAACCGTGTTCGTCGCCGTCGTTGTCGGTTTCCCTTTCATGTATCAAGCCGTCAAGACTGGAATGGGAGCAATCGAACCTGAAATCGAGGAAGCAGCACGGGTGAGCGGGGCTAATGAATGGCAAGTATTTATTTATATTTCGCTGCCATTGATTTCCCGTTCCCTCGTCACCGGTCTCATCCTCAGCTTTTCCCGGGCGCTCGGCGAATTCGGAGCCACTTTTATGTTCGCGGGCAATATTCCAGGTCGTACGCAAACGATGCCGATCGCCATCTTTACAGCGTTGGAAGCCGGGGACACGACACTTGCCTGGGCGTGGGTAATCGTGATTGTATTATTATCATTCAGTCTGTTGTTCGTTGCGCGACGCTTCGCTTAAATATAGTGTCTTTTGCTTGAGGATATACCAGGTCACGCACGCGCCGATGAAAAACAGAAGCCATTGAATGCTAATCAAAGGAATGATTAAAAAGATCGTGAAAGCCAAAGAGACCCATAAAACCACGACTGCCGTCACTTTTGCTTTTAATGGGATCCCTTTTCCTTCACGGTAATTTTTTATATAAGGGCCAAAATGTTTATTCGTGGTTAACCAGTGGTACAATTTATCTGAACTTCTAACGTAGCAAGCTGCCGCTAACAATAGAAACGGTGTTGTCGGCAACAAGGGCAGTACAATTCCGAGCACGCCTAAAGCGACTGATATTGAGCCACATATATTGAGAATGATTCGTTTCATTTCATCACCCCACTTAAAAAGGCTTCAAAATCATGAGCACAATAATGATTAAAAAGAGACTGTTGAGGACATGTTCAAAGAAAAACAGCGTTCGGGAATGAGCGTAATATGATTCCGGAATATCATCGCCTTTATGTTCGTTTAACATAGCTTTGACCGGCTTGGATCGAGGCGCCAACACGAGTGGGCCAAACGCTAAAGCGACGAGAAACAAAACTAAACTCGTGATATACCAACCTTGCTGAAAAAGCGCGGGCTGCAAAGCACCCATCCATATCCCGGTAATCAGCAGCAAAATCCCGCCAATCATGACAAACCGGTGCAATCGATGACGTAATCGAAATGCGTGGTTTAACTCCGCCATCGTCCGTGCACCACGGGTCATAAAAGTCATGGCAAACCCCGGACCCATGCCGGCGATCGCTGAAAATATATGGATAAATACGAGCCAATCGTACAAAGCCATGGTAAGCCTCCAATATTTACTCAGGACCATTTTACCATATCGCGTTATGGCCGGACCAACATTCGAAGTGAACGCTTTTTAACAATAAACAGGGCCTAAGCCAATTGCAGGGTCAACAGGGGAAGGGATAGACCTGATTCCAGACTTTATAATGCTTCATGGCGACCGCACGGAGGCGTAGTCTCTCTTTTCAGGCATCATGAACGTTTCATGGCGACCGATACGGGACACTTTCTCCAGTTTCGGGCTTCATGAGCGCTTCATGGCGACCGATACGGAGCGCTTTCTCCGATTTCGGGCTTCATGACGGCCCAACCGAAACGCGCTCCGTCCGATCTGAGCTTCATAAACGTTTTATAGCTGCCAAGATTTTAGAATCCTTAAAAAAAGACCCCCATCAGGAGTCTCTGCGATACGTAAAAAGTGTTGTTTTTCCTGCTTCAACCTCTGTTTCATTCGACAATTCCATTTGATCTTTATCCTGCCCATTCGTGATAATTATAGGGCTGATCGTGCTGGCTGCTTTTTCCTGCACTTTCTCCATATCAAACGTAACGAGGGGCGTGCCTGGCTTCACTTTATCATTTTCTTCCACGTGGCCTTCAAATCCATCGCCGTCCATCGACACGGTTTCCAATCCAATATGAATCAAAAGTTCCACACCTTGCTCTGTTTCAATGCCAACCGCGTGCTTCGTCGGAAAAATTTGCACGACTTTCCCTTTTACCGGGGCTAAAACCTTCCCATCCGACGGCTCAATGGCAACACCATCGCCCATCATTTTCTCTGAAAACGTTGGATCGGGCACGTCTTCCAGTTTGATGACTTTCCCAGACATTGGCGCGACGATCGTGTCTTCATCGGATTTACTTTTAAATAGTTTTTTTAACATTTGACAGGTCTCCCATTTTATGATGGTTTACTGTTCTTATCCCCCACTTACGGGCGGAATAAACGCCACAGTGTCTCCCTCGTTGATCACTTCATCGTCTCCTGCAAATTCTTCATTCACGGCGGTCATCGTACGCGCAAGCGAGGACACCGGATAACGGCTTTCCATCCAACGTTTCAGTTCCCTGATCGATTTTCCGGCCATATTTGCTTCGAGACGATCAGCTCCTACCTCTTCCTGAACCCGGGCGAAAAGAAGTACTTGTATCATCGATTCTCCTCCTTCTCATAGGACGTCGTTTCCCGTTGATCGCCGATCCATTGGGTCCCGTCTTCCCAAAATTCTTTTTTCCATATCGGAACCATGTCTTTGATTCGTTCCATGATATATTCATTCGCTTCATAAGCAGGTTTTCGGTGCGGGGACGAGACAGCAATAACGACCGCGATATCGGAAATGCCGAGCGTGCCTAAACGATGCGTAATGGCAACCTTTGTCCCGGGCCATTTCCTTTGCACCTTTTCACCGATTTGCGCCAACGTTTTGACCGCCATCGGCTCATAGGCTTGGTATTCCAACTGCAGCGTTTTTTTACCCGCGGTCATTTCCCGTACGGTTCCAATGAACGTTGCAATCGCCCCGCAATTTCGATCAACGACCTTATCAATCACCTGTTGTACGTCGATAGATTCCCACGTTAAATTAAACAAATTTGAATGCATCGCTATCCTCCACTTTGCTTACGATCCAATGCATATAATCGCGCGATGACGCATCGAGAGAAAAAGAGGGCAGCTCTGTTTGCGGTTTTTCTCCCCGATACAGCACGCAACAAACATTGGTAAGTTCAGATAAAATACCCCAGTCTTCACGGCCGCGCAGCAAGACGGCTTTGGGATAATTCGCGTGTTTCCAGCCTTCCACAAGAATCACATCAGGTCCAAATCCCACCTGAACACGCAATAATTGCTCCAATGACCATCCATTTTGCACCGCGGACAACCGTAAAACACCATCCCCCTCGACCGCGGAGAGACTAGCACCTGCCCGGGAAAAACGTTCGCTATCCGTTGAAGGTTCCGGGGCGGCCGGCCCCCCCCATGACCGTGATGTTTCAAGGCCGCCACGTGCATCTCCCGAGCAGAAAATGCTTTCACCAATTCTTCCATTAATGTCGTTTTCCCGCTATTTTTATAACCTACGACTTGTAAGACGCGACACTGCTGTCCCATGGCCATTCGCTTCCTTTATGATCCTCCAGCAAGAAAATATCCACATCCATTCCCGCCTCATACCCGCGGCTGCCACCCGGAAGCGCAATCAAAACATCGGCCCCGGCGATAGAAGTCACGGATCCCGATTTATCGAGACCGCCGGGCTTCGCCACAAAACGTCCGTCATCCTCTTCCAACGTTGCCCGCACGAAGCGGGTGAATGGATTCGGTTTTGGATAATCTTTGCCGAGCGTTGCTTTCGTCCTTTTTAAATGCGGTTTCTCGGAAAAAAGAGACCGGCGCAGAACTGGGCGAACAAATAGTTCAAAGCCAACAAAGCAAGCACTTGGATTTCCGGATAGCCCAAAGAACAATTTTTTGTCTATGTCAGCGACCGTCGTAACGCTTCCCGGACGCATCGCCACTTTATTAAACAAAGGATGTCCGCCTAGGTGTTCAATAATGTCGGGAACATAATCATAATCCCCGACCGAAGCGCCGCCGGTTGTAATCAACATGTCCACATCTTGCAAAGCGCGCGAAACCGCTTCAATGCAGGCATCCAAATCATCCGGCAATTTCCCTAAAAGCACCGGTTCCCCGCCTGCCCGCTCGACTTGGGCTGCCATCATATACGCGTTGCTATTACGGATTTTTCCCGGTTCCAACGGTTCATGAACCTCCAGCAGCTCGCTCCCCGTCGCGATAATACCTACGCGCGGACGAATTGCCACAGGCACCTCCGCGTACCCAAACGTGGCAAGCAAAGCGATAACGCCGGGATCGATCGATGTCCCTTTGGGAACAAGCCGGGCTCCCTTTTCGGTATCTTCCCCTTGAAAAGAAATATTGTCGCCGGGGGAAAACGCACGCTTGATGGCGATGATCTCTTCACTATTTTCGTCAATGAGCTCCAGCATCACGACCGCGTCACAACCGTCAGGTATTTGTGCGCCTGTCATGATACGCACGGCTTCCCCTTCTTGTACTTCACGAGGGAATACCTCCCCCGCACCGATTTCCCCGGCAACTCGGAAATAAATAGGGCGATTTCTGTTCGCCCCCGCGCTATCTGCGGCACGGATGGCAAAACCGTCATACGGCGAGCGATCAAACGACGGCACATCATGGTCGGCCACGAGGTCTTCGGCTAGTATACGCCTGTAGCTGTTCGCGAGGGGGATCGTTTCTTTCTTCGCTTCATTGCCGCCGACATTCATGACGGCTTGTACCGCTTCTGCCACCGGCATCGGCTTTCGCTTTTCTACCATCGCCGCACAAACCCCTTCCTTCACAAGACATATGTTTCATACAATTCCCGCGCATGATCAATATTTTTTGTCCCATGCACAAGGACACGCCCGTCCTGAAACACAGCGAGGCGATGCTCGCCCATCACACAGGACAACAAATACGGATTCCGTTTTGTTGTCCCATACGCTTTCAACTTCGTTTCCAAGTTCGTCAAATCAAAACTCCGTTTTTGCTCCGGACGGATTTGTACGGTGTCACGCCCACAAAGCACCGCGGTTTTGGCATCTTCGGCTGTCGACAAATACGGGTACACGGGAGCTTCCCCACACGTTGGACACGCGTCGCTCTTCACACGGCTCACACCCATCCGTTGCTGCTCGCCCCGCCACACATCGTAAAAAACAAGGCGCTCCTCCACCGATGCGCGGTTGCCCGTCAACCACTTCATCGCTTCCACAAGCTGCAAAAGCGCCGTTTGTTGGACGACAGGCGCGATAACCCCGTCACTTTCACAAGTCATGACCGAAGAGGGAATCGACGCCAATAAACAGTTTAGGCACGGCCCGTCCCAAGGCCTCACCATATACGCCATTCCGTAACTGCCGGCAAATGCCCCGAACAGCCACGGAATCTCATTTTTCGCCGCTAAATCGTTCATAATGAAACGAATGTCAAAATTATCTGTTCCATCGATCATGAGGTCGACCGTTTCAAGCAATGGTTCAAGATTGGACGCGCTCGCGTCCATAATATGCGCCTGTACGTCCGTATCCCCGTTAATGGCTTGCAGATGAGTTTTTGCTGCAACCGCTTTCGGCAACTGCTCCACGGCATCGGCTTCCGTATACAATTGCTGGCGATGCAAGTTGCTATATTCCACGTAATCCCGATCAATCAATGTGAGCTTCCCAATGCCTGCCCTCGTCAACATCTCAGCGTTGGCGCTCCCCAACGCCCCAGCCCCGACGATCAGCACATGGCCGTTTGCCAGTCTGCGTTGCCCTTCTATCCCCATCGGCTTGAACAATGTTTGTCTGGAATAACGATCCATATGCTCATCCACCTATATAAGACATCTCGATTTTCTTGCGATTCCGCGCCGATTCTTCCGTCCGCAATTCCGAATAACGATCCTCCCGTTTTTCCCAAACCGCGCGTATCCAATCACGAATCTCTTCATCTGTCGCCCCATCTCGCATAATCATGCGTAAATCCGAACCCTTTTCTGAAAATAAACAAGTGAACAACTTGCCATCAGCAGATAGACGCGCCCGGGTACACGAACCGCAAAACGTTTCAGTCACCGAAGAAATAAACCCAACTTCCACATTGGAATCCCGGTATTTATAACGGGAGGCCACTTCACCGAAATAATTGCGTTCCAGGGCTTCAAGCGGCGCAATTTGCGATACGCGTTCATGGAGTTCTTTTTTCGAAACGACTTGGGAAAAATCCCAGCCGTTCGTCTGGCCGACATCCATAAATTCGATAAAACGAAGCGTCAGCCCTTTCTCTTTACAGTAACGCGCCATCGGGATCACTTCCTCGTCATTGACCCCTTTACGGACAACCATATTGACTTTCACCCCGAGACCGGCGTCGATGGCAGCATCTATCCCGCGCAAAACGGCATTCGGACTCGTTTTACGCCCGCTCATCTCTTGGAATACGTCGGTATCAAGGGCATCCAAGCTCACATTCACGCGTTCAAGCCCGGCTTCATATAAAGGCTTCGCCTGTTTCGGCAGCATGACCGCGTTCGTCGTCAGCGCAATATCCTCAATGCCATCGACATCGGTTAGGAAAGAAACCAGCTTCGGAACCTCTTTTCGAAGGAGCGGTTCCCCACCCGTTAACCGTATTTTTTTCACCCCGAGGGCTGCAAATTGTTCCGCTGCCCGGGTAATTTCTTCAAAAGAAAGAAGGGCTTCTTTCGGCAAAAATACATGGTCATCGCCAAAAAGCTCTTTCGGCATGCAATACGTACAACGAAAGTTACACTTATCCATGATCGATATCCGTAAATCCTGAAGGGGACGCGACAATTGGTCATGAATATCTTCAGTCATCGGAGGCCTCCTTCCTTCCATACAGCTAATAATATACTTTTTATTTTACCATACGCACCATTGAGGTTCTAATATCAGAGATCAAGTTTTGGAAATACGAATAGTATTAGTTCAAATCAACCAAATGAAGGGATAAATTATAATACCCCTTCATTTGGTTGATTTTATAGATTTAAATTTGTCCCTTTAAAACAAAATCCTAGAATATGCAACGGGCCTCGACTTTAATTTTTCTCACGTTGATGAATCATTTCCCAAATATATTGGGGAGATAAGGGTAATTTATTAAGTTTTATTTGAAATGGTTGTAATGCATCTTCTACAGCATTAGATAAACAGGCAGGAGGGCTGATTGCTCCACTTTCACCTAAACCTTTTACTCCTAATGGGTTTCTTGGGCTTGGTGATTCCATATGAGTTGAACTTATATTGGGGATCTCACTGGCTGTAGGCAGTAAATAATCCATATAGGTCCCTGTTAATAGCTGACCTTTTTCATCATATACGATTTCTTCATAGATAGTACCTCCGATGCCCTGTGCTACTCCCCCAAGGGTTTGACCATCAGCGATAACAGGATTAATTATCTTTCCGGCATCATGAACTACCACATAATTCAAAATGTCAAAAAATCCAGTTTCAATATCTACTTCAACAATAGCAGCATGAACACCATTGGAATACGTAGTAGTTTCGGGGAGAAAGTATTCCTCAGCCTTTAAGCCCGGTTCAATATCCATGCCATAAGGGATTTTATTTGGTTGTAACCATTGCGCTAATTCACCATAAGAATAACCACGGTCAGGTATTTCCCCCACAAAAACACGGCCATTTTCAATCTCTAAATCTTGCTCACTCACTTTTAACAAGTGTGATGCCATTTTTTTGGCTTTATCAGATACTCGTTTTGCTGCCAAACTAATAGCGCTTCCCCCTACCACTGCACTGCGTGACCCGTAAGTTCCACTTCCATATTGCACTATATTTGTATCACCACTAATAACACGAACTTGATCCATATTTACACCTAAATGGTCAGCACAAATCTGTGCCCATGTTGTCTCATGCCCCTGCCCTTGAGAGGCAGTACTTAACATACAAACAATATCTCCATATGAATCAATTATAATTTGACAACCTTCATGTGGCCCTTGTCCTGTCCCTTCTATATAACTTGAAAGACCGAGACCAATATATCTACCTTGATGCCAATATTCCGGTTGTAACTTTTTATACTCAGAATATTTAATCTCCTCTAAGGCTTTTCTAAAACAGTCTTGATAATCACCGGTGTCATAAATCATTGGTTGACCATCTTTATATAATCGACCAGTGTCATATGGCATTTCCTCGGCATGAATTAAATTTTTATAACGTATTTCTGCTGGATCCTCGTTTAATTCTCGGGCAATTAGATCTATAACACGATCCATAATATAAACTGCTTCAGGGCGGCCAGCACCACGATATTGCGAACACGGAACTTTATTTGTTGCTACAACTTTGGCTTCGCACTCATAGCTCGGTATACGATATGGTCCCGGTAAATGTGAGGCAGTATTGTAGGATGTGTTAATCCCATATAAATTATAGGCCCCGGTATCTAACAAAAATTTATCTCGTAAACCTAAGATCATACCGTCCCTTCCTACTCCTACTTCAATTTCATGCAATTGATCACGAGAATGAGCAGTACTCATCATATGTTCAAGGCGATCCTCAACCCACTTCATGGGAATTTTTAGTGTTTGAGCCATGTAGGCCATAGCAATTTCTTCAGGATAGATTAATGCCTTAGGTCCAAAACCGCCACCTACATCAGGAACGATTACATGTATTTGATTCTCCGGAAGATGAAGACAATCAGAAATAAACTTTTGCAAACGATGGGGCATTTGAGTCGAACTCCACATGGACAATGAATTTAATCGATAATCCCAATTTACTAAAACTCCTCGAGTTTCAATAGGATTCCCACTTTGGCGGTTCACTTTAAAAGATTCTTTTAAAACATAATCCGCGTTTTTAATCGCTTGATTCACATTACCTGCTTGAACAGTATATGAAACAGCCGAATTGTCGCCCCATTCCTCAAATAACAGTGGGGAGCTCTTATCCAATGCATTTTTTGGATCCACAACAACGTTTAGTTTCTCATACTCGACTTCAATAAGATCGAGAGCATCCTCAGCTACAGCTCTAGAAGATGCCACAACAGCTGCTATAGCCTCGCCTACATGGCGAACACGTTCATAAGCCAGTGCTCTCTGAAATTGAGGTTTTACTTCCGGGTTCTCACGTTCTTTGACACCTGAATATACTTGAGACATTAGTGGTAAACAATCAACATTGGCTTTATATAAATCTTCACCGGTAAAAATTGCTTTAACACCATCTAGCTGGTTAGCATACTCAATATTTATATCTTTTATTTCTGCATGTGCATGAGGAGATCTGAAAAATGCAACATGATGTAAATTTTGAAATTTCATATCATCCAGATATTGACCCTCACCCGTCAGTAATCTGTGATCTTCACGCCTTTGAATTGATTTTCCAATAAATGATTTTTCTTTGCTCGCTACAGTATTCATATAGGAACCTCCCTCTAATGTACAAAACTAATTATTATTTTATAGGTGTCTCTTGTTTAGTAATTCTTAAAGATGGAATATCTTTACGACTACGTTGCAGTATATACACAAAAGCAATTAAGAGTATTCCCATGAAATCAGTTGTGAAGCCAGGAAATATTATCATTAACCCACTAGGGACTAATATAAGCCTTTCTAATATATTCGCAGGTTTTATAAGCCACCCGATTAAACCCGCAGCTATTGTAAGAATACCTATTACTGCCGTTACAGACGCTAACAAAATTTCTCCCGGAGAACCTTCCATTAGTAACGCTGGTTCGAAGACAAACACAAACGGTACAACTAATCCAGCAATTGCTAACCTAAGAGCACCAAAACCTACCATATTGGGGCTTGCCTTAGCAATCCCTGCAGCTGCAAATGCAGCAACTGCAACTGGTGGAGTAATAGCTGAAATTATGGAAAAATAAACGATAAAAAGGTGAGCAGTCAAAGTAGGAACACCTAACTCAATAAGTGCCGGTGCAGCTAACATCGCTGTTAAAACATAAGCTGCTGCCACTGGCATACCCATTCCCAAAATAATACATATCACCATAACTAGTAACAGTGTAGGGAAAAGCATACCTTGGGTAAAGCCAAGGACGATACTTGTTAATTTTCCACCAAGTCCCGTGGTCATTATCCCTGCAATCACTAATCCAGCGGCTGCACAAGCAGTTGTTACAGGAATTGCAGTTTTAGCTCCATCAGCCATTGCTTCATAAATTTTTCTTGGTCCCATCCGAGTACTTTTACGAAACCAACTGACAACTATAACTGCTAATATTCCATAGAAAGCTGTTAGAGATGGACTATAACCATTTACTAAAAAAACAACTAAGATTACCAACGGAATGAAATAGTACCATCCTTCTTTTAATACCTTTTTTACCTTAGGAATCGATTCATCACTGGCTTTGGGCAAATTCTTTCGCAATGCTTCAAAATGAACCATACCCATCAGTGCGACGTAATAAAGAATTCCAGGTATTAAAGCAGCAACAATTATTGAAGTGTAAGACATTTGTGTAACTGCCACCATTAAAAAAGCGGCTGATCCCATAATAGGGGGTAAGAAGCTTCCTCCAGTAGAAGCAGCAGCTTCAACCGCTCCCGCAAATCGTGATTGATATCCAATCCGTTTAGCCATAGGAATAGTAAATGGACCAGTTGTAGCCACATTAGCTACTGGGCTTCCAGTAATTGATCCAAAAAATGCACTCGCTAGAACTGCTATCTTAGCAGCACCACCTCTAGTTCTACCTGCTATTGCTGATGAAATATCGAAGAAAAAATTTCCAGCCCCTGATTTTTGTAAAAAAGCACCAAATAGCAAAAACATAAATACGAATGTAGCCGCTACTGCCATAGGATTCCCCCAAAGCCCATTAAAACTAAACGCCAATTCTTCCAAAATTTCAATAGGAGGGAACTCCCTATGATAGAGAATACCTGTGAACTGGTGACCCCATAATAAATAGCTCAAAAATACTAGCACCACTACTACAATAGGGAAACCAATTGTTCTACGAACAGCCTCTATACTCAAGATTACTAAAATTAAACCAAAAAAGATATCTGAATTTGTTAATGGGTCCATAATGGAGACTCTGTTTACTATTCTCTCAGCATGAATAGCATAATATAGCCCAGATGCGAATGCTAGACAAACAAAAATATAGTCCATAACAGTAGGGCCATTTCTTAATACTGTCTTTTTTGAATATCCATATATCAGGTAGGTTAACATTAGTATAAATGAAAGATGGAGAGACATTTGATTCATTGGATGCAATGTACTAAAAATAACCGACCAAATTTGATATACTGACAATAAGAAAGCTATTAATGTGATCAGCCTATATTTTTGTCCTATTAATTCACGCTTATATCCCTCTGTAAACCAACCATTTAATGTCATCCTCATTTTCGATAACACTTATAACACCTGCTTCCTGATAGGTATTGGACCAAAGATATCAATTTATCAATCCTTCTTCTTCATAAAACTTTTCTGCACCTGGGTGAAGTGGGACCTCCCCCACCTCAGTGATATTCTCATCATCCAAAGAGGCGAGATCTTCATGTACATTAGACAAATAGTCTAAATTTTCATATATCGATTTAGTAACTTGATAAACTTCTTCTTCAGATACTTGCTTATTTGTAATTAACAATCCAGGAGAATTAAATGAATCTATATCTTCATCCAGGAAATCATAAGTATCTTCTGGAAGAGTTTCAAAAAATACATCCAGATCTTCAGAGACACTATCAATAACATCTTGTCTTATAGGTAACATATCAATGTCCATTGTAGCTGTAGCTTCCACAATACCAGAATCAGGAACAGGCACTATGTCAGCAGCTATATCTACACGACCATCAGCCATATATTCAAAGGACTGTGCCGTAGTTAATTGATCAATAGAACCTCCCCAGGAACGAATATCATCATACGTAACACCATACTCATTAAAAATAGTTCGAGTTGCAATATCTCCCGGACTGCCAAAATCATTAATTGCTATACGAACCGGAGCTTGCTCTTCGACAATTTCATCAATAGAATCAAAATCCGCATTAGCTCTTATAACAAATTGATAAAGCTGAGTAGGTATAACAACACTTATAGCTCTAATATCTTCATAAGATTGATCATAAGGTTCTTCTCCATGTAAAGCAGCATCTGCCGTCACAGAATAAGTTAAAGCGTAAGGTATTCTGTCGATTCCTACCGCCAGTGGATTTTCTATTATATCGCCTGGTTCTGTTGTAATTACAGATCCTTCGTTTTCGCTTCGAATAGTTTCTGCTATCCCCTCGGTAAAAACAGTCCATGCTCCTCCGGCTGTCCCACCTGCTATAGTAGTTTGAAATGATTCATTCGCAGATTCCCCCGATTCGGCCTCAGTTGACTGTTCTTGACTCTCACACGCTGTAAATAACAAAGATCCGAAAAAAATAAATATAAAAATTATAAAATGTTTCAATATCTACCCTCCAATTTATTATGTCGTTTGATTTCTGAAATACTTTACCCAATTAAACCAAATCAAAATAAGCAATATCACTACCATATTATACGTACTTAGTAATGAGTTGCTTATATTATATATTTCCCTACATTTGCAAACTTAAGCACGCATAGTTATTGTATTCAAGGAACAATTTGAATGTTATCACTAACTAACACTATGGGGAATATGATTTTATTATCATAAGTTAGAGATGAGGAATGTTTTGTTTTTACCAATTTAATTGATTTAAATCCCAAAGTGATTACTATCATACTTAAAGATAAGGGCCAGGTAAAGCAAGTCAAAAGCCTATACTAACCGAGCCCCATATCCCGGGATTTGTCCTCGAAAATACATCGAAAACTTATTTATACTTTCTAGTTTCCAGCTTTTGTCCGTCGAAATATGCTTGACTTTTATGTTTGTTATAAATCGCACGTAATTGACATGACTACCGTTTTGCACCTCAATAGTAATATGAAGTTTTGGTAAACAAAGCTATTAAATAGCAGACTGCTCAACTGTATTGGGGGCAAAAAGCTCATCAACCTCTACTAAACGTTCAGATAAGCCTTGTTCATAGTGATATTGCAAAAATGCTTCTAACGTTTTACGATTTTCTTCTACACCATAAGGCCACAAATTACCTTGAAAAAACTCACGCTCTTCCTCAGCCTCTGCGACAAGCCATGGCAACATCGTTTTTAACGCTGCCATCTCAAATAAATTCTTTTCAGCAATTTCTTTTGCTTTTTGAAAGGCTTTTACCAATTCTGGTGCTAACCAAGGATGTTCATTATAAAGATCTTTTCTCATTACCATTGTATGCATAATTGGAAATAATCCGGTTTTTTCGTAATATTGTTTTTCTACACTTTTAAAATCTGGGAATAGTCGTTGAATCCGAGGATCACCTTTATCAAACGCAGATGGTAATCGGGCGCAAAGCATACCATCCAGCTCTCCTTCAAGTAGCATTTCTGTCAAACTTTTTCCTGATCTAGCAGGTTCAATTGAAATTCCTGTAGGTGGTTTCCAAGGAATTCGTTCTTCTCGTCCTGGTTGCTCCTGTCCTCCTGTAACCCACTCAATTGAACCTGGTTCCACACCATATTCATGTTCCAAAATTGCTCTTTCCCAAACCGGAGCCGTCATTTGATATTCTGGAACCCCTATTCGTTTCCCTTTTAATTTCTCAGGGTGATCAATTCCGGCATCTCTATTGACTAAAATATTCCCATGACGAAACACGCGTGATAAGAATACAGGTAAAGCAATAAATGGACTTTCACCTCGTGATACACTCAATGTATAAGAGGACAATGAAAATTCAGCAATATCTATATCTTGATAACGTGACATCCTGAAAAACAATTCCTCCGGCTCTAATGCAAGGGTTTCCAATTCGACTCCTTGTACATTCACAATCCGGTCAGCAATAGCTCGAACTCGGTCATAATCTTCAGTAGCTAAGCTTAAACGTAGCATCATTAATAGCCTCCTTAATAATTATATAAATAATGTTTCACTTGATTTGAGGTAGATTCTATTTAACCATTTAAACACACCCCATTCTACTCCCTTGTGTTTGTTATTACTAACTAACTTTAAATGACGGCTCGCGCAAAGTCAAGGTAATTTTGAATTTTATTTTAATTAATATTGTTTTCAAATTAATAATTATGTCGCTAATACGATCATTGCTGTTTTGATATCAATTTTTATCTTAATCGATGTCCCCATCTTTCCCCTCCCGCGGGGGCGCCCACCGAAGAGCAAAACAAATGAATCAATTACTATATATAATCAAAGTATTCACTAAAAACATACTTGTTTCTGTGTATTAACTTTTTAGGTTATTCGATTTATAAGTATTAAGTTTTGATCTAACCACTTTTATTGTTAACTCAACTTTCGGAGCTGAAAATCACAGGTAAACCCTTATAAAATTAGGATTTGTAGCAGATTTTTTGTCCAAAAAAGCAAAAAACACCCTGTTCTTTGGTAAAATAAAGGCACCACACCAAAACCAAAGAAAGGATGTTTTCTGTGGTTTCAATGATACCAAATTCTGATCAAGGTAACCAGCAACAATCTCGCGTGACGCACTTTTTCAAACAGGCTAAAATTGGTACGTTTTTTGGACCAATCCAATATCCATAAAGAAAAAGGATTTTCTGCCCTCGTTCTTGTACAATTTATCTTTTCCCTCGTTCTGCAAGGGAAGAATCTTTATCGGACGCTCGAGTCCGGCCGCCTTCCGGATGCGCCGGAAAAGGATGCCGTGTACGACTTGATGAAACGCGCAACGTATAACTGGCGAAAATGTCTCGTCTTGGTGAGCGCGCATCTCATTGAGACCTACCTCCGACCATTGACGGATCGCGATGGTGTGTTGATCGTCGATGACTCGAGCTATGACCGTAATCGCAGTAAAGCCGTCGAACTCCTATCACGTGTCAAAGACCACAGCACAGGCGCCTACTTTAAAGGTTTTCGCATGCTTACGCTTGGTTGGTCGGATGGTGCGACGTTTCTGCCCTTGGCTTTTTCATTGCTAAGTTCGAGAAATGAAAAAAACCGTTTCCAGGAGGTGAATCCGACCATCGACAAACGAACGGTGGGTTACCGCCGCCGACAAGAAGCACTGCAGAAAGGGACGGAAACGTTGTTCACCTTGCTGGATGACATCAATCCTGTGAAGCTTGGCGCTAAAACGCTCCTTTTCGATAGCTGGTTTGCGTATCCTTCGATCATCAAACGCGTAGTTACCCAGTATCCCCTGGATGTCGTATGTATGATCAAGCGATCCCCCAAGATTCACTACACCTACGAAGGGGAATCCTATACGTTGAACCAGCTTTACCAAAAAGTGCGCAAGAAACGAGGCCGGGCAAAAATCCTTGCTTCCATTCTTGTTGGCCTAGGTTCGGATGAAAATGGACGGGAGATTCAAGCTCGCATCATCTTTGTTCGTGATCGTAACCGTTCGAAACAGTGGTTAGCCATTCTCACGACGAACCTGGATCATACCGAAGAAGATACTGTTCGCATTTATGGTAAACGCTGGGCCATTGAATGCTTTTTCAAAGTGACCAAATCTCACTTGAGATTGGCCAAGGAATTCCAATGCCGCAGTTATGATGCGTTAACTGCGCACACATCAATTGTTTTTCTCCGCTACATGATGCTCGCTGTGAGCTCGCGGGAGGAAGAAGATCCTCGCACGATTGGTCAGCTGTTTTTCATGTGTTGTGATGAGATAGAGGATCTTCGATTTTCTGAAGCCCTTTTGATGATCCTTGATGTTTTAGGCTCGATGCTGGCGGAAGAACACTTGCTCACGGACGAGCAAATTCAGCCGTTTTTGGATCGCTTGTTTGATAACTTGCCGGAATTTTTGCGAAAACCGTTGAGTACGGCGGACAATTCTTACCACTTGTGCGGTCTTTTTTACCACCTTTTGCAGGAAAATGTACCACTCAATGCGGATCCCTTTACCACAGATGAAAAGAACGGCTTGAAATAAGATATTCCCCGCCCATGGGCGGGGAATATCTTTAGCCATTAAAATGGGAGTCTCCCTAATTCAAAGTCAAGCTCACATTTCAGCTTATCAATCTTTTTTTGTAACTCTTCCACTTTTTCCTCGAGTCTTACGATTTTGGTTTTATCACTAATTCCTTTTTCATAGGGTGTTCCAACACGACTTAAATCGACCAAAAACGATAATACTGCTGGCTCTGTAATATTGAAATCTTCTCCATTTTCTGTTGCTTCGATTTCACCTTCAGCGATCCATTTTCTAACATCTAATTCATCGCAGTCAATCTCATAATTGTGTAGGAGATCGAGAGTCTCCGCGAGTGTCATGTATTCCCTCATTTTAAACACCCTTTCATTTCTAGGTTTTTTATAAAAAATTGTTGTTCTCTTTATCGTTTGCCGTTTGTTTTTGCACACCAAGACGTTCGCGCATCGACACTTTTCCGTCAATGAAAATATCATAGGAATCATGAATAATTCGGTCGAGAATGGCTTCTGCCAAGGTGCCATCTCCCAGTTTCTCGTACCATCCATCAATATCAAATTGAGAACAAAAGATGTTGGATTGTTTTGCCTGACGTCTTGCGTTTATGATTTCAAGAAGGAGAGCTGCTTCTTCATTGGTTAAGGCGTGAAGCAGCCATTCATCAAGAATAAGAAGATCTACCTTTAGAAGCTTTCTCATGAGTTTGACATAGCTGTCATCCTGTTGATATTTTGCAAGTTTAAATTCCTCTAATAGATCAGGAAGCCGTGTGTAATGTACTTTGAAGAACTGTCGGCACGCCTGTACGCCAAATGCGGCGGCCATCCACGATTTCCCGGCTCCAGACACGCCTTTAAAGATAATATTTCGCCCATCCAGAATATAGCTTCCGCTGGCTAAACGCTGGAGTAAATCTTTGTCTAGTTTCCGGTCATCATAATACATGATCTCTTCGATTGAAGCCGGTTCAGGAAACGCTGCCTGTTTGAGAAGACGGTTGAGTTTATTACTTTTCCGGCGGGATTCTTCATGGTCAATTAAGATGCCGAATAATGTATCAAAATCCATCTCTTTATTTTCTGCCTTCGTGAAAAGAGATTCATAGGCTTCTGCCATCCCTGATAGTTTCAATGTTTTTAGTTTATCAATATTCTGCTGGTTCATTTGTTTTTCCCTCCAAAATAGGAAGCCCCACGTGTAAACGCATGCTTATTTTTGACGTTCTGTTGCTTCTGTGTGAAAGCTTTCTCTGCGTCTGCTTTTTTATTGTTCTTGATGAGCGTTTGAATACTTTTTACTGTAGGCCGATTCGTGATCTGGTGGACCATTTTACACGCACGTTCGATATCATAAACCGTGTAGGTGCGTTCCAATTTCTTTAAGGCAAAAACAGACTTCAGCGCTTGTTTTTCAACCCCGTAGCTCTCCAACAAGAACTTCACCACGGAAAGCGTATGTTCCCCAACATCTGTAGCCCAATCTAATGCATTTTGCGGCGTTTGTTCCACGTAATGCTTATGGTTATCCGGCATATGATCTTTCACAGTAGAATGTTGGCCGTATTTCCCATATAATGTTTGATGTGAGGCAATCCTCATGTGATCGAAATAGACTTCGATCACATGATCTGAGACTTTCACATCGACGTGCTTTCCGATGTATTCATAGGGAACGGAGTAGAACATGCTTTTCACAGAGATGTGATAATCAGGCTGCACCTTGGCGGTTCGCCACTCAGACATCTCGTAGGGTTTAACGGGAAGAGGAGTAAGGGCGAACTTCTCTTCTTCCATAAACGCTGACCAGCGAGAGCCTTCTTTTTTTGTGAAGGGCCGGTGGTTAAACTCCCCTAGCTTCTTTCGGATCTCTTGGTTCATTTCCTCCAACGTAAAACATTGGACATGCCTTAACGCAGCGATAATCCACGTCGACACCGTGTTCACCGAACTTTCCACACTCGGCTTATCTTTGGGTGAACGCACGCGTGCTGGCATGACCACGGAGTGATAGTGGCGGACCATTTCTTCATACGTCTTGTTTAACACCAGCTCTTTGGAGGTATGCTTGGTCACCCCTGTCCTTAAATTATCGGGCACAATAATTTGGGTGGTGCCTCCCATGTATTCAAACGCGTGTTGATGAAGCTTAATCCAAGAAGCTAAATCCATGGATAAAGAGCCCTCCACATAGGAAAGCTGAGAACACGGTAAAGCTGCCACAAATACATAGACTTTCACTTTTTCCCCGGTATCGGGATCAATGATAAATAGGGTAGAACCTGCCCAATCGACTTCTAACAATTCCCCTGGTTTCCGCTTAATTCTCATGGTCGCTTTATACTTCTGGGCAAAATTGTGGTAGTGTTCCGTAAAAGTCCGATAGGCATAGGGAATCTTCGCTTGGTCCCGGGCTTTCCTCACATATTCCTCATGAAGCAATGTCAAAGTGACATGGGGCTTGGCCAACTCCTCATGCAAATAATCAAAATCAATCATTTGCCGTCCAGAAGCTTCTAACTTTTTCTCTGGATATAGAAAATCTTCAATCCAAGCATCTGTCATTTCCTCATCGAGCGGACACTTCAACCCTCTTTTCTCCGCCAAGCGTATGACTTCCGTTACTTTTTGCCTTGAACGGCGGGTCATAGCTGCGATACTTCGTAAACTCCTTTCCTCGTCATGTAATTCCAGCATCTGTCGATATGGGAACATAAAAAACCTCCTGTATTCCTAATGTCATGCCGTTTGGCATGCCCATTAAGTATACAGGAGGTGGTGTATTGGTAAAGGCTTCCGCAATAAGTGGTAAATATCTCCGCACTTGGTGGTAAAAAAGATTGCAAGGGTGGTACAAACCGAATGCAATACTCAAAAACCGTTACTTTCTCGAGGGTGAATTAGTCTTAAATCCCTTTATATCAGTGGTTTACGAGTGTTAGTCATG
This sequence comes from Salicibibacter cibarius, assembly GCF_016495725.1. Taxonomy (NCBI): domain Bacteria; kingdom Bacillati; phylum Bacillota; class Bacilli; order Caryophanales; family Bacillaceae; genus Salicibibacter; species Salicibibacter cibarius. The sequence goes on along the minus strand of NZ_CP054705.1, from coordinate 637,386 downwards.
TCCGAAAGTTGAGTTGTTAAAAATATAAAAATGATTATTACCATACTTAAAGATAAGAGCCTTGTAAAAAACACCCATAATGAGTCACTTCCATAAATTTGAAGGATACGTACCAATTCTTGATTAGCAAGCGGACCAAGTATTAAACCAAGTAGTAAAGCTTCAATCGAATATCTATACTTTTTAACCAAATAGCCTAAGAATCCAAAGATGAGCATCACCCAAAGATCAAAAGTTGCATTCCTAGTAGCGAATGAACCAACCATTGAAAACACTAATAATATAGGAATTAAATATGCAGTTTTAACTGATAAAGCTCCAGTCAAACCCATGGCAACACCTGAGGCAAAAAATAGCATCAATATCTGAGCCAGAAGACAAGCTAGGATTAATCCATATACCAGTTCGCCTTGTGTTTCAATAAAACGAGGCCCAGGAACCATACCTTGCATAGTTAAGGCACCCAGCAAAACTGCAGTTGTAACAGTTGCGGGTAATCCTAAGGCTAATGTAGTCATTAAAACTCCACCTGTGGTGGAATTGTTTGCTGATTCAGGAGCCACAATTCCCTCTGGAGTCCCCTTCCCAAAAGCTTCTTTAACTTTGGAAGTGCTTTTTGCTACAAAATATGAAGCAAATGAAGCTACAGATCCGCCAGCTCCTGGGACCAAACCAATTCCAATTCCCAATACAGTAGATTGAAACAGAGTTTTTATATATTTAAATGGTAACTTGAGTCCTGAGTAAATTTGTTTAATATTAATACCAGTATCCTTAATAATTTCTTCATTATGGGTAAATGCGGGTTTCGCGCAAACATGCGAAAAATAGATCGGCGTAAATAAGCCATAACTGTGGCCTCGGAGACGACGTTCTTCGAAAGCGTCCGTGAAGAAGCTTGGCACACGATGGGAATAGCGCACCGCGATAAGTTGCAAGAGACCAATAGCAATGCACATGACGAAACCTTCGATGGCTTTGATCGTTAAGCGGATGTTTCCTCTGTCCTTCTCAATGACCACATGTTCCAGAGGAAGTGGGTCCTTTTTCCGATACCGGTTCACTTGGGGATGGTTTTACTCCAAAACCGGTAGCCAAATCCACCAATGGCCTGTTTCATTTCAGAGAACATCCCCTCGATTTTGAACCGGTACCCATACAGGTGGATAATGTCCGTGGCAGCAAACGTCCGGTCGGCGCTCACCAGAATCGCCAACCGCCCGTTATAGTTCACCAGGGCAAAGCGTAGTTCCTGATAAAGCCCTTTGCCCCATAGCAAATCCAGACAGAGATAGTGCACAGTCTCTTCCTTGCCGTACAGGGTGACGGTGGCCGTTTCAAACTCGGATGCGCGGGTTTTGAAGAGGTCCTTCAATTTGACGACAGCGCCCTTCTTTCGCGGACGCCCTCGTCCTTCCTTTCGGGCGGGAGGGGTTCATAGGCCACCGCATTTGACTTGGCTTGTGTCACGATATGCATATGGCCGTCTCCTGATTGATTCCACCGGACCCACCGTTTAAGCGCAGGAACAGTGAGAAAATAGAGGTCTAACCACAACAGCATACGACCGAACGTTTTAGTAGCCGCCACTAGCATTGCATTAATTAAAATTGAATAATCAAAAGACATATAAAGTTTAAAAATCAAGTGTTTTTAGGCATGTCCAAAAAATAATTAGTCACTTTTGGTATTAAATTACAAAAGTATCCCTTGTATATGTTTTAATGGTGGTATCACAACCAAAAACAACAAAAGATACCGGTACCATGATACGGAAATTTTTTAACGGCTTCAAAGATATTATGATCGAGACGGGTCCACAAATTAAAAGGCTCCGATAAACGCAGTTTCAACACGACGAATCTATATACCAGAATGACCGTCCAAGAAGTTAGGAATCAACTCGTGCGTCAAAAAGGGTATCAAGATAAACGGCATCGATGTGTTCAACGTGGCGTGGAACTCTTTATCTTCCCTACCAGGTGAAAAAAGAGCCTCGCTAACACGTCTGCGGGGATCTCATTATTTCGGCAAGATAACTGAGATACACTGATGGATTCAAAGCCAATTTTTTGTAGATCGTCATCCACCATTGCGTCACTTATCTCATGCCGACCGTCCCATTCGTCCAGGTGAGCCAGAAGCATTAGTTTCAAATATGCTTCGGTCATCAGCTTTTTCGTGTAATAGTCGAGTTTGAGCTTGGTGACTTGTTCATATAATAGCAGGCGCGTTGATTAGCCAAAATTATCCAAACAAAATACTTAAAAAATGAAGGCACCGCTACTACCATAAAGGTAAACTCTACCAAAGGAACGATGCCTTCATGGTACAATCTAACACACTTTTAGACGTCTTTAAATCCTTTATATCGATAGAAGAAATCGAGACTATTCTTCGTTCTCACGACTACGATGAGGTCGGACGAAGATGGAAGGGCCCCGATCATATTTTCTTTTGGTTACTGGTATCAAGCGAACAATGGCAAAACTACCGTGACAGTGAGAACAAACTCAAATTTGAACCGAACCTCAACACCGTTGTTCATACGGTGTTAGCGAAAAAAGCTCGCATCCTTCCCTATGAAGCCGTCAAAGAGATACTGGAGTTTTAGGTTCCCGTTTCAATCGCGAGACCCGTCGTTCTCTAGACTTACCGGTTTCGTTGGCCGCGCTTGATTCCAAAACGATGACTGTAGGCGAAAACCGGCTTCCTTGGGCGCCTTATCACGGAAAACGTTCCGGCGTTAAAACATTTTTCCGGGTGGATACGCTGCTTCCGATCCAAGTAGAGGCTTCCAAAGGGTTGACGCTTGACGCGGCCGCTGCTGATTCATTTGCCCACCAGTTGGTCACGTCTGTTCGAGATCAGGCCTATGCCACCATCTGTGATTTCGATGGCCTTGAAGACGATGACAAAGGCTTTGTGATTCGGTCTGAAAAAGTCTATCTATACCAATGAGAGAGCCTATCCCACGTGTGACTTCTGACCATTCCAGGGTTTTCATGGTCCTTCGATTTATATACAACCAGTTGGCTCCCGAATGGAGGGTAACCCGTCGTACGTTTATTCAGTTTGCAAGGGAATTGATCCTTGGTATATTGCCTTTGGATATCGCAAATAACTTGGCTCAATTTCTAAGTGAAAGGGAAAATATGACTCCTACGTAGAAGGAACTTTCTTTATGGTAAATCAACGCGCCTGATATAATAGGTCAAAATCTATTGGAGCTATCCATTTACCAAATGATGAAAGTAGAGTATTCTTTCCATATTAAGATCCTTTATATTGGATTTGGACAGTATACCACCCGTCTTTCCATTATAAAGGATTTTTTGCATTAAAAACACTTGATTTTTATATGTCCCTTTTGATTACTCAATCTTAATTAATGCAATGCTATTGTGGCACATTGAAATATTAAACTATGTCGCTAATACGATCATTGCTGTTCCCGATAAAACGAGCAAGACTACTATAATGGTGAATTTTGTTAACATCTCCTGATTCCTTAATATGATTAAACTAACAAGGATTGTTAATACGGGCTCTGTTCCAGCGATTACACTTACATATGATACTTGAGTGTGACTAGCGGCTATAAAGAAGAAAAGAGGCCCTAAACTAGTTAATATACCTGCACCTAAAAAATAAGCGTTAAAAGATTTGAAATGAGTATAAAGAACATGACCAATATTACCTCGTACTGCTTCATACAGGAAAATGAATACAAAAGCAGTAATAGCCCCCACCCAGGCACCAAAATAAGCATTATTGAGGTAAATTAGTCCTTGCCCTCTAATTGCTAAACCTATGCCAAAACATATAGCAGCGCTTATACCAATTAAGTAGCCTAACCACTGTCCCCGCATGTTATCATAATGAACATCCTGAGTTTGTGAATTCTGTTTACTTTGAAAAAATATAATCAACCCTTGTAACATAATGGCGCCAATTAATAATAATATTCCAAGAATCGATAGAAAGTTTAATGTTTCTCCCAGTAATAGAAGAGCATAAATAATAGTGAAGATTGGAGCGGCATTTTTAATGGCCGAAGCTCTAGATGGACCTATGTGATTTATGCTTTTGAATAATGCAAATCGCCCCAAACCAGATGTAAACAAACCGGCCAGAACAAACAAAAGGAAACCATCCCACGTAAACACGAATTCATACATACCCAAAGTTAGAGGAACTAAAAAAACAAGACCCAGTAAGAAGACATTAATTAAAATAACAACAAAATAACCGTTACTTTCTCCACTACTTTTCTCAATCCCTTTTTTCACCATTATATTACTAACAGCAAACGATAACGCACTTAAAAAAGCAAATAATATCCCCAATTGACCACCTGCTTATCCTTTCCATATAGCCCAGCCAATTTATTTTTCTTTTTCAGTTGTTTTTGCAATTATTGTTCCGACAATTAATGCCCAAACTGGTGAACTAAGATAAAGAAAAGAAACTCCAGACAAAGAGATTAAAAAAGCAAAAATCACACTCAAGTCATAATGACGATTTGAAAATCCCATTTTAAGACTTGATGAGAGCACACCAATCAATACGAATGCAGCTAACATTGAGGTAAATGATTCAGGTAATTCTTGGATAAAGGGTACTAATTTCCATGCCATAATGGCAAATATCAATATTAATATGCTAGATATAATAGATGCCATATACCTTTTTTCTTTTTTACCAGCATCATCGTCAGAACAAATAGCAGACATTAGTCCAGCCACATTCGCAGACTGCCCACCAAATAAACCTGCAATAGCTGAGAAGATACCACTAAAGGAGACAATACGATTTGTCGGCGCTTTAAACCCATTTTGCTCAACTGCGCCAATCCCAGGAGTTGCATCATTACTTAATATCAACAAAGCCAAAGGGATCGATATCGAAATAGCGCCAAGCAAAGAAAACTCTGGTATCTGAATAGTAGGCATTACATATGACGTCCCTAAAGAATACGCTTGAATATCGTGTGTGATTAATAAAACAATTAGTGCTGTAGCTACTGCACCTAGCACTGGTGGAATACGAATATCCCATTTTTTTAGCATAAAAAAAACAAATAGTGCTGAAAATCCAACAATTGGCATATCTTGTAAAGCAGGGATTAGACGTACAACATAAGTAGCAATTATACCTGCCAACATTGCTGAGACTATTTCCTTCGGGATCCAACTCATGATCTTTGTAAAAAAGCTAGTAACCCCAACTAGAAAAATGATAATACCAGATAATATATACCCCCCAATTAGTTCAGAATAGCTAAACTGAGGGGTGACCATGACCAGAAAAGCGACACCTGTAATGGAATGCGCCCCCACAATTGGCATCCGATAATACATAGACAAGATAATACCGAATAAGGCGCCAAAAAAATATACGGAAAAGATCCAGGATATAGTTTGTTCATAAGTAAAATTTCCGGCTGCAGCTGCTTCAAGAATAATAACAGGGGGACCTGCAATAGCTAATGTCCCTGATATCATGCCTGCAGAAATGTTTGATGTAGTTAAGTCTTTCAGAAAACTTCTAGTGGATGGATCTTTATCATATTTGGTTTTAGTAATAATTCTCATTTCATGCCCTCTCCAAATTAATACAAATAACTAATACGTTATTCCTGCATAGCATAATTTTTTTGCTTTGAAAGAGTACCATATGAATACTAGTAGACACCTATTTTTGACATAATTGAATATTACTTCAAGGTTTGTGTCCCGCATTCATATGGTACATTAAATAGAACTAATTATTTTAGTAACCTCGAGACAACAAATGCCCAGCATCAGGTACAACAGGTTTCAGATCAAGACTTTTTAAAATCTGATGCACGGTAGCCGTCCCTGCCGATAAAACAGGCTTTCCTATTTTATCCTCCACTTTTTGAATTGCTGATAGTGAAGGCATTTGTACGCAAGCAGAAAGGACAACCGCATCCGCTTCACTGTGATCTAGATCATCCACAATATTAATCAAATTAAAAGGATCAAGTTGACCTACTGCTATATTATCACTTACTTCCAGACTAATAGAATCTGTTACCTGTATATCTGCTGATTCAATATAATCGATAACCTGATTTGTCAAAGGCTTCATATATGGAGTTATAATAGCCACTTTTTTAGATTTTAATTCCTTGATTCCTTGAATTAGCGCCCCGGCACTACTAACAACATTTGTTGGACCCCCATTTTCTTCAGTCACTTTCGTCAATTTATCTTCCGAAATTTGATGGTATCCAGGACCTTGGCACATTATTGCGACTAAACAGGCATAAGCAAGCACGTCACATTTAGCATCTGATAATTCAACAGCGCACCTTTCACTATCCTTATCCATTCTTGTGAGCTCATCTTTGTCTACGTTTTTCATTCGCATACGACTAGAGTGAAAAGTAAAATATCCTTCGTATCCTTCTTTTACTCGTCGATTCAACATGGCGGGTATTTCTGTTTCCATTGTAGTATTTGAGCTAGGTACAATAAGACCTACACGATAATTATTTTTCATAAGTATCATCCCTTTTACTAAATTTTAATGATTCTCTATTTCTCTTGCTTTTTCAATAAAATTTTCAATAAGCTCATTGTCAGTAGCATAATCCTCGTGCATTTCTTCAGCTATTTCGGTGATTTCATCCATATCTTCGAATTCGTGTATTTCTACACCTTCTTCCTGAGCTCTTTCGATATATTCATCTTGCAACTCTCCACTGATTTCATGGGAATACTGCGCAGCAATTTCTATAGACTCTTCAACAATGGTTTGCTGTTCTTCAGTTAACTGATCCCATAAAGGTTGGCTATATAACACTCCTATCACCCAATCATGATGACCAGTCATAGCTACATGATCTCCAACTTCATGATACCTGTTGGCCAAAACCGCATCCACATCTACATCAGCAGCCTCCAATACACCTGTTTGAAGAGATGTGTATACTTCTTGCTGTTCCACCGGTGAAGGTGTTGCCCCTAACCTTTGATAGAAGTCATCGATCGCTGTTCCCGGCGGAATCCGTACCTGCAAATTTCTGAAGTCTTCCATTGTAGTGACTGGTTCATCTACAGAAAAAACATGGCGGTTTTCAATCACATAATAACTTAATGGGTGTACCCCTTCATGATCGTCTAATGAGTGCAGTATTTCATCTGCCTCTTCAGTTTGACGCATTTCCTCAGTTGCATCCAAACCACCCAGTAGATAAGGCATGTACCAAGCATTAAATGCTTCTGATCGAGCTGTTAATTCAGCAATCGTTAATGCACCCATATCAAGTGTTCCGTTTCGAAGCTGATCCATCATATCAGCTTCTCCTCCCAGTTGTTGCTGTGGATAAATGTCTACTGTCATTGAGCCATCTGATCTTTCTTCAACCTCCTCTTTAAATTTTTCAACTGCTAAATGCAGTATATGATCATCTGCTGTCACATGACCAAGGGTAATTACTTTTTGCTCCCCATTATTTGTCGCGTCCACGGTTTCAACATTTGCCTCTTCATTACCACAAGCTGATATAAACAAGAGTAATAAGAAGAAACCAAACAATTGTCTTCGATCCATTTTTTCCACCTCCCAATTTTAGTCATATTTGTAGGTTAATGATCACACATTCGTCCTCTATTCTAGTAAACTTGGCACCCATGTGCTTAGAGCAGGTACATAAGTGATTAAGATTAACAAGATAACACCAATAATAAGGAATGGAATTACCCTTATTATGAGATGTTCCAATTTGACTTTTGCTATTGACGAAGTAATAAATAATGCCGTGCCGACTGGTGGCGTTAACAAGCCTAATGCCAAGTTAAAGACCATAATGACACCAAAATGCAAAGGATCTATGCCCAATTCCATCGCAACAGGAAGCAAAATAGGAATCAGTATAATCATGGCTGCAAGTCCTTCCATGATCATTCCTATCAATAGTAAAACGACATTCACCAATAGTAAAAATAAAAGAGGGTTCTCGGTAACGGTCTGCAGTCCCTCTCCAATTATTTGAGGAAGCCTCTCTTTTGTTAATATCCAGGCAAATATACTAGCCATTGCGACTAAAAATGTAACAATTGCTGAATTGGATACTGTTTGAAAAAGAATTTTCGGTATATCCTTCATTTTTAAATCTCGATAAAGAAATACACCAACAAGAAAAGCAATTAATGCAGCAACAGCGGCTGATTCTGTTATGGTCATTATCCCTGAAATTATTCCAAAAATAATTATAAAAGGAATGGAAATTGCAGGGATAATCCTAATTAAAGATTTTGATATTTGGATAAAAGAAGTCTTTTTATCTTGTTTAGGGAAATCTTCTTTAATCGATAAGATATATATGTAAATGACAAATGCAAGCCCAAGTAACAGACTCGGAACAATGCCTGCTAGGAACAAGCCGGCGATGGACACACCGCCTGTAACCCCAAATATTATAAAAGATACACTTGGTGGAAGTGTCGACCCAATCAATGACGAAGAAGTCGTCAAGCCAGCGCTAAAATCCCGCCTATATCCTTCCCTTTCCATTTCTGGAACCATCACTCGACTCATGACGGCACTCTGTGAATTTGCTGATCCTAAAATTGATGCTAAGAACATATTCGCAGCCACGTTTACATAGGCTAATCCACCACGAAAGTGCCCTATAACCTCGTTACAAAATTTGATTAAGCGTGGGGTTATCCCCCCATAACTCATCAACTCACCAACTAGAATAAATAATGGAATAGCAAGCAAACCAAAATTTTGGGTACCAGAGAATGCCATTTGTGGCATAGAATTGAGCATACTAAAATCGCCATCTATCAAAATTAACATTATAGATGTAAAACCCAGTACAAGTGCAATAGGTACACCTAGAAGCAACAAAATGATAAATCCAATTAATGCAAGTACTTCCATATACGGACGCCTCCTTTTCAAACAAAATAGTTAGAATTAAACCTTTAATCATCTTGTATCACATATTACTTTGTGTTTTATCATTTTTCTTCACTATTTCTATCATATTGTTAATACTGAACAATATCATTATTAAAAATGCAATCGGTAAAACAATGTAAGGAATCCACATCGGTATTCCTAAAGAAATGGCAAGGGTATTCTGGGTGGCCGGTGATGTAAACAAAATGTACGAGAAATAAAATAAAATAACAGAAAAAAGTAAAATGAACAACTGTATTACGAAATTTATAACACGCAGATTTAATCCAGAAAATTTGTCTACTATAATACGTACAGCGGCCATATCATTATTTTTTATACCCACCGTTGCGCCCAAAAATGTTACCCATGCGAACAAAAATAATGATAGTTCGTTAACCCAAGGAAGGGAGATTTCAAGAATATAGCGAGAAAAAACACCAATAATCATAACTATAGCCAAAGCGCCCATTGAAAATATACTGATCATATATACAAGTTTTTCAATGAAACTTCTAATTCTACGAAATATATTCACGTACAGATCCCCTTCCTATTAATTGTGAATTTTTTGTTTCCCATGAAGAGATTGGCCACTCCTCTTACCTCTAACAGCCATTAATTCTGAAATGATGCTAACTGCTACCTCGTCTATTGTTTCCGCCGCAAGGTCATGGCCAACCGGAGCATGTATCGGCCCATCATTAAAATTTTGATTTATATTATCCAACATCTCCCTTGTACGTTTCAGCGGCCCTAGCACACCGATATATTGTGCTTGACTATTTACAGCAAGTTTTAGGCAAGCTTCATCCCTTAACTGTTGATGATTCATGATCACCCACCATTTTTTTGCTAAACGAGTTGGATCTGTATCTTCAGGATCTTTGACGAGGTGAGATGCTTTTGGAAAGCGATCCATATTATTAAATGTCTCTCGTGGATCTAAAACGGTTACATCAAATCCTACTTTAGCTGCCAGTTCAACTACAGGAACAGCATCATGACCTGCGCCAGAAATAATTAACTCCTCATTTAAATTAATCGGATCAATCAAGAATTGTCGTCCTTCATAAACTATAGTATTAGTTTTCTTGTGATATAGAGATGTATTATGTTCATGCTCGATCAGTTCTTCAGGGACATCCCCATCTCTTATCAGTGTATTTTTATTTTCATCTAAAAGTAGTTTAGCCCCTGATGGTATTTCAGCAATAAGTGAAACATGTTTATTTTTATTGATTCCATCTTGATAAACTTTCCAGAAACAGTTTTCTTTATTAACAGGTGTGATCCACACTTCTATAGAACCTTTACAACCAATTCCCAAACTCCATACATCAGTGTCAGATAAGTTATAACCTTTTAGTAGGGGCTCTCCATCTTTAATAGCTTTTTTTGCCCATTCTCTTAAGTCAGCTTCCAAACACCCACCACTTAAATTTCCATGCATAACTTCATCTGACGTTACCATCATCTTCGCACCGGGTTGTCGATATGATGAACCCTGTACATTGGCTATTGTTAACAAAGCTGCTCGACAACCTCTATTCCAAGCTTGCTCTATATAACGCATCATCGCACGTGCTTCTCCTATTAAAGACATCTAATCCCCCGCCCAAAAATTAACTTATTTAACATTTCTCAACAATGATTTATAAACATCTAAAGAGATCATGTGATCCACATAGGGGCTAACGACTTCAAAAGCATTCGTTTGAGGAACATAACCATTTTTCCCTAACAAAGGATTCAACCAGATTATGTTGTAAACACTACTACGTAAAAATTTTATTTCTTTTCTTAATTGATCATAATTACCTCGATCCCACCCATCACTAAGAAATATAACAGTCGTCATGTATGGTGATAGTTTAGTTGATGATTGTTGTCTAAACGTTTTCAAGCTTTTGCCAATATTAGTTCCGCTGGATACTTTATTCAAATGTTCTTCCAACCGTTTCATTGTTTCTAAATAGTCTTTCTTTAAATAAGACGTAATAATATAAATTGTGGTACTAAACAAGAAAACATCCATAGGAGCCGTATGACGGTGTAATTGATATATCAACGGAAGGAACAGTTTTATATAATATTCCATTGAGCCACTCACATCAGCTAACACAACAAGAGAATTATATCTATTTCTATTTTCTCCTGATTGATACAGACGAAGAATTTCTTCCCCTCCATATTTAATATTCTTTCGTATTGTTTGTCTAAAATTTATTTGAGATCTTCCATTTATTAATCGATCTTTCACCAAAGAATTTTTAATTAGTGGCAACAATACGTATAACTGTTTTTGTAATGTTTCTTTATCCGTTGTGTCGTGACTCATAAATATTTTATCCGTTAACTGCTCCTGTGGTGAATAGGTACCGACTTTATTAAATTCAAGCATACTATCTTCCAAAAATGTTCCATCTACATTTCCAGTGTTAGTTCCATCTTCCGCCGGTGGTTGAATGCTCGGACTTTGTTTATGAATAATATCTTCATTATAATCATCAACTTCATCTTGTTTTAAAGTTGTATCGTCCTCGTATTCTTTTCCCGCATAGGATTTTTCTTGTTTCCAAAAGCCTTTAAAAACTCTATCGAATGGTTTATAATCTTCCTGATCACGGCATAGCACAGCCCTTAATGTATAATAGACTTCCTCTTTGTTAAACAAATTTATATAGTGTAAGGCATCAAATGTTACAAGGATATCCGCTTGACTGACCTTCATCCCTTCTTGACGTAGCAGTTGACAGAATTGAAATATATCATCATTAATTTGAAGGTATTTCATCATTTATCAACTCAATCTTGATAAAAATGATTTAGATTCTCCGAACATTTGCTCTAATAAATTCTCTGCTAAGCTCACATCTTCTTTACTTTTAAATAAGCATCCGAATGTTTTTGCTATGTCCTTATGAAACAATTCGTTGATTTCCAACTGTGTAACCACTTCTGCCCAATCTAAGGTCTCAGACAAACCTGGCTTTTTTTCAAATGGGTATTGTCTAATCACGGACATGAACACACAGATTTGTTCAGCCATCTTTGCAGATAAATCATTAGTTTTAGATAAAACAATGCTCTTTTCTTTTTCATATGATGGGAAGTCTATCCACTGATATATGCATCGTCTTTTGAGCGCATCGTGAATATCCCTTGTAGAATTTGAGGTTATTGTAACGTAAGGCGTATTTAATGCTTTGATAGTGCCTAGTTCAGGTACACTAATCTGGAAATCCGACAGATATTCCAGTAAATACGCTTCAAAACGTTCATCTGCTCGATCAATTTCATCTATTAACAAAACTACAGGCTTCTCTTGTGTAATGGCTTTCATTAATGGGCGCGCTATTAGAAATTCCTTCGAAAATAAATCCATATAGTGTATTTTTTTATTTGCCTCATTTAACTGGTCTTCCTTCATTCGAAGACTTAAAATCTGTTTTAAATAATTCCATTCGTAAAGAATTTCATCACTTTCCATTCCAGGATAGCATTGAACGCGGATTAACTCTGCGTTTAGAACGTTGGCCATTACTTTTGCTATTTCCGTTTTTCCGACTCCTGGCTCCCCCTCAATGAACAAAGGGCGCTCTAAATTATTAGATAGAAAAATAGAGATTATCAAATCCAAATCAGCAAAATATTGATTTTGCTCTAATTGATTTTGAAGTTGCTTTAATTGATCACTATTAAAGAGGTCCATTCCGAGACTCCTTAAGAAGTTTTGGCTACTTTGATTCGTTGTCTCAGTTTAGAAGGGCTGATCGGTAGGTCATTCAATTTGATATCTAATGGATTCAGTGCATCACAGACCGCATTTGTTATTGCTGCTGGAGGAGAGATTGTCCCACCTTCTCCTACACCTTTGACTCCCATTGGGTTTCTAGTTGATAAAAATTCCTGGTGGTCCATCTCTACATCAGGGATTTCCATAGCAGTTGGAATCAAATAGTCCATATATGTTCCGGTTAGTAACTGGCCATTATCGTCATATACTAATTCTTCGTATAAGGCTGCTCCTATTCCTTGGGCAACACCACCCTGGATTTGGCCGTCTACAATCTTTGGATTCAAAACTTTTCCAGCATCATGTACCACATAATATTTCAAAATATCTACAAATCCTGTTTCTTCATCTACTTCTACTATTGCAACGTGATAACCTGAGGAATACGTAACTGTAGGAGGTACAAAATAATGTGTAGCCTCTACACCAGGTTCCATACCTTCTGGCACTTTACATTTTGGACCCGGCTTAGCGGCCAAGGCAAGATCTTCTAAGGTGACGTATTTATTCTGCATCGCTCGTGGAAATACTTTTCCATCGTTCATTTCAAGATCTGATGGTGATATCTCTAGTATTTCTCCAGCTATAGCTAATAATTTTTCTTGTAATTTTTTAGACGCCACGTGTACGGCATTACCGGCCGTCACAGCACCTCGGCTTGCAAACGTTCCTACCCCGTAGGGAATTAAGTCCGTATCGCCGGCTTTTACCGTTACCTTTTCAGGATCCAACCCGAATTCATCTGCACAAATTTGCGAGAGAGTTGTCTCATGACTTTGGCCATGTGGTGCAGATCCAACAAAAGCCATTACATGCCCTGAACTATCCAATCTAACAATTGCACCTTCATGAGGACCTATACCAGTACCTTCCACATATGATGATATACCGATACCGACATAAGATCCATCAGACTTTACTTTTTTTTGTTCTTTCCGGAATTTGTCATAATTGGCAAGTTCTAATGCTTGTTTTAGACCATCAGGATAATCGCCGGAATCATAGATGACTTTTTCTCCATCTCTATAGATCAAACCTGAGTCGTACGGCAATTGTTCAGGTTTAATCATATTTTTCATCATTACCTCTACCGGATCCAACTCAAGACTAGTTGCAACCAAATGGATAATTCGATCCATTACAAAAACAGCCTCAGGCCTTCCTGCACCTCGATAAGCAATAGTAGGTGCCTTATTTGTAACTACACAATTACCTCCTATTACAAAGTTAGGAATGTCATACACTCCTCGTAAATGTGCAGCCGTGTTATATGAACATGTGAGTACCAAAGGATTATATGCACCATTATCAAGAACAAAATAGTCTTGAATCCCGGTTATGGTTCCATCATTATTATAAGATACTTTCACATCATGAGTTTGGTCACGAGATTGTCGTGTGCTTAAAAGGTGTTCCATACGATCTTCAATCCAACGAACAGGACGATCAAGTTTCATCGAAAGATATGGAATAATAATTTCTTCTGGGTAAACAGCACATTTTGACCCAAATCCACCACCTACATCTGGGGCAACCACACGTACATTATGTTCAACAAGACCTAATAATTTGGAAATGTATTTGCGAACCATAAACGTTACCTGAGTAGATGACCACACTTGAAGTTTGCCATTTCGTGAATCGTATGTGCTTAAAATCCCTCTAGTTTCTATAGGGTTAGCAGCTACTCTTGGGGTCTTTATTCTTTCTTTCAAGACATTATCAGAATCTTTTAATGCCTGATCATAGTTCCCAGTACTCAAATCAAACTGCGCTTGAATGTTAGAGCTCATTTGTTCATGAATAATGTCTACATCTTGTTCCATAGCCTTGTATGGATCAGTTATTGACGGAAGTGACTCATATTCAATTTCTATTAACTCCGCTGCATCTTCGGCAATGTATCTGTTGTCAGCAACAATAATGGCAATCGGTTGGCCGACATATATCACACGATCTTTGGCTAATATATCCTCCGGACAAGGTTGAATTATTGGATTAATTTCATCAATCAAGTTTTGCGGCAACGTAAATTCTGAATGTGGAGGGAGTTGATCAACCTCACCATTAAAATGTTCAGCTATAATGACTGAGTAAACACCACCCATATTTTCAGCTTTTGAAATATCAATCTTATTGAGTTTTGCATGGGCATGTTCGCTTCGCACAAATAAAGCTTCAGCCATTCCGGGTTCCTGCATATCAGCAACAAATTGGCTATTACCGGAAAGAAGTCGATAATCTTCTTTACGTTTTATATTTTTTCCTGTGAATGTCATTCTTTAACTACCTCTTTCAACTTCCTGCTTTTAGAAACCTGTTTTACTGCTTTGAGTATATTTGTATAGCCAGTACATCGGCATAGATTTCCTGATATTGCTTGCTTAATTTCTTCGTCATTTGGGTCGGGATTATTTTCTAAAAACCCTGTGATTGTCATGAGAAATCCTGGAGTGCAGAATCCGCATTGTAGTGCATGATTATCAGCAAACGCTTGTTGTAGGGGTGACAACATACCATCTCCTTCTGTCAATGATTCAACAGTATCCACTTCACATCCATCTACTTGAACAGCCAACATGAGGCATGAACGTACTGTTCTTCCGTTAACAAGTATTGTACAAGCACCACATACACCGTGTTCACAACCTAGATGTGTGCCAGTCAAATCCAATTTTTCACGCAAATAATCTGATAATAATAATCGAGGTTCTACTTCACTAGTAATTTTTTTACCATTCACTAATACGCTAATAGTTTCAGTCATGTTTTATGCACCTTCCTTTGCTCTGGTGAGCGCAGTTTCCAAAGCACGTTTCACCAAGACAGATGCTAAATCTTTTCTGTATTCAGCTGACCCGTGAAGATCGCTATCAGGCTCTAAAATGTCCTTAATTTGTTCACACGCATCGTCTAACACATTATCTGTAAGTTCTTTTCCCACAACAAAATCTTCTACATCTTCCAGAATCTCAGGAGTAGGACCTGCCCCGCCCACACCTATCTTAGCGGCAGCTACCTGTCCATTTTCATTAAGGTCAATAACAGCAATGGCTTCAAGGATAGCGAAATCTCCATCTCTCCTAGCTATTTCTTCAAATGCATAACCGCTATCCTTACTTAAAATTGGAATTCGAATTTCTTTAATTACTTCTGTGGGTTCAAGGGAACTCAACATATACGTAAGAAAAAATTCTTCTGGTGACACAACCCGCTCTTCTTCAACATTAGCAACTACAATTTCTCCTCTCAAAGTACTGAGAACACATGGTACTTCAGCAGAAGGATCTGCATGAGCTATCGTCCCTCCAATAGTCCCCATATTTCGAATCTGAGCATGACCTACATACCGGATTGCCTCTTGTAATAGCGGGCAATATTTTTCTACGATGGACGAGTTCTCAACTTCGGTCTGTCTTGTCAACGCGCCAATGGCAATATGATCTCCGTCCAATTTGATATAACTAAAATCTTCTATATGATTAATATCAATAATATATTTCGGGGTTGATAGCCTCATATTCATTATTGGCACTAAACTTTGGCCACCTGCCATGATTTTTGCATCCTCACCGTAAAATGAAAGCTGATTATACAACTCATCAGGTGTAATTGGTTTTAAGTATTCAAAATGTGCTGGTTTCATAACCCTGACCTCCAAATTTTTCAAGTAGGTTATTGATTTAAGCTTTTGCTTTCATTTGGCTTTTCATGTCCTTGAAAAACTTACCAGCCATGTATTTTGCGATACCTCCTAAAACTCGTGAACCAACACCGGCAATTTTACCTCCAACGTCTGCTTGACAGTCCCAAACTAGCTCGCACCCTTCATCTTCTAATTCGTTTAATTTACAATCCATTTCTACATCCACATGACCGGGAGACCCACTGCCTTGCGCTGTTAATATATAATGATACGGTTTTTCAATATCGTCCAGTTTGACCTTTCCTGTGTACTCCCCTTTTACAGCGGCTACACCAAGCTTCATAATCACTTCATACTCTCCATCACCTTGATAATTTAATTCTTCACATCCAGGAATTATGTTCTTTAATATTTCTGGATCATGCAAAGAATCCCAAACCTTTTCTAATGGATCTTCGAATTTCTCTTTTCCATTAATATTCATTGATATATACCTCCGCAATCAATTATGTTTTAATTTTATTTATCCATAGGTTATTACTTGATCGTGCTCCACGGTCAATTGCACCAAAACATTTGGCTCTCCCAGTTCTACATCTTTATTTTGTAAATCTTCATCTGTTATTCCTCTTGCTCCGCATGATACCTGAGACAAGTAAATCTTTCCGTTCCCTTCAATAATTTCGTTATAAGATTCACGTACCGTAGTAACTCCTTTTCCCACTCCCAATACACTATCTAAGACTTCATCTCTCAGTAACTCTACTGCTTTTCCTGCTAAAAACATTGAAACCTGGTGCCCTTCTCTTACTGCTGTTTTAGCAATTAAAAATGCTCGGTCAGCTTGTGTAGGAGCATCAGGACCATGCGTTAAATGAATTAAAAGCTTAGCCATAATAGTTCCTCTCCAATAATTATTATTTTTCAAATACTCAGGGCATTTTCCAATTTACTGGTATTTTCAATTTCTCAAGTATCACAGAATTAAATTCACGGTTATTAAGTCTATATTAAATTTTAAAATTACATATATTCCTAATGTATACCGTAAGCTGGAACTTCAAACTCACCCTAAATGGTTATTTCGAATGCACTGTGTGTTAATACTAACTAACATAACCTTAAATCAAATTCATTAAATTGTCAATGATGGATTATTGACTTTTCTAAATTAATTGGGTCACTGTTTGCTTTATGAATTTATGAATTGTCTATAACCTGCCTACTGATATTATTAGCTGTAAAAATAATCTTTTGGATTATCGATATCTGAAATAACTCCTTTATCTTTGACCGGAAAAATTTCATGGATATCTGCAGCTGAAAAAATTTGTTTTGCTCCAATATCCCCCTCCAAACGATATAAATGTGGAAATAGTTCCTTTGATAGGAAAACGGGATGACCCCTTTCCTTTTGATAAGAGGGTTGAATAACTACTCTTTTTAATGCCCGTTGCTCTTCGATTTTAGATAATAAACTGCGGATAGTATCCTGAGTTATAAAGGGTTGATCACCCAAAAAAACCATCAATCCATTATGTTGTGTAGAACAATAGGCAGCCGCTTTTTTTAGTGACGTACTCATTCCATCTTTATAATCTTTATTGTTCAACCAACTAAACCGAGAATCTTCAACATGAATTTCAGACATTAACAACTCTGCTTGATAACCAATTACCCCTAAGACCCGCTCAAATGGAAAAGACAAAACTTTATTGATAACATTGGCCAACATAGGAGTGCCACAAATAGGCAATAATTGTTTAAAGTCATTCATTCTTTTCGATTGTCCTGCTGCCAAGATAACTGCAGTAATTGGAATTGACATAATAAACTCCCTCGTATATTTATAGCCTTCCGGCATTCACCAAGTCAGATGCGACTTTGGAAGTTTAAATGGTGGACAACTCTGTCAAATAGAAAATTTCGACCTTGCTAACAAATACACTTCACTATGTCTAGATGCCATAATAAGGCTGTACACATGATAGCAGCATTTATAAGTCTGTACTGGAGGTAAATCTCGGTTTTAACAGTACGTCAATTTCTGGGGTGAAGCCATAAAACGGTTCGATGTCAACTAAACAGCTGTGGGCGATTGAACCTTGCGCAAGGGATGACGTGCCTAAGTCCAGTGTTAAGGCATTTGGATTACCATGATACTCTAGGCTCTCTGGACCTTCAACTTCATCTGGACAATACCAGGCACCAGTGGGAATTGCGATTACCGCTCGCATGATATCATGTGAAAGGCGCGCTCCTGCCAAGCAAGCGCCTCGATCATTAAAGATACGCACGATCATACCATCTTCAATTCCCCGCGCACTAGCATCGGTGGGATTCAAGGTCACCGTCTCCCGCCCATTTGTTTTATCCTTACGACTGAATTTACCAAAATCCAACTGACTATGAAGTTTATTGCGTGGTTGATGTGAAATCATGTGTAAGGGAAAATCTTTCGCACGTGAACCTCCCAGCAATTCACGTTTGTCATACCATTGAGGGTACCCACCACAGTCAGAATATCCGAATGAATCGATTGTGCTTGAGTAGATTTCAATCTTCCCTGATGGTGTTGAAAGTGGGTAGCCCTGGGGATCCCTGCGGAACTGTGACATAAAGGTATCCTGTTCTGGGATCTGGGACTCAAAGTTAATCGGTTCACCTTTCTCCCAGAATTCGTCAAAGGGGGGGAGGTCGATTCCCACCTCTTTCGCGTTAGACCGACTATCTTGATAAAGAGTTTCAAGCCATGTCATCTCATCGAGCCCTTCAGAAAACTCCTCAAGAACACCTAGCCGCTCAGCCAACCCACAGAAAATTTCAAAATCGTTTCTTGATTGACCGTAATTCTCCAACGCTTTTTTCGAGGGAGAAATATAGGAACCCCATCCGCAAACGAAATCGTTGCGTTCCAGAAATGTAGTAACTGGAAACACGATGTCCGCATGACGTGCTGTAGCGGTCCAAACAGATTCATTAACAATCACCGTCTCTGGCTTACGCCAAGCACGCCGAAGTTTGTTTAAATCTTGGTGATGGTGAAATGGATTGCCGCCAGCCCAATATATAAGCTCGATATCTGGATAGGTTTTCAACTCCCCGTTGTAAGTATAAGATTCCCCTGGATTTAACAGCATATCTGCAATACGGGCAACAGGGATTGATTGCGAAACTGGATTCTCACCTTGTGGAAAACTCTCCCACTTGAAAGGGGGCCTACCGTGAACGCTAAACCCGCTAGCATTTGCTATAAGTCCAACACCGCCCCCTGGTTTTCCAATAGAGCCCACCATTGCGGCAAGGGTGATTGCCAGCCAATACGATTGCTCACCGTGCTCTGATCGTTGTACCGATTGTGTTACCTGGATTACCGGGCAACGCGCATTAGAGAATTTTGCTGCGAGATGTTTAATATCATCTGCACTGATTCCGGTAACGATTGCTGCCCATGCGGAATCTTTGGCAATACCGTCATTTCGACCGAGGAGGTAGGCTTTAAATTTGTCGTAACCTACTGTGTAACGGTCAATGAAATCTAAATCAACCTTATTCTCTGTCTCTAGATAATGGGCAATCGCCAACATAATAGCAACGTCTGTGCATGGTCTCGGAGTCATCCACTCAACTGGTAAATCACTGGGCGTGTCAGATCTTAATGGGCTTATTGAAATGACCTCAGTCCTCGCCTCAATAAGTCTTTCTATAGCGTCTCTATCACGGTGGTTTACCACTCCACCGGGGACAACTTGGTTATTGTATTCATTTATACCTCCAAAGGCGATAAGGAAATCACCGTGCTTTGCTACTTCATTAAGATTTAGTAAGTGTGTCACATTATACAAGTTACTACCTATCACATGGGGAGTGATAACTTCCGCCGCAGCCGCAGAGTACGAGTTCACCTTCGAAGTAAACCCCCCGATTGTATTTAGAAATCGTTTCACTTGGCTTATTGCATGATGAAATCGTCCAGCACTAGCCCATCCGTATGATCCACCGTAAATTCCCCTATTTCCGGCTCTGTCTTTTGCATTCTTAAGTGCGGAAGCAGCAAGATCAAGTCCTTCTTCCCAACTTACAGGTACAAACGAATCCTTTCCTCGAGATTGACGATGATTGGCATCCCCCTTTAAATACCCTGCTCTGACCATGGGCTGGGCAATTCGGTAATCAGAATCTGTTATATCATACAATAATTCTCCAATAAACGAGGGGTTAGAGTCTTTCCGTGATGCTTGTACGTTTTCAACAACCTCGTTGCGAATCTTAACTTGATAGGATCCCCAATGAGTCGCGACAAATGCTTTATTGGATTTCATTTATAGGATTACTCCTTCAATAAAAGTGTAACAGCCAAAAACTGCATCCGGTATGAATTCGGTTAATTTTGTCGCGAGCGCGGTTGATTTTTAAACGCTACACCCTGGATCGATTGGTCGCATACTTTTGGATATCGCTTATGATACCCATGCATTGCCTCTGCCCGATCGGTAATGAAATGAAATCAAATGGGTTTGACAATATCAGAAGTAGAGCGAACATAGAGACAAACAGTGATATTCAAATTTTGCCTGGGGGCATTCTGCCCGAATGGCAATGGAAATGAAATCAAATAATTTTGCCAAACCCAGAACATCCCGAAGTAGCGCTGTATTGATCCTGCGGATGTTCGGACGCGACACAGCCGAACTTACTTATACGAAATCAATCGACAACTGAATTTCTTTTCAAGCCTCACCTCATGCGAACGGAAAAACAAGAGTGAAGAAAGATTATCAGCAGGGAGCCGGCCTCCACCGCCTTCAAATTCCAAGGGCTACATCATTTTGGATATTCAATTCAGCTGTTCTGATTTTGGAGTGAATTAATTCCCTCATATATTTGTTTTGCATCCAAATCAATTCCAATAAACGTTAAATAAGTCTCTTTATGATATTCAACCTTTTGAAATACAGTATTATTTTTGACATGTTGTAATAAGAATAAACCATTTTTGTCTTGTAAACCTACATAACCCTTAGCTCGCAACAAATTTGGATGCAATGATAAAAGAAAAGATTTAAATTTCTCCTCATTTAAGTTATTAGGTGCAGGTAATGTTATAGTTGCTAGAGAAGTGTAGGAAAGGTTTCCGTGTTGACTATCCCGATCAAATAATGATGTTAAAGATTTGGTCTTATTTGTCACAGATTCAAAAATATATTTATAATCAAAGGTACTGTAAGTTGTAAAAATAATTTTCCCTCGTTCATTATTTTCCCGTATATCTGTAATAATTTCTGGTTTAGACGTTTTATCAATTAAGTCTATTTTATTTACAATTAATAAATCAGCAGCTATCATTTGGGTTTCCACAGTATTTTGAAGTTTTTTATCCAAAAGTATATTTTGTTCCAATAATTGTTGTGCATCTATCATAGTAACCATTTTAGACAAAAATAACTTAGAAATTATTTCTCGATTAGAGAATGCATCCACAATCTCTTCCGGGTTTGCTACACCAGTTGATTCCACAAATATAACATCAGGACTTTTCCTGAGTAACTTTTCAAGGCTATATACTACTTCACTTTTTTTTGTGCAACAAATACATCCATCTACTATTGTTTCAATGTCTTTACTATTAATTTCCGGCGAAACAATTTGACCATCTGTATCATTTTTTCCGAACTCATTTATTAAAACAGAAGCCTTCAATCCTTTTTCTTTAGTTTCTTTTATAAGACTTTTCAGTAAAGTGGTTTTTCCGCTTCCTAAAAATCCATTTATGACGATCACTGGCACTCGGGCATCCATTAATAATTTCCCTTCTATAGATTGAAACACTCCTTCTCTTTATAAATTACAGAAGAAGTGTTGATTTGTAAAAAGACATCCTACGTCATGTGCTGCCTGGGAATAACACCATTTATCTTTTCAAAACATATGAGTGCTATGAGCGGGTTGCAGACGAGATTCAGGATCCATATAGGCTTTAGCATTACTGACTGCCGTTGGTGCTTCACCAAACCCTGTTGCAATCAGCTTGATTTTTCCATCGTATGTGGTAATATCACCTGCTGCGTAAATTCCTTTAATATTTGTTTCCATGCGTGAATTCACTACAATCGAATTCTTCGTTGTATCGAGACCCCAAGTCTTGATGGGGCCAAGGGATGAAATGAAACCATAATTAACGATCACGTTGTCAACGTCAACAATTTTTTGATTGGTTCCTTTCACTTCTTGAAGAACAACTTGTTCAATTTTCTCTCCATTCCCCCGAAGCTCACTGACCTCAAAAGGAGTGTGCATTTGAATGGGAGCAGCTTTCAATTCAGTAACACTGTGTTCATGCGCACGGAATTTTTCACGGCGATGTGTCAGCGTGACATTTGAGTCCCTAGCGAGCATAAGCGACCAGTCCACGGCAGAGTCTCCACCTCCGCAAATTAAAACATCCTTGTTTTTGAACGCTCCAAGATTGTCAATGAAGTAATGAAGGTTTTTGCCTTCGTATTTTGTCGCCTCTTCAATTTTTAGCTTTCGCGGTTGAAATGCGCCAACGCCAGCAGCTATGATAATAGTACGTGAATAATGAATTTCTTTATCGGTCTCAATGCGAAAAGTTTCATCATTAAGTTTATTTACCATTTCAACTGATTGATCAAGTACAACGGTTTGTTCAAACATCTGCATCTGATCGACTAGATTGTCTACAAGTTCTTGTGCTCGGATCTTAGGAAAGCCAGCAACGTCATAAATATATTTTTCTGGGTAAAGTGCAGAAAGTTGTCCCCCCAGCTGAGGCATGCTCTCAATAATCTTCACTTTGGCTTGACGCATTCCACCATAGAAGGCAGTAAACAGTCCGGCAGGTCCTCCACCAATAACGGTGATGTCGTATAAATCAGCGGATGTATCTTTCACGATTGGGTACCTCCAAATAAATAAAAATTTGCTTTTTACTTGACCAGCTTATAAGCATTATAAAGTATACACTTGTTTAACGTAGATTAAGAACACTTTATAGCGTTTTAAGCTTCGGAATAAACTCTATTTAATTCAATATAATGGCTTTCTTCTTCAGGCACTTCATCGTCTGGATATATAGCTTCTACCGGGCATACAGGTTCACATGCCCCACAATCTATACAGATTTCCGGGTCAATGAAAAACATATCCTTTCCTTCATCTATGCAATCAACAGGGCACACTTCGACACAAGAACCGTTTTTCTCTCCTTCGCATGGTGATGTAATTACGAACGGCATATTTAAACTCCTTTCTTCTTTGCTTAGGTTTTTGTTATTTTATACATATGACTACAAAATAAAACTAAGATTTCCTAAATACTCATCATTATTAATCAATTCTACTTTTTTAGAACCTATTTTCCACGATGATTCTTCTCGGACCAATTGGTGTTCAAAACGTCCGGAATATATAGTTTGTTTGCTACGTCTCATCTCAACAATCATAAAATTTGATGATACAACGACCATATCAGTATCACTATCCTTAATAAATACATTAGAGATAATGTGGCGAGTCTTAGAACGAGGTTGTTGGCCATAAGCCTGCCCGCTTTCAATTCGCCAAACCCTTTCTTCTAAACGTTTACGATCATCATATATAATAGAAACATGTTTTTTAGGATCGATGTCATCTGAGTTAGAAGGTATCCAATAAAAGGCGTCATCTGTAAACAATTCTAACCATTCATTTAATTGTTCACTATTAATAAGATCAGCCTCTTTATATATAAATTCTTCTATATCGGTGATTATATTTTGAGTGGATTCCATTAATAATCCTCCTATGCAATAAGATTTCATCTAATATACTCTATATACTCTTATCCTTGAGTTCAGTTATAAGCAGTAGATCTACATCTCAGCTCTGCATGCCGTTTAACTATAATAAAGCTAAAGGTCGTTCTGCGAACCAACAACGGACGAATGACTAGTTGTGCGGCTTTGCGTTATCCTTTTCGTCCGTGTCGGTAATTTTTCGTTCACCCTCAGGCAAGCACTCGCTTAATTAGAGGTGGTCATCAAGCGATGCCATTCTTTATATAAAGCCCTTGCTGCCACTTCATCACTTGAGGTTGCTGTAATTAAACCATCCTCATCTATTGTTTCACGATTCTGACCTCGACTAATATGCAACCAATCTTCTTCATGTGCATCAGCTTGTAGACCTTCGCGTACACGATCAAATCCTACTTCCATGTCATCAGCAGTCCCAAACGCAGCAGGCCCATAGAAACCTTCATGCTTTCTCAACCTTTCTGCATTCTCTTCTTCAGAAGCTCCCTGCAACATAATTGGATATAGATCTACTTTTGTTTTATCAACAGAAACTGGATGGGTAACACGTACATGCGATCCAACAAAACCAAGGTTCGGAAATATAATCAAGTTAAATGGTAACGCCCCAATCCCTATATCCCCATCTAATTCATATAGTGAGTGCCCATTCCCTAGATCTTTAATTCTTTCGTTGTTGTGCATTTTTTTAAAGTTAATTTTTTTGCCAGTGTTTTTTTCCAGTATCTTAAAAAAGCTGTGATGAGTAAAGTTCAAATGATATGGATCAATTGTATTTTCTATTTGTAACTTCCAATTCCCATCATAAGCGTATTTATGCGATCCTGCTGTTAAACCAATTCCCTCAGAATCTTCATCCACCACATAGTCAATATATTTCTTGGCGTATCCAAGATGCTCTTCTAGACTAGGAACGTTCTCATTTATACTCGCAAAAATAAATCCACGGTAACTTTCAACTCTGGGAACATGTAATAATCCCATATCTTCCTTTTTAAAATCATCAGCGTAACCATCTGGAAATGGCATTCCTGTTAATTTACCATTATTTTGATACGTCCAACCATGGTATGCACATCTGAAGAAGTTGGCATTGCCCTTTTCTTGCTGGCAAACGCTTGCTCCTTTATGTCGACAACGGTTAAACATTACATGAAATTCTGGTTCATCAGCTCCTCTAGTGACAATCACCGGTTGATCACCAATATACGTTGTTTTATAATCTCCTTTGTTTGCTACCTCACTTTCATGGGCCACATACACCCATGTATTTTTAAAAATATTATCTAATTCTAGATTGAATATTTCTGGGTCTGTATATATCTTCCCGTGAACTGCTCCCCCTGTAATATAATCCTCAATATTAACCTGATTTATCATATGAAATGCACCTACTTTCATTTGTTATTATTAACTACAGCAACATGAATACAATCATCTTCCCCATACGCATGTTTATGAACAGCTTTTCCGGCTTCCTCTATTGAATAACTATGTGTAATCATTTTCCATAATGCATATTTACCAGATTCAATCAATCTTAATGCTACTCCGACTGTTTCTTTTGGCCGTCCCAACACACCTTTTATTGTAAGAAGCTTCCATGTTATTTTGCTCGATATAAATTCCGGTGATAAATTGTAGTCCGTTCCCGAATGTACAACTGTTCCTAATCTACCCGCAAGATCTAAAGCTGTCACAAACTGTTGTGGTGCAGTGGCAGCATTGATAACCGTATCAGCCATTTTTCCATTGGTAACTTCGCTGACTTCGTTAACAATGTCTTGTGTATCAGCGGTAAAAATGTGATCAGCACCAAAATCTTTAGCTATTTGCAACCTGTGTTCATCTTTTTGAAGTCCAGTGACAATAATCTTACCTGCCCCTGCTTCCTTTGCTCCAATTACCGCTCCTAAACCCATAGGTCCTGGACCTTGAATGACAACTGTGTCTCCTACTTTGCTTTTCCCAACTTCTTGAACCCAATGAATACCATTGGAAATCGGTATAAATAACTGCAACAATTCTGCCGAAACATTAGGATCTACTTTATGAACAATTGAGCGGGGATGTAAATACATATATTCCGAGAACCCTCCCCATAACGCCGTTTGAGGATGATCTTCACGCATAGAACCATACCGCAGATCAAAACACTGTTGATAGTTTCCAGTGAGGCAAGCATCACATAGTCCACATGGGATATACTCTTCAACAACTATGCGGTCTCCTGTTTTTAGACTCCATCGTTCCGAAGCTTCAGCTCCTATGTTGTCAACTCGGCCAACAATTTCGTGGCCTATCACGCATGGGAGCTGGTGAACTCCATTTCCCCCAAACAAATAGGCTTCACTGTCAAACCCACATACCCCACATGCTTCAACCCTCAATAATCCATCATTGTTACCAATTTTCGGTAAAGGGAATTCTTTAATTTCTATTTTTTCTTTTCCAGTAAGTACTGCTGCCTTTGATTTGGTAGACATTCATCATCACCTTCCCTTTTATAAATTCAATTCACACTCTTCCACCTGGTTAGGGATGGATCAAGAAATTGATTAAGATCTTTGTGTTCAACCCATGCCAAGCTCTCTAATTCCAATGGATCAAGGTAGGAAGTCTTTCCAGTCTTAAGATCTTTAATCTGTAACCTTAGACCATTTGCTGAATGATCAATTTGTAGGTCTACACACGCGAATTCATTTTTCAGCATCCAAGATTTATTCATTTATTACACTCATTACCATCACATTTAATCCCCTTTAATTCATGGTTTAGATATAATATCCCATGTTATTGGTTGCTTTGAGGTCTCTTCTAATAGTTTACGAGCATCTTTTTGCGAACTATACGCATGATCTGAAATTTTGCGTGCTAAATATGTGGCTTGAAATTCTTTTGCAAAAGGGAACGGGTCAACACTAATCACTCCGCTACCTTCTGACCTTACCGTGAGATAAACAGATTCTCCGTTTTGTGATTTTCTAACTGGACCAAGCTCAACTTCATTTTTTTCACTCGGATCATTCATACACATAAATAGGGATAGTCGATCCATCACCTGCACCAATTCATAATCCATCCAAATCCTATCTTCAAATTGGCTACGCGGCTCATTGATATTCCACAATTTTTGTTTGATATCGACCCAGTTTTTTTGTTGACTCAAAATAACTTCGTTCATATATCCCAACAAATCATCTGATACTTTATAGGTAAAAGTAGGATCGTAGCCGAATCGTCTTGTATACAAACCTATCCAGTGCATCCCAACTAAAAGGCCTGCATATGAATCTTCCTCAAGAACTCTTCTGTAACCTTGTTCATAAAACTCCGCATGTTTTTTTAGGTTAACGTCTATAAAATTCAACGGCTGTAGAACTTCATTGTTGAATAGCACTTCATCATCAGGTTCCTTCCACCCGATATCGTGATTTTTAACTGCTAGAGCTACAGAATCATGTGATGAAGTTCTTTCAAATTCTTCATTCCCCCATTGTTGTGTAACTTCCCCTGCATGTATCCCATGATCATCTTGTCGCACCAATACCAAATCACCATTTTGTGTAGAAATAATCATTGTAATCCTCCTTCAATTTTGTTTAATTGCTCAATAACATCTTCTGTCTTGTAAACATCTGCATATTTTTGCTGCATATCAAATAAATTAATGGCATGGGAAGTAATACCTCGATCAAAAACACATTCTTCAGGAACAATTACTTGATAATTATAAGAAAAAGCATCAATTACTGTGGCCCTTATGCAGCCACTAGTTGTGCAACCAGTAACAATAACAGAATCCACTTTTTCAGCTGTTAAATAAGATTCTAAAGGTGTACCAAAAAAAGCACTCGGTTTTTTCTTTGATATCACTTCCTCACCATTAATAGGGGCTAAATCTTCTACAATTTGAGACCCTGTTGACCCCTCCATCAACTGAGGGTGGTTAAAGATATCGCCTTTGACAGCAACATTATGGTTTGAGGTTCTCTTGCTCCCTTCAATAACAGTATAAAATACTGGGATTTCAACCTCCCGGGATAATGTTAATAATTTTTTTATATAAGGGATGGATTCCCAACTGGTTGCCCCACAACTTGTAGGATACTTTTTTATTGATTCTTCAACAGGTTCTTCTTCATCACCTGCAAAACCATAAGTGACATCCACAATAACCAGTGCAGGTTTTTGCCCAATACCATTTTGTCGCCCGAAACCTGCTTTAGAATAAACTTCTGAATCCCTTTCATCTAAATATTGATCCCATACAGTTGCCATAATGTTCACCCTTTCCATTTTTTAGTTAGCACTAACTAACATATGCAGTTAAAATTTTGGCTTAAGAATTGACACTTAAGCCCCTGGCAAACAGCTTCACACTTGCTTTTCTAAAGTTACTATCTGGTATCGATGTAATCATATTCCCAGCTACGAATGAACGTGATAAAAACTCACCATAATTCATATACAAAAAAGCCATTGCATATTCTTCTACATTTCCCGGGATCATCGCTCCACAATCTTGCATCTGTGAAAAGTATTCAATTAGTAAATCTTTTAATTGTCTTGGATGTTTGTTAATTTGTTCTAATAAATCAGGGATTTTATTTCCCTCTTTAATTGCAATTAAAATTAGGTTTTTATTTTTTCTAATCAGTTTATGATAAGTTTCAGCAATTATTAATAAATCGCTTTCTAGATCCCATTGTATTTTTTCCAAGAAGATTTTTTTCATTGAGACCGTATAATAAAAACGATCTGCAGCTTCTACTAACATTCGTTTTTTACTCCCAAAATGACGAAATAGCGTCATTTCACTTACTGAAGCTTTTGCAGCTATTTCTTTCGTCGGAACTTCCTTATAACTTTTTTCAGCGATAAGTTCAATAGCTGCATGTAAGATTCTTTCATTAGTATCCATTTTTTTATTTTCTACATTCATCTGATTTATTCCATCCCTACAGTTACTTTATATATGCAGGATAATACAAATGATTACGTATTGTCAAACATTTTTTCATTTCTACAGAAATTTTGGCTTGAATTTTAAATTCCGAAACTTCTACAGACAGGAGCACGTTCGACACCGTTGGACTCGTTTACACACGCACTGGATCAAGGTACCGACCGTGTAGCTAGGAACTTACATTATGAGACGTTGCCTTCTTAACCTTCAGTTATCAATATTCCAGCCTGTAATAATGGTGTATATCCTTCGACCAGTTGAGCGTGTAAAAGTCATACTTATAGGGGCTTAGAGGAAGCCATGGTATAGACTCGGCTTTATATAATCATACATAATTTTCATATACCGCCTTCGATAAACAAACTTTAAGGATCTGCTTCGTCATAGTATCAAGTTAACTATGCATTAATTCAGGTAAAAATGTTGATATGGAAGGAACGAACGTTATAATTAGCAGTATAATTAACGCAACGATTATAAATCGGATAATCCCTGGAACCATTTCATGTATACCTAAATTTGTTATGCTCTGACCAACAAAAATATTCAGTCCAAACGGTGGTGTGAAAGTGCCAATTGCTAGATTAACCACCATAATAATTCCCAAATGAATTGGGTCGACCCCTAACGCTAAAGCGCCTGGAAGAACAAGAGGTGCAATAACTATTAGGGCAACCGTTGAATCTACAAACATACCGATTAATAGCAATATTACATTAAGGACGATTAAAAAAGCCAATGTTGTTGAAAAATTTTCTGTTAAAAAAGATGCCAGCATTTGTGGTACTTGTCCTACCGTAAGTAACCACCCTAACCCAGAAGCAGCTGCTATTAATATCATAACCTGTGCAGAAGTGATTGCAGTTGACAAACACACTTCATACAATTTTCTTAAAGTAATTTCTCTGTAAACAAACATTCCTATAAGTATAGAGTATATAGCTGCTACCCCTGCTGCTTCTGTTGGTGTAAATATTCCACTAAAAATTCCACCTAAAATGATAATGGGTATAGCTATGGCCCAAAGTGCATCTCTTGTTGCTTTAATTAATTCCTTCCAAGTAGCTCTTTGATTCTTTGGATAACCTTTTATTCTAGAATAAAAATATATAAAGCTTAGCATGGAGATCCCAAAAACGACTCCTGCCCCAATCCCCGCCATAAACAAGTCCCCTACAGATGTGCCGGTAGCACTGGCATAAAGAATCAATGTAATACTTGGGGGAAAAATCAATGATAATGATCCAGATTGTACAATTAACCCCGATGAAAAACTTTTAGAATAACCTTGTCTTAACATTTCAGGATACATGATTTTCCCAATAGCCACAACCGTTGCGGGACTAGATCCTGATAGCGCTCCAAAGAACATCGATGCACTTTGTGTAACCATCGCAACCCCCCCATTTATGTGACTAACCAAAGCTTTCGTAAATCTTATAATTCGATCTGATAGTCCTCCTACATCCATTGCGTATGCAGCAAGTATGAAAAAAGGAAGAGCCATTAATACAAATTGGTCAATACCACCAAATAGTTGTTGAATGATAATTAAAGGACTGAAATCCGTAAAAATTATTATTACTATAAAAGTTGAAAGTGCTAAAGCAATAAATATTGGTACTCCAATGAATAACATTAAAAGGGCTAAAAATATTAGAGTAAGAATCATGTTATATCCCTCCTCGTACTTCAGTTAATTTTTGATGATATAATAACATTAATGAAATTTTGAATATATCTTATGGTCAGTAATACTCCGGATATAGGGATAACACAATAAACAATATAGAAAGGAATGTTCAAACCAGGCGTGATTTGATTCATCTGGGCGCTAAAGAACACAAATTCTAGGCTATATACGACTAGTATAAGGCTAAAGACAATTGCTGATAAATGAATAAATGCTTTTAGTACGCGCTCCTTAGCCCCTTTGAGTAATTGAGGCAATAAATCTATACTTATGTGCATTCCCTTGCGCACACATACACTTGCTCCAATAAAAGTAGACCATATTATAAGATAACGCGTTAATTCTTCAGACCAACTATTCCCTATATCTATAAATCTCAATATGGCATTAACAAACACTAACAAAACACCAAGCATGATTGTCACAGAGATAAATATTTCCTCCAACCGATCAAGAATCTTCACATTTATTCTCCTTTACTATTAATTGTCATGCTAAGAGTACATACTTAAAACAATGGTCAAACCAACAGATTAAGCTGTTTGAAACTTTGATGAAACCATCAAAGTCCACTTACATATAGCAATTACCTTTAACCAGAGTAACAGTCGCCTAGTTTTCTACTTCTTCTAACGCTTCATTAATGATATTTAGTATTTCCATTTTTCTTTCAGTATCACTTAATTCCTCATGCAAAGGTTCTGTCATCTCTGTAAATTCTTTTCTTGCTTGTTCGTCAAGTTCATGTACTTCAATATCTGCATCTTCTTCTATTTGATCAATATAAGATTGGGTTTGTTCTTCATTAAGATCCCGAGCATATAGTCGAGCTTCTTTCTCAGCATCCTGAATAAGTTCCTGTGTTTCAAGCGACAAACTATTAAACCATTCCTGGTTTGCGGTCATTACATGAAATTGATACCCATGATTTAAGAGTGTTAAATGATCCTGAACCTCATAAAGGTTCATCGTATTAATAGTGTCCATAGGGTTTTCTTGAGCGTCTACTGTTCCTTGCTGTAAGGCGGTGTACAATTCTCCAAAATCTACAGGGGTTGGAACGGCACCATACTGATCAAACGTTGTTATTAATGTTCGTGAGGGGGCAACTCTTAAGCTCATACCTCCAAAACTTTCCATATTGAGAACGGGTATGTCATTACTTGTAACAGCCTTGTATCCCCCAGCCCAAAATCCTAATCCTTCAAACCCCTCTTGTCTTAATTTAGATAATATTTCTCTACCTGGTTCTTCATCAAGTACTTCCCAAATTAACTCCTCTTCTTCTGGCCACAAGAAGAAATATTCAAGCACTTCATATTCATCTACAAAAGGTGAAATCGTTGAAAGAAGAGATACAGACATATCTATAGTGCCCATTTGGTTAGCTTCAACTTGCTCACGTAAAGAACCCAATTGTAAATTTGGATAATAGTCTACTTCAATTTGCCCATTACTCCTTTCTTCTATTATTTCTTTGAATTTTTCAGCCCCTAAAGTTATAGCATGATCTTCAGGAGTAGACCCAACCAATGTAATGGTCATCTTATTTTCATCTGTTGTACTTGCCTCCTCATTACAGGCTGATAACAAAATAATTAGTGAAGTAAAAAAAAATATTTTTATCTTTTTATTAAACATATTTGCAAAACCTCCTAAATTATTTTATTCATTTCTTACAACTACTAACAAAATCTATAAAAACAAAACTATTACAAACAATGCGATATTAAAATTAATGATTGTTATTACTAACTAACTTAAAAGGCGAGTACTAAAAAGTCAATAGTTGTTTTAATTTTTTAAGTTGGTCATCAGATGTCAGGTAAAACACTAGGTGTTCTAGTAGCGATGATGGGAAAGGAGACATTCCTTCGTTCGCACGGGGGAATTGTTCCTCGACGCGATGTGGACAACCACCCCGGGATATCGCTTATTCACCGATTTGGAGTGTTAAATGAGGTTCGCCAAAAGCTTGAAACTATGATCGACACCCTCCACGAGCCGAAGAGGTATCGGAAAAATAGCAAGAAAGCCTCTCTTTTGGTAACGAATCAAAAGAGTCCAAAAAGGTTCGTCAAGCAATTCGGCAACAGTTGTACTTTGTAAAACGAGACTTAAGCCATGTGGAATCCTTGGCAGCAAGGAGATCTGTCTACGTTAAACGCGACGCCATATCAAACCTGCTCGTCATCCAGGATTAACTCATTTTCAGTGTATTTGAATACAATTCCCAAGGGTTTATTTTTGAGTGTGTGTACACATTTTTGCTGGTAAGTCTGATATGGATGATATTACTTTTTTATCATAATACTTTCGGCTTATTAGTTGTAACCCTAAAGGTAAGCCATGTTCATTAACACCAACTGGTATATTGACAACAGGTAGCCCCAATAAACTAGTTAAAACAGTACAAATAGGATCCCCTGTCGAATTGATACCCTTTGGGGCTACGTCCCTTGCAGAAGGGAGGAGAATAAAATCATTTGATTGAAATAGTTTATCCATTTTATACGCTAAATTATTTCTTCTTTTTAAGGAGTAAAGGTAGTGATTTAAACTAGCTTTCTCTCCTTTTTCAATTGCACCTCTAATTTCTTCACCTACCAAATCATATTCATTGCTTTCTTTTAGATAACCAAGATGATGGTGAACTTCAGGATAAAATATCCCTTGCCAAATATCTTCTATTTCTTCTAGACTAACAGGAAGTTCAACTTCCTCAATTTCATGACCTGATTTTTTAATCTGCGATAAATAGAAACTAAAATGATTATTCATATCACTACTAATTTCAGTATATTTATTTAGATCAATGTATCCTATTTTAAATCTAGATTTATTATTTATATCAGGTAAATAACATGATGTAGAATCATTACTATCATAACCAATTAAAGCGTTAAAAATCTTATTTAAAGTATGAGTATTATTAGCAAAAATTCCCGGATGATCTAACGTCGTTGTTAAATGTGTAGATCCAGCTGTACTTATCCCTCCTAAACTTGGTTTAAAACCATAAATACCGCAATAACTGGCTGGGCGAATTGTGGAACCTTTTGTTTGACTTCCTATTGTTGCATCTGCCATATCAGCCCCGATGGCTGCAGCAGATCCGCTGCTTGAGCCACCAGGTGTGTGTTCAACATTATGAGGATTTCTCGTAGAACAAGGTTTGAAATAACAGAATTCTGTTAACTTTGTCGTTCCAATTATTAATGCACCTTCATCAAATAAACGTTGTACAATAGTGGCATTTTGTTTAGGAATTGAATGTGTAGTAACAACAGCCCCATTACACGGGGGACGCCCTTGAAAATCAAATATGTCCTTTACTCCTATTATTAAACCATACAATGCACCTTTATTTTTTTTATTATCTATATGTTCAGCTTGTATCATCGCGAATTCTGTAAAAACTTCTTCCCATGCCTTTATTTTATCGTCTATTTCTGATATACGTTTAAGATATTTCTCAACCTTATTAGATAACAACCTACTCATAATTAACCTCTCCCTTATTTTATCAAGAATATTTATGCAATTTGAATAACCGATCTTTCCTATTAAAATTGTGCTACATTATTTTTAGCTAACTGTATCTTGACCTACGTCCTTAACTAACTGTTTCGCCTCCTTATGTAAGGTGATAGTAATCTTTTCTCCAGTAGCAGTTCGCTAAAATTTTATAACAGGAATGCTCTAAACTCTACAAATATTCTTGTAGACAAAAGACTGGCTAACTTTTAAAACTTTCAACTCAAAAGAAAATCGGCGACATATAATAATTGATCGAGTACTTACTATTATTAATTACAATGCCTAAGACTAGAAAGATTCACTATATACGGTTTATTAATTTAAATGATTATCCCACTAGCTCAGAATGAGTGATCGTTTCCGTTGAGGCACACAACGTCATTAAACGGCTGAACCATTCCCCTTTGAATTTTCGCCTGTTGAAACGATAGCAAAACTCGTCTAAGTAGGCTTGAAGGTGCTTAGCGTCAAGACCGTGAAAGGTTCCGCCCACAAATGCTTTGGCGTTGGAAAGCACGGTGTGCAGCCAATGTAAATGATCCGGTGTTTCTTTGACATCATACATCTGATACTCATGATTGAAGCCAGCACCAGCCAACGCCCGATAGGAACGGTAAGCATCGCTGCTGATCGTGGACCCTTGCACGATCCATTTCTCTGCAACTTTGACCAAGGTTTCCCCTTTGATATCAGGGGTCACTTCCATTTTTACATAACGTGGATGGCCCTGGTTGGTCAACGACAACCCAACCAACACTTTGGTCTTTTCCGTGCCGCGACCGCGCTTTCCGCCTTCTGTGGGCGCACCAAAGTAAGCATCATCCAATTCAACAATACCGGCGAGGGTATATGCGGCATCGCGTTTTCTCATAGCCTGCCGGATTTTGTGAAGCATCAACCAAGCCGTTTTATAAGACACTTCAATGTCTCCCGAGAGCTTATGCGCGGAGATCCCTCTCTTATCATGAGCAATCATGTAGATAGCGATGAACCACTTGGTAAGATCGGTACGCGTTTTCTCCATCACGGTTCCAACGGTGACGGTTGATTGATAGCGGCATGCTTTACATTCGTAAAGGCGGTGTTTCCGTGTTTTTGTCTCAAAATAAGCGCCATGGCCGCATGTCTCACAGCAGAATCCATCCTTCCACTTCAGGTTGAATAGGTGATCGTGACAAGCTTTTTCTGTCGGAAACTGTTTTTGAAAAGAGACAAAGCTCATCTGTTGATAGTTAGCCATTTTGCGCACCTATTCAAACGCTTGTTTGTGATTATATTATATCACACGTACGTTCGTAAGAGTAGTTATTCTGAGCAAAAGGGGTACTCATTTTAATTTATTAATGTCATCCACCTAGGTTTGGTAACCACAATACAATTTGAGGGAAAATTAATATTAATACAATCATTGTTAATTCAATCAAAAAGAATGGGATTATGCTCTTATAAATATGAGGCATTGGAACCTCTGGTCTAACACCTTTCATCACAAACAATAACATTCCAACAGGAGGTGTAAGATTTCCTAAATCATAAGAAATTAATAGCATTATACCGAACCAAATCAAGTTTACATCTAAAGCTGCAAGTATCGGCATAAATAATGGAACAGTGATCATCATTAAAGAAATAGGTTCAATAACCATACCCAAAATAATAGTTATTATTAGAAATATAATTACTAATTGAATGACTGACATATTTAGTGATTCTATAAAAGCAACCATCTCTCTAGTAGCTCCGGAAAAAGACAACAGTTGGCCGAACCCAACGGATGCTGCTACAATAAACATGATCATTCCACTG
Source organism: Salicibibacter cibarius (assembly GCF_016495725.1). Taxonomy (NCBI): domain Bacteria; kingdom Bacillati; phylum Bacillota; class Bacilli; order Caryophanales; family Bacillaceae; genus Salicibibacter; species Salicibibacter cibarius. The sequence goes on along the minus strand of NZ_CP054705.1, from coordinate 601,176 downwards.
ATTCTTAAAGTTCCGTTAAATGATTTTTTTAATACATCTTTGTTCAATCTACTTTTCAAAACTATCACTACTATAGAAGCTATAACCCCGACAGCTGCAGCTTCTGTTGGTGTAGCTATACCAAATAAAATAATACCAAGAACACTAAAAGTAATAACAAAGAGGGGTAATATATCTCTAAACAAAGTTAAGAAAAAATATTTTAAAGAAAAAGGTTCCTTTATATCTTCTTTGCTTGTGTGAGTAGGTGCTAGACTAGGATTAATAAGGCAACGTATAATTATATACACTATAAACAAAGCTGCCAGTAACAACCCTGGTACCACACCTCCCAATAGAAGAGGACCTACAGCGATTGAAGCAATCCCCCCCAGCAACACCACCATTGCGCTAGGAGGTATTATCATAGCTAAGGTCCCAGCTGCCATGATCGGACCTAAGCTTATTGATGTTTGATACCCCATTTTTTTCATTTCTGGAGCCAGTACTGAACCTAACATCGAAGTGTTCGCTATACTAGAGCCACTTAAGGAGGCAAACATAGTCCCTCCTACTATCGAAAGTACACTTAAACGACCAGGTAATTTTTTTAACCATTTATTTAAAATTTCTAAAGTAGCGAAAACAATACCTGATTGGAATAGTAGCTCACCCATTAAAATAAATAAAGGAATTGGAGTTAGCGAAAAATCAGTTAATGCACCTGAGGTCCTTTGAATCAGTTGTTCTAATCCAACTTCAAATCCGATTAGATAAGTAATTACAATAAAATTAGTAATTAAAAATGAAAAAGCAACGGGTACACCTACAACAACTAACAAGAGAAATATCGCGAAAAAAATTATCAAAGTTACATACCATTCCATTTATTAGCCCCCCGTTAATATATTTCTTGTTCGTCGTACAAGGTATAATTTAAAATCTGAGCAATTAATCGAAAAGTTAAAAGTGCACTTCCAACAAATATCGGTAAATAAAGTATATATTCTGGGAGCGGGACCAATCTATACATTATATCTCCTCTTTGTATATAATCTAATGAAACTATGAATGAGAAATAGGTTAAAAATATACTTGCTAGCAGACAACACCCGCTTGATATTAAATTTATCACTTTTCTAACCCGCGAATTAAATAAGTTAACAACCATATCAATTTTGACGTGGGCTGCTTGTCGTAAAATCCAAGCCAGTGTAAAAAAAGTCATATATAACATGATGTACTCACTAAATTCGACTGTCCACGCGAAGGGAGTATTAAAGAACGTTCTTCCTAGTACACTTAAGGTAATAATAGTGACCATCAAAATTAGTAAAATTGACGAAATGAATAAAAAAAGATTTTCAATTTTTGAAAGAACAAGGTCAAAATAAAAATTCACTTTTTTAGTTATGCTCATAAATAGGACACCTCTTATTTTTTATAGGGGTCTAAGTATCAGTAGACCCCTAACGACTTACTCTCTAAACAATTCTTCTAATTCCTCACTTTCCTCAACATTATTTTCAATGAAATCCCATCCAGCTTCATTAACAAAATTTAAAAATTCATCTCCAAGATCTACCTCTTCAATATCTGTATTTTCAAGGATCTCCCCTTCTTCTTGTAAGAATTCATCTGTAACCTCATGCATTTCATCTTCGACTTCTCTTTGCGTTTCGATCATTATTTGCTGTAAATCTTCAGGGAGTTCATCCCACTTGTCCAAATTTATTAAATTAACCACATCCGTTCTATAATACTCTAATTCGGGGGCTAATTGATAATTAACTTGTTCCTCGAGCCCCACGTCTGTTATCCCAATAGCAGGATAACCAAATCCATCTACCACTCCTCTGTCAAGACCCTCATACACTTCCCCCATCGGAAATGATACCATTTCCGCATTAAGGCTATTAATCATCGCCTCATAAGTAGGGGTACCTCTTATTCTCATTCCTTCAAAGTCTTCTAGAGATGTAATCTCTTCTTGGGTATATAAATTAAATCCATATTCGGAGCCTCTACCTAGCAATTTTGCGTTTAATTTATTTTGATGAAGATCATCTAAATAATCCTATCCCGCCCCGTTCCAACTCTGTTTCAGTGTCAATTTCTGAATAACTAAGGGCTAATCCTTCAGGGGCGCTACCAGCATAGTAAGCAGCTGGAGTGACAGTGAAATCAATCGCCCCGCTTCTGATTGCGTCTCCAATTTCATTGTCGGGAATTGTTTCTGGTCCTCCACGATAATCTAACTCAATTCTTCCGTCGGAATTTTCTTCAATTTTTTCCTCAAACACAAAGAATGCTTGAGCTAACAGATCATTTTCATCATTTGTTGTAGTCCCTGTCAATGTAAAAGTTCCATCTTCATGTTCGGCGCTTTCTTCATTGCCACAAGCGGCAATGAATATTGAAATCATTCCTAATACTAAAATTATCTTAGTACTCATAAAGTATGATTTAAACATTATATATCTCCTCAAGGATTTGTTAATCGATTAGCGCGGATTTTTGATTTCATCTAATCTTCAACAGTCTTTACGGACCATCAAGAAATATATTAAATTAATAGAAGGTTATGGTTCATATTTGGATGGGGCTTCGTTCAGTTTTCAATAACGTTTTTCACTCATACCTTGGATCTTATCATCAGCGCTTGCACATCACTTATTTTCATTTGCCCATCGGTCGTTGTCATGGATGGGATATAGAAGATTTACTCTGTTACCTGTTCATCGATTGCCACGCTATTTCAATTCCATTATGGTGCGTTCAATGATGTTCATCGTGTAAAGATACGTTATGTGGAAGAGGGGTAATCCATATTATCGCCTTCAATGACTACTCTCTGAACAATTCCTCTAATTCCACGCTATCCTCCACGTTATTTTCAATAAAGTCCCATCCAGCGTCATTAACAACATCTAAAAATTCATCTCCAAGGTCTACTTCTTCAATCTCTGTATTTTCGAGGATTTCTTCTTCTTCTTGTAAGAATTCGTCCGTAACTTCATGCATTTCATCTTCAACTTCCCTTTGTGTTTCGATCATTATTTGCTGTAAATCTTCAGGGAGTTCATTCCACTTGTCCAAATTTATTAAATTAACGACGTCCATTCTATAAAATTCTGATTCAGGAGCTAGTTTATAATTTACTTGCTCTTCAAGTCCCATATCTGTCATACCTACAGCAGTCCAACCAAATCCATCTATTACCCCCCTGTCAAGTGCCTCGTACATTTCTCCCCCGGACATAGACACCATTTCTGCATTAAGCCTGTTAGTCATTGGCTCATAGGTAGGAGTACCTCTGATTCTCATTCCTTCAAAGTCCTCTAAAGATATTATTTCATCTTGTGTATATATACCAAAATTAACTTCAGCGCCTCTGCCTAACAATTTTGCGTTTAAATTGTCCTGATGAATTTCATCTAAATAATCGATCCCGCCTCGTTCCAACTCAGTTTCTGTATCAATTTCTGAATAGCTAAGAGCTAATCCTTCAGGGACGCTACCAGCATAGTAAGCAGCTGGAGTGACAGTGAAATCAATCGCCCCGCTTCTGATTGCGTCTCCAATTTCATCGTCGGGAATTGTTTCTGGTCCTCCACGATAATCTAACTCAATTCTTCCGTCGGAATTTTCTTCAATTTTTTCCTCAAACATAAAGAATGCTTGAGCTAAAAGATCGCTTTCTTCTAGTGTTGTTGTCCCTGTAAATGTAAAAGTTCCATCTTCTTGTTCGGTGCTTTCTTCATTGCCACAAGCGGTAATGAATATTGAAAGCATCCCTAATACTAAAATTATCTTAGTACTCATAAAGTATGATTTAAACATATATTATATACCTCCTCAAATGTTATAAATGACAAAGATACAGCCTTATTTATCTTTCAGTAATATGGTGTTCCACTTATTACTTCTAACTAGGATTCGGTTATCAGGAAACAAACGGACCCATATAGAATGGCCGTTGTTGTTCAAATCTCTTAATATTTTCTTCCGCTTGGAGAGTAAGAGAAATGTCATCCCACCCGTTTAACAACTTCTTTCGAATGAGGATCAATGGAGAACGACACTTTCCAATCGGACTCATTCTCTATAATTTGGCTTTCCAGATCAACTCGCAACGAAAGTCCAGGATTGTTTTTCTCTTTTTTAAAAAGATCGTCAACGATTCCATTGGTCTAGTTCAACCAATAATAACCCCGTTTTTGAGCAGTTGATTTTAAAAATATCGGCGAATGAAGGGGGTAGTATAATCACTTTAAAACCGTAATCCTGAAGAGCCCATACAGCATTTTCTCTTGTATGCCGAATTCTTTACAGTTGTCAGTCAAAAACTCAACTTGCTTTCTAGCCAGAGGATCAGCAATCGGGCTATTTCTACCTGTTGTCGGAACATTATGATCGGTTTTGTTGCAAATGTTAAATCCGGAAGTCTGACTGTACGTCCTTGCTCACGAAGGAGCGAAAAAGCCTGTGGAGATGTGACCTCGTGCACCAGGTGAAGGTCTATAAACAAAAGCGGTTGTTCCACTTGTGCCTCGATCATATGCTTATCCCACACTTTTTCAAAGAGAGTCTTCGTGGCCATTATATCTCTCCCCACTTTGTTATTATTCAGATATAGGATGAAGATCTGTTATTTTTCCTGCTTTAATTACCTGTCCCGGCACTTCATGACCAAGGACATCTTGCAAATACTTAGCCGAATCTATCAGCTGGTCAAGATTTGCTCCAACTTCATAACCCATGAAAGTAAGCATATGAACAAGATCCTCGGTGCAGACGTTCCCTGTTGCACCCGGCGCAAACGGGCAGCCTCCCAATCCACCAAGAGAAGCATCATAACGGGTCACCCCAGCACGAATTCCTTCCATAACGTTTGCAAGCCCCATTCCTCTTGTATTATGAAAATGAAGAGCTAGAGGCAGATACGCCCAACGCTTCAACACCTTTTCGGATAACTCGAATACCTGTTTAGGCGTTGCCATCCCCGTTGTGTCAGCCAACGTTATGCCTGTTGCACCTAATTCAAGATACTGATCCACTAAACGAAGAACTTTGTCTTCGGAAACGTCTCCTTCATATGGGCACCCAAAGGAAGTAGCCAACGTTCCGTTTACACTCATTTTTGTACTGGACAAATAGTCCATCATCTCTTGAAAGTTCTCAAACGATTGCTCTGTGGTTCGCCGAACATTTTTTTTATTGTGAGTATTGCTAACCGAAACGACAAGATTGACTTCCTCTACTCCGCACTCCGCTGCACGTTCTGTTCCTCTTAGATTTAGAACCAACGCACTGTAAGTCACTCCAGGCGTCCGATTAATCCCGTTCATCACCTCTTTTGCATCACTCAAATTAGGTACAGCTTTAGGCGAAACAAATGAGGTGACTTCAATTTTATCTACAGCTGCTTCACTTAATCGGTTGATTAATTCGATTTTTTTCTCTGTCGTAACAAACTGTTCCTCAATTTGAAACCCATCTCTTGTCACTACTTCTTGAAGTGTGATCTTTTGCAAAACAGCTCACTCTCCCAGGGTTTTATATAATTCCTTTGTCTTTTAGTTCTTTAATTTTTTCATCACTATAAGTGAGCCAGCTTTTCATGATTTCATCCGTATGTTTCCCCAGACTAGGACCCAGCCATTTCGTTTCACCCGGTGTTTCACTCATTTTTGGTACAATACCCGGAATTTTTAGTGACTCTCCTCCATTCATTTGAAAGTGCTGTATCATTTCCCTGCTTAGATAATGCGGATCATTGACGATATCCTTAATGCTGTAAATAGGACCTGCAGGCACTCCCGCTTCATCAAGCGTTTTTAAAGCCTTTTCAAACTCGACAGTTTTTGTCCAATCTTCTATAACCTGATCAAGGAAATCTACATGTTCTGCCCGTCCGCTATTACTTTGGAAGCGGACATCCTCCACAAGCTCCTGATGTCCAATTGCGTTCATCAGTCTTTTGAAAATAGCGTCACCATTCCCACCAATGACAATGTATTTTCCATCGCTGCACTTATACGTATTGGAAGGTGCTATCCCCGGCAATGATGAACCCGTTCTTTCGCGGACGACATCGAGCTTGTCATACTCAGGCAGTGTTCCTTCCATTAAACTGAACACGGCCTCGTAAAGCGCAACATCGATCATCTGGCCTTTTCCAGTTCCTTTTATATCACGGTGATAAAGAGCCATCATCGCACCGATGACTGAATACATCGCTGCAAGAGAATCGCCAAGGCTGATTCCTACTCTCGTTGGGGGCCGATCCTGGTATCCCGTGATATAACGGAGTCCTCCCATTGACTCACCGATACTTCCAAACCCGACTTTGTCCCGGTAAGGTCCAGTTTGACCATAACCTGAAACCCTGATCATAATAAGACCTGGATTGACTGCGGACAGTTCATCATATCCCAAGTTCCATTTCTCCATCGTCCCTGGCCTGAAATTCTCAACAACAATATCACACTCTTTAACTAGAGCCTTAATAATTTCCTGACCTTCTTCAATTTTTAAATTGACAGTAACCGATTTTTTATTTCTAGATTGAAGTCGCCACCAGAGTGATGTTCCCTCATAGATATGACGCCAGTCCCGAAGTGGGTCACCTTTCCCCGGTGGTTCGACTTTTATGACATCCGCACCGAATTCCCCGAGTAGTCTCCCTGCAAACGGACCACCAATTAAACCTCCTAATTCTAAAACTTTAACTCCCTCTAACGTTTTGCTCATGTTTTTTATTCATCCTTTATGTCTGTTTTCTCAAAAAGAGGATAAAATGCCTCTAAATCATTCTGGATATGTTGCGTCATTTCTAATTCGGCTTGGTCCTTATTGTTATTCAAAATTGCTTGAGCAACTTTCTCATGTTCCTCAATAAAGGCAGCTTCACGTGTATAGTTTCTTAAAATACTGTTTCTCATGTAAACTGTTTTTGCAGCTATTAAATCCATGAATTGAATCAGCTGTTGGTTTTCTGATGAATGAACTATTAGTTCGTGAAATTTTGTATTTAACTCAACCACAGTTCCCAATTCATTCATTTTTAAATTGTGTTTCGTTTTTTCAATGATTTCTATTAACCTGTTTTTGTTATCCTGCAACATTTTTTCAGTTGCTAGTCCAGCTGCGAGGGGCTCTAATCTTTTTCTGCAAAGATAGAGGTCCTCAACATCTTTAAAAGTTGGATCTAGCACATGAATATGCACACCTTTTTGAATAACCAAGCCGTCTTGTAGTAACATGCGGATCGCTTCTCGGACAGGACCTCGACTCACCCCCAATTTTCTAGCCAGTCCTATTTCAGTCAGTTGTTCTCCTGATGAGAACTCATTTGCCAAAAGTAAGTTTTTAATATTTTTATAGGCCTGAATATGAAACGGTTCGGACTTCACAACGAGGCTCATAATCCTCTCCCCCCCTTTCTGCTCACATATGCTCCCGATTTATCTGAATTTCATTTCTTTATGATGTAACCCGAAGTGTGTCGTGCACATAAGTAGACCATATCGCACAGAGCTTACGATTCTTCCTATAAATCCTAAATTTCATATGGGAAACCCGGTCTGAGCCCGAATGAATAGAATGTAAGCGCTTTATCAAAGTATAAAATGTATATTGTAAATTGTCAACAAAAAGTGAAATAATTATTTTTAAAACTTTAGTAGTTTCAGTGATTTTAATGAAATCCTTAGTAATGTCTTCTGAAATTAGTGAATCTTAATTGGGTTCGATAGATGGGATAAAGGAGTCACAAACGTCAGAGAAGTCCCTTACCCTTTGCGGAATCCACCCTCATACCTTAAAATAGATAAGAAGACAACAACCGTCGGGAGGATGGAAAAGAATGCATCACAAACACGACGCTTCTTCGGTTCACGTTGGAATATTGACGATGTCGGACACGCGTACAGAGAATGAAGATAAGAGTGGCGCGTTGATTCGTTCCCTCTTGGAAGAGGCTGGGCATAAAATGAGGAAGTATCGGGTGATTCCGGATGACGGACCGACGATCCAATCCGTGCTCCATGAATGGACGACTCAGACTTCGCTTGACGCCATTATCACGAACGGCGGGACCGGGATTAGCGCCAAAGATGTTACTTACAAGATCGTTTACGGGATGATTGATAAAGAAATCGAGGGGTTCGGGGAGTTGTTTCGAATGAAAAGCTATGAGGAAATCGGAGCGAAAGCGATGCTTAGTCGCGCGCTCGCGGGCACTATTGGCCAAACTGCTCTATTTGCGCTTCCCGGTTCATCGAATGCCGTTCGTCTCGCCATGACTGACTTAATTTTACCGGTGCTCCCTCATATAGTTGGAGAGCTCCGCAAATGAACGTTGCCGGTCTCGTACTCGCCGGCGGGCGATCATCCAGATACGGCAGGCAAAAACTTTTTGAAGCCCATCAAGGCAAGCCCCTTTACCAACAAAGCATTGCCGCGATGCAACACGCCGGAATCTCATCGATCTATATCGTAACCAACCAGGAACTTGCACCTGCTTTTCAAAATCATCGAGTTATCATCGATGAAAACCCCTATGGCGGACCATTACGCGCGTTACATACAGCCATGGAAAAAATGTCAGCCGAACGATTCGAATGGCTGCAAGTTTTGGCGGGGGATGTTCCTTATATCGACGGAGCGACTGTCAGCACCATTCTTCAAGCAACAAAACAACACCCCAATTCTGATATCATCTTGCCAACGACCGACGGGCGAAACCAGCCGTTACATGCCGCTTATCACATGCGTTGTTTACCGGCATTAAGGGAACTGGTGAAAAAAGAAAGCAGCATGAAAGCTTTATACGATGCCGTTGACGCCTATCGCTTACCTTTCCCGTCGGACCACCTTGCTTTTATCAATATAAACAGACCCGAAGATTGGAGGCATGAACCGTGAGCGAGTTTTCCCATTATAATGAAGAAGGCCGTACGAAAATGGTCGACATCTCCCAAAAACAAGATTCGACCCGAAGCGCGACCGCTGAAAGCCGTATTTTGCTAACCGAAAAATTATACCGGGCAATTGAAAGTGAAGAGCTGAAAAAAGGAGACCCTTTGCAAGCCGCGCAAATCGCCGGGATCATGGGTGCGAAAAAAACCCCTGACTGGATTCCCATGTGCCATCCGATCCCGCTCCAAGGAACTGATTTATCTTTTGCATACGAAGAAACAGATGACGAATACGAGCTAATCATCCGAGCCACCGTGACGGTAAAAAGCAACACCGGCGTCGAAATGGAAGCGTTAACCGCGGTTACTGCCGCCGCGCTCACCTTTTACGACATGTGTAAAGCCGTCGATAAATCAATGATCATTAAAGAAACTTTGCTCGTTGAAAAAACCGGCGGAAAAAGTGGCGATTTTTATCATCCGCGACGAAAGTAACACCAAAATAACCCTATTATTTGTCGGCACAATTCCGGGTGACGACAATTATAAGACAGTACCCCGATTTTTGAGGTCAAAAATCGGGCACATGTTGTGGTTTTGTCTTGATTCTTAACCGCAACATTTTTTGTGCTTCTTCCCACTCCCACATGGGCAAGGATCATTTCGACCAATTTTTTCTTCTTTAACAACCGTTTTTGTGTTTTCCGCTTTTTCACCCATCAATCTTTGTAGATCGGCTAAGTCCTCCTGCTCGTCCGGTTCAATCCCGATGACCACTTTCCAACCCTTCCTGTCGCAAAAATCATGCAGATCCATCGCCCGCTTTTCTGTAGCGACACGGAGGATTGCCGGTTTTTTATCCGTCCCCAACTTAGCCATGATACGTCACTCCTCCTTTTTCTTGTTACCTCGAGGTAAATAATGCGTCGCATAACGCTCCTCAATGGTCGGCACGCCTCTTTTCGAAAACTGCAGACGTTGCTTCGGCCCTTTCCCCCATTTCTTGTAATACGTAAATGAAGGTTTCAGCTCTTTTTTATTAGCAAACGCGCGAATCTCCTTCAAAACAAAATTTTGACTGGGAATGCTTCCCCGCATTGAACCCTCCAGATGAGATATGCGTTTAAATCGCCAATTTTCAACTTCCTTCGGCTTCAAACGTCCAAGTTTTACAAGAACATCGATGGGACTGACATAGCCCTTCTCCCATAAAAGTTGCCCAGCGTATTGATGGACACGCTTTCTTAATGTTTGCCTGTTCACGGTATTTCTCCCCTCTTTATAAGTCGGATCTCAACCCTACAATTCCGATGCTTGCAAGGCGTTGGTAAGTTCCTTTTTGAAAGCGGTATGCCGTGGGTACTTACTTCGATATGTCGCTATGAAATCTTTTCCATCCGGCACGGTACCTCTATTTGCCAATGCCTCGGCCATTGCTACCAATAATTTGGCAGCTTTATGATAGCTTCCCCTTTTTTGATTACCGACGATCGCATCAATTCTATTGCCTATTTCTTTTTTGCACCAGTCGAGATAAAAGTATGCCTGTTCGTCTGTTAGCTCAATGGTTTCTTTTACATAGTCGATGAGTGTCATGTACTTATCCATCTCAGGGGGGTTAGAGCCAACGGTAAAACTCCATTGATCCTTGAAGATTTTGGTGCGTTCATTTCTTTTTGATAAAACATCCATCATAAAAATGAGCATCACAGGTTTCGGATTTGATCCGAAACTCCATCCTAATGAATCCTTTCCTTCACACATGCGAAATACCTTTTCATGATCGCCGGCGAGTAGTCGCGCATGTATGAGCACCCACTCCTGAAACATAGATGGACGCCTTTCTATATTATGGAAGGTGAAATCCCGATCTTCCTTTTCGAGTTCTATCAGTCTTATTTCAGCCTCGTTGCTTATTTCAGCGAAACAGCCTTCTTTTTTTCCCGTAAGATACAGATCAAGTAAATATTCCACGGAAGGATTGGAATGAAAACTTTCTCTAAGACCTCTCAGCCTCAGCTTATCATCTTTACGTTCCTCACCGACCTTTGCTAGTTTTTCCGCTACTTCTGCACGCACCGCATAATTGCTCGGGATATTGCTCAACCCCTCTGTAGCAGCTTCAATAATGGACGCTGTATCCCCTTCTTTTTCCAAAGCCTCTATCCAATCCACATACGCTGTTGGAAATTGTTCGGCGTAGACTTTCGCAAATTCCGAGATCGCCGGAATACCACCTTTCAGGAAAACAGCTTCCCGGAGTAACTCGCTGACATATAACGAAGGGGTTTTCCCCTTTAGACATTCGATCCATTCTTCCAAAAAATCATGAAAATCCGGCAATGGTGCATCTAGCGAATCTCGCACATCTTTGAGTTTTGTTCGGGAAGCATCCACATAACCATCATCGCCCATTGTATCATAGAGCATATCTGCCCGTTCTTCTGCGCGCGCATTCAAATAAACCGACCGATAAAAAAGGGCACGATGCTCGTCCTCTTCTACATCCAACATATTACCGGGATAATAAGCGCCAGGCAGACCTTCATCTCCCATTTCCAATACCTCGAACAATTTTCTGTAAGCCTTTTCGGCGACCTCATAATTACCCTCTTTGAGCAACTCTCTTGCTTCCAGAAAAAAATCGTCCATTTCTTCGGTCCAACTTTCATCACCGAACTCTCTTTCATCCAGGATTTCAGGATCCCAGCCAAATCCATCCACATAGTCCCCTGATCCAACTCTTTCGGCAAATGCTTCAATCTCTTCTATTAAAGTCTCATCGCCATGACCGATCCTTGGCTTCACTTCTTTGACCGTTAACTTGGTCAAAAACGCCTCTCTATTGTTCGGACTCTCATTACTTGCCCATTGCAAGATAAGGGTTTGAAGATCCTCTTTCGAAAACTCGTCCAACCGCAATCTGGCTTCTTCCATAAATGCTTTATAACTTATGCTAACCATGTGTTCTTCTCCTTCCCACCAGTAAAGTCTATTAAAACAAATTTACCAAAGAATTTCTTTTATTACTACTAAATGTTCGCCTATTTTCCACTTTTCGCTCTTAAATCGCATGCAAAACTTTGCCATTATGAAGAGCGCATCAGAAATCGTTGCGTACGGAGCCAAGGTAAAAAGAGCTATTCTCGAATGAAAAATAAGGAGTTGTCACCATTATCTGGATTATATTCCTTTCACTGCGTGGTTTTCAGTTTTACAATTACCACTAGGCGTACGCGCCGGCGTATTTTCCACATATAGCGATCGAATTGACGATTACAATAGTGAGGTTAGGACCCCCAACAGCAGCGAAAACTAGGGTGAAGGGTCTCTAAATGAATAATTAGCACCCGAACAGAGGCAAAAACAAGCTCGAAGGGTCACTAATCATGCAATTAGCACCCGAACAACGGGGGTAAAACCGGCTAAAGGGTCTCTAAACGTGTCATATGTATCCGGTCAGCGGTAAAAACCAACACCAAGCAACGGTGATTATCGTATGAGTCCTGTTTACATCGGGCAAGCCGCATTCATTTTTACGGTAAATTGCGGAACGTGGAAACATTTTGATAGAATAGAAAGCAGTATTCTTTTTTATATTTCACAAGGGAAGTGATCGTGATCCGACCGTATCTTTTTCAATTAAACAAAGAGTTACTGGAGATTAACGCTCTTGAGATGGATGAACGTTTGATCACTTTTTTCCGGATCATCAGTCCAGACACGGACGACAAAAAACAGACCTTTTTATTTATAAATGACAACGATCTCGAGCACGAGTTTACCATTCATTGGGATGACCAAACCATCCAAGGGAAAGGAATCAAAGGTTTTTTTAGCCCCTATGATAGCCATTACTTATTGATAGGGCTGACGGATCAAGAAAAAATCAAGATTACGACGCCGCCTGCCCCGTCCTGGGAGCAGATCAATCAATACGACATCCCGCTTGAAACGAAAGAACGAACACACGAAGTTTTGGATTCTTTAAGCAACTTTGAACAAAGCGATGATAAATGGTTTGATCTCTACAAGGTTGCGCAGCAATTTAAGTCTGATGCCAATGCTGACCAAGACAGTCTTATCAGCTTACCTCATTTGCGTGATTTGGAAATCTTTGAGTATCAAACGAACACGGTAAAATCCGTCATGAACCGCTTCAAAGGGCGCGCGCTCCTATGCGACGAAGTCGGTTTGGGTAAAACCATCGAAGCCGGAATCGCCATGCAAGAATACATCATGAGAGGCTTGGCCAATAAAATCCTTATTTTATGCCCACCATCACTCGTACAGCAATGGGAAGATGAAATGAAACGCAAGTTTAACCAAGACTTTATCCGCGCGGATTCCTCCGCTTTTAAAAAACACGGGAGTCAAGCCTGGACCGAATTTCCGAAAGTGATTGCATCGCTGGCAACCGCAAAACGAAAACAACATCGCAGTGCAATTACGAATGTCCAATATGATTTAGTGATCGTCGATGAAGCCCATCATCTCAAAAACCGCAATACCTTGGCCTGGCAATTCATCAATGAAATTTACAAAAAATATATTTTTCTGTTAACAGCAACGCCGGTGCAAAACAACCTCGAAGAGCTGTACAATCTCATCACGTTATTAAAACCGGGGCAGCTTAAAACTTATCGTTATTTCAAAAAACATTTTGTCGAGGACAACCAAGGCATGGAAGCAAAAAACGTGGACCAACTGAAACGACTGCTTTCGGATGTCATGATTCGAAATAAACGAAACAATGTGGACGTACAGTTCACGAAGCGAAAAGCACAGACGATCGCCGTTTCTTTGTCCGCTGACGAGCAAAATGTTTATGACGAATTAAGTGCCTTTATCCGCCGCAAATACAATGATAAACACCCGAGCATGAGCCGCTTTCAGCTCAAATCATTGCAAGAACAAATGGGCAGTTCCTTTTACACGCTCATCCAATCGTTATCGAACCAAGTGGCGAACGATAAATTAAATGACATCGATCGCCAAAACCTAAAAACTATTTACGAACAAGCGCGAGCCATCACGGAAAAAGACGCCACCGAGAACGCCAAGGTACGTGAGCTAATTTCGATTCTATCGCAAACGAAGGAGAAAGTGCTCGTGTTCACCAAATATAAAAAGACCCAACAGCTTTTGGCTGACGTCCTGAAAGATCACGGATTTCTCGTCGCCGAGTTTCACGGCGGTCTAAAACGAAAAGAAAAAGAAGATCAAGTGAACTTTTTCAGGGATCGTGCCCAAGTCCTAGTGAGCACGGAGGTTGGCGGTGAAGGACGAAATCTGCAATTTTGCAATACAATGATCAATTATGACCTGCCCTGGAATCCAATGGCCATCGAACAACGCATCGGCCGGATTCATCGTATCGGGCAACAACGGGATGTCTATGTTTATAATCTCGTCGCTGAAAACACGCTCGAACACTATATTCTCCATATTTTAGACCGCAAGGTTAATATGTTTGAATTAGTCGTCGGAGAAGTGGATATGATTCTCGGAGACATTGAAGCAAAAGAAGACTTCTCCGACATTGTCATGAACACGTGGGTCGATGCCGAGACCCAAGAAACAATGGAACGGGAAATGGATGCCATCGGCGAGCAAATGTTGCAGAACAAAGAACAGCTCAACAAAATCAAAAAATTGGACAAGCATTTATTTTAGGGAGGGGGCAACATGGAGCTGCAAAAATATGTTTCGGAAGTCGTTGAAACGTTGGGCGGCGTCGTGATTCCCGAGGAATATGCCCTCTGCCAGGTGCTCATTCCCGAAGACTATAAAGATTATTTTCAAGGTCAAACGGATTTGATACTTGCCTTCGATTTTGAAGTCAGTCAGGAAAACCCCGAAGCAGAATTTGTTACCTTTGGGAGCTATTTTTTGGACCAATTGCTGGCGTTAGCAAGCCAAAAAGCCAAAAGCACCGTCCGCTTTGTAAAGATCGAACGTCTCGAACTCGCGAACCCGCTCAAGAAAATACAACAAAGCATGCCGGATGAGCCAGGGCAAATGACGATAACAGAAGAACGGCAGGTGATGGGTGCCTGGGGGATGTTCCAGTTTAAGGTTTACTATATTTCCGATCAAAAAGAGGCAGCCTCAAAAGAAATTTGGGTGGATTTATTGACCGATCAAGTCGATCACATGATTCAAGAGGAACAAAACCGTATCATCTATCAGCAAGCACCTCTGTACAATCTTCCTTTTCCGGAAACATTCGATTTTCAACACGGATTTGAGGTCGCGATGACCAACGTACGGCAGCAAGGGGAAGAGGAAAAGAACGCCCGCTTGGAAGAGCAAACCTTGCAGCAAGATATTGATCGCATTGAAGAATACTATGCAGAATTAATGGAAGAAAACAAAAAAAGGGCTTCGCGAAAAGGATTAAAAGAAGAGAAAAAGAAAGATATTGAAGCGAAAACGAACACCATCATCCTTGAGCGTGACAAACAACTGCTTGATATTAAAAATAAATATGACGTCCAAATTGAACCGGCCCTTGAACACGCGATCCTCTATTGCATCCCGATGATTGAATACCGGGTGGACATCCGGTTTCGCAGAGAAAAACAAAAAAAGATTTTATATTACAATCCGATCACGAAACAGTTTGCAGTGCAAGAGGCTGAATCGGCTCAAACGGTGAGTACGTGAACTGAACGTTCGTTGTTGCCCGTCTAACCAAAAAACGTACCGATAAATCATCGGTACGTTTTTTGGTTTGCGCTGGCGCATCATGGGTTCCGTCAATCAAGTCATTAATTTCTTACCGTGAGAATATCGGAAGGCGCGTGATGAACGGAGACATGGGCGACACTTCCGGTGAAAAGCCGTTGCAGTGCACCTCGTCCGGTTGCCGCGGTCACGAGCAAGTCGATGTCGTTTTCAGTTGGAAGTGTATGCGGAATTTCCGTCCGAGGGTTTCCGTAATAGAGGATCGTTTCAACATCTTTTACCCCTTCATCTTCCGCCTGACGTTTGTATTTTTCCAGCATTTCCCGTTGCTCAGTATCTTTATCCGATTCTTGCTTTTGCATGTCTAATGCATCATAAGCATAAGGTCCTGCGTGCACTTCGACTACATGCGCGATTTTAAGCGTCGCTCCCTGCGCCTTTGCCACGTCAATCGCTTTAGCCAATGCCTGCTCCGCTTGCTCGGAACCATCCACGGCCACGAGAATGTTTCGATACAAGGTTGCATCCGCCTCATCTTTAACGGTAAGAACATCGCTGGCAGACCGGCGCACACAAGCTTCCGTTACGCTTCCAACCAACAGCCGTTCGGCTGTATTCAGCCCACTTCCGCCAACGACTAATAAATCTGCGCCATAGTCATCAACGAGTCTTTTCGGGATTTCAACCCGGGGGTTTCCTGATTGTACAACGGTCCGTATGTCTTTTACTCCAAATGCTTCCGCTTGGTTTTTACTATTTTCCACCAATTCATCTGCGTCCTTTTTGATTTCATTCCATAAGTTATCCCCATATGGACTTGCTCTTGGAAAACTGCGTGTGTCAATCACGTGACCGATGACAAGACCGGCATCATGTTGTTCAGCAATACGGCTTGCTTTTTTTAGTGCTTGATCCGATTGCTCGGATCCATCAACGACGACAAGAATTTGTTTGTACATGTGTACGCCTCCTTGTTTGTTTTTAGCCAAAACAATTTCCAGTATTAGTATATCACAGAGAAGACAAGATTCGAGAACAACTCTGAATCCTATTAAACAAATATAAAATGGAACAGCACCGCTGCCATGGAAACAATGATTCCCACAACGAATGCAAATACAATCGTAATTTTATAAACCTCGGCCTCCCTGCCGTGTGCACCTGCCGTACTCGTGCCAAGGATCACATTCGCGGGGGCAATAACATTTCCGATCGCCCCTCCGGCTGACTGTGTCGCGATCACCAGTGACATAGAGAGACGTTCCATTGAATCTCCCACAGCACCGTGCAAGGGGGCGAAAAGTACATTCGACGATGTGTTCGACGAGGTCATAAACGAACCAACGATTCCGATTACACTTGCTATCGCGGTATAAACAGCAGGCGACGAAACTTCCGCAATACCAAATGCAATCACATTCGTCTGACCGGAATTTTCCATGATCATAGCCATCGTCATAAAGCCTGTTATCGCGAAAGTTGCACCAACAGCATTATCCTTTGCCCCGGTAACTATATTTTTCTTCATTCCTTTTTCCATTAAGCCTAAATATTTATACCAAATGTATGCGAACACAGATGATAACAGCAAAAAGAATGCCGGATGGGTTAAAGGCGCCATGGGGTTATAAACCTCCTCCGCATCCATCTGAAATCCATAGCCCGTTTCGACTGCTGGAAAGGAGAAACCGAATGAAAATTGATTTAAAAAGTCTTGTGCCGGTGTTATTCCCATCATGATAACCGTTGTTACGGATAATACATAATAAGGCATAAATGCCTGATGAAGCGAAATCTCCGGTCTGTCTTTTTCATCACTATCCATTTCTTTAAGAATCGTTGTCTCTTTCTCCAAACCCGTCTTCTCGCTATATCGTTTCGTTCTTTTTTCCAGTAAGAAAAGGGCACCTACAGCCAAAGTGGCAGGAATAAACGCACTTAATTCAGGATTAAATGTTACAATGGCGAGCTGCCCGCCACCGTGAATCAAGGAAATGACAACAACAGCAACCCATCCCTCTTTAACCCCTTTCCATTTTGCAAATATCCAGCATATCGCAAATCCGGCAATGATATTTGGAATCCATAATAATATGCCTGTATAGAGAAGCGTTAATGCTTGATGCTCAATATGTACGACATTTGTGGTTGCAATCCATGCAACGCCAAGAGTGCCAAACGTGTTTGCCCAAGCATGTCCGATTAATGGAATGACAATTGCAGGAATCGGCTTAACACCTATTCCTATTAAAAGAGGGGCAACAACTGCAACCGGTACTCCAAACCCCGCTACACCTTGCAGGAAAGAGGCAAACACCCAGCCAAATCCTAGCACTAGGAACAGATAATTTTCACTATAGCGTTGTATCTCATGCCTGATCACTTTAAACGACCCTGATTGCTCTGTCGTATGGTAAAGCAATAACGCCGTCCATATAACAAGTAAAATATAAAAGGCTTCCCAAAGGCCCTTTCCAAATCCAACAGCTACATTTTCAAAAGATGCCCGGAATATAAAAAACGAGAATAATGTTGCAACTCCCATCGCAACCCAACCCGAGGTGCCGCCTGACCACCTAAAAACGACGAGCATTAATAGGAGTAGAATCATTGGAAAAATTGCAAGCGACCAATGTAGGAGATCTACCGGTAAATGACTTTCCAATGGGAAATCCTCCCTCTTATTTATAGCTCCCTGTATTTATCGAAGCTGTGTAAAAAGAGTTTCCTTGTCTCCCCTGATTATGCCCCCTTAATCATGTCCTCCGCACATTGCCCAGTAAGTGACAATGCGCGGAACACTAAAGGCTTATTCAAACATAAAGTAGAACAGAACCGATACTGCAGAAACAATAACACCTACAATTAATAAAAAAGTAAACGCGGATTTATAAACTTCGGCTTCTCTGCCCTGTGCGCCTGCCGTACTCGTGCCAAGAATGACATTGGCAGGTGCAATGACGTTTCCGATCGCCGCACCGGTTGACTGGGCTGCTATGACAAGCGGCAAAGTAAGACGTTCCATCGAGTCAACCACTGCACCATGCAGCGGGGAGAAAAGCACGTTCGATGACGTGTTCGACGAGGTCATAAATGCACCGACGATTCCGATGACATTCGCCATCCCAACATAAACAGCCGGTGTTGAAAATTCTGCAATACCAAATGCAATCACATTAGTCTGGCCGGAATTTTCCATAATCATGGCCATTGTCAAAAATCCTGTTAGCGCAAAGGTTGCCCCTAAAGCTTCATTCTTCACGCCGGTAGCTATATGTTTAATCGCTCCTTTTTTCATTAACCCTAAATAGTTATACCAAATGTATGCGAACACAGATGATAAGAGCAAAAAGAATGCCGGGTGGCTTAAAGGCGCCATAGGGTTGTAAGCTTCCTCTGCCCCCACCTCAAAACCGTAGCCCGTTTCGACGGCAGGGAAGGCAAAACCGAAGGAAAATTGATTTAAAAAGTCTTGTATCGGTGTTATTCCTATACCGATAATCGATATGACCGATAATACATAATAAGGCATAAATGCCTTATGGAGAGAAATGTCCGGTTTGCTTTCTGCATCATCATCCATTTCTTTCAAAATCGTTGTCTCCTTCTCGAGACCTGTCTTCTGACTGTATCGTTTCATTCTTCCCAGTAGGAAAAGTGCACCTAAAGCCAGAGTGGCAGGGATAAACGCGCTTAATTCAGGGTTGAATGTTACAAGGGCAAGCTGGCCACCGCCTTGTATCAAGGAAATGACGACAACAGCAATCCACCCCTCTTTGATCCCTTTCCACTTTGCAAATATCCAACAGATCATAAAACCGCCAATGACGATTGGGATCCATAATAATACGCCCGTATAGAAAAGCGTCAATACTTGATTTTCAATATGTACGACATTTGTCGTCGCAATCCATCCAAGGGCAAGGGTTCCGAACATTTTTCCCCAGGCATGCCCGATTAAAGGGATGACGATCGCAGGAATCGGTTTTACACCTATCCCTACCAAAAGAGGGGCAACAATCGCGATCGGGGCTCCAAATCCTGCTACACCTTGAAGAAAAGAGGAAAAAACCCAGCCGAAGCCAAGCACTAGAAACAGATAATTTTCGCTATAGTTTTGGATCTCATGCCTGATCACTTTGAACGATCCTGATCGCTCTGTCGTATGGTAGAGCAATAACGCCGTCCAAACGACGAGCAAAATATAAAAAGCTTCCCACAAGCCTTTTCCAAACCCAACAGCCACATTATCAAGCGGTGCTTGAAATATAAAAATAGATAGAGATGCCGCAACCCCCATCGCGATCCAGCCCGAGGTGCCGCCGGACCACCTAAAAATGACAAGCATCAAAAGGAGCAGCACCATCGGGGCAATGGCAAGCGACCAATGCAAGAGATCTACCGGTAAATGACTTTCCAATCGGGAATCCTCCCACTTTATGATAATATAGGTTTTGTAATTTCTACTTTTACCAACTCAGGGCAATGCCATCCCCACGTGGATCTGCACCGGCGGAGTACACCCCGCGGTCGTGATCAACGAGGATTCCTTGCGCGTGTCCCATCAGTTGGGAGTAGGGTTCTACTTTTTCTACCATATGCCCTCTATCTCCCAACGCTTCCATTGTTTTGGCAGAAATTCTTTCTTCCAGTTTAAGCGTCGAGCTGTCCTCCCCCCATGTCTTCCCGTACAACCAACGAGGGGCTTCAATGGCCTGTTGCATGTTATAACCGAAATCAACGACGCGAGTAAATAGGGCACACTGGGTTTGCGGTTGTCCTTCGCCGCCCATCGATCCGTACAACATAAAAAGCTTGCCATCTTTCAATGCCATTGCAGGAATGATCGTGTGAAATGTCCGCTTGTTCGGTTCTAAAGTGTTTATATGATCTTCTTCAAGACTGAAGTACGATCCGCGATTTTGTAATAAAATGCCGGTCCCTTCCGGTATAAACCCTGATCCAAACTCATGATAAATGCTTTGAATAAGAGAGACACCATTGCCATCTTTATCAGTAACACTAAGATATACGGTATCCCGGCTCCCTTGTGTGTCCGGAAGTTCTTCCAAATCATCGAGGCTATAAACTTCTTCCCATGACAAATGAGTGCGTACTTTTTTGGAAAAGCTTTTTGAGAGCAGTAAATCATAAGGAACGGTGATTGAGCTCGGATCTGTCACCCATTCATCCCGATAGCGAAACTTTAATTTAGTCGTTTCCGCCAAGAGATGATAATAATCTGTTGTTCCATCACCAATCGCAGCCATATCATAACTCTCAAGCATATTTAACATCATAAGCACGGTAATGCCTTGCGTATTTGGTTTTACCTGATAAACGTCGTATCCCCTATAATTCGTAGTAATCGGATCTTCCCAATCAATTTGATGATCCTCAAAATCCTTTTTGACTAACAAACCGCCATGTTTTTCAAAAGAAACGACAATTTTATCAGCAATCGCTCCTTCATAAAAAGCTTTTCGGCCGTCTCTGGCGATTTGCTTGAAAGACCACGCCAAGTCAGGCTGGACAAAAATCTCTCCTGCTTGTATAGGGGAACCATTAGCCAAGAAAATTTTCTTCGTTTCCGGATAGACGCTCAAGAGTTCCGCTTTTTCAGCAATAAATTTGCTCGTCTTCTCCGTAAGGGGAAATCCATTTTCTGCATAATGAATTGCGTCTTCAAATAATACAGACCAATCCACTTTTCCGTATCGTTGATGAAGGGCCCACCATGCATCGACGGTACCGGGAACGGTGTTTGCTGCCAAGGGACCGCGTTCCGGGATTTTATCAAGCCCCTTTTGTATGTAGGCAGACCTTGTCGCTTCACTTCCCGATCGACCGCTACCGTTTAAGGCTTGAACTTTATTTTGTGACTGATCCCAAACGAGCGAAAACAAATCGCCGCCTAATCCTGACATATGCGGGAGAACAACACAAAGGACGGAATTAACGGCAATCGCCGCGTCTACTGCATGCCCGCCTTTTTCAAGAATCTTTTTCCCCGTCTGTGTCGCTAAATAATGCGGAGAAGTCACTGCGCCCCTTTTTCCTTCAACCACCGGTCTTCCCGTAGCCGTCAATTGATCCGTGTGCTGTGCCAATGGTATTCCCCCTTTTTTGGATGCCTTGCTCCTCCCTTCCCCAAGCATTAATTTCTCACCGTGAGAACATCGGAAGGCGTGTGATGAATGGAAGCATGGGCCACACTGCCGGTGAATAGCCGTTTCAATGCACCACGCCCGGTCGCCGCAGTGACAAGCAAATCGATATCGTTTTGAACAGTTAGCGTTTGTGGCACTTCCAACCGTGGATTGCCGTAATGGAGAATGGTCTCAACATCCTTGACTCCTTGGTCTTCTGCCTTTTGCTTGTATTTTTCCAGCATTTCCTTTTGTTCAATATCTTTATCGGATTCATTGAGTCTTTCCATCACAAGTACATCATAAGTATAAGGGCCTCCTTGGACCTCAACCACATGCGCGATTTTAAGCGTCGCTTCGTGTGTTTTTGCCACGTCGATCGCCTTAACCAAAGCGTGCTCCGATTGCTCGGAACCGTCCACGGCCACAAGGATGTTTCGATACACGGCTGCATCCGTTTCAGTTTTAACAGTGAGAACATCGCTGGATGCCCGGCGGACGCAAGCTTCCGTTACGCTCCCAACCAACATCCGTTCGACTGTGTTCAACCCGCTTCCTCCAACGACTAATAAATCTGCGTCATAGTCAACGACGAATCTTTCCGGGATTTCAATCCGGGGATTCCCTGATTGTACAACGGTCCGAATGTCTTTTACCCCAAGCGCTTCGGCTTGCATTTTACTATTTTCAACCAATTCATTTGCGTTCTTTTTGATTTCATCCCACAGGGTATCCCCATATGGACTTGTTCTTGGAAAACTGCGCGTGTCAATCACGTGAGCGATGACGAGGCCGGCACTATGTTGTACAGCGGTTTGACTTGCTTGTTTTAATGCTCGATTCGATTGTTCGGACCCATCAACGACGGCAAGAATTTGTTTGTACATGGTTATAACCATTCCTTCCTTGAAATTCGTGGTACTTTTATTATAGGAAACAAAGCTTCTCCGGGGTATTAGGGAATATCCCGATTCTTTGCAGGAGATTCCCTGATCATTTAATTGATAGATGTTGATTCAGGATAATAGAAAAAGGGTATATAATAATAGATAGAAAAAAGAAATATTGATGGTACAAATTTATCACAAGGAGGCCAAAGTTATGTACAAGCACATTCTCGTTACCGTTGACGGCTCTAAATCATCCGATCAAGCATTGACAAAAGCGGTTGACTTGGCGAAACACTACAATTCCGCTCTTTTGATCAGCCATGTGATTGATGTAAGAAGTTTCCCCACTATGGCAGGTCCTCATCACGGTGATTTGTGGTCCCAATACAATAAGACGGCCGAAGACCTGTTGGAAAAATCAAAAAAGGAAGCAGAAACTGCCGGTTTGAAACAAGTTCAAACCATTTTAAGGAACGGAAATCCCCGTTTTGAGGTTCCGGATAAGATGACGAAAGAGTATGACATAGATTTATTGATTGTTGGCGAAAGCGGAAGGAACGCGGCGGAACGAATGATCATCGGAAGTGTAACTGAAGCATGCATGCGCCGGTCCCCTTGCGATGTCCTCACCGTTAAAAACGAAACAAACGCCACGCTCTACCGGAGCATCCTCGTAGCGGTTGACGGCTCCGAACAAGCAGAGCATGCGTTAGCAACAGCCGTAGAGATGGCTAATATTCACCAGGCAAAGCTAACCATCGCCCATGTATCGGAATGGGGAACGTTCTCAAAGGATATCGCTTTCTATCAACACTCTTACGTGGCAGAAGCCCAAAAAGAGTCGGAAAATATGTTGAAAAAATACAAACAGCAAGCAGAAAGTCAAGGGTTGAAAGATGTACAAACGATTTTACGTTCCGGGAATCCGCGTCTTGAAGTCCCCCGTGTCCTCACAGTTGAAAATAACTGCGACCTTCTGATCACAGCGGAAACGGGGCAACACGCAGTATCACGATTTTTTACCGGAAGCGTTGCCGAATCAGCGGTGCGCCGGTCCCCTTGTGATGTGATTACCGTTAGAAAAACTTGACTTATCGCCAAGGATGGCGAAAGTCAAAGTCTTTTCTTATACTATCATCCGAACAATTTATACATTCTGATAGTGTGAAAAAAGAGCAAGCGGCATAGGAGGTGAGCCGGGCGCCTCATAACGCTTGTCCGAGGTTAATCATCTGCTTCGGACATTTTTTTGTTTGCCGTACCACAAACCCACGATTAAATTAGCGGACTTGCAAAAGCCTTGATTGACTATTGGCCTGCATCAGAAATTCTCTCTTTGTTCGCCATACCCATATTCCTCCCGACAGTGCTCATACCCCATTCTGAAAGGACAGGCTTCACTCTCTGGGAGAGAGGGGGTTACTTTGCTCCTCTTGTTCCTCTCGGTGCAGCTCGACTTTCGTTCGAGGGATTACTTTGCTCTTCTTGTTCCTCTCGGTACAGTTCGACCTCCGTTTGACGGATTACTTTGATCCTCTTGTTCCTCTCGGTACAGCTCGACTTTCGTTCGAGGGATTACTTTGCTTCCCTTGTTCCTCTCGGTACAGCGCGACCTCCGTTTGACGGATTACTTTGCTCTTCTTGTTCCTCTCGGTGCAGCTCGACCTTCGTTTGACGGATTACTTTGCTCCTCTTGTTCCTCTCGGTGCAGCTCGACTTTCGTTCGAGGGATTACTTTGATCCTCTTGTTCCTCTCGGTACAGCTCGACCTTCGTTTGACGGATTACTTTGCTTCCCTTGTTCCTCTCGGTACAGCGCGACCTCCGTTTGAGGGATTACTTTGATCCTCTTGTTCCTCTCGGTGCAGCTCGACCTTCGTTTGAGGGATTACTTTGCTCCTCTCCCGCCTCATTTCTTCCATCGCCATTCAATGCTAAACTATTGTAGATACCATTCATGAACTGGAGCCTTTTATCAATGACAACTGCTATTTCTAACCCGTTAGATATACAACCCGTTAGAAAAATACTGTTTCGTTACTTATTTCCATCCATGATCGGGATGATGTTAATGGCGGTGAATTACGTCGTCGATGCGGTCATGGTCGGCAACAAGTTGGGGGCGTTGTCGCTCGCGGGCATTAATATCGCAAGCCCGGTGTATACCCTTTTTGTCGGAATATCGATTTGGATTGGCGTCGGAGGGGCAACCCTTTATTCGCAACGGATGGGCGCCGGCGAACATAAACGGGCACGCCAGATTTTCTCCCACTCTGTTATGTTGATTATTGCATTAACAGCTATTGTCTGTGTAACCGCGTTAACCTTTCATGAGCCACTTGTCTTTGCCCTTGGTGCCAATGCGGAAACCGCGCCCTATGCATCCGCATACTTGAACGTCTTTTTAGTGTTTGGGCTTATTTTAACTTTGGAGAACGCTTGCAGTATTTTCGTCCGTAATGACGGAAGCCCGACACTCGCGATGGCTGCCTTGATCACAACAGCTGTTTCTAATTTCATCATGAATTTCATAATGCTGTATATCTTAGGCTGGGGGCTGCGAGAAATCGCCTTCGGGACGATGATAGCAGCCGGCTTAGGATTCCTCGTTCTCAGCATTCATTTCTTTCAAAAGAAAAACAACCTCAAGTTCGTGAAGGTTCGCTTCGAGAAGGCGTTGTTTTTGATCACGATAGCCCTCGGATTCCCGAGTTTTCTCGTGGAATTAGGCATCTCCATCTTCACAATCGCACATAATATCGCGTTTTCATGGTTGCTCGGAACCGATGGAGTCGCTGCCTTTTCCGTCATTAACTACGTGCACACGATGATGCTGCTCTTGTTTCTTGGCTTAGGGCAAGGTGTGCAGCCGGTCATCAGTTATTATCATGGAGCAAGGGCGACAGATAAAAAAAGAGAAGCGTTGCGCTTGAGCATCATGACAGGGACAGCGGTCGGGTTTGTTTTCATGATTATCGGCCAAGCGGGGGCGAATGTGATCGTCCAGGTGTTCGGGAACTTACCAGCCGAAGTGGCGGAACTCGCGCACACCGGAATTCGACTCTTTTTTCTCTCGTACCTTTTCTTAGGGTTAAATTTTGTCGCGATGACATACTTTCAATCGATCGGGCATGTAAAAAAAGCGGTGCTCATCACCGCCGGGCGCGGGATTGTGTTTATGCTTCTTTTTCTTTTTACACTCCCTTTCCTATTTGACAACACAAACGCTGCCTGGTTTGCCGTTCCGCTAGCGGAAGTTACTGTCGCCGCCCTGCTCGTCATCTATTATTTCAGAACAAAAAACGCAGCATAAGGTGACGAGGGATGACACATACTAAGCAGGAAAAAGGAGGCATAAAATCTTGGATGAACAACGAGCGCAAGAAATTGCACACTCCCCGGATATGAAGCATGTGACACATGAAGGAACCCCGATTTATATTCAACATGTTGATGAAGAAAACGGCATGGCGCGGGTTTTTCCGGTTGATCAACCGGAAAAAGAACAAAGTGTATCGGTGAATAATCTGGTGGAACATTAATCGGAATGGCCGATAAACCGTTTGTTTTGGCTGATATATTAATGTTTTCCGCTGATATATTTTAATATTTGGCTGATATCGAGGCGTTTTTGGCTGATAAAGCCTGATAAATCTATAAGGCCACTGCTTCTTGAGCAGCGGCCTCACTCTTTTTTCTTAAATATCAGCAGTCGTCCAAATGGCTTGTCCGCTTGTGAACGGATTTTCAAATACGAGCTCATATTCGCCCGATTCATTTACATCAAATGGAACTTCCCCGCGGTTGTCACGATCCGGACCAATTTCACCATCGAGAGAGCCCTCCGCTTCCGTAAATATCGTTACGTCATGAGTGTAGCCTTCGTCATCCTGAAGACTCATTTGTAGCATTGTTGAGATGTCTGCGGATTCGTCATTCGTGAGATCAAGAATGACATAATGATCATTATCCGGTGACTCAAATTCACCTCCTTCACTGGTGTAAGCGTCATTTAACGTAATATCAAACCCATCAAAGTTCATGGTGTCACCGATCGTTATTTCTTCTACCGTATAGGCATAAAGGTGACAACTACTGTCAGGGGGTGAGAAAAAATTTATGTTCTGCAGGACAAAAACCATATCCATGCCGCACATATTAGTTGCACTTATGCAAGTAAGAAAATTGATTTACTTTTTTTATCTTCCCAAACCAAGCTCCCGATAGGCCGTATCGGGAGCCTTTTTGTATGCACGATAGTTTTCTTTCGCTAAACAAATTACTTCAATGATTTTTTCCAAAATCCAAGCATAAGGCCAGTGACAATCGCGCCGACTACGATCGCGATGATATAACCGAGCGTATTCGTCACTGCCGGCGTCAACATGGTGATCAGCCCGCCGTGCCCCGCTTGTAGTGTCACACCGAAAAGCAGGGAAAGCCCTCCGGCAACAGAGGAGCCAACAATAGCAGAAGGAAGCACTCGCCCTGGGTCTGCCGCGGCAAACGGTATCGCCCCTTCGGTGACGAAGAATGAACCTAAAACATAATTAGTTCGGCCAGAATCGCGTTGTTCAACGGTAAATTTATTTTTAAATAAAGTGGTCGCGAGTGCAATGCCGAGTGGCGGAACCATCCCGCCGGCCATAACCGCAGCATGAGGCCCAAACTGTCCGGCATCAATCATGGCAAGCCCAAAGGTGAACGCCGCTTTGTTTACCGGACCACCCAAGTCCACCGCCATCATCCCGCCGAGGATCACGCCAAGGATGACAATGTTCCCGGTCTGCATGCCCTCCAGCCAATTTTCAAGGAATAATGTAAAGGCAGCGAGCGGTTCAATAAGCACGAAGTGCATGACAATGCCGATAACAAAAATACTGATCAAAGGATAAAAAAGAATCGTTTTGATGCCGTCAAACGTGGCGGGCAAACCTGAAAATAATTTTTTCAACCCTAAAATCAGATATCCGGCCAAGAAACCGGCGATGATCCCGCCGATAAAACCGGCGTCTCCCGTTGTTGCCATAAAACCACCGACCATGCCGGGCGCCAAACCGGGACGATCAGCGATGCTCATCGCGATAAAACCGGCAAGCACGGCAACCATTAACCCGAAGGCATGCTCACTGCCAATGGAATCAAGAGCGGCGGCAAATACATTATAATCCGATGATTCCGGATCGGCAGCATCAACGCCAAAGAAAAACGACAACGCAATCAAAATCCCGCCGCCAACGACAAACGGCAACATATGCGAGACACCGTTCATCAAGTGTTTGTAAAACCCGAAACCACCACCCCCGCTACCGGAGCGTGCGGTAGATTCGTCCCCACTTCCGCCATCTCCCCGATGAATAGGAGCGTCTTTGCTCATCGCCCGGTCAAACAATGAGGCAGCATTGCGAATGCCATCACCAACACTTGCTTGTATGAGCGGTTTCCCATCAAAACGGTCGGTGTCTACTTTTGTGTCAGCGGCGATGATGATCGCGTCCGCAGCGGCAATTTCTTCTGCAGTAAGGAGATCCTTCACCCCATCAGAACCATTCGTCTCCACTTTAATGCGGATGTTTCGATTTTTGGCTTCATCCTTTAATCCATCGGCAGCCATATACGTATGGGCGATGCCGGTTGGACAACCGGTAACCCCCAATAGACGGGGATATTCATTTCCCTCCGAGTCCGAGCTTTCTTCTTCGCTTCCGAGTTTCTCTTTTTCCTTCTCATCAATGGCTGCCAAGATCGTTTCTTTCGACTCCGCTTCCAGCAATTGGGCACGAAACGATTCATCCATGAGTAACGTCGACAGCCGTGATAACGTCTGCAAATGATCCTGATGGGCACCTTCACTTGCGGCGATCATGAAAAAAAGGTATGCCGGCTGCCCGTCTAGCGAATCGTAATCAACCCCTGCTTCCGAGCGTCCAAAGACGATCGCCGGCGTTTTAACGGCACTCGTTTTCGCATGGGGAATGGCAACCCCTTCACCGATCCCTGTACTACTTTCTTCCTCGCGTTTCACAATTTCCGTTGTGAATCCTTCACGGTCGGTTAAATAACCATTTTCATCGAGTTTGGACGTTAATTCCTCAATGACATCGTCCTTAGAGGTAGATGCCAAATGTAAGATCATCGTCTCCGCACGTAATAATTCAGTGATTTTCACAATGCTCCCCCCTAGAAATCTAAACGTTCACTGTGCATGGTGCTGTAATAACGATCCACATCCGTTTTCGTGCAAAACCCTTCGGAGAAAGCGCTCGCGCTCCCCGTGGCAACGGCATACACGGCCGCTCCCAGCGGATCGTTGTTCTCTTCATACTTGGCGAGAAACCCCGCGACCGTCGAATCACCGGCCCCCACGGAGTTGACGAGTTTTCCCTCCGGTGGTTCAATGTGATAGACCTTTTCCTCGTGTATATAAAGGGCACCCTGACTTGCCATGGAAACGAGGACATGGGGTATGCCGAATTCAGTTTGCAGTTTTTTTCCATAAAAAGCCGCTTGTTCCGGCGATACGATTGGAACGTTGTAAAGCTCCGCAAGTTCATAATGGTTAGGTTTAATAAAAAATGGCCGTGCACGCAACGCTTCATATAATGCATCCCCATTTGTATCGACGTAACAACGAATGCCTTTTGGTGACAATGTGTGTACAATGTCTTGGTACGTGCCGGGGGACACTGTTTCAGGTAAGCTTCCTGCCAAAACGATTGTGTCTCCTTCTTTCAACAATGTGAGTTGCTGTTTTAATGCTTCCATATTTATTGAGGAAATTTGTGGAGACTGTCCGTTAATTTCGGTTTCTGTCGATGTTTTTAATTTAATGTTCAATCGGGTGTCTCCCTCTATGGAGACAAAGTCGGTACGAATGTTCTCTGCTGCAAGGGAATCTTCTATAAAACGGCCGGTAAAACCACCGACAAAGCCAAGTGCCGTATTATCTCGCCCGAGGCGATTGAGCACCCTGGACACGTTAATCCCTTTGCCTCCCGGATACTTCAGATCACTCTCCGATCGATTGAGGCGGTCGAGTTCAAAGTCGGATATCCACACGATATAATCGACCGCTGGATTAAGCGTTAATGTATAGATCACATTTTCACAGTCCTTACTTCCGTATATTCTTGGTAATGTTCACGGTCGGTGTCCGGTGCTACGTTTGAGGTAATAAAAGCTGCTCCTGCAAGGTCGGCAACTTTTGCGAATGATACTTCTCCAAGCTTCGAATGGTCGGCGAGCACAAATGACTTAGTTCCAAGCTGAATGACGGTTTCCTTTACAATCGCTTCCTCCGGATCCGGGGTCGTATAACCAAGCCGTTCGTGGATACCGTTCATACCAAGGAAGCATTGGTCAAAGCGGTATTTCGACAACGTATCTACAACTTTTGAGCCGATAAGCGCGGCCGTTTCCTTTTTTACCTTGCCACCTGTGACATACGTTTCAATGCCATAATCAATGAGCAACTGGACATGCTGCGTCCCGTTCGTCACTACAATAATTTCTTTGCTTTCCAGAAAAGGGATCATCTCGATGGTTGTCGTCCCGGCATCGAGAAAAATACAATCTTTGTCCTGAACAAGACTAGCAGCATAGCTAGCAATCGTTCTTTTTTCCTCCCGATTTTGAGATGTTTTCTCCAAAATCGTTGGCTCTTCTTTTCTCCTTTTTACGAGGGAAGCACCCCCGTGCACTCTTTTAAGCAGTTGTTCTTTTTCCAATTCGATTAAATCTCTGCGAATGGTGGATTCTGAAGCCTTTGTTTTCTCAACCAATTGATAAATCGAAACGTTTTCTTTATCTCGTAACATTTGAAGGATTGCTTCCTGTCGTTCTACATTTAACATAGCCCACCTCTTTGTTAAGCGGTTACATCTTTAGTTTATATTCATTTTCATTCAAAGTCAATCATAAATGTTCATTATAATCCATTAATAATCAAAAACGATCAATGTAAAATTTTAGCGCCTAACCCC
This sequence comes from Salicibibacter cibarius, assembly GCF_016495725.1. Lineage (NCBI taxonomy): Bacteria > Bacillati > Bacillota > Bacilli > Caryophanales > Bacillaceae > Salicibibacter > Salicibibacter cibarius. The sequence goes on along the minus strand of NZ_CP054705.1, from coordinate 570,563 downwards.
TACAAAAATGTCGAAGAGGTTAGGCGCTAATTTTGTTCAACGTTTATATCGCTCGTTTTGCCGTTTAAAAGAGGTGTGTAATTCTTCGCGTATGTATTGGGGCTCCAACAATTCAGTATCGAGCCCGAAACTTCGCACCCAGTGGATAAATTCTTTTGTACTTTGTAACGTCGTTGTAAGCAGCAACGAACCATTTTCCTCAGTCTTCAGTTCCATATCTGCGTAAAAGTTGAATTCCTTTACGTAGCGGGCAATGTCTTCATGAAAGCGTACGACAAATGTCGTCTCCTCCTCATCATCGGCGAAAATCGACCAACGGGCGGACAAGTAATCGTCAATGTTGAAACCTTCTTCCATCGTAAACTTTTCATTCCGGACACGTGCGGCATGAATACGATTCAGTCGAAAAATACGATAATCATTCCGAGTCGCGCAATAACCAACGACGTAAAGATGACCGCTGCGCGGCGTAATGTAATAGGGATGAATATTACGGATCGAAACTTCATCACGATAGATCGCGTAATATTCGATTTCGAGTACCCGATTTTCCGTGATTGACTGGAAAAGTGCCGGCATCACACGATTCGTATCTTTGTCTCCGGCTTGGTCGTGAAACCGAATGCGATTTCCGAGTTCCTGCCTTAATGCCGTCATATCTCCGGAATCACGTTCTTTTATAATGTCCTTCATTTTCTCGATCCCGGAACGATACGCACAATGGTATGAATGATCACGTACGGTCATATCCTGGGACATTTGGGGATAAACCGTAAGTGCGAGCCATTCTTCTTTTGACAGGTAACGAATGGGCGAATTAGGGTTCTGTAACAACCGGTAGCCATGTTTTCCTTCCGTAATGTATTGATACCCCAAAGCGTCAATCTCTTTCATATCACGGTAAATCGTTCGTACAGTCGTATGGAAATATTCGGCAAGTTCACGCACCGTCACCGTTGAATTGTCCCTTAGCAAAGTAAGATTGGTGAAAAGCCGCTCTGTTTTTGCAACATCCCTGGTCGATTCCTCCAGCTGCTCTCTCCTTCCCGACTTCAAATTATGAAAAAACACAATGGATTACACGCGATTGTACAATTCATTGAGAAGAAAACGCCGAGCTATTTGAAAAATTTCCGCATTACCCTCCCGGTTGCACGTTCGGCTGTTCCGGAAGCCTCTTACCGCTTTCTTTTAAAGACAGGCGCGTTGATTAGCCAAAATTATCCAAGCAAATGACTTAAAAAAATGAAGGCATCACTATTACCATAAAGGTAAACCCTACCAAAGGAGTGATGCCTTCATGGGACAATCTAACACACTTTTAAAGGTTTTTAAATCCTTCGTGTCGATGGAAGAAATCGAGAACATTCTTCGTTCACATGATTACCAAGAAGTCGGGCGAAAATGGCTGGGAACCGATCAAATTTTCTTTTGGCTATTGGCGTCAAGTGAACAATGGCAAAATTACCGTGAAAGCGAGAACAAACTCAAAATTGATCCGAGCCTCAAAGCCGTTGATCACACGACGTTATCGACAAAAGCTAGCATCCTTCCTTATGAAGCCGTCAAAGAGATACTGGAGCTTTTAGGTTCCCGTTTCAATCGGGAAACTCGTCGTTCCATGGACTTGCCGGTTTCGTTGGCAGCGCTGGATTCAACGACGATGACCGTAGGCGAAAACCGGCTCCCATGGGCGCCTTATCACGGGAAACGTAACGGCGTTAAAATGCATACATTTTTCCGTGTGGATACGCTGCTTCCGATCCAAGTGGAGGCTTCCAAAGGATTGACGCATGATGCGGCTGTTGCTCATTCATTTTCGCACCAATTGATCACATCTGTTCGAGACCGCGCCTATGCCACCATCCGTGATTTCGATAACCTTGAAGACGAGGACAAAGGCTTTGTGATCCGCTTGAAAACGTCCATCTATACCGAAGAGCGGGAGCCTATCCCACGTGTAACGTCTGAACATTCCAGAGTTTTCGATGATTATTCAGCGAAAATAGGGAAAGGGAAGAAGCAGTCCAATCACCGGTTTCGTATCGTTTGTTTTTATGATGATGAAGGGAATACCCTTCGGGTGGCCACAAACCTCAGCACCCTTTTTGCCGAAGATATCGCCGATCTCTATAAGGCACGCTGGCAGATCGAGCTTTTTCACCGCTTTCTCAAACAACACTTGAATCTGAATCACTTCTTTGGAACGACGCCGAATGCGGTCTATGGGCAATTATTTTGCGCCATCATGGTTTATATGGTCCTGCGATTTTTATACAACCAGCTGGCACCTGTATGGCGGATGACCCGGCGTACGTTCATTCAATTTGCACGGGAATTGATCCTTGGTACATCACCATTGGAAGTCAAAGACACCTTAGCTCAATTTCTAGATGACAGGAAGAACATGACACCTACGTAAGTAATTGTATGGAATTTAATGGTAAATCAACGCGCCTGTTTTAAAGAGTCTGTATCACAATCATGCAGGCATGACTAGGAACATAGTGCTAATTTTCACCTTTGCGATTTAAAATTCCCCCGACATTTCCCGGGAAATATCGAGGGAATTTTCCTTAAATCGCGAAGGCGTGTAGCATACGATCCAGGGCCGTGCGTGCCTCCGCTGCAGTCGCTTCGTCGACGCTGATTTCATTAACGACTCTACCTTCTAATAGTTCTTCTAAGCACCAGGTGAAATGAGCAAGGTCGATGCGGTTCATGGTGAGACACGGGCACATGTTTGGATTTAAAGACATGATGGTTTTATCTTTATGTGTGTCCGCAAGCCGTTGCACGAGGTTCATCTCTGTTCCAATTGCCCAGGTAGTGCCGGACGGTGCCGAGGCAACTGTATCAATAATTTTCTTCGTTGATCCATCCTGATCTGCGGCCTGGACGACTTCCCAGCTGCATTCCGGATGCACCATCACTTGCAAATCTTCATACTCCTCGCGCAATGTTTCCATATAATCGACCGTGAACTTCTCATGAACCGAGCAGTGCCCCTTCCAAAGAATCACTTTAATTTCATCATGGGGCTCGCCCTCGAATGTTTCCCGAATCGGATCCCACACAATCATCTGCTCAAGCGGAATACCGAGATCATAAGCAGTGTTGCGGCCGAGATGCTGGTCCGGCAAAAATAACAGCCGTTCCTTGCGTATGAGTGCTTCTTTAACCATCTCCGACGCGTTTGAAGATGTAACGGTCGCTCCACCGTGACGCCCGCAGAATGCTTTGATCGCCGCCGTACTGTTTACGTACGTGAGTGGCAAGATCGTGTCGCCAAATTGTTCAGTCAGCGCTTCCCACGCACGCTCGGTCTGATGAATGTCTGCCATGTCGGCCATGGAACAGCCGGCGCGCATATCGGGCAAGATTACTTTTTGGGCATCTGCCGTTAAAATATCCGCCGTCTCAGCCATAAAATGCACTCCGCAAAAGACGATGTAATCGGCGATAGTTTCAGCTGAACGTTGCGCCAATTGCAATGAATCACCACTGGCATCGGCAAAAGCAATGATTTCATCACGTTGATAGTGATGGCCGGGGATAAATAGGTGTTCTCCGAGTTTTTCCCGCGCTGCCCGGGCGCGTGATTGTAACATCTGCTCATCCATTTTATGGTATTTTTCAGGCATTGCTTCTTTTTTTATGGCATCAAGCAAAGACATGATATGCTTCCTCCTTCATGTGAGTCATACTAATATCCAAAGCTTGAGCGGAATGTGTAACATAACCGAGCGATATAAAATCTACGCCGCAGCCGCTATATCCGGGAAGGGTGTCCGGGGAAATGCCGCCGGATGCCTCGGTCTTGATCGTTTTCGGGACGTGGCTTTGCCAATGACGAACGACGTCGGGGGGTGCATTGTCAAACATGATCACATCCACTTGCGCAGCCACAGCATCCATGACTTCCTGTTCATCGCGGGTTTCCACTTCAATTTTCACAAGCGGACCAACGGTTGCTTTTACTCTTTGCACCGCTGTGTGGATAGAACCACCACAAGTATCAATATGGTTGTCCTTGATCATCACCGCATCATAAAGGCCATATCGATGATTGGCACCTCCGCCGCAACGAACAGCGTATTTTTCGAACATTCGCAACCCCGGTGTTGTTTTGCGGGTATCAGAAATTCGGATCTCGGGGTCATTTAGGTCAGCAATCGCCTGTGCTGTTGCTGTAGCAACCCCGCTCATACGTTGAATGAGATTGAGAAGAACGCGCTCGCCCTGGAGAATAGAAGCTGCCGGCCCTTTCATCCGCGCAAGAAGTTCCCCTTCATTAAGCCTATCTCCATCTGATTTATAGACTGTTACATCCGCCTTTTCATCCAACAATTCATATCCAAGTGACAACAATTCAATGCCTGCGAGGGTTCCGGATTGTTTGGCAATCACATCAACCGTTGTCGTTTCGTCCTTTAGCCAACTCGTTGAAACATCACGTTCCCCAATGTCTTCAATAAAAAATGATTGTAGTTTTTCTTTTGCTTTTAAAAGATTCATGTTGCTAATTCCCCTCCTTCGTTTGTTTTATGGACCACGTGAGCGATACGTCCTGCCATGAAGCATCTTTGACCGGATGATCTTCCCGATAATGGCTGCCGCGTGATTCCGTGCGCTTTAAGGCAGCATTCGCGATCATCCCGGCAACGAGAGACATGTTGTGGCGTTCTTGTATTTCCGGATCGTCACTTTCATAGCTTGATTGAAAAGATAACCTGAAAAAATCACTGGCCTCTCGTAGCGTTTGCTCATCGCGGGTGACCCCGCACGCCTCATCCATCACCTGCCTGATTTCGAACTTCGTCGGGGGTAGTGGCGACTTTTGTAACGATTGTTCGACCGGATTCCCGAAAACCTTGCCCGGACGCTCCAACAACTTACGACCAACACTGCGGCCAAAAACGACCGCTTCCAATAATGAATTGCTTGCCAAGCGGTTCGCGCCGTGCACCCCTGTCGATGCCACTTCACCGACCGCGGACAATCCGGGGACGTTCGTCTCCCCATCAGGCATTGCAACGACCCCACCCATCACAAAATGAGCACCGGGCGCAACAGGCAAGCGAGACGTGTAGCCGTATGTTTTACACAATGAAGCGACACCGGGAAAACGTTCTGCAAGATTTAAAACCGGTGTAACGTCGAGAAATACATCTTCGCCGTGACGCCTCACGCTGTGAATCGCGCGAGCAACAACATCACGCCCCGCCAAATCTCCTTTCGGATGGTTCGCCATCAACCTAACATTGTCCGCTGTCACCAATCGGGCACCGGCGCCCCGCACTGCTTCCGTAATCAAACCGGCAGTTCCTGTTTCTGTCGCAAAAAGCGTCGGATGAAACTGGACAAACTCCATGTCCCGCAAGATGGCCCCGGCACGATAAGCGAGCGCGTACCCATCCCCGGTGGCAAAGGGTTGGTTCGTCGTTTGCGAAAACAACTGACCCCCGCCTCCAGTCGCGAGCACGATATGGGCGCCATATCGGAAATGAATGTTGCCTTGTTTGTTCACCGTTTTCACACCAACACAATTGCCTTTTTCTTTTAATATGGATAAAACCGTTTCTTCGTTGAAAAATTGCACATGTTTACGTACCCGCTTATGTAACGTATGGATGAGCGCCGCCCCGGTCCGGTCCCCGCCGGCATGCACGATGCGCGGATAGTCGTGGGCACCTTCTTTGCCGAGCTTTAAGTGAGACCGTTCATCCCGGTCGAATAAAACGCCCCACTCGACAAGCATTTGAATGGCATCCCTTCCTGCTTTCGTCATCGTAGCGGTGTTGTCCAGATCATTGTGCGCATGCCCTGCTTCCAATGTGTCCCTCCAATGGTTTTCCCAGCAATCCTCCTTTGTGATCGCCGCGGCAACACCTCCTTGCGCCCGATAAGAGTTGGTGTCGGTTGTTTCTCCTTTAGAAAAAATACCTACATCTAAATGACGGCCGATTGTTTCTGCAACGACCAAGCCTGCCAATCCACTCCCAATGATAAGAACATCAAACACGTCTTTTCTAACAACCATCATGCTCACCCATTCACAAAGTAGGTTAATATTTGCTAATGTCTTTACACATATCTTTACATAAAATGAATGCTATGACAAGATGTAAAATAGATTCATTTTCTAAACGCCATTGCTATCTAGAAAGGATAAAAATTAATGATATACTTGGATTATGCGGCGACCACACCAATGAGCCCGGAAGCGCTGCACGTTTACCACGAAGTTGCTGATACCTATTACGGAAACGCCAACAGTCTTCATACCCGCGGAACGGATGCGGCCAATGTGTTGCAGGCAGCACTCGCCACGCTGAGCCAAACGATCGATGACACAAGTGTTACGATTACCCGAAGCGGATCCGAGGCCAACCAACACGCCATCCATCGCTTCTTAAGCGCGAGACAGTTTCAAGGCCACATCCTTACATGCCGCGCGGAACACCCTTCGATTCGAGATTATTTGCGCACCCTCGACGAACAATACCCGACGCTACATGTGGAAAATGTTCCCCTCGATGAACGCGGAAACATTCAGCCGGGAGACGTAGAAACGCGACTAAAACCGGACACTATTCTTGCAACATTTGCCCACGTTCAACACGAGATCGGTACCATTCGCGATATTCGCGCCATCGGAACGGTGCTCGCCCGTGCCGATGTTCCTTTCCATAGCGACTGCGTGCAGTCTTACGGGAAAATCCATATTCCCATGCAAGATGCACGTTTATCGGCGATCAGCACGGCTGCCCATAAAATTCAAGGCCCGAAAGGGCTTGGGGCTGTCTTTTTTTCCAAAACGGTTGAACCAAGCAATGGCCTTCCTCCGGGCACCACTGATGTGGCCGCGATCGCGGCGTTTGCCGAAGCTGCGGATGTGCAGGTGAAAAAGAGCCCGAAAGCGTGGACACATATACGTACGTTACGTGCTAAAATGGAAGAAGAATTGCCGGCTGATTTTCAGGTACTCGGGGAGCGGACGCCGGTAAAGCAATCGCCTTACATTCTCGGGCTTTGTTTGCCGGAAATAGAAGGGCAGGAGGCGATGCTCGCGTGTGATCGAGAAGGAATCGCGATCGCGACGGGAAGTGCCTGCCAAAGCGGGGTCGACCAACCTTCGGAAACGTTGCTTGCCCTTGGCCATAGCCCCGATACAGCACGCACATTCGTCCGCTTATCATTCGGCTATGAGACAAATTTCGCGGAAATCGAAGAGGCGGCTAAGAAATTAATGAATATTCGACCAAGGAGAGCGAAAAATGCCCAACGGTAAAAAAATAAATGGCGAAGAACGCCGCAAGCGGATCGCCGATTTGCTAAGAGAAGAATCCGAACCGCAAAAAGGAGGAGCTTTGGCGGAAAAGCACGGGGTGAGCCGGCAAGTCATCGTCCAGGACATCTCACTGTTAAAAGCAGCGAATTACCCGATTATCGCGACGCCGCAAGGCTACATTTATAATCGGCCCCGAGCCGACATGGAAAAAGCGACGGGCGTGATTGCTTGCCGGCATTCGAAAGCGGAAATGGCGGAGGAATTGAATATTCTCGTCGACCACGGGGTGCTCGTCAAAAACGTGACTGTGGAGCACGCCGCGTACGGAGAGCTTTCCGGCCAATTGATGATTAAAAGCCGCAAAGATGTGGAACGGTTCGAGCAGTTGATGAATGAACAGGAAGCGTCGTTGCTTGCCGATCTCACCGATGGCTTGCACCTTCATACCGTGGAAGCCGACGACGGGCAAACGATCGAGGAGGCGAAACAGGCGTTGAAAACAAAAGGGTTTCTCGTCGAGCATTAAAGGAGGCATGATTTCTTGCGAGTCGTAACCGGAGAAGAAATGGGAAAAGTGGACCGCTACGCGATCGAAGAACTTGGCATACCGGGAGCGATGTTGATGGAAAACGCCGGGCGGGCGTTTACGGAACGATTGCTTGTCCATTATGGTGCCGATAAACGTTTTCTCGTATTGATTGGAACCGGAAATAATGGAGGCGACGGTTTCGTTATCGCACGCACACTTAAAAGTTTGGGCCGCTCCGTTGACGTATGTTTGATTCCTCCTGAAGAAAAATTGAAAGGCGACGCTAAATGGCACAAAGAATTGTACGAGCGGGCCGGATACACATGGGCAGCGTTTGACCCGGGTTTTTTTCAACAAGCGGATGTTGTCGTTGACGCATTGCTCGGGACCGGGATTTCCGGAGCTATCAGGGAGCCGTATCGCGAGATCATTCAGGCAGTCAACGAAGCGGGTTTGACCGTCGTGGCGGTCGATTTGCCGAGTGGCGTGCCCGGCGATGACAGCCCGGTGCCTGAGGGCGCCCTTGTGGCAGACCGAACCATTACGTTGCAGCAACCGAAGTTGAGTTATTATGTATATCCAGGACGGGGCTTTTACGGAGAGGTGGAGACCGCGCCCATCGGCATCCCTCCGATTGCCCTTGATAAAACCGTTTCAACGCAGCGGGCGGTCTGGATGCCGGCGGACGTCAGCACCCATTGGCAGCCACGATCGGCCGATTCCCATAAAGGTAGCCACGGGAAAGTCGGGATCATCGCCGGAAGCGAAACGATGCCGGGAGCAGCCGCCTTAACCGCGGGCGCAGCGGTGAATGCCGGCGCCGGCTTAACAACCGTCAACATCCCTCCGTCGGTGATTCCCTCGGTTGCCGTTCATGTTGCGGAAGCGACTTATTTTCCTCGCGATGATAAAATCGAAACCTTTTATGAAAATAAAGATGGTATCGCGATCGGGCCGGGGATCGGCTTTGACGCCAAGGGGCGGGAAACACTGGCGACCCTTGTCGATCAGTTTGAAGGGCCGCTCATCGTCGACGCCGATGGCTTGCACGTATTGGCCGAGATGCTTGAAAACGTACGGGCGCGTGAACGTCCGCTCATTATTACACCACACCCGGGAGAGATGGCGGCGTTGATTGATACGACGCCGGGAGAAGTGAATCGTCGTCGCTTCGAAGTCGCGGAAACCTTCGCGCGTGAGTACGGCGTGTATGTCGTTTTGAAAGGGCCTTGCACACTAGTCGCGACACCGGGCGGCGAAACATGGATCAACGATACCGGCAATGCCGGCCTGGCGAAAGGCGGCTCCGGCGATGTGCTCACGGGGATGATCCTCGCGTTTGTTGCGCGCTATAGAGAGGTGCAACCGGCGATCTCTACCGCTGTTTGCTTACACGGGTATAGCGCGGATTATTTGCTTGAACGAGGTGTTCCGGCGGAAGCAATGACCGCTTCGCAGATTGTAAAGGCGCTGCCGGATACGTTGATGGCGGTGGATCGTTGGCATTGATCTCATGACGACCGTACGACCGTCGCTTTCCTGATTTCGGTCGCCATAGAGTGGTCATGACGACCGTACGCGCCTCGATTCCGTGATTTCGGGCGCCATGACCCGTTCATGACGACCAAACGTGCGCTAATTCCTCGATTTCGGGTTCCATGAGGCCTTCATGGTGCGCGAACACGATCCAATTCATTAGATTCGGGTTTCATCATCCGTCCATAACGATACTATCAAGCAATAAAAGAACCCCGGGGAGGCTCCGGCATGGCAGAACTTACATTTGAACATATCTATAAACAATTTGACGGAGATGTAACCGCAATTTCCGACTTTCATATGGATGTTGCCGATGAAGAATTCATCGTTTTAGTCGGGCCGTCAGGTTGCGGTAAATCCACGATGCTTCGCATGATCGCGGGACTTGAGCGAATAACGGCAGGATCCTTATACATTGATCAAAAATATGTCAACGATATAGCTCCCAAAGACCGCGACACTGCGATGGTATTTCAAAGCTACGCTTTATATCCTCATATGAACGTTTTTGACAATATGGCTTTTGGCTTAAAATTACAGAATCTCTCCAAAGCAGAGATCAAGGCGCGCGTGTATAATGCCGGTCACATCCTTGGTCTGGGCGATTATTTGCAGCGGAAGCCTAAAGCGCTTTCCGGCGGCCAGCAACAACGGGTAGCATTGGGGCGCGCGATGGTAAGTAACCCGAAAGTTTTTTTGATGGATGAACCGTTATCCAATTTGGATGCGAAATTAAGGGTACAAATGCGTTCGGAAATCATTAAGCTCCACCAACAGTTAAAAACAACAACGATCTATGTCACCCACGACCAAACAGAAGCCATGACGATGGCCTCGCGCATCGTCGTTATGAAAGATGGGTGCATCCAACAAATCGGCACGCCCGGAGAAGTGTATCTTCATCCGGAAAACACCTTTGTCGGCGGCTTTATTGGCTCCCCTGCCATGAATTTTTTACAAGGAACGATTAGTGAGGGCCATTTCCGAGGCGGGAACCAACTTGCATTAAAACTTCCCGAAGAACGCCTTGGCAACCTGAAAACATATGAAGGGAAAGCAATAACCCTAGGCATCCGTCCGGAAGATTTGCATGATGAACATTCCTTCCCGGGTTCCGTAGCAAACGTAACCATTGACATCGCAGAACTCACCGGTTCAGAAGTTGTTCTCTATACGCACATCGATAACCAAGCCATAACCGCCACCGTAAATCCGCGTCGTCATTTCGCCCAGGGCGACCAAATCGAACTTAGCTTTGAGATGGGCAAAGCACATTTTTTTAACCCAAACAGCGGGAAGCGGATAAAATGATGTACGCTTTGTAACGATCTCCCAACAGAACATTGCCCCACCAAGGGGTTTTTCACCTTTTTTTAGTTGAAGTAACCGCCCTGAGGTAGTTACTTCTTTTGGTTTATACCATGTTTCATCGAATTAAGGGCTGCTGAAAAACATGAAACGGTTGTCCATAGGGAATATTATATCTGATTTTCCACAGCTTAATATAACTCCCGCAAAAAACTCTCCCCCGATTCAGGCGCGGGCAGTCCAAAATATGCGCAAAACGTTGCCCCAATATCAGCCATTGTCCGCCGTGTCCCGATATCATTTGCTTCAACCTTAGGTCCGGTCACGAGCATTGGCGTGTACTCCCTCGTGTGTTTGGAATGGCCGATGGTCGGATCGTTGCCGTGATCGGCGGTAACGATCATAACATCATCTTCTTTCAGCTTCGGAGTGAATTCCCCCAGCCACGTGTCCACTTCCTGCAATAACCGCGCGTACCAATCTACATCTTCAGAATGGCCGGCCAAATCGGTTTCCTGAACGTTCACAAGGAAAGCGGCATCTTCTGTTTCCCGAATATAGGATTCCTCCAGTTTCTGCAATACTTCGGTTGTTTTAACGATCGGGTATGCCTCGCCCTCACCGTGCAGGACATCGGCGGTCTTTCCGATTCTATACACGGGTAAATGGTGCTGTGCGGCAATCATCGGGAACTGCCGCTCCATTTGAACGCCATGCCCCATATGAAAGACCTCATAGTCTTTGCCGTATACATTCGCCTGCGGGGTGTCAACACCCCATTGGTCGGGATTGTTTTCTTTTGTGACGGATAAAATATGTTCGATGGAAGTATACGGTCCTCCGAAAGCAATCACGCGGCTTGTATCAACATTTTCCCGGACGACACGAGCCACTTCTTTTACTTTCTCAAAAGGCATGCGTTTAAAATCGGCGGTCAGATTAATGATATTGCCAAAAGCAGATTCCAGGTTATCGCCGACAACCACCGCTTCTTCCACAAGGAGCAGCGGCCGATCTTCCCACGGATAATCTACTTTGTACCCTTTTGAACGTAAGGCTTTCGCGAGAGTGCCATGAATATCTTTCATCAATCTTTTCTGGGGACGTTTCGGTATCGTTCCGGCAATTTCCTGATGTCCCATATACGTGTCTGCACCGTAATGAGCGAGTGCAGAACGACCAAATGCCGCAGTGGCACTCCCGGTTCCGCTCGCAGCTTTTGAAAGTCCTATTTTTTCTAACGTCGGGAGATGAAAATCCGGCAAATGTTCCCGGATATGCCGGTAGGTGTTGGCCCTGCAATCGGCAGGTTCGTATTCCCAGCAGTCATCCATTGCGCCAATGCCGAAGCCGTCAAGAACGAGCAATATCATTTTTCCCATCGCTATCCCCTCCTTTGAAAATGAACGAGTTCCGGTCTTCCGTCCTGAATGCCGCGAACTAAAGCAACATGGGCGCGTGTCACGAAGATTTGCGTCCGAAACGCATATATCGCAGTGTCGCCTACGTTGATATCCACGTCCTTATCTTTATGCAAAGTGCCATAATAATCGATATAGCCGGGGGATAAAGTTTTCGCTGTCAGCTGTTGCTCTGTGATCGTTTGCGGGTCATTGCCAACATAAGCGCCACTCGGATTCCCCCGTGCATAAAATCCACCGCCGATGACATAGTGATACTCGGGATCCTCATGGGAAATCTCTGTCACATAAATCATCGCCGGCCTTTCTTTTAGATCTTGAACGGCGTGCAGGGGGGTCGTGCCGGTTATGGCATGCCCGGGTTCTCCTTGTGTCACTCCGGCTTCTTTCAACATCGGTATCGTGTGGCAACTGGTCGCGCTTGGTGCGTTGACATGTCGAACCTCGATCCCATGGGCTTCCATCTTTTTTTTCGCTAACCATAATGTTCGCACGTTTGGCGTGAACTCCATACCTGTCTCCGCCTCATTCATCTGCATGGACGGAAAAGTCGTGACACCATCCACACGGATACCCGGCAAGGACGTGAGCTGGGGGAGCATCGCCTCCAATTCCTCCAGGTAAAATCCGCCTTCTTGCCCGGGATAAAGATCATCTCCTACATCGACCACCCGTAACAATATCGGCTGGATCATCCCTAGCTGCTCTGCCACCGCTGAAATCTGTCTCGCCCTTTCCAGGGAAAATGCTGTTACCAATGACGGACACATCTGCAACGTTTCTCTCCATTGATACTTCCCTGGTTGCACGAGGTGCCCAATATGTCCGATTTTCACCCCGGCTTCGTGCAGAATTTTAGCTTCAGCCCACTCCACGGCTACCGCTTTATCGATCCCATTCTCTACAATCCAACGAGCCAAGTAAGGAAGGCGCCCCAATTGTTTTGTCATGAAAAAAAGCTCGAGATTGTATTCTTGCGCACGGGTTGATAATGCACGCACATTTTCCCCCACCTCATCCATATCAATGACGTACGTATTCGGAGGAACGATACCTTCCCGATGTAAAAATGCACCTGCTTTGATGAGAGCAGGATTTCTTCTTTTCGTAACCTCCAAAAACATGATAACGTCCTCCTAAAATTCACTTAAAACATCGCCAAGAATGCGAAGAATATGGTCAGCGTCAGACTTCATGGGATTTATGCGCAAGGCATATTCCTTAAGTTCAGGGTGCGCTTTTGAAAAACTTCCGGAAACGCGATAAATCATCGGCAAAATTTCATAACGCGACTCAGCGCCTACCGGATACACCGCAGCACCGTGATCGGCGCTTTTTTCGATGACCCGGGGAGCGATCGGTTCCTCCAATTCGACGATTACATTTTTCGACTGGGAATTGGTGACATAAGCTTTATGAACCCCTGGTACTTCTCCTCGATTTAAACGATCACACAGAATGTCTACTTGCTCATTCTGGACTGCTAATGATACAGGGGCAAGCGTCATCATACGCATTAAATCAGTAGCCTCAGGCCCTTGCACCTGACCTCCGCCCGAATAATTACGCTCGCGAACGACGTTGATCGCCTCCGACTTACCTACAATCACACCAACTCCCTGCGGCCCCAACACTTTAAAGCCGGAAAACGTAGAGTAGTCCGCACCCAATTCCACACCGATCGCGGGGACCTTCAACACACAATAATTATCATCGGTGACAACCGGTAAATCAGGTTGCTCCTTTTTCACCGTTTCGATTAAACGTTGCATATCATACGTGTCTTCCGGCTGTTGGCGGGCATGTTGAATGTAAAAAACTTTCGCTTTTCTGTTTCGAACCGCTTCCCGTACGGCATCAAGATCGTTATAATCCATCACGACAGTATTCAAACCAAGCATCCGCAACGTTTCCGCCGTTGTCGTGTACACAGGGGCATTGTGGATATAAATCGTATCCCCCGGCTTTGCCAAAGCGCTTAACAATCCACGGATCGCTCCTGTCCCTGAACCCCTCACAAGCGCGGCGTCTTCAGTTCCGAATAGATCGGCCATTACTTTTTCCACTTGCGCGGTTGTACGGGGGCGTTTCCATTCCGGATGTACACCCATATCTCCGGCTTGAAAAATATCATGCCCGGAAAAATAACGGCTAATGGATTGCACGATCCGAAATTGCATACGTTTTGCCTCCTCAACCGAAAGCGTTGGCAATACTGATTCCGATGTCATGTCCATCCCTCCTTGATGGAAAAAGCTACAGCAGGGTTATCAACTAAAAGGCGATGAACGTCCGCTTCATTTAGACCTGCCTCTTTAAGTCTCGGCACAAAAGATGTCAGCACGAGCTCATAGCCGGGGCCACCATGTTTTTTCCAATGGGATTTACGTGTTAAGTCTGCCGATAACAGAATTTGCGAGCCGTAACCATTTTCCCACAGGTCAAGCAGCGTTTCCAATCGGTTTTCATCGGAGCGATAGTTCGTTTTCCCGATCGTATCAAAGGCTACAAAGGCACCCGATTTGGCTACTTCCAGCACTTCTTCGCGATTTGAGTTAAGGTCTTGATGCCCAATAATCAGTTGGTCCATCGGAAGTCCTACATCCGAAAAAAGGTTCACTTGCTCAACGCCGAGCGTGCCAATCGTCGTATGGGTCGTCACAGGCAAGCCGGTTTTAATACCGGCAAGACCCGCTCCTTTCAGCAGTTCTTTTTCAATTGGTTTCATCTCTTCATGACTGCTACCGACTTCTCCGATGACACCGGGGTAAATGCCTGTGTCACCAATTCCTTGTTGCGCTTCCCGGACAATGTGCTCCGCAAATTGCTCAGCTGTCCAGTTTTGCGCAAACGCTGGCAAATACGGATCTTTATAAAACCCGGTGCTGGCGATAATCCACACGCCGGTCTCGTGGCTTAATTGAGCCAGCAAAGGGGCATTTCGACCCATGCCGTCATTGGTCACTTCTATCATTGCTTGGCCGCCTGCCCTGGAAAAAGCTTCGAGTTCCGAGCGCATCCCTTCTTCGTCATCTAAAATCGTATCCGGGTCTTTTTTTATTCTCGATAAATCAATCGTTAAATGTTCATGGGCGGCACAGATGCCTAGCTGAGATGGTTGGATTTTCCCTGTCACTGTCTGAATCATAGATGAAACCTCCCGAGATTAAAGCAGCCCTACGACTGCCAAGATGTTGGCAATAATTCCGATGGCAATCGCGCCAATCGGACCGATGGCCATACCGACAATCGGTCTTCCCGCTGCTTCATTGAGCAAATAAACGCCGGCAATAAAGAAGAAACCGAAGCCGGGAATGATGGCATTGGCAGCATTGGCCCCGCCGATTAAGAGGGCCACTTCCAAAATTTTCGTCATCGCACTGCGAATATTCTCCCCGGAATTACGAATGCCCGGGTATTTATCCATAAAACGGGCGATGCCATTCAAGAGAAAGACTTCTCCCATAATGACAAGGGCTCCAATAATGCCTGCTAACCAGACGTTGGGCATGAACAACCCGACGACAAAGACGAGGGTGAAACCGACCGGACTATAAACCCCGGTGGCAATCGCTGTACTGGCAACGAGCGGGATAAAGCCTAAAGCTCGTGCCACAGCCGCGATTCCAGCATCTGTGTCATTGCCTTCCGCCAAGATATTCAATGAAATAGGATCACCGGCCATCATCCACATATTGGTGGCAGCGGCAATTAAACCGCCGATAATCATAAAATAAACAACGTTACTGCGAATTCTTTTTACTTTTTCACTGAACACACTGGCCAGATCGATACTCGATCCGCCTTCTTCCGGCTTCTCGCGCATGGCAAAGACGAGCAAGAAGATCATTCCGGTAATGAGCGCCATCCCTTCTTGATTCAACTCAACTACTAAGTCGCCGAAAGCAATAATTTCATTTTCATTCAGCCACACAGCAATCTGTCGAACAATCGCCGCGGCTGCAAAAGCGAGAATCCCTTTTTTAATAGTGAACTGAAAGGCAATGGCAAGCGCCGGGAAGACCATAAACGCGACAACGACCGGGTCACCGACTTGCTCTAAAGGTTCAAGAAAATTGACCGGCAAGTACTCAAACATTTGCACAAACCATTCAAGCCCGACCCATATCCCTGCGCCGTAGGCACCGCCGACGATGGCAGCAACCGGGGTACCCCAACGATTTTTAGGAGTAATTAAACCAACAATATCGGTTCCGAGGAAAATGGCATGCACCAAAATGATGCTGGCCGCCAATGTAAAAGGAACGCCAAAGCCAACCACAAGGCCAAAACTCATGGCAAACGCGGTTAGTCCCAAATCCCTGCGGCTCATGTTCCCTTCAATATGCTCGGAAACAATCGGTCTTAATCCATCGTTAAAAACCGCGATATTTCGATTGGCCAATATCGCTCCAAAAGCGCCGATCAAAATAATCAGGATCATTTCCATCAGGTTTCATCCTTTCTCCCATTTAATGGTGGAACTAATTGTTCAAAAGAGCGTTCATAATGAGAGAGATGGCTTCTCGCTTATGGTCCGCTGTAAATCCGTACGCTTTCTTGCCTTGTGCCACCGCTTGCTTAATTTTGGACTCATCCGGTTTTCGCCCCGGCATCGATACTGTTTCACATTGATCTTTTCCGAGAATCGCCGTGGCCATCGCCAATGCTCCACCGCCACCGGTCGCACAAGCGCCTACATAAATATCCGCTTGCCCGGATTTAATCGCCATAGCTGCTTCTACATCGGATTTAACGGATGTGGTCACGCCCTCCCCATGTTCTTTCACTAACGCTTCTACTTCTTTCTTATCAACTTGACCGCCAATCACTACCTTCATAACTCATTCTCCTCCCATTTCTTGAAAAATAGAGACATAATGGATCTTCAAAAACTTTTGCTCTTCCTCCGGCAAGGATTGACCGAAACGCCCTTCTACCCAGCTAATCTCTTCATTTGCATCTTTTATATGCGATGAATGCTCTACTTCCTTGAACATCTCTTCCGGTGGCGCTTCCAACGCCTCCCCCCGCTCCATACGGGTTAAAGCGGTGGCAAGGTGAGTGACAAGCATATCGATCTGCGGCTGCGGCGCATGGATTCCTAACCTGTCGACAGCTTCAGCAGCAATCTCAGAAGCTTCTTTTGTAATCACATCTCCTTCCAAAAGAATCCTTAAACGTTCGTGAACATGTACCATAATGAACCTCCAATATACAGTATTCAGTACTTTAATAATAAAAATAAACCTTTAATAACGGGGATGCATGAAACCTTGTTCCACTTTGCGCTGAATGTCCGTTGTTTGTTGCAAACCCAGCTGCATGATGCGATGTTTTGTCTCGATTTGGTCTTTTTCTATCATTAACGCAGCCTCACTTACTTTTTTAGACAGTTCATTCGCTTTTTGGGAATGAAACGTGGCGTGATTGAGTTGAGTCATGACGCGCCCCTCATCTTTATTCCAAACCGCCGCATCCAACTCTCCGCTTTTCAACATCTCAAACAGTTGCATATAATTGACATCCGTAAACGTCACATCCACGCCTTCACACTCATATTCCGTTAATAAAAATTGATCCGGTGACGTGCGATCAATCCCGACCCGCATTCCCGATTCTATTTTGCGAACATTGGGATCATGAAAAAAAATATCATGGCCGGAAACATAGGTCTCTTCGCCAAAACTATACACGATTTCCAGCCCCTGCCTTTCTTCCAATGCCCGTTCCGCTGCCATCCTTGATAGTAACACGAAATCATACCGGCCTGACTTTAACGCATCGACTCTTTGCGCCGCCCCGCGCATATAAGCCAAATTTGCACGAATATGTTGGTGCTCGAAACCCTCAACAAGACCTGTCGCCAACCCTTCATATTTACGCGAATACGGAAGCGGCATTACGCCAATTAACGGGCCAATTCCCGCAATTTCAAGTAACTTTTGAGTATCCATTTTCAGGATAAACGTACCTAAGTGACCTTTGGCCTCCAAATGAACCGCTTTCATTTCCTCTAATAATTTCAGGGCATCCTGAACCGTCCCCCTCCCCATGGAAAACTCATGGACAAAATCAATCACCCTTGGGATCCGTTGCCCAACTTCCAGGTATACCAATTTCCCAGCGATCTGTTTTGCTGCTAAACCATTCTTGGAATATAACTTCGCCCAGCTCCCGTTCATTGGTCAACCCCTTTCAATATACGATATTTTGTAATTTAATTGTATACTATTATGGATTCAATTTGCAATGTTATATTGAAAATAGTTTAAAGGAAATTTCCACGTGTCATTCTTATATCCATCACGTAAATTCCTCTAAACATATTATAGTTATTTACAGTGTTGCCGTGATCCGTTTCATTCCAAGTACCGACACGTTCTATGCATTAAAAGTGACACACGCATCCATGGCATTATATTCTAGCAACACATTGACACCTGATACGAGAGTCAAATAATTTCATCGAGACGTTTAAATTTTCCACATGTATCCCCGTTATTAAAATACTCAGTAGAGCTAATTTTAACCCCCGTTTTTGGCAAATAATTGGCACTCCCTAAAGCGCCAGGTATTAGACGCTAGGTTTGGATGATATGGATAGTAATGCAGGTTCAAAATCTGCATAAAGCTCGTCTACATCTTTCGTTTTGGGATATTGACCATATTTTTCTTTCCATAACATAGCAAACCGCTCCAACTTGCTTATAGCTTGATTACGATCCCAATTCTGGTATCCCATATGTTTTCGCACTTCTTCTTCCGTGATTTCAATGTCTTTCTTTTGGAATATCTCTAAAAATACATCGAGCGGGGAAAAACATCCATAAAATACTGCTTTCAGATACTTAAAAGATGAATTATTCATATGGTTGGAAACGCCCTATATTAATACCATTTAAATGAAATCTTTCTATTATTTAGCACTTGCATGTATAAACATTTAATTATATAAGCCTCAATTTCCTGTTGTCCTTTGTATCTCAGCATCATGAATTATTTTCAGTTAAGAATGTTTTTACACTTCTTCCTTAGATCCTGCTGTATTTATTTTTTGTCTTCTGCTTCTAAATAATTGCACAATCAAAGCTCCTATTAAAACAAAACCTAAATATCCCATTAGGGGATAAACAGTGTTCACTAGATCAGAAAAACCTACAAAACCTAATGAAAAAGCAGTTATACCAACAAAAATAGCAGCTATATTAAACCGCCGAGTATCTGCTTGAAAAAAACGAGCAGTAAATGTATATAAATAAGGTACGGTTGAACTAAAAATCATACCTAGTAGAGCTATAGCCATTAAAAGTCCAACTATTGGGCTTATATCTGTAGCAAGTATTAGCATTGGCATTTCTGCATCTTGTAGCATATCAATATTTAAATAGACAGCTAGATGAACTATTAATGCTATAAGACCAAGAATTATACCCCCTATGATAGCTCCCCTTCTAGTTGCTTTTTTATCTTTTTCTGTTCCCCCTATAACCACCATCATTGCAAAACCTACAGCTATATTAAACGATACATGAAGAATGGCACTTAACAACCAATTTGGGGAAGCAGAAAGCTGGTTCATCGCGATGCTATCTAATTCAGAAGTTTCAAGGCTACTGATAGATATAGAATAGATCGCTAAGATGACAAATAATACGAACGCATATGGAGTAATCCAGCTAAGTACTGTCACTATCGTTCTGATATTGAGAATTAATGTCAATATAACAAAAGTTGTTAAAATCATATACCCGATTACAGGGTTTATTTCAAATTGTTGTGCAAAAAGTGCACCACTGCCTGCTACCATTGTTACTCCAAGGCCAAAATAGAAAAACGCCAATAAAATATCAACTACAAAGCCCAAATATTTTCCACAAATCTGATATATAACATTTTTATGCGAATAACTACGATTCTTTTGTCCTAATAGTACGACATAATAACAAATTAAGGGATAAAGACCAATAGTAATAATAGCTCCTACAGTTCCTAACCATCCAGAACTTGAAAAAAACTGAAGAACTTCCTGGCCTGAGGCATACCCAGCTCCAATAATTGTACCTACTATAGCACCAGCAACACGAAAGCTGTTTTTCAATAAAATTACTTCCTTTCAATCTAAGTCTAGGTTTCCGAAAGGCAAAAAAGGCATGTATTTTCAGATTTATTAATTTTTTATGGCTGTGTCAATATATAGAATTGTTTTCATTGCCAGCTTAATGGTTTGAAAAGGGAAAACCAGAACAGACCACATCCAGAGCCACCATTTTCCGCCAATATGCACACTTTGCCCCGTTGAACACCAGGTTAGTCCGCTTAAGAGAATTCCTTGTCCTCCTTTTATTTTTTCTAAGAACTGAGCTCCTATTTGTGAAACCTTTCGACCCGCCACTTCACTCATCGGTGTTAACAAAGGAAGACTTCCATCTTCTGATTGCATAGTTTCATATGCAATTCCAATAACTCTCTTATTGATTAAAGCTTTCGTTAATTCCTTATTCGCTGCCAAAAGTAAATACGCAACTAAGATTAACCCATCGTAAAAAAACCTATACTCCTCTGGCAACGGCTCTTTTACCTTCATGACCACCTCACTATTCCATGTATCTTTTGCAATCATTGATATAGTAGCACCGGCTTTTTCATACTCTTCATCTGTAAAACTCAGTGCCCTGCACCTGATTCAACAGTGACTTCATGCTTCTGCATTTCATAGTTGTAACACCTCTGCCGGAGTGGCTGCAACTCGATTCTCATAGGTTGTATATGACTTTTCACTCACCCCTGAAAACCTCTTTCAACGTTCTTACAATCCTCTCCGCATCTTCATCAGTCATATTAAGTGGAGGCGCCAGTGTTACTGTATTGCTATAACCGGCAACGGTGTCGGCGTTTTTACCAATAATCAATCCTCTGGATTTACATTCGGCTATGACGTTTCCGATGGTTTCTGCAGAAACTGGTTCTTTTGTTTCCTTATCTTTCACGAGTTCAATGCCAAAGAGCAAGCCTTTCTGGCGAATGTTTCCGACATTTGGGTGATCTTCCAATGGTCGAATATCTTCCCTGATCCGTGCACCCAATTTTTTTGAACGTTCGACGAGATTCTCCCTTTCCATAATCTCTAGGTTTTTCACAGCCAATTTACAAGCAGCCGGGTTGCCCCCGAACGTATTCACTTGCCGAAAATGGTCACTTTCCTCTTCTCCTTTAAAAGGTTCATAGAGTTCTTGTTTTACAGCAGTTGCCGCTAACGGTAAATAACCACTCGTAATGCCTTTAGCCATCGTCACGATGTCCGGTTCAATCCCATAATTTTGATAGCCGAAATTTTCACCTGTACGCCCAAACCCGCAAATCACTTCATCATTAATAAGAAGCAGCCCATACTTTTTGCATATCTCTTCCACTTTCTTAACGTAAGATGGATGGGGAATCAGAACGCCTCCGCCTGTAATAATTGGTTCCATGATTACTCCCGCCACGGTTTCAGGCCGTTCCCATTGGACTGTTTCTTCCATCATTCGGGCACATTCCAGACTCCATTCCTCGAATGACTGACCGGATGGCACTCGGTATTCATCAGGCGCATGGACATGAACAAACCCGGGAGCAAGCGGCTCATAACGATACTTACGCTGCGCTTGCCCTGTGGCGGCAAGAGCCCCTAATGTGTTCCCATGATAAGCACGATAGCGGGAAATAAATTTATAGCGCCCGGGCTCTCCCTTTTGATGGTGATATTGTCTTGCGATTTTAAAAGCGGTTTCATTTGCTTCCGAACCACTGTTTGAAAAGAAAATCCGATAATCGCCCTTCAACCACTGGTTAAGTTTTTCGGATAATTCAATCGCAGGCACATGACTGTTGGACAAGGGGTGGAAAGGCATCTTATGAAGTTGCTCCGTAGCCGCTTCAACCATCTCGGTACGCCCATAACCCGCGTTAACACACCATAGACCCGACATCCCGTCTAGATAACCATTGCCTTCAATATCCGTAATCCAGGCACCGGAAGCACTGTCAATCACCAATGGATTTTCCCCTTTTTGATGAGGTTTAAGATGATGCCAAACGTACTGGCTGTCTTTTTCATATAAAGTTTCTTGTGATGTTTTCATAAGTCCCATCCTTTCGATGCTAATAGCTTAGGTAAACCAACGGCTGGTAAGCATTTTCTTCCGTGTATAAAATTCTACGCCGTCCCGGCCATTCGTATGCAAGTCCCCATAGAACGAGCTCTTCCAACCTGAAAACGGGAAAAAACCCATGGGCGCTGGAACATTTACATTCACACCAAGCATTCCTACCTCAATATCATCTCTGTATTGCTGAACAGCCGAGCCACTTTCTGTATAAAGAACGGAACCATTTCCAAAATCCGATTGATTCGTTAAGTTGATCGCTTCGCTGAGATCCTTCACTCGAATAACGCTAAGAACAGGTGCAAATATTTCTTCCTTCCAAATGGTCATTTCTGTAGTAACATGATCAAAAATCGTTGCTCCTAAATAAAAGCCATCATTGTCCTCTTCCACATCTTTACGTCCGTCACGTACTAACGACGCGTTTTGTTGCTTTCCTAACTCAATATAATGATGAACCTTCTGTAAATGACTTTCTCTGATCACGGGTCCCAAATCCACGTTTTCATCGAGACCATCGCCAAGCGTAAGCCGATCGCACGCATCCTTAAGTTTTTCAACAAAATCATCGGCGATATCATTCTGAACCACACAAACTGACGTCGCCATACACCGTTGTCCAGCACTGCCAAAGGCTCCATTAATAACGCCACTCACGGTTTTATCAAGGTTGGCATCGTCCAAAACAATCGCATGATTTTTCGCACCACCGAGGGCCTGCACGCGTTTCCCGTATTGCGAAGCTGTTTGGTACACATGCCTGGCAACTGGTTCGGATCCTACAAAAGAGATAGCATCAATCCCGTCGTTTTCCAATAGACCATTGACCACATCATTAGCACCATGAACAATATTAAAGACCCCCTTCGGAACTCCAGATTCCTCCAATAACTCTGCCAATCGTTGCGCGAGAAGAGGTGTACGCTCAGAAGGTTTCAATACAAAAGTATTTCCACAAGCAATTGCGAGTGGGAACATCCAGCAAGGAACCATCATCGGGAAATTAAAAGGTGTAATGCCTCCCACAACCCCAACAGGATACCGATACATCCCTGAATCTATACCTTCAGCAATATCCGGCAGAATTTCCCCTTTCATTAAATCAGGAGCACCAGATGCAAATTCCACATTCTCGATCCCGCGTAAAACTTCCCCATACGCATCTTTATATGTTTTTCCATTCTCTTTCGTCAGTAACTCCGCTAATTCTTTATGATGGTTGAGCAGTAATTCATGAAAGGTATACATTAACCTTGCTCGTTTAGGGACCGGTGTTTTTCGCCACGATTGGTAAGCATCGCGAGCAGCTTGGACGGCATCGTTGACATCTTCGGCTGTAGAATGAGGCGTATGTGCAATAACCGTTCCATCTGCGGGATTAAAGATATCTTCTCCATCGCTGCGTGATTCTCTCCATTCACCATTGATATAATTTTTCAATTGCTGTGCCATGAGTTCAACCTCCATAAATATCGAAAAGTCCGTTACCTTATCCGAGGTTTTTTCTAGTTAATCCCTCTTTCTCAAAATATAAAGAATACGATATACTATAATCACTATATCAAATTTACTGTATTCAAAAAGATAACAAACTGTCTAAATATAAGCGCTTTCAAATTACATCATGTACAATAAAGGAGAAGATAGACCCTATGCTCACCGTCAAAGATATTTTGCAACGACCGATGTTTCAGAGCGCCCACGTGGTAAGTAAAAAAGCAGATCTCGAACGCAACGTTCGCTGGGTTCATGTGCTAGAGGTCACAGAATTTGAAACATTGCTTCGGGGAGGTGAAATGATCTTAAGTACAGGTGTAGCACTTAAAGACCAGGGAGTCGACTATGTTCAAAAATTGATTGCCAATGATGTAGCTTGCTTATGTATAGAATTGGGGGAGAGCTTCCCCACAGTCCCTAAAGGTATGATTGAACTTGCAGACACTTATCACTTCCCTCTTATCGTTTTCACTTCCATTGTCCGATTTGTAGATATAACCCAAGATATTCATGCAGACATTATTAATTTCCAACACCAACAACTATCTGCACTCGACAGATTATCCAATGAGTTTCATCAACTGACACTCCGTGCAAATGGAAATCTGAAGATACTTAAAAAGCTGCAATTGGTTACCCGCAGAGAGATCATATTTTTACCAACTGATGATTATCCCCTTTTTATCCCAGGCTTAAATCAACAAGAACAGAGACGTATCCAATCGGAAGTCGAACAAGCCCACAAAGTTAGGACTTGGTTTGACAAAAAAAGGCAGAAATCTTTCCTTCTCAAACCAATTGATGCCATGGGTCAAAACTGGGGATTTATTTTGATAAATAATGACAAACCAATGGAATCATTTGATTATCACGCGCTCGATCGCGCAACCGGCGCATTAGCCCAAAACCTTCTCCGCGTTTTTTATACAGAAGAAAAGAGACTAATAAATGAAAATTCCTGGATTCACGACTTAATCGCACAAAACGTTGATTCCGAGAGAGAAGCTCGGGCTAAGTTAAATATTTATCCCAACAAAGAATTAATGTATCGCATGAGTGTGATTAAAATGAAACGACCTTACGAAATGACTACAGACAAACAAACCTTACAGTATCAAACCATTCGACGCATACGCTACCTTTTCCAACAACATGGAGTGGATTCGTTTATCACTATTTCTCAGAATAATGCTTTCATTGTGCTTTCTGTGGACAAACAATTCGACAACCATGAAAAAAAACGTATGACGAAGGTGGTCTCTTCAATAGAAGAAAATTCGTTGGAGCTGCCATTGTGTATATTCGTTAGTCAAATTTACACAAAACTTCTAAATGCTTATTTGGCTTTTCAAGAAACTGAGGACGTAATGAGAATGGTCAACATTCAAGATGACTCCACAATTCATTTCTACGAAGACATGGGGATATATCAATTGCTGTTCAAATTAGATGACCATTCACTTGAAAATTTTATTCACACTTACCTACACCCCATCCTCAAGTACGATGAGAGAAAAAATAGCAATCTCCTCTATACATTAAAAATTTATCTAAAGCTTAATTGTTCGAAACAACAATCAGCGCAAAGACTACAAATCGCACGCCAAACACTCTATCAACGATTAGATAAAATCGAGGAGCTTTTTGGCCAGGATGTCACTGCAAACCATCAATTGCGATTGGCAGTGGAAGTAGCGATTGTAGCTAATGATTTGAATACTTAGGTAACCTTTGCATCATGTCCCAAAGTGGATAAACCCCCAATCCGCCCTTAGGATTGGGGGTCTCCCTGATCGTAATTTAACTCGGCACTTCACCCTTTTTCACCCAATTGATCAAGCCGCCTTCGAGCATGATTTCGATTTGGCGTTCGGAGAGAGCGTGTTTGGTTTCGATTGTTTCTTTCCCGTTGACTTCAACGTTGATCTTGTTCGATTGCTGGATGGATTCTCGTACATTCGTCAGTTTGAGTACATCGCCTTGCTTGATTTTATCGTGGTCAGTTTCATTGGCAAATGTGAGCGGCAACACGCCGAAGTTAGGAAGGTTTTGCCAATGGATACGGGCGATATCCTTCGCGATGACGACACGAAGCCCTAAAAACCGTGGTGCAAGTGCAGCGTGTTCACGGCTGGACCCTTGCCCGTAGTTGCTGCCTCCAATGATCGCGTGACCGCCTTGTTCTTTTAGTTCCATTGCCCGGTCATAATAAGTTTCATCGACTTTTTCGAAGGTGAACTTGCTAATTTCAGGAAGGTTGCTTCGATAAGGGAGCACTCGTCCGCCGCCGGCAAGTATTTCGTCTGTAGAAATATTGTCACCGACTTTAAGGCCGACCGAGATTTCCAGTTCATCCGGGAGACTATCAAAATCCGGAATCGACGCGATGTTCGGTCCTTTTTCAATCTTGACTTGCCGCGCTTGTTCGAGCGGAAGTGGTTCATCAAGCAAGTCATTGTTGATGGTCGGCTCCGGTATATCGACCGTCGGATAATCCATATCAAGATCGCGCGGATCGGTGATTTTGCCGGTTAAAGCAGCTGCTGCCGCTACTTCGGGGCTGCATAAAAACACACTGTCTTCTCTCGTTCCCGAACGACCGGGGAAATTCCGCGGCACCGTACGCAAACTGTTTCTTCCGGATGCAGGCGCTTGCCCCATGCCGATACACCCGTTGCAACCGGCCTGGTGCAAACGACCGCCGGCGTCAATCAAATGAAATAGATTTTCTGTTTTGATAAGATCCGACAACGTCTGCCGCGATGATGGGTTCACATCGAGGGAGACGCCTTCGGCGATTGTACGACCTTTTACAATCTGCGCCACAATCGCGAAATCGCGGTAACCCGGATTGGCTGAGGAACCGATATACGTTTGATAGACAGGTTCACCCGCGACTTCACGAACAGGAACGACGTTGCCGGGACTGGAAGGCTTAGCAATCAGCGGCTCCAATTCGGACATGTTGATCTCCTCATCAATGTCATATGTGGCATCCGCGTCTGCTTCCAACGGAGTCCAGTCATCTCCGCGTTTTTCGGCGGTCAAAAAGTCTTTCACGTTTTCATCCGACGGAAAAACAGAAGTCGTTGCCCCGAGTTCCGCTCCCATGTTGGCAATCACGTGACGATCCATCGCCGAAAGCTTTTTCACGCCGGGACCGTAATATTCAATGATTTTGCCGCTGCCGCCTTTGACATCGTGACGACGCAACAATTCCAGAATCACATCTTTTGCGCTCACCCAATCCGGCAAATCACCGGTCAGCTTCACGCCCCACACTTGCGGCATTTTTACATAGAACGGTTTTCCGGCTGCTGCCATAGCAACTTCCATTCCGCCGGCACCGATGGCAAGCATCCCGAGCGAACCGGCCGCACACGTATGGCTATCCGAACCTAAGAGCGTTTTCCCCGGCTTGCCGAGTCGTTGCATATGGACCGGATGGCTTACCCCATTGCCGGCTTTGCTAAAATGGATGCCGAATCGTTGCGTCGCGCTTTGCAAAAACAAATGGTCATCGGGGTTTTTATGGTCTTCCTGGATTAAATTGTGGTCGACGTACTGCGCGGAAACTTCCGTTTTCACTTGATCGATGCCCATCGCCTCAAGCTCTAGCATGACAAGCGTTCCGGTTGCATCTTGAGTTAATGTCTGATCAATTTTCATGCCAATCTCTTCGCCTTGCTTCATGTCTCCGGAAACAAGGTGATCGCTGATCAATTTCTGTGTAACATTCATTCCCATGAAAAAACCTCCTCAGGGCTATGTCATCTCATAATTTTCCCTTTCCCTTATAGTGCTTATTTCAATCATATTTCATGCTTTTTTCGGGAAAATGATTGGGGAAAACGAAAAGCGGAGGCAGTCCTTCAAAGTATGCTATACTAGAAAAACAATAAACAACTGACCAGGGGTGGATGTTCACCTTGTCAACCTTCGTGCCATTGGCGCCCTGTTTCTCAGGGAGAAGGGAGGTGAACAGTCATGGTGATCACATTTGAAACGGCCATGCTTTGTGTGGCCGTAGCCACGTTAGTGGTCTTAAATGATGAAACGTGACGATCAAAAAAAGAAGTAACCATCCCCTGGGGCCTAATCCTAAAGGGTGGCTACTCTCATCTAAACAATAGGTGAACGAACCCCTTGGTAGGAGTTGTTCTATTGGAAGACCATCGGTGCAACCACACCGAGGTCTTTTTAAATATATGCCTTTTCTAAACTCAGTATACAATAACATCTTTCTGATGGCAAATTAACGAGAGGAGATCGAGCAAACATTACATTCTCCCAACCATACCCCCTCGATTAATCTGTCATTTTTACGTGATAATCTGGCACTTTCGCGATGGAATCTGTCACTTTCGGGTCATATTCTGTCATTTCCCGAAAAAACAAACCCCCCGGCTCACTAAGCCAAAGGGGTCCATCCTTATTCCTCTTCCAACGCTGCATCTAAAAACTCTGTATTCACCAATCCGTCAATATCGTCCGATTGCATGTATTCGGCTTCATAGCTGATGGTAGCCATATCTTGGAGGACGTCTTCATTAATTTCATACGTAGGATTTAACCGGTCGCTCGCTTCCAATGTTTCTTCATGATCGAGTTCATTTCCGGTAATCTCTTCAATATGGTCAATGAATATTTCAACGGCTTCTTCTTGATTTTCTTCAATAAAATCGACGGCTCGGATATGGGCACTTAGATAATCTTCGGTTAAATCCGGGTTCCCTTCCGTAAATGCATTGCGAGCCGTTACGACAGTTGTTGTTGATTCGGTTCCCCAGGCGAATTCTTCTTCATCGAGGAGGATATCGGCATCTGCTTGATTTTCCAAGTACACGCCCCACGGTTCCTGAGTGGCAGCAGCATCCACATCATCCTGCAGGAAAAGCGTTGATGTATCCGCCGGCGCTTGCGGCACCATACTTACCGTCCCCCCGGCATCCTCAACCTCCAATCCTGCTTCACTTAATGCTTCACGCAACATGATGTCTTGTGTGGAGCCGATGGTCGGAATGGCGACACTCATACCATCAAGGTCTTCGACATTCTCGATTTCCGCACCTTCCCGTGTGGCGAGGACGGCGCCTCCATTCACAGCACCGGCAATGATTTCATGTTCCGGATTCCGCTGATACGTCGTCGTTGCCGGTGACGGACCAACTGTCCCAATATCAAAATCCTCTGTGGACATGGCTTCCATAAACGCACTGCCGTCCGGAAAGGTCGATGTTTCAATATTGATATCGTCTCCGAATTCTTCTTCAAAATAACCATTTTCCAAAGCCACGACCGTTGTAATATGCGTGAAGTTCGGGAAATAGCCTATGTGAACTTCCTCCGCATTCTCTTCTGAACCGCCGCACCCGGCAACTCCCAATAAAAGAAAAGCACCTGCGCCGGCCATTATTTTTTTCATGTCATTCATCCTCTCCATTAAGCTCCAAGTCCCCATTTTCTAGCGACGGAGCGCTCCATTCTTAAGAATACTTGATTATCCATAATCGTCCCGATGATCCCGATCACGATCATAATCGACAGCACGAGATCCATCGATTGCAACGAACGGCCCATATCCAAAAGATAGCCAAGGCCACCAGCGGCGCCTAATAATTCACCGGCCATAATCGCTCGCCACGCAAACGCCCAAGCAACACGAAGGCCGGAAATGATGTGCG
Source organism: Salicibibacter cibarius (assembly GCF_016495725.1). NCBI lineage: Bacteria > Bacillati > Bacillota > Bacilli > Caryophanales > Bacillaceae > Salicibibacter > Salicibibacter cibarius. The sequence goes on along the minus strand of NZ_CP054705.1, from coordinate 541,143 downwards.
GCACCGAAGCGGGCAAAATCACCGTCCGTGCCAAATGCGTCCCCGATGAGCCCAACGTGCGGGCAGCATTCAAGTAAATGCTAGGGACATTTTTAAATCCGGCGCTGGAATTCACCGTCATCGTCCATGTCGCACCAATGGCGACAATAAATAAAATCGCCACATTCCCGAGCCCAAACCAGACGATCGCGAGCGGAAACCAGACAATACTCGGAATCGACTGCAAGGCAGTGACAAAAAAACCAAGCGTGTCATCGACCCATTTAAAACGGGCAATCAAAAATCCAAACGTAAGGCCGAGCACGATCGCAATGGAAAAACCGATTAATAAACGCCCAAGCGTCACCCCGGTCGCTTCCAGAATTTGACCCGTGATTAGGCCATCCACGAGTGTTCCCAATACAGTAATCCCGCCCGGATCATTCGGAATCAACAAAGGAGGAAACATGAATGTCGGGAACAGATTGGTTTTAGATATAATCTCCCATATGGTCACGATCACGATCACGAACAGCACTCGTCTTAAGGCGGTAATCATCCCCAAACTCCTCCTTCAACACTTTCTCCATCTCTTCTTCCAATTCGCTCATAATCCGTTTTTCCAAGTTTACGAGCACGCTGTCGGAAGGATCCCTCGGCCGCGCCGCCTGCACCGTAAATGATTTTTTAATTGCGCCCGGACGCGTGCTCATTAATAATACACGTTCCGAGAGCGTCAACGCTTCACGAATATTATGGGTAATAAAAAGAATCGTTTTTCCGGTCTTTTGCCAAATTTCCTGAAGCTCTTGATGCAAAATAATACGTGTTTGTTCATCAAGCGCGGCAAAAGGTTCATCCATTAAAAGCACGTCAGGATCCATGACGAGAGAACGCGCAATCGCTACCCGTTGCTTCATTCCGCCTGAGAGCTCATGGGGAAAAGCTTTCGTGAAATTGCCGAGATGGACCATCCGCAACCCTTCCATTGCCTTCTCTTCCGCTTCTTTTTTGCTCATTTTCTTCAAAAGCAAGCCATATGTAACGTTATCCAGCACGTTCATCCATGGAAACAACCCGCCTTGTTGAAAGACGACGACCCGGTCCGTCCCCGGTCCTTTTACGTTTTTGTCGTTAACCAACACCTCTCCTGAAGTGGGACTGTCCAAACCAGCAATTAAGTTTAGGATCGTGGATTTTCCACACCCCGAAGGACCCAATAAAGAAACGAACTCCCCTGCTTCAATCTTGAGATCTATATCATGGAGGACGTGGAGCGATTCTTTTTTACCTTTGGGAAACGTTTTATTTACTTGCTCCAAATGCACCTTCATCGGCAATCTTTCCTCCTTCACCAATCATAATCACAAGCATTCTTATAAGGATTATATATTAAATGCGAAAAAAACGTCAAGCGTTACTTTTTCAGCAAAAAAAAGAGCATGGGCATTAAAGTTGCCGCCATGCTCATTTGTCAGCTATTCATTTGTATTCCTATCCAGAAAAAACTTTACGATGAAAAGAAGAATATAAACCCCGAAGATAATAATCGCGAACCAATTCATCATCGTCATATTGTCAAAATCCATCGTAATGATCAAAAAGATGAACAACACGATCACGACGATGTCGACCCAGGAGAACAATTTATTCTTTTGCTCCTCTGCCATACGTACCCTCCTTGCGAAACGTCCTGCCACAATTATAATGTTGATCGATGGATTTGCAAACATTTGGTATAATCTTGGTAAAAACACGAAGGACTGATGCTCGATCGATCCCTTACTTCGAAACGGTATACTCTTAATGTTTTCTGGCTTCGTTTTACTCTTCTTTTTACTCTGGTTCCCCAACATGGGTTTGTTGCCATGGCTTATGATTTTAGCCGCAAGCATTGTCGTGAACGTAGCCGGTGTCATTCGATTGATCAAGTTTGTGCGGCAATCCTGAAACGTGCATTTGCGCGATACTGGTTTATTTTTTTCGGTATAAGACGGTAATCCCATCATATAGCTGTTTTATACAGTCACATAGAGGAGTGGATGCTTATTACCGATAGCGGGGGCAAAAGAACATTCCGATTCCATCTGTCCGAGTACAGGGAAAGGCTTTATCATACGAAGAAAAAGATGCAGGAAAAAGGGATGGATGTCTTGCTCATTACCGATCCGGCTAATATGAATTATCTCACCGGCTATGATGCCTGGACGTTTTATGTCGGTCAAATCGTAGTGGTGAGCGTTGATGAAGAGGAGCCGATGTGGATCGGGCGAGATCAAGATGTGAATGGCGCGCATATAACGGCTTGGTTGAATGAAAAAAACATTATTCCTTGCCCCGAAGCGTATTATCATTCCGATCAAAAACATCCGATGGATTTTTTCGCAAAGCTCGTTCATCTCATGGGGAAATCCAACCGGACGATCGGCGTGGAAATGGATATGTATTATTTCACGGCTACAACCTATGAAGCATTGAAACGCGCGTTGCCTAACGCAACCCTCAAGAACGCAAATGCGCTTGTGAATTGGGTTCGCCTCGTGAAATCCGATCAAGAAATTGAGTATATGAGAAAGGCGGCAACTTTGGCGGAAAATGCGATGAGCGTTGGCATTGAACAGATAGACGCTGGCGTGCGGGAAAACGAAGTCGTTGCCGACGTATACCATGAACTGATCGCCGGGACGGATAAGTTTGGCGGCGATTATCCGGCGGTGGCGCCGTTAATTCCATCGGGAGATGATACGAGCGCGCTGCATGTCACGTGGAGCGACCGAAAATTTCAGGCAAATGATTTTGCTATTATAAAGCTAGCAGGCTGTTTTTCCAGGTATCACGCACCGCTGTCGCGAACCATCGCCATTGGTGAAACGCCGGAGAAAATAAAAGAAGCCGGAAAACGCTGTGTAGAAGGATTACACGTTGCGCTTGGCACGATCAAACCTGGGGCAACATGTGAAGAAGTTGAAGCGGCCTGGCGGCGGTCAGCAGAAAAACACGGCGTTTTAAAAGATACCTTCCTTGGGTATTCCGTCGGCTCCAACTACCCGCCCGATTGGGGAAGCCATACCGCGAACCTTCGCCGAGGGGACCGGACAGTGCTAAAGCCAAACATGACCTTTCACATGATCCCGAGACTATGGATCGGTGATCTAGGCATTGAGGTGAGTGAAACGTTGCGGGTGACGGAGAACAAGTGCGAAACATTGACGGAGTTCGAGCGGAGATTGTTTGTGAAATAATCAAAAGATCAAACTCGTTCGGACACTTTCAGGCATACGAAGAAAAAGTGTCCGACGTGCATCCCATCCTATCAATTCCCACACCACAACCCGGGCGAAAATCCTATGATATACTATGGATGGAGGTGAAATAAATGAAAAGATCGCAAGATAAAAAATCGACCATCCAAGAACAACCCGCGACTTATGATGATTATGCACAACTTCCCGATGACGGTCGTCGTTACGAATTAGCCGCCGGCGCGTTAGAATTGATGTCACCCGCTCCCACGCCCAAGCATCAAGTGATTTGCTCCAGGCTGCTATCCACCCTAATGGGAAGTTGTGAAAATGAATACATCTCAGTTGTCTCGCCCATCGACCTTATTTTAGCAAACACGGAAGTTCGTCAGCCTGACCTTATTATGATCCACCGTAACAATAAGGAAATCATCACACAGCGAGGCATTGAGGGCACGCCTGATTTGGTGGCTGAAATCTTATCCCCGCATTCCATCAAAAGAGACAAGCAAGATAAACTTTACACATATGAAAACTACCAAATCCCCGAGTATTGGATTGTCGATCCTGCCAACGAAACATTGGAACAATATGTTCTGACCGAACAGCATTATAAACTTGAAAATATCTTCGAAAAAAAAGATAATGTCCATTCCGAGCGTATTCCATGCGTTTCTTTTGCCATGGAGCAAATTTTAGATGCAGCGGGTGATTTGCCGGGTTAAGGCGAATTATCGCATTACCGAGTGAACCTTGTGAACGAACACCTCTGAAAATTTTTCCATTCCCCTAACTTAATTACGGTCACTCCCCGAAACACACACGACTTCCCAAAGATCTGATTGTTCCAACTGATGGGCGAGTCGCAAAAGAAGATCCTCATTTCCTTTCGACGCCATCGCCTGCACGCCGATGGGCAATCCGTTTTCGGCGATGTGAACGGGCATGGACGCCGCTGGTTGTCCGGTTAAATTCGCCAACTGGGAAAAAGGGGAATACGTGAGACTCGGCAAAAACATATCATACAAAACCGGAAGCGGGTCGTGTTTTTCACGTTCGATGGCCCGGATAAGTGTCTGGCGTTCAGCTTGAGAATGCGTGAGTTCACCGACACTCGGTGCGGTATACGCGGTTGCCGGTGTTAAATAAAGATCATACGCATCATGAATTTCGGCCATTTTCGCCGCGGCAGTATCCCATGCTGCCAAGCTGCGCGTGAACGTTGCCGCGCTCACGGTTTGTCCCGCTTCACTGAGCACCCACGTTTCGATTTCTATATCATCAGGTGTAAGCGAGCGCCCGAGTGATTCCTCGATATTCACCCTCAACGCGGACATTTCACCACTGTTCATGAGGTAGTACTGTTCCATTAGCGCCACGCCGTCGATCCCGTTATCGACCTCTTCAACCTCATGCCCTTCCGTTTCCAGAAACGTTAACACTTTTTGGAGCGCTTCCTTCGCATCTTCAGAAACTTCGGTTCCCACAGGCGAACGATTTGAAAAAGCTATCCGCAGCGGCTTCGAAAAAGGTTTGGACATATCGTCTGCATAAACCCCTTCATATCGAGGCCAATGAAAAGCAGCTTCCGGCTGCAGAACTTGCAGGCCATCAAGGAGCACGGCGCTGTCCCTAACTGTCCTTGAAAGCACGAAATCGGTGGCCGCGCCTTGCCATTGCCGACCGATCCCCGGCCCGACAGGCATGCGTCCTCTTGTTGGTTTTAATCCGAATAGCCCCGTAAAAGAAGCGGGTATTCGAATGGATCCACCGCCGTCACTCGCGCCTACCATCGGCACAATCCCAGAAGCAACAGCAGCCGCAGATCCACCGCTTGATCCACCCGGGGAATGATTTACATTCCAAGGATTCCTCGTAGGGCCGAAGAGCTCCGGCTCCGTAATATTCTTCAAACCGAACTCCGGCGTATTCGTATAACCTGTAAAAACAAATCCTTGCTCACGCAACTTTTGGACGAGGTAGCTATCCTGTTTCGCGATATTACCCTTCATCAACTTCGCCCCTGCCGTCATTGGCTCCCCTTTTATCGTTTGAGAGATATTTTTCAAAAGAAGGGGCACACCGGAAAAAGGGCCAGGCGAATGTTGTTGATTTCTCGCGTGCTCATTTCGGTCGTAAATGACGGCATTCAACGTGGGATTCACTTTTTCTTTACGTTGCGTACTAGCATCGACAAGTTCAACGTGGGTGATGTCTCCATTTTTGACCATTTTCGCCATTTCCGTAGCGTCCAACGATAAGTATTGATTTTCAGTGAGCATAGCGGCACCTCTTTTGAAACGAATTCTATTCATTTGCGTTTCCTTTTTTCGAATTCAAACGATGTTTTCGGTCTTATTTCGGTATACTCAATATCATTGCTGCTATGTGATGCTTAAGAAAAAGATCAGATGTGCTTGGTCAAGAGGAAGCGCACCTCAAGCATCGGTTAAATTTTCACGTATGACAGCCCGAGTAAGCAGGTACGTATTAAAATCCCCACACGTCAATCGTAACGTCGAGGGCTTTTTTCCAGACTTCGTAGAATTCTTTTACCGTTTGGAAACGGTACTCTTTTTGTTTGCTGGTGGCTCTTTTTGCGACTTTATGGATAGGGCTTTCAGCTAAACTTGGATCTTTGCCCAGAAATGAAAAAGCGGCTGCACCCATTCTATAAACATTCGTTCGCTCATCAAGAATTTCGCCGATTTGGAACTCCTCCGGTGCCATGAAACGCCTTGAGCCGGGCGGACGTTCCAAGTCATTGGTGAACGGTGCCCTTTCGTAATGGCCAATATCACAGATTTTCACTTTCCCGGCGTCCTTATCATAAATGAGGCTCTCATCGCGAAAACCGACCGATACGAACTTCTTTTTCTCGACAAATGCGTGGAACGCGTAGATCGTATCCAATATGTTCAGTCTTTCTTGAAAAGTTAAATGATCAATGTTCAGATGTCGCATATTCTTTCCATCTGCCCAGTCAAATTGGAGAACATAGCCGTTTTTTAATTCTTCGTGATGGACGAGGCGGACGAGGGAAGGGTGCTTCAAAAATTCATAGTTCAATTTCGCTTTTTTTAATTGTTCAACTGCATCGTCCGTTTTTCCGAAATACCTTAATGGCTGAGCGCCGGCATATTTAATAAACCGTTTCACACCGGTCGATTTAACACCAAAACAAAGATTGCCGGAAGCTTGATCATTAAACACGGTGAATACGTTTCCGAACTTCTTTAGCCAGCGAAAATCATGTTTTTCCTTCAATGCAAACGCAACATCGTCCATTTCATGCCAAATCACATTAGCCCCTCCCCGCCATTTTCTACGACTATATCATACTGAAGACAATTGATAATGCATCTTTCGTTGCACTCTACACATAATATGCTGACTTCCATAAATTATGGATGCCAGCATAAAGGTCTTCTGTGATTTTGATTTATCATATGGAACCTCTTTCGATTGTTAATCTTCCTTTATTTTTGTTTCCTCAACCATATCCGAGTGAAATATAAGTACGATTTTATGTTAAAATATTAGCGGGAGGAGGTGGGAGAAATGAATGAAGAGACAAAAAAGCAATTAGACAGGTTGTTAGACCAGATGTATAGCATACTCCACATGGTAGACAATGATGAAGCGGTCAGTTACATAGAATGGATGTTACAAAAAGCCCAATTACGGTATCAACAACAATATAAAAAACACCTTTTTCCGATCCTTTATCGTCACATATATTGGGCGCATTGGGGAATCAACGTGGGCAACGAGCAGGATAAGCATCGGCCTGTATTAGTCATTCGATCCGAGAAAAAATCACCCATTTGTGCAGTGGTTCCGTTAACAACACAACGGTTGGAAGATCGGCTTTGGTATCATATAGATTTGAAAGGTTTGAACAATACCGCGTTAGTCGAACACTTTCGAGTGATTTCAAAAGATCGAATTGACGGACAGCTCCGTAAGGCTGGTGACTTTGCAAAAGCTGTGGATGAAGACATGCAACAGATTCTGAAAGAAATTAAACGATTGTACGCGACACCCCCTCCCAAACGTAAAAAGTGATTGACACAAGCCAGGAAAGTTGCTATGATATTCTTACATTACTAGTCCGTAGTTTAAAAACTACGTTTATTATGACTCATTCTGAAAAACAGCCTAAAGGCTGTTTTTCGTCTATCTACATGATTTTTAAGGAATCACATATACTAAACATACATTACGCGATCCACAGCTGAAACGCTGTGTTAGTAATGACGCAGGAGGCCCACTGGCCTCCTTTTTTCATGTCTTCAAAAACACTCCACCATCCTTACACATACTTCTCCACAATCCCCAAAAACAGCTTCCCGATATTGAGCAATGCCTCTTCATCAAAATTAAAGCGGGGGTGATGGTGGGGATAATGAGTGCTCTCGTCGTCCGTCCGTGCTCCGACGTGGAAAAACGCGCCCGGCTTTTCTTCCAAATAAAAAGCGAAGTCTTCCCCGCCGAGATGAGCCGACCTGGAAATCGGCGCTCCCTCTCCCAACGCTTCTTCTGCCACCTCGCCAAGTATGCCCGTTTCCTGCGCATGATTTACAAGTGGCGGGTACCCGTTCAAATAATCAACGTTGCAGATCACATGCGTCGACGCTTCCACGCCTCCTACGATCGAACGGATTTCCTCCTCGATTTGCTCGCGTGTTTTTTGAGTGAATGTTCGCACCGTGCCTTCAATATGCGCCGAATCCGCGATCACGTTAAACGCGGTTCCCGCTTGAAAAACACCAACGGTTACGACCGCTGTATCCATTGGGTCTACGCGCCGGGCGACGATTTGTTGCAGTTCAGTAACAAGCTGCGTTCCCGCAACCACGGCATCTTTCGTATGATGCGGACGCGCGCCGTGACCGCCTTTGCCTTGAACATGAATGGTAAATGCATCTACCGCCGCCATAATCGGACCGCTCGTGACGTTGACTTGCCCGAGGGGGATATCGGAGGCGACATGAGCGCCATAAACAGCGTCTACCCCCTCAAGACAGCCGTCTTTAATCATCTCTTGCGCCCCACCCGGTGGCTTTTCTTCCGCATGCTGAAAAAGAAAAACGATCGTCCCGTGTATGTCTGTCTTTTTTTCCGCCAAAACACTTGCGACGCCGAGCAACGCCGCCGTATGGCCATCGTGGCCGCATGCATGCATCACGCCGGGATTTTGGGATTTATAGGATACATCGTTTTCCTCTTCAATCGGCAGCGCGTCAAAATCTGCGCGAAGGGCAATCGTCGGACCGGGTTTTTCGCCGCGAAGGTAAGCAACAACGCCGCGACCGCCGACGTTTCGTTTCACTTCCAATTCTAACGCTTCCAGCTTCTCGGCAATAAACGCCGGTGTTTCAACTTCATGAAAGGAAAGCTCCGGATAGGTGTGCAAGTGGCGCCGCCACTGCACAACATCGGAAAACAATGCTTCTAGTTTTTCAATATCTGCTAAGGTCATCGGTATCCCTCATTTTTATCGTTTTTTCCGTGATGTTTTCGGCTCCAATAATTCGCGAGGATCGGTCCCGAAATATTGTGCCATACGCTAAAAATCGCGCCGGGGAGAGCAGCCAAAGGGCTGAAATGGGCAGCTCCAAGACCGGAAGCAAGACCTGAATTCTGCATCCCAACCTCGATGGAAACCGCCCGGCATTGGGCGGGATCGACGTTTAATAACTTCGCGATCCAATAGCCCAACAAATAACCGCCGCCATTATGAAGAACAGCTGCGGCAAATATCGGGAGCCCCACATCAATAATGTTATCCGCATTTGCAGCCACGACTCCCATAACGATCAGAATAATCGCCGTCACGGAAACAAGCGGCAACGCCGTTGTCACCTTCTGGACCCCTCTGCTAAAGAAGGAATTAACGATAATGCCAAGAATAATCGGAATAAGGACAATCTGTGTAATCGAAAGAAAAAGATCAAACGGATCTACCGGGAGCCAGTTATTGGCAACCAAATACATGATAAACGGCGTGGCAATAGGCGCGAGTAGCGTGGAAAGCGTCGTCATCGTTACCGATAAAGGCACATCTCCTTTCGCCAAATAAACCATTACGTTAGAAGCTGTCCCGCCGGGTACCGATCCCAAAAGAATAATCCCTATGGCAATTTCAGGCGGAAAACCGAATAACCAGACAATGAACAGCGCGAGCAGCGGCATTACCGTAAATTGCAAAAGAACGCCAATAATGACATGGGCAGGTTTTTTGAAAATCATCGAGAAATCCGTCGCCTTTAACGTTAAACCCATGCCAAACATGACGATCCCGAGAAGAATATTTATCGCATTTGACAAGACGGCTAATTCCGAAAAAAAATAAGCAAAAACCGCGGCTAAGATGACGAGCGGGGCAAAGTATTTGCCGGCCCAGTGGCTAATGTTTGTAAGTGTGTGCAATGCAGTGTCGCTCCTTGTGATGGTGTAAATAAAAGGGGAAATATCCCAACTTAATCATAGGGGTTTTCTTTGATTCCTAAGTGATCGGAGAGAGCCTTTTGGAGCAGACGAGAATAATTCACTTGGTGATCTTTAGCAACATCATCCATCCATTTCGGAATGGTGAGTGTCTTTTTCACAGCTTGATTCCACATTTCATAACGAAATGGAGGCATCAAAACCTCGATGAGGACAATCGATTGGCCCTCGTCAACTTTGATTTGTTTGGTTGGCGTAGGTTCAGGAATTTTATCTTTGTCTTCTTCCATACCAAATAGATGAAGCGCCATTGCTTCTTTGGACATGGACAATGCTTCTTCATCATCAACGCCTGCAGAAAAACAACCGGGGAGATCAGGGAAAGAAACGGAAATTCCATCGTCCGCATATTGAAAAATGGCTGGATAAATATAACGATTTTTTTTCAATCTACCACCACCTCCTTTAAATTTGAACCATACGTTTATTCTAACCCCGCCTGTTCAAGGATGGATTTTACTGTTTTCTTCGGGAGATCTTTCTTAGGGTGAGGAACAGTGACCTTTCCGGTTTTGAAGGGGGTGTTTGAATTGATGGTGACTCCCTCTTGCCCTAATTAGATACCAACCGTCCTTTTCAATTCGTTTAATAACATCTTTTGAATGGATCTTTACTCTTCCCTTCTAAACCTAATTTAACACGTATTTCTATACGTGTTAAGATGCTGCAACGAAATTAGGCGAAAAATAATCGGGGCGCGTGTCAACAATCCAAAAAATGATAAAATTTCTTGGTTTCCTATTTTCTTACGCGAGTTCACTTCTAACCACACAGTGGAGATCATTCAAATATTATTATTTTCATCGCATGGTACCGTTCTTCTTTTGTTGTATCAAGCACCCCGCGTGTGCTTCGTTTAATTTTCCCTTACAATAATGTTATGATGGGTTCAGGATAAAATAAGGAGGGACAAGCCCTAATGAATGTACAAGCCGAACCAACACCAAACCCGAATGCGATGAAGTTTACTGCTGACCAAACAATTTTCGAATCAAGCACTTCCTTGAAAAAAGGAGAAGAAACGGACCACCCGACCGCGAAAAAATTACTCGTGATTGAAGGTGTCGACAACATTTTCGGCATCAATGATTTCGTTACCGTCAATAAAACCGAAGATGCCAACTGGGATGATTTGTTGCCCGAAATTGAAAAAGCATTCGAAGACTAGTAAAAAACGGGAGAGCCAAAATGGCTCTCTTTTCTAATCTTCCGGCCGTTTTCCCGGGTCCAAGTCCGTCGTTGTCGCTGTTTTTACCGGTTTTACCGTAAGATCGGAATAAACACGGTTTTGGCAAGATAGTCGGATCTTCGGATCAGTAATTCCCTTATCGTTAAGGATCGCTGCCTCAGCTTCCCCTTTCGGACCTAATTCCCCTTCCAGCACCTCACACCTGCACGTCGTACACTTTGCATTTCCACCGCAACGGTGCAAAATATCAATGCCATTGTCTTCCAGCGCAAGAACGAGTTTTTTTCCTTCTTCCACTTCAAATGAGTGTTTTCCATCTACATGAACCGTCGGCATCTTTTACATCGCTCCTTTATGTATGATCTACGTAAATCTTAACACATTCTTCGGATTTTTTGATAAAATACAGAACAGAAAAGGAGTTGGAGCAACCATGTACTTAGACGATATTCTGGCGCACAACAGGCAATTTATCGGTTCGAATCAATATGAGGGATATAAAACGAGCAATCTGCCAAACCAAAAATCTGTCATATTGACGTGTATGGATACGCGCTTAATCGAATTATTGCATGCAGCCATGAACATCAAAAACGGAGATGTAAAAATGATCAAAAATGCCGGTGGGATGATTACAAGCCCTTATGGCAGTGGTGTTCGCAGCCTGCTTATCGCGGTTCATGTCTTACAGGCGGAGGAAGTGATCATCATCGGGCATAAAGATTGCGGGATGCAACAACTCGATCCTTCATTCGTGATGGAGAAAATGGAAGCAAAAGGGATTTCAAAGGAGAAAATTCAAACTGTTACAGATGATGGGATAGATGTTGCGGAGTGGTTGGCAGGATTTGAAACGGTTGAAGAAGCAGTCGAAAACAGTGTGAGTATTGTAAGGGAACATCCGCTCATGCCGGACTCTATCGCGGTTCATGGCCTGGTTATTGATCCGGAAACCGGAGAGCTCTCCCTCGTGACACGCGGATATGATGCGTGAAGGCAAAACAGCACCGCCCGCAGGATTGTTTCAGCGGGCGGTGTTTTTACGCGGAACCTTTTAATTGGCTGATAAATCTTCCGATTCGGCTGATATAATGCCGTTTTTGGCTGATAAGTTTCAGGTGCCGCTTCCCGGTATCAGCTCCGGCCATTAAAAAGACGCACCCTGACGTTTCAGCCAGCATGCGCCTCTTCCCTATTGATCTACGATTCTTCGTCATGGTCTTTTTTCTTTAAACGGTTCTCAAACTTGTCCAATTGTCTTGTCGCAAAGTCGCGGCCTCCGATCCCGAAGGAAATGGCGAACGCGACAGCCAAACCACCGAGGATCAAGAGAAAGGCAATGTTTACAATCGAGCTTGCAAACCCAAGCTGCTCCAATGTCATAAATACAGCAAAGAGAATAACGGTATATTTTACGATCAGCGCCGAGAACGAGCTGCGCGTGTAGCGAACAATTGCTTTTTCAAGGAAATTCCCGGCGACAAGCCCGAGCCCAATGATCAGCAGTGCACTGATAAGCATTGGCAAATAGATAATAATGGCATTACCGATTTGATTGAGCACGGTTAAATCAATGACTTCCAATGCTTGAACCGTGAAGAACAGAATGATCAACACTTGAACAATTTTACCGAGGACATCCGGTAGATCAAATTTCTGGTCCTCTCTCGGACCGAAGCCGATCGCTTCGTACACGCGATTAATATTTGTCCGATTTAACAAACCGGTTAACAGGCGGGCAACAAAAGTGGCGATATAATAACCGGCAATCACAAGAATAATCGCGACAAACAAGCTTGGAATGATGTTCATTATCGTGCTCAGCACGACAACAATCGGTTCGGAAATCGTTTCTATGCTTAACGCTTCCAAGGCAATGATGACAATAGGAATTAATACGATCACCATGACTATATTTGCCAGTGTCGTGGAGAGCTTCGCTGGGTCCGGCCTCTCCACCTGATTGGACCGCAGTTTATCAAAAAAACGATCAAAATTGACAGTATCCAGCGCACTTTGCACAAGATTGCGGACCAAACGGGCAATTAAAATGCCAACGATTAAAATAATCGCCGCCAGTAACAGATTAGGTAAAAATAGAAGCAACGACTCCATCATATTTGAGATTGGCTGCGCCACGGATGTCATATTCAACGCATCCAAAATACTGGGCACAAACAGGATGAAGACTAAATAATAGCCGATGGATCCGGCGGACACCGCCAGTTGTTCGCGACTGTCTTTGTTTTCATTTCGCTCGCTCCTGCTTCCATTTGATGATTCTTGTTCCTTAAAATCAGGCAATTTTATTTTCCGGATCACAGCTGAAATAATGCCCTTTACAATTTTCGCGATCACCCACGCCAACAACAATAACAAGAGGGCCGTTATAATATTGGGCACGGCTTGCAAAAGTTGTGAAAGCATATTTTCCATTTCATTCATTTTCCATTCACTCCCATTATAATATGTAATATAATATAGAGTTACCCCAGTACTATATTTGATAAACATAAACAATGCGTTTCAAACAAAATTTTTTGTGATAAGATACATTTAAACGATTTTTTTTAGAAAGTTGTGTTCAATCTTGAAGATAAAAAAGAGAAACCATACGGTCTACCCCATTATCGTTCCCGTGAGCTATAGTCTGAAAAGCATTAATTTCTACTTATACCAATCCGGTGACACCCTAGCCTTGATCGACGCAGGGTTAAACAATGAAGAATGCTGGAATGCCTTATTGGAAACATTGAAAGCAAATGAATTTTCGCTACAGGACATAACGCAAATTTTGTTAACCCATCATCATGTCGATCACGTCGGTCTTGTCGATCGAATCGTAAGCGAGCATCCGATTCCCGTATACGCCCATCCCTACTCCATCCCTCGTTTGAAAAGAGAGCGGGATTTCATGGAGCGAAGGGTGGAATTTTTTGCAACGTTATATAAAGAAGCCGATTGCGGGGAAGCCGGTGAAACCCAAGTTCGTTATTTAAAGAATGCATTGCAAAAAAATGAAAAGAAGGCGATGCAGACAGACGTTCATTCCTTCGACCAAGCACGAATGGATCTTGAAATTATGGAAGTGCCCGGCCACGCCCCGGACCAAGTTTCATTTTTCCACGCAGAAACAGGTTTGCTGTTCGGCGGCGATTTGCTCATTCAACATATCTCCAGCAACGCGTTGGCCGAGCCCGATTTCGAAGGACGCAGGCAACGTTCGCTTCTTCAGCATATGGAGTCAATGAAAAAAGCAGGATCCCTGGAACCAACAACGGTTTATTCAGGCCATGGCGAAATCATTCATAACGCACCCGCTTTGGTAGAAACCCGGCTCATGGAAATCGAAGAGAAGGCAGATAAACTTAAGCATCTCATCAATGAAGGCGTAATGACCGCCAACGCCCTCGCGAAAACCTATTATGAAAAAAGATACAGCACCCAATTCCCACTGGTTATGTCGGAAATTATCGGTCATTTGGATTATTTGGAAGCAAAAGAGCGCGTGGGGAAAGAAAAACAGGCCGGGGTGTGGCATTATCATTTGACGTAAACCCATTTATTGAGCGTATAAATCTACAGAATCTCGCATATTATGGCGTCATCGGGTAATGATGACGCCATAAAACAACTCAATTTATACATTTAATGGCGCCCAAAAATGCGTTCCCTATTTTTGTACTTTTACGCTCTTTTCACTCTCGTTGAATTTTGCTTCAACGGAAAAAAGAACGGTGAGCGTCAATCAGCAGCCACACTTCCCTCTTTCCCCTTTATTATAACAAAAGCATAAATAAACAGAACCGGGGAATGATGAGCACGTAAGGGGGTGTGGAAATTATGGCCAGAATCGGAGTGGAAGCCTCACTATCGGATGTACAGGCAGCCCTGGAAGAAAAGGGGCATGACGTCGTTGCGTTGCAACAAGAACAAGACGCAATGGATTGCGACTGCTGCGTTACCACCGGCATGGACAGCAATGTCATGGGGATGAGCGATACAGTTTCTGAGGCCCCGGTCATTGAAGCTCAAGGATTAAACGCCGAGCAAGTTTGCAACGAGGTAGAAGAACGCTTAAACCTCGCAGAGTAGGGAACCCGAGCCAGGGTTCCTTTTTTTGTGCTATATACATGGCATAAAAGATTTATAATTTGATACAAAGGCGTTTCCTGACTCTTTCCGGGTCCTTATTGATCTTAGCAATGAAGGATTGGACGGCTTCGCGAATCTGTCCAACGGTCTCATAGAAGACATTATAGATCACCGATTTTTTCAGCCATCTCCATAGGCCTTCGATTAAATTCAATTGTGGGCTATATGGCGGGAGAAACATGAGTTGGAGTTGATCCGCATGTTCCTTTAAAAAAGGTTGAATAAGTTTCGCATGATGAATCTTGGAATTGTCCAGAATCATCCTGATATATTCACAGAAATTCGCAAATGAATGATTAATCCCCTGATCATAGGGCATACAGCTGAAATGAATGTTCATCTAATAAATGAAAAAAGAATCCGTTTCTGTTAGAGTTAAATCAAGGAAAAAATAACCACAGAAAGGATTCTTCTGATGACTACTTTAACGCAAATAACCCTGGATTTCAATCGCAAAATGAAGCTGTCGAATGATGGAGGTGCTCTTTCCTCTGATACAGGTGAGATCTTATTTCGAGAGTTCGAGGAAAAACTTGGTTTCTTTCGCACCTTGGATAAACATCTGGATCTGAAAGACGAAAGAGTGTATCATTTTCATTCGAATGAGCAAATGCTTCGACAAAAAATTTATCAGATGATTGCCGGCTATGCTGAAGATGATGCGGCGGATAAATTAACAAATGATCCTGTGTTTAAGCACATCATTGAAACGGATGCGTTAGCCTCTCAACCCACTTTATCTCGCTTTTTCCCGCGATTTAATGAGGAATCGACCGACCAACTCAATCAGGCCAATCAGGAGCTTTTAGATAAAGTCCACCAAGTGAGGGGCTCAAAGAGTCTTATCTTTGATTTGGACTCCACACATGCCGATACATACGGCGAGCAAGAATCTACAGCTTTCAATGCCCATTACGGAACCGTCGGCTTTCACCCGATGGTCGCTTTCGATGGCCTGACCGGTGATTTTATGAAGGCTCAACTCCGACCGGGCAACGTCTATACCTCTAATGGGGTTGTGGATTTTGTGAAGCCCCTGATCACCCATTACAATGAAACGTTTCCAGAAACGATCCCGTTTCTGCGCGGGGACAGTGGCTTTGCGGTTCCAGAGTTGTACAAGTTATGTGAAGACGAATCCGTCTATTACGTGATTCGTTTGAAGTCCAACCCAAACCTGCAACGACTGGCAGAGGAACTTCGTCCTTCAACGATGCCATCTGACGTTACACAATCCGAATACTATTATGAGGAAACCGAGTACCAAGCGAAATCATGGGCCAAGCCCCGAAAAGTCATCATTCAATCGGTTCGTCCGGCTGGCGAATTGTTTTTCACACATGCATTCTTTGCCACAAACCTATTCGATGCCTTCTCTCCCAAGGAGGTCGTCCGCTCTTACCAAAAACGTGGAACGATGGAGAATTATATTAAGGAAGCCAAAAATGGTTTTGACTTGGATCGAATGAGTAGCCATTCGTTTCAAGCCAACGAAGCAAGGATGATGTTCAGCTTGTTAGCGTACAATTTAACCAACTGGCTGCGCACGCTCTGTTTTCCGGAAGAACAAAAAAGCATGCAAATCCAAACCATACGATCGAAGGTCATTAAAGTGGCAAGCAAATTGGTGAAATCAGGGCGTTCGCTTTATTTCAAATTATCTTCAAGCTTTGTCTACGAAACCTTTTTCTGGAATGTGCTCAATCGTATTCAAAGGCTAAAATTAGAGTGACATGCAATTTTTTTAAAAGCCATTTCAAGACCAAGGGATACGTATGTCCAAAAAAGGGCATTTTTCAGCGGTTGTCATTGTACCTCTTTACAATTTCAATTATTACGCCTCATTTTTGTGAACAAAACCGAATAATGGTGGGATTTGATGTTTCATTCCGCTTTCACTTGGAAGTATGAATAATTCAGGATCATGACGATTTTTTGATTGGGGTACGTCTCAAGCACCTTTTTTAAAAATGACAAAAACACTTTAGCGTCATATCTTTCTTCTTCGACACAAAACGTTTCGCCCGTTTCATAATCAAGGGTTCCTAATAACTTGACGCCACGGTGTTTCCCATAAGTCGGGATCATCTTTTGTTGGCCTTTTGGAAACCAAGTATTGGCTAATGCCTGATAATCTCGGATCATGCTTTCATCTTGGAACAGAATTCGATCAATTTCGCCCTCCTTCATTTTTTTTTAGCCGTTTCAAAATCTTGTTTGAAGGCTTCTTGCTTTGCCGGATCCGCTTTTTTCAATGTATAGGTTGGTTTTGTGTAACTGAATCCAAGGCGGTAAAGCAACTGACGAACACCGCGGTCAGAATAGGTAACATCAAAGGTGTGCTTGATCCAATCTTGGAGCATGAATGATGTCCAATTCATCTCAGCTGGGAAACCGACATCAACGGGTTTAGACTCAACGATGAGTTGATAGACTTCCTGCTCCTGCTCATCCGTCAATAATCTTGGTCGCCCAGGCGATTGGCCGGGAATCGATCCTTCTAATCCATCTTTTTATATGCGCGAACGTAGCTGCAGACGGTTTGCTCGGTACAGTGGATCACTTCGCCGATCTCTTTGTACGTACGCCCTTTTAAACACATCAATATTGCTTGGTAACGCATAAACATGCGAGAATCTCTTGGTTTCTGCTTCCTAAAATCATGCATAGCTCTTTTGACTTCTTGAATTGCTGGATCACGATCTTCCTTTAGGATTTTTACGTTCATTTGCGATCCGCCCCTTTATAAGTGTTTTCCTTACTTAATAAGGTTCGACGGATATGCTTAAAATCCTTTTCTGCCATTTATATAAAAGGTTGTTCTAACAGCGTCAGGCGCGGGCAGCTCGACCTCCGTCGGAGGGATTACTTAGCTTCACTTGTTCCTCTCAGCGCAACTCGATCCCCATCTGAGGGATTACTCCGCCTCACTTGTTCCTCTCAGCGCAACTCGACCCCCATCTAAGGGATTACTTTGTCCCCCTTGTTCCTCTCAGTAAAGCTCGAACCCCGTTTGAGGGATTACTTTGTCTCGTTTGCACGCTCCCCCCATTATTCTGTCCACACCCGATCCAAGTACTGTCCCTATTCCCATAATAATACAGACATAGTCCGCTCTAGACAGGCATATCATTGGGCAGAAAGAATGCCTATTATGAATCGGGGAGTTCCATTATGAAAAAAGCGCTGATCATCGCTTTGATCGTTGTTTCCGCTCTTATTTTGATCGTAGGCGGCTTTGCGCTTTATGTTTATGTTTCGTTTTCATCGACCGCTGATGATATGCACGCGCCGATTGACCGGGAAGGGTCAAGCATCCGTTCCGATGAGATTAATTTTGCGGATAACGACCCTGTTTCTTTTTTATTGCTCGGTTTGGACACTCAAGAGACGGATTACGGACGAACGGATACGATGATTGTTGTGACCGTGAACCCCGGCGAGCAATCCATTAAAATGCTAAGCATCCCTCGCGATACAAATACGGAACTCGTTGGCAGAGGTTGGAATGATAAAATCAACCATGCTTATTATTACGGCGGGGAAAAAATGGCGATGGACACGGTGGAACATTTTTTGGATGTGCCTATCGATTATATCGTTACGGTCAATATGGATGGATTTGAAGAAATGGTCGACGCCGTCGGAGGGATTACCGTTAACAATAATCTTGAATTCGAATATGACGGGGAGACGTTTAAAAAAGGAGAATTGGAATTAAGCGGAAAAGAAGCCCTTGCATTCGTACGCATGCGGCATAATGATCCCCTCGGGGACTCGGGACGAAATGACCGACAACGTCAGGTGATCGAAGGTATCATCCGCGAAGGAGCCGACATGTCATCCGTTACAAGCATCGGATCCATTCTTGATGCGATTGGCCACAACGTACAGACAAACATGGCGTTTCAGGATATGATCGACATGCAAAGCTATGAATCCAGCATTCACGATCTTGAACAGCTCACCCTAAGCGGCGAACATGATCGTTTGGACGGGGTGTACTATTATGTCGTCGATGAACTGAATAAAGCGCGAGTGTCGAGTACATTGAAGGAACATTTGGAACTTGAATAGCAATAGCGGCGACCCATTCCTTTTTTGTTGACTTATGAGCTAATTACGCTATCTCAGGTCCCTTGTTATGCAAGGGTGACTGAAACGCGAAAAGAAATTTCCCTGTAAAACCCAACGGATTCATGAGACTTGGCGGCACTTATAATAACTGATGTGGAAACATCGGCCCCAAAGCGTAAAAAACCTCTGGCATGAAAAATGAACACCAATGCTCAGCATCAGATTAGCTCTCAGATTGGACCTTGAAGACTCTTTGTGTTGCTCGGGAGCCTCAGGAGTCCTCAGAATTGAGTTTGGCGGACTCTTTGCGCCGCTCGGGAGTCATACGAGTCCTCAAGAATGGGTTTAGCTGATCTTCGAATAGAAGCGATGTTCATTCTTGCAATAGCACAAAACAAGGCGTGAACCTGATCCCGTTTTTATGCCTAAAACGAAAAATCGCTACAACGCAAAAAGCTCGACTTATACAAGCACATGGACTCCCTTCTTTTCTTTATTCGTGATATACTCTTCGTAACACATGCGATTGTAGGGGAGATTGTACCGTTGAATATTGGCATTAGTGTCGCCTTGTTTGTTTTTTTACTCGCTGCAACAGCGTTTTTTGTGGCTGCGAAACATTCCATCTCGCGAATGCGAAACAACCATCTCGACGCACTCGCTGCAGAAGGCCACAGAAAAGCCTCACTCCTGAAAAAAATGACCGCACATCCCGATGGGTACCGGTCGGCTGCTCAACTCGGGATCGCGATGACAACGCTCGGTTTGG
The DNA here is from genome assembly GCF_016495725.1 of Salicibibacter cibarius. Taxonomy (NCBI): domain Bacteria; kingdom Bacillati; phylum Bacillota; class Bacilli; order Caryophanales; family Bacillaceae; genus Salicibibacter; species Salicibibacter cibarius. Next base: position 521,219 of record NZ_CP054705.1, on the reverse strand, counting down.
GCTGGCTAGGCACACCTGTGACCGAAACGATTCTTACCTCCTTAAATGTTACGACAGAGGTGGGAAGCTTTGTATCTTTTATCATCGCCTTCACCCTTGTCACTTTTTTATACATTGTGATCGGATTGCTGGCACCAAAAACGGCTGCGATGCAACACTCGGAGGCGATTAGTTTGACGACCGCGCGATTGCTTCGTTTTTTTTATTTCATTACTTACCCGGCAATCGTTGTGCTTAACGGGGTGGCTAATGCTTTTGTGCAATTGTTCGGCCTGACGCCGGCGAAACACCTGGATGAAGCCCACACGGAAGAAGAATTGCAAGCACTGCTCACAGAAAGTTTACGGCATGGAGAAATCAATCAAGCCGAGTTCGGGTACGTGAATAACATTTTCGCTTTCGATGAGCGAAAGGCCAATGAAATAATGGTTCCGCGCACGGATATGGTTTGTATCTATCGGGACGAACCCTTGGAAGCGGCGATGAAAAAAATTAAAGACAAACGTTTCACACGTTACCCGATGGTTGGCGAGAATAAAGATGATGTCATCGGATTTATTAATACGAAAGAGTTTTTGTTGGTTAATTTGGAAAGAGAACAAATAAACATCGATGAGATCACGCGCTCCGTCCTCACCGTTTCCGACCAAACCCCGATCAAACGGTTATTGAAAAAAATGCAAACCGAAGGTGCCCACTTAAGTATTTTAATCGATGAATACGGCGGAACAGCCGGAATGGTGACGATTGAAGACATTCTCGAAGAAATCGTCGGTGATATTCGCGATGAATTCGATGAAGGGGACATGCGCGAAATTGAGGAGATCGCCGATGGCCATTTCCTCGTCGACGGGATTGTGCTCATCGACGATATTAACACCTATCTCCCTGATAAAATCGAGGAAGACGACTTTGATACGATCGGCGGCTGGTTATTTTCCATGAATCCGAACATCCACGAGGGTGAAAAGTGGAAAATAGGATCGATGAAGATCCGAGTCATCAAGCGGGATGCGTATCGTTACCGAAAACTGGAAATTGTTGTGGAGGATGAGAAAACATAGCCAAGGTTGTCCGGCGGGACAGCCTTCTTTCTTATATGATAAAATGGTAGGCAATATTGTGAACCTCTCCACCTAAATCAAAGATTTTGATGGAGCATCCCTTATCTTAAATACAGCTCAATATCTCGCATTGTCATTCCCTTCGAGAAGACCTACGCCAGATTTAGGCTAATGAATGAAGACAAGTTCCGAAATGTCCTTATTCGCAGCATAGAAACTTTTGTCTATAATGCGAACCTCGTTATTTCTAACAAGGATTTTAAACACCAGATATTTTACATGTCGAACGCTTTTTTCGACACAACCTCATATATCCAATTATCAAAGAGCGAATATAAAGTCCATGCCTCTTGTTGGGCGGTGCTTTATACGATAAATTCATTATATCAAACGTTTGTTCCTAAATCTAGTCTTTTTAGAAATCTTTTTTATTATGAACAAGAAACTAAAAAGAGCGCCTAACCCCACTAAATCGTAGATTTTGAAGGGGAATGCGGCGCTGATATTTTCAAAATGAAGAGGCGGCGATCTATCATGTTTCAATTTGATCCGTGGCATCATCCTTATTTTTCAAAACGAACCCCCATGTACAGCCAGCGTGGGATGGTCGGCACTTCGCAGCCGCTCGCGTCCGAGGCCGGACTTGACATGCTGAAAAAAGGCGGGAATGCTGTCGACGCCGCGATTGCAACGGCTGCAGCGTTAACGGTCGTGGAGCCGACATCCAATGGCATTGGCAGCGATTCATTCGCGATTGTCTGGCTGGACGGAAAAATGCATGGCTTAAATGCTAGCGGTCGATCACCCGGCGGCATTTCGATAGATGCTGTGAAGGCACGCGGCTTTGAAACGATGCCTAGAAATGGCTTAATCCCGATAAGCGTCCCCGGTGCTCCCGACGCGTGGGTGGAGTTATCGGAACAATTTGGAAAATTATCCTTGAAGGAAGTGCTCGCACCAGCCATTCGGCTGGCTGAAGAAGGTTTTCCGGTGAGCCCGATCGTCTCCAAACATTGGAAGGCAGCGGTTCATTTATACCCGGCTGACGAACCGGCGTTCAAACCTTGGTTCGATACGTTTACGAAAAATGGCAAAGCCCCTGAGCCCGGAGATATTTGGCACCTCCCCGATCACGGATCGACTTTGCGAAAAATCGCGAAAACGAACGGGAAAGCTTTTTACGAAGGCGAACTTGCCGAACGCATCGACCAATTTTCACGCGAACATAACGGCTTCCTTCGCGGAGAAGACATGGGGAATTTTACCTCGGATTGGGTGCAGCCGCTGTCTGTGAATTACAAAGGTTATGATGTCTGGGAGCTGCCGCCGAACGGACAGGGGATCGTCCCCCTTATGGCAATGAATATTTTAAATGGTTTTGATTTGCCAATAAAAGATAATGCGGAGGCACACCACGTGCAAATGGAAGCACTTAAACTGGCTTTCATGGATGGATTTGAGCACATTACCGATCTAGCACATATGCGCGTAACGCCGGAAACATTGCTAACTTCGGACTACGCGGCGGAGCGCCGCGCCTTGATCGGCGCTGAAGCGATCGATCCACAAGCAGGCACCCCACCGCGAGGAGGAACGGTTTATTTGGCCACTGCGGATGGAGAAGGCAACATGGTTTCCATGATCCAAAGCAATTATGCAGGATTCGGCTCCGGCATCGTTATCCCCGGCACCGGCATCAGCATGCAAAACCGTGGCTGGGAATTTAAATTGGATGAAAATGCTGTCAATGCATTGGCGCCGAATAAGCGGACATATCATACAATTATCCCTGGGTTTTTAACGAAAGGCAGCGAGCCTGTAGGTCCGTTTGGCGTTATGGGCGGGTACATGATGCCGCAAGGCCATTTGCAAGTGCTCGTCAATGCTGTCGACTACGGGCTCAACCCGCAAGCCGCCCTGGACGCGCCGCGTTGGAAATGGCTCGGAGGCAAAAGACTCGAAGTGGAATCCCACTTCCCGGCGGAGATCGCACGGCAACTCGTACGTAAAGGCCATCATATCCGGCCAACGCTGGAAGCCGGAGGATTTGGACGTGGACAGATCATTTGGCGAAACCCGGAAACCGATGTACTCGTAGGCGGGACCGAATCCCGGGCGGACGGCCATCTGGCGGTGTGGTGAGGGGGGATACGATGGATTTCCGAAGACAGGGTCATATTTTCGTCGCCATGTTACGGGCGAACTTACTCGGCTATGGCGGGGGCCCGCCAACCATCCCATTGCTCCATAAAGAAGTCGTTAGCACTTACAAATGGATGGACGATGAAGAATTCAGCGATATCGTAGCCTTGGCGAATACGTTACCCGGACCGATTGTCACAAAATTAAGCGGCTACATCGGCTATTACGTTGGCGGTGTGCTCGGAATGATTAATGCTTTGATCGCCGCTGTTTTTCCGACGGCAATTTTGACCATTCTCTTGGTCGGGACACTTGTTTCTTTTCAGGATATCCCTGCCGTGCAAGGAATGACCCAAGCGATCGCGCCAGTGGTTGGCGTTCTGCTCATCGTCATGACATACAATTTTTTAAAACAATCCAAACAAAAAGTCGGATTTTGGGGGACATTTAGTTTAACAATCGTAAGTTTAGCCGTGTTCGAATGGTTGAATGTTCATCCGGCTATATTGATCGTTGCCTTGATGGTCATCGCGCTTAGTCGGCGGCCAAAATCTTCTTCCTCCGAACAGCGGGAACAGACGCAGAAAGGATAGTTCAATCATGGTTTATTGGCAATTATTCGTCGCATTTCTAATCCCCGGCGTCGTTGGCTATGGCGGAGGGCCCGCTTCCATTCCCCTGATCGAACACGAAGTCGTCCATAGGTATGACTGGATGAGCACTCAGCAATTCGGTGAAGTCCTCGCGCTCGGAAATGCCCTCCCCGGCCCAATTGCAACGAAAATGGCCGGCTTCATCGGCTTCGAGGTAGCAGGAATTCCGGGCGCGCTTATCGCGATTTTTGCCACGGTGGCGCCCAGCCTTGTCGCGATGCTCTTGTTAATGAAGGTTTTACTAAAATATAAAGATCACCCGCGCGTCCAACAAATGACCGCGCTTATACGCGCGCCCATCGCCGTGTTGCTCGGCGTGTTAGCATTTGAGTTTTTCACCATGTCATGGGACGGATCCGGAATGGTGCAAACCGTGATACTCGTCGGCACAAGCCTTTTGCTATTGGAAAAATTCAAGGTGCATCCGGTCATCGTAATCGCGGGAGCTCTCGTGTACGGAGCAGTGGTGTTGGCTTAGGTTAGAGCGAGGGCGGAGAGCTGAATCTGTCACTTGCGGGTGGTATTCTGTCACTTTCGCGCCGGAATCTGTCACTTTCCAAGGATAATCTGTCACATTGCCTTGATAAGAGCTTCAAGATGGTATTTTCTCGCCTTTGTCCCACCGCTATGCGTGAGGTTCATTTTTTGGAGCAGTCGTTGGGCAGTGTTAATCACCGGAAGGTGGAGGTAAGTCTGGCATTCGCCGCTGGTTATGTGGGGCGACACAAGAAGGGCATAATCTTCCAATGCTTTACGGTGAGCGTCTCGGCTTACGTGTCCGCAGCGCGAACATACCCATTTGCCATGCCGCCATTCCATAATACAGGCACAAACCGGACAGAATACACCATTTTTCAAATCGACGCGACTTAATTCATATTTTTCCATTGCACTGAATATCGCTGGACGATGGGCTTTTTTTAATGCCACAACGTAGGTGTTTACCTCTGCATTTAACGAATGACATCTTTCTTTTGCAAAAAAATCTTGTAAAATTTGTCGCAGAGCGGGAGGACGGATGATTTGGCGATGTAGAGGGTGAGGCGCAGCATTCCTTAAAACGCTGTTTTCGTTCGTCATGACCGCATACGTGTATATCGGAGGACTCGAACTGTAATGCGCATGCAGCCAGGCTTTGAGAGACGCCGCCTGTTGCTGTGCCTGCAAAACCGGGTCGGCAAACACTTCCTGCTGATCCCCTTGCGTACGGAGCAGCTGTTGATGCTCATGATCAAATGTAAGCGTCCCGGCAAGATTTTTAATTTCTAGAATAAGGAAAAAATACTTGGTAAGAAGCAGCGTGTCCATTTGAAAAAACCCCATGTTGCGGGGGAGACGTAATTGATGTACAAAATAATGCTGTCGTGGCAAATCAAGCTGACTGTAAAAATAATCCATTGATATTTCGCCACGCCATCCGGCTCGGGAGCGTTTAACTTCAGTTTTAATGGCGGAGAACTCCTTGTGAGCGGGAGAAAGACGGGATTCCAACGCTTCTAGTTGGCGGATTTTAACGGGGAATGCGCGAGGTGTCGTGTTCAAATTTTCAATCCTTTCTAAAAATAATCTTCTTAAAATATGACAGAAATCACGCGCCGGGTCAAGGCGTTGCCGGCGCGCGGATATAGGTTTTTATACACGGAATCTGTCACTTTGTACTGATATTCTGTCACTTTCCTACGGTATTCTGTCATTTATGAGGCGTATTCTGTCATTTTACCCTGATATTCTGTCATTTCCTGCTCATTGCGATTAACGCAGCTTATAGCTTCACCTTCAATTCTTCAATTTGCTGCAAATGCCGGCGTTCGTGTAATCCGATGAATTCGACCCATTGTGCCAGATCCATCGTTCCGAACGCCGGATGCTTAGCCGATTTTTGCGACAAGATCGCTTCATCTTCGACCGTATCCAAAACCTTCAACAATGTTGCCCGCGATTGAGCGAGTCTTTCTTTCATTTCCTCAAGTGGCATAAATTCGTTCGACGGCACGAAGGGGCCGGTCGCTTCCACCTTTTGTACCGAGCGATCCACCGTCAGTTCAATCGGTTTCTTTTTACGGGCCGGTTGACTGTCTTCATTTGCCAGTTCCTTCTGTATGATAGGAGCTGCTAACCCCTGTTCTATTAAATAAAGATGTTCCAACACTTGCACGATCGTCCAGCGCCCTTCCTCCACTTCACAGTTCAATTGTTCATCGGTCAAATTTTCGACGCTAGCCAGTATTTCTTTTCTCGCTTCTTCAATTCCTAACATTTTACATCTCCCCGCTTCTTTTCACTACTCAACGCGAATAATACCAAACACCGTTCTCCACTTCCCGCTTGCAATCGCCTTCGTAGCGAAGATATTCCAAGTGCGCGAGTGTTTCCCCGATGGCAAACCTTGTTTCATGAACCGTCAACACTTTCGGGAAAAGGCGCTGACAGATGTCGTATACGGTCGCCGATTCATTCAAATAACCTAGCAACGTTTCCAGGCGCTCGCTATGATGATCACGAATTTCTTGTGCCCTTGCATTGGCACCGATAAAAGGTTTGCCGTGGGAAGGAATGACATATTCAGCATCCAACGTTTCGATTTTTTTCAATGATTGCAGATACGATTTCAACGGGTTCTGATCCCCATGAAACCAATAGGAAATGTTGGGCGTAATTTTCGGCAGCAAATGATCGGTCGAGAGCAAAACACTCTTTTCGCGATTAAAAAAAACAATGAGGCCGTCGGAATGCCCGGGCGTAAACAACACTTCATACTCGTATTTCCCTATTTGTACGTTTTCCCCTTCTTGAAAAAAATGATCGATCGTCGGCAACGGTTCCACGCGCGGCACGAATTCTTCGGTATTCCCGCGCATCTCATCGGCTTGATCATCGGGAATGCCGGCGCGATCATAATACGCGCGCATCTCATCCAAAAATTGGTTCGTCCATGCATGTTTCCCCGCTTCAGCGTCGGTTTCCGTCATAAACACACGGGCGCCGGTCTTTTTTTGCATGGCGCCGGCGTAACCGAAATGGTCAGGATGATAGTGGGTCACGAAAATACGATCCACTTTTTTATCTCGTAAAATGGGGTCCCAAGCCGCCACCGTTTCATCATTATGTAAGCCGGCGTCGATCACTGTCCAACCGTTATCTCCTTCGGCATAAAATACATTCACGTGGTTCAACCGAAACGGCAAATTCAATCTTAATGTCTCAATTCCAAGCTCTAGTTGCATTTCTGTACGTCCTTTCTAAGATGTAAAATAAGGTGAAGCTTCCATCAAAGGGGGCTCTTTCTTCCGCTCTGATGGTTAGTTAAACCAATCGGGGTGTTTGTCGCCCGCATAGACGGAAGTCAGATTGCAGAGGCCAGAAAAAGCTTTTTCCAGGATATTCCGATTACTGGCTTCCGATGTCTGATTTCTGGAAAAGCGGGTGCCACCGGGATAATGCCCGAGAGCCTGCTCCCGGGCGGGCAAACATTCTAATTCGTTGATAGCTGCAGTTCCGCTCGTTCTTCTTCAGTAAACACACGGGAGCGGAGAAGAAAGCGCACGCCTTCCGGGCCTTCGACGGAAAACATGCCGCCGCGGCCTTTTACAACATCGATGATGAGCTGGGTGTGTTTCCAATACTCATATTGATCCTTCGCGATGTAAAACGGCGTGCCGCCGATATCGCCGAGATAAATATCGTTTTTGCCGACTCTGAATTCATCTTTCGGAAAACACATCGGAGAGCTGCCGTCACAGCAACCGCCCGATTGATGAAAAATCAGTGGTCCGTGTTTCTTTTCCAGTTTGCGAATGAGGGCAATCGTTTCATCGGTGGCTCGGACTTTTTCCACCATTCGGATGCCTCCTTTAAAACAATCCTTGCGGTTCCTCGCTATAGCTGACGAGCAGATTCTTCGTTTGTTGATAATGATCGAGCATCATTAAATGATTCTCGCGCCCGATGCCGGATTTTTTATAGCCGCCAAATGCCGCGTGCGCCGGATAGACGTGGAAGCAATTCGTCCAGACCCGTCCGGATTGAATGGCACGCCCGAAACGATAAGCCGTGTTCATGTTTCGCGACCAAACGCCCGCGCCGAGGCCGTACAGCGTATCGTTCGCGATATCTAATGCTTCATCTTGCCCGTTGAACGTCGTAACAGAAACAACGGGACCGAAAATTTCTTCCTGGAAAACGCGCATCTTATTGTGCCCTTTGAATATCGTCGGTTCAACGTAATACCCTTCGGCTTGATCGCCTTCATATTTTTTACGATTGCCGCCGGCAACAACTTCCGCGCCTTCTTGCTTGGCGATATCAAAATAAGAAAGGATTTTTTCCAGTTGTTCTTCGGACGCTTGCGCTCCGATCATCGTATTCGTATCAAGGGGATCGCCACCCTTAATTTCTTTGACTTTTTTCAAGGCTCGATCCATAAATTCATCGTAAATGGATGCATCGATGAGCGCCCGTGATGGACACGTGCAAACTTCCCCTTGGTTAAGGGCAAACATAACGAAACCTTCCAATGCTTTCTCGAGGTATCCGTCGTCTTTGTCCATGACGTCGGCAAAAAAGATATTCGGTGACTTTCCGCCAAGTTCAAGGGTTACCGGGATAATGTTCTCGGAGGCATACTGCATAATCATTCGACCTGTGGTCGTCTCGCCTGTAAAGGCGACTTTATCAACCTTATCGCTTTGCGCCAATGGTTTCCCGGCCTCCAGCCCAAATCCTTGCACGACATTGAGAACACCCGACGGCAACAGATCCTGAACTAACTCCAACCAAATGTTAATCGAAGCCGGTGTCTGTTCCGCCGGCTTCAAAACCGTGCAATTCCCGGCTGCCAGTGCAGGTGCCACTTTCCAGGACATCATGAGCAACGGAAAGTTCCAAGGAATGATTTGTCCGGTCACCCCGAGCGGTTCATGAAAATGATAAGCGACTGTATCCTCATCGATTTGCGATATCCCGCCTTCCTGGGCACGAATGACACTTGCAAAATAGCGAAAATGGTCAATCGCGAGCGGAATGTCGGCCGCTAGTGCTTCGCGCACCGGCTTGCCGTTATCCCATGTTTCCGCTACAGCCAGTTTTTCCAGGTTTTCTTCCATGCGATCGGCAATCTTGTTTAAAACACGGGAACGATCAGCAACTGGCGTCGCTCCCCAAGCTGCTTTCGCCTTATGAGCGGCATCCAATGCCCTGTCCACATCCTCCTCTTTTGAACGGGCAATTTCCGTGAACACCCGGCCGTCAACCGGACTTACATTTTCAAAATACTCCCCATCCGCAGGGGCTACCCATTCCCCACCGATGAAATTATCGTAACGAGATTCGAAATGGACGACTGCGTTTGTTGTTCCCGGTTTTGCGTAATGCATCTAGCGCCCTCCTTCAATCATTTGAATGCGCTTACAATGATTGCAAGCATATTTTCCAATCTAATACCCGATTTAAAAGAATCTTAAACATTGGACGAATGCGAATTCATCCAATGAAGCCGAGCGACCTCCTTCACAGCGTTTGTGACAATCGCACCATATCCCGGATACGCAGGCCATTTTCATAGAGGGGCATGTCATAATTCCGAAGAAAATAATCCACTTCCACGCCGACCATACGAAAACCGCATTTCTGATACAAATAGAGTTGACTCGTCCCCGTGCTTCCCGTGCCGATCTCCACCGTCTTGTAGCCAAAATTCCGGGCTGTCTCAAGGGCATGACGAAGAAGTTTTTCACCCAGGCCTTTCCCTTGCATCGTTTGCGTGAGCGCAATGTTCATGATCTCCACCGTATTCGGACGTGTTGCCAAAAGCACATAAACGCCGATGATGTTGTTGTCATGCTTCATCAAAAAACATCGACTACGATGGATGTAGCTTTCGATCATTTTTTCTTCCGGATCAGCGATTAACAGTAATCGCATCGGCACATCTTCCGTGTTTTTGCATTCAAAAATTTCATATTCCATGCTTATTCAGCCCTTTCCTACACGATACGTTTTCGCCGGATCCGCGAGAGTGACTTCACCGAAAAAGACATCTTTAGCTTCGGCCACCAGATCGTTTATATTTCCATACTGGGGCAAATGGGTAAGCACCAAACGTTCAACACCCGTCTCATGCGCCAATTGGCCCGCTTGGCGACCGCTTAAATGACCCGGTATTTGGTCGATCATGTGATGATAGGTGCTTGCTTCACTGATCAGTAATTCACTTCCTTTTATAAAGGGAAGGAGATTGGGCGTCCAAGCTGTATCAGAGGTAAAAACGGCTGAAACACCGTGTTGGTCTGTAAATTTTAACGCCAGACAATAAACAGGATGATCCGTCTCACAAAAATCGACATGCCACGGACCAATCGTCTCTGTTTGTTGCGGGGAAATAGCGGTCGCGCGCATGTATTTGCCATACTGCAGATTGGAAAATTGATCTTCGTCGTTAGCATGGGCGTAGACGTGTAACTGCCGGTCACGCTTGTCCAACATCGTTTCAATCATCACCCCGTGCTGCAAAACGCCGACATCCGCGATATGATCGGGGTGATAATGGGTGATAACGAGTGCGTCAAGTTCATGGAGAGGGATATGAGTTTGCAATGCAGACAACACGCCGCTCCCACAATCAACGAGACAACGAAAACCTTCTTCTTCAATCAGGAACGCAGATGTTGCTCCATTTGCTGGTGGATAGGCGCCCCAAATACCCAATGGCGTGATCTTCATGATGGGATTGCTCCTCCTTTTTGGGGTATTGTACCATTTGTGAGGGACGAGAGGGTTGATTTTGGTGAATTTTTCTTTTTTGGAGCATCATCAAGAGGCATGGGGGGGGCGGATTCTGTCACTTCCGCATCATATTCTGTCATTTCGCTCTCCTACCAATAAAAGAGCCGGACCCACGTCCAGCTCTCCTCCATATTAAAACAACGTCATCGGCCGATCATTCAAATCCGCGATGACCGATTTTGTTTCGAGATATGCATTCAATGATTCAGCCCCCAAATCACGGCCAATGCCGCTTTGTTTGAACCCACCGAACGGAGCGGTCGGGGTGAGTACTTGATACGTATTAATCCATAGAGTTCCGCTCTTCACCCGTTGTGCCATTCGCAACCCCCGTTTGATATCACGCGTCCAAACCGCGGCTGCCAAACCGTAGATCGTGTCATTGGCGATGCGAACGGCTTCGTCGTCATCATCAAACGGTATGACGCTCACCAGCGGCCCGAAGATTTCTTCTTGGGCGATGCGCATCGTTGGCGATACGTCCCCAAAAACCGTCGGTTCGATAAAGTATCCTTCTCCGGCACCTTCAGGCGCCCCGCCTCCGGCAAGTAACGTCGCCCCTTCGTCCTGCCCAATCCGGATATATTCGATGATTTTATCGTATTGCTCCCGGCTAATGACCGGTCCGAGTTGGTTGGCCGGGCTATTTCCCGGACCGACGTTTAGCTTTTTCGCTTGTTTGACGAGCGTTTCCGTAAATGACTCGTAGACAGAGCGTTGCACCAAGATACGGCTGCCGGCTTGACAAACTTGTCCGGAATTATAAAAGATACCGAATAGTGCACTTTTCGCCGCGTCTTCAAGATCAGCATCGCCGAAAATAATGTTCGGTGATTTGCCCCCGAGTTCAAGAGAGACCCGTTTAATATACGGCGCTGCGCTTGCCATAATTTCCCGACCGGTCGCGGTCTCGCCCGTAAACGCGATCTTCGGCACGTCCGGGTGGCTCACGAGCGCTTTCCCAGGCTCGTCCTTGCCCGTTAACACGTGAAGCACACCCTTCGGAATACCGGCTTCCTTACAAAGCTCTGCTAATTTCAAAGCGGTTAAAGGCGTTTCCGGCGCCGGTTTCAGCACTGCCGTACACCCTGCCGCGAGCGCGGGCGCAACTTTCCAAGTCGGCATGAGCAACGGAAAATTCCACGGGGTAATCAAACCGGCGACCCCGATCGGTTCTTTCATCGTCCACGTCATATGATTGGGCGGGGCGCCTGTTAATGAAAATGGCAATGTCTCTCCCTTCGATTGCGCGACAAGCGAGGCATAAAAATCAAACGCGTCCGCCGCCATCGGGATTTCCACGAACAAGGCCATATTCGTTGGCATGCCATTTTCGCGGGTCATCAGTTGCGCAAGCTCCATGTTATTTTTACGGATTAAATCAGCGACCTGACGCAAAATTCGTCCTCTCTCAAGGGGCGGAATCGATAACCAACGCCCATCATTAAACGCTTCCTGGGCACTTGCCACTGCAATGTCCACGTCTTTTTCCCCGGCGCTTGCTACGTTCGCCGTCACTTCCCCCGTCGCCGGATTAACAACGCTAAATGTTCCACCGGATGTGGCGTCTTTCCACTCGCCATCGATAAACAACGCGGTTTCTTTTGTTTCAGCTGAAATCAGTTCAGTCACCCCCTTAGTCAAAGCGAATAACACCGCGAATATTTTGCCCTGATTTTAATTGGGCAAGGCCTTCATTCACTTCATCGAGCGAGAATGTTTGGCTAACCAACGCTTCCAGCTCTAATTTTCCTGCAGTGTTTAAATCAAGCAGTTTCGGATAATCCACATGCGGATTCCCTTGCCCGAGCCATGACCCTTTCAACGTTTTGGATTGGGAAGGCAAGGAAAAGGCGTTAACGGAAACGCTTTCATTCGGAGCCGAGATGCCAACGACAACAGCCATTCCCGTTTTTTTCGTCATGTTATAGGCATTCTGAATAGTTTCCGGACGACCGATCACTTCAAATGCATAGTCGACCCCGAGCCTTTCTGTCATTGAAAGCACAGCTTTCACCGGATCTTCTTCTTTGGCATTGATCGTATGGGTTGCTCCGAATTGCTTCGTCATTTCCAATTTTTCATCCACCATATCAATGGCAATGACCTGCTTTGCCCCTGCCAACGCGGCACCTTGAATCACATTAAAGCCGACTCCGCCCGCGCCGATCACCGCAACCGTGCTTCCCGGCTCAACCTTTGCTGTATTCATGACCGCACCGACACCGGTGATGACACAACACCCGACGAGTGCCGCCAATTCGAACGGAACGTCTTTATTGACGGGAACGGCCGCGTTTTCGGGTACGACCGTGTACTCGCTGAACGTGCCTGTCAACGGAAATTGGTGCACATTCTTTCCGTCTACTGAAAAACGGGTCGTTCCATCGAGCATCGTTCCCATCAAGGCAGTCTTCGAAGCTTCGTCACATACATCAGGACGGCCGATCCGACAATAATGACACTTCCCACAAGAAGGCACCCAATTTAACGCCACATGGTCCCCTTCTTTTACGCCGCTCACCCCTTCTCCAACGGCATCGACAATCCCCGCGCCTTCATGGCCGAGCACGATCGGCACCGGTAGCGGCAAGTGGGCATCAATGACGTGCTGGTCACTATGGCAAATGCCAGCCGCTTTCATCTTCACCCGCACTTCCCCTTTTTGCGGTTCTTGCAAATCTACATCCTGGACTTTTAATTCTTGCCCATAATTGTGTAAAACGGCTGCTTTCATCTTTCTCCCCCTAACCTAAGCTATTATTCTATTCTATCATTTTTTTTAATAAAAAATAGTACGACATTTATGGGTTATAAAAAATAAACCCCCCGACAAATGACGGGGGGGGGCTCTAAACCGCCGGTTCAGTGTTATCGCTTTCATTGCCGTTGACTTGAATGTTTGAAGTATTCTATATAACAGATTTCTCTGTCCTCAGAAAAGGAATAATAGATAATAAATTTATCAATGATGATTTTATAACTACCTTCCCATGCAGCGGCTTCTACCGGTATACTGGTGCCTAATAGAGATACCTTTTGTTTGCTATCTTTTACCAACCGCTTTTTGTATTCTCTAGTTTCTGACGAACTGAAGTGATCACTACGAATATTATGAAAAGCTTTTAAAGCATGCTCCGTCCATTCCAGCTTCATTTTACAATTCGTCTCTATCGATCATGTCGATGACTTCTTTTGTCGTATAGGTTTTTTTGTCGGCTATGTTCTTTTTCGCTTCAAGCAAATGTTGTTTTAGTTCCGGGTCGGACTCAACATCCTCTGTAACTGATGTTTGCGGCTCTTCAGATAAAAATAGGTAATATTTCTTGCCATCGATTTCAATCACCGTATCACCATCATGGATGATCCCTTTCATTACTTCTGCCGATTGACCTTCAAGCTTTTTCAAACAATCATCTCCTTGCCGCAAAATGATCAATATCTTTAATTATACAATATTTAAAATGAACGCGCGATCTGTACATGGACCAAAATAGGGAATAAAATAATAACCCCCGACAAATGACGGGGGTCACCCATTACGTGCCCGTTTCCGTCTCTTCCTCGCGCAGCGCGATTGTCGCTTTTTTCGCCACCGAGGGATGGACGACTAAACCAAGATGATCACATTCGGAAAAATCACCGATATGCTCAGCGCCATCGATGATCGCGGAGTTATAGGGGACGAGTCCATCGCTTTTCGACCGTTTAAGGAAACGAAGGGTCAGCCAGCCAAAATAAACCTCGCCCAACGTGCCCCAATTGGCCCGGATTCTCCCTTCGGCGTTCCCGCGGATCGTATACATTTTCCCTCCATTGCAAAGTGGCGCACCGATAACCGGATAACGCGCATTGAATATTTTTAACCATTTCGGATTCGTATTGGCGAACGCTTTACTCGCTCTTAAACGACCCACCTGCTAAAGCAGGTGGATTTGGACATAAATTGTCCGCGACTGAAAGTCGCATTTCAGACTGAAGTCTGCTGAAAGACCTTAAGCTCAAGCATACTGATTTTGACTGGAACTCAATCATCAATCCTGAATATATCGTTCCTCTTCTCGCTGGTCTGGTTTTCGATATAATTTCTAATGATTTCTTCCGTCACATTTCCTACTGTTGCACAAAAATATCCTCTCGCCCATAAGTGCTGACCCCAATATCTTTTCTTCTTACTCGGTGCTATGCTCGGCGGACAGGACAATAATAAGTGAATATGGTCTTTCCCTACACTTCCTTGTAGTATCGTAATCCCTCTCGCTTCACATCCTTGTCTGATTAGTTCCCTTACTCGGCGGGCAATGTCGCCACGTAACACATGATATCTATACTTTGTAACCCATATAATGTGGTATTTGATGTCATAGACCGCGTGGCTACTTCTTTTGTATTCATCCATACTCTCACCTCGGTTTAAGTATGGACATTCAAAGGCAAGGCTAAAAGCTTATACCGTCTAAAGACGGTGGAGTTAGACCACGCTTCTATAACTTAAAATAAACCCAAGTCCCCTATAATAATCGGCCAACGGACTGCCGTGGTGCGGCGTTCCTAATGTGACGAGACTCGCAACGGTACGAGGATGATGATAAATGTATTGGCGCGCGACCAAGCCGCCCATGCTGTGGCCGATGATATTGAACGTTTTTTCCAAACCATAGTCTTTTTGCAGGATGTGTACCTTGTCTTCCATTTGTTTCGTTTGATCATCAAGCGACCGTGTGCCCGCCGATCCATTATTACACCCAATCGTATAAACAACATTACCGTTGTAAATTTTCTCCTGCACGTCGTTCGAAGCATTCGTATAGATGACATACACATGCCCGGATCCCCACATGTTGGTGATCGTTTCTAAAAAAGCGTCACTCCAGCGATGCCGATTGACCAACCCATGGATGAGTATGACATCCTTTTTGCGCTTCATTTTGTCAGCTCTTCTTCTTTTTTTAACGCTTCGATGAGTTGTTGGATATCGGGTTGCTTTTGGGCGTCTACATATTCCTCCCAGCGATCCTTCAGATCCAATCTCATTTTCAACAACCACATGGCGATCGGTTTCGTCGAATGATCATTCATAAACACTTCTATAAATGCGTCTTTCGGTTCTTCTTTTTTCCCCGGAATTCCATGATCTTTTCCATTCTTCAAATGCTCATTCAAGATTCGCTCAATGTCCGGATTCCCCGGTCCGCCACTTTGTCTATAAAAATAATCAATCCGTTCCTGCATGCTCATTTTCTCGGTTTCACTCATGTTGTCTTCCCCTCTCCGTAAAAATAAAGGAAACACACCACAAAAATAAGAGATGTGATGTGCCTTTGATTAAAATTCTTCTAAAAGATCTCCCTTATTGACGAGCTCCGCTTCAATGATATAACGCTCCGGCGCATCTCCGAAGTATTCAAACGGGTAGCACGTCGTCAACGTAAGTGTTGGGGTATCTTTTTCTACGATCACAGAACGGTCGTCTTTATCCGTGATCCAAGTTTCCTTGATTTCATATTCGTAATCCACGCCTTCGTAGGTGACATAAAGGGAATCCCCTTCAAACAAATCACCCACAGGCCGGAAGACGGTATCCCGGTGACCGGATAATACTGTGTGGCCCCCTCCCGCGGGGGACGTCGTCCATTCACTGTCATACATGCCGACGCCCCCGGAAAGGGTATCTTCATCCTGGCCCCAATACGTTTCATACGCTTTATTTAATTTCGGGATCACGAGTTTAGCAACGCCTTCACCGATTTCATAATCCTCGGTTGTCTGATCTTCGCCGTCTTCGGTCGGT
Organism: Salicibibacter cibarius; assembly: GCF_016495725.1. NCBI lineage: Bacteria > Bacillati > Bacillota > Bacilli > Caryophanales > Bacillaceae > Salicibibacter > Salicibibacter cibarius. The sequence continues at coordinate 504,789 of NZ_CP054705.1, read as the reverse complement.
TCTTCCCGCTCGTCGTCGAGAAGCAGACTGTCACTCGACACTTCAGCCTCTTCGGATGCCTTTACAACATCCCCTTCGAAATCCTCGATCGACTGCATCCCGACCCAGCGTTCGTACCCGAACCAGGACACAACCCCCAATCCGAAAATGATGAAAACGATGCCTATCTTTCTCATGATACGACCACCCTACGTGAGTGATAATTTTCTTCTAAAGAGAAGCGCTCCACCAGCGATAGCCATCAATGAACCGATGAGGATCATTAGCGGAGTATTGCCTGCTGTATCCGGCAATGCGCCACCGCCACGGTCACGGTCGAAACCGCTTCCATTATCGCCAGTGTAACCGTTGCCACCATTATAACCGCTTCCGTTTCCGTTGTCACGGTCATTATTTCCAATGCCTAGGCCGTTACCTCCATTTGAGGAGCCATTGTTTCCGTCGGATCCATTAGATCCGTTGCCTCCATTCGAAGACCCATTAGATCCATTAATTCCGCCGAAGCCGTTTGAACCGTTAGCTCCGGATCCGTTGTCTTCCCCATTATCATCAGGGCAGTCACAATCACCTGGCGGCCCTTGCAAGTTGACGATTTTTCCCCATTCACCGTCCTCCTTCTGGTAAACGTCACCGGAATCTTCGTCCAGATACAAGTCGCCTTCTACACCAAGATCAGCATCCGGTTCACCTTCACCTGTGTACCACATGGTTCCGTCTTCACCCGGTGGTCCTTGATCTCCCGGTTCACCGTCTTCACCGCGAAGGACACCGAGGGAATTCCAACCGTCTTCTTCTTTCACAAAAAGCTCCATAGCTTCCGTGTCTAAATAGTGATCACCAACTTCGCCAAGATCATCCTCCGGTGAACCTGTTCCGGAGTGGAAGTTACTTCCTTCGGGATCAGGGTCAGGGTCAGGGTCACCCGGCTCTTCAGGTTCTACAACGGTTACCGTACGTGTTACAGAGTCTATATTCTCATTGTCTTCAACGCTATACGTAAGCTCGTACGTGCCCTCGGTTGTCGTGTCTACGTCACCTTCAACATTGACGTCGACTTCATCGGTGATGTCATGTCCGTCTTCATCTACAACTGTGAAGCCGGGCTCTTCGAAGTCATCGCCAACCTCGAGCTCCATCTCTTCATTGCCATCCAGTTCGATTGATCCGACAGGGTCCTCCGGTGGTTCGGTATCTTTAACGATATCTATGATGGCAATAGTGGAGTCTTCTTCATCCTCGGAAAGTGTGCATATTTGATCATAACTTATCGGAATTGGAAGTCCCGTTTGGGCTTCCTCCGTATATGTTATTTCATCTGCTTTTAACACTACTTCACCATTTCCACCAGCTTTGAACTGGCCCACGTCTACGCCGTCATCATTCGGGATAGGAATGTCTTCTGCCCCCCATAGATCTCCCATATCACCTTCAAATTCCTTCGTAATAGTTGTCTCTTCATTTTCAGCACTTATACTGAAAGTTGGGTCTAACAATAAAGCATATGCTTCATTATCAGTCGTGGAGAGAGAGGAAAGGTTCACTGTTACTGACGTGTTTGTTAAGTGAAATTCCTGACCCGCTACTACTGATTCAGGAACCATTGTTTTAAATATCATCGATCTGTGAGTATCAGTTATACCTTCACCACCACATACATATTCAAACTCTTCCTCTACTTCTACGTATTGGGTTTCAGCACTTACAGATGTGGTTCCTGTATAAAGAAAGATCAATGGAAAAAGAAGCATGATCAATATAGCTTTTTTTACAATACAATTAATGTTTAACCCTCCCTCGTCAAGTAAATCAATCGATTCGCAGATCCACAAATAGAAGTGGATCTGCGAATCCAAGAAAACTGTTTCTCAAATCAATCAAATTAATCTTGTTCAATTGGTATTTCCGCTATAGTGAGATCTTGCGGTTCCCCATCGACTTCCTCCATAGGTTCACATTCTGCATCTACTGGAAAGGGCAATCCCCCTGAAGAACTTGTTAATTCCGCAGAAATATCACCAGCAGAGATAAGGACTTCACCTTCCTGTCCTGCCGTGAAAGGACCAGCTTCTACTCCATCCCCTTCAGGTACCGTAAATACGAGATCTCCGGACTCCGGTATCTCTGTGTCAGGAATAGCAAGTGGAGGATCGGCAACATTGACGGTGTCATCCAAGTTTTGAGAATGAAGCTCAAAAAGATCCACCTCTCCAGTGACTGCATTCCAATTCAATTCATTTTGGAAACGGTCAACAGTATCTTCCGGAATCTCTACCGTAGCTGTGGAATCTGTTCCACTGCTTTCTTCGCCCGGTGCCACTGAAGTCGGAACGATCGACTCAATCGTCACCGGCATTGTGAAATTTTCAGTGATTAAACCTAAAACCGTAGCAGTACATTCATATTGTATCGTTTCCTCTACCACATTTGTTTGAGCACTGGCATGTTGTTGGCTAGCGAATACAAAGACTAACGGAATCATCATCATGAGTTTAGACATTTTCCTCACCATTCAAATTCCTCCTTAATTTTTATCAAGTCAAAGCTTCCGACACCAACATGCGTCAATTCTACCGAGTGTACATAACCCGCTTGCTTAACTTTATCACCTTCTTCAACAAATCCTAATTCAACACCTCCCTTATTCGATGAAACTCCTATCACCCCCTCTCAAAGAAGCTACTCCCTTTGAGCGTAATTGTTATTAAAAGTTGTTGGGTAACTCTCTCAGGATCATAATTATGTCAGTACCTTTTGCGATCGGTTAATCTAGAGTTACTACTTAAGAATTAACGCTACTTTCCATTTATGCAATATTAGCGCTTTCATGGGAGGTGAAATTATCTACAATCAAGTGTCAATGACAGATCAATGTTAAAAATAGTTAGAGTTGATGTGATTATTTCATGCTTACATACCTGTTTTTCAGACTCAACGGTACACAACTTTTACATAAGTAAGTTTTATAGATTAACCATCGCATCCGTTCAAAAAATTCACATTATTTATTAGTATAATAGTTCCAGGTACTTTAGGCTACCCCTACAAATGACGGGTTTTTAAAAATTATGAATTAAATACCCCCCTACATTTGTGGGGAGGTATTATTGAAATCAGGCTTCTAAAACCCAAAAACAAACACACGCACCATAAAAATATGGCACGTGTGTTTCATTACATCAGAAAGATGTCGCATTTATTCTCTCGGAACTCAAATCAATGCTTCGAGGATACAATTAACACATAACGAGTTTCCTGTGTTATATCGAGGGAATATGTTTGAGAAAATATCGGACTCTACTGACCGAATCAAAGTATTCCATAAGATGAATTTCGTTGCTTCATTAAGCCTGCTACTTGCGCATCTATAATCATCAAGTTTCTCGAAGAGCCTTTCCTCATTTATAAATAACGGCACCCTCTTTTAGAATGTTTGAAATCATCTTTTCTTTAGATAGCCGACTCATGAAAACCACATCAATTTTTAATAGTGTAGGGAGTTCATATATAGATTGTTCCATTAAGTTTTGTTGAGAATGTGAACTATTAGTAAAGACAGCCAAATCGATATCAGAAGACTTGCGATAGTCACCTCTTGCTCGGGATCCGAATAAAACAAGTTTTTCTATTTGATGGTTATTTGTACAATATTATTGCAATTCATTAATAAAGCGCTTTGATATTCCCGTTGACCATATTTTTCACCTCAATCCACTTAATCAGCGCTAATTTATTGTTCAGCTTTTGTCGATTATTTAAGATATGTTACCGTTATCGATAAAACATAATTTTCTTACTATTGTTCCGAATTTCTCAACACCTCTTCGGGTGAAAAAAATTCCACATATACCTTTCTGAAGCCTTTCACATTAAATATAATGACTTTTTCAGGTCTCTTGTGTTTCGCATAAGCAGGTATATATGCTTCTGCAAAATCCACATTCGTTCGGCTGTAATTCTTTAAGGCTTGAATTAGCGATTATTTATCTTTACACTCGATCCCTTTGAGAGATAAGAATCGGCGGAGATGTTCGGAAATGTCTTGACGAAGGAATCCATACACGTTCCCTTGTAAAACAAACACACACTCTTCTATTACAAATGGATTAACATGCAATATGAGTTTTTCTTTTTTCTAACCGTTCTTTTTTAGAGCTCCCTAAAATCTCTTCAAAATCACGCTCGTTCTGTTCGTGCACCGACAAAGATCCATACAAATCCATAATATCTTCTTTTTTCTTTACCGTGACCACGACCTCTCCTTTTCATTCACCGACCATTCTAATTGATCCCCATCATGAGCTTCCAAATACTCTCGGAATTCTTTAGGTATAACCGTTTGTCCTCACTCTGAGATCGCTCTGGCGATTTCTTCTTCGGGAGGACGTTTATTATTCGAATCTCTCTTCAGTAACGCCATTGGATTCACCACACTTTTAAAGGTGATTTTTATTCATTATCCTATCATATCTTTTAGCTGATTCATACTTCATATAACATTCTTTAAGGATACTTCGATATGACCGCCACGAATGCCCAATGGACACCCATGGATTAATCGAAAAATGCTATGTCCCTCCAAAGTATCTTGACTCGCCATGCTTGTTTTTTACGTACACTAACATGAAGTGTTCCTCCTTCTGGCCCTCTAATTATCCCGAATAACCCCTCAAGCGCATGGAACGTTGTTCCGAAAGGAGCTTTGCACTGATAGACGGCAATGACAGCCTAGCCCAAGGTGTTGCATTTATACTTGCATTTGAGGAAAGCCAAAAGATTGAATTGCCGGAGGATATAAGTCTTGACTTTTTCGATGTATTAGAGCGAAACACGAAAAAGCATGATGAAACACTAAGAGGATTGGTTGATCGATAATGCGCTTTTTAACGGTCAAAGAAGTTGAAGCGATTAATCAATACATCATTCTTAAATATTCGCCAGGTGAACCCATTGGAGTTAAATCGCTCGATTTATTGGAATCGGCGGTGTATCGTCCTCAACAATCCGCATTCGGAGAAGATGCCTATCCGACTGTTTATGAGAAGACAGCGGCGCTTTTTGAATCATTGGCGCAAAATCACCCGTTTTATAACGCAAATAAACGGACGGCATTTATTTCTCTCACTCAATTTTTGTATTATAACGGTTATGATTTTGAAATGACGAGCCAAAAAGAGCAAGAAAATTTCACGGTTGACGTGGTTACGTAAGAAATCACATTTGCGGAAACAAGTTCAATTATTCAGGAACATAAGTTCAAATTATAAAAATGGGCTCCATCTGAATGATGAAGCGGCTCATCTTTTATGCTTGTTTATAATTCAGTGACATTTTCGTTTTGTTCAGAAATGCCTGGCCGTCAATGGTCATCCATGCCCCCATCGCAAAGATTGTAGTGACCAAATAATCTTTTTAGCCGAAACTTGGGCTAGAAGGAGACTCCTTTTGGAGTAAGGAGCCTTCTGTTCAGAAACCTGTATTAATCATTTCCATTTTGTTGATTTTTTAACTCCTTAATTTCTTTTTCGGTCAACTTTGTTAATTCGGCGACTTTCGGTACATCTATACCATTGGATAGTAAATTAATTGCCACTTTTTCTATCCCCTTACGTACATTAGAGGTCATCATGAACTCCATAACTTTCGCCTCCTTATCGGGATTCTTCTTCCGCTAGCTTAATCTGGCACTTTCCGGGATGCTTGGTTCATCCGCCGTAACCAGGCTCAACCAATAAATTCGGCCCAGACAATTTCTTATACAAATCGCCGGGCCGGTAGATCCAACGAAACTATTCAAACCAATCTGCGATGTTTTCACTGATATTTTGGATCTCTTCGATAAATTCATTGGTTCTTGTAAACGATAACTCGTTTAGATTATCTTGCAAATCTTCCAAGTCATCTCTTAGTGCATCGACCTCGGCAATGGTGTCTTTCAACTGCTCAAGTTCTTCACTGTTTGTATCAAGCGCTTCTTGTAAGTCTTCTGCTATTGCGATTTCGTTTTGCAATTCGATCGCAGGTTCAACCATGGCATCCATTTGCTCATGCAGGTGCAGCAAATAGTCCTCGAATTGATCGGCTTCTTCGTCATTTAGGGAATCCATACCTAAAAATTGCTCAGACAGTTCGGCGGACAATGCTTTCATATCGTCGATTTCAGCGTTTGCATCTTCGAGGATTGCTTGAACGACTTGTGCGTGTTCGTCCCCACGCTGAAGGGCTTCTTCAAGTTGAGCTTCCCACTCTTCCCTTTCTTCATCAAAAGCTTCTCCACCTTCGCCCTCCAAGTTTTCCATAATGGCATTCAGTTCTTCTTCGGAGAATTCTTCTTCCATTTCCTGAACGTCGGCTCGTAATGCCGCCAATTGTTGCTGAATGTCCTCGTATTCTGTTTGCAAGGCGTTTTGGAGATCATGATTGTTCATGTTTTCCAATAATTGCTCGAATTGTTCTTCCCAATTGGTTATGTTGCCTTGCATGTTAACTCTATATCCGTTTTGTTCTTCTTCTGGCAAGAAATTAAGCTCATATTCTTCGGCAAGCTGCTCAGGAACGCGGATTTGCTCGGACAATTCGCTCAATCGCGAATCAATCGTATCCATTTGCTCTGATTGCCGGTCCATGTCTTGCTCGGCTTCTTCCAACACATCAGCCATGCTCTCATCCATTTCTTCACTTCGTTGCCCAATGTCCTCAGCCAGTTCAACAGACATTCCGGACGCTTCAAGTCCCTCCGTTGCTTCTTCCGTCAATTCCTCGATTTTCTCAGACTCATCAAGTGATGCCGGTTCTTCCAATGCTTGATTTACTTGGAACATTTGCTTTTCAACGGTTTTGCCCGGTTCAGCAACATCCAAGTCCTTGCGTACATCATCCAATTGATCATCGGAATAACCGTCTGCCTCTTCAACGGCACCTGCCAACTCGTGTGCGCCCGCATGGAAGTCTTCAAGTTCTTTCGTAAATTCTTGCCTTTGCTCGTTTAATCCTTCAACGTTGCCGTAGGTATCTGACATCCGTTCTTGAAGATTAGAGATCTCTTCTTTCCATTCACTGATGTCGACATCCGGCAGTTCTTCTTCGTCAACCTCATCTGTGTCCAATTCGTCGAGATATGCTTCAAATTCTTCAGGCTCGATGCCCCATTCTTCACTCCATTCTTCTTCTTCCTGCTCAATCCTTTCCGCATATAAATCTACTTGATTAGACACTTGTTTCAATGTGTCATCTGCATTAGCGGTCATGATCCCGAGATCGGTCACATTTTCATCCAAAATTTCATGTGCACCGTTGATGCCGGCTGCTAAATCAGGGAGCATATCAGGTTGTCCAACGGCATCTTCTGCCTCATCCAACCGCTGCTTAACAGCGCTTACTTGCCCTTCATCGTCGATGGCCTGCTGCAACCCTTGGGCGTCATCAACCATTTCATCAACCGTGTCCACTAATTCATTAAGGCTGTTCATGTCCATGTCTTCGAGTTCGATATCGTCAATGTCCATGTTCATCCCATCGGCATCACCCGCGCCTGCACATTCTCCCTCAAAACAGACTTCAACCGTCGAGTCCGGCAAGGAAATGGTATCGACTGCTTGATAACTGAGGAGCAAAACGACATCTTCAAAACATGTCCAGTGAGCTTGACTAGGAGCACATTGGCCCCCTGCAACATCAAGTTCAACTACCTCCTCTACATCCCCTATCAAATTTTCAACGGGTACCGGCCCTTCCGAATGGATTTTAACGATGAGCGTCCGACCGTCAGCCGCCACTGATTCTTGGATGATCGTCACCCCTGTGAGCTCCCCTTCATCCATATTAAGTTCTTGATCCAAGATTAAATCAAAAATATCCGTTTGCCCATCTACCTTATCGACCTCTACTAAGAATCCGCTCTCATCGTCTTCCTCCTCTTCCGCCAAGGCTGTATGCGAAACAGGTGTAGGGAGAGAAAGACCGATAATGAGGACGAAGACCATACTTATGTTAAAGATGAGTTTATGAAGTTTGCGATTGTTTTTCATATAAAATTCCCCTAAACCTGCCGATTTTAGCACGTTTCATGTAGATGCTGTAACGGTTCCTTCATCTTCTTTCGCTTTCTTCGATCGTTTCGTTTTCTTCCCTCCGGAGTGGTTTTCGTCAACCTCCACTTCTTCCATGCTCCATCCGACACAAAGGGCTCCGCCGATGATCCCAACGATCGTTCCGACGATAAACCCTCCGAGCGCACCCATTATGGAAAGAATGGACAGAAAAATCGTAACGACACCGAAAATGGTGGAAAATTGCGGATAAATATACGCGAGCGCACCCATGATTATGACGAGTCCACCGAACAAAAAGCCGACAAACGCCAAGCTTCCGGGCGCAAAAGCAATCGCGTAAAGGTGGAGCGGAATGTACAAAATCATTAAACCGGCGAGCAACGTAAACGTTGCTCCCCAGAATGGCCTGCGATTTCTCCAACGCTTAAACCGACCGGCATCCACCAGTTTCGATTGTCTTTTCTCCAATTGTACCTGATTTTTTTGCTCCCTTTTCTGAATTCTTTCCTCCTTCTTGCTGTTCATGATAGGAGCCCCCTTTCCACTTTTGTGGATGATTGCTTTTTTATTCGGTCATTTCCGGTTCATCGATGTTTTCAATCGATATCTCTGCACCTTCCAGGCTAACGACACTTTGGAACAAATAATCGGTTACAATTTTAGCGTCTGTAATTGTGATCGTATCCGCGTTTTGCGTCCAATTTTCCGTAAATTCTTCCGTGTTGCGTTGTTCGATTGCCAAATTGTTAAAGTCCAGATTGGCATCAATGAGCCGGGCATCTTGAATGAGTCCATCAATGGAAACGCTCGGGGAGGTAATGTTAATTCGGATCCAACTTTCCGTTCCCGGCAATCTCAAATCTTTATAAATGTGCAAATTTGTGATATCTACACTTCCAATTTCATTACGGATCATGGGGGCTTCATCCGCCTCACCTGTTTCGCCGATATGCGGCGCTAAATGAAAATCTTCGCCTTGCAGTTCATCAAGTTCGACATAAAAGTCACCCATTCCGCCGAGTGGCAATGCAACCGCTGTCATATTCATGCCAAACACAGCGATCATCGCGCCGAATGCTAGAAAGCCGGCGGCTATTGCTGACCAAAACCTCTTTTTCACTGTCCGTCCAACAGCTACTGTTTCTTCCTGCATAACGTCCCACCTCTTTAATCATAATTATATTTTCATTATTTACATGTCTTACGCGGCAAAAATCCTTTTCCTGAACACAAACACGCTGCCTATCGCTACTGCAAATAACCCAATTAAAATCATGACCACAGTATTCCCAGCGGTTGACGGAAGTGCTCCGCCCGAGGCATCGCTATCCCCACTGCTTCCCGGACCCGCGGCAGTTTCGCTTTCTCCGTCTCTGTCACTGTCGCTGTCACTCGTGTCAATGGAGCTGCCGCCGCCATCACCTGTCGTTGTTGATGCTGTGCCGGAATCATCTATTGACGGAGGGCTGCCAGCACCACTGTCGGGTTCGTCGATAAAATCGATGTAAATTTGTGCCCCTTGCAAGCTGACCATGTTTTGGAATAAGTAACTCGTAATAATTTCTCCGTCTGTAATCGTGACTGTATCCGCGTCAGACGACCAATTCTCCCGGAAAGCGTCTTCCGGTGACATATCGGATGTATTCGTCTGACCCATACCCATCTCCGTAAAATTCAAATCAGCGTCAACAAAACGGGCATCTTGCACCAACCCCTCGATTGTTGTAGGCTCAGAAGCAGCAATGTTAATTCGAATCCAATCGCCGCCCGGCATAGGTAAGTCCTTGTAAATATGCAACCCATCGATGGTCGCCCTGTCAATTTGGTTTCGCACCAAAGGAGCGGCATCCGCATCGCCTGTTTCGCCGATATTCGGGTTCAGGGAAAATCCTTCTCCTTCCAATTCGTCAAAACTCACATTAAAGTCCCCAATTCCGCCCAACGGCAACGCGAAGGCGGTTCCGGTCATCCCTAAAGTAGCCACCATGCCCCCGAGCAGCAGAAAACCGGCAACAAGGGCAGCGAACACTCTTTTTTTCACGGTTCGTCCGAAAGCCATTCTTTCGGTTTCTTCCATTTTGCTGCCACCTCCTTTGTTGGGTGTAAGGGAGCTGAACGCTCCCTCTGCACATGTCAACTTCATTATAATACACGCCTATTTAAAAACCATTCTATAAGTGTCGTATTGTCAAAAAATAAAGACATTCATACTAAATTTTTCCTAAGGCCGTTCATTCGACATAAAAAACCCCTACATTTTGCGGCGCCTCGATCAGTTCATGTTTTTCATTTTATCCAATTGGCTGTAATCTGTCTGTTTTGCGTTTAAATAAGCCTCCCATTGTTCCTTCATGGCAAATCGCATTTTCATGAACCCCATTACGATCGGCTGGGTAGAATGGTCACTGAGGAACACTTCCGTAAACGCGTCCTTCGGTTCTTCTTTTTGCCCCGGTATCCCGTGGTCTTTGCCATTCAACAAATGATCTTTTAGAATCCTTTCAATTTCCGGGTTTCCGGGACCACCGCTTTGTCTGTAAAAGTAATCAATTCGTTCTTGCATGCTCATGTTTTCATTTTTTTCAGACATTACGTATGCCTCCTCCATTAATTTTTCACAGTAGTGATCGGTGTTTTCGTGTCCGAATGAAGCGCCAAAGGATGAATAGGACGAAAACAAGCGAAGTCACCAATCCGATATTTGCAACCGTCACCGCGCTCATACCCAAAAAGGTCCCCCCCGGTACACTCGCGATGATGAAGCCGCTCGCCACGATAATGGCGAATGTAATCAATGCCAAAGACAGACGGTTGACGATTTGGTTAAGCGTATTGCGCATAACGGTGTCCGGTTGCAGTTGCATGTTCATGCGAAACTTGTTTTCCGCGAGATTTTCCATCACCTTCGTGGCGCGTCGCGGAAATGTGGCCACCATCTTTGACGATTCAGCGACTAAACTCGCATTGGACCGGTAGTTAAACCGCGATCGAAGGATATTTTTTAAAATCGGAATTTCATACGCTTCCACCACTCTCCCATAAGAGATTTCCGGGGCGATCCAGCGGGCTGCCCCTTCTGTTGCGGAAAAGCCTTTTGCCCAAAGTGCCAAACTGTTCGGGACTTTGCAATAATTACTAATGCCGATAGCTGTCGACTGCATGACTAGCTGACCGTAATTGTAACGGTCACTTCCCTGCGCGGAGTTAACGTAATGAAGTGCCAAGCTTTGTATCTCATCTTTCAATTTAACCGGATCGGTATAAATCGTCGGGTTCATCAGCTCCATAAACACTTCTGCAACGTCTTCGGCCTGGTTGGACTGAATAAGCATAATTACACGCATGAGCACAAATGCCGAGACACTGTCCATGCGCCCGGTCATTCCCCAATCGATGACAATGGCTTTTTTTCTGTGTTTATCGATCATGATGTTCGAACCGTGTGCATCCGCGTGATAATGCCCATCCATGAGTTGTTGAACATAAAGGTGGACAAGGTCGATCATAATCTTCGTTCGTTCTTCAAATGTAAGGAAGTCGACCGGAAAATCCTTAAGCATCCAACCATCAATGTGTTCCATGATCAAGACGTTCTTCGTCGCCTCGTAAACCGCCGGGACATCTACGTATGACGTACTTTTCCGATATTTTGTCATTTCCCGCATTTTTCCTGCTTCTTCTATCATGTCAAGTTCGTCCATCGCGCTGCTGTAATAATCCTGAATCAATGATCCTATATCGATGGCTGCAGACAATTCCGGAGACAAGCGATTTTGCAATAACCCACTCATTTTCTTAATGACGGTAATATCAGTTTGAAACAGTTTTTCCACTGTTGGCCGTACAATTTTCAAGGCAACTGTCGTTCCGTCTTTCATTTCCGCTTTGTAGACTTGTGCCAATGAGGCAGAGCCAAGTGGTACTTCATCAATCCACTCAAACAGATCCACGCCCTCCGGAAACTCCTCTTCAATGATACACGCCATGTAGTCATATCCAATCGGAGGCACTTGATCGAGCAGCTTCTCGAGTTCCTGTGTGATCGGATCCGGCAAAAGATCCTGGCGGGTGACCAATACCTGTCCCAACTTAATAAAGGTCGGTCCCAGTTCTTCAAAAGCTATACGTATCCGTGCACCAATTTGACGAAGGTGTTCATCTTCCTTTTGGCTCCGTTTCTGCTTCCCCATTAACTTCCAAAACAGGGTGTCTTTCAACAGAAACGTTAATCCGTGTTTTGCAAAAACGGAAACGATTTTTCTGCGTCTTTTGCCCTTTGTGATTTTTGCCTTTTCCTTTTCAATGTCCTGACGGACAGCTTTCACTGTCGCTTCCCGTTCTTCCTGACTTTCTTTTTCCGGAGCCTGTTCTTTTACAATCCCCATTGCCTTTATTTCTCCCCTCCCATTTCAGCGAGGCGCATGACCCTTTCTTTATTTGTTAACGCTTTCATTTTTTGAAGGGAGCATGGAGCCTCTTATTCTTATAAATAACATACCACTAACAACGATAGATGAATACCCTACATATGACGTATCTATTACTATAGACCCCCCTACAAATGACGGGGGTGCTATGAAGTGAAACTCCATCTGAGGAGATTTTTTTCCTCCTCAGATGGTTAGTTGAACGAATCGGGGTGTTAGTCGCCCGTTAACTACCGCTTACGGGGTTGTAGCGGAGTTTTTCGGGCGCTTATCACCGAGATAAAAGAGATCGGTGTTTTCGCGTACGAATGAATCGCACAAACATAAAAAAGACCATTGCGATGGACGTTCCTAATCCTATATTCGCAATCGTTTCCACAGACAATCCCAGAACTGTTGCCTCCGGCATACTGCTTATCACAATGCCGCTGGTCACAATGAGGGCGAAGGTCACTAACGCCAGCGCCAATCTATTGGCGATTTGATTCAACATATTGCGAGTGACTTTATCCGGCTGAATTTGAAGGTTCAATTGCACTTTGTTATCCGCGAGATTCTCCATCACTTTATTTGTGCGGCGCGGAAGTGTCGCCACCATCTTCGACGTTTCCGCCACGAAGCTTGCATTCGAACGATAATTGAACCGTTTGCCCAGTATGCTTTTTAAAATCGGAACCTCATACGCTTCAATGACTTGTCCATAAGAAATTTCCGGACAAATCCATCGAGCCGCTCCTTCAGTGGCAGAAAATCCTTTTGCCCACAAAGCCAAAGCATTAGGGACCTTGCAGTAGTTTTTGATCCCGAGCGACGTCATTTCCATGACAAGTCGTCCATAATTGTATCGATCACTCCCCTGGGCGGTATTGACGTAGTGCAGGGAAAGACTTCTCATCTCATCTTTCAGTTTGGTTACGTCGGTGTAAATGGTCGGGCTCATCAATTCCATAAATACCTCGGCAACATCTTCTGCTTGGTTGGATTGAATTTGCATGATTGCCCTCATAAGTACATGGGCCATCACGCTGTCCATGCGTCCGGTCATTCCCCAGTCAATGATGACCGCTTTTCTCGTATGTTTATTAATCATGATATTGGATCCGTGAGCATCAGCATGATAGTGGCCGTCCATCATTTGTTGAATATAAAGATGGACGAGATCAATCATTATTTTCATCCGTTCTTCAAAGGTCAAAAAATCGACCGGAAAGTCTTTAATCAACCAGCCGTCAATATATTCCATGATCAGTACATTTTTCGTTGCATCGTAAACCTCCGGAACGTTTACGTATGAGGTACTTTTTCGATATTGGGTTGCTTCCCTCATCTTGCCGGCTTCTTCGGTCATGTCCAATTCATCCATGGCACTGCTGTAATAATCCCGGACCAATGCGCCGAGGTCAAGAGCGACAGCCAATTCAGGAGATAATCGCTTTTGCAAAAGAGCGGTCATCTTTTTAATTACGGTGATATCGGTTTGGAACAATTTGTCCACAGTCGGACGCACAACTTTCAGGGCAACCGTTGTCCCGTCGTTTAGCCCAGCCTTATAGACTTGTCCCAGCGAAGCGGATCCAAGAGGGGTTTCATCAATCCATTCGAATCGATCCACTCCGTCGGAAAATTCTTCTTCGACGATACATCGAATATAGTCGTATCCTATTGGAGGTACCTTGTCGAGCAACTTTTCCAATTCCTGTGTGATCGGAGCCGGGAGCAGATCCTGGCGGGTAACCAATACTTGGCCGAGTTTAATAAATGTTGGGCCAAGTTCTTCAAACGCGGTGCGCATGCGCGCACCGATCTGTCTGAGGTGTTCATCTTCTTGTTGGCTGCGCTTTTGCTTTCCTGCCAGTTTCCAGCTCAAGGTGTCTTTGAGCAGATACGTTAATCCGTGTTTTGCAAATACGGAAAAGATTTTTCGGCGTCGTTTCCCAATGGTTATTTTCGCTTTTTCTCTTTCGATTTCGGCACGGATGGCACCTGTTTTTGCTTCTCTATCTTCCTCTTTTAAAACAGCCATGGCGTGGTTTCTCCCCCTCTCCGTGTTGTCTATTGGGTTCCTGCAGCTACTTCTTTGGCAGAGATGGATGCTTCATCGTACGCTTTTTCAATGTGTTCTCTATATTTCTCTTCTATATTCTTCATTCTCAGTGATAATTTCGGGGTTAATTCTCCGCTGTCGACGGTCCATTCATCGCCAATGGTGACCACTTTCTTAGGCCTTTCATAATCAGCATAAGCATTTGTGTGACGGGCAACTTCATCCATCAACAATTGTTGGACGTCGTCACGTGCGCACAGTTCCACCCTCGATTCGGTTTGAATTCCTTGTTGTTTCGCCCACGGAAGTAAGTTTTCCATATCGGGAGTGACGAGCGCGGCTACATATTTACGGCCGTCCCCAACCACAGCGCCAAATTCAATGTAACGGCTTTCGTTGATCGCGCTTTCAATCGGAGCCGGGGCTACATTTTTCCCGGTGGACAATACGAGAATTCGTTTTTTACGGTCGATGATTTTCAAATAGCCTTCTTCATCGAATGCCCCGATGTCTCCGGTATGGAGCCAACCGTCCACGATGTCTTTGTCCGTTGCTTCCTTATTTTTATAATAGCCTTGCATGACGTTGAGCCCTTTTACGAGTACCTCTCCATCGGAAGCGATACGTACTCTGCAACCCGGAATTGGTTTTCCGGTCGTCCCGATTTTAGCTCTCGTCATTGGGTTCGTCGTCACGACCGGGGATGTCTCGGTTAATCCGTATCCTTCCAATATTGGAATATCAAGTGACCAAAAAAACTTGGCAATGTCAGGATTCAGACTTCCGCCACCCACGACCATCCCGCGCATCCTGCCGCCAAGCCGTTCTTTAATTTTTTGATACACCAAGCGATCCGCGCGAGCCACTTGACTTTGGAGTTTTTTCGGCATTGGTTTAAGCACCAACTCATGCACGGGCGTATTTAAATAATAATCATATCTTTCCTTCCCGACATCAATCGCCCAATTGAAAATTTTTCGTTTCATAGGAGAGCCACTTTCAATTTGATCGACCACTTTCGCATACACTTTCTCGAACAATCGCGGGACGCTCGTCATGATCGTCGGCTTTACTTCCTGCAAATTATCCTGAATCGTATCGATGCTTTCGGCGTAAGCAATAGTCGTTCCGGCCATGAGAGGCATAAAATGTCCTGCCATTCGTTCGAACACGTGCGATAACGGGAGGTAAGAGAGGTGAATATCTTCCGCTTTTAATTCCATCACCCAAAATTGAATGGCTTTCATTTGGCTCAAAAAATTGTCATGGGTAAGCATCACCCCTTTAGGAGCACCGGTCGTACCGGACGTATGAATGATCGTCATTAACCGGTCACCTTTAATCGCCCTCCACTGCTCTTCCCAATCTTTCAAAGGGTGATAGGCGCCATCTTCTTCCAAAGAAGAAAAAGAAGAGACATTGTCAGTGGAAGTAAAACCGGAGGCGGGTTTCATCACAATCGAATGCTGGACATTCGCGTTCCCATCCTTGACTTTTTGCAACTGTTCATCATCTTCGGCGATGACAACCGTACAGTCCCCGTTGTTCAGAACATAGGAAACCTGATTGGATGGAAGAGTCGGATAAACCGGAACGCTAATCGCCCCTAGGCTAGCGATGGCAAAGTCGGAAATTGCCCAAATCTGATTGCTGTCTGACAAAATAGCAACTTTGTCATCCGGCTTCACACCGAGCCGATGCAAACCAGACGCTACATTGCGGATTGTATTCCAGAATTCCCGGTACGTCATACCCGTGTAACCGCTGCTCTGTTTCCAAATTAATGCCTCTTTGTCCGGATAACGCTCTACGGTTTGACTCAGCATCTCCACTAAATTATTCGCGTCCATTGAAAGCCCTCCTGTATTTGTGTCAGGCTTCTCTCCAATCCATTTTTAAAGCTTTTCCAACCCTGATTTCCCTAAAAGAAATTTCGATTTATTTCGATATACTTTGCTTCTTGTTCAGGCACTTCATCGTCAGGGTAAATAGCCTCCACCGGGCAAACCGTCTCGCACGCGCCACAATCTATACAAATGTCCGGGTCGATATAGAACATATCCTCGCCTTCTTCGATGCAATCGACTGGACATACATCAACACAAGCGCTATTTTTTTCATTTTCACACGGGGATGTAATGACAAATGGCATTTTTCTCACCTATCTCAGGAAAAAATTACAATAAAAACTGTACGTTTCACATCGGCTAAAACATATGCGTGCTATGCCCGGGTTGCAAGCGAGCGTTAGGATCTATATAGGCTTTGGCGTTACTAACAGCGATTGGGGCTTCGCCAAATCCGGTGGCAATCAGCTTTACTTTGCCATCGAAAGAGGTAACATCCCCGACTGCGTAGATCCCCTTGATATTTGTTTCCATTCGGGAATTTACGATAATAGAATTCTTTGTCGTGTCGAGTCCCCACGTTTTAATGGGACCGAGGGATGAAATAAATCCGTAGTTTACAATGACGTTATCAACATTCACCACTTTTTGGTCCGTTCCTTTTACTTCTTGAAGGACGACTTGATTAATTTTTTCACCATTGCCTCGAAGTTCACTCACTTCAAAAGGCGTGTGCAAATTGACGGGCGCCGATTGCAATTCGGCGACGCTATGCTCATGCGCGCGAAATTTATCACGACGATGCGTAAGCGTAACATTTGCTTCATTGGCAAGCATTAACGTCCAATCAACAGCAGAATCTCCACCTCCGCAAATAAGGACTTCTTGATTTTTGAAAGCACCCAAATTGTCTACAAAATAGTGGAGATTTCTGTTTTCATATTGTTCGGCTTCTTCGATTTTGAGTTTGCGGGGTTGGAAGGCGCCGACACCGGCAGCAATAATAACCGTCCGTGAGTAATGCGTCTCTTTATCGGTTTCAATTCGGAATGTTTGATCGTCCAGCTTATTGACGTTCTCTACGGATTGATCAAGCGCAACGGTTTGTTCAAACATTTGCATTTGTTCAACCAAATTGTCCACAAGGCCTTGAGCGCGAACCTTCGGAAAACCGGCAACATCATAGATATACTTCTCGGGATAGAGGGCGGAAAGTTGCCCGCCCAGTTGCGGCATACTCTCGATAATTTTCACTTTTGCCTGACGCATGCCCCCATAAAAAGCAGTAAACAAGCCTGCAGGTCCTCCGCCAATAATGGTTATATCATAGAGGTCAATGGCATGATCGTTCAAGATTCGGCCACCTCCAAACGTTATAAATTTAGATTGGTTCGTCACCGAAGTCTATAATTGAAAAACTAGTTGATGTTTCAAAAGTTCTTTCCTATGGTGTGATCCTATAATTCGATGAACTTGTAAAACCCGATTTGACTGCATAAAAGTCAGATATCTATGCAAAACATGGACTAAAAAGCTAGTCGGATTTACTCCTATCAAAAGACTGCATCGATTCATTCAAAGCGAATCCACCCCATTTAAGGGATGAGATCGGGTTTGTCGTCCCTCTAGATGCCGTTTTCTTCTTTTTTGAGGAACGGGAACAGAATTGCCGTCCCTCTAAATGCAACATTCCACTTATTTTAGCCGTTCTGCATTGGATTGGGCTTTTTATTGTTACGTGTAGCTCCTATCCTTTTTGCCCATCAATGCCTCTTTTATCCGGAATCCTTTGCGCTTCATTTGTTTAATTTTTTTTGACTAAAACGTCTTCCCTTCCGTTTTTCTCTAAATACGCCCTGGGATGAATTTTTTCAATTTGCGGCAACACCTGCATCGCTTTCGCAAGCGGTCCTTCTGCTTGTATTTGTTGGCGGGCCATTGCTTGTTGTAAATCCAATTCGCCGAGCCAAAATTGCAGGCCGATATCCGCATCCTGCGTGAACTTGAGTTCCGCGCTTCGGTCTGTTTCGCCCAATTCAATTTCGACCGGATTATTTTCCCCTTCGTAAATGGTTACTTTTCCTTCAGGATCCGTGTACACGAACTGGCAATAAGCATCGTATCCTTCATCCGGGGCAAGTGTTTGCATCATGTCCCGAATCGGCTCACTGTCCTTGATTTCTTTTAGAAAACTTGGCTTTTCGCCAAGCTTTTATGGCGAAAGCCTTAGTTGCACTTATGCAGGTATGAAAGTTGATTTATACTTTCTTACCTGCCAAAAAAACCACCGATAAGTTCATAGGTCTCTTCTTCATTGTTAAATACAACCACTTTGAGCCTCCTCCCGGTTTATTGTTTGGTCGCCGCTGCTTCCAATTCGGCACCGCTTTCATATTTTCGTGCCCGCTCGACTTTGCTTTTGCGAATGTCAAATTGACTGCGTGCATACTCTTTCATCAAGTTCGGATCAACTTTTAACGTCATATCGACCCATTCATGCTTTTTTGTCTCCTCAAACAAACCGGTTAAATAATCAACAAACCCAAACGCGTACGGGGATAATTCATCCATATAATCGTGAAAGACTTTCATCAGCTTGTCATTGCCGGCCACTAGCCGTTGAATGGTAAAAATACCGAATTGAAGGTGTCGGCCTTCATCCTGGTTCAACAAGTCGATGCCTTTCAAAATGCCGGGCATTAAACCTGCTTCCTTAAAGATTTGCCGGAACGCGTGATAGCCTGACTCCGCAAGCGTCCCTTCCACAATCATGTTATAGACGGTTGCGGCCCGAATGATGGCCTCTGGCGAGTCGTCGGTCTTCAAGCGGTCCATCTTCTCGGGCAGCTCTTGATAAAACACGCGTTTGTAATCGTCATTGTGGAAGTTGTGAAGATCCAAGTCCGCGACGCCAACCGCTGTTTGCCAGCGAGAAAACATTTCCGTGTGCTTTGCTTCATCATGCAAGAAAGTGGTTAAAAACATCGTGTCTTCGAGTCGGCCTTGGCGTGCCATGACTTCGAGCATCGGCAAGATGTCAAGAGTAACCGCTTCTTCTCCCGCGGCAAAAGCGCCTACAAGCGGCAAAGCAAACATCCGGTCCATGGAAGACATATTCTGATAATCTTCCTGGTCTTGGCTAAAATCAATGTTGGCCGGGTCCCAATAGTTCTTTTTTGCCTTTTCATACAATCTGTACATCGGCGCGTTCCAGTTCAATTGACTTTCTACCGTTTGGAATCTTTCATGTTGTACCATTTTTCCCCCTCATTTCTATAAGGTTATGAAACATTTTTATAAAAAACACTTATGATTTTTTAGAATCATGGGAAGGAAGTCGACCTTCCCACCTTTTTGGCATTAAAATGAGAACGTATTGAGCACGGTTTGCAGCTTCATCGCCATGCCCATGTCACCATCAATGGTCAGCTGGCCGCCCATGAAAGCTTCGGTCGGATTAAGCGTACCCGCGACCATTTTCTTATAGTCGTCTGCTGAAATCTCCAACGTACAGTCCGGTTCTTTTTCTTCGCCTTTAACGGCACGGGCACCGTCGCTTTCGATAATCATTTGATACGTGCCGCCATCATCACCCGTGAGATTAAACTGGTATACGCCTTCCGCGTCTTCTATTGCCGATGGGTCTGTTTTTAGCGCCGCGTCAATCATTTGAAAAACTTTTTCCGTACTTTGAGCCATCTCTGCCATTGTAAATGCCTCCTTAAGGGTTTTTTGATTTATAGTCGCTCAATAATCGTGGCTGTAGCCATGCCGAAACCGATACACATCACTTGAAGCCCATATTTGCCATCTGTATCTTCCAAGTAATTGAGAAGTGTCGCCGTTAATTTCGTACCGCTGGCACCTAGCGGATGCCCAAGGGCAATCGCACCCCCGCGTGGGTTAACCTTGCTCATATCCGGTTCAAATTCCCGTTCCCACGCTTTTACGACAGAAGCAAACGCTTCGTTGACTTCGATGCCATCCATATCACCCAGGCTCAGTCCCGCTTTCTTCAACACTTTTCGTGTCGCCGGAATAATCCCGGTTAACATGATGACCGGATCCTCGCCGACCACCGCCCGGGCAATGACACGGGCACGAGGTTTCAAGCCTGATGCTTCTGCTTTTTCCCTCGACATGAGTAAAATACCTGATGCGCCATCGCTCACTTGACTCGCGTTACCGGCGGTTACGACCCCATCTTTCGGCTTGAAGGAGGGGGTGAGCCCGGCGAGTTTTTCCATGGATGTCTCTCTGCGGATGCCTTCATCTTGATCAAGGGTCTTCTTGCCATCTTCGATATCCACTTCCATCGGAATGATTTCCCGTTTGAATTCCCCGTTATCGGTCGCTTTGGCAGCCCGTTGATGGCTTTCCAACGCGTATTCATCGAGCTCTTCACGTTCCAAGTTCCATTTTTCCGCGATCATTTCCGCAGACAATCCTTGAGGAACGATGTTGAACCGTTTCGTCAAATCTTTGCTGAATTTGCCCATGTCCGTTCCCATTTTAATGCTCGTCATGTTTTCGACACCGCAGGCGATGGAAACATCCGCGTCTCCGGCGATGATTTCCTGAGCCGCGGCGTTGAGCGATTGCTGGCTTGAACCACACATGCGATTCAAGGAATATGCCGGCACTTCAACCGGAAACCCGGCTGCCAGTACAGCCTGACGCCCGATATTGCCGCCTTGCTCTTTGATCATGGTGACACAGCCTGTAATGACATCCTCGACGTCACCTGCTTCAACGTTATTCCGGTTCACGAGTTCCTGAAGCACCGGTACAAGGATATCGACAGGGTGCTTTTCCGACAACGAACCCTTTTTACGCCCGACAGGGGTTCGCAACGCATCGACGATTACTGCTTCTGTCATGAATGAAAATCCCTCCTTTGTGTTCGAATTAGAACGTAAACAAGTCAATTCCGCCAGTCACATTCAGGCCGACACCGGTGATGTACTTGGCTTTGTCCGAGACGAGGAAAGTGATGGCATTGGCAATGTCATCCGGTTCGCCCGGGCGTTTAAACGCTGTACGTTCAACCATGCGATCGTTCATCTTTTTATTGCCCATTTTGAAGGCTTCTGTCCCGATAATGCCTGGGACAATGGCGTTGACGTTAATGCCGTACTTCGCCCCTTCCAAAGCCATGCTTTTGGAGAAGCTGAGCAAGCCGCCTTTTGTGGCCGCGTAGCTTGCCTGCCCGAAGCCACCGGCTAAGCCGACGATGGAAGCCATGTTAATGATGCGTCCGTATTCCTGCTCTTTCATGTATGGCCAGACCGCTTTCGTACAGTTATAGGAGCCGGTTAAGTTGACCTGAAGATCACGTTCCCATAAGTCATCATTTTGTTTTTCAATTTTTGAAACATGATCAACCGTTCCCGCGTTGTTAACGAGAATATCGATTCTGCCGAAATCCTCATAGATCTTTTTAAAAACTTCATTAACTTCATCGACATCTGTGACATCCATTTTCATCGCTACGGAACGGCGTCCCATATCACGAATTTCCTCGGAAGTTTTTTCGGAATACACAACTTTCGTACTTTGCATGACTTGTGCAATCGCTCCGTATTCCTTAGCTTTTGATGAGCTCTCTTCATCTGACTCCATAAGAATGTCGGTGATGACGACATCTGCTCCGGCCTCGGCCAAAGCCAATGCGTCTGCGCGCCCAAGGCCCCGGGAAGCGCCGGTCACGACCGCTACTTTCCCTTCCAGTAAGTTATCCCAAGAAGACATGCAAATCCCACCTTTATGCTAAGTTGCTGCATCATTTAATAAAATTCGGTTTCTTCTTTTGAAAAAATGCTTGAATACCTATGCCCGGCTCTCCTGTATTCAATGTTTCCGCAAACGCTTCGGCTTCGACTTTCAGCCCATCCTCGATCGGGCCTTCAGCCACATTGATGGCGCGTTTTGCCAAGCCCATCGCCTGGACGGCGCCTTCAGCCAAGTGTTCGGCAAACGCGGTTGTTTCCGCTTCAAAGTTTTCCGGTGTAACCGCTTGGTTGATCAAACCGACTTCAAGCGCTTCTTCAGGCTCAAGCCGTTTGGCGTTAAAAATCAAATCCGTTGCTGTCGCACGACCCAACAGACGAGTCATTCGTTGTGTGCCGCCCGCTCCTGGAAGCAAGCCGAGGTTGGTTTCCGTTAAGCCGATCTTCCCTGTAGACATGATCCGGAAATCGCAAGCGAGGGCCAATTCACAACCTCCACCCAAGGCGTGACCATTAATCGCGGCGACAACCGGTTTCTCAAGCGTAGCAAATCGGTCAAAACAAGCTTGCATTCTTCCGCTTTTCTCCGCGACACTTTCTCCTTTGCCGCCGCCTTGCATCATCCCTTTCAAGTCTGCCCCTGCGAGAAACGTTTTTTCATGCGCCGATGTTATCACGACTACGCGAACATCTTTGTCTTTTTCCAGTTCATCAGCCACGTTCACAAGTTCTTCCATCAATTGGTCGCCGATGGCATTGGCAGGAGGATTATCAATGGTAATCCACGTTACGCCTTTGTTTTTTTTCGCCACTTGAATGGTTTCATAAGCCATATTGTTCACTCCCTAAACCCTGACACCATAAGGTTGATATTGACGCCTGGCTGTTACGAGATGCTGGACTTCATTGGTTCCTTCGAAAATATCGAAAACTTTCACATCGCGGAAAAGCTTCTCGACAATGTGTCCATCCAAACCGATAGGACCTAATAATTCCAGGCATTTAACGGTGACATCATGTGCCATTTGCCCGGCGTACGCCTTACACATGGCTGCCTCTTTGGCGTTTTCCTTGCCGACGTCCGCTTTCCAAGCCGCTTCCCATGTTAGTAAACGCGCGGCATCAATATCCTGCTCGGCTTCTGCCAAGGTTTCCGCTGCCAAATGATAGTAACGGCCTTGTCTCGGATACTCCTTTTGGACAATATCAACCGTATATTCATAAGCGGCGCGGGCAATGCCAACAGCCATTGACGCGACGATGGGGCGGGTGCTGTCGAACGTTTTCATTGCCACTTGGAACCCGGACGGGCTCGAACTGCTACTGCTTTGTTCATACAGTTCTTCTCCGCCGAGGAGGTTTTCATAAGGAACGAAACAATCTTCCAGCAACAATTCCGCCGTCTCATTTGCGCGCAGCCCCATTTTATGAGCCAATCGTGTGCACGAGAATCCCGGCGTCCCCTTTTCAACGACGAACGCCCGTTGCCCGGCACGGCCAAGACTTGGATCAACGGTAGCAAACACGACGACCCAAGACGCACGACCGCCATTGGTAATGAAGATTTTTTGGCCATTTAACACATATCCGCCGTCCACTTTCTTGGCAGATGTGCGCACGCCAGATGCATCCGAGCCGGCTTCCGGTTCTGTCAAAGCGTAGGCGCCCCAACGTGGCTCATCTTTTGTAAAAATCGTTAAAAAACGTTCTTTTTGTTCCGGTGTGCCACTGCTTTGTACGGGCGGACCGCCAAGACCGGCACCGGGAAGCGATAAAGCAATCGCCGGACAACCCCACGCCATTTCTTCGGTTGCCAGAACTCCCATGCGATTCCCTTCTTTTTCTTTCTTTTCTTTTTTCGAGGATTTGTCTTTTCCGCCGCCGCTACCGCCGAACGATGACGTGTTCAAGTGGATCCCCATTTTATTCACCTTATCCAGCCAATCATCCGGTACGCGTTCAAGGCGATCCGCTTCCATCGCGATCGGCCGGATTTCATTTTTTGCGAACCAATGGGTCATTTGCTGTATTTGCTTTTGTTGGGGTGATAACTCAAACGAGATCATTGCAAAACTCCCTTCTTCGCCCCTGTTGCGCCATTTACAATCCGTTCGCCGCGGCGGGTAAGCAAATCTTGTTCCCGACCATACAGACCGGCTTGTGCCTGGGCGTCACGTGACCATTTCTCCACCGGGAACTCATCGACAAACCCGTGCCCGCCAAGCAGTTGAACGGCTGCGTCCGTAACGAAAAGCGAGGAACGATGGGTGCGATACAATGCCCGCAAAGATCCTTCTAAGGCATCGTCTTTGTCAGCGTCCACTTTTGTTGCTGCTTCCCAAACGAGGTGATTGGCAACCCTCGTTTCAATCGCCATTTTCGCAATTTTAAATGAAACGCCTTGGAACTGGGCGATCGCTTTGCCGAACGCCTTGCGCTCCGCTGTGTACTCCGTGGCGTACTCGAGCGCGGCTTCCATTAAGCCAACGGCTTTTGCCGCCTGCAGTATCCGGATGCGTGTTTGTGCTCCGTCAATCAAGGTTCGGGCTTCATCGCCTTTGGCGAGCACTTCATTTGCGTGGACCTCGGCATGATTAAATTGAAGCCTGGCAAGCCCCGTGCTCAGCAGTCCGAGTCGATAGTCGCCTTCTACTGCCATCCAATGTTCGCTTCCCGGAACATTATGGAGCCACAACACCACCGGTTCATCGTCTGTATCAACGGCAGCCACAGCCACATATTCGGCGCCTGCGCCCAAACGTACAGGCCGTGAGACACCGTTCAATGTATAACCATCACCATTTCTGCTGATTTGTAGCTGTTCGGCCCATGGCTCTTCGGGATCAAAGGCATCGATGAACGCAACATTCGGCCAAGACCCTCCCCGCCCTGCTTCCTTATAAGTGCCAAGCGCCGGGTTTTGTGACGCAAGGCGAATGATAGAGGCTGCATCGCCGGCGCCCGGCAAACCTTGCACAATATCCAAATCCCCGTAACTGAGGGTTTGAAGCATTTGCACCTGTGAAATTAAAGGCAATTCAAGGCCATCCCAACTTTCGGGAAATTCAAGGGAGGCTACGCCAATCTCCTCCGCTTTCGAAATAATCGCGTCATCAACTGCTCGATTTTGTTCACACTCCCTTGCCTTGGGACGAATAACGTCCTTCGCAAACCCTTCGGCAACATCAACGAATGCTGTTTCATCTTCGGTAGGCGAAAATGAGATCAAGGGGCATTCCTCCTTTTTTCGGTTTCAAACATATATTTATTTTGATGTGGCATGAAATTCCTTCGCCCATTCGCGAAGTTTCTTTTTATCTGTCTTTCCGATCATATTTTTCGGAAGATAACTGACGATTTTCAAAAATCGGGGTGTTTTGTACTTTGCCAAATGTTCTTGGCAAAAAGCGATCAGCTCTTCTTCTTTTATGTCGGATTTTCGTTTTTTCACAACATAGGCACCAACTTCTTCACCCATTTTTTCTGAGGGGATACCGATCACACCTACCTCAGACACCTCGGAATGGCTCAATAACAACTCTTCCAAATCCTTCGGGTAGATATTAAAGCCTCCGCGAATAATGACATCCTTTTTGCGATCGACGATGAAAACATAATTTTCCTCATCGATCCTCGCCATATCCCCTGTGTATAACCAACCATCTTTCAGGATTTTTTCGGTTTCTTCCGGTTTTCCATGGTACCCCTTCAATACATTGGGACCGGAAACAATCAACTCCCCGACTTCATTGGCAGGCAACCGCCGATCATTTTCATCCACGACCGCAACTTCAATATCCGGTAGTGGCTGCCCGACGGAGCCCGGTTTGATTTTCTGCCTTGGATCGGTAGCCGTCACGATTGGCGCCGCTTCCGATAATCCATATCCTTCTAAAACGAGACAGCCGAATTTCTTTTGAAATCCTTCCGCGATCGGCTTGGGAAGTGCTGCCGAACCGGAAATACAGGCAAAAAATGTGGACGTATCGTATTTGTCCGCATCCGGGTGATTGTATAAAGCATGAAACATGGCGGGCACCATTGCTGAATGGGTGACTTTGTATTTCTCAATGGCTTCCAGCACTTTCACAGGTTCAAAGTATGGCAACAGGACATTTTTATCCCCGAGCATAAACGCGACGTTCATCATCGTGTATCCAAACGCGTGCGAAAAAGGCAAAATACTCAAACTAACCCGACCCGTTTTAAGTTTAAGAATTTCCGCTTTTTTTGAAGCGGCCACCGCGTTGGAATACAGGTTTTTATGCGACAGCGTTACCCCTTTCGGCGCACCGGTTGTACCCGCGGTGTACAAAAGCGCGGCATCGTCATCTTCATGAATATCTATATCGGGTGCCGTTGTCGGCGCTTTTTTCATGGCGGCTTGCAGAGCGTTTTCGTGTTCCGGTTCCTCCAACGTATAAACTTGCGGCGGTGATGCAAGATCTTTACTTGCTTCTTGCACTTTGGAATAAAGCGTATTTGTCGTTAAAACAACCTTGGGCGTACAGTCATCCAATATATAACGAAGTTCTTGTGCCTGCAGAAGCGGCATAACCGGGACAACCGCCGACCCATTTTTTATAACTCCGCCAAAGGCGACAACAACTTCGGGGCAATTCGGCATCGTGACGACGACTTGGTCGCCCTTCTCCACACCCATTTCCCTTAACGCATGTGCCAATTGGGACGAAGCCTCATCCAAGCGCACATTCGTATATGCTTCCCCTTCATAGATAAGGATTGAATACTCCCCGTAGTCATTAATATTATCTCGCCATATTTTGCTTAAGTTCATCCACAGAGCCACCTCCCTCTTTTAGAAAAACTTGACTTATCGCCAAGGATGTCGAAAGTCAAAGTCTTTTCTTAGACTATCATCCGAACAATTTATACATTCTGATAGTGTAAAAACAAGTCGGCTACACATGGGGCTGCTTCACCGACTTATGAAATTATAAAAAACTTATTTTTGCTCGGCGTTATACGCTTCCAACACTTCTTGGAGACGCAATGCCAACCCCATGTCTCCGTCAATTTGCAACTGCCCGCTCATAAACGCTTCCGTTCCGTTCAGTTCTCCTTCAGCCATTTTTCCAAAATCATCGGAGTCAAGTGTTAGCGTGCAATCCGGTGTTTCATTTTCTCCTTCTTGCGCGTATCCATCTCCGGATTTCAGAACGACCTGATATGTTCCGGCTTCGTCTCCACTCAAGTTAAACTGATAAACAGCTTCTACGCCTCCTGCCCGAGACGGATCTTCTTTAAGGCCTGCATTGATTTGATCAAAAATTTCTTTTACTTGCGCCATTTTAGAAAACTCCTTTTCTTTTTAAATGTAAATAAATGTTTAATTAAATATTCCTTCATCCTGATTCAGTCGCATTTTACAACCGCATCCCCCCTTTAAATGACATTTGATTTTCCGAGAGTACCGTAAACGCTCCGATGGCAATGTGGTTGAGCAAATGCGCCAATTCGTCGATGTTTTTTTTATCCTCAACGATAATTTTGTGAATCACAACTTCATTAATAGCGCCTACCATCGCTTGCGCTGCGGTATGGATTTGGTCGTCGGAAACCAATCCTTCCTGCTCAATTTCTACTCGCACACTTTCATAGATAAAGATGGCAAAGTCAACGTGTGCTTTGTGCCGCACCTCTTCGACTGCCGGACTCAACCCTGCGGATGATACGAGCAATAAACGGGCGACGGGACGATGATCGTTGCAAATTTCCAGATAACGTCGAATACCGGCAAATGACTTATGAGCGATGTGCGCCTCTAGTTCCGCTGTTCGTTTCACCTCTTGCAAAACTTCTTCAAGCAAAGACTGAAACAATTGAACGAGCAAATCTTCCTTACTGCTGAAAAAATGATAGAATGTCGTTTTCGACACCCGCGCCCGTTCAACAACTTCCAACACCGACGTTTCTCTAAACCCTTTTCCGGTGTATAAATGCAATGCAGCATCAAGAAGTTTATTTTGCGGATCTTTATAGGGTTCATGATGGAACAGCAGAGAAATCATCGGGGTCACTCCTGCAATACTGATACGTATTCGTACTTTTGTACTCGCCGCACAACGAATGTAAGCGGTTAATTATGATTGTAAGCAATTCATCACGCGTTGCCTATTCCCTTAAATGTCGGGTTTTCATTTTTTTGTCGGCGATTGACTATACGTAAAATATCGGGGGGCGTGTATTTATCGGTGGAGGATATTTATTGTTCCCGGATGCAAGAACGGATCATGTTCAACCGGGAAAATGTGCCGAAGGATCGCTGTTCCAACTTC
The DNA here is from genome assembly GCF_016495725.1 of Salicibibacter cibarius. NCBI lineage: Bacteria > Bacillati > Bacillota > Bacilli > Caryophanales > Bacillaceae > Salicibibacter > Salicibibacter cibarius. Next base: position 476,395 of record NZ_CP054705.1, on the reverse strand, counting down.
ACTTTATCGGGAAACAGTTTTTTCATGATCGTTCGATCTTTCCATCCCATTCGATGCATGCGTACCACCTCATCCCGGGTTCTCTCCAAATACTCCAGTTTGCGGTTCATCATTTCTTTTCCGTTACGGATGACGCCCTCATGGGCACAAAACACGGTCTGATAATCGAAACGGTTCAATTTGTGCAATGTTTCGATGTATGCAGCCATTGATTCTTCCTCCAAAAAAACCTTTGGGCAGGGGGTGATATATAGATCGCCGGTAAACAGCCAACCGTAATATGGCTCAAATATACAAATGTGATCATCGGTATGGCCGGGCGTCTCGATCGGATAAAAGCGGTAATTGGACGTTTCAATCACATTCGGGTAGGCTTTGGCGCTGAAAGGGAGGCGGCGTCCGGTGAAAAATTCTTGATACCAAGGCACCTGTGCCGTCTTCTCAGCGATCGGAATCGTTTTTTCATGGACGAATATCTCCGCTGGCGTGTTCCGCGCGATCCATGATGCCATCCCCGAGTGATCCTCATGGTAATGGGTAATCGCTACCCGCTCGAGGTCCCATGAACGGAAGAGTGGAATCAAACGCCTCCGTCTTTTGCTTGGTCCGGTATCAATAAGCATCCCGTCAATATAGTAGAGGTAGATGGATATTAACGGAAAATAAGGATTGACGGAAATTTTTATAATTTCAACTTGATCGTGTTTGCTTTTTTTTATTGTTTTATCGTTATGAATGGCCACTGCCACTTGCCTTCCCTCCGATGTTCTGCTTCTTATAACATTCTAAGCAACCGTTCTTCCCCTATTAGCTCCAAATAACGGGGATAAAGGGCAAATGCCGGCGCAATTCGCGGCAACAGCTTTAAAGCCTTTTGTTTAGAGCCTTTTGTTTTGATCTTCCCCGTCATGATTGCGGCCGTGACACTTATGTTCCCTGCCCAAAATTGATGAGCCATGTCCCCCGTGGTTTTTACGCTTAAATTCACGGGAACCGGGGAATGCCCTAAATAAATGCTGAATTGCTCTCCCTTTTTCGGGTTTTGAGCATCCATGCAAATAAGGGCTTCCGGCTCCGTAAACACAAATTCTGCACTCATTCTCGTCTTGGCAACCTTTCGCCCGATACCATTGATGAGATCAATTTCATCCCCTTCCTCATGATATGCAGGGTTCGCTCCCCACCATCGCCGCAAATCTTCGTACGTTCTCGGCTGCGTCGGAACTTGCAAAAAATCGCCAACCACTCTGTACAAATGCTCCGAATCACTGAAAGCCTGCATATGAGCCATCTCCTTTACCCATTATCTTTTTATCATATACAGTAATTGGATGCCAATCAATTCCGTTAGATTGCAGTGCATACGGGACACCCCCCTACAAATGTCGGGGGATAGGTTTGAATAATGGGAGACGCACTACAAAAAAGGGGGGTGAAGCAGAAGTGTCTTATTTGTGTTGGTTTAGTTTCCTGCTCGCTGATCTTCGAATTTAGGGAAGCGTCCTGAATAAACGAAGGCAATCAAAAAAATCCTCGCATAGTCATTCTAGGTTGAAATGGCTGATAAAACGTTTGTTTTGGCTGATAAATAGATCATTTCCGCTGATATATTGCAAAATTTGGCTGATATCGATGCGTTTTCGGCTGATAAAACTACGATTATTGGATTCGTGTCCATGTTCACATCGATTCCGGTCTTTGGTCGGATTTTCTGAAGCCCCCTGCGATCCCGGACAGTCGGATTTTCATAACGCAAGGTCGGAACATCCTGTACACCACAGCTTTTTGTCCCTCTCGGGGCAGCTTGACTCCCGTTTGAGGGATTACCTGATGCTTTTGTTCCTCCCAGGGCAACTCCCCACCTGAGAAGCCCCGCGTTAGAAAAACTTGACTTATCGCCAAGGATGGCGAAAGTCAAAGTCTTTTCTTATACTATCATCCGAACAATTTATACATTCTGATAGTGTAAAAAAACCGGAAAGGCGATGATCATCACCCTTCCGATTTAATTTCCTCATAATCTTCCGATAGGGATTCGAAATCTTCCCGCACCGCCTCGAGCATATCTACAAACGTTTTATTTTCTTCTTCGAGACTTTCGCTCATACTAACATTTTCCTGTTCATCTTGCAGTTTTTCTTGTGCCTCACTAAAGAGCTCTTCCAGTGCTTGCTCAACGTCATCAATTCTGCCTTTCATCTCTTCATGCTTTTCTTCCCCGGTCGTTAGATGATCTTCAATCTCATAACTGTCTATCTCTTCATCCTCGTAATCTTCCCGTTTCTTCTCAATCTCTTCTGCATCTGATTCATGTTCATCCAATGTTTCTTCTATTCGGTAGAGGTCCTTCACTGCGTTTACAAACATGTCTTCTTCTTTTGCTTCCTCTGTTTTTTCTTGTAATGACTCCAATGTCTCTTCCTCTAACGAATGTTCGAAAGTTTCCTCAACGGGCTCGATCCATTCATCCTGAAGATCACTTTCAAGCTCAACCAATTCTTCATCCGTTTCTTCCATGTCCTGCAGCCATTCCTCAGTATCTGATTCCAACGCCTTCAGCTCGTCTTCATTGTCGGAACGACTCTCCTTGTCTTCATCTTCAGTGTCATCCTCTTCGGAATCAGCCGCTTCTTCCGGATCTTCATCATCTTCCTCCGGTTCGAAGTCCAAGTCCTCCATTTCCTCTCGAAGGACATCCAACCGGTCATGCACGTCTTCATTATCGTCTTTTAGCGTATCAACTTGTTCACTTGCTTCTTGAACCCTGTCTTCGACCGCTTCCAGCTCATCCTCGGTTTCCTCAAGCTCTTCATAGCTTTCCGACCATCCGTCCAGTTCCAAATCCTCTAGATACGCATACCTGTCCTCGACGTCTTCTCGGATGGACTCCACCCCGTCTTGAACATGTTGCAGTTGTTCGTCAACTTCCTCTACAGCCGCAGAAAAAGATTCCGATTCCGAAGTCAGTTCATCGTGTTGTTTGCTCATATTTTCTTGCATTTCTTCAAAATCAGCTTCATCAACCAACTCATTGGCCTCATCGATCATTTCTTCCAAGCTGTTCATTTGCCCATCCGTTTCTTCACGCTGATCTTGCGCCTCTACAATCAAGTCATCCAGCTGATCGATTTCTGTTTGCAAATCGGAAATATTTTCGATTTTGTCGGACAACTCTCCATCTTCAGCTTCATCCACGGCAGTAATGAGTTTTTCCAGTTGTTCTTCATCATCCTGATCTTCCAGCATTTGCTTTTGTGCTTCCACTTCCGCTACATCATCCGGATCAAAGCTCGTCCGCATCGTTAAATTCGGAAGACCGGCACTGCTTGATTCCAATTCTTTGGTATCAATGACGACATCAGACAAACAGACATCCAGGAGTCTTTCCGGCCAGCATAAGCCTCCAATATTTAATGAATTGACCGTGACGTCCATCCAGCTGATATCAACAGGCACTTCGGGCGTTTCCGATTCAATCGTCAACACCATCGTGCCTTGGTCCGTTTCCTTCAATGTTGATAAAGATAACCCTTCTGCTACTGCACTTGTAAAAGACACTTGCGTATCAACAATAATCCCGGGTCTCAGTCCGAGCAAATTTATTCTTCCCGAAATTTGATCTACCGTCAGCACAAAACCATCGAAGTCCCCGTATTCTTCCTCATCGATTTGTGCGGAAGCTTGATCCAGTCCTCCCGGGGATGGCTATAAGCAACAACAAGGAGGGTAATAAGGCTCAACATCTTCACTTTTTTCCACAGTTTCATAGTAAATGCCTCCACTGACCGATCTCGGTTGTTTCTTATCCACTAACTGTATTTGGGGAAGCAGAAGAGATGTCTTTTGGCCCTCCTTCCATTTCATCATGGTCATCCTCTTTCGAGACAGAACCATCCCAGGCCGCGATTAGTACTCCGCCGGCGATGCCAAGCAGCCCGCCGATGATTAACCCACCGGCTGCGCCGATAAAGGACAAAATGGAAAAAATAATAATTGAAGATCCTGTAAAAACATTCATTTCCGGCTTAGTTAAACTTACAAAAGATAACATGACCATAAACAAACCAAAAATCAGCCCGGCCCACATTAAACCGCTTCCCGGCAGCAATAGCATCGGAGCCACACTAATGCCGAAAGCCAATACTGCCAGACCGCCGACGAGGGAAAAGACCGAACCCATTACCGGGCGATTTGAGTTTTGAGCCGCCAAGTATCCAAACGAAAGCGGCAAAAGCAACGCTATGCCATAAGGAAGAACAAAAGCGGCACCTGCGACCAAGGCTTCCGATACAACGATGCCATAATGAACGGAAGTGATCACGCCCACAAGCGCAATACCCAAACCTGCCGACAAGGTCAGTAGCAACCACCTCGCCTTAAATGCCATACGCCAACTTTCCAGCTGTCTTTTTTTCACCGCTAATCCAATAAAATAAACGATTAAAACGGTTCCAAAAACGATGATGTTCGTCATTGCTAATGGGAGTGCGGAAACAGCCATTTCGAAATCCACCATCCTGCTTGTGATTCCGACGATTTGAATCGTCAAAAATGCGCTAATCGTACCGAGTAAAAACACAAACAAATAATGCCCCGGGTACAATACGTAGCGTTCTTTTTTAACCAAGTTTTGAATGATGGGATCAAGTATGGCAGCAAAAATAATGGCGTTAACCATTCCAAAAATAACCGCTCCGGGTATGCCAAGACCAATGAGTTGGGTCCCACCGATTAGCACACCGGGCAAAATGCCGATGCTTGCATATTTTACTTTTCTGTTCGCCACATCCCACTCCAAAAAATGAAACGTCAATGTAAATAAAACAAGCAAAGCAGCTGCCATAATTCCTCCGGCAATCCCTCCCGGCATACCCGCCCCCAGTACGAGCCCCCCGACAAAAGCGCCGGTAAGCAGACCAATAATCGCCATGGCCAGAGCATCAAAAATCAATCCTAATTTTGCCATAAGGCTTCCCTCCTGATCGTTTGACAAGGTCATTCATTTCGGGGGAAATAGGAGGCTAAGCGATGTTAGCCTTAAAAGCCTCCAATGCTTCCATCTTCCGTGTTAGAAATAACCTGAACCTGCAAGCCAGGGATCCCGATGCTATCAGCGGACAAGTAATGCGTGTTTAATTCCGCATCGTCAAGCAATAACTCCGGTGCAGCTAAGTCAAACGAATCCATTGGGTCGTCGGTGTAGTGTTCCGAGACCTCAAGGCTGGTAAATTGCGAATCAACAGCATCGATACCGGAGACCATTAGACTTAGATTATCGCCTTCAACGACACCTGAAGATGTCACTTGCACATCAACACTATTGACCCCATAAGCTCCAAGCGCATCTTCCGTATCAATGTTCTTGGAAAGGACTAAACCGTGAATGTCGGCGGTTCCCAAGTCAACGCCGGCTTGTGCCCAATCCTCATATTCCGCCGTCTCGCCAATTGCCGGATACAACGAGAAATCCGTCCCCTCAATTTCATCGGCACTAATCGTGAAGCCACCAATCCCGGCTAATGGAAATGCAGCGAATAACGATCCTGAGATGAATAACGACAATAACACTGCGGTCAGTCCTGCACCTGCCGCAGCACCAATCAATCCCAAACGCTTCTTGCTAACGTTTAGCACGTTCCCCATAAATGCTCCCTCCTTATTTCCTAAAAAACGATCCTATTTCCCCCAAGATAAATACCTTCCTGTCGAGAAACGGAGTAACATAAAATTGAGAAATGTTTACGCTTACAAATTTTTTTTAAAAAATTTTCGTTTTTCGTTAAAGCTTTTACATGTCCAGTCGATATAAATATTAGGTCAAAAGATCCACAATAGAAAGTCCCTATAGTATGGAAGTAAAACCCACTAATCATTTTGGGGGAAATAGAAGACTAATCATGCCTTACTTTAAAAGCCCCCGATGCTCCCATCATCCGTGTTAGAGATGACTTGGACCTTCAAGCCCGGGATCCCGATGCTTTGCGCAGACAAGAAATGCGTATTTAACTCCGGGTTATCCAAAGTTAATTCCGGTGCCGTTAAGTCAATGGCATTGAGTGGATTATCGGTGTAATTCTCCGTGACTTCCAATCCTGCAAATTGCGAGTCATTAGAGTCAATGCCAGATACACGCAGGCTTAAATCATCCCCTTCGACAACACCTGAAGATGTCACTTGTACATCTACGCTATTCACCCCATAAGCGCCAAGGGCATCTTCGGTGTTAATGTTTTTCGATAATACTAATCCATCAATGGCAGCGGTTCCTAATTCAACAGCAGCCTGTGCCCAAACCGGGTTTTCAGCAGTTTCACCGATAACCGGATATAGTTCAAAATCCTCCCCTTCAATTGTATCGGCACTGATCGTAAAGCCGCCAACCCCCGCGAGCGGAAATGCGGCAAATAACGAACCCGACATGAACAGCGAAAGCAACAACGCCGTGAGCCCGGCTCCCGCCGCGCTAGCTATAATCCCTAAACGCTTTTTGCTAACCCGTAATGCGTTCCCCATATGTCTCCTCCTTAGTTATTTCATACCTCCTATTTCCCCCAAGATAAATACCTTAACCCAAGCATTTCCATTTTGGAGACTTGGGAAAGATTTGCTAATATCATAAGCCTAGTTCTCCTTAACTACAATCCCCTAAAATGTCGGTACTTTGTAAAATGTATGTAAAATAACCCTACATTTTTATGACTGTCTGTTTACACTTCCCGAACTCCCCTATTTGAAGGGTTACGAAAATTATATCGTCTTCATCATTTTATAACGGGAAAACATACGACATCATTCGGGAGACCGCCTTGAATGATGTCGTAACGCACAATTTTAATGTGAGGGGGCTTGCAGATAGTGATTTTTATATTCTCCGCGCAGCACATTTTTCTTTACTTTTCCGGTCATTGTCGCGGGCAGCTGTTTCAAAAAAATCACGGATTTGGGGACTTGAAAAGATCCCAAATGTTCAGCACAATGGTCGATGATCTCCTGCTCGGTAACGTTTTCCCCCGGCTTTGGGGTAACAAAAGCGGTAATCGCTTCGATCCAATGCTCATGGGGCAAACCGACGACAGACGCATTGGCCACTTTTGAATGTAAAAAGAGGGTTTCTTCCACTTTTATCGATGCAACATTTTCCCCGCCGGTTTTGATCATATCCTTTTTACGGTCGACAAACACCAATTGTCCGTCCGGATCCCAGTAACCGAGGTCACCGGTGTGGTGCCAGTTATACTCCCTGCTTTTTTCCGTTGCTTCTTCCTTATTAAAATACCCATTCATCACCGTCGGGCCACGGTGGACGATTTCGCCAACTTCCCCATCGGGGACAATATTTCCAGCATCATCCATAATAGCTGTGTCGACAAGCAGAGACGATTCGCCCCAATAGGAACCGAAACGCCTTAACTGTTCCTCGGGTTTGAACATCATGGTCGCGGGATACATTTCCGTTTGTCCCGTGCCAAGGAAGAAATCAGCATCGAACGCTTCAGTAAGTCGTTCAAGTGTTGTTCGGTCCATCGGTGCCATGGCATACATGCATTTTTCCAGTGAGCTTAAATCATAGTGGGCACGTTTCGGATGATCGAGCAATACCCGATACATGAGGGGCAAAGCAAACATCCCCGTCACCCTGTGCTTTTCCACTGTTTGCATGAATAATTCCGGTTCGAATCCCTTTAAAATGACAACCGTATTACCGTGATGTAATGACGACGTCAGCATCGCGTGTTGGGCACAATGGAACATGGGCATCATCGCAAGAGCTACGGAGTCCTGCCTATACCCGCTTTCAATAATGTTCCCCAAGCTGGAAATATAAACAGCCAAATGGCTGATCATCACCCCTTTGGGGTTGCCGGTCGTTCCACTCGTGTACATGATTTGCGCCACATCCCGATCTTCAATATGGACATCAGGTTCTGATTGATCCTGATTTTCCAAAGCATATTGAACGGTATTTCCTGCACCATGGAAATCTTCGTCAGCGAACAGGATGAAAGGACAGATCTCGGATAATTCATTAAATGAACGTTTGATTAATTCGGCATCTCCGATCAATAGTTTCGGCCCTGTTTCATTTAGGATATACGTTTTCTCGTCCAGCCCAACGCCTGGGTTGATCGGCACCCAAATCATCCCTGCTTTAGCCGTGGCGCAAGAGACAACGGCGTGTTCAATGGAATTGCCGCAAATCGTGGCAATCTTATCCCCTTTCTCCAAACCGCTATTCAGCAAATAATTGGCAAACTGATTACACATTTTATCGAGGTCTTTAAAAGTCAAGACACGTTCATCTTCTATCAGAGACGGCTTTTCCGGAAAACGGCGCGCGCTCCTGCGGATAATATCTCCAATCGCCACGCGATTCACAACAGAAATGTCCATTATCCTGCACCTCCAAGAAATATTCGCGCGTCTCCCCACTCTTTATTTTTTTATCCCAAAAGATGGATCGTTAGCTACCGCCCGCACCCAATACATGTTTTTCTCACGGGGGCACGCTTAAGGGTCCGATAGACTCGACTTCGGACATTTTTCCACACTGCCTTGCAAAAATTGCCGAGCTGTACCTTACTTCGGACAATTCCCTTACGTTTCTCGCAAAAGTGGCCAAACCGACGCCTGCTTCGGACATTTTTAGTGCACTTTTCCGTAAAACTGTCCAAACTCTATCCCTATTCGGACAGTATTCCAAATATTCCTCTTGAGATTGTCCGAGCTATTGCAGAGTGACTGAAATAAGTGGCGCCTTGGCAAACTTTACGCCTACTTTTGCCCAGTTTACGTGCTATTTCCAATATTTATGGTCAATGGTGGGCTTGTTTCAGACATAATCGTATTCATTTTCCTTTTTTCCTCCGATATTGGTGTCAGTAAGACTAATTTGTAATTCCCAACGCCTTCACCAAAATTTCATTCATGACTTGTGTCGTTCCGCCGCCGATTGATTGGATTCTTCCGTCACGCCAATAACGTTGCACCGGGTATTCCATCATATAGCCAGCACCCCCATGAATCTGCACAGCTTGATCAGTAACGCGATTAATCATTTCCGAGGCATACTTTTTCGCCATGGTTGTTTCTTTAAGTGCATCTTCACCATTTTCGTAGAGATAAAGCGCACGGTAGGTTAAATGTTTCGTTTTTTCAATTTCCACGGCCATGTCTGCCATTTTATGATTTAGCACTTGGAATTTGCCGATCGGGCGCCCGAATTGTGTCCGCTCTTTGCTGTATTTGACTGCAGCTTCCAACGTTATTTCCGCTAAGCCGATACAACCGAGGGCCATAACGAGACGTTCCCATTGAAAGTTTTTCATAATGTAACGAAAACCTTTATTTTCTTCGCCGATCAAATTCTCAGCGGGGACTTTCACATGGTCAAAAAACAATTCGCCCGTATCTGAAGCCCGCCAACCTAATTTTTTTAACTTTTTCCCGGTCGTGAAGCCCTCCGTTCCTTTTTCCACGATAAAAAAACTGATATTTTTATGCTGTGGCTCTTCTTTTGTTTTTGCAGCAATAACTGCGAAATCCGAATTAACCCCGTTCGTGATAAATGTTTTCGATCCATTTAAAACATAATGATCGCCTTCCCGTTTTGCGGTCGTCTTCATGGAAGCGACATCAGAACCTGCTTCCGGCTCGGTAATGCCGAGGGCAGCGATCTTTTCACCTTTAATACCCAGTTTCAGGTATTTTTCTTTTTGGGCATGGCTTCCGAAATTGGCGATGACAGGTAAAGCGATGTTCGTGTGCGCCCCGATAGAAGCCCCAACACCTCCCGAACCCGATCGGGCCATTTCCTCGGTAAGAACTGCTGCCGTCACGAGATCCATATCGCCTCCGCCGTATTCCTCAGGAAATTTAATCCCCAAATAACCGAGTTCACCGAAACGATGAAATAAACTTCTTGGAACCTCCCCATCTTCTTCCCATTGTTCGACGTTAGGCGTAATTTCGTTGGCAACAAATTTTCGCACCGTTTTACGAAACAATTCATGTTCGTCTGTAAAAATCCAGTGTCTCATCTTCGTATCCTCCCCTTATAAGCCGATTTGTTTCGCTATAATTTGTTTCATAATTTCATCCGTACCGGCCCCGATTCGAGCCAAACGGGAATCGCGCCAGGAACGCGCGGCCGGATATTCCTCCATATAACCGTTTCCACCGTAGATTTGCAGGGCGCGGTCCGCGACCCAATGAGCCATCTGTGAACAAGCCAGTTTCGCGATCGAGATTTCCTTGACTGGCACTTCCCCCTTTTGGAATCGATAGGCAGTGGCATAAGTCATTTCACGGCACAGCTCAATTTCCGTTGCCATTTCTGCGAAAAGATGGGCGATCACTTGGTTGTCTACGATCGACTTGCCGAATTGCTTACGATTTTTTGCATAGTCAAGCACCTGATTATAGGTATGCTCGGCTCCGGCAACAGCTCCCGCGGCGCTGATTAAACGCTCGCCTTGAAGTTCCCACATAATCTGGTAAAACCCTTGGCCTTCCACCCCCAACAAATTTTCATGGGGAACTCTGACATCTTCGAAAATCAGTTCTGCCGTGTCCGATGCGCGCATGCCAACTTTATCCAGTTTTTTACTGACAGAAAAGCCGGGACGGTCCGATTCAACGAGAAATAAGCTAATGCCCTTATAACCCGGTTCATCCGATGTTCGGGTGACCAATGTAATAAAGTCGGCGCGCGGTCCGTTTGTAATGTAAGTCTTCGCACCATTAATGACCCATTCATCGCCTTCTCTTTTTGCCCGCGTCTCAATGGAAGCCACATCCGAACCATGATTCGGCTCCGATATACCGATAGATGCAATTTTTTCACCTTTCAAAGCCGGTTTCAAAAACCGCTCATGCTGATCTTTCGTCCCGAATTTCAGGATCGGCGGTGTCGCCATATCGGTCTGTACGGCCGTTGCCATGGAGACGCCGCCGCTTCCGCAGGCATGCATTTCTTCGGCAAAAACGAGCGCCATAAAATAATCGCCGCCCTGGCCGCCGACTTCCTCCGGATAGCATAATCCGAGAAAACCTAAGTCCCCCATTCTCTTAAAGATATCTCGGGGAAACTCTCCTGCGTCTTCCCATTCATCCGCGTGGGGCCTGAGTTCCTCTTTCACGAATTTTCGTATCGTTTTCCTCATTTTTTCATGCTCTTCTGTAAAATATGGTTGACGTCTGATTGTTAGCGCCTCCTTTTGGACATATCTAATTTTTTCTCTAAATCATCTGAAATCTCTATGTTCATGCGCAAGAGAGCTGAACCAAATGTTTTCCCCAAATTATCCACGCGAATCGACGAAGATCCGCCCCCATTCAACGCTTCCTCGCACACAAATTTTAAAGCAAGAATATTGGGCAGCTCATAGCGGAAAACATCCCCGAAAACGAGCCCTTCAAAGTGTTCTTTTACTCTGTTTGCAGTGACCTGTTCAAGCAACACGTCATAAAGTTCTTCATCGTTAACGAAAAGACCGAGATCAACCTTATTCCCTTTGTCACCTGACCTCGCTTGCGCAACATCATTTAACTGCACGATTGGCATTTTTTCACCTCTTTTTAAACGATTATTTAACTTGACCCTTTTCACCTTTACGTAATGCCATTTTCAAAACTTTTCCCGTGGCATTGCGAGGGAGCTCCTCGATGATTTCAATGACTTTCGGAATTTTAAAGCGGGCGAGCTTGCCTTCGCAAAAAGATTCAATATCTTCCAAAGTCAATGTCTGATTTTTATCCTCCAAAACGACAAAGGCTTTCGGCGTTTCTCCCCATTTTTCGTCCGGGACCCCAACAACGCCTGCCTCTTTAATATTCGGGTGCCGGAACAGCACCTGTTCGACTTCAATCGGATACACATTTTCCCCGCCGGAGATAACCATGTCTTTTTTCCGGTCCACAATATAGAGAAATCCTTCGTCATCAAACGTTGCCAAATCTCCGCTGTGAAACCATCCATTTTGCAATGCTTCCTTTGTTTTCTCCGGCTGATTCCAATAGCCGACAAATACATTCGGTCCTTTAATCAAAAGCTCCCCAACTTCTCCCGTCGGCACTTGGCGGCCATGATGATCAATAATTTTGACTTCCACATGGAATAACGGTTTACCGATAGAACCGTTTTTTCGAAAACTATTTTCCGGATCTAATAAACTAACGCTCGGGGCGGTTTCCGTAAGGCCGAAACCTTCATAAAACGGTATATTTCTTTGTTGGAAAAATTCAATGACTGTTATGGGACACGGGGCACCACCGGAAATATTGTACTTTATTGAGCTTAAGTCATAGTCGTCAAAGTTGGGCACCTGGGTCATTGCCATCCACATGGCCGGCACCATGAATAAACTCGACAGTTTTTCTGTTTGCACCAATTCCAGCACGGCACGAGGATCGAATTGATCTTCCAATACAACGGTCCCGCCTTTATACAAGAGGGGTGTTGCCGACACACCCATGGCACCGATATGAAACATGGGGGCAACGGCTAACGTTGTATCTTCAGCATCTATAGACCTAAAATGGATGCTATTGATTGCATTCCATAAGGTATTGCCATGGCTGATCATGGCACCTTTTGGATTCCCAGTCGTTCCTGATGTGTACATCATCATATGAACGTCATCCAAACCAATATCAAAACCCGGTTCTTCATCTTTCGACCCGGCCAAAAGTTGATCATATTGTAAGTCACGCTTATGAGGATGCTGCCCGACGTGAATCCAGTCGCTAATGAATGTCATTCTTTCCCGTAATTGATCAACCAACGGTTTCATTCTTTCATCGTAAATAAAGTGGTGCGGGGAGGAATCCCGAACAATATATTCCACCTCATCCACACTTAGACGGAAATTAATAGGCACATAAATAGCCCCTATTTTCGCACAAGCAAACATAGCTTCCAACATCTCATTCGTATTGAACAAGAGGGCATCCACGCGATCCCCTTTTCTTACGCCTATATCCAATAGCGCGTGTGCCAGTCGGTTTACCCTGACATTGAGCTGTTCATAGGTGAACTGCTTTTCTTTGTAAACAATAGCCGTCTTATCCGCAAAACGATTACAATGCTTAACAATCCATGAACCAACACCGTTCGTCATGATCCCAGCCCCTTTATCAAAATTTACAGATATAGCTATTGAAGGGAAGCAAAATATTGTTCCTTCAATAGTGATTTTTGAATCTTACCTGCTGGAGTCAGAGGAACGTCATCCACAAAAACGAACTGTCTCGGAATTTTATAATCAGCCATCACGCCTGCACAATAGTTTTTTAATTCTTCCTCTGAAAGCCTCGCGCCGGGAGCGAGAACAATATAAAACCGTCCGACTTCTCCTAGAAAATCATTCGGGACTCCGAATCCGGCAGCCATTGAAACTTCTGGATGCGCCACTAATATATTTTCCACTTCCACCGGATAGACATTATAGCCACCTTGAACGATCATTTCTTTTTTCCGACCCTTATAATAGATATAACCCTCGTCATCCATATGGGCCATGTCCCCTGTATACAACCAACCCTCATGCCCAAAACTTTCCTTCGTCTCTTCTATCATATTGTCATAACCTTTTGCTACACAGGCACCTTTAACAGCTAGTTCACCGATTTCTCCATTAGTAAGTGTCTTTTTCTCCTCGCTTACAACTTTTATGTCGAAATCACCAATAGCTACACCGATACTAGTCTGCACTTGCTCTATATCATCCGTTGACCTTGAAAGCACACAAGCACCTGATGTTTCACTTAATCCGTATAAGTTTGAAAGCCTCGCATTCGGTAAGGCGCTTGTTATAAGTTCACAAAGCTCCGGCTCAACGTTCGAGCCGCCGGCAAAGCATAGGCGGAGGGAGTCTAAACGGTAGACCTTACGTTTTTCATTGCTCAATAACATTCTGTACATCGTTGGAACTCCGCCAAAAATTGTCGCTTTATGATGATGGATCGCTTCCAACACTTCATCAGGATCAAAGGCCGGGATCAAAACGACACTACTATGACTTAATAGCGCCACTGTTACGCAACAAGAAATACCTCCAACATGGTTCAGGGGCATGCTACCGATGGTCACATCTTCTTCCATAATACCAAAATGATCCATTTGTGCTTTTGCAGAAGCGATGACACTATTATGGGAAATCATCGCTCCTTTCGGCTTTCCGGTTGTTCCTGAGGTATAGATAACGAGCGCGGTATCCGTCGGGCGTACGCGTGCCTTTGCCTCGCTTAACAATTGATTTTCCACTGGTTCATCTAGCATTTTTACAAATGATCGACTGCCATTAAATCCCTTCCCCATGAAAATATAATGTTCTACACTAGGAACCTTATTTTTAAATCCTTCAAAAAAATCACTGTAGCTAAAATCCCCCAACTCATTTAGGGATACAATCGCTTTTACTTCTGATTGATTAAGCATGTACTCAAACTCGGCAGCACGATACCGAACATTTAAAGCTACAACACCTACACCAATTTTCATTGCCGCAAAATACGTGTACAACCATTCCAACTGGTTTAACGCGATAATCCCGACCTTATCTCCCTTTCGAAGCCCTTCCTTTATAAAAGCTGTTGCCAATCGATCCGTAACACTATCCAATTCTCGAAAAGTAACACTTTTAGTTCCTTCGTGAAGAAAAACGCTATCCGGTGCCGTCAAGGCCGCAATTTCTAACATATGAGCAACAGTCGGTTTTTCCATATTCATCGCTCCCTTAATGATAAATGCAGAAGCTTCGTGTTATTCACAGCAAGGAACTTGGTTCTTTATCTTTCTTTAAGACTTAACCCCTATTTGCAAGTGTTGTTTCACAAAATTAGTTGTGGTATCGCCTTCTTTAAAAGCTGAATGAGCGAATACATTTTGTAACATCGGAACGTTCGTCTTAATGCCCTCCACTTTATATTCCTCAAGTGTCCGCGTCATATAATCGATCGCTTCTTCCCTCGTATTGCCTTTGACAATTAACTTGGCAATCATAGGGTCATAAAAAGGGGTGATCTTTGATTGGCCATGGATAGCCAATTCATGACGCACATACGATTCGTTTGGAACCTCAAATTTTGTAATTTGACCAGGTGACGGGAAAAATGTCTTTGGATCTTCGGCATAGATTCGCACTTCGATGGCATGGCCATTCCGTTCAATCTCAGGCTGCTTAAAGGGCAACGTTTCTCCTGCCGCGATTTTGATTTGCTGTTCAACGATGTCCAATCCGGTAATTTCTTCGGTCACCGGGTGTTCCACTTGCAAACGCGTATTCATTTCCAGAAAATAAAAGTTTTTCTCTTCATCCACGATAAATTCAATCGTTCCTGCATTGCTGTATCCAATAGAATCTGCTGCTTTAACCGCTACTTCTCCCATTTTCTTTCTCGTCTCTTCATCCAGAAATGGAGAGGGCGCCTCTTCAACTACTTTTTGATGACGGCGTTGAATGGAGCATTCTCTTTCCCATAAATAAACCGTGTTCCCATATTTATCGGATAAAATTTGAATCTCAATGTGTCGTGGATTTTCGATAAATTTTTCCACATACATGGAACCATCGCCAAAAAAATCATTCGCCCGCTTTTGATTCCCTTCAAAGGCCTTTAAAATTTCCTCATTGTTATAGGCCACTTGCATGCCAATGCCACCTCCGCCGGAGGAAGCTTTCAACATGACCGGATAGCCGATTTCTTCTGCGACCACAACCGCTTCATCCGCATCTTTCAACGCGTGGCTAATCCCGGGAACCAATGGCACGCCTGCATTTTTCATCGTTTTTCGCGCTTCTATTTTGCTCCCCATTTGCGCAATAACGTCTGGTGAAGGCCCGATAAACGTAAGTCCCGCTTCTTCACACCTGCGGGCAAAATCAGGATTCTCCGATAACAACCCATAACCCGGGTGAATGGCTTCCGCGCCTGATGTTTTTGCGATCTCCATAATTTTATCGACATTCATGTAACTTTCATTCACAGGCGGTTTCCCGACTAAATGGGATTCATCCGCCATCTCAACATGGGGAGCATCAGCGTCCGCTTCCGAATAAATGGCAACGGCTGTAATTCCCATTTTTCCACATGTTC
Organism: Salicibibacter cibarius; assembly: GCF_016495725.1. Lineage (NCBI taxonomy): Bacteria > Bacillati > Bacillota > Bacilli > Caryophanales > Bacillaceae > Salicibibacter > Salicibibacter cibarius. The sequence goes on along the minus strand of NZ_CP054705.1, from coordinate 460,300 downwards.
GGATGATTCTGGCCGCTATTTCTCCACGATTGGCGATTAAAATTTTATTGAACAAAACCATCACTCCCTTTAATCAATAATCGTACCATGCTTTTTCCGCGGAAGAGGGAACTCTTTGTTTTCAAATGTATCATAACGGGAAATAAGTTCATTCCTCAACTCACTCGGCACGATTAAATCATCAACGACGAGGTCTCCGGATAACTTATAAACATCATAACCGGCGCGGTATTCATCGCGGAGTTTCTGCATTGTTTCCGCGCGCTCTTTCGGGTCCTCAATCGCTTGCAATTTGTTAGCATAGACGGCATTGATGGCAGCCTCCGGCCCCATGATGGCAATTTCTGCTGATGGAAGCGCGATGGTCGTATCCGGTTCATAAGCCGGGCCGGCCATCGCGTAAATGCCTGCCCCGTATGCTTTTCGAACGATGACACACATTTTCGGAACATTGGCATTCGAGCTCGCGTAAATAAAGTTGCGTCCCCGTCTGAGAATGCCTTCCTGTTCGACTTTGGTCCCGACCATAAACCCTGGCGTATCACATAGATACAGCAACGGAATATCGTACGCGTCGCACGCCCACACAAATTTTGCCCCTTTATCGGCCGATTCAGGGAAAATCGTCCCGCCTTTCACTTTCGGCTGATTGGCAACCACGCCGACTGTTTTTCCATCGAGTCGGGCAAAACCGACGACGAGCTCTTTTGCGTAATCTTTTTTCACTTCCATGAAGCTGTCACCGTCAACGATCGATTCAATTAACGCCAAAACATCATACGGTTTATTGGGGTCTTTCGGGATCAAATCGTCAATGCCGCGCGGATCCCGACTTGGTTCAACCGCAGGTTGTTCCGGCACCTTCGCTTCAAAATGATCGGGAAGATAAGACAATAACCGCTTCGTAACAGCTGCCGCTTCCTCTTCTGATTCAACGACGAAATCCGCCGAGCCGCTTTTTGTCGCGTGCATGCGCGCACCGCCCAATTCTTCCACGTCAACCTCTTGGCCTGTCGCCATTTGCACCATACGCGGCGAAGCAATCGCCATCCCCGCTATTTTGTTCACCATGATGTTAAAATCGGAGAACACTGGCATATAAGCGGTACCGGCAAAACACGGACCATACATCACAGCGATTTGCGGAACGCGCCCGGAAAGCACGCTATGGTTATAGAAGATTTTACCCCCAGAATATTTTTCGACATGATAGCCGCCGGATTCATCGATACGGCCCCCGGATGAATCAATTAAATAAAGAATCGGCCTCCGTCCGCGAATGGCGGCTTCTTGCATGCGTAAAATCTTTTCGCCGTGAAATTTTCCGATTGATCCGGCTTTTACCGTGTAGTCACTTGCGATAAAGAATGCTTTTCGTTCATCGATTTTCCCAGTGCCGGCGACAACGCCGTCAGAAGGGAGTTTTTCTTTCATCGCATTCGCAAATAATCCTGTTTCATAATAAGGTTTATTTTCATCGAAAAATAGTTCAAGACGGTCCCTTACAAACAGTTTGCCGATGTGTTCATTCTTTTTATGGTTTTTTTCCGGGCCGCCTTGTTTAATCCGTTCCATTTCTGCAAGCACTTTATTTTCTCTTTCCACATGCCTCACCTTCCTTGTTTAAACTTCATTCATTTGAATTTCGACATCTTTTTCGATGAGCTCGCGGGGGATAAGGCTCGACCACATCCCGATAAGCTTTCGCGGCGGAATATTGCCGACCGCTCCTCCCATCGATGGCGGACCATCCAGGGCTAAAGGCGGAAACATGCGACTTAACTTGGCAGCATCCTTCTTCGTTTTCGAGCGTACCGCCATCCGTAAATACACTTCATTCAACGGTTCATTCGGCTCCTCTGCGACCGGACCGAGAAGGGAATTGTAGCCAACGTAATCCGTGCGGATTTCATCATACACCCACCCGTACCGCTTCATTTGCGCGCGAACAATTTCATCCGCTTTTTGCGCTTTTTTCAGGGCATCAGGCCACGAATAACCGATCATCACCTGCCCCATGTAGCCGCTTTCATAGCCGGCGACCATTTTCAATTCATTCGGCTTCGGTTTTCCCCTCGTTCCTGTTACTTTCACTTCATTTTCGGCAATATTCTCCAGCTTCACCCCAGTCAAATCAACGACAACATCCGGGGTGACATACGCAGACGGATCGTGAATTTCATACAACATCTGTTCCTTGACCGTATCCACCGTTACCAACCCGCCGCGGTTTTCGACTTTACTGACGACGAATTCGCCATTTTCCGAGACCTCCGCGATTGGATAACCAATCTGTTCCAACCCCTCGACATTCCACCACTCGCCGCTGAAATTTCCGCCGGTAGACTGGGCTGAACATTCCAACAAATGCCCCATAAAAATGCCGGAAGCCAAACGATCCCATTCTTCCTCGCCCCAGCCAAATTCGTAAATCAAAGGGGCTAAAAATTGGGCAGTATCCGTCGTTCGACCTGTGATAACAACATCGGCCCCTTGTTCCAACGCTTCAACGATGGGACGCGTGCCAAGGTAAGCATTCGCGAAGAGTAAATCATCCTTCACCGTGTCGATCGCTTCTTCTGTCTCCAAATGGTTGAGAGAAACGCCGTTGTCGATCAGCTCATCGATGCGATGGATGACGTTATCGCCGGTAATGACCGCGATTTTTAATCCTGTGATGCCAAGCTCCTTGGCGGCACCCATGACAACTTCCCCGGCGGCTACAGGGTTGATGCCACCGGCATTCGTCAATAGTTTCATCCCTTTTGATTTTACAAACGGCAGCAAATATTTCATGTTCATCGGCGTATCTTTCGTATAGCCCATATTTGGATCTTTTTCTTTGTCCTTCGTGAGGATGGACATCGTTAATTCAGCGAGCGCGTCAAAACATAAATAGTGAACATTTCCTTCTTGAGCCGTCGCGACCGCAGGCTCAATGGTATCGCCATAGAACCCTTGCGCCGCTCCGATCCGTACTGTTTTCATGACGTTTGCACCTCCTTCGGGATTATTCTTCAATCTCCATAACGGTGTCGTCTTCCTGTATAAAATCACCTTCGCTGGCCGTAATGCTGCTAACGGTACCGGCTTTTTCTGTTTCCACCGGAATTTCCATCTTCATCGATTCCAAGATGGCAACGACCTGTCCGACTTCCACCCGATCGCCTTCCTTGACTTCTATTTTCCACATGTTTCCTCCCATTGGGGACTTGATTTCCATGTCATCAACCTTCTTTCATTAAGATAATCTGGCACTCTCCCCTATTTCCCTTTCCATTCCGGTTTTCTTTTTTCCAAAAAGGCTGTCGCGCCTTCCTTCAAATCTTCACTGCGAAAGGAAACGAGGCGTAGTGTCGAAAGATAATCGAACGATTTCTGCAAATCCATTTGTTCTGTCGTATAAAAAGCGTCAAGGGCGAGACTCGCCGCAAGTGGGCTGTTAGAAGCTACTTTTTGAGCCAGTTCCCATGTTTCTTTTTCCAAATCTTCAGGTTCAACGATGCGATGGACGAGATTCCGTTCAGCTGCCTCGTCAGCGGACAGAATATCGGCAGTTAACATCATCTCCATCGCTTTCCTATCCCCGACCGCGCGCCGCACCCATGGGAGAATGACATACGGAACAATGCCAAGTTTGAGTTCGGTTAACCCCATTTTTGCCGACTTTGAAGCGATCGCGATGTGAGACATGGCTACAAGCCCAGTGCCCCCGCCAAGTGCCGCACCGTTCACGGAAGCAATCAACGGCGTTCTGAGCGTTTCCCCCATCTTAAATAATTCCGTGCTTTTTCTGCCATCAAAATGAAGTTCCGGAATCGGTTTTGTGAAGTTGCTTTTGAATTCCTCTAGGTTTCCGCCAGCCGAAAACGATTTTCCGGCACCTGTGAGTATCATCACTCTTACGTCTTCATCCTCATCCGCCCGTTGCATCGCATCTATCAATTCCGTTGTGAGTGTGGCCGTTAGCGGATTTCTTTTATCCGGTAAATTCAGCGTGATCGTTGCAATATGTTCGCTTACTTCATAAACAATCGTTTCGTAACTCATCGGCTCCCTCCCTTACCATTTAAAAATGCAAGTTTTATTCCACTTTTTAAACAGGCAATTGCCCCTGAAATATGTTCATAAAATCAGACAGTTGACTATCTATTCATACAACTGTGTTGACTTGTTCTCTTAATTGAATTAACATTTAGTTAATTGTAGGGAGGTGACCTCGATGCACGTTGGAGAACTTTCAGCGACGACGTTCGTGAAACTTCAACCGGACACGACTGCGCGTGAAACAATGGAATTATTTTTACAAAACCGCCAGGATATCGGCTGTGTCATGGAGCATGAACATCTTCTCGGAATTGTGACGAAGTATTCGCTATACCGTCTTTTATTAAAAAGCACCTCGATGGATGTAACGATACAGCCGGCAATCAAAACAAACGTCATTTCCCTGCAGGAAAATATAAGCGTTTACCGGGCGAGAGATATCCTTTTGGAAAAAGGTGTTGGGCATGCGGTTGTGCTTAATAACAACAAGAATGTTGTCGGCGTTTTGGCCACATCAGATTTAATCTACGGATTAGTTGCCGGCACAAATCATTTAATGACCCGGCTGCAATCGCTTGTCGATAATTTACAGGAATCCGTCATTTCCGTGGATACAGAGCTAAATATCACCGCCATTAACGCTTCTGCCCAAAAACTTTTCCAACTGGAAGACACCGAAATATTAGGAAAACCCTCGGGCAACTGGTTTCCCACGTTATATGACGATTTATCGAACGCTGTCTTGCATAGCAAACGAACGGAAGTTAAAAAAATCAGCCTACATTCAACCATTGTCATTGCCTCGATTATCCCCATCCAAGAATGGGGGAAGATTAACGGAGCCATGGCTGTGTTAAAAGATATCACCGAACTCGAAAAAGTGGCAAATGAATTGGAATCAACAAAACGAATTGAAAAAGTCCTGGATAGCGCATTGGCAGTGGCTTACGACGGGGTCATCATTACCGATCAAGACGGCAACATCACGAAAGCTAACCACGGTTTCATGGAACTATACGGCATCGCTTCTTTTTCTCAAATCGAACATCAGCCCCTACAAAACATAGCTCCCGAAATCCAACAGCAGCAAAACAAGAATAAAAAAGATATATTAGAAGCGGAAATTATTCAAATTAACCAATATAAAGCAATCGTAAGCCAAACACCAATTGTACAAAACGATAAAACCATCGGTTCTATCTATAAAATTATTTACCAGCATTTACACTTATGGAAAGATCTATTTAACCAAATAGACAAACTGGAGAGAGAAATTTCTTACTATCGAGGTGAATTAAATAAAAATAACGATCCATTCACGCCGCTCATTTCAAATAATGGAAAAATAGAGCAACTGAAAGCAGATGCAACGGCGGTTGCCCCTTCCCTATCCAACCTATTGATTAACGGTGAAAGTGGCACCGGGAAAGAATTGCTTGCAAATGGCATTCATCTTGTGTCCAACCGGAAAGGAGCATTCATTAAAATTAATTGCGCAGCTGTCCCGGAAAATTTAATTGAATCGGAACTATTCGGATACGCGGACGGAGCTTTTACAGGCGCAAAAAAAGGCGGGCGCCCGGGAAAATTTGAGCAAGCGGATAAAGGAACGTTGTTCCTGGACGAAATTGGCGATATGTCCTTGCCCATGCAAGCCAAATTATTAAGAGCCGTCCAAGAAAAAGAAATCGAAAGAATCGGGGATACCCAGACTCGAAAAATGGACGTCCGTATCCTCGCTGCGTCCAACAAAAATATAGGAAAACTTGTTCAAGAAGGAGTCTTCAGGGAAGACCTTTACTATCGGATAAACGTCATTCAATTGGAGATTCCACCCCTCCGCGACCGCCTGGATGACATTCCGCTATTGACAAACCATTTTATGAAAAAAATGCAAACCAAACTTGATAAACCGAGCATTAACGACATAAGTTCCGAAGCAGTAGAAAAACTCCGGAATTATCATTGGCCGGGAAATGTCCGCCAAATGGAAAATGTGATGGAAAGAGCCTTTTTGTACGCGCAAACGAATCGCATCGAGGCTAGTCACATTCTTATCGACGCCAAAGATCCGAGCTCAACAGAGCATTCAGGCATAAATGAAGCAAACGAACATGGATCCGTAAAAACAAACCGAAAAAAACGTATGGAAGAAACTGATAAAGTGACCATTCTGGATGCACTGAAACAGGCGGGCGGGAACCGCACAATCGCCGCCAAAAAACTTGGAATCAGCCGCTCAACCTTATACCAAAAGTTGAAAAAATACGAGATCAAAGAAAAATTGGAGTTTTTTCTTTGATCTCGTTCAACGCGACTGCTGCTCTATAAGAAGTTAGGAAAATATTGTGCCCTAACGCAACCCGCGCCCCCGCGTTAGGGCGCCAACTTCGCATTTTGATGTAGTTTTCATCGCACCTCGGGTCCGCGCTTTCTCACTTACGGAGGTGCGTTGGACCCGTAACACAAATTACTTTGTGTCTCTTGTTCCTTTCAGAACTGCTCGATCCCCGTTTGAGGGATTACTTTGCTTATCTTGTTCCTCTCAGAGCAACTCGATCCCCATCTGAGGGATTACTTTGCTTATCTTGTTCCTCTCGGAGCAGATCGACCTCCGTCCGAGGGATTACTTTGCTTATCTTGTTCCTCTCGGAGCAGCTCGACCTCCATCTGAGGGATTACTTTGCCGACCAAATAAATGAGTTCAGATTTCGTTAGGGCACGATTTGGCATAAACGTTGCATAAATAAGAGGTGAGGCATTGGAAGAAAGGAGAGCGAATATGGAGGATTGGAAGAAAGATTGGCGGCCTATGATGGACGCGGTTGGGCTAGATTTTAGTGACGGAGAAAAAACATGGGGGGCAGATCCGGTGGAAAAAGGGGCGATTCGCCGATTTCTTGAACCTTTGGAATTTGACTGCCCCTTCATTATGACAAGACTGTCGCCGACCAATATGGTTACTCGGATGTGATTGCTCCATATAGTAGCTTGTTAACATGGACGATCGCCGCTCACTGGTACCCGGGGGAAAAGATATTTACCAGTTCCGATCGAAATGCACAACCTGCCCGCAATCCTGTGGGAGGGGTGCAAACAGATTTGGAGCCGCAAACGACGGGATTTTTTGCCACTGATATCGAATTCGATTATCTACAACCGGTTAAAGTGGGAGATTGGCTCTGCAACAACGGAAACGTATTGCTTTCGTGTGCTCCTAAAGAAACAAAAGTAGGGCGCGGGGCATTTTTGGTTTGGGAATCAACCATTTGCAACCAACATGGCGAAGAAGTAGCAAAGATGCGCATCGGAACCTATAAGTACAATCCGCATACAACGAGAATGGAGGCAAATTAATGAAACCTCGCTATTGGGAAGATGTTTCCGAAGGTGACGAAATCCCCGCTGTCGATTTTCCGCTTACGGCTTACAGGCTCGTTATGGAAGCCGGCGCAAATCGTGATTTCAATTCCATTCACCATAACTCGGAGTATGCCCGCGAAACCGGAGCACCGGAAATGTACGCGAATAATATTTTCCTGCAAGGCATGTGGGAGAAAACCGCCCGCGCATACATTGGCCTCGCGGGAACAATCAGAAATTTGAAAGGATTTCGGATGAAACGCTTCAACACTGTTGGAGACACAGTTTCCACAAAAGGACAGGTAAAGAACAAGTGGCAGGAAGGAAACGATCATTTTCTCGAACTGGAAATGTGGTCGGAAAATTCGGAAGGGATTTCCGTGGGGCCCGGAACGATGGTCGTTACCTTGCCAAGTCACACAGAGGAGAACCATTAAAACCGAAGGGGTGTGATAGCACCCCTTCCGGTTTCATCTTTATATAAACCCTTGTTGAATAGCGATGGCTACAGCGTGCGTCCGGTTTCTTCCATTCACTTTTTTTATGGAACTGGAAATATAATCTCTTATAGTGTATTGGCTGAGATGCAAAGCATAGGAAATTTCACTGATAGATCTCCCGTTTTTGACGAGGTTCATCACCTCAATTTCCCGTGGCGAAAGGCGGGATGAAATCGTTTTTTGCAAATTATCGTACTGGGAGTCTTGATATTGCATCAACATCTCCCCGACATGATGACCCATTTTCACCAACACATTCATCAGTTCATCGTTAACCGAAAACTCCTGTCCTTCTCCTTGATCCAAAAAGACAGCTCCTATGAATTCTTTTTTCGACAATGAATAAATGGGAGACACAACCAAAGAATTCAGTTTAAATTTGTTAATATAGTACTCTGGAAGAGCGTCAGACGCATCATCGATAAAAATAGGGCGATAAGTTCGCATCTTTTCCAAGAATTCCCTAACGACAGAGGCTCCCGAGAAATGCTCGGTGATATTTTTAATATCCTCGACGTTCAAATTATACCCCGTCATGCCAACGCCCTTTTTTTCCTTCGGCAAATATAAAAAAAGCGCGCAACGTTCAAACGGCAAGTAACGCACGTACCCGGAGGCAATGTGCTCAAAAGCATCTTCCAATCGCCGCCCCCGCATCACCCATTCATAAAAAAGGGCTACCATTGAATTCCAATTTATTTGATTTTCAGCATTGGAAGCGGCCTCACGAATGTCTCCATACATATGAAAAGCCAGCTTTAAAAACGATTTTGTGCGCGAAATATTCTTTTGGGGAACATAAAACAAAAGCAGCTCATTTCCAATTTCTTGTGTAATAAATGCATGTTTTCCAGTCGCTTCATCCTCGCTCCCCATCAAACGCAACACGGCTTTTTTCAAGAGTTCGATTGATTCCGTCCGGATGCTTTGCAACATGTTTAGCCACCCCGGATCCATTGCATCCCCATGTTTTTCCAATACATCTTTTACATGAAAAATGGAATCTTCCTTACGAGCACACACGATAAACTGAACAGAAAACTCAGGAAGTGAAAACAAATAATTTACGTACGATTTCAAATTTATTGCATCTAAACGGTAGGGCGTTAAATATTGGCTCAGCACTGTGAAAAAATGATGGACCGCCTGATGATTTCGGAATGTGATCCCGGAACCGTCCGGTGTATGTATGGCTTTATGAGTTGCGTTCTCCAATAAATGACAGATAAAAGTAATTTCATGTTTATCAATGTGAACGCCCTGTGTTCGCCATGTCCTTATTACTTGATTTAAAATCATTTTTCCATCGATGTCATCTTCAATATTCTTTTTTTCACCTAAAAGTAATTGAGATTTCAGGCATTTTATCATCGTTTCCAGGTGTGATTTCAACGTTTCTTCGTCCCATTGCATCACTTGTCCTTCTTTAATAATGTGGCGGTGCAGTAATTTCTCCCATTCCTTGGCAATGGAACTTTCGTTCATTTGGAGGATCGCAATACCTTCAGATGTTAACTCATCGATCCGCTTATAAACCTGCATATCGATCCCTCCTCAGTGATTGAATATTCATTCATTATGTAAACTATCATTAATTATAAAGAAGAGACTATTTTTATTATTATAACAGGAAAAGCGCAGTTATAAAATTATAAATGATTCCAAAGTTGAAATCCGTGTCATTTTAAGTGATAGCAAGGGCAAGAAAATGTATAGGCAGAGCCATCTCCGGAAATAGTAGAATAGGGCAGAACGGTTGTTGATGTCACTTGCTACAAACAGAACAATGTGATATTATACTATCCGTGACCGTTAATATAATACATATTCCGCAGTAGCTCAGTGGTAGAGCAACCGGCTGTTAACCGGTAGGTCGCTGGTTCGAATCCGGCCTGCGGAGCCACGCTTCCTTAGCTCAGTAGGTAGAGCGCATCCATGGTAAGGATGAGGTCGCCGGTTCGAGTCCGGCAGGAAGCTCCAGTACAAATACTTACATGATGCGGGTTTTGGCGTTTGTTGGAAGTCGCTTTTCAATTACGGATGAGGTCTTTTGGCACAAATTTGGCACCTTTACTTAACTAAAGTGCATTTTTAGCATTTTAATCTCCCATAAACTTAAACATGACAGTAGCCGCAATCTTTATTGTTTGCGAATGTTCGAACGAAATAGATGGCCAGAAATCATATCGTTTAATCGGTTCCACATTTTATTTGCCAACAGCAAGATGTTATTGTATACTAAGGTTAGAAAAGGCATATATTTAAAAAGACCGTGGTGTGATTGCACCAACGGCCTCCCAATAGAACAACTCCTACCAAGGGATTTGTTCACCTAATGATTAGATGAAGTAGCCACCCATTTGGATTGGACACCAGGGGTGGTTACTTCTTTTTTTGATCGTCATGTTTCATCATCAAGACCACCAACGTGGCTACGGCCACACATAACATGGCCGTTTCATAAGTGATCACCATGACTGTTCACCTCCCTTCCCCCTCAAGAAAAAGGGCGCCAATTGGCACGAAGGTTGACAAGGTGAACGTCCACCCCTGGACAGTTGTTTATTGTTTCTCTAGTATACCATACTTTGAAGGACTCGCCTCCCCCATAGGAGAAAATCAGGAAGCATTTAATGGTTCCGTATGCCGACAATTCGGAAATGAAGAACATCCAAAAAATCGTCTCGTATTCTCCTGATGACTTCGCACCACTAAAGGTGAGCCACACAAGGGGCAATTGCGTCGCGCTGGCTCTACATTTTCATACACCTTTTGAGCCGTCATTTCCGGGTTCACATTCACGATAAATTGCTGCAGGCGCCAACGATCTAACAGATGAACACCACAAGCCTGGGCGAGTTTACAGGCCGAAGCCGTATAAAAGCTGTTTGTGACCACCCAGGCCTCCTGAGCTTGGTAAAAAGGAATTGCCGCAAATACTTGCTGAATAGCCTGGATTCCCACCCTTTGCTTATACCCGTATCGCTTCGCCTGCACAACTATCTTCTTTTTTTCCTTTTCCATCACCAAATCAGCCCCAAAATCATTGGAACGTTTCGTTCCTTTCACGGATCGATAGCCTAATGCTTTAAGCAGTTGCACTAAAAAATATTCAAATTGGTGGCCATCCATTTGGTCGATCGAACGAATGCCACTTTGAATGACTCGTTGGAACGCTTGTTTTTCCCGACGATGCTTCATCCATTTTCTCATCACCCAAACAAAACCAACAATAATCAATGGGCAGGTGAAAAGAAAAAGTACCACAAGAAAAATGCTGACAACCGTACCCTCGTCTATCATGCTTCAAACTCCTTTCAGCGTCCAACAAAAATACACGGGCCGAAACCCGTGCGTAAAGGTTTCCATTATCGTTCCGGTTCCGTATCCTTGACTGGAGAGGGTTGGGATTCTTTCGCTCGCGGCTGTTCGACGGCCACATTCTTTTTTAATTGTTCATTCCAATCCTTTTCCTTTGGCAAATCAACGTTCCCAACCCGTTCCCCGTCTTGATTTACATAGTTTTGCAACACATCTTTTAGGCCATAGGCGAAATCACGACCAGACGGATCATTGTCCACGGCAATGACCACTTGTTTCGGTGGGTATCCTTCCCTATTCATCCGGTTCATTTCTGCGCTAACAGTGTGTCGTTTCAAACCAGACATTGAAAGCATACGTGCATTTTGTATATCCCCCTTCTTTTCACTCCAATAAGACAACGCATCGACGGCGCTTTCAAACACATAGAGCGTTTCCGGCTTTCCAATATCAAAAGAGAAACCAGCGTTCCCTGGGCTGTTTTTGTCAATGCCTTTAAACCAGTCGCCGGTGCGAGACATTGGTTGGGTGCCTTGCCGATCCGCCCCCACAACTTCGCCCTGCTGTTTCCACTTATAAACGACATTTCCCCGTTTGTCTTGCGCCATATAATCCCTGCGCTCCAACCAATTCACGACTTTAGGGTGAATTTTGCGATCCTGGGTTAAATACTGATGCATGCGCGTCGTATCGCTCACCTCATAGTGGCTAGGATATCGGTAGGGTTCGGACGGTATTTTGGCTGATGGCGGCCGTTCTTTTTCCTTGTAAGAACCGTTTGTAATGTCCTCCACGGCTTCGGGAAAAGACATGCCATAATACATTTGCGCAAAATTGATCACGCCAGCGCCTTTTTCCCCGCGTGAGTTCCATGCATACATTTGATCACGGATGATCAAACTGTCATGTTCGGTGTGCCGGTAGTAATTCCCTTCCTTTTTAAACGTTTCCCCTTTGGATTCCAAGTAGTCCATGAGATCGACGCGCTTGGCACGTTCCACTTGTTCCGTACGGACACGGTTAACCATGCCGTACTCCCTCCTTTCATTTTTTAAATAAAATGAAAAAACCACAGGGATTTCATCATCCCTATGGTTCTGACCCATCACACATCCGGTTCTGGCCCTTTGATATTCGTTTGCGTTCCCGTGCTGATCGATGAGGTAGCCACCGGTTCATTTTGTTCGCGACGTTCGCGCTCATTGGAACGTTCAGCGCCTTTCGTAGATGTTTTTTCCTGATCCTTGCCGTATTCTTCATCTAACTGTTTTTCAAGCGAATTGAGGCGTTTCTGTCCTTGTTCAGAGAGAGGAAGTTCTTTTATTTCTTGCAACGACTCTTTTTTCAGTTGATACACCGTATGCGGATCATGTTCCTTCTCAAAGGCTTGCATGCGCTTCACTCGTTCTTGTCGGTCGCCGGATTCCTCCCGGTCTAATTGTTTGCCGACGCCCGGCTCAATCATATTCATGATTTCGCGCTTGTAGAGGTCTTTAAATGATTGATGATCGGCATTTTTATCTTCTTTTTCAAACGGGCTTGCATTGCGGTCATGGGCAGTCACTTCGTTTCGGTAGGCTTTCAACAACGGGCTTTCTTGACGTGTTGCCGTTGGATTTTCTCGTTCCTCCGGATGCATCGGTCGATTGTTTTGATATTGTGCCGTTATCGGGGCTTTTTCAAATTGTTCTGGCTCAATCACGCCCATGACTTCACGCTTATAAAGGTCTTTAAACGCTTGATGCTCCGTTGTTTTATCATCTTTTGGGCTTGCATTGCGTTCATGGGCAGTCATTTCGTTGCGGTAAGCTCGCAACGGGCTTTCTTGATGTGCTGGCATTGGCTTTTCTCGTTCCTCCGGATGCATCGATCGATTGTTTTGATATTGTGCCGTTATTGGGGCTTTTTCAAATTGTTCTCGCTCATTCGTTTGCCGTTTCGTTTGATGAATCATTGAATCGTCTCCCTTCGTTTCCTCTTTGTCCCGAGGCTGATCTTTTTCCGGTGGTTTGTCTAACGTTCGTTCCATCGTGGTGATAAACTGGTGTGATGTGTCTTGCACTTCTTTGAGCAATTGCTGATGATCGTCAAAGGTGCGGTTTTTCGTCCAAGATGTAAGGTAATCCAGCGAATAATCGGAAGTGTCCACGCCAAAATGAGAGGCTACCGTATAAGCCGTCATCTCTGCTTGAAACTCTTTTTCCGGCTGCGAATATTGATGGTGCGTTTCTGCCGTGTGCAATTTCGCATGCGCCAACTCATGCACCAAGGTTTTGACATCCTGCCGTTCATCGTTGCGCGGATTTAATGCCACCTCCTTTGTTAAGGTATAGCTAACGCCTTTGGCTGCGCCTAACTCTTGTTTCGGTTCGACAATGGCAATGCCATTTTCCTTGGCGATGGCTTCCATGCCTTGACGAAGTTGGCCGTAATCCTCCACCTTCCCTTCCATCCATTTATTTGGGAATAAAGCCGGCAAATCATCCCGTGTGGCCGACGTCTGGCTAATATCAAAGACGCTTCCCGTTGAAAACACAAGACGACCATCTCGTTTGGGGAGATGGCCATCTTCAATGTGTGAATTTTCATTTTTAGTCGCATATTTGACGGGCTTCCATGTGCCTTCCTCGTTTTGAAATTGATCACCGAGCCGTTGCGGAACCAAAATTTTGAAGCCTTTCTCTCCTTTTTGAACGGGGAAACCTTTATCCTTCCAAAACTTATATGAACCAACGGCTTCTGCACCCGGAAATTGCAATTGCATGAGCTGGACATTATTCCGGGAGTAGTTATGAAATTGTCCCATAAACCGCAAGTATTCCTTCATTTGATCCTTGGAATGAAAATGGGTGGCCACCTTTTCTTCCATGCCATTGGTTAGTTCCTCAACTTCTTGTTTGATCGCTTCCGGTGATTTACGGGGTCTCGTTCTCGCCATCGTCCCACCTCCGATCGGCGGCATCAATCAGTTCTTCCATGTCTACTTCATGATAATTTTGGCCAACGTCCAACACCATTTTTTTCGTTTGCGTATCAAACGGAATCAACAAATTTTCTTGATTGATCAAGTGCTGTTCAAGGGCAGCTTTATCTGCCGGATCGAGTTCAATCGTATAACGGGTGTTGCCGACCAAGATTTCAACATCATGATCGCCTAAACTTTCAAACACACCCACTTCGTAGCGATCATCTAAAAAAAACATGATCATTCCTCCTTCTGCATGGATTTAATCTTTTCTTGTGCCTCTTTGTCGCCATTAGAAGCTCGACTGATTAATGATAGGGCGCTTCCTTTTGTACCAACAGCAATCATCCTTGGTCTTTGATAACCTTTAAAAACCGACGTTTTTTCGGTTCCTCTATCATAACGCCACTATATTCACGATCAATGATACGATAATTTTTCGATTGCTTTTTGGGTTTAAACTTTTTAAAAAATGATTTTATCAGCGGTTTACTCTCCTTTCCATTTAATGATTTTCTGTTTGTTTCGCCTTTTGACTTTCTTCCCAATCGATCTTTTTCTGCCGTTGATGGACGATGCGTTCTCTGACTTCTTCTTTGGCGATGCTTACCGGCTTGCTTTCCATATTGGATGTTGTGATGAGATGGTTTTCATTCATAAGCATGCCATTCATGAGTTCCATAAGGATTTGCGTGTTTCTATCACTATTATTCACCCCCAATTGAAGTTTCTTTAATTCTGATGCAAACACTTGATGGAATTGCTCGGCGGCTATATCCATAATGGCTCGATTGGATCGATCTTCAATTTTCCACGCTTCATGCTCTTGGATGATTTTTTCCAATGCTTGCCCGTGATAGGTAATATCATGCTGATCACGGTAAGCATCGATATAATCCATCACTTCCGGAAGCACACGGAGACTCATGCGTTCACGTTCACTCATCATTGCTCCCTACCTTTCGCGTTCAATGTCTCGTTCTAGTCGCTCATGATCCATGTCATTCATATACTCTTGATAGGTCTGTTTCATCGATCGGTTCATACGGTTTAATGATTGCTGCATCGCGATCCCTGATGACCGACCATGACGCAACGCATGACGATCTTCTTTTCCTTCTGCCTTTGATTTTGGGTGCAATTGATCGTCAAACGACTTCATTTCTTTCAAAAAGGCGTTGCCCATCCGTTTGTAAAGATCATCGATCTTATTCGTTTTATAGTTTTCATACCGTTTGCTTTCTTTTGTTCCATCGCCATAGGCTGCTTTCATTTCATCCACTTCACGATCCAAACGTTGATGCAAGTTTTTGAGATCATTCGGATGATGTTTCTCCAAATACTTTGTGGTTAGTTGATCGATCATTGGACGGATCGGATTTAGGGTGTTGTAACCATAATTCCAATGCCGTTTTTTCTCCGGCAGCCGTTCATAAATATCTTTAAAGAGTGGTTTCATTTCACGATTGCGCCATTTCAGTGTGCTTTGTTCTTTCTTGCCATCGACCATCTTCCCTCGAATGATTTGATTAATTTGCTCACGTTCATGACTTCGATCTTGTAAGCCGTTGACCACTGCCCCTTTCATCGCATCTAAGGTTTTGGGTTTTCGTTTGCCACGCTCTCTCGTCGGTTCGGGTTCAACGGTAGCCACATGAATGTGTAAGTTATCCGTGTTTCGGTGAATGGCCGCCGACCAAACGGCGCTTTGTTCCATCCCTTCTTTTTTGAGCATCGTTTGCATTGATGAACGGGTGACAGCCTTCAATGCTTTGTCATCTAACGAGCCGGTTTTCCGATCATAGATCCCTTGTTTTTCTAACCACTGATTATCAAAGGTGATCACATCTTGCCACATGAGACTCTTATTTTCTTGCGCATGTTGAAAGGCATGTTTTAAATCCTCTTTATCATCGTTATGAAGGTGATCGGATGTTTCCGTAAAAAGCGCCGATGTCTTTTCCGGATCATCCATGTAATGATTGTATAGCGAAAACATTTGCGAAGGCAGTTGCTTATCCCCTTTGGCTTCTTCCCGATCAACATAATTGACGTACTGATCAAAGGCTTTGGCATTGGATGTAATAAATTTTGTTTTCAATACCACGCCCGGTGTGACGGTTGACGTGCTCATGGTGTTAGCTCCGGTTCGTCACCAATGAGGTCATTCATCGTTTGCATGCTGTCAGCACATCGTTCCATCACTTGCAGATTGCTGGCTACTAAATCTTCCAAACGTTGTACCCGTTGATCCTCCATATAGAATTGCGCCATCTGTATGATTCGTTCTCGTAAAAATTGTTCGCGTGATAGACCTTGTTCTTTCGCCAGTTCTTCCACTTTTTGAATCGCTCTTGGTTCAACATTTCGGATCACAATATCCATTTTGCATCCTCCTTTTGATTTTTTCCTTCTGATTTTTCATTCAGCAAATGATCATCATCTTCGCCCCACTTGTAACGATTGGTGATTGGATCGTGTAAGAGAGGGGTAGAGAGAAAGAGCATAAGGGGTTTCTGATATCACATAGGGTGATATCCCCGGCAGAGCCGGGGGAAACAACGATATCAAGAAAATCGTAATTGGTGTAAGGTTGTTGCATGGTTTTATCGAACGTCTGTTGCTTTTTAGCTTGGTGGTGTAAGGTTGTTGCAACCGATGGTGTAAGGTTGTTGCATGGTTTTTTGATCACTCATCGATCGCAATGTCCATTTGTTCTTCGATCATGTCTTGTTCATCCTGAACCACTTCAAGGGCTTCTTGTTCTTGCGCCATGTCTGTCTCCAGCCCATCGATTTCTGACTCGATTTGACTGTGTTCACTTTCCAGTTCCACTTCTTCATCGTCGGTGCTGTACAAAATATCTGCTTCAATATCGACCAATTCTTGTTCCAGTTGATCAATACGTTCATCCATATTTTCGATCACCTGCTGATGATCCTCTTGGTCATCGTTTAATCGGTCATACTCCAAACTCAGCACGTGTTGGTCATAGGTGGTTTCATCTTCGGCTGTCAACGATTCATCAACGTCAACCATTCGGTGATCCGCATAGATGCGTGCTAAGTCAGCCGGTGTGTTGTCGTTCGTTGATTCTTCTGGTTCAATCCCATCATCGGTTTCTTGCTCTTGAATATCCATCCCAATCACATCAAAGGATGGTGGGACGGCATCAATATGAATCACAACATAATCCCGATCTTCATAGAGCATGGTTACTGGTAATTCATCACGGGCATTTGAACGATCTTGGGCGGCGAAGGTCATCTCCGTATTCCGATCAACGGCTGATCGATCAATATGGAGGGTTGCGATCATATGCTGCTCATGAGGATTATACGCCCAATCTTCAATCACGACTTCACCGTTCCCTTGCATCGGGATCGTTTCTCCGATGTCCGTGTGTTGAATGTCGCCCGGTGGTGCACCAAATATTGTCCGGGAAAGCATGAGAAACGCCCCTGTCACGACAAAGGCAAGCGTGATCACAAGCAAGGGAACCGTTCGTTTCGTGCTTAGGGCGAAACGTTTCCGCATCATACGCCCTCATCTCCTTCCATGCTTTCGACCGCATCTCTAAAATCTTGAATGATCCACGTGCCATCGTCTTGTTGCTCGGCATCTAATTCTATAAAGGTTGCCGTCGTATCATCCTCACTGCCGGCGCTATACGTTTGCGTAAAACGAGCCATGATAGTGGCTTCCGGTTGGTTCAGTTCACCTGACTCTACAAAAAATTGAATATCTTCCGGAATCGCTCGATGCTTCGTTTCGTCTTGATCATCTTCCGGGAATAAAAAGTCATGCAGATCATCTTGCATGATGGGTTCGGCTTCATCTTTGCGGTCGTCATACGATTCTGCTTCTTCGGTATAAACCGTTTGGACAAAGGTTTCGGCGGTTGCTTGTAACGCCTCTTGACGTTCTTGCATCGCCGCCGGTTCCTCCATCTCTTGTTCGTTTTCAAGGCGCGAGACTTCACTTTCTAATTGCTCATTCGCATCGATGACCTCCTGCATCTGATTAATGGATACAGTTGCTTCTTCATCGTCACCGGCCATCACACTGTAAACATTTATGCCGGTGACGGCGATAATCGCGACCAGCGCGATCGTAAATAACGTGATCCGCGTCTTTGATTTCATAAATGAAACCTCCTTCCATCTTTTCGTAGAACGTTTAAAAAATCGACGGCATAAATCATGATCGTGGTCAGTGCATACATCAAAATGGTGATGCCCATCCCAATCAATGCAACGGTTATCATGGTCGGGGATGATAGCCACACCCCGACCTAGAAAACCATAAATGGAAAGCCATAGACAAACACCCATAACCCTTTGCTTTTGATCATGGCATGACGCCTTTCAAACGTTTTGTCTCTAGCCGATACGCTGCACATTGCCGTTAAAGGTTTGACCCCAATAACCATATTCCAAAGATTCATAGGCAACACCGGTACTGGACTGCGCCCCGATGAATTGCCCATCACCGGCGTAGATACCGACATGGCCGTTGTATTTGTACGTGTTGAAAAACACCATGTCCCCGGGCTGCATGTCGTCCGGATCAACCGACTGCCCTTCTTCATAAAGCGTATCCGTCGTCACTGATCCAAGGGAGCCAAGTTGCACCCCCATTTCTTCAAACGCCCAATGGACAAACGAGGAACAATCGAAAATACCGGCCGCCTGTTCCACTTCATTTCGTCCACCGCCAAAGTCATACTCGGAGTTGCCGATCCATTGTTCACCAACCTCGACAACATCCGGAATGTCCCCGGCAACGGCTTCAACACCACCGTCACCGTCCGTATACGTATCCATATATCCCATCACATCATCCACGTACCAATCCGCGCCGTTATACGCAAATACGGCTTCTTCCACGTTCCCATCGGCTGCCCCATTTGCAGCTAAATAGTTCGCGGCTGAATGAACGGCATCCTCGATGTCGTAAGGATCAGCCTCCCCGTTGCCACTGCCATCCACGGCAAAACCGCCATATTCGTCGATCGCATCTAAATCCGTAAGTTCATCCTCGGGAATGTCCCCGGCGCCTAAACCAGAACATGACGGGTGATCCCATCCGACCCAAGTACAAGGCATAAATTGCATGTGACCTTCTGCTCCCGCGTAACTGACCAACCCCGCCTCATCGTCCATCGTTGAAAACACCGTTTCCACGCGATGAATCGCCGCCAGTAGGGGCGCTGGTACATCATATGCCTCGCCGGCTTCTTCATAGATGGGAATGTATTCCGAGGGTACTTCATCTTCGGCCACATTCCCAACCGATTCAACATCATCTGCTTGTTGTTGGTCATATTGGCCAGCGAGCGAAAGAATGGCCACAAACACCATGCCGATCAAGCCACTCACAGCCACAAGCAAGCCTAACACCACAAGCCCTTTCCATTTCTTCGGAATTAAGGAAAAAAGGAAAATAAGAAAGGCGATGAGCGAAGAAACGGACATGTTAAGCCCCTCCCCCGAACAACGCCAATTCCTCGTCTGAGGCTTCCACGGAAAAGCGTAGGTTTTTAACGGCTTGAATGTTTAAAACCACGTCCCCGGTTTGTAAATATGGGATTTGCGTAACCTCACTTTCGGATAACTGCCCGGCAAAAATGGTTTGCAACATGTCTAAGTTATTGCTGTCTTGCTGCATGATCCACTTGTACTGCGTGAGTTCAAAGAGCGTTTTAATTTCCTCGACCAAGGTTTGATCAGAGCCTTCCGGCACAAAATCCCGGATCGTGTGCGACGCATACGTGAACCCAGCAAAATACTTGCGGGCTTCCCGTACAAATTTTGTGAGAAACTCTAAAGCATGGCCACTGCCTTTTTTCGTATTAATGATATGGTGCGCCTCATCCATGAGGATGAGAAATTTCTCGGCATCTTCTTTCTTCAATTCCCCTCGGTTATAGGCTTCAAATTGTGGCGCGCCGTTGGTCAGCATCGCATCCCACAACAAGTTCAACACGTTAAACAACTGCGCTTGAAAGATTTCGATGCGCATCTGACTTAAGCCCCGTAACTGAAAGATAACGACGTGTTCGTCTTGAAAATCGGCAACGCTGGATACCCCATTAAACAAATGGGCGTACGTTTCAACAAGGTTTTGGATGTTCAACTCAATCGTTTCCAGCCGGCGTTTGCGCTCCGGACTGAGGTTGTCGCGCTGCTTGCTTGTGGCTACATCGGCGTAAAGTTCCTCACGAATAAAGGCCAAAAAATCCGAGAAAATTGGGTAGGCTTCCACCGGTTGCCCCGTAAGGTTGGTATCCCCTTCATCGTTCCATAACTCTAAAGAGATATACAATTTCCGAAGCATATTTTCATATTCTTTCAGTTCATTATCGGAGGCTTCCGGGGCTAGAAACCGGTAGAACGTCGTCAGTTTTGATAAGTGCTGCGTAAACGATGTGAAATCGTCTTTGGCCGTCCGGTATACTTGCAAGGGATTAATGATGCCATCCGTGCCGTCCAAGGCAATTTGTTTGCCGCCGACCGCCTCGGTGAGGGGTAAAAACTCACCAACGACATCAAAGGCACGAATTTTATGCCCTTTAATGGCATTATCGAGCATGATTTTTTTCAAGAGCGTGGACTTCCCTGCCCCCATCGCCCCGATCACCACAGAGCTATACGATTTTCGATCCTTATCACGGTGAAACAGATCAAACACAACGTTTCCGCCGGTCATCGTTGTGCCGTAAAAGGTGCCCGTGGGATCATGGAGTTGGGTGAAATGAAACGGAAAGCCACCGGCTAAAGATAACGCTGGCAGCCCCTTCCCTTTTCGACGGTTGCGGCGTTTCGCTTGTGCCGTATATGGTTCATGGAGCGCCTTCCACTCCATATCTTGCTCATTGAGAAAAACAGCGCCTCTGAAATTTTCCCCTTCAAGCGCCGTTAAGACGTCGTTCACTTTGTCTTCCAGTTCTTCTTTCGTTCGCGCATTGACGTAATGGCGAAGATGCACCCGTTTGATCACTTCGCCTTCTTCGTAGACGGAGGCATACAAGTCTTGAAGATCATCCAAGTTTTTATGAGCCTCTAAGATACTCACGCTTTCTTTTTCCGTCATCATGCGGGAACTTTGTTCATCGATCCCTTTATTTAAGCCTTCGCGCACCTTATGGCGATCTTCCGAGGTAACATCAATGGTCGTGATGACGTTTTCCATATTCACGATGGATTCCAACCAAAAATCCTTGGTATTTTTCGGATAGCTATACACGTGCACACACGTTTCGTAACCGTCCCCTTTGCGTATAAAACTTTCCTTAAAGCTGATGCCGCCTTGCGGTTGAATATTGGCGAGCAAGTACGGGTTATACCCTTTGCGTTCCGTCTCCGTGGCATCGGTGTCGTCTTTGCGTTTCCATGGCGAAAGCATCTGTAAAAGACTCATCGTTGTTACCCCCTCTGATGATCCAGTTTTGAGTTTTGATTGTTGAGTTTATAGGTCACATCCAATTTCTTCGTGTTTTCTAAGTCAGCGATCGGCAAGACCCGTTGCAGTTTTCGGCGCGTAAATTGGCAGCGCTCTGATAAATCTTTCATCGAATCGCCATACACATAAAGGTAAAATTCACGATTCGTGCGATGTTTTTCCAAAAATTCCAGTTCCACCTTTTTCTTTTGCAAAAAGCGTTCGATCAGTGGGGAGTTATTGGCATCGATTTTTTGCTGGATATGCGCCAGTTGCGGCGTCATGTTCACCGGGAAATTGAGCGAGACGATCTTAATATCTGCCTCATACGCGCGTAAATATTGCGTGAGTGCCAAAATGTCCATCTCGGCTTCGGCCTCACTCTGGGCATACACATCCTTTGTGGTGAGTTGAAAGACATCCATATACCCTTGGCCGTCTTGGAGTTCAATCGCGCCGTCGTCGGTCATGTCTCGAATCGGGATAATGTCGGCAATGCGATCCGGCGCTCGTTCTCGTTTTTCCTTCGGTTGCGAGCGCTCGCCAAGGCGCAGCCGTCGTTTTGGTTTTTTATGCTCATCAAAGAGGGCGTCTTGCCCTACCATGTCTTCATACATCATGCATCTTCCTCCTTCGTCGCTACTTCGTGCGGATCATGCGCGTGATAAGTGGAACGGTCGCGGCTGATCATCATCCATACCGCCTGTATCATGCGCATATGCGGATTCGTTTTCGGGCGGTACAACCAAAAGCCGTATAGAGCGACCATAAAGATCACAAAGGGAATGGTCAGTGACGGATGAATGAGCGCGTGAAGGATAAAGCCCATCACGAGCATGCCGATCAAGACAAGTAAATCGATCAAATAAAACCATTTGTTTAGTTTTAACTCTGCCGTAATTTCAGTCGGAATTTTGTAGTGCATCCCACAGCCCCTTTCTAAAACAAAAAGCACAGGTTTCAAGAAAAGATGAAACCTGCGCTTATTGCTTTAATGTTTATTTTTCCTTTTCTGCTTCCAGTTCGATGTGGTGTTTTTGCCAAGCTGATAACTTCGTTTGCTCGTTTGCACATAAGGATTTTTGTTAAACCGACGTGAAGCCCCGTCACGCATGTATTGCCCAACGGTTCGCGTTTCCCCGGCAGCCGACCGGTTCGGCATGGGAATATCCCTCGTTGTGGGCGGTTCATGGCCGTTTTGATCAGCTTGCATTTGTTGGTTCAGTGTGGCCGGTCGCTGATTGCCACCGCCGCCTTTTCGGGCGTCTTCACGCATCTCGGCTTGGAGCGATGGCGTTTTACCGCCATGGGTCGGCGCTGGTGCTGGCCGGTTCCCCTTGGCGCCTGTTGGTTGCGGTTGCTGCTGCGTATCTTGATAGGCACCGGCGTTGGCGTTCGCGGTGGAGCCTTCGCCTTCCCCACCGGAGGCTTGGGCGTTTGTCGGTGATCCTGCCCCCGGTGTGCCTTGTGCCGGTCGGCGTTGTTGTGATGGTGCGCCCTGCTGGCCGCCGCCTCCACCGGGTTTCTGACCGCCACCGGATTGGCCGGGTGTTGATCCGGCTTGCGTCGGTGATCCTTGGTTTCCTGCGGCACCATTGTTTGGCGTTCCTTTGTTGCCACCGGCTAAACCGTTAATGCCACCGGCGGTGGCTGCCGCCGTACTCACGCCACCCGTCGTAGCACCCTTCACGCCCTTACTGGCCATGTTCGCGGCGCCTTTAACCGCAGGTTTGGCGGCTTTACCGGCAAAGTAGGAACCGGCAGCGACCGTCCAAGCATTCCGTAACCCGGCATCAATGCCAAAGAGTTTTTGCACGATGTTTGGCCCGTCAATGACCGCAAGGCTGCCGGCGATCATCGCAATGAGATAACCAAACCCACTCATTTCGGTTGCGATATACTCCGTGTAGTACATATACATGCGTAAACTCAAAAACACCATAATGATGGAAACGAAAATGCTGCCGATGTTTTTGAGGATTTCTTTCAAGCGTTGCCCGGTGCTAATATCCGCATAGGCCATGATCAGCGCAACGACTTTGTTAAAGGCGAGTTCAAAGCATAGTTTGGCTATTTTTATGGAGACGAGAATCATGGTGACGGCCATCACGCCGAGCGTAATCAAAGCCGTTCCCCAATTTACGTCCCAACGGTAATAGTTCTCCGGGAAAAAGTCGAACCAGCCGTCATCGCCAATATCGACCAACCCTTCGTCGCCATTCGATTCAATGCCGATTTTGTTTGATAATACTTCTTGACCTGTTTGGGAAAGTTCTTCTCCATCGGCTCTTTCAAAGTCCTCCGTGATCTCCTCGTTAACATCTATTTGATCGATGTTTTCCGGGTCAACATGGTGCCGCGTTTCTACATTCGGGCTTTGCCAGCCGGTTTCGTCGTAAATGGCGATATCGGTGATATGGTCATGGACAATTTGATCGGCCATGTCAAACGCATCGTCCCCGACGGAGGCGACTTCCACCGCATCATCGGTGAAACTGCTGGCCTGATCCATCCCCCACGTGAGAAGGGTCACTGTCATGACTGAAATGAAAATGTTGATTGGGATTTGTGAGCGTTGCTGGCCGCGTTGAAACATCAACTGATAGGCAATCAGGCCAAGCGCAAGGGCAAGCAGGATATACAAAATGGGTTGAATCGTTTCGAGAAATGCAAGCACCGGTTCGGTCTGAAAAAAGTCCAAGAGCACAAGAACCCCATCAATGACGCCTTCCATCCCTCTCACAATCGCCCGAAAACCTAAAAGAAGCCACCAGCCGATGAATCGGACAAGGTAGCTTATGATGTTGCCTGTATTAAGTTCATCTTCAAATTGGCGTAAGGTGTCCAGTAGTTCTTGTTCCTCCACCGTCCCCCTCCTCTCCTGCTGTCTGCTGTTAGTCATCCTCCATAAACATGTCACGGGTGACATCGATTCTTTCGTCGATGCTTTCAATAAGCGCGTCCACCGGCGCCTCATTTTGGCCGGGTTGCAGCGTCACGACAGCGTCTTGCAGAACGATCGTGATCACCTCGCCTTCTTCGATCTGACGCGGTAACGTTGGATGATGGTCATAATGTTTGGTTTCATCGGTTCCTCCTTGATTTAGCTGATAGCTTCTTGGTGGTTGTCTTTATGGGTTTCCTCATTATCTTCCCACGATTTAAGGTGCTGATCAATGGTTTTGCGGATCGCCGCATAGGTGTTTTTATCCACCTCGTCGGAATCGCCAAGCATGCGGAGCGTTTGGAGAAAGTCGCCCAAAGGCATCGTTTGCATCGTCGTTTCATCCGCATCCAATGACGGCGCGATCCGATCCATGACCATCATCCATAACGAACCCGTCAACACCTCAGAAACGGGGGTTTGTTTCCACTCATCTTCTTCCTTTGCTTCATCCTCTTGCGGCGGTTGTGCCTTCGTTTCTTGGGTTTCATTGACTTCTTTTGTATCGCTATTTGCCTTCATCGTTGGCGTCATCCCTTTGTCACTAAGGATGAAGGAAAATTGGATGACAAGATCGGCTAATCGGATGTGTCGATGCGGCGTGTCCACCTCGACATCCGTGATTGATCGATCGGCATCCAGTTTTAAATACTGATAGGCAAAGGGCATGCCTTTGTTATAAATCGGAAACGGACGGACCTTGTGCTTGCCGTCTTGCGTTTCACGCTTCATGCTTCGGGAAACGACCGTGCTCCCTTTCTTCAATTCCATCAGTTCATTGGCGTCTAACAGTTTGCGCCCTTCCGTGTTATCGGTTTTTGCTTTTTTCAAGGAAAACGGTGTGCCTGACCGTGTTTCCACTTCGCGTGTTTCCTCTCCGATTTTTTCGGAAAAGTGCTTCGCCGTGTCCACGTCTGCGGTCATAATGTAGATGTGATTGCCACAATTCCCCCGGATGGTGTTTTGGTCATCCTCCCCGTATTTTTCTTTGAGTTGCGCATAACTTTGCACGACAAGATGAAAGCGAATGTTTCGCCCGAGGGATACCGTCATTTTTGAGCCCATGCCGGAGATCGCCGGCATCTGCCCAAATTCATCGAGCATAAAGATGACTTGACGCTGACATGCTTGCCCTTTTGCCATGGAGGCATGTTTCGCCAACGTGAAGTACAATTGATCCACAAACATGGATGGGAGCACATGCGTCGAGTCATCATAATCCGGGGTGATCATAAAGAGCGCCACCGGTCGATCGTAACTCACCACCTCCGTGATACTAACCGCCGGATGGTGTTCCTGTTCAAACGATGTTTCGCCGGTTTCCTCGTTGACGGTTTTTATGGTTGCCTCAATGCGTGTTTGTTCGGCTGCTTTTTTCGCTTTTTGGTCTTTGGTTAGCTTTTTGATTACTTTTTTCGAGAGAGGATCGGGATCATGTTCCACGATCAAGGCATCGTTTGCTTGGATCGTTCCTTGAACATGCACCACCCAATAGCCGCCCTCACCGGTTTGATTGGTTTCCTGCGCGCCGTCCGGAAGTGTCACCGTCACTTTGGCAAAGGGTGTGCCTTTCCCTTCAATGGACTGGCCAAACCCAACCTTTTTCAAATCAAGCGAGTTTTTCGCGGTCATTTTCGCTTGTTCACTCAACGTAAAGCGCCGAAGTTCCGCCATGGCGGTGGTAAAGATCCCCGAGCGTGTATTGCCTTTGGCAAAGTTGCTGGTGGCATACTGCATTTTCGCCACGCTATCTTGCGGAAGGGCTTGAAAGTATTGATCCAAGGCATTGACCGTGGCCTTCGGTACCGTCGGATGCGGCAACTCCTGCGATCCAAGTTCGGAGAGCATATTCGCGACGGTGTAAAGGGTGATTTTTTCTTCTTCATCATTTTGGATGCAGTCTTCGGTCACTGCCAAAATCATGGCGTTCACCAGTGACATCGCACTGTTTTGCCACATGGGGTCTTTCACATGCGGATTATAATAGAGCATGTGCGTGAGCGACTCACACAAGGTTTCCGCCACCGAATAATTGCCTTCTTCGTAGGCGTCTTTAATCAATTGCAAAGGGTTATAACTCATGCTTTGCATCGGATTCATCATATTGAGCGCCAACACGTCAAACCCGCGCTGTTCTAACGTCTCTTTGAAGCGAACAAAAAGTTCGCCCTTCATATCATTGATAATCATGCTTGGCTTTTCCTTTGCTCTGGAATAGGCGTCAATGGTGGGATCGACAAACAGTTGTCCTTTCCCGGATCGGGTCGTGCCGATCACCATGTTATGAACGGCTTCATCATCGATGAAAAGCGATTTTCCTTTGTGCGCAATCACGCCGCCGCCTTTGCCCGGATAGCTTTTTTCCTTCTCAGGAATTTTCTTGTACTGTTCGGCCACTTCCTGCTTGGTCGCAAACCGTTGCGAGCCTTTTTCATCCCGGCCAATGGAAGCGAAGTTGCTGGTGAGTTTATAGATCGTGATGCCGACGAGAATCAATCCAAACATGGACGTGAGGACATAAAACCAAGGGTATTCGCTAATCTGAAACGTGGTAAAATACGCCCATTCAACGGTCAGAGGTTCTTCGATCGCCGGAAATTGTTGCAGGAGCCTCAACGCCTCTTGCACAAGGTTTAATAAAAAGGTGCCGATCACCTGCACCACGAAAAATAAGCCGATACATAAAGGCATCAGCACAAATTTAGGGATGTTCAAATAAATAATTAGTCAATTATGGTAATATACACAAAAGTATCCTTTGTATATGTTTTAATGGTAGTAACAGCAACCAAAAATATAACAAAGGATACTGATACCATGATACAGAAATTATCTAACGGATTCAAAGAAATTATGATAGAAACGATCGACAAATTAAAAAGTTCCGATAAACGCATCGCTTTAGCCAAGATCGCCAAAACCTATGGAGATGGAGGACAAACAGCTGTAGCGGAAACATTTCATGTGAGTAGAGATACGATAAGAAAAGGAAGTTATGAGCTAGAATCAGGGTTTCCAATCACAGATGCTTTTCAAGCAAGGGGTAGAAAGAAAGTCGAAAAAGGCCATCTCCCTCACCTGTTAGAAGATATCCAAGCCATTGTAGATGGCCAAAGCCAAACCGACCCCAGTTTCAACACGACTCAACTGTATACAAGAATGACCATTCAAGAAGTCAGAGATCAACTCGTTCTCCAAAAAGGCTATCAAGATGCAGATTTGCCGACCAACCAGACGTTAAATACCAAACTCCATCAATTGGGCTACCACCTCAAGAAGGTGCAGAAAACAAAACCGGTCAAGAAAATCGAAGAAACCGATGCGATCTTTGAAAATCTCCACGCCACTCATGAAGCTTATCAAGGAGAAAGCAATGCGGTTCGTCTTTCCTTTGATACCAAGGATCGAGTGAAAATCGGACCGTTTTCGAGAGGTGGAAAAAGTAGAGTGCGTGTAGAGGCCGCAGATCATGATTTTGGTCAGACATTTTTATCACTATTTGGAATCCTGGATATGTCCAATGAGCATGTCGAACTCACTTTCACGGCATCGAAAGTGACAGCTGATTTAATCGCTGATCAAATCGAAGCCTATGTTCACAAGTTGCGTTCACAACAGGAGGTGGATACCCTCATCATAAACGCCGATAATGGTCCTGAAAATAACAGTCGTCGAACACAATTCATGAAAAGAATGATTGAGTTTGCGGCTACCTACGACATCAAAGTCATCTTAGCCTATTACCCGCCCTATCACAGTAAATACAACCCAATTGAAAGGGTGTGGGCAGTGCTTGAGCAACATTGGAACGGGGCCCTTTTGAACACACAAGAGATGGTTTTAGGATTCGCTGAGAGTATGACTTGGAAAAAGAAGCACCCTTCTGTCACCCTTGAAGAAAACACCTATGAGACAGGGAAAAAAGTTGAAAAGAACGTAATGGATCAATATGAAAAGATGATTGATCGAGCCAAAGGGATCGGGAAATGGTTTGTGGAGATCCACCCTCATCAGTGTAAGGCAGCGTTATATATGGGCTTAAAGACACAGTGAATAAAATTGGGGGAAAGGGGAGGTGTATGTCCACACGTTAATATTCGTTCTGTAAGCCTAAATATCAATAAATTTGACACGATGAGTGGGGTGTGAATGACAATAAATCCCTCATCATTCGGCCTCGCCCCATTATTGGCTTGTTATTTTTCTTAAATTCCCTTATTGGCTAAAAGGGCTTTCATTATACGTTCAACCCTCCTTTTTTTTAGAGCTCATCCTGATAGGCAAGCATTTGCTGGATGCCCGCCCAACCGGTGAAAAGGATGGCTTGCACGACCGTTTCATTGGTTTCCGTTCCGAGCGACGCCAACCAATGATCCCGCGCCGGATGATCCGTGGCCAGTTGGTTCAACATTTTCTTGACGCGATGGCCTTGCTCAAAGACCATATATTTCCATAAGGCCATGACGTGATCGATTATGCCGGTTTTCGGTTGTTTCACATGGGCTTCGGCACTGATCAAAACGATTGCTGTCCCAAGCGACTGCGCCGCATTCGTCCAAAGTTTATCTTTGGTTTGTGATTCATGATGCCAAAGGTGCGCAATGGTATTACTGATCACTTCTGGGTACTGATGGTTTTGACTATAACGCACCAATTCGTCTAAAAACTTGCAGCTGAGTTCATATCGTTCTTGGCCGGTTAATGCAATGGTTGAACACCTCCGATGGCTCATCCTTTCGCTCCTTTCTATAAGTCGTCCCTTTGGGCTTCCATATCTGCGATTTCGTCTTCCCATTCGTCGATTTGGTCATCGTCCGGCTCATCCGCATCGGCTTCTTCATCGATTTGTGTCTTGCGCTCCTCAATATCAGCCGTTAATGTTTCATACGTCTGAATGTGATCATTCAGGCTTTCGCTGCTCATCTCACTCGCGATTTGTTTGGCTTCGTCGACATTGCCGGTTTTCATGTAAGCATAGCCCAATTTTTCCTGTCGTTCCGTGTTCATCGGTACGTCCTCAACCGCCACTACATCGTCATAACGTGCGTCTTCATAGGCCAATTCAAAATGGCCAATGGCGGTTTCATGGTCGTCTTGAAAGTCTGTGAGTGCTTCGATGCCTTGTTGGTCAAAGATGGCATTCGCGATCGCCTCTGCCGATTGACCCGTCCGTTCCATGGCTTCCCCGTAAGCGCCTTGCCCAATGAGTAAATGGGTTAGCACGGCGGTTTCTTGATCACTGCGATACGATTTTTCTTGGAGCACATTGATCGCTGTGTCTGGATCACCAGCCATAGCTTCGGCATAAAGCTCATTCATCTGTTGTTCTTCCTCATAGGATGCGTGCATGGCGGCGATCGCGTTCGATTGTTCGCTCACCACCGCCACCATGCCGATGGCAAAGACCATAACCAAAAGCGTGATCCCTGCAGCCGCGCTACCCATGATCCGCGCTTTCAGACTCAACCGGCTCCACCATGTTTGATTCGCTTCATCTTGACGACGCAAGTGGTCGTTCACATCGATGTGGAGCGCGGCCGGTGCCTCTTGCGTCAGTTGATGGAGCAACCGATCCCGTTGCTGACGATCTTCATCCCCACGCATGCGCCGTTCAATCAACCGGTAACACATATGCTCATAAAGGTTCGCCGCGTACGACGAACCGATATGATAGGTTCCGGTATACAGTTTTTGACCTTCCCCGTCATGAACCATAAAATCCAACGCCACCGGCGATTTGTTTTGCTTTTTCCACCGTTGATCGATGTCATGGGTCCGTTGCACAGCGTCCGTCAAGGAAAGAGATTGAAAGGCTGGAATCTCGTCCTCCAAGGGTGTCGTAAATAATACCTGCATCGCTTGCGCCCTCCTTGTTTAAAATGTGATGGTGCTTTCGATCCACTGACTAAAGGCCAGTGCGCCCAGGAGCATGACCAAACCACCAGCGGCGCCAACAAACCAGCCAACCGACATCATGCGTCCACGAGCACCTCCGGCCATAAGGAAATAAGAGCCCACCCCAATCGCGATCGCTGCCACGACACCGCCTACGACTTGCATGCCCAATAAGATTGATTCACCCGTGTTTTGTATGTTATCAATGGCTGCCATAATAATCATCGATTCCACCCATTGAATCATTGTATTCATGCTTCTTCCACTCCTTTTAAGGTTGATGTGTGCGGCTGTTCATCGGTTTTCCTTTGGTCTGACGCTTTCTTCTCCGTCCGTTGTTCCGTTGTTTTTCCTTCTTGCGTGTCTTGATAGTGCATTAACCCTTCCATGATCAAATCTTGATGATCACTGATAAAAGCCTGATGTTGGGCATGAAGCCATTCATTGTACGTTTCACCCTTGACGCTTAATAGCGTTTGGACTAATTCTTTTGATTGCTTCACGTCGCGTTGCGATGCCATACATCATCTTCCTTTCCTAATGTGTTTCCGACATGAAAAAAGAAGCGCCTTGCGCTTCGTGTGTGATTGCCCTGCATCACCCCCTTTATGGCATTAAAAAAGAGAACAGTTTAATGAACTGTTCTCCTTATTAGGACATGAATGTATGCTGTTTGTTGCTTGTATCCTTAATGAAAATGATCAATGATTATTCAAATGAACGATCAAAATTTTGTATTTCTAAAGATAATTCTTCTTCACTATCATAATTGGCTTCCCTGACCGAAATCCTTTCTTCTAAGTTTCCATTTTCAAAATAACTTAATGAATCAAGAACACTTGGCCCATCAATGCCAATATCCTCTAACAAAAGATCATTATCAAGCATCTGATCTGATTTTGCATTTATTTCTTTAACAGGAATGTTATCAATATTCTCGCCAACAATATTTACGGCATCTTGGTATTCTTCCTCGTCCTCAGTATTTGTCGTTAAGACAAAAGCTTCCTCATTTTCTTTCAAATACTCCTCCATCTCTTGCGGTGACAAAGATTCCACCCCTGCACTCTCACCACATCCTGTTAGTAACAAGGAAAAACTAATCACTCCTCCGAAAAGGAAACTTTTGTTGTTTTTCATACTATCCCTCCTGACAAAAATGTTAATGCCTAGTTATTGAACTAATACCCTTCCGAAAGATGAGTTAGGGAGATGCTACAACATCAACGAACGATTTTCAATGATTAAAAGATAAATGTATTTCCTTTATTATAAAGATTTATTCTTTGATCTGTCTAAAGAATTTCAGATGTTTACATTGTTACGTTTGTACATATTGTTCACATTCAGCATTCAAATGCATCTCTTCGATAATATGATCTTTTCGCCGTTTGACAGCTGCAACCGATAGATGATGCTCCCTAGAAATTCTCCGCAATGTTTTTCCATTTAATAATTCATCTAAAATGATTTGATCTTTGATATCTGTTATTCCTGCAGAATGGCGCTGGATAAATGAAACTTTACGTTGCAAGTTTTTCGTGTTTTTATCATAACGGTCAATCCTTAACATTTCATTATATACAGGGTCAGACGGAGTGCTGTCAGATGATGGCAGGGTTGCTTCTATGCCATATTTTGATACCATCGCTTGACTAGCACCAGTCATTTCTTGACGTTTTGTGACAAGGACGTTAATCATCCATTTATAATTCATAAGAGCTTCATGAATCTCCATTTTATTCATGATATATCCTCCATTCTGATGCAGTTATGGGCAGACATTTATTCCTCGACATAAGAACTTGAATCTATACTTACGGACTTATATTTACCATTTAAATAATGGATGAACAAATACAACCCCTGGACTAACTCCGTTGAAGAGGCCCCTTTTTCTAGGTCCTCAAGGGGGATAATTGCCTTTTCTGTCTCATAGTAGCTCATTAACATACCAAAACATTGATATTGATTCATACGACATTCCTTTCATGCTTACCGTCGATATCAATGAAACGCCCACATTCTTTCATAAAGCCCAGATGAATCGTTCCTGTTGGTCCATTTCTTTGTTTCGAAACATCCACTTCTACTTGGTTTGGATGCTTGGATTCTTGGTCATAGTATTCCTCGCGATATAAAAAGGCAATTATATCCGCATCTTGCTCGATATTTCCAGAGTCTCTAAGGTCAGCCATCACGGGGCGTTTATTATGACGGTTTTCAACATTTCTTGATAGTTGAGATAAAACAACAATAGGAATATTGAGATCCGTAGCCAGTCGCTTAAGTTCACGAGTAATGGCGCCTACTTCCAAATCTTTACGCTCATAACGTCCGGAACCTTGGATCATCTGTAAATAATCGATCACGATGAGTAAGTCATCATCTGGGTTTTCTCTTGCCGTCTGGCGGGAAATGGAACAAATATCATTGATCAACGATGTATTCTCGTACATATCTAACTTCCAATCTAGTAACGTGGCGATTGAAGTCGTTGCCCGATCATAGTCTTCTTCACTAAAAAATCGAGAGGGAAATTTCCATTTTTGACCATCGATTTGGGCATCCGCCGAAATCATCCGGTGTAATAGCTGCTTGGACCCCATCTCCAGGCTAAATAAAAGACATCTGCCTTCGTTTTTACAATGGCTAGATCCAATGTTTAATGCAAAGGCGGTTTTCCCCATGGAGGGACGAGCAGCGACAACAATCAATTCTTTCCGTTGTAACCCGCCGGTCATTTGATCAAAAGATTCATATTCTGTCTTGTAACTGTTCTGATTTTCTTTCTGTGTACCACTAATATCATCAGAGATCTCATACAACCATTCCTTTAACGTTTTCTCTTGGTTGATCTCTCCCAAACGTTGAAGATCCGTTAATTCCTGAAATAATCGCTGAAAAGCTGAATCTTTCGGATTTTCCACGTATCGAATCGCTGCTTTACGGCTTTCTCTGAGCCGGTAAGCTTCTACTATTTTACGTTCATGATGGTTAAACGTAGCAGTCGTTGCGACTGAACCTGCTAGCTGCGTCAGGTATTGAATCCCACCGATTTGATTTGTGGATTCTCCTAATGCTGTTGTAACGGCGGCTAATTCAGGTTCTGCTCCTTCCTCTGCGACCGTTCTCATGGCTTTAAAAATCAGGCAATGATCAACCTTTGCGAAATTGGAGGGTTGGAGCACCGACTCATGTATCAATGTAGGGTCAATAAGAATCGACCCTAATACCGCATGCTCGGACTCTATACAGTCAATCATTCTTATCACTCGCTTTCTCTGCCAATACCTTTTTAAGATCGATAGCGAATTGATTTTTACGTTCTTGAGAAACTTTTGCCGCCTCCAATTCCCATTCCCGCCATTTCTCAAGGCTTTCATTTTTTTGAGCAGGGTACGAAGCAATTTCAGCGATCGTAGGTGGAAAGGGATTTTTTGTTACATGACGCTCAACATTGGCCATAACGCCTTCATAATCCATTTTAAGAAGGGCAGGCATGATTATTTTGATTTTCTTTTCGCTAAGTTCGAATCGGGGGTACACAGCCGCAATCGATTCCAAAATATCTATAGCCAGATTGTACTCCATGGATTTACTCCCTCTTTTCTCGCATTCGTTGAAGTGCTTCTAATCGCTGATCTTTATGCTTTGGAAAAGGAATGGTCTTTGATGTTTGGCTTGGCTGTCGTTCGTATGCCTTGATATCATCGATCGTTTTTATGCCTTGTTGGGCCCAATTCCTGAGAATGCTTTCGATGTAAGCAAAGGATCGAGCATTTTGCTTTATACTTCTTTTCATTGCAGCAACGACAACTTCTGAGGAGAAAAAAGTACACCAATCGCTGATGGATTCGGTGATCATCGGCCGCATCACTCCAAAGTTTTCTTGATAGACAACATATGGATCTTCTGTGCGCGTCTCCTCTTCATCTTCCTCTCCTTCATGACCATTTCGTTTCTGTTTAGGTATGGTCAAGTTCTGATCAGATGTTAAGTCAAGCGTTTGGTCGGGATTTGAGTCAAGTATATGGTAAGAACTTAAGTCATCTGAGTTGACTAATGAAATCATTTTATAAACAGGAGCTTGATTTCTTTTACCTTTTTGATACTCGATCAAGTTATTATTGATCAGTACCTTTCGAGCATCAACCAGCCCTTGCTTTGAAAGTCCGGTCAATCGTTCTACTGTGGAATTTGGCGCATTGAATCGTTCTTTCCAGCCGGTCATATTGTTTATGGACATCAGTGTGTGCCATAAAGCAATTGCACTGGTGGGTAGATCGTTCATAAGCAGCCAATCCCTAAAGGCGTTAAGCTCCTTCATATAGTTCATGTCATCACCTACTTACGTTTACATGGCCGTCATGCCTTCGATTTTGTTTAACCTAGGCTCCTCCCATTGCGAACCCGTGAAGGATACTATACAATGGAAATATAATCTTGTTAATTAACCCCTTTTCAATCCGTTTGAGCACCCCACTCAAACGGATGTATTTTTTTATTGTTCGTTAATCTTGTTCCCCACCTCATTCATATATGGAAGAAACGGCTCCATATTTAGCCTCCTCATACACACTGATTAGATCCTTCAACTCCTTGACGTTGATCGCTACTGTTCCACTATCGTCCACCATGTCAACGTCCTCTTTGAGTTCTTGAAGCTGGCGTCGATGCATGTTTTCACCCCCATATCGTTGTAATAATCATTGTCGTGATAATCGAGCAATAGAACAGATGTAGAATCATCCTGTCCTTCACACCATCACCTTCTCCTGCTCCATTTGGCTCATTGTCGGCATAACCACCTGATCTGCGACGCACCTACGGGTCCACATTTGATTGATTTCTTTAATATCCAGACCGATGTCACGTTTTGCGGCGTACATCATGCTTTTTACAGCTGGCATAAGGTCGAACAAATCGCTGATCCTCTTCTTTAATACATCATCGATTTCTAAATCTCTGCCAGGCCTACGTTTATTGTTGACCCTTTCAATGTGATCGAGTGATTCAATGGCTGTCAGCATTTGCTGACGCATGTTACCAATTGAATCTGATAGACGCGCGCTCAATTCAGGATGTACGGGCGGAACTGCAAAAAGATGGAGTTGATACATATGAGCGATGATGTCTTGACCTTCTTCCCATCCAGTAATCTCACACCATTTAAAAGCAGTCTCGATTCGTGGCTCTACTTCCCCGCGTTCGATTTTTGAGATTTGCTTTTGATCCAAATGTAACTCTTTTCCTAATGAACTTTGCGATTCAATGCTAGAGTCTCGGCTATTTATTCTAAAGTATCGCAACCACTCCCCGAGATTTGATTTACGATAGTACGTATTCACCTTATTTTGTCCTCCTTTAGACGCGATATATTGGTAGATTATAGATAGTCATTATGGGATGAGCTCATAGTTATTCTCGATCCATTGATATAGGCGGTCGCGTGGGATATAAATTCGACTCTTTTCACCCTCAGCACGTGTGGACGGAAAACCTTCGACATAGTTAGCGAGTTCTCTTACTCGGTTTTCAGAAACTCTGAGAATCTCTGCGGCTTCTTTAACCGTGAGCCTGCGAGGATATGGATCATCATGAACAGTCAGTTTGTCCAGCTTTTCTTCTAATGGTTGAATGGCTTCCTGAACAGCTTTCTGGATGGTTTCTTCAATACTCATGCTCGCCCTCCTTTCAGTTGTTCAACACGTTCAAGAATGTCATGTTGCCACTTGTAATCGTCGGTCTCTGATGCGACATAAGACATGACATTTAATTTCTCGTATTCCCAGAAGAAATTATTGAAATACTGTTTGCTCTCGTTAAGTTCTACCAACTCTGCTTGAGTGAGGGTTCTTTTATCAGATTCCAGGACAAGAACAATTAACCGTTCGGCGACCGGGTTCATTTGATCACCTCCTTTTTATAATGACGCGATTATTTGTTTCGTATCGTTACATCCATCATCAAAAAAAATAGTCCACTGAAAATCAAGTGCTTCTCCTATTGCTTTGGAAGCTGTAACACTTGGATTTCTTGTCCCAGATTCAATCATTGTATAATATGCTCTGTGGATATTTGCTAATTCCGCAACTTTTTCCTGAGTGTAACCTTTTTGATCCCTAATATCTTTAAGCCATTTTCTCATTTCATCACCTCATGTGTCGATACGTTACATTAATAATAGTATCATTCCGTTACAATGTCAAGCTTTTCCACTAAAAAAGTTTCGATTTGATACAATACGTTTAAAGTAACTAATTGTTACATTAAAATAAGGAGGTGAAAAGGCGGTGTTTTTATCGTGTTAAAAGATAGATTAACGCAATTAAGAAAAGCAAATAAAAAAACCCAACAAGATATGGCCCCTATATTAGGGATCACTAGACCAGCATATACAGCATACGAACGAGGGACACGAAACCCTGATTATGATACGTTACGAAAAATTGCTGAATACTTCGATGTAACCACCGACTACCTACTCGGTCTCACCGACGACCCCAATACTCAATCGCTTCCTGCAGCTGATAACGAGGAAGAGAAAATTTTCTTTTCCGGGGGATACGAAAGTCTAACAGCAGAAGAAAAAGAGCATCTGGAAGAAGAATTACAGCGATTTCGGAAAATGAAAAAGCGGTGGGAGGAACTGTACAGAAAGGGAGATAAAGAAGAGTGAAATAGTCTTGTACGATCTTTACCCTTTCTGATTTTCTATTAAAGAAAAAAATGAATTAAATTTCTAAAATTTGGTTGACGTTTCTCTCCTCATCCTTTATTATACATTAAACCGAACATATGTTTTATAGGGGTGGGTAAAATGTTTCATTCAACCATTCGCCAGATCGTTAGTGAAGCCTACAAAAAAAGAAACATTTGCTCGTTGGATGATCTTTCATTAGAAACACTCAGCCGACGGTTCATGATTGATCTCGATTATTCTTATTCACAAACGTCATCCCTACAAGTTGGCCATTACAAACTAATATCCCTGGACAAGCGTATACCTTCTCATTATCAACGTTGGGATTTCTTCCATGAACTTGGTCATATTCTCCTTCATAATATTGACCAGAAAAAAGCGTTAAAGGGTGTATCATTTTTTATGGAATTGCAAGCATATAGATTTGCTTTACACGCTTCCATGCCCTACTTTCTGATCAAAAAAATTTGTGAAATAACACCGTACACATTATCCTATGTATTTAATATTCCCATCTTTTTTGCTGAAAGACGCATGGATCAGATTAAAGCACACATCACCATAAAAGGGGGGAAGATTATATGAGAGGTTCAGTATACAAAACTGCTAACGGATATGGCTTTAGGATTGATTACGGTAGAGATAAGCGTGGAAAAAGGAAACAGAAACGTTATTCTGGGTATAAAACAAAAAAGTTAGCTGAAAAAGCCATGTCCAATATCCTTAATGATGTGAATGAAGGTACCTATGTTCCACCACAAAACATTACATTTGTTGAGTTTCTTCAAAACTGGGTGAACGGACGCAAAAACTCTCTATCAAAAGGAACAGCTAAAACTTATCAGTATCTTGTCGATATGCACGTTTCAGAGTTTTTTCATAACATTAAGCTGACAGATCTAGAGGTTGAGGACTTCGACGATTTTTATAATCATTTGCTAAATGAAAAAGAGTTATCGCCCGCAACAATTCGAAAAATCCATCATTCCATCTGTAAGGCTGGATTGAACGAGGCTATAAGGAAAAAGCACCTCAAAGACAATCCATCAACTTTGGCAGATCTCCCTTCATTTGAGAAAACAAGGATTGAGATATGGGATGAGCAAGAAACACAAGAATTCTTAAAAAAAGCAAAAAAACATTATTCATATATAGCCTTCCACCTCGCTTTATCTACAGGCATGAGGCAGGGTGAAATATTGGCACTACAATGGAATCAGATTGATATGGAACGGAAAACGATATCTGTAGATAAGTCGTTACGCCGAAATATGGAAATCAGCACAACTAAAACAGATGCTGGTGCCCGTCTTGTTTCTATTCCAGATCAAACCGTAGACGAGTTACAAAGACATTGGAAATGGCAAAAAGAACAGCAATTAAAATTAGGAAAAGCTTATGAAAATAAGAATTTAGTTGTTTCCACAAAGTGGGGAACCCTCATTTCTCATCGAAATTTACTTAGAGCATATTATCAAATTAGAAAATCTTTAAACGTCAAACCCATTACATTCCATGAATTAAGGCACACACATGCAACACATTTACTAAAGTTAGGATTCCATCCCAAAATTGTTCAAGAAAGATTAGGTCACAACTCCATCCAAGTTACAATTGACACCTACTCGCACTTAATGCCAGGATTACAAGAAACAGCTGCACAAAAACTCGGAAACATGATATTTGATCCTCCCGATATTTCAAACCATGCAAACTATGAAAACTCTCGTAGATAGCAGCCAACGCGAACTCGACAATCCAAAGCAGTTTCACATACTGGTTTTCTTATTACGATCGCGCCCGTTAAGCACCTCGTTCTACATTCACATTAATCGCTTCATGACATCCATCAATTCATCGATCATTTCTTCCTTGTTACCTTCTTGGATGGCATTGGCGACACAGTGGTTTGTATGATCTTCCATCAAAGCAATACTCACCTTTTTCATGGCTGATTGAATCGCCGAGATTTGATGGAGAATATCCACGCAATACTTATCCTCATCAATCATCTTTTGCACCCCACGCACTTGACCTTCAATGCGTTTCAAACGATTGAGTAATTCTTGTTTGTTTGGCTGGACCGTTCTTTTTTCTTGCGCTGTCATATGTGTTACCTCCTTTCATTGGTTAAAGGGACCGTGCACTTACGCGCGCGATCCCTCCACTTGGCTTTAGGCTACATCATATCCCTGATCTTCAATCTCTTCTGTAATTTTTTCCAGATCTACTTTGTTCGGATCAAAGGTGACATCTACTTTTCCTTCACTCAAATGAACCTGCACATTATCTACGCCATTTAGGCTGCCGACATTACCTTCAATGGAGTTTACACAATGGCCACAAGACATCCCTTGTACGTTTAATGTCATTTCCTTCATGATTCTTTGCTCCTTTCGTGTACCTTGTATAGCTAAATAACTTTCGGCACGTGTTTGCAATTGCTTCTCCCAATTTCGTGTAGGATCTTGCATGATATCATTTATTCTAACGTCATTGCCTACACATATATCCCCTCCTTTAATTGGTTCCGAACAGATCGTGGGAGAAAGCGACGAATCTCCTCATCATGATAGCCGGCGAGCAACTGCTTATCATCCATAATAATCGGTCGTTTTAAAAGCGTTGGATGTTTACAAATGATGTGGAAGAGCGTATGCAAAGATAAATCTTCCATATCGATCGCCAATCTGGCAAAAGCTTTCGATTGTCTCGAAATCACATCATCGATGCCATTCTCCGTCAATGAAAAAATGTGTTTGACCTCATCGATGGTCAGTTTCGTTTTCGTGATATCTATTTCACGAAAGGGAAGCCGATGTTCTCGTAACCATTCCTTTGTTTTCCGGCATGACAAACAACTTGACGATGTATACACGGTAATCATGTGCTGATCCACTCCTAGTTTACGGTAAAATCACATCTTTTGAATCAACGATTTTATCTCAGATGCATTGCGTTCAAATCCAGTAAAGACTAGTGGTCTTTTCATTTTTCCCAGCAGTGACTTTTTGGTGAAAACAAAACCCGGTACAACTTTCGATCCGGTTTGTTTTTTTAAGGCATCTTCTTTCTCGGCTGCTTTGCTTACGTCATACTCCGTGTATAGCACATTTTGTTCGTCCAAGTACGCTTTACTTTCTTTGCAGTCGGAACAAAGTGGATGCGTATATAGCTCGAGTTCATACATACTAATCCTCCTCTCATTCCTCCACTTGAATGATAAATGCAAACGTGATAAGACCGTCATCTTCATACTTGAACTCTGCCCATACCTTATACAGCCCTGGGTGATCAATATGGGTTTCAAAAGTGGTTCCATTGTCCGAAGTCGGATGGACATGAATAAATGTCTCCGCGTCCTCATCAAGAATGACCACGTGTCCCAGGGCCCCCAAATAGGGTTCCGGATCTTCACCATGCAAATAAAAGTCTAGCGTCGTAGGACCGTTGGTGCTCAAACCTTCGGCTTCCAAGGTGGCCGTCTTCCCATCGATACCTTGAGTCCGATCTTCACTCGCTGAGAGGGAAACCAAGGGACTGGGCTGATCCTCTTCGCCTACCTGAAAGTCATTCGGTTGGACAACATTGTTTCGCTTCTTCGGAGCAATATCGACAAAAGCTTGGTAACTGCCACCCTCAAGTTCTTTCGACGCCACATAGACCCCGTTTTCCACGCGTTTCGGGTGGAGGTGAATGAAGGATTCCAGATCATTGGAGACGATGATCAAATGCATCTCTTTTTCGTGGTTTTTCCAATTCAGGTACTGTTCCGTACACATCCTCCAATTGAACGCGAACCTCACCATCGTTATAAAAAACGTTGGTATGGATTTCAGATTCTCCTTCCATGTTGTCATACTGATGATCCATTTATTCGCCCTCCTCGTTTTGTGCGGAAGAAGCTTCATGGCTTTCAATTCTTTCTTCACCACTTCCGTGATCTTCATGCATATCATTGCTCTCTAACGGATTCTCACCCGTGATGGCCGTGTAGCTGCCAATAACAACCGCCACATACAAGACCCCCACGAGCGCCCAGTGTTTTACTTTCATGTTCTTTCCTCCTTATCGGCTTAACTTCAAACGTTGCAAACGCAAGGCATTCAATACAACGGATACCGAACTGAAGGCCATCGCTGCCCCGGCCACCCATGGAGCAAGTAGACCGGCTGCGGCAATCGGGATGGATGCCGTATTGTAAAAGAAGGCAAAAAATAGGTTCTGCTTAATGTTGCGAAACGTTTTTGTACTGAGCTGCACGCTATCAGCCACACTGTGCAAGTCGCCGCGCATAAGCGTAATATCGGCGGATTCAATCGCCACATCTGTCCCTGTTCCGATCGCCATCCCAATATCGGCGACCGCGAGTGCCGGTGCATCGTTAATGCCATCGCCAACCATGGCAACTTTTTTGCCTTGGTCTTGGATCTTTTTAATTTCTTCGGCTTTTTGTTCCGGAACCACTTCTGCAATCACACGGTCAATTCCGACTTGCTTGCCGATCGCTTCGGCCGTTTGCTGATT
The DNA here is from genome assembly GCF_016495725.1 of Salicibibacter cibarius. Classification (NCBI taxonomy): domain Bacteria; kingdom Bacillati; phylum Bacillota; class Bacilli; order Caryophanales; family Bacillaceae; genus Salicibibacter; species Salicibibacter cibarius. The sequence continues at coordinate 418,589 of NZ_CP054705.1, read as the reverse complement.
GTCTCCCGTCAGCATAGCCACTTCTAAGCCGAGGTCATGCAGCCGTTTAATCGCGGCTTGGGACGTTTCTTTCACCGTATCGGCAACAGCAATCATCCCGGCATACTTGCCGTCAATAGCAATGAGCATCGCTGTCTTTCCTTCTTTCTCGAGGACGGACATCTCATCACCAGCAGATCCGATCGGGACAGAAGATGTTTGCATGAGTTTGCGTGTCCCGACAAGGACTTCGTCTCCATCGACAAAGGCACGCACTCCAAATCCTGGCAACGCTTCGAAACCTTCGCTCTCTCGCAACGAGATTCCTTTTTCTTCAATGCCTTTGACCATCGCTTCTGCAAGGGGGTGCTCCGAGTTTTTCTCTACGGCACCGACGATGGCAAGCACTGATTCCTCATTGAAATCAGGAGCTACTTCGACATTTGTCAATGCAGGTTCTCCCTTTGTCACTGTGCCCGTCTTGTCAAGTACGATCGTTTGGATCCCACGTGTGTTTTCCAAGTGCTCGCCGCCCTTAAAGAGCACACCATTTTCAGCAGAGCGACCCGTACCTGCCATAATGGATGTTGGTGTTGCTAATCCAAGCGCACAGGGGCAAGCGATGACGAGGATGGTAATGAGGGGCACTAACGCTGAACGTAAATCCCCGGGGTTGATCACGAAATACCAAACAAGGAACGTTGCAATGGCAAACAAGACAACGACGGGCACAAAAATCCCTGACACTTTATCAACCGTCCGTTGGACATTTGCCTTGCTTCCTTGCGCTTCTTCTACAACTTTCACAATTTGGGAAAGCGCCGTATCTTTCCCGACTTTCGTCGCTTCGACTTTGAGAAGCCCATTCTTATTGATCGTTGACCCGATGACCTCGTCTCCTGGTTTCTTGTCAATCGGGATACTTTCACCAGTGATCATCGATTCGTCCATGGCCGATTGCCCTTCATGAATCCTTCCGTCCACCGGCACTTTCTCTCCGGGGCGCACCATAACCGTGTCTCCCACAAGCACTTCTTCAATAGCGACTTTCATTTCCTCGCCATTACGAATGATGTGTGCCGTTTTGGCTTGCATACCGAGCAACTTTTCAATCGCTTTGCTCGTGCGTCCTTTGGCACGTACTTCAAACAGTTTCCCGAGGACCACGAGCGTAATAATCACGGCAGCCGTCTCAAAGTAAAGCTCCGGCATCCCTTGTTGCCCAGTGGCATACCATTCCCAACCCAAGAAGATGCTATAGAAAAAGGCCGCCGTTGTTCCGAGGGCAATCAATACATCCATGTTTGCACTTTTGTTTTTCAAGGCTTTGTAGGAACCACTGTAAAACTGGGCCCCAACGAAGAACTGTACGGGAGCCGCAAGCGCTAGCTGCACCCAAGGATTCATAAACATATCCGGCATATAGAGGAAGGACGTAAACTCAAAGTGGGCCACCATCGTCCAAAACAATGGCAACGTTAAAATCGCCGCAAAAATAAATTTGCCGGTTTGCTTGCGTATTTCTTGATCTTTCGTACTTGCTGATTCTTCCCGTGATTGTTGCGGTTTAAGGGTATATCCCAATTTGCGGATCCCTTCGATCATATTACCGACGGATACTTGGCCTTTATCATATTCAACGGAAGCATTCTCCATGGCAAAATTGACCGTTGCCGAAGAGACTCCTTCCATTTTCGAGAGCTTTTTTTCAATTTTTGTCGCACAAGCCGCACAGGTCATGCCCGAAATATCAAAGGTTTGATTTTCATGAATCACTTGATACCCAAGTTTATCAATTTTCGCTTCAAAATCTTGGACATCCGTTTGATCGGGATCGTAAACAACATTGGTTTTTTCCATCGCAAAATTCACATTTGCTTCGCTGACCCCGTCGATTTTGGCAAGACCTTTCTCAATTTTTGTGGCACAAGCCGCACAGGTCATGCCTGCGATTTGTAGGGACGCTTCTTTTTGTTCCACTTGTTTTCATCTCCTTCTCCTCGTTAGAAAAGCTCTGATCGAAATCCTTTGCGTGCGTATGAATAAAGAAGAGATTGTTTCAACGGATGGTGAGTACCAATGCTTCCCACGAGTGCTTTCCCAAGCGTCGGTGTCATGGAACGATACCAATACCCTTGAGGGTATAAAACAACAATAGGACCGTACTTGCATTGACCATTACACAACGTTTTTGTCGTGTGGATCGTATCCGTTAAGTTTTGATCGCGGATGTCTTTTCGTATCGCCTTGGTGACTGTTTCAGCACCGTTACTGATGCAAGATTTCCCATTGCACAGTAGAAGATGGTGACAAACGCCATGTAAATCCATCCACTCCCTCCTTCTGTTAAGGCGAATGAAACAATATACAAATCGGGAAGATCAGTTTCTGAAATCAATATACCATACCCCCATATGGTATGTAAATGGTTAGATTATATTTTTTCATTGCAGCCTTAAACGATCACTTTCCTGTTATTATGACAAGCGCATATATGTTTTTTCTCCATGCGCTATCATAAAGTGGTTTAAATCTTCATCAAAACATAGCTTATAGAAATCTTATCAATGGCGAATGCTATCGTTAACAGGACTACAAGCATGTTTACTATATACCTATACTGGGTATATTGATTATAAGGAGGGGATATAATGTCGAATAAAGATCATCATGAGCATGAACATCACCATCACAAAGACGATGGCCATCATGCTCATCACGAAGATGGTCATCATAACCATGATCATGACGAGCCACATAGCCAACATGATCATCATGATCATGACCATGAACATAACCGTGACCATGACGACCATGCTCATCACAGCAGCCATGGGAACCATTCCAGCCATGGGGATGACGGTCATTCCGGCCACGGCCATCACGGCCATGGCAATCATGAAGATATGATGGCTGATTTTAAGAAACGCTTTTTCGTCACGATTATTTTGGCTATACCCATTATCATATTGTCCGATATGATCCAGATGTTTTTTAACTATACCGTTGCATTTCCCGGCGATACAGCCGTTGAGCTCATCTTGGCCTCCATCGTCTTCTTCTACGGCGGTTGGCCTTTCTTAACGGGTCTTGTAAATGAGATCAAAGATAAATCCCCGGGGATGATGACGCTCATCGGCTTTGCCATCACTGTTGCGTATGTCTACAGTGCCGCTACGGTCTTCGGCCTTGAGGGGATGGATTTCTTTTGGGAGCTAGCAACATTGATTGCCATCATGCTTCTTGGTCATTGGATCGAGATGAAATCCGTCATGAAAGCTTCCGATTCCCTTGAATCTCTTGTGGAGCTGATGCCTCAAGAAGCCAATAAACTCGATGATAACGATCAGGTAACATCCGTCGCTGTATCTGAGCTTAAAAAGGGAGATCGTCTTCTTATTAAGCCGGGCGAGAAAATACCGGCAGATGGACACATTTTAAAAGGAAAATCCTCGATCAATGAATCGATGCTTACCGGGGAGTCTGAACCGGTTGAAAAAGGAGAAGAGGACGAAGTCATCGGGGGAGCCATCAACTCCTCTGGATCGTTAACGATCGAAGTCTCCAAAACGAGTGACGAAGGGTATTTATCGCAAGTCGTTCAACTCGTCAAAGAGGCACAGGAAAGCAAATCAAAAACACAGATGCTTTCGGATCGCGCCGCAAAACTGTTGTTCTATGTTGCTGTTGTTGCCGGAATCGTGACCTTCAGCACTTGGATGGGACTTGGTGTGAGCACAGAGTTCGCGGTCACCCGAATGGTCACCGTGCTTGTTATTTCTTGTCCGCACGCCCTCGGTCTCGCGATTCCGTTAGTAGCCGCGCGTTCCACAGGGATTTCAGCTCAGAAAGGGTTATTTATTAGAAACCGCATCGGATTTGAAAGTGCCAGAAGGATAGACACGATGATTTTTGATAAGACCGGAACACTCACGCATGGGGAATTCGGAGTTACAGACATTCTCCCGGAGAAGGATGTATCCGAAGAGGAACTACTAAGGCTGGCGGCTTCCCTTGAATCACAATCGGAGCACCCGATTGCTGCCGGGGTTGTTGCAAAAGGAAGAGAAGAAAACATCGATATTCCTCAACCGGAAGCTTTTGATTCGATGACTGGCGCAGGCATTACCGGAAAAATTGACGGCAAGACAATTTCGGTCGTTAGTCCGGGTTATCTGCAAAGGGAAGGAATCAGCTACGATGAGAGAGACTTTTCCAAACTGGCCGAAACAGGCAAAACCGTTGTTTTTGTCCTTCAGGAGCAAACATTACTCGGTGCCATTGCCTTAGCTGACGTCGTCAAAGAATCCGCCAAGGAAGCCGTTGAGCGATTGCACCAAATCGGCATCGAAACCGTGATGCTAACCGGTGACAACGAAAAAGTGGCCCAGGAAGTGGCCAAACAGATTGGTATCGATCAAGTCATTGCCGAAGTCCTTCCTCATGAAAAAGCAGAAAAAGTTAAAGAACTAAAGATTGACGGAAAACGGGTTGGTATGACCGGGGATGGCATTAATGATGCACCCGCACTTGCAAATGCCGATCTCGGCGTCGCCGTTGGAGCAGGTACAGACGTCGCCATGGAAACAGCCGATGTTGTACTCGTCAATAGTGACCCCCTCGATGTCGTATCCATTGTCGATCTGTCAAGAGTCACTTATCGCAAGATGATTCAAAACCTTTGGTGGGCCGCCGGCTATAACATTGTGGCGATTCCACTCGCAGCAGGTGTGCTTGCTACATGGGGTTTTCTCCTTGATCCAGCCTTAGGTGCGGTCCTCATGTCACTGAGTACCGTCATCGTAGCGATCAATGCCCAGACGCTCAAAATGAAGTAAATACTCTTGGCTCTATAAGCAATCGGATGAAAATCGAATTACGTGCCTTGACTTTGTATCAGGGTACAGACTTTACCATAATAACCGAGGAGGGAAAGGAATGAATGGTTTATCGGTAAGTCAATTAGCAAATGCCTCGAACGTTAATGTTGAAACAGTAAGGTATTATGAAAAACGTGAGCTTATTTCTGAACCTCCTCGGACAAAATCTGGCTACAGAATGTTTCCGAAAGAGGTGGTACAAGACATTCAATTTATTAAACGTGCCCAGAATGTTGGATTTAGTCTTGAAGAAATTAAAAAGCTGCTATTAGCTTCTCATAACGAAAACTTTCGTTCAGAAGATATGTACGAATTTGCAAATAATAAAATCCAAGAAATTGACTCGAAAATAAACGAATTTATTCACATGAAATCATTATTAGAAGAATTAGCAGCAAATTGTCCGGGTTCAGGTGTCCCTAAAGACCAGTGTCCAATCATTACAAACCTATCTAAAGACCTGCGGTAATATGTCAAGTTCAAAATCACAGTAAATGAAGTTGTCAAAGGACATTTAGGCGAAAAAAGCGCGCACTGAACAACACCAGTAATAAAATGTAAAATACTGGTAAAATGAAAGGCTAGCCCTCAGCCGATGTCGGTCAGAGGTTCACGCCCCTTTCTGGCGTAAAGAGTTGGTTTTTGCGTAGCAGCGCATCCACCAATCGCACGAGTTTTCTTGCCGTGAGCACGAGTGCACGTTTGTGTTGATGTTTCGGGACTTCTTGATACTTCTTCTGATAAAAGACTTGGTATTCCGGAATTTGCCTTCGTACCGAGTTGGCGGCTTCAACGAGGTAATAACGCAAATAATGGTTCCCTTGACGTGTCAGTGAAGTATCTTCGGCGGTAAACCGCCCGGACTGGTGTTTTCGCCAGTACAGTCCCGCATATTTAGCTATTTTTGTTTCATCGGGAAACCGGTCAATCTGACCGAGTTCGGCAATGATGCCTGCGGCGAAGACCGGACCAATGCCCGGGATTGATTCCAGCGTCTGCGTCAGTCCTTTCATGATCCGAGTAATGGACTGATCGATCGCCTTGATTTGCTTTTGGAAGGAACGAATGAGCTCAATGGACGTTCCTAAAAGTACATCGATGGAATCTTCGACCACTTTGTCCAATCGGTACGATGAACGGACGGCTTTCTGGATGGATGCGGCGACAGCTTCCGGATCGGGAGGTTCATTGTAAAATTAATTGCAACACATAAATTAAACAACAAAACCATCGTGAGACCGTGTATCATTAATGTCACCACAACACTTAACACACGGAGGTCTCAACGATGGCTAACACTGATTCTAACACAACCCGACGTACGTTTTCACATTTGTCCGAGACAGAGCGAGGGGAATTCTCCGCCTATCTCACGATGGGGCTGTCTTTACGAGCCATCGCAAAGAAAATGGACCGCCATGTCAGCACGCTCTCCCGCGAGAAAAAACGGGGGACAGTCCAACAGATGGATACGAACCGAATATCGTATAAAAAGTATTATCCGGATGCCGGGGCGCGTGTTTATGAAGCCCATCGTCAAAACAGCGGATGTCCTTCTGTGCGCCCCAAGGCTTCTGCGTTTCTAGCATTCGCCGAGAAGAAAATCTTGAAGGACAAATGGTCGCCTGATGTCCTCGTGGGTTACGCCCGTAAATGCCCGGAGTGGCAAAGTACCTACATCCCCTGCGCCAAAACCCTTTACAACTGGATCGATGCCGGGCAATTAACGGTTATCAATATGGATCTGCCGCTCAAGCTCCGGCGGTCAACCAAGAAAAAACGCTCCCGCGAAAACAAGCGCGTTTATGGGACAAGCATCGATGAACGCTGTCCTTCGGTGGACACCCGAGAAACCTTTGGGCACTGGGAAATCGACACGGTTATTGGGAAGAAATCGAACGATGAAGCCCTTCTCACGTTGGTGGAGCGACAGACGCGAAAAGAACTCATGGTGCGTCTCGAGGAAAAGAATGCACCCTCCGTTGAGAAAGGGCTGAATGCCATATTAGCACCTTATCAAAAGAATCTTACCTCGGTATTTAAGACGATCACCGCCGACAATGGATCGGAATTTAGCGAGTTAGATACCCTAGGCCAAAAAGAAGGGATCTCCATCTATTTTTCCCACCCCTTTGCATCGTACGAGCGTGGCTCCAATGAGCGCCATAACGGGCTGATACGACGATTTATCAAGAAAGGTGAAGCGATCCATTCGTACACGGACGAAAAGCTGCAAGACGTAGAAAAATGGATGAACAGTCTCCCACGTAAAATCTTAGGCTATGAAACGCCCGATGACGTTTTTGCGCGAGCTTTATCCGGGGCGGGCTAGCCCGCCCCGGATAAACCCAGGAAACCCTGTGCCACGGTCCATGATGGAAGTGTTGCATTTAATATTGCAATTTACGTTCCGGATCGGGAAAACGATTTCTCCCTTTCTCTTGAAGAAACCGAGCCAGGTCCTCAAGCGGAAGCTGGGCAAGTTCATCCAGGCTGTATTTTTCAAGAAAGAGTTCCATCATAGCATGGCCAAACACCGATGAATCCACTTCTTTGGAAAAGGTGTTGCATTTATACTCCAAGTGCTGCAAGAAGTGTTGTTTCTCTTTCGTCATCGCTTTGGTCAAGTGATAACGCGAACGTGTCAACTGCTGGAGAGCCACGTATTGGCTTTCTTTGACAACGGACATCTGATTGCGCCCGAAACGCATATAATCGGCGATCACAAAGGCGTCAATCTCATCGGTCTTGTTCATGTCTGCGAAGCTCTTTTTAAAGTTGGCGATCTGCTTCGGATTGATCACAAAGACTTGGGCGCCATAGGGTTTTAAATCATCGTCATCATGCAAGAACATGGATGGATGAAAACTGTAGACGGATGTGGACTCCAGACCGATCTTTAGGATGTCAACCTCTGTATCGGCCAAGAGCTCGAGCAACCGTTCTTTGAGCACCTGGGCACCCGGCCAGTCATTGGAAACCGTAAAAACCGAAAGCTGATCACCTTCTTGATCAAGCACACACACTTTCATATCAAACGAGCTAACGTCAAGCCCGACAAACATTCGCATGGGGGGATTCCTCCTTTCATTGTAGAATCATTCGGTCGTTCTTTGGACGCCTCGAGATATCTCTAGTGTGAACGCCGATCATCAACCTCGTGTATCAGAACTCCATCGGCATTGAAAGCCGCCCCAGGGGCTGCTTCCCCTGAGTTCAAGAGGCCGAGGGCTCAGCCTGCGAGTAGGAAGTGCCGCACGTACACTGAGAGACAGTCTTTAGTTGTGGTCGAACCACAGGAGAGAAAAGAATTGTCCCAAATGATCCTATGATCATTATCTAGAAATATCTAGAGACATCCAAGGAAAAACCATATGAATCTACAAAATATCTTGTGGAATTTGCCCAAGATTTGAAGGGCTTAAACTTACTATACGAGGAGAGATCGAAGATGGCTAAAAAATTAGTTGAAGTATTTACGTCAGGTTGCCCTATCTGTGAAGGGACTGTAAAACAAGTCAAAGACCTTACGCAATATAGTGCTGAGCATGAAGTTGTTGTGTATGATTTGAATAAGAAATGTGACACCGACGAATGTGATGATAAAGCTAAAGAGTATGGGGTTAAATCGGTCCCATCGGTTGCTATTGACGGGAAATTAGCGGATTGCTGCAATAACAACGGCGTTAACTTCAATACTTTAGAAGCAGAGATACTAGGTAAATAAATTTATCAGAAACAAGGTTACACGTAATCAGGCGCTTTCCTTTAATCTAGGATTGCGCCTTTTATGCTATGCATGAGCTGATTCTGATTTTCAATCATAGGGCTTCAGTTAAGTTTGGCTATTTTTTCTGCAGCTGAGAGCACCCATCAGACTTTCAATCTCCAGTTAATCTGATCCGCTATTGGAAAACATGAAATCCTGACAAGCATTCATCATCTTTTCACCCTCTGGGGAATTCATAGCATCCATCATCATTCCATTCATCATACCGCCTTCACTATGATCTCCAGATGCCCATGTAATACCGATCGGGGTTGCGACCAAGACAGCAGCAATAGCAAGTGATGGAATGAGTAAGAACTTTTTGTTTTTCATGCGGAATCCCTCCCTTCTTTTTATCCTCGTACTCAACACAAATCATAACAAATAAATATGGAGAATCTTTGAAGACACCATGAAAGTCATGATTCCCACTACGCTATTCTATAGCTCGTTCTGAGGGGGTAGATTGTATTTGGCAGAATGTCTTCCTCCTCATTAATTGGATTTTTTTCCGATTCGCCGATCATCATTATATGATGGTTTTCCTCGTGTTGCGGGGGTGGTTGCTTTTCCATACTTGAAAAGGGGAAGGTCCAGAATGTGAGTAGCATTAACATACACGTTGCAACGAGCAGGACATAATCATATTTTTGAATGAAAGTTGAAAATCTTTCCTGAAGGACGTGGCGAATACAAAACATTGTGGTGCCCATTAGCAATAACAAGCTGATCAACAGGAGGGCTGCCCCTTCCGAAATCGTGAGCATTTCTATAACCATTGTTCCCATCATCCCTGCCATGATCCCGGAAAAAAGCCCTTCAATACTCGCTAGCACATGTAAGCGTATACCGAGAATAAATCCGGTGATTCCAGCAAAGGTTATGCTGAACAAGGTCGAATATAACAAATTTCCATGAAGAACGATTCCGATGAAAAAACCTAATGACAAGCCAAATACCATGGCCAAAGCCATGGTCATCATCATATTGACCATAAGGCTACCTTTATATCTGCTAAAAAAATAAATGGAAAAAATGAAACCCAGATGTATGGATAAGAAACCAATTATATACATATACCCCGTAATCATTTAATCATACTCCTTGTCCTTTACCACTATTTTATGGCTATAATATCAACATATGATAAATGCAAAAATGCATTAGGGGGGTAATGTATATTAAACTCAAATAGGGAATCTGTTTCACAGTCAATTAGACCGGATGAAAAGTGCACGCTATAAATCACATACTCACAAGGTAGCTTTTTTCCTCTTTCAGGAAAGCACTGCAAGCTAAACGCCGTGACAGCCGTACGAAAACCCATAAATCGAGGAATGCTCTTTATTATATTTTTCAGCCGCAGGAATGAGCCCATCCAATGAGATAAAAACATAATCCCGGCAACGGAAGCAAATACGATGCCGAACAGAATATCATTTAATAAAGGCATCAAGACCATAAATGCGACCACCGCACCGAGGGGCTCTGATAACCCTGACAAGAATGGATACAAAAGTGCTTTCTTTCTGCTTCCTGCTGCATAATATATGGGGATAAATACTCTGATGCCTTCCGGGATATTGTGAAGGGAAACTGCGATCGCTATGGCAACGCCGATCGTAGGTTCTTGTAAAGCCGCGGTAAAGGCAACAATGCCTTCCGGAAAGTTGTGAATGGTTATGGCAAGTGCGGTGAACCCCCCCATTCTCATTAGTTCCGGATTTCTGGCCGATTGGGGGGAGATTGATCCATCTCTTCTACTTTTTTCACTTTATGAGGGTTGCCTTGATTAAGAACGAGCTTGTCGATCAACGCCCCCAGCAACATACCGGCAAAGAACCCACCCACCGTCAGCCAACTTCCGATCTCCTCCCCTATAGCGCTTGTTAAGGCCTCCTGCGCTTCAAAAAAATCTCCACAAAAGATAGGTAAAAGCTTTTGCATCATTCCAATGGAGATTGTCATTTATTTAGGTTTCAAACCAGCTAATTTTTTTGATTCCTCTCCGAAAGGACTTTAATAAAACCAAAGATATGTGCAGCCCACACGATAACAATTAAAAATAGAAATGGAATTCGAGCAAAATTTGGTAACGGGATGTGAAAGAACAAGAAATAAACCGTGTGTAGAACGACCAAAATATAATATAGGTGCACACGCTGTTGGAGGTATTTCCAACCTTCTCGACCAAGCACTTTTATACTCTTTTTATTCGAGGTCATGAAAAGTGCAAATAAATAAACCAAGGCCACTATGCCAATAAGGTTACCGATGGCAAAGCCTGGATCAATATCATAACTATTTGTCATGGGATTAAAGACAAAGAACAGCCTCATGAAGTCCCACATAATCCAACCGTCAAAAATAATGTAAACATGAGCAAAAGCCGTTATGGCCACCCAAATTCCCAACTGTTTCCTCCAGTGCAGCAATAATTTCATGCTGTTGCTGAACTTTGAAGAGGATCCAAGAAGGAGAATCGCTACGATGTAAAGAACAGATATGTCGGCAAAAGCACGGTTCCAGGCATGCATCGGATCCCATTCTCTTCTTAAAAAGAGAAAGAAAGCCATAAGTGCCACGGTTACAATGAACAAGGTAATATGTTTTTTGATCGCTCGGCTCATTCTTTTCTTTCATCCCTTTCCATACGTTTTTTTATCAGTATAGAAAAAATATATGAAAAAACTATGGAGATCTATGGAACACCGGCAGCTTTTGTATCTTTCATAAAAATACTTCATTTTTTCTTCACTTTTTTCACCTACACTAGAACTATGAGGAAAGATGAGGAATGATAAAAGGAGAAAAACACAATGATTCCTCAGTAAGGGGGCATACATTGAATGTTAAAGGGTCAATAACTTCATCATCTGGATATTTATAAAGGGGGGGAGCAATTGCGGGGTAAATATATCATACCCATTGTTTTGACGGTAATAACTTTAGTGTTTCTTCTAACGTTTAACCCATTTACAGTTGAACCTGAAGCCGAGGAAACAGGGGAGTGGGTAGAGATTAACCAAAACAAGGTGAGTGCAGAGATTGGTAAGGAAAACGTTGAATTGGTTGACTTGCGTGAAAAAGAGCTTTACGACGAAGGACATATCCCCGGTGCGATTCATATTCCTTACGATGAATTTCAACAACGTTATAACGAATTGAGCGATAACAACCGTATCATCTTAATTTGCCACACAGGGAGCATGGGGGTTGATAGTGCGGACTTTCTTGTTAATCAAGGATTTGATGATGTCGCCAATTTTGGTGGAGGAATGGCCGTTTGGGAAGGGCCACTGGAAACAAATTAACGACTACCATTGCCCTAACGTGGAAAAGCCCATGGTCGCCGTTTGGTGAGCATTAAGTGATGGTATGATTTTGTGATCTTATATTGCGTGTAATATAGGATCACATTTTTGTCTTAACGTAAGTCGTAGTTTTAGAATTTGTAAATACCTTAATGCTATTACACAGGTAAAACTATCTATTCGGGAAAGAAAATTCTCATACAACTTATTGTCAAGTTCATGGAATTTTTGATCAAATGCCTAGAAATGAGTGAAGAAAATGCTGCTTTCTAATGTACAACCATTAAACCCCGTTGCCTTTGAAATCTTCGGCTGGCCGATATATTGGTATGGCGTTATTATCATTCTTGGTGCCTTACTAGGGTACGTATTAGTCAACCGTGAAGCCATACGTCGTGGACTTCCAAAAGACTTTATCGCAGACTTACTCATCTGGGCAGTTCCAGTTGCACTGGTTTTTGCAAGGATGTATTATGTCATCTTCAACTTGGATTATTATTTGGAAAACCCAGGACAAATAATTGCAATCTGGGAAGGTGGCCTTGCGATCCACGGTGGGCTAGTTGGTGGCGTTCTTACTGGGTATGTATTTGCAAAAATTCGAGGCTATTCTTTTTGGAAAGTTGCAGATATTGCAGCTCCGGGTATTTTACTTGGGCAAGCCATTGGGCGCTGGGGCAATTTTATAAACCAAGAGGCTCATGGCGGAGAGGTATCGAGGCAATTTCTTGAAAACCTTATGCTTCCGAATTGGATTATCAATCAAATGCTCATTGATGGCAGCTACTATCATCCAACTTTTCTATATGAATCCATTTGGAGTTTTATCGGGGTTGGGATTCTTCTTTATTTACGAAGAGTCAACTTGAGGCGTGGTGAGCTTTTTCTCACGTACGTTATTTGGTACTCATTTGGTCGTTTCTTCATTGAAGGATTACGTACGGACAGTTTAATGATCTTTGACCTCCTGCGTACGGCACAAGTCATTTCCATTGTTTTAATTGTCGGTGGTGTCATCACTATCATTTATCGAAGAAAAACAGGCTTATCTAGGATCAGGTATTTATCCGATGATCCACCGAAGAAAAAGAATAGGAAAAAAAATAAGAATAAGAAATGAGGGGTCTTCACTAAAATCTATGGCTGAAAACTAAGGACAAATATGGTAATAAACCCAAATAAATGAAAAGCACCCGTCACCCTTGCTATGATGAATGTGCGACCAAAAACCATAGTGGGGTGATCAGGTGCACAATCATTGTATCAAGCAATTGCTCGGACTTCCAGCCATCGATATTAAACAAAGTTATCTCGATAACGAGAAGAACATAATCTTTGAGATAATGCCTATCGATCGTATCCAACCTTGTCCGATTTGTCACTCGGAACAGGTGAAACGAAACGGGACACCATATAAACGCTGTGTTCGTCATTTATCCATGGGTGTTTCACACACCTACTTGTTGCTCCAGGCGATTGCTTTGGAGTGTCAAAACTGCGGGGCTAACTTTGTATGGCAATATGATTTTGTAGCTCCGAAAAAGCGTTATACGATCGCCTTTCAAAACCAATGCCTTCAAAAAGGCCACGGGACAACCGTAAAAAGCTTGGCAAGATTTGAAGAAGCCCCTTACACAACGGTCGAACGTTTCTTTAAGGTCGGTATCCAAATCGAAAGTGAAGCAACGCAACAGACATGCTTTCAAGATGCGATGGATCGACAGGGCTTGGTTTTAGGGATCGATGATTTTGCGATCCGTAAGGGCCATACCTATAACACCGGGATCCATGACTTAAAAGGCGGAAGTATGCTCGATATCATCTCTGGGCGAAAAAAAGAAGATTTACACACGTATGCCGAAGCGCATCCGTTTCTCCATGTTTTGAATCCCGTCGCCGTCGTCATGGATATGAGTTTCACTTATCACCAAGTGATCGGTTCCTGGTTCCCCCGGGCTATTCGGATTGTTGATCGATTCCATGTGAATCGCTATGTGACCGAAGCCCTTCAAGACGTTCGCCGCGATGTGCAGAAAGGATTGCCCCCGCACGCTCGGAAAAAACTGAAAAGGAATCATCGGCTTCTGGCAAAGCGCGGAGATGAGTTATCAGACAAAGAACTAGCAACTGTGCAAACCATTATTCATTACCATCCAACACTCGCCCAAGCGTACGAGTGGAAGGAAGCCTTTATCGAATGGTATGACCTTAGTACAAATGCCAAGCAAGCGGCCATAACACTCCAAAAATGGTACAAACAAGGGCATGCCATCCAGCACCAAGCGAGCGAAGAATGTCTGAAAACCTTGAAGAACTGGGAGAAAGAGATTGTTAATTATCATCGTTTACGCTACACGAATGCCGTTGTTGAAGGGCGGCATAACAAAATCAAAGCGCTTCAACGGCGTCATTATTTCACGAGAAATCCTAATGTTTACCACCAACGCATTCTTGTTGAATGTAATGAAGACTACATGAATCAATATATGGAAATATGAGCTTAGTCAACCATAGATTTTGGTGTTGAGCCGAAATGAGAAGAGGTAAAATGAAGACAAATAGCCAAAGATGATCCTCCAAGCGATTTGAAGCAAAAATAGTCCTAAGTTTTGCGAAATCAACAAAAACAGCCAAGGAACCGCAACAATGCTGGTTTTTTTTGGCTGTTTCCTTTTGTCAAAGATTTGTAGGGGAAATCAGCTCATTCTTTACTTTCCCTAAAATTTTTTCATCTTTCCTAATGGCAGGCATTTTTTTCTGAAACATTCTTTAAACCCGCATCTAACAAGCACTCTTGTTTCTTTTTCCAAATCGAGGACTCGGCGCACCTTGAATTGGAAAAAACCTTCTTCTCAGATGCACTGGAAAAGGCAAGGACCTTTCCAAATAAAGGGTCCTCCAAGCGCTACTCTACTCATTTAACGCCGTCTGCAACGTCTCAATATTTTTTCCCATTATGCTGAAATAGTCTTCATTATTCTCCATGTCTTCTTCGGAAATGGATTCCAAGTTTCGAAGCACCAGGCTTTCTGCGCCGATTTCCTCCTGAATCACTTCGGTGACGGAACTGCTCACGTTATTTTCAAAAACGACGTAGCCGATATCCTCTTCTTCCGCGATTTCGACGATTTCGGCAAGCTCTGATTGGGACGGCTCTTCATTAGGGGAAAGACCTAGAACGCTCAATTGTTCTAATCCGTAACGATCTTCCCAGTAGCCATAAGCAGCATGGGAGACAATCAACTCATCACGATCGGCCTCTGCAAACGTCGATTCCAACGTTTGATCGAGCGTTTCCAAATCATCACGTAGCGCTTCATAGTTTTCCGTAAAATAAGCTTCCTGTTCCGGCCGCAACTCGATAAGTGTATGTTTAATATTCTCCGCAACGTCTATACTACGGACCGGATCCAAAAAAATATGCGGGTCGCCATCCTCATGTTCAGCCTCGTGATCTTGTTCATGGTCATGATCATCATCATGGTCATGGTCGTTGCCAATTAGTTCAATGCCTTCGCCCGCAGGGACCATAGCCACACCCTCATCAGCGAGCATATCTTCGGCTGTTTCAACAAAGCCTTCCATACCTACGCCGGAATAGATAAAGGCATCGCTTTCCGCGAGTTGGATCAACTCATTAGCTGTCGGTTCAAAGGAATGCGCGTCTGCGTTCGGCGGGTAGATGGTTTCGGCATTGACTTCGCTGCCGCCGATTTTGGACGTAAAGTCCTCCAAAGCGAAAACCGTCGTGTGAATCTGTAAAGGATCCTCCTCCCTTTCGTTACCCAAGCTTTCCCCTTGGCAACCGGCAAGTGCTATGCCGGAAATGATGATCATCATACATGGTTTCCGCATCCAAATAAACACCCTTTCAAATAGTAATGATTACGATTTAAGATTAGAGAAACACATTGATCCTGTCAAGGTCTTTTTAAAATCTTCCTTTAATCTAGGGTAATCAACTACTTTCATAGAGAAGCATAAAGGGCTCAGTTTATGGATATCCCAAAAACTTTACGCGCGTGATTGGGATGATGGCGCTATATCTACTGAAAATATTATGAAGGGAGATACTTGTAATCATACAGTAATAGTATACTCATAGTTTCTCCATATTTTCTTGTTATTTTAATTTAGGAATACAAAAATAGGGAGGAATTTTAAATGAACATGAGAAAACTATTTTTATCTTCATCACTCGTGACAGTTGTTATGTTTGCACCGATGTGGAGTGAAAGTGTCTCCGCATACGCTGAGCCAGACGAGGATGATCATAGCAAACAAGATTATTACACAGAGGAAAACATGGGCGCTTCACAAAACTATCTCCTAAGAGATGACCAAGGTAGTGAAGTGGAGCAATTACAGTCTGAGTTAAGTAATCAAGGGTACGCTGTTCAAGTCGATGGAACGTTTGGTTCTGAAACAGAAAATGCTGTTAAAGAGTATCAAAGCGATCAAGGCCTTGTTATAGATGGAATAGCCGGCCCAAATACATATCAGGCATTAGAACCAGACACTTCAAGTAATGGTGATCCGTCAAATGAAGATTCAGAAAACCAAGATCCTGCTTCTTCAGATTCAGATATTGCTGCAACAGCTGAGAGTGTACTGGGAACGCCTTATCAATGGGGCGGCACAACGCCTGATGGATTTGATAGCAGCGGCTTTATCAATTATGTGTTTGATCAAAATGGCATCGATGTCTCTCGAACTCATGCAGAGATGTGGGAGAACGATGGGGAACACGTAACGTCTATGAGCATTGGGGATGTTGTGTTTTTCGAAGGCACGTATGATATGACAGGAGCTTCACACAGTGGCATATATATCGGGGATAACCAAATGATTCACGCAGGGAGTGAAGGTGTTGTTCAAGCTGACATTACCAGTGATTATTGGCAAGAGCACATCATCGGAACCAAAACCATGCAATAATTCCTCACAAAAATTAGCTGTTGCTATGATGTACTCATAACAACGATTGTTGAATAATCCTTTTTATTACATTGTAACCTATCAGTGCTTATTCAAACTATTAGGGAGAGATACAGTTTCTTATGTCTATCACTTATAAATATAAAATCCCATTTGAATTAAAGCTGACAAATCTATGAAATGTCTATTTAGGACCAAATTCGAAATGTTATATTATGTGTATGGAGAAACCATTAGTATCTATTTAACTTAAGGAGTAGGTATTCTGTGAATAAATTATTGATGATTCTTGGCAGCTCAGTCATGCTACTTGCTGCTTGTGGCGGAGAAGAAGCAGCGGATGAAGGAGATGAAACTGAAGAAGATCGAGAATTTACTTTGGAAGAACTTGAAGAATATGATGGGCACGATGGAAACGATGCTTATGTAGCGGTTGATGGAGTCGTTTACGACGTTACAGATGTTGATGAATGGGAAGGTGGAGAACACGCCCCCGCTGGTGGATTAGAGGCTGGTGATGACCACACAGAAGAAATTGAAGAAGCTCCACATGGAACTGATGTATTGGAAGACTTACCAACTGTTGGTACACTAGAAGAATAATAACAATTAGTTGCGAAGTTTAACCCTTTGGATAAGATGATTCCAAAGGGTATTTTTTAGGGAATGTTCCGCAATTACGCCCTTTGTATTATGAGTTCAACCAGAAATGACTGGTTAAACTCATAATACGAACGAAGCGAGAATGACTGTTCAAGAATATAAGCGCGATTGCGGAATAAGGCATGTTAGGAAATGTACTGTCACAATGTCTTACAAGATGGACTTTTAATCGAAATCTATTGCTAGTCATAAGAAAGGTTGGAGTCTCTCCATAAGCATTTCTTCGGTCACTTCTCCCATAATGATATCAACGATAATGCCTTCTTCATTAATCAAATACGTGGTTGGAAGACCGGCGACTTGATACGCATCAGCCATTTCCCCATCCTGGTCGAAGAGGATAGGCATAGTGACTGGTCGCTCATCTAAAAATTCCATTGCTTCATCCATCGTACGCTCAAACGATGACATATTGACCGCTAGCACATTTACCTCATCGTCATTAAATTCCTGATGGACTTGATCAAGCAGAGGAAATTCTCGAATGCAGGGTTCACACCAAGAAGCCCAAAAATTCATAATGACAAATGTGCCACGTACATCGTTTAAACTCATACTCTCTCCTTCGGCTTTCGGCAACTCCATATCCGGGGCTTTTTCTCCCTGGTTGACACCCATCGGTGGAGAAGAAACAGAATTATAGATGATTGCTCCCATCACCAACGTTGCAATCAGAAGAGCTCCTATACTGCTTACTTTTCGAACCATTCGTATTCCCCCGTCGACCCGCTTTCTAAGGAGATTAGCACCTTTCCACCTTCCGGGTCATCTAACCATTGAAATAACTCTACGCTGTCAGGATTAGATTTTTAATCGATTACGACCGTTGTTAAGAAGCTGTAGGGTCGACCATTTGCATAAAATCTTGGACGTGTTCTTCACTCATGCCACCTACGCGAATGTGAACAACCTCCCCGTTTTCATCAATCATATAGGTTGCCGGGAGTTGCCCGACACCATAATAATCCATCACATCGCTATTTTCATCCATGAGGATAGGGAAAGTTAACTGAAGACGATCAACAAATCGATCAATGGTCAACTCGGATTCCCCCACATTTACGGCAAGAATTTCAACATCATCATCCAAATACGCCTGATGTTGATCTTCCATATAAGGCATTTCTTCTTCACATGGTGGGCAATAGGTGCCCCAAAAGTTAAGAAATACGCCTTGCCCTTCATAATCGGCAAGCTCTACCCTTTCACCATCCATATTGATCAGCGTGAAATTGGGGGCTTGATCTCCTTCAGAAACCGCCTCCTCCGTGTGAACAAAATTGGTGTAAAACACGTAAGAAACAACGACAGCCAGCGTCATTAACACAGCCGTACGCATCCATAGGCGCCGTCGTTTACGTTTAGCTCTTTCCTCTTTATCCATAGTCCACCTCACTATTGATAGATTGCCATTGATGGCGCTTTTAGGCGTTTCCTAGACGTGTTCTCTCTGCATGGATACCTTGTCAAAGATGCTTTTGATTCTAAGCATAAGAGTGAAGACCTGCAATAACAAGGTTGACGAATATTAAATTAATCATGATAATCGCGAAACCAATAACAGCCAACCAAGCAGAAGGTTCCCCTTGCCAACTGCGGTTCAACCGTAAGTGCAGGTAAGCTGCATAGAAGAGAAAGGTAATGAGTGCCCACACTTCTTTCGGATCCCACCCCCAAAACCTTGTCCAAGCAATTTGAGCCCAGATCATGGCAAAAACAAGCCCTCCTAATGCAAAAAGTGGGAACCCAATTGCTATGGCACGATAGCTTATTTCATCCATTAAGTCCGGATTGACCCTTTTCACGAATGGTTGTAAAAGAGTCCCTATACGTCTCCTCGTGATTAAACGAACCGCCCCAAATAAAACGAGACCAGAACCAAAAGCCCATGCTGTTGTGTTCAAGGAATCACTATCAATCCAATCGGGCATTTCGAACCAAGGCTCCATACGATCTGAAGAGAGCAACTCTCCCTCGTTCGGGCCAAATATCGGGGGAAGATCATAAATGATTTCGGCTGGTTCTTCAAATTCATTGACATAAGCAAATTGAGCTTCATAACCGAATGCGTTAAACGCGTTGGTCAAAACGATGAAGGCAAAAAGAGTCATAAAGGTGTACATAATAAACTCGACGCCAAACGTCCTTTTGGTCATTTTTTTTTCTTTTAAATCGATTGTCCGTAGAAGGTAAATGACCCCTGCCCCAAAACTAACGGCAAGAATTCCCTGAGCCAACCCTGTTGTTAACACGTGAATCTCAAGCCAATAGGTTTGTAAAGCCGGTTGTAGTGGTTGATAATCAGTTACAAATACTGTGGCATACCCAATCATGAGCATCACAACAGGCAATGTAATGACACCAAGGACGTTACTTCTATATATGCCATAGATGATCACAAAAGCGAGGCTTAACGTAATACCAAAAAATGTGAGATACTCGAACATATTACTTACCGGGGCAAACCCGACCGTGATCCATCTGGTCACGAAATACCCTAAGGCAAAAACGAGGCCACCAATGGCTGTTATATACCCGAAAAGACCCCAGTTATTTCCCGTTACCCAGCCTTCTTTATTCCTCCATTTTCGCCCTGTCACAGACACCGCGTATAAAACCGTCGCAACTAAATAGAAAAAGAATGCGATCGTGAGTAGGATCATGCTCAAACTCATCTTTATTTACCTCCTATCCTCTCATTAAGAGTGAACCTTAGCTATTGTCCTTCTCCTCTCCCTTCTCATATTCATCATCGATTTGATCCCGAGGCGCCGTAATGCCTGTCTCTTTCGTGATCGCATCGATGTCTTTTTTCAGGGGTGCCCAGTGTTTATTCGTATGAGCAGCGAGCCAAACCTCTCCGTCGTTTCGTTGCAACCAAATGCGACGATGTGGCCAATAAGATCCTTGTACAAGACCGATAAGGAAAATGGCCCCTCCAACACTAAGATAGGGAATGGTGTTATCTTTTCGAACGGTAAGACCTGTTAAATCATTAGTATCAAGACCATCTAACGAAAACTCGTACCGATTCTCTTCTTGATCAGGGCTCACATTGTAATTCGCTTGAATACCGAGAAAAGTGTGGTCTAATGCTTCTGTATCCGGGTTCGCCATTTCAAAAATGAATGCCGGATTATCCGGGACATCGTTTTCCGTTGTTGGCATGCCCTCATCATTCATATAGAAATTCGGGAAGTAGCTATTAATGCGAACATCCTCCCCATTATCAAGGGCATACGTATCATCCGGGTCATTTAAATCTACGGTAAAGGAACCCAACACCTCATCGGTTTCCGTGTCCTCAACTTCAAAACTCAGTTCTTTTAACTCATCCAATTTATAGTCCACTTGATAAAGCGTGTAATCATCGAAGTGGAAGGCATCGTTGACTTCGATCGGATGCCGATCGACTTCTTCGAGCTCTTGATCGACGCCCAGAGGGCCTTCTGGTCTATATAATACTGCGTCTGTTCGAAAAGTTTCTTCAAACTGAAGGGCGGCACTTGCTTCCATGCCATCCGCAAAAATTTCATCATCTTCATCGAACTCTTCGTACGTGAATCCCTGATTCTCAACGTAATATTCACCGGATGTGCCAGGGACCACTTCGGTCTCGCCTTCACGAATCCACATATTTTCATCTACATACATGCCAGGGAAAAACCGAAGCGATGCCCCGATTAAAAATATAATCAACCCGATGTGATTCACATAAGGTCCCCACCGTGCCCAACGGTTTTTCTCCGCCAGTATATGGCCGTTTTCTTCCCGGATGTTGTAGCGCTTCTTTTTCAATAGATCTTGGGCTGCTTGAAACGTGTGGTCGACATCCTCCACCCGACTTGTCCCAAAAATACGCTGACGTTTCATAAAACTTTTGTGTCTTGTTACACGCTGCGATTTCAAAGCTTTATATAATGGAAAAAAACGATCGATACTAGCAATGATGATCGATATGCCCAGCGCAGCAATCAACAACATATACCACCAAGATCCATACATATTGTGCAACCCTAAAGCATAATAAGCTTGGCCTAATCCTCCGTACTCCTCTTCATAATACACTTCCGGCGTTTCGCCGGGCGGCATAAACATCTCTTGCGGAAAAATGGTTCCGAGGGAAGAGACAATTAGTGTTACAATTATAATGCCTATCCCTACTTTGACAGACGAAAAGAAATTCCAGATTTTATCGATAATGGATGTGCTATATATTTGGGAACGACGTGCGGCACCCTCGTAACGCATGTTGAGCAGTCGGTTCGAATCAGGGTCTGCCAGTGGTTTACCACATGATCCACATACTTCTGTGCCGTAAGGGTTGACTCGTCCACACTCGCAATTTTTGTTCATCATGAGCCCCCATAAATTTAGTTTCATAGATGATCAGTTTTTTGAAAGAATTTCTCATAACCACAACCATTTATATCATCCAGGACGGGACATACTGCCCTAAATACATTGCGATCGTCTCGAAATAACCTGTGAGAAGAAGGATGCCCAGGATAATCATAACGACCCCTCCCCCTTTTTGAATAGCCGGTAAAAAACGATTGATGGCGTTAAGCTTCTGGAAAGATTGCGCATAAAGGAGCGAAACTGCTATGAATGGTACCCCTAGCCCCATGGAATAAACAAATAGCATGGTTGACCCGGTTAGCATACTTCCGGATGCTCCCGCAAGCGTGAGAATGGAACCGAGGGTGATGCCAATACAAGGGGTCCATCCAGCTGCAAATACCAGACCAAACAGCACCGAACCGGAAAAGCTCGAAGCCTTTTTAGGGGTTTTGGCTACTTTTTTCTCGGTCAGTAAGGCACGAATGGAAATAAGCCCACTCATTTGTAGCCCAAATAAAATAATGATGATCCCGCCCATTTGCATAATGGCTGTACTGTACTGATTAAACCATGACCCGATAAGGGTTGAGGATAATCCAAGCAGCAAGAAAATAATCGTAAAGCCAAGAATAAATCCGATGCTGCGGGTGAAAATCAGCCGCCGCTCCGCATTGATGGCTCCCGATGAAACGTCAGTGCCGGTCAGTTGAGCCAAATAAGCCGGAAGCAACGGGAAAATACAAGGGGAAAAGAAAGATATGAGGCCTGCCGCAAAAGCAAGGCCGAGCGACACATCATCCATATAACGAGACCCTCCTCCAACATTGATGTATGATCAACGACTTACGTTTGCGCTTATGATTCATCTACACTAAAGCCCTGTTCCGCTTGTTGTTCCCATGTTTCTCCACCATTTTCGGTATAAAAAATATCACGTTCGATGGTCGTCACCATGAGAGTGTTTTCAGACTGTGGGTTCTGGGCCAGGTAACCAATGGCGTCTTCTTCGATCAATGGGGCAGGGATCTCTCTAACTACTTCGCCGGAGGCGTCTATCGCTTTGAGGGTTGTTTCTTCATCTATACCCTCGGCAACAAGCAATTCACCGGTGTGCGCATAAGTTAAAGCTGGCGCTGGCACACCACTTAGCACCTGTTCAAAGGTATCTCCGCCATCATCAGATTGAAAGGCCCCTTCTTCTGTACTCAGAGCCACCCTATCTTCCTCATCAGGATGGGCGGCAATCGCAATCACGCTTCCGTTCACCCCGTCAGCGTCCCGCGACTCCCATTCCTGTCCCTCGTCGAGGGTTCGATGCAGCCCCAGCTCATCCATTTTTGAATTAAGCTCCGGATTCATGACATAGATGGCGTCTGTGTTGTAACTGGCCGACATGACATGAAAATCAACCTCCCCTTCGAGCGCGAGTAAATCAAGCGTTTCGCCCCCATCCGTACTTTTTACAAGTCCAAACGGGTTCTCATAATCCGACTGCATGTTTGGATGTCCACTGCTATAAAAACCTTCAGACGTCATGGTGAAGCCCATAAAGTCATGAAGCTCCCCTTCGCCACTCTCCACATTCTTCCATGTCCCATCCTCATAGACTCGCAACCCATCATGTGCCGGAATATATGCCTGCTCCCCATCTTCTGTGAAGCCAAGCCCATGGATATGCGTAAATTCAACCTCTTCTTGAGCTTCGGTTTGACACCCACTCATGAGTACTCCAACTGCTGCTAAACTTGCAAGATACAATCTCATGTTTTTCTTCCTTTCCGTTTGCTTATGAATGAAATGATAATGTAAATCATTGCACCTACTAATAGAGGGATCCCCATCCAGAAACAGATTTGAAAAAGGAGCTGGAGATAAGAAGGAACATCGGCTGAAGCCGATATAATGCCGGACATTACCAAACAGTGCAAGCCGATGGCGATTACCAACGAAGCAATCCACCAATCCCTTCTAGTCATTCATCGCCCTCCTTTGCTTCTGGAAAACGTAGCGTAAATGTCGTCCCTTTTCCGGTAACACTTTCCACCTGAATGCTTCCATATTGAAGTTCCGTCAATTGTTTCACGATGGCAAGCCCTAAACCGGTCCCCCCAAAATCACGTGATCTGGACTTTTCAGCCCGATAGAAACGTTCAAAAATGTAGGGAAGATCTTCAGGATCGATACCCCTTCCCGTATCCGAAATTTTTACTTCGATATTCCCGTCTTTCAAGGATCCCTCGATCCAAACATGCCCGTTTTCCGTATAACTCACCGCGTTTTGAAGTAAATTTGTGAAGATCTGTTCCAACCGGAAACTATCAGCTACAATCGTTGGAAATTTCCCTTCCATATCAACCTTTATGGTATTGTTCTTTTTCTTAGCTTCGGTGGCCAGTTTTGCTGTTGCTCGTTTGGTAACGTCTCCGATATGAACGAGTTCAAGGTCCAAGGGAAAACGCTCTTCTTCCATTCGGGATAATTCAAATAAATCATGAATCAATCGATTCATGCGGTGGGCTTCTTCATGAATAATATCGACAAACTGTTGCCTTTCGGTTTCATCCTGATAAAGCTCCTTTTTTAGTGCATCACAATACCCCTGAACATAAGACAGTGGCGTCCGTATTTCATGAGACACGTCCGAAAAAAAAGCTTGCCTGTTGTTCCGGTACCTTTTTAGTTCACGTGCCAACTCATTCATGGAATGGGAGAGCGAACCCAACTCATCCTTCGTTTTCACAGGCACTTCCACATCTAGATCCCCCCTCGCCATTTGGTTTGCGGCTCTTTCCATCTCCTGCAGGGGCGTTGAAAATTCTCTGGAGGCAATAAACGTAAAACCAAAGGCAAGAAGAAGGGCTCCAACGCCTGATAGAAGCAGCGCCTGCTGTACTTGAATGGCAGACTGATCCATAAGATCCGAAGGTGAAAAGACAATGACCTCTCCTAGATCGTCATCCTGCACTTGTTCCCCAGCATAAATATATTCTTGGTGATCATTTGGGTCGGTAAATCTTCCTGCCTCCCCCTGCAATGCGGAATGCTCAGAGGGATGAAAACCACGGATCCCGGAATCTTCGACAACGTCTCCATTTGCATCAATAATGACCATTTTTCGGGCTGTCTCCCGATCCATCGATTGGACAAGAAGTTCGATGTCAGGATCATCAACTACAGCAAGGAGGGTTGCATATTGGGAAGCCATTTCATCCGTTTCATCGTATAAATGGACTTCATTATAATTGGTGAAAATTTGAACCATGACATACCCTAACGGAAGCAATACGATGAGAAACAAAATCATGATTGATCCACCGAGCTTATAAAATATCCTGTTCATCGGTTATTTCCCTTCCGTTGTATTAAATGTGTATCCCACTCCCCATACGGTCTTCATTGGATTAAATGGCAGACCAGCCTTTTTCAATTTGGTTCGGATATTTTTGATATGGGTGTCAATCGTTCGAGGATCGTGCCATTCACAATCCATTGTCCAAATCTGCTCGATGACATTTTCCCTTGTATACACGCGTTCCGGACGGGAGGCCATTAAATACAAAATCGCAAATTCTTTTGCGGTTAAATCAACGGATTGTCCCGCCACCTTAACCTCGTGTCGATCTGGGTGAATAAATAATGCCCCGTCTGTTATCTTTGCTGGATCCTCGTTTAAAGAGCTGGATTTACGTCGGAGCAATGCTTTTACACGTGCAACGAGTTCCTCTGGAGCGAACGGTTTCACGAGATAATCATCTGCCCCAAGGTCAAGCCCCTTGACCCGATCTTCTATTTCTGTTTTTGCTGTTAGCATCAAAATACCTATATTGGATCCTTCAGTACGAAGGTGTTCACATACGGTCCAACCATCGGTCCGGGGCATCATAATATCTAAAATAACGGCATCGTAAGGTTGATCGGTTGCCTTATGTATCGCTTCTATTCCGGAACTTGCTTCATCAAGTTCATAGCCTGCATTTGTCAAATAAAGACCAACCAACTGTCTCATTTTTCTCTCGTCATCCACAATAAGTATACGTTCAGCCACTTTTGCTCCTCCCATGAAGTACTACATATCAAGTTTAGCTAGTAAATATGTAGTTGATGTGAAGATTGCGTTCGTAAAATTTGATCATTTTTTGACATAGACACTGAGGTAGAGTGTCACCTCTCATTATAAAAAGAAACCCTGAAGGCGAATAGAAATCCGCCTCAGGGTGGAGAGATTATGCAGCCGCCATCTCACGGCATACTTTTGCGCACCGGTGACAAGCTTCCGCACAATCTTGGCAATGCTGGTGGTGGTCGTGCTTTGCACACTCATCGCCACAAGCCTGACAGATGTCCGCGCACAATTCACAGATCTGCTTAGCAAAACGGCTGTTTGTTTGCATAGCCTTAACGGCAAACGCACAGGCATCGGCACATTCTCGGTCCAAACGGATACATTCCGCCAGCATTTGTACGTTGTCTTCCTTCAGACACTCATCAAAACACCGATTGCACTGTTCCATGCATTCTAAACATGCTTGGATACACTCTTGATAAGTCATTAATCTTGGTACTCCTTTCTTACGACACATAATTTGCATTCACTAGCTAGTATGCGGTGTCCTTAATGGTTTACCCATAAAATATGTAGTTTTTATGAAGAAGGATAAATTTTTTTGCTTGTGAGTGTCTTATTAACACTGTGAATTAAAGGAAACTGATTGGTCAAAACAGTACAAAAATATCTATATCATAAAACGACAATCCTTCTATAAATTACAAAAATGCCCTTATCGGATCACTCGACCTTAATGGCCCATGGAATGATCAGATAAGGGCTATCTGTTCTCCATTTGTCATCGGTTTATCTGGCCATTATATATCCCCTTCATTTACGGAATATAGCTTTTGACATGAGCCATCAAGTTTATTAAATCTTACATTCCCCCATTTACTAATCGGTTAGAAGGTGGCCAATACATGCTTTTTTTATTCGACTTCTGATAGTTCATCTTCGGTGACCCATTTATGATTTTCCACTTCTTCGCCACCGTCCGTCGGTGTGTAATCAATCATATAAACCGTCGTTTCTTCAGCCTCATCAATCTCAGCCGTGGCTCCTTCCATACCGTCCATATGATCGGCTTCTAATGTGACTTCTGCTCCCGGTTCAAATGTTTCCTCCCCGGCGTCTTCAATTTCTTCATGAACCACCCATTCATGATTTTCTTCTCTTTCTCCGCCATTGGTTGGGTCGTAAGAAACAACGTAGGCAGTCGTATCATAAGCCCCAACGATGGTGGCCTCAGCACCTTCCATTTCTTCCATATGGGCGTCTTCGATCATTGCTTGGCTTCCCACTTCAAACGTTGGATTCTCTTCTTCCTCTAAATCATCCGGAACTTCACCGGAAGTGGAGTGATCCATGTCTTCGTGCTCGTCATCGTCCATATCCATGTCATCCATATCCATGCCATCCATATCGTCGTTATCGGGCATCTCATCCTCCATATCTTCCATATTATTATCAGAATCGGGATCCATCTCCATACCTTCATCTGGCATTGGATCTTCATCATCATTGCCACATGCAGCTAATGCAAAAGCTGTTACTAGGGAAAAGGACCCTATCATGATTTTCTTCTTCATTCTATAATTCCTCCTTTTCATGAATAACGTTAATGTACTAAAAAAATGTGTAGAAAATATGGAGTGATCGTTCATAGAGCAAAAAAACAGTTTTCATTAGATTTAAGTTTTATTCATAAATTCTACATTTTTTTCGTTTACAGTGTGACATAACCAATCAAAAGGAGGAAGAAAATTGAAAAAAGTATATATAGGAATGAGTACCATTGTTTTAGCGCTAGGTGGTTGCTCGGATGAGGGGTTAGATTAGAGATCTACGGGATCTACCGAGAATCAACAAGAGGATCAAGGGAATGAAATGATGACTGAAGACGGTAAAGAAGTGTTTAATCTAAATGTTACCGAGACGCACTGGATGTTTGATGAGGAAACCATGACAGATGCCTGGACGTATAATGGATCCGTACCCGGCGAGAAGATTCGTGTCCAGGAAGGGGATGAGGTTATATTAAATGTCAAAAACAATTTGGAAGAACCCACTGCCCTTCATCTACATGGGTTCCCCGTCCCTAACGCGATGGATTTGAGCCAGCCTTTACGCCTGATCCAGATGTTCCAATCAACCTGAATAATATTAAAACAGGGGCTTCTTCGAGAAGTCTCTTTTCTTTTGTCATCTTGACTGAAGGAATATGGATGTACAAAGATGCCCGTTTTTGGAGTTTTATCAACTTCACTCTTTCTACACATTTTTTTCTTAAAATCCAACTAGGTTTTTCGAAAACGTAAATACTTGGAAAGAAGGTTCTCATGCGATCGGTGAAGAATGAAGGTCAGGGTCAGGGTAATAGAATTAAGATTTTAGATCAACTGCGTGGATTAGCTTTACTAGCTATTTTTTTAGTAAATATTTCTGGATTGGCTTCCATAGAGACGGAAAACCAATCTTCTATCAATGAATCCATCGATACCTTGATGTCAATTTTACTGGAAGATAGCGCCAGGCCATTATTTGCATTTATGTTCGGAATCAGTCTTATTCTTATTTATCAAAGACTAAGCAAAAAAAATTTGAATCCATTCCCAACGTTATTCCGCAGGTTGCTATTACTATTTATAATTGGGGCTCTCCATGGGTATTACATTTGGGCGGGGGACATCCTGCTTATGTATGCCATGGCTGGTTACGTACTTCTTTTTTTTATTAAGTTTCCAGAGAAGTGGTTGCTTACAATGGCTTTGTTTTTTTGGCTGGGGTATACGATTGGAGTGGATTTTCTAAATTATTTTTTCCCTCACTCGTTTTCTCTTGACGAATGGCTCAAAGACTTACTACTTGGACCGGGAGAATCTCCCACGGGGTCCGAATATCTCATTAATGAATTTTCTTCTATGGTGGAACATTTGGGCTTTTTCTTATTTGGGATGTACACTTATCGTAAGGGTTTACTTTCACAAGCAATAGCACGGAGAAAGCGAATGTGGCTCCTATCTTTGATTTTCCTTACTGTTGGTGTTTCCGGAAAAACAGCCCCTTATTATGAGGTTGATGCCCTTGTCTTCACGCCTCTGGAAAATTTTTATCCGTTTGTCGTAACCGTTGGAATCTTAATGAGCATTATTCTTTTAGGAACGAGCAGAACGACGACCCTATCAAATGCGTTGTTGCCATTTACTGCTGTTGGAAAAATGGCTTTCACCAATTACCTTTTGCAGTCGCTGGTATTCGTAAGTCTGTTTATGCACAGTGGGAGAACAATTTTTGAAAGGGTCGGAATTTGGATGGAACCAAGCTATGTATTCGCCCTTTTTATAGGTATCATTTTATTTGTCGTACAAATGATTTTCAGCCACCTCTGGCTAAAAACGTTTTACTATGGCCCTTTTGAATGGTTTTGGAGAATGGGAACATATGGAAAGAAGGTTCCGTTAAGGAGGAAAACATAAATTTCTATTCAAAACATGGCCTCCTGTCTAATATGAGGAAATCAACCGAAATGGGTTACGTTCATTTTAAGTTAATAATTTCTGCTTTCACATGGAGGCATGGTTCTCAACAGTTCTTACATTTACTGTTGTGCTCAGACGATCAAAATGAAGTAATACCCTTAGGCATTTACTTCACCTACTACAATATACCCCCCAAGCATTTAGAACCCCCTCGCTATAACAACGAGGGGGGCTCTAAGTGCAGTATTAGCAGCAAAACGCGGAATGAAATTGTACGCTGACGATAATGAAGAGGAGGCGAGAAACACCCCCAAATCTAACGGTCAAGTTCCTCGTAGATATATTCTTGTATAACTTCAGCTACTGCGTCAGCACTGCGATAGACTTCTTCAAACGTGTTGTCCACCCCTCCGAATTCGATGGTCATCGAATTCGGTGATAAATCCTGATTATAAACCCCATCCACGCCGGCACCTCCCGAGGTCATGACGCCTCTACTTAATATCCCGGCCACTTATCCTCCAGGCGGTGATGGATTTCTACCGCCATTTCCAAATTATGTTCATAGTCCGGATGGTCTTCTCCGATAACAAAAAATGTTCGCGCATAAACTTCATCATTAATTGTAGCTGTAGTAAGCTCTCGTTCTACAGAGTCACGGTGAAGATCAAAGAAAAATTCGAGTTGTTCATGTTCTTCCACGTCTTGCATGAGAATCTCGCGAGATACCTCATAAGATTGGCTATAATCCCATTCTCGCTCATTTAATTTCTGTTGAATGTCATGATCAGACACTTCTACAGGAAGCCCGTATTCGCGAAATTGATCGGCTAGATAGTTGCCAACCTGAACAATATTAATTTCTTGGTGGTTTGGATCGTCTCCCTCGATTTCAGGCAAAAAAGACTCACGGCTATGTGAATGTAAGAGATGAATGATCGGTTCTTCATCGGAAATCTCAGGTGGATCATCGTCTACAGTATCTCCCCTTTCACTTCCATCAGTTTCGGGTTGTTCATATTGATGTTCCTCGAAAGGAGGGGGAGATTCCATAGCCATATTTGTAAAGTCAGTTCCTTGCCCAGCAATTACAAGCGTATTGTCAAAACCTGAAAAACCGGGAATCTCTCTTCCCAAAAATGTGCGTGGGTCATTCAAGTTCATATTCGTAGCAAGCTCTATAACTGTTGTTGTCAAACTGGGGGTAGAAGTATCTTGCATTGCATCTAGATAATACCGATTTTCAGCCCCTAATAAATGGATAAACCAATCACTTTGTGCCTCTTTCGTCCAATCATGAAGGACTGATGAAGAAAAGCGATGTTGATTATCCGCAGTCGTTAGCATAGCAATAATAAGAAAGGTTCCAACGATAAAAGCGACGGCTACCATAAAGATTGACTGAACATTCGATTTCGATACTGAGAAGGCATTTGAGTAGTGATATGGTCTGCGCAAGGGCCTGTCCCTCCTTACGCTATCATTCTATTTAGAAAATACTTTTACTAGAACGTGTCTAATGGTCCAATTTTGGGGCGGATATCGCCAAAGTTCTCGAAGGTCTCAGAATTGAATCATCCGTTGGCGATATGTCTTTAATTGTTTTGGAAAGACATGCGTTTTTTCTCAAGAACGAGCACATTTCAAGTATTCTTTTATACAGTGGTCAGAACTTCAGAGCACCCACCCTGACTTATAGGCCATAGCCGAAGCATACCTTTAACTTCATTTCTCCAAGGGGCTCGGGGAATATCTGTGCCGATCATGATGATCGGCACAGGAATGGCTATATTCATAGATTATAATACATCTGTTGAAATACTTTTAGCGCATGTAACTGCTCTTGAATCGAGGCATTTGGAGTATAATCCCACCCTTTTGATTCAATAAAATCACTATATCTGCTTTGTAACCCAAACTGTTGTAGGGCCATTTGTAAATGAATATTCCTTACATTCTGTGCGTTCATACTTAAGGAAGAGTTAAAATTATCTTGAGCCATTGTCATTGCTGTATTACGTGCCTCAGAGACAATATTTTGTTCATTCATATAAGAAACAATGTGGCTACGCTCCCGGTAGCCACCATCTACCATGAAAATGGGTGTTTGCTCAAAATGGGAGTATATCCTCTTTATGAATTGGCGATATCTTTACTAACAATACAACCAGGCTGAATGCTTTTTGGTGGATTTTGGAAAAAGATACCCTGCGTAAGAAACTGGTTTTGACAGTATGAAAGAACCATTTACTGTGCCTAGAGCACGAATACAAAAGTTTTGAAACGGATCCACTGTCATTTGTATTGTTCATTCATGTAGGAGGTGGGTTGTCCCATGGAAGCTATGATTGAAAGGTGTGCAGGCCTAGATGTACACCAAGAAACGATTGTCGCTTGTGCTTTATTTGGACCATTAGACAAGAAGCCGGAGAAAACGATTCAATCATTTTCAACCACAACAGCTGGATTGTTGGAATTAAATGATTGGCTCGCATCATTTAAAGTCACCGATCTTGTCATGGAAAGCACCGGCGTTTACTGGAAGCCCGTATGGAACATTCTAGAAAGTGATTTTCAGCTTATCCTTGCTAATGCAAAACATGTCAAAAATGTTCCCGGTCGCAAAACCGATGTCAAAGATGCCGAGTGGTTAGCCAAACTATTGAAAAGTGGGCTAATCGAAAGCAATTTTGTTCCCCCGGAGGATATTCGCGATTTACGAGATCTGACGCGCTATCGAAAAAAGATGACTCACCAGCGTACAGCCGAGCAAAACCGCATCCACAAAATCCTTCAAGATGCCAACATCAAGCTGACGTCGGTTCTGTCCGATATCTTTGGTTTATCTGGACGCCGCATCCTCGAAGCAATCATCAATGGTGAAAAGATAGAGATGAAGGAACTTCAGGAAATGGTCCACTGGCGCACGAAAGCGAGTCTCCCTGATATTGCCAAAGCCATCAATGGTCGCTTACGCCGTCATCACCGTGACATGCTGCAGTATCACTGGGACCACATGCTATATGTTGAGAAAATGATCCAAGACTTAGAAGAACAAATCGATCAGTGCCTAGAACCTTATCGCAAAGAAGTCGAACTTTTGGACACGATTCCCGGCGTGGATCAATCGGGCGCGGCCACTTTCATCGCTGAAATGGGCGTGGACATGTCCGTATTTAAGTCTTCCAAACACCTTGCTTCCTGGGCCGGATTAAGTCCTGGAAACAACGAAAGTGCTGGTAAAAAAAAAGGAAGTAAAACCTCAAAAGGGAACAAAGCATTACAGACCATGGCGGTCCAATGCGCGTTGACGACAGCCAGGCAAAACAACCGGATTTCTGCCCATCAGCGAAGAATTATGAAACGGCAAGGCAAGAAAAAGGCTCATTTCGCTTCCGCTCATTTAATCGTAACCATCGCGTACAACATCTTAAAAAATGGAGAACCGTATCAGGAACTAGGCCCCGAATACGTTCACCAAAAGAAACAACAAAAAGAACAAAAAATGATCGAATACCTCAAAAAGAAAGGATACACCATATCAAATGCTGATCCAGAAACAGCTTAAATAGATCTTATCGAATAAAATATGTACGTTTTAGTCCTACAAAACAAATATGGAGGGCATGGTTTCTTGATGCCTTCTAGCCAAAAGTGTTTTCATACAAAAAGCTTTGTTTACATGGAATGTCGATAGGTTGAAGTTGATGTAACGCCGATACATCAACTTCCTCATTTCGTTCAGGATCCATCAACATTAGCATCACATAAAGTGATGACACTATGTCATATATGCTTGCCAATTAGGTAAAGTGATCATTTCAGAAAAATAAACATCAATTACTGTATTTGGTCAATAAGTAAAAATAATAGGTATGGCTCAGATTAGGGTGGGGCTCAAACATTTAGTTACCTCTCACTCGGGTCGCCATATCGTGTTTCAAACATGAAAGAGCTGCCTCATAAGATCATTAACCATTGGGACAGCCAGCCCTTTTGGTATCAGATTTAAAACTGTTGTAATCGAACGGTAGGGGTGTTGTCATGGATACCTGGTTCTTGCAGAAATGCTGTATGACACTCTTCTCAAGAACGATCATATTTCAAGCATTTTTCGATACAGTAGTAATCATTGATGAAAAACTTGAGAGCGCCCCCCGCATCATATCCATCATGGAGCTCATATTTCCATTAGGCATCATGTCATTTGGTTGTGCATGTTCAGCCCTCACTCTTGGGTGGTACCCGGATGGATACGCAGAAGGACATACATATGGAGAATGGTAATACATTGGCTTCACTTCATTAATCAGTTATCATCCATAGTATATGAATGTAACCGGCGGTGGGTGCCTACTTTTGGATTTCTCCAACGAACTGAATGGTTACAAGAAAGTTCTGTACTATACCAAAAACTAAGCAAAACGATAATAAAGAAGTAGAAGAGCTAAATTTATGAGTAAAAAGTTAAATACAATAAAAACCGTTTGATGACGTAAACCTCGATGGATTTCAATAGGTGTGGGATAAAACCCTTTTCCTTCGATGATAAAAATAATTAAGATAATGTGTATGATAGAATGGCCAATTATCTCGGTAATGCCAAAAACTGTCGTTGTCATGAAAAAAAGAAGGGTTATTGACAATGCTAACAGGCGGTTGAAGATTCCAATTAATAATAAATAACCCAATACAAATTCAATGAAAGCACCTAAAACAACTAAAATGGATGGTTCTATACCGAATGTTGGGATATTAAAGCTTTCAATAATATTTATACTAAGTTCCGGAAATACCAACTTTTCCAAGGCAGCCCAACAAAGAGAAAACCCTGTTCCAAGATAAAGAATTGGTATTCCAAAATGATGATATCTTGTTTTCTGAATAAGCAAAGCAAGGACAATGGCTAGATAATAACTATATTCCAGCATATGAAAAAAACCAAAAAATTGAATCTCGAAAACAAATAACATAAATAATCCTATGGCACCCAATTGTGTTGCCATTTTATTCGGCATGAGAAGTAAACTGATTGTCAAAATAGCAATCCACATGGTCATTTGTCTGACAGGAATTTCTGGTGCTAAAATACTTCCAGAGAGTAGTTGAATCATTAAAGCAAAAGCAACTCCCAGTCTTAGCAATATAGGTGAGTAAGGTCTTAAAGATGTTAATCGTTTATCGGCCGTTTTCACCAAATTGAAATGCTGTAATTTAGTTGAAAGTTTCGGAAGTACTCCTAAAGTAACTGATATGATTAAAGTAAGTGTGATAAACAATGGTGAAACAATTTCCTCAAGAGGAGCTTTAATAGGTGTCTCTGTTGAAAACCATTTCACATGTGCACTTGCTGTAAAAGGTATCAAAATATAAACAATTGATAGAGCTATAATTGTAATAATGTATTTCATTGTCATTGTACTCCTCCTGCCATTTGCTAACTGACCGAAATTCATCATACTATAAGGGATGGCAACGATTCCTGTTTTTTCGGGCCATTTTCTTAAACTCAGCCGACAATATTCCGAGGGATTACTGAAAGATTGTTGCCATGTAGGGAAAGACGATGTTATCACTGGAGAAATATTATCGGCACAGTTTTTCCGGGGTTAATCTCCTTGACTCCTCCGATAACATCGGAAAAGGGCAGGAAACCCCACCGATAATCCATGTTGGACTAAACCGCTAACGCGGTGGTAAAACCCAATGCCCACCAACTTAGCCACTGGACTTTAATTGTCTTCTCCTTTTATAAGCGCACAATTACATTTGCAATTATTTTTCTACAGCTTGTTTCTTTGCCTTTAGGCACCCAAGAGTTATTGATTCCCCATAGTCGGTGGAAAGCCGCCGCAGTTTCGTCCAAAAGAAGTATCTGGAGTTACCTCAAGCCCTTATGCTAGGGCTTTTTCTATGCCAGATAATTATCTACTCATTATCGGCAGAGTTGGGAAAAATATCCATATATTTTCCGAATCGTTGCCGCCCCCATATATGCTTGCTAATTAGGTAAAGTGACCATTTCAGAAAAATACACATCAATTACTATATTCCTTCAAGAAGTAAAAATAATAGGGTATAGCTTAGATTAGGGTGGGGTTCAAACATTTAGTTATCTCTCACTCGGGTCGCCTTATCGTGTTTCAAACATGAAAGGGCTGCCTCATAAGGTCATTAACCATTGGGACAGCCCTTTCGGTATCAGATTTAAAAAGGTTACAATCGAACGGTAGGGACGTTGTCATGGACGCCTGGTTCTTGCAGAAATACCGTATGACATTCTTCTCAAGAACAAGCATATTTCGATAAAGTGATAATCATTGATGAAGAACTTGAGAAACCTACTATGACTTCAATCCCCAGTTAATCTGATTCTTCTGTGTTATTGGAGGACATGAAATCCTGACAAGCATTCATCATCTTTTCACCCTCTGGGGAATTCATAGCATCCATCATCTCATTCTTGCCATCTTCCATCATCATTCCATTCATCATACCGCCTTCACTTTGATCTCCAGATGCCCATGTAATACCAATCGGACTTGCCACCAATAAAGCAGTAATAGCAAGCGATGGAATGAGTAAGAACTTTTTGTTTTTCATGCAGACTCCCTCCTCGTATAGTAAGTTTAAGCCCTTCAAATCTTGGGCAAATTCCACAAGATATTTTGTAGATTCATATGGTTTTTCCTTGGATGTCTCTAGATATTTCTAGATAATGATCATAGGATCATTTGGGACAATTCTTTTCTCTCCTGTGGTTCGACCACAACTAAAGACTGTCTCTCAGTGTACGTGCGGCACTTCCTACTCGCAGGCTGAGCCCTCGGCCTCTTGAACTCAGGGGAAGCAGCCCCTGGGGCGGCTTTCAATGCCGATGGAGTTCTGATACACGAGGTTGATGATCGGCGTTCACACTAGAGATATCTCGAGGCGTCCAAAGAACGACCGAATGATTCTACAATGAAAGGAGGAATCCCCCCATGCGAATGTTTGTCGGGCTTGACGTTAGCTCGTTTGATATGAAAGTGTGTGTGCTTGATCAAGAAGGTGATCAGCTTTCGGTTTTTACGGTTTCCAATGACTGGCCGGGTGCCCAGGTGCTCAAAGAACGGTTGCTCGAGCTCTTGGCCGATACAGAGGTTGACATCCTAAAGATCGGTCTGGAGTCCACATCCGTCTACAGTTTTCATCCATCCATGTTCTTGCATGATGACGATGATTTAAAACCCTATGGCGCCCAAGTCTTTGTGATCAATCCGAAGCAGATCGCCAACTTTAAAAAGAGCTTCGCAGACATGAACAAGACCGATGAGATTGACGCCTTTGTGATCGCCGATTATATGCGTTTCGGGCGCAATCAGATGTCCGTTGTCAAAGAAAGCCAATACGTGGCTCTCCAGCAGTTGACACGTTCGCGTTATCACTTGACCAAAGCGATGACGAAAGAGAAACAACACTTCTTGCAGCACTTGGAGTATAAATGCAACACCTTTTCCAAAGAAGTGGATTCATCGGTGTTTGGCCATGCTATGATGGAACTCTTTCTTGAAAAATACAGCCTGGATGAACTTGCCCAGCTTCCGCTTGAGGACCTGGCTCGGTTTCTTCAAGAGAAAGGGAGAAATCGTTTTCCCGATCCGGAAGCTGTCGCCGCATCCATCCAGAAAGCCGTCCGTTCATCGTACCGATTGGACAAAGTGGTCGAAGATTCCATCGATGTACTTTTAGGAACGTCCATTGAGCTCATTCGTTCCTTCCAAAAGCAAATCAAGGCGATCGATCAGTCCATTACTCGAATCATGAAAGGACTGACGCAGACGCTGGAATCAATCCCGGGCATTGGTCCGGTCTTCGCCGCAGGCATCATTGCCGAACTCGGTCAGATTGACCGGTTTCCCGATGAAACAAAAATAGCTAAATATGCGGGACTGTACTGGCGAAAACACCAGTCCGGGCGGTTTACCGCCGAAGATACTTCACTGACACGTCAAGGGAACCATTATTTGCGTTATTACCTCGTTGAAGCCGCCAACTCGGTACGAAGGCAAATTCCGGAATACCAAGTCTTTTATCAGAAGAAGTATCAAGAAGTCCCGAAACATCAACACAAACGTGCACTCGTGCTCACGGCAAGAAAACTCGTGCGATTGGTGGATGCGCTGCTACGCAAAAACCAACTCTTTACGCCAGAAAGGGGCGTGAACCTCTGACCGACATCGGCTGAGGGCTAGCCTTTCATTTTACCAGTATTTTACATTTTATTACTGGTGTTGTTCAGTGCGCGCTTTTTTCGCCTAAATGTCCTTTGACAACTTCATTTACTGTGATTTTGAACTTGACATATTACCGCAGGTCTTTAATCATCGACCTCAACATAAAAGATACCAAATAAATATGGAGAATCTTTGAAGACGCCAATACGCTAGAAAAACATTTGTCCTATAAATATATGGATATTATCACAGCGTTTATAAAGGTATATCTTTAAGGAAAGCAAGAAAATATTTATAAAACGGCAGCATATCAAGTTTATAAATGTTGTGAAAAATTTTTATAAACGTTTATTATTGACATTCACCTTTATAAACAAAAGCTTTATAATGAATAGTAACCAAAACAATAGGGGTGATGATCATGGCAGCTACTTACGGATACATACGAGTGAGTACCAGAATGAACAGCGACAGTTACACAAAATGATAGAGAAAGGCGTTGAGGCACGTCGTATTTTTGTTGATCGAGCGAGTGGGAAAAATTTTGAACGTCCCCAATATCAATTACTGCGCAAGGTTCTTAATGAAAAAGATATCATCTATATGGATGCGCTTGATCGTTTGGGGCGTAACTATGATGAAGTGATTTCAGAATGGAAATACATAACAAGAGAATTAAAAGCAGGTATTGTCGTATTAGAGAATGAATATTTATTTGACAGCCGTAAGTTCCGTGAGATGGGTGATATGGGACAGTTAATGGAAGATCAATTTTTATCTTTGCTTTCGTATGTTGCGGATCAAGAACGAAAGAAAATTCGTCAGAGACAAGCTGAAGGGATCGAAGTGGCTAAGTCTCAAGGGAAACATTTAGGGCGACCGCAAATGAACCTTTCCAATTTGAGCAAGAAACAGCTACAGATCATAGAAGACAACCATCTAAAATGGAGAAATGGAGACAACATAACAGGCGTTATGTTTATGGGTATGTTAGAACTAAAGAAAAACACATTTTATAAAATCATGAAGGAATATAAAGAAGCAAAGAGCACCTAGCTCAATGCTTTATCTTGAGTGGTATTGCTACTTATATGTGGTTTAAGGATAAATGGCGGCAAAATCGCCGGATGCTACCTTTACCCCTGTTATTATCAAAATACCTATATTGAATCCCTCAGTACGCAGACGTTCACATACAGCCCAACCATCGGTAGGGCATCATAATATCTAAAATAATGGCTTCGTAAAATTTGATAATTTTTTGACAAAGGCACTGATGTAGAGTGTCATCTCATCATAAAAAGAAACCCTGAAGACGGATAGGAAACCGCCTCAGGGTCGAGGAATTTATGCAGCCGCCATCTCACGGCAGATTTTTGCACACCGGTGACAAGCTTCCGCACAATCTTGACAATGCTGAGCATCATGCTTTGCACATTCATCGCCACAAGCCTGACAGATGTCCGCGCATAATTCACAGATTTGCTTAGCAAAACGGCTGTTTGTTTGCATAGCTTGTACCGCAAACGCACAGGCATCGGCACATTCTCGATCTAGTCGGATGCATTCCGCCATCATTTGTACGTTGTCTTCCTTCAGACATTCATCAAAACACCGATTGCACTGTTCCATGCATTCTAAACATGCTTGGATACACTCTTGATAAGTCATTAATCTTGGTGCTCCTTTCTTATGACACATGATTTGCACTCCACTAGCTAGTGTGCGGTGTCCTTAATGGTTTATCCATTAAATATGTAGTTTTTATGAAGTCGGGAAATCTTTTTTTTGCTTGTGTATGACTTACTAACACTGAGTGTTAAGGGGGTGATTGGTCAAAACAGTTAAAAAATATCTCTCTCATTGAAACGATAAACCTTCTATAAGTTACAAAATGCCCTTATCGGATTCCTTTGACCTTAAAGGCCCGTGGGATGATCGGATAAGGGCTAATCAATATTGTTTTCCATTTTTCATCCATGACGTTATATATCCTCTTCATTTGCAGGATATAACTTATGACATATCAGCCATCAAGGGTACATCAATCTTCCATTTCTCCTTTTACTGATCGGTAGAAAGTGGGCCTTAATCGCTTTTTTATTCAACCTCTGAGAGTTCATCTTCTATGACCCATTTATGATTTTCCACTTCTTCGCCACCGTCCGTCGGTGTGTAATCAATCATATAGACCGTCGTCTCTTCAGCCTCATCAATCTCGGCTGCGGCTCCTTCCATGCCGTCCATATGATCAGCTTGTAATGTGACTTCTGTCCCCGGTTCAAATGTTTCCTCCTCGGCTTCTTCGATTTCTTCATGAACCACCCATTCATGATTTTCTACTCTTTCTTCGCCGGTGGTTGGGTCGTAAGAAACAATGTAGGCAATCGTATCATATGCCCCAACGATGGTGGCCTCAGCACCTTCCATTTCTTCCATATGGCCACCTTCCACCATTGCTTGGCTTCCCACTTCAAACGTTGGATTCTCTTCTTCTTCTAAATCATCCGGAACCTCACCGGAGCTGGAATGATCCATGTCTTCGTGCTCGTCATCGTCCATATCCATGTCATCCATATCGTCGTTACCGGGCATCTCTTCCTCCATATCTTCCATATTATCAGAATCGGGATCCATATCCATACCTTCATCTGGCATTGGATCTTCATCACCATTGCCACATGCAGCTAATGCAAAAGCTGTTACTAGAGTAACGGACCCTATCATGATTTTCTTCTTCATTTTATAATTCCTCCTTTTCCATATGATAATTTACTACATAAATGTGTAGAAAATATGGAGCAATACATTTTTTCGTCTAATCCGTCCGAACAACCGTTCAGGTCACTCGTCTCACTGAGTTTGGCATCCGGGAAGATCGGGAAAGGTAATGGAAACGCCCTCCTCTGAATCATCGGCCAGAAAAATCATATCGTTTAATCGGCCCCACCGTTATTTGCCACCAGCAAGATGTTATTGTATACTAAGTTTAGAAAAGGCATATATTTAAAAAGACTATGGTGTGGTTGCACCAACGGTCTCCCAATAGAACAACTCCTACCAAGGGATTTGTTCACCTAATGATTAGATGAAGTAGCCACCCTTTTGGACTGCAGCCCAAGGGTGGTTACTTCTTTTTTTTGATCGTCATGTTTCATCATCAAGGGCACCAATTGGCACGAAGGTTGACATTATGATAGATCGCCCTCCACTGTTTGTTGTTCAATGGCTATTTTCCTCATTTCGAATTCGAAGTCAAGATTATAAAAGCAATTAAAGTCCATAACAGTTATACTTAAAACAAAGAGTTAGTCGTGCGCACCTACCTCTATTTTATTGAAGGGGTATCATCATGAATGTCTTAGAGAAATTTCAAACGATCATTATTTTAACCGCAGTAGGTGTCGGACTTTTATTAGGTCAGTTCACCTTTTTTGAACAGAATGCAGAGTTCTTTATCATTCCGTTTTTATTACTCATGCTGTATGGGTTATTTCTAACCATCCCATTAAAACATTTAAAAGATGCGTTTAAAAATATCAGGTTTTTAAGCGCGAGTACCATTATAAATTTTGTTTGGACCCCCTTATTAGCTTGGGGGCTTGGTGCAGTCTTCCTTGCAGATCATCCTGCTTTATGGATCGGATTTATCATGTTAATGGTCACGCCATGTACAGACTGGTATTTATTTTTCACTTCTATAGCTAAAGGGAATCTGTCATTATCAACATCTGTACTCCCGATCAACTTAATCCTGCAAGTATTGCTCTTACCCGTTTATCTCTTCATTTTTGCAGGTACAATAGAATCGGTTTCACTTTCAACCATTATAGAAAGCGTTGTATTGGTTTTAATTATACCTTTTGCCTTTGCGCATTTGACTCGGTATTTATTAAGGAACAGGGAAACATTTTTGAATGATAAACTCGTTCCTTCTTTCTCATCTGCACAAATAATATTTTTAGCTTTAGCCATCACAGCAATGTTCGCTTCACAAGGCTCTTATTTAGTCAACAATCTAGAGGTCATCTATATCTTAATCATTCCGATCTTACTCTACTTTGTCATTAACTTTGTTGTGGCACAAACCGTAGGCAAAGCAATGAAATTTTCATATGAAGATACCGTTAGTTTAAACCTAACCGTTATTGCTCGAAATTCACCTGTTGCTTTGGCTATAGCTGTAACAGCCTTTCCGGACCAACCACTAATTGCATTAGCTTTGGTCATTGGACCACTTATTGAGCTACCTATATTAGCTATTGTATCG
This sequence comes from Salicibibacter cibarius, assembly GCF_016495725.1. Classification (NCBI taxonomy): domain Bacteria; kingdom Bacillati; phylum Bacillota; class Bacilli; order Caryophanales; family Bacillaceae; genus Salicibibacter; species Salicibibacter cibarius. The sequence goes on along the minus strand of NZ_CP054705.1, from coordinate 376,689 downwards.
CAAATATTACTCTCATTAAGAGGGAAAAGAAGGAAATAAAGAACCAATCCAAAGAGAGCTGTTTTTACAGTAGACGTTATTCTAGAATATGGACTTTTCTAGAAGGCCCAGTGATTAACCTGCACAACAAGATAATTTCGAAACGTCTCTATCAAATGCTAAAGCTGCGAGCTTTAATCCCTCGGCCATTGTTAAATATGGTACAAAGCTATTTGTTAGGTCTTCAATAGTCAATCCAAATTGCACCGCCAAGGTCGCTCCATAAATGACATCACCTGCATTTTCGCTAACGATGTGCGCTCCAATCAATTTACGAGTTTGGGTGTCAACGACAAGTTTATAAACTCCAGTTGTTTCATAATTGACTAGAGCTCGTGGCACAGCGTCCAACGGAAGAACCGATGTTTTGACATCGTAGCCTCGTTCTTTTGCCTGTTGTTCTGTCAAACCGACTGTGGCCATCGATGGTTTGGTGAAAATGACACCGGGAACAAAGCGAAGATCGATTTTTCGTTTCGTCAACCCAAGCACATTACCCGCCACAATCTCACCTTCATAAGCCGCAACATAAACGAATTGCGGACCGAGAGTAACATCACCAGCGGCATATATTCGGTTATTGGTCGTTTGCAGATATTCATCGGTTTGCACTTCGCCTTTTTTTCCTGTTTTCACGCCTGCTGCTTCTAGGTTTAAAGCTTTTGTGTTCGGATTTCGTCCTGTTGCTACAAGAATTTGATCGGCTTCGACCACCTGTTCTTCTCCATTGACTTCAATATAAACATTTTTTGTAATAGCCTTTTGCTCCACTCTTAGATAAGTGACCCCGGTGATCAGATTAAGGCCTTCCTTAATTAAGGCTTCACCAATGGCTTCCGAAATTTCAGGATCATACGTGTTGAATAGACGCTCGCTTCTTTGCATCAGGGTGACTTCCGTTCCTAGATTGTGAAACATTTGGCCCAACTCCGTGGCGATATAGCCGGAACCGATCACTGCCAAGCGTTTTGGCATCTCTTTTAATTCAAGCGCGGTTGTACTTGTTAAATAATCCACCATATCCATCCCAGGGATGGCCGGGATGTCCGGAGGTGCTCCCGTTGCAATTAAAAAGCTTTTAGCAGTGATGCTTTGTCCATTTACTTGTATTGTCTTATCGTCAATAAATTCGGCTTCTCCACGAACAAGGTCAAATCCGTATTCATCAATCAAGTCTATATATTTTTCTTGACGCATTTGAGTAACCAATTCATCTTTTTGTTCGGTCAATTGGGCAAGATCAGCCGGACCTGCACTCGTTTGAAGCCCAGAAAATGGAGTGTTTTGGGCAAGACCGTTGATTTCACCGGCACGAAGCATGGTTTTTGACGGTACACAACCGATGTTAACACAAGTTCCTCCAACTGTACTTCGTTCCACCATGGCGACTTTCGCACCGGTTTCGCTAGCTTTGATAGCTGAAGAAAATGCCGCAGCTCCCGAACCGATAATCAAAAAATCGTAATCTGCGCCATCATCTAAAATAGGTTTTTCCTGTCGTTGTAAGATTTGAGCTTGTCCAGGTTGGTATTTGGCTTCATCAATTGCTTTTTTGGCCGTTTCAATTTCCACATTTTTGGGGAGTTTAAAGGTGACATCTCCTCGAGGATAGTTGGCATCAATATGTTTCGCTCCAATATTCTCAAGGGCTACTGCAATTTGTTCTTCACAGCCTGTACAGGTCATTCCCTGAATGTTTATATGAATATGATTCATTGTTCTCCACCTTTATTAAAATTTTTTCATACATGGTTTTTTTGCCTAACCCTTAAAGAAGGAGGTAGAGCCAGCAGCTCCTATGCCGATGCTCTTGAAAGCGACCGGTTGTTGCACAGGAGGATTTTTCAAATGAGTTAAATCATCACACAATTTTTTTAGCAATCCGATTAGCATCATTACTCACACCATAAATTAATGCTGAACTTCTTTTACTTTGCCAGCTCAAACCAATAAAATAGAGTCCTTTTATATTGGTGATTCCACAACGATGAATGGGTTTGCCATGTTTATTAAGTACTCCATCAATATCAATCCATGAGTAATCATTACGATAACCAGTTGCCCAAATGATTGATGACACTTTCCTTGGATACGAACCCTGAAAGTATGCTTGACCATCATTTACGCTCTTAACACGTCCCAAAATCTCAACATGTTTTTTAACTATCTTATAATTATTCCCTATAATTGGATCTCTTTTTTGAAGAAACTTTCCTAGCATTGAGTCAGGCTTTGCTTTAGACAACCATAAAAACTCAAACCACCAAAATAAACTTTTACCTGCAATACTCTGAGGTAGTCTTTTAATCGGTTTACTTTTCGCAAGCAACACAGTATGGGTTTTGCATAGCTCTGCAGCAATTTGAATACCTGTGTTCCCAGCACCGATAATTAAAACTTCTCCTTTTGGGATCTGTGATGGGTTTTGATAATCAGAAGCATGAATCATAAAAGGAATTGAATTATCATGTATTTTTGGAATAAAAGGATGATGAAAAGCCCCAGTAGCAACTACAACATGTTTTGCTGTGTACCTTTCATTTTGAGTGATTACAAGGAACTTTTGGCAATCCTCTTGTGAAAGCTTTATAACTTTTTGCTTATGCATAATGGGTAAACCATTTTCAGCTTGAAAATCTGATAAATATGTCGCAACTTCATCTTTATGAGGAAAACCATTCGGATCTCCTTGAAATGGAAATTGGTGCAATTGACTATAATTTCGTGGTGTAAACAAACTTAATGATTCATATCTTTTACGCCAGGAATCACCTATATGTTCGTTTTCATCAAGAACTATAAATGAAACATTCCTTTGTTTTAATGCAAATGCCATTGCTAAACCCGCTTGCCCGCCGCCAATTACAACAACGTCATAGTTACGTATCAAGCCGCCCACCGACCCCTCTACTTAAACACCATTGGTTTTGATGATGAACACATACGTGTTAAATTCATATTCGCACTCAATCACTCGATGTTTTTACATGAAAAATAGGGCGTTAAGAACGTCCCTAACGCCCATCGTTTTAATCTTTTACCCGTAACAAACGTAGACCATTAGCTGTCACAAGGAGTGTCGCCCCTACATCCGCTAAGATCGCAATCCAAAGGGTTAACCATCCTGGTATCACCAATAACAGTGCCAGTAATTTAATGCCTAAGGAGAAACTGATATTTTGTTTAATAATGCGCAACGCTCGACGACTCAGTTTCATGGTATAGGGCAGTTTCTGTAAATCGTCCCCCATCAAGGCAACGTCGGCGGTTTCTAATGCGGTATCAGTGCCTGCGACCCCCATGGCGATGCCAACATTGGACGCAGCCAAGGCCGGGGCATCATTAACCCCGTCTCCGACCATAGCTACTTTTCGATACTTTTCTCGAAACGCTTTAACATAAGATAATTTATCTTCAGGTAAAAGATTGGCCTGAACATCGGTCACACCCACTTGCTTGCCAATGGCAGACGCCGTGTCTTGATGATCACCCGTAAGCATAATTGTTTGGTCAATACCGATGTCATGGAGTTTCGTGATTACTTCTTGGCTCGTGTCACGAACTTCATCAGCAACGGCAATCAGAGCTAATACGGACTGATCCGTTCCAACAAACATACCTGTCTTCCCTTGCTTTTGGAGATCTTCAAGGGAACTTCGAATTTCTGGAACAATGGCATACCCCAGCGCATCTTCCCATAAACTTAGGTTCCCAACGTAGTACGTCGTCCCATCGATCGTACCTTTGACCCCTTTTCCTGTGATTGAATTAAAATTTTGAACCTCATGATTTTGGTAAGAAATATTCGCATGCTTGGCTTGATCGACGATGGCCGAAGCCAACGGATGCTGGGATCGTGACTCTAACGCAGTGACTTTGGCTAATAACTCATCTTTGTCTCCCGGGTGAAAAAGGGAAAAATCCGTAACTACCGGGACCCCTTTAGTTAGGGTCCCTGTTTTATCAAAAGCGATTGCTTTTAACGACCCAGCTTCTTCTAAATAAGCACCACCTTTAATTAAAACGCCATTCTTAGCCGCATTACCAATGGCTGTAACAATGGAAACCGGGGTTGAAATCACAAGTGCACACGGACAAGCCACGACCAAAACAGCAAGTCCTTGATAAATCCACGCTTCCCAGGATGCTCCCATCACCAATGGGGGCAAAACAGCCACAAGCATAGCCAAAACCATAACAGCAGGTGTATAATACGCCGCAAAACGATCCACAAAAGCTTGGGCCGGGGCACGCTCCGCTTGTGCTTCTTCCACGAGATGAATCACTTTTGAAATGGTCGTATCTTCGACATACTTAGTGACACGAACTTCAAGGAATCCTTCTTCATTCAATGTTCCCGCAAAAACCTCATCATCGAGGTTTTTTTCAACCGGAATGGACTCGCCGGTAACAGCTGCCTGATTTATCGAGGAATGACCGGACACAACAACGCCATCCATGGCCGCTTTTTGCCCCGGTTTGACAATCATGATGTCCCCGATCGCAATGTCGTCGACATGGACACTCATCTCTTGGCCGTTTCGTTTAATAAGCGCTTCTTTGGGGGCAATATCCATGAGCGAACGAATGGATTGTCTCGCCCGATCCATGGAGAATCCCTCGAGTTCTTCACTAATGGCAAAAAGAATAACCACAATGGCTCCTTCCGCCCATTCTCCGATAATGGCCGCCCCTATGACAGCGACAGTCATTAGGGTCTTCATATCAAATCGAAGGCGCATTAAATTCATAAGCCCAGCCTTAAAGAGGGTATAGCCCCCAACGACCATTGAGGTGGCATAAGCAAGCCAAGTGAGAAGGTTATCTTCTCCATTAATGATTTGAGAAGCCACTCCAAAACCAAAAAAGAGGATGGCCAATAGCACGGTCTGATATTTTTGGAAAAAGGATGGCTGATGGGTTGGTTCCGATTCCTCAGATGCATAGTCTGACCGGACTTTCAAATTTTCAAAGGAACCTGCCTTCTCCAATTCCTCCTTCGTTGTTGAGCCGTAAACGGTGATCTTTGAAGCCCCAAAATTCACCTGTGCATCGGTCACCCCGTCTAATCGTTGAACATTCTTTTCAAACGTATTGGCACAATTGGCACACGAAAAGCCTTGAACGCGATAATCCGTTTTTTCGGTATGATCAGCCATGATGGTTTTCCTCCCGGCCATGCGCCATAGCCGTTGCAATGATTTCTGTAACATGGTGATCATCTAAGGAATAAAACACCAATTTTCCTTCCTTTCGGCTTTTCGCAATACGTAAATTTCTAAGGTGACGGAGATGATGAGAAGCCGTTGCCGTTGTTGTCCCAATAATATGGGCGACGTCACAGACACAGAGTTCAGTCTCTTGCGTCAATGCATAAGCTATTTTTAGTCGTGTCTCATCAGATAACGCTTTAAAGATATCCCCTGTGAATGTAAAGGTTTCGGATTCGACAAGAGAGGATAGTCGCTGAACTTTTTCCTCGTCATAACAAAAAACCTCACATTGATCCTGTTTTTCTTTCGTTTTCATATCCTTCACCTTCATTCAAATAATCATTTGATTATAATACTATGCTTCACTTCATTCATTGTCAATCAATAATTTTATATCATGAATAACCCTAATATATATCAAAAGAAACGACTGCTTCAGGATGAAGCAGCCGGATTAACCATTTCCATATAGTCTTGGACATTTTCTTCTGTCATTCCTCCAATATGCTCCAGAATCACCTCGCCACTCTCATCGATGAGGTAAGTAGCTGGCAGTTGACTGACCCCATATTGGTCAAGAACATTACGGTTCTCATCCATTAAAATCGGAAAATTAAGTTGAAGACGATCTGCAAATCGATCAATCGTTAATTCAGATTCGCCAACATTGACAGCCAGGATCTCAACATTTTCATCTTGAAATGCCTGATATTGATCTTCCATATAAGGCATTTCATCTTCACAAGGAGGACAGAACGTACCCCAAAAATTGAGAAAGACCCCTTGTCCTTTGTAATCGTCTAATTCCACTCTTTCACCGTTCATATTGACCAAAGCGAAATTGGGTGCTTGATCACCTTCTGAGACGACACTGCCTTCTGCTAGAACAAAATTGGAGTAAAACACATAGCCAGTCGCGATCAAAATCAGCGTTAATACCGTTACTCGCATGATTAGTCTGCGTCGTTTACGTTGATGTCTTTCCTTCTTGTTCATAATTGTCACCCCACCCTTAATAATGTGAAGGTCTGCTGCTATATTCAAGATGAGTATATTCATACACTATTCTTGTACAGAATAGAACGGATCAAACTTTCATAGGGTTGTTCAATAAATCACCAAGAAATTAGGAAATCAATTATTTGAAGCAATGACTTGCTCATTTTATGCCTAATCCCTTTCATCTACCCCAATTTGTTTCAGGTCTTCAACAATAGCGTCTACCGGCGGGCTCATCCCATCATAAAAGCGAATAATCTCTCTCTCATCATTCACCAAAAAGAAATCGACCCCGTGTATAATGTCATTAGAATCACGATCATCCATCATATCTTGTTTAAAACTCTCTTCAGAGAGCTCTTGAATATCTTCTTGATCATAGCCTGTGAGGAAATTCCAGTTGTCGAAATTCGCCCCATAATCTTGTCCATATTCTTCTAACACATCCGGTGTGTCATAGGCTGGGTCAACGGAAAACGAAACAAATTCAACGTCCAACCCCTCCTCGTTGACAGCTTCCTGAACACGAGCCATGTTTGGCGTCATGGTTAAACAGACCGTTGGACAACGGGTAAAAATAAAATTGGCAATCCAGTATTCTCCGTCTAATTGCTCTGTTCCATATGCTTCGTCAAATTGATTGGTAAATTGAAAGTCGTTAACTTTCCCCCAATCTGCATCTGACACGTTGGTAACTCCATCTGTGTTCTCATATACCTGATCTTGACAACCCGCTAAAAATAACGCGGCAGCAATCAGTAGCCATATTTTTCCCTTAAACATGGTTCCTCCTTATTCCGTCACAACAATCGATTCCGTAGGCATATTATGCATGCCTCGAGCTGTTACATGGGATTGGATCTCATATGTACCCTCTTGGTCAAAATCGTATGAAATGCTATATATACCATCTCCCTCGTGGTCGGCTTCAATCATATCGCTATTTTCGTTATACATCTCATCCCCTTCATGATCTTCATCAGTCACGTCACTATTTTCATTTTGATCTTCATCCCGAATTTCAATTTGAACGTCATTGGCATCGTCAACGGGTTCTCCTTCATGAGTCACTTTAGTTTGAATCTCGATTTGTTCATTGGGTTCGACTTCTTGATCAATTAAAATTTCTACTTCAATGGGTTCTGTAGAAACCTCTTCCGGGTTTTCTTCTTCAGTCGAATTACAAGCCGCGAGCAACAGAAATGACACTACAATGGGTAGATAACGCTTCGGCATATGGATACCTCCAAGTAAATGAATGCATAAAGATTGATATTTTAGCGAAAAAAGGGCGGTTGAAGTGGCTAATTGCGAAGAGTTATTAAGAGCTCGTAACTGTGGCTCTCCATTTCTTTAACAAGTTTATGGAATGGTTACTAAACTGTCAATATTATATTCAAATGAATATGCAACTATTTATTGAAATTTGCTAGACTTTAAGAGAAATTTTATTTCACATGGCTAGAGAGATTTAACTAAAAATAGCCTTTGGAGGTAACAACGAATGATTCGGAAAGTCATCAGTATTGGAGCCCTTCTGATTGCTGTCTTGGTCATCGGTAGTGTCATCTATAATACGATTTCTTCTCCACCAGTTGGTGCCAATCAAGGTGAAGAAGCACCGGATATTGAGTTACCGCAAGCTAACGGAGAGGACATGACCTTAAGCGATCTACAGGGAACATTTGTGATTATGAATCTTTGGGCTTCTTGGTGTGAACCTTGTATTCGGGAATTCCCTTTACTCGATCAAGTACATCAAGAATATAGTGACGACGGTGTTAAAGTGCTCGCCGTCAATATGACGTCCTTTGAACGGACCACGGATGAGGCGATGGAATTCTTAAATGATCATCCAGTCACAATGCCCATCCTCTTTGACATGGAGGGAGAAGTGGCTGATGCATATCAGATTGAAGGTCTTCCGACGACGTATTTCATTAACGAAGAGGGCATTATTGTCGATACGGTTGTAGGGGAAGTGACTGAAGACATGATTGAAGAGAGGCTTGAACCTTTTCTATAACAAAGGAATATGACGAGAATTTTACATAGGTTGGAGGTTTTGATAATGGATGATGTATCACTTGGGATCGCTTTTATAGCAGGATTAATATCTTTTTTCTCGCCTTGTGTTTTCCCGCTTTTACCCGCTTATTTAGCCCAACTTACCGGGGGCAACATATCGTCGGAGGCCATTGACGCGGATCGTAAGCTGATTTTTTCCCGGAGTATAGGATTTATCATTGGTTTTACGATCATTTTCCTATTGCTTGGCTTATCTTCCACCCTGCTCGGCTCATTGTTTAGACAGTACAGCGAAGCCATTATGCAACTTGGTGGTATTATCATTATCCTGTTTGGGTTGCAAATGTCCGGCATTATCACGATTCGTGCTTTACTTTCCGAAAAAAAAGTAGCGAAAACCCCGAAAAAGAGCACGAGTTTCACGGGTTCCGTTGGTTTTGGTCTTGTATTTGCGGCTGGATGGATGCCTTGTATTGGGATCGTCCTGGGATCCATCTTAACGCTCGCAGGAACATCCGGATCAATGCTTGCCGGATCAAGCATGCTTTTTGTTTATTCTATGGGGTTAGGGGTTCCATTTATGGGAGTTTCGCTCCTTTATGCAAAATCCTTTCAGAAGCTCAGTTCTATTCATCGTTTTTTGCCAGCCGTTCAGAAAATCAGTGGAATCATTATGATTGTCTTAGGCATTCTTCTTTTTACAGGCTATTTTCAAACCATATCCATGTATTTAGGGCAGTTTGTCCCTTCCTGGATGATTTAGATGATTGTGTCTGTAGTTAGGGGTTAATGACTATTAAAATATACACTCTTAGATACGAAATGAGGTAGACGATTGAATACAAATGCAAAAGTAAAAAGGTTGGTGCTCATTACAAGTATTGCAGTTTTGGGTGTGGTTGTCCTTTCATTTTTCTTGCTAAATCAAAATGAAGAGGCGGATGTTGATATGCCTTCCGTTGAAGAGCAACCAACGCTCGGTGATTCGGACGCTCCGGTTACGGTTATTGAGTTTGGAGATTATAAATGCCCGGCTTGTAAAGATTGGGATGAAACCGTATTTCCCCAACTTGAAGAAGACTATATAGAATCGGGGCAAGTCCAGTTTGCCTATATTAATACGCTCTTCCATGGCGAGGAATCCTTGCTGGCTGCGCTAGCCAGTGAAGCCGTTTGGGAACAATCCCCTGGAGCTTTCTGGTCTTTTCATAAAGATGTTTTTCAAGAACAGCCTGAGGCTCAATCTCATGATGATGCATGGGTGACCATTGATAAACTGGTGGAGATTGCTTCTGGTTCGGATGGCACCATTGATGAAGAACAGCTTGAAGAAGATATTCAAAATGCTGCATTCAGTGAAAACGTGATGATGGATCAAGAACTGGTTGAAGAGTATGAGGTCTCCTTAACTCCAACAATCATAATAAACGGTATCATGCTCGAAGACCCTTTTGATTACGAACGGATTGTTGAGCTGATTGAGGAAGAAGCGTAAACAGAGAAAATAGCAGGCACGTGTGGATACAACGATGAAGCGTGCCTTTTTTCTTTTTAATCGGATAGAATAGGTGCTCTTTTGTTGAGTGATTTACATGTACTTATTGACTTAAAACCTCCTTGTTAAATGAACATTAAGATTATGTAAATATCCATGTGAGAGTCTTGAAATCATAACTCCTTCATTATATAATTCCGATATCGTATATAGATATCGGTTTTTTATATAGTTTAGGAGGTCTGAATTTGGAAAAGAAAATTCTACGAAAGCTATTCCTTGGTTTTATTCAAATCCATATTCTACATCATGCAAAAGAGCATCCCATTTATGGTGTATGGATGGTCGAGGAGTTAAAAGAACACGGATACGATATTAGCGCCGGAACACTCTATCCCATTCTACACACGATGGAATCCGATGGATTGTTAACGAAAGAGAATCGAAATGTTGACGGCAAGATTCGAAAATACTACTCCATCACAGAGCAAGGGGAAAAAATATTAGTTGAAGCCAGGAATAAGGCTTATGAACTTTTTAAGGAAATCAAAGATTAGAAAAGAGGCGTAGTAATGAATTACTTCAAACAACTTTTAGAGATTTTAGTTGTTTCCACAAGACTTGGGCTTACTTCATTTGGCGGTCCTATTGCTCACCTGGGTTATTTTCATGAAGAATATGTGCGCAGAAGGAAATGGATGGATGAAAAAAGTTATGCTGACTTGGTCGCTTTAAGTCAGTTTTTACCCGGACCCGCCAGCAGTCAAGTCGGGATAGGTATTGGGATAATGAGAGGTGGAATTTTTGGTGGCTTTATTTCTTTTCTCGGATTTACATTGCCATCCGTCATTGCTCTAATTCTATTCGCATTTATCGCCCAAGAGTTCGGGGTAGCAGACGCTGGTTTTATTCAAGGATTGAAAATTGTAGCCGTTGCTGTCGTTGCTCATGCAATCCTCGGTATGGCTCGAAACTTAACACCGGATTTAACAAGAAAGACCATTGCGTTATTTGCTTTAATCGCGACATTGATGATCCCTCACTTTCTTTCTCAAATCGGTGTCATTCTTGTTGCAGGGCTCCTAGGTTACTTTATATTTAGAAACAACCAAAACGAAGAAAAACTATCCATGAAATTTCCGATTTCAAAAAGGTTTGGGGGGATTTGCTTAACATTATTTTTCGGACTATTGGCAGCCCTCCCGATTTTAAGTCATTTTAGTTCAATCACTTGGATTAGCATATTCGATAGCTTTTATCGTGCAGGATCCTTAGTGTTCGGGGGCGGACATGTGGTCCTTCCTCTTTTAGAACGAGAATTTGTTCCTACCGGATTAATCAGTGAAGAGTCATTTCTAGCCGGTTATGGTGCAGCCCAAGCTGTTCCGGGACCCCTTTTTACGTTTGCTTCCTATATCGGAGCTGATATTGGTGGCTGGGCAGGTGGACTAATGGCAACAGTTGCGATCTTCCTACCAGCATTTCTCCTTATATTAGGAACGTTGCCATTTTGGTATTCATTGAGAGAAAACAGTAAGATTAAAGGTGCATTTATGGGAATTAATGCAGCCGTTATAGGAATACTCATCTCAGCATTTTACCAACCCATATGGACAAGTGCCATTCTCACCCCTATGGACTTTGCTTTAGCTGCACTGTTGTTCTTTATGCTCGCTTATTGGAAACTCCCGCCTTGGATCATTGTTCTTTCCGGAGCCATAGGAGGTTCGCTCATCGGCTTACTTTGAGGGCTATCTATTAGGTAGTCCTTGTTTCGCAAATTCTTGAATGCGGTGGCCGATTTCATCACGTACGCGTTGGAATTCAGCCCACTTCTCTTCATCTGATCCTTCAGCTTTCGCCGGATCATCAAACCCCCAATGTTCACGGCGAATATGCGACGGTGGCATCGGACAACGATCCGCCGCATCTCCGCAAAGGGTCACAATCATATCAACGTCGTTCCATAAGTCCGTATCAATCACTTCTGATGTTTGATTAGAAATATCGATGCTTACTTCACGCATGGCTTTTATTGCATTTGTGTTTAAACCGTGCGCTTCGACACCTGCACTATACACGTTCCATTCCTTACCTAAATAATGTTTGGCCCATCCTTCCGCCATTTGGCTACGGCATGCGTTTCCCGTGCAAATAAAATAGATCGTTTTTTTAGACATGAAGGGTTTTCTCCTTTTCCTTAGCTAATCAGCATTAACCAGAGATAAAGTCCAAGTAAGGTGATAAATAAGACGGGTAATGTAATAACAATGCCTGTCTTAAAGTACGTCCACCAGGAAATTTTCACTCCCTTTTGCGTAAGGACGTGTAGCCACAATAACGTTGCTAATGAACCAATCGGCGTAATTTTTGGCCCCAAGTCAGAACCGACCACATTTGCATAAACCATTGCTTCTTTCATCAATCCCGTTGCTGCGGTTGTATCAATCGCTATTGCATTGATCATGACCGTAGGCATATTGTTCATGATCGAAGACAGAACCGCTGCTAAAAAGCCCATGCCCATGGTTGCCGCAAAAACACCTTGCTCCGCAACATATTCAAGTCCTGAAGCTAGAACATCCGTTAAGCCGACATTTTGCAGACCAAACACAACGACATACATCCCAACCGAGAAAAAGACAATGTTCCATGGTGCACCTTTGAGAACGGAGCGTGTAGCGACAGCAGGGCTCTTGCTGGCAATCCCCAAAAAGATAAGGGCAATCATTCCCGCAACAATGGATACAGGAATATGTAGGAACTCACTAACGAGATAACCAATTAATAATACTGATAAAACAAACCACGAGATCCGGAACATTTTTTCATCTTTAATGGCTGTCACAGGCTTTTGTAGTTTTTCATAATCATATCGTTTTGGAATGCTTTTTCTAAAATAGAGATACAAAACAAGGATACTGGCCACTAATGAAAAGAAATTTGGAACAATCATCCGTGTTGCATATTCAATAAATCCTATCCCAAAGAAATCCGCCGAAACAATGTTGACTAAGTTACTCACAATCAACGGGAGTGAGGTGGAATCAGCAATAAATCCACTCGCAATAATAAATGGAAACACCATCGTTTCGTTAAAATTCAAAGAGCGAACCATGGCTAAAACGATAGGCGTTAGAATTAAAGCTGCACCGTCATTGGCGAAAAATGCAGCGACGATGGAACCTAAAATACAGACATAGACAAACATGAGCACGGCATTTCCTTTGGCCGCACGCGTCATATGGAGTGCTGACCATTCGAAAAAACCAATCTCATCCAAAATTAACGAAATGATAATAACGGCAACAAACGTTAAGGTCGCATTCCAAACAATACCTGTGACTTCAATGACATCGCCAAAGGAAACAACACCGAGAAGTAATGCAATGATGGCACCGCCGCATGCAGACCAACCAATATCAAGGTTCTTAGGTTGCCAAATGACTAAAACGAGCGTAATGATAAATATCGCAGATGCTAAAATGACTGAAATCAACGTATGCGTTCTCCCTTACGATTAACGAGTATGGTTTTCACCATCGAATATTAACCTGCACAACAAGCATTATTTTCTTCTACATCATCCTTAGTATAAAAATATTCCCATTCATTCCCATCAGGATCGGTTACCCAAAACTTATCTTGCAGAGCGTAGCAACATGTAGTATCCATTTCTTCCCGGGCAAAGAAACCGACCTTTTCAAGCCGTTCTTTATGTTTGGTCACTTCATCTTTGCTCTCCAATTGTACGCCTAAATGGTTAATATGATTTCCTTCCACTTGTTCTGTTGGTGTTAAAGTTAAATTCAAATTTGGATCAGCCGTTAGGAACTTAATATAATCATGTTTTTCCTTTGCAGGCGTAACGCCGAGCATTTTTTCATAAAAGGTTTTACTTTCCTCTAGATCTCTTACGTTTAACCCAATATGCACGTTGGTCATGAATACATCTCCTATATCATCAATTTTTTTTGATTTATTGGATTCAAAAAGTTACTAACACTTATTGAATCCAGGTTTAAACACACAACATAATTCATCCGAGAGCACCCGATCCATTTCCACTTCGTTAATCTCATAATAACTCCATGTACCTTTGGTTTCCCTAACCAAAAGGTTAGCATCCATCAGTATTTTCAGATGGTATGAAAGCTTCGATTGACTCATATCTAACTCTTCTGTCAGGTCACAGACACAAGTTTTTCCTCTTCTACTCAACAGATGAAGTAAATGCAATCGTTTTTTATCTGCTAAAGCTTTAAACGTATGTTCATACTTCTCTAAAGTATTAATGGAAAGTTCATCGGGTGATACTGCATCCAAATCATCCACCACCTTAATCAAATATTATTGATCCAGTTAACGATAGCACAAACACCGATAATATATCAAGTTAATTTGATTTATTCTTTCTTTCTTCTTCAGCAATTGTGTACATTAGCGAGAAATCCTTATTCAATAATACCGTTTGCTTAAGGGTAACAACCAGTTTCAGTATAGAATTTTATTTCACAGCAAACAACATTTTTTTCCAAGTAAAGAACTTAATTACATAAAACAATAGCGGCACAAATTTGGCACCAAAACATTCGAAACTGGATCATTTTTTGGCACAATACGATCTTTGTTCATTATAAGAGGTCCAAAATTATCTCTTTATATCAAGGGTTGGGGCTTCTATTATGGTGATACGGTAAAATGATCAAAAACGATTTTTAACCCTTTCCCATCAATGGTAAGGATGAGGTCGCCGGTTCGAGTCCGGCAGGAAGCTCCAGTCATATCAAGGTTTTCAGCTTTTCCTCATGTTTGCATTATGAATTGCAGTGACGAGACAGTGACGACATGAGCCGCTCACCCTTACCTTTTCTACGCATTAAAAAAGTTTGAGAAACGTTCCGCAGAATCTTGATGCACCTGTGGGCGGACATGCGAATAAATGTCCATAGTCGTTTCAGCTTTAACGTGCCCTAAACGTTGCTGAACGATTTTTACGTGTTCGTTCATTTCTAGCATTAAAGTAGCGTGCGTATGCCTCAATTCATGAAACGTGATCTGTTTGACTTCAGCACGTTCACAAATGCGTTGCATCGCTCGTCGTACGTTTCGTTTCATCATATAACCGCCTTTTAAGTTTGCAACAACAACATCAGATTTCGGCGTTTGTTTCTCTTTATATTGCTTTAAATATTCTGCTTGTCGATCAGAAATCGGGATGTCTCGTCGAGAGGATGCCGTTTTTAGTCGACCTAGTTCTTTTTCCTTTTCATGATAGGCTTCATAAACATGTAAGGTATTAGTGTTAAAGTCGATGCTTCCCCATTGTAAACCAAGAACTTCCGAGAAGCGCAAGCCGAACTGTAGTGCAAGCCAGAAAGCTATATAGCTATGATATTCCTCCGCAACAGATAAAAACCTGTGGCATTCTTCTTTTGTCCACGTACTTTTTTCTTTGTAGTCAGGTTGTGGCTTTTGAACGCCATCCAACGGGTTCGCTTTCAATTCCATTGAAGCATCATTTTATAGATTTGATTCATCAGCGTATACATCTTGATGATGGTGGAATTAGCCAACTCTTTTTCTTTTTGCACAAAAAATTTTTGAATTTCAATGGATTTGATGCTTACCATCTCTCGAAACCGAACACTGGTTCAATATGATTTTTAAAGTAGGACTCTGCACCTTGTAGAGCGATTGATCCTAAACGTTTCGGCGCAACCAACGTCATGTAATCATCGAAGCCATCTTTTAATGTTTTTCGAGACTCTTCAAGATGGTTGCCTGTGAGCAAATCCCTCTTTTGCTCCGCTTCATCTAAATCAGCTTCTTTCTTTGAGTGTCTTCTTGCCCCAATGTAGCGCCTGCCTTTATAGTAGACATTGGAACGATACGCTACGACAATTCCGTTTTCTTTAATCTTTTCAATTGCCATATTTTCCCTCACCCCCTTAAAAATTTAAGGAGAACAGCTACATACACTAAGAGCATAGCAAACTGTTCTCCTATAATTCAATTCTTTATTCGTGCGGCTGTTCCTGAATCCATTGCTTTAGGAACTCGTTCGTTTCTGCAACGGGAAACACCCATTTTCGACCGATTTTTCGCCTGATTTGTTTAAACCGTGGGTCATCGAAAAAGGTATTCATAATGTGCCCTTTTGAAAAGGACGTGACTTCCATCAAATCATCTAGGCTGTAAAAAATCTTGTCATGCCCGATTTCCTGCATCTGTTCTTCGATTTGTTTGAGGATTTGCTGTTCCAATGCTTCATCATCAATTTGAATATTTACAAAAGGCGTATTAATCATTGTAATGACCTCTCTTTTCATTTTCCAATTCGTTAATTTTTTGTTAGTTTAAAAACCTAACATCAACCCATCTTGAGTAGTCATTTGCATTCATATAATCTCTTTTTGATTTATGGTAAGATGGATCAGAAAAGCTATGGCGGACATGTTTCGAAGTTCATCAGCGCTTAAATACAGCCCTTTTTCGGCTATTAACTGCCGTCTAACATCACCGATATAATCGTAAATGATGTGATCGCCGGAGGTGAATTGGCACGCTCGTAATTCATGGACAGAAACATGTTGCACAGGTTCTTCAATAAAGTTAATGACATAACGACCGCACACAAGTAATCCATCGCCTGTTTCCAATGTATCCGGTTCACCCGACGTTTGAACAGTCAAAGTCGTACGTACTTTCCTAACGGAATACATTTCGTTCATTTCCAACGTCCCTTGACCACCAGGTTGTTCGCCATTTTCATTTTAACTTCCTCCTTTTTTGTCCCCTTTTTTAATAAAGGCAATATGCAATATTTCCCCGTTCACGTGAATGATGAATAAATTCCGTAGCATGTTTCCCACTTATTTACATAGAGTGAAACCCATATAAAAACACCAACACTTATAGCGTGTTGGTGTATCGGTGTATAATCCACAAACAATTCATCCGTACTACCATTAAAGAATGAAATCATAAGCAAATCATTCATTTTGAATTTTTACTGTTTCATTAATAATCTTTTGCGCATCTTCATAAGATTTTGCTGAAAATACTTTGCGTGATACTTCATCTAACAATTCTACATCTTCAATCGAACGCACCTGTTCTTGTACTGAATCCGTCGTCGGGCCAAACCTTACGTCCAAAAAAGCTAAAATAGAATCTTGTTTCCCTTTTTCCATCCCTCTTCGTTCATAAGAAGTCATTAATTCCATAACTCTCGCCTCCTCATTGGGATCAAGTTGATTGACTTCGTCTGCCAGTATATGCTCTTCACGCTCTGAAAGCTCCAAATACGTTTCAAAAAATGTGGTTAGCAGATGATTCCTTGCTGGGTCAAGTTCGAGCCGAACAAGCATCCGTAAAAATTCTTTTTTAACCTCGATCTTTTCATCCTTAGTGTACCCCATTTTACTCATTAATGCACCTGCCACAGGGTTATCTTTCCGAATGTATTCCCGCCAGTCCAATTTACTTAACTCAACCGTCAAATAGTTAAATTGCAATACATCCAAAAAGGGAAAACTCATTTTAAATGAATTGGGTTCTTCTTTATTTTTTTCATCATAACTCAACTTTCGGACATGACTAACACTCGTAAACCACTGATATAAAGGGATTTAAGACTAATTCACCCTCGAGAAAGTAACGGTTTTCGCAAAAATTCCGGCAAGTTATCAAGCAAGCGATCCAAAAACGGCTGAATTTGCTCGTCCGTGAGCAAGTGTTCTTCCGCGAGCATCGACCCTAACACGTCAAGGATCATCAAGAGTGCTTCAGAAAATCGAAGATCCTCTATCTCATCACAACACATGAAAAACAGCTGACCAATCGTGCGAGGATCTTCTTCCTCCCGCGAGCTCACAGCGAGCATCATGTAGCGGAGGAAAACGATTGATGTGTGCGCAGTTAGCGCATCATAACTGCGGCATTGGAATTCCTTAGCCAATCGCAAATGAGACTTGGTCACTTTGAAAAAACATTCAATGGCCCAACGCTTGCCATAAATGCGGACAGCATCTTCTTCGGTATGATCCAGGTTCGTCGTGAGAATGGCTAACCACTGTTTCGAACGGTTACGATCACGAACAAAAATGATGCGAGCTTGAATCTCTTGCCCATTTTCATCCGAACCTAGACCAACAAGAATGGAAGCAAGGATTTTTGCCCGGCCTCGTTTCTTGCGCACGTTTTGGTAAAGCTGGTTCAACGTATAGGATTCCCCTTCGTAGGTATAGTGAATCTTGGGGATCGCTTGATCATACACACAACATCCAGGGGATACTCGGTGACCACTCGTTTGATGATTGAAGGGTATGCAAACCAACTATCGAAAAGGAGTGTTTTAGCGCCAAGCTTCACAGGGTTGATGTCATCCAGCAAAGTGAACAACGTTTCCGTTCCTTTTTGTAGCGCTTCTTGTCGGCGGCGATAACCCACCGTTCGTTTGTCGATGTTCGGATTTACCTCCTGGAAACGGTTTTTTACATTTCTCGAACTGAGTAGTGAAAAGGCCAGAGGCAGAAATGTTGTGCCATCTGACCAGCCGAGCGTGAGCATCCGAAAGCCTTTAAAGTAGGCGCCTGTGGTATGATCTTTAACACGCGCGAGAAGTTCGACGGCTTTACTTCGATTACGGTCATAGCTCGAGTCATCGACGATTAACACACCATCGCGATTGGTTAACGGTCGGAGGTAGGTCTCAATGAGATGAGCGCTAACCAAGACGAGAAATTTCCGCCAGTTGTACGTTGAGCGTTTCATCAAATCGTACACCGCATCCTTTTCCGGTGCATCAGGGAGACGGTCAGATTCAAGCGTCCGGTAAAGATTTTTCCCTTGAAGAACGAGAGAAAAGATAAATTGCACAAGCACGAGCGCAGTTAACCCTTTTTCTTTATGAATATTGGATTGATGCAAAAACGTACCAACTTTGGCCTGTTTGAAAAAGCGCATCACCCGAGATTGTTGTTGGTCATTTTGATAGGAATCTGGTACCATGGAAGCCACAGAAAACATCCTTTCTTTGGTTTTGGTGGTTGTACCTTTATTTTACCAAAGAACAGGGTGTTTTTTGCTTTTTTCGGATAAAAAATCTGCTGAAAATCCTGATTTCACAAGGGTTTACCTGTGATTTTTAGCTCCGAAAGTTGAGTTCGTAATCTTATGCGACAATGTTTTGGCTATCTTCATCATCAAACCCTCCTTCCAAGGTTATCTATTTATAACAGAAACATTTGTTTGATTTTATTATACCTTACCTTTACACGAAGTCTAATTCTATACTTACCCAAAATATTTTTAAAAATAAAAAGACCAAGACCTTAGCGCCTAACCCCCACTAAATCGAAAATTTTAAAGGGGAATGCTGCGCTAACTTTTTTGTTCAAAAGAGGATTTATAATCCAATATTCCTTCACGCCATACTGCATGTAAATGCATATCCAATATTTTCTTCGACCATGAGTGCAGCATTGTAAAGTAAGTTGTATGTTCCGGTAATCGTTAAATCCTCAACATTCTGTCCAAACCATCCTGTCAATTCATTACTAACAGCCGTTTGACGTGACGTTATCAGCGGTTTATCTATTAGATCCATTGGCTGAACAAATGGCTTCCCAGCCAAAGGACTATCCTTGCGCATTAAAACACCCCAAACATCTGTACACGGCAATTGCATATAATCATATTTTTGTTTATCTGCCGGTTCTATAACAATGCCAAAATCTAATAGCCCACTGTCTAACTTATCCATAACATCATCCGCATTGCCACTATATAAATGAAATCGAATGTTTGGATAGTCTTCCGTTAACGCTTTTAACGTTTCAGCAATAAAACGCATCGCCTCGGTTTCACCGCTACCGATGTAGATTTCACTGCTAATTATTTCTGTTGATTGGTTAAAATTAGCTTCCGTTTTATCGACTAACTCAACAATTTCTTTCGCTTTATTTAGCAAGAACATACCTTCATCCGTTAACGTTATTTTTCGATTTCCCCTGATGAATAAAGTGGTACCCAATTCTTTTTCAAATTCACTTAATTGTCTCGATAACGACGGCTGTGATAAATGCAAATATTGTGCTGCAGCCGAAATACTCTGTTGATTCGCTACCGCAATAAAATATCGCAACAATCGGATTTCCATAATGGGGCCTTCCTATAAATCAAAGACATACCAAGGTATTTGATATTTGAAGCATACCATTTTATGATTTTAGTGCAAAGGTAAGAAACACGAGGTAACTGCAAAAGTGGTTTTTTGACCATTATTCTTGACTTAAAGTGGACTCTAAGGATTAATATTAAATTTACTTTCAAAAAGGGAGTGAAAACGATGCAAACCAACTGGACTCAAGAACAAATTGGGGCTTTTGCCAAATCTGACGATTTCTATATATCCCCATTTTATAGCGATGGGAAAACGCCTGGAACACCGACTTGGATTTGGTCAGTCGTTGTAGACAACAACCTATATGTCCGAGCTTATAACGGTCGAAATTCAAGATGGTATCAATCTGCTATTGAACAAAAAGCGGGAAAGATCAAATTAGCCGGTGAAGAATACGATGTTATTTTTCAACCTATAGACAATGATCCTGCATTAACAGAAAAGATAGACGAAGCTTATAAAGAAAAATACAGTAACAGCCGCTACCTCCCACCTATGTTAGAAAAAGGCCCTGTAAGTGCAACCGTGAAAATTTTACCTCGTAATGAATAATAGATTGACACAAAATAGGAGGAATTTTATATGGCAGTTAAAGATAAAGTGATCGTTATTATGGGTGCGTCCAGCGGGATTGGTGAAGCAACGTCTAAGTTTCTTGCTGAAAAAGATGCTAAATTGATTCTTGCTGCACGCCGATTAGATCGGCTCGAAGCAATCAAGGGGGAATACCCGGAAGCAGACATTCATATTCAACCAGCAGACGTAACGAACTATGATGATGTAACCAAGGTCGTGGAGCTTGCGATGGAGACCTATGGCAGAATTGACGTTCTTTATAACAATGCAGGAATTATGCCAACGGCTCCAATTGTGGAAGCCCGTCGTGATGAATGGCAGAATATGCTAGATATCAATGTTATGGGTGTTTTAAACGGTATTGCTGCTGTCGTACCTATCATGGCCGAGCAAAAATCAGGACATATTATCGCGACGGATTCCGTAGCAGGACATGTGGTATACCCTGATTCAGCCGTCTATTGCGGAACGAAGTTTGCGGTACGCGCGATTATGGAAGGTGTAAGACAAGAACAACGGGAAAATAATATTAAATCAACCATTATCTCACCGGGAGCCGTTGCAACCGAACTATATAAAACAATTAGTGACAAAAATGTATCTGAAACCCTTCACGAATCACAAAAAGAATGGGGATTAGTTTCAGAAGATATTGCATCAGCTGTCGTATTCGCGATTGATACACCAGACCGCATGGCAGTAAGTGATATGATTGTCCATCCGACTACACAGCCTGTATAAGTGTGTGGTTCTCTTGGTCTGCTGCTCCTTTTAGGGTGTAACAGATTTGAAGTGCTTAGGGTGAACATTCTTTCACCATGCGTTCAAATGGCTGATAAACTGCTTGTTTTGGCTGATATATTGCAAAATTTGGCTGATATCGAGGCGTTTTTGGCTGATTAATGACAGAACGCGTGTGTTCAGTTGCTCATCTATTTTGATCACTCAGCTCTCCTGTTAAGATTCTTTCCAATGGACTAAATTGTTTGAACGCTGGGAATCTATTTTCTTTACCTAGAGTTAACTCTATGATATAGCATAATCTCCAAGTAAAAAAGGAGGGTTAGATGGACTAAGCAAACCGGGTATAGATCGTATAGACAGTCACAAACTAGCTTTTTAATAAATGAAGGCGGTGAGCAGCGTGGATGTTCTCTATTTTTCAGCCGGAAGCTCTGTTTATGAAATAAAACAGGTGGACAGAAAATGGACGATGAAGAAAAGATCAGCGCCGGATGTATTTTTATGCCTGGCAACAGACCCGACTCGTCCGGGGCGACTGTATGGGGGAACATTTAACGATGGGTTGTGGATCAGTGATGACAGTGGCGAAACGTGGGAGCCTGCCGGGCCGGGCATTTCACATAACCGGGTGATGAGTGTCGCCGTCAGTCCGACGGAAGTCAAACATGGCTATCGTGTTGTATGGGCGGGCACGGAACCCAGCGGTTTATTTCGTTCCGAAGACGGCGGTCAAACGTGGACCGATTGTCCGGCATTGCTGGATTTACCGTCGCGATCTTCCTGGAGTTTCCCGCCCCGCCCCCATACCCACCACGTACGTTGGATTGAACCGGATATGCATGATGAGCATCGCATTTTTATCGGCATTGAACTCGGCGGGGTCATGAAAAGTGAAGATAAAGGAGCGAATTGGGAGGATCGCAAACCAAATTCCCAATATGACTGCCACGCATTAACGACCCACCCGCACGTCCCGGGCCGGGTATATGAAGCCGCGGGTGGTGGCTATGCGGAAAGTTTTGATGCCGGAACCACATGGCAGACGGTTAATAAGGGACTTGATCCCTATAACTATGTAGTCGATATTGCCGTGGATCCTGCAAATGCAGATATGATGGTAGCTTCCGCTGCCAAAAGTCCCTATGAAGCATATGACCCATCGAGGGCAAGCACGATTTTAGTGCGCCTCGAAAAGGCTGGCCCTTGGACGCCTGTCTATGATGGTCTTCCTGACCCAGAGGGTTCCGCAGTCTTTGCGCTCGCCTCCCATCCAGCCGAATCGGGTGTTTTTTACGCTGTCAATAATCTTGGCTTTTATATGTCGCATGATGCCGGGCAAACATGGAATAAAGTTCCGGTGGAATGGCCGAACCATTTGAAAACAAAAAGAACGCACGGGTTTACAATAGCCTCTCGGAATTGAAGTCCACCGTGCTGCCACAAACGAATAGTTTATAAATAGAGCATCAGCCTTGCCTTTGAGTCGACTCAAAGGTGTAGAGTTTACCTATCAATAGATAAAGGAGAAATGCTTTTATGGCAATCGAGGACAAAGTCGTCATTATCACAGGTGCTTCCTCAGGAATTGGCGAGGCTACCGCAAAATTATTAGCATCAAAAGGCGCGAAAGTCGTATTGGGCGCTCGTCGTGAAGAAAATTTAAAAGCTCTGGCCGAGAAAATTAAAAACGAAGGTGGGGAAGCCACCTACAAGGTCATGGATGTTGTGAACCCAGAAGACAATGATGCGCTTGTCAACGCAGCAAAAGATACGTTTGGCAAGGTTGATGTTATTTTCTTAAATGCCGGGCTTATGCCCAACTCACCATTATCAGCATTGAAAACCGATGAGTGGAACAGCATGGTTGATGTTAACATCAAAGGCGTTCTAAACGGAATAGCTGCGATATTGCCAACGTTTATCGAGCAAAAATCCGGACATGTCATTACCACTTCTTCGGTAGCTGGGCTTAAAGCTTATCCTGGTGGCGCTGTTTACGGTGCAACAAAATGGGCCGTGCGCGATTTGATGGAAGTTCTGCGTATGGAGTCTGCTCAAGAAGGAACGAATATTCGCACAGCGACCATTTATCCAGCTGCAATCAAATCGGAATTACTTGAAACAATCTCGGATGAACAAACAGCGAAAGATGCGAATGCTATGTATAATCAATATGAAATTGGACCAGACCGTGTTGCCAATGTTGTCGCACTTGCCATCGATCAGCCGGAAGATACCAATGTTAATGAATTTACGATTGGACCAACGACGCAGCCTTGGTAATAGGGGAGATGACTGATTCAAGAGCCACATTTTCATTCAAAATTACACGAAGCGAGGAGCAAAAATGAACAAACCTTATGTGATTATCCACACACATACGTCCATCGATGGCAATCTGGATATTATGGATTTGCAAGCATTTGAAGAAGCGAGTCGACAATATCAAGAGCTTTCACTGGACCCTGAAAAACAACAATTTGAGATACAAGGCTATCTGAACGGTAAGACGACCACCGAAGACAACATCACCCATTATAAGCGACCGGAGTTAGATGAAAATGCAGCCCCCGTCCCCGAAGGGGATTATGTGGCGGATCCCGATGCTCCGATGTATTATTTAGCCATGGATACACGAGGAGAATTAGCCTTTGAGGAGAATACGTTTGGCTATGGCGGTGTCCCTTCTCACATTGTCGTTGCCTTAACGGAGCGAGTGTCAAACGCCTATAAAGATTTTCTCAGAAAGAAAAAGATATCCTATATCATTGCCGGCAAAGAACAAATTGACTATGACGTCATGCTGGATAAGTTCTATAACCTCTTCCATATCAAGCGAATGATGGTTGGGGGAGGTGGAACCCTTAATTGGTCTATCGTTCAAAACGGACTCGTTGATGAAGTCAGCGTTATCCTAGCTCCTATCGCAAATGCTGATCCTGATGGCCATCGTTTCTTCGTCGCCAAAGACCCGTATTCCAGCATTGAAGAAACATCTTTTCAACTTAAATCTGTTCAAGAATTGGAACACGATACATTATGGATACGCTATTCTGTGAAAAAGAAGTAAAATTGAGTCCCCTCTCCCATTAAAAGGAGAGGGGACAATCTCAAGGCGAAGGGAGGAAAAATAATGAAACCGTCTAAAGATATTGCAATAGAGCCATTGAAATATGATGATGACGGCTCTATCCCTAACCATCCCTCATATCCGTTGCTGTTATATAAAAACGTCATGACTTCCGAGGACGACCCAAAAGATGTTTTTGCACAAAACAACTGGCTTGGTGCTTGGCGTGGCAGTGTTGCGCCTTATCATCACTATCACAGTAACTCACACGAAGTTCTCGTCGTATCCAGCGGATCGGCGCTGCTTCAACTGGGAGGAGAACAAGGGGCCGAAGTAAATATTCAACAAGACGATACAGTCATTCTTCCTGCCGGATTTGGCCACAAGCGCCTTGAAGCCAGTGACGATTTTGAAGTCATTGGCGCGTACCCTAACGGGCAGAGTTATGATTTTTGCTACGGCTATGCAGACGAACGACCTGAAAAACTGGAGAATATCAAAAAAGTACCTTTACCGGACACTGATCCATTGTTTGGAGAAAGCGGTCCGTTGTTTTCGTATTGGTCATAAGAAATGGAGGTTATGAGCATGAACGTACTAATCATAGGAGCGAACGGACGAATAGGCCAACATCTTGTGAGAAAACTACAAGAGTCGGATAAGCATAACCCCATCGTCATGGTTCGTAAGGAAGAGCAACAAGCAAAATTTGCGGAACAAGGCGTTGAAACAGCGCTCGCCGATCTGGAAGGAAGCATTGAGACGATAACCAATGCAGCGAAGGGTGTGGATACAGTCGTATTTACAGCCGGTGCACGCGGCCATGAAGGTGTCGATAAATTCATGCTCATTGATTTGGACGGAGCCGTTAAGTCGATGAAAGCTGCCGAACAAGCCGGAGCAAAACGTTTCGTCAATGTTAGTGGAAATAGTGTTCACAGATGGCATGACAACAATCGCCCTGAATGGATGGGTAGTTATCCGAACCTTAGTGCCGCCAAGTATTACGCAAACGTTTGGTTAGAGAATAGCGGTTTGGATTATACGATCATCCGTCCCGGACACCTGAACGACGAACCTGGGACCGGAAAGATAAAAGTGGCAGCTGCCCTTGAGCATGAGGAAATTCCTCGTGAAGATGTTGCTTCAGCCATCGTTGCTGTACTTGAGCATGACCAAACCATCGGCAAAGCCTTTGATATGAATGGTGGAGAAACACCTATTGTAAAGGTTATAAACTCATTGAACGAGGAGTGAAGCTATTGAAAAAAGTAAAAATAGCCGAGAGAGAAATTTTTCCCATAGGCTTAGGTACTTTGAATATGGGAGACGAAGCAGATAAGTTTGATCAAGAAGTAAAAGCGATAAGAGCAGGTCTTGATCATGGCGTTGAACTCATTGACACAGCGGAAATGTATGGGAGCGGGAATGCTGAAACATTAGTCGGTCATGCCATTGAACCTTATGAACGGGAAAATCTTTACCTTGTGTCAAAAGTTCTTCCTAATAATGCTTCAAAAAACAAATCCCCATCAGTTTAGATAACGCCTTAAAACGGTTGAAAACAGATTATCTAGATCTTTATTTACTTCATTGGAAAAGCGGCATACCAATTGAAGAAACGGTAGAAGCTCTGGAACAAGCGAAAATGCAAGGGAAAATCAAAGCCTGGGGCGTTTCGAATTTTGATGTGAATGATATGACGAACTTATTGAAGCTGCCCAATGGTCATCACTGTGCCACGAATCAAGTCCGCTATAATTTAGGAGATCGTGGCATTGATTACGATTTAGTTCCTCTGATGAAAGAAAATAGCATCCCGATAATGGCCTATGCCCCTGTAGGCAGGAAAGATCGGTTTGATTTTATGAAACAACAAGTGTTACAAGATATTTCGAAAAAGCACAATGCTGATGTTTTTCAAATTTTATTGGCATGGTGTATTCGTAATGGGCAAACGATTGCTATTCCACAGTCCAGTAATACGGAACACGTTATAAATAATGTGAAAGCGGCAGATATTCAGCTTACCGAAGAGGACTTGGCGAAAATAGATTCTGTTTATCCGGAACCAACGGTTAGCGAGCCATTAGCCTTGTGGTGAAGTGAGCCTGTATTGAATAATAAATAATGGAAGGTGTATTCCAGAATGAATATGGACGAATTTATTGATTTTTGTAAAGAAGGAAATCCTATTCCCGGAGAGGATAAGGAACTCCATGGACTACTCACGCAATGTAGCTTCGAAGCCCAGAGAATCACGATGGAATTAAATACTTCCTATCATTCAAAAGAAGAAATCGTAGAGATTTTTAGCGAACTGACCGGTAATGAAGTTGATTCTTCTTTCATGTGTTTCCCACCATTTTATACAGACTTTGGTAAAAATATCACGATGGGAAAAAACGTGTTTTTTAACACAGGGTGTTCATTCCAAGATCGAGGTGGCATTCACATTGGAGACGGTGCCTTAATCGGCATGAATGTCACCATATCCACCCTTACGCATGGATTGCCTCTCGAAACAAGAAATACAACTTACGCCTCTCCGGTCACCATAGGCGACAATGTCTGGATCGGATCAGGCGCATCAATCCTACCCGGTGTGACGATTGGGGACAACGCTGTTGTAGCAGCAGGCGCCGTTGTCACAAAAGATGTCCCGGAAAATGCTGTTGTCGCAGGATTACCGGCAAAAGTTGTGAAGCGAATTGATGATTAGTGAAGGTGGATGTAAGGAGAATCAACCGCTTTGTCAATGTAAGAATATAAAAAGGCGATTTAAATCCTTCGGAAAAAATCGATGAACTTCATACGTTAATTACATTGTAAATAAAAGGTTTGTTTTTTTTCCAACTTCTGTGACAACCGATTAACACTTTTATTTTTATAACATATATATTATAATGACGGATATGAATATAGAAAAATGGAAAACCCATGAATACAAAACCGAAGATGGTGACTGTCCGTTACTTGAATGGCTTCATCAATTACCACCTAAAAAAGCCACAAAAATCTTGGAGGACATTGAACGATTTGAACGGTTTGGCCCTCGCCACAAACCTGGTTTTTCTGAAAAACTTACAGAAACCATTGCTTACATTCGGACAAAGCATGGCAATGATACCTTTCGAATATTTTGGTTCCAATGGTATAACAGAGTCGCTGTATTAACACATGGGTATCAGAAAAAGCAAAACAAAACAGATCGGAGGGAAATACGTAGGGCAGAAAATTATCGAAAAGAATGGCTACAAAGATTTGGAAACTCAAAGGAGGGATCATGAAATTGAGTACAGCTAATCGTTTAGCGGAGCAACTGAAAGAAAAAAATCCAGCTTTTCAAGAGGTTTGGGATGATCCTGAACGGAAAAGGGAATTTGAACTAAGCTGCAAATTAGTGGAATTGCGAAGCCGCCTCCAGATGACCCAACAAGAATTTGCGGATTGTGTAGGGGTCAAGCAATCCTATCTCTCACGACTGGAAAATGGGGAAGTAAACATGACCATCGGAAAATTAGAGAACCTTGTGCAGAAACTCGGAGGTCATGTGACCATTGACATTGATATTGATGAAGATCAATGGATACGGCATCCAT
Source organism: Salicibibacter cibarius (assembly GCF_016495725.1). Classification (NCBI taxonomy): domain Bacteria; kingdom Bacillati; phylum Bacillota; class Bacilli; order Caryophanales; family Bacillaceae; genus Salicibibacter; species Salicibibacter cibarius. The sequence goes on along the minus strand of NZ_CP054705.1, from coordinate 348,734 downwards.
AATCCAAATCATACACCGATAGCTCTTGCATTTTTTAAGGTTATCGGATACCTTATCGCTAATCATGAAAAACAGCCAAAAAATCACATTCGCAACGGAATGTGATTTTTTCGTCTCTCCTTAAATTCTTCTTTTTAACGAAACGACCCTTCTATATGTCCCTATCCTCCAAAGCCATTCAAACGGGCCATAATAAAATTTCTTTAACCAAAAATGGCTAAAAATCATTTGTGCCACGAATAAAATGATACCTATACTGAGGGCAAACAAATAAGTTGGTTCTGTCCATATGCCGATTCCCGGAAAAATTGTCCGTCCACTTAAATAAAACACACTCACGAACACAAGGGATTGCAGGAGATAATGAGTGAACGCCATTTTCCCGATAGCGGAAAACGGCAGGAGAGCCTTTGAGATCATCGTTCTGCTTGTCCCCAACAAAATAATGAACAGGATCATGCCAATGGTCAAAACAAAGGGATAAAAAGTGTCCATAGGACTGTAAGAACCGTAATAAAGGCTTGTCTTCCCCGCTAACCCGACGGCAATAAAAACAAAAGTCAGGAACCACATAAACGTTCTTTTCCCCTTTATGAACGAGAGCAGCCCCTTACGATAAGCATACATCCCAAAAAGGAAAAAGCCTAAATGCCGCACCATCGAAGTGAACTCATTAATTAAATACTCTGCTCCTGTTGGAGGTTCCCCCGAACCAAGTAATAGATGTTTCAACCACCCATTAAGGGAAAAATCATAGGGCGAGTAATAATTCATAACATCGATCCCTACCGTATATCCTAACCAAAAAAGCAAGGCGGCTGTAAGTAACCATTTTGCAGACAAATTCATAAATAGCAACAACACAAATCCCGCCATGGCATACATAAGTAGGATGTCGCCTGCCCATATGGCATAGCCGTGAATAGCCCCTGCAAAAGCCAACAATAAAAGTCTTCTCAATAACGTCGGATATGGATTCACGTCTTTATTTTGTAATTTGGTATAAATGAGAAGCAGGCTCATACCGAACATAAACGCAAACAATGGCCTTGCGCTATCGTCCAGCACGATGGATAAAAAATCATATACGGCTTGATTTATGAAGGACTGGCCATCCGTATTTACTTGCGCCAGCCCAGGCACATTGGCCAAAAAAATGGCTAGTAAAGCCAGTCCCCTCATTTGATCTAAAATAGCGATTCTTTGATATTGATCTTTTCCATTTATCGATGCCATAGAACCTTCCTCTTTTTAAAAATGATGACGTTGGAGGAAAGCCCGCGTGAAATACGAGAAGAAAAAGTCGGGATTAAACAACGTCTAAGTTAGGGTTCCCTGAATGCTAAGAGATTAGTGCATATTGATTTAATTTACCGCTCACGCCTCGGTTTTACCACCGATGTCCGACCGACATAAAAAGATCAGCATTGGCGGACACAACCGCTCGGGCGATTCATGTCAGCCATTTCATGATTATTTGGTGTCACAACTAGGCAATCATTTATTTCAACCATACTGCATTAATCTGTTGTTTCCATGCGCCAGTCCCCTTCACGCCGTTGATCAGTTGCCCCTAAAAGCTCATCGGTTTCCCGATCGATAGCCAAAGCCTGAATCGATCCGAAGTAGAGCTGTGTAGGGGGTTCACGAATCTCACTATAACCGATGTCAAGCAATGCATCCCGTTGGTCAGGGTCTGGGGCTTCTTCCATGATGAGCTCATTTTCATCCAAATGAAAACGTTGGGCTTCCACACTTTCATCAAGATCCGTACCTCCGGCCCAATCAGCTACCACTTGCGTAAGCATGATTGGAATTCGCTCACCTCCGGGACTTCCAATGCCCATCACCGGCCCCTCTTCATCAGCGACAATCAACGGAGAAGACCATGTCACGGAACGCCGGCCGGGCTCCGGTTCATTTTCCTCTCCCTCGCCGATGCTGAACCTCGCCATCTGGTTATTAAGGAAAAATCCTTCGGTATATTCTCCGGCTCCCCAGAAATCTGTAAGTGTGTTCGTCATGGAGACAACGGTTCCATCGTCATCAACGACGGTAATATGAGTGGTGTTAGGATCAGCGTCTTCGTAAGACTGCTCAGCATCCATGGGCAGCAGACTGTCGCTGGAGATTTCTTCTGCCCAAACAGCATTGCGTTCAGGGTCGTTTATGTTATCATCCAGATCATCCACAAAATCAGGGTCACCGAAATCTGCTTCGATAAACTGTTGCGCAAGCCTCCAAGACATGGCAATGTCATGAATAAATGCAGTGCTGTTTCGTTCTTCCTCTAAAATGTCTCGTTCTTCACTGATTTGCAGCATCTGAATAACACTGGTTCCGGGAAGTGGCTGAGGAGCACCGATCACTTCATACCCGGCAAATTCTCCGGTAACCGGATCATATTGCCCAACGTTGTAGTCTGACAAAGAATTCATGTTCAGTCCCTCTATTTCGGCGGCCAATGCTTCTCCAATGTCTTCCTCGTAGAAGGCTTCCCCTCCACGATCACGGATCTCCCGCAACGTATCAGCCAATTCCGGCTGTTCCAGATTGGCACCCTCCTCTAATGGCACACCCCCGGGATAGAAATGCTCAAGCTGTTCTGTCGGCAGCCGATCTTGAGCGGATTGAAGCTGTTGGGCGAGGGTTTCTGAAACCTCCGCACTCTCAGCTAAGTCAATAGACGGGTCCATGAGGTCTTGCCAATCAGCCATCCCATGGCCTTTATGTAATTCCATCATTCCGGCCACAAACCCCGGCACACCAATATCAGATGCTGGTATTCCTTCCTCCGGGACAACCTCCCGGTAATCGTAGGCCTGTGGTTCCTGTCCCTGTTCCTGGATCAACCCCACACCTCCGCCGCCGATGCCGGAGGCGAATGGTTCCACAACGGATATCGCATAAGCAGCTGCAATCGCAGCATCTGCTGCATTCCCTCCGTTTTCCAGAACTTCCATGCCGGCGTCGACGGCCTCCGGATGCCCGGCGCTCACTCCATATGCAGCCGGTATGTCAGGCTCATCGTCTTCTGACTCGTTATCGATCTCATCGTCAACGTTTTGATCATCCGGTGGCGTAACATTTTGATCTTGCGTTTCAGAAGGTTCGGTTTCATTGTCCGTCTCTTCCTCCGAGGTACACCCACTAAGTACAAACGATACGGTTGCAATCACGGAAAAAACAAAGCCGGTATGACGATGGAATGTCGAATAAATCATGTTTAATATCACTAACACACCGCCTTTTGCGATGATAAAACAATACTCCCGTAAATCCTCCTGAATGCTTTTATAAGAAGAAAACGGGAATATCGAAATCATTAAAAACTTGATGGTATACGTGCTCTCTTTATTTTTAAAACTACATTATGTAGTTTATTCTACAGGTTGTAGTTTATCAGGTCAAGAGTTGAATCACAAAAAATACAATGATTTTCTGCTTATTCCGTTAAGAACATTTGCGTCCAGTATTCTCCATAACTGCCACCCTCAACATGGCCAATGCCAATGTGTGTAAAGTCGTCGTTAAGGATATTAGCCCGATGCCCTTCAGAGTCCATCCAGGCTTCAACGACTTGTTCCGGGGATGGTTGCCCCGCGGCAATATTTTCACCGGCAACTGTAAAGTCAATCCCGTGATCACTGATCATTTCAAAAGGGGACCCATGCGTTGGGCTTTCATGGGAAAAATAATTGTTATCCCGCATATCTTCAGATTTTACCGCCGCTACCTCAGCGAGTTCTTCGTGGGCTTCTAATGGCTCTAACCCTTGAGCTTCTCTTTCTTCATTCGTCAGGCGCACGACTTCCTGTTCGAACTCGCTGCCTGTTTCGATATCCTGCTCACTCGTTCGATCGCTATCCAATGCTTCATCTTGTTCGGATGGCTCATCATCAGAGGCTTCTTCCTCCGTGTTTTGTTCTCCCGGCGGTTGTATCTCAATGTTATCGAGATCGATGTCAAAGAGGTCTTCAATCATTTGGCTGATATCATTCCAGATGGTTTCAATCGTTTCAAAAAATCCATCCCAGTCGTCTACGTTGCTGCTTTCTTCTTGCGCCACCGTCACGGATGGCATGAGTAGAAATACAAATAATGCCACTAAAGATTTCTTCATTTATAGCATCTCCTACTTTTTAAATCAGCGCTTGTCTTTATTCGGCTAATTTTTCTATTTTCCGCGCTTCATGCAAGAGATAGGAACGAACCTGCCTGGGTAAGAATTGGCGCATTTCCTCTTCCTGATAGCCGACTTGAAGCCGTTTATCATCAAAAATGATCGGTTTTCGCAACAACCCGGGATATTGACTGATCAATTGAAACAAATGCTGCAATGATAACGCATCAAGGTCAACGTTTAATCTCCGAAATGTTTTGGAACGCCTGGATATGACATCATTCACCCCATCCTCGGTCATAAACATAACCGTTTTCACTTCTTCAACGGAAAGGGGCTCCGTAAAAATATTTCGTTCTTTAAAAGGAATATGTTGGGCGGTCAACCATTCTTTTGCTTGCCGACAGGAAGAACAACCCGATGCTGTCAGTAAATGAACCAATAAAAGCCTCTCCTTCTTCGTTCAACTTAAATGCCATTAAACGTTCCAACCATGGGAAGGCTCACCGTAAACACCAATGCGGTGATAATGACACAGTAAAGCATTCCGCCCCATGCGCGTTTGCGAAAAAAATAAACCGCAAAACCTATGAAGATGAACAATATAGTTAGGGCAGCATTCATCCCCTTCACTCTCCTCACTTAACATATACGGCTGATCCGAGTGGCTCTTACATATTTAATAACTATGTAATGTAGTTCATTTAATTCTACAGTCTGTAGTTAAATAAATCAATGCCTGGATCAAAATTTTTCAGACATTGCCTCCGGATACTCGAGGATCATGTCTGAACACCACCCTTATCTGAGTCATACCCTATTACCTTACACATCCTTCTTAGCGAGATGTCTATCATTAATTACAATGAAGGCGGTTTTTCTGGAAGGGTAGCTCCAAGAATTATATATATAATTAAAGCAGCAGGCGTTACCATAAATATTAGCCTTGCCGCAATAGAGGGAATACCAAAATACTCAGCTATCCCTCCACAAACTCCTACTATTGCCTTATCTGTACTTGATTTTTCTAACCTTTTCAATGTGAATCCTCCATATTAAAAATTTCGAACATGAATCTAACTGCTCACCATCTCTGCCGTTTTGACTCTGTTGATATACTTTTAAATCAATTCCCATCCTATTGTGTAGATAAACTACTAGGATATGACACCTCTAAAAGCAATAATATCCTAATTAGAGGTGCCATGATTAAGTCAGATGGACAACTGGAAGGTAAAATCATCAAGTATGAGGAAATTCAGCCATAATTCACTAGTGACCGTCCTCCTTTTTTGATGTTTCCCTTGGGTGTGACAGGATAATTTGACCATCATAACTTCCTACTTTTTTAAACGACCCACCTGCTAAAAGCAGGTGGGTCGTTTAAATGAACCTCTCCACATCCACATGGTTCTCGGATTTTCCAATGCTGAGATAGTGTTACTCCCGCATTTTTTTCATGATGCTTTCGATATCTGCTTTCGTTAAATCACCACTCTCCGTGAGTGTCTGCAGAAATCCGGATAGTGAGCCTTTGTGTACGTCATTGAGAAACTCTTTGGTCTCCTGGGTCCGGTAGTCTTCCTCCGTAATACAAGCTTCATAGTGATTGGCCCGGCCGACTCGAGTGGCTTTTACACATTCCTTTTCAATCAAACGTGCCAAAAATGTAATAACAGTATTTTGCTTCCAAGCTTTCTCATCGGGCAGTTGCTGTAAAATTTCAGCTGTTGTAAGGGCTCGATCATTCTGCCAAATAATCTTCATAATCTGTTTTTCAGAACGAGACATTCTCTGCACCGCGAGTCCCTCCGATCTACTTTTATAATAAAAATACCATTGTCACTTGCTTGCCATCAGTTATGCTTACTGTTCTTTCTTGACCTCAACATCTTTGACGTCCTCTTTTTTCATAAAAAAACCTTTTGTTTTTGTTTTACTATCTTCGCCGTGAATGTCGTGCATCGATTCAGCATCCGAATGGCTTGCTTTCACTTGTGAATCGTCACTTATATGTTGATCAAAAGTCTCAACATGGGCGTTAGCCGTGAAGCCTGCTGTTGTCCCCAACGTAACCATCAATACCGTGATAACTACTCCACATGCCAGAACGGTTCGCTGCCGGCGAGCTCTACTGGCAGAAATGGCCTTCAGCCTTCGTTCCAAATGCTTCCTTCCTTGGCTCATCGCTGCAAAATGACTTTCTTTTTGATTGAGAACATTCCAAAGTACGGCGAGCAAGAGCTCACAGTATCTCGTTTTTTCCTTGGGGTCCATATGCTTGGTAATCCGTTCATCGCAAGCAAATTCGCCAAAACGGTCCATATCTCGCCGGGCCATGTAAACCATCGGATTGAACCAGTGTAGCGCTTGAATGACTGTAGCAAGTGCTTTCGTTACTAAATCGCCACGTTTATAGTGAGTTAATTCATGAAGGAAAATATGCCGCAGTTCTTCCTCGCTGAAATCTAGCTTCGGCAAGACCACTTTCGGTTTTAAAATGCCGTATATAAAGGGCGTGGTCATATACGGCGAAATATAAACAGGGATATTTCGTTTAATGGTCAGTGTTTGCTTAGCCCGTCTGAGCGCCATAAGATGATGATCATCAAAGGATTCTTCACACGCGAATTGTAGCCATCGGTGCATTTTTACATATCGGTACCCATGAAACCCCAAAATAAAAATGGTGCCCACGAGCAACACATAGGGAATCACATCTATTAATGATGTATCTGCCGCGTTATTCACAGGAATAAAGACAGTGACCGCAGATGATAAATCCTTCGGCTGCACCCAAGCGTAAATAGGAACGGCAAACAGGGAAAACAATATTATGGAGGAGTAATAATGCCATGATGCAGGGAGATATTTTTCCGTTGCTTTACTCGTCAACTTCATAAAAAAGAAACCAACACTTGCTACGACCGTCATAATGAAAATATGTATATAAATTTCTGTCACAGAAGGCACCTACTCTCAAAGTTTCTTCCTCGTTCCTTTTTTCATTCGTTTGCGTTTTCGTGTGCCAATGATTTCAACTACTCATTGTAGTTTTTTCAATTCTACAATTTAGAGGTTAATGAAGTCAAGGACTGAACGACTACCAGATAAAACCGATAGTCATTCAGTTGCTTTCCTAGCCGTCCGACACCATTTTTAGACTGTTTAGCTCCATGAATGGCGTTACATGGCACCATTAAAAAGGATAATTTCCAATCATATGTGTCATGTAGGAAGAATTCCCCCACCATTTTTCAAACAGTGCGCCAGACATAAAACCAACAGGCAATGTGCCACCCGAGACTTAATTTCCCAAACGCAACAACCGGTCATCATTTTCACCGGGATCCCCGCGGCCATCTGTATTGTTCGTGATCACATAGACATCGTCATCGTCAATGAGAACGTCACGCAATCGACCTTCATCTTCGAGTACCGTTTCCATTTCGCTCTCGTCCACATCAAAAAGCATCAAACTTTCTCCGGCGAGTCCGGTAACGTAAAAGTCGCTTTCTCCGGCGAATGCTACACCTGACGGTGCCCATGTGTCATCGCCGGATTCGAAGACGGGGGATTCCATTCCTTCAGCCCCTTCATCCCCGGTGATCTCGGGCCAGCCGTAATTGTTACCGGCTTCGATCTCATTCACTTCATCTTGGGCGGTCGGCCCGTGTTCTGAGCTAAACATGCGCCCATCTTCCGACCAATCGATGCCTTGCGGATTCCGGTGCCCGTACGAATACACATAAGAATCATCGAAGGGGTTGTCATCAGGAACCGATCCATCGATGTCCATACGCAAAATGTTGCCGGCCAGGCTGTCGACATCTTGAGATAATTGCTCAACGCTGGCGTCCCCGGTCGTGGCGTACAAATGATCATCGGGACCAATCGCGAGACGCCCGCCGTTATGGAACATATCTCCGGGGATTTCGTCGAGGAGTATGTCAGTTTCTTCCCAGACGCCGTCCCCACGTTCGATCGCCACGATTCTATTCATTGTTTCACCGTCATCATCCTCGTACGTGTGGTACACGATCGCTGACTCATCCTCCTCCGGAATCATCACCATCCCAAGAAGGCCACCTTCTCCTTCATCCAAGACCTCTTCGCCTAGACTGATATCTTCATGTGTCACATCTTCCCCATCAATATGGGCGATCGCGCCTGCTCGTTCCGTGATAAAAATTTCATCATCATCGATTTGCACGATCGACCAGGGCGCTTCGAGTCCGGCGGCGAGTTCTTCATATTCCCCGCCTTCGACGTCAAGGGCTTCCTCTTCTTCATCCGTTGCCTGTTCATCAACCTCATCGCCTGTATCAGGTTCCGATTCCTCTTCTTCCGGAGCACAGCCTACCAATGCCAAACTCAAGCCAAATGCCATATATTTTTTCATAGTAAAAACTCCCTCTTCTCATCCAATTTTGTTACATAGCTCACATTTTTATTAACTACAGAGTAGAAAAATGACTTTTCAGGCATTCTCCTTTGGGTATCCGAGGGAGAATGTCTGAGCACCACACCAATCCGTGCTATACCTTACTACCTTACACATACTACTTGACGGTAGCCATAAATAGGTTTTACCTCTCCACTATTCTTTATATTTACATAGATCAAAGTCTTCACAATAAATTTTTCCTTCATCTTATATAAACAAACCTTAACCCCTATAGTTAACTCGAGGTCAATAAAAAGATTTATTTTGACCATTAGAAAATAGCGTGATACACTTATTGCAATGCGTAGAGTTAACTCTAAGTCTAATAAAGAAAGAGGAGATAAATGATGGAGACCTATTCAATCAGCGAGGTTGCTAAAGAATTGAATCTTACCGTACACACCTTGCGTTACTACGACAAAGAGGGACTTATGCCTTTTGTTAAGCGTACATCTAGCGGAACAAGGGTGTTTAATGAATCAGATATCGAGGCTTTAAATGTCATTGAATGTTTAAAAGCGACCGGAATGCCCATTAAGGAAATAAAAAATTTCATTGATTGGGTTTCTGAAGGAGATTCCACGTTGCAACAAAGATATGACATGTTTATGGAACGAAAAGCGGTTGTAGAAACACAGATGAAAGAACTAAATAAGACGATGGAACTCATCAATCATAAATGTTGGTATTACAAAACTGCTTTGGATACAGGGACGGAGGATGTTCATAAAACTGACAAAATAGATCTTCATGTTAACTAATGTTTGCGGCGGGTGTTGCCAACAATTATTTGGAGAGCGGCACAAATAATTGATCACCCTGCAAATACCCCTTAGCACCTCTATCTGCCCGGTTAAGGTAACCTTGAACCTATAATTCCGGTACCCAATGACCTTCACCTTGATTAACTGTTTTCAGGGCTGATTTTGGTTAGAAAAACTTGGCTTCCGCCAAGTTTTTACAGCGGGAGCCTTAGTTTTACTTATACTTTAATCCTTTACCAAAGTTAAACATTCTTAAAGTGCAAGGAAAAAGGCGCATAATCGCGCCTATATATTTTTAGTGTTAGCTATTTAATTTTCTCTTTAATTCACGTAGTTTTTCATCCGTGATTAATAACGCTTCTTTAATATAATCATCCGATTTGTTTCGCCCTAGATGACCTGATAACTGGTCTAATAACAATTGATCTTTCGATTCTTTATCTCTTTCCCTGTCTCGTTCTCTCATTTCCTTTTCGAATACTTTAGTCATTTCGAACACCCTCCAAATCTCTTTTTTTGCATCGTCTGATAACAAATTATAAGTGAGCACTGACATCGTGCCAATCAACTGAAATTTGTCATTTTCATCCGTTAGATGTTTCAACAAGTCAATAATTTCTAGTGCCCTGTCTTGAACACTTTCACTAGGATCGCTTTTTTCCATGAAAGGATTATACATCAAATACTGACGTTCATCTTGAGTCAGTCGTTCAGATGGCCTCGTGTTTATTTTCTCTTTTATCTCCACGTACTTACTTTCCCCATCTTTTTGCGGAACATGAACAACCTTTGTTTCAAAATACAATTTATTTTGCTTCGACCTTAACGTCTGTTTCTCTTCCTTAACATCTGCTCTTTGTGTATATATTACTACACTAAGCAGGTTATCCTCAACAGGCACACCTTTCACCTTATGATATCTTTGCATGAGTTGCACATAGTAGGTCAAGAAGCGGTATATATCCCATTTCTCATTTGTGCTTTGGTACTCGATATGCAGCCAAGAACCATCCTCTAATTCGTACAAATAATCGATGTTGTTTGTTTTTGTTTCAACAGCCACTCTCCCTGTGGGCAAAGACTGCGATATTGCAGGCGTATCCAGTCCAAGACCAATCAACGGTTTTGTGCCGGCGCTGAATTCTTCCTGTATTGCTTTTTGTGCAATATCTTGATTGTTACGATGAATCGACGACTCGTTTTCTTCCTCCATTTGTAACACCCTCGCTAGTAGTATTTTGATTGTAAAACTGCCCTCCTTTCCATCCACAAACAGGATCGATTCAAATAAGCATATACTGAAAAAAGACTTCGGACAATTCCGAAGCCTTTACATCCTACGAGTACGCTCTACAATAAAGTGTGTTGAATACACTGTAGACTGACACCGTTATCAAGAAGTCCAAATATCCCACTGCATATTATCTTTTTGCTTTTATAAACCCGACGAACAACGCACCTGATCCATTTCACCCTTTTTATCTTGGGTGACCCTAATATAAATCAGATTGCTGAAATTTATTTATCAACATCCCTTGACTTGGAGTTGACTTCAATCATTCATAAATACATGTATTACAAGACGGCATTGGATGCAGGGGCGGATTAAATTCGTAAAAAATTAGATAAAAATAAAGAGAAGCTGCGTCATTAGCAGCTTCCCTTACGATTGACAAGTTATTTCTCCAAAAGGTTTAGAGATTCGCGGTTGAAGGCAGGAAGATCATTTGGTGTTCTGCTTGTTACAAGGTTTCCATCCACGATAACCTCTTCATCTTTTACAGTGGCACCTGCATTTTCCAAGTCTTTTCTTACGGAAACAAAGCTCGTTAGCTCTCTTCCTTTTAGCTCGTCAGTTTCAACGAGGAACTGAGGGCCATGGCAAATTGCAAATACCGGTTTATTATCTTGCAAAAATGCTTTTGCAAACTCACTATTCTTCGGATCAATACGTAGCAAGTCCGGAGAGAAACCGCCGGGAACGAGCAATGCATCATAATCATTTGCATTCACTTCCTCAATTCCCCGATCAGCTTGTATTTCATCGCCATTTTTGCCATTAATTGTTTTATTTCCTTCGTTGCTAATAATATCTACCGTGTGACCAGCTTCTTTATAAGCTTTCACGGGATCGGTTAATTCAATTTCCTCTACCATGTCTGTTACGAGAACAGCAATATGCTTACTCATAAAACTCAACCTCCTTATTGCCATCAATTTTATTGTACGGGCTTTACATTAATTTGTAAAGAATCCACGATTATCAAATTTTCCCACTTGCGTCATTCCGCCCATTTTTTCTCTTTTGTAAAAGCAATAGTCACCCAAGGGATAACATCATATTGATCCAGTTGTTGTTGAAATTCCTCACGAAACATATCCGAATCTTCGATGGTGGAAATCGCTGAATCGTTAGTCACGATGATATCGATGTCCAGATACAAAACATCACTCATTTTAGCCATTCGTAACCAGGAATCTTGAATGTTGTATTTTTGCTCCAGGGCCGCCATTTCAAAACGAATATTGTTAAATAAATCTTGATCAGGTGTCATCATGAGGAGTTCTTTGCCATTTTTACGAATCAATCTGAATGGAACAGACAAAAAATATAAACCGGCTAATAACACCATCGTTGGATCTATATAGTTAATGACGAACGCCCACGACGTATTATCGAGAAACAACGCCAAAAGAAAACCGAGAACGACGGCCGAACTTAAAATCGTATCCATGAACCATTGGGCAGCTTCAGAGCGAATAAACTCCGATCGATGTTTGTTTTTGCTAAAAAAGCGTTGAACTACAAAACAAAAGACCAATGAAAAAACCCCGTATAATAGGGCGCTTCCTACAGCGATCTCTCTTCCCCCGGTAAGTAAGGCAATAACAGAGGAAGTAAGCGCGGAAACACATAACAATCCCATAACGATGGCTTGCATGACCACTATCATGGGCTGAATGGCGGTTTTGCCGAAAGGAAACTTTTTCTCATCATCTTTATTGATATATTGAGACGCGAGAATAGCCATTAACGACATGACTAAACTGATGATCGAGTACAGACCATCAAATAAAATCATTTGTGATGAACTGTATATCCCCCACACAATACCAATCACAGCAAAGGCGAAGGCACTAGCAGTCGAGACGAATAAAATGCGTGAAACCGATGTATTCACTTTTTCGATCTCCTTACCGATTTACGTCAGTTTGTGTACTACATGTCAATCTTTCATATCCTATCATACGTTAGTGAACGTTTGCCACTGCCTTTTCAAAAATTGGATTATGTTATAATCCCCTTTGAGGAGGGATATCAATTATGAAAACGCTTATACTTGGCGCCGGTGCTATGGGGTCTCTTTTCGGTGGTCGATTAAAGCAAATTGGCGTTGATGTTACGCTTTACAACAGGGAAAATGACCATGTAAAAAAGATCAATCAAGACGGTTTGCGAATTTTGGACAATGATGGCAATATGACCACGGTTAATATCCCTGTCGTCAGTCACCCTTACAATCTTTCCAATCGATACGATCTTATTATTGTGCTGGTAAAAGCACATGCAACCGATAAGGTGTTGAATCAAGTTTTACATACCATTGACGAGGATACGGCAGTTTTGTCTCTACAAAATGGCATAGGGAATCTTGAAAGCGTAAAGAACGCTGTTCCATACAGTAATGTTGGTATCGGTGGAGCCGGCTGCGGGGGCGGAATCCTTGAGAATGGAACGGTAGGACATCGGGCTAATGGAAGAACTTATATTGGTTTTTCGGAGGGTGTGCATAGCAGAGTAAGCGAATCAATCGCTGATATGTTTACTCGAAGCGGTTTACCTGCCACAGTCACTACTGACATTGCGTCAATCATTTGGAGTAAATTGATCATCAACATTGCATTCAATGGTTTAACCGCTATAACAAGACTATCAAACGGCAATGCTATCGCTCCGCCTGAAGGAAAAGAAATTATAAAAGAACTCGTGAATGAAGCTGCCCGTGTAGCTCAGGCGGAAGGGATTGAATTAATTTATAGTGACCCGGTAGCTGAATGTTTACGATTAGGGATAGAGAACATAGGCGAGAACAAATCTTCGATGTTAGTTGACATTATCAAAGAAAGAAAAACCGAGATTGACTACATAAACGGAGCGATCGTTGACTACGGAACCAAAAACGCTATCCCCACTCCTTATAATACGTTAATCACTAACTTAGTTAAATTAACTGAAAAAAGTTACGAAAAAATCGTTACGGACGTTTAAAAGATAAATATGTTCCAAAAAAAACTGCCCTATGTGGAATACTTTAAAACTATTGCGGTTTTGCGCGGAAATAATTATGAAAGGAAGAAGTTTAGAATGAAGAATATGATAGAATAAAGTAGCAACCATTTTTATTTTTGACTGTATAGGGATGGTTGCCACTCCCGAATGAAAGGGGGTGATAGATTATGGATGTCGCGGCCTCCTTCTTTTCCTTTTGCTATTAGCAATCTGGGACAGAAGGAAAGTAAGGCGAGCCCTGCACAAACTCGCCTTACAGCTTGCAAAGTGGTTTGATGATTGATCAAGCCACCCATACTCTACGAAGGGAGCTTGCTCCCTTCTCCCTATACAGTATTATACACGAAACGCTTGAATTATGCGACAGGTTTTCGGGAAATGTATCCAGCGAATCGTTTAAGGCGAGTATGATTATTGAAGCATTTCATACCCAAAAACAAGCTACTGATTAAAAAACAGCCAAACATTTATAGAGTTCCGGCTGTTTTCCTTTGTCTTTTATTGATTCCTTTTCTCTCTTTTTCGTAGCGTCCGTGCTCGCTTTTTCCTTTTTAAATCCAGCGTACGTTGACGGTCCGGTTTGAACATATCTTTGATCAGCAAGTATTGCTCCAGTTCATGAAGAATGTAAAATAATGATGCCCGCGTTTCGAATTCGACCCTGGTTTCCGGGAGTGGGTGCTGTTTAAACGCCCCCCTGATTTCACTTAGCTCTTCCAAATAGTAACTCGCAGTATTCCCGGGCTGGACGGCACTGCTAAGCCCATCCATAAAATTAGCCATAATTTTTCCTTCATCAACTTTATCTAAAGAAGATACAAACGGTAAAATCCGTTCAATAATGGCGAACTGACTCCCTCTCATTTCAAAGTAATGGTAAAAATAGTTGTCGTGCCGCAAAAAGTGGTTATCCATACTTCTTAATGCTTTTGATTTTCCGTCTTCGATGAGTTTACTTGCCCGTGTGATCTCACGCCCATCCCAATCGACACGATGGTCTCGCAAATAACGGGCATATTCTTTCCAAATCCTTGAAAATTGTTCTTCAAGATTCAGTTGATCCTGATAGAGATCCTCATCAATGCTCGGCATATAAATGTTCATAATCAGCCCAACGGTAACGCCAATGAGAATAAGTAGAAATTCATTAAAAAGGGTTCCGGCAGTAATTTCCCCTACCGAGTACACGTGGGAGATAATTACGATGCTAGTAATAACCCCTTTTAGCGCTTTGATTTTTTGCAGGGTGGGGATAAACACCAACAGTAAGATCGCGATCGATAAAGGATGGTATCCGATCGTTTCGAAAATGACTGCAGAATAGATCAAACCCACACATGATGCAATAAACAGTTCCCAAGCTTTGCTGATTGAGCCTTTTTTTGTAACGGTGATACAAAGAACAGTAATGATCGCTGCCGATGCAAAAAAATCAAGCTGTAACCATTGGGCGATCAATAAGGAAATACCCGCCCCTACAGCAGTCTTAAGTGTCCGATACCCAAAAAACATTCGTCCGCTCCTTTTATCAAGCTTTTATTAGGATATCAAAAGAGAGGGTGAAAAGCATGTAACCGGGACTATCTTTTTAACATAACAGATACTGCCTGTACATCAGGCGGTTTTAAATGAGAATATCTTCGGGATGAGCAAAATGGTGGCGGGAAAAAGATAATGAGGCCTTTAATCACAAAAAATGACCATTACATCATCGGTGCAAACCAATAGCGAAGTGACGAGTGGTGCAATTATCGAAAACGTAACGTTTGAATGTTAAAAATGGTTAGATTGCTGCTCAAAAACCTAAGTAGCTTTAGAAATAACAAACAAACCAAGTATGATGGGTAGAATCGGCCGAATTTCTCTCTAGGATTTTTAAAAAAGAGTAGAGTATGTCTAAACTTACTTTTCCCTTTTCTCGCACCCGCATCAACAAATGCATACGACATACCTTTTATTCATGAGTATCGTAATGAGATGTTCAAACGGGACTTCAGCGGCGGGCAAAATAGCATTCATAGACATTTTAATTAAACCCGGATAAGAGATGGTTGGAGACAATCAATTCGTCGACTCAACCATTCTATATTCTGGGCATGCTGTACTTTATAAATAACTGCTCTTTACCGCTCTTTGCCCCAGTTTACTTATTAATTGAAATTTGCTCTTGATATCCAGTGTAATTAGACAATGTCTTTACGACTTCAAGAGCTTTAGGGAGTGCAACATCATTTATAAAACCAACAGGAAAATCTGTATCAGTAACTACAACATTAATGGCCGCCATAATCTGTCCTGTTCGATAAAATATGGGGACAGCAACTGATGAGATGGAAGGGTGAAAGTCTCCTTCAGTAATCGCATACCCCTGCTCTCGAATTGTCTCAATTTCTTTTTCCAATCCCTTTGTGTACTCTGAGTAAGGGTCTGTAAAAGCCATTAGCAAGCGACCATTTGCTGTTGAGCGCGCTGGCAGTCTCATTCCAATATCCACATTAATAGTGGACACCCCCCGGACTACAGCTGTTCCTACATAAACAACATCCTGACCATCTAAAATTGATAAATGACATGTTGCCCCAAGTTCATCTCTCAACCCTTCTAAATATGGCTGAGCAATCTTCGGAAACTCCATGCTATTCATATAAGAAAATCCTAATTCAAGTACTTTTGGGGTAAGGTTATACCGTTTTGTACTCTCATCCTGTTCTACATAGCCAATGCTTTGCAAAACATAAAGCAATCGATAAGGAACATTGCGACTCACACCTAGCTTTTTCGCTATTTCTGCAAGTGACAAAGTAGGGGTCTCTTCATTAAAAAGAGTTATGATTTCTAGCCCTCTTGCTAAGGAATTCGCGCTATATTTCTTTTCCGACATGAACGTTACCTCCTGATTGATTCCTGAACATTATAAGTCACAAATGATTCATACTCTAACATAAATCATTTTTACGCAGCGAGCATGCTTTCATATATCATAAATTTTAACAGTATTAACGCTCCCTGTGTCTAAGTCTTGCACAGAGAGCGTTCTTCTAATCTAAAAAAAGGATCGATTCAATTCAATATATGCCTGTTCATTTTCCGGAACCTCTTCCTCATCATAAATAGCTTCTACAGGGCATACAGGCTCACATGCACCGCATTCGATGCACACTTCTGGGTCTATAAAAAACATATCTTTTCCTTCTTCTATACAATCCACTGGACACACTTCTGTACATGACGCATTTTTTTCACTTTCACAAGGTGATGTGATAACAAATGGCATTTTTTCTTTTTGTCTCCTTTCATTATAAACAAACATGGCGCTTTGCACCACACTGAGGATGAGAAGAAATTGTGACGTTAACAATCCCTTTACCTCTTCAGAAGTTTAAATAAAATCTTTAGAAGTAACATTCGTTCTAGAACATATGCGTGCTGTGTCCAGGTTGCAGGCGTGCATTAGGATCCATATAGGATTTGGCATTGCTTACAGCTGTTGGTGCATCGCCAAATCCGGTGGCAATCAATTTCACTTTTCCATCGAAAGAGGTAATATCCCCTGCAGCGTAAATCCCTGGAATGTTCGTTTCCATGCGAGAATTAACGATTACAGAATTCTTTGTCGTATCGAGCCCCCACGTTTTAATGGGGCCAAGTGATGAAATGAAACCGTAGTTGACGATCACGTTATCAACGTTAACTACTTTTTGGTCAGTTCCCTTCACTTCTTGAAGGACTACCTGCTCAATTTTCTTCCCGTTCCCCCGAAGTTCGCTTACTTCAAACGGGGTGTGCGTTTGGACAGGAGCGGATTGCAATTCGGCAACGCTGTGTTCGTGAGCTCGGAATTTATCGCGGCGATGCGTAAGTGTAACGTTTGCTTCGTTGGCGAGCATGAGTGTCCAATCAACCGCAGAGTCTCCACCCCCACAAATAAGGACGTCTTTATTCTTGAAAGCATTTATATTGTCAATGAAATAATGAAGGTTTCTGCCTTCATATTGTACCGCTTCCTCAACTTTTAGCTTTCGCGGTTGGAAAGCCCCGACACCGGCGGCAATGATTATCGTCCGTGAATAATGAACCTCCTGATTGGTCTCGAGTCGAAACGTTTCATCGTTCAACTTATGAACCGTTTCCACAGATTGATCAAGCACAACAGTTTGTTCAAACATCTGCATTTGCCTGACTAGGTTGTCGACGAGATCCTGCGCACGAACTTTCGGAAAGCCGGCTACGTCATAAATATATTTTTCGGGGTAAAGTGCAGAAAGTTGACCACCCAACTGTGGCATGCTTTCGATAATTTTGACTTTCAAACCACGCATTCCACTATAAAAAGCAGTAAAAAGACCAGTAGGACCTCCGCCAATAATCGTCACATCATAAACATCTTGCTCTGACATTCTTTTTTCTCCCTTCAAAACTCTATCCCGATTGATCCTTCAAAACTACATCATCTGTTATTGACGCAATTATCAGTTTCCCTTTTGTCTCAATTAAAATCCTTTTCGCCTATATTTACAGCATAATCTTTTTTAAGAATCTCGTTAGAGTGCTCTGTTTTTTGCAAAAAAAGCATAACATGGTAATTAAACGAATCTGGATCTTCCTGATAACATAGATGCCCTGTTTCCGGGATAATCACAAGATCAGATTCTGTAATGCTATCATTAATAAGCTTCGATACTTGTACTGGTGTCACTTTATCCTTCTCTCCACAGATAATTAGAGTTGGTATGTTCACATACAAATATAGTTTTGTTTGATCAAGGTTTGCTAATGAATATATGACAGAACGATAACCTGGTGGTCGAACTTCAGACATAATGTTCTCAACGTTTAACAGCACTTTTTCTGAAGGATTCGGTGCTAAGAGATGTTTAGCTCTCTGCTTTGCCAGTTCATTGGGGGGCAGTGTGTTAATCGCATACAGCCTATTGTTCATCTTTTGCTTATTCTCAAACGAGGTAATATCTGCAGCACCTCTCGTTGCATCTGCAAGAATAAGCCCTTTTATCGCATTAGGAGATATATTGTAAAGCTCTAAAGCGATAGCCGCTCCCATTGAATGTCCTAGTACGTACACGCGAGTTAGACTCATCGCATCAAGAAATTTTTTTAATACTACAGCAAAATCCGTAAATGTTTGAAATTCTTCTTTAGGGTCCGAACTTAGACCATATCCCGGAGCATCCCAAGCGATAACAGTAAATGAGTGCTTCAACATATCTAGTTGAGATTTCCACGATTTCGAATTATTCCCCATTCCATGAAGAAGTACAAGTGTAGGACCGTTCCCCTCTATCCGGTAGTGAATCGTGTAATCCCCTAGGTCAATATGGGGCATAACGATTCGATCCCCCCTTTCTTTTAGAAAAGCTTATAACTCACTTCATACTTGATATACTATACAAATATGGCTAGATTACGTGTCGCTAACGATGTCTGATCAACGAGAAAGAACCTTTTTAAAAGTTTCCATTCTCCATCTTCAATTTTGAATTCATCTCTCCGCTCTCCTGATATGAGATCGTAAGAAATATCTTTCGCACGACTTCGATAAATTAACAAATAGCTCGTCACTGAGGCCCATTCCTCATCGCATTCATTCACTGTGACATTACTTACAAATCTTCGCGTTCTTGAAGGAGGCATCTCCGCCCAAGCAAAACCAGACTTCAAACGATCCACCCGCATTCTCAACGTCTCGATATCATCAAGAAAAGCGGACATATCCGGAGCATAATCTGGCTTCTCCATTCCTTCTTTGTTTACACGTACAGGCATTTCGTATTGGAGATCCGAATGCATTAGATCGAACCAGCTATCAAAGTCAATTTCATCAAGTAACCGCGCTTCCTGAAACAGCCATTGTTCAAATGTATATTGTGCTACTAACTTTTGCGTGTTCATTCTCCCCAACCTTTCTGCTATTTACGAATGAAATCCAACCAATGTCTGTAAAAAGCACGCGCGTTTGCTTCAGTAAATTTATCGTCATAGACGACCCCTGGTCCTGGGAAGTCCTGAACTGGTTCGCGGTGCATTCCCATTGTGTAGTTGTAATTAAAGTTTTTCGCATATGGAATATACCCTGACGCCATTTCCGTAATATCTGTGAATACTTCTGTGTCGTCTTGTTCGAAAATACCAGAAGGACTGAAAGTTAGAATGAATGATTCTCGTGAGCGTTCTTTCCAATCATCACTTGCATTCTTTTCCACAAAAAACCATGTTATGACTTCCATCTTATCGACAGAAATCGGTCTCCATAATCGAACGGACGTATTTGAGATTAGCTTCCCTTTTATTTCTGTATGAGAAACAAGGATGGACAAATTAGGGAAGATCGTACCAATCATATTTTTGATATTGGAAAGCAGATCAAATTGTTCTTCATTCAAATTTCTTTTATATTCTGGAATAAGTTCTTCTGGAAAGGCAAAATCCGGATTGGGAACCCCCAAATTGAAGCCATGACCATTTCTCGTATGGACTTGATAACCTTTCTTTGAATATTTCGAACTAGGAACCATTCCCAGACGAGCAATTGATCCGTGAGTGACCATCGTATGATATGAATCACTGATGAAGTTATCCGCTCCTATTTTCCAATGTGCGTTGATTACATATTTCTGAGGTGGTCCAACGACTTCCATTTCAGTGCGACCAAGAGCAAGATCTAGATACCACTTAAAATCCCCAAGAAATTCTGTAAGAGGTTCAGGATCTTCATTCCACGTCCCAAAAATCATCCCTCGATAAGAATCAATTCGAACAGAATGTAATCCCATTCCAGCAAAATCCAGCTTGCCATCATAAATGTCTTTTTGAAGTGGAACACCAACTAAATCACCATTATTCTGAAAGGTAAACCCATGATAAGGGCATGTGAATTGTCCTTTATTCCCTTTATCCGCCCGACATAACTTCATCCCGCGGTGCGTGCACATGTTGTAAAAACCACGGATAATTCCATCTTTATTTCCTTTTGTTAAAATAATTGAATAACTAGCTAAGTCACGTGTTACAAAATCTCCATTTTCCGGAATTTCAGACTCGTGGGCAAGAAAAAGCCAAGTTTTTGTGAATAATTTTTTATGTTCAATATCATGAATTTTTGGATCCCCCATCACATAGGAAGGAATAACACCTTCCTCGGGACGAACTGTTTTTTCAAGGTGTTGTATAACCTCTTCGTGTGTCATGTCATTAAGTCGCTCTTCCGTCTTCACGTCTGTGTTGTTCATTAACTTTCACCTCTCACATAATCAAAATATTTTCTTCTTTCTTCTTTAATGTTGAAAGTACACTTAAGGCTGCCAAATGACTGGTTTTAGGATTCTCTGGCATTGGTGAGTTTTTCACTTCCACCGTCATTTCTCCAAAACCACCATATGCTTTTATACAATGCATATTTTCTGTAGCTGCGGGATCAGCAATAATCTTCACTCGCGTCTGCTCCGAGCCTATACCTGCTAACGATAATATAATCGAAACATTGATATTTTTGGGGAATAACTGAATAGCCTCCGAAGCAGTTCCATCAAACACTGTTTGCTTTTCTTCTAAAGGCTCATCAATAAGTGATGAAGCCGGCTTCCTTGTAATAATTTGAACAGCATCTAACTGATTTGAAGTCTTCGCAGCTTTTAAAATATCCAATCCTCCAATTGCACCTGAAGGGAGATAAACTTTCCTCTCATACTTCCATGCTAATGCTTGAATTTGATCATAAAAATACTGATCGGCGAATGCTCCTACGCTTATTATGAGTAGATTTTTTCTAGCTTTAAGCACATCATATCCATATTTTTTAACAGCATTGATTGATGAAGCTTCGACAACGATTTCGATATCTGAATCAAGAAAAGCCTGAAAGTCATTATAAACTTCTACTCCGTTGATTTCCCTACGACTTCGAGAAAACGTAGACGTGATTCTAGTACCCGGTAACAATTGATCATCATTTAGCTTTTGTATAAGATACTTTCCAATGTTCCCGTATCCAATGAGCCCTACTTTCATGTGATGCCTCCATCCGCTAATTTGAAAAGCCATAAGAATCTGCGAATAAGTCTAAATTCCCCCATTGAGTTTCTCGATTCATTCCGCTTTCTTTTGTACCTGCAAAATCTAAGTGAAGATTGTTAAAGATTGTATGGTTGTTATGAAACACTGCACCGGCTTCTAGTCGATCTGCGATTGAAATCGCATTTTCACGACTTGATGTCCATACAGAAGCTCGTAACCCAAAGGGTGAATCATTTGCTTTTCTAATGGCATCTTCAAGATCAGTGTAAGGAATAATTGGAATAACCGGTCCAAATTGTTCTGCTTGTGTTAATTCAGCATCATGCGAAATGTCCGTCACAATTGATGGGAGTACGAAGTAACCATCCTCCCACGATTCTGAATCTAACTTCACCCCGACAGTATTAACTTTCGAGCCGTTTTCTTCCGTTCGCTTAAGCAATTCCATCACATATTTGTACTGGCTTTCATTATTCAAAGGACCCATCATCGCATCAGGCTGAAGGCCATTTCCTACAACAACTTTTTCAAAAGATTTCGTAAGCTTTTCTACAATTTCATCATGACGAGACTCATGTACATATATTCGCTTCACTGCAGAGCAAACTTGCCCCGCCGAGCGTAATATTGCACCATGAAGCTTCTGAATTTCTTGGTCATCTAATGCTGCGTCCGGAAGGATTAATGCGGGATCATTTCCACCAAGTTCCATATACAAATTTTTGATCGTCGATGATGACCGGGCCATAATCTCCTTCCCGGTTTCTGTCCCCCCCGTAAAAGCAATCGCACGTACACGTGAATCCGAACTTAAGAGGTCGCCAACCATTTCTCCAGATCCCGTTACAACATTAATGACTCCAGGAGGAAATTGATTAGCAATAG
This sequence comes from Salicibibacter cibarius, assembly GCF_016495725.1. Lineage (NCBI taxonomy): Bacteria > Bacillati > Bacillota > Bacilli > Caryophanales > Bacillaceae > Salicibibacter > Salicibibacter cibarius. The sequence goes on along the minus strand of NZ_CP054705.1, from coordinate 326,196 downwards.
CAGCGAGGCTTGTAAGTACAGTAAGCGGACAATTAGTTGCTGGTTTTACAACAACGGTATTTCCAGCTAGTAAAGCAGGAATGAGGCGCTTGAATGTAAGAATCATGGGTGAATTCCATGGTGAAATAACTGCTGTTACGCCGCGCGGGCGTCTACGAATTGAAACATTCTGACCATGGCCATCTAAAGGAATAGGTTTCCACCATTCAACTGAGGTTTCTGCAAGTTGATGCATTATTTCTACACACCTGAGAATATCTTTTTTCGCTTCGACCATTGTTTTTCCATTTTCCCTTACAAACAGTGAAACATTTTCTTCGACAATTTCGCCTAATGTCTCTGATGCTTTACGCATTCGTTCTGCTCGATCAGTAATTTTTGTTTGCGACCATGTTTGATAGGCTTCATCAGCAACGCTTACAGCTTCTCTCACATCTTTTTCTGTGCACAGCGCGACTTTGCCAACGATTTCATCCGTTTTCGCTGGATTTATAACAGATTTTACATCTTGTGTCTGTTTTAATTCTCCATTCATTAAATAATTTCCAGATACGTTTGGTAATAACGTTTTTGCCATTTGCTATTCCTCTCTTATATTTTTTTTGGTTGAAATGCTTCTGCCGCACCTGGAGGACCTTCAAATGGTTTTGCCATTGGACCTACAGCTTGCATATCTATCATAAGCAACGTTGGTTTTTTTGACTTAATAGATTCAGATAACTTCAAAGTAAAATCATTTGCTGATCGGATTTTCATTGCCGTAAAACCCATTGATCTAGCAAGTGAGACAAAATCCGGACTATTTAAATCTACTGCAACTTGACGGCCATAGGCATTATTCTGAATACTCCTCAGCACGCCATAACCACCATCATCAAATAGCAAAACTACAAGGGGAAGATTTTCTTGAACTGCTGTGGACATTTCCCCAACGTTTACCATAAATCCGCCATCGCCAGCCATTAATACAACCGATCGATTTTTTTCTCCAAAGTGAGCACCAATTGCTGTTGGTAAACCTTGGCCAATACCTCCCCCTGACGCATGAATAGAAGTCCTTGGTTTAGAAATATCAACTAAGCGACTACCCCATACGTTTGCAGGAACAGTAACATCTCGAACGAGAATGGCATTATCAGGGAGAATATCGTTCATAGCGTCAACAAACTGTTCATAAGGGCCAAGTGTGCTACGCAAGCTTTGACGAACTTGATTACGTACATTTTCTACTTCATGTCTATATTCATGTAATTTTTCATTTGATTCTTGATGTAAATGGGTGAGTAATTGATCAACAATATCCTTTGCATCACCAATAATCGAGTGTGTGCATTCATAATTGCGATTGATCGCGTTTTGATCGATATCTATTGAAATATGCTCTTTCGGAATTTCTACTTTCCATGAAGCTGTTTCATTGCTACGAAAACGAATGCCAATACTAATGAGCAAGTCTGCCTCTTTTAAAAGCCTCTGAACTTCTGGATAAGATGCAAAATGGCCTATACAAAGAGGATGGTCTTCGGGTATAATCCCTTTACCTGCTTGACTCGTAATAACTGGCGCCCCAATTAATTCTGCAAGTTCCGTTACTTGCTCTGCAGCATCTGAGGCAATTGCACCGCTACCTGTCCATAGAACTGGCCGTTTCGCTGCACGGATTTTTTTCACAATAGATAATGATATGTCCTGAGGGTTTCCAAAGGTTCGTGTATTTTCCATATAATTATTTTTTGTAATTATCGCCGACTGATAATTAATGGGTATTTCAACGGTAATTGGCCCTTGAGGAGGGGTGAGTGCCTGATTAATCGCCTGACGAATGAACGGATATATTTGATTTGGTTTTTTTAACAAATGAGCATTTTTGCAAGCTCCCTTCATCATCGAATGTTGATCTTTACATTGATGAATATATCCATTTTCCATCCCCAAATAAGAGGAAGAAACTTCACCCGTAAGGTGCAAAACAGGCGCGCCAGCATTCCATGCTTCCACAAGTGACCCTGCTCCATTCCCTGCTCCAGTTCCTGTACTGGTAATGACTACACCAAGCTTTCCGGTAGTGCGTGCATAACCATCGGCCATGTTTACGGCACCACTTTCTCCGCGAGCAGTCACACAGTAAATGCTTCCATCTCTTTTAATTGCATCATAAATTGGCATATTATGAATGCTCACAATTCCAAACACAACTTCAACGCCTGATTTCACTAGTTCCTCTACAATTGCATCAGCTACTATAAATTCGGTCTCCACATCTTTATTCATAATTGTCCTTCCTCGTATATATATTACACACTCTTTCCCAAACCACCTGCAACTTCAACGGTAGATCCTGAAACATAACTGGAACGCTCCGAAGCAAGGAAGACGATAACACTGGCAACCTCTTCTGCTTCTCCAACTCTTTTCAGTGGTATATTGCGTTTATGCGCTATATCTTTATACCATTTTTCTGGATCAGCTTCAGGTGCATTTTGCTTTCTTCTTCTCTCCCATTGCTCTGTGCGAATCAACCCTAAGCTTACAGAATTCACCAGAATATTATCTGTTGCCAATTCATGGGATAGTGTCTTACTTAAATTAAGAAGACCTGCGCGCGTCGCTGCCGTTGCTGCCATGTGTGGTTCTGGCTCTTTCGCTAACGTGGCATTAATGTTAATGATTCTTCCACCCTCAGATGACACCATATAAGGATGAACAGCGCGGACTGCATAAATAATTGAGAAATATTTTAATTGAATTTGTTCATTCCATTGTTCATTGTTAATTTGAAAAAAATGACCCATAAAACTTCGACCAGCGGCATTCACTAAAATATTAATACCACCAAGATGTCGTGCGCTGTTTTCTACAAAAGCGATGACATCCTCTTCCTTTGTTACATCGCACATTCCCGCGTAAATATCCTTATGTTCAGCTATCTTTCGTAGATGGTTATACGCGGAGTCCATACGTTCCTGATCCCGTCCACAAACAGCAACGTTCGCCCCTTCTTCAATAAACATTTCAGCTGTTTTTAGACCGACGCCCGAGGTGCCACCCATAATAATCACATTCTTATCTTGCAACCCTAGATTCATAGTCTAGATTCAACCCTTTCACTGATGAAATTGCTCTTCTAACTCCTTTTTAGCCCATCCTTCATCTGGTTCGCCTGCCATTGCTGCACGAGCCTCCTTTGAAGGTGGCCCAGCAATACCCCAGCGATCAATTAGATGAGGAACCCTTTTCCAGACAAATGATTCCCATTTTGATTCATCCTCGATCGTAATAATGTAGCACGTATATTCAATAACAAATCCTGCCGGATCCTTAAAATAACAGAAAATGTTATTCCCAGGGCCATGGCGTCCTGGTCCCCATAGTTCTTCAAAACCATTCTTTCGGACATTTTTGATTCCACGCATCACTTCATCTACGCTATCAACTTCATAAGCGATGTGGTTTACCGATGCATGCTCAGCTTGATTAAATGCAATGGAATGATGATTTTTGTTACAGCGCAAAAACGCCATCTGATGCTCACTCCAATCCGAAACTTTGAACCCAAGCACTGTCGTGTAAAAATCAACAGCTTCATCTATATTCGGTGTATTTAAAACAACATGATTAAGCTTCATGGGATCAACATCTTTTTTTCTCCAATAAGACGTATGAACTTCCACCCAAGCAGAAAGCTCAATGCACCGTCCGTCCGGATCCAAGAATCGCATCCCATAACCGCCGCCTTCTTCATCAAGATAACTCGGTTCCGATACAATCGGTATGTTAAGCTCTTTGAGTTTTTCAGCAGCCTGATCAACTGCAATATTATCTGCCATTCCAAAGCCAATATGATGAAGTGCCTTCCTATCTCCTGCTCTCAAATTTAATATGTGATTTTCAGGTCCTGCTCCTCGAAAAGATACAGATTGGTCATCTTCATAAACTTTATCAAGACCCCAAACACTTTCATAATAGTTTGATTGTTCATTTAATGTAGGAGTTATCAAACTAATGTGCCTCAGATGTGTAATACCAAGCATATTATCACCTCATATTTTTAGTGAAAAAAAGGGAATTCTAATTATTTGATTTGTATATAAAACATTGTTTTATATACGGTGTACACAAATAATATCAACGTTTCAACAGTAAGTCAACTAATCTTGAAATGTTTTGAACTTTAGATTCAAATTCTGTCGTAAAGTTTCTGCAAATGCCCGACATTATAGACTATTTGTCTTATAATGAATGAAATCGTGACAGATACCACCTTTTCTCACGTGAAGTATTAAGAACTTAGTTACTATTAGGCATTCCTCTTACACCTAAACCCCCGTCACTTTCTATAACTGTACCAGTAATAGCTCTAGATTGATTCGATGCTAATAAAACATAAGCGCCGTTATGATCTTCTGCTTTTTGGGCTAATTTTAAAGGGTTTCTACTTTCAATAAATTTTTGTCGCGTTTCAGGATCGATCGTTTCCACGACATCCTGCAAACTTGGAATAGCCGCAAGCTTTGTTATAGTTCCTCCTGGGGACACTCCATTGACACGAATTTCAGGCGCCAGTTCATAAGCTAACTCACGAACAAGCCCAAGCATCGCATGCTTACTAGCTGTATAGATGGGACCACCACCATTAGGATAAAAAGAAGCATTTGAAAGTGTAAAAATGATGTTTCCATTAGTTTTTCTTAATTCTTCGTAAGCTGCCTTAACTCCTAGAAGTCCTCCCTTAACATTAATATCAAAAATGGAAGAAAATGCTTCATCCATGCGGTTTTCAGGGAGTTTTTCCAATGACACAAAACCATCAAACACACCGGCATTTGAAACAAAAATATCTAATTTCCCAAATTTCTTAACTGTTTCCCGGACTGCTTCTTGGTGACTGGTATATTCTGATACATCACCCGAAATCGTTATAGTTCTCTCACCAAACTCATTTTGCAAAGACTCTAACTTGGTTTTCGACCTTCCTACAATACAAACATTGGCCCCCTCTTCTAAAAACCTTCGTGAGACAGCCTCTCCGATTCCTGCAGTGCCTCCAGTAACAATCGCAACCTTCCCCTTCAAGTTCTCCATTTTTTACAATCACCCTTTAAAACAATTTATTACTTTGGCTTGTTGTGGACGTACGAGTCGTTGTAATCTTAATTAGACACAGAATATATTTGATATGTCGTCTCTTATCCCCAATGAACGTATTTTTTTCGAACGATACCAACAATACGGTCAATGATAAATCCTACAATTGATATAACAGTAACAACTGCAAGAACTTGATCTTGTCGTAATGAAGCCTCCATAAATGTTAGTAAATTTCCAAGACCTTCTGTTGAAGTAATCATTTCTGTTAATACAGCTACAACGAATGCAAGCGGAATTGCGATCCGAAAACCTGTAAAAATTGAAGGCATCGTTGCGGGCAGTGTAATTTTCCAAAACATTTCCTTACTAGAAGCTCCCATGTTTTGCCCAGACCATAAATATACATTGTTCACTCTTTTAGCCCCAAAATAAGTAGAAATGACAATTGGAAAGAGACATTCGAGAAAAATTAGAAATATCTTGGATCCAGAACCAAGACCTATTACGAAAACAACTATCGGATAAAGCGCAACCCTCGGAATAGGATATCCAATTGAGAAAATTGGCTGCATTAATCCGTCAAAAAACGGATGCTTACTCATATAGATTCCTAGAAAAACTCCAATAACAGCAGCTAATGCAAATCCAATGAAAAGTCTATATAGCGTAGCTCCTAAGTCTCCCCACAACACTCCGGAACTAGCTAATTCAAATATATTTTGTATTATAAGTGTCATACTTGGGAACAATCGCTCTGGGAATATACCTGACATAGCAACTATCTCCCAAACTACCAGAAGCAGAAAAACCGAGTAATAATTATTTATCCAATTTTTTAGTTTATCTACCATTCGCGAATACACCTCAATTTGCCCACCATAAAATACGGGAACGAGTAAACAACAAAATTCGATCACACCATAGACCAAGTAAGGCAATAACGAAAACCGCTGCAAACATAATATCCGTCCGCCCAAACATATCTGCATTTAGGATCATCAATCCGAGACCACGATCATTCGCTGAGCCTATGATCTCTGAGGAAAATACCATCATAAAAGTGAGCGCTAGTGAAATTCTATATCCGTCGAAAATCTTTGGGAGCGCTGCCGGAAAAATAATTTTTTTAACAACGTTTAAGTGGGAGCTCCCCATATTACGTGCGGACCAAATTAAGTATTTATTAACTGTTCTTACACCATCAGCTGTATTAATGAAACATGGGAAAAAGGCTGTCAAAAAGATAATAAATATACGAGTGAAATCATTCAGTCCGAACCAAACAATTAAAACTGGAAGCAACGCGACTTTAGGAACAGGGTTTCCTAAACTTATTAACGGGTCAAAAAACCTCCCTACAGGTTGAAAGTAACCTGCACATATTCCCAATATGGTTCCACATACAATAACGAGTATAAATCCTGTTAAGGATCTGTATAAACTCATTCCCGCATCGATAATTAACTCTCCGCCAAAAATGGACTGTAATAGAAAAGTACCAATTTCAATCGGATTAGAAAGATAATCGTTTATCAAATTGGCGCTTGATAAAAACTGCCATAATGCAAGTACCGCGGCAATTTCAATCGCTATAATCATTTTCAATTTAGAATTTGATTTAAGCGTTCCAATATTATTTTGCATGTGAAATTTGTCTCCCCAATTGAGAATAATTTGTCTCAGGTGAATAATCATGAAGAAGATCCCAAATGTAATTTCGATATTCAACAAAATCCGGAGATTTTCGGATTGAAATATCACGAGGGCGATCCAAATCGATTTTAACAAGTTCTTTTATTTGTGCCGGCCTCTTCGAAAAAACAGCAACAACATCTCCTAAAAAGACAGCTTCATCAATATCATGGGTTACAAATAATACACTTTTCTGGGATTCTGACCAGATCCTTTGCAGTTCAACTTGCATAGTTTCTCGTGTTTGAGCATCCAAAGCGCCGAAGGGTTCATCCATTAAGAGTACATCTGGATCGAAAGCTAAAACTCTAGCTAAGGAGATACGCTGTTTCATGCCGCCAGAAAGTTCTGAAGGCATACTGTTTTTAAAGTCCTCCAAATTAACTAATTTCAGAAAACGCTCAACAATTTCCTGACGCTCTTTTTTTGATTTCTTTTGTACTTCCAGCCCCCATGCGACGTTGTCATAAACATTCCTCCAAGGAAAAAGGGCTTCTTCTTGAAACATCATACCTCGATCCGGTCCTGGTTTAGTTACCTTGTTTCCTCTAATTTGTATTTCACCATTCGTTTCTGGGATAAAACCTCCAACAATATGCAATAATGTACTTTTCCCACAACCACTTGGTCCTACAAAGCTAACAAATTGACCTTCCGCAACATCAAGATTGAAATCATCAATAACTGTTATCTTTTCTTTATTTTTTGAAAAGGATTTCTCAACATTGTTAATTTGAATAGCTGGCAATGTTTTATTCATTTGCATCTCCTTTTTCTTATTGCATTTAATGAATTTACTACCTGTCTGGAAGATAGGACATATCAACAATAGATTCTAAATTAACGCGGTCTTCAATCCACTCTTCTTCAAGGATGAGGTTTTGTACCTCTTTCCAAGATTCAAGATTGATTTCTCCAGTTTTAGAACGATCTGAGTCCTCCATTTCAATATAATCTTCCGGGTCTGCCTCAACAGCGCCAACGTCTAACAACAGTTGCCTCATCTCTTCTTGATTATCTAAATAATATTCGGTGACAGCTACATAATCAGCAAGGAAATCTTCTACAGCCTCTTCGTTTTCAGAAATAAATTCCGGATCCATAAACAGCACTAAGAAGTCTTCGTTAATAGGTACGCCAGTTTTCGAATTAAACACTTCTTCGTACTCCTCGTTGTTATTTTGTGTCATTTCAAAAAAAGGTTGTGCAAACATCCCTATATCAATTATGCCTGCTTCAAGGGAGGCTGTCATTGCTGGGGCTGCTATATTTACCCATTCAACATCGCTATCAGGATCTAATCCGAGATCCCGAACAGCTGCCCGACCCCATAGATCAGTTGGAGACATATAATCTGGAATGCCTATGACTGCTCCTTCTAGTGCTTCAGCTGTATATTCTAATTCGGAGTCTGCCATCGTAAGAAACTTATGATTATAGCCTTCCTCCACTGAATCTTGTACAACACTAGCCAATACTGTCAAATCAACACCTTGTTCAGATATCATCAATGCGGCTCCTTGACCAAGTGTACCTCCATCTATCTCACCAGCTTGGTAAGCATTTATACGGTCGGCATTTGCTTGAAAAGAAGACATATTTAGTGTATAGCTTTCACCTAAATTAGAGGCTACTTCTGGAAGATGTTCAACTAAATAAAGTGGTTCTTCTGTAGAAATACCATGACCAATATTAATTTCAACAGGTTCTGATGAAGTGTTTGTAGGAGTGGAATTATCAGAAGAAGTGCATCCTGTACCAATTCCGAGTAATAATAAAATAACAAATATTGGGGATATAAAAATATTCGATTTATATCCTTCCATCTTATAACCCCCTTAAACTATAATAATCAATTTATTTGAGGTTTTGAAATAATTAGCAAGGGCTCAAAAATTACTTTATTTAATTAAGTTATGAACGCCCCTCCATGGCTGAGCATAGATTAACCTAAAGAGAGACGTCCACATGTTTAAAGCATTTAATAGACAAAATACTGAAGTCATTACATTATTTTTCTTTAATAATGGCTTCTCTTTCTTTAGCGCGCTCTTTTCGCACTTTTTCCAACTCGCTTCCTTCTGGATACGTCGGAATATTTGGCTTGTTAGCTCCAAGCATGACGAGCATTAATGCTTCTTCATCACCGATATTTTTGATACCTCGATATACACCTGGCGGGCTACTGATACAATCTCTTTCATTCAGTTCAATTTCATGAGTTTCACTGTAGCTATCTTCTTGAATTAATGCTTTGACTTTTCCTTTTAAAATAAAGAATACTTCCTCTACGTCATCGTGGTGGTGCAAGGGGCCAATACATCCCGGTGGCAGTACCATCGTACTTAATGTAAAATGTTCAGCTTCAATAACATCAGGATCATTATTTGCCGTAGCTCCTCGTCCGATATAGCGCATTTGCGCTCGCTGGTAGGCTGGATCGATCTCTTCTTGAAATTTCAATACATTCCAATCCAATTTGCGATCTTCAAGCCTAGCTACATACTTGTCTTCAAATTCCTTAAGTGAAAAATTTGTCATTTAAATTCCTCCCTTTTTTCCTGTTTTTCTGAGATTATTAATTCATATATAAAATAGTGTTTTATATATGGTAATATGATAGCTTGCTGACAATTAATTGTCAAGAACTTTTTTGAAGCGTTTTCATATATGCAAAAACATAAATAAATAAGAATATATATAATCACTGAAGAAAAGGAAAGGATCTGTCCTTTTGGACAGACCCACCCACCACTTGCTCGACTTCATATTGTAATTCTATCAGTTCCTTCATACCAGTCACCCCTATACGTATTATTCAGCCGTCATTTGATCAAGCCAGTTCCTAAAAAATAATCTTGCATTGGCTTCATTAAATTTATTTTCATAAACAATACCTGGTCCAACAAAATCTTGTAATTGCTCCTTAAGCATGCCCATTGTGTAATATAAAAGATGTATTCTCCTGAACATGGTATACACCTTTACTATTTTGCGTAATATCTGTTAAGTTCTCCGAATCATCTTGTTCAAATATACCTGATGCTCCGAATGTAAGTGAATTCATTTGTTTTGATAGTTCCTTCCATTCTTTCGTTGCATTTTTTTCTACGAGTTTCCATTGCGTAATTTCAATTTGATCCTTTTGGCTACCAAAGTCACATACTCAACTTTCGGAGCAGAAAATCACAGGTAAACCCTTATAAAATTAGGATTTGTAGCAGATTTTTGTCCAAAAAAGCAAAAAACACCCTGTTCTTTGGTAAAATAAAGGCACCACACCAAAACCAAAGAAAGGATGTTTTCTGTGGTTTCAATGATACCAAATTCTGATCAAGGTAACCAGCAACAATCTCGCGTGACGCACTTTTTCAAACAGGCTAAAATTGGTACGTTTTTGCACCAATCCAATATCCATAAAGAAAAAGGATTTTCTGCCCTCGTTCTTGTACAATTTATCTTTTCCCTCGTTCTGCAAGGGAAGAATCTTTATCGGACGCTCGAGTCCGGCCGCCTTCCGGATGCGCCGGAAAAGGATGCCGTGTACGACTTGATGAAACGCGCAACGTATAACTGGCGAAAATGTCTCGTCTTGGTGAGCGCGCATCTCATTGAGACCTACCTCCGACCATTGACGGATCGCGATGGTGTGTTGATCGTCGATGACTCGAGCTATGACCGTAATCGCAGTAAAGCCGTCGAACTCCTATCACGTGTCAAAGACCACAGCACAGGCGCCTACTTTAAAGGTTTTCGCATGCTTACGCTTGGTTGGTCGGATGGTGCGACGTTTCTGCCCTTGGCTTTTTCATTGCTAAGTTCGAGAAATGAAAAAAACCGTTTCCAGGAGGTGAATCCGACCATCGACAAACGAACGGTGGGTTACCGCCGCCGACAAGAAGCACTGCAGAAAGGGACGGAAACGTTGTTCACCTTGCTGGATGACATCAATCCTGTGAAGCTTGGCGCTAAAACGCTCCTTTTCGATAGCTGGTTTGCGTATCCTTCGATCATCAAACGCGTAGTTACCCAGTATCCCCTGGATGTCGTATGTATGATCAAGCGATCCCCCAAGATTCACTACACCTACGAAGGGGAATCCTATACGTTGAACCAGCTTTACCAAAAAGTGCGCAAGAAACGAGGCCGGGCAAAAATCCTTGCTTCCATTCTTGTTGGCCTAGGTTCGGATGAAAATGGACGGGAGATTCAAGCTCGCATCATCTTTGTTCGTGATCGTAACCGTTCGAAACAGTGGTTAGCCATTCTCACGACGAACCTGGATCATACCGAAGAAGATACTGTTCGCATTTATGGTAAACGCTGGGCCATTGAATGCTTTTTCAAAGTGACCAAATCTCACTTGAGATTGGCCAAGGAATTCCAATGCCGCAGTTATGATGCGTTAACTGCGCACACATCAATTGTTTTTCTCCGCTACATGATGCTCGCTGTGAGCTCGCGGGAGGAAGAAGATCCTCGCACGATTGGTCAGCTGTTTTTCATGTGTTGTGATGAGATAGAGGATCTTCGATTTTCTGAAGCCCTTTTGATGATCCTTGATGTTTTAGGCTCGATGCTGGCGGAAGAACACTTGCTCACGGACGAGCAAATTCAGCCGTTTTTGGATCGCTTGTTTGATAACTTGCCGGAATTTTTGCGAAAACCGTTACTTTCTCGAGGGTGAATTAGTCTTAAATCCCTTTATATCAGTGGTTTACGAGTGTTAGTCATGTCCGAAAGTTGAGTCACATAGTTGTATTTGAAATTTGTTTTCCTTTAAAATCCATAGATGATATTAAAATCATCATATGTGGGGATACACAAACAATCATATTTTTTAATTTCTCTAAAATTCCCCATTGGTTGTCACTTATATAGAATGAACTAAAGTTTTATTAAGCAAATTGGAAGGATTTTCACCCATCACATGTCGAATATTTAAATACCCTGATTGGACGGTGATTTGTGATGAAATCCAATATAGAAGAGTTGCAAGAAGTTGAGCATAGGCTTAAACACGAACAAAAACGACGGATGTATGAACGGTATCAGACCATTCGTTTGTACCTGAAAGGATATTCCGTTAAGCAAATGACGACCATTCTCAACCGATCGGATAAAACAATCCGAACGTACATTAAATCCTATGAAGAACATGGACCCGATGGTTTGACCATGAAATTCTCAACGGGAAAGCCGCCTCGATTAAATGAAGAACAACAGGCTCGATTAAAACAAATCATCATTGACTACCTCCCTCATGAGGTTGGGTTTCCGGCTAAATTTAATTGGACGCTAGAGCTTATTGCTTTGTACATCAATCGCGAATTCGGGCATGAATACTCCATTCGCGGTGTATCGAAAATGATGCATCGATTAGGATTGAGTTACACCAGGCCAACGTATACGCTGGCTGCAGCTGACGAAGAAAAGCAAAAAGCATTTGTCGAAACCACCTTTCCAGAGGTAAAAAAATGGAACAACGGCGAAATTGATCATATTTTGTTTGAAGATGAAAGCATGATCCGTGATTACCAGGCGTTGCAATCGACATGGTTTGCCAAAGGAAAGCAACGAATCATTAAAACGACCGGTAAACATCGGGGTGTGAAGCTTTTGGCTACGGTCGATGACGTCACCGGAGAAACCGTGTGGCAAGAAGAAGAGCAATATACAATTTCTCGCCTTCCTAAAAAAAGTGACAGAAGCCTATCCAACGGGAAACATTGTCATGATTCTAGACAATGCAAGGATTCACCATGCCAGGTTGCTTGATCCTTTTCTACAAGAAATGAATGGAAGATTGACATTTACATTTTTGCCTCCCTACAGTCCACAACTCAATATTGTCGAGGGACTCTGGAAATGGCTGAAAGCCGACGTCATCAATAATGTTTTCTATCATACCGTAGCTGAAATTCGCAAGAATGTCGGTACGTTCATGGAAAATATTGATCCCGTGAAAGTCATTGACCGACTGTGTGTAAGAATGGAATCAGGCGAAATTCTAGAAGGTCTTTAGTTCAACTTATATAGATATTACTTCTTCAACAATGTTTCGTAGTGATTCTTCATAACTCACCAAAAAATAGACCCGATTTTTGTCTCAAAAAGCCGAGGATAAATGATTAATATACTGCTTTGAACGTTGTGAAAGAATTTCTGGTACGTATACTACGCTAAAAGTTGTAACCGTCGAACATGCCAACTTTGCACTTGAAAAAACAGAAACCATTAACGGTCCCCTGAAAATCTCAGGGGACCGTTTTTCATGACAATTATTTATCTCGTTTTCTGCGGCGAAGGATTTCCTCTAATGCATCCATAACATCATTATCGGATAGGTCTTTTTCCCGTTCATCGTCGGATTGTTCTCTCGATGATTCGGTAATGTCTTCTCCTTGTTCTTTTCCGTCTTCACCGGTTTCTTCTCTCTCGTTCTCATCCCCCTTTGGAGGTAAATCTCTAGCGTAGACGATGTCTCCTTCAGGTGTCATATACTTCTTGTTCATATTGCGAATTTCAGGGTCCACAAAGCTGTAGATCACCGGGATAACAAAGAGCGTTAAGAAGGTACTGCTGATTAAACCGCCGATGATAACGATTGCCATCGGTTGTTGAATTTCCGCGCCTTCACCGATACCCAAGGAAAGTGGGGTTACTGCTAAAATCGTACTGATGGCCATAATTAAAATTGGACGGGCACGGTCTCTAACAGCGGTAACCAAGGCATCATAGGCTCTCATTCCCTGTGCTTTTCTCTGATTGGCATAATCGACAAGCACGATAGCATTGTTTATGACGATCCCGGTAAGGACAAGTATCCCTATCAAAGCGACAATGCTAACAGGGGTTTGCGTGATTGTGAGTGCCAGCATAACGCCGACAACAAAGAACGGAACCGTAAACATGATCACAAACGGATACTTAAAGGATTCAAACTGGGCGACCATCACGAGGTATATAAAGATAACCCCGAGCACGAAGGCAAGCACCATACTTCCAATCGCGTCATCCAACATTTCCTGGTCTCCGCCTACGACATACTCGGCGTCGTCATCAAGCTCATAATCGGCTACAACGTCCTCGACAAGCGGAGTTATATCCCCCAAATTATATCCACTGCCAAAGACGACATCAAATTCAACCGAAGGAATCCCATCGGCACGCTCGATGGTCGCGGGTGATTCTCCTTCTTCGATATCGGCTACATCTGATAGCGCAATGTTGTCGCCATCTTCGTTTTGGATCGTAAGCGATTCAAAGTTCTCGACGCTTTCCGTGATTTCGTCCTCTCCACGAACGTTTACTTCGTGTAGGTCCGTATCATTTGATTGGATGGTCGTCGCTGTTACACCCATTGTTTGTTCATTTACACTTTCGGCGATTTGAGCCGGAACAAGCCCTTCCTCTCTGGCAGCTTCATCGTCGATGAACACCTGCAGCTCCGGTGCTGTTTCCTCCAAGCTCGTATCGACCTGGTTAATTTCGGTTTCCTCTTCCAGTTCATCAACCAGATCTTCCGCAGTTTCTTCCAGACGCTCCTGATCAGGATCATTAATCGAGAAGACAAAAGTGTTCGGATCTCCCATCGCTGCCTGAGACATCACGTTAACGTCTATTTCAGCATCTGTATCGATGTTTTCAAGATCACTTTCAACCATTTCCGAGAGTTCCATTGTATCCATATCCCGGTCATTTACCGGGACCAAATTAATCATTATCTCGGCAATATGGCTTTCTTCATTTAAGCCTTCATCCATGGCACTGGACCCGATCGTACTCAAGTAATTCTCGATTTCAGGGTGATCGTCAATTTCTTCTTCAATGTCTGCAACGGTTTCTTCCGTTTCGTCCAGTTGTGTGCCAAAATCATGTTCGACCTCGACCATAAATGAGCCTTCATCCGCATCAGGCATGAATTCCAGCCCGGCAGTTGTCAGTCCGTATACACCAGTGGCAAACAGGAGTAATGTGATAGTAACAACTACGAATCGACGCCTAAGTGCCCATTTGGCTCCCTTTTCTACAAAGCCGATCAGGCGAGAGTTACTTTGGCGCTCTGCTTCCGTGTTTTCCGATGGCGTGCGTAACACTCGACTGGCAATCATCGGTACGATGGTAAGCGCGACAAACAAGGAAGCAAGGATACTAAAGGACACAGCTAAAGCCAGCGGAGTAAATAAATCTCCGACCAACCCTGTAATAAAAACAACCGGGAGGAAAACCGCGATCGTCGTCAGCGTTGATGCGGTAATAGCTGTCCCCACTTCTTTCGTTCCTTCATAGGCTGCCTGTTTCGGCGATTTTCGCATCGATAGATGGCGATAAATATTCTCGATCACGACAATGGAGTTGTCTAACAACATCCCGATCCCGAGCGCGAGTCCTCCGAGCGTCAACATATTTAAACTCATGTCCGCAAAATAAAAGAGGGCAAAGGTGACAATAAGGGAAAACGGCATGGAAATCCCTATGATAAAGGGTGTTTTTAAATTGCGTAAGAAGGCAAAAAGGACAAGCATCGCCAGGATCCCGCCTGAGACTAACATGACGGCAACATTGTCCACGGCGTCTTGAATAAATTCTCCTTCACTGTAAAGCGTAACGACCGATAAATCTTCATAAGCATCCTCTTGCAGCAACGTCGACAGTTCATCGTTGAATGCTTGTTCCAATTGGGTCGTATTTGCATCGGACTCTTGCATCACACTAAACTGCATGGCGGAATCCTGGTTCACTCGAGTAATGGCATCCTCATCGTCCGTTGTAAAAGAAATATCGGCAACATCATCGAGCGTGATGTCGTCCCCGGTTTCAGGGTCTATGGAGACAACGAGCTCTTCCAGGTCTTCCTGGTCCGTCAGCTCACTTAATACACGCGTCGTAATATTACGGTCTTCATCTTCAATAACGCCACCGGGAACGGCAACATCATGCCCCTGGATCATGTCAACAACATCGCTTTGTTGCAAATTGGCATCATTTAAGTCGTCCTGATTGAGCGCAACTTCATATAATTCAGTGAGGGAACCGGCTTCGTTGATGTCTGCAACACCATCTACCCGGGACAACTCCTGTTGCAAGTCGAGTGCGTCGTCTTGAAAATCGCTGACCTCATCACCGTTGGCGGAGACGGCTAGCTGCATGCTCGGGAGCATGGAAGGGTCAAATTGGATGAACGACGGTTGACCGGCATCATCCGGAAGATCTGCCTGTGTAATCGTCGATACAATATCCGTTTCAACATCATCAATCGACGTGTCCTGGCTGAATTCCAAAATGATAATCGAGGAGCCTTCAGCCGATTGGGACGTCATATCCTCCAAACCGGAAGTAGCGGACAATTCCCCTTCAAGCTCTTCGGTCACATCACTGAGGACTTCTTCCGGACCGGCCCCCTCGTAACTTGTCGCCACCGCGGCCACAGGAGTCTCAACATCCGGAAAAAGATCAAGTGGTAAACGAGTTAGGGAAACCATGCCGACAATTAAGAACAAGAGCATGATCACAATCGTAAATTTTGGTTTTCGGATTGAGAAATTGGATATTTTCACGTTTTGCCTCCGTTTCTCCATAGGGACTTTATTGAGTTTCTTCTTTAACAATCATGCCTTGAAGCTCACGAATAATATCTCGAACTTGCCGCAAATCTTCAATTTTTATTTTAGAAAAGTAGTCCTGAACAATCATTTCTTCGATTCTTTTATATTCCTGATGAAGCTTTTTCCCGTTTTCTCCCAGAGAAAGGTTTAATTCCCTACGATTTTCCTTATTGATCGAACGAACGATAATATCTTGCTCTTCCAGTTTATTTAAGGTTTGACTGACGGCGCTTCTAGAAATGTCAAAATAAGAAGCGATATCGGACATCGTTACGTTCTCGGCAGAGAAAATATACAGCAAAATCGATTCTTGCCTTTTCGTCAAACTGATGACATCGAAGGTCGGAAGTTGCTGTTGCCGAATCAGGCTTCGCTCAATGCTTTTCATCATTTCTACGATATCCTGAAAAATGATTTGATGCTCATGCATCCTACTCTCCCTCCAGTATTAATTTTATACACTGTTTAGTTATTTAAATTATAAGTAACAAAACAATTAATAACTGTTTGGACTTTATCAGGTTTATTCACGAATATCAATGTTTAAATCATTAAGTTTGTGAAAGGTTTATGAACTTGATTAATTTAGTGTGTCCGCGCGAACCATACATACAATTCGTATCCTAATTATGTGCACCTCCTGTTCCTGTCTGTGCATCCTTCCAATTTCTATCGATCTACGGATAAGAAAAAATTTTTTACGGCTATGTGACATTATACTCGATTCGTTGACACGTACTTTGGGCTGTATATATAATTTATATATAAACATTTCGTATACGAATGATTAGAATAAGAAGTAATGAAGGGGGGACGTCAAAATGGATCAAGATGAATATGTGAGCATTCGCCGAATGCTGGATTCTTTTCGCGAAATTAGCCAAAGGCTCTATCAAATCATGAAGGAGGAAGCGGATAAGCTCGACATCACCATCATGCAAACGTTAGTCCTCGCAGGATTATCCAGGAACCCGAATAGTACCCTTGGTGACATCGCCGAAGAGATGCATTCCAGCAATAGTACAATGAGTGGGATCGTTGATCGTCTTGTAAAGGCGAACTATGTGATCAGAGAACATGCACAATCGGATCGGCGTTTACTGACGTTGCGTCTGACTGAAGAAGGTGAACGGAAACAAAAAGAAGCTTACAGGCAAATCATGCATCGGTTATCGACTCAATTAAATGATTATACCTCCGAGGATTTGAATCATCTGATAAGCGCTCATGATCACCTCTTGAAACAATTACAATCTTGATGGCAGGAGGATGAGGAGATGGAGATTGCCCTAACGATATTGTTCATCTTTATAGGTTTTTCTGTTTATTTTTTCCATAAACGTGAATGGCCCAAAATGCTCTACTGCATCATCATCACCGCAATGGTATTTACGATGAGTCTCCCCATGACGGGAACGTTTAATGCGATTTAACAAATGAGAAAGGAGAGGGTTTCATTGGTCCAGTTACTGACATCAACGGGCTCTACGTCTTGCCGACTAGCGAGAAGCTGGTTGGAAAAACATCATATCCCTTTTAATGAAAGAAATATTTTTGCGGAGCCCCTTTCCGTTGAAGAAGTGAAGTTCATTATGCACATGACGGAAAACGGGACGGATGAGATTATATCCAAACGTTCCAAAGCCTTTCAGGATTTAAACGTTGATGTTGATGAAATGTCTTTGCATCATTTTTTTCAATTGGTCAGTCAACATCCGGGGCTATTGCGAAAACCGATCATTTTTGATCATAAACGGCTTCAAGTCGGGTATCAGGAAGAGGACATGCGCCGATTCTTACCGAGGCAAATTCGTTCCTATCGTTTACAGGAAGCGCGAATGAAGGAATTACTCGGAAATACAAAGTAATCCCTCAAACGGGGATGGAGCTGCCGCGAGAGGAACAAAAATACATCTTAGGCGAATGATTGATTCACTTCTCCGGGTTTCGGGCTTCATAAACGCTTCATGGCGACTGATGACCTATAGGGAAGGATTTTTGAAACACGCCACTGGCGCATTGAAGGTGCATACGGAGTGTTATGGTATACTCATCACGAGGATGAGTATACAGTAAAATTCCCCAAAATATAGGTGATATAATGATGGAAGCTTATGTGCGGCAATTATTTTCCGGAAAAATAAAGCAATTAGGCGACCCAAATGCCACAAATCCAATGGACAAGCCGTGGGAAAGCGCCATTTTCAAGTCGGAAACGGAAGAGCCTATTTGGGCGAGCGAAACCGGCCTTATCGGGGATGAAGTCGCCGATAAAAAAACTCATGGCGGACCGGAAAAAGCCATTTTTTCATATCCAATCAAGCATTACGACTATTGGAAAAAAGATTTAGAGACGGACGCCATTGATGTCGGCGGCATGGGAGAGAATTTTGCCGTCTTTGATATGGATGAATCATCCGTCTGTATCGGGGATACATATAGATTTGGCGATGCATTGCTTCAAGTGTCCCAGCCAAGGCGCCCTTGTTGGAAGCCGGCAAGAAGATTTCGAACGATGGATCTAGCGTTAAGGATTCAGAACAGCGGCAGAACCGGATGGTATTACCGTGTTTTACAGGAGGGTTATGTACGAGCAGGCGTCCATTTTGAATTGATCGAACGGCCGTATCCGAAATGGACGATACAGGCGTGCAATGATGTGATGTATATTTATAAAGATAATCTGCAACTGGCCGAGAAGCTGGCGTCATGCGAACTTTTGGCTCCAAATTGGAAGCATACATTAAATAAGCGTATCCTAGGGCAATCTTCTTCCTCGGAAAAACGGGTATATGGGCCGAATAAAGCATAGGATCGCTCCTACGCGATGATTTCTCGAGAAGCCTAGTGTTTGGTTTGACAGGAAAAAGAGAAATTCCATCTTAATTTAAGGATGAAATCAGGTTTTTCGTGTCATTAGGATTCGCTTCCCACCGCTAATGGGGCAAAATCAAGTTATAGAAAGAATTTTTCTGGCACACGCCACCAACGCGCTAAAGTTATAAGCAAAACGTATAACCTCAACGTTCGGGATTGTTTATTTAATCGGCATTATCGACGAAATAGACAAGGGATTTTAGCATTTCAAAATAAGATTCAAAGTCATTCCTTGGATCCCTGTAGTCGCTATGAATTTCCAATTGCATCGCTTCCGTCCGGTAATGGTGCCAGCTTTGATAAGTGACTGTTCCTTCAGCGCTTGCAGGGAAGTGCTCGTTATTGTTGATGTTGTGAATATCATTGTTTTCAAGGATGTATTTAAGAAGATCCACCCGTTCATCACTGGCAGTTTCCCCATAGTCCGTTCCTATTTCCAAGTCGAAATCCCTGCTTTCTCCTGCCCCGTGTACATCGATAACGAGATCTATCTCGTACGCCTCAATAATATCACCGATTTTTTCTTTATAAGCACCGCCTAAAACATAATTCGCATCCTCGCCCTCGTGCACATTGTAAATGACGTGAGCCCCCGTGAATGCTTGAATCAACAGTGCGGTAGCTCCCGTGTAAATTTCTGCATCAAGGACTTTCCCTTCGCGTATATGTGTTGTTGTATGAGGGGCGGAAATTAACACATTGCTGTCCCGTGAACCTTCTATAAATTCCGTCTGGCTCTCTGCATGAATATCACCGGCGTAATCATTTTGGGAAAAGCGCGCTTCATAATCGAATACGTTTCCCTCAAGATCCCCGTTTTCGTATGCTTCTTTTACTTCATTCTTCCCGGAAACGGTTAACGTTTCTTCGTCAAACGATTCATTCCCACATCCAACCATAAGACATATGACCACCAATGCAAGTAAATGTTTGATACTAACCCATCCTTAAAAAGGCATCGTCCCTCTATTTTACGATTCTCCCCGATCCCTTCAAGCCGCCCTCCGGCGTTTTTTATCTCCCATGTACTCCTCATCCCATTCTTCATCTGTCGGAGGGTATGTTTTTTTCAATTGAAAAGCGAGCAGTAACGCGATGGCGGTTAAAAGACCCATCAATCCAAAGGAAACGATCGCGCCGAAGATTTCCGGATGAGCAATATTTGGGCTTCCGTCACTCACCTGCGCGGACGTTGTCATTGTCGTCACCAGCACAGCCGTTCCAATGGAGGCAGCCATTTGTCGCACCGTATTGGTTACCGCGGCACCATGCGGGATCAATTTTGGCGGCATAGTATTCAACCCGGCAGTATTCACCGGCATCATCACCATGGAAAAACCGAACATTCGAATTGTAAACATCACTGCTATAAACGTGAGTGAGGTGGTTGTATCTACGAAAAGAAAGGCAAACGTCGAAAGTGTCATTAATATAAGTCCGGGAATCGCGAGTGATTTTGCGCCGATTCGATCGAAGATGCGGCCTGTGATCGGCGCCATCAATCCAGAAAGCAAGGCACCCGGCAATAGTACGAGCCCCGCTTCCATAGCCGTAAATCCGCGCATGTTTTGCAAGTATAAAGGAATAATGGTCTCCAAGCCAATCAGTCCCAAAAAACCAATCGCGCAAATGATTGTCGAAAGGGTAAATATACGTTGCTTAAAAACGCGCATTTCCAGCATCGGATGCACCATACGAAGCTGTCGAAGTATAAAAATCACGATGGTCACTGTTCCAACAGCCAAAACGGCAAGCGTAATCGGGCTTCCCCATCCGTAATTGCCGGCACTCGTAAAACCGTACAGCAATCCGCCGAAACCGAAAGTCGACAAAATGATGGATAGTGGGTCAACGCTCGGATTTTTACGATCAGTCACATTCCTCATAACAAAATAAGCCACGATCATCATAATAATAGCTAATGGAAAGATGCCCCAAAATAAAAAACGCCACTCAAAATTGGATGTCACCCATCCGGAGATAGTTGGCCCAATTGCCGGAGCAAACGAAATAACGAGGCCGATATAACCCATAGCCGTTCCGCGGCGCTCCACCGGAAATATGAGGAGAAAAATCGTTTGCATGAGCGGAAGCATAACGCCTGCCCCAGCGGATTGAATAATACGTGCCGTCAGCAAAGAAGGGAAATTGGTCGCGAGTCCGCCGAGCAATGTCCCGAGCGTGAAAACAGCCATTGCCGTCAAAAAAAGTTGCCGTGTCGTAAATTTTTCAATCAAAAACGCGGAAACCGGGATCATAATCCCATTGACGAGCATAAACACGGTGGTTAACCATTGGGCCGTATTCGCGGTAATATTCATTTCTTCCATGATCGGGGGGATAGCCGTAATCATTAACGTCTGGTTCAATACCGCGATAAAAGAGCCGGCAATTAATAACCCAGCGATCAATACTCGATTGTAATTTTGATTTTGATTCATATCGGCCACCACAATTTTTCAGAGACTAATAGGCAATTATACGCCTTTGTTGGGGATTCAGCAATGAAGATGAATCAGCTTCCTAAAGCCCCCGTGTTCAAATTTTTGTTCGCGCGTTCCATAGTTCAGGAAAAAACTGATGGTTGAGCACGTGTTTAAGATAGCCAACCCCGGAAGATCCGCCTGTGCCGGTTTTATTTCCAATAATGCGTTCCACGGTTTTCATGTGCCGAAAGCGCCATTGCTGCAATTGGTCTTCCACGTCCACCAACTTTTCTGCCAATTCATACAACTGCCAATGGTTCTCTACATCACGATAAACATCCAGCCAAGCCTTTTCCACGGATGGGGCAGCCTCATACGTTTCAGACACATCCCGATTTAATATGGCCGGATTGATGTCAAACCCTGCTTTTGCCAATGCTTGAATCGACACATCATATAATCCCGGTTTGTGCAGTTCTTCGCTTAATCGCTTATGCAACTCGGGATCTTTTTCATAAATCTCCAGCACATGGCGAGTCTTATATCCGAGGGCAAACTCGATCATTCGGTACTGGTACGACTGGAAACCGGAAGCCTTTCCGAGATGCTCACGGAATTCCATATATTCCGAAGGGGTTAATGTGGAAAGGACATCCCAAGCCCTTACCATTTGCGATTCGATGGATGATACACGAGCCAACATTTTAAAGCTTGCCGATAGCTCTTCTTTTTTAATGGCCTCTACGGAAGCATGAAGCTCATGCAAGATCAATTTCATCCAAAGTTCTTGGACTTGGTGAATCAAAATAAACAACATTTCATCATGATGTCCCGACAATCGATGTTGACTCGATAAGAGCCGTTCAAGATCTAAATAATCGCCGTAAGTCATTTGCTCCCGAAAATCGAGATGAATATCATCCTCATTATGATTCTTTTCCGGCATCATGCTCTTCCTTTCCATATAATGGCCTCACTGCCGCCCGTACCGGGCTCCCATCTGCATCTGCCAAAGGCAATGGCATAGCGACGAATTCATAGTCTCCGGGGGCTAACCCATCGAGCATCACATTTTCCAAAATGTGAATCCCATGCTCAAAAAGGGCGTGATGAGCCGGTAATGTTTTACTGTCCAACGGGTCGACTGAAGGGACGTCTACACCGATTAAACGAACGCCTTTTTCTTTTAAAAATGGCGCAATGGTTGCATCGATCGATGGAATACACGCCGGAAACCGTTCCCGCTCATTCGAAAGCGATGTTCGCAATAGCACGCGCGGAGGGAGCGTTTCTGTATCCGCCGCTGCAAATGCTTGTGTATCGATATGTTGTTTGCAATGCGTGACATCTATTAAACGAGCCTTGCCTATAAACACATTAATATCCAAATCAAGAATGCCGCGACCGCCGTTATCAAAATGAACCGGAGCATCGACATGCGTGCCGGTATGCAAGCTCATCGTTATTTTTCCGATATTCACCGATCCACTTCTCTTTTTCGTTACCGCTCGTTCATAGGAAAACGGCGTGTCGTTCGGCCAAGTGGCGATTGTGTGATCCAACGGTTGGGAGATATCGATCCACGTTGCTTCCTCACCCACTTTATGCCACCACCCCTCGCTGATTTTTATACTTCTTGTACGTTTCCTTTTCCATGATCATTTGTAAGCGATCGATCACGCGCCAAACCTCCGTGAAGGTATTATAAAACGGAACGGGGGCTAAGCGGATGCCTTTCGGGGCGCGGAAATCGGGAATGATCCCTTTCGCCTTTAATGCTTTGCAAATCCGTGCTGCCTCGCGGTGCTCAAGATAAACGTGTCCGCCGCGCTGTTCATCTTCCCGAGGATTGGCAATCGAAAACCCCATTCCTTCCAGTTTGCTTTCCGCCAATTCCATCATGTAGCGGGTGAGCGCAAGGGATTTTTTTCGCAGTTGTTCCAGTCCCGCTTCCTCAAACAATTCCAATGAACCGATTAATGGGGCAGCACTCAATATATGCGGCGTTCCCAATTGGTATGCTCCCGCATCGTCCGCCGGCGTCATGTCATGCTCCATATCAAACTGTTTGTCTTTTCGCGAACCAAACCAACCGGTCAAACCGGGCGTTTGAGCCATGTGCTTATGATGGACATACAATCCTCCTACGGCACCCGGGCCGGCGTTCAAATATTTATAATTGCACCAAACGGCAAAGTCGACGCCCCAATCATGTAAATGATGGGGAAAAACACCGATCGAGTGGCACAAGTCAAATCCAATCGCGATGTTTCGATCGTGCGCTGCTTTGGTCAGGCGTTTCATCGGAAGAATCTGTCCACTTCGGTATAAAACCGACGGCAAAACAATCAACGCAACGTCCTCGGTCATCTTTTCAATCATATCTTCCTCGTCAAACGTTTTTCCGTCCCGGCTATTCACGAAGACAAGGTGTTCCTCCGGGTCATACCCTTTGAGCTTTAATTGGCTTTGCAACGCATAAATATCAGTAGGAAACGCTAATTCGTCAGCTAGAATTTTCGTTTTCGACCCTTTCGGTTGATAAAACGTGGAAACGAGTTGGTGAAGATTTACCGTCGTCGACCCGGTGGCAACCACTTCACTTGCCCGGGCTCCGATGAGCGAAGCTGTTTTCGTTCCCAACCTTTCCGATAAATAAAACCAGGGCTCTTCCCCTTCGGTCCATCCGTCAATGCCGTATTGTTTCCAACTTTTCAATGCATCCAACGCTGTTTTTTCCGCTCGCTTGGATAATATCCCCAATGAATTTCCGTCAAAATAAATCTTTTCATCATCGATGTAAAATTCATCGCGAAATCCGCTCAACGTATCGCATCGATCGTATTCCTGCGCTTTTGCATAGGATTTGTCCATCAAGGCATCTCCTCCTCGTACCAATCATAACATGAAGGGTGCCTTTATATGTTTACAACAATCAATCCCGGACACAATAGGGACACGTGTGAAAGAAAGGAGTGACACGATTGATCGTATTTACAGAAGCTAAAAAACTGTTGGAAAAAGACCTTATCGAACAGGAAAGAGTCGATCAAGAGCAAGAACAGCTACAACAAGATCAAAAGAATGCTCAACAAACGAGCCAGTCAACCTCGGAGCCAAAAGGCGAAGGTTAAAAGATGTAAAAGGGGAAGCTTCGAGGATTCGGAGCTTCTTTTCGGCAGGTAAGAAAGTGCTATTACCTGCATAAGTTGGCGACAGGCTTTCGCCATAAAAGCTTGACGAAAAGCCAAGTTTTCCAAAAAAGGAATCGTTCGAATTAAACTTGGACAATGCGCATAACAATGGGTATACTTATGTCTATAGGGGGGCTTGCCATGGGAGTGTTTTCTTTTTTTAAAACAAAATCGGCCGATAACAAGCTTTCTTCTCCCGAAGATCCGGAAAAAACATCAACATGGGCCGAGGCAATACATATCGAAGACCCTTTTGAAAAAGAAAAAATGTTATCCCACGCCGAAACAAATGCAGAAAACGTTATCGAGATGCATTTTATTTACAATCAATTCATCCATTTGTATTACAGACAAAGGAATAAATGGGCGCACGCTCCACGACTTTGCAAAGAATATTGTGGCAGGGATATTGAAATTTTCCCTGAATTTATCGAAAAGTATATCGAAGAAAACCTTAATGGTGATCGTGATCCTGAAAAACTCCCGCTCATGCCATCCTTTAAACGGTTAATCATTATCCATGAAACAAACGGCGATATTCAAAAAGCGATCAATACATGCAAATTAGCCATCAGTCATCAATTACGGGACGGCTCGGAAGAAGGATTCGAAGGCAAATTACAAAGGTTAGAGGACCAACTGCAATCGGCCGAACCGGAAAGCGTCAATTAAGACCACCGACCCGGGGGAGCAACCGCGTGCAAGAGGCGGTCGGTCCCCCGGATCGCGTCGATAAACTCCCCGTTGGTGATAAATGTCCTCCATACAGACATATGCAACTCCGTTGTTCAAATGGAGATTAGAACTGCGGAATGAGCTAATGACACAGGAACGAGCATCCTCTTTTTACATTCATTCATCCACTTACCGCGCCAAAACTTATGATTTTTTCCACTTATAGAGCATCGCATTGAGTTGGCCGCCGACAATGAGAATGATGCCCGTTAAATAAAACCAGATCATAAGCACGATGATGCCTCCGATCGCACCATACGTCGCTTCATAATTCCCGAAGTTGGATACGTAATAAGAAAAACCAACGGAAATTAATTGCCATACGACGGTTGCAAACAATGCGCCCCAAAAAACTTCTCGCAGCTTAAAAGCAGCATTGGGCGCGGCAAGATACAACACCATAAGGACGAATACCATAATGCCGACAGCGAAGACCCATCTTAAAACTTGGAAAAGAAGTTCCAGGTGATCGGCAATCGGAATAAATGACTGAATAACATTCATAAGCGCTTGTCCGAACACAGGTAAAAACAAAGTAATAGCGACAACAAAAACCATGGAAAAAGTTAAGGTCATCGACAAAAGCCTCACGGTAAGAAAAGACCTCGTTTCTTCGACTTCATAGGCACGATTCGTCGCGCGAATAAAGGCATTAATGCCCCCGGATGCCGTCCAAAGCGTGCCGATAAGGCCGACGGAAAGTAACCCGCCTCTCGTTTCGCTTAGAAGGGAGACAATATTATCTGCAATGATTTCTCCGGTCTCTCCGGGAGCATACGTCTGAATAAACTCAACGACCTGAGACACTGGCAATGAAAAATAAGGCAGCAATGTAAGGATAAATAATAACAACGGAAACAATGACAATAAAAAATAATACGCCAATTGCGCGGCAAGCCCCGTCGTCTCATCGTCCATAAATTTTTTCACGAGCATCGTTATGAATGCTTTCGGTTTTTGGATAGAAAATGTGCGAACGTTAATGTTACCTCCCCCTCCGGTAAATCCAGTGTAATATAAGGTTACATTACCCCTTGAACACCTTTATAAAACAACATGTTTAAACCCGCATTGGAATGCGGGCCGTATCGATTGCCAAGTATCCCGAGCGTCTGCGGTTCAAACATGAGCACCGACGCTTAGTGGATGACTGCTACTTGCTGCATGCGATCTCCCCTTTGGTTGAAAATCCTTTTAGCGTTCAGCAGCATAATTAAAACGAATCATGTATAATACTGTATAGGGAGAAGGGGAAGCATTCCCTTCTGGTGAATATGGCGATTGATTCAATCTTTGAACCAATCGACGTATTGTAAGGCAAGCCGCCTCAAGGCTTGTCTTACTTTTTTTCTGTCCCCACATGACACCCCGGAAAGTGAAAAATCCACAAATAGAGGTGCCATGAGCCGCTTATGACACCTCGTAAAGGGAGGATTCATCAATCGGAGGTGCCATGAACTGCCTATGACACCTCGCAAAGGAAGAATCCATCAAACTGAGGTGCCATGGACCGCGGATGTGGTCTCTGCAAAATGCCCAGCTAACCTACGCGTTTAACCTCACACCCCCAAATAAGGCCCTACAATCTCTTGATGGCTTTTCACATCAATTCCCGCGCCGGTCACGACGATTGCCGTTGGTCCTTTCGGGCGGATAGCGCCATTCAATAATGCACCGACGCCAACGGCCGCTGCCCCTTCCACAACGAGATGGTGGTGCTCGAACAGAAAACCCATCCCCTTCGCAATGTCGGTTTCCGCCAACCGCGTGCGCGTGTCTACGTATTTTTGGATTGCGGAGAACGTGTATTGATTATCAAGCCCGATGCCGCCGAGCAAACTATCGGCATAAGTGGGGTGTTCGGGGATCTCGACCGGCTTCCCAACTTTGATGCTCTCATCCATGGCCGCGCCCTTTTCAACGCTGATGCCCGTGACATTGATGGCCGGGTCGGTGTGTTTTACGGCCTCCCCGATCCCTGCCAATAATCCACCGCCCGATAGACCTGCCACGACGGCTTCCATTTCGGGAATATCTTCCAATAGTTCAAGCCCGATCGTCCCTTGCCCGGCAATGATCTCCGGATGATCGAAAGGCGGCACAATCGTCAACCCTTTCGTACGGCTTTGTTTTTGGCAAGCCGCTCCCGCTTCATCCTGGCTTTTTCCGATGACGACGAGTTCTGCGCCACTGCCTCGCAATGCTTCTTTTTTTGTTTCCGTTACCGATTCCGATACAAAAATCATCGCGCGTATGTTCATCTGCTTCGCCGCATAGGCAACCGCCAACCCGTGGTTACCGGTAGAAAACGCGCTTACGCCTCGTTCTTTTTCCTCTTTATTTAAAACAGATAAAAAATTAAACGCCCCCCTGAGCTTAAACGAACGGCTCGGTTGCATCGTTTCCAGCTTCAAATAAACCGGCACACCGCTTTTTTCCGAGAGTGCATGGCTCTTGATAAGCGGGGTTTTATCTAAATGTTCGTGCAGTCGCTTTCGTGCCTTCCAAACAGAACGCATCATGGATCCTCCTTTTTATCATATATATCTGACTCTACCCGTAAAATGCGGATTAATGAACCCCGAAAAAGGAAATAGAATTAAAAAAGGAGTGTGATCGATGATGGATATCCATGAAGAAGAAACAATCCGTCAAAATGTCTCTCTTTCAAAAGACGCTTTATTGCAAATTGAAAACGCCTTTCGGCGTCTCTACGAAGGAGGAGTTTCACAACCGCCGGTCATCCACGTCAACATCCCAGAGCACAACGGAGAAGCCGATATCAAAACGGCTTACATCCCCGGTTTCGATACCTTTGCCATAAAAGTATCCGCCGGTTTTTTTGACAATCCAAAAAAAGGATTACCCAGCCTCGGCGGCCTTATGCTCGCCATGGATTCGGAAACGGGCACCCCTCGGGCGCTGCTCCAAGATAACGGTTACCTGACTGATGTACGCACAGCGCTCGCCGGCGCGGTTGCCTCAGATCAACTTGCCGTAAAAGAGATATCGAGCGTTGGTGTGATCGGGACGGGCGTGCAAGCGCGTTTGCAAGTCGAGGCGCTCAAACTCGTGCGTTCTTTTCACGAAGTGCACGTCTATGGACGCACAGCTGAAAACGTAAAAAAATACCAAAAAGAAATGGAAGAAAAACACGGCCTTACCGTGCGCTTGGCGGAAAGCCCCGAAGAAGTCGTGCGCGGCAATGACCTCGTGGTGACGACGACGCCTGCCAAAGAACCATTGATTAAACCGGAATGGCTTCACGATGGCTTGCATATCACCGCCATGGGATCCGACGCTGAACAAAAGCAAGAATTGGACCCGGCTATTTTTTCAAAAGCGGATGTCATTGTCGGTGACGTGACGTCACAAGTGTTTTCCATCGGAGAGCTCCAGCACGCGAAAAACATCATAAAAGAAGACGACGTGACGGAACTCGGAAAAATCTTAAGCGGTGACGCGACCGGTCGCACGAAAGATCAACAAGTGACCGTAGCGGATTTGACCGGCACGGGCGTGCAAGACACAGCCATTGCCAATTATGCTTTGGAACGAATCCAGGCCTAATCAATCACCTTCTGTTTAAGAACGATAATGAAAAATAAAATGTAACTGGCGATCAAAACGGTTCCGCCACCAATATAAATAATCAGTGTCACGGCATACGGCAAGGCTTCCAGCGCTCCCGCGAGATGAATCCACATGCCGATCACCAAAAAGACCGTCCCAATGATCCCTGTCCACGTCTGGGCACTCGCCAATCTTCTTGATACAGAAAAAAGTTGGTAATAGATGCTCCAACTGAAAAGGGATAGCCAGCCGACGACGAGGGCGTGGGCGTGCACGGGTCGTAATGTCGGCGACCCGGCGCCTGCCATATGTCCGCCTAACCCCACTCCGATCAATCCGAAGATGGCAGCGAATACGAGCAAACGTTTCGTATATCGATTCATGCTAATCTCTCCTCTCTCTGCCAAAATCCTATCATAGCGCAGGCAATTGGTCACGACCGACGGACGCTTGACTTCGACAGTCTCATGAACACATAAACATTGTTTTATGATAAGATAAAAGGAAACTTCCATCAGCAGGGTGTTTTTCATCCCCACTGATCGGGACAATGGATACATCTTACATACACAGGAGGACAAAATGGAAACGGAAGTCATTACGCTCGGAGAAACAATGGTTGTATTGGAAGCGACCGATATAGGGCCGATGAAATATACGAGTTATTTTCAAAAACGCTTCGGCGGAGCGGAGTCCAATTTCGCGATCGGGATGACGAAATTGGGGCATGCTGTGGCTTGGATCAGTAAAATCGGCGAAGACGAACTTGGCGAGTACTTACTGCACGCCATCCGCGGCGAAGGAGTAGACACTTCCTTTGTGACGACCGATGCGGAAGCGCCGACAGGATTGTATTTTAAAGAAAAAAGACGGCCGAATCAAAACCACGTTCATTATTATCGCGCAGGGTCAGCGGCGAGCAAATTATCGCCGGACGACCTTCACGAAGCTGTGTTTTCGGAAGGTAAGATCCTACATATCACCGGTATTACGCCGTTCCTGAGTGAGACATGCGACGAAACGGTGGACCGGGCCATTGATCGTGCCCGAGAAAACGGTTTGATGGTTTCTTTTGACCCGAATTTGCGTTTTAAAATCATGCAATGGTATGGCGAGGAGCAAGCAAAAGAACGAATCCGGTCGCTTGCCGCCAAATCTGACCTCTTTTTACCCGGCATTGATGAAGCGGAATGGGTGTACGGCACCCGCGATGAGCAAACAATCGCGGCACGGGCGTGGAAAGACGGAGCTAAAGACATCATTATCAAAAATGGCGCCAGCCACTCGTACTATGCGGACCGATATCGAAAAGAAGGGAGCGTTCCCAGCTACAAGGTGGAGGAAGTGGTTGATCCGATCGGTGCCGGCGACGGTTTTGCCGCAGGGGTGATCGCCGGTTTGCTGGAAGGTGAATCCCTTGAAGAAGCGGTTCGATTGGGATCAGCCGTCGGCGCGCTCGTCGTCAGTTCCCCCGGGGACATTGAAGGATTGCCGACGCGCGCGGAAGTAGAAGCATTTACAGGAAAAACAACGACCGATGTAAGTCGCTAAAAAAGGAGCATTCTTTCTATGAAAACAAAGTTGCCGCAATTACTCGAATCAGGCGTTGTTGCCGTTATGCGCCGGTTGCCGAGTGAACATATTCATGACATTGCCGATGCACTCGTTGCCGGGGGTGTGACCGGACTGGAAATTACTGTTGACTCGGATGATGCATTTGATTCTATTCGCAAACTGCGCGAACGTTTGGGGGACAAAGCGGTTGTCGGGGCGGGAACGGTACTGGATCAAGAAACCGCTGTCCAGGCGATTCAAGCGGGCGCCGAGTTTATTTTTGCCCCGACGCTTGACCGCGCAACCATTGAAGCAAGCAATCGGTACAATACGATCGTCATCCCGGGAATATTCACGCCAACGGAAGCATTGCAAGCGAAAAACTGGGGGGCCGATCTCGTAAAGGTATTCCCGGCTGATTCAGTCGGCCCTGCTTTTATAAAAGCATTACAAGGCCCGCTCGGCCATATTCCCATGATGCCAACGGGAGGCATTGACCTTGATAATATTGCCGATTATATACGCGCCGGTGCTGTTGCCGTTGGCGCCGGAGGCTCGTTGCTGGATAAAAGCTTGATTTCGGCCCAGGATTGGGAAGGCTTAACCGCACACGCGAGGAAATTTGTTGCAGAGGCGCGACCGAGGTAGGTGCCAGGTTTTACTAAGCTACTCAAGGTAAGAGTATGGAACCACAGAAACTGGATTATTTTTCCTCTTAAAGTGTCATCCGCGGTCCATGACGCCTCTGTTTGATGGATTTTCCTTTTACGAGGTGTCATAGGCAGTTCATGGCACCTCCGGTTGATAGATTCTTCCATTGCGAGGCATCATAAGCGGCTCATGGCACCTCTATTTGTGGATTTTTCACTTACCGGGGTGTCATATGGACCGCTTGCAAACATTTATAGTATCATTGATCAATGTAATATGAATACTTACCATGCCCTATGCGCTTGTAGTGACTAGCAAGTACCCTAGCTACTTTTTTCTTATCCCCATTTAGCGCACACCAATCCATAATGGCATGCGTGGTTATTTTCTTATCCGGAAAAAGAATTGTAAATTCTTCAACACTTCGAAGCAATCCAGTTTTGAATTTTTCTTCGCGGCCACAATGTTCACACTTAAAGTCGAATGTTTCAGCTGAAAAAAACATAATCGTAGAGCACTTTGTGCACACCACCCCCTTTTCCAATTGCACAAAGTCATAATCCGGAAGCTCGATATGCGGGGGCTTTTCTTCATGTACGGAAACTAACTTTTCAGCGAGATGTTCATGCTTGCGATTGATCTTTGATGGTTCGCTGTTTAATTTTTTCATATAGCGTTGAAGTTGGTTTGGAAAAACAGCCGGTAACTTGCGAGAGGCGTTGTACAACATAAATGCCGGGTTGTTGAAAATAAGGAGGGATTCAATCGGGAGGAAGTTCATCTTAAGGTGTTGAAGCAGTTGACGTAGGAGATAATCACTCCGTTTTAACTGCAGCAATGGATCGTTGACTTCTTTGCCGGGCATCACATGCCACTTATCGTGTTCAGTATAATAGTCACCTTCATAATATTTCCCATTAAAAAGATTGATCTTGTTAGAAAAAATAAGCAGTGTGTCGATTTGAAAAAGCTGTTGTTTATGCTTGAGCAACAAATCATTGATGATCAGGCAATCATTCGTAAGGTCTTCCATCCAAACATCCAGTTGACGTTCGCCCTCAAATCCTTTTTCCAGATTTAAATAATGCTGTGTATCCGGAAGGGTCATTCGCGGCTTCAGTAATCGCAAAATTTTTAATTCAAATGGGGCTTCGCGTGATTTTATTATCACGGCACACATCCTTTCATTGATTTTTTTATAGTATAGCAGGAAAACAAAACCCACGCACGTATACGCGGGTCTATTTCCATCCCCGTTCATATTGCGGTGGGATATCCAACTTGTCGCTTTGATGGACAACTTGCGCCGCCCTGTATGGAAAATAGGGATCCCTTAACATTTCCCGTGCCATCAGTACGAGATCAGCCCGGCCGTTACGAATATGATCATCCGCTTGCATCCCCTCGTTAATCAAGCCGACGGCAGCTGTTCGGATATCGGCGGCTTGACGAATTCTTTCGGCAAAAGCAACTTGATACCCCGGACCGACATCAATGCCCGGATTGGGCGTGTTCCCGCCGGAACTGCAGTCGATAAGATCTACGCCCTCTGCTTTTAAGCGTTTCGAGAGTTCAATGGAGTCGTCGAGCGTCCAACCGTCTACGACCCAATCAGAGCTGGAAATTCTCACAGTGAACGGCAAATCGTCCGGCCACTCTTGGCGCATGGCTCGAACCGTTTCCAACGTAAAACGGATGCGATTTTCAAAACTGCCGCCATATTCATCAGTGCGTTCGTTCGCGAGCGGAGAGTAAAAACTGTGCGCCAAATAGCCATGGGCGGCGTGAAATTCCATCCATTGAAAACCAGCTTCCCTAGCTCGAACCGTTGCTTGGCGAAACGCATCCTGAACCTCGTGAATTGCTTCTACAGACAGCGCTCGCGGTGCCCGGTTTTTTTCGGAAAACGGAACGGCACTCGGGCCGACAACCTCCCATCCCCCTTCGGCATCAGGGAGATTTACGCCGTAATCTTTTTGCATCCAAGGCGCATAGGTCGATGCTTTTCTTCCCGCGTGCGCTAGCTGAATGCCCGGAACCGCTCCCTGTTCTTTGATAAATCGGGTCACCCTTTGAAAAGCTTCGATATGTTGATCGGTATAAATGCCCAAATCCTCGGCAGAGATTCGGCCTCGCGGCTCTACTGCCGTAGCCTCGGCAATCACGAGCCCGGCCCCGCCAACCGCGCGAGAACCAAGATGTACGAGATGCCAATCATTTGGAAACCCATCCTCGGCACTATATTGACACATCGGTGAAACGCCAATTCTATTTCGCAACGTGACATTTTTAATGGGCAATGGTGAAAAAAGATGTGGCATGAAAAGCTCGTTTCTTTTCGTTTATCAATCATTTTGCCAATAACCAAACGCAGAAATCACTTTTGAATCTGATCGCCAACATTCATAACCCCGTCTGTCAGGATTTCTGCGACCAATCCGCTATGTACCAATCCCTTAAGCAATGGCTGTTTTCCGGTGAGATCAACCAAATGAGCACAAGGCTCACAAACACGAATGCCTTGTAAAGCAATATATCCAATCCGGAATTCCCGACCAATGAGCTGACTCAGATCAACCCCTTTCGTTTCAATATTTCGCCGGTGCTCTCCGGGTTCAATCACGATATCGTATTCTTTTTCGACGCGTTCCAACGTTTCGATATCAACGAGCGTAACATCACGGGGCAGGTTTCCATTGTGCGACCAATGGCCGGCCTTATGATAATACCGATCGCCCTCCAAGCCTTTACCGGGTACCGCGCGAATCGAATGGACCGACGCGGGAGTAGCGCCGGTAGTGTCAGTCACAAAGATTGAGTGAATGGTTCCATTCATTTTGAAAACCCCATTTCTTATAAAATTCCTTATGGCATAAACCCCTCTCGGCTGACATAAATCTGGTCGTCAGAAAACACGCGCTGAAACCTTCTCATTAGCTTTTGATAGGTCACCGGCTCGTACCATTTTTCCAAGCCCAGTTCTTCATATTTTTCCCGAATGCCCAAGTTCTCGGTGCGTCGTCCCCCACTGCCATCGCCCATGAAATAATCGTCGATGCAAACGCGGTCCACATATTCCCGCAATAGATCCGGGAACGACCGACTGCTTGGCAAAAGCGGCGCGATGGTCGCCTGGCTCGGCACACCCGCTTCCTTTAATAATTGCAATGTCTTTAAACGGCCACGAATCGCCGGCGCACCGGGGGTGAAATGCTTGCGAATCTCTTCGCGGTCGGTTTCAATCGTCATGCTGACACGTACGTTATTTTCCAGCTGTAAAAATAAATCAATGTCCCTGCGTACCATCGGGCTTCTCGTCTGGACAAGCAGAAAATCCGGCGGATCTTCGACCATCACTTCGAGGAGCGATCGTGTGATGCATTCTTTATGCTCGGCCGGTTGATAAGGGTCGGTGCTGGAGGACATAAAAATGGTCACCCCATCCTTTTTCTTCGCCCGTGCCAGTTCTTTTTGCAAAAGGTCTGCCGCCCCTTTTTTCACATCAACCCACGCTCCCCACTCCTCATCGCGAAATGTGGAAACCGGCATTTCGCGAACATAGCAAAAAGAACAGCCGTACGCACAGCCCACATAAGGGTTTAACGAATGGGTGTACCCGGACAAAAATCCGGTGCCTTTATTGAGGATTGTCTTTGGGTATTTATAGAACAGTTCACTTTGCATGACGCTCCATCTCCAATAAAAACTGCTTCATTTCAAACCCGCCACGGTAACCGGCAAGAGAGCCGTCCTTTCCGATCACGCGGTGGCAAGGTGTCACGATTAGTACCGGGTTCGCTCCGATGGCGGAGGCAACCGCCCTGACCGCTTTCGGTTTCCCCATTCGTCCGGCAACTTGCGAATAGCTGAGCGTTTCACCGAACCCAATACAATTCAGTGTTTCCCAAACGTCACATTGAAATGCCGTCCCATGCATATCGACCGTAAAGGAAAACGCCTGCCGCTGCCCATGAAAATATTCTTCGAGTTCCTTAACGTAAGGGTACAACACGCTAGCATCCTCCACAAGGTGATATTCCCCAAAAGCCCGATTCGCCCAGGCTTCTAATTCTTCAAAAGAACGGTTCGGGGAACTAATGTAACAGAGTCCCTTTTCCGTTGCGGCAAGATAAAAGCGCCAACTTCCATATTTAACGCTACTCCAATAGATACGATCGCTCAACTGCTTCCCTCCTCTGCTTTCGATAGTCTCCGGGCGTTTGTTTCATGATTTGTTTAAACCATGTGGTAAAATAGGGAGTATTCCGGATGCCAACTGCCCTTCCAACATCGGTAATCGAGCGGTCGCTATGTTCCAGATAGGCAACTGCCTTTTCGAGACGAATGGTTTGAATGTATTCGTTAGGCGTTATGCCCATAACCCTTTTAAACGTTCGCTGCAGGTGGTACGGGCTCCCGTGGCTTGCATTCGCCAAATGACTCAACGTCAGCGGTTCATGAACACGGGCGTCGATCCACTCTGTTATCTGTGCTACCCATTCTTCATCCGGCAAACGCAAACCATCCGGTTTACAGCGTTTGCACGGGCGATATTTCGCAGCCTGTGCCAAATGTGCATTTTTGAATATACGTACATTTTCTTTTTTTGGTACCCTCGATTTGCATGACGGCCGACAAAATATCCCGGTCGTACACACACCATAGAAAAACAGATCATCATAAGCGGGATCATTATGGATGATCGCTAACCAATACGAAGATGGGATGCCCATTTCATCACCTCTCCTGTTTATTATAACGGATGAAACCTGATGAATGAACATTTAGTGATTATAAAAGCAAGATATTGAAAGGCGGGAGAAAGATATGGAATGGGAAGACCACGAAGATTATCTGCGAATCTTTGCGCCGAAAGCATTCAGTTTCAAAGAAAACATCGGCTACCTTTCACGATCGGCGGATGAATGCATGTTTAGCATCTCAGATGAAAAGATTTATCGAGCATTGGCATTGCAAAATGAGACCGTCGTCGTTGAGATCAGCTCGGAGGGTGATCGGATTCTCTTCGTCCGCTTCTTATCGGGGGCGGCTCAAGATGCCAGAGCCGAAGTCGCCCGTTATATATGGGAATGGTTTGACCTGGACACAAACCTGGAGTCGTTTTATCAGCTCACGAAAAATGACCCGTTATTGCATGAACCTACGGCCAAATTTTATGGGTTAAGAAACGTTGGACTCCCCGATTTATTCGAAGCTCTAGCATGGGGGATTTTAGGCCAGCAAATCAATCTTTCTTTTGCCTATACACTAAAACGCCGTTTCGTGGAAGCATTCGGCAAGAAGGTGGATCATTATTGGCTTTTCCCGCTCCCGGAGACGATCGCGAGGCTCCAAGTCGATGATCTGGCTGCTTTAAAAATGACACAGAAAAAAGCCGAATACCTAATCGGCGTAGCCCGACTCATCGAAAGCAACGAATTATCGAAAGAAAAATTACTCGAGGCAGACTTTAAAACAGCCGAAAAAATGCTCGTGAACATTCGCGGCATCGGTCCTTGGACAGCCAATTACGTGCTCATGCGCTGTTTACGTTATCCATCCGCCTTTCCCATCGACGATGTCGGATTACAAAATGCCTTCAAACTCACGCTCGGATACGACGAGAAGCCCACCAAAGCAGAAATCCGGCAATACGCCGAACATTGGAGGGGCTGGGAAACGTACGCGACCTTCTACTTGTGGCGGATGTTGTATTAAAAAAAGGACACCCCCTAATGTAGCTTTAAAATAAGATGCGAAAAAATATACTTCACAAATCTTTATATTACCGTAAAAAGGAGAGGGGTCACAAAGACTCCTCTCTGCCCACTCATTCCCTTCATAAAAGCCCGAGATTCTGTTTCCTTATCGTTTCATTCAAAAAAATCTTAGCATTAAAATAACAACCACACTTATAACGTTTATAAGATTAAGCTAATTTTTTCATGTGGAGAATCGTCTTGAAAACTAGGCTTAGCGTTGTAAATTTGCATTTTCTTGACGCTATCCCTTAAATGGTTTTTGGCCTGATTGAGTATTGCATTCGGTTTGTACCACCCTTGCAATCTTTTTTACCACCAAGTGCGGAGATATTTACCACTTATTGCGGAAGCCTTTACCAATACACCACCTCCTGTATACTTAATGGGCATGCCAAACGGCATGACATTAGGAATACAGGAGGTTTTTTATGTTCCCATATCGACAGATGCTGGAATTACATGACGAGGAAAGGAGTTTACGAAGTATCGCAGCTATGACCCGCCGTTCAAGGCAAAAAGTAACGGAAGTCATACGCTTGGCGGAGAAAAGAGGGTTGAAGTGTCCGCTCGATGAGGAAATGACAGATGCTTGGATTGAAGATTTTCTATATCCAGAGAAAAAGTTAGAAGCTTCTGGACGGCAAATGATTGATTTTGATTATTTGCATGAGGAGTTGGCCAAGCCCCATGTCACTTTGACATTGCTTCATGAGGAATATGTGAGGAAAGCCCGGGACCAAGCGAAGATTCCCTATGCCTATCGGACTTTTACGGAACACTACCACAATTTTGCCCAGAAGTATAAAGCGACCATGAGAATTAAGCGGAAACCAGGGGAATTGTTAGAAGTCGATTGGGCAGGTTCTACCCTATTTATCATTGATCCCGATACCGGGGAAAAAGTGAAAGTCTATGTATTTGTGGCAGCTTTACCGTGTTCTCAGCTTTCCTATGTGGAGGGCTCTTTATCCATGGATTTAGCTTCTTGGATTAAG
The DNA here is from genome assembly GCF_016495725.1 of Salicibibacter cibarius. NCBI lineage: Bacteria > Bacillati > Bacillota > Bacilli > Caryophanales > Bacillaceae > Salicibibacter > Salicibibacter cibarius. The sequence goes on along the minus strand of NZ_CP054705.1, from coordinate 288,041 downwards.
CTTCATCAACACGCGTTTGAATACATGGGAGGCACCACCCAAATTATTGTGCCCGATAATTTAAGGACAGGGGTGACCAAGCATACCTCCAAAGAGCTGGTGTTAAACAAGACGTATGAAGAAATGGTCCGCCACTATCACTCCGTGGTCATGCCAGCACGCGTGCGTTCACCCAAAGATAAGCCGAGTGTGGAAAGTTCGGTGAACACGGTGTCGACGTGGATTATCGCTGCGTTAAGGCATGTCCAATGTTTTACGTTGGAGGAAATGAACCAAGAGATCCGAAAGAAGCTAGGGGAGTTTAACCACCGGCCCTTCACAAAAAAAGAAGGCTCTCGCTGGTCAGCGTTTATGGAAGAAGAGAAGTTCGCCCTTACTCCTCTTCCCGTTAAACCCTACGAGATGTCTGAGTGGCGAACCGCCAAGGTGCAGCCTGATTATCACATCTCTGTGAAAAGCATGTTCTACTCCGTTCCCTATGAATACATCGGAAAGCACGTCGATGTGAAAGTCTCAGATCATGTGATCGAAGTCTATTTCGATCACATGAGGATTGCCTCACATCAAACATTATATGGGAAATACGGCCAACATTCTACTGTGAAAGATCATATGCCGGATAACCATAAGCATTACGTGGAACAAACGCCGCAAAATGCATTAGATTGGGCTACAGATGTTGGGGAACATACGCTTTCCGTGGTGAAGTTCTTGTTGGAGAGCTACGGGGTTGAAAAACAAGCGCTGAAGTCTGTTTTTGCCTTAAAGAAATTGGAACGCACCTACACGGTTTATGATATCGAACGTGCGTGTAAAATGGTCCACCAGATCACGAATCGGCCTACAGTAAAAAGTATTCAAACGCTCATCAAGAACAATAAAAAAGCAGACGCAGAGAAAGCTTTCACACAGAAGCAACAGAACGTCAAAAATAAGCATGCGTTTACACGTGGGGCTTCCTATTTTGGAGGGAAAAACAAATGAACCAGCAGAATATTGATAAACTAAAAACATTGAAACTATCAGGGATGGCAGAAGCCTATGAATCTCTTTTCACGAAGGCAGAAAATAAAGAGATGGATTTTGATACATTATTCGGCATCTTAATTGACCATGAAGAATCCCGCCGGAAAAGTAATAAACTCAACCGTCTTCTCAAACAGGCAGCGTTTCCTGAACCGGCTTCAATCGAAGAGATCATGTATTATGATGACCGGAAACTAGACAAAGATTTACTCCAGCGTTTAGCCAGCGGAAGCTATATTCTGGATGGGCGAAATATTATCTTTAAAGGCGTGTCTGGAGCCGGGAAATCGTGGATGGCCGCCGCATTTGGCGTACAGGCGTGCCGACAGTTCTTCAAAGTACATTACACACGGCTTCCTGATCTATTAGAGGAATTTAAACTTGCAAAATATCAACAGGATGACAGCTATGTCAAACTCATGAGAAAGCTTCTAAAGGTAGATCTTCTTATTCTTGATGAATGGCTGCTTCACGCCTTAACCAATGAAGAAGCAGCTCTCCTTCTTGAAATCATAAACGCAAGACGTCAGGCAAAACAATCCAACATCTTTTGTTCTCAATTTGATATTGATGGATGGTACGAGAAACTGGGAGATGGCACCTTGGCAGAAGCCATTCTCGACCGAATTATTCATGATTCCTATGATATTTTCATTGACGGAAAAGTGTCGATGCGCGAACGTCTTGGTGTGCAAAAACAAACGGCAAACGATAAAGAGAACAACAATTTTTTATAAAAAACCTAGAAATGAAAGGGTGTTTAAAATGAGGGAATACATGACACTCGCGGAGACTCTCGATCTCCTACACAATTATGAGATTGACTGCGATGAATTAGATGTTAGAAAATGGATCGCTGAAGGTGAAATCGAAGCAACAGAAAATGGAGAAGATTTCAATATTACAGAGCCAGCAGTATTATCGTTTTTGGTCGATTTAAGTCGTGTTGGAACACCCTATGAAAAAGGAATTAGTGATAAAACCAAAATCGTAAGACTCGAGGAAAAAGTGGAAGAGTTACAAAAAAAGATTGATAAGCTGAAATGTGAGCTTGACTTTGAATTAGGGAGACTCCCATTTTAATGGCTAAAGATATTCCCCGCCCATGGGCGGGGAATATCTTATTTCAAGCCGTTCTTTTCATCTGTGGTAAAGGGATCCGCATTGAGTGGTACATTTTCCTGCAAAAGGTGGTAAAAAAGACCGCACAAGTGGTAAGAATTGTCCGCCGTACTCAGCCTGATTTTTAGCGGGGTCAGTCATATTCCTGAAGCCCCTCGTAAATTTCCCTCCCAATTTGCGTCATCTGTTTCGGTTACCTTTCTAACCTTTCGTCGTAAAGTCTATCAAGCACAAAATAGAATGATTGTTGCTGCTCTTTTTGTCGAGAATGAAAGTGCGGGATTATACCCGCACTAATAATCATTTACGTTCAGTCACAGAGTATAGCTGTTTTTTTCGTCAATTTAACTACTAAGATAATTTACGGTGAATCCCTCCCAAGAAGGCCCATCAAAGATATTGAAAAGGATAAAACCGTCACCGATATAAGGTCGCAGAGGATTGGATTCGCAAGAAGTTCATGTTTTTTGAACCAGTGATAACTTATCCATGACAGGTGAACAGTTAACTTGCGAATACAACAAAACCCATGATGATGTCAAAACGATTTCAAACGAATTTTATCTTTTTTATAACGAGTGAAGACTCGTCTATCTGTTGTTGATTGCGCTCATGATGCTGAACATTGCAGAGTGACGGCTACGTTATCATCTGAAAAGAGATAACGGGGTTTGTCCTCGGCACAGATCAGCGAAAACAGGTGAGATAAGCCCACATTATCGATCATCCTGCTCATTATGAGAGCAATTGCGTTTTCAGCGATCAATCAAAAGGCTATGTGTGCCGAAAAATCATTTATACTAATGAAAGTGCTCGAAAGAATCACTTAGAAATCCTGGAAAGTTGCTTTGCATGGATGGTGAGGGTTAGAACATATAACCCCACGGTGGATGTTCAAAAAAGATTTCTTTAGACTTGGCTATATACTAAAAACGAATAGTGCATGAGAAGATCAAATATAACCGCGCATTGGTGGCACACCTAGGGATATCGATCCGGCTCCGTCGTACATGCTTTCATTGAGAAATGCATGCTGAGTCACGACCATCGCATCGCGCAGATAGCGTTGCAGCGGGTGTCCGTCGTAGATTGCCTTGGTTCCAGCAAGCATATAGGTTGACTGAACGACCTGCGCCCCTTCACGGGCAGCTTGGGTAGCTGCTAGACGAAGGTCACTTGTTTGATCTGCGGATACACCATCACCTTTTAGAATAGACTCCCATGCTGACTCAGTCGTCTCATAAAAGAAAGCTCGTGCCGACCGTAGTGATGCTTCGGCTTTTGCTAAGGAGATTCGTAAATAAGCACGTTCCGCCATCTTCGGTGCCCCAGTGATAGAACTGGCACCTGCCATCTTAGTTATCTCATCAATAGCAGCACGTGCAATACCAAGGTTGACTACGGCCAGTACCTGTGCTGCATAAGCGATGGATGGATACTGGTAGACTGGTTCTTCAACAGAAGGAACTCCACCACGGACAAAGGTCCAATTATCAGGGACGAAGACGTCTTTCACCCGTAGGTCATGACTACCCGTTCCGCGCATCCCAATTACTTCCCAGTTGTCCACTATTTCTACGTCCTCAGGTCTAAGGACAGCAACAAGCGGTTTACCATCTTCTGTAGTGCCGATACCGACGCCGAGAATATCAGCACCAACACAGCCACTTGCGAATTTCCACTGACCACTCACACGCCAGCCACCTTCGACCCTCTCTGCGGGTTGAACTGGGAAGAAACCGCCTGCGAAGGAAACGTCCGGTCCATTCGCGTAAACTATTTCGAGACTCTCTTGCGGTAGACATGCAATGTAAAACGCCGCAGAGCCGAAACTTGCTACCCAGCCGGTGGAGCCGTCAGCCTCTGATATAGACTCAATTAGCTTGAGAAACTCCATTGGTGAAAGAGAATCTCCACCAAAAGAGCTTGGTGCGTGAGCTCGATAGACACCAACTTCTTTGAGTTGTTCCACCATGTCCTTGGGAACGTGCCGCTTTGTTTCAAATTCGTCCCGTCGGGAGCGGACTTCATCTAACACTCGATCAAATATTTCCTGATTTTTCATTGTGACATTCATAATGTCTCCTCCTTAACTTAAATTAGTTTCGCTGAATATATTTACTCTAACAGAAAAAATTAAAATATTTTTGTATCCTCACATTCTGTCGTTTGATGGGACTTTCAACAAAGCAAAAGGGGGGAGCGTTTTTCCAAATACGATTTTTTAATAACGTGATTGGGCATGAGGCAAATTTATATTTATTTCATACTAATAGTATAAAAAAATTTATAAGTATCAGACAACAGCAGTTTAGGTTTGAATGATACATGTAATATAGCATGATTAGTACACTTTGATTTTGTATTCACCAGGATCCAAATACATGAAAAAATAAAAAAAGAATGCTCCCGAAGGGCTTTCGAGAGATTCATGACGAGCTTTTGAAGGGAAATCACCGTTTCACTGGTGGTTTCGAAGGTATGCTTGAATAAGACCGAGGCCATAGGTGCGCTTGCCTTCGCCGAATTTCCCTTCAATGGCATTTCGTTCTGCGGCATCCTGTTTCTCGATCTGCTTTTGCACTTTGGATTCTTGTTTGGGAGGGCATCCCAGCTTGGGACCCATAAGGCCGACCCCGTGTTCCTTGTAGTGCTTTCGGTTTTCGCTGTGAGATAAATCTTGTCCGCCAAAACAGCTTCGGGGTAGACACCTGTGCGTTGGACATAGGCTTCCACCGCATCTGGAAAATCAGCGGCTTCGTGATACGCATCCCACTACAAGTTGTCGAGAAACGTTCATACGAACCAGACTCATGGATAACTTGGCGCCGAACTCCACATTCATATGGGCTTTTCCACGAACAATGGCCGAACATGAGGTTGATGAAGGCTAACGATCCGATCGTCAATACGGTGGGGTCTTCGTTTCAAACATTTGTTTTTGCTGGCGGTACAATTCCTGTATAACAAGAAGTTCACGATACTGTTTGCTGCTTAGGCGCTCGAGCTCGGAATCATTGGACAGTTCCTCCAGATAGTTAAGATCTTGCACAACGAAGCCCAGCTGCTTTCGAATCACTATTCGTACCTTTTTGCGTTTCGGGCTTTTCTGCTTGGCAAGGGACAGGTATGATCGTCGAGCTTGGCTCCCGTGGGTTCGTGGTTTTCTTCCGTGTTCCGCAAAACGGTTCTTGCAACACGTCAAATGATCGATAGCCTGTACCTGCAATACTTCCTTTGTCTGCCTGAATTCTCTGAATCAATGCACCCAAAGCCATTCGGACCGAATACGCTTGGTTCTAGGACTCTTCAACTTTCCACCATGGGATCAAGCTATATACGTGGCATAAAAGATTTATAATTTGATACAAAGGCGTTTCCTGACTCTTTCCGGGTCCTTATTGATCTTAGCAATGAAGGACTGGACGGCTTCACGAATCTGTTCAACGGTCTCATAGAAGACATTATAGATCACCGATTTTTTCAGCCATCCCCATAGGCCTTCGATTAAATTCAATTGTGGGCTATATGGCGGGAGAAACATGAGTTGGAGTTGATCCGCATGTTCCTTTAAAAAAGGTTGAATAAGTTTCGCATGATGAATCTTGGAATTGTCCAGAATCATGACGATTTTTTGATTGGGGTACGTCTCAAGCACCTTTTTGAAAAATGATAAAAACACTTTAGCGTCATATCGTTCTTCTTCGACACAAAACGTTTCGCCCGTTTCATAATCAAGGGTTCCTAATAACTTGACGCCACGGTGTTTCCCATAAGTCGGGATCATCTTTTGTTGGCCTTTTGGAAACCAAGTATTGGCTAATGCCTGATAATCTCGGATCATGCTTTCATCTTGGAACAGAATTCGATCAATTTCGCCCTCCTTCATTTTTTTTAGCCGTTTCAAAATCTTGTTTGAAGACTTCTTGCTTTGCCGGATCCGCTTTTTTCAATGTATAGGTTGGTTTTGTGTAACTGAATCCAAGGCGATAAAGCAACTGACGAACACCGCGATCAGAATAGGTAACATCAAAGGTGTGCTTGATCCAATCTTGGAGCATGAATGATGTCCAATTCATCTCAGCTGGGAAACCGACATCAACGGGTTTAGACTCAACGATGAGTTGATAGACTTCCTGTTCCTGCTCATCCGTCAATAATCTTGGCCGCCCAGGCGATTGGCCGGGAATCAATCCTTCTAATCCATCTTTTCTATATGCGCGAACGTAGCTGCAGACGGTTTGCTCGGTACAATGGATCACTTCGCCGATCTCTTTGTACGTACGCCCTTTTAAATACATCACTATTGCTTGGTAACGTCGAAACATCTGAAGATCTCTTGGCTTCTGCTTCTTAAGTTTATGCATAGCTCCTTTGACTTCTTGAATTGCTGGATCACGATCTTCTTTTAGGATTTTTACGTTCATTTGCGTCCGCCCCTTTATAAGTGTTTTCCTTACTTAATAAGGTTCGACGGATATGCTTAAAATCCTTTTCTGCCATTTATATAGCCAGCACGACCCAACGGTATACGGGTTCATTCGGCCGCCCAATGGTAGAAAAAAGTCATTGGGTAAAAGCATTTGATGTTCCGAATGGTGATACATGATTCCGTCTTTCAGATACAAGGTTTTTTCGTCTCTTTGTAAACTTTCCTGTGCACTTTACTTCGATAAAAATAGCGAAAATCCTTGTCAATAAGGGAATTTTCATCTATTCAACAACACCTAATTCAGCAATCACAGTATAACGTACACCTGTTTATAACTAACAGTCACCACTCCACCTTTCAGAGATATATTGGCCAAAACTCTGAAGAATCATTAGTGGATTGATGGAGGTACCATTTAGTTACTTCTATCATGATTTAATTTAAACGTTGGTCTTGGTGAAAAATCCATAATACGTTCGATTGACAAACCATTTTTTATTAAGTCAAGATCCGTACCGGGGGCAGAAGCTAGCATTGTAGCCAAAGGGAGGCCTTTGTGATCAACCTCTCCAGGTATTACAAGCAGTGGACCTCCGAAAATGACCCAGGGAGTGGTGAAACTCGGGTTCCCGGTCCATCCGATACCTTCAGGAGCCGACGTATCCGTTGGAGGTGCAAGCAATACGTCAAAGCTATTGAATAGATCCCACATTTCGTTTTTAGAAACGTTAATGTCACTAAGTGCATTTTTGTATGTTTTTTCACTTATCTGCTCCCCATCTTTAACAAGTTTAGCAAACTTACCATCAATATGATGTTTTTTCACCAATTCAGAGTAATTTTGTGAGGCCTCATAAGCCATAACTGTCTGATGGATTTCGATTAAATTTTCGAAAGGTCGAGGAGGTGTCACCTCTTTAATTTCAAAATTATTGGCTCTAAGTTTTAAAACGGCTTCCTTCTGTAATTCCTGTACATCACTTGACGCCTTTGAATATAGCGGATCTGAAACAACACCAACATGAGAGTGATGTAAGCCCGATAACAAATCATCAAATTCCTTCTGTGACCTTTTGCTAAATGGTTGATACCCCTCAGCAACGTCACGTACATGTTGTCCGAAAAATCCAAGACTATCAAAGGTCGGAGCCAATGGTCGGACACCTTCCATTTTAATGCTGTTAGTTGTTGGTTTGAACCCCACTACACCCGAATAGGCAGCCGGTCGACAAACTGATGCATTGGTTTGGGAACCAATTGTAAGTAATGCCATATCAGATGAAATAGAAGCAGCCGATCCGCTGCTCGATCCCCCGGGAGTATGGCACGTATTATAGGGATTACGCGTTGGTGCAGGATCATAAAATGCAAACTTAGTTGTATGCGTTTTTCCAATTATAATGGCTCCCAATTCTCGTAGTCTTGCTACGATATTTGAATCCTTCTCGGATGGTGCAATGTCCTCCCATATTTCAGTGCCCGCCCGTGTCGGCAAATCAGCAACATCGAAAATATCTTTAACTCCTATGGGAATACCGTGTAATGGACTGCGGATCTTCCCTTCTCTTGCTTCTTTAGACAATAATTTTGCAGATTCAATTGCACGATCTTCATCAACTTCCCGCCATGCAAGGACTTTATCGTCTATTTCTTTTATTCGATCGAGACAATCGTTTACCAGTTCCACAGGTGTGATATCTCCAGATCTGATGAGCTCTGAAGCTTCATGAATGGTTAATCTATTTAGTAAGCTCAAAATCCCGCCTCCAAAATTTTTGTTTGCAAAAATTCATTCCTGATATTCATACAACTTTTGTCTTCCTGGGTTTAAAACAATACAAATAAGATACGCGCAAAAAGAAGGCTGAATTAATTCATTAAACTAGGCAACCATAGGGCCAAAGAAGGGATTAGAATTATTAATATCATGCATAATATCATTAAAATAACGAATGGGAGAGCTGATCGATAGATATCACCCATTTTTATGTCATTTGTTGTCACCCCTTTCATAGCAAAAAGATCCATTCCAAATGGGGGGGTGATAGTAGCCATTTGTATGGTGATTAAAAGAATTACTCCAAACCAAGTTATATCTAATCCTGCCCCCTGTGCTATCGGAACAAGAAGAGGAAGTGTCATCATCATAATAGACACTGGTTCCAGGAATAAACCTAATATTATTAAAAGGAATTGTATTAATAAAATCAATATAATAGTAGGTATATCAAGATTATCGATTAAAGAAATTATACCATCAGTAATTCCTGTGAAACTTAGAACTTGACTAAAAATAGCAGCATTAGCCATAATCATCAAAATCATACTAGTAATCCGTAGAGTGCCTCTAAAGGAATCAACAAATAGTTGTAACGATATTTTTCTATAAATTACGGTAAGTATTATCACGCCTAATGCCCCTATAACTGCTGACTCTGTAGGAGTAGCAATCCCAAATACGATAATAATAACCACTGCTCCCACAATTAAACCTAGTGGAAATATATACATGATTGTATCTTTTATTTTTTTTCTAGTGCTTACTATATTTACATCATATTTCGGAGCCAAATCCGGATTAAGTCTACACCGTATAATTATGTATAAAATAAATATAGAGGCTAGTATTAAACCAGGAATAATAATAGCTATCAAGAATTCTCCAACAGGAATGCCAGCTAAAGAAGCAAGTATGACTCCTAGAGCAGTAGGAGGAAGCATTGTAGCCAACCCGGCACTACCTAATATCGGTCCTATAGACATTTCATTTTTATAACCGTTTTTTTTCATTTCTGGCACAAGTAATGATCCTAATAATGATGTACTTGCAACACTTGAACCACTCAAAACAGAAAAAAGGGTTCCACTCCCTACTGAGAGCAAACTTAGGCGTCCCGGTATCGCACCCATCCAATTTCCTAATGCATTGATTACGTTGAATCCAATCCCAGTTCTAAACATCAGTTCACCCATAAGAATAAACATTGGTATTGGTAAGAGTGAAAACAAACTGATAGACTCGAACAGGTTAATAGTCATCACTTCTAACCCGCTAACACCATTCCACAAAAAGAAAACAGCAATCATGTTAATGGTTAAAAAAGAAAATGCTACTGGCAGACCTAACATAAGTAAAAAAACAAAGCCTATAATATAAAAACCAAATATAATCCATTCCATTAAACATCACCTTTTTCCATGCGTCGGAAATTTTCCCGGGCATTGGAAAATTTAATAATAAATTGAGCTGCAATTAATAAAAATGAAATTGGTACAATAGCTATTAGTAAAGCTAGCGGTAGCCCTAGAACCGTTTCTGTCAGAACATTTCTGTTATATAAACTTATAACTTGTAAAAAACCAACAACTGATATAATGGAAGTAGCGATGAAACCTATAATACTACTTGTCATTAATACCGCGGTTCTTTTCTTGGAGGATAATCTGTCTATGACTAAACTAATTTTAACATGTCCATCTTCTTTCAAAATCCAAGGTGCCCCTAAAAAAGCAATATATGCTATTAAATATTCGGTAATCTCCACTGCTCCAGGAATACCGAAATTAAATACATTACGACTTATTAATTCAACGACTATAAATATTACCAACCCGACTAATAGTATCAATCCCAATGTGCTCATTGCATTTACAATTTTATTTATCATAGCAGCATTTAATTCTCCTCGTTCTCTTGTACTTCATCAGTGAGCATTCTTAATTCGTCTACTTTTTGAGGGATAATATTTTCTAAATTATTCCATTCTACTTCTTGAGCTGTCCTAAGAAAAATTTCTTCTTCTTCAGCAGATAAATCTATAAATTGTATACCTATTTCCTTTAAATTCTCTCTTTCTTCGCTATTTTGTTCATCAAAATAATTTACCATTTCTTTTTCAAAATCAGTTGTAGCTTGATTAATAGCCTTCTGATCTTCTGTTGTAATTCCACCCCACTTATCTTCGTTCATTAATATAGTAGTGTTCTGATTCCAAAATGGATGGTCTAACACATAATTAGCAGAATCAGTCCACCCATTTTCGCGCGGCCCTAACAAACCTCCATAAACAAGTCCCTCGACGACTCCAGTTTGAAGGGAGGTATAGACATCGGCGGGATCGGTAATTACAGGAGAAATACCAAGTTCAGAAAATAATCGTGTATAATTAGGGGCTGACCTTATTTGTAATTCTTCTAAATCATTTAATTCTTCGATAGGCTCGTTTAACCATATTTGAGGCCCGCCTACCAACCATCTTCCGATATATTTCGCATTAATTTCATCATGCTCCTCGTCCATTTTTTCATATAACCCATTTTCACGTTCCTCCCAAGGATCTAAATTTGAAAGAGCCAAGGCAGTCGTGGCAGGAATCCTGGTTTCATACAAACCTACATGACCAAATAATACATCTATCACTCCGCTTTCCAATGCCTCTACCTGAGCATTAACTGGTAAGACATCAGTGCTTCCTATCCAATTAATTTCAACCCTTCCATCTGTAGCTGATTCAACATCCTCTATCCAATTATCAATCATATCTGTCATAGGGTCAGATTCAGGTATAAAGCTTACTGCTGTATATTCAACCACCTCTTCCTCATTAGAATGTGATGTTGCCTCACCGGACGCAAAGAATATTGATATAATAACTGCAACAGGAATCATTAAAAGAAATGATTTTATTACCACCATTATCAGCCCTCCCATATATGTACGTATCATGTGGTATCCTTATCTCAGCCCAGTGTTAAGTTAAAAACTAGTTTTTTGCCAAACGGTATTCTTTCGTCTTTCAATTTGAGAGTAATAATTTATTTTGAGCCAGGCGCGTTGATTTACCATTAAATTCCATACAATTACTTACGTAGGTGTCATGTTCTTCCTGTCATCTAGAAATTGGGCTAAGGTGTCTTTGACTTCCAATGGTGATGTACCAAGGATCAATTCCCGTGCAAATTAAATGAACGTACGCCGGGTCATCCGCCATACAGGTGCCAGCTGGTTGTATAAAAATCGCAGGACCATATAAACCATGATGGCGCAAAATAATTGCCCATAGACCGCATTCGGCGTCGTTCCAAAGAAGTGATTCAGATTCAAGTGTTGTTTGAGAAAGCGGTGAAAAAGCTCGATCTGCCAGCGTGCCTTATAGAGATCGGCGATATCTTCGGCAAAAAGGGTGCTGAGGTTTGTGGCCACCCGAAGGGTATTCCCTTCATCATCATAAAAACAAACGATACGAAACCGGTGATTGGACTGCTTCTTCCCTTTCCCTATTTTCGCTGAATAATCATCGAAAACTCTGGAATGTTCAGACGTTACACGTGGGATAGGCTCCCGCTCTTCGGTATAGATGGACGTTTTCAAGCGGATCACAAAGCCTTTGCCCTCGTCTTCAAGGTTATCGAAATCACGGATGGTGGCATAGGCGCGGTCTCGAACAGATGTGATCAATTGGTGCGAAAATGAATGAGCAACAGCCGCATCATGCGTCAATCCTTTGGAAGCCTCCACTTGGATCGGAAGCAGCGTATCCACACGGAAAAATGTATGCATTTTAACGCCGTTACGTTTCCCGTGATAAGGCGCCCATGGGAGCCGGTTTTCGCCTACGGTCATCGTCGTTGAATCCAGCGCTGCCAACGAAACCGGCAAGTCCATGGAACGACGAGTTTCCCGATTGAAACGGGAACCTAAAAGCTCCAGTATCTCTTTGACGGCTTCATAAGGAAGGATGCTAGCTTTTGTCGATAACGTCGTGTGATCAACGGCTTTGAGGCTCGGATCAATTTTGAGTTTGTTCTCGCTTTCACGGTAATTTTGCCATTGTTCACTTGACGCCAATAGCCAAAAGAAAATTTGATCGGTTCCCAGCCATTTTCGCCCGACTTCTTGGTAATCATGTGAACGAAGAATGTTCTCGATTTCTTCCATCGACACGAAGGATTTAAAAACCTTTAAAAGTGTGTTAGATTGTCCCATGAAGGCATCACTCCTTTGGTAGGGTTTACCTTTATGGTCATAGTGATGCCTTCATTTTTTTAAGTCATTTGCTTGGATAATTTTGGCTAATCAACGCGCCTGATTTTGAGCCTCCTTGGTTTTTCTATTCAGTAGGATATGTCGACATATCCTACTATCCGAAGGAGGCTCATTTTGGTTAAGGCTAGGTTTTTTTCATGAAAGGAATGCTCTTGTATGTTATTCGGTTGGTCATATCTTCCTCATCATAAAATCTAAGGAAGCTGTTTTATAGGTTCCTTGATCCTTTAATTCTGTTAAAAGTTCGTCTCGGACACCTTCGGCAACATCTGTCTCTAGCCATTCATCCCCTTCAAAAAAGACTTGCGTAATTAAGGTTTCGTGCCCTTCTGCTTCAAACATAATATGAAGGTGGGCAGGGCGCATTGAATGCTGATCCGTATAACCCAAGAATTCGCCTGTCGGGCCATCGGTAGGAATCGAATATGGTAGTGGTACAATTGTTTTGACTTCAAAATCCCCGTTTTCATCTGTATAGAAGTGGCCTCTTAAATTATACTCCGGGGCATCTGAATCAAAATGCGAATAACCTCGATTGTGATCGTTTTGCCAAAATTCGACCCGTGTATTGGCCAATGGCTTTCCTTCAGTATTACTGACACTTCCTTTAAAATAGAAAGTTTCACCAGGCTCATCTGGACGTTGTGGTAAAACGACATAGGATTTTCCAGGTTCTTTTTCTACCAACGGAGATCCTTCAATAAAAAATGGGCCTAAAAGTGAAGGTTGTGTCCCAGGCATATCAGTATACATCGCTTGCAATACATGAGTTTCAAGGAAAACGTCGGCGAAAAGAGGGAGTTCACCTTCTCTTCCTAGTCGATCGGCCCAGTTGACAAAGTTTGTATATTCTTCGTGATTCAACTTAGCTTCCTTTAAAAATTCTTTCATATGATTGATATAAAGATTAAATACTTCTTCCACCCTAGTATTTGTTGTAGTATTTTTATTCATGATTACTTCCTCCTTTTACGAGATAGAGTATTAACATTCGCCGATGCAGGAATTTAGTCAGAGTAGTCAAGAAAATGAGTTAGAATAATCGCTTCACCTATCTCTATCACCCCCCTCAAATAGTTTACTAACTATGAAAGATCTACTCAGTCATGAACGTTCGCACATGCCATTACACTACGTTTTCCACTGCTAGTGAAATCCCTTGGCCAACACCGATGCACATCGTCGCAAGTCCCAGTTCATGATTACTTCTTTTCATCTCATATATGAGAGAAGCTAAAATCTTTGCTCCACTTGCACCTAAAGGATGTCCAAAGGCAATTGCACCACCGTTGACATTGACTCGCGATGAATCAAAATCTAGCTGTCGCATACATTCTAGAGATTGAGATGCAAACGCTTCATTTAGCTCCACTACATCAAAATCTTTGTTCGAAATGCCATGTCTTTGCATCAATTTCTCGGTAGAAGCAATCGGTCCCAGCCCCATAACCGATGGTTCGACGCCAGCTGTTGATGAAGCACGAAACCGGACAAGAGGTTTTAACCCAAACGCTTTGGCTTTCGATTCTCGCATAAGCAATACCGCAGCTGCTCCGTCATTAACGCCGGATGCATTACCGGCAGTTACTGTTCCGTCCGCAAACAGTGGTCGCAATTTCTCAAGCTTTTCTAGCGTCGTTTCGGGGCGAGGGTGCTCATCGCTGTCAATCACTGTTTCTTCCCCATTTTTTTCTTTTTTGACGATCGGAATTATTTCTTGTTCGAAGCGATTAGTTTCCATAGCTAACTTCGCGCGTTGTTGGCTTTGATACGCAAAATAATCCTGCTCTTCCCGGGAAATGTTGTAGCGTTGGGCAACGTTTTCAGCAGTATGAGGCATCGAATCTGTGCCGTACATCTCCTCCATCTTTGGATTGACAAAACGCCAACCTATCGTCGTATCCTGCAATGTCATATCCCCACGTGGGAAAGATTTTTCAGGTTTTTTCATAACAAGCGGGGCACGACTCATACTTTCCACTCCACCGGCTAGGATGACATCCGCTTCCCCGGACAAAATAGATCGGGCTCCCATACTAATCGCGTCCAAACTGGAACCACATAATCGATTGATGGTTGTGCCACTAACCGATTGAGGAAGACCAGCAAGGAGAGCAGCCATCCGTGCTACATTTCGGTTCTCTTCCCCTGCCCCATTGGCGTTCCCAAAAATCACATCATCAATATTTTCAGGCGGAAGGTCTGGCTGGCGTTCAATAAGGCAACGGATAACATGACTGGCTAAGTCATCGGGCCGTATATCTTTAAGCATTCCATTGTAGCGACCAATTGGGGTGCGAACGGCATCAATTATAACAACTGGGTCCATCCTATCCCTCCTTCTGCATTGCACTGGGATGAACGCGGTAGGAAAGCTTTGTTTTTGCTTTGATCTCTTCAATGTTGGACCCTTCCATTACCTCTGTGAGTTCATAGCCCTCATCTCTCCAATGAAAAACAGCGAGGTCGGTAATGATAACATCGGCACGTCTTCTCGAAGTGATTGGGTACTCACATTCTTGCACAAGCTTAGCTGATCCATCTTTGGCAACGTGATTGGTTGTAATGATAATTTTTTTAGCACCCACAAGAAGGTCCATAGCGCCGCCAACACCGATAATATTTTTACCAGGGATAGCCCAATTCGCTACTAGTCCCTCACTGTCAACTTGAAGGGCACCCAGGATGGCCACGTCAACATGACTGCCACGAATCATGGCGAAGGAAGCCGCGCTATCAAAATAGGACGCTCCAACTGCTTCTCCGACAGGCTGTTTTCCAGCATTAACAATGAGTGGATCGATATTTTCCTCTTCTACGGACGTCACACCAAGCATGCCATTTTCCGTATGCATGATATATTGTTCTTTATCGAGATAATTCGCTACCAAAGTTGGTATGCCAATCCCTAGATTAATAATCGAGGAAGGAGAAAGTTCTTCAGCTGCGCGTTGAGCGATTCTTTCTTTATGGCTCATCGTTCCACCACTCCTTCTTTTGTAAGGACATAACGACTTTGCACAACTGCATCGACATATAAATGTGGAGTGGCAATCAGCTCTGGTGATAATGTCCCCTCTTCCACAATTTCATCAACCTCAGCAATCACATAAGAAGCAGCTGTTGCCATATTTGGATTGAAATTACGTGCTGTTTTGTAATAAACAAGATTTCCTTTTGTGTCTGCTTTCTCTGCTCTGATCAGTGCAACGTCTGCTTTGAGCGATCGTTCTAATACATACGTTTCACCGTCAATGACTTTTGTTTCTTTCCCATCTGCTAAGTCCGTACCAACAGCCGTTTTTGTATAGAATCCTCCAATCCCGGCCCCACCCGATCGAATAGCTTCCGACAATGTGCCCTGCGGGAGCAGATCTAACTCCAGTTTTCCTTGGTTATACCAGTCTGCAACCTCACGGTTACTTGTAAAATAAGAACCTATGGCTTTTTTGATTTTTCCTTGCTGTAGTAATTTCCCAAGTCCTTTACCAGTTTCACCGACATTGTTACTTATAATCGTTAAATCTTCTACATCATGTTTGGTCAATGCCTCAATGAGCGTAAGCGGACTACCAACAAGGCCAAAGCCACCAACCATCAGCGTATCTCCGCTCTTAACATGATCATGTATCGCAGATGTATTAGTCATCTGTACCATATTTATCACCTTCCTTTTTCAATAAATGTATGTACCTTCTGGATCGTCTCTAGCTGCTTGTTAAAAACAAGTTCATAATGGTTCACATTTGTCACTTTCACCTCGGAAGGAGCCAGAATCTGTCGAAGTTTCATATAGGATGACTTATCAAACAACGATGCTTTACTTCCTAAAGTTCCTGTGGCTATGACAAGCATTGTTTTGCATTGAATAGCCATAAAAACGCCCTCAGCCGGAAAATCATAAAAGCTTTCAAAGTCTTGACGAATAAGATAGACATTTGATTTATGTTCCCAATAATCATTGACAAGCATAACTTCATGCCTAGCAGCAGCTTCTGTTATGTCATCCCAATCGACTGCTAACTTTTCGTAAACATTTTTCGTTTCGTTTATATAAGCTTCTGCAGAGGGGTAATCCTTTTCCAAGCGTTTTAACGATGGGGCGATTAGTTCTCGCTGGGTGTCATCAACCGCTCCCGCACCATCTAACAGTACTAACTTTTCAACGTTTTCAAGCTTGCTTGCGACTAATGCACAAATATAGCCGCCCATGGAGTAACCAACAAGTATAGGGTTTTGGATATTTAACGTTTCAATCAATGCCTGTAGATCCTCAGCGTGCGTAAAAATCGATGTATTTTCTGAAGCAGGTGAGCTGTCTCCACGTCCGCGAATATCGTAACTAATTACTGTGAAATCTTCGGCTAGCTTTTCCTGGTAATAATACATTTGTTTATGATTACCCGTTAATCCATGTACGAGAATGACGGTGGTGTCTCCACCTCTCGATTCCGATATATGCAAATGAATATTATCTTTAATTGTTAAGTTCCTCTCCAAGTCATTTACCCCCTTTTCCATTAGTCCACCATATAGATGTCATACTGTACTTTTCCCGGGAGTCGGACGCCAGTAGAAATAAAGACTCGGTTATTTAACCAATCATACGTATCAGAAGATGTTTCGAAAATGGGGGCTGTCCGGAAATAATACTCAGACGGGTCGACATCTTCATTCGCATCAAGCCTTTGAAGAACAGAAGAGTTGCCTGTTCGAATCCCGCGATAGGTCATTAAAATGAGGTCTTCATTTTCTGCTTGCAACAGAATGCGAACATCTTGAATAATCGTGCCGTCCTCACGCACAGTGATCCAATCATCTCCACCGGGGATGAGGTCGGCATTAAGATGGTCCCCTATAATCCTTCCGTCAGTAACACGAATGATCCGTCGATTTCCGACTGGTGTTTGACCAGGAAGATGGGGAGCTTTCACGTTCAACTCCATACTTCCAATATAAGTTAGGGTAGGTTTAGATACTGATGTCATATCATATTGCCTCCTTTCTGTCTGGTCTCATGATCACGAGCGTAGTAGAGGACCTTGTCTTCATCGATGGTTATGCCGAACCCTGGGCGCTCCGGAATAATAAGTTCATAGTTTTCATAGATCAGTGCATTTGTTGAGACCATATCTTGATAGAGTAATGGACCAAACAGCTCAGTTCCAAAAATCATATCAGGAATGGTAGCATAAACATGTGCTGCGATGGCTGTTCCTAACGTCGACTCAATCATCGTCCCTCCGTATAAAGGCATCCCAGCACTTTCAGCAATAGCAGCTGCTTTTTTCGTTTCATGGGGACCACCATGTTTCGGTATCTTCAAAGACAATGAATCTCCAACATGGTGCTTTGCGATGCGAAATACATCGTGAATGGATCGGGCTCCTTCATCCGCCATCACCGAAAGTGCGGAGGAAGCTGTCAATCTTCTCATACCTTCTTCGTTCCATTCTGGAAGTGGCTGTTCAACCATGACGATACCACCAGCCTGCAATTTAGGTATGCACTGATTGGCTGTTTGCTCATCCCAAGATTGATTGACATCAACAGTAACACGAACCTCATCACCGAGCGCTTTTTTTATTTCGAGCACGTGCCTGACGTTTTCGTTTGGATCCCCCTTGCCGATCTTTAATTTAAATATTCGGTGTTTCCTCTGCTGAAGAGCCTCTTGAGCCTCTTCGATATCTTTTTTGGTATCTCCGCTAGCTAGCGTCCACGCCACTGGAAGAGAATCATGAATTTTTCCACCAAGAAGCTCGTATGCCGGCAAGCCTTTCTGCTTCGCAAAAAGATCAATCAATGCGCTTTCCACAGCTGCTTTTGCGAATCGGTTTCCTTTCACATGTTTCTGGATATCATTCATGATACATGCGTAGTCTGCCGCTTTTTTTCCCAAAATCATCGGCATAAGATAATGATCAATGGTGACTTTTATGGCTTCCGGCGTCATTTCCTCATAAGAAGCCCCGCCGATGGTAGCGACTTCTCCCCAACCGCTCAGACCATCCTCTTCTGTTAGTTTTACTAAAACAATCGTTTGTTTTGTAATGGTATGCATTGACAACTGATGCGGACGTGAGATTGGTATATCTGCAATATATACATTCCCTTGTTTAATGGTCATCAGATCTTTACTCCTTAAAATTTTGATAGTAAGCGTTTCCAAAATCTATTAAAAATACTGAGTATAACCGTATCTACACATTCCTATTGACAAAATAAAAATCTAATTGTACGTTATGTGTACAATTAATTAAATAACGTACAACGTTATTTAATTATAAAACCAGGAGTGATTGATATGTCAAGTAGAAAAAATAATCTTCATCGTAATATTAAACAAAGTGACCATGTTCAATCTTTAGAAAAAGGGCTCAAGGTCATTCAAGTTTTTTCCGAAGATCATCCCCGTTTAACGGTCAGCCAGGCATCGAAAGAAACAGGGATCAATCGCCCAACCGTTCGAAGAATTATGTTAACACTGGAATCCCTGGGTTTTGCTACATCACAGAACGGGCATTTCTCATTAACGGCCAAAGCATTAACCCTTGGATATGCCTATTTATCTTCACAAAATGTATGGAATCTTTCCTATCCAAAAATGCAAGCTTTGGTAAAAAAAATTGGCGAATCCTGTTCGATATCTGTCCTTGATAGAACGCACATTATTTATGTTGCTCGGGTACCGGCTAAGCGGATTATGAGTATCAATATTGATGTCGGTACGCGTCTTCCTGCATACGCAACCTCAATGGGAAGAGTTCTTTTGTCAGGTCTCGATGACAATATTTTACGGGAGTATATAAATGAAATCATATTTGAGCCAATAACAAATCAAACTGTAATAGATCAGCAGAAATTTTTAACGATCATTGACCATACTCGAAATCAAGGGTTCGCCCATGTAGAAAATCAGTTAGAGCAAGGACTACGGTCATTGGCTGTGCCACTTAAAAATCAAAATGGGGAAATGGTTGCTGCAATCAACTGTTCCGTTCATGCTGGGAGAGTTAGTGAGAATGAACTGTTAAAGGACTTCCTTCCACTTCTTCGCAAAACAGCTGAAGATATATCAAGTGATATTAAAACCCATAAAATGTAAATATTTTATCATATTAAATTCACATTAATGATAGTCAACAAGTGCATGCACATTCACATGATTTTCAAGTTGTTGCAACATTGTTTCAGCCTCATCCCAGGTATGAATAGTTGCTCCAGCAGAAAGAAAGTGCCCTCCACCGCCATATTGTTGTGCAACCTGATCAATAGGTATCTTTTTGGATCGAATCCTAACTTTTATGTGGTCTTTTTCATCAATAAAGAATGTCCAAGCTTTTATTCCATCTACATCGGAAAAAATATTAATTATGTGAGTAACTTCATTAGGCATTACCTTATATTTTTCCAAAATATTATTTCTAATCTTGATATAACCGACACCAGATTTTGATATATGAAAATGTTGAAGAATATATCCCTTCAAACGGGTTAAATTTAAATTGCATTTATATATATCAGTATAAAGATCTTCTATCGAAAAATCCCATTTTTGCAGTTCATTGACAATGGAAAATGTTTTATTTGTAGTATTATTAAATAAAAGCCTTCCAGTATCCCCTATAATACCGGCATATATTAATCGTGCTGCTTCATTTGTCAGTAACAAGCCGTTTTTGCCATTATTGAATAAATCATAGATCATTTCACTTGTAGAACTTGCGGATACATCAGTCCAATTTAGATCACCGTACGGCACAACATTGGGATGATGGTCGATTTTTAGTATAAAATCACCTTTTTTATAACGTTTATCGCTAATACGACTTTCGCAATCCGTATCGCAAATAATAATTAACGATCCATTATACTCACTGTCTGATATATCATCCATACGTTTTACGAACTTTAATGATTTATCCTCTTCACCAACAATATAGATATTTTTGTTTGGAAAGCTTATTTTTAAAATTTCTGCCAGAGCCCCCTGTGACCCTAGCGCATCTAGATCAGGATGTATATGACGATGAATGATAACAGTATTATACCCTCTAATAATATCAAGAACTTCTTGTACCATGTTTATCATTCTCCTATTAATTGCCATATATTCCAAAACTGATACTTTAAAGTTTTATTTTTTATGGGTTCAATTACTACTTTTCCGATGGTATAGGTTTATGAAAATATATGGACTGGTATACATAATAACTCCCATATATCGATAATATTAATCTGTCTATACGACCTTTGAAGTAACACCTTTATACGAGGGGAAGTAGTAATCCTGTAAACTTATTTTTAATCCACCTTTTCCAAATTTACGTTTTTCATTTTTCTTCTCATATTGATTTTCAACAAACTCCAAGAACCTCAAAATTTCTTTTCTTCTCTCTATAATATCCTCAATTCCTTGATCGTAAAACCATTCATCTATTGTGTTATAAATCCCTCTGTTAACTCCATACTTTTCTAGACAAAATTGCATAAAAGGTAAATCTGCTATATGAATTATTTTTTCTGTATTCAATTTAGTCCCTCCCCCAATTGTAATTAGACATTATCCGTATACTCTTGATTTCTCAAAAATCTATTCCACTATATCTACAAGTCAGATTGGTAAATGAAAAATTTCTGAAGAAGGTCTTATTTAATTTCATTGACATAGCGAAAACCATTTTAGGAAAAAATGCTGTTTAAATACATGGTATTTAACAGTAGATCTGCAAATCCCCCGCCCCCACATTTCGCATAATATAGGTTCTATGAAGAGAGCGGGATAAATAAGAGTCTTATTGAGAGAAAATCAATCTTCTAATCGATGATTTAACCATCGCCTAGTCTTTATAGAAATAAACAAGTCTGAAAGTTGAACTGCTCTATATAAGCGTTTTTAATAAAAAAATTTTCTGTACCTATTTTTCTAAAAGGAAGAATGGACGTCCTATTGAAGCTTCCAATCGAAAATAACGATCCAGACCGGTTGACCGAAAAGCATGCGTCATATCCGTAACCACTTGTAAATTAGGTACATTATAAAGGAAACATGCGTGCCAATTTGCAGGTCCAGCCTGACCGGCTGTTAAAATATCTCTATCAAAAGTCGCTAGTAATTCTGATCCGTTTTGATTCCATTCATCCAAGATTCCATTAAGTTTTGGCAATATCTCTTTTTCTTTTTCTTCTTGCGTTGTATCAAAAAAACCAGTGGATTCAAACGTAAAAAATACCCTCAACAATTCTGGAACTTTCGGTGTGTCATGTTTAACTTCACTCATTTTTTTCATCTCCCTTGTTTATAATTTAACGCATTAATAAACCGCCATTTATATCAAATGTTGCACCTGTAATGTAACTCGCAGAAGGTGAAGAAAGATATAATACCATATCAGAAACATCTTCAGAGTCACCAAAACGCTTAACAGGAATACTTTCTTTCATTTTATTTAATTTCTCAGGGTCCATATTGTCCATTTCAGGTGTTTCAATGGCTGCCGGTGTTATGGCATTAACAGTGATTCCTTGATCTGCTAAAGATCGAGCAAAAACTTTTGTTAGTGTAATTTGCCCCGCTTTGGAAGCAGAGTAATGTGCGCCAGATGTTAAAGGACCAAATTGTCCTCCGAAAGAAGAAACGTTGATAATCCTCCCTCTTTGTTGCTGCTTCATCGTATTTACTACGGCTTGTGATATGAAAAACGTGCCGCCCAAATTAACTGATATAATCAGGTTCCACTCTTCTTCAGTAATCTCTTCTAAAGGAGTTTCTTTACGAATAGCAGCATTATTCACCAATACATCAATTCTTCCCCATTGGTGCAAGATAGTACTAACACCTTCTTTAACAGACTGTTTATCTGATACATCTGTTAGTAAAAAAAGTGTTTTTGTGTCATCTTGATACAAATTTTTCACTGTATTTAACAAACGTTCATTGTTATCAATAAATGCAACATTTAATCCCTCCTTTAAAAATTTCTTAGCGATAGAAAGTCCGATGCCTTGACCAGCCCCTGTTACTATTGCGACCTTATTGGAACCATTTTTTTTACAAATTAGTTACTCCCTCCTCTTTGCATTTTAGTTGTTTACTTGTGTCTCCGGTAAATGTTGTAGCTGCCCGCGGAAAAAAATTAGCGGATCTTTTTGATCATCATATACGACATCCTTCACGTTTCCCGTAATTATATAATGGTCTCCTGCTTCTATAATAGCTGCTACATCACACTCTATTGTTGCTAGGTTACCGTCTAATACAGGGACACCATCTTTTGATACAGTGTAAGAAATATCCTTGAATTTTTCATCAGATTTTTTGGAAAACCATAAACCATCTTCCTTTTGCTCTTTGGTCAAAATATTAATTACAAAAGGATGGTTAGGCTTGAAGGCATGAAGACTAGTAGCCTTTTTGTCTATACATACAAGAATTATAGGCGGGTCCATTGAGACAGATGAAAAGGCATTGGCTGTAAATCCTAGAAATTCATATTCACTCTTTGTGGATACAACTGTTACTCCGGTAGAAAAATGACCAAGAGTGTTTCGAAACGCTTGGAAATCCATAAAATTCCTCCTCTAAAATACTTAAAGCTTTATCTCTTCATAAACTAACAATATGCTTAGAGCTATCTGCATCTCAAACCGATCATTCGATAGAGATAAGTCAGTAGAAGAAAGATGTTGAATTTTGTAAATCCGGTATCTCATGCCGCTAATTGACAGTGCCAATTCACGTGCAGTTTTATGCAAATTGAATTCTTTTTGTGAGTAATGATATAGTGTTTTAAGAAGTTCTGAATCTTTCTTTTTATCATAATCTAGAATGGGCTGCAATTTTTTCTTCGAAAAATTTTTCAATTCTTCAGGTTCTCTCGCATTAAGGAATAATGATAAATAACCCATTTCATTAGCTTCTACAACACGAGATGAAGAAAATTTCATTTTACTAATTTCAATCGCTTTTTTTACTTCTTGTTGATTTTTATAGAAGTCTGATAAATCTCTAACCTCGTTACTAATTCCTATAAATAAACTGCGCCCCGGAGTTTCTAGTTGTTTTAAAATACGTTCTCCAAAATTCCTTACAGTATCGAATCCACCTTTTATTACTTCGTTTTTTGGGATTATAACTTGGCTGGAGTTTGACTTTAGCGACATAAGCATGTACGGATCGCTACTTTTCTTTTGAGAGATGACATTCGTTATTTTGTTGCGAATATCAAAGTACTCTTCACTAATGATTGTTTTATTATTATTTTCAAGGTTAGTAAAATCTATATCAAGTATATAGTGAGGAGTTTTTAAATTATAACCTAGAAGAGAAAAACGATTTTCAATCTCTGCTAAATCTGCTTCTTTATTGTGCAATAATTCCTCAAGTAATTCTCCAGTGATCCGTTGCTCTGTTTCAATAGCGACTCTCTCATTCTGTATATATAGTGAAGCAACTGTTGCTATTCGTTCAAGAAGATCCTTATTAAAAGCGTTGTTTTCCAGGTTTACGGTGATGTATCCAAAAATTTGATTGTTAATTCTAATTGGAACGGATAATAAGTTAAATACTCTGTTATGAACAACGCTTTGGTGGGAAAAAGAATTCATGTTATTTTTCTGTACATTTTTTACTGTCATATGAAAGCGTATATCGCTCGTATTTTCTTTATCAAATGATTCCTTTTGATTACCGCTATAATAGAAAATTTCCTTTAAATTTTTATCTTCTATATGGACATAACAATTTAAAGTATCTCCTACTATTTTCGCAAATTTGTCAAAACCTTCGCCCTGAAGCATAGCCTGATTCAATTTCTGACTTAATGAATAACCAGTTTCAAATCTTTCTTTTTGTTGTTCCACTCTTTGATACATTTGATCAAGCTCATCAGACATATTTAAATCATCATAGTAAAATAGTTCTTCTGATATTTCTTCTCCCCATTCTTCCACGGTCTTCCCTACATAACCGCAGGAATCATCGCCTTTACCCTTGCATCTAATTTCTTTAAAAATTATCATTTTCCCGAAACATGTACTTGTGTATCCGCTTGCATATCCAGTTAAAAAATAACAAATGGGCTCGTAATGTTCAGAAAAGTGATCTAAATGTTGAGATGCCTCATAGGAATTTAACCAATTCCCAGAAACATTAAATACTCCCTTACTCATATCTACTTTGAAATGATCAGGATAAGAAAATACTCTACCCGTTAAATTATGCACTTGGGTGCCTGCTATGAGCCACTCAGTATCATCTTCCCAATCAATAAGGTCCTTTAAGATGATTGCTTCATGTTTCCCGCACTCGTATCCATATCTAACTAAAAATCTTTTTGCTCTTTGAACTCCTAAAGCATTAATTAAGTCTCTACGTAACACCCCCCATGCACTTGTACTTGATAATGTTAGGTTTAAATTTTTAAATGTATTCGATGACTTTTCCGAAATGTCCATTATTCGATCTAACGTAAGATCTCTTGCTAACATCCCTCTTCCTCCTTTGGCTTTATTTTATCTAATGAACATTTACGGTGCCAACAGAAGTGTGCCTTGATGGTTATGTGTTCAATGTTTTTACAAGTACAATTTCAGGAAAATATCTGTAACTGCAGCCTGACCAGCAAACTCATAGGGTTATCCAAGGGAAGTAAGTGAGAAAAAGTTCTAAATCGTATATTATTGGTGCGTTGGGCTGCAACTGCAAATAGTGCCATTAGATTAGTGGAAATTGAAAACTCTTCAAACCAATGATTTTCTAGTTTGTACTAATTCCTCGTTTGTCTGCGTGTTCAATTTGTTCTAATGCTTCCTGATACACTTAGGGAAGTTCCTTACGACTTTGTTGAGGGTTTTGCATTTCTATATAAATACCAAGATTTTTTAAACCCTCCGATTTAATTCGTGTTCATTTTCTTTTTATTATTAAATTGTTGATAATAATGATAATGCAGAAGCACTGAACGAACAATACATTTTTATGTTCAATATTATCGATTTTTCCAACTTATCCATACTAATTTATATCGAAAACAGTGTGACAATCATGTTAGTACTTGGATCAAGTACTCTTATTGTGATAAAGTTCATTTCAGTTTAACCCCATGTCATGGAGGTGTAAAAAATGATATCTTCAATCACGAATGCTATAAGAATTATGAATTGTTTTTCCATAAAATCAGCTGAGCTAGGTGTTTCTGAATTAGCCGATTTACTTAAGATGAACAAAAGCACTGTTCACCATGCAGTAAAATCTCTATACGAAGAAGGTGTTCTCATTCGAACAAAAAATAGAAAATACCGCCTGGGATCAAAAATTTTAAGTTGGGGGGAGGTGGTTTCCTATCAATATCAGCCATATTTTGACGCATTACCTTATTTAAATGATTTGGTTAATAAAACTAATGAAGTAGCGCATTTAGCGGTGGAAGAAAATGAGGATGTTAGTTACTTGATTAAGGTAGAGCCAAAAGTTCCTCTTAAAATACAAACATCAGTTGGTTCACGAAAACCATTATTTTGTACTGCTGTTGGAAAAGTACTACTGTCTAATTCCTTTACAGATAATGATATTTATAAACTAGAGTTAAAAAAAATAACGCAAAATACTATAACATCTCATGAAAGCCTTATTCAAGAGATGAGAAAAATAAGGGAACAAGACTACGCTATAGATGATCAAGAGTATGAAGATGGTCTGTTCTGTATATCGTCGCCAGTCAGAGACTTCATGGGTGAAGTTATTTGTGCCATTAGCATATCGGGTCCTGAGGTTCGCATTAAAAAAGAAAAGGACAACTACATTAATTATGTCCTTAAAATAGCAAGGGAAATTTCAGCTAATTGTGATTTTTAAGGTAAGCATCAATTAATCCCCACATGATATTTAGCGGGGATTATTAACGTTCACTGTGCTACAGCAACTATCCACATTCAGGATAAAGATTAACCGTTAATTAGCAAAAACTGAACGACTACCGGCTAAAGTCGGTAGGTTCCTTTCACGGCTGAAAGCCCACTATTCCGGCTAAAGCCGGCTAAAAGACCTTTGGCTGAAAGCCAACTGAAGTTTCCGACTGAAACTCGGCAACATTGTCGGATCAATTCCCTTGTTCGATGTGCAATTTCACCACGTAACACATGATACCTATACTTCGTGGCCCATACAATGTGATATTTGATGTCATAGACGGAGTGGCTACCCGTACGATAATCGACCATAGGCTTCACCTCTTCCTTAGCGTAGAAGTGAACCATGGGTCTGTCAACGTGCTGAAAGCTAACCGGCTAAAGCCGGTGGATTTAGACCTGTCACATTGAAATTAAAATTGAGCTTCCACCGATTTGGGGCCTTGGGACAAAAGATCAGAATCTCCAATCGTTTCGGACTGGAGAGACTTTCCCCTATTCTTACGAATTTTTGATATAATAAATCCTATTTTCAAATTTATTAGTACAGCCGGAAAATTACTATCTGGTTTCCATCCTACATACCTATCTTGGCTATTTGTCAACGAACCCCGGTATGAGAGATTACCAATTGGATCAACGAAATGAAACGCACTCCTAGCGAATCTTATCCTGATGATATCCCTATTTGGCACGTTCAATGAGTTATTTGAACAAAAATTGAAGAAAAAGATAGGACTAAAAAGAACAAAAAATAGCCAGACACAGGCGCGTTGATTTACCATTAAATTCCATAAAATTACTTACGTAGGTGTCATGTTCTTCCTGTCATCTAGAAATTGAGCTAAGGTGTCTTTGACTTCCAATGGAGATGTACCAAGGATCAATTCCCGTGCAAATTGAATGAACGTACGCCGGGTCATCCGCCATACAGGTGCCAGCTGGTTGTATAAAAATCGCAGGACCATATAAACCATGATGGCGCAAAATAATTGCCCATAGACCGCATTCGGCGTCGTTCCAAAGAAGTGATTCAGATTCAAGTGTTGTTTGAGAAAGCGGTGAAAAAGCTCGATCTGCCAGCGTGCCTTATAGAGATCGGCGATATCTTCGGCAAAAAGGGTGCTGAGGTTTGTGGCCACCCGAAGGGTATTCCCTTCATCATCATAAAAACAAACGATACGAAACCGGTGATTGGACTGCTTCTTCCCTTTCCCTATTTTCGCTGAATAATCATCGAAAACTCTGGAATGTTCAGACGTTACACGTGGGATAGGCTCCCGCTCTTCGGTATAGATGGACGTTTTCAAGCGGATCACAAAGCCTTTGTCCTCGTCTTCAAGGTTATCGAAATCACGGATGGTGGCATAGGCGCGGTCTCGAACAGATGTGATCAATTGGTGCGAAAATGAATGAGCAACAGCCGCATCATGCGTCAATCCTTTGGAAGCCTCCACTTGGATCGGAAGCAGCGTATCCACACGGAAAAATGTATGCATTTTAACGCCGTTACGTTTCCCGTGATAAGGCGCCCATGGGAGCCGATTTTCGCCTACGGTCATCGTCGTTGAATCCAGCGCTGCCAACGAAACCGGCAAGTCCATGGAACGACGAGTTTCCCGATTGAAACGGGAACCTAAAAGCTCCAGTATCTCTTTGACGGCTTCATAAGGAAGGATGCTAGCTTTTGTCGATAACGTCGTGTGATCAACGGCTTTGAGGCTCGGATCAATTTTGAGCTTGTTCTCGCTTTCACGGTAATTTTGCCATTGTTCAC
Organism: Salicibibacter cibarius; assembly: GCF_016495725.1. Taxonomy (NCBI): domain Bacteria; kingdom Bacillati; phylum Bacillota; class Bacilli; order Caryophanales; family Bacillaceae; genus Salicibibacter; species Salicibibacter cibarius. The sequence goes on along the minus strand of NZ_CP054705.1, from coordinate 259,727 downwards.
TTGACGCCAATAGCCAAAAGAAAATTTGATCGGTTCCCAGCCATTTTCGCCCGACTTCTTGGTAATCATGTGAACGAAGAATGTTCTCGATTTCTTCCATCGACACGAAGGATTTAAAAACCTTTAAAAGTGTGTTAGATTGTCCCATGAAGGCATCACTCCTTTGGTAGGGTTTACCTTTATGGTCATAGTGATGCCTTCATTTTTTTAAGTCATTTGCTTGGATAATTTTGGCTAATCAACGCGCCTGAGCCAGACAGATAAAGTCGAGCTTATCAAACGGCGGTTGGGACTCATATATGGTGATTCTCTTTTTCGGCTTTTGTTTTTGAGTAGCATATCTTAAGCGTTTCTGCGGAATTTGGATTGATCGAGATTCAGATGCATTAAAGCGACAGCAGCACCTCCCACGAAGCAAACCACCCTATTGTAGCGTTGGGTAGGACAGTACCCGAGAGAAGTGCTGTAACGACCTATCATCTCTATCTGTTTACGGCTGCGAACATCCCCGATTATCGTTGTATCCACGTCTGCACTCGGCTTTCCGTATGAAGTGTGGTCGCGCGGTTAAATTCAACCAACGCTACACCTTAGGATCAATGGATCGTAAACTTCTGGATGCCACTTACGATAAGCCTGGGCATCGATTTGAACAATCGAAACAAAGTGAACAAAGCAACTAGCAACGATATTTAGATTTCACTAAGGACATTCCCAGCTGTCCGAAGACAATGAAATAAAACCGAATTGAGTTGACAAACCCCAGAAGCAAAGCGAACATAGAGAGGAATGGTAATATTCGGATCCCTTTGGAAGGCGTTCTTAGCTACCTTGCCGGCAAAGAAGTGAAATCAAATAGTTTGACAAATCCAGAACGATGTATTTGATCTTGCGGATGTTCGGACGCGACAATATGTCGAACCTATCTTACGAAACCACGTGACAATCTACATTTGTCTTCAAAAACACCACGTTACTCTCAAACGTGGAAAGACCTCTACAAACATTGCTCCTCAAACTAAAGTCAAACAAGCATTTAGAGGAATGAAAAATTTATCAACCGGAAGCTGGTCGGCACTATTTTACGATAATGGGTTATACTCGCATTTACCAGTATTATCGTCAACACAAAAATTCTGGTTCGGAGTCAATAAGAAGTCTGGAAAACTTGAAATGACCCTCTACACTTGCGATGCTATAAAAACTCCAAATTCAGTATTTATCCTAGAATCCCGCCGACTCATAACGAGTCTACTTTCTCGTGTTTATGCGGGGTTAAGCCCTCCTCGTTGTGCATTTCCGAGAATCCAGGATTTATGCCTTTGAAAATTGTTTGTTGTCTTTTTAATTTTTGTGCGACACTCTTATGGCTATTATCCCTTTGCCCTCTTTCTCGACTATTTACCGATTTCTAAATTTAGAGGATATAGCACAGAGCAACCTTATTCATCATAAAAATAAATTATGCTCATCGTTCCTACCCAATATCATTCTTTATTGATAATTTTTTGTTCATCTTTGTTATCAGAGCTTTCATTGTGGATATTTTTATCCCCTAGAAATCCTAGATGTTTAAGCAAATCGATAAACTTTTTAAGTGTAGTGATCTGATACTCATTAATCGTCCTTTCATCAAATGAATAAAAGCCTTTGTTAGCTTTCATACCAATTTCTCCAGCGTCCATTTTTTCTGTTATATTTTCCGGAGGCTCAAATCGATTATCTTGCAATGAATCCTTTAAATAGTTACTTGCATGAAAAAGAGTATCTGCCCCACCCCAATCAGCAAATTCCAACAATCCAAACACTGCAAATCTTAATCCAAGACCAATCCGTGATGCCTTATCGATATCTTCAATTGAGGCTACATCTTCATCAACTAGACGTGCTGCTTCATTCATTGCAAGGGCTTGAATTCTTGGCACTATAAAACCTGGAGATGGGCTACATTTTACCGGAACTTTCCCCACTTTTTCTAACAAATGAGACATCGTTTGAAAATACTCGTCACTTGTTTTACTCCCTACACTTATTTCAATAAGGGGGTGTAAATATGCAGGATTTAACCAATGAGTATTCATATACCTTTCTGGTTCAACGATGTACGAAGATAAATCATTCACCGAAAACGTTGATGTAGTTGAGGCAACCAACGCTCTTTTCGATAAAAGCGGGACCATATTGGCAAAAGCATTTCTTTTTAAGTCCAATTTTTCTGGTAAAGCCTCAAATAGTATATCCGCCTGTTTCCATAAGTCTTGTGCTTTATCATCTATAGAAATAAATTTTATTCGTTCCAAAATACCACTAACTGACTCTTTTGATACTATATCTGTTAATACTAAAACATCCAATTGATTCCAAATATCATTTAATGAGTTTGACTTTAGTTGCCTGAATTCATCGTATTCTCTTTTTTTAAGATCGATAAGAATTACGTCATAACCTTGGTATGCAAAAGTTAAAGCAATCCCTCTACCCATACGTCCTATTCCTGCAATTGCAATTAAATTTTCACTTGACTTCATGAAAACTCGTTCCTTTTTTCAATGTTTGAGTCAATTGTTTCCTTGATACATTTGAAAGTTTCATATTTTCCATAGTTCTCCCTGTCTTACGCAAATCCTCCCTAATAATACTAGAAGCAATAGCCAATAGTCCTGAAGCTGTCGGCAACTGAATATTTAACCAGTCACCAAGAGAGACGAGAAAGGCTAGGCCGCAAGAGATATCCTCTTTCATATATCGATGAGTTCTTAAGTCAAGCGATTCATACCAATCCTCACCATCGACTAGTTCAGTATGAGCACCGTCGCCATACATCCATTCATCCCCTCCCGGATTATAATGATCATCAAGTGGGAAATGAGGGCTATTATATCCTAAAGCTTCTCGAAGTTTGATCCTCTCTTTATCCAAAGATTTATGCACATTTCGAATTGACTGCTGCGTTCCTTCATCATGGATATCCCATTTGTCAAAATGTTCAATAGGTCCAGCATTCATTAAGATAAGAGGGGGGTGAATAATCGGACCTGCATTCATCAATGCACCATCAAGAGCATCTTGCAGGGTCTCTACAGCTGGATATGCTTCGTTTAATACCTCAAAGGCATATCCAGATTGCTCACTCGGAAATATACCAGTCGGAAGTCGAGTTGCTCGTCCAGAGATTGAAACGGTTTTTTCATCATGCTTTCTCGCCAAATAAGGGAGGGTCCCGGTTTCGGCAAATATAACACTTGCTCTACATCCCTCTTCCGATAAACTTCTAGACATTAGATAACTTCCAAACGTACCAGGAGGTAAAAATACAACTTGATTATCTTCAAGAAGAGGCGCCAACTCTTTAACCAATGATGGCTGTGCAAAGGCTGGCAAAGGGATGACAATAAGCTTAGCCCCTCGTATTGCTTTTTCTAAATCATCTGTAGCTAAACTAAGGGATATCGTACGAACACTATTAGCATCCTTCACTTGAATAGATTGATTATTTAAAACATCTTTAAATAAATCTTGGTTTCTCCTCCAAAAACGAACCTCATGCCCCTTTTCCGTTAAATCTACTGCTGCCGCGTAACTTCCATTACCTCCGCCTAAAACTGCAATTTCCATACTATCCTTCCTCTCAAAGTTATTCTGAATATTTTTCGATAAGTTCGTATAATCGCTCTTGAAACTCCTCACCAGGTAGGCCTTGTTCCTCCGCTCTCCTTACGCGGTCTTCTTGCATCCCTTCTATAGCGTTGTCCCATCTCTCCTCTTCTCCATCATCTAATGAAAGAATCTCTACACCTTCTGATTCTTCGCCCCACTCCATGGCTTCTTCTATATGACCGTCCAAGTATTGACCAGTGAATAGACTCATTTCCTTGTTCAGTTCATCTATCACCTCCTTCGTATCATCAGGAAGTTCTTCCCATACCTGTTGATTCATTACTACAACAAAGATAGTAATTGTAAGAGGATAATCCGTAACATAGCCAGCCTGGTTGGCAAGATTCATATCCATTAATATTTCTCTTGAGGAAACATTGCCATCAATCACTCGTGTTTGCATGGATTCCGGAACCTGATCTTGGGGCAATCCTACAGGAGATGCTCCCAAGTCCTCCAAAACTGATGATACACCTCCTGAAATTCTTAATTGTTCTCCTTCAATATCTTCTAAGCTAGAAATAGGGTTTATACTTTGAATATAAGAAGGATCAGTGGCAAAAGAAGTCACAACTTTAAAGTCCTCCAGAGAATCGGGAGAAAATTCTTCAATTAAATCATTCACCACTTGACTGGAAATCTCTGCATCTTGGTATCCTGAAGGGGCTTCTGCTATTTCTAACAATGGGAAACGTCCAGGTTCATAGGTAGTGGCTGTTAGACCGATGTCTGATACTCCAGCGGAAACACCATCAAGCATATTGCTCGCCTCTAGTAATGATCCTCCTACAAATGGATCTACCTCAACTTGACCATCTGTCCTTAATTCTAATTCCTCAGCCCATTTATTCATTTGAATGTTTGGAAATGTGCCAGGCGGAGGAAAAGTAGCGTAAGACAAATTAATAGTGCCTTCATTTGTTGAAGAATCTACTTCATTGTTGGGTGAACTACATGCACTTAACATGAGCATGATTGCTGTTATGTTCAATAACATAAAGAAAATTGACTTTTTTGCGTCTTTAACCACATTCATTGAATTCATTTTTACCATTCCTTTCTGTCCCTTTGTGTTAAATACTCCACACTTTTATATCGAGAACAAAACAATTTGTGGGAACAAAATAAGTAACCCAATAAAAATAATATAGACAATAATAAAACTTATTGTTCCCCTAAATACCGTTGTTATAGGGGTGTTCTGGGCTAATCCTTGAACAATAAATGCATTAACACCAACAGGAGGAGTAATAGCCCCCATGCTTGTAACAACGCAAAGAATGACAGCAAACCACAAAGGATCATAACCTAAAGCAACTACTGTTGGAAAAAAGACTGGGATAGAAACAACTAAAAATCCAAGAGCGTCCATTATCGCCCCGCCTATCAAATACACGAATAAAATCATAAGTAATATAACAATACTCGGGAAAGCCAACTGTTCTACCCATCCGGCTAAAGCATTTGGAAGTCCCGTAACTGTTAAAAAGCGACCAAATACAATTGCACCAACAACTAACATTAATACCATCGCAGTGGTTTTAAGTGAGGATGAAATAGCTATTTGAAACTTCCTAAATGTCAACCTACGTGTAACCAATGCAATCACTACTGCTCCAAATACTCCAAAGGCTCCTGACTCGGTTGGTGTAAAAAATCCCATAAAAAGTCCGCCTAAAACAAAAACAAACAAAATTGCTATAGGAAGCACACCTTTTAATGATATTAATCTCTCTTTTACGCTATGTCTTGCCCCTGCCGGACCATGTGTAGGATCTTTAAACGTTATGTATATAATATTTGCAATTAATAGGATGGTAAGGAGAATACCTGGGACAATGATCGCTAGAAATAAATCCCTGATCGATAGTTGCATTTGCAGAGCTATAATGATAAGCACAGCACTTGGAGGGAATATAATGCCTAGGGTTCCGCCTGTTGCTACACTTCCTGCGCTCAAAGACTTGCTATAATTATATTTACTCAGTTCTGGGAGCGCGATAGTAGCCATTGTAGCTGCTGTTGCTGAATTTGATCCGTTAACAGCTGAAAAACCAGCGCTTGTTAATATAGTTGTACTAGCCATTCCTCCACGGAAATGGCCAATCCATTTATAAGCTGCCTCAAATAGCTTATCGGCCATGCCAGAACGATAAATAATTTCACCCATTAATATAAAGAGAGGAATTACACTATACGAATAACTTGTAAATTGATACCAAACATCAGCCGCTAAGATGTTAAAACCAGCATCTAGGGATACAACGGCCACCACTCCTATAAATCCAATTAAGAACATCGCAAAGCTAACCGGCATCCGTAGAAACAATAAGGCAAACAAAACAAAGAGACCAATTACTGCCAATATTATATAATCCATTTAATCCATTCCCCTCCAAATCAATATCGTTTCTTTTAAGATCGCTAAAAATAAACCAACAAACCCTAGTGAACATAGCATGACAAGTGGGTAAAAAGGGAATTGTAAGGTTTCGGATAACGTATTATTATTTAATAATTGGACGCCATATAAAATAATAATCACACCAGTGATTAAGAAGAATGCCATACTTAATAAATTCATAAGCGTGTGAGTGATTTTTTTCCATGTATCTGTAAATTTGATAATTAGTAAATCAACAAATACATGCCCTTTAGACAATTGAGCATATCCGAGTGAAAATATTGCTGTTATGCCTGCGAACCATCCGACCATTTCCGGAGTACCAGGTATAGGAGCAATGTACATACGTAGGATTGCGTTAAGAACAACTAGTACAGCCATTGCCACAAGCGCAATCCCGGCTAAAACCGCCATCCCCTGGTTAATATGATCTGTCATTTTTATGATGATATTGGTTTTACTCGTTTTTTTTAAACCTTGATCACTTTCCCATATTCTCTCTTTTGTTGAAAAAGATTGTTTGTTTTCCATATGTTCACTCCCTAGAGCCCATTTTTATACTATAAAAATCAGCATAGCCTATTTTTCCTTACATCCCACACCTAGCATTATCGAATTATCTATCCATATAATTCATAAGAAAAAAAGTACGAAACCAGTTTTTTGTCTTCAAGTAAAGATAAAGATAGATCCTATTATCCGACACCCCTCCCATACAATAACTACATTTTATATTTTCTTCTTGCTACAAAATATTACTGAGACTCATCTGATGAATCGTTGAAGATGCAAATGATGACAATCCAAATATTTATTTACAACGAATTGCTTTTTATTCTAGAACTAATCCCACTTATATCCACCACATCCATTGTAGTTAAGTTGTTAATATAAAAACAATTTATGCATCAGATTATTTAACATACCCTTCTTACTTAAACAAAGTCCGAAACAAGTCTCCAACCTCTTCGTTTCCCCTAAAATTTAATTCCATCTACATAGTGTCATTATGATTTTAATTTTAGGAACCTTAATATATATTTTTATTTTATGTCACTTTATTCTAATTTCAAGTGCTTAAATTCATAATGTGAAACATCTTTTTAATTAATATCCAATTTTTCAAATGAACTATCTTCGGCATAGGAAGCGCTTACATATTTGGCGAAGGTAGAGGAATCACCTTTGGATTCCTTAACGCATCAATAATCCTCCATTAATATCAAAAGTAGCACCGGTAATGTATACAGATATTTCAGAGCAAAGATAAGATACTAATTTAGATACTTCTTCTCGTTCTCCAATACGTCCAACTGGAATGTTATGTATTATCTCGTCTAATTCTTTTTCATCTAACTTTTCCATCTCTGGACTTTGTATAATAGCAGGGGCTATCGCATTTACAGTAATACCGTCTTGACTTAGTTCACGAGCCAAAATTTTTGTTAGTGCTAATTGACCAGCTTTAGAAGAAGCGTAATGAGCTCCTGAAGTGAGGGGACCATACTGACCTGCAAAGGACGATATATTAATGATGCGGCCCCATTGTTGTTCTTTCATGATGTTTATAACAGCTTGTGCAAATAGGAAAGAACCTGTTAGGTTTACAGAAATCAAGGATTCCCACTCATCTAATGATATATCTTCAACTTTTGTTGATTTTCGAATCCCTGCATTATTTACCAGAATATCAATTCTTCCCCATTTTGTAATGATCTTTTGGACAGCGTCATGAATTGCATCTTTATCCCTAACATCCAGAGTCAAAAACATTGTTTTGTTTTTAAGATCTTCATCAATATCATCATCCAATTTCTGCAATTTCTGTTTGCTTTTATCTACAAAAACTACTTTTTTTCCTTCATCAAGCATTTCTAAAGCAATTGATTGACCTAATCCTTGCCCAGCACCAGTAATAATAGCCACTCGTCCATAACCATCTAAGATTCTAGGCCCTCCTAACATTATCGAAGATTATTTTCTAAAACCCTATATATGTTTTCTCCAAGAATTTTTACTATATGATCTTTTTCATGTCCATTTTTTATTAAATATTTTGCTATATTTTTGGTGGCTTCCGTTGGATTTTCTAATCCGACTACATAATTTGACTCCGTTTGCTGCGTTCCTTTATGTGATACATCAATAGATAACATATCATCAAAAGCATGTTGAATTGCACCATGATCCCCGTAAAAAGTATCTAATCCTAATCCTACGTGCTCAACACCAACTAAATTAATGAGGTAATCAATATGATCTATAACTGAATCTATGGTATGGTGGTTCGGATCACGATTAGAAAGTGTTGTATTAGGCGCTGCACACACTCCAATTACCCCACCATTCCTAGCGCATGCCTGTAATACTTCATCAGACTTCATCCTTGGAGTGTTCCATATTTCTCGCGCCCCTGCATGAGTGATTAGGACAGGACTATCACTAGTATCGATCACATCAAGACTTGTTTTATCCCCACAATGAGAGATATCTATCAACATACCAATTTTGTTCATCCGTTCTATTACTTTTTTTCCAAAATTTGTTAGCCCTCCGTCATTTTCCTCTGTTAAACCAGCACCTAGTGTATTCGAATCGTTGTAAGTGATCCCCATACACCTTATTCCAAATCCATATAGTATGTCTACCCTATCAACCTCATTTTCGATGATATTAGCCGCCTCAAGAGAAGGAACAAGGGCAATTTTGTTCCTCTCTTGAGCCAAATTTATTTCATTAGTATTTGTTGCTATATACACTGTTTCTTGTTTAGCTATATCAGCATACCTTATTCCTAGGTTATAAATGACATCGTCCCATTTAAGGCCATTTGCTGAGCTGTTAATGGCTATTCCATCCATGAAATTTTCAAAAATAACATCAACGCCGGACCACGAGAGTCCTTCGTAATCATATATAGTGTGCAATTGCTTACAATATTGAAGAATATCTTTTTCTATATCCGGTGCTATAAAGCCATGATCTCTCATGGAAATAGTAATATTATCCTTAAAGACTGAGCTTAATAACTCCTCCTCTCTGCGATCTAATGGAATATGTGTTGTTTCTGCCCAGCGCTCTTTACCAGGCAAAACAAACTGCCTAAAATCTTTATCTTTTTCAAGATAAGAAAAAGATTCGTACTTGGAATAATTTTTTTGTTGCATTTTTCCACCTGCCCAATTATTTAATTTTATATTTTGGATTTAGTGGTAACGCCTCTTCCCATCCCTTATGCTTATCATCATATAAACCACCACTATATAAATCTTTTAAAGTTTGATTATCATGTTTCAATAGTTCATTACCATTCATATGCTCTTTCACCTGACGCATTAAAATTTTACGCATTTGGATGACAGGTTTATCACTTGTACCTAAATGTTCGTTTGATCGATCTACTATTGTACCCATAGTCTCTGTAGCTGCGTGATCCTGATTAGCTATCCCTCTGATTCCTGTCATATTAGCATCTTTTTTTAATTGATATTCTTGTTCGTATTCATTATCCATATTCCGCAATTTTTTAAAGTCTTCATCTAGCTCTAATCCTCTTCGTTCGTGTTGAACTTCCTTATTAATGGGCTTATCATGCGAAAATTGTACATCCCAAGCCCAAGTACTATGGTCATCCCGGGGAATAAAAGCATGCCACATACCATCTTCTCCTTCGAACCTCGGAGGATAGGTATAGAAGGGAAAGATATAGTGAATTTCCATAAATGCATTCTCTTCTTCGTTTCCAACGCCCACAGCGATGCACCTTTTCCCATAGTTTGTATTTTCAACATGTTGTTTTACGGGTGGATTTTTAACTAATGGATGGTCAGGATCAATACCTAGATCAGTACTCAAAGCTCCCTCTTCAACGGATTGTTGACCATGAGCTTTATGAAGAAAAGCAGCGTGAACAAAATCCAGATCATTTTCTATAACCTGCAAATAATTACATTCTTGCCAAGCTCTTTCGATCATCAGGTTTTCTTGTGGTAAGTGCATCCAATAGAAGTCTGGAAAAGGAGGTTGTTTCTCTTCTGGCCCCATATATGTCCATATTATATTGTTTATTTCATAGGTTGGATATGATTTCAATTTAATTGAATTTTTGAAGTTACTCGTTTCTTCTTCAGAAGGAAGTTCTACACAATTTCCTTCCGTATCAAACTTCCATCCATGATACATACACCGTAGACCACAGCCATCATTAATACCAAAGTAGAGAGAGGTTCCTCTATGAGGGCAAGCTTCGTCTACTAATCCAACATCTCCGTTTGAATCTCTAAATGCTACTAAGTCTTCTCCTAATAATTTGACTCTCTTAGGCTTTCCATCAGCTTCAATTTCAGGGCTTGTTAATGCTGGAATCCAATACTGCCGAAATACTTCTCCTAAAGGTTTATCTTCATTCGTTTCAGTCAATAACTGATTATCTTCTTTTTTTAACAACATTCTCACCCACTTATAGTTATTTTCGTTTCATATAATGAAACTATACATTATCTCATATAATATACTTTACAATTTTCTTTTAAAATTATAATTTTTAGCTAGCAATAAATACGCCTTCACGAAAAGTAAGCCCGGTTAAATTCAATATAATCTGCCTCTTCTTCAGGGACCTCATCGTCAGGATAAATAGCTTCAACCGGACACACTGGCTCACATGCTCCGCAATCTATACAAACTTCAGGATCAATATGGAACATATCCTCTCCTTCTTCGATGCAATCCACGGGACACACTTCTACACAAGAACCATTTTTTTCTTTAACACAGGGTGATGTAATAACAAATGGCATTTTTCCTCACCTCCAGAGAAATATATATGAGAATTCTATCTAATTCAAGACCACCTCAAAAACCCATGATTTTTTGATTGTTTTTGTACATTCCTAAATAAAAATTTTTTATCAAGCGGTCATTACATACTAAAACATATGCGTACTGTGTCCTGGTTGTAAGCGTGCTTTAGGATCCATATAGGATTTGGCATTGCTAACGGCTATTGGAGCTTCCCCAAATCCAGTAGCAATGAGTTTCACTTTGCCGTCGTAGGAGGTGATATCTCCCACAGCATAGATTCCCTTGATGTTTGTTTCCATACGGGAGTTTACGATGATAGAGTTCTTTGTTGTATCGAGACCCCATGTTTTTATAGGACCAAGCGATGAAATAAACCCATAATTGACGATTACGTTGTCAACGTCAACCACTTTTTGGTCGGTTCCCTTTACTTCCTGAAGAATGACCTGGTTAATTTTTTCACCATTGCCTCGTATTTCACTTACTTCAAAAGGGGTGTGCATTTTGACGGGAGCCGATTGCAACTCGGCGACGCTATGCTCGTGAGCGCGAAACTTATCACGACGATGTGTAAGGGTGACGTTTGCGTCATTAGCGAGCATAAGTGTCCAATCAACGGCAGAGTCTCCGCCTCCACAAATAAGGACGTCTTTATTTTTAAATGTGCCCAGATTGTCAATGAAATAATGAAGATTTTTACCTTCATATTGTTCTGCCTCTTCAATTTTAAGTTTTCGGGGCTGAAATGCCCCTACACCGGCGGCAATAATAATCGTCCGTGAATAATGGGTCTCTTTATCCGTTTCAATACGAAACGTCTCATCATTCAGCTTCTTTACTGTTTCTACGGATTGATCGAGCACGACAGTTTGTTCAAACATTTGCATTTGCTCGACCAAATCATCTACAAGATCTTGAGCGCGAACTTTTGGAAAACCGGCAACATCGTATATATACTTCTCAGGATAAAGAGCAGAAAGTTGACCTCCCAACTGTGGCATGCTCTCGATAATTTTCACTTTTGTTTGGCGCATCCCCCCGTAGAAAGCGGTAAACAATCCAGCAGGACCACCGCCGATGATGGTAATGTCATAAATATCATCTCGATTCATAAATCTTATCACACTTCCTAAAATAAACAGATATTTTATTGCTTATTTTTAATATAATACCATATCTAAAGAATGTGAATAGCATTGTTTCACATTAAGAAACTTTACCGTGCTTTACCGTTTCTTTTTTTAAATTGATAAGTGATGATTACTAACTTAAATCAAGAAAAATTAAAAAATGTAAAGAAATAGATAAAAGCATACATTTTATCGCTTAACATATGAGCATCTTGGATATATTACAATAATAAATGTATGATTTTATCACATATTTCTGGAGAAACACAGGTATTTAAACTTGCGGTCAAGCGTGACAACAAATGGAATGGAACATCAAAGCGGGCGAAATTGGCAAAGCGTGACGTATTTGAACGATGCCATTGTGTTCATAGAAAAACAGTGCATCTTTTTTCAAGCGCTACGACTTTATTTAAATCCACATATAATCAAAAACAAACCGCCCTGTTTCCATACAGAGCGGTTTGCTTTGCTTCCATTAAAACTTTAAGCATTTGTCTTGGCAGAGAATTCCTTCATCAAAACGGGAGCAATCTGTTTTTTACGGGAAACAACCCCTTTTAACACCGCCGTATCATCATTTAGGCTTACATCAAAAGCACATTCCACTTTATTGCTATCATCACCTCTGGCGACGATGGTGGAATCGCTATTTAGAATATCGGTGATGACGAACATGAAAACCGATAATTGTTTTTCCCGGATAATTTCATTCATTCGATCGGAAATGAGATCTTTATTTTCAAGCACATCTTCTACATCAACCGTGTTGACTTGTGCGATCTCGAGCTTGTTAGGGCCGACATCGAATGTTTTAGCATCTATGGTTAACAGGTCATCCGGCGTTTTATCGCTCATATCGGCACCGGCTTTGAGCATTTCCAATCCATAGCTTTCCAAATCCGTGTCTGCAATTCTCGCCAATTCTTTGGCGGCTTGAACATCCTCATCCGTGCACGTCGGTGATTTGAACAACAATGAATCGGAAATGATGGCAGACATCATAAGCCCTGCTAAATCTTTCGGGATATCTACATTGTTCTCCTTAAATAGTTTTAACAAAATCGTGGCCGTACATCCCACAGGTTCTGCGCGGTAGTAGAGAGGAGCCATCGTTTCAAAGTTAGCGATACGGTGATGGTCAATCACCTCGACGACGTTATACTTTTCCCTGTCGTCTATGCTTTGTTGCGCTTCATTATGGTCAACGAGAATGATTTCCTCGACATCCTGTCTGACACCCTCATCAGCAAAAACAGGCGGGTCGACTTGAAAATAATGAAGGGCATACGCCGTTTCTTTATTTACCTCACCAATTCGAACCGCTTGTGCATGAACACCTAGTTGTTTTTTCAAATAAGCATAAGCAATGGCCGAAGAAATCGAGTCTGTATCCGGATTTTTATGACCAGTCACAAGTACTTTAGACAATCCAATAACCTCCTGATATTCCCTTGTCGTGTTTCGACGTTTTGCGAGTATTCCTTCTTAAGAAGAATAACATCTCTCTTTGTGATAGACAATATCCCTCCAGGATAAAGTGAAACTTCCATCAGAGGGACTTTCCTTCTGAGTAAGGAAATCGGCTAAAACCTTCAAGTGCTGTGACACACCGACACCAGTGAAACGTTTCCAATATGCAGGACAAACAACGGAAGATACCAAATTTTTGTCTTCAATAGGGGCATTTGCCGCCCGTTTTTCCGGAACACATACATCGGAAAACCAGAAATCGGACGTTCATTTCCCCTTCCTTTTCCGACCTCTGACCCCCCGGGATATACGGAAATTAAGCCGAAAATTTCGAAGTGGTCTTTCGCAAATCATCTGCTTGTGTCGTTAAAGTTGATGCCGCTTGTGCAAAAGCACTGATCATTTCGTTTTGAGATTCGCTTGCCGCCGTTACCTGTTGGGCACCGGCAGATGTTTGTTCTGCAATTGCCGCCACTTCCTGTGACTGTTGGGAGGTTTGTTGGATTGCTTCTCTTTGCTCCCCGACGAGCTGCGTGATCGCATCGACGGCTTTGGCAACATCGGTACAGGAAGATACGAACTGGTCGATCACCGTTTTTGTGTTTTTCCCTTTGGAAGCTTCTTTCCCGGATATTTCCACTTGCGTTTGAATCTCTGTCGAAACCCGGCTTACATCATCTTGAATACTTTTAATCAATGATGTGATGTTTTGAACGGCGTCCGAACTTTCATCCGCGAGCTTTCTGACTTCATTGGCGACCACTGCGAACCCTCTGCCATGTTCTCCTGCCCTCGCCGCTTCTATCGACGCATTCAAGGCAAGCAAATTCGTCTGGTCTGCAATGTCGCCGACAAGATTTATGATTTCCTCGACTTTCTGTGCCCCTTCTTCAAGTTTGCCCATCGCTTCTAACGATTGCTCGCTTCGGTTCTCAATTTCATTGATGCCATCCCAAAGTGAAAGTGTATTCTCACGGCTTTTCTTTAGGATCGTTACCATTTCCGTCGATGCTTCTTTTGAAGACGTCGCTCGGTCATTGACATCATCGGCAATTTTCGTCATATCCTCCATCGATTCCGCAATGGATTGGATCGCCTGCGCCGTATTTTCAGATCCGTTTGCAATCTCCCCTACCGTATAGGTGATGTCTTTCGTTCGGCTAGCGGCATCTTGCGAAGACGTTGACAACTCACCTGCTTGAGCGTGAGTGCCTTTGGAATGTTCATCGATCTCTTGCACGATCACACGCAGATTTTGACTCATATCATTGAAGGCAAGGGCTAGTTCACGAAGTTCGTCATCGGACTTTGTTACGGGAATCTCCGCTTGAATATTGCCATCCGCTGTTATTCTCGCGGCATCCGTCACACGGGCGATCGGTTTTGTAATGACCGGCGCGAGCAGATAGGCAAAAATCGCACTCCAAATCAACCCAAGCAGAAGAACGGCTAATATCATTCCATCTTCGGAAATGCCAAATTGAGCCGTGAAGAAATCAGATAGAAAAAAAATAAAAATCGCACTCACACCATATGTAATCAATGATATCCCGGTCACACCCAGTATTAATTTTCTGCGAATGCCAAAACGAAAGCGTTTTCTATTCATTAATGCTCACCTTTATCCTTCTTTTTACCTATTATCTTACTTTATTTATATATAAACGGCAAGCCTATCTGATGCTTTTGTTGCAATTAATTAAACGTTTGATGAAAAAAATAAAGCAGCCACATTTGGCTGCCTATGATAATCGCGTATCTAGAAAATTGACCATCCGCGAATATGCTGTGATTTGATTTTTCATTTTCACGATGCCGTGGCCTTCATCTTCAAAACGGATGTAATCGATGGGATGGTTTCTTTTCTTGAGGTCAGCGATCATTTGCTCGGTTTCCGCGATCGGCACCCGTGGATCATTGGCACCATGGGAGACAAGTAATGGCGCGGTCATACGGTCGGTATGATGTATGGGATCGATTTGATCAAAAAACGCACCGTCTTCTTCAATCGTCCCGTACTCGATTTCACGCAGTTTTCGACGCCAAGGCCCTGTGTTCTCAAGGAATGTTCGGAAACTGGAAATACCAACAAGCGCGATACCGGCGTCAAATACATCCGGATGATGCGTGAGCGAAGCAAGCACCATGAATCCGCCATAACTGCGTCCGATGACGGCCACCCGATGTTCATCGACCTCCGGTTCTTTTTTCAAAGTGTTTGCGATTTCAACGAGATCTTGAACCGAATCCATTCGTTTACGAACGTCGTCCAAATGAATGTACGTCCGCCCATAACCGCGGCTGCCGCGAACATTGGGCGCGCAGACGATATAGCCGAGGTTCACCAAACATTGAATAACCGGGTGGTATTCGGCTTTCGTCTGGCTTTCCGGCCCTCCGTGTACCCAAAATGCCAACGGCGCTTGCTCATCAAGATTCATTGGCTTATAAAGAAAAGAGGGGATCTCAAGACCATCAAATGAATGTATGTTATAAAGGGTTGGTTTTCGAAGGCTTTTTTCGAAGGAGGGCGTTGTTGACGTACAGTGAAGCCGATTTATTTTTAAATGATTGGTGTCCAACGTCCATACGTCCGCGGTTGACGTCGGCCCATTGAAAACAAACGCAAGTTGCGTTCCGTCAGCATTAAATGTTAAACCCTCGATTGTTCCCATTCCGACTTCCCAATCGATAACACGATGGTCTTGCAAGTTATACAGCCAACCTCGGTAAACGCCTCCTTCATTTGTCGTATACGCGAGTTGCGTTCCCTTTTCGTCTATCGTCAAATTCCCTGCATCCCAATGGTGTTCGCTTAACCACGTCAGTTCATAGCTCTCCATGTCAATTTGAGCCAGTGACTTAAACTCCCGATCTTGGTTGCTTAAGATATAAAGCGTTTTTCCGTCTTTGCTAAACCTGGGATTTGTGTAGGAGGCATGTATCCGGCGGGACGTGAGCCACCTGATATTACCTCCGCTAATATCCAATAAGCCCAAGCAATTATAAAGATTTGTGAACTTTTCCTGGACAAGCAAATGTTTGCCGTCCGGATGCCAAGCCATAATATTATACGTCGCGGCATCGCTCTCATAGACCATGCGAATATTTCCGGACTCAACCTCGGCAATATAAAGATCATAACAGGCCTTGTGCCTTTCGTTACTGGCCCAAGCGACCCAGCGACCATCCGAAGATGCTCCGCCATACTGATAAATCGCATCGTCATCAAGCGTCAGTCGATGAAGGGTATGCTGGCCATCCACCATATAAAGCTGCTTACGCTCATTTCCATTTGCGTCCATACCGATAATACGCGCGGCGGAGTCCGGAAGATGTTTCACAAACATCACGCGATCATCCGTTTGAAGCACTTGCGATTTGCGCCTTGTTTTGAAATCGTACGCCCATAATTGCGGGAGCCCTGTCTCCGCATCGGTAATATACGATAACGTGTTTCCATCCGGTGCAAACGCCGGGCTGGAAACCTTCGCCACTTGTAAAAATTCGCTGATTTTTTCATGATCGACCATTGAAAGCACCACGCTTGGCTGTTTCCTTCTATTGTACAACAGCTTCGATCCGGAGTACACGTTTGTAAAAAGATGCGATGCCAATAAAAATCGCGGAAACTCTCCCCACTGAATTTGATTGCTTCATAAAAGAGTTTTTTTTATTCTTAAGTAGGGAACAATATGTACTGGCATTTCTTCTATTAGGGTAAGGCTAAATGTGTAGTAGAAGGATGAAAAAGCAACAGTTGGAGGAATTGCCCAATATGTTAACTAGAGAAGATATTTTCAAGCATGCTAAAGAAAAATATGGTACATCGCCTGATTATCCGTTTAAGAAATTTCCAAACTATGCTGTTTTGAGACATACAACCAATCGAAAATGGTATGGTCTCGTGATGAATGTATTCCCAGAAAAATTAGGATTAGATGGAAAAGAAGAAATAGATATTCTGAATTTAAAATGTCCTCCTGAATTAATCGGGGGTTTAAGAAACGGACAAAATATTTTGCCTGGTTATCATATGGACAAAGAACATTGGATTTCGTTTGTGTTAGATCGTACCGATCCAAAAGGTGAAATTTATAACTCAATTGAGCAAAGCTTTAATTTAACTAAATGAATAATTCTCCCACTAAATCTGAAAGAATAAAGTCTGTCACATTAATAAAAACACCCGTGTATGCCTGAATTTCATTAGTATGACACCGTTAAGAAGAGAAATCCTCCAATCATAGGTGCCATGAATCACTTATGACACCTGTAAAAAGATGATTACACCAACTATAGGTGTCATGAGCAGCTCATGGCACCTATAAACGGAAAAAACAACCAATGACAGGTGCCCAGCATCGATTTTGTGTCGCCTATCGCTAGCCATACATACGACAAACGTTTTAAAATCGGCACAACACGTGTCGTACACAGGATCAATTATTCTGTCACTTTTGCCGCGGAATCTGTCATTTTCGCCATATAATCTGTCACTTTAACAAAAAAACACCCGCCTATTCCTGATTCAGGAACAAGCGGGTGTTTTTGGTTGTCATTGCCAGGCGACGTCCTACGCTCACGGGGCGTTGCCGCCCGATTACCATCGGCGCTGAAGAGCTTAACGTCCGTGTTCGGCATGGGAACGGGTGGGGCCTCTTCGCTATCGTCACCTGACCGTGGGAGCCATTCTCCCAAAACTGAATAACGCTTAAGCTTGACCGACGGCTTCCGGGTGACCCATGGGTGGATAAACCGTTTGACCGATTAGTATCTGTCAGCTCCACGTGTCGCCACGCGTCCACACCAGACCTATCTACCTTATCGTCTTTAAGGGGTCTCGCGGGAAATCTCATCTTGAGGTCGGCTTCGTGCTTAGATGCTTTCAGCACTTATCCGATCCACACGTAGCTACCCAGCTATGCTCCTGGCGGAACAACTGGTACACCAGCGGTGTGTCCATCCCGGTCCTCTCGTACTAAGGACAGCTCCTCTCAAATTTCCTGCGCCCGCGACGGATAGGGACCGAACTGTCTCACGACGTTCTGAACCCAGCTCGCGTACCGCTTTAATGGGCGAACAGCCCAACCCTTGGGACCGACTTCAGCCCCAGGATGCGATGAGCCGACATCGAGGTGCCAAACCTCCCCGTCGATGTGGACTCTTGGGGGAGATTAGCCTGTTATCCCCAGGGTAGCTTTTATCCGTTGAGCGACGGCCCTTCCATGCGGGGCCGCCGGATCACTAAGCCCGACTTTCGTCCCTGCTCGACCTGTATGTCTCGCAGTCAAGCTCCCTTCTGCCTTTGCACGCTGCGAATGATTTCCAACCATTCTGAGGGAACCTTGGGGCGCCTCCGTTACCATTTAGGAGGCGACCGCCCCAGTCAAACTGCCTACCAGACACTGTCCCTGAACCGGCTCACGGTTCGAGGTTAGGATTTTCATATCGCAAGGGCAGTATCCCACCAGCGCCTCCGCCGAAGCTAGCGCTCCGGCTTCCTAGGCTCCTGCCTATCCTGTACAAGCCATATCAAAACCCAATATCAAGCTACAGTAAAGCTCCATGGGGTCTTTCCGTCCAGTCGCGGGGGACCTGCATCTTCACAGGTCATATAATTTCACCGGGTCTCTCGTTGAGACAGTGCCCAAGTCGTTGCACCTTTCGTGCGGGTCGGAACTTACCCGACAAGGAATTTCGCTACCTTAGGACCGTTATAGTTACGGCCGCCGTTTACTGGGGCTTCAATTCGACGCTTCGCCTCTCGGCTAACGCCTCCTCTTAACCTTCCAGCACCGGGCAGGTGTCAGCCCCTATACATCGTCTTTCGACTTCGCAGAGACCTGTGTTTTTGGTAAACAGTCGCTTGGGCCTTGTCACTGCGGCTCCCGCGGGCTCATCACCCGCAAGAGCACCCCTTCTCCCGAAGTTACGGGGTCATTTTGCCGAGTTCCTTAACGAGAGTTATCCCGCGCGTCTTAGAATTCTCATCCCACCTACCTGTGTCGGTTTGCGGTACGGGCACCCATGGCCTTCCTAGAGGCTTTTCTCGGCAGCGGAGGATCAGGGACTTCGGTACTTTAATTCCCTCGCGCTCACGCCTCAGCCTTCGCGTTGGGCGGATTTGCCTGCCCAACAGCCTCGGTCGCTTCGACGTGCTACTCCAGCAGCACGCTCGCCCTACCTTTCTGCGTCCCCCCTTCGGTCCAACAGCCATCGGTGGTACTGGACTTTCCACCAGTTATCCATCGCCTACGCCTTTCGGCCTCGGCTTAGGTCCCGACTAACCCTGAGCGGACGAACCTTCCTCAGGAAACCTTAGGTTTTCGACGGAAGGGATTCTCACCCTTCTTTTCGCTACTCATACCGGCATTCTCACTTCTGTGCGCTCCAGCCGTCCTCTCGGTCGACCTTCCCCGCACACAGAACGCTCCCCTACCCCCGGCACTCAACGTGTTGAGCGCCGGGCCACGGCTTCGGTGATGGATTTAGCCCCGGTACATTTTCGGCGCAGCGTCACTCGACCAGTGAGCTATTACGCACTCTTTCAATGATGGCTGCTTCTAAGCCAACATCCTGGTTGTCTAAGCAACGCCACATCCTTTCCCACTTAATCCATACTTGGGGACCTTAGCCGGTGGTCTGGGTTGTTTCCCTCTTGACGACGGATCTTAGCACTCGCCGTCTGACTCCCGGAGAACAAGTCGCTGGCATTCGGAGTTTGACTGAACTCGGTAATCCTGTGGGGACCCCTCATCCAATCCGTGCTCTACCTCCAGGACTCTCTCATCCGAGGCTAGCCCTAAAGCTATTTCGGGGAGAACCAGCTATCTCCGTGTTCGATTGGCATTTCACCCCTACCCACCCCTCATCCCCGTAATTTTCAACTTACGTGGGTTCGGGCCTCCAGTCGGTGTTACCCGACCTTCACCCTGGACATGGGTAGATCACACGGTTTCGGGTCGACGACGACGTACTCCATACGCCCCTTTCAGACTCGCTTTCGCTGCGGCTCCGTCTCTTCAACTTAACCTCGCACGCCATCGTCACTCGCCGGTTCATTCTACAAAAGGCACGCCATCACCCTTGAATGGGCTCTGACCACCTGTAGGCACACGGTTTCAGGTTCTCTTTCACTCCCCTCCCGGGGTGCTTTTCACCTTTCCCTCACGGTACTGGTTCACTATCGGTCACTAGGTCGTATTTAGCCTTGGGAGATGGGCCTCCCTGCTTCCGACGGGGTTGCTCGTGACCCGCCGTACTCAGGATCCACGCCGGAGAGGGCTGTGTTTCGCGTACAGGGCGCTTACCTTCTGTGGCGGACCGTTCCAAGTCGCTTCCGCTACACTGCCCCTTTCTTACTCCGTATGGCGTGTCCTACAACCCCGGACGGGCTAGCCGTCCGGTTTGGGCTCGCTTCCGTTTCGCTCGCCGCTACTCAGGAAATCGCGTTTGCTTTCTCTTCCTCCGGCTACTAAGATGTTTCAGTTCGCCGGGTCTGCCTTCATCTGCTTAATCCTTTGGGCAGATGATCTTCTCCCATGACGGAGAAGGGGTTCCCCCATTCGGACATCTCCGGATCCAAGCATACTTACAGCTCCCCGAAGCATTTCGGTGTTCGTCCCGTCCTTCATCGGCGCCTAGTGCCAAGGCATCCACCGTGCGCCCTTCCTTGTTTAACCACACAAGGCATGGGCCTTTCTTCCAAGAAACGCTCGTTTCTTTTTTGACACCCGGTGTGTGTCGTTTCAAGCTTTATCGCGTTATTCAGTTTTCAAAGAACGCCTTTCCCACTTGAGCAGTTGCCCGCTCAAAACTGAATGAAAGCCTAAGCGCTTGGCCTCCGGCCCCTTCACCGAGGGGCCGTGGTGCTCCTTAGAAAGGAGGTGATCCATCCCCACCTTCCGGTAGGGATACCTTGTTACGACTTCACCCCAATCACCGGCCCCACCTTCGGCGGCTGCGTCCCATAAGGGTTCGCTCACCGACTTCGGGTGTTGCCGGCTCTCGTGGTGTGACGGGCGGTGTGTACAAGGCCCGGGAACGTATTCACCGCGGCATGCTGATCCGCGATTACTAGCGATTCCAGCTTCATGCAGGCGGGTTGCAGCCTGCAATCCGAACTGAGAACGGCTTTTTTGGGGATTGGCTCCACCTCGCGGCTTCGCTGCCCGTTGTACCGTCCATTGTAGCACGTGTGTCGCCCAGGCCATAAGGGGCATGATGATTTGACGTCATCCCCGCCTTCCTCCGGTTTGTCACCGGCAGTCAATGTCGAGTGCCCAACTTAATGCTGGCAACGACATTCAAGGGTTGCGCTCGTTACGGGACTTAACCCAACATCTCACGACACGAGCTGACGACAACCATGCACCACCTGTCTCTCTGCCCAAAAGGGATACCTTGTCTCCAAGGCGGTCAGAGGATGTCAAGGCCTGGTAAGGTTCTTCGCGTTGCTTCGAATTAAACCACATGCTCCACCGCTTGTGCGGGCCCCCGTCAATTCCTTTGAGTTTCAACCTTGCGGTCGTACTCCCCAGGCGGAGTGCTTATTGCGTTTGCTTCGGCACTACGGGTATCGAAACCCCTAACACCTAGCACTCATCGTTTACGGCGTGGACTACCAGGGTATCTAATCCTGTTCGCTCCCCACGCTTTCGCACCTCAGCGTCAGTCACAGACCAGAGAGTCGCCTTCGCCACTGGTGTTCCTCCACATCTCTACGCATTTCACCGCTACACGTGGAATTCCACTCTCCTCTTCTGTACTCAAGTCAGGCAGTTTCCAATGCCATTCCGGCGTTAAGCGCCGGCCTTTCACATCAGACTTGCCTCACCGCCTGCGTGCCCTTTACGCCCAATAATTCCGGACAACGCTTGCCACCTACGTATTACCGCGGCTGCTGGCACGTAGTTAGCCGTGGCTTTCTGGTGAGGTACCGGCAAACCCTTGGCATTTCCTCCAAAAGCTGTTCTTCCCTCACAACAGAGCTTTACGATCCGAAAACCTTCCTCACTCACGCGGCGTTGCACCGTCAGGCTTGCGCCCATTGCGGATGATTCCCTACTGCTGCCTCCCGCAGGAGTCTGGGCCGTGTCTCAGTCCCAGTGTGGCCGATCACCCTCTCAGGTCGGCAACGCATCGTCGCCTTGGTAGGCCCTTACCCCACCAACCAGCTAATGCGCCGCGGGCCCCTCTTTGAGCGACGGCCATTGACCGTCTTTCTCCTCGCTCGCAGGCGCGAGTAAGGATCGATTTGGTATTAGCACCGGTTTCCCGGTGTTATCCCAAACTCAAAGGCAGGTTGCCCACGTGTTACTCACCCGTCCGCCGCTGACCAGCCGGAGGTGCAAGCACCTCCGGTGGCCCGCTCGACTTGCATGTATTAGGCACGCCGCCAGCGTTCGTCCTGAGCCAGGATCAAACTCTCCATAAATGTTAAGTTCCGCTTCGCTCACGGGGGTGGGCAAAGCGCTGACTCCTTGCTTCTTTCTTTCGTTCGCTTGGCTTTCATTCAGTTTTCAATGGGCAAATGTTGATGCCGCTGTTTAAAGCGACTCTATTATCATATCACCGTGCAATCGTAATGTCAATAAGAGATTATTATTTTTTTATTTCTTCCAAACCTTTTCCAAACAAGTAATCATCAATCTGACTGCAACGGATTACTAATTTATCATGTACACAGAATTTGCGCAAGGGGGTTTTAGAATTTTTTTATCTATCTTTTTTCCATTATCGTCGGATCATATTTTATGCTCTCTGTGAAGGGGACCATTCTCCGGTAGACATTAAATAAAAGAGCATATTTTTCTTCAATCGCTCGCTTCACACACCCTTCTACAGAGTAATCTTGAAGATCTTCATACACGTCATCCATTTCTTTTTTTAACAAATAAATGATCTCTTCCGCTTCCTTCTCCTTTAAAGCCATTCCAAACATTGCTATCCCCTCTTTGGCAGAATTGTTAGTTATATCTTGTCCTTCTTCGCATATATATATCCCAGGTATAACGAATCGATTTTGGTTATGAGGAGGGACATGTACGATTGGCACAATTTTGGGTTTTCAATAGAAGAAAAGGGTCGCAGTACATTTTTATAGCGGCTATTGCTTTTTGTGCCGCTTGTTTAATTTTGTTGGAAAAGCCATTTATTGCAGTATTCACCGAAGAGGAGGGACCATCGGCTTTTTCCAGCGCGGAGACGGACGAACGAGAGGTTGCGCTCACCTTTAATGTCAGCTGGGGTGAAGAGCATGTGGAGCCCATTTTGGATACCCTTCATGAAACAGAAACGACAGCCGCTTTTTTCGTGTCAGGTGTGTGGGCAGAACGCCATACGGAATTGCTGGAACAGATGATGGAAGAAGGGCATGACATTGGCAACTACGGCTTTCAATTCAAGCCATATCCCGATCAGGAAAATGAAGATATGCGCAGGGATATGCGGGAAGGCCACAATACGATCGAAGAAGCAACGGGCGAGTCTCCTGTATTCTTCCGTCCTCCGTCAGGAATATTCGATACGGAAGTGCTGGAAGCCGCCGATCAAATGGGCTATTCTGTTATTCATTGGGGAGCGGACGGAAAGGATTGGCAAAACCCCGGCGTTGACCGGATCGTAGCGAACTTAATGGAAAGCGTAGGTCCCGGCGATGTCATTATGCTTGACGCTTCTGATTCGGCAAAACAAACGGCTGAAGCTTTGCCTAATATTATTGAAGCGCTACAAAACGAGAATTACAACATGACCTCCGTTGAAGCGCTCATGAGCGGCGCAGAAACAGATTATGAGGAGTTATAGAGAACGGCGGGTCGAACCCATCAGTCGTTCGGCCTTCCCCTTATCCATCGCCATCCATGAATTGCTGGAACAAGTTGTCGCGATAAACAGGATACGTTTCTTCTCCCGTCAGCAAATTAACAATATGTTGATTTCGTTTGACGGAGAGGGCAAGATTGGTAGCGCTCGTTCCATGGGAGTGCTCGAGGTTCGTTAACGAAAATAAGTGATTCGGGCGCTCATCTCTGAAAACAAGGCGGTAATCCCTCGTGACCTTAAATTCCTTTTCGCTTTCCCACTCCAGTTCATCTCCCATTTTCTCCAACCAATCAGGAACGAGCGGTTTATATCCGGTCGCGAGAACGACCTTATCCGTCCGGTGCCTGAATTTCTGATCTTTTTGCCATTGCCGGCAGGATAAGAGATAGCGGTCCCCGGAAGCCCTGACATCGTTGACTTCGGTTAACGCCTGGATCTTTGCCGATGAGCGTTTTCGTTCCACGGAACGGTGATAAAGCAACTCGTAAATGTTCAATAACGTTTTTTCCTGCACGCCGTTTCGTAATGGATCCAAAACTTCAAGCGCCTGTTGGCGATCCTTATAAGAAAGAGTATGAAAATAATCCACATACTCAGGCGAAAATAATTCTTGGCCGATGCTGCTTTCTTCCAATTGAAAAAAACCCGGCGATCGCGTGTACCATGTCAATGCATAATCATATCTTTCTTGATCTTCTAACAAGTCATAGAAAATCTCGGCGGCACTCTGCCCCGAGCCCACGACCGTGATGTGGCCGGATTGTTTTAGCCCCTTTTCATGGTATAAGTAATCACTCGAATGAATGATATCGTCATTCGTTTTCCCTTCAAGCGGCGGCGGCACCATTGGGATGCTTCCCGTGCCAAGCGTTACATGACGGGCATACAACGTCTCAGTATTTTTTCCTTCGATCACATAATACGCTTGTTCACGATCATAGGTAACGTTCGTTACTTCATGCCCGAACGCACAGTTGGCCAAGCAATCGGCGACCCACCGACAATATGCATTGTATTCCAACCTCGGGATGTTGAATTTCTTGAGAAAATAAAAGGAAAGCAAGCGACCATGTTCATGTAAGTAGTTTAAAAATGTGTATCTGCTTTTCGGATTGGCAAAGGTCACTAAATCCGCAAGAAAAGACACTTGCAAATCCGTTTGGTCAATCAGCATTCCCGGATGCCATTCAAATGTCGGTTCCTTTTCAAGAAAACGGGCCTTTAAATCGGGTGCTCCCTCTTCTATTAAGGCGGCAAGTCCGAGGTTAAACGGCCCGATCCCGATGCCGATGACGTCATAAATCTCTTTTACCATGGTGTCTTTGACCCCTTCTGCTTAAGCTTTCCTCATATGTTTCCCGAACCCTCGATTGCCTAAACTCGCTCGTTGCGCTGCAAACGATGATGCATCATCAACTGATACGTGTTTGCAAATAACAACGGCGCAAGATAAATCCACAGCCAACTGCTGTCGTTCACTTCCGGAATAATAAGTGCGGGCACCCATTCAATCGTCGTAATGACATACATAAAGAAAAACGCAGGGATGAATGCGCCCCGATGGGTTTCCCGTTGTTTGAAATACGCGACAATCGCCGCAAACAAGAGCAATAGTGTAGGCGTTAGCAAATAGCCCCAAATCGTTTCACCCTCGGTTGCATAGGCGAGATAACGAAAATAGAACAGATCAAAGAAAACAAAAGCGATTAAAAAAAGCTGTACCCGGTTCCAAAGCCTTTTCGTCTTGAACAGCGATAAAGCAAGTCGGTTTAACAGCAAGTACGCAAAATAACCCATCTGTGCTACAGCACTTACTGCCGCGCCAACGCCTAGCAACCAAATAAATCCGAAAATGAAGTTCCAAAAGCCACCCTCTGCAAAAAGCGGATCATATAGCACAGTGCCAACGAGTGCGCCTCCAAAGGCACCTACAAGCATCGTCGAGAAAAATAAAAAAACGACTTTTCTGGAGTTCACAAAATCATTCCTTAACTTTAAATTCCACCATCCTGATTGTATCAATCGCTCGCGCAAAACACCAGTCGTTGCATAATTTGTCACGGAATGCTTCATAGTAGTATGGAGAAAGAAAAAGGGGGGAATGGCATTGGGCGTAAAGCAGGCGCTTTTTCTTATTTTGCTCTTATTATTCATGACCGGTTGCGCAGCCTTGCAAAGCCAGGGCGGCTCATCCGGGAACGAACCCCAAGAATTTGAAAATACAAAGGAAATGGTCACCGATGTGTTAAAAACCGAAGACGGCAAAGCTGCTTTGGAGGAAGTTTTAACGGACGAAGATATGCAAGCATCCATACTCATGGAGCAAGATTTTGTGCAAGATACCGTTCAGACGACGTTGACATCTGAAAACGGACAACAATATTTTCAAGAAGTCATGCAACAGCCTGACTTTCAAGAAAACGTCGCCAAAAGTATGCAACAAGAAAATGAAGCGATCTTAAAACGTTTAATGAAAGATCCGGAGTACCAACAGATGATGATGGAAGTTATGCAGGATCCGGAGATGCAACAAGAACACGTGAAACTATTGAAAAGCAAAACGTTCCGGGAAGAGATGCAGACCGCCATCGAGGAAGCCTTTGATAACCCTAATTTCCAGCAACAGCTTTCCGACTTAATGGAACAGCAACAACAGGAGGGGAGCGATTCACAAGAAAGTAACGGTGGCGGCGATAATCAGGAAGACAGCGATCAAGAAGAAGACGGCAGCAGCGGCGGAAGTGGTGGCGAAGGTGGATAAAGTAAAACTTTCATCAGAGGCATTCTTTTTACCCCCCTCTGATGGTTTTAGGTTTCGCCATCTCCTGTGGTAATGCCGGCACTAGTACAGCATGGCTGAAATAAGTGATCACACCGACGACCGGAAGCCTGGATTGGGACTTCAAACCAGGGTAAACGGTCACTGCCCGAGTCAAGGGATCAATTACTCTCGTCCATGACCGAACATCTTCCCTCGAAGCAGGACTCCCGGTTTTCATGAAACGGTCATGGCGACCGAAGACAAAAGCCAATCGCTCGTTCGGGCGCCATGAGGCAGCCATGCCGACCGAATATCTTTGATACAAGCCTTTTCGGTCACCATGAAGCGGCTATGACGCCCGAACGCTTTCGATTCAGGCCATTACGGTCGTCATAAAGCGGTCATGGCGACCGAAAACGAAAACCGACCGCTTTTCCGGTCGCCATGAGGCGGTCAATTGTCCGGGTTAGGGGCCAGAAACAACTGTTGTTGACGACCGAATGTCTTCCTCATGATCGGGTAATTAAGCCTCCTTGCATTAGTGATGTGTGCCAAGAATTTCTTCCTGAAACACCCGTTCTAGATCCGCAGGCACCATAGAGGAAGCTAGGACATGGGTTCTGGCATCAAGGGAAGTCTCCATTGACCTCCAGGTTTGTTCGCCGTACGGATTTGTGCCGACTTTGCATTCTCTACGCAATACAAGCCGCCGCGGCTTGTTGTTCCTCTCAGAGCGGCTCGACCTCCGTTTGGGGGATTACTTTGCCGCCCGCGCTTTTCAAATCGAAATAGCAGGCGCTTTCCATCGGAATAACATGGAAAGGTGAGGCCATCACATCGGCCTCACCTTCTCGTTTTTATTCAAATGGCGATTTGACGCGAGCGCCCTCTTTCCGCTCAATGACACGTGTCGCGATATTTTCATACATTTTTCCGATCGGATGCTCTTTTTCATAAACGGAAGGGGCAAAGTCATCATCATCGATGGTGGGTTGGCCCAACGGGATCTGGCCGAGCAATTCAGCTTTAAGCTCTTCGCTTAGACGTTCGCCGCCGCCTTGGCCGAATACATACTCTTTTTCCCCTGATTTGCTTTCGTAATAGGCCATGTTCTCAACAACCCCTAACACGCGATGGTTGCTCTTGATCGCCATCGCACCCGCGCGGGCAGCTACAAACGCTGCTGTCGCGTGTGGCGTCGTGACGATAATCTCATCAGATTCCGGAAGCATGGAATGGACATCAAGCGCAACGTCGCCCGTCCCCGGAGGCAAGTCCAAAATGAGGTAGTCCAAGTCTCCCCATGTGACTTCATTGAAAAAATTGGTTAACATTTTTCCGAGCATAGGCCCGCGCCAAATCACCGGGGCATTATCTTCAACGAAAAAACCCATGGAAATGACTTTCACGCCATAGCGTTCAACAGGATGTATTTTGTCTCCTTCAACGGTCGGGCGGTTTTCAATTCCCATCATATCCGGAACACTGAAGCCGTATATGTCCGCGTCAATAATGCCCACTTTCTTTCCCTGACGAGCTAGTGACACTGCCAAATTAACCGTAACCGTCGATTTTCCGACGCCGCCTTTCCCGCTGGCTACCGCAATAAAATTGACCGGACTATTTTCACTCAAGAGACCCCCGTCGCCTTCTTCTTGTTCTCCCGGATCTCCGTGCTGTGCGGCTTCTTCTTTTGAAAGTTCCTCAAACCGGAGCCCTACTTGGGACGCGCCGGCTTCTTTAACAACGGAAACAATGTTTTGCTGTACTTGCATTTGCGCGCCTGTCCCCGTTTTTGCCAGTGCAATTTTCAAGCTCACATTGTCGCCGTCTTTTATACGAATATCCCGAACACCATCAGTTTCTACGATGCTTTTTTTCAGGTCGGGATCTTTGATTTGTTTTAAAACATCCATAATGTCTTGCTCTTGTAACACAATAAACACCTTCCTTTGAGGTTGATATCGAGGGATGCCCCCAGTATACCACACCTCGGGGATAGGATTTAAGAAAGACGCCTGAACTTTCATTCCTCAGCAACAGCATAACGTGCCAATCCTTGATAGATGGCGGCAGCCATCTGGTCGAGATATTCCTCATCTTCAAAACGCGCGGCCTCTTCCGGATTGGATAGAAAACCTGCTTCAATAAGCAGACCAGGGACTTCCGTCGAATCAAGCATATAGATATTATTCACGCCTGCAGCCTTTCGGTTTGTGTTTTCCAACTGCCGTGTCAATTCCCCTTGGACAGTTTCTGCCATCATTTGACTTTCCGTAAAAGCCGGATTATAAAACGTCTGCGCACCGCTCCAATTCGCAGAACCCGCGTTCAGATGCAGACTAATGAAAAAATCGCTGCCGGATTCGTTAATCAATTGGACCCGATTTTGCAAATCTTCCACCTTTCGATTGCGTAATCCTTCTGTGGAAGGAGCAGCTAAATCAACATCCTCTTCTCTCGTCATCAGGACAAGCGCACCTGCTGATTGTAAATAATCCCTAAGTTTAAAAGACATTTCTAGTGCCACATCATCTTCCATAAGCATCTCCCGGGAGCTCGAACCCCCATCAACGCCGCCATGTCCGGGATCGATCACAATCACCTGGCCACTTAACGGCAAATGTAGACCACTTGTATTTTCTGACCACTCAACGGAAAAAATACTATACATACCGACAATCAAAGCAATTGCCAAAAGGGGAGAGGCCAGCCAGATCTTTTTTTTCATAAAAAGAACATCCTTTTCTAAGGGATAGTCCATCCTATGAAAAAAGGGACGGGCGTATGCCCGCCTAAAGACGCAATTGTGACCGATTTTTGCCTGTTTTTAAACCGACTTGCCACCAATGGTACACATAAGCTTCAGCGCCGCTTTTGATTTGGTCACGGTTGATGTGCTCATCTTGAATCCAGTCAATCATAAATGCTTGCAGTTCAGTCGCACGTTGGTTCACCTGTTCTTCATCATCGGCACTATCTTGTGGCTTGCCGGTCCTGGCCTCGGTCATTCCTCGTTTGGCCGAGGAGATAAACGTTTCGATCGCCACATCCATACAAATCTCCTCTAGAAAAGAGTGGCGGAATTGAAAATCACCACACGCGGGGATAAGGTGTTTTTCGGTAGCATAGACCATATCTTCCATACTCAGCGTGTGCAGTAACTTTTTCTCCACTTCCCAGTCCTTTAAACGCTTATGCTCTTGAAAAGACACGACTGATCCCATGCTTGCCCCCTCAAGATTAGTGTGGGACTCAACCGGGCGAAACATGTCTGGGAAAGGGAGGACGGTTTAAATAAACATTTGCTTAAAAATCTGGGACTCTTTTTACCAAAAAATTGATATCAATGAATAATTATGGTAACAACACTCGCTAGCGGAGGAAAAACGCAGAGACTCCGCAAAAAAAGCGTACTTCTAACGAGGAGGCTGAGCGCAAGCCCACGGAAAGCGTAGTGTTTTTCCGTAGCGCTTACCATCGTTCATAATCACACCTATTTTTCAACCTCAATAAAAAAATACAGCCGACACAGGGGTGTTTCCCTGAGGGCTGTATCCACATATTTGTCGCTCTTTTAACGCTTCGAGAACTGCGGCGCACGGCGGGCGCCTTTAAGGCCGTATTTCTTCCGTTCCTTCATTCTGGAATCACGTGTGAGCAATCCATTGTCTTTGAGCACTTTCCGGTATTCCGGATCAACTTGCAACAAAGCGCGTGCGACACCGAGCTGAATCGCTCCTGCTTGCCCTGTGTAGCCGCCGCCTTTCGTTGTGATTTTTAAATCATATTGACCATCGGTGCCGGTTTCTACAAGTGGCTGGTGAATGACCGTTTTGAGCGTTTCATGATCGAAGTAATCATCCATCTCACGTTTGTTGATCGTTACCTTTCCGTTTCCCGGTGAAAGGAATACCCGCGCAACGGCGTTTTTGCGCCGGCCTGTTCCGTAATATTGCAAAGATGCCAATTCAATCCCTCCTTTTTATTATCCGTGGAGCTCCAAGCTCTCCGGTTTTTGTGCTTCATGTTTATGGTTTGGTCCTTCATATACGTGCAGTTTTTTAAATGTTTGCCGGCCGAGTGCATTTTTCGGAAGCATGCCTTGCACGGCAAGCTCTACCATTTTTACCGGCTTGTTTTTACGCATCTCCAACGCTCTCGTGGATTTTAAACCGCCGGGATGTCCACTGTGGCGATAATACATTTTATCCGTGATCTTGTTGCCGGTGAGTTCCACCTTTTCCGCGTTAATAATAATGACGTGATCACCTGTATCCACGTGCGGTGTGAATTCCGGTTTATTTTTTCCTCGCAAAATGGTTGCTACTTCGCTTGCCAGACGTCCGAGCCTTTTTCCTTCGGCATCGACGACATACCATTTGCGTTCGATTTCTTCTGCCTTAGCCATATATGTCTGACGCATTGGGGGATTCCCTCCTTCGATCAATCGCTTTTCATCTATTTTTACGTTCATCATATTCGTGACTCCGGGGCTAGTGGAGGACGAAATGCCAACTAACATCGTATAACAATCGGCCGGTGATGTCAATAGCCGGATCCCGTGTTACAACCGTCTTTATGGGCCATAATGCACCTTCCATAAATACAACCCGTGCCCGGGAACCGTCTTTCCTGCTTCTCGGCGATCACCGGATTGCAAAATTCGGCTCATATCCCCGTCGGCGAGACGGCGTGTTCCGATATCAATGGCTGTTCCCACGATGATCCGTACCATATTGTAAAGAAAACCGTCTCCGTTAAACCGAAAACACCATTCATCTTCACCGGTTTGTTCATAGCTGGCGCCATTTAATGTTCTCACTTTACTTTCCACATTCGTATCGCTCGCACAAAAGGCAGAAAAATCGTGCGTGCCGACCAATGGTTGCAATGATCGCAGCACGGCTTCATGATCGAAAGCGTGGGCAAAGACATGATACACATAATGGCGTTGGAATACATCGCGCTCTCGTCCGACATGAAGAAAATAACGATATTCTTTAGCTTTAGCATCAAAGCGTGCGTGAAAATGGTCATCCACACGTTCAACGTGAAGCACCTGCATGTCTCGCGGCAACACCGTGTCAAACGCTCGCGGCCAACGCACACCCGGAATTTGCAAAGAAGAATCGAAGTGAACGACTTGTCCGCGAGCATGCACATGGGCGTCGGTACGACCGGAAGCGACCACCTTTTTATTTTCACCTTTATGCAATCTTGTGAGCCCTTTTTCAAGCTCCCTCTGCACAGTCCGCTTCCCCGGCTGCACTTGCCAGCCGGAGAAAGCCGCTCCATCATAAGCGATGGTCGCTTTCCAACGTGCCATAACTGTATCCTCCTAGGCAAACGCCCAATAATCGCTATGTGCGTGCATCATCGTTCAGAATAAATTCGACAACCTATAGTTTTGTCGTCCCCCCCATGGTGACACCATGGAATGTTCATGAAGCCCGATAGAGGGCAGCGCTGTCAGATTCGCGCATCATGAAGCGGGCATGATATCCCTAAATGATCGACCCTCTCCAATTCGGGCTCCATGAAGCGGGCATGACACCCTAAAATGATCGACTCCCTCCAATTCAGGCGCCATGAAGCGTTCCACTAGCCATTTCGCAGCAAGACCAACACTACGCCCACACCGATAACGGTCATACAGGCAACCGTATCTTGCACGCGCCATTTGAGAACACGCAATTTCGTTCGCCCTTCCCCGCCTCGATACCCACGCGCGTCCATCGCCGTGGCCATATCTTCCGCCCGTTTAAATGAACGGACGAATAACGGGATGATAAAAGCCGTCATCGTCTCCAGCCTTGTTTTCAATGATCCTTTTGTAAAATCGGCGCCACGCGCTGCCTGGGCTTTCAATATTCGGTCCGCTTCCAACAATAACGTCGGAATCAAACGAATGCTGATCGACATCATTAAGGACATTTCATGGGCAGGCAGCCCAAACCGCTTAAAGGGACGCAAAAAATATTCAAATCCATCGGTTAAATCAATCGGCGTCGTCGTTAATGTCAACAATGAGGCAAAAACGACGAGGGCGCCAATCCGCACAGCGATGAACACCCCTTGCTCGATCCCGCCGCTATAAACGGAAAAACCGAGGATTGTAAAAAGGACCTGTCCTTCATTCGTAAAAAATGCATGAAGAAAAAACGTAAAAATAACTAAAATAAATACCGGTAATAATCCTTTGAGAAAAAATTTTAACGGCACCCGTGACAACAACACAAACGATCCGACAGCAGCCAGCAACGCACTGTAACTCCAAAATTCATTTGCCAAGAAGACGATACCGGCAAGGGCAAGCAAGCATAGAAGTTTTGCTCTCGCATCCAATCGATGCATGGGCGATGAAACAGGAACATACTGTCCGATGACGATGTTTTGTAACATGGTTATCCCTCTTCTTTCACACTTGCCCACTGATCGGCAATAACCGCTGCCAAGGCTTCCGGTTCCAATAGGAGGTTGTCGATATCCCAACCTGCTTCTTGCAAAGCGCGGGTTATACGAGCCGAAGGAGGGGAAGCCAATCCGATATCGGCAAGCAGATCTGCTTCCCGGAAAACCTGCGCCGGCACTCCGCTTGTCACCGGCTTTCCTGCAGGACCCATCACGATGACCTCATCGGCATAACGCGCGGCATCTTCCATGTCATGCGTGACTAGGATTGTCGTTAACCCATGCTTGTCATGCCAGTCTTTCAATACATCCAACAGCGCGCGGTGGCCGGCGGGATCAAGACCGGCGGCAGGTTCATCGAGAATTAGCACTTCAGGATCGGCGGCAAGCACTCCGGCAATGGCGACACGCCTCATTTGCCCCCCGCTAAGATTGAATGGCGAGACAGAAAGCACTTCCTTATTTATGCCAACAACATCCAAAAGTTCAGGGAGCCGTTTCCGAATTCTTTCCACATCCAAACCGAGGTGCTTGGGCCCAAATAGCATGTCTTCTTCAACCGTAGCGCCAAACAATTGATGCTCGGGATATTGAAAAACCATGCCGATTTTTTGCCGCAACGGTTTTACTTCTTTTCGTTTCGATTTTCGATGCAGACGGAAGCTTCCGCATTGGACCTGTCCAGACGTAGGAAGCACCAATCCATTGATCAATTGCATTAACGTCGATTTCCCCGAACCGGTGCTGCCCACAAGTGTCGTGAACGCCTTCGATTCGATTGTAATGTCCACATGATTAAGTGCCCGCTTTTCAAATGGAGAACCAATCATATAAGAATAGCTTACATTTTCAAAGGAGATGTGCATAATCGCTCCACCCATTCGCGTTCGCTTAACGATAAAGGTTCCAAATGGACGCCTCGCGCTTGTAAAGCTACTTGCATACGTAAAAAATAAGGCAACGTAAACGATCGGGAAAGCAAAAAGTCAGGGGCTTGGAAAAAGTCATAAGCCGATTGATCCCGTAACGTATTCCCTTGCTCCATAAAAACGACCCGACTTGCTTTAAGCGCTTCTTCCAGCTCATGTGTAATCATAATGATCGTAATCCCGGACTGATGGAGCTCGGCCATCGTTTGCATGACTTCCGCCCGGCCATTCGGGTCCAGCATAGATGTCGCTTCATCAAAAATCATGATCTCCGGACGCAGGGCAAGAATACCCGCGATCGCCGCTCGTTGCTTTTGCCCACCCGAAAGACGATGAGGTTCGGCCGATAACATATCCTTGATCCCCGCCCGTTCACTTGCTTCCTCGATTCGATCGAGCATTTCCGAGCGTGGGATACCGGCATTTTCAAGCCCAAAAGCAATGTCATCCCGTACGGTAGCAGCGACAAATTGATGGTCCGGATTTTGAAACACCATGCCTACCTTTTGGCGGATTTGCCATATGTTTTCTTCCTTATGCGTCTGCAAATCCCCAACCATGACCATACCGCTCTCCGGCTGTAATAGTGCATTTAACATCCTCGCAAACGTAGACTTTCCCGAACCGTTCGTCCCCAACAATGCCACCCATTCCCCTTGATTTATTTGTAAACAAAGGTCTTGTAAAATGAAATCCTGTTCTTCCTGATAACGAAAATATAGATGTTCACAATGAATAAGGGGCGGCATTGTTCTTCCTCCTATTTTTGCTTCTAGCCAATAAATAAAATTGTATCATGCGCCGGCTTAATTGTTAACCTTTTTTACGTGTGGTTAACAAACAGAAAAAAAGGACAGCGACTTTGGAATCGTCCTGCCCTCACACCTATTAAACGAGTTCGATGACGGCCATCGGGGTGCCGTCCCCTTTTCTCGGCTCCATTTTAATAATGCGTGTGTAGCCGCCTTGCCGCTCTTCGTAGCGCGGGCCGATGTCATCAAACAATTTTTGAATGGCATCCTGGTCTTCTTCAGCCGCTTCCTTGCGGATAAATGCTGCTGCTTGCCGACGGTCATGCAAGGTGCCACCTTTGCCGAGCGTGATCGTTTTTTCCACAATCGGGCGCAGCGCTTTTGCTTTTGCCTCCGTGGTCACAATCTTTTCGTTGATCAAAAGATCCGTCGCGAGATCACGAAATAACGCTTTTCGTGCTGAACTATCTCTTCCTAGCTTTCTGTATGCCACAGTTATTTCCCTCCTTTTGACCAATTCTTTGGATGCGTTTATTCCTCATCGCGAAGACCGAGGCCTAAATCTCCCAGTTTCTCTTGAACTTCTTCCAAAGATTTACGTCCCAGGTTGCGCACCTTCATCATGTCTTCTTCTGATTTCTGAGTGAGCTCCTGCACGGTATTAATGCCTGCGCGTTTCAAACAATTGTAAGAACGTACCGATAAATCCAGCTCTTCAATTGTCATCTCCAACACTTTTTCTTTTTGGTCTTCCTCTTTTTCCACCATGATTTCAGCATTTTGTGCTTGGTCTGTCAAACCGATAAAGATGCTTAAATGTTCATTCATGATCTTGGCGCCTAGAGACACAGCTTCTTCCGGACGAATGCTGCCATCCGTCCAAACATCAAGCGTTAGCTTATCATAGTTTGTAATCTGACCGACGCGCGTATTTTCGACCTGGAAATTCACTCGGTCAACCGGTGTGAAAATCGAATCGATCGGAAGCACACCGATGGCCAAGTCCTCGTGATTGTTCCCATCGGCGGGAACATAGCCACGGCCACGTTTGGCGGTCATTTTCATATGAAATTTCGCACCTTGATTAAGCGTAGCGATATGAAGGTCGGGATTCAAAATATCAACATCACTATCGTGGTTAATATCTTGCGCCGTGACTGCACCTTCGCCACTTGCTTCAATTTCAAGCACTTTCTCATCATCGGAATGGATGTTGAGAGCCAGTTTTTTCAAATTCAGCACAATGGTGGTAACGTCTTCCACGACGCCCTCCACTGTTGAGAACTCGTGAAGGACTTGATCGATTTGAATATTCGTAATCGCTGATCCCGGTAGGGATGATAACAGAATTCGACGTAAGGAGTTTCCTAAGGTTGTTCCATAGCCTCGTTCAAGCGGTTCAACTACAAACTTCCCGTATTTGCCGTCCTCACTGACTTCAATCGTTTCAATGCTCGGCTTTTCGATTTCGATCATCTTTTAAATGATACCCTCCTTTAAAACGTCAGCATCCGTATTGCACACTTCACCATTCACAGTACATAAAGTCCGCCATTTTGATGCTCACTTTGTCTAACCATTATTGACAGAGCGCGGTGTTTTCAAACCTTATAATGGCCTATGACGTGTTATACTCTGCGACGTTTTGGAGGGCGGCAACCGTTATGGGGCACAGGTGTAACATCACGGATAACATTCACTTCAAGCCCGGTTGCTTGCAGGGAACGAATAGCTGCTTCACGGCCGGCACCCGGCCCTTTTACGGCAACCTCCACGTTTTTCATACCGTGATCCATCGCTCCCTTAGCGGCTGTTTCAGCTGCCATTTGAGCGGCGAAAGGGGTGGATTTACGTGATCCTTTGAAACCAAGGTTGCCGGCACTTGCCCATGCCAATGCATTTCCTTGCGTATCCGTAATCGTCACAATCGTATTGTTAAATGTGGAACGAATATGGGCAACCCCTGAATCCACATGCTTACGTTGGCGTTTTTTGCGGGATGTTGTTTTCGGTTTGGCCATTTTTTAAACCTCCTTACTTCTTCTTATTCGCGATCGTCTTCCGAGGACCTTTCGCGGTTCTGGAATTATTTTTCGTACTTTGTCCACGGGCAGGCAGCCCACGGCGATGACGGATGCCGCGATAGGAACCAATTTCGATTAAACGTTTAACGTTAAGAGACTTTTCCCTGCGAAGATCCCCTTCCACCGTGTAGTTTCCGACAGCTGTTCGGATGCGCCCGAGCTCTTCATCCGTAAGATCGCGAACCCGTGTCTCCACCGGTACGTCCGCTTCCTCAAGAATTTTTTCCGCACGGCTTTTTCCAATCCCGTAAACATACGTGAGTGAAATAACGACCCGTTTGTCGCGAGGAACGTCAACTCCTGAAATTCGTGCCATGAACATACACCTCCTTTACGGTTAACCTTGTTTTTGTTTATGCTTCGGGTTTGAACATATCACCATTACTGTGCCTTCGCGGCGAACGATTTTACATCGTTCACACATCGGTTTTACGGAAGCTCTGACTTTCATTTTCTTTCCCTCCTTCGTGATCGATAACCTGCGATTGTTATTTGTATCGATACGTAATTCGACCACGGGAAAGGTCATATGGGGAAAGTTCCACAGTAACCTTATCACCGGGTAAAATACGGATAAAGTGCATGCGGATCTTGCCGGAAACATGCGCGAGTATTCGATGACCATTCTCCAGTTCCACTCTGAACATGGCGTTTGGCAAAGGCTCGATAACTGTGCCTTCTACTTCAATCGCATCATCTTTGGCCATGGATTTACTCTCCTCCCTTCCTAGTATCAGGTAGTCTCTACGAAATTGCATCTACACGTGGCGCAATTTGGCATTAGTCACACGTCGGTATCAGGCCTGTGTCAAAATTTCATATCCTGCATCCGTAATCGCAATCGTGTGTTCAAAATGTGCGCAGTTTTTCCCATCCGTTGTGACCACTGTCCAATTGTCTTCCAAAGTATGGACATAACGCTCGCCCATATTTACCATCGGTTCAACGGCAAGCACCATCCCCGGTTTCAAACGGACTCCTTTTCCAGGGGGGCCGAAATGCGGGATTTGCGGGTCTTCATGCAAGTCTTGACCAACACCATGACCAACATACTCCCTAACAACCGAGAACCCATGTTTCTCCACGAATGTCTGTATCGCATGAGAGACATTAGAGAGTCTTTCTTTCGGTTTTGCTTCCGCAAGCCCCTTGTATAAAGCATTCCGGGTCACTTCCAAGAGTTGCTCCGTTTCGGCTGTTATTGCACCAACAGGATACGTCCACGCTGAATCACCATGATACCCGTGAATCTTCGCTCCAATATCGATGGAAATGATATCACCGTTTTTTAACACTCTGTTTCCCGGCACACCGTGAACAAGTTCCTCATTTACGGAAGTACAAATACTTCCGGTAAATCCATGATAGCCTTTAAATGAAGGAACGGCATCATACGATTGTATAAAATGATCGGCGACTTGGTCAAGTTCAGCGGTTGTAACCCCCGGCTTAATATGGCTTTGAAGTTCTTCATGGGTCAACGCCACTATTTTTCCGGCATGTCGCATAATCTTTAATTCCCGATCGGTTTTACGAATAATCATGCATGCTGCAAACCTTCCAATAATTGAACAATATCCCCATGCACATCATCAATCTCTTGGTTGCCATCGATATTACGGAGATAACCCTTTTGGCTATAAAAATCAATCAGCGGTTGCGTCTGTTCAATGTTCACTTCCAGGCGTTTTTTCACCATTTCCGGTTTGTCATCATCACGTTGGATGAGCTTGCTGCCATCCACATCACAAATCCCTTCCACTTTTGGCGGGTTGTAATCCACGTGATACGTTTCACCGGAAGAAGGGGAAACACGACGGCCTGCCAAACGTTTGATTAGCGTTTCCTTAGGGACCTCAATGTTGATGACAAAATCAATCGAACGGTTAAGATCTGTGAGAATGCCCTCCAACGCCTCCGCTTGCGGGATTGTGCGCGGAAACCCGTCAAGCAAAAATCCTTCTGCGCAATCATCTTCACCGAGTCGTTCCCGAACGATCCCAATCGTCACCTCATCAGGCACAAGTTCTCCCTCGTCAAGGTAGCGCTTCGCTTTTATGCCAAGTTCGGTTTCGTTTTTAATTGCCGCCCTGAACATATTCCCTGTTGAAATGTGGGGAATCCGGTACGCTTCACTAATCGTGCCCGCTTGTGTTCCTTTCCCGACACCCGGCAGCCCCATTAAAATTAAATCCATGATACCTCTCCTTATATCCCGCGTTGGTCTTACTCGCTACTCCTTATTTTATGAACCCTTTGTAGCTACGTTTCAGCAATTGTCCTTCGATCTGTTTCATCGTGTCCAGTGCAACACCGACAACAATGAGCAAGCCCGTGCCTCCGATTTGAATCGCTTCAGGCAATCCGAGTTGAGTCGTAAAGAACACCGGCAAAATCGCAACCGTGGCCAAAAACAGGGAGCCGACAAGCGTAAGTCGATACAGGATATGGCGAATATGATGTTCCGTTGTTTTACCGGGACGAATACCGGGCACATAACCGCCTTGCTTTTTCAAGTTCTCTGCCATCGTTTCCGGATTAACCTGCACAAATGTATAGAAATACGTAAAAGCAATGATTAATCCGATATAAACAATTGCCCCAACCGGTTGCGTGTAATCAAAATTATTGATCACCCATTGGGCAATCGGATTGTCTTCTCCCAAAAAGCTTGCAACTGTCGGCGGAAAGATAAATAACGCCATCGCGAAAATGACCGGGATAACCCCTGCAGAGTTTACCTTCAGCGGAAGGTGCGTGGATTGCGCGCCTGCCGTTGACTGACGGCCAACCACCCTTTTTGCATATTGGATTGGCACTTTACGAATCGCTTGCTGCACAAAGACAACGCCGACAATAATCAAGAGTACTGCAAGTGCCAATAAAAGGATGGTAACAATGCCCATAAACAGCTGCTCGCCTGTACCTTCGATTTGCGTAGCGTAAATTTGATTGAGCCCATTTGGGATACCGGCAGCAATACCGGCAAAAATCATGATGGAAATCCCGTTCCCTACCCCTTTTGCCGTTATTTGCTCCCCTAACCACATGAGAAAGGTGGTCCCTGCGGTCATAATGAGCGCGATAAGTAGGTACGTGGCAACCCCCGGATCCGGAATAAGCCCCGGAAATTGGGCATTAAAACCGATAGACATTGCCAGCCCCTGAATAAACGCCAATACGACAGTGAAATAACGAGTGAACTGTGCCAGTTTTCTTCTTCCTGCTTCCCCTTGCTTAGACCACTCCGTAAACTTCGGGACAACATCCATCCGCAAGAGTTGGACGACAATGGAAGCAGTGATATAAGGGAAGACGCCCATCGCAAAAATAGAGAAGTTGCCGAGCGCTCCCCCCCCAAACGTGTCAAGAAAACCGAAAGCTGATGCTTCCCCCT
Source organism: Salicibibacter cibarius (assembly GCF_016495725.1). NCBI lineage: Bacteria > Bacillati > Bacillota > Bacilli > Caryophanales > Bacillaceae > Salicibibacter > Salicibibacter cibarius. The sequence goes on along the minus strand of NZ_CP054705.1, from coordinate 219,096 downwards.
GGAAGTCCAAAACGTCGCTGTCGGATCCGGGAATTGGAATAAATGTCCCGATACGATAGACGATGAGCATGGCCAGGGTGAAGAATATTTTTCGACGCAGATCTGCCGCGCGAAATATATTGGCTAAGCCCTTAAACATTAAACCACCTCGGTTCGACCGCCGGCTGCTTCAATTGCCTTAACTGCAGAGGCAGAAAATTTATTGGCTTTCACTGTCAATTTTGTCTCCAATTGACCATTCCCAAGGATTTTAATGCCATCATTTTCTTTTTTAACGGTGCCGGTCTCGATAAGCAACTCCGGCGTAACCTCCGTTCCTTCTTCAAAACGATTGAGGGTTTCGATGTTAACGACGGCATAAGTCTTCCGAGTTGGATTTGTAAATCCGCGTTTAGGCAACCGTTTGTAGATCGGGTTTTGCCCGCCTTCGAAACCGGGACGTACATTTCCGCCTGAACGGGACTTTTGTCCGTGTTCTCCTCGTCCGGCTGTGTTGCTCCGTTTTGACCCATATCCTCGTCCGGGACGAATCCCTTTTTTGCGAGCACCTTCCGCTGGTTTCAAATCGTGCAATTTCATATTTTCACACCTCCTGTCTTGAAGCGTTCCCTTAACTGCTGATTTCTTTTACATTTACAAGGTGGGATACTTTGTTAACCATTCCGCGAATGGCAGGATCGTCCTTTTGGATCACCGAATGGTTTATTTTGCGCAGTCCCAGTGTCCGTACCGTTACGCGCTGGTCTTCCGGTCTGCCAATCAAACTGCGGGTGAGGGTGATTTCCAGTTTATTTTCCATTTGTACTCCCTCCTATCCTTGCAATTCTTCGACGCTTTTGCCGCGTAGTCTGGCAATATTTTCAGCCGTTTTTAATTCGCTCAAACCTTGTAGCGTAGCACGAACCATATTGATCGGATTGCTGGAGCCGTGTGATTTTGAAAGAATATCATTTATCCCGGCATGTTCAAGAACCGCACGCACAGGGCCGCCGGCAATAACTCCCGTACCTTCAGCCGCAGGTTTCAGCAATACTTTGCCAGCTCCGTAACGCCCTACCAATTCGTGAGGGATTGTCGTACCTACACGAGGAACTTTAATGAGGGCTTTCTTTCCGTTTTCCACAGCTTTGCGAATCGCCTCGGGTACTTCATTGGCTTTCCCGATGCCAAAACCTACATGCCCGTTGCGGTCACCGACAACGACAATCGCTGCAAAGCGAAAGCTGCGGCCGCCTTTTACCACTTTTGAAACACGGTTAATAGCAACGACTTGTTCTTCCAAGTCAAGTTTATTTGGATCAATGGCCATAGATTGTCCCTCCTTCATGCTTTAAAATTTCAAACCTTCCTCACGAGCAGCATCAGCCAATGCCGCTACGCGTCCATGATAGATATAGCCTCCACGATCAAAAATGACGTCTTCATATCCTTTTTCACGTGCACGCTTTGCAACAAGCGCTCCCACATCTTTAGCAGCACTCACGTTTCCGCCGTTCTCTCGAGTAAATTCAGGGTCTAACGTGGATGCAGCTGCCAACGTTTCACCTTTTGTATCATCGATAAGTTGGGCGTAGATATGGTTTGAAGAGCGAAAAACATTTAAGCGTGGGCGTTCCGAAGTTCCGCTTAGCTTTTTTCGTATTCTGTTATGACGTTGTTTGCGGGCCCCTTGCTTATTGATTTTTGTCGCCATGAAAAACGTTCCTCCTTTCCTGCCTTCTTCAGGCAGCATTTGGCATTGGTTTATTTACCTGTTTTTCCAACTTTGCTTCGCACTGTTTCATCCGTATAGCGTATCCCTTTTCCTTTATAGGGTTCCGGCTTGCGAACGGAACGAATATCCGAAGCGACGGCTCCAACCAATTGTTTATCGATTCCTCTAACAAGTACTCTTGTGTTTGATGGCACTTCAAATTCAATGCCTTCCGGCTCTTCCATTTCAACCGGGTGTGAATAGCCGACGTTGAGTACGAGTTTGTTGCCCGATTTTGATGCACGGTAACCGACACCGACAAGGTCAAGGCTTTTTTCGAAACCGTCCGTTACACCTTTCACCATGTTTGCGATAAGGCTTCTTGTCGTTCCGTGCATGGAACGGTGGTCTTTGTGATCCGATGGACGCTTCGTCGTAACGACCCCTTCTTCATAGTGAATCGTAATACCTGAATTAAATTGACGGGACAATTCCCCCTTGGGTCCTTTTGCCGTTACATGTCCGTCGTCGACCGTAAGCGTTACACTATCCGGCACTTCTAATGGCAGCACACCGATACGTGACATTTTATATTACACCTCCATTCGTGCACGCTTACCATACGTAGGCGAGCACTTCTCCGCCAATGTTTTGTTTGCGGGCTTCTTTGTCTGTAACAATCCCTGATGAAGTCGAAATAACCGCGATGCCCAATCCGTTCAACACGCGGGGAACTTCATCGGAACCGGTATATACACGCAATCCCGGTTTGCTTATCTTTTTTAATCCGGAGATAACCCGTTCATTCCCTTGCCCATATTTAAGAAAAATACGGATAACCCCTTGCTTTTTATCGTCCACGAATTCGACATCGCGCACATACCCTTCACGTTTAAGGATCTGCGCAATCTCTTTTTTTAAGTTTGATGCCGGCAATTCCAGCTTATCATGACGCACAGTATTGGCGTTGCGTATTCTCGTAAGCATATCGGCAATCGGATCTGTCATAACCATATCGATAAACCTCCTTCCATCTCTCAGGTTTTACCAGCTTGCTTTTTTTACACCGGGAATCTGACCTTTATAAGCAAGATCACGGAAACAAATCCGGCAAAGCTTAAATTTTTGATATACAGCGTTCGGCCGCCCGCATCGTTCACAACGGGTGTATTCGCGAACCTTATATTTTTGAGGTTTCTTTTGCTTTTCGACCATCGCTTTTCGAGCCAAAATGCATTCCCTCCTTCGTTAGATATTTATCGTTGAAAAGGCATGCCCACTTGCGTAAGCAATTCTTTCGCTTCCTCGTCCGTTTCGGCGCTCGTTACAATGACAATGTCCATGCCGCGGACCTTGTCGATCTTGTCGTATTCAATTTCCGGAAAAATCAACTGTTCCTTTATACCGAGCGTGTAATTTCCGCGGCCGTCAAATGCTTTGCTTGAAATCCCGCGAAAGTCACGAACACGAGGCAAGGATACGTGAATCAACTTTTCCAGAAAGTCATACATGCGTGTTCCGCGAAGGGTCACTTTCGTGCCGATCGGGTTCCCCTCTCGCAGTTTAAATCCCGCGATCGACCGTTTCGCTCTTGTCACGATCGGTTTTTGCCCTGTGATTAAAGCGAGTTCTTCCATGGCATTATCCAAGGTCTTCGGATTGGATACAGCTTCACCCACGCCCATGTTGATGACGATTTTTTCGATCTTCGGAACTGCCATTACCGATGAGTAATTGAACTGGTCGTGTAAGCGGGGGATGATTTCGTCTTTATAACGTTCCTTTAAAGCGTTCATTATTTTTGGGCCTCCTTTCAGCAAGCGTTACTAATCAATAACCTCTCCGGATTTTTTTGCAATGCGTACCTTTTTACCGTCTTCGGTTTTGTAACCGATCCGGGTAGGTTCTCCGTTTTTCGGATCAATGAGCATCACGTTCGATACATGGATAGGCGCTTCCATGTCTTCGATGCCCCCTTGCGGGTTATCCTGCGAAGGTTTCATGTGTTTGGTTACTTTATTGACCCCTTGGACAAGGACACGTTCACGGTTGGGATAAGCTGCGATGATCTCACCTTCCATACCCTTGTCTTTCCCGGTAATCACTTTAACCTTATCGCCTGTTTTCACATGCAATTTCGGTTGTTGCGCCATTGGTTCGCACCTCCCTCATCAATGGTTCTTCCAAGTTTTAAAGCACTTCCGGTGCTAACGATATAATTTTCATATACTGACTATCGCGCAGTTCACGCGCAACCGGTCCGAATATACGTGTACCTCTCGGACTTTTGTCATCACGAATAACGACCGCTGCGTTTTCATCGAATCGGATATACGAACCGTCCGTCCGCCTCACACCACTGCGGGAACGAACGATGACCGCGCGCACAACTTCATTTTTCTTGACAACGCCTCCTGGCGTTGCATTTTTGACGGAGCAGACGATCATGTCACCGATGTTTGCGGTTTTTCGCCCGGTACCCCCGAGCACTTTAATGCATTGTACTTCCCGTGCACCTGAGTTATCGGCAACTTTTAGCCTCGACTCTTGCTGGATCATTTTCACGGCCTCCCTTCAATCAAAGATGTCTTAAATAATCACTGATTCTTCGACGATTTCAACGAGGCGGAAGTATTTATCTTTGGACAACGGACGTGTCTCCATAATTCTAACGATGTCGCCTACTTTCGCTTCATTATTTTCGTCATGTGCTTTAAATTTCTTTGAAGAACGGACGCGTTTGCCGTATAGCTTATCTACTTTATACGTTTCAACGACAACGGTGATCGTTTTATCCATTTTATCGGAAACAACGCGACCGATCCGTACTTTTCGATCATTGCGTTCACTCATAATCGGCTACCTCCTTTTACCCTCGGTTTATGCCAAGTTCTCTTTCTCTCAAAACAGTATTGGCACGGGCAATTGCTTTACGAACGTTGCGGATGCGGGCGGGGTTATCCAACTGACCGGTTGCCAGTTGAAATCGAAGGTTGAACAGTTCTTCTTTTAATGATTTCGTCTCTTGCTCAATTTCCGTCGTGGTCATTTCCCGGATTTCATTAGCCTTCATTTGCCTCACCACCCATTTCTTCACGTTTCACAAATTTGCATTTGATCGGAAGCTTGTGGGATGCAAGACGCAATGCTTCTCGTGCCACTTCTTCATTGACACCCGCGATTTCAAACATAATTCTACCGGGTTTAACAACGGCTACCCAACCTTCCGGCGCGCCTTTCCCGGAACCCATGCGGACTTCCAATGGCTTTGCGGTATAAGGTTTATCGGGGAAAATTTTAATCCAAACTTTACCGCCACGTTTCATATAACGCGTCATCGCGATACGGGCGGCCTCAATCTGTCGGTTTGAAACCCAGGATGCTTCCAGGGCCTGTAGGCCATATTCGCCAAATGTGATTTCCGTGCCGCCTTTAGCACGGCCTCTCATACGGCCACGCATTTGACGACGGTATTTCACGCGTTTAGGCATTAACATGTTTAGTCGCCTCCTTCGTCTGTACGGTCACCTTTCGTGGGAAGAACCTCTCCACGGTATACCCATATTTTCACACCAATCTTCCCGTATGTGGTGTCTGCTTCTGCTGTGCCAAAATCAATATCCGCCCGCAATGTATGCAAAGGTACAGTTCCTTCGCTATAGCTTTCGGAGCGCGCCATGTCCGCACCGCCGAGGCGTCCGTTCACTTCTGTACGGATCCCTTTTGCTCCGGCACGCATTGTGCGCTGAATGGACTGTTTCATTGCGCGGCGAAAAGATACGCGGTTTTCCAACTGACGAGCGATGTTTTCAGCAACGAGCTTCGCGTCCAAGTCTGCTTGTTTGATTTCAGAGATGTTGATGTGCACACGTTTACCGGTAAGGGCATTTAAGTTTTTTCGCAATGCCTCAACTTCGGAACCGCCTTTACCGATCACCATGCCGGGCTTGGCTGTGTGAATGTTAATGTTCACCCGATTTGCCGCCCGCTCGATCTCAATCATCGATATGGAAGCATCTTTGAGGCGCTCTTCAATATACTCGCGAATTTTTACGTCTTCGTGCAGCAACGTTGCGTATTCTTTTTCTGCGTACCATTTTGATTCCCAGTCACGGATTACACCAATCCGAAAACCTATGGGATTAACTTTTTGACCCACGCTTTATCCTTCCTCCTTTTCTGAAACAATGATTGTAATGTGACTCGTTCGTTTGTTGATTCTGGATGCGCGTCCCATTGCTCTCGGGCGAAAACGTTTCAAGGTGACACCTTCATCCACGTAAGCTTTACTGACCACTAAATCTTCCGGTTCCATTTCATAATTATGCTCCGCATTGGCAATCGCGGATTTCAATACCTTCTCCACAGTTGGTGACACGCCTCTCGTTGTATGCCTCAATATGGAAATGGCTTCTCCGACGTCTTTGCCGCGCACGAGATCAACGACCATTCGTGCTTTTCGAGGAGCGACACGAACTTGTTTTGCAACTGCTTTAGCCTCCATTGTAGTCTACCTCCTCTCTTGTTAACGTCGTCTCGTTTTTTTGTCGTCCTTGTCGTGTCCCCGATACGTCCGTGTTGGGGCAAATTCACCAAGTTTATGGCCGACCATGTCTTCCTGGATGAAAACAGGCACGTGCTTGCGTCCATCATGGACAGCAATGGTATGTCCGACAAAATTAGGGAATATCGTGGAACGGCGTGACCATGTTTTAATAACACGTTTGTTATTCTCATCCATCGCTTCGACCTTTTTCATTAGATGATCATCTACAAATGGTCCTTTTTTCAAACTGCGACCCATTTAAAAGCCTCCTTTCTTGTATAGGCGCGACGTGTGAATAGCGCCTCCCCAATTCGATGACTTAGGGTATTGGCGCTAAAACGATCGCGATTATCTTCTTTTCTTTTTGTTCCGACCTTGAACAATATACTTGTTTGACGGTTTATTTCTTTTTCTCGTTTTATAACCAACGGACGGTTGACCCCAAGGCGATACGGGTGCATCACGGCCGACCGGCGCCCGTCCTTCACCACCACCGTGCGGATGGTCGGATGGGTTCATGGCTGAACCGCGAACCGTAGGGCGTTTATTGAGCCAACGGCTGCGCCCGGCTTTACCGATATTAATCTGTTCATTTTCAAGGTTGCCCACTTGTCCAATCGTTGCCCGGCACGTGGATAGAATGAGACGAGTCTCACCGGACTTCAAACGAACAAGCGAGTATTTGCCTTCACGTCCGAGAATTTGTGCATGCGCACCTGCAGCGCGTGCCAATTGACCGCCTTTCCCGGGTCTCATTTCAATATTGTGGATGGTTGTGCCTATTGGAATGTCCTTAATTTCAAGGGCGTTCCCGATTTTGATGTCCGCATCGGATCCTGACGTTATATTGTTTCCTACTTTCAGTCCATTCGGGGAAAGAATATAACGTTTTTCTCCGTCTACATAATGAATGAGCGCGATGTTCGCAGAACGGTTCGGATCGTATTCAATTGTTGCTACTCGACCCGGAACCCCGTCTTTGTTTCTCTTGAAATCAATGATCCGATATTTACGCTTATGACCGCCACCCTGATGGCGTGTCGTGATTCGGCCATGGTTGTTCCGGCCGGCATTTTTGGAATGCGGAGCAAGCAATGACCGCTCCGGGCTATCGGTTGTGATTTCGGAGAAATTTTTCCCGGTCATAAAACGTTGCCCGCCTGTTTTCGGTTTATAGCGTTTAACTGCCATTGGTTTTCCCTCCTCTGCTGTGAGACTTAAACTTCATCGAATATTTCGATCTCGTCACTGTTCTCGGTTAACGTTACAATCGCCTTTTTTCTCGCGGGTTTATAACCTTCGAAACGACCGAAGCGACGAAATTTGCGTTTATAGTTCATCGTGTTCACCTTATCGACATCAACTTCAAAGATTTCTTCAATCGCTTGTTTGATTTGGGTTTTATTCGCTTTAATGTCGACTTCAAACGTATATTTCTTATCTTCCATGATCTCTGTAGAGCGTTCCGTAACTACCGGGCGCTTAATCACATCGCGTGCATCCATTAGCCAAGCACCTCCTCTACGTTCTCTACAGCCTTTTTCGTGATGATTAACTTATCGCTGTTAATCACATCTAGAACACTCACACCTTTAGCGTCGATGGTTTTCACGTTCTGCAGATTGTTCGCGGATTTCTTTAGGTTTTCGTTATCGTCCGCTGTAACAATCAACGTTTTTTCTTCGGCGGAAAGACTGGAAAGAATATTCACCATTTCTTTTGTTTTCGGCACGTCAAAATGAAGATCATCGACAACAATGAGGGCGTCATCCTGAACTTTTGCGGAAAGTACAGAACGAAGCGCGAGACGACGAACCTTTTTCGGAAGTTTATACCCGTAATTTCTTGGGGTCGGCGCAAAAATGACACCGCCGCCCGTCCATATTGGGGAACGGTTTGAACCATGGCGTGCACGGCCCGTACCTTTTTGGCGCCAAGGTTTTGCACCGCCACCGCGAACTTCGGAACGGGTTTTTGCTTTTTGGGTTCCTTGGCGTAGCGATGCCTGCTGCATAACAACCGCATCGTGCACAACACTTTCATTCGGTTTAATTCCGAAAACAGAATCGGTAAGTTCCGTATCCCCGACTTCCGAGCCGGTTTGATTGTATACCGTTACTTTAGGCATGATGGTTCCTCCTTTCTTTTAGACATTACTTACTAACAGATTGCACCTTTACATAACCCTTTTTGGGTCCTGGGACGTTCCCTTTTATGAGCAATAAGTTACGTTCTTCATCAATTTGTACGACCTCAAGGTTTTGAACCGTCACTTGATTGCCACCCATCTGTCCTGGGAGCTTTGTCCCTTTGAACGTTTTCGAAGTGTCAATAGGGCTCAATGCGCCTGAACCTCGGTGGTAACGGGAACCATGTGATTTCGGACCGATTGCGTAATTGTGACGCTTAATCGAACCTTGAAAGCCTTTCCCTTTCGAAACACCCGTGACGTCGATGACGTCGCCGGATGCAAATGTATTAACGCTGACCTCTTGACCAACTTCGTGATCTCCAATACTCATATTGCGAAATTCACGAATGTAGCGCTTGGGCGCCGTGCTTGCTTTTTCAGCATGGCCTTTTTCCGGTTTGGTGGCACGTTGTTCTTTTTTGTCATCCATGCCTAATTGAACCGCATCGTAACCATCATTTGCTTCTGTTTTTAACTGCATGACAATGTTCGGGTTTGCTTGAACGACAGTTACAGGGACAACATCGCCGTTCTCTTTAAATACCTGCGTCATGCCGATCTTTCTACCCAAGATTCCTTTGGCCATCAGTCACACCTCCTGTTTTTCATGTTAAATTTAAAGCTTAATCTCAATATCGACACCTGAAGGCAGATCCAAACGCATCAAGGCGTCTACCGTTTGCGGGGTCGGACTGAGAATATCGATAAGGCGTTTATGCGTGCGCATTTCAAATTGCTCCCGAGAATCCTTGAATTTGTGCGTCGCGCGTATAACAGTGTATACCGATCGGTCTGTCGGAAGAGGCACCGGTCCGGACACTTTCGCATCGGAACGCTTAGCGGTTTCCACAATTTTTGCGGATGATTGATCAAGGATTCGGTGATCATACGCCTTTAATCGAATTCGGATTTTGTCATTTGCCATGTTTAACCCTCCTTTTCGTCTGATTTTCAGACTTGCTCCGTGAAAATTCCCCCCACCCGCCATGGCAAAGGGGCCGGGTGTGTCGGGCAACCTTCCACTTCTTCGCTCGACAATCAAAAAGGGGAGGTCCGTATGCATGGCCTCCTCCCACCTTCTTTGTCACACCTAACCATTATAAAGGCTACGAACAGCGATTGCAAGCAGAAATTTGATTTTTTCCGCCCGGAGTAGCTATTTTCATAAAAAGACTCTTAAACATTGGCGCAACAAATGCAAAAAGGAAGTACAGTTTGTGAGCAAAAGCTATGTTGATAAATTTGGGCAGCTTAGTTCCGAACGCTTTTATAATGAAGAAATCCGAATTGTTTATTTGGTGTCGGTGTAACCGGGCGGGGACCTGCAAAACTGAGGGTTTCAATTTTTTAGCAAAAAGTTTCCGTAATACTGGTGATATATAGCCCAATGAAGGGTAAAGGTTTCATTAATGGAAGAATTGCCGAAAATCTCTACAAGTGGCGTGTTTCAAAAGTCCTTCCACATTGCAAAATGATATACGTCACAGTTTGTTGTTCCTCTCGGAGCAACTCGGCCCCCGTTTGAGGGATTACTTTACCTTTCTTGTTCCTCTCAGGGCAAATCAACCTCCCTCTGGGGCATTACTTTCTTCCTCTTGTTCCTCTCAGAGCAGCTTATCCTTCGTCTGAGGGATTACTTTCCTTCTCTTATCCCCTCAGTGGAACTCGCCCCCCCTTTGAGGGAGTAAACGCGCAGCGTTCGTTGAAATATAAAGCTTGACGATTGTTTGCAATATAATAATGACGTGAGCGTGCCACCTACGACATAAAAGGTGCTTGTTCATAAAAACAGAACGCAAAAAGAAACTTATTGGCATTTTGCCTTTTCATAATTGTTGATATCAGTAATAATTGATATTAACACTAACTAGCGAAGGAAAAGCGCAGTGTTTTACCGCAGCGGTTACCATGGCTCATGCTTACATCTATTTTTCAACCATAAATTTTAGTGTTGACCCGATATTTTATGTAGTAAACGGTGCAACTCCGATCCCTTTTCAGACCTGGACCGCATCCTTCGTTAATCAAACGTTTAATTAAATTTTATTTCATCCGTGAAAAAGTTAGAAAACTGGCTTTTCACCAAGCTTTGATGGCGAAAAGCCTTAGTTGCACTTATGTAGGTAAGAAAGTTGATTTACCAAAAAAAGAGCACCCGACACGGGCGCCCTTTTTTTCATGTTTACTTCACGATCTCTGTGACAACACCGGAACCTACGGTACGTCCACCTTCACGAATCGAGAACCTTGTCCCGTCCTCGATCGCGATCGGTTGAATGAGTTCCACGGACATCTCGATGTTGTCCCCGGGCATAACCATTTCCACGCCTTCAGGAAGGTTGATCACGCCGGTAACATCCGTTGTGCGAAAGTAGAATTGCGGACGGTAATTTTGGAAAAATGGCGTGTGACGGCCACCTTCATCTTTTGAAAGCACATAGACTTCTGCTTTAAATTGCGTGTGAGGTGTGATTGTACCTGGCTTAGCGAGCACCTGTCCACGTGTAATATCTTCACGGGCAACACCACGTAGCAATGCGCCAATGTTGTCACCCGCTTCAGCATAGTCGAGAATTTTGTGGAACATCTCGACACCTGTAACGGTAGTTTTTCTCTTCTCTTCAGTAATACCGAGAATCTCTACTTCGTCACCGCTGTTGAGCATGCCACGTTCAACACGGCCGGTTGCAACCGTGCCACGACCGGTGATGGAGAAGACGTCCTCAACCGGCATCATGAATGGCTTGTCTGTATCACGTTCAGGCGTCGGGATATAACCATCGACTTCATTCATCAAGTCAAGAATTTTTTGCTTATGCTCGTCATCACCTTCAAGAGCTTTCAAAGCAGATCCGGATACAACAGGAATGTCGTCTCCCGGGAAGTCATACTCGGAAAGGAGATCGCGCACTTCCATTTCCACGAGTTCAAGCAACTCTTCGTCATCGACTTGGTCCACTTTGTTAAGGAAAACAACGATGGACGGCACACCGACGTTACGGGAAAGCAAGATGTGCTCGCGTGTTTGCGGCATCGGGCCGTCAGCGGCGGATACAACTAGGATGGATCCGTCCATTTGCGCGGCGCCTGTGATCATGTTTTTCACGTAGTCCGCGTGTCCCGGGCAATCCACGTGTGCGTAGTGACGAGTTTCCGTTTCATACTCAACGTGGGAAGTCGCGATGGTAATTCCGCGTTCCTTCTCTTCCGGAGCACCATCAATTGCATCATATTCCATGACGGTACCAGTGCCGGATTGTTCATGAAGAACTTTTGTAATCGCTGCAGTCAACGTTGTTTTTCCATGGTCTACGTGTCCGATTGTGCCAATATTGGCATGCGTTTTCGACCGGTCAAATTTTTCTTTTGCCATTGAAATGTTCCTCCCTTAGGTTAAGGTATTTTATATAGCAAGAAAGCATGATCGCTGATCTACTTTCTAGGCTTTTGATTTTAGTGAAATTAACTATTCACCGGTGTTCTTTTTAATGATCTCTTCGGAAATGCTTTTCGGCACTTCCGCGTAATGATCAAAATGCATCGAATATGTTCCGCGTCCTTGTGTGTTGGAACGAAGGTTTGTTGCGTACCCAAACATCTCTGCAAGTGGCACAAAAGCACTGATGATTTGCGCGTTCCCACGGGCACCCATTCCTTCAACTCGGCCGCGCCGTGACGTAACGTCACCCATAACATCGCCCATGTATTCTTCAGGAACGATGATTTCCACTTTCATCAACGGTTCGAGCAGGGCTGGTTCACACTTGGATTTTGCTTCTTTAAGCGCCATTGAAGCGGCAATTTTAAATGCCATTTCATTGGAATCCACATCATGGTAAGACCCATCATACAGTCGCGCTTTTACATCGATCAATGGATAACCGGCAAGCAAACCGTTTTGCAACGCTTCTTCCACGCCTTGTTCCACTGAGCCAATGTACTCCCGCGGGACAACTCCGCCAACGATCGCATTTTCAAATTCAAAGCCTGCGCCTTGTTCATTCGGACTAAACTCAATCCAAACATGGCCGTATTGACCACGACCTCCGGATTGGCGAATGAACTTGCCTTCACATTGTGCAGAGGCTTTGATCGTTTCACGATAAGAGACTTGCGGCGCGCCGACGATGGCTTCGACTTTAAATTCCCGTTTCAAACGGTCCACAATGATGTCCAGGTGCAATTCACCCATACCGGAAATGACCGTTTGGCCCGTTTCCTCATCTGTATACGTTTTAAACGTAGGATCTTCTTCCGAAAGTTTGCCGAGTGCAACGCCCATTTTGTCTTGATCCGCTTTTGATTTCGGCTCTACCGACAAGGAGATAACCGTTTCCGGAAAGTCCATTGATTCAAGGATCACCCGATCCTTCTCATCACAAAGTGTATCACCTGTCGCCGTGTCTTTCAAACCGATACCGGCGGCAATATCACCGGAGTAGACTTTAGAAATCTCTTCCCGTGAATTGGCGTGCATCTGCAAAATTCGGCCGACGCGTTCGCGGTTATCTTTTGAAGAGTTGCGTACGTAAGACCCGGATGAGAGTGTACCTGAATAAACGCGGAAGAATGTCAATTTGCCTACATAAGGATCGGTCATAATTTTAAAAGCCAGAGCTGAAAATGACCCTTCGTCATCAGCTTCACGAGTTACTTCTTCTTCCGAATCCGGCTTGATCCCTTTAATGGCGGGAACGTCCGTCGGTGCCGGCAAGTAATCAATGACTCCATCCAAGATCAATTGAACGCCTTTGTTTTTAAAAGCCGATCCGCAAAAGACAGGGTAAAATTCAATATCCAATGTTGCTTTACGGATTGCTTTTTTTACATCCTCGTTGCTCAGTTCTTCGCCTTCCAGGTACATCATCATCAAATCTTCATCGAATTCTGCAACGGCATCAATCAGTTGCTCACGATAGGTGTCTGCTTGTTCACGGTACTCCTCGGGGATCTCGCGGACTTCTGTGTCCTTGCCCAAGTCATCCAAATAATAGTGGGCTTTCATTTCCACAAGATCGATGATTCCTTCGAATTCATCTTCGGCACCGATCGGGAGCTGAACGGCGTGAGCGTTCGCTCCGAGACGATCTCTTAATGTACTAACCGAATAGAGGAAGTCCGCGCCTACTTTATCCATTTTGTTGACGAAAACAATTCTTGGCACATGATAGGTCGTAGCCTGACGCCACACCGTTTCGGTTTGCGGTTCAACGCCTGATTGCGCATCAAGAACAGCTACCGAGCCATCAAGGACACGCAGGGAACGTTCCACTTCGACCGTGAAGTCGACGTGCCCGGGTGTATCAATGATGTTGATACGGTGATCTTTCCATTGGGCTGTTGTCGCGGCAGATGTGATGGTAATCCCACGGTCTTGCTCTTGTGACATCCAGTCCATTTGGGAAGCACCCTCATGTGTTTCTCCAATTTTATGAGTACGGCCGGTATAGAACAAAATACGTTCCGTGGCCGTCGTTTTACCGGCATCGATGTGAGCCATGATGCCGATATTACGTGTTTTCTCCAAGGAGAACTCTCTTGACATGGCCTACACTTTCTCCTTTCATCCATTTCTGGCGGGTTTCCTGCTTAAAGAGCGACAACATTACCAACGGTAATGGGCGAAGGCTTTATTTGCTTCTGCCATACGATGCGTATCTTCACGCTTTCTGACAGCGGAGCCGGTATTATTGGCTGCATCCAATATTTCATTCGCCAAGCGCTCTTCCATTGATTTTTCTCCACGCAAACGCGCGTAGCTGACCAACCAACGCAATCCTAAGGTCGTACGGCGGTCGGGCTTCACTTCGATCGGCACCTGATAGTTGGCACCGCCGACACGTCGGGCCTTAACTTCAAGCACAGGCATAATATTTTTCAACGCCTGATCGAAGATTTCCATTGGTTCCTCACCGCTACGTTCACGGACTAAGTCGAATGATTTATACAGGATATTTTGCGCCTTCCCTTTTTTGCCGTCAATCATAATACGGTTAATGAGCCGAGTCACCAACTTGGAATTATAAATTGGATCCGGCAATACTTCGCGACGAGGCACGGGACCTTTACGAGGCATGTCCAACCCTCCTTCCTTAATCACTGAAGTTTATTTTTTTGCACGTTTTGTTCCGTATTTGGAACGGCCTTGCTTACGACCCTGGACACCTGCAGTGTCTAGGCTGCCTCGGACAATGTGATAGCGCACACCCGGAAGGTCTTTCACACGGCCTCCGCGAATAAGCACAACACTATGCTCTTGCAAATTGTGGCCGATTCCCGGGATATATGCCGTTACTTCAATCCCATTGGTCAAGCGAACACGGGCATACTTACGCAATGCCGAGTTTGGTTTTTTCGGTGTCATTGTGCCGACACGTGTACAAACACCTTGTTTTTGCGGAGAAGACTGATTGGTCGGCACTTTCTTAATGCTGTCAAAACCTTTGTTAAGTGCCGGCGAATCAGATGTCTTCGGTTTTGTTTGGCGTCGCTTGCGAACAAGCTGATTAATCGTTGGCATCGATTTTTTCCTCCTTTCTTAAACACATTTTCCGCGCGAGTAATTGAATGATGCTAATTGCTCGTGAACCCTTGCCCAACCAGGTTTTATAAGACCACTGTTCCAGGTGGTTCACATCAAAGCAAAAGGAATGTTCTTACCAGACAGACGAGACTGCCGAGCAAAAACCATTTACCGTTTTTCAGCATTTACCCTTTTATTTAAGGCTTTGCCGAACTGATATCTTATTATGAGTTCCCTTTTTTCGGGAAATCACGCGCACCTTTGATATTTTACCAAAGGGAAAATACGATGTCAATTTATTTTTGGTGATCCTATCATTCATTGACGGATGCCGGCAAGGGTGGAAAAGACCTTCATTTTCCACCCCACACGGCTAATTCTCACATTCAACACATACCGATTTTACCGACGCGAAAGAGCACTTTCAGGCTCCTCCACAGTTTCTGCTTCATTTTCTTCGCCGTTATCCGCTTTGAGAGAGCGATAGCGTTGCATGCCTGTTCCCGCCGGTACGAGTTTTCCGAGAATCACGTTTTCTTTTAAGCCGAGCAACGCGTCTGCCCTTCCTTTGATCGCCGCATCCGTAAGGACACGGGTTGTTTCCTGGAAGGAGGCCGCCGATAGGAAAGAGTCAGTCTCAAGGGAAGCTTTTGTGATCCCAAGAATAACAGGTGTACCGACCGCCGGGCGCTGGTTGCTGCGAAGCACATCTTTGTTAACATCATTGAAGTGGTTCACTTCCACCAATGTGCCAGGCAATACATCCGTATCCCCCGAGTCATTTACGCGGATTTTACGGAGCATCTGCCGAACCATGACTTCTACGTGCTTATCGCCAATTTCCACGCCCTGCATACGATAGACTTTCTGAACTTCCTTGAGCAAGTATTCCTTAACTTCCTTAATGCCGGTTACTTTCAGCAATTCTTTCGGATCAATGGAACCTTCCGTGAGCGCTTGGCCGGCTTCAACATGATCTCCTTCTGCCACACGTAACCGTGCACCGTACGCGGTTGTATAAGATTTCGATTCGATCTCCCCGCTGATAATGATGTCTTTCTTGTCTCCCGCATCGTGAATCTCACTTACCGTACCCTCAAGTTCGGTAATAAGCGCCTGCCCTTTCGGGTTACGGGCTTCAAAAAGTTCTTGAATACGCGGGAGACCTTGGGTAATGTCATCACCGGCCACCCCGCCGGTGTGGAACGTACGCATCGTTAACTGTGTTCCCGGCTCACCGATGGATTGCGCGGAGATAATGCCAACCGCTTCTCCAACCTCAACATCGCTGCCGGTCGCCAAATTACGGCCATAGCATTTTTTGCAAACGCCACGGGCAGTGTCACAGGCAAAGACAGAACGGATCGTTACCTTTTCAATACCGGCATCGACAATCGCTTTCGCGGTATCTTCAGTGATCAAGTCATTTTTTTCCGCGAGGACATCGCCGCTGTCAGGGTGAATGACCGTTTGAAACGCTACGCGCCCCACAAGCCGGTCGTATAGACCTTCGATAATCTCCGTTCCTTCCCGTAATGTCTCAACCGAGAGCCCACGATCTGTTCCACAATCGTCTTCACGAACGATGACATCTTGGGCAACATCAACGAGCCGGCGGGTCAAGTAACCGGAATCGGCGGTTTTCAGCGCTGTGTCTGCCAGACCTTTGCGCGCACCATGGGTGGAAATAAAATACTCCAATACCGTCAAACCTTCCCGGAAACTGGATTTAATGGGAAGTTCGATGATTTGTCCGGACGGATTAGCCATCAACCCGCGCATTCCGGCTAACTGCGTGAAGTTAGAGGCGTTCCCGCGAGAACCGGAGTCACTCATCATATAGATTGGGTTCGCCGTATCCAGTGTTTTCATCAGACGCTCTTGAATCGTTTCTTTTGCTTCGCTCCAAATGGAGATGACTTTGTCGTATCTTTCATCTTCCGTGATCAAACCGCGTCTAAACTGCTTCATCACACGGTTAACTTTCTCCTCGGCCTCATCGAGGATCTCTTTCTTTTCAGGTAGAACAACCACATCGGAAATGCCCACTGTAATACCGGCTTTTGTTGAGTAGTAGAACCCAAGATCTTTCATGCTATCCAACATCCGGGAGGTTTCCGTAACCTGGAATTTCTTAAATACTTCAGCGATGATGTCACCGAGAAAGCCTTTTTTAAATGGAGACACGATTTCCATTTCCGCTAGCGTACTTTTTACATCCGTTCCTTTCGGAACAAAATATTTTTCCGGTGTTTCGTTTACCAAGTTGCCGGCAGAGGGCTCATTAATATACGGAAAGCTGCTTGGTAAAATTTCATTGAATATCAATTTCCCGATCGATGTCAGCAACAACTGATCTTTCGCTTTTTCGGGAAACATACTGCTTTTCATCGAAGAAACCGAAACAGCCACACGTGTATGCAGGTGCACAAAGCCATTTTGGTACGCCGTAATTGCTTCGTTGCTGTCTTTGAATACGGCCCCTTCACCCGCGGCATTTTTACGCTCGGAGGTAAGGTAATAGTTCCCGAGTACCATATCCTGTGAAGGCGTAACGACCGGATTTCCGTCCTTTGGGTTTAGAATGTTTTGCGCAGACATCATCAGAACCCGGGCTTCCGCTTGCGCTTCTGCCGATAGCGGCACGTGAACCGCCATTTGGTCCCCGTCAAAGTCCGCGTTGTAAGCCGTACAAACGAGCGGATGCAGGCGAATGGCCCGACCTTCAACGAGTACCGGCTCAAACGCCTGGATTCCCAACCTGTGTAGCGTTGGTGCCCGGTTTAGCAATACCGGATGTTCTTTGATCACATCTTCAAGGACATCCCATATTTCCGGTTGGACACGATCGACCTTCCTCTTGGCACTTTTAATATTATGAGCCGATCCATTTGCCACCAACTCTTTCATGACAAAAGGCTTAAACAATTCCAGCGCCATTTCTTTCGGGAGTCCGCACTGATACATTTTCAAACTCGGACCTACGACGATAACCGAACGGCCGGAGTAGTCGACACGCTTCCCGAGCAGATTTTGCCGGAATCGTCCCTGTTTCCCTTTGAGCATGTGGGAAAGTGATTTTAACGGACGGTTTCCCGGACCGGTGATCGGTCGGCCACGCCTCCCGTTATCAATAAGCGCATCAACAGCTTCCTGGAGCATACGTTTTTCGTTTTGGACGATGATGCTTGGCGCTCCGAGATCCAATAAACGCTTTAAGCGGTTATTTCGGTTAATCACCCGACGATACAAATCATTCAAATCAGAAGTGGCAAACCGGCCACCGTCCAGCTGAACCATTGGACGCAATTCCGGCGGGATGATAGGGAGAACGTCCATGATCATCCATGCCGGGTGATTGCCTGAATGGCGAAAAGCCTCCAGCACTTCCAAACGTTTAATGGCACGTGTGCGGCGTTGTCCTTGTGCCGTTTCAAGCTCATCTCGCAACGTTTTTACTTCTTGCTCGAGATTTAAATCGGATAAAATCTTGCGAATCGCTTCCGCACCCATTTGCGCGGTGAAAGAACGTCCATATTTATCATAATACGAGCGGTATTCTTTTTCGGAAAGCAACTGTTTATATTCAAGTGGTGTGTCACCTGTTTCCGTAACAACATATGAAGCAAAATAGATGACTTCTTCGAGGGAGCGAGGGGACATATCGAGAACGAGCCCCATCCGACTCGGAATACCTTTAAAATACCAAATGTGTGATACCGGAGCTGCCAGTTCAATGTGCCCCATACGCTCACGGCGTACTTTCGCCCGTGTTACTTCAACCCCGCATCGGTCACAGACAACTCCTTTATAGCGGACACGCTTATATTTCCCGCAATGGCATTCCCAGTCCTTTTGCGGACCAAAAATACGCTCGCAAAACAAGCCATCTTTTTCCGGTTTCAATGTCCGATAGTTGATGGTTTCAGGTTTTTTTACTTCTCCTCTCGACCAATTGCGGATCTTATCGGAAGAAGCAAGGCCTACTTTCATGTATTCAAAATTATTGACATCTATCAAAGGGTGGTCCCTCCCTTTCTTAGCGCACGAATTGTCATTAGAAAACTTCCGTCAGAGGGAATCGGGGTGTTCGTCGCCCACGTTTCCGGAAGTCAGACATTGAAAGCCGGAAATCGAAAGACCCTGAAAAAAGTCTTTTTCGACCTCTGGCCCCTGAAATCTGACTTCCGTCTATGGAGCGTGGGTGACAAGGGTGAAGAACGCTATAAAGGGCGTCCTTCACCTGCCTCTTTTACATGCTTAAGCGTTCTCCGTAGACTCCAATTTCAGGTTCATTTTTTCGCTCGACTGGTCTTCTTCATCATCCAGCTCTTTCATTTCAATCTCTTCTTCATTGCTGGAAAGCATTTTTACGTCCATGCCAAGGCTTTGGAGTTCTTTAATCAACACTTTGAACGATTCCGGAACGCCCGGTTCCGGTACATTCTCGCCTTTAACGATCGACTCATACGTTTTAACACGGCCAATCGTATCGTCAGACTTTACCGTTAGGATTTCTTGCAACGTATATGCAGCACCGTAGGCCTCAAGTGCCCAAACTTCCATCTCGCCAAATCGCTGGCCGCCAAATTGCGCTTTACCGCCCAGCGGTTGTTGCGTAACCAATGAATAGGGACCGGTGGACCGGGCATGCAGTTTGTCATCCACCATATGCGCCAGCTTAATCATATACATGACACCGACAGACACACGATTATCATAAGCCTCACCGCTGCGCCCATCATATAAAACCGTTTTGCCGTCGCTGGCTATCCCTGCTTCTTCGAGCGATTCCTGAACATCTTCTTCACGGGCACCATCAAAGACCGGTGTCGCAACATGAATGCCAAGTTCACGCGCAGACATGCCCAAGTGCATTTCCAGCACTTGTCCGATATTCATTCGCGAAGGCACCCCTAGAGGGTTTAACATCATGTCTACCGGCGTGCCGTCCGGCATGAAAGGCATATCTTCCTCTGGCAAAATCCGGGAAATAACGCCTTTATTTCCGTGCCGCCCGGCCATTTTATCGCCTTCGTGAATCTTTCGCTTTTGCACGATATACACACGGACAAGCTGATTCACACCAGGCGGCAGCTCATCGCCGTCTTCACGGTTGAAGATCTTCACATCGAGGACAATGCCGTCTCCACCGTGAGGTGCTTTCAACGACGTATCGCGTACTTCACGCGCTTTTTCACCGAAAATGGCATGAAGCAAGCGTTCTTCAGCGGTAAGTTCGGTCATCCCTTTCGGTGTCACTTTGCCGACAAGGATATCTCCGTCTTTAATTTCGGCACCGACACGGATAATGCCCCGATCATCAAGGTTTCGCAAAGCGTCCTCGCCGACGTTCGGGATATCGCGCGTGATCTCTTCCGGTCCAAGCTTCGTGTCACGCGCTTCCGATTCATATTCTTCAATATGAATGGAGGTGAATACATCATCCTTTACGAGCCGTTCACTGAGGATGATGGCATCTTCATAGTTATATCCTTCCCAAGTCATAAAGGCAAGAAGCACATTTCGGCCAATCGCCATTTCCCCTTTATCCATCGAAGGTCCGTCGGCCAATACTTCTCCTTTATCGATGACATCGCCGCCTTCGACAATCGGGCGTTGATTATAGCTCGTGCCTTGATTGGAACGGATAAACTTGGACATTCTATATACATCTTCATCAGTTTCAACTTCGTTTCCGTCTACTTCTTCAAGACGACGCATCCGGATTTCTCTTGCCGTCACACGTTTGACGATCCCGCGATGAGCGGCGGTGATGGCCGCACCGGAATCCTTTGCGGAAACATATTCCATGCCTGTTCCGACGACAGGTGCTTCAGGCTCCAACAACGGAACGGCTTGGCGCTGCATATTCGCCCCCATCAGCGCACGGTTGGAATCATCGTTTTCCAGGAATGGGATGGATGCTGTTGCCGCCGAGACAACTTGTTTCGGGGAAACATCCATGTAATCAATGCGATCTTTCGACACGATTGTATTTTCTTCACGGAAACGAGCAATGATATGATCATCGACGAACGTGCCGTCTTCATTTAGTCTCGCGTTAGCCTGGGCCACAACGTAGTTCAATTCCTCATCCGCCGTCAAATAGTCCACGCGACCGGAGACAACCCCTGTTTCCGGGTCGACACGCCGATAAGGCGTCTCCATAAACCCAAATTCGTTGACTTTTGCATACGAGGACAAGGAGTTGATCAAGCCGATATTCGGACCCTCAGGTGTTTCAATCGGGCACATACGCCCATAGTGAGAATAGTGAACGTCACGAACTTCCATACCGGCCCGTTCTCTCGTTAAACCGCCGGGACCGAGCGCAGACAAACGACGCTTATGGGTCAGCTCGGCAAGCGGGTTCGTTTGATCCATAAATTGCGAAAGCTGAGAGCTTCCGAAAAACTCTTTGATGGAAGCAATGACCGGACGAATATTAATGAGCCCTTGCGGCGTGATTTGGCTCGGGTCTTGAATAGACATACGTTCGCGCACGACACGTTCCATTCGGGATAAACCAATGCGGAACTGATTTTGCAACAATTCACCGACCGAGCGCAAACGGCGATTTCCGAGGTGATCAATATCATCCGTGCCGCCGACACCATGAAGCAAATTGAAGAAATAGCTAATGGAAGCGACGATATCTTCAGGCGTAATGTTTTTGATCCCGGAATCCAAGGTCCCGTTGCTAATAACTTCAATCGTCTGCTCGCCATCCGGATCGTTAGGGGCATAAACTTTAACCGATTGAACGGTTACTTCGCTCTCCTCGTCAACAATACCTCCGGCGATCCTGAAGGATGTGAACCCGAGACCATCTTCCAGATAGGGAAGCAAACGGTCAAGCACACGCCTGTCAATGAGTGTTCCTTCTTCCGCGAGAATTTCCCCGGTTTCCGGATCCGCTAGGGTCTCTGCTAAAACTTGATTAAAAAGACGCTCTTTAATATGCAACTTCTTATTGATTTTATAGCGCCCTACATTCGCTAAATCATATCGTTTCGGATCAAAAAAGCGGGATTCAAGCAAGCTGCGGGCATTGTCTACCGTCGGCGGCTCGCCGGGACGAAGACGCTCATAGATTTCCAACAGCGCTTTCTCCGTATCATCCGTATTGTCTTTTTCCAAAGCATTGCGCAGAAACTCATTTTCACCTATTAAATCAACGATCTCCTGGTCTGACCCAAAGCCAAGTGCCCTTAATAGGACCGTTACGGGAATTTTCCGGGTGCGATCGATCCGTACGTACGTAATATCTTTCGCATCCGTTTCAAATTCAAGCCAAGCACCGCGATTCGGGATGACGGTCGCGGTAAACCCTCTTTTCCCGTTTTTATCGAATTTTTGGTTGTAATAAACACTGGGAGAACGAACAAGTTGGGAAACAATCACGCGTTCGGCCCCGTTAATAATAAATGTTCCGGTATCGGTCATGAGCGGGAAGTCACCCATGAATACTTCCTGTTCCTTCACCTCACCGGTTTCCTGGTTCATGAGACGGACCTTCACACGTAATGGAGCAGAATACGTGACATCCCGCTCTTTAGAATCTTCGACGGAGTACTTCGGCTCACCAAGGCTATAGTCGATAAATTCCAAGACGAGATTGCCAGTAAAATCTTCTATAGGGGAGATGTCCTGAAACATGACTCGCATCCCTTCATCGAGAAACCACTGATAGGAAGACGTTTGAATCTCAATGAGATTAGGTAGCTCAAGTACCTCGCTAATTCTTGCATAGCTTCTTCGCTGGCGATGACGTCCATACTGAATAAGTTGACCTGTCAACGAATTCACCCCTCAAAATCCGTATATTGTTTAGCATCCTTCAGGCCCCCGGCACGGCCCATGCTACGAGAGAAAAAAGATCATTCTTTAAATAGCAATCGGCTAATTTTTAAAAGAATGATGCCGTCAGTTATATACAAGGGGGCAACACGTAGTACAATGAATTTAACCCAAAATCGTTTCGGGGCAATTTTTTCGGATTATACCAGTGTTCCCAAACCCAATAACCTTTATACGAGTAAATGAAAAGAAAAACGATACGATTCATATAGTTATACGCATTATATGATAGTACCATAAAGCAACCTGAAGGTCAACCATTTTTTGCGCTCACCTCTCACTTCGCACCTCCGAAATCATGCTTGGGCCTTCAAAACGACATACCCTTTTGCTTTCTTCACTTCAACGACTTCCCTATATAATTCTTGAAGTTTTCGTTTTGTTGTCGGTGCCCCTTGTTTTTTTCGGATCACAACCCAGAGCGCACCCCCGGGCAGCAAGTAATCATAGGCCTCCGAATAAATCGCGTGCACCGTCGCTTTCCCTGCCCGAATCGGAGGATTCATCACAATTGCCGAAAACCGTTCCTCGTTCCCCACACCCGAAAAACGATCTCCCGACACAACTTCCACCCGATTTGCATCGTTACGGGTAACATTTTGCCGCGCAAGCGCTACCGCCCGCTCATTCACATCACTCATCACTACGCGGCGCTCGGAAAATGCCGCGAGAACAATCCCGATTGGTCCGTATCCACACCCCATATCCAAGAGCGGACCGGAAATATCAGGATCGGTAAATGACTCAATCAAAAAACGGCTCCCGAAGTCCAATCCTTCTTTTGAAAAAACCCCGTGGTCGGCAACGAAAGAAAACGAGCGTCCTTTCACTTCGATTGTAAACGATCGCTCTTCACTCGATGACTCCGGATGCCGGCTGTAATAATGTTGCGACAACGGTTTTCACCTCCTCGTCGTGGAGAAAAAGCTTCCCTACACAGTTGCAGGGAAGCTTTTTCGTTTACAATGCTTTTATTTTAATTCAACTTCTGCGCCGGCTTCTTCAAGCTGGCTCTTCATGTCTTCGGCGTCTTCTTTGCTCACGCCTTCTTTGATTGTTTCCGGAGCACCGTCCACAAGCGCTTTTGCCTCTTTAAGGCCAAGATCTGCTATGCCGCGCACAACTTTGATGACGTTAATTTTGGAAGCACCCGCGCTATTTAGCACAACGTTAAATTCCGTCTGTTCTTCTTCGGCAGCTTCTCCGCCACCGTCGCCACCGCCGACAGCAACCGGTGCTGCTGCAGTTACTCCGAATTCTTCTTCGATGGCTTTGACAAGATCGTTCAGTTCAAGAACGGTCATGCCTTTAATTTCTTCAATGATTTGTTCTTTTGCCATTATAATATCCTCCTTAAGGAATATAGTTTAAGATGCGTCTTCGTTTCCCTCTTTTTGGTCAGCCACTGCTTTGGAAGCAAGAGCGAAGTTGCGAAGCGGCGCTTGCAAGACACTGAGCAACATGGACATAAGCCCGTCGTAAGAAGGAAGCTCGGCAAGTTGCTTGATGTCGTCAACAGCTGTTACCTCTCCCTGGATGATGCCTGTCTTGATCTCAAGTGCTTCATTCTCTTTCGAGAAGTTATGCAAAACTTTCGCGGCTGCCACTGCATCGGTACGGCTCGTAGCAATTGCTGTCGGCCCGACGAGATGCTCATCAACATCCGTGTAGTTCGTTTCTTCCGTCGCGCGGCGTGTCATTGTATTTTTATATACCTTAAACTCTACGTCCGCTTCACGAAGCTTGCTGCGAAGTTCCGTTGCTTGAGCGACATTGAGTCCGCGGTAATCGACGAAAATAATCGATTCACTGTTCGCAAGCTTATCGGCAATTTCTTGTACGACCGCTTGTTTTTGTTCGAGCACAGTGCTCATCATTCCACCCCCTACTCTATTTAATCACTAACGCAGAACGGGTTTGAGCGTCTTTGGAACATAAAAAAGACCTCTTTACACCGCGTTTTACGTAGACATAAAAAGGTCTTCTCCTCATTTGAACAGCCCAAACCGGATTGTCCGCTATGATGTGAAATAAACCTCGGCAGGACATTAAGCACAAAACGCGCACCTGCTGTCTACGGTTGATACGATTTTCGTTTGCCAATGTTGATTATAGGCAAGACAAAAGCGAGTGTCAAACACTAATTCCGCTTGTCGTTACCTTTACACCCGGTCCCATGGAAGAAGCGACCGAGATATTTCGCATATAGACGCCTTTGGCGGCAGATGGTTTTGCCTTTGCAAGCGTGTCGATGACCGTATTAAGATTCTCGTTCAACTGCTGCGCATCGAAAGACACTTTTCCGATCGGCACATGCACATTTCCTGCTTTCTCCACACGGTACTCGACTTTACCTGCTTTAATTTCGTTCACCGCTTGAGCGATATCCATCGTTACCGTCCCTGTTTTCGGGTTCGGCATTAAGCCGCGGGGACCAAGCACGCGTCCGAGTTTACCAACCTGAGCCATCATATCGGGTGTCGCCACAACGACATCAAAATCCAACCAACCTTGTTGAATACGATTGACAAGCTCTTCCTCGCCGACAATATCGGCGCCGGCTTCCTCAGCTTCTTTTGCTTTTTCGCCTTTTGCAAATACGAGTACACGCTTTGTTTTCCCTGTTCCGTGAGGGAGAACAACGGCACCGCGGATTTGTTGATCGGCTTTACGCGGATCAACACCGAGACGAACCGCAACTTCTACCGTCTCATCAAAATTCGCTGGAGCTACTTTTTGCACGAGCTCCAATGCCTCGACGGATGTGTAGTTGCGTGACGTATCCACTTGTTTTTGTGCATCTATAAATTTTTTCCCTTGTTTTTTAGGCATTTCATTTCAACTCCTCTATTGTGGTATTAACGGTTTTACCTCCCACGTAGAACCATACCATACACCGGTTTTGTCAAATCCGGAATATGATCTATCCTTCAATCGTGATGCCCATGCTACGCGCAGTGCCTTCAATCATACGGATGGCTGCTTCTGCACTTTCGGCATTAAGATCTTCCATTTTCGCTTCCGCAATTTCGCGAACTTTATCGGCGCTCACACTGCCGACTTTCGTCTTATGCGGTTCACCGGATCCGCCTTTTACACCTGCGGCTTCTTTTAGCAAAACCGGAGCCGGCGGCGTTTTTGTGATAAATGTAAAGGAGCGATCTTCATAAACGCTAATCTCTACAGGGATAACCGTCCCTGCCTGCTCTTGGGTGCGAGCATTGAATTCTTTACAAAAACCCATGATATTGATCCCAGCCTGACCGAGTGCAGGACCGACTGGCGGTGCCGGGTTGGCTTTTCCTGCAGGAATTTGAAGTTTAACTACTTTCTCTACCTTTCTAGCCACGCGACACACCTCCTTCATTCGTATTGTGGTGTTTCGGGCACAGCTGCCCTCCCACTTATCACTTCTTAATCGAAGCAAACAAAATAAATCGTATCATCTAAAAAGATAAACCGCAAGCATTTTTAATTATGCAGGCAAGAAGATCACATCCATCTTGTCTTTTCCCTCTTACGGTTATACTTTTTCTACTTGATTAAAATCAAGCTCTACAGGCGTTTCCCGACCGAACATATTGACGTGTACTTTGAGCTTTTGTTGTTCCCCATTAATTTCTTCTACAGTGCCCGTAAAATCAGTGAACGGACCATCTTTCACTTTTACCGACTCTTTCAATTGAACGTCAATTTCCGCTTTTGGTACATCTTCACCCATTTTCTGCAAAATGTCGTCCACTTCGTCCGGTAAAAGCGCGTTGGGTTTTGAACCTGCTCCGGGTGAACCGACAAAACCGGTGACACCCGGAGTGTTTCGTACCACATACCAAGAATCATCGGTCATAATCATTTCCACGATAACGTATCCGGGAAATGTTTTTTTGCTGACGGTCTTCGTCTTTCCGTCTTTCGTTTCCTTCTCTTCATCCATCGGGACAAGCACCCTGAAGATCTTGTCCAACATCTCCATGGACGCCACCCGCTTTTCCAGGTTAATTTTCACCCTGTTTTCATACCCGGAATACGTGTGGACCACATACCAGTTTTTCTCCATAATTGAACGGACCGGTTGATTGATCCCTTTCCTCCTTCCGCAAATTAGCTTCCTTACTCGATCATCCCATCTCTTAAGCGAGGAATGTTTCCACGAGATAAGACAGCCCAGAGTCTACAAGCGCGAAAAAAATCGTAATAAAGATGAGTGTAACCACCACCGTTCGCGTATACTTGAAAAGTTCTCCCGGTGTTGGCCAAGTGACACGTTTCATTTCTTTTCCTACTTCACGCAGGAACTTGACACTATTTTTAATAATTACGAGCCCCTCCCCTGTTATTGGCCTCGAAAAAATCTTTATTAGAAAGCTTGGCTTTTCGCCAAGCTTGTATGGCGAAAACCTTAGTTGCACTTATGCAGGTAAGTAAGTTGGTTTATACTTTCTTACCTGCAAACATAAAAAAACAACCGCTCCCGGTCTGTTTTCAACTCAAGTCTTTCTATTTGTATAAGTATTGAATCCCGGTTAGCTGCAAATCATGCCATAAACTGTACCATAGCAGGCCCCCAGTGTCAATCAGAGGCATTTCGCTCATCGAAAAACAAGAGCACGAATCGACGACCCGCGCTCATTTGGATGTGTGCAAATCCTCGAAAACAGTCGAAGATTCTGTCTTTTTTTAGAGTAAAATTTTCTTTTTTCGCGTAAATTTTTCAAGCTTCCTTTTTACCCGTTGCAATGCATTATCAATCGATTTTTCATGTGCATCTGCAGCGACAGAAATTTCCTGATAGGAATGCCCGTCCAAATAAAGGCGAAGTACTTTTTGTTCCAATTCACTTAATAATTCGGTGATTTTATGATCAACATCTTCCCAGTCTTCTTGATTAATGAGCATTTCTTCAGGGTTTGTGACAATGGTGCCGCAAATCACATCCATCAACGTGCGCTCCGATTCTTCATCATAAATGGGCTTGTCCAACGATACATATGAATTTAAAGGAAAGTGTTTCTGACGGGTAGCGGCTTTGACCGCGGTAATAATTTGGCGCGTGATGCAAAGTTCCGCAAAAGCGCGAAAAGAGGAGCGCTTGTTTCCCTTAAAATCACGAATGGCCTTAAAGAGACCAATCATCCCTTCTTGTACAATATCCTCGTGATCAGCCCCCATAAGAAAATAAGATCGGGATTTTACACGGACAAAGTTTTTGTACTTGTGAATCAATTTCTCCAACGCAGCGGAGTCTCCCTGATGTGCTTTTTTTATAAGCCGCTCTTCTTCTGTCTCCTCAACGTATCGCTGTTTCGTCTCTATGAAGTGTACATTCACAACCATCCCTCGCCCTCGCCTTCTATGTATCGTTTATCCCGGTGTTCGTGCGCCACAGGCCATGGTGATCGACCGGCCGGAGTTGCGCGGGATCTTTCCTTTTATGAAAGTCTCTGTATCTAGTAGTATAAAGAGCACAATACGGCAAGTCAATCACTTATTAATTGTTTCGACGCCACTTTTCAAAATATTCAGCGACGTCTTTAGATATGACACGATTCCCATAATCGTTTACTTTTTTCACCCGCGAGACCCGTTCGGCGACATGTTGTTCAACATCATCCATTTGTATTCTTAACTCGCGGGCAGATGTACGAAGCGCGCCACTTCCAAATGTCACCGATTGCTCCACATAATCCGACGTGGCGACATATACTTGTGTTTCGACATTTTTCAGTTTACTTACGAGCTTTTCAATACGCTCATCTGCGGTTTCCCGCTCGCGGGTATAAACAACCTCTACACGGTGGTGTTTATCTTTGCTCCCCGTACCAGGCACCATATGGGCATCGAAAACAATAATCACTCGCCTCCCTGTCACCGCTTGATACTCTGCCATTTTTCCAATGAGTAAATCCCGCGCTTCTATGAGCGAATATTTCTTGACATGTTTCAATGCCGGCCAGTCTCCGATGATGTTATAGCCATCGACAAGCACGATTTCTTTCATCGCGTTGCACCTCCCAATGGATGGCGTTTCCGCTGCACTTCATACATCAGGAGGCTACACGACACGGCAGCATTCAAAGAAGAAACTTCGCCCGACATCGGAATCCGATATAAAAAGTCGCAGGCTTCTCTCACGAGACGACTCATCCCTTTTCCTTCACTGCCAATGACCAAAACAACAGGCATATCCCCATCCAGTTCACGGTAATCGGCTTCAGCACGGGCATCCGTTCCGACCATCCAAAACCCTTCTTTTTTCAAACGTTCCATCGTTCGCACGAGATTTGTCACCTTTACGACCGGAACATGTTCAATCGCACCCGATGAAACTTTCGCTACCGCGCCGGTGAGGCCGCTCGCCCCATGTTTGGGGATGATGACACCGTCAGCGCCGGCTGCATCCGCGCTCCGCAATATAGTCCCTAAATTTTGCGGATCCTCAATGCCGTCCAACAGAATAAAAAAAGGTGCTTGTCCTTTTTGCGCCGCGCGATCAAACAAAGCGTCCATCTCTGCATAGGCGTAAGCCGAAACCGAAGCTGCAATGCCTTGATGGTTTTGAACACCGGTCAGCTGATCTATTTTTTTTCGGGGCACGTACGTGATGACAATGTTTCTTTCTTTCGCTTTGGAAATCAATCCCTGTATAGCCCCTTTCTTCACCCCTTGTGCCACCCAAATTTTTTGAACGGATGCAGAAGAATGAAGCGCCTCAAACACAGGGTTGCGGCCGGTTAACCACTCATTCTCGTTCATCGTTTTCATCCTCCCAAATGCCGGGCATTTCCGACAACAACTCCTTTAACCGTTCATGATGACCGCAAAGGTGTAAATAACCAATCAGAGCTTCAAAGCCGGTACTGTACCGATACGTAAACGCATCGGTATTTTTCGGGACGTTTCCCGATTTTGCGTTGCGGCCGCGGCGGACGATAATCTCTTCATCCGCGTTCAACCGTTGATTCTCCAACCAACGATGCAAATGATTGGCTTGTGCATTCGCGCTCACGTAAGACGTCGTTTTCTGATGGAGCTGCCCAGCACGCGTATACCCTGCCTGCAAAAAATGGGTGCGTGTATACAACTCATAGACAGCATCCCCGATATACGCGAGTGCCAAACCATTTAGCTGCGCAGGATCAATGGCGCTCATGATTTCAACACTCGTTTCCAACGCGTGCCTTGCGGGGTGTCTTCAAGCTCGATATCCTTCTCTTTTAACAAATCCCGAATGCGGTCGGCTTCCTGAAAATTTTTATGCGCCCGCGCTTCTTTTCGTTGTTCGATATAATTTTCGATATCAGCCGGCAACAGCTCTTCTTCGACGGAAAAAGAAATGCCTAGCACGTCTCCCCACTCCGCAAATGCATCCAGCATTTTTTGCAATACATCTTTGGACGTATGAGGGTCTTGCAAATAGCGATTCCCCTCTTTTACAAAATCAAACAAAACCGTAATCGCATTTCCCGTGTGGAAATCGTCGTCCATCTCCTTGATAAAACGATCCTTAAAATCCGCAATCTTCTTTAACCACTGCTCGTTCCCTGCAAAATCCGCACTCGCCCGGTAACGGTGCCGGACATTTTCCACAAACGTGCGGATCCTCGCCAACCCGGCTCCTGCGGCTTCCACCAATTCAGCGTTAAAATTAAGCGGGTGCCGGTAATGCGATTGTAAAATAAAGAAGCGGATCGCTTCGGGATCGTGTTGTTGAACTAAATCGTTGACGAGCACGAAATTTCCGAGCGACTTGGACATTTTTTCATTATCAATCTGAAGATAGCCGTTATGAAGCCAATAATTTGCCATCGGCTCCTCCAGCAAAGACTCCGATTGCGCTACTTCATTTTCATGGTGGGGAAACATGAGATCTTGCCCGCCGGCATGAATGTCAATCGTCTCTCCCAAATATTTTTTTACCATCGCCGAGCATTCGATGTGCCAGCCGGGCCGCCCTTTGCCCCAAGGACTGTCCCAAGACACTTCCCCGTCTTTTGCCGCTTTCCACAATGCAAAATCCAAAGGGTCCTGTTTTTGTTCGCCAATTTCGATACGGGCACCCGCTTGAAGGTCGTCGGTGGATTGTCCCGACAGCTTTCCATAATCGGGAAAAGCTTTCGTTTTAAAATAAACATCTCCATCGGATGCATACGCGTAGCCTTTAGTAATGAGCGATTCGATGAAAGTGATAATATCAGTCATCGTCTCCGTTACACGCGGATGAATATCTGCCCGTTTCACCCCCAATGCCGACGTATCTTCATGGAACTGGCGGATAAACCGCTCGGCCAGGGCAAAAACATCTTCACCGGCTTCTTTGGCAGCATCAATAATTTTGTCATCCACATCGGTAAAATTCGTGACATACTGTACATCATAACCGCGATAGATCAAATAGCGCCGGATCATGTCAAAAACAATCGAAGATCTGGCGTTACCGATGTGAATATAATTATAAACCGTCGGTCCGCACACATACATCTTTACCTTTCCCTCTTCAAGAGGTTGAAAAGTTTCTTTTTGCCTCGTTAACGTGTTGTACATTTGTACCGCCATCGTTCTTTCACTCCTGTTCTTTCTTCCTAAGCTCTTTCAATTCCAAACGTAACCGTTCCACTTCTTTTTCCAAGGCCGTAAAGCGATCATCCTCGGGATCAGGCAGTAAATGGTGCTGCAAGTCCTGATTTACCTTCACACCATCCTGCACAACGACACGCCCCGGGACACCGACAACAGTAGAATTGGGCGGCACTTCATTAAGAACAACGGCTCCACCGCCGATATTGGAATGATGCCCGATCCGCATCGACCCTAATACTTTCGCGCCCGTCGCAAATAGTACATGATCTTCAACCGTCGGATGCCGTTTCCCTTGTTCTTTCCCTGTCCCTCCCAAGGTCACGCCTTGGTAAATCGTAACATCGTTGCCGATTTCACACGTTTCTCCGATAACGACCCCCATGCCATGGTCAATAAACAATCGTTCCCCGATAACCGCTCCCGGATGGATTTCGATCCCGGTAAAAAAACGGCTGATTTGCGAGATTATCCGAGCGATAAGATATCGGCGTTTTTTATAAAACCAATGGGCGATGCGGTGACTCCAAACCGCATGAACGCCAGCGTACGTCAATATAACTTCAAGACGGTTTCTTGCCGCCGGATCACGCAAAAAAACAACATCAATGTCACGCTTTAATGTTCGCCACATAGTTCCCCCTCACCCCTTATGAATGATTGTTTCAACCGACGATTCTTTTCCGCCGGAAAAAATTCTGCCAATAAAAAAACTCTGTGCCTAACGCACAGAGACGCTTTTCACGCGGTTCCACCCTGTTAGAGCCAAAAAGGCTCCCCTCATACGGTTTAACGGCCGCGAGCCGCTTTCGCCTACTTAGATTTTCAACGAAAGACTCCAAGGGGCATTCACCGATGGCTTCTTCGGCTACTCCCAGCTCTGTAGCCGTCTCTGGAAAGAAACACAATCGATTACTCTTCCTTGTCAACGTTCGGTTTCACTTTATTGTTGTATATGCGACGCGTCGGCTAATCTTGCCTGTACAGTTTCCTTTCCGAGTAGTTCAATGGCTTTCGGCAATTCCGGCCCGTGTGTTCGGCCGGTAACAGCCGCGCGAATCGGCATGAATAATTTTTTTCCTTTATAGCCGGTTTCCTTTTGCGTCGCTTTGACTGCTTTTTTTATCTCCGGCGCTTCAAAGGCTTCGACTTGGTCCAACTGTGCAGACAACGTTGTCATTACCTCGGGAACATGGGCCTCGTTTAGCACATCTAAAGCATCTGTCTCGTAATCAATCGATGATTGGAAAAATAGGGAGGCTAATGAAACAAACTCTTCAGCGTAATGCATTTGTTCTTGATAAATCTCTACAAGTTTCTTCAACCAGTCCCGGTCCTCTTCCGTATAGGATGATCCCACTAAGCCTTCCTCTTGCAAATGGGGAATGACAAGCGCCGTCAATCGGTCAGAATCCGCTTCTTTCATGTATTGGTTGTTCATCCACGCTAGTTTGTCTTTATCAAACACCGCCGGCGCTTTTGACACACGCTCGAGGGAGAATTTTTCAATCAGTTCATCGACGGTAAATTTTTCTTCCTCCGTGCCCGGTGACCATCCGAGCAATGCAAGGAAATTGACAAGGCCTTCCGGCAAATAACCGAAATCCCGATACTGCTCGACAAACTGCATAATCGATTCTTCCCGCTTGCTCATTTTTTGCCTGTCTTCGTTAAGAATTAGCGGCGCATGGGCAAAATGCGGCCGCTCCCATCCAAATGCATCGTATACAAGGGCTTGTCTTGGGGTATTGGACAAATGTTCCTCTCCGCGAATCACGTGGGTGATTTTCATCAAATAGTCGTCGACGACGACCGCGAAGTTATAGGTCGGCACCATGTCGGAGCGGGCGATGACAAAATCGCCAATCCCATCCGTTTCGAAACTCACTTCCCCGCGAATAACATCGTTGATGGCAACAGAAGGTACTTCCTTGGTGTCGGGAACACGAAAACGCACCACCGGCTTGATGCCTTTTGCTTCGTATGCTTTTTCTTGTTCCCTCGTCAAATCGCGGTCCCTGCCGCTATACTTCGGCATTTCCCCTCGTGCGATTTGCGCCTCCCGCTCTGCTTCAAGTTCTTCGCTGGTCATATAACAACGATAGGCTTTATTTTCTTCAAGCAATTGTTCAATATATTCGGCATAAATGTCGAATCGTTCACTGCTTCGATAAGGGGCATAGGGACCGCCGTTTTCGATGCTTTCATCCCAATCCAACCCGAGCCATTTCATGCTCTCCATTAATTTATCCGTCGCATCATCGATGTTCCGCGCTTGGTCCGTATCTTCAATCCGCACGATAAATTTACCGTTATGATGCCGGGCGAATAAATAATTAAAAAGCGCTTGCCGAGCGCCGCCGATATGCAAATGTCCCGTTGGGCTTGGCGCAAATCGAACCCGGACTTCCTGTGTCATCGCTAACACCTTCCTATTCCCTTACGTCCTGATTTCTCTTGCAAAGATTGTACCATACATCCAAAATAAACGATATTATTTGCTTTCCAGTAAAATAACCGCCATTGCCGCAATGCCTTCTTCACGGCCGGTAAACCCAAGCTTTTCGGAAGTTGTCGCCTTCACATTCACTTGGGAGAGCTCCGAACGGAACAGCTCGGCGATTCTTTCGCGCATAGGTGCTATGTAAGGAGCCATTTTCGGCTTCTGGGCGATAATCGTTGCATCCAAGTTGCCGAGCGTATACCCTTTATGCTCCGCCAACTCAAACACTTCTTTCAATAAATCGGCCGAATCCGCGCCGGCATGGGCAGGGTCCGTGTCCGGAAAATGGCGGCCGATATCCCCTTCGCCGATAGCGCCCAGGCAAGCATCGGCAATGGCATGCAACAAAACATCAGCATCGGAATGCCCTTCTAACCCGTAGTCATACGGAATAGACACACCGCCAATGATCAACGGCAGGTCTTTCGCAAAGGCATGCACGTCAAAACCTTGCCCGATTCTCATCCTCATCTTCCTTTCTTTTTTCGAGTATCATTTCGGCGATGCCGATATCATACGGCGTCGTTAATTTTATGTTTTCTTCATTTCCGGGGATGAGTCGCACCCTGCCCCCTATATGTTCAACGAGGCCGGCATCGTCCGTCCCTGTAAAAGCTTTCTTTTTCGCGACATCATGTGCTTTTTTTAACAGCTTATAAGAAAATGCCTGTGGGGTTTGAACGGCCCACAGCTCATCGCGCGCCAATGTTTCTGTCACAATTTGCTCGCGAGAGCCTTTCTTTATGGTATCCTTCACCTTCGTCGCCAATACAGCTCCTTGTGTTTCCCCAACTTCGGCCACAAGTCTTCGAATCTCTTCCGGACGGACGAACGGACGGGCACCGTCATGAACCAAAACGACCCCTTCCGTCTGTTTGATCTCCGACAGGCCGGCATACACACTCTCTTGACGCTCCTGACCGCCGGGAACGAGTGCTGTCACTTTGCTTAATCCATAATCCGTGAATAACCGTTTCATCTCTATAATTTCATCTTTGTTAGCAACAACAATCATTGCCTGGCAAGCTTCGTCATTTTCAAATATTTGCAGCGTACGAACGATAAGCGGAACTGCTTGAATGTTTAAAAATTGCTTGTTGGCCCCTGCATTCATACGCTTCCCTTGACCGGCTGCCGGTACAATTACCGTATATGCCATCCTTTTTTCCCGCCCCCCTTGTAATAACAACCTTCATCCCGGTGGTAAGCGCCCGTAAAACTCCCGCTTCAAACTCGCAAGCGGGAGTTAACGGGCGACTAACACCCCGATTCGTTCAACTAACCATCAGAGGAAAAGCCCCTCTGATGGAAGATTCACTTTATGATACAATTGAAAGGGGCTGAAAAGCAACCGGCATATAAGAGAAGCCCTGACCACTAACTTTATAATGATCAGGGCTTGAAACAATGAGAATTAAAGCGCTTTTTCAAGTAATTTTGGTTTTGCAAAAATCATCCTGCCGGCGCTCGTCTGCAACACGCTCGTCACAATGACGTCCAATTGACGACCGATATAGGAACGGCCATCTTCGATGACGATCATCGTGCCATCATCAAGATATCCGACGCCCTGGCCTTCTTCTTTGCCATCTTTAATCACTTGCACGGACATTTCTTCCCCGGGTAAAACAACCGGTTTGACCGCGTTGGCAAGATCGTTAATATTTAATACACCGACGCCCTGCAGATCACACACTTTATTCAAATTGAAATCATTCGTTACGACAACGCCATTCGTTTTTTGCGCCAATTTAACGAGTTTACTGTCAACAGCATCTACATCTTCGAAATCGATATCCTCGATTTTCACTTCGACAGAGCTTTCCTTCTGGATTTGATTAAGAATATCAAGGCCCCTTCTGCCCCGATTCCGCTTCAAAGCATCGGAGGAATCTGCAATATGTTGCAGTTCATCAAGCACAAATTTGGGAATGACAATCGTCCCTTCCAGAAAACGTGTCCGACAAACATCGGAAATGCGTCCATCGATGATCACACTGGTATCAAAAATTTTTATGGGAACCGACGGTTGCTCGCTTTCATTTTCATTAAGAGCGGCCCGGCTATCCCCTTTTTTACGGTCCTTATTGCCGCTCTTGCCTAAACCGCCGGCAAGGGCAACAATTTCATCCCGCTTTTGAGAGCCAATGCGGAAACCATAGTAACCTAAAATAATCGTCATAAATATCGGCACAACCTGGCTGATTACCGGAATTTGAATTTCTCCCAACGGAAGCCCAATCAAAAAGGCAACGATCAACCCGAACATTAATCCTATGGTGCCAAATAACACATTTGTAATCGGCGCCTTTATAATCGCCTCCTCGACAACACTTAACGCGCGAACAATCGGATCAGCCACCCACATAGATAAAATAAAGAATAACAGTGCACCAACGCTGCCACCTACATACTCATTCATCAACCAGGCAGGCAGTTGCATGTTCAATGATGAAATAATTTCGGACATAAATATAAAACCGAGGGCCCCACCAATAACGACAAAAAACACTTGCACCATTCGTTTTAGAATATCATTCACCTCCCTCTTTTCATTATTGCCAAAAAGCTTTCCGTCTAACCTTTGAATCTCAAATTTACTTTCCTTGAAAAAACATCACTCCCTTCCGGGGAATGTACCCCTATACTATCAGTTTACGCCTTACACTTTCATCACAAAAAGATTAAATATGACGATCAATAAACATTTGCTCTTGCACGCGTTCTAGCCCCTCCCTTACTAATTTCGCTCTTGTTTCCCCAATTCCTTCCACTTTTCCAAAATCGGTTAAATTCGCATTGCTAATCGCGTCCAAAGTGCTGAAATACTCGACAATGTTATCGATAATCATGGAGGGAAGCCTCGGAATGCGATGCAACAACCGGTATCCCCGTGAAGATAATATCCTTTCCTGATTTTCAAGCCGTCCTGTATACCCGAGCAATCGTAGGATCATCTCATCGTTTAACGGCTTTTTCTCCGATAAAATTTGTAATTCACGAAATGCTTCGGAGGCATCTGTTTCTTTATGATTGACATAGTCTTTCAAAAGTAAAAACGCTTCCCGTTCCACGTTCGTTAAAATCTCATTGAGTTGCATCGTGATGAGTCGGCCTTCGTTTCCCAGTTCGTGCACATAAGTAATCAGTTCTCGCTTCACTCGCAAGACCATCTCCACGCGATGGAGAACTTGCGAAACATCCTGATAGGTGACGAGCCTTTCAAATTCAAGGGCTCCGAGATTCGTAATGCTCTGATCCAATACCGCTTTATATTTTTCCAATGTTTGAATGGCTTGATTCGCTTTTGTCAAAATGACACCCATATCCTTGAGCGCATAACGATGATCGCCTTGATACAAAGTAATAACATGGCGGCGTTCAGAGATGGCAATCACAAGCTCCCCGGTAGATTTGGCCACACGTTCTGCCGTACGGTGGCGCATGCCGGTTTCATTTGAATGTATTTTGCTATCCGGTACAAGTTGAACATTTGCATAAAGAATGGTATCAACATTTTTGCTGAGGATAATGGCGCCATCCATTTTTGCCAATTCATAGAGTTGGGCAGGGGAATACGCTGCTTCAATTTCAAAACCACCGTCCACAATTTTTTCAACATTCTCGCTAAATCCAACAATAATCAGCCCTCCCGTCCTCGCGCGCAATACATTATCCACCCCTTCCCTGAAAGGGGTTCCGGGTGCAAGGAACGGGAATACATGATTGATAAAATGATCACGGTCACGGTCACTCATCGTTTGTTTCACTTCCTATTACCAAGTTTTTACTCGTTGATCAAGCATCACATCCAATGCCTCTTCCAAGGAGCCAACACCTACACATGTCATTTGGTCGGGCGCTTTCCAGCCACCCATATTTTTTTCGGGAATGATACATCGTTCAAACCCTAGTTTCGCGCTTTCCTTCACCCTCTCCTGAATACGGGAAACTCTGCGTATTTCCCCCGTTAAGCCTACTTCACCGATCGCAACATCCGTCGGTCGTGTCGCTTGATTGCGAAAACTCGAAGCGATACTCGTCGCCAGTGCCAAATCTACAGCCGGTTCATCCAATTTTACGCCACCCGCAACATTAATATAAGCATCTTGATTTTGAAGCAACATGCCTACTCGCCTTTCCAATACCGCCATCAGCAAGGAAACACGATTATGGTCAACTCCGGTTGCCGTACGTCGGGGATTAGCATAGCTGGTCGGAGCAACAAGGGCTTGCAACTCTACCAACACGGGACGGGTTCCTTCAAGGGAGGCCACAACAGTTGCACCCGCAACCCCTTCCGAACGCTCTTCCAAGAAAATTTCCGACGGGTTCAACACTTCCCGCAAACCTTCTTCATTCATATCAAATATGCCGATTTCATTTGTGGAACCAAAGCGATTTTTCACTGCCCGTAAAATTCGAAATGTATGATGCCGTTCCCCCTCAAAATATAAAACCGCATCCACCATATGTTCCAACATTTTCGGTCCTGCAATCGACCCTTGTTTCGTCACGTGACCGACAACGAACACCGAAATGCCCCGGGATTTTGCCATGCTCATAAAAACAGATGTTGATTCCCTCACTTGTGCAACACTTCCGGGGGCAGAGGAAATATCCGGCGTTTGCATCGTTTGGACGGAATCAATGACCAACACATCCGGTTGCACCATATCCACTGCCTGATCAATCAATGAAGTATCCGTTTCGGTAAGCACGTACAAGGTATCCGCTTTGGCTTTCAAACGATCCGCACGCATTTTCGTTTGTTTCACCGATTCCTCTCCGGATATATATAACACTTTCCTTCCGTCTTCAGCCAAAAGCGTGGAAAGTTGCAAAAGCAGCGTGGACTTGCCGATCCCGGGGTCGCCTCCGACAAGAACGAGGGAACCGGGGACAATCCCCCCTCCTAAAACACGATTTAATTCTGATAATTTCGTTGTCATTCGCGGTTCGTCTTGGGTATTTATCTGGCTAATTTTTTGTGGGCGATTACTGCCAACGGAACGCACCGTGCTGCCCGGGCGTTTCGGCTCATCCTGTTCTATCTCCTCTACTAACGTGTTCCAATTCTGGCATGAAGGGCAACGGCCCATCCACTTCCGGGATTCATACGTACATTCCTGACAAACAAACTTGGTCTTTGTTTTCGCCATCATTCTCCCCCTTCTCTATCGTATGGAACCAGTGCCTGGCTAAACCGTTTCCGTGAAAAGAAAAGCCGGGAAAAAAACCCGGCTTCATACTTACGATGTTACTTTAGACTTTAACTGAACTTCAAACGCACCGTCTTTATAAGCAATAACCGCCGTTTGTCCTTTTTCAATGTTGCCTTTTAACAACTCTTCGGATAAACGGTCTTCCACTTGCTTCTGCAAAGCACGGCGAAGCGGACGTGCTCCGTAATCGGGATCAAATCCTTCATCGGCAATTTTTTCCATTGCTTCATCGGTAAGTTCAAAGTTGACTTCTTGTTCATTAAGCCGTTTTTTCAGTTCATTGGCCATTAATCCAACGATTTGCCTAATGTGTTTCTTTTCAAGGCTATGGAACACAATCGTTTCATCAATTCGGTTTAGAAATTCGGGGCGGAACGTTTTCTTTAATTCGTCGATGACTTTCGTTTTCATATCCGTGTGCTTTTGATCTGTCGTATTAGTCGTAAATCCGACGAATTTGTTACTCAACGACGCGGCTCCTACGTTGGAGGTCATAATAATGGCTGTATTTCTAAAGTCCACTTTTCGACCTTTGGAATCCGTAAGGTGACCGTCTTCCAATACTTGAAGCAAGATATTAAAGACATCCGGATGTGCTTTTTCAATTTCATCCAATAAAATTACGGAATAGGGGCGCTGGCGGACTTTTTCCGTAAGTTGGCCGCCCTCATCATAACCAACATATCCCGGCGGCGAGCCTACTAGCCTGCTTGTCGTGTATTTTTCCATATACTCGGACATGTCAATCCTGAGAACCGCGTCTTCATCCCCAAAGAGCGTTTCCGCAACGGCACGGGCCAATTCGGTTTTCCCAACACCGGTCGGTCCCAAGAAAATAAAGGACCCAATGGGGCGGTTAGGATCTTTCAGACCTGCGCGGGCACGGCGCACCGCTTTGGAAACCGCATCAACGGCTTCATCTTGCCCGACAACCCTGTCGTGCAAGATATCTTCCATTCGCAAGAGGCGTTCGGTTTCTTCTTCAGCCAATTTCGTAACGGGAATTCCTGTCCAACTGGCTACGACCTCGGCTATATCATTCATGGCCACCTCTGTATTTTCTTGGCCTTGCCTTTCTTTCCATTCGTTCTTGCGTTCGTCCAATTCCTCGCGAAGGCGTTGTTCACTGTCACGAAGGGAGGCAGCTTTTTCAAATTCTTGGCTTTGAACAGCCGCATCTTTTTCCTTGCGTGTTTCTTCTAACTTTTGTTCTCTTTCTTTCAAATCCGACGGAGCGGTATAAGAACGAAGCCTCACCTTGGAAGCCGCCTCATCAATCAGATCAATCGCTTTATCGGGGAGGAATCGGTCGGAGATATAGCGATTGGACATTCTTACCGCTTCTTCGATCGCTTCATCTGTAATCGTTACCCGATGGTGAGCCTCATAGCGGTCACGCAAGCCGGTCAAGATTTGCGTGGATTCTTCCAATGTAGGTTCATCAACGTGAATAGGCTGGAAACGGCGCTCAAGAGCCGCATCCTTCTCGATATAGCGACGGTACTCATCAAGGGTCGTTGCACCAATGCATTGCAAATCTCCACGTGCCAATGACGGTTTTAAAATGTTGGAAGCATCAATGGCCCCTTCAGCGCCACCGGCACCGATTAATGTATGCAACTCATCGATGAATAATATAACGTTTCCGGCTTGGCGAATTTCCTCCATCACTTTTTTCAATCGATCTTCAAATTCCCCGCGATATTTCGTGCCGGCAACGACAGTCCCCATATCCAAGGTCATTACTCGTTTGCTTCGCAGAGTTTCCGGAACTTCATTGGCAATAATCGATTGTGCCAATCCTTCGGCTACGGATGTTTTACCGACACCGGGCTCTCCGATTAACACCGGGTTATTTTTTGTCCGCCTCGAAAGGATTTGAATCACGCGTTGAATTTCTTTCTCCCTGCCAATGACCGGATCAAGGTTCTCTTCTTTTGCAACTGCCGTAAGATCTCGGGCCAGACTATCAAGGGTGGGCGTGTTAACAGTGCCTCCTGCCGCACTTCCTCCCTGTTGGCCATTGTTGCCGGAGGATTCATTGCTTCCAAGCAATTGCAGCACTTGTTGGCGAGCTTTGTTCAAACTTACGCCCAAGTTGTTCAATACACGTGCTGCCACGCCTTCGCCTTCACGAATGAGGCCGAGGAGAATATGCTCGGTGCCCACATATGAGTGGCCCAATTTTCGAGCTTCATCCATGGACAATTCAATCACTTTTTTTGCACGGGGTGTGTAATGGGGTGTTTGTTTTTTCATTGTTCCGTTTGCTTCTTGGCCTATAAGATTCTCGACTTCTTGTTGAACTTGGTCGGACCCCAAGTTCAAGGCTTGCAAGGCTTTAGCGGCAATACCGTCACCTTCACGCAGCAGGCCCAACAGGATATGCTCGGTTCCTATATTTGTATGGCCAAGCCGCACAGCTTCTTCCTGGGCG
This sequence comes from Salicibibacter cibarius, assembly GCF_016495725.1. NCBI lineage: Bacteria > Bacillati > Bacillota > Bacilli > Caryophanales > Bacillaceae > Salicibibacter > Salicibibacter cibarius. The sequence continues at coordinate 177,541 of NZ_CP054705.1, read as the reverse complement.
AGCGCGAGTACCTTTTGTGCTCTCTCTGTAAAACGGCCAAACATCATGTTTCGCCACCTCCGTCTTGTATATTTTCAAGCTTTAACCTTTCGCGAATTAACGTTGCCCGTCGCTCATCGCGGCCATCGGCTGTTAATTCCTGTTCTGCAAACTGTTGCAGAAACGCAGGCTGAATTAAAACCATCAACTCATTAAGGATATTACCCTCTATGCCACGGATTAAATCCAAATCGATCCCTAACCGAAGCGTGGACAGGTGATTACCGGCTTCCTTCGATTCTATGATGCGACTGTTTGCCAAAATACCATAGGAGCGATGAACCTGGTCAGCAAGCTGTAATTGATTATGCTTAAGCAACTCCCGCCGGGTGTTTCGCTCCCTTTCGATCAGTTGGAGCACAACGCCGCGTAATTCCTCGATAATATCCTCTTCTGATTTGCCTAACGTCATCTGGTTAGAAATTTGGAACAGGTTCCCTCTAGCTTCGCTGCCTTCTCCGTAAATTCCTCTAACAACAAGTCCCAACTGACTAACGGCAGGCAAAATTCGATTTAATTGTTGCGTAGTGACAAGCGCTGGCAAGTGCATCATAACCGAAGCCCGCATACCTGTACCCACATTTGTGGGACAACTCGTTAAATACCCTTTTTTTTCATCAAACGCATAGGTGACATGGGATTCAATCCAATCATCAAGCTTATCTGCAGATTTATAGCCTTCGGATAACTGAAAGCCGGGAGATAAACATTGGATTCTTAAATGATCTTCCTCATTTACCATCATACTGATCGTTTCATCGTTATTCAATACAACAGCGCCTTGCTTAGATTCTTTTGCAAATTGCGGACTCGTTAAATGCTTTTCGACAAGAACGGTTTTTTCAATTGTTGAAAGCCCATCCATCGGCAACCATATCAATTTCCCGACCATTTCTTTGCTTGTTTGGGACAATCGCTCATAGACATGTTTATAAAGTGCCCTCGCCGCATCTTGGGATGTGGAAGAAGGGAAGGGGAAATCTTCAAGGTTTCTGGCTAACCGAATGCGTGTGCTCATGACAATGTCATCGTCAGGGCCGGGATTTTTCATCCACGGACTAATGGCATTAGAGATAAATTGCTCCAGAGACATTACTGCCCCTCCTCCTTCTCCTTGGCTTCTTGCAACTCCCGAATTTTATCGCGAACCTCGGCGGCATACTCAAATTCTTCACGATCAATGTGCTCTTGCATTTTCGTTTTTAATGAGGATATTTCCCTTTGCAACTTTAGTCGGCCACCTTGACGTTTCGGAATTTTTCCGGTGTGTGTATGATTTCCTCCATGCACACGTTTAAGAATCGGGTCAAGCTTGGCACTAAACGCTTGATAGCAATAAGAACAACCGAAGCGGCTATTGTTTATAAAATCTTTGTAATGCATCCTGCACTTCGGACATTGCAAAGCGTATTCGTTTTGCACTTTCTGGGAATAACCTGCACCGCTCCCCGTGCTTGGATCTACATTCAACAAACCCGACAGGAGGTCATGAATGGAATAACTATTTGAGCCCGGGAACTCATCGCCCTTTTCTTTGGCACACACTTCACATAAATGCATCTCTGTTTTTTCCGCATTAACAATCTTCGTGAAATGCAGGGTTGCCTGCCGTTGATTACATTCCTGGCACTGCACGAACCCACTTCCCCTCTAAGTTAAATCTTATACTTTAAACTCGAAAGCATTGCTTTCAAAACATTTGCCCGGATCATATCGCGGTGAGCAGGAACCGGAAGAGAGATAACCTCTCGTTCGATCGCTGCAAGCATCATGTTCCCTTCTCGCTTGCTAATGGCCCCCTCTTCCAATAATCGAAGAACAACGCTTTTCCCTGTCCCTTGATCAATGGCCTTCCCAATGTGATCAATTAATTGATCACATAATTCCTGATGATCCGCATGCCGCACTTTTGTAATCCGAATATAACCGCCGCCTCCACGTTTGCTTTCAACAACATAGCCCTTCTCAACTGTAAATCTAGTGCGAATCACATAGTTAATTTGCGAAGGCACGCATTCAAAGTGCTTGGCAAGTTCACTTCTTTTTATTTCAATTAAATTCTGCTCTTCTTCGGTTAAAATTGATTTTATATACTTTTCAATGACATCAGAAATGTTATTCCCCATCATACCCACCCCCTGACCTTGACTATCTTTGACTTTAATATAATACAAATTCATTGCATTTTCAAGTCAGCACTTGCCTCACTATCATTGCCGATTAAAAAGGCGCCATCCACGGTAACAGGATAGCCTGAAATAAAAAGATTCATGCCATAAGACTAAAATTTGAGTCGGAAAACAAAAAAGGATTCGCGGTATTGAGAGGAGTGAAAGGGAAAGAGGGTGGAGAGGAGAAAATAAAAAAGACTAAGCTGCTATCGGGGTCCATAACGTTCATGGTGACTGAACACGGAGAGATTCACCACTTCGGACTCCATGACCCGGGCATGACGACCGAAACCGGGGGAATACGGCTCTTTCAGGGTCCATAGCCCGTGCATGAACGAAACCGACGCTGATTTTGCAGGGCTTTTTCCACAAACCCAGGCAACCGCATAATTTAGCGGTTTTACATTAGTTTCCAAGAAATACTTACCTTTATTAATTCCATAAAAAAAAAGACCGCAATGCCGTCTGTGTTCATTAATGATTATGGTGGAGCCTAGCGGGATCGAACCGCTGACCTCCTGCGTGCAAAGCAGGCGCTCTCCCGGCTGAGCTAAGGCCCCATTATTTTAGATATCAGATCCAACTTCCCACTTCTAATTTCTAAAAGATGGTGGGCCTGAGTGGACTCGAACCACCGACCTCACGCTTATCAGGCGTGCGCTCTCACCAACTGAGCTACAGGCCCATCTGTTAAAATATGTAGGAACAGCAGTTGCCCGCTCAAAACTGAATGAAAGCCTAAGCGCTTGGCCTCCGGCCCCTTCACCGAGGGGCCGTGGTGCTCCTTAGAAAGGAGGTGATCCATCCCCACCTTCCGGTAGGGATACCTTGTTACGACTTCACCCCAATCACCGGCCCCACCTTCGGCGGCTGCGTCCCATAAGGGTTCGCTCACCGACTTCGGGTGTTGCCGGCTCTCGTGGTGTGACGGGCGGTGTGTACAAGGCCCGGGAACGTATTCACCGCGGCATGCTGATCCGCGATTACTAGCGATTCCAGCTTCATGCAGGCGGGTTGCAGCCTGCAATCCGAACTGAGAACGGCTTTTTTGGGGATTGGCTCCACCTCGCGGCTTCGCTGCCCGTTGTACCGTCCATTGTAGCACGTGTGTCGCCCAGGCCATAAGGGGCATGATGATTTGACGTCATCCCCGCCTTCCTCCGGTTTGTCACCGGCAGTCAATGTCGAGTGCCCAACTTAATGCTGGCAACGACATTCAAGGGTTGCGCTCGTTACGGGACTTAACCCAACATCTCACGACACGAGCTGACGACAACCATGCACCACCTGTCTCTCTGCCCAAAAGGGATACCTTGTCTCCAAGGCGGTCAGAGGATGTCAAGGCCTGGTAAGGTTCTTCGCGTTGCTTCGAATTAAACCACATGCTCCACCGCTTGTGCGGGCCCCCGTCAATTCCTTTGAGTTTCAACCTTGCGGTCGTACTCCCCAGGCGGAGTGCTTATTGCGTTTGCTTCGGCACTACGGGTATCGAAACCCCTAACACCTAGCACTCATCGTTTACGGCGTGGACTACCAGGGTATCTAATCCTGTTCGCTCCCCACGCTTTCGCACCTCAGCGTCAGTCACAGACCAGAGAGTCGCCTTCGCCACTGGTGTTCCTCCACATCTCTACGCATTTCACCGCTACACGTGGAATTCCACTCTCCTCTTCTGTACTCAAGTCAGGCAGTTTCCAATGCCATTCCGGCGTTAAGCGCCGGCCTTTCACATCAGACTTGCCTCACCGCCTGCGTGCCCTTTACGCCCAATAATTCCGGACAACGCTTGCCACCTACGTATTACCGCGGCTGCTGGCACGTAGTTAGCCGTGGCTTTCTGGTGAGGTACCGGCAAACCCTTGGCATTTCCTCCAAAAGCTGTTCTTCCCTCACAACAGAGCTTTACGATCCGAAAACCTTCCTCACTCACGCGGCGTTGCACCGTCAGGCTTGCGCCCATTGCGGATGATTCCCTACTGCTGCCTCCCGCAGGAGTCTGGGCCGTGTCTCAGTCCCAGTGTGGCCGATCACCCTCTCAGGTCGGCAACGCATCGTCGCCTTGGTAGGCCCTTACCCCACCAACCAGCTAATGCGCCGCGGGCCCCTCTTTGAGCGACGGCCATTGACCGTCTTTCTCCTCGCTCGCAGGCGCGAGTAAGGATCGATTTGGTATTAGCACCGGTTTCCCGGTGTTATCCCAAACTCAAAGGCAGGTTGCCCACGTGTTACTCACCCGTCCGCCGCTGACCAGCCGGAGGTGCAAGCACCTCCGGTGGCCCGCTCGACTTGCATGTATTAGGCACGCCGCCAGCGTTCGTCCTGAGCCAGGATCAAACTCTCCATAAATGTTAAGTTCCGCTTCGCTCACGGGGGTGGGCAAAGCGCTGACTCCTTGCTTCTTTCTTTCGTTCGCTTGGCTTTCATTCAGTTTTCAATGGGCAAATAGTGGTGGAGCCTAGCGGGATCGAACCGCTGACCTCCTGCGTGCAAAGCAGGCGCTCTCCCGGCTGAGCTAAGGCCCCAAATTTTATATCATGGTCGGGAAGACAGGATTTGAACCTGCGACCCCTTGGTCCCAAACCAAGTGCTCTGCCAAGCTGAGCTACTTCCCGTTCTAAAAATTAGATGCTAGAGGTTTGAGGTTGGATCCCTTGATTTTTTTGTAGCAAATCTTTTAATCCAACTTCTAATTACCCACTTTCAGTTTACAATAAATGGCGCGCCCGAGAAGACTCGAACTCCTAACCTTCTGATCCGTAGTCAGACGCTCTATCCAATTGAGCTACGGGCGCCTATGGAGCGGAAGACGAGATTCGAACTCGCGACCCCCACCTTGGCAAGGTGGTGTTCTACCGCTGAACTACTCCCGCTAAAATGGTGAGCCATGGAGGATTCGAACCTCCGACCCTCTGATTAAAAGTCAGATGCTCTGCCAGCTGAGCTAATGGCTCATTATGTTATGTAAAATGGTGCCGGCCAGAGGACTTGAACCCCCAACCTACTGATTACAAGTCAGTTGCTCTGCCAATTGAGCTAGACCGGCATAATGGTGGAGGGTGACGGGCTCGAACCGTCGACCCCCTGCTTGTAAGGCAGATGCTCTCCCAACTGAGCTAACCCTCCACAAACTTTGCCAGGCGACGTCCTACGCTCACGGGGCGTTGCCGCCCGATTACCATCGGCGCTGAAGAGCTTAACGTCCGTGTTCGGCATGGGAACGGGTGGGGCCTCTTCGCTATCGTCACCTGACCGTGGGAGCCATTCTCCCAAAACTGAATAACGCTTAAGCTTGACCGACGGCTTCCGGGTGACCCATGGGTGGATAAACCGTTTGACCGATTAGTATCTGTCAGCTCCACGTGTCGCCACGCGTCCACACCAGACCTATCTACCTTATCGTCTTTAAGGGGTCTCGCGGGAAATCTCATCTTGAGGTCGGCTTCGTGCTTAGATGCTTTCAGCACTTATCCGATCCACACGTAGCTACCCAGCTATGCTCCTGGCGGAACAACTGGTACACCAGCGGTGTGTCCATCCCGGTCCTCTCGTACTAAGGACAGCTCCTCTCAAATTTCCTGCGCCCGCGACGGATAGGGACCGAACTGTCTCACGACGTTCTGAACCCAGCTCGCGTACCGCTTTAATGGGCGAACAGCCCAACCCTTGGGACCGACTTCAGCCCCAGGATGCGATGAGCCGACATCGAGGTGCCAAACCTCCCCGTCGATGTGGACTCTTGGGGGAGATTAGCCTGTTATCCCCAGGGTAGCTTTTATCCGTTGAGCGACGGCCCTTCCATGCGGGGCCGCCGGATCACTAAGCCCGACTTTCGTCCCTGCTCGACCTGTATGTCTCGCAGTCAAGCTCCCTTCTGCCTTTGCACGCTGCGAATGATTTCCAACCATTCTGAGGGAACCTTGGGGCGCCTCCGTTACCATTTAGGAGGCGACCGCCCCAGTCAAACTGCCTACCAGACACTGTCCCTGAACCGGCTCACGGTTCGAGGTTAGGATTTTCATATCGCAAGGGCAGTATCCCACCAGCGCCTCCGCCGAAGCTAGCGCTCCGGCTTCCTAGGCTCCTGCCTATCCTGTACAAGCCATATCAAAACCCAATATCAAGCTACAGTAAAGCTCCATGGGGTCTTTCCGTCCAGTCGCGGGGGACCTGCATCTTCACAGGTCATATAATTTCACCGGGTCTCTCGTTGAGACAGTGCCCAAGTCGTTGCACCTTTCGTGCGGGTCGGAACTTACCCGACAAGGAATTTCGCTACCTTAGGACCGTTATAGTTACGGCCGCCGTTTACTGGGGCTTCAATTCGACGCTTCGCCTCTCGGCTAACGCCTCCTCTTAACCTTCCAGCACCGGGCAGGTGTCAGCCCCTATACATCGTCTTTCGACTTCGCAGAGACCTGTGTTTTTGGTAAACAGTCGCTTGGGCCTTGTCACTGCGGCTCCCGCGGGCTCATCACCCGCAAGAGCACCCCTTCTCCCGAAGTTACGGGGTCATTTTGCCGAGTTCCTTAACGAGAGTTATCCCGCGCGTCTTAGAATTCTCATCCCACCTACCTGTGTCGGTTTGCGGTACGGGCACCCATGGCCTTCCTAGAGGCTTTTCTCGGCAGCGGAGGATCAGGGACTTCGGTACTTTAATTCCCTCGCGCTCACGCCTCAGCCTTCGCGTTGGGCGGATTTGCCTGCCCAACAGCCTCGGTCGCTTCGACGTGCTACTCCAGCAGCACGCTCGCCCTACCTTTCTGCGTCCCCCCTTCGGTCCAACAGCCATCGGTGGTACTGGACTTTCCACCAGTTATCCATCGCCTACGCCTTTCGGCCTCGGCTTAGGTCCCGACTAACCCTGAGCGGACGAACCTTCCTCAGGAAACCTTAGGTTTTCGACGGAAGGGATTCTCACCCTTCTTTTCGCTACTCATACCGGCATTCTCACTTCTGTGCGCTCCAGCCGTCCTCTCGGTCGACCTTCCCCGCACACAGAACGCTCCCCTACCCCCGGCACTCAACGTGTTGAGCGCCGGGCCACGGCTTCGGTGATGGATTTAGCCCCGGTACATTTTCGGCGCAGCGTCACTCGACCAGTGAGCTATTACGCACTCTTTCAATGATGGCTGCTTCTAAGCCAACATCCTGGTTGTCTAAGCAACGCCACATCCTTTCCCACTTAATCCATACTTGGGGACCTTAGCCGGTGGTCTGGGTTGTTTCCCTCTTGACGACGGATCTTAGCACTCGCCGTCTGACTCCCGGAGAACAAGTCGCTGGCATTCGGAGTTTGACTGAACTCGGTAATCCTGTGGGGACCCCTCATCCAATCCGTGCTCTACCTCCAGGACTCTCTCATCCGAGGCTAGCCCTAAAGCTATTTCGGGGAGAACCAGCTATCTCCGTGTTCGATTGGCATTTCACCCCTACCCACCCCTCATCCCCGTAATTTTCAACTTACGTGGGTTCGGGCCTCCAGTCGGTGTTACCCGACCTTCACCCTGGACATGGGTAGATCACACGGTTTCGGGTCGACGACGACGTACTCCATACGCCCCTTTCAGACTCGCTTTCGCTGCGGCTCCGTCTCTTCAACTTAACCTCGCACGCCATCGTCACTCGCCGGTTCATTCTACAAAAGGCACGCCATCACCCTTGAATGGGCTCTGACCACCTGTAGGCACACGGTTTCAGGTTCTCTTTCACTCCCCTCCCGGGGTGCTTTTCACCTTTCCCTCACGGTACTGGTTCACTATCGGTCACTAGGTCGTATTTAGCCTTGGGAGATGGGCCTCCCTGCTTCCGACGGGGTTGCTCGTGACCCGCCGTACTCAGGATCCACGCCGGAGAGGGCTGTGTTTCGCGTACAGGGCGCTTACCTTCTGTGGCGGACCGTTCCAAGTCGCTTCCGCTACACTGCCCCTTTCTTACTCCGTATGGCGTGTCCTACAACCCCGGACGGGCTAGCCGTCCGGTTTGGGCTCGCTTCCGTTTCGCTCGCCGCTACTCAGGAAATCGCGTTTGCTTTCTCTTCCTCCGGCTACTAAGATGTTTCAGTTCGCCGGGTCTGCCTTCATCTGCTTAATCCTTTGGGCAGATGATCTTCTCCCATGACGGAGAAGGGGTTCCCCCATTCGGACATCTCCGGATCCAAGCATACTTACAGCTCCCCGAAGCATTTCGGTGTTCGTCCCGTCCTTCATCGGCGCCTAGTGCCAAGGCATCCACCGTGCGCCCTTCCTTGTTTAACCACACAAGGCATGGGCCTTTCTTCCAAGAAACGCTCGTTTCTTTTTTGACACCCGGTGTGTGTCGTTTCAAGCTTTATCGCGTTATTCAGTTTTCAAAGAACGCCTTTCCCACTTGAGCAGTTGCCCGCTCAAAACTGAATGAAAGCCTAAGCGCTTGGCCTCCGGCCCCTTCACCGAGGGGCCGTGGTGCTCCTTAGAAAGGAGGTGATCCATCCCCACCTTCCGGTAGGGATACCTTGTTACGACTTCACCCCAATCACCGGCCCCACCTTCGGCGGCTGCGTCCCATAAGGGTTCGCTCACCGACTTCGGGTGTTGCCGGCTCTCGTGGTGTGACGGGCGGTGTGTACAAGGCCCGGGAACGTATTCACCGCGGCATGCTGATCCGCGATTACTAGCGATTCCAGCTTCATGCAGGCGGGTTGCAGCCTGCAATCCGAACTGAGAACGGCTTTTTTGGGGATTGGCTCCACCTCGCGGCTTCGCTGCCCGTTGTACCGTCCATTGTAGCACGTGTGTCGCCCAGGCCATAAGGGGCATGATGATTTGACGTCATCCCCGCCTTCCTCCGGTTTGTCACCGGCAGTCAATGTCGAGTGCCCAACTTAATGCTGGCAACGACATTCAAGGGTTGCGCTCGTTACGGGACTTAACCCAACATCTCACGACACGAGCTGACGACAACCATGCACCACCTGTCTCTCTGCCCAAAAGGGATACCTTGTCTCCAAGGCGGTCAGAGGATGTCAAGGCCTGGTAAGGTTCTTCGCGTTGCTTCGAATTAAACCACATGCTCCACCGCTTGTGCGGGCCCCCGTCAATTCCTTTGAGTTTCAACCTTGCGGTCGTACTCCCCAGGCGGAGTGCTTATTGCGTTTGCTTCGGCACTACGGGTATCGAAACCCCTAACACCTAGCACTCATCGTTTACGGCGTGGACTACCAGGGTATCTAATCCTGTTCGCTCCCCACGCTTTCGCACCTCAGCGTCAGTCACAGACCAGAGAGTCGCCTTCGCCACTGGTGTTCCTCCACATCTCTACGCATTTCACCGCTACACGTGGAATTCCACTCTCCTCTTCTGTACTCAAGTCAGGCAGTTTCCAATGCCATTCCGGCGTTAAGCGCCGGCCTTTCACATCAGACTTGCCTCACCGCCTGCGTGCCCTTTACGCCCAATAATTCCGGACAACGCTTGCCACCTACGTATTACCGCGGCTGCTGGCACGTAGTTAGCCGTGGCTTTCTGGTGAGGTACCGGCAAACCCTTGGCATTTCCTCCAAAAGCTGTTCTTCCCTCACAACAGAGCTTTACGATCCGAAAACCTTCCTCACTCACGCGGCGTTGCACCGTCAGGCTTGCGCCCATTGCGGATGATTCCCTACTGCTGCCTCCCGCAGGAGTCTGGGCCGTGTCTCAGTCCCAGTGTGGCCGATCACCCTCTCAGGTCGGCAACGCATCGTCGCCTTGGTAGGCCCTTACCCCACCAACCAGCTAATGCGCCGCGGGCCCCTCTTTGAGCGACGGCCATTGACCGTCTTTCTCCTCGCTCGCAGGCGCGAGTAAGGATCGATTTGGTATTAGCACCGGTTTCCCGGTGTTATCCCAAACTCAAAGGCAGGTTGCCCACGTGTTACTCACCCGTCCGCCGCTGACCAGCCGGAGGTGCAAGCACCTCCGGTGGCCCGCTCGACTTGCATGTATTAGGCACGCCGCCAGCGTTCGTCCTGAGCCAGGATCAAACTCTCCATAAATGTTAAGTTCCGCTTCGCTCACGGGGGTGGGCAAAGCGCTGACTCCTTGCTTCTTTCTTTCGTTCGCTTGGCTTTCATTCAGTTTTCAATGGGCAAATGATAAAGTCGCGTTTCCTTACGGCGACTCTTATAATGCTACCACTATCAAAAAGCCGTGTCAACAACTTTTTTAATCAATTTTTGTTGCCCTTTGTTGCGCGAGGCAACGACAAATAAAAATATACCACCTGATAACATTTATGACAAGTATTAATTTCTACAAATTTTACACTTGCATCAGCTCGGGGTTCAAACTCCTCTTCATGCACGGACATGACGGGGTATACACACTGCATTAGCGATTATACCAATGCAGTGTCCGTGCCCATTTTAATCCTTTGACTTCATTTGCGGGAACAAGAGCACATCGCGGATCGACGACGAATTTGTAAGCAACATGACTAGGCGATCAATGCCAATGCCTAATCCGCCTGTAGGCGGCATCCCGTATTCTAATGCCTCCAAAAAATCTTCATCCATCATTTGCGCTTCTTCATCTCCGCGCTCTCGCGCTTTGACCTGTTCTTCAAATCTTGCCCGTTGATCAACAGGATCGTTTAATTCCGTAAAAGCATTCGCATGTTCCCGGCCAACGATAAACAATTCGAACCGATCCGTAAAACGGGAGTCTTCTGCATTCTGGCGTGCCAACGGAGATATGGCAACAGGGTGCCCATAGACAAATGTAGGCTGCACGAGCTTATCTTCCGCCAGTTGCTCGAAGAACTCATTCACGATATGGCCGAATGTCATATGATTATCCACTTGAACACGATGGTCTTTGGCAAGCTGATGAGCCTCCTCATCGCTTATGTCTGCCCAAAAATTTACACCTGTTTCTTCTCTTATCAGGTCTACCATGTGAACGCGTCTCCATGAGGGAGAAAGATCAATCGTTTCATCGCCATATTGCACTCGCGTCTCCCCATGGATTTCTTTTGTGATAGAAGCGATTAAATTTTCCGTTAAGGTCATAATGTCCCGGAAGTCGGCATACGCCTCGTATAATTCGATCATCGTAAATTCAGGGTTATGTCGTGTAGAGACACCTTCATTTCGAAATACGCGTCCGATTTCATACACTTTTTCAAGGCCGCCGACAATGAGGCGTTTCAAATGAAGCTCAATGGCGATTCGCATATAAAGGTCAATGTCCAACGCATTATGATGCGTGACAAATGGACGAGCAGAGGCTCCGCCGGGGATTTGGTGCATCATCGGCGTTTCTACTTCAAGAAAACCTTGCGCGTCTAAATAACGACGCATCGATTGTAAAATTTGCCCCCGTTTGATGAACGTTTCCTGAACATCAGGGTTGACGATAAGGTCAAGGTAACGTTGTCGGTAACGATGTTCGATATCCTTTAGCCCATGGTGTTTATCCGGAAGTGGTCGTAACGATTTTGTCAGCAGATGAAAATCATGGGCCTTAACGGATAATTCACCGACCTTCGTTTTGAAAGCAACCCCCTCAACGGCAACAATGTCTCCGATATCACATGTCTGAAATCGCTCGTACTGCTCCTCGCCTACGGCATCTTTTCGGACATACAATTGAATTTGGCCGCTGAGATCCTGTATATGGGCAAAACCGGCTTTTCCTTTTCCGCGCTTGGTCATCAAGCGACCGGCAACAGCTACCGTCTCTCCCCCTTCTTTTTCTTCCAGCTCTTCTTTGCTGTATTCATCATAGGTTTCATGCATCGCTTCAGCTGTATGGGTCCGGTCGAAACGCACGCCAAACGGATTATACCCTTGTTCTTGCAACTGTTGTAATTTTTCAAGGCGCACAAGCATTTGCTCATTTTGCTGATTGTCTTTTGCCATATGATTATCTCCCCTTTCTGATAAAATTGCCGGTTACTGACATGGACCGAGGCAACGGGCGCTACCCGCCGATCCCATAAAAAGCTGCCAGCCTAAGCACTGGCAGCACACTTATGTTTTTCCGCTGTTAGCCCCATTGCTTCAGCCCGGTCGTAAGCACCCGCAATTCCGGAAGCCAGGCTTCGGATGCCAGAAGCCAAACTGAAGTCCTCTGCTTGCTTCTTCCACATATCATGATCTGACCTCTGGCTTCTGATTTCTGTTATCTGATTCCGACCTCTGACTTCCGCCTATTGCACAGTGGCCGCTCCTTCCAAGCCCTCGACAAACCGGTACAAAACCTCTGCCACATCATCCCTATGGTCGAGTTCATTAATCTTGCCTCGCACTTTTCCGTTGCCGCGCATCCCTTTCAAATACCATCCTGCATGCTTTCGCATTTCACGCACAGCAATTTTTTCGCCTTTTAATTCAATCAAGCGATCCATATGAAGCATGCAGACATCCATTTTTTCTTTGGCGTTAGGTTCATCAGGTAACGAACCATCTTCCAAGTATTTTACAGTGCGATATAGCATCCATGGATTGCCTAATGCCGCGCGCCCAATCATCACGCCGTCAACACCGGTTTCGTCAAGTAAACGTTTGGCATCTTGAGGGGTATTGACATCCCCATTCCCGATGACCGGAATGTTCACCGTCTCTTTCACTTCCCGAATAAGGTCCCAATCCGCCAAACCTTCATACATTTGATAACGGGTCCGACCGTGCACCGATACGGCTTGACCACCTGCCGATTCCACTGCTTGTGCATTGTCGAGCACGTAAACATGATCGTCATCCCAGCCGGTTCTCATCTTCACGGTCACCGGTTTTTGTACATTGCGGGCGACTACGTCGACCATATCATAAATTTTATCGGGATCGAGCAACCAGCGCGCACCGGCATCGCATTTCGTCACTTTCGGCACCGGGCAGCCCATATTAATATCAATAATATCTGCATTCGTTTGTTGATCAACAACTTGAGCGGCAGCAACAAGCGATTCTTTGTCGCCTCCGAAAATTTGCAGACTGAGGGGTTTCTCCCTTTCGTCCACATATAACATTTTCATGGATTTTTCATTCTCATGTAAAATAGCCTTGTCGCTAATCATTTCGGCACAAACAAGGCCGGAACCAAACTCCTTGGCAATCAAACGAAACGCGGGATTGCTGACACCGGCCATAGGCGCCACAACCACTTGGTTGTCCATTTTAATATTTCCAATTTGTAACATGTATCTCACCGACTCTGATCCTCAATTTGATTTTCGCCCAACAACTCTTCAATCGAAATGTCCAAAAGATCGGATGCACGTTTAATAAAGTCTTCTTCCGCCGGTCTTGTTCCGCGTTCGATTTCACCGATAACGGATACGGACATATGCATTTTCTTTGCAAAGCTTTGCTGGGTATAACCTTTCAATTTTCGAAAAGCCCGAACTCTTCCCCCTGCCCTTGTCGTTTCCATAAACGGACTTCCTTTCTAAGTCTTTCCGGCATTAAATGTAAAATATGTTCGATCGTTTGTTTGCAAGTCGGAATTGCTTCTCGCGGAGCAATTTCTGCCATGGGAACGAGCACAAAAGCACGCTCGTGCATGCGCGGATGAGGGATACACAACCCATTCTTCTCCATATTCTCATCGTTAAATAAAAGAATGTCAAGATCCATCGTTCTCGGACCATTTTGTTCCTTGTTCCGCACGCGATCCAACCGTGACTCGATCGATTGTAGCTTTGCCAATAAATGTTCGGCAGGGTCATCGGTTTTAATCGCGATTGCCATATTAAGAAAATAAGGCTGTGATTCAAAACCTACCGGTTCGGTTTCGTATATTGAGGAAATCAAGAATATCCGGATCGTCTGCTCTCGATTAATTTCTTTAAGCGCTTTTTGCAAATACCCTGCCCGGTCCCCAATATTTGATCCTAGTGCAACATAAGCAGTATTCATTTACCGGCTCCTCACAATTTCAATCGCGACATGGTCGTAATGGCCGGAGATGGGAGGATCAGGTTTGATGACTTTCACTGTTGTCCGTTCCACAATGGAAAAAGTGTTCAGCATTTGTTCAGCGACTTTCTCGGCAATCGATTCCACCAATTGATACGTTCGCCCTTCCAAGACTTGCTTTGTTACTTCATAAACCTCTCCGTAATCAACGCTTTTCCCTATATCATCACGGTCAGCCGCTGCCCTTAAATCGGCTTCCAATACAACATCTACGATAAAGCGTTGCCCGAGCTTGTTTTCTTCGGGAAAAACACCGTGATATGCGTAGAATTTCATTCCGGTCACAAACACCTTATCCAAACGGAACCCCAACCTTTCCTTTTCCGAGCATTGCATCCATCATCCGTACAGTTCGAGCCATTTCTTTTACATCATGAACACGCACGATATCACAGCCACGTTCGACGCCGAGACTAACTGTCGCCCCGGTGCCTTCCAAGCGTTCATGAGCCGGGAGGCCGAGGGTTTTGGCAATGATTGATTTCCTTGAGGTTCCCAATAAAACCGGAAACCCATGTTCCACGATCTCATCCAAACGGCGCATCGTTTCCAGATTATCCTCGTGTGATTTCCCAAAACCAATGCCGGGATCAAGAATGATGTTGGAATGCTTCACCCCTGCTGATATGCATGTATCAATACTCTTTTTCAAATCAGCAATAATCTCCGGAATAAGATCATCATAGGACGGATGTTCCCGGTTATGCGTCAAGATGATTGGCACTTGAGCTTCGGCAGCGACCGTAGCCATTTGTTCGTCATATTTAACGCCCCAAATGTCATTAATGATATCAGCGCCTGCTTCTATCGCTTGCCGAGCTGTTTCAGCTTTATACGTATCAATCGAAATAGGAACATCCACGGCTTTTGACACAGCACGTATTGCCGGCAAAACCCTAGAAAGTTCATCTTCCAAGGAAACTGCTTCAAAGCCCGGGCGTGTTGATTCCCCGCCGATATCTATGATATCCGCACCTTCTGCCACCATTTCTTTAGCCCTTGCCACCGCCTGGTCAATAGTGCTATAAAAACCCCCATCGGAAAATGAATCGGGCGTCACGTTTAAAACACCCATTACCATTGTTTTTTCGGAAAAGTCGAGTGTCCATCCATCTCCATAAATTGAGCGATCGCTAACCAATATTTCCGCCCCCTCCTTTGCAACTCCGAGTTTAAATTAAACGCCCAAAAGGTCAGGGGTTGTATACGCAGCCAGCCATTGGGCGAGCATCTCCTTGCCATGCTCGGACATGATCGATTCCGGATGAAATTGGACGCCTTCCGTTGGGTGGTTACGGTGCCGGAAACCCATCAATTCTCCTTCCTCCGTCCAAGCCGTAACCTCCAGGCAATCAGGCAGAGAAGCCGATTCTACCGTTAAAGAATGGTACCTCATGACGTTCGTTTCTTGAGGAATCCCTCTATATAATGTTTGGTTATCGTGAATCAAACGAGAAGTTTTCCCATGCATCAATCGGGACGCCTGTACGACTTTGCCACCGAATACTTGACCAATAGCCTGATGCCCCAAGCAAACACCGAGAACGGGAAGCCGACCGCTAAAATATTGAACCGCTTCAAGCGTGACCCCGGCTTGATTGGGATCACAAGGCCCCGGCGATATCACTAACCGGTCCGGTTGCATCTCCGCGATCTCCTTCACCGATGTTTCATCGTTACGTTTCACCAAACATTCTTCCCCTAGTTCACCCAAATATTGAACGAGATTATACGTAAATGAATCATAATTATCAATCACAAATAACATCTCTTCTCCTCCTCTGCTCATCCGTACTCCTCTCAGTAACTCCTTTATAGTTTATCATTGACAAAAGGGGCAATCAATGACCAATCAAGCACTATTAAAAAAACGGAGAAAACAAGGCTAAGCACTTGTTTTCTCCGGCAGGAAGAAAAGATACCTCTAATAATTACTCATCATCAAACTGATAAAGCGGTGTACTTAAATAACGTTCACCGTTGGACGGAATTACGGCAACGACTTTCTTTCCTTTCCCCTGCTTTTTGGCTTCTTCCACGGCGACATAAATCGCGGCGCCTGAAGAAATACCGCCTAAGATGCCTTCTTCACGAGCAGCGCGGCGAGCGTATTCAAAGGCTTGGTCGGTTGTCGCTGTTGCAACTTCATCATAGACTTCCGTATCCAAAATTCCCGGAACAAACCCGGCACCAATGCCTTGGATTTTATGAGGGCCTTTTTCGCCACCAGACAACACAGGTGCGTCCGCCGGTTCAACAGCAATGTTTTTGAGGTTCGGATGGTGTTCTTTTAACAGTCGGCCGGCACCGGTTATCGTTCCGCCGGTACCTATCCCGGCTACAAATGCATCAATTTGTCCATCCACTTGTTCGAGCAATTCCCGGCCTGTCGTTTCCCGATGGATGTCCACATTGGCTTGATTTTCGAACTGTTCCGGAATAAAGTAACCCTTTTCTTCAGCCAATTCATTCGTTTTACGGATCGCGCCGCCCATGCCCTCTGCACCGGGAGTCAGTTCGAGTTCTGCTCCATATGCTCTCAACAAATTACGGCGTTCCTGGCTCATCGTATCCGGCATGACGAGAACGGAACGGTAGCCTTTCGCGGCGGCAACCATCGCGAGTCCTATCCCTGTATTCCCACTCGTCGCTTCTATAAGCGTATCGCCGGGTTTTAATTTGCCTTCCTTTTCAGCCCGTTCAACCATTGCCAAGGCAATACGGTCTTTTACAGAACTTCCTGGATTGGAAAATTCAAGCTTTAAATAAACATCGGCATCGTTTTCTCCCGTTAGTCGATTTAATTTCACGAGAGGGGTATTCCCAATTAGTTCAGTAATGGAATTAACTACTTTGCTCATCAATTCTTCCTCCTCTTAATTCCCAGTATGTTTATTGGTATTATATTCATTGTACCCGAATCGGTTCTATTTGTCAACGGAGCCAGTTATCGCCCCTTGTAATTTTCCTGACTCAATGCTTCTTGTTTTAATTGCATTAAATCTTCAACGTTAAATTGATATTTGGCATGGCAAAAATGGCATTCCGTCTCCGCGCCGTGATCTTCCGTAATCATCGATTTGATTTCCTCGCTTCCCAACCCAACCATCGCGCGTCCAATCCGTTCCTTTGAGCATGAACATTCAAACTGCACGGGCATTTTTTCCAAAAATTGATAATCTCCGCCTGTGACCGTCTCGACGATGCGTTCCGGATTGTACCCCCGTTCAATTAATTTTGAGATTGGCGGAGCCGCTTCAATGTGTTTCTCCACGTGATCGATGACGGCTTCTTCTGTTCCGGGTAAAACTTGTACGATAAATCCTCCCGCTGTTAAAACAGAATGATCCGTATCCACAAGGACGCCAAGTCCGACAGAGGAAGGAACTTGTTCGGACGTCGTAAAGTAATACGTGAAGTCTTCTCCCAATTCTCCCGATACAATAGGGGAATGGCTCGTAAACGTTTCTTTCATACCGAGATCCTTGGCGACAGCAATATGACCGCTATGTCCAACAGCGCGGGCGACATCAAGTTTGCCGAAACGATTTAATTCAAAATGAACCCGGGGATTGTGCACATACCCCCTTGTATTTCCTTCTGCCGTGCTGTCGACGATGACCGGGCCGAGAGGACCGTCCCCTTCAACCTTCACCGTAAGTTTATCGTCGCCGCTCATCATTGCACCCATCATCGTAGAAACGGTCATCGCACGACCAAGCGCGGCCGACGCCGTAGGATAGGCTTGATGACGCCGCACGGCTTCGTTTACCATATCAGTCGTTATCGCCGCGTATACGCGCACTTGTTGTTCAAAGGCTGTTGTTTTTATAAGATAATCTTGCAAAGGAAAAAAACCTCCTTTATGCTTTTCGCACTTTATTAATGCTTAATTGGGTCACACAAAAATCTATAGTTGACAAATAGGTGTAATCAAGAAAGTTAGTCACCACTACGAAAAAATACAACGCTTTCCCGCAGGAGTCCCCATGTTTTCCCTCCGCTAGCTAGCTCGTGTTATGACCATCATTATTCACTGATATTAACGATAGATTTTGATGAATAGCCTATTTATTTTTATCATAGATCATCTTCAGTCCTTTTAGCGTCAAAAATGCATCGACGGTATCGATCGAGGCAGCAGATTGGCCGATTAATTCCGATGGTCCCCCTGTGGCGATCACCGTTGGTTCTTTAGCCGCTTGTGCCTTCATTCGATTGACAATTCCGTCAACCTGGCCAATATAACCATAGAAAATTCCCGATTGCATCGCATGGATTGTATTTTGGCCGACAACGGATTGGGGCGCCGTGATTTCAATATGCGGAAGTTTTGACGCATGGGTATACAAGGCATCTGTTGATATTGTAATGCCGGGGGCGATCGCCCCTCCTACATAGCTTCCCTTCTCATCGATATAACAAAATGTCGTTGCCGTACCGAAATCAACGATGACGAGAGGCGTTCCATATTCTTCAATGGCCGCTACTGCATTCACGATACGATCAGCACCTACATCACGTGGATTGTCATATAGAATGTTTAATCCTGTTTTGATGCCCGGGCCAACAACCATGGGGGGTTGCTTAAAATACTTCTGAGCCATATGTTCAAACGCGAACATGAGCGAGGGTGCTACCGACGAGATGATAACGCCTTTAATCTTATCGACGGCAATCTGTTTGTTTTCAAGGAGTGTACACATTAATACGCCGTATTCATCTTCGGTTTTGTCATGAACCGTTGAAATTCTCCAATGGTTTAGCAATTGCCGTTCCTTGTATACCCCAAAAACAATATGTGTATTCCCAATATCGACAACAAGAATCATAGGTTCAACCCTTTCCGATTTCTTTAGAAAAACTTATGCAGATACTTTCCTACCTGCCCAGAAAAAGGGATGCCCAGTGGACATCCCCAATGCAATACCACGAAGGTAGCTATGAGCGGCGATTATCGTCTTCTTGTTCCCCTTCGTCGCCTCGTTCTTCGGTTTGATTTTTTTCATCGGACACTTCATTCGTTTGTGATTGCCCGTTTTCCGTTTCTTGTTGCTCTTCTCCATGTGAGCCAATGTTAACTTTCACGTTCTCATCGTCCACAGGATCTGCATTTCCCGAGTTTTTCAGAGCATCTTCTTGTGTCTGGTTGGAATGATGGCCCTCAGGCAACTTTCCTTCTTCGACGAGAGAATAAATTTGCTCGGCATCCAATGTCTCTAATTCAAGCAAATTCTGAGCGACAAGTTCAAGTTTATCTTTGTTCTCCGTCAAGATTTGACGACAGCGCTCGTAACTATCCTTAATGATCTTTTGCACTTCTTTATCAATCTCATGGGCGATTGCGTCGGAATAATTTTGCTCATTTTGAATGTCACGGCCGAGGAATACTTGCCCCCCACCGGAAGAACCAAATTGCAATGGCCCTAATTTTTCACTCATGCCATACTCCATGACCATTTTTCGCGCAATGGCGGTCGCACGTTGGAAATCATTGTGCGCACCTGTGCTTGCTTCTCCAAAAATGATGTCCTCAGATACGCGTCCGCCGAGCAGGCCAACAATTTTATCAAGCAATTCCGGTTTTGTCATAAAGTAGCGATCTTCCTTCGGAAGCATCATGGCGTAACCGCCCGCTTGCCCGCGCGGAACGATCGTAACTTTATGCACCGCATCCGCATTTTGCAGCTTCACCCCAACGACCGTATGGCCGGCTTCGTGGTGGGCGACAATATTTTTCTCTTTCTCGGAGATAACTCTCGTTTTCTTCGCAGGACCGGCAATGACACGGTCAATCGCTTCTTCAATATGCACCATTTTAATCTTGACGCTATTGGCTCTTGCGGCGACTAACGCGGCTTCATTTAGAAGGTTTTCCAATTCGGCACCTGAAAAGCCGGGTGTTCGCTGCGCGATGACAGGAAGTTCAACATCGTCATCGATCGGTTTTTCGCGAACATGAACTTTCAATACATCTTCACGGCCCCTTACGTCCGGCAATCCGACGGTGATTTGACGGTCAAAACGTCCCGGGCGCAACAATGCCGGGTCAAGAACGTCGGAACGGTTGGTTGCGGCAATGATAATAATGCCTTCATTTCCTTCAAACCCATCCATCTCAACGAGCAACTGGTTTAATGTTTGTTCGCGTTCATCGTGGCCACCGCCAACGCCTGCGCCACGCTGACGTCCAACAGCATCCAATTCGTCGATGAAAATAATACAAGGGGCGTTATTTTTTGCATTGTTAAATAGGTCACGCACCCTGGATGCACCAACACCAACGAACATTTCCACGAAGTCGGAACCGCTGATGGAGAAGAAAGGAACGCCTGCCTCACCGGCAACTGCCCGTCCGAGCAAGGTCTTACCCGTTCCCGGAGGTCCAACGAGAAGCACCCCTTTCGGAATACGCGCGCCAATGTTTGCAAACTTGCGCGGATCCTTCAAGAAGTCCACGATTTCCACAAGTTCCTGCTTTTCTTCCTCGGCACCGGCGACATCTTTAAAACGGGCTTTTTTCTTGTCCTCCGATTGCATTTTCGCCTTGCTTTTCCCGAAATTCATCATCTTGTTTCCGCCGCCTTGCATCTGGCTCAGCAAGAAGAAGAAAAGGATAAAAATGATGATGAACGGAATCACCGCTACGAGAAATTGCAACCAGCCTCCCGGTTCTTCGCCAGGTTCTGTATCAATAGCCGTTAATGACTCATTTGTTTCCATCGCATCCAGCAACATGTTTGTAATTTCCGGAGAGCGTAAAATGTACGCGGTAAATTCATTCGATTCGTCTTCTTCGCCCCCATTCACCAACTCACCCTCAATGAGGTAAACGTCCATCTCAGGTTGAACGGTCATCGTGGCGATCTCATCTTGTTCAAGTGCTTGCATGAATTCATCCGTATTCATTATTTCATCTTCAACCGGATCATCTGTAAACAGCTGAACAATCCCGATAAGTATTAGAAGAACAAATAACCAAAAAAATGTATATCTTACTGTTCGATTCATTCCTGACCTCCTCCCGCGGGTAACAATAGAAAAACTTGGCTTGCCGCCAAGTTCTTATGGCGGAAGACATAGTTTTACTTATACTTTAATCCTTTACATAGTTAAACCTTCTTAAAGTACAACAAAAGTAATCTTATCACATTTGCGCTTTCTATCCAATCAAGAACCTCGGTAAATCTCCGGCTTTAGAATGCCGATGTACGGGAGGTTTCGGTACCGTTCCGCATAGTCGAGCCCGTAGCCGACAACAAATTCATCCGGCACTGTAAAACCGACAATATCCGGAACGATGTCAGCTTTTCGCCCTTCCGGTTTATCCAATAACGTTACAATCTTGACGGAGTTCGCCTGGCGATGATGGAATAAGCTGACGAGATAGCTTAACGTCAAACCGCTATCAATAATATCCTCCACGATGATAATATCCCTGTCCTTCACGGAAGAATCAAGGTCTTTCTCAATTTTAACTTCTCCGGAAGAGACCATTTGGTTTCCATAGCTGGAAACATCCATAAAATCAATTTCAAGATGGGCATGAATCGCCCGGGTCAGATCCGCCATAAAAGGCATGGCGCCTTTAAGCACTCCGATAACGAGCGGGAAACGGTCTTTGTATTCGTGTGTCATGCGTTGGCCAATCGCTTCCGTTTTCGCTTTGATTTCATCTTCTTTGATTAATATTTTTTCAATATCTTCCTTCATTCTTTTTCGGCACCCTCATTTATGAATTTGACTCCATCCCTCTAAATATCATTGGATTTTACGTATGTGCATGTTCCTTTTTGACGAGTTGCATCCAAACATAATCATCTTCTTCACCGGCACGTCCCGCACCTTCACTTTTTTTCAGTAAAGGTGCCCAAAGCACCGCCCCTGTTGCATCGGTAATGATCGGCCACCATTCACGTTCAGGGCGAGGCACCTTTTCATCAATCATTATTTGTTTTAATTTTTGGGTACCGCCAAGGCCAAGCGGCCGGATAACATCTCCGGGGTTCCTCGCGCGCACCGAAAGTGGCAAGTTCAACTTCGATATCGGGCAATAAAACGACGTATCATCATGGGGTGGAATCGTCCCTTTGAAAGGTTCAAATATAAGCGTCCCAAGCCCGGTTTCAACCTTTGCCGGGAGATCGGACACTGCCTGCAAGGGCCTCTGTGCATCATAAAAAATACGCTCAGCATCCGTGAAATGCAATTGTTCATAATTGCGATAAACCTTTATATGATTCGGCAATGATCGTTGTGCTGACGGATGCGTATCCGAAATTAATTCGAAACATTCCTCAATATGTATGCGAGAAAATTGCCCATGTTTCTGATTGTAAAGATAAGTCAATAGTAAGTGAATCACGCGCCGTTGTAAAGCAATAGGGGCTTCACGAAATCGATGTAATTTTAACACATACCCATCTTCCGTTTGCACGGCTGTCTCAGAAAGCACTTTTTCCGCCTGCTGAGTTAAATAGGCCGCATCGACCCTGAAATCCTCAGCCAATTTTTGAAAGTGTGTATGGGCTTCACGGTTTTCTTGTTTCAACGTCGGCAGCAACTGCTTACGCACGCGATTTCTCGTATAATCATCTTTTAGATTGCTTTCATCTTCCCGCCATGGGACCGCGTGCGTTTGTGCATACGTGATAATTTCTTTTTTCGTCACCGGTAAAAAAGGACGGATAAGCCTTCCTCCCGAAAACGGGCGTTCAACGGGGATGCCCATCTGCCCCCTGTAATAGTCAAATCCTCGCATCTGTTGCATGAGAATCGTTTCGATTTGGTCATCACCGTGGTGCGCGGTCGCTAGTATGTCCAACTTTTCCCTTTTCATGATCGCGGAAAAAAAATCGTAGCGCATTTTCCGACTGATCGGGTGGATCGATTTGCCCCCGTCTTTCGGCAGATCAAGGTATTTTGTAAAAAAAGGAATGTGGTGTTCTGCGCAAAAACTTTCTACAAGCCTCTCATCTTCTTCAGCTTCTTTGCGCAGTCCATGATTACAGTGAGCAGCCATCACCGTAATGCCGTATTCATCCCTTTGTGACAGGAGATAGTGGAGCAATGCCATGGAGTCAACACCCCCGGATACGGCAACCAATACAGAAGACACTCGCGAGAACATACCGAAGCGCGCGGCAAACGCATCGATTTTACGTTTCATACCTTTGATCAACCCCCCTGCCAATGGAAAAAATCGACAGCGCAAACACGACGCCGCCCGCGATAGCACCTGCGTGCAATAATGTTGCCGCTCCCTGCGTCAGTCCTTCTATGTAATTCTCCTCGACAAACGCCAGCATTGTTTCATATGCTTTCCCTCCGGGAACGAGCGGAATAATGCCGGGAATCGCAAATGTTGTCACGGGAACACGATGGTGCCGCGACAATCCATAACTCATAAGCGATGCAGAAAAAGCGGCTACTGCGGCAGCAGCGATGAAGGAAACATTAATGTCTTGAATGGAGCTATAAATGGTCCAAGCAAGGACACCGATCAAACCGATCCTCCATAACAACCGGGAAGGAGTATTAAAAATAATCGCAAATGCTACCGTTGCCATAAAGCAAATCAAAAGTTCCCACATCTTGCGGCCTCCTACGGCAAAAACAATGATACAGCTGTAGCAACACCAGCTGCAATCGAGAGCGCGGTTAATGCAGCTTCTGCCCCGCGGGCGAGTCCGGAAATCAAATCACCGTTCATCAGATCCCTAACGGAATTTGTTAGCGGAATTCCGGGCACAAGCGGTATGATCGTCCCGATGATCACTTGATCGACGCTCGTTCCGTACCCGCTGTGCACTAACGTCAACGCTGTAATGCTGCCAAAAAACGAAGCGAGATATTCCGAGAAAAATTTTGCGTGTAAATAATGTTGAAACAAAACGAGGAATAATGTGGACATCAACCCGCCCATGGCTGCCGGGATCATATCAAACTTCGTATTGCCAACTAAATAGGAAAATGCCCCGCCCGCGACACCGGAGGCAATATAAATGAGCCAAAGCGGATAATTCATCCGTGCCGCCGATATTTTTAACAGTTGTTGATTGGCCTCTACCTCGTCGATGCGCCCCATCACAAAATCCCGAGAAAGTTGGTTCACTTCCGCCACTTTATTTAAATCCTGGAAACGATCCACGATCCGGATCATCTGCATTAAATTATCGCCATTATCTTGAACCCCCGATAAAAAAATACCGGTCGTCGTCACGAAACTGTGGACATTCTTTAAGCCCCCCGCGACCGCCATGCGATTCATGATATCTTCTGCCCGGTAAGTTTCCGCCCCGTAAGTAACCATCAATTTCCCGGCAAAAAGACATAAATCAACCAAGCGTCCCTTTTCTGCCATGATTTCTGTCCCCTAAGGGAACCACTGTGCTTTTCTACTTTAAATCACTTGTCCCACCCAGTATAAAGCAGATGCAAGCAATAGAAAAGAAATGACTAAAACAGCGTCAACAGTTTCGAACGTACGTTTCTTCCTGCTTCGTTTTTGTTTTTTTCTTTTCTTGCGGCGATTCCCGATTTTTTGCTTCTGTCGAGGCGAAGCATTCTTAGTTACAGGTTTTTCTTCTTTGGAAATAATATTCATCAACGTTTCTCGCATTTTTTCCGCATCCGGATATTGGCCGAACAGTGCCTTTTTCAGCCATTGCCGGTAGGGGGCAAGCACGAGGGATCGTTCAATATACGCCAATAATGTTTCCTTGCCGTCGCGTCCTTTTTCAAATCGCCGTTTATAAGTGATATTCAGTAAAATCATCCCGGCAGCAAACAAATCATAGGTAGGCTCAGCCTTACGGTCGCCCAGCCCCCAATAGCCACGATCAAAAAATTCCGTATACTCTTTTACCGCACGCCCCTGTATTGTCGTTCCTCCGACATCGAGCCATCGAATTCGATAGGGAGGGCCGCCGACAACGATCAAGTTTTCCGGTTTCAGGTCACCGAAAACCCACCCGGCGCGATGCAGACGATCCAAATCCCCCAAGAGTTGCACAAGAAGAACCGGTCCCCACTCTTTTCCTTGACGGTCGATATGCTGAAATAGAGTCTCCCCTTTTAAATACTCCATGACGTAAAATGGATACTTTTCCCTATCAACAATGACGTCGTCAGCATCGATAAAAGAAGGCCCAAGTATTTGGCCTTGGACCTTGGCAAAATGCTTCAAAACATTTACCTCGGAAGTGATCGACACATGATTGTGCCCGACTTTTAGCGCGACAGGCCCTGTACGTGCATCCGCCAAATATACGATACCTGTTGCACCTCTTCCCAATGTTTTTCGAATGTAATAAGGGTTGCGGTGCCACTTTCCGAGGATCCTCGTACCGGTTGGGAGATCAGGAGCCTCGTTCTTCAAGATAGGATTCTTCTTCTCCACGGGAGATCAAGCTCCTTTTTTTCTTCCTGTCAAAATGGTTAAGAGCGGTTTTTAATGCCGGACCGGTCGGAGTGATCCCTCCGGTCGTTATTTTTTGGAACATACCTGTTAATTGATCCAACCCGCGCGTCCATTCCCGTACAACGTCTGCATCGCGTTTCTTCCCCGGGAAAGCAAGCACTTTAAATTCATTGTCCCCACCCCGAGAGGCCATGCTAATCGATAAATCTTCCAATGCTTCTCGGACCGTTGGCAATTTGGTACGCATGCTGGCGCTCGTATCCACAAGAATTACCACTTCCAAGTTAACGACCTCTCCGATCTCATCTACAACTTCCATCACTTCGCCCCGTTTATCCGGCGGTAGCTCGTCCCATTCCCGATCTTTTCCCAAAATTTGTGACAACTCTTGATTGACCACCCCTTGCAACGTTTGCGTCATTGCCTGCGTGGTCACCATTTGTACCGTTTGCGCCAACTGTTTCTTATAAACAATTTGTTGGATGCCGGCGCCGGCTAAAGCAATGTTTTCAATTTCTGTTTGTGCCTGTTGGTTCATCGCTCCTTCCTCAAGCACACCAATGACGTTGACGGTGACCTGTTGCTCCCTGGCCAGCGCTGCAACTGCCGAAGGATCCCCACCTTCATTGGAATAACCATCCGTTATGAGCAATATTTGCCTTAATGTCCCTGGTCCCATATGCCATATCCTCCCTCGTTAGAAAACTTGGCTTTTCGCCAAGGTTTTATGGAGAAAAGCCTTAGTTGCACTTATGCAGGTAAGTAAGTTGGTTTATACCTGCCAAGTCAATTTGGTTATCACCATCATTGACGAATACGAGGGAGGTTATACTACACTATGCATTTTTCGCAAACGGCTGTACCCATCTGCCCATGGGAATCGTTGCCCATTTCGGGGTGTTGCGGCGTACCTTCGCAACGACAACAGTCATGTCATCCGCAATCCCCCCTTCACTCATGCGCATCACCTCTTCGAGCAAAACGTCCGCAATGATTTGCGGATCAACTGATTCAATTTCACGAATTAACCGCTTCATCCACCATTCTTTATTTTCAATCCATCGCGCACCATCGAATAGACCGTCACTCATCATGACGAGAATATCTTCATCTTGAAGCCGTTCTTGTTTCATTTCAAAATTTGCTTCCGAAACGATTCCCATCGGCAGATTTCCGGCTTCAATCGAAAAGACCCGCTCTTTTCGCTTAACAAAACTCGGCATTGAACCAATTTTAAGAAAGTTGCTATCCGCCGTCTGCAAATCAATGATCGTTAAATCCAGGGTAGAGAACATTTCATCATCTGCCCGTAAAGATAATAAGGAATTCATGGATTGGATCGCCACCCCTTCGTCAATGCCCGATTTCAGTATATTTTGCAACAACTCCAACGTTTCCGAGCTTTCCCGATGTGCACGGTGGCCGTTCCCCATGCCGTCACTGATGGCTACGGCAAATTTTCCAAATCCCAGTTGCATGGCGGCATAATTATCTCCTGATATCCAAGCTCCCCCCTGTGCTACCGTCGCCGATCCCGTATCAACCACGTACGTCTTGGCAGACGCAAATGTCACCCGATTTTCAGATGCTGTATCATCTATCACCTCCACAATAATATGGTCGGACAGTATTCCCGAAAGCATCGGGGCAATGAGCTTCTCTGCTTCTTCGTGATTCATCCCGTTCCCAAGTTCAATTTCAATATGAACATCCCTGGGACTTAGATTAAAAATGTCCACTTGTTCGATATTAAGCCCGGCATCAAACAGCGCAGCATAAATTTGTTCCTCCTGGTAATGATGGGCTTCTTTTTCCTTCTGGATTTCCTTGGCAAATGCACCCATCACTTCAGAGACGCCTTGCAGCTGATCAGCCACAAGGTTTCTGCTTTCTTCCATTTGCCGCGCATACAGTCGCCGTATTTCATGTGGTTCCCACTGCTCTTTCATCGCCCGAACAATGCGGTCCGGATAAATGCAATGCCGGTTCAGCCGTTCATACGTCCGCGATTCTACTTTATCGGTCTGTTCAATGTCAGTCATAATGCTGTTCATGACATCATAAGTTGTATCGAAACGCTCCACCCAGCACCTTTCTTTACGAAAACACTTCTGGCAGGTATTCGACGTAATATCAGCCAAAAAACGATCCCCCTCACCCTCGTCATCCATCTGTTGATATCGATCTTCCGGCGATGAGAAACTGGCGGATAACGTTTGAAACAAATCCGAGAATTTCTCGACACGCGAAGCCGTTACATCGCGAATTTTTCGAAGATATCGTTGTTGCTCGTTGGAATGTTCCATCGTTCCGGGAATATATTTCCCCATGTAATCGGTTAGCGCTTTCGGTGTAAGTAAAAACAGCAAGACAGCGACCCCGGACTCCATCACCGTAATGGCAGCATTGTTCATGCCGTTTCCGTACAAGGCGATTAAAGCGGTTCCAACGAGGAGCCCCATGCTTACGCCAAGTTTTTTTCCTTCTTTTAACAACCCGCCGAGCAAACCGGCAAACGCGAGTAAACTCATGTAGTACAAATTAGCAACCGCCGCCAAACTGAGCACCAAGCCCGTAACAACCCCAACGGTTGAACCAATCGCCGCCCCGCCGACGAGAGCAAACAACAACACGAGATAACGGGCGAGCACATGCTCTGCGCCAAGACCGTAAATGACCCATCCGATCGCTCCGGTCATCACGGAAGCCAATAATATGATAAAACAAATGATTTCCTCATTTTTTAACGCACGCTGTTTCTTACGAGCACCTAATAACGGCAAGCTTTGCAAGAATATCATCGTCAACATGAGCGCCAGTCCCGCCTCAATCGTGGCCATAAACCAATGATATTGTGTCATGGCCGCCCCTCCCACGCCCGTGACGACAACCCTGGATGTTAGTGAAGCGAAGAAAACAGCCGCGGGCAGTGTCCATTTTCGATTTGCCCC
Organism: Salicibibacter cibarius; assembly: GCF_016495725.1. Classification (NCBI taxonomy): domain Bacteria; kingdom Bacillati; phylum Bacillota; class Bacilli; order Caryophanales; family Bacillaceae; genus Salicibibacter; species Salicibibacter cibarius. The sequence goes on along the minus strand of NZ_CP054705.1, from coordinate 149,026 downwards.
TATATATTGTGCCACGCGGTAGAAAAGAAGGAATAGCAACAATCCGGCAAGGACATATGGAATGTTAAAGGTAAGTCCCCACGCTGTCCCGGCAATTACGGCCACCGCTGCCAATAAGGCCCTTTCCTTCTTCCAGGCAAGAACCGCGGCGAAAAAAGGAAGCGCAAAAGGGTAAAGATCCGATAAAATAGCGGCTCGTCCCAACATCACGCCCACAAGGAACAACAGCAAGCCCCATTTTAAAAACATGACTGTCGTGCCTTTTCTTAGAGCATCTGTTCCTTTTTTCCAAAGACTTTTTATCCGAGCCATCCAATCAGCCGGCCTTGGAATTTTTCCTAGCTGATCTTGCACTGCTTCTTTTTGCAACATCTGCACCACCACCGTTTTTGTTTTCTTGGTAGTCGAGTATAGAGGCTTAACAGCGCAACGTTTGTCACAATTCAGTTTTTATGGCAAAAATCGTTCGACGACTTTCACAGATTGGGAAATAGGCTGTTTCTATCGGCGTTTGCGGCTTGAAAATTATCTTGGAGGAAACGACTTTAGAAAACGGAGGGACGTTAGCGGGGAAAGAATTCGCACATATTGCATCGATAAAACATGGATAAATGGAAGTTCCGACAATGAGAATTTGGTATATAGAAAAGTTCGACATTTGTATATGCTCACCGTAATATGTTGTAATATTCAAAAAATAGAATTAACGGACCGCGCTCAATATTAGTCGCCACCGTCACTGTTTGCCTTCTAGACTATATGTTTATCAGCCGAAAACACTTTGATATCAGCCAAATTTTGCAATATATCAGCCAAATCAAAAGGTTTATCAGCCATTCAATGTTTTGTCCAATCATACCCAAATTAAAAAAAGAGACCATCGGGCCTCTGTTTAATTCGCATTCATTTGATGGTAGCGGCGGAGGGAATCGAACCCCCGACCTTACGGGTATGAACCGTACGCTCTAGCCAGCTGAGCTACACCGCCATAAAGCCAAGGTTAATTATAACCATTGTTTTTTTTTAAGTCAATGGGATCTGCATAGTTTTTCAGCTTTTTGCGCTGGACGGGGTCACGCTTTGTTTTTTTGCTCCTCCTCAACATTTTCTTTCACGAGCCAACATCGCTTCTATCCGCAAATCATTCGTTTATATGTCCCAAAACAACCATGACGCGTTGCGACACCCCACGGAAAGAGGAAGAGGATATTGAACTTATCGTGTTTTATTGCATTTGCGAACTCATTTGATTACCGTGCAACGCTTTGAATCCGCCAAACTCTATTCTGGCAGTTAAAAAAACTTATCTTTTATCCTTCCCGAAGGTAACCATTCATAAAATGCAAAAAGAGAGGCGGGCCTCTCTTTTCCATCTTTCTATACAGTTGAACACTTCTAGCGCCGCATTCCCCTTCAAAATCTCCGATTTAGTGGGGGTTAGGCGCTCTTTTTATTTCTTCTTCGCAATAAAAAAGATCTCTAACAGGACTAGTATCAGGAACTAAAGTTTGGTATAATGTATCTATCGTTTAAACGACCCACCTGCTAAAGCAGGTGGATTTGGACATAAATTGTCCGCGACTGAAAGTCGCATTTCAGACTGAAGTCTGCTGAAAGACCTTAAGCTCAAGCATACTGATTTTGACTGGAACTCAATCATCAATCCTGAATATATCGTTCCTCTTCTCGCTGGTCTGGTTTTCGATATAATTTCTAATGATTTCTTCCGTCACATTTCCTACTGTTGCACAAAAATATCCTCTCGCCCATAAGTGCTGACCCCAATATCTTTTCTTCAGGGCGGGGAATTCGTCTTGGATTAACCTTGATGATCTCCCTTTGAGATATTGCAATATCTTACTCGGTGCTATGCTCGGCGGACAGGACAATAATAAGTGAATATGGTCTTTCCCTACACTTCCTTGTACTATCGTGATCCCTCTCGCTTCACATCCTTGTCTGATTAGTTCCCTTACTCGGTGGGCAATGTCGCCACGTAACACATGATATCTATACTTTGTAACCCATATAATGTGGTATTTGATGTCATAGACCGCGTGGCTACTTCTTTTGTATTCATCCATACTCTCACCTCGGTTTAAGTATGGACATTCAAAGGCAAGGCTAAAAGCTTATACCGTCTAAAGACGGTGGAGTTAGACCACGCTTCTATAACATAAACACCGCCCAATGAAGAGGTACGGACTTTATATTCGTTCATTGATAATTGGATATATGGGGTTGTGCCGAAAATACGTTCGGCATGTAAAATATCCGGCGTTTAAAACCCTTGTTAGAAATAATAAGGTTCGCATTGTAGACAAAAGTTTCTATGCTGCGAATAAGAACATTCCGGAACTTGTCTTCATTCATTAGCCTAAATCTGGCGTAAAACTTCCCGAAGGGAATGACAATGCGAGAAATTGAGCTGTATTTAAGACAAGGGAGGCTCCATTAAAATCTTTGATTTAGGTGGAGAGGTTCACACAGTGTAAGTTATCGTCTCGACCTACCGCCTTTTTTATCGGATTGTTTTCGGAGGGTTGCCAGATTCTCTTCGCTATCTTTTAGAAAACGGTTCATCTTGTCTTCGAACGACACCTTTGGCTCCCGTTTTTTTCCTTGCTTGCTCTCTTGTGCCTTGCGGATCGATAGGCCGATTTTCCCGTCATCCCCGACTTTAAGCACTTTTACCGTAACGTCATCCCCAACCTTTATAAACTCATTGATATCCTTCACATATTGATCGGCGACTTCACTTATATGCACTAGGCCCGTTTTGCCCTCCGGTAAGTCTACAAACGCACCAAAGTGGGTGATGCCGGATACCTTACCCTGATACTTACTGCCTGTTTCAATCGACATTTTGCTAAATGCTCCTCCTTCATTTTTTTCAGCTTAAGGGTTCTTTTCCCCCTAAAATAGTTTAAGCATACACGATGATTATGTGACGGGTTAGAAAATCAGGGACCGGTTAGTCATCGTCGTCTTCGTCTTCATCCTCAGGTAATTGGTAAAGCGTTTCCCCTGGTTTGGACATATAATAGTCTTTGCGAGCGACTTCAGTAATGTATTCCTCGTCATTATAGTTCATGATTTCCCGTTCCAGATCGTTTTCATTCGCCTCGAGTTCTTCCAATTGCTCTTGCAGTTCGATTTTTTCGGCATTATTCGCTTGGATCATGCCGTATTGCGAAATAAGCCCGATGCCTGCGAAAACAACAACGATACTGGCCACGATCCCAATGACGGTTAGTCGCCGTCTTAATCCGCGCTTGCGTCGTTGTTCTCTTATCGCAAGCCGTTCTTGTTCTTTGTCGCTCATCTTTTTCCTGTTTAATGGTGTAACTTTGCGGTTTGGGGGTGTCCCGGACATTTGCCTTCCCTCCTCTTACGATTACAGGCAAAACGATTGCTCATCTCCCGGAAAACCAGTTTCTCAGACGCTTGCCCCAACAGGTCACCCGTGAAACAACACGGGGACCGCCCACAAGCCGATACAACGGCTGTAATAACCAAAGGCCGAGTTGATAGAGAAGCCATCTTATGCTGCGATAGACAATGATAAGCAATTGTTTTATTCCTTTGTATAACCATACCACAGGAGTCCACAAGAACAAATAGAAGATTTTCAAAATCATCGAATAAATTGTCTCTATAATTCTAATCAACACTTCCAGCACGCGTAAAAACAATGGACGAACGGTCTGCCAATAGATTAAAAAACCTAGCAAGATCGATAGAAAAACATAGATTCGCAAATCTCCAAGATTCATTTGAAACAAAACATAAAAAACGAGGATAGCCTGTACAACCCAAAAGAATAGATCGAATAACGCTTGCGGCCATTTTTTTCTGGCTTTACGCGGCAAACAGCGGTGATAAACATCAAGTTGGGCAGCAATAACAGCGCCGGTCATCAGCATAGCGAAAAACGTTTGGAACTGAACGTCAAGGGTCACTTGAACAACTTCCCGATAAAGCCTTTCGGTTTCCCGTGGCTTTGTTCATCAACGTAGATCAGGTCATCGATTTTGCCTTCGATCGAAACAAGACCTTCCTCCACGTTCAAGTTTTTCATATACAAGTCACTCCCCCGTACCGATAAATACCCCATGACGGTTTCGAGTAAAAATTCCCGGCTGTCAAAGCTCTCCACTTCTTTGACACCGCTAATTTCCAACGTCTTTCGCCCTTTTAGCACGATATCATGTTCATGGTTTGTGTTTTTATAGCGTTGGTTCGGCACATAGTCGCTCATAATCATCCCCCCAAGATGGCATTCATTGCCGTTAGTTTATGCACCATGAAGGGAAAAAAGAATTAGAAAACTTGGCTTTTCGCCAAGCTTTTATGGCGAAAAGCCTTAGTTGCACTTATGCAGGTAATAAAGTTGATTTTTACTTTCTTACCTGCCAAGTGTGAAAAAGCGCTTGTTCAGTTAATCATCTACTTTCGTTTCTTCCAGCGTCGTGTACAGGGATGTAGCTTCTCCTTTTTGCGCCGCGTTCTCCAGGCTTTCCACTCGTACTTTCACTATTTTTCTTCCATAACGAATGGTCACTTCGTCACCGGGCTTGACTTCCGTCCCGGCCTTGGCGATCTGTCCATTCACTTGCAAGCGTCCTGCACCGGCCACTTCTTTTGCAACCGTCCGCCTTTTAATGAGGCGAGAAACTTTTAAAAACTTATCAATCCGCATATCATCACCTTATATTCCTTTCTTTTTTGCTTCGTCCCAATAGCGATCCATTTCCGTTAAGTCCGAGGTTTCCGGCGTTTTGCCATTTGCTTTTAATTGCATTTCGATATATTGAAAACGGCGGATGAACTTTCGATTTGTCATCAGCAATGCTTCCTCAGGTTGAATATTGAAGGAACGTGCAAGATTAACAAGAATGAAAAGGACGTCGCCGAATTCTTTTTTCGCTTCTTCATCATTGTGTTCCTTCAAAGCTTCCTTCCACTCCGCGATCTCTTCTTCGAGTTTTTCCCACATCGGCGCTTCTTCGTGCCATTGGAATCCAGCCTTTGCCGTTTTTTTCTGGAGTTCAAATGCTGTCATCAGCGACGGCATTGAACGGGGAATGTTATCAAGAAGCGAAGCTGGCGTTTGGTCTTTTTTCTCCATTTCTTTTATTTTGTCCCAACGTAATTCAACGTCTTCGGCGCGATCCCCTTCTATTTTTTCATGAAAAACATGGGGGTGGCGACGAATCATTTTCTCCGTTAAGCCGGCAACGACATCAGCAATGTTGAAGTAACCTTCATCCTCGCCGATTTGCGCGTGCAGGAGCACTTGCAAAAGCACATCGCCAAGCTCTTCAACCAGATGATCATCATCTTCCTCATCAATCGCATCAAGCACCTCGTACGCTTCTTCAAGCAAAAATCGCTTCAATGTAACATGGGTCTGCTTACGATCCCATGGGCAGCCGTTAGGACCTCGCAATACGCGAATGACGTCCCGAAGTCGCGTGAACGTATGGCGCAAATAGCTTTCATCCGGCGCCGGCGGGACGTAAAGCACCGTAAGATTGCTAACGTTCATCTCCCGATCAAGCGCATAAAGCGGAAGCGTCGCCATTTCCTCGTCAGGGCTTCCCGCTGCTTTCACCAACGTCACCTCGTAATCATCGGGGAAGTGCTCCATTAACGTCAGCTTCACTTCCGAAGCAATGAAGCCATCGTACAGTTGCGAAATGATCAAATGCTGGGTTAATGAAAGGTCATCTGCTGTAAAATTCGTCGCATCAAGCAATTGAAATCCATCATTCGGATCGATACGAAGGGCCGAAAAAACAGGGTCCAAAAAACTTGCCCCGCCAATAATATTCACGCTAACCCGGCCCTCGGCTTCCGCAGCAAGCAAACGTTGCACTGTCTCTTCCGCAACGAGCGGGTGGCCCGGGACGACGTAACGGATGCCTTCCCCGGAGGACCCCGCGGCCGCACCGAGCAGTGCCTCCGCAATTTCCTCGTAAATCGGCGGAAATGATTCATGCGCCTCGTAAATGGCATCAAACGACGCAAATTCCAACCCCTCGGATTGCAATTCAGCAATTACAGGGTGATGTGTTGTACGCGCGTACACCTTTTTCTCATCTTTTAGCCGTTTATACACGTCCAACGTCAGTTTTCCGAGTCCCCCCGGACCCAACCCTATAATTTCAATTTCAGGTTTTATCGTTTCATTCACGACGTAACGCCCCTCTTTCAATCAAACTTCCTGACGAACAGTATAGCACACCCGGGTACAGCGGCTAAAAACAATCCATACTAACTTGTCAGCTCCTTTTTCCGGGTTGGGGCTTCGTGGCCGCTTCATGGATGGTGACTGGAATGGAGCGGTTCCTCTAGGGCCGGGCTTCATGGCCCGAGTTGGAACGCGTCCACTAAGGCAATTCCATATACGCCGAACCGGTCGTATCCGCCCCCAAAATATCTTCCATTAGAGATAAAGCGCGCGCATTTGATTCTTTGTAATTGGAAGCCGTACAATCTTTTGGCACAAAAATACCGTACCCCCGCATGTAAGCATCATTAGCCGTAAAATGGATGCACTTATCGCCTGCCACGCCGGCGATAATAATGTTTTGCACTTTTAGTTGCTTAAGTAACAGCGACAACTGTGTTTCAAAAAAACCGGAAAACTGTGGCTTCAGTATGAAATAGTCATCCTCTTTCGGCAAAACCATTTCTGACATTTTCTTTCCTTTTGAACCCTCCTCGGTACAGAATTTCACAACTCCGTGAAAACTTTTTTTCCATTGCCCATAATTGTCATTGACATAAATGACAGGAAGGTTTCGCTCCTTCGCCTTTTCCTTCAATTTTTTTGCCTGTTTGGCCGCTTCTTCTCCCTGCGGGCGCAACAATTCGCCTTCCGGAAAATCTAGATTATTGATAAAATCAATAAGCAGTAACGCGGTTTCTGATTGTTTTTGCATGGACATGGATACCCCTCCTTATTATCCTTTCCCCTTGCGGCAAACGATCAATCTTATACGAGGGAGACAAAAAATGAGCATTTATACAAGAACCGGCGATGACGGGGATACGGGCATTGTCGGGGGACGCACCTCAAAATCAAGTGTACAAGTCGAGGCTTACGGAACCATCGAGGAAGCCAACAGCTTCATCGGAGTGGCAACCGCATTCTTAACGGAAAAAAAGATCGCTTACAAAGTAAACGAAACTATGGTGACGGTCCTCGAGGAACACATTGATTTCTATAATGAAGTAACGTCCGCGTTGGAACGTTTTATCTTACCCGGGGGGACGCCGGCCGCAGCCTATCTTCACGTGGCACGTACGGTTGTCCGGCGGGCAGAACGACGGGTGGTTCAATTGGCAAATGAAACGGGTGTCAACTCGTACGTACGCCAATACCTAAACCGTCTAGCCGACTATTTATTTGTCATTTGCCGCATCGTAAATGCTCGCGCCGGCCAACCCGATATCGAATACGAACGCGGAGAAAAAGTATTCAGGAACGTTGGCCGGGAGGAAGAATGACGACGGGCGAGGCACATGAATGTTTCTGTGGCGTGAGGGCTTTCGGGAATCATAGGCGCTTTCATGACGACCGTAACGAGTGGCTGTTGGCAATTTTGAGCTTCATGGCTGCTTCATGGCGACCGAAACGAGCGACGGTTGGCTTTTTCGGGCTTCATGGCTGCTTCATGGCGACCGAAACGAGCGACGGTTGGCTTTTTCGGGCTTCATGGCTGCTTCATGGCGACTGAAACGAGCGACGGTTGGCTTTTTCGGGCTTCATAACTGCTTCATGGCGACTGAAACGAGTGACGGTTGGCTTTTTCGGGCTTCATGGCTGCTTCATGGCGACTGAAACGAGCGACGGTTGGCTTTTTCGGGCTTCATAACTGCTTCATGGCGACTGAAACGAGTGACGGTTGGCTTTTTCGGGCTTCATAACTGCTTCATGGCGACTGAATCAAGCAGCTGATGACGAATTCGGGTTTCATGGATGCGAACACTACTCAAGCGGGTCCTTTCACCGATCATATTGCCGCTTGGTCTTCTTCGAATGTTATTTAATAGGTTTGCACGATCACAATATTCCCCGCCTATTCCTTCAACTTTTTAACCTCATCGATGTTCAATCCTGTTTTCTCAGAGATAATTTCCGGAGAGAGGATATCAAGGAGCGATTTTTCCAATTTAATCCTCTCATCTTGTCTCTTTTTTTCGATCGCTTCCTGTTCATAGCCTAGATCTTCTAAACGCTTGATTGCTTGTCGAGTGACCACTTCTTTCTTTCGCTCGTCAAAATAGGTGGGGCCCAATTCCCGATAGGGTTCCCTCCGTTGCATCATATGGTTAGCGCTCGTCAAAATCGAATGGGCAACGGCGACGGCGCCTCGATTCTTCCCTCGGCGTGCAGCAATTCGATGGTATTGGGAAGACAAGTAGGTGTCTTTGGTTCTTGCTACGGCGCGGGCGGCTTCTGTAAGGGCGGATTTTAACTTTTTGTTGCCCTTCTTGGTTTTACCTGACTTTCGTTTTCCGGCACTTTCATGGTTCCCTGGAGCGATCCCGGCCCATGAGCATAAATGAGCGGCCGATGGAAATCGGCTCATGTCGTTGCCGATGTCAGCGATGATCGCCTTAAAGTGAAATAAAGACCACCCCTTCCCCGGGTGGTCTTCACAATCGGTTACGTCGTCGTTTTTTCTTTTTCAAAGGTAGGTTGTGGTTCGATCGGCTTAATCCCTTCCCGGTTCGCGAGAAATTCCGGACGTGGCTTCGTATTGCCGAATGGTTCTTCCAGTTGGTTATGGATCGAGTTAAACACGAAGAACGCGTTGCTTCTCGGTAATGGGGAAATATTGCCGGCAGAACCGTGCATCGTGTTGCTTTCGAAAAAGAGGACCATACCTGCTTTTCCGGTGGCTGTTTCGATACGTTTTCCTGCTTTTTCAAAAAGTTGCGTTAAACTTTCTTGATCGGGAATACCTAGCTCTTGTTTTTGCAAGGATTGTTTGTGATTATTCTCCGGCGTTTCCCCCGGGCAAGATACAAACCATTGATGGGAACCGGGGATGAGCATTAAAGGTCCATTATATTCGTAATTATCGGTTAATATGATTGAGCAGCTTACCGCTCTCGGTTTTGGCATCCCATCTTCCACGTGCCAAGTTTCAAAATCCGAATGCCAATAAAACTCTTTGCCGCTAAAACCCGGCTTGAAGTTAATACGGGATTGATTAATATATACATCACTGCCGAGCAATTGGCGTGCAGCTTTTACAATGTGCTCATTGGAAGCCAGTCTCCTAAAAAAATCATTGTTTTTATGCACTTCGAAGATGGATCGGACTTCATCGCCTTCCGGTTCAGTAACGACGGTATCCGACTTTTCCCCTTTGGCATTTTCCAACGTCTGTTTCAGTTGTTCAGCCATAATATCCACTTCATCTTCCGAAAACACATCGTTTAGCATGAGAAAACCGTTCTCCTCGTAAGCGTCGAGATCAGAAGCGTTAAGTGGTCCATCAAACTGCCCTCGATTATGAATGACCGGATCTTCGCGCTTCATTAGTTTAGCACCGCTTCCTACTCTTGACGGATAAAAATCTGTACGCATCTGAAACACTCCTTCATTCATTGGTTTAGTTTGATTAACGGTGAACCTCTCCATCTAAATCAAAGATTTTGATGGAGCATCCCTTACCTTAAATACAGCACAAACAAAAGCGGACTAAGCCCCCTTCGGCGACTCTAATGCTTTCGCAAGGCTAATTAATGAAGACAAAGTCGTATATGTCCTTTTTGCCACTTCAGGTACTTTTGCCTGAAGGGACAACCATTTCGTTTCCGACATGGATTTTTGGATGCCACGAACAAAATATCGCGCGCCGATGTTGTATGACGCTGATAAATCGGCATGGTAGACTTTGCCCGTTGTAAACGTGGCAAGGTCTTTTTTCATATTACGTTCCACTTTTCCGGAACCATCATACGCCAAGGCACTTGTATACCGAGCATTCACTCTCGACATACGCATACCAAGATAATGCGCCATTTCCGTTACTTTGTTCTGAATCCCTTTCTTTCGCCAATAACGGAGTTTAAAACGAAGTTTCTTTGCGCCCCAAAACCCTTTCGGCGTCTTCATCTTATCTAGGTATTCAAAAACAATGACATCGCATTCATTCTCGCTCGCAAATGTAACAATGTCATGCGACGTATCATTCACGATGTGTTTTTGAAGCCCATTGATACGACGCCAATAATTCGGCGCAGCAATCCAACCCGACGTCCGTTGTTCTTTGCGTAGTTTGTTCGTCAACGTATATAACCGGTCTTTTTCTTTTGGCTGGTTAATAAACTTACGAGCCAAGACAGTGCCTTTTATATCCATGACCGAACAAACCGCAGAGTTGTTGATGCCAAGGTCTATCGCACATATTTTTTGGCCGTTGATTTTTGTCTTATTTAATGTCACTTTGGATTGATAACTAATATTCAGGAAATACTTTTTTCCGACTTTAACAAGCGTAGGGTTGTTTTCTTTCCAATCCCAAACGCCACGTTTATATAAATCTTGGTCTTTAAAGGTGATATCTACCCAGACCCAATCATTGTTATGAAAAATTTTGATTTGAGCTGTTGTATCCGATGTTCTCTTAAACATATTCCCGCGATAAAACACCGGGAATTCCTTGTGTTTTAATTGTAACCTCGGAGGGTTCTTTTTAAATTTTTTCCCCTCGGAAAGAGCAATTGCCTTCTCTTCTTCCCAGTTACGCAGATTGGAGCGATAACTTTTCACTTTCCCGAAAGCCGAAGCAATGGCGCTTCTTCGAAAATACGAAGGAAACTTATAAAAACGAGCGCTAAATGCTTGGTACTTCGGATGAGGGTTTGATTTAGTCGTATGAATGAGCCTTTCCACCGAAGGAACGATAGACTTCGTCGTCATTCCATCAAGGTTATCGAATTTTTTATCTATCACTTCGATAATATAAGCCAGTGCGTCGTTGTAGATATCCAGCGTTGCGTCAAAGATACGAGAGTGATTCGTAATCTTGTGCGATAACGTTTTGGCTATGTTCATCATCAAACCCTCCTTCCAAACGTTTTCAAAGGTTATTTATAACGGAAACGTTTGTTTGATTTTATTATACCTTACCCTTTATGCAAAGTCTAATCTTATACTTAACCAATATGATTTTAAAAATAAATTGATCAAGACCTTAGCGCCTAACCCCCATCAAAGATTTTGAAGGGGAATGCGGCGCTAACTTTTTTGTTCAATGCCCATGTTAACGAGTAAGAATCCTAAGCGCAAACGACTTATAAACGATGTGCCGCTTCCTATCAACATCAGAAAATCTGTGAAATTTTGTGATCAAAATCAGCCCATTTTTTCAGCTTATTCCTTTTTCTAGCAGTGGCTAACGCCCTTCTTTTTTATCCTAATGGTTGTACAATTATTTTTTGTCTTGTATAATCCATATGTACTAGGCTTAAAGAATTATTTGAGAAGGAGATATAATGAAACATATTACAAATGAACTTTTATTAGAATCATACGAATTAGCGAAAGGCAATGATTTCGATCAAGTTTTTTTGTTGCTGCTTGAAACGGAAATTCGCAAACGCACGGAACATACACAACGATTTTGGCCAACCAATAGTAAAGCGCCCCGCAAGGCGCTTAATTCGAATGCTCGGATACTTCTACCGAGATGACGTGCTCCTTATAAAAGGAAACGCCGTTTTTGTTGTACGTACCGCTTTCTCCCATAAATTCGTTTTTGACTTCGTTTTCATTTTCGCCTTCTTCTTCCATATGAATCACATGTCCATTTTTCAACGAAACTTTAACATCAAAGGTTGGCAACATTCTCATCCCTTCCGTTTTAGAAAACTTGGCTTTTCGCCAAGCTTTTATGGCGAAAGCCTTAGCCCAACTTATATAGGTAAGAAAGTTGATTTTTACTTTCTTACCTACCAAGATATCATTATTTACCCATATGTAGCATTCGCCAAACGCTTCATGATACTTTCCATTTCCACACACTCCCTCTTCCCAAAATGAATAATACTGTGATATGCTTGCGATGAATCAAGAATTTAAATAAATTGCGAAATTGCGCTAAACCTTATGGAAAAGAAAGGAGATGAAAAAAAGAAAAAGTACTGCCACCTGTTTCTTTGCATATGAATAGTGAGAATAATTAAAGAGATGAAGGAGGATTAAAATGCTCATTTATACAAAAGGCCGCGAACTGATCGAGAAAGACCTCGCTGAACAGGAAAAGGCGGAAGCAGGTGAAAACAAAGCGCATGAAATAAAAACGGAGCCTAAACAACAGAAAAAGAAATTCAGACGCTTTTTCCGCAAAATGTGAAATAAACTTGATGAGGTGGACTCAGTTAACCCTAATAAGCTGATCCATATACAGAACATTTCCTTCGCAGGCACACTGGTTCTACCTCATCACCCATACGATTTTTCAACATTTAAATGTCTTAATATTATAAATATAAATGTGTAAAGCAGGCTCATAGACGAGCCTGCTTCGAGTATGATATTTGGGGTCAATCCTTATGTCATAATACCGGAACAGCCGGCATCTTCTAAAGCGTCTCCGGCTGTTTTTTTCCTATCTAGTAAAAATAAGAAGCCAGGTTTGATCCCTCATGGCGATGTTTATTGCTCCATTTGTCTCGCGAGAAATCCGGCAGCGGTCTCAATGAGTGTACGGGCAACTTGTTCATCCGGCGCTTTGTCTTTAGCCACCATGACAACCGCTCCAATCGGGTCGCCATTTGCAATAATCGGGGCAACGACGTACCCTTGCATCGCATCACGGTGATCACTAACAAGGTTATATTCCCCATGTTCAAATTCTGCCATCGTTTGTCTTTTGTTTATTGCTGACTCAACGACGTCACCAATACTTTTGTGGGCGTAATCCTTCTTGGATCCTCCGGATACGGCAATGTAAGAATCACGGTCGGCAACAAGAATCGGATGTCCCAAGCTGTCATACAAAGCTTCGGCATATTCCTTCGCAAAATCACCGAGTTCGGAGATCGGGGAGTATTTCTTTAAAATTACTTCCCCATCTCGATCGACAAAAATTTCCAACGGGTCGCCTTCACGTATTCTAAGCGTTCGCCTTATTTCTTTCGGGATGACCACACGGCCCAAATCATCAATTCGACGGACAATACCAGTAGCTTTCATGCTGATGCCTCTCTTTCCTAGATGAATTTTCTTTTAGTGACCAAACTTGCCTGCTTTACGTGATTACTGGTAGTATCCGTCATCCAAAAAAGAACTATTCACCCATCATCAAAGAAATTTAACATACCGGCACCCGCCACTAGCAAAATCAGCAATGGAAGTGGGTATCCATCCATTCACGAAGAAACCGACTCTGACATATAGTCTTTCCTTACTTCCGGAATCCGGGCGAGAATTCGTTCGAGCAAAGAGACGTAAACCGCCGAGGATAAACGTTTGGCATGGATGATCAGCTTAATTTTCTTTCCTTCGGTCCCGACAACGACATCTCTGCCCAATTCATTGACGAATTTAAAGAGCAAGGCTCCGTCGATGACATTTGAGGTTTCCTCCGAGAGCATGATTGTGCATTTGCCGCTACTTTCCGATATCGCCTCTACCCCTTCCTGTTGGGCAAATAGCTTAATCCTCGAAATCGAGAACAGGGCACGAACTTCATCCGGATATTCACCGAAACGGTCAATCATTTCATCGTGTAAATCGCTTAAGTCATCAAACGTCTCTACGCCGCGAAAACGTTTGTACATTTCAATTTTTTGTTTGGCGTCTTTAATATAATCTTCCGGAATATAAGCTTCCACTTTCACATCCAGTTCAATATCGGAATGTTTCGTTTCCACTTTTTCCTGTACCCCTTTGCGGTTATCAATCGCTTCTTTCAGCATTTGCGAATACATGTCAAAACCGACGGAGTCGATATAACCATGTTGCTCAGCTCCCAACAAGTTTCCGGCTCCCCGGATCGATAAGTCCCGCATAGCGATTTTAAACCCAGACCCAAGCTCCGTAAATTCTTTAATCGCTTGCAAGCGTTGCTCCGCAACTTCCGTAAGCACTTTATCCCGCTGATACGAAAAATAGGCATAAGCGACTCGATTCGAGCGACCGACACGGCCACGGATTTGATACAGCTGGGAAAGCCCCATACGATCCGCATGATTGATAATTAAGGTGTTAACATTCGGGATGTCCACACCGGATTCAATAATCGTTGTCGTTACCAATACATCTTTATGCCCTTCGAGAAAATCGATCATGACTGCTTCCAATTCTTGCTCCTGCATTTGGCCATGGGCATAGGACACTTCGGCCTCGGGAACGAGCATGGAAATCTGCTCGGTCATTCGCTCAATATTATCTACACGATTGTGCAAAAAGAACACTTGCCCTCCGCGGCCTAATTCACGTTCAATCGCTTCCTTGACGAGCGACGGGTTATATTCCAACACATACGTTTGCACAGGAAAACGATTTTCCGGAGGCGTTTCGATAAGCGATAAATCACGTACCCCGAGCATGGACATATGAAGGGTTCGCGGAATCGGTGTCGCGGTTAGTGTAAGCACATCAATATTGGCGCGCAATTGCTTGATTTTTTCTTTGTGTGTCACGCCAAAACGTTGTTCTTCATCGACGATCAGCAAGCCGAGATCTTTAAATTGAACGTCTTTGGACAGCAGCCGATGGGTCCCGATCACCAAATCGAGTCCGCCGGTTTTTAAAGACCGGAGAGTTTCCGTTTGTTGCTTGCGCGTGCGAAAACGGTTAAGAAGCCCGATGTTGATGGGATAATCGGAAAAACGTTCGGAAATTGTGTCAAAATGCTGTTGGGCAAGAATCGTCGTCGGGACGAGCAACGCCACTTGTTTCCCATCCATGATCGCTTTGAAAGCCGCGCGGATGGCCACTTCCGTTTTCCCATAACCGACATCCCCGCATAGCAGGCGATCCATCGGACGCTCCCGCTCCATGTCTTCTTTTATTTCGTTAATGGCTTTTAACTGATCCTCTGTTTCCTGGTAAGGAAAAGATGCTTCAAAATCTCGTTGCTCCTGCTGATCCCCTGAAAAAGCATACCCTTGTGAAGCCTCGCGCTCGGCATACAGCTTGACGAGATCGTCAGCAATATCCTCAACGGACGACTGTACCTTCCGCTTGACTTTTTTCCAACTTTGCCCTCCAAGTTTATAAATTTTCGGATCTTTATCTTCGGAACCGACATATTTTTGCACTTGATCAATCTGTTCGACCGGAACGTATAATTTGTCATTGCCTGCGTAAGAAATATGGATATAATCCTGATTCAATCCATTGACAGCCAGTGTTTCCACACCTAAGTACTTGCCAATTCCATGATCAACATGAACAACAAGATCTCCGACGTGTAGCTCGGAATAACTCTTAATCCGTTCTGCATTCGATAATTTTTGTTGTTTTCGCTTACGGGTGACTTTCTTTGTAAACGTCTCCCGTTCCGTTACGATGGCAAGTTGATCGAAGGGAAGTTCAAAACCGTTGTGTAAATCCCCTTCCATGATATACGCACGCCTGCTTTGCAATTCCGTGTCACGCGACACCCATTCCGCATCAATCTTATAATCGCTTAAGATATGTTGCAAACGACGGCCACGCTCTTCATCGGCTGCAACGAAAACAACCGTAAAATCCCCCCGCATCCATCGTTCCATCTCTCCCTGCAACACTGGCATCTGTCCGTGAAATTGTTGCATGGCTTTACAATTAACATTAACGATGTTTTGCGGTTGCGTCGCCGGAACACTTCGCAAAAACAATGAGAAATAGACGATTTGTTGTTGAATCGCCTGCAGCACATCTTGGAAAGATTCAGACACACGTATCCCGCGCGGGGCATCCCCTTGTTCCAATAATGCCATTTGCCAATTTGCTTCTTCTTGATCCAATTGTTCTGCTGTTTCTTGAACACGGCTAATTTCATCGATCATTACAAGCGCATTCTCAGGCAAATAGTCCACAAGCGTGTTTGCTTCCGTATAAAAATACGTCATGTATTTGTATAAGCCTTGAAAGCGAATCTGTTCGTTTAACAGATCACGCTCCTGCGACAATTTTTGCTGCAAGAGGTCCTTTGTTTCCGCGTCTTTTACCTGTTTAATGGTCTCGTCCAAATTTGCGTCCAGTTTCTCGTTCGCGCGTTGCCAGTGTTCATCAAACAAAACAACCTCATCTGCCGGGCCGATCTGAACATGACGAATTTTTTCCAACGAACGTTGATCTTCCGCATTAAAGTAACGAATGGATTCAATTTCGGTATCAAACAAGTCAATACGGAGTGGATGTTGTTCGGTTAGCGGATAAACATCGATGATTCCGCCGCGCACACTAAATTCCCCCGGAGCGGAAACCATGTCAACACGTGAATACCCCATTGAAGCAAAGCGTTTTAACAAATCATCCACGTCCAGATCATCTTGCTCATGAAGGGATAGTTGGCTCTTTCCCCAAACCGCTTTTGGCGGCAACAATCGCTTGAGCCCCGCCATTGGCACGATAACCACCCCTTGAAAATCAGCAAAAAGCGCATTCATGACCTCCATGCGTTGTGCTCTCATCTCCGGACTGGCAACCGCAATTTCCGCGGATATCAATTCGTTCACGGGGTATAAATAGACATTTTCCTCTCCAAGTAAATCACTTAAGTCCTCTTGCCATTTTTGCGCTTGCAATAAATTATAGGTGACAAGCACTTGCGGCTTTCGCCCCAAATGATAAAGCGCAGATGATAGGATCGTTTTCGCCGAACCGCTCAATCCCGTCAACAGTTGTTCGTGTAATCCGTTTTCCAAACCTTCCTCTATGCTTTGAATATGCTTATTTTCCATTAACTTCTGTGTAATCGCCTTCATGAGCACGACTCCTCCCCTGCTACAACTCATTTCTTTTCAGTATGGCGAGATCGAAACCACATGATGATTCACTCATCTATTTATTTTTCAAACTATTCTTAAACGCATCTCCCCGTGAATCTCCTCCTGAACACCCGAAAAAGCTCTGGAGGATGTCCAAAGCCTTTCTTTCGCGTTATCTAATGAACCCAACGCTGTTGCTCATGAAGCTCAGGGTTTAGTGCTGTTGCTTCGTGACAGGATTCACAAAGAATGTCCATATGAACATGACCCGCCTGATCCACATGCATCATTTCTTCTTGGTCTTGCCGGGAGAGGACATCGAATCCGAGATCCCGCTGTTTTGCTTCGGATGTTGAAATTGTGCCCATCTCTGTTCCGCATTGCCTGCAATGGTAATAAATGGCCATCACCAGCCGCTCTCCTTTCCATTCACACTTATCCATAGTGTCAACGATTGAAAACGGAGATATACTAATCAGATGTGGGAAGTGAGAGGTTGGAGGTGAGAAGAAACCTTACAGCCTTCGCTTAATTAAATTGGTTCATGACGTGATCGAAATCTTTTTCCAGCCAATTGTTGCAAGCTTTTGTGACATGCCGGCGCACTTGCTCGATTTCAGAACGCTCTTCTTTGGTAAAACGATCAAGCACATGCGCCGTTACCGACTTCCCTTCGGGCGGGCGTCCTATGCCAATACGCGCACGATTAAATGTTTTCGTGCCCACATGCTCGATAATGGAACGAAGGCCATTGTGCCCCCCATGTCCACCTGTTTTTCGAAACTTCGCCGTCCCGACAGGTAAATCAAGTTCATCATAAATGATGAGGACATTCGCGGGATCAATGTCAAAATAATTGATAACCGCTTGAACAGATTGCCCTGAGCGGTTCATATACGTTAACGGCTTCAATAACGAAATACGTTCTCCGTTAATGGTCCCTTCATTATATTCCCCGTGAAACGTCTTATGTTTTTTTAGCTTGATGTCCAATTCTTTCGCGAGATCATCTATCACCATAAACCCAATGTTGTGGCGGGTCTTCGTATATTTTAACCCGGGATTGCCGAGTCCAACAAGTACTTTCAAATGTAAACCTCCTTTAAAGGAGCTACGGAAAAAGGTAGAAAAAATGGTGGTAGAAAAACTTGACTTATCGCCAAGGATGGCGAAAGTCAAAGTCTTTTCTTATACTATCATCCGAACAATTTATACATTCTGATAGTGTAAAAAAGGCATAACCTTTAGGCTATGCCCTTCCAATCCGCACATCTTATTCTTCGTTTTCGTCTTCTTTGCTGTCAACGAGCTCAGGCTCTTGTTCTTCGTCGCCTTCAGATTCAGGCTCCTCTTCTGTCGGCGGAAGCACGGAAACGATCGTTTCTTCCGCTTCACTGCTGAATTCAAAGTTTTGGCCTGCTTTTAAGTCGCCTACTAAGATCGAGTCATTAATGCCGAGCTCACTGATATCGACATCAATTTGTTCCGGAATATCCCTCGGAAGCGCGCGAACCGAGACTGTATAGAGCATGTGGGAAAGCACTCCACCTTCGGATTCACCCGGCGCATCCCCAACGAGGTTGACAGCGACATCAGCATCCATCTCGGAGGTCATGTCCACTTCAAAAAAATCAATGTGTGTGTTATGCCCTTTGATTACATCTTTTTGCAAATCATGTACCATCACTTGATGTTTGCTGCCATTATCGACTGTCAAATCGATAATGCCATTCCATCCCACCTGGCGCAATGTCTTTGTGAATGCAATGCTCGGAACATAGACAGGTGTACTATCTGTCTTCTTTCCATACAATACCGCCGGCACATAGCCTTCGGCCCTTAACTTACGCGTTTCGGAACGACGCAAATCTTCTCTTTTATTCGCTTCTAATGTTGCCATACTTTCACCTCATCTATTTTTCAATAGTTCTATCGTTAGCTTTTTTCGCTCCCTCGATCAAAGCACACGCACTCTAATACGATATAATAGCATTAGATGGGGCTCAATGCAACATTTTTTAATTAAAAAGCGAGCTCACTGATGTTTGTTCATGCACCCGAATGATCGCATCTGCCATAAGTGAACCGACAGAGAGCTGGGTAATCTGCGGGATTTGTTTTTCCGCCGGAAGGGCGATCGTATTGGTTACCACCAGTTCCTCGAGTTTTGACTCTTGAATACGTGATATTGCCGGGCCTGAAAGGACCGGATGCGTACAAGAGGCATACACTCGGTTAGCCCCTTTCTCAATAAGCGCTTCGGCTGCCAATTGAAGCGTGCCGGCTGTATCAATAATGTCATCCACAATAATGGCGGTTTTCCCTTCAATTTCACCGACAATGTTCATGACTTCCGCGACGTTCGGACGCGGGCGGCGTTTATCAATGATCGCAATCGGTGCATCCAAGCGGTCAGCCATTTGCCTTGCCCGCACAACCCCTCCGTGATCCGGGGAAACGACCACAATATCATCCAGGTTTTTCTCTTTAAAATAAGAGGCAAATCGTGGGGTGGCAAGTAGCTGATCAACCGGAACATCAAAAAAGCCCTGGATCTGTGAAGCGTGTAAATCGAGGGTTAAAATTCTTGTTGCCCCTGCATTCTCCAGCAAATTGGCAATCAACTTGGAAGTGATCGGTTCTCTGGAGCGTGCTTTTCGGTCTTGACGCGCATACCCGTAATAAGGAATGACGACGTTCACCGTTTTTGCAGATGCCCGTTTACAAGCATCGATCATGATGAGCAGTTCCATAAGGTGCTCATTGGCCGGATCGGACGTGGATTGAACGAGGTAAACATCGCACCCGCGAATGCTCTCTTCAATATTCACTTGCACTTCGCCGTCACTGAAACGCTTGACGGACGTTTCACCTAATTCAACACCGATATGTTTGGCGATTTCCTCAGCAAGTTTCGGGTTTGAGTTCAGCGTAAAAATTTTCAACGCTGGATCATTATACATGGACATGTTTCCATTCTCCTTCGCACTGGGTAAGAGTGAGCGACGGCGGTGATCGCCGGTCGTCCTATTTTCCTTTCATGTAGCCTTCTTTATTTGACTGCCGGGATCGTGCAATGGACAACGTGTCCCCGGGCACATTTTCAGTAATCGTTGAGCCGGCAGCGATAAATGAGTTTTTCCCGACGGTTACCGGCGCAACAAGATTCGCGTTGCAGCCGATGAAAGCCCCATCTTCAATGGTCGTTAAATGTTTTTCCTTCCCATCGTAATTGACCGTAATCGCACCGCAACCAAGATTAACGCCGTCACCAACTTTGGCATCCCCGATATAACTCAAATGGTTCGCTTTTGAATCTTTCCCGAGATCTGACTGTTTTATTTCGACGAAGTTGCCTACTTTTGCCCCTGCGGCAACATTCGTTTCCGGACGAATGTGTGCAAATGGACCAATTTGAACCTGCTCCCCTATCGCGCTTGATGAAATTGTCGATTGCTTAATCGTTGTGATATCGCCGATGGTACTGTTGCTGATGTCCGAGTGGGGCCCTATGACACAACCTTCTCCAACAACGGTTCGCCCGCGCAACATCGTGCCCGGATAAAGCATCGTATCGGGACTCAATTCGGCATCGGCCGATACGTATGTATGGGCAGGGTCCACAAAGGTAACGCCTTGTTTCATCCAATATTCGTTGATCCGCTTTTGCATGGCTTGTTCGGCATCCGCCAATGCCACACGGTCATTGACCCCGAGCGCCTCGGAAGCATCGGGCGTTTCCCAAGCCGAAACCTTTTCTCCCCGCGCTTTGAGAATTTCAATGACATCCGGCAAGTAATATTCTTGCTGGGCATTATCGTTCGTCACTTCTTGAAGCGCGGAAAAAAGTGCTTCGTTATCAATGCAATAGGTGGCTGTATTGATTTCGGATATACCCCGTTCTTTAGCGGTTGCGTCTTTATGTTCAACGATTTTTTCCACACCACCCGTCCGGGTATCGCGAATCACGCGCCCGAGCCCTGTGGGATCATCTATACGCGCCGTTAAAACGGTTACTGCCGCACCGCTATGCTCGTGATGGTCGCTTAGCGCTTGCATGGTAACGGCTGAAATCAGCGGGGTATCAGCGCTAATCACCAGGGTCACGCCCTTTTTATTTCCGAGCAGGGGTTCCGCT
Organism: Salicibibacter cibarius; assembly: GCF_016495725.1. Classification (NCBI taxonomy): domain Bacteria; kingdom Bacillati; phylum Bacillota; class Bacilli; order Caryophanales; family Bacillaceae; genus Salicibibacter; species Salicibibacter cibarius. The sequence continues at coordinate 127,935 of NZ_CP054705.1, read as the reverse complement.
TGCTGAACGGCATGTCCCGTCCCCAAACGTTCTATTTGCCAGACAACGTCGACGTCATTCCCAAGCACTTGTTGCACTTGTTCGCCTTCGTGGCCAATTACCACGGCGATTTGTTCAAATCCGGCAGTCTGAACCTGGTCCACGACATGTGAAACCATCGGCTTACCGCCTACGGTATGTAAAACCTTTGGTTTTTTTGATTTCATTCGTGTTCCTTTGCCTGCGGCAAGAACGATTGCATATCGATTGTCCATCCGAAATCCTCCCAATGCTAGAAGTGGGAAGTGAGAGGTTAGAGGTTAGAAAATGCGAAAACCTATTGCTTCCACTTCTATTGCTACTGTTTACATTCGATAAGTGTTTTTTTCATACTACGAATATATCGTGAACCTCTCGTCATTTCAATGACGAGCATCTGAAAAAAATCAGATACATCTTTTGATGTTTCTCGTTTCATAGAGCCGAGCAACCTCGTGCTCTCCACGAAGGCACGTTCCGCACCTGTTATTTTGTTATGAGGTTTCTTTTAGTTCTTCGATCAAGCCAAGGTGTAATATGTTTTTTGCAGGATATCCCGATGTTCTTCATATCCACAAGAACAGCGGTGTGTCCTTTCGGATAATGATTTTTTCACAAATGCACCGCAACCAGAACACATTTGACTTGTGTTATAGGGATTGATCAGTCGCACTTCACTACCAACATTCTCAGCTTTGTAAGTCGTGAACTTGATCAACTGTCGCCAAGCAGCGTCTGTTATACTTTTTGCCAAGCGGTGATTTTTCACCATCCCTTGAATATTCAAGTCTTCAAATACAATGATGTGATAGTGGTTAACCAACTGTCGTGAGTTTTATGAGCGGCATCCCTTCGTTTGTTGACCACTCGTTCATGCTGTTTTGCGAGGAGCTGTACAGCCTTTTTGCGCCTGCTGGATCCCTTCTTTTTCTTTGATACCAATCGTTGAAGGTGTTTCAATTTTCGTTCTTCATATTGCGAGTGTTTTGGATTGTCAAATAAGTCGCCATCTGATGTAATCGCTAAGTGAGAAATACCAAGATCAATACCTATGGCTTTTGGTTTTTTTGCTTTATCGGTCATAGGGTTTTCTTGTGGTTCGATTTCACACAATAAAGACACATGGAATTTTCCATTCTTATGGATGACTGTGCAGGCCTTTACGTCCCCTCTCATTTCTCGATGTTTTTTGATTCGTACATCGCCAATTTTGGAGAGAAAAATATACTTTCCCTTTAAGGAAAAACCGCTTTTAGGATAGACAAAAGAATGATAACGTTTTTTCCTTTGAAGCGGGGAAAACCCGCCTTTTCTTCCTTCTTTAACCGATTGAAAAAGGATTGATAGGCTTTATCCAATCGTTCAAGTACATTTTAGGGTCTGTTTATGTGTCTTGTATTCATAAATACGTTGTTCCAAAGCAGTGTTGTAGAGCCATCGACACAGGGAAAGGGTTTGAAGAATTGTTTCTTTTTGCATTTCATCCGGTTCAATTTTGAACTTATAGGCGCTGTGGCTCATAGGCATCCCCATTTTAAAGTATACCATACTTTGATCTACATTTTACCTTTGTAATTTTTGAGCAAACACGTTTAGAGATAAAGTGAAACTTCAATCAGATTGAAAAAAGTAATGCGGCATTTAAAACATTCCTGCATACTGATGTCGAAGCGATTTTTTCGTGTGTGAATTTCATTGAAAAGACCTTGTACATCACGCGTACAAGGCCCTTGGCTCTTTAGGAAACCCCTGCTTCTTCATATTTCACATATTCCCCTTGCCGTTCGTATTCTTCCAACACAGCCGTTTGGATTTTCTCGCGCGTCCGGGAAGAAATCGGGTGGGCGATATCTCTAAATTCTCCGTCAGGGGTCCGTTTACTCGGCATCGCAACGAATAAACCGTTGTTTCCATCGATCACACGAATATCATGAACAACAAACTCCTGATCGATCGTAATGGAAGAAATGGCTCGCATACGACCGGATGTATTCACCCTGCGGAGTCTGACATCTGTAACTTCCATTTTTTCTTTTTCACCACCTTTTAATGTAGTGCTTAAAAGATCTCTGGGCTACAATGTTCCACACCGGACGGACAAAATCCTTTTCAAAAGGTAAAAAAATTAAAATTTTAACGTCTCTTAAATTTAAACCCGTTTTGGCACTGCGTCGAGCTCCCCCTGTGCAATTATAAAGATTTTAGAAAAACTCAGGCTTCCACCAAGTCTTTATAGTGGAAGCCTGAGTTTTACCTATACTTTAACAAAGTTAAAGTGTTTAAAACCACCTTAGGAAAAGGTGGCCTCTCCATTATTCGTTCACCAATGCGATCACTTCAATTTCGATTTGAACATCCTTTGGCAACCGCGCCACTTCAACACAAGAGCGAGCCGGTTGATGTTCATTGAAATAACGCCCGTAAATGTCGTTTATCACGGGGAAATCATTCATATTTTTAATAAAGATTGTTGTTTTTACAACCGAGTCAATGGATGCTCCCGCTTCTTTCAGCACAGCTTGCACATTTTTGAGCACTTGTTCCGTCTGTTCATGGATGCCATCCCCGACAATTTCCATATTTGGGGTTAGCGGGATTTGACCCGAGCTGTAAAATAGGTTGTTGACGATAACCCCTTGTGAATATGGACCGATCGCTTCAGGGGCTTGATTCGTATAAATGGTTTTCATGCTAACACTCCTTATTCGTTATAAATAGGCCGTATAATTTCCCGGGCACGCATTAATTTTTTTCTCTTGTTCGTTCACCTCATCAAGGCGGACCAATGAAATGTAATCGTCGATAAGCCTTTCACTGTGACGTGCTTCAACGAGTACGGCGATGCCAACGAGATGCGCATTTACCTCTGCTAATAATTCGCTCATCCCTCTCGCCGTTCCACCCCCCTTCATGAAATCATCAACGATTAATACATCACTGCCTTCGGGTATACTTCGGCGTGCCAAAGACATTGTTTGAATCCGTTTAGCAGATCCGGATACGTAATTGATGCTTACGACTGACCCCTCCGTGACACGATGATCCCGCCGGGCAATGCATATCGGCACATCAAGATAAGCAGCAACTGCATAAGCCAACGGAATGCCCTTGGTAGCCATAGTCATAACAACATCAATGTTTTCTCCCCGATAAATCCCCGCAAACAAACGGCCAATTTCATTCATCCATCCCGGTTGCCCGAGAACATCCATCATGTATAAATAACCACCCGCGAGCAACCGATCAGGTTCCTCCAACTGTCGGCAAAGCCTTTCAACAAGGATTTCTGCCTCCCGGGCAGAAACCGCAGGTTCATATCGCACACCACCGCTTACGCCCGGTACCGTCGTTAAATATCCCATTTGCTCGTTTTCAAAGATCTCTTTTACAATTCCCAAATCTTCGCTAATCGATGATCTCGCCGCCGCATAACGTTCCGAGAAACGGTGGAGAGGAATTAACTGATTCGGATGTTTGAGTAAAAAATTAGTCATATCAACGAGACGACCACTTCGTTTTAATTTTTTCATATCCCGCCACCTCTTGCCAAAACACGAATATTTAAAGAAAATATATCATTATCATTCGGTTTTAGCAAGTTTCTGTCAGGAGACGAACGGCATACACATGTTCACAAAAACCCCGAAGAGCGTTATACACACGATTCACCTGGTTTTCATGCTTGACGAGCCCAAATACAGTCGGACCGCTTCCGCTCATTAATGCTGCATCCACACCGGATTCTATCATACGCTTCTTAATACGACGAACTTCCGGATACAGAGCGAGCGTCACGGTTTCCAAGTCATTATGGAGATGGTTGCAAATCCGAGCGTAATCTTTGGCGTAAATGGCATCTTCTATTTCGGAGGCCGGAGAATAAGAGCGGTTAGGAACGGAAATTTGACTGTAAATGTCTCCGGTCGAAACGCCGATTGGCGGTTTTGCCAATATCACCCAACAAGGGGGCGGTGCCGGTAGTTTTTCTATTTTTTCCCCACGTCCGGTTGCCTTTGCCGTACCGCCATGAACACAAAACGCGACATCGGATCCGATAGTTGCGCCTAACTCCGCGAGCTCTTCCATGGAAAGTGAAAGCCCCCATATCTCATTAAGCGCCCGTAAAACCGTTGCCGCGTCACTGCTTCCTCCTGCCAGCCCCGCTGCTACCGGAATATTTTTTTTAATGTATATATGTACGCCTTCGCTCGTCTGAAATTTGGATTTCAGCAATTGTGCTGCTTGATAGGCGAGGTTGCGTGTATCTTGGGGGATGAATCCTTCAGACATTTCCACAACGATTTCCCCGTCGTCGCGAGTCACAAAATCCAGCCGATCAGCCAAGTCCACTTCTGTCATAATCATTTCAACTTCGTGATAGCCATCCGGGCGTTTGGCGATCACATCCAACGATAAATTTATTTTAGCGGGGGCTTTTAGAGAACACTTCAACGTCTATTGCTCCTTTTTTCGTTCAACTATCCGAAAATTCACCAGCATAAGCGCCGTCAATGGTGCAATGTAATTTCTCACGATCATCACTTAAAATCATTTTAGTGGAAAAATGCGTCACTGTACAGCTACAGCCACGCTTTATACATAGAAAAACCTTAGTTGCACTTATGCGGGTAAGAAAGTTGATTTATACTTTCTTACCCGCTAAAAACCCCGGGGCATTATGTTACCCCGGAGTGCACGGCATTTTTACTGATGCTTGGTTGCCAAATCCTTTTCAGCCATCTCGATGGCCCGTTTGACCATGTTTCCGGCATCTCTTGATTTTATGCCACCCCAACCTTCTTGTTGGACCGTATCATAAACCCCGATTTCTTTGGCGATCTCTTCTTTTAAAGCATCTGACATTATTCCGCGCTTCCGGCTCAAAAGAACCATCCCCCCGCAATTTTAATATGCCGTACTTTTATAGTGTACATATTTGGCCATAAAAATATAGCTGTCATTTTCTAACGGAAATGACAGCTATCGTTCTGGCTTATTTTCACGCTTGTAGTTCTTCATCTGCGCAAACCGTAAGTTGGACGGTTTGCGTCAAAATATCCGTGTAACTATAGGATACACGTTCAATTTTGTGTATATCCTGATCCAATTTCACAATAAAAACCGAGGGGTATGTTCCTTCCAACAGCCCTGAGCGCTCAACGATTTTGCGGCGCCCGCCATTGGCTTTCAGCGTAATCCGTTTTCCGACGTTTTCTTCAAGGGATTCCTTAATCTCAACTAACGTTTCACCCATCTCTTCACCCCACCTCACGCATATGATGATATCATATATTACCGTTCATGTCAAATCATACAAAACAATAAATTGTATCAAGTTCAATTCTGTCCTGTCAATACCTAATTGTTAAACGGCAAGATTTCCCTTATCATGTGCATTCAAACACGTAATTATACAGATCATCGGAAAAGGCACATTTACATTTCTGTTTCGTCACGCAAAGGCATTCCGCGCCGCAAAACCCCTTTTGTGTCAATGCCGCCTAAGCCATCTTCACCAGAGAGGGTGTTGCGCAATATTTCATGTAATTGCACACGATTCATAAAAGGGGTCATACTCACTTTAGCGGCAATATAAACCGGATCAAGCGCGTGAATGTTCACACGTGCCGGAGAGCTCGCAAAATTCGCCCCTGCTCGGATAAGCGTTTCGAAATATGATTGGCAGGCTCCTGCGAAAATGATGAGATTATCCAATTGCGGGACAACTTTTCGCGCTTCCCTCACCGCCTGTGCGAAAGCATAAGAATGCCGATAGGCTTTTTTGTCTCTTCGACCTCCCTGTGCCGAGGAATATGCGTCATGGCCGGTGATAACAAGGATTTCCGGCTGCACCATTTCAAGAAGTGAAGCCACTTGATTTTGCATTTCCGTTTCTTTCATATGGGCACCGTACACAGGTATTCCCAACCGTTCGTACATAAGCGTGCATTTTTGTAAATAAGCAGGATCCCCATCCAAATGCAAAACACGACCCCTCATTTCAAAGTAGAGGGGACTGGAAGTGGAATAGTTTGATGACATTTCATAATCGTTTTTTTCTCTAAGCAAACGGAAATCTTGCCGAAAAAGATGATAACATTGCTCTTCTTTTTTTTGTTGTTCTTTTTCCCGTTTGGCCCGTTCATCGTCATCAATCTTATGCAAATCTTCATATGGCGCATCCGCAACCAACCGTAAATCTTCACCTTTCAATTCATACATCCCGTCATCGTGAATGCGCGTAATCCGAAATAAAACATCTTCGTTATAGGAATAGCGGGTAACGAGATCACCGATTTCTAATGACATCGCGACTCCTCCTTCATGCATTAGCCTATGCGGAGGACGTGGGCAGGGTGAATGATGTCGAGACGGCGGGGCGGGGCGGTTTCTGGTGCCATAGGCCGTTCATGGTGACCGGATTCGAGGCGGAGTGGCGATTCCGGGTGCCATGGGCCATTCATGGCGACCGAATCGGGAGCGGAACGGCAGTTTCGGGGCTCATGACTGGTTCATGACGACCGGATCAGGGGCGGAGTGGCGATTCCGGGTGCCATGGGCCGTTCATGGTGACCGAATCGAGAGCGGAACGGCAGTTTCGGGGCTCATGACTGGTTCATGGCGACCGGATCAGGGCCGGAGTGGCGATTCCGGGTGCCATGGGCCATTCATGGCGACCGAATCGGGAGCGGAACGGCAGTTTCGGGGCTCATGACTGGTTCATGACGACCGGATCAGGGCCGGAGTGGCGATTCCGGGTGCCATGGGCCATTCATGGCGACCGAATCAGGGGCGGAGCGACGATTTCAGGCTTCATGACCGGTTCATAGCGACCGAGGGCGGGGCGACAAAAAATATTCCTGAACAAAGCGCCTGCCTGTTCAGGAAACACCTGACTATAACCTTTTTTTTGACAAAACATCGGCCAATGCGGCAAATTCCTCCAACGCAAGCGTCTCCGCCCTGCGTGTGCCATCAAGGCCGGCAAGCTGAAACACTTCTTGTAAATCAGCCTTTTTCCCTAGCCATTGCCGCAAGTTGTTCGTAAGCGTTTTGCGCCGCTGGGCGAACGCAGCCCTTATTAACTCGAAAAATAAACGTTCATCTTCCACATCTACAGCCGGTTGGTTTCGGATCCTAAAACGGATAATCATCGAGTCTACGTTTGGGCGCGGCATAAACACAGTCGCAGGCACTGACATGATTTCTTCTGCTTCCGCATAATATTGCGCAGCAATGGACAAAGAACCGTATGCTTTTGTGCCCGGTACGGCGGCCAAACGTTCACTGACTTCTTTTTGGATCATGACCGTCAACGTCTTAATCGGCAGTTTTTGCTCCAAAAACCCCATTAAGATCGGTGTCGTAACATAATACGGCAAATTGCCGGCCACAACAATATGCCGCGTATCATTAAATGTCGTCTCGCAAAGTTCCTGCAAATCCGCTTTCAAGATGTCTTGATGGCGAATATCTATATTCTCGTAAGCCGAAAGCGTGTCTGCCAGTACAGGGAGGAAACGCCGGTCAATCTCAAAAGCGATGACTTTTTTCGCACGTTTTGCAAGTTTCTCCGTAAGTGCGCCAATGCCGGCACCAATTTCAATAACGCCATCTTCGGGAGTTACTTCCGTGGCGTCCACCATTTTATTCAAAATATTCCCATCCAGCATAAAATTTTGCCCAAGGCTTTTTTTAAAAGAAAGATGGTGTTGATCCATGATTTCCCTTGTTCTTGACGGCGTAGCGATTTCTTTAGTCATTGCGAAGACTCCTCGTTTTGTTGCTTCACTTTGGCTACGGCATCGTGAAACTCCTGACGGCCAATACGAAAAATATGCAACCGTTTCAAAAACTGCTTGCCGTTGGCATACCCGATATTAAGGCATTCACCAACGAGGGCACGCCTCTCGCGCGCGTTCGGGCCGGATAAGAGACCGGCTGCACGCACTTCCCCGATGGATAGTTCCGATTTTTCTTGGTGCTGGATAACAGGCTCCCGAACGCTTTCAAGTGCACGTCGGATCGTTTCCGGTTGGGCGTGTTCGACACCGATTCTTTTTCCGTCAGCAGTCTTTGCGTCCTTTTTGCTTATAAACGCATGTTTACAAGCGGGAACAGCTTCCGTGATGATCCGGCGGATGCGTTCGCCGGGATAATCCGGATCCGTGAGAATAATAACACCGCGGCGGCTTGCAGCGAGTTTAATTTGCTCGATCACGTGTGGCGGCACCGACGAACCGATCGTTTCAATTGTGTCTGCCTTAACAGCACGTTGAACCGCCACCGTATCATCTCTGCCTTCAACAACGATGCATTCTTCCACCACGGGTTTGGTTTTTCCCATTCGAGCACTCCTTCGTCAAGCTTCCGGTAAGATAATCTGGCACTTTAAACCGGTGCGCTCCCTAATCAATATTAAACAATTGTTTTGCATTGTTCATGGTTACATCCGTTAACTGTTCATACGTAAGGCCATGAAGTTCCGCCAGCTTCTCCGCCACTTTTACAACATACGCCGGTTCATTACGTTTCCCGCGATAAGGATGTGGGGCTAGAAAAGGACAATCCGTTTCAATTAACAATCGATCCAATGGCACTTCTTTTGCAACATCTTTCGGCATTTGCGCGTTTTTAAACGTAACGGGCCCACCAAAAGAAAGATGAAAACCGAGCGCCAAAAAGCGTTTTGCCGTTTCCAGATCCCCGCTGTAACAGTGCATAATCCCTCCGGCAGAGCCCAGTCCCTCTTCTTCCATGATAACCGCGATGTCTTCTTGTGATTCGCGACCGTGAATAACAAGAGGAAGATTGACGTTTTTCGCCAATGCAATTTGTTTACGAAACACGTCCTTTTGAATATCGGCCGGAGATTTATCCCAGTGATAATCCAAGCCAGTTTCTCCTACCGCGACCACTTTGGGATGTGCCGCCAAAGATTCGATCCAATCCAAGTCTTCCGGTGCCATATCAACAGCATCTACAGGGTGCCAGCCGACCGTTGCATAAATAAAAGGATACATTTCAGCGAGATCGATCGCCCCTTTTATCGTATCGCGGTCAAAGCCGACGACATTCATCATCGTAACGCCGGCTTCGCGGGCTCGATCGATCACCGCTTCTTTATCTTCGTCAAACTGCTCCACATTCAAATGGACATGAGTGTCGAATAATTGAACCATATGCTTTTCCTTCTTTCCCGGAGATTAGGAAATGACCGTGCCGTTTGGCAGATCGCCATCAACGGTGACGACACGTAAATCGCCATCCGCTTGACCGGCCAGAATCATTCCTTGCGAATCTTCGCCTTTTAATTTTGCCGGCTTAAGATTGCTCACACAAATAAGCTTTTTGCCAAGGAGTGTGGCTTCATCATAGTGCTCGGCGATGCCGGATACGACTTGACGTTTTTCCGTTCCCAAATCCAGTTGGATTTTCAGCAAACGATCGGTTTTTTTCACAGGTTCTACCTCGATAACTTCCGCTACCCGCAATTCAACGTTTTTAAAGTCGTCAATCGTTATGAGCCCTTCTGTTCCTTCGGCGTCATCATCTGGGGACGAAGCGCCTCCCGTCATTTGCTCTGTGATGTAGGCAACTTCCTCTTCTACGTCGATACGCGGAAATACCGGCGTTCCTTTTTCAATCACTTTAGTGCCCGCCGGCAGTTGGGCAAACGTTTCAAGCGAATCCCACGCCAACAACGCTTCCTGATTTTCAAAACCGAGTTGGTTTGCAATCGAAAGCGGAGCCCTCGTCAAAAACGGCTGGATCAAAACGGCGATATAACGGAGGGATTCCGCCAAATGATACATGACCGTTTGTAATGGCTCACGATCACCGTCTTTTGCAAGCATCCATGGCTGCGTTTCATCAATATATTTATTGGCGCGATTAATGAATTGCCAGATTGCCGTCAACGCGACGGAGTATTCCATGTCTTCCATATGGTTCTCCACCTTCGTCACCGTCGCGTAGGCAAGCTCCACAAGCTGGCTGTCATATGGCGTTCCGTCGCGAATATATTCAGGCAGCTTGCCGTCAAAATATTTATTAATCATCGCGATCGTCCGGTTTAGCAAGTTGCCGAGGTCGTTCGCGAGGTCAAAATTAATGCGGTCAACGAATGCTTCCGGCGTAAACAGGCCATCGGCGCCGAACGGCACTTCACGAAGCAAATAGTAGCGAACTGCATCCAGGCCATACCGCTCCACCAATGTTTCGGGGTATACGACATTTCCTTTCGACTTCGACATTTTTTCATCTTTCATAAGCACGAAGCCATGGCCAAACACTTTTTTCGGAAGCGGGAGATCAAGCGCCATCAGCATGATCGGCCAATAAATCGTGTGAAAACGGACAATTTCTTTTCCGACGACATGAACATCCGCCGGCCAGTAATGTTGGTATTTCCCGTCATTTGCAGTCCCATAGCCAAGCGCGGTAATGTAATTTAGCAAGGCGTCAATCCATACATACACCACATGTTCAGGATCGCTTTTGACCGGGACGCCCCAGGAAAATGCCGTACGGGAGACAGCCAGATCTTCAAGCCCCGGTTTGATGAAGTTATTGATCATTTCATTTTTACGCGTTTCCGGTTGGATAAAATCAGGATTTTCTTCATAGAAAGCAAGCAAGCGATCCGCGTATTTCGACATCCGGAAGAAATAGGACGTTTCCCGCACCCATTCAACGGGGTGCCCACTGTCCGGGCTCTTGCCACCCACAATTTTTCCGTTTTCCTTGACCGGATCATCCAGTTGCAGTTCCGTATAGTATGTTTCATCGGAAACGGAATACCAACCTTCGTACTCGCTTAAATAAATATCCCCTTGCTCTTTCAGTTGTTCAACGACTTGTTGAACGGATCGGATATGCCGTTCTTCCGTTGTCCGAATAAAATCATCATAGGAAATATCCAGTTTATCCCAAAGGGAACGGATACTCTCGACAATCCCATCCACAAATGCTTGCGGAGTCGTTCCCGCTTCTTCAGCTTTTCGCTCAATCTTTTGGCCATGCTCGTCTGTGCCCGTCAAAAACATAACATCATAGCCTTTCAGACGTTTGTAACGAGCCAATGCATCACTGGCCACCGTCGTATACGCGTGGCCGATATGCAACTTTCCACTCGGGTAATAAATCGGTGTTGTTAAATAAAACGTTGGCTTAGACATAAGAACCTCCTTATTTTCATCATGGGCTTTTTTCCCGATCGTTAATCAAAAAACTCCCGCCCCTATACAGGGGCGAGAGTTCACTCACGCGGTACCACCCTTTTTCCTCCTGATTGCGATGATCAAGAGCTTAGGATCGCCGGTTTTATCCACCGGCGACGGTCAATAACGCAGACAGACGTCCTCCCCTTACTGTCAAACAGCTCGAGAAAAAAACCTCCCGGACCATCTTCAATGCCTCGTTTGCCACCGGTTCTCATCAGTCTCGGCTCTCTGTAGACACGTGAGCATTTACTCATCCGTTCGCAGGAACGTATTGCTATTCGTATACTTAATTAAAAGGATAGAAAAGTCAAAGCCATCTGTCAAGGTGGGTGATCACCAAAAACATATCTCGTCCAAATATAAGCACTGTGTCGCTGAGTCGGAGACACGAAAATATCTATTCCCTCATTTTGGGATCACATCTCGCTTCCGATCCCTCACGAAGTAGCGTTCCCTTCGTTGAGAACATTTTGGTCACAAGTAATCCCCCAAACGGAGGTCGAGATGTGCTGAGAGGAACAAAGGAAATAAAATAATCCACAAAATGGAAAGTAGAACCTTATTCGATTAATAAACTATTGTACTTTGACTTTGCCCTGTCGTCAAAAACGAATCGTACACTCTATTAGTAGATAAATGGTATGATATGTTTTTAATTGACTTGTATTTACATTCTTGGTATTCTAATTATAATAGAGAGAAAAAGTGTTGAAAATCAACACTCGCATCATGCACTATAAAAAATTCAAGGAGGCTAAAAAAAATGAAATCTACCGGCATTGTTCGAAAAGTAGATGAACTCGGACGCATAGTCATTCCGATGGAGTTACGGAAATCAATGGATATCGCCAATCGGGATGCGATGGAGATTTACGTCAGTGAAGACCAGATTATTCTACAAAAATATACACCTTCCAAAACGTGCCAAGTCACAGGGGAAGTATCCAACGATAATCTATCGATCGCCGACGGGAATATCGTCTTGAGTCCTGAAGGTGCCGAGCAGATCATCGGACAACTTCAGCAATACGTGGAAAATTCAAAATCAACCATCTCTTAATCATATTAATTGACGGATCGTCCGACGCGATCCGTCTTTGTTATTCTAGCCCATGATAAATGGCATACACATCGTTTTTGCTCATTTTTCGATCGGCGGCACACTGTTTAAGCGCGGCCTTCCGATCCCATCCCATAGCTTCATAAGCATTCACATGTTGAATGACCGACATCCCCTTCCACCAAAGGGAGGTTTGATCTTCTTCCAATTCTTCGTCCGAGGCTCCCGCTACAATCAAGCAACATTCTCCTCTCCAACCGTTTTCACGCCCGATCCTCGCCAATTCTTCCAAAGGACCGCGGTGAAACTCTTCATAATGCTTCGTTAACTCCCGAGCGACCACCGCTTCACGATTCGCCCAAGTTTCAGCAAGCTGCTCAATGGTCGAAGTAAGCCGATAAGGTGATTCATAAAAAATAATCGGTGCTTGAATACGACGAAGCCGGTCGAGCGTTTCTTTTTGATCTTTTTTCTTGCGAGGAAGAAAGCCGTGAAAATGGAAAGGGCCTCCTCCAAATCCCGAGGCAACCAACGCGGTTACGGCAGCGTTTGCCCCCGGCAAGGGAACGACCGGAACACCGGCATGAATGCACGCGATCACCAATCGTTCGCCCGGGTCGGAAACGAGGGGCGTTCCGGCGTCACTGACGAGCGCACATTGTCCGCCATCGTGAAGGGTTGCCAATAATTCGGCCGTTCTTTTCTCTTCATTATGTTCATGCATGCTTCTCATCGGTGTGTGAATGCCGTAGTGAGAAAGCAATTTCCTTGTTTGCCGCGTATCTTCGGCAAGGATCAGATCCACTTCGCCAAGAATCCGAGTGGCACGATAAGTCATATCTTCAAGATTTCCAATCGGTGTCGGAACGAGATAAAGCATGCCGTGTCCCAAAACCGCTCCGCCTCCTTTCATCAATCAATTGTTTCTTCTCTGCTTTTGGCAACTGTTTAATCCGCCATTCTTCCCGCATCGCTTCTTCTTTACTCGGAAACGCCTGCAAATGGATCAACGTAACCGGACCGCGCCCTCGTGTATATTTGGCCCCCGCGCCTTCATTGTGCTTGGCAAGACGTGCATACGGTTCACGAGTGTAACCGGTATAATACGAGCCATCCTTGCACTCAAGCATGTACACGTAATGATTGGCCACATCCTTGCCTGCGACCTTAGCCAGACGCTGCTCTTCTCCTAGTTCCTTCCCTCCGTAAGCTTGCAAAAACTGCTCCGTATAATTTTCATCCCGGTCATAAACAACGATAGGTGGCAATGTTTTCACCCCGGGCTTTCCGCCTTTAATCGTTTCAACTAAAACCATGTTCGCTTCCTTATCCGCTTTCGGATGCACAAATTGAAGGCGCTTCGGGGCAAGTTGGACGCGCTCGCAAGCATTGAATACTTCCGTTAAACGATCCGGCCGATAAACGAACGCCGCTTTTCCTTTATATTTTATAAGCTTAGCCGAGACCCAGGCTACATCATCGAACGAAAGAGCCCCTTCATGCCGCGCCGTTGCAATAGCCGCTTGCTTATTCGTTTCTTTTTCCTGAAAATAAGGCGGATTGCACATGACAACATCGTAAGCTTCCGTTCCCAGCCATTCGCTTGCCCGTCTTATATCCCCGCGAATAAAAGCCAATTGCTCTTTAAATCCATTCAATTTTGCGCTCCGCCGGGCCATATCGCACAACCTGGGCTGCAACTCCACACCGGTTATTTTCACATTACTGCGCGTAGCCATCACAAGGGCGATCGAACCGTTACCGGAGCATAAATCCACCATTTTGCCCCTCGTCTTTGCAACCGAAGCAAACTGCCCAAGCAGTACCGAATCTTTGGAAAAAGGAAACGTATCTGTGCTTTGAATGATCCGCAAACGATTTTTATAAATATAATCGACCCGTTCCTCCGGATGCAAGCGCATAATCTCACCTCTTAGAAAAACTAGTGCAATGTTTCATAAGTTCTTTTCTATGATAGTGTTTTTAGAAAAACTTGGTTTCCACCAAGTCTTTATAGTGGAAGCCTTAGTTTATCTTATACTTTAATCCTTTAGCAAAGTTAAACATTCTTAAAGTGCAAAAAATACCGTAAATAAAGGGTAAATCGATGCACGTTTCCAGTCGGATATCTATGAAACATGGTTCAAAACGAGTGGTTTAAGGGAAGGGCAGAACCAATCTTAATTAAAGGAACAAAATCAGGGTTAATCGTACCATTTTGGAATCGTTTCCCCCAATAGTGGTACGAAATCGAGGTTTTTGTACCATTGGAAGCCGTTTGCCCTCCGCTTAAGGGAAGAAAACAGGTTGGATTCATATCAGAATTTTTGGCACACCACTAGTGCTGAACGGCTGAAATAAATGATCCCCATTGTTGTTGGCGCCAAATTTAGGAAACGTACCAGATCCCCACCCAGTGGTTGTGATACCAAAAATAGAAGGCGCGTTTAATATTATCTTCCGCGAAGAGAACGTCCGAAATCCCCATTATGACACCACTAGAAGCAAGATTATCTCAATTAGAGGGGCCATGAGTAAGTCATGGAACCACTCGAAGGTTAAATAATCCAATCAAGGGTGCCATGAACGACCTATGACACCTCTAAAAGCAATAATATCCTAATTAGAGGGGCCATGAGTGAGTCATGGAACCACTTGAAGGTTAAATAATCCAATCAGGGGTGCCATGAACGACCTATGACACCTCTAAAAGCAATAATACCCCAATTAGAGGGGCCATGAGTGAGTCATGTGGAGCAACCGGAAGCCAAAAATCATCAAGTGTGAGGAAATTCAGCTATAATGCACCACGCCTGTTGATTATCCATAATTTTACACACCTAACTTATAGAGTCGTTTCCAATTGTTCAACATCACAGCCATCTCCGAGGCCCAATCCACCGGCAAATTTTGAGCAAGAAGGTGTCTGGTAAACGTAATAAATGACAAACGCTTGAATACATGCATTTTCGCCGTCCGTTGGAACAACCAACGTAAAAGCACGTATGCGATGAGGGCTGCATAAAGCTGATTAAACGACCACCTGCTAAAGCAGGTGGATTTGGACATAAATGTCCGCGACTGAAAGTCGCTGTTCAGACTGAAGTCCGCTGAAAGACCTTAAGCTCAAGCTCACTAAATGAGACTGAACTCATTCATCAATCCCGAAGATATCATCCCTTCTCTCAGTTGATTGATTTTCGATATAGTTTCTAATGATTTCTTCGGTCACATTTCCTACGGTGGCACAAAAATATCCTCTTGCCCATAAGTGTTGCCCCCAGTACCTCTTCTTCAGAGCTGGGAATTCATCTTGCAATAATCTCGATGATCTTCCTTTGAGATATTGCATGATTTTACTCGGAGCGATACTCGGCGGGCATGATAACAACAAGTAAATATGGTCCTTGCCTACGCTTCCTTGCAATATCGTAATATTCCTTGCTTCGCACCCCTGTCTAATCAATTCCCTGACACGGTGGGCGATATCTCCCCGCAACACTTGATATCTATATTTTGTTACCCAGATTACGTGGTACTTGATATCATAGACCGTATGACTGCTTTTCCGATATCCATCCATACTTTCCCTCAGTTTAAGTATGGACACGGAAAAGCAAGGCTAAAAGCGTATCCCGTCTAAAGACGGGGGAGTTAGACCACGCTTCTGTAACTTAAACACCGCATTGGGGGTGGTTCCAAACAGTGTGGGTACATTCAAATATTGTTTAATCCACCGAAAAAAGGACTCCACAGCCCAGCGTTCGCGATAGATGTCCGCAATTTTTTCAGCAGAGACATCCTTGAGATCGGTGACGACTCGGATTTCATTCCCGTGGTTATCATTGAAAAACACGACACGATGCCTTTTCTGAGATCGAACTTGGGAAGAGCCGAGTTGACAAGTGATATCACGGGTCACACGCGATTCTTCATTTGGTAAGCGTTTTAATGATTGAGGTCGAACGATCGCCACATTTTCCTTCATTCGGATGACAAACGATTGCTCGTCATCAATGAATCGATCGATACGCTTAATCTTGAAATAGGCCCGGTCTTCAACGAGCGTATAATCGGCATTGACCAATTGTTCGCCAACCGGTCCATCATGCTTCAAGCCACCGGTCTCTTCGACTTGGAGAGGGCTACCGGTTGAAGGCTTATGAGCCACGTGGAGCTTAACGCCCGAACGTTTCCCATGATAAACCGCCCAAGGAAGGCGACCCTCCCCTACGGTAATCGTCGTGGAATCAATGGCCAAAAGATCTTTGTTTAAGTTCAAGGCTCGGCGAGTGGTGCGGTTGCACATGGATACGACCTTGTGGAAAAGCTTTTTGAAAATCGTATACGGAACATGTCTGGCTTTTTTAGACAGAGCCGTGTGATCGACCTCCACCAAGCCGTATGATCCGCCTTCCGTGGCGGATTGGCGATAGCCAGTCCATTCATGGACGGAGGCACTGGTCAAATATTGGAGGAGCGTGAACACATCCAATTTTCGTGCTGTGTCGTTATAACCAACCTTTTCTAACAAGGGTTTCAACTCATCATCAATATGAAGTTTTTGGCGTAGATTTGGGAATGTGGTAGACTTATTCAAGAGAGACATCCTTTCTTGAGTGTTGCTTTCCTAACTACATTCTACGAAAGGATGCCTCTTTTTGTATAGATTTCCTTGGGTTTTATTGGTAAATCAACAGGCGTGATAATGCACTAGTGACCGTCCTCCTTTTTTGATGTTGCCCTTGGGTGTGACCGGATAATTCGACCACTCTGTACTAATGCAATGTTTCATAAGTTCTTTCCTATTGGTGTAGTTCTAAAAAATTCGATGAACCTATAAAATCCAATTTTTACATAAAATCCTGATATCTATGCAAGCATGAGCCAAAAAGGTGTAGAATTTACTCCTATCAAGCAGACTACATCGGGTCAGGCAAAGCAAATTCACCCCATTTGGGGGATGAGTCGGGTTTGCCGTACCTCTAGGTGCAACATCCCTTCCCTTTGGGGGACAAGAACGGGTTTCTCGTACCTCTAGGAGTAGCTTCCCTTCCCTTTGGGGGGCAGCAATATGATATTTCAACATAGGTTGAAGCCGGTCAAAGGTTCCGACATAAGCGGAAAAAGCCCGCGCTACCGAAGTGCACGGGCTATCTAAACACTTATTTATTTTGAAAAAATGAAAGGCAGAAGAGACAATCTCCGTCTGTCCGTAGACCCCCATAGTTTAAATTACAAATATGAAAACCTTCTTGATAAAGACGGGCAAGATTATCGTAGCCTTCGCCCGGAAGCCCTGTACTTGCATCTGTTTTGTTGTCCGATGTTTCCTCCGACGCCGCATCCGAGAAACCGCCCACGTTTTCCAAGCGTTCCCGTAACATTCGGTTCTCAATGACGAGGCCTTGATTTTCCTCAATCAGGGATGCCAGCTGTTCTTTGAGTTCACGTATTTCTTCATGAACCGTGAGCAGCTTCTTTTCCATATGAATGACTTGTGAAAACATTTCCTGCTTTGCCACGTTTTCCCCACCTTCTCGTGGAACGTCAGCCGGTTAAAGCGCCTTGCCCGATGAGCTCTTCCAAAGAAAACTCCAACGTTCGTTCAGGGTCTGCAAGTTCTACTTGGACGATGCGTTCCAACATATTTAAGCCGGTAACTTTCCCTCTGCCCTCTTCAACATGTATGTTTTCTCCGATGTCGGGAAGTTCTTTCTTTGCTTGCTCATATTCATCATTCTCATATTTAAGGCAACACATTAAACGTCCACACAAACCGGAGATCTTCGCGGGATTAAGGGACAAATTCTGATCCTTTGCCATTTTTATGGAAACGGGTTCAAAATCACCGAGAAAAGTCGAGCAACAAAGAACGAGCCCGCATGGGCCGATGCCGCCCAATATCTTCGCTTCGTCCCGCACACCGATCTGCCGAAGCTCAATGCGGGTCCGAAAAATCGACGCCAAATCTTTTACTAGCGTTCGAAAATCAATCCTGCCATCAGCGGTAAAATAAAACAGGATTTTATTACGGTCAAATGTATATTCAGCACTGACTAATTTCATATCCAACTTATGTTCCGTGATCTTCTCTTTACAAACGCTTTGGGCCTCTTTTGCAAATTCGATGTTTTCCGCTATCCGGGTTTTATCCTCGTCCGTTGCGATCCGAACGACCTTTTTAAGCGGAAGAACAACGTCGTCGTCGTCTACCGTTCTCTCTTCCAGCACGACGTACCCATATTCCACACCGCGGGTCGTTTCAACAACAACGGAATGGCCCGCTTGCACATCAAATCCGGCAGGAGAAAAATAATAAATTTTTCCCGTCTCTCGAAAGCGAATGCCTATCACCTGATGCAACGTTATTTTCCCTCCTGGAGGCGAAGCAGCAACCGCTCCATCAACAGCTGCGGATTCACATTGGCCGCCAGATATCTTTTCGCTTCCATAACCGCTCTCATATTAGCCGCCAACATGGGTTCCGAACGATTGAAAGCTTCCGTTTTCAATCTCTCTAACTGATCAGGATAAGCTAGGTCCTCCCTGCCCCACTTCGTATATAATGCATCCCGATACCAAAAAAGGAAGAGGTCAAGGCCTATATCCACTGATTCTCTATCTTTAAAATGCGTATGCCATTTTTCCTGCAACAACAACTTGGCTTGCGGAGGTCTTTTTAGTACCTCTTCTGCTAATTGTATCACTACCTGACGCCCCTGTACAATCCAACTTGTCCGTTCCTTTATGTCTAAATCCGTCGGTTTGTCTCCGATCCGCGCTTTAATCGCTGCCAATTCATTTGTTTCCCCTTTCTCTTTCAAAAGCGCTTGCCGTTTTTCTTCCGACAACGGCATGAAAGAGATCACTTGCGACCGTGACACGATCGTCGGCAGTAAAAAATGCAAGTTTTCGGTCACTAAAATCGCCAACGTTTCCCCATTCGGCTCTTCCAACGCCGTCAATAAACTATTGGCCGCACTCGTCGTCATTTTATCAGCTTCTGCAACGATATATGCTTTTTTCGCAGACTCCATCCCTTTATAGGCAAACTCTTTTTGCAACAACGCCACTTGCTCTTTTTTTATGGAAAGGCCATCCGGTCGGATAACGGTAACATCCGGATGGTTGCCGGCACGTACACGTTTACATTCGCTGCATTGATTGCAAGGCTTCACCTCGGGATTTTGGCCGCTACATAAAAAAGCACGACAAAGAAGCGCTCCCGCCCGGAATTGTTCATCAAGCGCTTCCCCTTCAAAAATATATGCATGTGGAAGGCGCTCCCGCCAAACAGCATGTTGCAACAAACGCGCAACGACCGGCTGCTCCTTATGCAAGGTATCCCATTCCATGCGCGAGCTCCCTCCATTTTAAAATTGTTCAAACTGCTCCACATCGACGACAAACACAGTCGCTCCCCCTACCTGCACTTCAACAGGATAAGGAACATAAGAATCTGCATTTCCGCCCATCGGGGAGACAGGAGCGACCAACTGTTCACGGCTTTCACAGTTTTCTTTAATGATATCCAGCACATCAGCCACTTGTTCATTCTCGACACCGATTAAAAACGTCGTGTTCCCTGCCCTCAAAAAACCACCGGTAGACGCCAATTTCGTCGCACGGTAATCATTCTCCACAAGAGCCGTCGATAGGCGATTGCTATCTTTATCTTGAACAACAGCAATAATTAATTTCATGGCAGCAACCCTCCCTTAGGGATATGAATCGATTTTTCTTTTATCATACGATATGCAAGTTCGTAACACCAGTGTAACATACCGGAAAATCGTTCTTTTTTTAAAATAACGGGGGCTGATGGCGTTCATTGGACATGGAGTCCGAAAACACCGTTCTGCCCAGGGTACGGCACGATCATGAGGCCTGAAATCGTCCCTCCACGCCAGTTTCGGGCTCCATAAACGGGTCATGGAGCCCGTAAACGCCGTGCCGCTCTGGTTTCGGGCGCCATGAACGGGGCATGTGGACCGAAATCGTCGCATCGCCTCAGTTTCGGGCGCCATGAATGGGTCATGAAACCCGTAAACGCCGTGCCGCTCCGATTTCGGTCGCCATGAACGGTCACTTGATCAGACCCTAACGATCTTCTTTGCACGCCCCCCAATCAGCTAAACGAACATTTCCCGGATGGATGCATATATTTCCTCTTCGACATGAGCGATACTCGCATCTGCGTTAATCATCCGAAACCGCTCTTTCGCTTCCTCAACAAGAAAATGATACCCGTCGCGCACCTGCTCATGAAACGCCCGCCCCTTTTGGTCCAAGCGGTTTTCTTCGCGAGCATTTTGCGCAATTCGTGCCAAACCAACATCAATCGGAATATCCAAGAAAAACGTGCGGTCCGGCAACCAGTTTTGAACCGCAAACAAATTGATTTCCCGTACTTGTTCTACCCCGACACCACTCGCGTAACCTTGATAAACTAAACTGCTATCGAGATAGCGATCACAGAGAACGATTTTTCCGTCCGCCAAAGCAGGAATAATTTTTTCCACCAAATGTTGGCGACGGGCAGCCGCAAACAACAAAACTTCCGTGTAACGATCGAGCCCCTCGTCCTCGTCGCCCAACAACAAATTACGTATTTTCTCGGCACTCGACACGCCCCCCGGCTCCCTGGACACGAGTGTTTCAAACCCATCCGCCTCCAATCGTGAAGCGATTCGCGGAATCACCGTTGTTTTCCCTGAACCTTCCCCGCCTTCAAACGTGATAAACGTTCCTCTATCCATCCTAAATGACCTCTTTTCTAACGAGCAAAAATCCATCCTGTATGTGCGACATTGCCTGCACGCGTCCTCCGGATGACAACCAATGCTGAAGAAATTGTAAACGCGCCCTGTCAACCACCTCTCCCGCCATCCAAAGCGGAATCCCGGGCGGATAAGGGACAACATCCTCAGCTATTACCCTTCCTTCCGCTTCCTGAATGGAAACGAATTCCGACGGTGCTTGCTCCCCCCACCCGTCCGCAAAAGAATGCTCCGCAACCTTTGGATACGGCGGGTATGCAAGCGCGTACGTTCGCTTTAATTTTTTTCCTTTGTAAAAAGAAACCAGCTTAGGAAGGAGCGCCCTTTCCCAGTTTTCAGGATGAGCCAACGGAAGGACGAGCAAGACGTGGTTCCTGTCACTTAATTCAGCATAAATGTGTTCTTTATGTAAATGTTTCTCCCATTCCCATCCGTTCCATCCGTCAGGCGCCCGTAAGATTAATTTTAAAGGATCGTCGTTTCTCACACGGACACCCGGACATAATTCCTCCAATGTTCGGTGAAACGCATGCAATTTCCCGACAATGTTTTCGCCGATCAAGGATTCGTTATAATCACGGGCCATATCAAGGGAAGCAAGGATTGGATAAGAAGGGCTGCTCGTTTGCAATCGTTGCAACCAATAACGGCAACGCGCTTCATCAGCCGCGGACCGCAAATGCAAAAAAGCGCCCATCGTAAGAGCAGGCAATGTTTTGTGCGCCGATTGCACAACCGCGTCAGCCCCCACTTGCAACGCCGAGGCAGGGAAATGCAGATCGATATGAAGATGGGCCCCGTGCGCCTCATCCACGAGCACATCCGCACTGTATCTTTTTGCAACGGCAATGGCTGCTTCCAATTCCCCTACATACCCGTAATAACTTGGGGAAGACAGTACCAACCCTTTAGCCTCCGGATAACATTCAAATCCATAAGCGACCGTCGCTTCAGAAACCCCGGTAGCCAATCCCGATTCAACGTCAACCTCCGGAGCAATAAAAACGGCATGCACACCTGCCAACTCCAGGCCATGAATCACCGAATGATGCACATCCCGTTGCACCAACACTTTTTCCCCTCTTTGAAAAAAAGCAAGCAACATCGCCAAATTGCCGACCGTTGAACCTCCGACGAGAAACAAGGTGCGGGCACAACCGTATTGGGCCGCTGCTAACTCCTCTGCTTCCAATATTGCCCCCGACGGCGCGTGCAAATCATCAAGCCCCGGCAATTCCGTTTGGTCGAGGCGCATGATTCGCTCAAAATAAGCCGCATACGGCGCCGGCAATAAGCTTCCGTTTTTGTGTCCAGGCACATGCATCGATAGGGGAGCACGTTGAGCATGGGAGCACAACCGCTCAAAGAGCGGACAATTCCCGTTCATATATGACTCCATTCCTTTTTTCTTTTATCCCGGTGGTAAGCGCCCGTAAAACTCCCGCTTCAACCCCGTAAGCGGGAGTTAACGGGCGACTAACACCCCGATTCGTTCAACTAACCATCAGAGGAAAACCCCCTCTGATGGAAGTTTCACTTTATTATAACAAGGATTTAGTGAGATAACATACGATGATTGACCTTGCTCCCGCGCAATCGGTCAATATACCAAGCATAGCTTGGGTCCTCCACATCCAATTCTACCATTTTTCGCTCGCATGAGAGACAAATCCACATGGAAAGTAAAAAGAATCCTTTTTCGCTTTCCTGACTACATACCCCGCAACTTTCCACTCCTGTCGCTCTCTTATACATTCCGTTTCCCCCCTACACAATCATTTCCTTTTTAGTGTTTCCTATTTTTATAGAAACTATACAACTTAGAGGCCGAATGAACTGGAGCTTACGTTATCTTATGGGGCAAACGCCCAAATCGTGCCTGGCTTAAAAAAATGGACCCGGCTATTCGAAATGATTAAGCATAAAGAAGTGAGAAAAAAGCTAAATTAAAATCCATTATTTGTAAATATTTTATTATATTAGGATCATATTAAGGTTTTTCTAATAGGACTTAAAATATTGAAATTTTGAAAGGGCATCATCAATGAAATGTCATTCTTGCGATTATGAGTTAGGCCAGGGCGATAATTTTTGTGAACATTGTGATCAGAAGGTTCAACTAAATAATGAACCAAATGAAACAGTCCATGTGCACAGCACTCATATAATTGAAGAAAGAGAACACGCATCGGGGAACATGGATTTTGATAAGATCAAGGGAGAATTGACCAGTTACTGGGCCTTCTGTTTGAATGTAGTGAACCTCTCCACCTAAATCAAAGATTTTGGTGGAGCTTCCCTATTCATGGACGATAGCTTTGTTCTATTGAACCAAGTCTTACATCATCTCCCAGGGCTTTGTTTTATACTGCTCGGACAGGACCTTGCCCTACAGTGGAAACCATGTATTTATACAATTGGACACAAACCCAGAAGATCCAGTCCAACTTTTTCAATATTGATGGCCGCATTATGGTCGCGGTCTAAAACGGTCCCGCATGACTTGCATACATGCGCGCGAACGGCCAGAGCCCTTTTCACACGCTTCCCACAGCTTGAACAATCTTAGCTGGTATAATAAGGTTTAATTCTTACGAGTGCTCCACCATTGTTTTTCTAATAGTCAAGCTTTGAACGTGACGTGTTTCACCTTTCCCATTGATGGGTCTAAAAATCAAATGATTTATGCCATTATTACCATTGTTCTGGTTGCAATCACCGTCCCTACTTCTTTATCAATAGTATGACACCGTTAAGAGGGGAAATTTCTCCAATCATAGGTGCCATAAATCGTTTATGACACCTGTGAAAGGATGCTTATTCCAACTATAGGTGTCATGAGCAGCTCATGGCACCTCTAAACGGAAAAAACAACCAATGACAGGTGCCCAGCATCGATTTTGTGTCGCCTATCGTTAGTCTTACATACTAAGAACGTTTTAAACTCGGCATGTGTATCGTAAACAGGATCAATTATTCTGTCACTTTTGCCGCGGAATCTGTCATTTTCGCCATATAATCTGTCACTTTAACAAAAAAACACCCGCCTATTCCTGATTCAGGAACAAGCGGGTGTTTTTGGTTGTCATTGCCAGGCGACGTCCTACGCTCACGGGGCGTTGCCGCCCGATTACCATCGGCGCTGAAGAGCTTAACGTCCGTGTTCGGCATGGGAACGGGTGGGGCCTCTTCGCTATCGTCACCTGACCGTGGGAGCCATTCTCCCAAAACTGAATAACGCTTAAGCTTGACCGACGGCTTCCGGGTGACCCATGGGTGGATAAACCGTTTGACCGATTAGTATCTGTCAGCTCCACGTGTCGCCACGCGTCCACACCAGACCTATCTACCTTATCGTCTTTAAGGGGTCTCGCGGGAAATCTCATCTTGAGGTCGGCTTCGTGCTTAGATGCTTTCAGCACTTATCCGATCCACACGTAGCTACCCAGCTATGCTCCTGGCGGAACAACTGGTACACCAGCGGTGTGTCCATCCCGGTCCTCTCGTACTAAGGACAGCTCCTCTCAAATTTCCTGCGCCCGCGACGGATAGGGACCGAACTGTCTCACGACGTTCTGAACCCAGCTCGCGTACCGCTTTAATGGGCGAACAGCCCAACCCTTGGGACCGACTTCAGCCCCAGGATGCGATGAGCCGACATCGAGGTGCCAAACCTCCCCGTCGATGTGGACTCTTGGGGGAGATTAGCCTGTTATCCCCAGGGTAGCTTTTATCCGTTGAGCGACGGCCCTTCCATGCGGGGCCGCCGGATCACTAAGCCCGACTTTCGTCCCTGCTCGACCTGTATGTCTCGCAGTCAAGCTCCCTTCTGCCTTTGCACGCTGCGAATGATTTCCAACCATTCTGAGGGAACCTTGGGGCGCCTCCGTTACCATTTAGGAGGCGACCGCCCCAGTCAAACTGCCTACCAGACACTGTCCCTGAACCGGCTCACGGTTCGAGGTTAGGATTTTCATATCGCAAGGGCAGTATCCCACCAGCGCCTCCGCCGAAGCTAGCGCTCCGGCTTCCTAGGCTCCTGCCTATCCTGTACAAGCCATATCAAAACCCAATATCAAGCTACAGTAAAGCTCCATGGGGTCTTTCCGTCCAGTCGCGGGGGACCTGCATCTTCACAGGTCATATAATTTCACCGGGTCTCTCGTTGAGACAGTGCCCAAGTCGTTGCACCTTTCGTGCGGGTCGGAACTTACCCGACAAGGAATTTCGCTACCTTAGGACCGTTATAGTTACGGCCGCCGTTTACTGGGGCTTCAATTCGACGCTTCGCCTCTCGGCTAACGCCTCCTCTTAACCTTCCAGCACCGGGCAGGTGTCAGCCCCTATACATCGTCTTTCGACTTCGCAGAGACCTGTGTTTTTGGTAAACAGTCGCTTGGGCCTTGTCACTGCGGCTCCCGCGGGCTCATCACCCGCAAGAGCACCCCTTCTCCCGAAGTTACGGGGTCATTTTGCCGAGTTCCTTAACGAGAGTTATCCCGCGCGTCTTAGAATTCTCATCCCACCTACCTGTGTCGGTTTGCGGTACGGGCACCCATGGCCTTCCTAGAGGCTTTTCTCGGCAGCGGAGGATCAGGGACTTCGGTACTTTAATTCCCTCGCGCTCACGCCTCAGCCTTCGCGTTGGGCGGATTTGCCTGCCCAACAGCCTCGGTCGCTTCGACGTGCTACTCCAGCAGCACGCTCGCCCTACCTTTCTGCGTCCCCCCTTCGGTCCAACAGCCATCGGTGGTACTGGACTTTCCACCAGTTATCCATCGCCTACGCCTTTCGGCCTCGGCTTAGGTCCCGACTAACCCTGAGCGGACGAACCTTCCTCAGGAAACCTTAGGTTTTCGACGGAAGGGATTCTCACCCTTCTTTTCGCTACTCATACCGGCATTCTCACTTCTGTGCGCTCCAGCCGTCCTCTCGGTCGACCTTCCCCGCACACAGAACGCTCCCCTACCCCCGGCACTCAACGTGTTGAGCGCCGGGCCACGGCTTCGGTGATGGATTTAGCCCCGGTACATTTTCGGCGCAGCGTCACTCGACCAGTGAGCTATTACGCACTCTTTCAATGATGGCTGCTTCTAAGCCAACATCCTGGTTGTCTAAGCAACGCCACATCCTTTCCCACTTAATCCATACTTGGGGACCTTAGCCGGTGGTCTGGGTTGTTTCCCTCTTGACGACGGATCTTAGCACTCGCCGTCTGACTCCCGGAGAACAAGTCGCTGGCATTCGGAGTTTGACTGAACTCGGTAATCCTGTGGGGACCCCTCATCCAATCCGTGCTCTACCTCCAGGACTCTCTCATCCGAGGCTAGCCCTAAAGCTATTTCGGGGAGAACCAGCTATCTCCGTGTTCGATTGGCATTTCACCCCTACCCACCCCTCATCCCCGTAATTTTCAACTTACGTGGGTTCGGGCCTCCAGTCGGTGTTACCCGACCTTCACCCTGGACATGGGTAGATCACACGGTTTCGGGTCGACGACGACGTACTCCATACGCCCCTTTCAGACTCGCTTTCGCTGCGGCTCCGTCTCTTCAACTTAACCTCGCACGCCATCGTCACTCGCCGGTTCATTCTACAAAAGGCACGCCATCACCCTTGAATGGGCTCTGACCACCTGTAGGCACACGGTTTCAGGTTCTCTTTCACTCCCCTCCCGGGGTGCTTTTCACCTTTCCCTCACGGTACTGGTTCACTATCGGTCACTAGGTCGTATTTAGCCTTGGGAGATGGGCCTCCCTGCTTCCGACGGGGTTGCTCGTGACCCGCCGTACTCAGGATCCACGCCGGAGAGGGCTGTGTTTCGCGTACAGGGCGCTTACCTTCTGTGGCGGACCGTTCCAAGTCGCTTCCGCTACACTGCCCCTTTCTTACTCCGTATGGCGTGTCCTACAACCCCGGACGGGCTAGCCGTCCGGTTTGGGCTCGCTTCCGTTTCGCTCGCCGCTACTCAGGAAATCGCGTTTGCTTTCTCTTCCTCCGGCTACTAAGATGTTTCAGTTCGCCGGGTCTGCCTTCATCTGCTTAATCCTTTGGGCAGATGATCTTCTCCCATGACGGAGAAGGGGTTCCCCCATTCGGACATCTCCGGATCCAAGCATACTTACAGCTCCCCGAAGCATTTCGGTGTTCGTCCCGTCCTTCATCGGCGCCTAGTGCCAAGGCATCCACCGTGCGCCCTTCCTTGTTTAACCACACAAGGCATGGGCCTTTCTTCCAAGAAACGCTCGTTTCTTTTTGACACCCGGTGTGTGTCGTTTCAAGCTTTATCGCGTTATTCAGTTTTCAAAGAACGCCTTTCCCACTTGAGCAGTTGCCCGCTCAAAACTGAATGAAAGCCTAAGCGCTTGGCCTCCGGCCCCTTCACCGAGGGGCCGTGGTGCTCCTTAGAAAGGAGGTGATCCATCCCCACCTTCCGGTAGGGATACCTTGTTACGACTTCACCCCAATCACCGGCCCCACCTTCGGCGGCTGCGTCCCATAAGGGTTCGCTCACCGACTTCGGGTGTTGCCGGCTCTCGTGGTGTGACGGGCGGTGTGTACAAGGCCCGGGAACGTATTCACCGCGGCATGCTGATCCGCGATTACTAGCGATTCCAGCTTCATGCAGGCGGGTTGCAGCCTGCAATCCGAACTGAGAACGGCTTTTTTGGGGATTGGCTCCACCTCGCGGCTTCGCTGCCCGTTGTACCGTCCATTGTAGCACGTGTGTCGCCCAGGCCATAAGGGGCATGATGATTTGACGTCATCCCCGCCTTCCTCCGGTTTGTCACCGGCAGTCAATGTCGAGTGCCCAACTTAATGCTGGCAACGACATTCAAGGGTTGCGCTCGTTACGGGACTTAACCCAACATCTCACGACACGAGCTGACGACAACCATGCACCACCTGTCTCTCTGCCCAAAAGGGATACCTTGTCTCCAAGGCGGTCAGAGGATGTCAAGGCCTGGTAAGGTTCTTCGCGTTGCTTCGAATTAAACCACATGCTCCACCGCTTGTGCGGGCCCCCGTCAATTCCTTTGAGTTTCAACCTTGCGGTCGTACTCCCCAGGCGGAGTGCTTATTGCGTTTGCTTCGGCACTACGGGTATCGAAACCCCTAACACCTAGCACTCATCGTTTACGGCGTGGACTACCAGGGTATCTAATCCTGTTCGCTCCCCACGCTTTCGCACCTCAGCGTCAGTCACAGACCAGAGAGTCGCCTTCGCCACTGGTGTTCCTCCACATCTCTACGCATTTCACCGCTACACGTGGAATTCCACTCTCCTCTTCTGTACTCAAGTCAGGCAGTTTCCAATGCCATTCCGGCGTTAAGCGCCGGCCTTTCACATCAGACTTGCCTCACCGCCTGCGTGCCCTTTACGCCCAATAATTCCGGACAACGCTTGCCACCTACGTATTACCGCGGCTGCTGGCACGTAGTTAGCCGTGGCTTTCTGGTGAGGTACCGGCAAACCCTTGGCATTTCCTCCAAAAGCTGTTCTTCCCTCACAACAGAGCTTTACGATCCGAAAACCTTCCTCACTCACGCGGCGTTGCACCGTCAGGCTTGCGCCCATTGCGGATGATTCCCTACTGCTGCCTCCCGCAGGAGTCTGGGCCGTGTCTCAGTCCCAGTGTGGCCGATCACCCTCTCAGGTCGGCAACGCATCGTCGCCTTGGTAGGCCCTTACCCCACCAACCAGCTAATGCGCCGCGGGCCCCTCTTTGAGCGACGGCCATTGACCGTCTTTCTCCTCGCTCGCAGGCGCGAGTAAGGATCGATTTGGTATTAGCACCGGTTTCCCGGTGTTATCCCAAACTCAAAGGCAGGTTGCCCACGTGTTACTCACCCGTCCGCCGCTGACCAGCCGGAGGTGCAAGCACCTCCGGTGGCCCGCTCGACTTGCATGTATTAGGCACGCCGCCAGCGTTCGTCCTGAGCCAGGATCAAACTCTCCATAAATGTTAAGTTCCGCTTCGCTCACGGGGGTGGGCAAAGCGCTGACTCCTTGCTTCTTTCTTTCGTTCGCTTGGCTTTCATTCAGTTTTCAATGGGCAAATGTTGATGCCGCTGTTTAAAGCGACCTATTTATTATATCGAATGCCGTCTTTTGTGTCAAGAAGCATTTTTCATCGCCTTTCAAAGCGACTTTATTAATATATCATCGCACAACCATTACGTCAACCGTTGATTCGATTATTTTTTATACGCAAAATGACCTAGCTGATTGCGTCGACTGTTGAAATGCTATCACTTCATTATAGAAAGTGTCAACCGTTCATTTTAATTACAAAAAAGACGGCGAATCACCGTCTACATTCCACCCGGCAGTACTATAAAATGTACGGCAAACAACATGAGGACGCCGGGGAGCCCTAAAATTCCGGTAACTGCGGAAGTAAAAAGGTTAATCGGCATATGCAATCCCATAAAATTACCGAATAAGTTAATTAAAAACAGCGCAAGGGCACCTATCATAATTCGTACAACACCGTTCCCCACCCATTTAAACGACTTCAACGGAAGGCCGAGAAACATCAATATAAAGATTCCGAGCCCGATCGCTGCCACAATAAGAACCGGATCCACACCTATCACCTCCCTCGCATTAGATCAAATCCTTTTAATTGATCCATATGCTTGGACACAAAAAGACTTGCCTAAAACGTGGCAAGTCTTTTTTATAATTTCGTGCGCTCGTTTAACAAGCGGGCTTCCCGCAATAAAAAACGATATTTCGCCTCTTCCATTTTCAATTGGAGCCGCACATCTTCACTTGGATCGATGCTTCTTTCCAATAAACTTTTTTGGCGGAAATACTTTTGTTTTTGACGGTCGATAAGTTGATAAAGACGGGCTTCTTCTCTTTTTCTTATTTTTTGCTTTTTTGCCATCCTACAGTTCACGCCTTCCTTCCACTGCACGGGAGAGCGTGACTTCGTCGGCATATTCCAAGTCCCCGCCGACCGGAAGCCCGTGGGCAAGGCGCGTAACGCGTATCCCCGTCGGTTTTATCATACGGGATAAATACATGGCTGTCGCTTCCCCTTCAATGGAGGGATTTGAAGCGATTATCACTTCTTGGACAGTTTCATCTTGCAGCCGTTTAATCAATTCCGGGATATGAATATCTTCGGGACCAACCCCATCCATCGGGGAAATAGCCCCGTGTAACACATGATACAGTCCGTTGTATTCCTGCATTTTTTCCATAGCCATGACGTCCTTGGAATCTTCGACGACACAAATAACGGAACGATCGCGATGGCTGTCGTCACAGATCATGCAAGGATCTTGATCCGTGATATAAAAACAAGAAGAACAATGCGTTAAATCGCGTTTCGCATTAACGAGCGCTTTTGCGAAATCAAGCACATCGTCCTCCTTCATATTGAGTACATAAAAAGCCAGACGGCTCGCGGTTTTCGGGCCAATGCCCGGCAATTTCATGAAGCCGTCGATCAGTTTTGATATCGGGGCAGGATATTGCACGCGTCAATCCTCCTAAAACATTCCAGGTGGCAAGTTCATCCCTTTCGTTAACTGGCCCATGTCTTGTTCCACCAGTTCATCTACCTTGCCCATAACCTCGTTAATGGCAGCTAAAACTAAATCTTGAAGCATATCAACATCTTCAGGATCAACGACTTCTTCATCGATTTCAACATCTGTGATACGCTTGTCGCCTGAGGCAACGATTTTCACTGCACCACCGCCTGCGGTCGCTTCTACGGTTTTTTCTTTCAGTTCCTCTTGTGCTTGCTGCATTTGTTTTTGCATCTTCTGCATTTGTTTCATCATGTTGCCCATATTTTTCATTTGTCTTCCTCCTCGATATTCGAATCGTCCACGACTTCCACCAACTCAGAGCCGACAAGTTTCTTCGCCTCGGTGATCAAGGGATCCTCTTCGTTTGCTTCCGTCGGCGTCTCCTTCGTTGCCGCTTGCTGAGATTTTCCTCGATAAGCTTCCTTTAGTTGGTCCCAGTCTTGCTTGAGCAACGTCAAGATATGATAACTATGGTCATTATTAGCCGCAATGGCGTGCTCTGTCAATGCTTTAAATTTATCGGCAATCATGCCGCGGTGCATTTCGTTGCGAAAAACGAGGAGCACCGCGTCCGTCGTCGCCGCTACCGGCTGCGCGTCATTCAACCACGCATGCGCGGGTACACTTTCTTTTTTCAGCGTTTGCAATGTTTCCGCCCACCGTGATTCAACTTTCACCCGCTCATCCTTCGAAGCTTGCTCAAGCAACTGTTGGGCTTGTCTCACCCCTGCACCGTTTGAAGAGCTTGGTGAAGGTCTCGGTTTTTCTCGCGGGGCGGCTTGACGGGGAGCATCTTCTTCCCGGGGCGAAGCTTGTGCCGCTTGCCCTTCTTCCAAGGTGCGGATTTTTGCTTCAAGGTTTTGGACTTGTTCCATTAACTGTTGCACCTGTTGATTGCCTGCCGAAGCATTTTCCTGCGGCCCGGCATCTCCCTGGCAAATGTGAATAAAAGCCATTTCCAGAAAAATTTTCGGGTGCGACGACCCTTTCATTTCCCGCAATTCATCATGAAGCACATCAATCGTTTGATAGGCCCAATCCGGTTCTATTTTATCCGCAAGGGAACGAAACGCATCATCAACCTGTACACGGTCCAAGAGCTCCTCCACATCGGGAGCCGTCTGAAAAAGCAATAAATCACGTAGATAATGGATGACGTCCTCCATAAAACGCAACGGATCTTTACCTTCCCGTATCAACGTATCTGCTGATTGCACGGCTTTTCGTGCATCCCCATCGATCAATGACGTTATTGCGGAAGCGAGGAACGATTGGGAAACAGCCCCCGTTATCGCTTGGATGTCAGAAGCGGTGACTTTCGTGTCTGCAAAGGAAATCGCCTGATCAAGCAGGCTCAATGCATCCCGCATCCCACCTTCGGCCGCGCGGGAGATAAAATGAAGGGCATCATCCTCTACCTCGATCTCTCCCTCGGCGATAACCTCTTTCATTCGTGCCACAAGGGTCTCCCCGCTGATTCGCTTAAAATCAAAGCGTTGGCAACGGGAAACGATTGTAAGCGGAATTTTGTGAGCTTCTGTCGTAGCCAAAATAAAAACAACATGGGCGGGAGGCTCTTCCAATGTTTTTAACAAAGCGTTAAAGGCACCGGTCGAAAGCATATGCACTTCATCGATGATGTACACTTTATAACGTACATCGCGCGGTGCGGCAATGACGTTATCGCGTATGTAACGAATTTCGTCGACCCCATTGTTGGAAGCTGCATCAATTTCAATCACATCGACGACAGATCCTGTCTGTATCCCGAGGCATGCGTCACATTCATTGCACGGCTCGGCTACCGGGGCATGCACACAGTTCACGGCCTTCGCGACAATCTTGGCAGCGCTCGTCTTCCCCGTGCCCCGCGGACCGCTGAATAAATAGGCATGGGCGAATTTTTGCTGGCGAAGCGCATTTTGCAGTGTTTGCGTAATGTGATTTTGACCGGCAACATCCTCCAGACGCTGCGGGCGCCAGACACGATAAAGCGCTTGATAACTCAACAAAAGCCCTCCTTGGTTTATTCGCTAAATCCAACGATCATAACTTCTTTTATTATACGTTTTTCGCTGCTTTTTTTCAAAACAAAAAAGGGCGTATTGTAAGCCCTCTCTTGACGCACTGTCCCAGCAATTTTTTGACCAGGCGCGCCCCCTCTTTCCCTCACCCTCGGCGATCAAGCTGTTGCCCTCCAACATCGGTCTTCGTCACCGCTCAGCCATTCCAAGCATTCCCTGGCATCGGTTCAGCAGGATACGCGCGCACGTAAAAAAGGGTTAGCTACTCATACAATTTCAAACGTCTGTTCATTAATGATTTTTTTTAAAAATTTTCCGTTGTATCGAGAACAGATTTTATCCACTCAACTTCCAAGTCCATCAGCTCAGAAATGTCCTCGGGTCTATGACCCTTTCTATGCAAATGATTTACTGTAGCAATCCTTTCTTCTTCCCTGCCTTCTTCCCTGCCTTCTTCCCTGCCTTCTTCCCTGCCTTCCGCGATTATGGTATTTCGCTCAAGCATGGATTCCTTCCGAGCCTCATAAAGCTGACGGGTTTCGGCGTCACCACTAAGCCACTCCAATCTTTCTTCAGCCTTTCGAATAACAGGATCCATTTCAATTAACTCCTTTCTTTCATTTTCTTGTAAACTTTCATCGAGAAATAGCAACCAACGATGAAGGGGATCTTCGAGTGATTTCTTCATCTTTTTGAATTTAGGGTACTCCACGAAGTGAACCTCCAAAGCATCAGTCAAAAGCATAGCTTCTTCATGATCTTCGTAGAAATGAAAGGTACTGTGAAAACGTTCGAACATGAAAAGGTTAAAATCAAGAATGTTAATCGTAACGGTTTTCTTTAGTTTTGTGTAATCCTGACCTTCACTAATGGATTGCGTGTACATTTTGGCCAGATAATACAAGGTTCGATTTACCATATTTTTTTGATTTCTTAGCTGAACCTCTACATCAATCAACATGGCATCTTTTGTTTCAGCACGTACATCCAATCGACCCGTCTTGTCATCTAAATTTTCTTTGAGCAACTCTTTATTCTCAATCACCGTCAAATCAACAATCTGATCGATTCCTTCTAATCGCATGATGGCGTTCAGAAGGGATATCAAGCTTTCCTTCGTTTCTTGTTCTCCAAACAATCGTTTGAAAATAAAATCATTCTTGGGTTTTAAGCGATTGTACGCCATTATTTTCACCGCCCCGGGTTTCCTTATGTTCATTTTACCATAAAAAGCTGGACGGATACTTATTTTTTATTTAGGTGATAAGAAAAACCTAGCTTGGGAAAACCGCCCAAGCTAGGTCCTTGTCATGATCACTGCTTGTCCGATAGCCGGTACTCATAACCATGAACGCCTTTATAATACTCCGGATACATCTCCCCTTCACATTGTTGGCAGGCAAACATGGGTGGGGCACTGGGGTCGCCGGGGTCCATTTCGTCAAAATCGCGTACCACTGTGTAAGGGATCGCTTCGTGTTCATGACACTGTAAACAAACAAAGTTGACGGTCTTGGGATGCTGATTCGTCGGTGGTTTCTTCTTCTTTTTTTGTTTCTTTTTTCGGTGTTTCGATACGGGGGACATGACCGATCTCCCTTTCCAAATAGCTTCTGGCCGTTTCACCCAAGGCGACTTTAACCACTAATCGCCCGTTCTCAAGACAGACTTCTCCCTTATACTCAAAGTAGTTATCACATTTGGGACACCGCAGAGGACCCTTATGTCCGCTGGCTATGACCCTTTCTCTCCAAGTTTGGCGGCGCGGGGTTCGCTTCACCTGGGTGATCCACGTCTTCTTCGTTTTTTGCCACGCTGCCAGTAACTTTTTACTCACGTTCTTCGTTCTTCTCGAGTACAGCCCATAATGACGGATCGTTTTAAACTGTTCATCCGGGATATGACGGATCAGACGCATGATAAAGACCTCAACACTTATCGTTTCATACTTCTCTTTCCCATCGACTTTATCATGGTACTTAAACGTCACCATTTGCCCGTCATAGGCCTCGATCCGATTGATGCCAATCGCCGGTCGACGCATATAACGGCCAATATATCGGAGTTGGTCTTGCACCTCCCCCCGTTGTTTAGGGGCATAGATATAAAAGCCCTCTCCGTTTTTGGAAAACGCTTGTTGGAGACGCGCTTGCACGCGTTTCTTGTCCTTCCCGGATAAATGCTTGCGAATCAGCTTCAAGACAACGGTTTGCCATTGTTTGCGAAGCATCTGGAAGGGGATAAAATCATACGCCTTCCATTCTCCCTTCTTTGTCATCCCGCCCATCGTCACCAACATGTGAATGTGGGGATTGAAATTGACTTGGGAGCCAAAGGTATGTAACCCCGCAATGATTCCCGGGGTCACTTTTTTCTTCTTCTCGAAATATTCTTTGAGCAGCCGTGCACCTTCATCCATCAACATTTTTAATAATTCCCGGTGGAGCAGAAACACTTCTCTTAATCCCTCATCGATCGTCAGAATCACATGCCGATGGTTGACCTGGAACACGTCTTCCATGAGCAGACGACTCCATTCCTCGCTTTCTCCAATCGAACAGGTCGTACAAAATCGCCCTTTACAGCGATAGGGGACTTTTCGAGTCTCGTGGCAGCCTTCGCATACAAAGAGTTTGAATCCGTTCTCGGGATTCCCACAATCGCGGAATTTTTCCACTTCTTTATGGACAACAGGGCGGATGCGATCCCCGTGTTTTTCGACAAATTGTTCCCAATGATGATGGTGGTCAAAGAATATACGTCGAAGAATATTAGGTTCCATATCTACACCCTAACACATTCCCCGGCATAGAGGGAGCCAAAATTTATACTTTCTTATCTTTTAAAAAAAGAAGTCCAAGCTCGCGCCTGGACTCCTCTCGACTATGTATGCCGTGCACCTTCCTTCGATAAGCATATCATAAGCGTTACCTAAGCAGTTAGCTCGATCCAGGCACCTCCGCGGCACACGAAAGGTCACGCTTACTGCTGCTTCCTTCCGGACCTGACAGGGTTCACGAGTTTCCGTTGCGCGGAACCCGGACGTCAACACCACTTACAAAGGGCAGACCCTACAATATGCAAACCTGGGGAAGGGATTCAGCCTCGCTCTAGCGGATTGCGAGCAGAGGGCACCGCTACCTCCCCGCCTAGCACGGCAAATTATAGTATAAATCATAGCGAACGAGAAATCAACGGGAGAAGTTTATTTCTTTTTCCCGGCACGTAATTTTTGAAAAAAAGACGACAACCGCTCGCTACATTCATCTTCCAGCACCCCGCCGATAACGTCGCTCACATGATTGAAACGCCCGTCATCGAGCAAGTTCATCAGCGTGCCCGCGCAGCCGGCTTTAGGATCGGTAGCACCAAAAACAACACGGGGAACACGCGCCTGCAAAGCCGCGCCCGCACACATCGGGCACGGTTCCAACGTGACATAGAGCGTGCATTCTTCCAAACGCCAGGAACCGATCGCTTCACTCGCATTACGCATCGCAATGCATTCCGCGTGGGTGAATATATGTTGTTCCTGCTCGCGGCGGTTATATGCACGAGCAATCACGCGATCCTCATGCACAATCACCGCCCCAATCGGCACTTCACCTTCTTCCTCGGCTTTGGCAGCTTCATCAAGTGCCATTTTCATATAAAATTCATCGTTTTGTTTCATGTGAAACACCCTTGCTATACAGTTCCTTGCCATATTGATCGATATGATTTTTAAGGTCTTCGTTTGAAAGTTCATCGTAGTGAACCAGATCGAACATATAAGGAAGTGGATACACCTCATTCAAATCATCGTTTAATCCCACCATAGTTCTGTGCGAAACCGGCTCCCCTACAATAGCAAGATCTACGTCGGACCCTCTTTTGTAGTTGCCCAAAGCACGACTGCCATAAATGATTCCCTTTTCAATCTCTGGATATTTTTCAAGCGCTTTTTGTATATAAAACAAATCCCGATCAATTAACCCAGTCATATTTATCGTTCCTTTGAGAGTTTTACGTACATTTTTTCCATAAGCGGGAAATAGCGTTCTCTAATGTTTTTTACTAATTTGTTCGCTACAGCTTCATCATACGTGTGTACAGTCAGGTTTCGATCTGACAAAGCGTCTATCCATGTATGCCCGTCCTCAATAAGGTTCATTTGGTACGCTTGCTTTAACGTTTGTCGAGGGCTTTTTACTATATATCCCTCTGATTCAATATAATCCTTTAATACTTTCCAAGCCAGCTCAAAGGTCACTTCAAATAATTGAATCAATCCTGCCCGCTCCAACTCTGTTTCGAACGGATGGTCCTTATATTCTTCCAAAAGAGCGTATGATTTTTCGAAATTATAAAAGCGTTGTTTCCATCGTATCTCCTTTTCGTTGTCCATTCACTATCTATCCCTTCGATACTTTTCCTTATTTTACTACAAGACTTAGTATCCTAAAACACCCTATAGCGAATCCCACTGAAAAGCCCGAATGCTTCCTTCTGCACCCGGGCTTTTCAGCTCTAACCGTTCCTATAATTTCTTGCTAACACAGATTGTGGCCTTCGCATCTGGCGGTTTCGATCAAAATCTTCCAAAGATGGTTCCGATACATCCGGAACAAACGTCTCATTGCGATCACGCTGTTGTTCACCTAATGATCTATATCTGATATGAAGCTCTTCTTGATATTCAGATTCTTCCGGAGACAGATTCATGCCGGCGATCCAAGTCTCAAGTGTATACGTTCCCCTATTAATAATCCCACACAAATCTTCCAGGGAGTGGATCAATTCCATTAGACAATCCAAGCCGTTTCTCAAAATGATCCCCTTTTCTTTTGCATTTTGGATCGAGTGTTCCAGCCTGTACGATTTGTCCTGGTAGCGGAATTCAATATAACAACTATTGCGGTCCCAATTAAAACGATAATGTTCAATTTTTAAACGTCTCATCACCTTTATTAGTTTGCTTTCGCAATTATCTTGCTCTGTATGCGGCAACCATTTGAACTTTACCTTATTAAACATTCTATGCACCATCCTTTTTGTATTTAATAATGCCCTTATACTATCTATTCTATAAAATATAAAAACTTCCTGTTAGAATCGTTTTACATTTATCAACAAATTTTCCCATTCATATCGAGGGCTTTCGCCCTCGGATTGTTGCCTTCTGGAGAGATGCCTAATTCTATCTTGGAACACTTTTGCCCTTTTCTTGGGCAGCATCAAATACATCAAATTCCCTATCTCTAGAGACACCCTGTCCGACCTTCCTCATTAGAGGTGAGGCCGTTGCTTCGGCTACGGCACTTCAAAAGGGCAAGTTACCGGATGGATTTCAACCACCTAGATCGTGTGACTGCAGAGCACACTAAAAAAAGACCCTTGCTTCTCAAGTGGTCTGTGTAGATTTTACGATGAATACTGCACCGCCTCAGGGGCTAGTACTCTATTCCAGAAATTCCTTCCCTGGTTCGGTTTACCATTCGGTGAGTGTAAACGGAAATTGTTTGGTTAGTAAGGTGAGCATTTCAGCCATTGTACCGGAAAAAGGGGTTGCTTCCCATTTTCCGCGATGATTGCTCATGCTTAGTTCATACGTCTGATCATTGAATCGTGTCAATCTCGCGCGATTGACCTTTTCTCCGTCTTCCTCAGAATAGATAACAAGATGAGGGCCATGCGTTCGAACATTAAGGTGGGTAAACCCTTGCTCATGAAGGGCATCCTTAAGCGTTGACTTGGCTGCACTCATGATAGGTTCAACCATTTAAGCCGCCTCCTTTTCCGCATTTTGCATAGGATAGCCTTTAAACGTCCATTCGAATGGGTGGCCATCGGTTTCATTCCAGCGATGAATGAAAGCCATGACCTTTTCAGCCAAATCTTGGACAGAATGAAAACTGGCATGTTTCAAACAGCGTCTTTGCAAGATGGAAAAGAAAATTTCGATTTGATTCATCCACGACGCATGAATCGGCGTATAGACAAATGTGAATGTGTTGGCGTGGCCTTGGTTGAAGGTTGTCCACCGTTGAGTTGGTCCGTCATAATGGATGTTGAGATTATCCCAGATCACAGTGATGTTGGTGTCATCTTGGTAATGCTCGGCCAGATCTTCCATAAAGGCTTGAATATCTTCCGCTTTCCGTCCGGAACGGCATTGAGCAAATACTTCCCCGGTTTGAATATCGAAACTGGCGAATAACGATTGTGTCCCGTGACGCATGTATTCATGTTCGAACCGTCCGGTGACGCCAGGTTTTGGACGTTTCGTTTCATATTTTCGCTCCAGGGCTTGTATCCCCGTTTTCTCGTCGATACAAAGCACGCGGGTATCTGCGGGCGGATTCAAGTATAAAGACACGATCGAATTCACTTTTTCCTTGAAGTGTGGATCCTTGCTGTGAAGCCACATTTGGAACTTGTGCGGTTTGAGATCATTGTGGATCAACGTTCGATGGATACTCGAACGGCTCATGGGTTTCAAATCGTGTTCAGCTTTGATGGTTTCTACCAATAGATCGAGCGTCCATTGAGGGCGTTCCCCAAACCCGTAATGTTTGGGGGCGTCGCAGACGATCGCGATGACTTCACACCGTTCTTCGATCGTATATGTCGGCGGTGCACCAGGCCGGGGTTGATCACGCAAGCCCTCAACACCATCAGACATAAACCGATCTCGCCATTTACGTACCGTCTTTTTCGATGTCTGTTGCTGGCGTGCCACCTTAGCTATGCTTTGGCCCAGAACAGCTAGAGACCAAATGATTTGAGCGCGGAATTGAATACGAACCTCGGTCTTTCCACTGCGAAGGAGGTTGGCTAATTTTTGGCATTGTTCGGTACTCGCGTCAAACGTAAATAACAACTTTATGGGCCCCTCTCCCAGATAGTATTTTCTACCCATATGGTAAAATCAACCATCGAGGAGAGTCAAATAACACCAATTTTTGATATCATTTCCGAACTTTTATTCTGGGAAAGAATTTATGATACGTTGTACTAGTCCGAAACATCAATATAAGTGATGACAAACGGCTGTGTGTTCATATCAGTCACTTTCGTTTGAAATTGCCGGTCAAAGCGGATGAGCTCATCGATGACCGCTTGGATGCTTTGCTGACCTTGGGTCGTTTCCTTTTTAATCTTCTCGACTGCCTCCTTTATGGTTTTGCTTTCGCTCGACGCTAAGCTGTTTTCGATGCCCTGGTTCAAAGCATTGAACGTTTCGATCATTTCCAAGAGAGGCGCTTGCACGGTCTGACTTTTATATTCAAGGCCCTGATCTTGGGAAAATGTATACTCGCTACTGTACGTCAAGGTATTTTCCATATCCAACATTGGCGATCACCCCCCTAAGTGATGGAACATTTGACTCACGTTAAAATCTTCATCGAATAGCTTCTCG
Organism: Salicibibacter cibarius; assembly: GCF_016495725.1. Lineage (NCBI taxonomy): Bacteria > Bacillati > Bacillota > Bacilli > Caryophanales > Bacillaceae > Salicibibacter > Salicibibacter cibarius. The sequence continues at coordinate 87,871 of NZ_CP054705.1, read as the reverse complement.
ACCCCTTCTTTCATCTGCTTGATCGTCTCCCGCAACTCTTCTTGCTGCTTGTTCACAAGCATTACGACCCCCTCCTGCGGCACGCCAACGAGAGACTCGAAAGAATCATGGAACTTCAAACGGGTGACATGGGCGTTCCGACCATCCGGGAGCAGATCTTGATAGGAGCTTGGACTCGATTCCATCATATTCATGCTATTGATGATTATTGTTTTTCGCTCTTCATAATCCTCGACATATTCTCGCTCCACCGCCTCCAAATAGCGATCCAGCTATTCTTTTTGTTCATCCAAAAGCCGCATGCCACTGCTATATGCATCTAGCGTGGCGGATAGGTTGAGCACGATTTTGTTGCCGGACCCATCGCTACCGGTTAAATATAGTTCATTATCTTTGTAGGTCATGCCATCATCCGCTTGTTCATTTAGCAAGGCTTCAAGTCCATGATGTTCGAGGATGGTGTCCCCTAAGCCTTCAAACGTATCCATGAGGTTTTCGAGTCGTCTTTCTAAAATAATCTTGTAGCTCCCCCCTCCTTGAAATAAATCAATAAAGAGATTTTCAGCGAAATTATTAATATCATCCAGGAACCCATCACTATCTTGTTCATGGCGTCGTTCAATAGCATGATCGTACACATTCTCAATTGTATTGAATATTACGTTTAAATCTCTTGCCGTTTCTCTTGCCTCAGTTTCAGATAGATAGTTCGCGTTCTCCAATTCTTCCACGATGACAATCGATGCCTCTCTAGCCTTCGTAAAATCAAGATTACTATCCTCTAGGTTTAGATAAAAACCCAACGCGTTTTCAACCGACATATCTATGACCCCCTGGCTTCCATCTTCCTTATATGCTTCTCCGAACGGAACCAAAAAATCGCTTAATGCCTGAAGATCTTCTTGGAGAACAGACGCGATCGCATCCGAGAATCCGGCATGATCGCTATCTGTTCGCACCTCTTCCACATTGCCCAATTCAAACGACCCGGGAAGATGATCAATCGCGTATAGAATATCACTGGTGGAACGGGTGTGATGGATGCTGTCGGAATGATCCCCGTAATAGTCTTTGGCAAATGCTTCCAATTCATCAGGATTGATGGAGCGGAAGACATCTCGGTCTTGAGAGAAGATATTAAATTTCCCACGAACTTCTTCTTCAAAATCCTCATCTTCTTGCAAAAGTTGATAAACGTTGGTTTGCGCTCCATTATAGGTGTATACGTCATCAAAATGCTGATTATTTAACTGTACATTGACTAAATGGTTATGGGCTTGGGAATGACCAATGCCATAAACGTTTGTCTGTTCGTTCGCTCCATGGTATAGAAGGGCGTCCTTGGTGAAAGCATCCGTTTCCAGAGCTTGATTCATACCTCCACTGCCAACCCCGATCCCCAACACGTTATACCACCAATCCTCATCTGTCAGTGTACCTGTAGAAACAACATAAATATCTTCTTGTCTTTTGCCATCTTCCGTTTCTAGTGTCAATTGAAACGACGTTCCATTAGCATCTGTTGAATAACCGTGGTTTTCCTGATCTTTCTTCATATGGAAAAGTCCCACTTCATTCAATGGTCTCCCTGTCTCTTCTACGTGGATTCGTTTAACTTCATCAATGATGTCCTCATCTGTTAAACCATCCTCGTTTTGTATTCGGTAATCTAATTCTGCCAGCCGAATACGCAAAGTTTCTTGATCCCCTCTTCCCATGTCATCCTCCTATGAGTGTTGAAATTCTATTGAATCCATTAGCTTTGAGGAAAACGCTTCTTCTCGATCAAAGTCCATATCCTCTTCACAGTTCTCTCCTTCACAACTAACCCTGTACTGCATTCGTAATGCTTGATCACTTTGTCTGGAAAAAATATACGCAAAATAGACGTGGGAAGCACCTTCAGTGTATTCTAGTTCATAAACTGATTTTCCAAAGTAAATACGTTTATCTTCATCTTCCTTAATTTCCAGCTCTCCTTCAAAATTTACACTATCACTAAAAGATTCAACCCATCTGTCTGAATGTTCTATGCTAATACCGTCCTGATAACGAATCGATACAAAATAACGCCTGTTCTCTCCTTCAACAGGGTCAGTAAATCGCATGTCTTCTCCGACCCCTTTTTCAAGTCTATGCATGTCCTGAGATAGAACAGCATCCTCTGGAAACAACATGCGAAACTTCCCCGAATCGCCTTCCATCGTGTAGAACCCATCTTCCGTCTGTTCCGTGGAGACTAAGTGGTCACGGGTGTACTCATCTTGTAACGCCCGCACATCTACAGTTTCTTCCTCTTCTTGCTGACCTCCATACCCTTGTGAATCCTCTTGACCCATCTGGCAGCCCCCTAACAATCCCAACATGATTATTCCTAATAATACCTGTTTCATTTTCTCCACTCCCAACAGGTGCGAACTTCCTTTTATTGTAATGCATTCATCCATCTTCGAACATTTCCTCACTAAAATCGTATTCGTCAAGAACATCCCGGGTATCCTTATCCTTTACAAGTAGTGTTATCTCATAATCTTCTTTATCAACACCGTCTAAAACTTGATGTGTAAATCCATGCGCAAACAATTGTAATACTTCGAGCACAAGTTCTGAGTCTCTTTCCAGATTTTCATATAATTCTTGATCCACCAACAATGTATATTCAGAAAAAGTTTCATTCGTCTGTACATCTTCAATAAAGACAGCTTCTTCACTATTTCTAATTTGCTGGATCTCTTCCTCAATCATCTCTTCATAGTTGTTTAATTGCTCTTGATGTCGAGAAGCTGACATTGTAACCGTTAAAGAACCATCTTCATGTGCCATTAATTCATAATCACCTTCTTCTGTTTCAATGGTTAAAGAACCGTCATCATTTTCAATTATTTCTACTTCTTCTTCTGATTCAGCAGCCTGCTCTTCTAACTCTCCACCTAATTCTTCAATGTCATAGGGACTGTAGTCCATTATTTCAGAAGGCATTGTAAATTCTTCAGTTCCAAAACATCCTGAGATAAGTAAAATAAAAGCGCTCCCCGTTATAAATTGCGAAAATTTCTTCATTTTATCATGCCCTCTCATAAATAATAAAAAGCCCTCCCCCAATATTGCCCAGGGGAGGACGGTCGTTTTTAAGTATGGCGGAGGAGGAGGGATTCGAACCCCCGCGGGGCGTTAACCCCCTGGCGGTTTTCAAGGTGCTACTTTCGCCAGTTCTCGCCTGTTTTAGCGTTCATATCAAGGTAAAATATACGAACAATCATCGAAGCCCTTAGCGGCTTAGTTATTACCACTATAATACACGGAGTTTCGCGGAAATACAAGCACCAAATTTCGTAATTACATGCACACTTATCCTCCTACCTCAATCTAATTGCGCCACAGGTCGATCCTCAAGCACAAAAAAAAAGGCGACAACCTCGCCGGAAAACCGACGACAAGTTGCCGCACGTTGGTCGTAACCGCTAGCCGTGTGCTAACGCGCCACCTTTAATTGACGAATTAATTTGTTTAGCGATTGAATCACCGATGGCATCAATGTCGCTTTGTTGACGTACATTGTAGTTACCGCCGTTGATATTAACAGTCACGCCGCCATCGCCTGCGCCGCCACTTCCGCCGCCTGATCGACCGGCGCGATAAGCTGCCGCCTCATTGCGTGGTAGAACAGCCTCATTTCGGTGCAATCGGTACATGCCGCCATTACGAGGTACGCGGTCAAGACCGTGGTAGGCGCCGCCGGGGCTGCTGCCGCCTGCTTGTGGCGAGGCACTCGTTGTGCCGCCATCCATTTCAGGGATGTTGGGGATGCCGTCAGAAAACACACCGCCAATCAAGGCGCTCCCAACCCGTGTGTCGCCTAAACTGTTAAACGAGTCTATAAGGCTGTTAATGTCGCCGATAAGACTGTTTACGCCGTCCGCAAAGCTATTCTTGATGTCGGTCCAAATTTCGGAAATCGTATTTTTTAACGATTGCATAGACTCGCTGGCACCAATATCAATGTCCTTAAAAACGCCTAAGGCCATCCCCTCAAAGGAGATCAACTCGTCTACGACGTCCTGGGCCATATTGGCAAATCCGCTAATAACGGTTCCTACAAGGCTACCTGTCGTGCTAGTAATGCCACCTTCCATGTCGTCAAATCTAACGATACCGCCCGTTGCCATTTCGGCAATCACGGCAAGGCCGTCGTCTTTCATTGTTCGGAATAATTCCGGAATTGAGTCGATCATTTCGGCAATTTTTTCATCAGCCGCCTGCTTGAAATTTTCCCAACCTTCTTTCGCTGATTCCTTCATTTCAAGGAGTCGATCAATAATCTTATCGCCTAACAATTCCATATATTCAGGTAATTCATCAACCATTTCTTCCAGTTTTTCGACTATCGCTTGTTTTATTTCTTCCCATAATTCACCCGCAACAATTTTCAAACTTTCCCAAGCCTCTTCAAACGTCGGCAGGATTTCGTTCAAATATTCGTCAAAATGGTCTTGGATTTCCTGCCAAATAATATCTGTTGTCTCTTCAAAATCCCGGAACTGTTCGCCTGCTATATTAAAAGCCTCGTCAAGGTCGCCCTCTAATAAAGCGGCAATAAATTCAATCCCTCGGCTAAATGACCGGGTGATAAAACCCCACGTTTCCTCTACAACCGTGAAAATGGTTTCGAAGTTTCTTTCGAAAGCCTGGGCAAACGCGGCAATCATGCCCTCGCCTTCCGCTAGTTCGCTGAAGAAATTTGTAATACTTTCCGTTATTTCTTCCCAATTTGTAATAAGTTGATAACCTGCGTATATAAGCCCAGCTATAGCCGTCACAACCAGCCCGATCGGGTTTTTAAGTAGCACGGCATTAAACGCTAAGAATACCGTCCTAGCCGTACGTATGACGCTAATCAACCCGTTGACCGCAAGTATCGCCGGTCCTAATGCTGCGGCAAACAAACCGATTTGCCCAATCAACTCTTTGGTGTCGCCGTCAAGATCGCGAAATGAATCGGCAAGTTCAACTACCCAATCAACGGCATCTTCAATATATGGCATCGCGTCATCGAGCAGATCGACTAATACATTGCCCAACGGTTCGGCTGCAGCCATGGTCTTGTTGCCTAATAAACTCATAGCTTCCGCAAACGTATAATTTCCGTCCGCGGCGTCCATTATTGACCCTTCTGCTCCGTCCATCGCTTCTGTAAGGTCATCGACCGCAATTTCACCATTTCTAACGGCGGTTGTTAATCGTTGCGAGCCTTCGACTCCGAATGTGTCCATCGCAATAGCTAAAGCCTCGGAATCCGATTCAGCTTGTTGCATTGCGTCAAATGTGTTTTCAAGTTCGCTTGTTAAATCCTTACCTTCGTCAGCCCAATTTCGGAAGGCCATATTAAGACCCGGCATAACTCGGCTTATGCTGATACCTTGCCGTTCAAGTTCAGTCATGAATCCTGCTGCTTCTTCCATGTCATAGCCGGCGTTGTTGAGTACGGAACCATATTCCGTTAAATGTCCAATTAATTCGCCAAATCCAACGGTCGTGCCTTGTGTTGCAGCATAAATGCTATCTAATGTGTCCGGCGCATCGGCTGATTCAACTTGCCATTGATTCATCGCTTCTGCAAATGATTCAGCATTTTGTGCGCCGTCTTCGCCCATCATGCGGCTAGCTTCTAAAACATGCGTTGTAATGTCCTGTAATTCGTCGCCGGTTGTTTCTGTTGCGCCATGCAACGCCGCAAGGGCGCTCGACGCTTCTTCGCTACCAGTCGGAATTGACGTAAACACCTCGCGGAAGTCTTCCTCTAGTGTATCTAACTCGTCGCCAGTTGCGCCGGTTTGTACTTGGATATCACGCATGGCTGATTGCATATCGTCTGCGGCGTAAAAGGCGGCGCTGCCAAGTCCAACCAACGGCGCTGTTACGTTTTTCGTCAGTGAACCGCCGATATTGCTTAGCGTGTTTTGTAGGTCATCCAGGCTGCTTGCGGTCTTTTTAAAATCTTCCGTTGCTTTCTCCGCATCCTGCATCGGTTTGGAAAACTCATCTACTAGCCTTATCGTTGCCTGTAAGTCCATAGCCATTACGCATCGCCTGCCTGTAAATCGGTGGTTAGGCGTGTAATATAACGCATCCCTGCCGCATCGGCTGCGGTTACGTCGGCCCTAAGTTTACTAGCTTTCTTGCGCTTTTCCCTCGTTGACAAGTACGGATCGTTCAACTGCGCCGCCTGTTTTGCGCACCTTGCAACCTTGACCGCAAGCATCCAGACGTCTGCATCGTCAGTGTTCGCTTGGAGTTCGCGGGCGTCTCGTTCGAGTTTCTTTGCGGAAATAGGAAAAGCGCCCGGTTGATAGGCGCTCTTTATGGTTGTTTCTAATATATCTAAATTTTCCGTTAAATTATACACTGCTTCGAATGTTTCTTGTTCGTTCATTTTCAAATATTCCTTTCTCATACTCGTTTTCCGTCTTGTTTGACTACGCCGTGATCCAGCGCATTATTTAATTCGATTGTCGTAACAGTGTAACGAGAGCCGTCTGAATAGGCACTATCATGGTGATTCCACGCAATAGGATGTCTCGAAGCATAAGGGCGGCCAACGTGGTCCAGCTTATTAGGTTGCGTTTGTCTTGCGGCTTCGTGAACCACGTCCGTACATTTCTCTTTAAGGTCGTGATAATCGGCCAAAGTCTGCAAATAGGCCGTTTTCGCTTCGGCAATCGCCTGCAATTTCTCCGGGTATTCTTTTCTGTATTTGCGGTCGCTGTAATCCTTAGCGGTTTGGATCGCATCAATCGCTGCTCGATTTTGGTCGTCGCGATCAAGTGACCGGGCGCGTTTTGCTCGATCCTGGGCGCCTGTAATTTGAAATTCAAGCGAAGCAATATCCCGGCGCAATTCCGTTTCCTTGGCTTCGTCCAATTTGCTTGGATTCCGAACCCCTTCATCAACCAACGCCTTCAATTCGGTTTCTTTTTTGATCTTTTCGGCGCTCAATTCTTCGGCGCGGTCGTTGTGTTGACCAACGGCGGCCTTACGATCGTCGCCGATCCGTTCATATTCGTTGATCTTTTCCTGTACGCTCTTTGGCATATCGTAATTAAACATTCTTTATCGCTTCCTTTACGTAATAACTTTGTTTGGTTTCGTAAGACGCCACATGAGCAGTTGGCAACGCCCTTTAAACGTTTCCGAAAATGCTAGAGTGTCCATGCCGTCATCAATAACGGCTGATTCTTCCGGTCGCAAGTCGTTTTCGTCGCTAAAATTAGCGCCCTGCCAACTATCGAACCGCTTCAAACTTCGCTGTGTTTGCATCAACAAGCCGTCATGTTTCGGTTGATCGACGTCGATTAACTCGAAACCAATCGTACTTATAACGCTTTTATCCATATAAAGTGTTAACTGCATCGGGGCGCCGGTTGCTTTCGCTGATCGGCGCAAAGCCCTTGTCAATCCAATATGTAACGCCCGGTTTGCGTCTTGTTTTGCTTTGCCCGTGACGATGTAAATGTCGCTGTCCACCACTCCTGTATAATCGCTTAACAACCAACTAACGACGGCGTGACGGTCATTCTCGACATACGAAACGTATAAATTATATTTCATCGCCTTGCGCCTCTTTTCGATCGATCAAGGCGTTGGATAACCGTACAACCTCCGCAAAGTCTCCGACCTCTGCGGCTTGTTGCTTCGCGGCTTCCAGGTCGTCCGTTGGCATGTCGGCCGGACGAGCCGGCGTTAGCTGCTTTAATTTGTTGCTTAACGCCACCACGGCGGTAAAGTCTCGCTGATTTTTGGCCGCCTCTAACTGGTCGCTAATTTCTTTATATTCGCTCATTCTATCGCTTCCTTTTCGTGAAATTCCGTTACATGTTCAAAACCTGCGTCCTGTGCCAACTCGTAAGCAGCATCTTTTATGCGTTTCCCTACAATAAACGGCGGCACGTTCCAGTAAGTACGCTCCAAATGCCGCACAACTTCGCCGGTTTCTTCGTTAATCACCCGCACGGTTGCCGTTATACCGGACAAATCGCCTGTTAATTGTTGCGTAGTGATACACTTTTTCAAACGCAAGCTATCGCCCCCAAGGTTTATGTGCAAATGTTACGCATTGTAGTTTGGTCCTACGATGTTCTAGGTGCCCAAATTCCGACGGGTTTTTTAGTATCAAGGCGTCAATCCACGGCGCATTAATGTCGTTTACTCGCGTGGCTATTCGTGGCTCTCCGCGTGCTTCACGTAGCTTGCTGTTCACCATCGTCACCTGCCGATTGCCAATCATTTATAATCGCCCAAACCGGGTAACCGCGTTCAGCATCTTCTGCTAGCGTCTTTAATTCCCAACGCGCTTGTGCCTTCATGCGACGAATGCCATACAGACGCATCGGCAAGTCCGAGACATCCTTCGCTTTCTGCTTAAATTCCTTGTTTCGCAAAAACGGATGAGTAGCAGCGATATGGATCATTTCGGTTTGAGGCGGTAGTTCGTCGTAAAGTTGCGGTAACAGTTGCAAAAATTTGGTACGTTTGGAGTCGTCGTCACCAGGCAAGTGGACGGACCCAACTTTATATAGGCTGTACCTTCCGTTGGGTAATCGTCGTGATATATGCACCCCAGCACCACCATTTTCCGCTATACATATCCTTATCCGTGCTATTTCTGCCATTCTTTTACGTCCTCCCAGTCCAGTATTTTACGAAATCCTCGTTCATACAACGTTTTGGATACATCATGTTCCGCCTGATTGCTGGCTATCCGGTGATTTTTCCGATACTTCAGCGTTATTGTTTCGTCAGGCTTGTTCATTTTGGCGGCATCATACACGGTCGCGACTACATCAACATGGTAAGATCGCGTTTTGCTTACATTGTAATGAACGACCGCCCAATGTCCGTAAATCGTCGGCGGGCGGAAGTCATGACGTGGGTAAGTATAACTCCCGTCCGGCCATTCGGTGACAATCCGCATTGACTGCTCGCCATACCGGTTAAAGTTTCGTTCAATTCGGTTTATGCCTAAATATTCTGTCAATAGAACGCCCTCCGTTTTATGGACATATAGAAATACACAATCCGCACATTAGGATGTAATAGTCGCACCAGCCCGATAATACACCTCATGAGCTTCTGTATCCCTTGTGAAACGGGCATTTATTACTTCGGTGTGTCCATGGTGTTAGTCCGTCGCTTACGTTCATTTTCGGCTTTTTGTTTGCGTCTAACTTCATACTTGCAAGTAGTACAATATTTTTGGCTGTTGGATTTTCGAGCAAACGGGCGGCCGCATTCGGTGCAATTTGGCATGTCGTCTGTTTTTTCCGCCAGTTTTAACGGATGGCCAACTGGTAAACACTGAACATATTCGGCGTATAAATCCGGATCACCGGGCGCAACGTATTTCATAAAATAGCCGCACATGTTTCCTGTCGGTTGGTCCGCTCGGAATGAGTACATACATTTTCCGTGATTTGTGAGTTTGCAGCCGTTCTTACCTTCATGGAAAGCGCAATTTTTCGAGGCGTGCTGCTCAATCCGATGTTGTAATGATTGGCTTTTTCTCTGATTCACCGCGATTCACCGCCTCTTTTTCGATCTGCTGCCAAAATGCCGCCACTTGCCGCGCTTTTGCTGCTTCTATTTCGTTCATGTCATCATTTAGCTGCGTAAGTATATCTGTCATTGGGCGGCCACCGCCTGGTAACCAAACATAACGTGATCCATCATGTCAGCCGGTTCCTGGCCGTTTGCTTGCGCCCATTCGCTCAAAAACGTCAAAAACAAAGGTAAGGTAAACGATTTGGACTGTTCAAAAAACGTTAACAGGTCGCGGGTGCCCTTGGCCGCATTACAACTTGCGCAACAATATGTGATATTTGCTTGGCTATGCGGACCTTTTGGTTTCGGCGTTATGTGATCGATTGTAAACGTGGTGTTGCTGTCATTGGCAATACCGCAATAAGGGCATGAGTCGCGTTGTACAAGGTCTTTGTATTGATCATAGGTTAAAACGTCTTGATTGCGCTGCTGTTCGGATTTTCTTTTGTGGCGCATAAAATAGACACGGTGATAATTGCCCGCTGATTTTTCCGCGTGATTGCGGCACGGCTTGCAAACGTTAATGATGCCGTGCTTTCTACGGCGGTCGCGTCTAAATTCGGATACCGGTTTGGTTTTGTGGCAGTGTTTACATTCGGCTTGATTACTCATTTCAATTCATCCCATCCCTTTTCATATTTATTAGTTCGTTTGTTTATGGATTTCTTTTTGTGCCTCTGCGACTGTTTCGCGGATTTCCATCGATACGTATGTAATACCGGTTTGCTCAATCGTTGCCAGGGCGCTTAAATACGTTGCCAAAGCGTGTAATCTTTCATTTCTTCCCATCCCATCACCTCCCGTTTAAAATAAAAGGCACCGCCGATTGTTAGCCGGCGGCGCACTTATTGTTGGCTTCGTTGATCATATAAACGTCCTTGGTTATTTCGTTTGTACTTGGCATGTTATTTTTACTCCTTTTTGGTATGTGTACGTTTTCGGTAAGAAATACTTATTATATATAGTGACGGTATAAAGACGCGCTCACTGCCACTGATTTTCGTATTCTCTACGCTTAACATATTGTTTTATCTCGGCCGGATCGCAAAGTAAAAAAGCCACTTCGACGACGGATTGTTCTTGTGTAACTTGCACGCTTGGTTCATCGGCGGCCGGTTCGTCAATTAATAACCGGTATTTATTCGGCTTGTATCTTGGACGGCCAATGTCGCGGCTCATAGCGACATCTATTTCACCTTTTCTTGTATATTCTATAAAGCCTCCATCTGCTAATCGTTTTAAAGCATTTGTAACTGTTTCGTTTGATTTTGTCCCCAACATTTTCCTTGCTGTGGGCGCCGTCAAATAGAACGATTTCCCGTAACGCTTGCTTGTGACCAGCATCGCGTAGAGTAACTGCTTCGTTTTAAAGGTGCCGCATGAAAGAACGGCCAATATTTCCGATTTATGTATAACTATCGGCTGATCAGTGTTTCCAAACGTATAACCCCGATCAAAAACCAGCGCCGTTATCCGCTCCGCCTCTCGCCGCCAAAAATCCGGCGTGCTGTCACTGTGGAAATAATCACGTGGCGTGTTATGTAGCACCGTTAAAATGTGCGTCACGGCTTCATCCCCTTCGTAACCCTGCGAATGAAAAAATTTTGCAAGGTCGAATGTGACGTGGTGCCGAGAGTTGCTTTCGAGCAGTTGGCCAGCATCAAGAATACGTGTTGCTCGCTTCAACCCGGCGCTGTAATCGGCCACATTTGCCGTTATGTCGGTTGATTCGACCACATGTTCAAACTCGGCCGCCTGTTCGTCTGAAAGATCGAAATATTGGTCTGTTACGGTATCGGCTGGCATCGGCTCAATATCCAAAATGTAATCATATCGTTTAATCGGTTCCAGCGTTTCAGTGTCAACAAACCAGCACCGGCGGCCAGTTTTTTGGTGAACACCCAACGGCAACTTTACCCCTTGCGACCATGAAGGTCGGAATTCAATTTCACCGTTAGGTACTTCACCCACTTCTTGGATAACTGTCGTATAGAATGCTTTTAGGTCTTGAATGGCAATTGGCTTATTGAAAAATAAATCAACGTGATACCCTTTATTCCCGCTCAAACTTACATGAATATGGCCGCGCATAATATTAAATTCTTCCGTAAGCACATAAATAAGCCGTAATGTCGCCCACCTTGCGGCGTCTCTAGTTTCGCAATCAACATCGAACGATATAAATTTGTTGAAATAACCGCCAGCAAAAATACCGTAGGTTAAATCTCCGTTTAGGTGTCGTTTTATCATTCCGTCATTTAAGTAAAATACGTTCTCCATTCGGTCTTTGTTCAACGTGATATACTTACCTTCGGTCAGTTGAACAAGGTATTTCCTCCGCGTTTGTATATAAAAATCATTCAACTTCTTAATGATTGGCTTTTGGTTGTCTGTCTTGGTAGGTGCCATTGGTTATTACTCCTCGCGATTAAATTTTGATAATTCGCAATTCAATTCAGGTGTGTTCAAGAAAATGAAAACTAACATCCCTTTAAATCGGTGCGACGGCTCGATATCTACGATAGTGTAACCTTTTCGAACCAGTTCCTTCGCAACTCGCAAACTGAATATGCACTTAAATTTTTCATCCATTTTTGATTGCTCCTTTTTGGTATGTGTACGTTTTCGGTAAGAAATACTTATTATATATAGTGACGATACAGGGCCGCCTATACTTTCGTATAAACATAATCCATTACGTTTTACGTCCGTTACGTTATCAAGGCCCGTTCAAATTAAACGCTCATTGCTGCCTTTTTCATGCGCTCAATTTCTTTGAAAGCTGTTTCGATTTCTTGTATTCGTTCAGCCGATAAATCGAGCGCATTTTCAAATTTAGTCATTAGCTTCGCGGACATGTTACGGCGCCCGCGCTCAATAAGTCCTATCATGCCGGCTGTGACACCCAACATTTCGGCGAGTTCTTCTTGGCTGATTCCGTAAGATGCACGGACGTATTTAAGTTGTTGCGGCGTGATCTGCTGCATTATGCCGTCCTCCTTTCGTAAAATAAAAATATGTAAGTTTAAGATACAAACCAATAGGCCAAAAAAGAGAAAGGCCGGCCAGCTATCGGCAAAAAGTTTCCCTTACTAACTAGTTCGAATAATAAGGCGTTTGGTAACGGCAAAATAGGAAAAAGGTACGGAAGACCTATAAAATTTCATCGCGCCTATATTCTTACGCAAACTCGACAGAGACAGAGGCGGCATTTAGTTACGCCCCTCTATATAACTAGTTTAAATAAGACACCGTTTAACAACGGCAAATTAGAAAAAAGGTACGGAAGACCTGTTTAATTTCGATGGAAAAGTAAAAAAGACCTACATTGCGCCTTGCCGTCGGCGCTTGGCCGCGTCATCCTGCCGCCTCCTGTTGCGCGTTAATGTCGTCGTATGCGTCCTTAACCATCTGAAATAAATGGCTGGTAACGTCCGTTTTGCTTACGTCCGGGTGCAAAGCCTTCATTAAAGTCTTATACTGATTTTTAACTTCCGAAGCACTCGCGCCCACTTCAAGGCCTAATGTTTCGTAACTTTTTGCAATGCCGGCGCTTCCGCCACTTTCAAACGCGCTTTTAAACCAATCATCGTGACTTTCTCTTTCCTTTTTCTTTTCCGCTATATATTCGTCTACTTCTGCGTTAATTGCGTCTAATTCGCGACGGTATTCCTCTTGTGTTTGAAAAGTTTCGTTCAATTTGTCTACACGTTCGTTTAAACTGTCTTTTAATCCGGAAAAGACTAATTCCTTATATAACTTTTCAATAATACGCATTAGGTAGCCGTAATTTTTGTCTGAAATACCGTAGAAATATTTTTCTACCGGGAAAAGTCCGTATTTATCATAGTCTCCGATACACATTGACTGATCGGCGTGTGATAACTGCGCGATATTTTTTAAATCTGTCAGTGTCATGTTTTCCTCGACTTCCTCAGATAAAAGAAGCCAAAAAGTCGGTTTCAATCTCGCAATAGCTTCCTCGCCCGTTAATTCTCGGTTTGTTTGGCTTGTGTGCGCTTGTTCTTCCGGTTCAATGTCTATCGTTTCCCTTGCTTGCGGCTGCTCCGGCGCTTCTTTTTCGGGCTTGTGCGCCTTTACAACTTCGCGCATTTCCTTGCTTGTCATATCGGCAACGGTCTTGTGATCGCCCGTGGACGGCACGACATGTTCACCTTGCGCAAACTCGCCCCGATCGATTTCGGGCGGCAACGTCAACATTTCATACATTTTTCCCGGTGTTAAATCCGCCGTTGACGGCGCATTTGCAAACTGGTCGGCGCATTGCATCATTTTTTGCGCCTGTCTTGGCTTTATGTCCAATTCTTCGAGAAACTCCGTAAAGTGGCCGTGTGTTAAATCTTCCTCTTTGATACGTTTCAATCTCGCGCCGATTTCGACAACCGATTCCGCAACAAGTGATTGATAGTTTGAAATATCGCTTTTCATCTCTTCGAAAGTCAATCCTTGTACGCGGTCATGTACCGTTGGAGTTGCCAAAACAACCGCCTCCCTTTTCGTAATTAGTTTTACCCTCGTTCTTCCAACGTCAGCACTTCGTTGTCGTCCAACTTAAAAGCCGCCCACACAAGTGCCGCCGTTCGTGGCGACACCTTGCGATTGCCTAGTTCAATGGCCGATACTAGCCTTTGTGAGATTCCAATGATTGCGGCGTATTCGTACTGATTGAGCGACTCCCGAAACCGGAGATAACGGAAGCCGCGCCGTGATAGTTTCATAGTATCGCCTCCTTTAAATTTCTAACATGTCTTCATCCGATAAATTAAATTGTCTTTGAAGGTCTATTGAAACTAATTCTGCCGGCACTTTTACCGTATCACGCATATTTAAAGCGACTAAATACGCTTTGCCGCGCGTTTTCGGTTTTGATTCGCATACTCTCTTTTCATAAAATTTGCCGGTTAATCGTGGTGAATGTTCAAGTGTTTTTACATAATTTCGTACCCCAACTATTACACCGTCTTTTGGTTCGTCGAAATACTCATTTTCATGGCGTACTGTTTCAATCTTCTTGCCCGTTTTTACGATTTTTTTCACTTTGTCAACGTCACCACCGGTAGTTTTTACTAATCGTCCGTACACTGTCACTTTATCTCCTAATTCGCGTTGAAATTTAAACATAATAAAATCTCTCCCTTTTCGTAAAAATTTTTGTGTTGTGTTTGCCCACGCCCGGTGCTTCATAACTACGACTCAGCTAAATTTTTTTACGGAATCCCCGCAAAATTTTCGCCCTCCTACTCTAGTAGACCACGACGGCCATATATTTTGGGACAACCTTCATTACGTTTACAAAACCAACCGAAAATTTTACGGTTTTCCGCCCTCACTATATTTACGATTCCCAAACGAAAAATTTACGGTTTGTGCTGAATTTTTTCCGCCTCTACCTGTACTACCGTTTCCCGAATGAATTTTTTACGGAATCACCGAAAAATTTTTTGCCCCTCTACTTTACTGTACGGAAATTTTGCCCCCCCCATTTTGGGACATTTCAGCGCTAACTTTCTAACCCACCTACTTATATTACAGATATAGATACGTAGATTGGGACATGTCGGCGCTATTTTTCCGCCCTTAGTTTCCGATTGAATTTTTTACGGTTTTTATCGGGCGATGCTGCCAGCCATCGCCCTAAACGTTATATATAAATGCCAACTTTTCACTTACTCCTAAACCTTTTTCGCCCTTGCTTCCTAAATCTTTTCCCATTAGGCAGCGCTGCCAATCGCCGCCCTTTAACCGGGTAGCTTGTCCTCTTTAACTTCCGCAATCACGCGCCAGTTATCGTCAATAAACTGTATTATGTCGCTGTCTACGTGCTGCATGTAAGCTGTTGCACCTGTGTCCGCCCTCACACGTTCCAGAAACCGCGTACGTGCCGGGCAATCGTTGAACATTATTGTTGTGAGGCTACGCATTTATACGACCCCTTTTTGATTCTGCGTAAGATGTATCAGCAATTCTATGCCGGACAAGTTTCGAAGTTCATCAGCGTTTAAGTTAAGCCCTCTTTCAGCAACGATCTGCCGACCAACATCGCGGAGAATATCGTAAAGAACGTGGCCGCCGGGCGTGTATTGACACGCTCGTAATTCGTGTACAGCGACATGCTTCTTTGGTTCTTCGATAAAATTAATCATATAACGGCCATCAACAAGTAAGCCCTCTCCTGTTTCCGGCGTGTCCGGTTCGTCTGGCGATATCGCCGTCATAGTCGTGTATACTTTTTCAATGTGTAGTTTGTTCATTTATTCGCGCCCCTTAACGGTTGGATTATGCAGGTTATGCAACATTTGTTTTATTTCCGCGTCCTTACGCGCCGGTTGCTTCAATGCGTGCGCAAGTGTGGCCACCTCGTCGTACGTCATAGTTGCGGTGATCGTCTTTGCTTGCGTGTCGTTAACTACCTTCAAAGAAAGCCGCCTCCTTGTATAATTCAATGGGCGCTTCGATATACCCCATAACTGCGCCTTTACTCACGAAGCCGTTTTCCACAAAAAACGCCTCCCAATCATCCGGCAACACAATATAAGCGCGTTTACTTTGCACCTCTTTCACCGTGTAAAATTTCTTGTCCGGGCGATACTGCCAACCTGCGCCCACCTTTTTCGTAATGTCTAGTGCTGTTTTCGTTGTTGTTGCGTTCATTTAAAACGCCTCCTAAATGTGATATAATGGTGCAGTCAACATGTCAACTTGTTAACTTATACAGCAATACTAACTTACTTATGTCAGGTTGTCAACTAATTGACTTAACTTTTTAGGAGGCTCATAATGATAGTGTGCAAATTAGGCGATATAATGGCGGAAAGACAACTTTCCAATCGCGAAGTTGTAGAGAAAACGGGGAATAAAGTAAGTAGAAACACCGTCAAAAGCCTGCAAATGAACGCATCCCGGCGCATAGACTTCGAGACTTTATATAACCTTTGCGTTGGTTTGGGCGTTCAACCGGGCGACTTATTACAAATTGAGGAGGGCGAACAACAGTGAATAACTTCCGGTCATTTCTGTACAAACTCGCACGTATCTTAGGCGATATAAACGCAATCAAGAAAGGCCGCATAGGTCGGCGTGTTGGCCGTCGGGTTGCTGGTCGTTATACCGGAAAAGGCTTGCGAAAATTTTTTAAGTAAGCGAGTTGAATTTCTAACAATTGCCTATGGCGCTTGACGGCGCCCTTTTTTCGTGCAACACTGAATATAACACATTAATTAATGAAGGTGATTCGTAAATGAATACTGTTGACCCAATCAAAAACACCGCACATATCAACCGGATTAAAAATGCGCTTCATGGTCGCAATAAACTACTTTGGATTGTCGGCATTAACTCCGGCCTTAGAATTTCCGATATCCTTGCCCTCAAGGTCGGTGATTTGCGCGGACAGGACAACATAACCATCACGGAAGGTAAAACCAAAAAGCGCAAACGGTTTCCGTTGAATGCTGCAATCAAGAAAGCCGTGAAAGAGTGCGTGCCGGCCGAAGTAAGCGCCGATGAGTACGTTTTTAAAAGCCGCAAGGGCGTTAACAAGCCAATCGGTCGCGTGCAGGCTTACACAGTCCTAAACGATGCTGTAGAGCGTGCCGGACTAACGGATAAGGTCGGTAAGATCGGCACACATACGATGCGGAAGACATTTGGTGCAAAGGCGTATGAAAACGGCACGGATTTAGCGATGCTCATGCGCATATTTAACCATAGTAGCCAAAATGAAACGCTTAAATATATCGGGATACAGCAACGTGATATAGATGAAGTTTACGCGAATGTTTGCTTATAAACGATACAAAGCCGCCTTGGCTTACGCTGCATGGCGGCTTTTCTACGTTAAAGACCAAAGTGAAATTTTGATTTGCGTAAGGTGCGAGCGCCACCTAACCGAATATGCGTGCGTGGGGTTGGGGGAGTAGCAATATCGAACTTTTATTCCTATTCGAGCTAAGTTTTCGGAATTATTTCGGTGGAAAACACAATTTCTATTTTGCATTTCGATGTATAAATATTGATTAATAATGAATGTCGAATCAAACAGAATCCGGTTTTGTTAGATTCGTTAAACACCGAAACTACCGTCACATAGGCGTTAGGCCGGTTACGCACTAACCCCGTCACCCCGCCTACCGTATGCACCCCGTAACCCCTACCACCGCGCTACCGCCTAACCTGGGTAACCCCGCTAACCTTGCATACTATTTGCATACTAGCCCCCGTTATACGTTCGTATACACACAATACATCACTATTCAAAACCGGTAATAATCGAACTAATGTTCTTGTTCCGAAGTGTTTTGCGGGGCACGCGCCTGGATGGTGTGCCAGGTGTGCCGTACGTATACCGTATGGTTACGTAGCTACCCTACGTTAGGTGTCGCACCTAGTCGGACATCATCGGGCATAATTTTATACGTCATTGAGCGCCCACCTACCGCCCCTTATTCGAGTTTCTACATTATTATACCCGCACCCGGTATTTTAGCCTGCATAGTCGTTATTTTAGACATGTCATATCGGTAAGACTCTTTACACTTCCGATACTTCCGCCACGCGCCCTTATGTCCCACGTCAAACAATCTCGGCACCCCTCGGCCCAAACCGTAATTCGCCGCCACTTGTTCCGCTTAGTTCGCTTAACTCAGCAATATAAACGTCATCAAAGACGTTTTTTACCGCTGTATAAAAATAACCTACGAAGTCCTTGCGAATCCTGCCCGTTTTAAGCGCATACACCGCCCGTTTCATAGCCGCCGTGATTTCATGCATGTACGCTCCTAAGTCGTGGTCAAGCCCTCCTGTGCGTCGATATGCCGCTTGTACGCGCCGAAATAGCTTCGAGGTCAGGGTTGCATCGAAGAAGGGTCGAGCAATTTTCGCAAAGGCTTCCGGTACGGGTGCATAGGTTGCGTCAAGGTCGTCAGCGTGTTCGCCGATATATTTCGCTTTGCTGTACGTGTCGCGACTGCCGAAGCCGGACTCCTTCGCTGCTATTTCTCTACTTTCCGCAGAATTCTGCGGAATGTTCCCCGCTTTGTCGGTTCGATTCCCTTGCCTTCCCTTCGCTTTCTCACGCTCCAGCTTCTCTAACTCGCGCGCAGCTTCACCTTCCGCAAAATTTTGTGTAGGGTGTTCGTCCTCGCGCGCGCCTGCGTTCGACTCTTTGTCTTTATATACGTAGTTGGCTTGTTTATCAGCGCTTACTTGGTCGTCAATTTTCGACACTTCACCGCCTGCCACGTCAACTGTTTCGGCTTCCTCGCGAGGTGTCACGGACGGGGTGACATTCGGGGTGACGCAATAGATATTATGCCCACTTCCGCCTAGCCAGGCGCCCACTGAGCGTGTTGTTTCGTATTTCTCGATCATGCCGCGTTCAACTAACGATTTAACGGCACGCTTTATTGTACGGCTACTATAACCGGTATTTTTCGCAATCGTGGCGTACTTATCGCACCGTACGCCGATGCCGCTTAAATGAGCGCTGTTAACCGACGCACGGTGTAAATATTCGTACACGGCGACTGCGGCCGGTGTTAGTTCGTGTTTGCGGGCGTACAAGTGGGCGCGGACGGCTTCGTTTAACTGATCGGTCGTTTCAAATTGCGATAGTTGCTTATATTCAGCCATACTTGCGTTTGATAACATTTTCTTGCGCTCCTTTTTGAAAGGGCGCCGCACCACAATAAACGAATGTACGTTCGATTTATAAGTCATACTTGCCGAATTTGTATTCAGCCGATTTTTTTGCTAAACTAAACGCACATAGTTTTTGTTTAGTCCGTGTTACCAGCACGGTTTGTGTCCGTTTTTGTGGCGGGCACTCTTTTTTATTTATTTTTCGCCTCTTGATTACGTGCGTGATCACAACCATGACAACGGACTGTGTTGTTTGTGCTGCTCCATAACGTCCTCGTCGTGAATCTGTACATACTTACGAGTGGTCGTTATTTCTTCATGGCCAAGGATTCGTTGCAAAGTGAAAATATCCATACCGTTTAACGATGCATACTTAGCAAAACAATGACGAAGAATGTGCGGCGTCACTGTCCGATCAATGCCGGCTATTGCTGCATAGTCATGTAGACCTTTTTGTAACGTCTTGTCGTTAACACGGTCGCCGGCGTACGTGGTAAACACGGCGTTCGTTGTAAATGCTTCTTGCGTTTCGTTTATAAGCTGCCTAAGCACGCCCGTTGTCTTATCCGACAAAGGCAGCACACGCGCCCGGCGGTTCTTGTTTACACTTGCCGGCAAAATGATTCGCTTCGCTTTCAAATCAACGTCCTGGACATCCACGGCGCAAACTTCACCTATACGCATGCCCGTATCTAACATCAGCAAAATCGCCACATAATCACGGAATTGCGCAAAGCTACCTTGATCGGGCGCACTTAGTAATCGTTTTATTTCTTCCTTCGTTAATGGTTGTATGTTGTCTTTTTCTACTTTCATAAGTTTCAAGTTTTCCGTCGGGTTTACGTTTATAACCTTTTCTTCATAAAGCGTTCTAAAAAACGATTTCAACAAACGAATGCGAATATTCACGGTCGCGGCGCTTAAACCCCGTATTTTTTGGTTGGCTGTTTTCGTCCGCAACGGGTGCCCTTCGTAATGGATTTTTTCGTGCCGGCACCAACGGACATACTCACGTAATAAGTCAATATCAACGTCGGTCAATTTGACATCTTCGCCGTAATTGTCAATTAGCCAGTCGTTGAAATATTGTATCTGTTTGCGGTAATCTTTAATTGTGCGTGGCTTAACGTTTTGCGTCATCTTCACATTTACGACAAACTCCAACGCCTCGCTTAGTTCTTTAATTTCGGCCGGCCGTTTGTACCCTTTTCGTCGCTTAATCGTTTTTCGTTTTTCTGCCAATAAAAAACACCCCCTAAGCATCTAAGCCTAGAGGGCGTCCGTTCGTGTTCGTATATGTATCGGTTTACCTTGCGGTTTCCGCGAAAATACCCCGAACCTTTACGGTTAAAACCGCTTGTTCGCGAGAGGGTTTTTCGCTTCATATCTCGCCTAAAATATCGCTAAAACTACCGTCTCATCAATGTTTTTTAAGTATGGCGGAGGAGGAGGGATTCGAACCCCCGCGGGGCGTTAACCCCCTGGCGGTTTTCAAGACCGCTCCCTTCAGCCGGACTTGGGTACTCCTCCGTATGTAGGTAGATCTGTCAGTGACAAAAACAATGTTAGCATGTCCGAATCAGGAATGCAAGGCAATAAGGCAATTTTTTTCGCAGGTAAGAAAGCCCTTTGGTTAAAAAGCAATACAATTCTCTGCATTTGTTATTCTCGTTTATTCTTCAGGATTGAATAATTTTTGATGCGCGCCGCGCACCTCAAATAGTGTCGCACTCCATTTTTGGGGCCGCTGTAACCATCAGCGCACCCCATTTTTATCATTTTTCCTTTTTGGGGGGCGCTAGAATCGCCAGCGCTCCCCATTTGAACATTTTTTCATTTTTAGGGGGCGAGCGAAGATTGTCTCTGTTTTATACAAACGCCCATTTTCATCGTAGATGGTGGGTAAGGGAAGCGTAGCCCCATTGTTTCTTACCTGCATAAGTGCAACTAAGGCTGCGCACCAAGTTCCTCCCATTCACGAATCGATTTTTTCGTACGGGACACCGGAGCGCTTAGCATGAGCGATCGTTGCAGTCAAGCCGTCCGCGAGCGATGTTTCAGGTTTCCACGTGTAGCGCGAGCACAGTTTGCGATTGTCCAGGTAACTTTTCTCGATGTCTCCCGCCCTTTTCTCCATATAGAGCGGGCGATAGCGCCGATCTATAACCGCACACAATTCGCGCAGCAACTCTTCAATGCTTGTTTCTTCTCCCGTGCTCACATTGTAGACCGGCGACGCCTCAGGCTCACTCGGTGCTTCGAATAAACATTGAAGAATCGCGCTCGCCACATCTTTCACGTAGATAAAATCCCTTGTCTGTGTTCCGTCGCCATAAATGCCAGGTTGCTCGCCATTCAATAACTGTTCAACAAAAATGGTGATGACCCCGGCTTCCGTGTCGACGCTTTGCCTCGGGCCATACACATTCGCAAAACGCAACACCCGGGCATTGAGATCATACAACCTTCGGTAAGCTTTCACATACTCTTCGCCGGCATATTTGGACACGCCGTATGGGGATAGTGGTTCTACCGCCACATCTTCTGCGATGGGCAACGTTTGTTGGTCACCGTACACCGCCGCGGACGACGCGTAAATGAAATTTTTTACCTTATAAGCCTTTGTTAATTCCAACACGTTCACCGTGCCGTGAATGTTAATGTTCGCATCGTGCTCCGGCGCATCCAGAGAAGGGCTCGCTTTGCTTTGCGCAGCCAGATGGATGACCCCGTCAATGTCGGAATGTTGCCGGAAGATGTGTTCCAAATTGTCCCGGCTTGTAATATCGACATCAAAAAAATGCGTGTGTCCGCTCGGGTTCACGTGTGCCATTTGCCCGGTGCTCAAATTATCGGCAATGAGCACCGTTTTCCCCTGTTCAACCAGTGCATCGACGACGTGCGAGCCAATAAACCCTGCTCCGCCTGTGACAAGTATTTTTTGCATATGCCTATCCTCTTTTTCAAGCTTTATATTTCCGCTACTGGTTATAAAAGGTTGCTTTGTTTTTTTTCTCCATAGACGACGTGCTTTTTTTTTCTGTCGTTCCTTCTGTTTTAGACATGTCAAATACAACAGCGAATGTTTTGAGGAGGATAATGATATCCAACCAGAAACTGTAATTCCGGATATAATATAGATCAAATCGTAATTTATCGTCCGCTTCCGTGCTGTATTTGCCCATAATCTGGGCATACCCGGTGATCCCTGGCTTTACCGTATTGCGATAACTATAGTGATAATACTGTTCGGAAAGCTGTTTGATAAAGAATTCACGTTCCGGACGCGGACCGACGATGGACATGTCGCCTTTTAACACGTTGAACAATTGCGGAAGCTCATCCAAACGTGTGGCACGGATCCATTTTCCGACTCTTGTAATCCGGTTATCGTTTTCCGTGGATAACATCGGTCCGGTGCCGTTTTCCGCCCCTTCAATCATGGAACGGAATTTGTAGATCGTAAACGGTTGATCGTCCTGTCCGAGCCGCTCTTGCTTATAGATGATGCTGCCCTTTGGACTTTCGATTTTAATGCCCAATGTTACCAAAAGCAACAGAGGCGAAGTGACGAGCAAAATCGACCCGGAAGCCAGAATGTCAAACGTTCGTTTGATCAGTTTTTCATCCCATGTCAAGCCGAACGGTTTTACCGACATGGCCAGCGTATCTTCAAGCGGCGTCACTTGCGACCGTTGCATGAGCAATTCATATAAGGTCGGAATGACGTAAACGACTTTGTTGCATTCCATCGCGTGATAAATGATTTGCGATTTTTGCTCTTTGCTGATGTTCGGACATAAAATCACATAGTCCACTTGGCGAAAGAAAGATGTCACGAGCCCAATCGGAGTATCGGCTTCGATGTGCTTGACGCGCGTCCCTTGCAACATCGGGTGTTTTACTTTCGACATCATTTTTTGCGCTTCTTCGCCATCCCCGATTAAAAGAACCTTTCCGACGACATTGCGCCGAATGAACTTTAAATATAAGGATTTCCAAAAAACCATGAATAAAACCGTGAAGATACTGGCAATTAATATAATGGAACGCGGAAGGGCAAACTCTCTAAACAAGTAGGAAGCAGCCATCGTTAAGAAGGCCATAAAAGACACCGCGATGAGTATCTTCAATAGCACATCCCAAATCGTATTTTTACGGCTCAGCGCATACAGTTCATATACGGAAATAAAGAATAAACCGATCAACAAAATCCAAGGCAACAACGCCATAAACGACGACCAGTTTTCCGCGGGGAACCCGTTGTACCGTATATAAAATGCACTTATATAGGCTGCCAAAATAACGAAGAGGTCGATCAATATGATAATAAATTTATGATTTCGCGATTCACTGTTATCCGGCATTCATACCTCTCCCACTAGATACTGTAAATAAATTCCTGTATCTTAAGATAACTAAAACAAATCCATTCATGTAATCATTAATATTAAACAGACGAACCACTGATTATGCATTTATACCATATCAAAAAAACATGTAAAAGAAAACTGCAAATTCTGGATAGAATCTACAAGGTGGTGACAATTTTTGACTACCCCATGAACATTTTCGAACCAAATGAAAAATAAACACTGTCACACACGGCAATTGATTCCACCTTGGAAATTATATGGGAGATCATAGATAAAATGTGTAATTTTTTCGGAATGTGAGCGAATGCTTAGAAAAACTTGATTTTTCGCCAAGGTTGGCGAAAGTCACAGTCTTTTCTTATACTATCATCCGAACAATTTATACATTCTGATAGTGTAAGAAAATGACTCCGGTGATGAACCGGAGTCACGTCAGACGTTATTGATATTCGGGAATATCAAAGTATAAATCAGGGTTATCTAATTGTTGATACAAGCTTTCTATACGCGGGACTTGTTTTACAGCCCATCCAATATCCGTTGCATATTGCGGATAACCGGGATTCGCAGGGTTCCATCTCATCTTGTAAAGCGTATTTTGATTATAATCATTGTGGATATATCTCTGCGAAATAAAAGCTGCACCACCAACGATAGCCTCTTCCGGAGAAAACCACCCTTGATTATAGGCATGAATTGCTCCGAGTGTCTCTGGATTATGATCCACAGCACCAATTCCAAACACATTATACGTTGTTCTAATGTTGTTTAAGTTGCTTCTGTTACCAGAAGTGACTACTTGGGCATTGCCATTGCTATTTTCACCTACTTCAATCCCGGTCGCCAAATTAGATGTGCCATTGCCTGTTTCCAATAGAGCATGTGATATGAGATATACTTCATTCACCGAATGCTCATCTCCGGCATCAATAAAAGCTTGCCCCATGCCATCTAAGCTTCCGGATAAAACATTATTCAACTGGTTCGCTGAGACCCCTACACTCTCGGTTAGTAAAAGATGTTGGAATTGGTTGTTGTTACTGGGGTCAAGATATTCGGCAACATCAGCCTCACTGGCATCCTGAAAACCACCGCTTGCAGAAGATATTTGTGGTGAACCATTCATTTGTATGGATAATGCTTCATCAAACGTAACATCATAGCTTGTATAAGCAATGTGCTCATTACCAGACGTCTCATAGAATTCTATGAGACTACCACTGACGTACGTCGGGCCACTAACATCATCCATTTGAATTTTGTACCAACCGTCAATTTCCCCGACAACATCGATTTGTTCTCCACGTGGGATGGAACTGACTTGATCATAAGACGTTCCCGGACCTTCACGTACGTTCAGGGATACATTGGCATCGACATAACCGATATCTTCTTCCGGTAAATCGACCGGGACAATAAAGTCTCCCGACACATACGCTTCACCACTGAACCCTTCGCCACTGATCTTATACCAGCCATCGGACGTTTCGCCTTCCAGCTCCACTCTTGTGTAATCGCTCAAGCCGCCGATCGTGTCATAGTCCGTTCCGGGACCGGACCGGACATTCAAGTGGGAGGACTGCACGATCCCGTGGCTGCGCTCAGGCGACACTAACGTTTCTTCCTCACTGATGTAATCGGTATTCACGTATGTCGGACCGTCAACATCAGCCAATTGTAATTTATACCAGTCACCTATCTCGCCGACAATGGCCACTTGTTCATTACGTTCTAATTGATGCACACGCGCTTCATCCGTATTCGGGCCTTCGCGGACGTTTAGAAGATCACTGTCGACATACCCTTCGTCATAAGGCGGTACATCCACCGGGACAATAAAGTCCCCCGACACGTACGCTTCCCCGCTCAATCCTTCGCCACTGATCTTATACCAGCCATCAGACGTTTCGCCTTCCAGTTCCACCCTTGTGTAATCATCTAACCCAGCGATCGTGTCATAGTCCGTTCCGGGGCCGGAGCGGACATTCAAGTGGGAGGACTGCACGATCCCATGGCTGCGGTCGGACGACATTAGCGTTTGTTCTTCACTGATGTAATCCGCATTCACGTATGTCGGGCCGTCAACATCAGCCAATTGTAATTTATACCAGTCACCTATCTCGCCGACAATGGCCACTTGTGCATTACGTTCTAATTGATGCACACGCGCTTCATCCGTATTCGGACCTTCGCGGACGTTTAGAAGATCGCTGTCGACATATCCTTCGTCATAGGACGGTACATCCACCGGGACAATAAAGTCCCCCGACACATACGCTTCATCGCTCAATCCTTCGCCACTGATCTTATACCAGCCATCGGATGTTTCGCCTTCCAGTTCCACCCTTGTGTAATCATCCAACCCAGCGATCGTGTCATAGTCGGTTCCGGGACCGGACCGGACATTCAAGGAGGAGGACTGCACAATCCCGTGGCTATGTTCGGGTTCAGTCAATGCTTGGTCTTGCGTTTCTGCTTGCGTCTCTTCCTGTATTTCGGTTGACGTTATATGAGACCCACTCACATACGCGGGCTCGTCCATATCGTCCCATTGAATGAGATACCAATCATCGATTTCGCCCACGATATCAACCGACTCTCCTCGCGGAATGGAGTCCACTTGATCATAAGACGACCCGGGGCCTTCCCGGACATTGACAGAGGTGCTCGCGTCCACGTAGCCTTCATCCTCGTCCGGTTCATCAACCGGCACAAAGCCTTCTTCCGAAACGTAGGCATCTTCGTTGATGTCATCGGCATTTATTTTATACCAACCATCCGAGGTCTGGCCCTCCAATTCCACGCGCGTGTCATCGTCCAGCTGGCCGACCACTTCATAGTCATTGCCTGGACCTTCTCGAACATCCAACGAACCGGATCCTTGGACCACACCGTGCGTTCGCGCTGTTTCCGTTAATTCAGCGGCTTCAAGAGGTTCTGTGAACGTCACATAATCGCCGCTGATATATGTACTATCTACATCATCTAACTGAATCTTATACCAGCCTTCAACTTCCCCCAAGAGATCAATAGATTCGCCTTGTGAAAGGGTTTCAACTTGATCATAAGACGACCCGGGGCCTTCCCGGACGTTGACAGAAGTGCTCGCGTCCACATAGCCTTCCTCCTCGTCCGGTTCATCAACCGGCACAAGGTCTTCTTCCGAAATGTAGGCATCTTCGTTGATGTCATCGGCATTTATTTTATACCAACCATCCGAAGTCTGGCCTTCCAATTCCACGCGCGTGTCATCGTCCAGCTGCCCGACTACATCATAATCATCGCCAGGCCCTTCTCGGACATCCAACGCGTCCGATCCTTCGACAACGCCATAATCGTGCTCAACTTCCTCCAATGTACTAGCTTCTGCTAAGGTTTCATGATTTAGCTCATCGTCTTGTAAAACAACAAATAGAAATAAGATTATTAAAACTGACATTAAAGACCTGAATATCATTTCAACTCTCCTTCATTAAAGTATTTAGTAAAAGTTTGCACGTAATCATAATATCATAGATATCATAAACTAACACTATGTGTTTAGGATATACTCAAGACTTTAAATCTATTATTATAATATCAGTTTTTTGAAATAAAAGGATATATTATTTAAAAATAAAACTGACTCCATAAAAATGAAGTCAGTTTTTAAGCATGTTTATTCATTTTGTTATATGGGCAAACATGAACCTTAAACATCAGAAATGATTTCAAAAGATATGTTACTATTTCCTTCGAACTCTTCAAATTGAGTTGCAGTAACATCTTCTGTTTTTGATTTTTTAGTACCTAATGTATTAATAACTTTTTCAAATTGGTTTATTTTTTCTTGTGAACCGATGGCCTTTATTTCTAACCACTTTTTTGAGACCGGATTAATGCTACCGATTAAATATAATTTCACTGCTTGTTTTTTCAACAGTCTCAAGTAACGAGGTCCGAGATGCTTTCCTTTTATAGTAAAATTTTTCTGATACTGTATCTCTTTTGGAATCATGGGTATACTGATCTGATCTGCATATCCGTTAAATAATAAATCTTTTATAGGTTTAAATTCAAAATAAAACTTCTCGTTTCTACTATCGCTATTCGGAAAGTAGAAGTCTAATAAGTGTTTTGGAACATCGATTGCACGCCCTTCAAATGGGAAAACGTGCATCATAATTTCACCTTTGGTATTGATCTCATTTACAATACCTTCATTCTTTTCTTCATTGATGACCATATCTATAGAACCGGTAGGTAAACCTGGAATGGCATTTAAAGCTTTTATAGCATACTTTTTAAATTTTGGATCTACGCTCTGGGTGCAATCAACGTTCAATCGATCTCCAAGATGCGTACCATGTCGTCTTACAAATACTCGCTCCCCATTTTCAGGTATAAACTCAAGCGATTTGTGTTGTTCCTCTAAAAATCTTTTTAAATCATTATCAATCACAATAGACCTATTCTTAGTTGCAACGTTTTTTCGTATGTCTTTATTTCTTTCACTTATAAGGTCCTCTATATTATTGACACCATCTCCAATAACATTTGAAGAGTATGACTTAGTAACCGCAATAACCTCATCCTTTATCACATAGAAGCGATAGTCTACGCCTCCTGCAAAATATTGTTCGATTATAACTTCTTTAGCCTTAAACTCATCCCTTATTTTCGATATGCATTCTTCTAACCTTTTCCTGGAGGTAATGTTCGTATAAACCCCTTTACCGCTCCCCCTATCAGTTGGTTTCACTACAAGTGGATAGCCAATTTTTTCGCCATGCTTGCACATTTTTTCTATTGAGGTTTTACTAAAGGTAAATGTTTTATTTTCAGGTACCGGAACGTTATTTCTTTTCATATATTTATAGGCAGTACTTTTATTTTCTGCTAGATCAATAGCCTTATCCGATGTTTTGGAACCACGAGCACAAGTAAATAAATATTCGTTTTCC
Source organism: Salicibibacter cibarius (assembly GCF_016495725.1). Taxonomy (NCBI): domain Bacteria; kingdom Bacillati; phylum Bacillota; class Bacilli; order Caryophanales; family Bacillaceae; genus Salicibibacter; species Salicibibacter cibarius. The sequence continues at coordinate 59,298 of NZ_CP054705.1, read as the reverse complement.
CCATCAGATAGGGAATATTGATATGCAAGTGGCGGTACACTTCCTCTTTTATTGTTATAAAAATTTAATTTTAGCCCTCTTCGCCATCCCTCTAAAGCAACGGTATAAAAAGATGTTTGATATGTAACAACATCTTTGGGCAATGAATGTTTCAAATGCTCTAAATGATGATCTTTGCTCACTTAAATACCCCATTTACTATAAAATCTATTTACAGAACAAACACATTATGTGTCAAAATTCGACAATCAATTACAAATAAGGTCCAAATCGCAGAGTGATTTGGACACTTAACAATGATGCCATAGTTGAAAGGTGTCAACAAGATGGCGTAAAAAGGTAGGACACCCTCAGAGTTGCTAAAAATCAAGAGGGACCCTATCATGCCTGCTTATCCACGGCTTTGTGAAAGAGCAAACCAGTTTGACAGTTTCCTGTTATGATCATCTGTTTGATTACCCCGTTGCTACCTTTCCTCTATATCCCAAGCATGAGCAATGGCGTCTGCCGTAATACGACCCAATTCAGCTCTACCTTCAGCACTTCCTAACATTTCTGCATCGACAGCATTGTCAATGAACAATAACTCTAACAATATAGCTGGCATGGTTGTATTGCGTAACACGCTAAAATTTGCCGTTTTCATACCTCGATCAGTAGCATCTAACTCATTAGCAATATACTGATGGACCTCTTCTTGCTTCTCTATCGTTGTACTTGATACGTTGCCATCAAAGATAAAGCTTTCAAAGCCACTTGCCGAGCCATCAAAGGCATTATTGTGTAAACTAACAAAATAGTCTGCGCCCCAGTCATTCGCCATTGCTGCCCTATCTTCCAACTCAATAAACTCATCTGTTGTTCTGGGCATCATGACGTCAACGCCTAAGTATTCTTCCTCCAATACTTCAGCTGCTTGGAGCGATATATCAAGCACAACATCTTTTTCCAGTAAACCATTACCGGCGGCACCGGAGTCACTTCCACCGTGACCAGGGTCTATAAAGATTTTGACTTCAGGAGCAGTAATTTCTTCATTGGATACTAGACTCGCACTCACGTACGTTGGTCCACTAACATCATCCATTTGAATTTTGTACCAACCGTCAATTTCCCCGACAACATCGATTTGTTCTCCACGTGGGATGGAACTGACTTGATCATAAGACGTTCCCGGACCTTCACGTACGTTCAGGGATACATTGGCATCGACATAACCGATATCTTCTTCCGGTAAATCGACCGGGACAATAAAGTCTCCCGACACATACGCTTCACCACTGAACCCTTCGCCACTGATCTTATACCAGCCATCGGACGTTTCGCCTTCCAGCTCCACTCTTGTGTAATCGCTCAAGCCGCCGATCGTGTCATAGTCCGTTCCGGGACCGGACCGGACATTCAAGTGGGAGGACTGCACGATCCCGTGGCTGCGCTCAGGCGACACTAACGTTTCTTCCTCACTGATGTAATCGGTATTCACGTATGTCGGACCGTCAACATCAGCCAATTGTAATTTATACCAGTCACCTATCTCGCCGACAATGGCCACTTGTTCATTACGTTCTAATTGATGCACACGCGCTTCATCCGTATTCGGGCCTTCGCGGACGTTTAGAAGATCACTGTCGACATACCCTTCGTCATAAGGCGGTACATCCACCGGGACAATAAAGTCCCCCGACACGTACGCTTCCCCGCTCAATCCTTCGCCACTGATCTTATACCAGCCATCAGACGTTTCGCCTTCCAGTTCCACCCTTGTGTAATCATCTAACCCAGCGATCGTGTCATAGTCCGTTCCGGGGCCGGAGCGGACATTCAAGTGGGAGGACTGCACGATCCCATGGCTGCGGTCGGACGACATTAGCGTTTGTTCTTCACTGATGTAATCCGCATTCACGTATGTCGGGCCGTCAACATCAGCCAATTGTAATTTATACCAGTCACCTATCTCGCCGACAATGGCCACTTGTGCATTACGTTCTAATTGATGCACACGCGCTTCATCCGTATTCGGACCTTCGCGGACGTTTAGAAGATCGCTGTCGACATATCCTTCGTCATAGGACGGTACATCCACCGGGACAATAAAGTCTCCCGACACATGCGCTTCATCGCTCAATCCTTCGCCACTGATCTTATACCAGCCATCGGATGTTTCGCCTTCCAGTTCCACCCTTGTGTAATCCTCCAACCCAGCGATCGTGTCATAGTCGGTTCCGGGACCGGACCGGACATTCAAGGAGGAGGACTGCACAATCCCGTGGCTATGTTCGGGTTCAGTCAATGCTTGATCTTGCGTTTCTGCTTGCGTCTCTTCCTGTATTTCGGTTGACGTTATATGAGACCCACTCACATACGCGGGCTCGTCCATATCGTCCCATTGAATGAGATACCAATCATCGATTTCGCCCACGATATCAACCGACTCTCCTCGCGGAATGGAGTCCACTTGATCATAAGACGACCCGGGGCCTTCCCGGACATTGACAGAGGTGCTCGCGTCCACGTAGCCTTCCTCCTCGTCCGGTTCATCAACCGGCACAAAGCCTTCTTCCGAAACGTAGGTATCTTCGTTGATGTCATCGGCATTTATTTTATACCAACCATCCGAGGTCTGGCCTTCCAATTCCACGCGCGTCTCATCGTCCAGCTGGCCGACCACTTCATAATCATTGCCTGGACCTTCTCGAACATCCAACGAACCGGATCCTTGGACCACGCCGTGCGTTCGCGCTGTTTCCGTTAATTCAGCGGCTTCAAGAGGTTCTGTGAACGTCACATAATCGCCGCTGATATATGTACTATCTACATCATCTAACTGAATCTTATACCAGCCTTCAACTTCCCCCAAGAGATCAATAGATTCGCCTTGTGAAAGGGATTCAACTTGATCATAAGACGACCCGGGGCCTTCCCGGACGTTGACAGAGGTGCTCGCGTCCACATAGCCTTCCTCCTCGTCCGGTTCATCAACCGGCACAAGGCCTTCTTCCGAGACGTAGGCGTCTTCGTTAATGTCATCGGCATTTATTTTATACCAACCATCCGAATTCTGGCCTTCCAATTCCACGCGCGTGTCATCGTCCAGCTGCCCGACTACATCATAATCATCGCCGGGCCCTTCTCGGACATCCAACGCGTCCGATCCTTGTACAACGCCATGACTGTGGGCCACTTCCTCCACTTCATTTGCTTCAGCCGGGACTTGTCCGGTTATAAAGATAACAAAAAAAGCGAAAAACGCTATGAAAGCTGACTTAAATAACTTCTTTTGCACCTTCTACTCTCACCTCTCCCAGATAAATTAATAAATACCTTAAATCTAATATATTATAGCAAATTAAAGTAGTATGTTATATCCTACGATTATACTGCCCAATTTAGTTCATTATTTATCTTTCTGTTTTTCAACGATAATCATTCAAGTTAATACTTTAAAATGCCCATGATCATATATGCGCACTTGTTAATCGTATATGACGAGGTTCAAAATATGTCTGAAACACGATAGGAAAACCAAAGCAAGGAAACTTCTATGTGGCAGATATGTAAAATCCCAAACCCTAATCTGAGCCATATCCTATTGAATCAATATATACTTCTTGACATTACCAAATCCCATTGTTTCACTTCAATTAGCAGATATAATATACTAAAGATGGTAATATAAACGTAAATAATTTTATACGGAGTTGATTATGTTTGGAAACTATAGAAGCAGTGCATAATGATTTATCTGTATATCAAGAACTAGGAGCAAAAACCAATTCTCCAACATTTAAAAAGTGGTTTAATGCTGGCTTGTTAAACGAAGTAGACGAAGGTTTTGTTAGCGAAATACAAAAATATTGGGAGAATCATTACGGTAAAACGATTGATCCTTCTCTACATTTAGCTTTTATGAATTATACTGGAAAAAGAGACAGTAGGGTCATACCTGGAAAAATAATGAGAGAAGAAATTCTCCCTGTCCTAAATGATTATAATATGTCGATTTTTTATGGGGACAAAAATCTCTATGATATTTCGATAGATTCCCCCAGCTCAGCTGAAACTATATTAAAGAATATAAATGGAACTTACTTTGATACATATAATGATAGTATTGATATTGAAAATGCTTCAAAAATTTTATTAAAAAATAACACAGATTTGATCATAAAGCCTAGCCAGACAAACAATGGCCATGGAATCAGAAAACTCAATGTGAAAGATGAAAACATCTATCTGGATGGAAATATTGTTTCCATTTATCACCTAGAGGACATCTATAAAGAGAACTTCATGGTCCAGAAAGCAATAAAACAACACACGAATTTGGCTGCTCCTCATCCATCTTCTGTGAATACACTAAGAATGGTTACGTTCAGATGGAAAGATGAAATAAAATATTTATTTACCTTCGCTAGGTTTGGGAAAGATAACGATATAAAAGATAATGCTAACGCAGGTGGTATACGCCTTGGAGTAAAGGATACAGGTGAATTTTTTGATGTTGCAGTAAGTGACGATGGTCAAACACATACTCACCATCCCACGACTGGTTATTGCTTTGCGGATCTTGAACCCATTCCTAATTTCGATGAATTCAAACAGATTGCCAAAGACTGCCATAAAAATATACTACACCTTAATTTTATTTCATGGGATATTGTTGTGAATTTCGATGGTAAACCTATCTTTTTAGAAGCTAACTTTGCAGGCTTGCTATCGTACTATCAATTGGCCGCTCAAAAACCTGTATTTGGAGATTTGACAGATGAAATTTTACAATATGTAAGTAATGAGCTTAAAACAAAAAAGCCGATATTAATGCAAAAAGATAGAAGAAGAAGGGAACAAAAAAAACAGAAAATACAAAGACAAGAATTGAAGCAAATACAAAAACAAAATGTTGATTTAAAAAAACAAAACCAGGAACTTAAATCAGCACTAAAAAAGAGAAATAACGAACTTATGGCTAAAAATGATGAACTGGAAGACACAAAGGATAAATACAACTATATAGTGCATAGCAAAAGTTGGCGTTTCACTCAACCTTTTCGCTTTTTACTAAAATCGATTAAAAAATAATGAGGCTGGGTGGGGCTAAATCCCAGTAAATAAAAAATAAGCGTAGCCCCTTAATGAAAGCTACGCCTATTTTTTTATTTAACCTTATTGTTTTCAGTGAACAAAATGGATACCCTCTGATAAAATTAATGTACCCACCAACGAGCTACATACACGGGCTATGATATTAGCCGTGATAGGCCTAATTCGATCCTGCCGGCAGTCTATATTCAACAGAGCTACTACCTTGTTTGATCATTACGATGATATCCTGGTGATCTAGGAGAAGAATTTAGCATCGATTTTACCAAGATATATATGTCGTTGGAGAAATAAAAATTTTAGTGGAGGCAAGAAAGGTTAGTCTGCCTTACAACTTTTTGTTCATTTAAACTGCAAAAGTCAAAATACCAAAAATACACGTAAAGAATAGAAGACCCCGATCAAGGATCGGAGTCAATACTTCATCTATAATGTTAAAGATGGGCTACGGAAGAATATTTCATTAAATGCTTTAAACTCTTTTCCTTCCAATAGGTCTCTTTTCAATCTTGCCTCCGCATTAACGTAGGCTTCTCCCAACTTTCTGTCCCATTCTGCATTGAAATTATGAAATCCCCCAGGATAGTATGTTGCTTCTCCAAACACCAACTCGTTGTTACCTTTTAGCATATCAATTCTCATAAATGGAGCCGGTATTTCTAAACTTGCTTGAATAATGGCGTCTAAATCCTCATTATTAAAACCTTTGGCTTCTCTATATATTTGATCTTCTCCATCTAATTTTCCGGTAAATACCTTTTTATTATTTGCATCCCAAAATTGATATTTATTTCCTCCATCTTCTCTGATTACTTCTTGTACTAGTACATTTTCACCATAGAAGACATGAAATTTTAAATCAGTGAGACTATCTGGTTTTTCTGGATCTATAATCAATTCTTCTATCATCCAAGCATCTTTTTTGAAATATTTTCTTACCCTGGTCTTATCACGTTCAATTTCCATCTGAACATCATTTACAAGTTCATCCCAACTATTTAAGTATTTGCCATCTCTCACGGATAAAATCTTGTTCTCATTATAAATCAGATACACACCCATAGCTCCTGTAGCACTTGTAGGTTTAACTACAACTGGACCTGCTTGTGGTTTTAACTCTGAAAATTTATATACGTGTGGATCCGTATATGGTCTTCTTAACCCTATTTTATCAGCAAACTCATAAGCTGGTAACTTTTTATCTAACATTTGGGCATAATAAGGATTTCCTAACCTTTTACTTTCTGCGTTCTGTATTATGAAATTTTGAAATGAAATGGCATCATGTATATTTAATTTTCTCTTGCCAAACTTCAGATACATTCCATGAGTTATATAATCTTTTTTAATAGTGTCTGCCAGCATTTTATATAAATGATAATTTTCACCTTCTACCCTTTTCATTGAATTACTTCTAATTAATTTTGAATAATAATTTTTTAAATTCTTATCTATCCGATCCTGAGCTTCTTTAAGTGCTAATATCTGCTTTTCGATGCTATCAATGTCCTTAAATTTATCTTGATTTATTTTCTTTTCACCAGTTATCATTGCTATTATTTCATTAACTTCTGATTTGCTAGCACTTTTATCATCAATATTATGTTTTGTGTTTTCTATATATAAGCCGAGTTCATCTTTTTCAAATTTATATACTATATCCTCAGCTTCTTTTTCATTGATTCTTCTTACACTATAATTAGTTTTTTTATTATCTGTAACAATAGGATAGAACTTGTTTTTCACGATCCATGTTCCTTTTTCCTCCTCTTGAATTTCCATATTTACAACAACACTATAAGGTGGAGCATCTAATTTCTCATACCTTCCTGGAGAATTGAACACGAAATTTCCAATAGAATAAGCTATGGTTCCTCCATTATAATTTTCAATATGATTTAGCATATGGGGGCCATGACCAAAGATATAGTTTGCTCCTGCATCTATAAATGCCTTGCTTCTTTCTTGAATTCTTCCATGATCCGAAGCCCATTTATAGTCCTCTCCTTGCCAATGAGGGCATACGATAATAATTGATTCAGGGTCTTCCTGTCTAAGATTAGAAATTTTTCTGGATAGTCCCTTTTGTGGCAATGGATTTACCCCCGGTTTTTCATTCTCTGCAAAAAAACCATACTCTCGGTAACGTTTTCCTGCCCGCATACCAGTGAAGATATAGACATTTTTCACGCTTTTTTTTCCATCTAGTATTATTTTAAGGGGTTTAGAAGCATCTTTTCTATCTTTCCCTGCTCCTAAAGTTTTAATATTGGCCTTTTCTAATCTATTTAGGGTTCTTAGTAAAACTTCAGAACCGAAATCCATAGTATGGTTGTTAGCTAAACCAACTGCTGTTACCCCTAAGTCTTTTAATACTTGCAATGTTCTATCTGGATTGTCATAGTTAGGATATTGTTTTCCTTCTAATATTGGTTTTGGGCTTTCCTCTAAAACTGTTTCTAAGTTTAGAATAAAATAATCACTTTTCTCGATTAAAGGTTTTACCTCTGCAAAATAAGATAATGGCTCCTTTTCCAATCGTTCCACTAAGTTTTCTTTACCTGTTTTTCTGAGATACCAGTCCCCTAAACTTGTATCCCCTGCAAACGTTAATGTAAATGTTTTTGCCATATCCCTAATTCTCCCCTCAGTAAATTCAAATGGTTTTTGTCAATGTCTAATTGATAAAAGGTTCCGTCTATATCTATTGTTCTAGGTAGTGACAATATTCTCATCTATAAAAGAATGTGTAAATATAACATGTATCGAAATGTCTAGTAACAGACAATTTTTATATACATACCAATATAGTAGCAGATTATACAGATAAGTGCTATAATGAATTATCTTATTTATGACATTGACAATCATCAAAACGGACGAAAGGCTGGTAAAATTGAATCATACCTTACAACAGATATACGATGCGGCGATTAATAAGGAAAAGTCTCTTGAAGAAATAACTGACGAAATCGATACGGGCTTTAGAACAGAAGATGGCGAAATTGTCGTTTTTATATCTGTATCAAACCCCTATTCCCGAGCTCTAGTCGGCATGGGAAAAGATACAAACGCTAAAGTTGCGCTTAAATCTGCTTACCAAAACTATAAAAGCAATAAACCTGCCAATTTTAAGCCCATTTCTGTGAAAGTGGATGTCGTTACGGACATGCGACCTGCTAAATCATCAAAGAAGAAAATCAACCTTGAAAAAGACACTGTCCTTTACAAACGCGGGGAAGATGGTCTTACTATCGACGCGTCTTTTGATGCAGCATTCCTCCCCGAAGAAGTTGAAGCATACCGAATGATTGTGGATCAAAAAATAAAACCTGAAAATATTTTTCAGGCTTATGAGAAACATTCCTTGTTATCTAAAAACTCGTTAGTGAAAAAGTTACTGACTTCCCAATCACTAGAATTATATAAATTCCGAACAAAATCTTATTATATCGATGAAAATGGCTTTACCCCTCTTTACCGCGGCCATCGTATCTATTCGGATTTATCAGCGCAAGACCTTAGGGATGCGATAGCATTAACCAAAGACAATTACTTTAAAAATGTTGTCAATACGAAGGGCAAATTTATCTATTCCTACCTTCCGCAAGAGAATAGAAGCCGGGGCGGATACAACATCCTACGTCACGCAGGAACGACTTATTCAATGCTGGAAACATATGAACTGATGCCGGATGAACGACTATTAAATGCTGCAAAACGAGCCATTAATTATTTACTGAAAAAAGCACTGGAAATGGAAATAAATGGACATCAAGTACAGGTGATTATTGAAAAAGATCAGGCCAAACTTGGCGGTAATGCGCTTGCTGTAGTGGCATTAGCCAAATATACACAAGTAACAGAGGATAAGCAGTATCTCCCAGTGATGCAAAGCATGGCGACATGGATGCGCGAATTACAAGATGAGAATGGTCGTTTTGCTTTTCATAAACAAAAATATTCAACGGGTGAAGCATCAGACTTCATATCCCACTATTATCCCGGTGAAGCAATATTGGCATTGGTGCGCCTTTACCAGATCGACGGCAATGAACAATGGTTGGATGTGGCGGAAAATGAAGCAAACTATTTAATCACTATCAGGGATAAAAAAGCAACGAGTGAAACTATTGCCCACGATCATTGGCTTCTTTATGGCTTGAATGAACTCTACAGGGAACGCCCGAAAGAAATCTATATTAACCACGCTTTCTTTATCGCCCGAGCGATTATGCAGACTCAAATTTTAGATGATGATGCAGAGCCTGAATGGAAAGGTGCATATGATACGCATCCTAAACCACTATCTACGCCTGTAGCGTGTCGAAGTGAAGGGCTAAGTGCCACTTATAAGCTGGCTGTTGATTACGGTTACGATGATGAAGCAAAAAAAATTAAACAAGCTCTTCATGAAAGCATTAAATTTCAGTTGCAAATGCAGCTGAGACCGGAAACAACGATGTATTATGAAAACAAAAAACTTTGCCTTGGGGCTATTCATCAAGGTTTATCAAATTATGAAATACGCAATGATTACACCCAACACAACATTTCCAGCTTTATTGCGTACTATAATATTTTAAGACAACAATCCTAATAAAAAGCACCTCTTAGTCTCGAATATTCTATACTCTTTTATACCGATGACAGGATAAGCCTCCTAATGATCGGGAGGAACGTTGACGCTACCCGTTAAATGTATGCTTAAATTGTTTAGAAGAAAACCGGGCCTTAAACCCCGGTTTCTTTATTTTTTATGGCTTATGCCACATGTGCTATTCAAAATTGTACGGGCACATTTAAATTGGGATTACAGTTTTAAATTTCGCACTGAAAAAATATCATAGAGTTAGGAATTGCTCAAATAAAACCATAAACCGACGACTATGTTAATCTTTTTTCGTGGTTTTTTGCATAATTGATCTAAGCGGAGATGTATATCGCCATGATTTGCTCGTTTTCATAGATGACAGTTTCTGTTGGGCATCGTGAAGGTCGTTCTTCGCATTCAGGAGATCATGTTTAACTTTACTATAACGTCTTTTATATTTTCTTTTTTGTTGTTGTTCTTTGTTAAGTGCATTTTTAAGTTCGCTTAAATCACTTTTATATTTTTTTATTGATTGTTTATATTGTTTCACTCTACGATAGTTGGATACAACAGGATATTTTTTATTTGACTGACTTACATAAGACAAAATATTCTCCGTTAATTCGCCAAATATTGGTCGTTGTGAAGCTAATTGATAGAGCCATGTGTTACCTGCAAAATTCGCTTCAATAAAAATCGGTTGACCATCGATCCCTACGGCAATATCCCATGAAACAAAATCATGATGAATAATATTTTGATGAGCATCTTTTACAAAGCGGATAAACTCATTAAAATTAGGGATAGGTTGAAGTTCATGAAAAGGAAATCCCGTTGTCGGATGATGGGTATAGGTCAGCGCATATTCATCCATCGCTGTGTTCATAAAAAAACCATCGTCATTCATTCCTATCCATAAACCGCCCTGACCTGCATTATCTTGAATTGCCCCGTCAGAACCAAACTTAGCACATGTAAGTAGATGGTGAATCGAGCAATCCCAGCGAAGTGTTACCATGCGTAATGTATTGACGGATGATGGATGTGGAGCAGCCATATTTGAATGTTGTTGGATGACCTGCTCTACGGTATAGTCCGAGTTATACATAAGTTCGATATCGTCCATAGACACTGGTGTATCATTGATGTTTAAGGAATAGTGATTGTTTACAAGCTTGTTAATCTCTCTACCATTATTGCTTTTGCTTGGTTTGATAATCAGTTCATCAAACCGTAGTAATGTTTGGAGAACATCATCGCGTTTCATCATGGTGTTATTCCCATCAAAATAGTTTCCTCGTACACACTTGATCACAGTATCAACAGATTGAGGAGTTGGAATCAGCAAGTCATAGTTGTTTTTATCCACATACCCCTCATCAATTGTTTTATCGTTGAAAAAAGGTATCAATGTTCGATTCATTAATCTAGCAGGTATCACACGATATTCATCATAGCCAACGAGATTAGCAAATGCTGTTGCAGTAAGAGGATCAACGGATTTATTATAATAATGTAGCCAATATTCCTGATAATTACCAATAAACGTTTCACTTACATGATCTAATAGGCCAGCTTCATCATAACGTTCAAAAGCCTTGGTGTCTGATTTAATCCCCAATTCCTCATAATTGATCTCCTCTTTTTTTACTAGATTAATCATGGGCACTCCCTAACATTTAATTATCTGAACCTATATTATCATTAATTAGTGAGAATATCCAGATTTTAAGTTTTATAGTACTTAACTAGGTAGGGATTGCTGAACAACTTGCAGATATCAGCTGAAGCCGGGATGCCGCTTCCATAGCTTCACTTTCCGCGGACGAACAGGCAAGCCTCCTCGCGCAAAACCGGCGCTGCGGGGTCTTGACGCGTCCGTTTTTCCGTAGGAATCTCGCCATTGCAGCGTCATCCCTCCGTACGCTGCCAGAAGTGCAAGGGTTTTTCTGCTTATAGGATAAATTTCCTTGCATCCAGCTTTGACAAAAACGGAAAATGCTTATGTGCTAGTCTTTTTCCGTTATTCAGCAGTCCCCTATATAAAGACAACATAAGTCGGATGTAAAACTCTATATCCATTACAACACCTCTCATAATTTATCTTCTAACAAAATTACTTTTATGCTAGTAATTTTTTCATAAAGCTTGAAGGGGAAATTAGGGCATTGAAAAAACGCGGGATTTGACCCGCGTTAACAAATAAGTTTATTAGTAAGGAATTGGACAGGGGCACAGACATAAAGCGAGTGCTTAAAACAGGAAATAAATTAATCGAAGATTATTCGTAATTTAATTTCTCGCTAAATCTTAAAGTTTTTAGTAAACGCCTCAAATTTCTTCCCACGGAGAAGATCTCTTGTCAAGCGAGCTTCTGCCTCCCTATAAGCCTGTCCAAGCTTCCGATCATATTCCTTATTAAATAAGTGAAATCCACCCGGTCTGGGTGTGGCTTCTCCAAATACCAGACCGTCATGACCTTTCAGCATGTCAAATCGCACGAAAGGGCTTGGAATTTCTAGGCTGGCTTTTTTCGTAATTTCGGCATCTTCTTGAGAGAATCCGACCCCTGGTCGTGCTTTCTCGTCATGCCAACCTGTTTTTATGAAATGACCATTTGCGTCCCAAGTACTGAACTGAGAAGAATCCATACGATTTGCTTCCAAGACAAATAACAATTCTCCATAGAAACAATAAAATTTGTAATCAAGTGGTGGTTCAGTACTATCAGGAGACTTCAGAATAAGCTCTTCTACAAACCACTCATCTTTCACTAATTGTTTGCTACGTTCCCCCTGCTTAACCGCATCAAGATCATTTTGCATTTCCGCTTCTATTTCATCCCAATTCGACAAATATTTTTCTTCACGAGCAGAGAATATTTTATTATTATCGAAAATCAAGTATACACCTTTGGAGCCTGTGGCTCCTACAGGTTTCACTACAATTGGTCCTTCTTTTCCTTTTAATTCATCGAAACGATAAACTTCACGATCTGATTTAGGTGTACGTAAACCGATACTATCCGCGAAAACATATGCCTTTGTTTTTCGGTCAATCGTCCAGGCATAATCCCGATAACCAAGTTTTCTCATCGCCGATTTTTCGACCATAATCTCTCGGAAGGAGAAAGAGTTAGTTACAGGAATCTTTTTACGTTCAAATTTTTTTAGGAAGTTATGGCTGATATGTCGTTTTTCTACAACATCAGCCAGTGATTGCAACTTCGCTTTATTTTGGGAAACGGCCTTATCCTGATTAAACTTTTGATAGTATCGGAATAAATACTCATCAATCTTACTTTGAATATGTTCAAGTTGATAGGTCTCTTCTTTAAAAGACTCTAAGTCATCTGGAAAATTTGTACTTGAATTCAATGAATGCTCTAGTAGAAGCTGATCGACTTCATCACTCGTTTTCGTATGACGAATATCAAAATAATATCGATCCCCGTCTTTTTTTACAACATCTTTTTCTACACCCAGATGGTGCTTATCATTTAGTAATTTGAATAACTCAACAGCTTCATCGTGAGTAACAAATCGAACTCGAAACCCTGTTTCTTTATTATCGGTGACGATAGGGTAAAAAGCAGGTTGAATATCCCATCCGTTTTCTGATTCGGAAATGATAAGGTTAGCGATGAAGCTATAAGGAGGCGCCTGCATTTTTTTATAACGGCCAGGAGAATTAAATACAAAATTCCCGATGGAGTATGCAATAATCCCCGACTTGTACTTTTCAATATGATTTGCCATATGTGTCCCATGGGCGATTACCAAATCGGCTCCTGCTTCCACAAATGACCTACAGCGCGTTTCCTCAGTTTCTTTCACCCATTTATAATCTAATCCTTGCCAATGAGGACAGACGATAACAATAGCGTCAGAATCTTTTTCTTTTAGAGATGAGATTTTACGAATTAGCCGATTTTCATTTAACGAATTAACCCCTGCCTCTTCTTGTTGGGCAAAGAAATTATAATCAACTCGATAACGACGAGATGCCTTCATCCCAGTTAGTACATAGACATTCTTTCTTTGGTATGTTCCGGGTACTTCTATCTTTAAGGGCGCCACCGCTTCCTCGCTTGATTGACCAGCACCAAAGTATGAAATTCCTGCATTTTTGAGTTCGTTAATCGTATCAACTAATGTAGATTCACCGTAGTCCATTGTATGATTGTTTGCAAGGCTGACAGCATCAACATTCATGCTCTTTAGCATGTCAATGGTTCGTTGAGGTGAATCCCAATTAGGGTATTGTTTTCCCTCTAAGAACCCTGAAGGATTATGAGCTAGTACAGTCTCCAAGTTTAAAATGGAATAATCACTTTTATTTACAAAAGATGCTACTTCTTCAAAAAAAGAATATGGATCTGTTTCTAGTCTTTCTTTCTCTTTTTTTCGTTTAGGTTTGTTTAGATACCCATCTCCCAGACTAGTATCTCCTGCAAATGTTATAGTGTATGGTTTGCTCATTTCCCAGCACCTCTTCATCTGGATAGATGATGACAACTCAAGACCGTTTGCTAAAGTTGCTCATATTTCTCAACGGTTTCGTATAGCGCCACGAACGACTATTTAGAAGCTCAAAATACGCTTCTTTTATAATTTCTTTTTCTTCCTCAACGCTTTCCAGTTGCTCCTTAACTGCTCTTCTCTCTTGATCAAGCATACTTCTCTCTCGGGCGATTTTCTTTTTATCGTTTTTTTCCTTTTGCAGTTGTTTTTCCAGCTCTTTTAAGCGTTTTTCTTTTGATTCTTTTTTTATTTCAAATCCCATTTTCACGGGTTTTTCCCATTCTTTTGCTTTTACTTTCTCCACTTGAGCTTTCTCCGGCCCTTGGGCACAAATATCTTTGAACGCACGAACATCACTTTCATCTGAGCCTACAACAACAACAATGACCTTTCCGTCTGGCTTGTTTTTTGTGTAGCCATGTAAATGATGCTGTAACGCTTGCTTTCTGATCCATTTTCGATAACCAACCCCTTGCACGTGGCCAGACACTATATATTTTTTGGCATATAGCTTTCCTAATGGGGGTAAGGTAACCTCAACCATGTCGGTTGATCTGCTCTTCAGAGGCTCCAAGATACTGTCAAAATCAAAATACAGATTTGTTTTCTCCAAACTCTTGGTTTCCGGGAAATAATAATCAATGATTGGAGATGTGATATCCCGTGCGCTTCCTTCTACCGGAAACAAATGAAGACCCAGCATAGGCTTTGTGTTTATTTCAATGACAGTTCCTAAATTATTTTCTTCATCAATGATCATGTCTAAACCGCATAAATCCAAATCAGGTATGCTTTGATACGCTTTTATAGCAAGATCATTCATATGAGTTGTTAACTTTTCCGTAACATCTATAGGATCTCCACCCATAGATACACTGCTTTTATTTCTTAAAAAAACACGATCTCCTGCTTCGGGAATACTATTTAGTGAATAATCTTTAAACTGTATTGTATCGAGTAATTCCTTATCAATATCAATAGCACTTTTAGATAAATTAGGGTTCCCTCGTTTTTCCTCATTTTTTTTATTAATTAACTCGTTAATAGAGTTGATGCCATCTCCAACAATATTTGCTGGAATTCGATTAACAGCACCTATGATTTTATTACCAACGATAAAGATACGAAATTCTTTTCCTGGTACATGTTCCTCCACAATTACATCACGGTAATTGAGTTCCTGGCGCACATGTATTAAAGCCTTTCTCATCTCTTCTGCATCCTGAATGTTAGCAAGGACGCCCTTCCCAGCATTTTCACTAATAGGCTTAATCACGACAGGATAACCGAGTGTATTGGCGTAGTCCACGATTTCCCCATCTACAACATTTTCCTTAAATCTTTTCCCTTCCGGGACGGGGATCCCGGCTTTTGAGAGCTGTTGTTTCGTGAGATCTTTGTCATCACAAATGTCATACGCCTCTTGGGTCAATAGATCCCCGCGGGATGACTCGAATTTGTGCTCTCTCCCTTGGTAACTCAAGGAATACCTAATGCGCAATTTATTTTCTTCCGGATCTTCAAGCCTGTAAAAATTTACTTTAATGCCTCTGCGCCATGCTTCCAAAGCAATCGTATACATACTGAGCTTTTTCCCATATGCAGACTTCGGAATCGCATTTTCTAGATGAGGTAACCATACATGTTCATTGGTCATTATAAAATCACCTCCAAGCTTTGAGAAGCTTGTCCCTTAACTTTTAATTTTATTGTTATCTAGTGTTACCAAAGTGTCATCGTTTTATCATGCGTTTCAATAAATCTTTTGCATAACGAAGAGGGTAAGTTAATCGCCAGGATGTGCTATTGATGATTTTATTATATTCCTTCGATACACGTTGATATTTCTGATGCACATTTTTTGGCCGTTTGGTTGTACGTTTCTTCTTCAGTTGAAAGTCCACTCTAAGCGGTTGATCTTCCCAATCATATTCCTTGATTTCTTCGACTGCTGCATTTTCCTTGCCTTCAAACAATAATTTCTTAAATCGATCAACAACACTCTGTTGTTTTCCGGCTACAACAACTTCCAAATCTCCGTTATCCAAGGGTTTTGCATAACCATGCAAATCTCTTTTCAAAGCCTGCCGTTTCACCCATTTTCTGAACCATTGACCTTCCACATTACCGGTAACAATATATTTTCTTCCATATAACTTACCTGTTGGGGGTATAGGCAATTCAGTCGAGATAGCCGCTCGGGTTTTTAAAGGTTCTATGATCTTATTAAAATTGAAAAATAGATTTGTGCGCTCTATATCTTTCGTTTCCGGAAAATAATAGTCTATAATTTCCTTTGCAAAGTCGCGTGGTTCGCCAACCATTGGAAATAAATGCCCTCCGAATCCGGGTCTTGAGTTTACTTCCAAAATAACCCCCGTATTGTTTTCCTGATCGACAATCATATCGATGCCATAGTGCGGCAAGCCGGGAATGGCTTTCCCCGCGTCAATCGCAATTTGCTTTAATTCAGGGGTCAACTGTTCGGTTACGTCAATCGCTTCTCCACCTCTGGCTAGATTACTTTTTTGCCTAATATACAAAAACTCGCCATCTTTGGGAACAGTTTCAAGCGTATAGCCAGCTCGATCAATAAAATCAAGGATTTCATCGTCAATTTTAATCAAACGGCTGGTGGTATGGGGATTCTTTTTACGTTCTGTATTTTTTAAATCAATTAACTCTTTGATCGTGTGAACGCCATCTCCGATAACGTTTGCCGGCCTTCTGTTCATAGCACCCAATACTCGGTCTTCGATGACATAGATGCGAAATTCCTTACCCGGCATATATTTCTCCAGAAGAACTTCCGTATACGCCAATTCTTGGCGAACATGTACTAAAACTTTTTTTAGTCTTTGTTCATCCAAGATATTTGCAAACACACCTTTACCCGCATTGTCATCAACTGGTTTGACAACGACTGGAAAACCAATGGACTTCGCGTATTCAACAATGTCTTCATCTTGAACATCGTCCATAAACTTTTTCCCTTCGGCTACAGGCACGCCTGCTTTGGACAGATGTTCCTTGGTGAGGTGTTTATTATTACAAATTTCAAAAGCCTCATCGGAGACCTTGTCCCCCATGGATAAAGAAAAATGATGTTCGTTCCCTTCATAATTTAATGAGTATCTGATTTTTAAATGATCTTCTTCATCATGTACCCGATAAAACTTTAGCGGAATCCCCCTTCTCCAACCCTCTAGGGCAATCGTATATGTGCTGATTCGCTTGCCCTGTCCAGCGCTTGGTACGGCATCTATCAAATGCGGCAGCCATTTATTTTTAATATCTTCCATCCGATGGTCCTCCCATGTAAACAAAAATATTAGATTTTTTTACAGATGAGTGATTATCTTTGTCACGATGTTTATTATTTTTCTAACCCTATAATTCTATACTATTCATTTTGCTTACTCAAGGATATTATTTATTTGGAAATATTTTTGTAATGTTTAGAGGTATTACTTTCTTTATTAGATCCCCTGCTTTCCTTAAGGGCACTGTGATTCTCCAAGAACTGCTTTGTTCAATTTTGTTATTCTGGCGTTCGAGACGACTTTTTTCTTTTTGGATCGCCTGCATTTCTTCCTGCAGACTTTGCCATTGGGATTCAAGCTGATTTAAACCGGCTGTTTCTAGTTGACCGTCAATATCGAAACCAATTTTCACCGGCGCTTCCCACGGTTCTTCCCGAAGCTTCAAATCTTCATGTCGATCTTTCCGGTAGTTAAATACTTGTTTATAGTTATCCACTTCATGCTTGTTGGCACCTGCAATGAGGATTTCCATATCACGGTTGCCCAACGCTTTAATATACCCACTTAAATCCCTTTGCAATGCTTGTTTTCGCAGCCATTGGTAATAGTTTCTATCCTGGATAACACCCGATAAGATGAATTTCTTGGCGTACACGTTGTCCGTTGGCACCGGTGCAACTTCTATTTCCTCAACGGCACCGTTATTAAGTGTCTCATTGATGGTTTTAAAATCAAAATAAACATTTGAATGCATCGTGTGAATTTCTTTTGTTTCCGGGAAATAATCATCAATGATTGCTTTCGGAATATCTTCGGCCTTTCCTTCCATAGGGAATAGAAATGAACCGATCCCGGGTCTTGTATTTAATTCAATGACAAATCCTTTATTATTCTCCCAATCGACCATCATATCTAACCCGCAATGGGCCAATCCGGGAACAGCCTGGCACGCTTGGACCGCCATTTCTCTTAATTCGGGTGTTAACTGATCAGTAACATCAATAGGGTCTCCGCCGGAGGAAACGTTACTTGTTTTCTTCAAAAAAATACGCCGGCCATACTTAGGAATAGTGTCCAGCGTCAAGCCCGACTCACGCAAAGTCGTATACAATTGCCTGTCCAGTTTAATGGGGCGATCATATAGATGGGGGACATTTTTTCTTTCTTCATTTTTCATATCAATTAATGTTCGAATCGAGCGCTGACCATCTCCGACCACGTTAGCAGGTATTCTGTTCACAGCGCTAAACAGTTGATCGCCGAGAACAAAAATACGAACTTCATCTCCGGTAATGAATTGTTCAATAATAATTTCCTTAAACTTGAGTTCCTCTCTAACGTAGAATAAAGCTTCCTTTAATGCTTTTATACTCTGGATATTGACAATAACGCCTTTGCCTCCACTCCCATTCGTCGGTTTTAATACGAGTGGAAAGCCGGCTGTTTTGGCGTACTGGATAATCTCGTCTTCCTGTGCTTCATCCGTAAACTTTTGCCCCATAGGTACAGGGACACCGGCTTTGGAAAGCCATTCATACGTTAAAGCTTTGTCATCACAGATATGAAAAGCTTCATCCGTGATTTTATCTCCCTTTGACCCTTCAAAGTGATGTTCTTTTTCCCCGTTTGCAAAAGAATAACGTATTTGCCGAGTACGATTTTGATCCAATTCCGTATAAAACGTTAATGTCAATCCACGTCGCCAACCTTCTAAAGCAATCGTATACATGCTCACTTTATTTTTGCATGATTCAATCGGTATGGCATTTTTTAAATGCGGCAACCAGTTAGCATAATAATTTTTCACAGTGGGATCCCCCATTAGCTCAATTCAGGACCGGCGTTTCATGTAATTTAATGCTTTCCGAAGAGGCAACGTCAACTTCCAGGAACGACTTTGTTGATACTGGATATACTTGCGTTCTGCCTTATCTTTCTCTTTTTTCATATCGGCTTTTTCTTGCTTTATTTTGCTTATTTCACCTGTTATTTTATTAGGATCAGCTTGAATGTCAAATCCAATTTTCACCGGGTGCAACCAATCCTCTGCATATACGCCCGTGACATGAACGTCGTCGGTTGCTTGCAAAAGGATATCATGAAAGGTATCAACAGGATTTTGATCCATTCCGGCTACCACAACTTCAATATTGCCGTTATCAAGATTGTTAATAAATCCGTGTAACTGAGTGGCTAATGCCCGGTCTCTTAACTCACGATGATAATGAACCCCTTGTACCTCCCCGGACACCGTATATTTTTTCGCATATACATTTCGGGATTGAACAGGAGATACGGTTATTCGTTTTGAAGAGTTGTTTTGCAAAGGTTCCAGCACACGGTTAAACCCAAAGTAAAGACTGGTTTTCTCTTTTCCGTCCTCCTTTGTTTCGGGAAAATATTCGTCGATAATCGCTGCAGGGATATCTCTGGCATAGCCTTTCATTGGGTATAGAAGAGAGCCTATTTGCGCTGTTGGGTTCAGTTCAATGATGGTAGCTGCATTTTCCGGAGGTTTATTTGCATCGATAATAAGATCAACACCGCCATGATATAAATCCGGGACGGCATCTATGGCATTAATTGCTGTTTGTTTTACGGCAGGGTGTAAGTCATCGGTAACATCAACCGGATCGCCCCCCAGAGAAATATTGCTTTTTTCTCTAAGGAAAATACGTTCCTTTTCATCAGGTATGCTTCCAAGCGTATACCCTTTTTCGTGAAGATACCCAATAACTTCATCGTCGATTTGGATAGGGCAACTAACAAGTCGCGGATTGCTTTGTCTTTCTTTATTTTTAATATCAATTAAAGCTTCAATAGAATTATGACCGTCTCCAAGAACATTGGCAGGTATGCGATGAATCGCTCCTGCGACTTGCTGGCTGACAACGTAGATACGGTACTCTTCCCCGGAAATAAAACGTTCCACAAGCACGTCAGAGTGGCGGACATTTCTAAGTGCTTTCCGCAGTTCTTTCTTATCTTGGATATTGGTCATTACCCCTTTTCCAAAGCTTCCATCGGTTGGTTTCAATACAACAGGAAAACCAATACTTGAGGCATAGTTTATAATGTCCTCATCGCGAGCATCCACGCTGAATCGGCTTCCTTCCGGAACAGAAACGCCGGCTTCGGCCAATACCGCTTTTGTTTGCTCTTTATCGGCACCAATTCGAACTGCTTCATAGCTTACTTTGTCTCCGCGTGTACGGAAAAAATAGTGGGTTTTCTCCTCGGAACCAAGAGAAAATAACTTGCCGGGCGCATCCACGTGCCACGTTGCCATACGCCGAAAAGGCTCTGCATCTTTCGTGTACCAATTGAGTGTCAGTCCCCGTCTCCATCCTTCCAGTGCCACTGCATAAGCACAGAGTTCATGCCCGAGAGCTTCTGATACGATTTTTTCACTTAGATGGGGAAGCCAGACTGGTGGCTCATTGTTCATTCCATCACCTTCTGATTCATACATTCAACTGCTCATTTCGTCCAACATGTTCCAAGGAAGCCTTAAAATGGCTAAATGATTTCCCTTGTATTAAATCCGTTAAAAGACGTCCTTGCGCCTCTAAGAATTCATTGCCAAGTTGGCAGTCCGTCTGTTGATCAAACTCATCATATTTTCCCGGTTTGGCCGCGAACTCTCCAAACACTAGTCCTTCTTCTGTCTTCAAAAAATCGATCCTGATAAATGGAGTGGGAATTTCGGAACTGATGAAAGCAGCCAGATCCACTTGATCTTGTGAAACGCCTTCGCCCTCGAAAAGCTTTTCCTCATATTTACCCGTATGCACACGTTCTCCATCTGCTGTCCACCAACAGTATTCCACCTTCGGAAAACGTCTGATTTCCAGAATGAGGCCAACCTTCCCGTAAAAACAATAAAATTTTATATCTCGTGCCGGCGTTTGTGTTTCATTGTTTTCATAAAGCAACTCTTCAGCCAGCCATTGATCATCGCTAACCAAACCTAGTGCCAGATCTTCCCGCATACTAGCTATAAAGGCATCCCAACTGCTAAGCATTCTCGATCTTTTCACATCTTGTATACGATCAAATGCAAAAACGATGTACACCCCGCGGGAGCCTGCCCCATACACCGGTTTAATGACAGTTCCTTCTTTTTCAGGAATCGTCGTATGCGAAAAATGTTCTTCAGATACCCATGGCCTTCGGACCTCGAGCTCATCAATAAAGGTGTAGGCCGTTGTTTTGTCATCAAGTTCCCATTCCGGCCTGAATGCTTCAAGTTGTCTGATTCTTGATTGCAAAGTGAGAGAAGTACTGAAGGATGCGATTTTTTGAAGGGAAACCGTATCGTCCTTTTGGTCTGACTTTGATCGGATTAAAATTTCCGGAACCTCTTCGATTTTTAAACCTTCCAACAATGTTTGATAGACCTTGTGCTTAGCCGCCAATGAATCATCGCTATAAAGAAGAGATGCGTACTTAAGTGCAGAGCGATAATTTTTATCATGAACACTTCTTTTCATAATAAGGTCTTGCAAATAATCAAGCATATGTCCGTCTTCTTTTGTCTTCTGTAAGCTATTTTCAAGTTGCTCTTGATTCATGTTTTGCCAGTCCATGATTGTCGTACCTGCTTGTTTTTTTTCGTTTCGAAGCTGTTGATGAAGAGACACTGTTTCTTTTTTAAGCCGCGTATTTTCTTCTGAAAGCTTTTTGTTTTGTTCCAGAACAGCCTTATGACTGGTGCTTAGCAAAAAAGATTGTATGCGCCCCTTGCTTGTCCGTATAACGCTTGACACTTTTCTTTCAAGCCATGTGAAAGCCCACAAACGGTATTTACGCAATGACGTATATCTTCGCTTTAAACGATTCCGTTCTTTTGCATTGCTTTTTTTCTCATTTGTAACTTTCTCCAATTCAGCTCCCCGCTGCAGCAATGTACGCAACAATTCTTCTTCTCTCTCATATTCAGCTTGCAATTGTTGACGGACAGAATCGTTGTTTTTCAAAGATAAACGCCTCCAACGGCTTGGCAGTACTATTTGGTACGCTTTCGCCATGCCTTGAGTTTCCGTATCGGTTTGGAGCCTTTCCACAACAGGCTTCGTTCAATCTCGGCACATTTTCGTTCATAGTGTTCTTTTTCTTCCGCAACTTCTTCGTTTTCTTTCTTTGCCTCTGCAATTTGTTGTTCTACATGCATTATATCATGAACGAGTTGTTCATTTCGCTTTTGTTGAAGGGCTAATGATTCATACGTGTTATTATCCTTTTCCAACCATTAACTCCCCTTTTATTGAGGCTTACCATTGTGGGTCCAGACTCTATCTGCCACGATGATTGATGCCGTGTCGTTTTCTTGTAACTCTTTGTAAATAGAAGGGTTCAAAGGATACCATATACCCGATTCGCCAAAGAATTCTTTCACATGCGTTTGCCATTGTTGAAAACGTTGCGAAAGGTGATTGATGACCACATGCACTTGCCCGGCTT
Source organism: Salicibibacter cibarius (assembly GCF_016495725.1). Taxonomy (NCBI): domain Bacteria; kingdom Bacillati; phylum Bacillota; class Bacilli; order Caryophanales; family Bacillaceae; genus Salicibibacter; species Salicibibacter cibarius. Next base: position 36,355 of record NZ_CP054705.1, on the reverse strand, counting down.
TCACATCCGGAACATAGCGTTGCCATTCCTGCAAAGACGGTAGATGTCTGATAATCAAGGTATCACAAGAGATTTTCTCTCCGTAAACAAGCATTTGTACGCGATCTCCATCCAATAATCTGCGTACATTTGGATGAACGGGGCGATCCGGTGAAACATTATATTGAGAGAGCTGGATAAGCCCGATTCGCGCATGTTTTTGTGTTTGTGAAAGAATTTCCGTTGAATTGAATACAGTGTTTTGATCATCCAGTCTGAAATCAGAAGCAATCACGATGTCAAAATGACGCTGACCGCCATGCTTCTCTTCCCTATTCGGCCACATCGGCTCGGGGACAGCAAATGGCCGGGATTTTAGAGGAAAGGGGTAACATAAGTTCTTGGTCGTTTGATGAAAATAATCATGCGCTTCTTCGTACTCTTTTCTTGCCCCCATTTTAAATCCGTGGTATCCAAAGGCTTGGTTTCCGGTTAAAGACGTATCGGATTGCCGTTGAAAAGAGAGCGGACCTGTCGTTAGGTATGCAATGGATTTTTCGCCAAACACTTTCTTAATACGCCGAATAAACTCGGAATCGGCCGCAAAGCGAACAGAATCCCAGAATCCGATCGTATCCATTACTGGCTTACGACGAAACATGAACGATGACATATTGCTAAATATATACGTCCCTGGCTTGCCTCTGCGATAAAAAGTGAGATCATTTGTCGCCCGTGCCTGTTCGGACATATTTCCGATTACTGTTTTATTTTCAAGCAAATGATTAACTTGTGTTTCAATTTTCTCTGGATGAGACCAGTCATCAGCATCATTGACGGTGATGAATTCACCGGTCGCTTCTTTTAGTGCCAAGTTTCGTGCGGGATATGCGCCTCCGTTCGATGTCGCCTTAATGAGTTGAATTCTTGAGTCATTGGCAGCATACGCTTCCACGATTGTGGCTGTTGCGTCCTTGCTACAGTCATCTGTCACTAAAATTTCCAGGTTTGTCCATGTTTGTTCTAGCATAGATTTAAGCGATGTGTCGATAACGTCTTCGGCATTATAAACAGGCATGATGACGGTAACGAGCGGGTACGGCTCGGATAATAGACATTTCCGTGTTTCTTGAGTACGATCAACAATAATACTGTCATAGGGGGAAGTCGAAACAGAGGTTTCCATCTTAATCATCGAAATACCGTTTATCGTCAAAGCTTTATTAATCCACTGTACTTTTTCCGTGATGGAAGATTCCAAATTTGCTGCTGCGAGAAAAAGATCAGGGTGGGGACTTTCACCTTTAGCTGATTCAAGCAAAGGTGAAAGAACGTGCTTGGCTTCCCCTGCTTTCCCTAATCGATTCAGGCACTCCGCCGTCATAATGGCTGCTATGCGAATGTGAACAGAGTCCTTTTCATCTTTAACAACCTCGGACAACAACTCCAGGCATTTTTTGGCTCCCTCTTCGGTATATTGGTTTGCATGCCATAATAACAGCTCCCAAGCCGCCAGTTTTTTTAAATATTGGTCTTCGTTTTGATAATAGAATGTCTCAAGCTCCGTAAGCCCACGTTCTGTAAACCCAAGATTATAGAGAAGGTGCTTTACTCGTCTTACCTCACGCTCTTGCGTTTGATACTTCCCCATAAATAAAAGTTTCTTGATGGTGTCTTTTTGCTTCTGGGTCAGTTTTTCACTGATATTACGTTTTCGTTCAGGAGGAAATAAACGATTAATCAGCAATTCCAAGAGGTTAGTTACTTGCTGCGCGAGTGCTTTTAACATGAGTTTCAACATCCAGTCTTATTTAGTGATCATATTGCCTTGAAAAAACTGCCCTGCCCATTCGGACAATCTATGCGTGCATTTCCGTAAAAGTGTCCGAGGTCGACCTCGGTTCGGACAATTTTCGCATGCTTCCCCGTAATATTGTCCGAGCTCCGCCTTAGTTTGGACAATTCGCCTGTGTTTCTCCGCTAGAGTGTCCGAATCCGCCCTCGGTTCGGACATATGGTCGATTCTCTCCCGAAAAAGTGTCCGAACCAAGGCAAAACCCTCACTTACTTGCGCTCTTTTGTTTTCTTCTTTGTTTTCTTCTTTTCACTTTCTTGCCGACTTTTCCTTTTACTTGCCCCTTGTAGAGGTTCACGGTTTCCCCAGCTTCGCCGTCGTATTTGACGGTGCCTTGTTCCATCCAGATGGCGCGCGTGCATACTTTCTCCACAAAACTCATGCTGTGGGAGACGATGATGACGGCTTTTGCGCTTTCCATCATGTCTTGGATTTTCTCGCTTGCTTTTTGTTGGAAGGCGATGTCTCCCGTGGACAATGCTTCGTCGATAATAAAAATATCCGGTTGCAACGTTGCGGCGATGCTGAATCCGAGCCTTGCCCGCATGCCGCTGGAATAATATTTGATCGGGCGTTCCATAAATTTATGGAGTTCGGAAAAACGCACGATTTCCGGGTATTTCTCATGAAGATACGTTTTCGGCAAGCCCATGAACATGCCATTCAAATACACGTTGTCGGCGCCCGTCAGTTGATCGTTGAAGCCGGTGCCGTAATTAAGGAGTGCCGTCGTTTCCCCTTGCATGTCAAACGTCCCGATATCCGGTTTAATGATATTCGTCAGCACTTTACAGATCGTGCTTTTCCCGGCGCCGTTGTGGCCGATGATGCCGACGATTTCTCCTTCGTTAATCGTAAAGCTCACGTCTTTCAGCGCCCAAAATTTACCTTTTTTCATCGGGTAATATAATCCCAGGTTTTCTGCTTCCAGAACAGGCTTTTCTTTCACATCCGCTTCCGTTTTCTGTAATTCCAGTTTTCTTCTGCGCTTTTTGCCTTTATCCGGGATCGTCGCCAAGTAGTTCTCCGCGACTTCGTCAGGGTCTCCTACATCCCTCACGACGCCCTTGTCGAGCCACATTAAACGGTCGCAGTTTTTCGTCGCGAAATTAATGCTGTGGGTGACGAGGATGACCATCTTTGCTTTTTGCACCAACTCCTGCATTTTCTCCGCCGCTTTATTGCCAAAAGCCGTGTCCCCGGTATTTAACGCCTCATCGAGAATGAGGATCTCCGGTTCCAGATGCGCGGCGACGCTGAAACCGAGCCTTGCTTTCATTCCGCTGGAGTACATCTTCATCGGTTGTTCAAAAAATGAACCAAGACCGGCGAATTCCTGAATTTGATCAATGAACTCCGTCACTTTTTTCTTCGTGACACCGAGCATCATCCCGTTCAAATAGGCATTTTCACGACCCGTCAATTCTTTGTTAAAGCCCATTCCCATGGAAAAAAGGGCGGTCACTTTGCCATCGACGTGAATACGGCCTTCATCCGGATGCAAAATGCCCGAAATCATTTTGCAAAGCGTCGTTTTCCCGGATCCGTTCGATCCGATAATCCCTAAAATCTCCCCTTGATAGCCGGTAAAATCAATATTTCTCAACGGCCAGACCGTTTTATTTTTTTCCGCTTCGGGTTTATCTTTTGTAAACATATTGAAGATATGGGATTTATAATCATCTTTATGCCCGGACTGAAACGACACGCCGAGACTGTCGGCCTGCATTACAACCTCTCCGGTGCCATCCTTTGAATCATGTGATTTTTGTAAAGTTACCATGAGCTACCCTTCTCACAATGCCTTAATAATTTTATGTTCATTCCGGCTGTAATAATAAATCAGGAGAACAATCGCTACGATCGAGAAAAATCCGATCAATAACAATCCGGTCCAATCCGGCATGGATTGCTCCATGAGAATATCTCTGTATCCGGTTACGATATGTGCTATAGGGTTGACGGTGACAAGGATCTCTATCCAAAGGTTATCTTCGGCCGCCGGACCTAATCGTCCGCCTTCCCAAATGATCGGGGATGCATAAAAAAACACCCGTGTTACGTGCGTCATAACATTGTCTATATCACGAATAAACACACTGACATAGGCCAAGAACAAACTAATCGCCAATAAAAACAAGTATTGAATAAGAATAATCACCGGCAAAAACACGATTTGCCATCCGGGAACGGTCCCCGTAGCAACTAAAAATGAAGCGATAATAATGAGCCCGAAAGCGAAGTTGATCAATTGCGTCGATGTAATCGTCATCGGAAAAATTGCTTTCGGCAAATAGACCTGATTAATGATCGATGAATATTTTAAAATCGCTTTTGCTGAGCTATTCACCGTCGTGTTAATCCAACGCCAGGCGACCAAACCGATGACGAGAAAGACGGCAAAGTTGTCCCCGCCGCGGTCCAGCAAAACTCCAACCAGAAAATAATAAACGAGGACGTTGAGCAAAGGGTCCAACAACCACCAAAAGTAGCCTAAATAGCTATTGCGGTTCTCGGCCTTCAACCCTGATTTTACGAGGTAGACCAAGAGGTCTTTTCTTTTTTGGATTTCCTGTACATATTGTCGCATAAAATTCCGCCTATCTTTTCCGTGCCTATCCAACCTATCATTTTACTACAACAAAGTGGTCTAGCTCAAAAATTCTTTTTTCCCATTATTCGCCATCCCCGTAGGTCCGCATGATGGTGCTCATACCCATTTTGAGAGGGACGGCGATTACTTTGATGCCTCTTCTTCCTCTCGGAACAGCCCGTCCACTGTTTGAGGGATTACTTCGGGCTCCTTGTTCCCCTCGGAGCAGCTCGACTGCCGTTTGAGGGATTACTTCGGGCTTCTTCTTCCTCTCGGAGCAGCTCGACTGCCGTTTGAGGGATTACTTCGGGCCTCCTGTTCCTCTCGGAGCAGCCCGAACGCCGTTTGAGGGATTACTTCGGGCTCCTTCTTCCTCTCGGGACAGCCCGCCCGCCATTTGAGGGATTACTTCGGGCTCCTTCTTCCTCTCGGAGCAGCCCGCCCGCCGTTTGGGGGATTACTTCGGGCCTCTTCTTCCTCTCGGAGCAGCCCGAACGCCGTTTGAGGGATTACTTTGGGCCTCTTGTTCCCCTCGGAGCAGCTCGACTGCCGTTTGAGGGATTACTTCGGGCTTCTTCTTCCTCTCGGAGCAGCTCGTCTGCCGTTTGAGGGATTACTTCGGGCTCCTTCTTCCTCTCGGAGCAGCCCGAACGCCGTTTGAGGGATTACTTCGGGCTCCTCGTCCCTCTAGCAGCAACTTTGCCTTCGTTTGGGGGACGACTGCGCGCCCCTCGCTCCCCGGCATCCTTGCCATCATTTTTCCAAATATTTCCTCATGCTCCTGTATACGTAATGAAAAAAATACCAAAGGCTGCGGGGCAAGCTTAGCTGTTCAATATCCCGATACATCCGCCAATTGTTTTTGGCCATCGCTATCTTGTTGCTCGAGATGGAATGCTCGACGACCCTGTATTTGGCAAGCACTTCTTGAAGGCCGTAAGCCGGCCATCCTCGCCTGCAAAGGCTGAGCCAGAGCGCAAAATCTTGGCGCGTGCGCATCGGGTTCATCTTCACTTCCCCGACCCGCTCCCGATCCAACATGACCGTTAAACAACCGATCACATTCTGTTTGAGTAACTGTTCATATTCTACCCTTTCGGGAACAGTGACGATGGTGCCGGTGTCCGTGCCATCTTTTTTTACCTTTTGATAGGAGGTAAATGAAAAGGCGATCTGCCCTTCCTGCATAAACTGCAATTGTTTCTCCAGTTTTTCCGGCAGCCACTGGTCATCGGCATCCAAAAACGCGAGATAACAACCGTTAGCTGCTTCGATGGACGTATTTCGTGCCACGCCGGGTCCGCTGTTCTCGGAAAGTTGGATCAGCTTCATGCGTTCATCTTCGAGAAACGGCTGAACGGCGGCGACGGTGTTATCCGCGGAACAATCATCGGTAATGATCATTTCCCAGTTTGTGTACGTTTGAGCTTGCACGGAGCGAATCGCGTCCGAAATATAGTTTTTAGAATTGTAGCTCGGGGTGATGATCGAAATGAGCGGCCAAACATCATTGTGCATGTTCATCACCAGCTTCCCGCGTCTGTTCCCCTATCTTATCATACCATTGCAGAAGCTTTTCTTCTTCCTTATGCCAATTTAATTCTTCTTGTACCGCCTTTTGTCCGTTCCGGCCCATTTTTGCCGCTTCTTCCGGATACAATCGCAAATATTCAAGCGCATCCTGAATCGCTTCGCCTTCTTGAGGATCGACCGCGATCCCGCACTGATAACGGTCAATGAACGCTTTCCATACCGGAAAATTGGAACATAGAATCGGAATGCCAGCACTCATGTACTCAAAAAATTTGGTGAGTTCTTTGCGCTTATAATGCTCCGTGGGCGGGAAGAGCGCAATGCCCGCGAGCCACCGCCGATTCATGTACTGGTCATCAATGGTTTCACGGGGCACGTAGCGATCAATTCCTTCGATGATGAGCCTGTCCTTTTGGTCGCCGGCGGTTGCATACATATTGTCGGCCACTTCACGCGCACACTTGCCAAAAAAATAAACGGTGATTTCAGCGTCGATGAGCGGAAGCCGCGCTTGCGTATAAGCCCCCCGGTCCACATCAACGTTACCGGTATAAAGCAATTTATTTTCAAGTTGTTCAATAGTATCGTCAACTGTTCGCGCCATAAGCTTTTCATTGATAAGCGGATAATTTAAGATCACTTTTCCGCTTGGATACAGTTCTTGATAATATTTTTCCGCCAAACAAAGGTCCATGTCCCGGGCAAAAACGTTCTCTATTCTTTTGTACGCCTTCGTAATCAGTTTTCGTAATGGCCGCGGAAGATATTCCTTTTGCATAATGCTCGTCGCGTAATCTTCATGAATGTCATAGATGACGACATTGTCATTTTTTTTCAGCAGCCAAGCAACCGGCAACAATTCCGGGTCATGAAAATGATAATAGTCCGCCTGCCGCTTTTTGGCCTGTTTGTATACTTGGTAAGTGGAAAAGGCCATTCGTAAAAATTTATTTTTATATTTTTTAATAGGGATGATGTCGATCGCGCTTTCGGCATCGGTTTCCGGAGCGATCAGCGTAACGTCATAGCCCGCGCGTCTGAGCGACAGGCACTCTTTATGGTAAATCCTCGTGTCAAACGGATGGTGCACCGAGGTCATGTGCACGACTTTTTTGCTCATACGAATGCACCCTTACGTTAACGTTCGCAGGAAGGTTTCTTCATACTGCGCCACAATCTGTCCCGCGTCAAAATCCTTTGCACGTGTGTAGCCCTTTTCCACGCGCTCTTTTCCCGAAAGTGACAGGACCTCAACGATTTGTTCCGCCATTTGTGCGTCATTGCCAACTTCGCAGAGGGAGCCGAATTCGCCATTGTTGAGCACTTCCGCCGGTCCCGAGCGGCAATCGGTGGACACAACGGGCGTTCCGGTCGCCAATGCTTCGGCGATGACATGGCTGAAGCCTTCATGTTTGGAAGCGAGCACGAAAACATCCGCTCGGCGAAAATAACGATAAGGATTGTTTTGAAAGCCGATGAAATGCACGCGCTCTTCAATGTTTAATTCGGCCGCCTGTTGCTCTAGCGTTGCTTGTAACGGGCCTTCGCCGAGAATGACCAAATGGCTCTTGATACGCTTATGCACGGCCGCAAAAGCTTTCAGCAACGTTTGCTGGTCCTTTTGTTCAACGAGTCGTCCCGCGGTCACAATGACGTTGTCTTCCGCTGCGAATACGTTTCGATGTTCTGCATCAATCGCTTCGTTCATTTTTGCTTGTATGTTCTCGATATCGATCGGATTATGAATCACTTGTATATGGTCGGGCTTAATTTTATAGCGTCGGACAAGGTTTTCTTTTACGCCTTCAGATAGAGAAATTACTTTGTGGGATATTTTGTAAAATAAACCGGTGATAAACAACCTGGTGTTCGTTCGAAATCCTCCGCCGAAATGATCGGCCTCGCGAACAATGCTTTTCGCACGCGTGAAGGAAAAAAGATTGGCCAGTATCGCGGCAACGTTCAAATCGGGAAATTGCGTGCTAAAAACAATGTGAGGTTTCTCTGTTCGTATCACTTTCGCCAACGGAAAAATCGCTTTTCTCAGCCGCTTCGTCTCCAATTTAATAAACGTAACATCGTCTGCCAATTCCCGTTCATACGTCCCGTTAAAATTTAGCGTCACCAATATGGGCGTAAAACGCGTCCGATCCAGATGATTGATGATGTTCAATAAGGTTCTGGCCGCCCCGCCCGCGCCCATTTCATAAATAAAAAACATTACTTTCGTTTTATCCATGGCTAAAGCCTTTCTACGGTGTATTTCAGTATCTTTATCAGCCGAAAACGCCTCGATATCAGCCAAATTTTGCACTATATCAGCCAAAACTAACGGTTTATCAGCCAATCGTTAGAAATGCTTAATCAATCCTTCATTCATTTTAAACGAATCCATTTTGTAGTCAAGATGCAAAGTGTTTTCGTCGATACATTGTGAAAAATATCTGAATTTCTATGGAAATACAGACACTTTCGTTGGTTCCATCCATCATACAAGGTGACCCGATGCAAGGGCGTTGCCGAATCCTTTGACCGGCTTCAACCTGTGCTGAGAAATCATGTTGTCGTCCGTCCCCAAAGGGAAGGAAAACTGCAGCTAGGGGACGGCAAAGTCGTTCTTGTCCCTCTAAAGGATGGAATACCGCTCCTAGAGGGACGACAAAACCGACCTCCCCTCCCCAGATGGGATTGATCCGTTATAAATCACTCGATGTAATCTCTTGATAGGAGTAAATCCGACCAGTATGCGTCTAATGACAATGCTGATGCGATGCTAGGGGGTATTTAGAGTGCGATCATGATGTCCGCAGTTTCGCAAAATAATCGTATTTGGCTTTATGAGTTCAAAGGTAAGCCGTAAATCCATGTTAACACTGGCTTCCCATACATCAGGCTTATGATAACCTTTCATTTTTTTGATCCTTAATGATGGGTGAGAAAAATCTTCTGTCAGTATTACTACAGCATGATTGATAACCTTTTGTGATTGTTTATCCAACTTTTTATAAGCTTTCTTAAAACGACTCGTTCGCTCAACGTTCATCGCCATCGAATTGATCGTCACTTTCTAAATCTGCAATTAAATCATGGACATTATCAAATTTTTTCACACGACCTGCTTTAATATCTTCTTCGGCTTCTTTTTCCCCTTCTTGCCATTCTTCGGTCCAAAACCAAGCTTGACTTGCCGGGATCACTTGTCCGCGTTCAAGTACAAGTCGACCTTGTTCTTCATGAATAGTGACAAGATCATCATCTTCCAGCCCAATTTTCTCGCGTAAGTTTTTTGGTATGGTTAACCCCCCGCGGTTAAGCTGGCGGTATTCTGTTCTTTTTTCCATATTCACCCCTCCAGAGTCTTTTAAAAAAATATGGTTAATGTTGATTTACTGAAATTCAGTATATCATAAAATCAGTTTTTTGGTATTTTTCGTGGGAAAAAGAGTTAAGAAGTATGAATCGTGTAAAAGTATGATAAGATAATAAATAAGAATTATATTTATAATGAGGTGAACTTAATGGTGTTATTGAAGAGGGGTTTTAATAATAAACGAGTTCCCGAAGAAGAAACCGTAAGAGCTATCTCAGAGCGAGGACAAACGGTTATACCGAAAGAATTCCGAGAATATTTGGAAGCGCATGACGGAGATCAATTAGAATGGTCGGTGAATGAAAAAGGAGAAGTCGTGGTCTCGGTGAAGAAAAAGGAAGATATCATGGACTTGTATGGGTCTTTGCCGGTACACGAACAGAATGAGCGCGATTTTGAAGAGATTTTAGAGAAATCTAAAAAAGAGCGGTTAGAAAAGAGGAAAAATGAGGGAGGGATATAATGGCAACAGAGATGTGGGTAGACACGAATGTCATTGTTCGTTTCTTAACGAATGATCACCCGAAGCTCTCCCCCATTGCTAAAGGAATCATGCAACAAGTGAAAGAAGGAAGACTCGTTCTGCATGTAAATCCATTTGTGATCGGAGAGTGTGTGTTTGTTTTGCAGGGAAACGTGTATGGGTTCCGCCGAGAAGACATTGCCGAACGTCTCCACCGATTCTTATCAGTCAAAGGAATTGAGTGTAAAGATAAAACATCATTGGTGCAAGCCTTAAAGAATTACAGCCGTACGAATGTGGATTTTGCTGATGCATATATACCTGCTTATGCAAAGCATACGGGACCCGAAAAAGTTATGACATTCAATGTAAAAGACTTCAGAAAGGTAAATGCAGAAGTTTTTTCACCAGAAGAGGTTTTGAGAAATTTGAAAGAATGATCAGAAGCAAGAATTAGTTACAAAGGACAAGTAATAATCGAGAGTGATTAGAAATGAGCTTTTATTTATTAACTAATGTGCACGTAGGTCTTTTAGTTTCGGATAAAGACGTCAAGCAATCTATTTTTGCATTTGTCGTTATTATAGATCGTTGCAGTCGAGTTTAAAGAACACATGAAAACATCCAGCAAGCATAATCTCTTCGCACCCCCCTGCTTCACTCTCTGACCGCTTCCGCAAAATCAGTGAAATCATCAAGATGCTCTTCTACAATGGCTTGCAAAATCGGAAAGCTCCCCGGCTTGTATTTGGTATTCCAAGCCCTCGCGTGGATACCACGTGCATGGCAAGATCGATGCTTGCTTCGCATGCCCGTTGTACATTGAGAATAATGGAATCTTGCTTCGTTAGATCCTTTAAATTGCCCGGATCATTATCGTAAACATATTTGATGCGTTCCAGGCAGCGATTAATAATAATGTCATCGACCATGAAGCATTCCCCCAAAACCATTGGCTTTCAAAACTTCCGCTCTTTCCTCGTTTAAGTAGGCGTATGCCTTTAAAACACGTATCGTAAACATTTGCCGCTCATAAGGGCGTTCGTCCAACAGCAATTCCCCATGCGCGATAATCTCCTTCTGCAACACTGTTGACGCTTGTTTCATATCGACTAAATCAACATCGCAGCCGAATCTGCGCGCAAGCTTCTCTCCGTACGTAAAGCATTCATAAGATCAATAGGGTTGGTCACTGAGAAACGCGATGTCCAAGTCGCTCTCCAAGCGTTGTTCATTCCGGGCGACAGAGCCAAAAAGATAGATGGCATAGGCATCGATATGTTCAAGCACTTCTGCAACGATTTCCTTTTTTTTCAAAAGAAAAATCCCTCCTTCATTATACCACATCAATCACCATAAAAAGGCGCAACCGACTGGCTGCACCCTTTCATCATTTCTCCATCACCCGCGGATCCAGCGCGTCGCGCAATCCATCACCGACAAAATTAAAGCTAAGGACAGTGATAAAGATCATCAGCCCCGGGAAAAACGGATAATACCAAGCGGTTAAAAATATCGTTAAATCCTGGGAGTCCGCGAGCATATTCCCCCACGTTGCCGTTGGCGGACTGATGCCGAGTCCAAGGAAACTGAGAGTGGATTCCGCGATAATAAACGCCCCAATCGCGAGTGTTGCAGTAACAATCACCGGTCCGATGGCATTCGGCAAGATATGTCCGAAAATAATCCGACGTGTAGGGATCCCCAAAGTTCTTGCAGCCAAAACAAATTCCCGCCTTTTAAAAGAAAGAAATTCACTGCGCACAAGCCGCGCCGTCGTGGTCCAAGATAAAAGACCGAGCACGACAATCAACATGGACGGCGCTGGGCGAAAAACGGAAATAACTGTGATCAAAAGGAAAATACTAGGAAAAGAAATAATGATATCAACGATACGCATCAACACCGCATCGACCCAACCACCAAAATAACCGGCAATCGAACCGATCGCGATACCGATCGTTATCGCGCTCAACATCGCGGCAAAACCGACCCAAAGGGACATCTGGCCGGCATACAAAATCCTGCTGTAAATATCGCGCCCCAAATGGTCAGCGCCCAGCCAGTTATCGGCACCTGGGGATGCCAGACGATCCACCAGTGTCTGAGCGTTAGGATCGTGCGTTGCCAACCATGGAGCAAACACGGCACTGCTAATAATAATGATCAACATAAATAGACCGATCACCGCGAGCTTATTCTGAAAAAATTTTTTAACGATAATGCTAATCATCGATTGGTGCTCGCTTAACGTCTCCACTCCCGGAGCGGGAGGGGGCGAGTTCACTTCTTGTTTCATCTTATTTGCATCCATTGGGACCCCTCCCTCTTTAATATTCAATGCGCGGATCGGCAATGGCATAGAGAATATCCGCGATTAAGTTGCCGATGACGACAAGACCGGCACCGAACATCGTTAATGCCATAATGACCGGATAATCACGCTGGAATGTGTGGTCAAGGAACAACTGACCGATCCCCGGCCAAGTAAAAATTTGTTCAACGACGACAGAACCACCGATAAATGTTGGTAACAGCAAACCAAACATAGTAATTAAAGGCATTAGTGCATTACGAAGGCCATGTTTATAAACGACCCGTCGTTCTTTAAACCCTTTTGCACGGGCAGTCCGGATATAGTCTTGATTTTTCACTTCCAGCATGCTCGTCCTTGTATAACGCGTCATCTGTGCCATATCCGCGGTTGCAAGCACGAGCGCGGGCAAAAACAGGTGATGCAAGCGATCCAAAATACTAAACTCGCCACCAAGCGTCGTCACGCCTCCGACCGGAAACCAGCCCAACTGAACACTTAAAAACATGATTAACATTAATCCCAACCAGAAATTAGGGATCGACACACCGATAAAAGACCCAAAAGTAAAAACGTAATCCCTTGCGGAGTACTGGCGCATCGCGGAAATAATCCCGATCGGAATCGCGACGACCATCGTTATAATTGTCGAGCTGATCATGAGGACGAGTGTATTCGGCAATCGTTCCCAAATCATTGAACCGACATCACGATTCGTAATAAACGAATTTCCTAAATTTCCTTGCAAGATGTTCCCTGCCCAACGCACATACTGGACAGGAATGGGATCGTTTAGCCCCAATGCATCCAATTGCTCTTCACGATCTTCAGGCGTAATGGTCGGATCGAGATCCAATGCTGTCGGCTCTCCGGGGGCAAATTGCATAATGCCGAAAGATATGATCGATATGCCGATTAAAATCGGAATCGTCATGAGGATACGCCGGATAATGTAGGTCGTCATCTTAAGATCTCCTTCCCCCGATGATTGGCAGAATGAAAAAACGTTTCAGATTATGTAGATAAGCAGAGGGGAGCAATGCTTGCCCCCCTGCTTTGTAATGTTAAACTTACTCTTCTACCCACCATTCTTCAACACGGAAGTAGTCATCTTGCGGAGACATCTGGAAATTCTGGATCTCGTCAATATGCGCCTGGTGGATATCGGGATAGTACATAAATGTGTATGCCTGGTCTTCAGCCACCTGGGCATAAGCTTCTTGCAAGGCCTCGGCACGTTCATCTTGGTCTACGATACCGCGGTTGTCTTCGGCTAATTCGTCAAACTCATCACTTTCATATCTAATATTATTTTGCCCTTGTTTATAATGATCCGAATGGAACAAATTCTCCGGATTCGGATCAATGCCAAGGCTCCAAGCACCGGCAATGGCGTCAAAATCATAGTTCGGGGGTTGCGTGCGGTCAAGATAAGCCCCAAACTCCATCGTGTCTGTTTGCACATCGATCCCAATATCCTCGAGCATATCCTGTACAACGACAACCCAATCGACACGGGCATGTGATTCCTGGTTCGTCAAAAGTTCAAACGAGAACGGTTCGCCTTCCCATTCCATTTGCCCATCATCATTTTGTTCAAAACCGGCTTCCTCCAAAAGTTCCACAGCACCATCAGGATCATACGGGATTTCGTCAACCTCATCGGTATAAACCCAGCTCATCGGATGATGCGGAAAATGGGCGATTTCCCCGTGCCCTTGCAATATACCGTCAATAATTTCTTCACGGTCAATCGCCATCGTCATTGCACGACGAACATCGGGATCATCAAATGGTGGGCGATCATGATTCCACCCAATATAGTTGTAGTCGTATCCGTTTTCAGCAACGACACTGACACCGTCAATGGCCTCCGCTGTCTCAACGTCTTGCGGGCGGATATTTGCATGATCCACTTCACCTGCTTGCAACATAGCAAGAATCGCGTTCGCATCTTCCGCTATTCTCACGGTTAAAGTGTCCAAGTAAGGACCGTCTTGATAGTAATCCTCATAACCTTCAAGCGTGACACTCGTCCCGTGATCCCATTCGGTCATTTCGAATGGGCCAGCACCGACAACTTCATCGGACGTATTGAAATCCGATTCTTCTTGTTCTTCCACGCTCATATCCCCAAGAATATGTTCAGGCATAATTTCACGTCCAAATACTTCACCGTCCAATGCTGCATCCGGCTCGTCCATTTCAAGCGTTACCTCAAACTCATCCGTGGCTTCCACAGAATCAATGCGGTCAAATGGAGCGGCATAGGTTCCCGTATAATCTTCGTCCATGAAAACACCATACGTAAAGGCGACGTCCTCGGCGGTTAGCTGTTCCCCGTCGTGGAAATAAACATCATCCCGCAGTTCAACCGTAACCGTAAGGCCATCATCCGACACCTCCGGCATATCAACAGCAATGTCCGGCTCCATCTCCATGTCTTCATTGTAGCGAAGAACGGAGGCGTGAATCATTCTTACTATATCTGTAGACTGGGTATCATCCGCATATGCACTATGCAAATTATTCGGATCTCCTTGAAAACCCAGTGTAATCGATCCGCCTTCTTGCGGCTCACCTGCTGCTTCGCCGTCATCCCCGTTTTCTTCATTGGCATCCGGATCATCGCCGGCGTCGGTGTCGGCATCCTCGTTGCCTCCGTTACAAGCCGCGAGCAACCCCAAGGTTAACACCATAGTTAAAAATAACCAGTATACTTTTTTTCTCATTAAAAGATCCCCCTTTTAAAAATTTGTTCAATAATGATTCAAATTAGTATGTAAGGCATGGCATCCCTCCCCCTTAAAATAAATGCCATTAATTGTATAAATGACAGGCAACATAATGATTCGGTCTGATCTCTTGCATTTCCGGCACAACCTCTTTGCAATGGTCCATCACAAAAGGACAACGCGTATGAAACACGCAGCCGTTCGGTGGATTCGCCGGGCTTGGCAATTCTCCGGTTAACGTGATCCGTTCCCGTTTCTGTTCCCTGGGATGAGATCGCGGCACCGCGGATAATAATGCTTGCGTATACGGATGGAGCGGCTCACCGTACAAATCATTTTTTTCCGCCACTTCCGCCATGTTGCCGAGGTACATAACCCCGATGCGATCGGAAAAATGTTTGACAACGCTTAAATCATGCGCAATAAACAAATAAGTTAGGTCAAAATCCTCCTGCAAATCGTTCAGCAAATTCAATACTTGGGATTGGATGGAGACATCCAGTGCGGACACCGGTTCATCGGCCACAATCATTTTCGGTTCCAAAACGAGGGCTCTTGCAATGCCGATCCGTTGCCGTTGTCCCCCGGAAAACTCATGGGGATAACGATTAATGAACGAAGGATTTAGGCCTACACGCCCCATAATTTCCTGACATTTTTCCTTTCGTTCCCGTTGGCTTTTGTATAAACCATGTACTTTCAAAGGTTCTTGCAACATGGAACCGACCGTTTTTCTGGGATTGAGAGATGAAAACGGATCCTGGAAAATCATTTGCATATCTCGCCGCAAATTAAAAAGATCCTTTTCTTTTTTCCGGGTAATATCTTCGCCGTCAAAAGCGATATTTCCTTCCGTCGGTTCATAAAGACGGATAATCGTGCGTCCCGCCGTCGATTTTCCGCACCCCGATTCCCCGACCAGGCCAAAGGTTTCCCCTTTTTCTATCGTAAAATCAATGCCATTCACTGCTTTCACGTACCCGGTCGTTCGTTGCAAAACGCCTGCTTTGATCGGAAAATGTTTTTTCAAATTCTGAATTTCAAGCATGTTTTCGCTTTCCGGTGCCGTTTGTGCTTGTCCGGATTTAAGAGGTTCTAGGTTGCTGACCATCGCTTGTGACTCCTTCCTCATGCAAATAACAACGAACGTTGCGACTGGAATCTTTAGCGAGTAAACGCGGTTCTTCTTGTCTGCAAATCTCCATCGCGTACGGACAACGCGTAACGAAATTACAGCCAACAGGTAGATTGTCGGGCGTGGGAACGGTCCCGGGAATTGAGTTCAACCGTTCTTGCGCACTGTCAATCTTTGGAATCGAGTGAAGCAAGCCTTCTGTATACGGGTGCAGCGGATCGTCAAAAAGATCTTCAATCGGTGCTTCTTCCACGACTTGTCCGCCATACATGACAATGACTCGCTCCGCCAGTTCTGCAACAACACCGAGATCGTGGGTGATTAAAATGATGGATGAGTCATATTCTTTAGAAAGTTTTCGCATTAAATCAAGGATCTGGGCCTGGACCGTCACATCCAATGCCGTTGTCGGTTCATCGGCAATCAGCAATTTCGGATTGTTGCTAAGCGCCATCGCGATCATTACTCTTTGCCGCATCCCCCCGGAAAGGCGATGGGGATAATCACCCATAATTTCTTTTGCCCGTGAAAAACCAACGGTTTGCAACATTTCAATCCCGATTTGGTGCGCTTCTCGCTTGGAAACATTTTGATGATATGTAAGTTGTTCTCGAATTTGTTCTCCTATAGTATATACCGGGTTCAATGACGTCATCGGTTCTTGAAAAATCATGGAAATCTCATTGCCCCGCACTTTATACATCGCTTTCTCGTTTTCTTTCAGCAAATCTTTGCCGTTAAAAATGACTTCGCCGTTGACGATTTTCCCGTTTGGAGAGGGCACGAGTCGCATAATGGAAAGGGATGTCATGCTCTTTCCGGAGCCGGACTCCCCGACAATGGCCATTGTCTCCCCTTTTTTTACCGAAAAGCTAACATCATCAACGACGGGTAATTCTGTTTTTTTGCTAAAAAAAGATGTTTTTAAATTTTTAACATCGATGACCATCTCTCCGTTCATGAACGCCTCACCCTATTTCGCTATATCAGAATTAGTTACGATTATAGCGACTATTTGCAGCATTGGCAATGATTTTGATAACTTTTTTTAATAAAATTGTTATATTCCACAATAATAGTGTCAATCAACATAGGAAAACGAATCTTTATACTGTTTGAGCTCAACGTTCACATCGACGCTGATAATGCCTTCAATCCCCGATAATTTTTGATCGACAAATGCCATTAATTCCTCGTTACTTTGAAAAAAAGCTTGAATAATGAGGTCATGTTTTCCGGAAAACGCCCCGATAAAACGGACAGACCGATGGGGTTGTAATTGATTGGCAATGGCATCATGATAGCCGACCCTTGTCTCCAAGCCGATAATGGCTTGCACGTGCAGGCCAATTTTATACGGGTTCGTATGGATGATAAATTCAAAGACATCGTTTTTTAACATTTTGTTAATTCTGCCGCGAACCGTACCTTCACTGACACCGATGTTCCTCGCGATTTTGCTATACGAACATTTGCCGTCTTCTTGCAACATCGATAAAATTTTAAAATCTGTTTGATCCAACTCCATCTTCGCATCACATCATTTTCTTTTAAGTTAGGTACTCTATATCGACAAAATAGCTCAATATTTTTGTCAATTTCGTAATGTTTAAGGTGAATTTATTATACTTTCTCATTTCCATAAGATCAATGATTTTTTTAAGTTTATTTTTTGTGAAGGAAAAACATAACGTGACCAGTGGAAAATAATGGTAATAAGTGACCACATAAGACTTGTGGCGCCGAATAATCAAGAAAAGTAAAGGGGCGAAATGAAGGTTCAACGAAGAATTTCTCACACACCATTCATCACTAGTGCAAGGTGGCTTAATGACCCGATCATGGGGAAGACGTTCGGTCGTTAACAACAGCTTCTGGTTCTCCAACTCGGACAATTGACCGCAATCATGGCGACTGAAAAGACTTGTCTCGAAAGAATTCGGTCGTCATGGCTGCCTCATAGCAACCGAACGAGCGATTCGCTTTCGTGTTCGGTCGCCATGACCGTTTCATGAAGACCGGGAGTCGTGCTTCGCAGGAAGACATTCGGTCATTGACGAGAGTCTTTGATACCTTTACTCGCGCTGTGGCAGCTTAAGCCGGTCGATAACTATGGTTTGAAGCCCTAATCCGGACCTTCGGTAGCTGGCGCCAAATTTAGGAAACGTGCCAGATCTCCACCCAGTCATTATGATACCAAAAATATAAGGCACGTTTAATATTAGCTTCCGTGAAGAGAACGCCCGGGAATCCCCGTCATGACACCTCTAGAAGGGAGATTACCCCAATTAGAGGTGTCATGAGTGAGACATGGAACCGCTCGAAGGTTAAATAATCCAATCAGGGGTGCCATGAACGGGTTATGACACCTCTTAAGCAATAATCTCCTAATCCGAGGTGTCATGAGTAAGTCATGTGGAACAACCGGAAGGTAAAATCATCAAGTGTGAGGAAATTCACCCATAATGACTAGTGACTTCCTCCTTTTTGATATTTCCCTTGGATGTGGCCGGATAATTCAACCATTCCTGCACTATTATCCCGGAAATTGTTTCTTTTAAGTGTTGTCATTACTTATTGAGGGACGGTTTTAGCCGATGAACCTCCCTACTCCGCTTGAAAATGTCACATCATATCTGTTTTCTGCCGCCCATGTACGGTTGCAAAACAACGGGGATGCGTATACTGCCGTCTTCTTCCTGGTAATTCTCCATGATGGCGGCCACCGTGCGGCCTAAAGCAAGTCCTGAGCCATTTAACGTATGAACATGCTCTGCCGGCCCTTGTTGTTCGCGTTTAAATTTAATATTAGCTCGCCGTGCCTGAAAATCTTCACAATTGCTGCATGAAGAGATTTCTTTGTAAGTGTCATAACTCGGCAACCACACTTCAAGGTCGTACGTTTTTGCCGCTGCAAAGCCGATATCGCCGCTGCAGAGATCGACGACCCGGTAAGGGAGTTGCAGGTCTTGTAAAATTTTTTCGGCATGGCCGGTAAGCGCGGCAAGGGCTTCGTAAGAATCTTCCGGTTTCGTAAACCAAATCAATTCCACTTTGCTGAATTGATGTTGGCGAATTAATCCTCGCGTGTCGCGTCCGGCCGAGCCGGCTTCTTCGCGAAAGCAAGCGCTGTAAGCCACATATTTAATATTTAGATCATCCCCATCGAGAATTTCGTCACGGTGTATGTTCACGACCGGCACTTCGGATGTTGGAATGAGATAGTATGGATTGTCTTCAAGCTTGAAGGCGTCTTCCTCGAACTTCGGCAACTGTCCCGCTCCTATCATGCTGTCCCGATGCACGATGTAAGGAGGCAGCGTCTCCGTATAGCCATGTTCATCGGCATGTACGTCCATCATGTATTGGATCAATGCCCGTTCCATCCGTGCGCCTGTCCCTTTATAAAATGCAAAACGGCTGCCGGTTACTTTTGCGGCACGTTCAAAGTCAAGCAGATCATGCTCAGCGGCTAAATCCCAATGTGCTTTCGGCGTGAAAGAAAATGCCGTCGGTGTTCCCCATTGGCGCACTTCAACGTTGTCTTCATCACTCTCGCCTTCTGGCACGGTATCAGCCAATAGATTAGGGAACGTGAGCATAAGCTGATGAAGGTTCTCTTCGATGTCCCGCAATGCTTCATCGTGCTGTTTAATTGCTTGCGACACTTCTTTCGTTTGTGCAATTAAATCGTCGGCATCTTCTTTCGCCCGTTTTCTTTCAGCCACTTGCTGTGATATTTCATTTCTTTGCTTCTTCTTTTCTTCGGTTTGGACGATCAAATCCCTGCGCTTCTCGTCCAAAGCGATTGCCTGTTCAACCTCCGCTGTTTTTACTCCTCGTGCCGCCAACACTTCTTTCACCTTTTCTTCATTTTGGCGCATGTACTTAATATCCAACATGTGCGCATCAACCTCCATTTTTTATTGGAAAACTTGGCTTTTCGCCAAGCTTTTATGGCGAAAAGCCTTAGTTGCACTTATGTAGGCAAGAAAGTTGGTTTATACTTTCTTACCTACTAAAATAAAAAAACCGCCCCTGTTCATAGGGACGGACGTTTCCGCGATACCACCCTCGTTGTTTGTTTCACGTGAAACAAACCGGCTCAAATGCCTTAACGCCAGCAAGCGGGACACCTTACTGCCATGGTTTCGGGTATCCACTCCGGACGGGATTCTTCTTTTTGCGTCACCGGTTTTCAGCCACCACCGGCTCTCTGTATCGGCGCCAAGAATACTTGTGTCCTTCTTCGTTTTAGACAACAATTTTTGTATTATTTTTTACCATGTCAACAAAATAATGGTGAAAGCGATGATCATCTGTCAGTTCAGGATGAAACGAACAGGCGAGGAATTGTCCTTGTTTTGCAGCGACAATTTCTTCCTGATGATAAGCGATAACCTCAACATCCGTTCCAACTTTCGTGATTAAAGGGGCACGTATAAAAACAGCAAGCAAATCATTTGCAATTCCTTTTGCGTTCAATTCCGTTTCAAAACTTTCTTTTTGGCGGCCAAAAGCATTTCGCTCGACCATGACATCCATGAACGACAAATGGGACTTTTCTTCTCCCTTGATCCCATTTGCCATTAGGATAAGGCCGGCACACGTGCCAAAGACCGGTTTTCCGGAAGCGGCAAATTGACGAAGCGGGTTCATAAAATCATAACGGTCAATCAACCGCCGCATCGTTGTACTTTCGCCTCCCGGCAAAATAAGTCCGTCAAGGTCTAGAAGTTGCTCGGGTCTTTTGACAAAAACTGCTTTGCTTGTCCCTTCACTTTCGATCATCTTCGCATGTTCGTGGACAGCGCCTTGGAGTGCAAGCACACCGATCTTCACCATCTGCGCTCACCTCCATCTTTTCTTAGGATTGCCGAATCGTTTACGTGTTATTCTATATACTACGATCTTGCATACGTTCCGGCTCGGGGATATTGGCTATCTCTATGCCTTTCATGGCTGTCCCGAGGCCTTTTGATAAACGACCGATCAATTCATAATCTTCATAGTGCGTCGTTGCTTCGACGATGGCGCGTGCAAATTTTTGTGGCTCATCCGATTTGAACACACCGGATCCTACGAAAACGCCGTCGGAACCGAGCGACATCATCAACGCCGCATCGGCAGGAGTAGCAATCCCACCGGCAGCAAAATTGACGACCGGCAATTTGGCCGATTCCTGAATGGAAGCGAGGAGTTCGTAGGGGGCTCCCAAGTTCTTCGCTTCGGTCATTAACTCATCGCGGGACATTCCGGCCACCTTTTTAATTTGGGCCTGCACCATGCGCATATGACGGACGGCTTCCACAATATTGCCCGTGCCCGGTTCACCTTTCGTTCGGATCATCGATGCGCCTTCGCCAATGCGCCGTAACGCCTCGCCCAAGTCACGGGCGCCGCAAACAAACGGCACTGTATAGGTGCTTTTATCGATATGGTAGATGTCATCAGCAGGCGTAAGCACTTCGCTTTCATCGATATAATCAGCACCGAGCGCTTCCAACACGCGAGCTTCGGCAATGTGGCCAATCCGCGCTTTCGCCATGACCGGAATACTTACCGCATCGATCACTTCTTCCAGTATGTTTGGATCTGCCATTCGGGCGACTCCGCCCGCGGCTCGTATATCTGAAGGGACACGCTCGAGTGCCATAACGGCAACGGCGCCCGCTTCCTCGGCAATTTTTGCTTGTTCTGCATTGACAACGTCCATAATGACGCCGCCTTTTTGCATTTCAGCCATTCCTCGTTTAACGCGATCTGTACCTATATCTGCCAATGCCTTCCCCTCCGTAAACTTTTCGTCTATTATAACACGCTTAGTACGATAGGGAAACTACGAGAACCAACCACCCACCGTATCTGTCGTTTGATCCCATAGCCCTGAGAAGAAACCACCGATCCCTCGCATCGATCGAACAAACCAATTCGCCCGTTCCACGTCTTCGCCGACAACAAGTGGAACAGCGGCATTGTTTTCCAGCTCATCCGTGAGATACATCTCTTCGTCTTCGCCTTCATAAGTGACCGTCACATAGCCCACTTCCTCCCCGGCTTCTAGCGGTGCACTCAATGCTCCATCTTCGTCGAGCAAGTCTTCGTCAACCGTCACGGAAGTTGAATACATCTCTTCCTCGCCTTCAAGAATAGGCAGGGATAAAGCGGATCCGGTTACGACAGGGGCTTCTTGCTCTTGCCCATCGGGAACAGGTAATACCGACACTTCATCACTCTGTTCTCCTTCGGAAACCACTTCTTCGGATGTAAAGGTGTCAAATCCGTAATCGTACAATACGGCCGTTTCTTCAAAACGCGCATCCATGTCATCCGTGCGCATAACAACGGACAATAAACGGGTGTCGTCTTGCTCAACGGTACCTGTAAACGCAAAACCTGCAGCATCCGTATTACCGGTTTTAATGCCGTCCACGCCCTCGTATGCATGGGCGAAATCAGAATCCCCTAACATATGGTTCCAGTTCGTAATCGGCAGTTCATCCATCTCACTGCCTTCCATAAAAACCGTTTCTTCGGTGCTCGCGACGTCTAGCACCTCAGGATAATCCTGGACCAGGTTATAAGCAAGCTGAGCCGTCCCCCGAGCAGACATCATATTCTCTGCGTCTGCGTCGGTCCCTTCCGGATGATTGCCTTCCATTGATTCATTGTTTAATCCGCTGGAATTCACGAATTCATAATCTTCGATCCCCAACTCCGCAGCTTTATCATTCATCATATCCACGAAGTCTGTTTCCGAACCGGCGACAGCTTCCGCGAGTGCAACCGTCGCGCCATTCGCGGATGCAATCGCCATAGCTTCGTATAATTCTTCAATGCTATACGTCTGATCGGTTCGCAAATAGACGTTGGATAAACTTTCATCCTGTGATAAATCCGCAACTTCTTCACTGACGGAAACTTCTTCATCCCAACTGAGATCACCCTCTTCAATCGCTTCATTGACGAGGTATTCCGTCATCATTTTCGCCATACTTGCCATCGGCAACAATGTATCTATGTCATCGTCATATAAAATCTTTCCGGTTTCCATATCTACTAAAATTGAAGCCTCAGCTTCAATGTCGGGAGTCTGTGCTTCTATCGTTGTTGTTAAGGCCAGAAACAAAGCCGCTCCGCTTAATATACTCGTCCATTTCTTCATTTCATCGGCACCTCCAAGGTGTACTTTCCAAACGTTATTTTATCATAATAATCCTGAAAAAGGCATCAAACATTTTAGCGAAAAAAGATTTATTTTCTTCACTTTAAGAATGAATAACTTTATTAAAGGACTAAAGTCTGAAATAAACCTCTGATATTCGCACATTAAAAAAGGGCATGCCAAATAAACCATCTCAAAAGAAGGTTTGTGGTCAAATATGGTTAATCTGTAAAATAATCTTAAGTGGCTGGTTGTTCCTTGATTTTAAAACCTTGTATCTGACGGTGGTATAAAGCTCCCTGGCACAAGATCATGTTTAAATAAATCGGCCATCCATTTAGCATCTTTCTTATCTGTCTTTTTCCCTTGGATCGCCTTGACGTATTTCGGATGTGCGACTGTGATATTGCAGGAATCTTCCAACATATTGAACACGGGTATCCAGTACTTCCCGGTAGATTCCATGCAAACATCCTTGCAATTGTTTTCACAAAGCCACTGTGACAGCTCTCTCAACCCTTTGGTATAGGTTGAAAAGCGATGGCGTTTGTAAGTTGTGACACCGTTGTCGGTGGAAGCAATACAGGCAACAACAAAAGTTTTGTGAACGTCAATGCCACAACAGATTGGATAAACGATTTTTAACCCCATTCGTAATCTCCTTTCTAGAATATATAGGGATAAACAGCATTGACTGATTGCCCAGCGATAAACGAGTAATGTTTATACAAAGATAAGTCTACGTGCTCTAAGTCACACTTATTTGTGCTTGAGAAGGCAATCGACACATATAAGTATGCGGTCACCCCGTTCACGGAATGGCCACTCCCCTCTGCGTGATTTGTAGTTTGCTGAGCATCCCTATAGCTCTAGAATAATACAAAAAGCGCTCAGGGCAACTTATTTCATAACGTTTTGTGCCTTGAGCGCCGCGAAAGGCATGATTATAAGTATAAGAAAAAACTTTGACTTTCGCCATCCTTGGCGATAAATCAAGTTTTTCTAAGGACACAAAAAGAGCATTTCCGCAGATTATTTCCTGGGAAATGCTCGCTATGATCGCCCTTGATAATCTTTAGATACTGTAGTTCGGTGCTTCTTTCGTAATTTGAACATCATGGGGATGGTTTTCTTTTAATGATGCATTGGTAATTTGTACAAATTGGCCATCGTTGCGCAAACCTTCCAAGTTTGGAGCGCCGCAATATCCCATGCCTGAACGAATACCGCCCGTTAGTTGGTAGAGCGTGTCTGCCAGTGGCCCTTTGTAAGGCGTTCGCCCTTCGATACCTTCCGGCACAAACTTCTGATTGTCTTCTTGAAAATATCGGTCCTTGCTCCCTTTTTCCATCGCGCTTATGGAGCCCATGCCCCGATAAACTTTAAATTGGCGCCCTTGATAAATTTCCGTTTCGCCAGGACTTTCCAAAACCCCTGCCAACATGCTCCCGAGCATAACTGCATGTGCACCGGCCGCCAAGGCTTTAACAATATCTCCGGAAAATTTAATTCCGCCGTCGGCGATAATCGGGACACCATGCTTTTCTGCTTCCGTAGCACATTCATGGACAGCTGTGATCTGCGGGACACCAACCCCTGTAACAACACGGGTTGTACAAATGGAGCCAGGGCCGATCCCTACCTTGACAACATCGGCGCCCGCTTGGATTAAGTCTCTCGTGCCAGCGCCGGTGGCTACGTTTCCAACAATTAATGTCACTTCCGGATAGTCCTCGCGAATCTGCGCCACCTGGTCGAGAACCCCGCGTGAATGACCGTGTGCCGTATCAATGACGATAGCATCCACGCCTGCTTCTACGAGTCCTTTCATTCTGACCTTTGTGTCATGGGCAACACCGACGGCAGCCGCCACGAGTAGTCGTCCTTGGTCATCTTTGGCAGCTTTTGGATATTCGATCGCTTTTTCAATGTCTTTTATCGTAATGAGACCTTTTAATTCCATGTCGGTGTCAACAAGTGGCAATTTCTCGATTTTATACTGTTGCAAGATCTTCTCCGCTTCCGCCAATGTTGTGCCGACAGGAGCGGTAACGAGATCGTTTTTGGTCATGACATCATCAATGTGAATCGCGTAATCATCAATAAAACGCAGATCGCGATTCGTGAGAATCCCGACAAGTTTTTGATCCTCATCCACGATTGGAACACCCGAGATCCGGAATTTCCCCATCAAATGCTCGGCATCATATACTTGCCGATCCGGTGTTAAAAAAAAGGGATTGGTAATGACACCGCTCTCGGAACGTTTTACCATGTCAACCATTTCTGCCTGCTCTTCAACGGACATGTTTTTATGAATGACACCGAGACCACCTTCACGAGCCATAGCAATCGCCATATCCGCTTCCGTCACCGTATCCATGCTGGCACTTAAGATTGGCATATTAAGCGGAAGTTTCGCTGTCAATTTGGAGTGAATATCTACTTCGCGGGGGTGGATTTCCGACCGGTCGGGAAGTAACAAAACGTCATCAAAGGTTAACCCTTGTTTTCCAAACTTATCCTCTCTCATTTTTTCATCCTTTCTTTTATAATCGTGCGTAAAAAGGCGTATAATCGGAAAGATTATTCTTAAATCTCCTTGGGTCTGTTATTCCTTCTATTTTATCACGCTTGTCTTTTTTTATCGTCCCTCTTTAAGAAGTTCTAAATTTCTAATAAGTATGTCCGTCGGAGGAATGTATTTTGCATACTTTTACTGATTTTCATCGATTTACTGTATCGGAAACGTTAACAAAAACGTTATATACTCGTTATCAAAGCCTCTACAACGAGGAAAAATACGCAAAAAAATACGCATACGAAAACACGTTGCCGTTTATTCACCGTTGGCAACAAGGGCGTTCATTGTTGGAAGAATGCCAACACATGTCTTTTCATGCTCAGCCGCTACTTTTATTTTATGGATTTAGCCATTTAATAAAAGCGCTAATTTTGCTCTATGATCCAACCTATCCTTCCACAACAAATGTACTCGCCCACGGCGTGTCCACTCGAAAAAGAAAACGGAAGGATTATCGTTTTATCGACGATGAGGTTAAAATCCAGAAGCATGGACTGTTTCCTCATGTGCTACAACACATGTATCAGATGGAGCCATCCAATCAAGACCGCTTTCAAATGGCAACGCTTTTTTTACAAATCCCTTTTCTCAAAGATATCGTCCGTGATGATCCACGCTTCAAATCGAAAAAAAATGAGGCGACGTTACCGGCTTTATTGATACACTATTTACTTTTGTATAACCTCAGTATGATTAATCGTTATGAAACAGAATGGTGGGGAGAGCTAATTTCCCAACGTTCTTCGGCCGATCTTCCGTTAATTGAAACTTATGTCAAAGCCTGCCCTGCATTATGTGAAACGATTATCGTTGAAGAAGCCCGGGGAGTGTTCGTTGACTAGAGAAAAACGGTGTTTTGGCATCATGGTGTCCGATTGACGAAAAAATTGAGAACCATACACGGTTTATAGTGACCGAGAAGCCTTATTTCAAGCAAATTCGGTCACCATAACGGCTGCATGACGACCGAAATGAGCAGAGGTACCATGACTCCCGAAAATGGAAAAAACGGCTCCGCATCCTTACCGGTTATCGATCAATGAGACAAAGTATCCCATCGGCCTCTTTCAACTGAACAGAGTTTATACCCGCGTTCATTTTTGATTTAATTGCTTGATGCGATCTATCGTAAGGCCTGTCACCTTGGATATATACCCTAGCGATGATCCATCTTTTAATAATGTTCGAGCCATTTCTAGCCTTGCTTTTTCTATGCCTTCTTCCCGTCCTTCCTCCCTGCCTTCCTCTTTCCATTTTTTATCCCACTCGAATTTGCGAACAACATGATCGATCTTTTTTTGAATGTTCGGATCACTTTCCAGTTTTTGCATTTCAATCACCTCCGTGATGATTTCGGGATTTGCTCTATAGATAGCGTAAAGAAACAAACGATACAGCTGATTTTTGTCGTCTTGCAAATATTCCTCAAATAAAGGAATAGTCACTCTTTTATTGGTATGAAAAATAAAGCCAGTCGTTCTTATGTTCAGTATACCATCAAATGTGGTATTACTTGCTGCTCTAATGAAGTTTGGTTGATAAATTTATCATTTTGGCTGATTTATTGCTTTTTTCGGCTGATAAATGATCGCTTTCCGCTGATAAACCAAAAACGGCCCGCATCCTTACCGGATGTCTGGACCGTTTGCAATTCATTCTTCATCTTCATCTGTTTCTGTTGCGCTTTCCTCTTCCTCGTCTTCTTCAACGTCTTCTTCTATTTCCTCCGCCTCAACAGGGGCTACGGTTGAAACTTCTTCATTTTCATCGACACGAATGAGCATGACGCCTTGGGCATATCGCCCGAGTTCAGAGATCTCGTTGACATGGATACGGATGATAATGCCTTTTTCTGTCATTACCATCAAATCGTATTCATCGGAAATGACTCTGAGAGCGATCAAATGCCCGGTTCGGTCGGTAAGTGTGCATGCTTTTATGCCTTTGCCGCCACGATTTTGCACTTTGAACTCGTCTTCTTTTGTCCTTTTTCCGAAGCCTTTATTGGTAACGAGAAGCACATCTTGTCCTTCCCGAATCATATCCATGCCAATGACTTCATCGTCTTGGTCAAGGGAAATCCCTTTAACGCCAGTAGCCGTCCTACCCATGAGTCTTACATCTTCCTCATTAAACCGGATGGCAATGCCTTTTTTCGTGCCGAGAATGACGTCACTCGCGTCGTCCGTAAGGCGTACGCCATGCAATTCATCATCGTCCCGGATGTTAATGGCGAAAAGCCCGCCCTTTCGAATATTCGCATACGCGGATAATGGGGTTCGTTTGGCAATGCCTTTTTTCGTGACAAACAATAGATAGGCATCGTCCCGGAATTTCTCTATCGGGATCACTGTGCTGATTTCTTCCCCTTTTTCGATTTGCAAAAGATTGATCAGCGGGATTCCTTTGGCCGTACGTTTTAACTCGGGCACTTCATACGCTTTCAGCCGATAAACTTTTCCTTTGTTTGAAAAGAAAAGGATCGTGTGATGAGAGTTGGTTGTAAACAGATGTTCGACAAAATCTCCATCATTGGTGCCCATTCCTTGAATCCCACGGCCGCCGCGGCGCTGACTACGATACGTCGTAAGGGGCAAACGTTTAATGTACCCTTCATGCGTAATGCTGATGACGACGTTTTCTTGTGGGATTAAATCTTCGTCTTCGAGCACATTTTCGCTTGCATGAATGGCTGTACGGCGTTCATCATTGTAGCGTTTTTTAATATCACTCAGTTCATCGCGAATGATATCGAGAACTTTTTCATTATCTGCTAAAATCGCTTTTAATTCCGTGATACGCTCGATCAACCCTTTATATTCCTCTTCGATCTTATCCCTTTCAAGACCGGTAAGGCGCTGCAAGCGCATATCAAGGATTGCTTGTGCTTGTTCATGGCTTAGATCATAGGTTTCGATCAAGCCCTGGCGAGCAATATCGGTCGTTTCGGACGAGCGGATCAATTCGATGATCGCATCAATATGATCGAGGGCAATTCTTAAGCCTTCCAAAATGTGTGCGCGAGCCTCAGCCTTGTTTAAATCGAACTGGGTGCGCCGGCGAATAACCTCCACCTGGTGATCAAGGTAAAGGCTGAGCGATTGCTTAAGATTGAGTACTTCCGGTTGTCCATTGACAAGTGCCAACAAATTGACGCCAAACGTCGTTTGCATCGTCGTCCATTTATACAAGTTGTTTAAAAGCACGTTGGCGTTTGCATCCTTGCGAAGTTCCATCACAATGCGCATGCCGTTTCGAGATGTTTCATCGCGCAAGTCCGTGATTCCATCGAGCTTTTTTTCCCGCACAAGCTCGGCAATTTTTTCAACGAGACGCGCTTTATTCACTTGGTACGGCAACTCCGTGACGATAATTTCTTCTTTGCCGTTTTTTTGCTCGTTAATGTGGGCATTAGCCCGCAAAGTGATGGAGCCCCGACCTGTGTGGTAGGCTCTGCGGATTCCGCTTCGGCCCATGATTAAACCTGCCGTTGGAAAATCGGGACCGGGAATATACTCCATCAATTCGTCCACACTTAAATCGGGGTTTCGACTTAGTGCCAATAACCCATCGATCACTTCCCCCAATTGGTGTGGGGGAATGTTCGTCGCCATTCCGACCGCGATCCCGGATGCGCCGTTCACAAGCAAATTGGGGAAACGCGCCGGTAGCACGACAGGTTCCTTCTCGGCACCATCGTAATTGTCTTGGTAGTCCACCGTGTCTTTGCGAATATCCCGAACGAGTTCATTGGAAATTTTTGACATACGGGCTTCCGTATACCGCATGGCTGCAGCTGAATCCCCGTCGACCGAGCCGAAGTTCCCGTGTCCATCCACGAGCATGTACCGGTAACTGAAATCCTGTGCCATTCTCACCATTGTTTCATAGACAGCACTGTCGCCGTGGGGATGGTATTTACCGATCACATCCCCGACAATTCGCGCTGATTTTTTATGAGCTTTGTCCGGCGTCATCCCAAGTTCGTTCATCGCGTAAAGAATGCGCCGATGCACGGGTTTCATGCCGTCACGAACGTCGGGAAGGGCACGGCTGACAATGACGCTCATGGCATAATCCAGGAACGATGACTGCATCTCCTGACTGATATTTATTTCATGGACATTAGATTCGTGATCTGCCATTCCTTACCCTCCAATTTCCGAGGTGTGAAAAGGGAGTTTTCTCACACTTCCCGTATTAAACATCGAGGTTTTGTACGTATTCTGCGTTATCCTGGATAAATTCTCGTCGAGGCTCGACTCTGTCCCCCATAAGCGTATCGAAAACGCCATCCGCAATCATTGCATCTTCTAAAGTCACTTGCAGAAGTTTTCGCCCTTCCGGGTTCATGGTTGTTTCCCATAATTGATCGGCATTCATTTCACCCAAACCTTTATATCGTTGAATATCCGGTACAGGTGTGTCCGGCCATTCATCCAAAAGCGGTTGTAAATCTTTTTCGTCCTGGATGTAGCGGACTTTCTTGTTTTGTTTCACTTGGTATAGCGGGGGCTGGGCAATATATACATAACCACTTTCAATCAATGGGCGCATAAAACGATAGAAAAACGTCAAAATAAGTGTTCGGATATGCGCCCCATCCACATCGGCATCCGTCATGATGATGATTTTGTGATAACGCGCTTTCTCAATCGTAAATTCGTCGGCAATCCCCGTGCCGAGCGCGGTAATGATGGAACGAATTTCATTGTTGTTGAGAATCCTGTCAAGACGCGCTTTTTCTACGTTTAATATCTTCCCGCGCAAGGGAAGAATAGCCTGAAAATAGCTATCTCTCCCTGCTTTTGCCGAACCTCCGGCCGAATCGCCCTCAACGATATACATTTCACTGATGGTAGCATCCCGTGAAGAACAATCCGCCAGTTTTCCGGGAAGCGATCCGACTTCAAGCGCACTTTTGCGGCGAGTGAATTCCCGGGCTTTTTTAGCCGCTTCACGGGCTCTTGATGCAGTGATCCCTTTTTCCACCACTTTTCGGGCTGTATCGGGGTTTTCAGCAAGAAAACGGGCGAAATGATCGCTGAATTGTTGATCGGTGGCCGTTCTGACATTGCTGTTCCCCAGCTTGGTTTTCGTTTGCCCTTCAAATTGTGGATCCGGGATTTTCACGGATATTATAGCGGTTAACCCTTCACGGACATCTTCTCCCACAAGGTTCGGATCATTGTCTTTGAACAGTTGATGCTGACGGGCATAGTGATTAATCACACGTGTTAATCCCGTTTTAAATCCCGATTCATGTGTGCCGCCTTCATGTGTATTGATATTATTGGCAAATGAATAGATATTGCTCGTAAAACTATTGTTATATTGAACCGCGATCTCTACTTGGATGCCTGCTTGTTCACTTTCGATATAGATCGGCGGTTCATGAAGCGGTTCCTTTGACTGATTTAAATACTCAACAAAGGATTGGATCCCGCCTTCATAGTAGTAGTCTTTCGTTTCCGGCTCTTCTTCTCGTCTGTCTGTAAAGAAAACGCGGAGCCCTTTATTCAAAAATGCCAACTCTCTTAAACGAGTCATTAACGTGTCAGCTTCATATTCTCTCGTTTCGGTGAAAATCGTGCTGTCAGGCGTGAAACGGATTCGTGTACCTGTTTGGTTACTCTGTCCCGTGACCGAAAGTTCTCGCTGTGGAATCCCTTGCCGATAATCTTGATAATAAATGTTTCCGTCGCGATGGATTTCAACTTCCATGTGCTCGGATAGGGCATTCACGACAGAAGCCCCTACGCCATGCAAGCCACCGGAAACTTTGTATCCGCCGCCGCCGAATTTTCCGCCGGCGTGAAGAACGGTCATGATCACTTCCAACGTTGGTCTTCCTTCTTTTTCGTGCATGCCGACAGGGATGCCACGGCCGTTATCGGTAACCGTTATGCTGTTGTCTTTTTCAATTGCGATATGAATCTCATCACAAAAGCCGGCCATCGCTTCATCAATGCTGTTATCGACGATTTCCCAAACGAGATGATGGAGTCCCCGCGCGTTTGTAGAACCGACATACATCCCCGGGCGCTTGCGAACAGCTTCCAAACCCTTGAGTACCTGTATTTGACTTTCATCATACGAATGTTGTTCCATGGGCAATCTTCACCTACGCTTCTAATTAAAGGTTCGTACAAAACCGGATCGGAGCACTGGGGCAGATCATGTATCATCGCTTACGTCATCGAGCATATTTTGTGAACGTCGCTTCAGGGTCGTGGAGGAAATGGGTGAATGATATAATTTCTCGGAGGTGACGACGAGTGATTTCGTTGAGTCGTAATCCTCCGCAATTTTTACGATCTCATTTTCATTTAAGGACGCGAGATATTGTTGGGTAATCGTCGATGCTTCCTGGACGTCGTAATTTAAAATGGCAACGATGTCTTTGGAGCGAATGACGGTGTATCCGCCAATGTGAACAAACAAAAAAACACCTCATTTCCCTAAAATTTGAATCTATGAATCAAACATTGGGAGAAATATTTCCATTGTGGACATGAAAGGTTTTCGCGTGTTGAAGAACCTCATGTTTGATACCGCTAATATTTGTCGTTGTAATAAACGTTTGTACTCTTCCCTGAATAGTATTTAATAAATGAGACTGTCGAAAATCATCCAGTTCCGAGAGGACATCATCCAATAATAAAACCGGTGGATCGGCGGTCTCTTTCTCGATTAGCTCAATTTCTGCCAATTTCAATGAAAGCGCAGCGGTTCGCTGTTGCCCTTGGGAACCATACGTTTGGATGTCCCGATCATTCACATAGATGGCAAGGTCTTCCCGATGAGGCCCAATGAGCGTTAATCCCCTGCGCATTTCCTGTTCTTTTTTTTCTTGAAAAGCTTCTGCATACCTATGCTCTATTGTCGACAAGTCTAGCTCTAATGATACATCGGCACTCGGAACATACGCGATTTGCAGGTTTTCCGATTGTCGGCTAATAGACCGGTGGGTAGGACCGGCCCATTTTTGCAGTTGATGGATAAAGGATAGTCGGCGTTGAACGACTTGAGCGGCAGCTTTCATGAGTTGCTCGGTTAAAACGTCGTGCATAACAGTTGTTTCGGATGCTCGCTTTTGCGCATAGTCTTTTAACAACTGATTTCGTTGTTTTAATATGCGATGATATTGGGCCAAATGATAAAGGTATACATTGCTTATTTGTCCGATTTCCATATCAATAAAGCGCCTGCGTTGTTTTGGCCCACCTTTGACGAGGTTTAAATCTTCGGGGGCAAACATGACGACGTTTAAAGCGCCAATAAATTCACTGATCCGTTGTTGTTCCAACCCGTTCAGTTTGGCACGTTTGCCTTGGGGTGAAAATTGTATATCAAGGGAAAGGGAACTTACCCTCTTGTTTATCTCACCATGGACACGTGCGTAATCTTTTCCCCAAGTAATCAGTTCCCGATCACGATTTGTACGATGTGATTTCGCAAATGCTAATACGTATAACGCTTCCATAAGGTTGGTTTTTCCTTGTGCATTTTCTCCTATAAACAGATTAACGGTGTTCTCAAAAGTGAGGGTTGTTTCTTCGAGATTTCGATAATCGCTGATCGAGAGATCGCGTACATACAACTTCATCGCTCCTTTTTGGCAGGTAAGCAAGTATCAATTAACTTTATCACCTGCATAAGTGCAACTAAGGCTTTCGCCATAAAAGCTTGACGAAAAGCCAAGTTTTCTAAGGAATTACGCTCCTTCAACGATGAAAGTTCCTGTATCTTCAACCTTGACGCGATCCCCGGGGTATAGTTTTCGCCCGCGCCGTTCCTCATGTTCATCGTTCACATAGACGTTGTATTCGGCTAAAATGATTTTCACCATTCCCCCCGTATCCGCGACGGCCGCTTCTTTTAATAATTGTCCCAAGGTGATATAGGGGGTTGTTATTTGGATTTTATCTTGCATTTGTGATCACCATCCGGCGTTCATTGAAAAATGTACACATAAACGTAAACATAAATGTAAACGTGCATGTGATTCCATCTTCTATTTTACTAAAAAAAGCAAAAGAAAGCCAGTTTCCTGAGGGAAAAAAGAGAAAGGGGCTCCGGATGCACGGAGCCGCCAACGTTTTGTACTTTAACAATGTTTAACTTTGTTAAAGGATTACAGTATAAATTGTTTGAATGATAGTATAAGAAAAGACTTTGACTGTCGCCATCCCTGGCGATAAGCCAAGTTTTTCTAACGTTAAGATGTGCGAACCGGAGAAAATAAGTGAATCATTTGTTGATGATCGAGGGGACGAATTACAAAAGGACTCATTGTGCCGGTAAACATGAGGGAGATTCTTTCACAATCAAGGGTTTTTAAAGCGTCCAACGTATTTTTTCCGTTAAAAGCAATTTGTAGATCTTCGCCGTTGATTTCATCAGCTTCGATGGATTCTTTCACTTTGCCTACTTCCGAAGAGATTGATGTAATTTCTATTTCAGTCGATCCGATGCTTTTAACGTGAACGACATTATTTTTAGCTTCCCTTGAAAGAAGCATCGCCCGTTCCAACGATTGGTTTAATGCTTTTGTCGACAATGTGACAGTTGTTTTCCCTTCCGATGGAATCATATTTGATGTGAGGGGAAATTTTCCATCAAGCAATCTGGAAAAAAACAGTAAATTTTTCATTTTAAAGAGTACTTGTGTGTTTGTCACAATGATGGTGATCATATCTTCACTATCGTCCAGGATACGGCTGAGTTCGATTAGGCTTTTTCCTGGGATGATCACATTATTAATTTCCAAGGTTTCATCGGTTTCAACTCCGACCGTTCTCATCGCGAGGCGGTGGCTATCGGTTGCCGTTGCAGTGAGTTCTTGGTCGTTGATTGAAAAATTCACCCCGGTAAGAACAGGGCGTGTTTCTTGTGTTGAGACGGCAAAAACAGTTTGGCGAATGATATCCTTTAATAAATGATACGGGAGTGTGAACACTTGGTCTTCCTCTAATTGCGGCAGTTTTGGATAATTGTCCGGATCAAAACCGTTCAGATGAAAAATAACATTTGCCGATGAAATCGTTGCCGACATATTGCCATCTTTTTTTAAGGTTAACGTTTCTCCGGGCATTTTTCGGACAATTTCAGAGAAATATTTTGCTTGTAAAACCATCTCTCCTTCTTCATGAATAGTCATATAACTTTGTTCTTCGTCACTCTTCGGGATAAATGTTTCGATTGATACATCAGAATCACTGCCGATCAATGTAATCCCATCTGTGTGTACTTGAATTTTAATTCCCGTCAAGATGGGGATGGTTGTTTTTGAAGATACTGCTTTGTTTGCATGTTGCACACTGGTGATAAACGTTTGGGTATCAATTGTAATATGCATAATTCCCTCTCCTATCATAAGTAAACAGAGGTTTTTTAGTAGGTAAGGATTTTGTTATAAGAGCTTAGCGAAAAGCCAAGTTTTTCTAAACGATTTTAAAATCCCTTTATTATTTATATAAAAAAATTCAGTAGTAGTCGTAGAGGATGTGTAGGTTGTGAATAAAACAAGTTTTGCTTGTGTTCGTAAGATTTATCCCCTGTGCATAGACTTGTGGGCAAATCCCACGTTTAATTAAGGTTATCCACTTGTTATTGTTTTACTTTGTTTGTGATTTCCTCAAGTTGATGTTGCAGTTGCTGATCATTGGATAATAATTTGCTGATTTTATCGTGCGCGTGAATAACAGTGGTATGGTCCCTTCCTCCGAATTTTTCCCCTATCTTTGGCAAAGACGATTCTGTCATTTCCCTTGATAAGTACATGGCGACTTGTCTGGCATGAGCGATGGCTTTGGTTCGTTTTTTTGCTGTAATTTCTTCCAGTTTTACTTGGTAATAGGCGGCAACATGCGCTTGAATATCTTCAATGCCGATAACCCGTGGTTTTGAACTTGGAATGATGTCTTTTAATGCTTCAGCGGCAAGATCCGCATTCATGTCTTCGTTAATAAGGGAAGAATAAGCAACGACTCGAATGAGCGCCCCTTCCAACTCGCGGATATTCGTGTCGATTTGGTTTGCGATATAGAGCATGACTTCATTTGGAATTTCCAGCATTTCCGCTTTGGCTTTCTTGCGCAGAATCGCGATCCTTGTTTCCAAATCGGGAGGGGTAATATCGGTGATAAGTCCCCATTCAAAACGAGAGCGCAAGCGGTCTTCGAGTGTCGGAATTTCTTTTGGCGGCCGGTCGCTTGAGATTACAATTTGTTTCGCATCCTCGTGTAACGTGTTAAAGGTATGGAAAAACTCCTCTTGCGTTTGCTCTTTTCCGGCTAAAAATTGAATATCGTCGATGAGTAAAATATCTACATTCCGATACTTGTTGCGAAAATCTTCTCCCCGATTATCCCGAATCGCATTGATGAACTCATTCGTGAATTTTTCGGATGATAAATAGACGACGTGTGATTCCGGGTTGTGTTCCATTACATAATGTCCGATGGCATGCATCAAATGCGTTTTTCCAAGTCCGACGCCTCCATAAATGAAGAGCGGATTGTATGCCCTTGCCGGGGCTTCGGATACTGCTAATGAAGCCGCGTGCGCAAATCGATTGCCGGAACCGATGACAAACGTATTGAATGTGTATTTACCATTTAGCAT